>NZ_CP123002.1:0-379813 GCF_029854435.1 Neorhizobium petrolearium | reverse complement strand
CCATGGCCAGCGCCGTGCGAAGGGTTTCTTCCGCTTTAGCCGGTCCGATGGAAACGACGACGACCTCTTCGGCCTTGCCTGCTTCCCTGAGACGCAGAGCCTCTTCAACCGAAATCTCGTCGAAGGGGTTCATCGACATCTTCACGTTGGCGAGCTCGACGCCTGTGCCATCCGCCTTGACGCGGATCTTTACATTATAGTCAACGACCCGCTTAACCGGTACAAGGATTTTCAATCGAGTATTCCTTCTTCCTCTCGCTCTTAGGAGCATCTTTTGTAACAGCAACCGGGGACGGACTCTGGTCCCGGAGCCTCCATTGTCGGCGGCTAAAGATCAGGACCGGGCAGAAGACGCCTGCCGGCACCGACGACGCGACGTAGATACCGCGACGGTCGGTAGCGGTCGTCGCCGTACGATGCATGAATCGCTTCGAGTGTTGCAAGTACATGCTCTGCACCGATAGAATCGGCCCATGCGAGCGGTCCACGCGGATAATTGACACCAAGCGTCATGGCGCGGTCGACGTCGAACGGGGTCGCCACGCCGTTAAAGACCGCTTCGGATGCCTCATTGGCGAGCATGGCAACCGTGCGCAGCACGACAAGGCCGGGCGTATCATCGACAACTGTAACCGTCTTGCCCAGGGAGCCGAACAAGCCAGCGGCGGAATGCAGGCAATCGGAATGCGCCTGATCCGCCTTTGCGATGGCAATTCGAGACGCTTTTTCGAAATCGAGCGTCAGATCGTAAAGGACGAGGTCTGAGGGGCCACCCTGGGCCACCCGTTCGGTTGCCGTCCGTCCGTCACTGAAAGCGATTGTAGAACCCTCAATCCGGATATAGCCCTCTCCCCCTCGACGATCGATGTGTATCCCGTTTGACACTGCAGTCCGGATCAAAGGTTCAAAATGACCGACTTCGCCTTCAACGATGAGGCTCTTGACCGCCGCGCCGCCCTTAATTGAAAGCACCTGCGGCTTTGGCGCATCCGGATTGTAGTCGTAAAAGCCGCGACCTGTCTTGCGGCCGAGCCAGTTTGCGGCGACCAGTTCTTGTTGCGCCAAAGACGGCCGGAACCGAGGGTCACCGAAATAGGCGTCGAACACGGACCTAGTGACGGCGAAGTTAACATCATGGCCGATGAGATCCATCAACTCGAACGGACCCATCCGAAACCCTCCTGCCTCGCGCAGAATGGTATCGATGCTGGCAACATCGGACGCCCTCTCTTCGAGAAGCCTCAATCCCTCAGCATAGTAGGGGCGAGCGACGCGGTTGACGATGAAGCCGGGCGTGGATGTGGCCCGCACTGGTTCCTTCTTCCAGGCCCGCGCAGTCTCAAAAAGCGTATCGAGCACCTGCTTGCTCGACGCCAGACCGGAGACGATCTCCACCAGCTTCATGACCGGGGCCGGATTGAAAAAATGCAGCCCTGCAACGCGCTCCGGATGGTTTAGTCCGGCTGCGATGGCGGTAACGGACAGCGACGATGTATTCGTTGCGAGGATGGAATCGTCCGCAACCACCTCTTCCAGAGAAGCAAAGACCGACCGCTTCACATCCAGCTTTTCGACGATTGCTTCCACGACAAGGCGCGCATCGCGCAAATCGCCAAGCGATGCCGCTACGATGATCCTTTCGGCAACCTCGTTGCGCAGCGATTGTTCGAACTTCCCTTTCTCTACGAGCTTGTCGAGCCCTGCCAGCACACCGCTCCGACCCTTGTCCGCCGCACCTTCCTTCGCATCGAACAGGATAACGGTATGCCCCGCCTGTGCGGCGACCTGGGCAATTCCGGCCCCCATCGCACCGGCGCCGATGACAGCGACAACACTGGATTTTGATAGAGCGTTCAAAGCTTTCCGTCCCCTAGAATGATCACGGCCCGGCCATGCGTCTGACCCTTGGCAACGAGGTCTAGAGCCTCCCCGATATGTTCGAAGGCGAATTGTCTGGCGACTCTCGGCCTTACCAAACCTTTACGCCACAGCTCGAAAATTTCGCCTTGGGCCAACGCAAGCCGTTCAGCCGCACGCTTGCGATATTGGCTGACGTCCAATCCTACGACCGCTATATTCTTCAGAAGGAGATAGTTGACCTTGATGGTGGGTATATCGCCGGCTGCGAACCCCACCACGACGAGACGGCCGGACCATGCGATCGACCGAAGAGCCGCGTTCAGGAATTCGCCGCCAATGGGATCGATCACCAGATCGACACCTTTTCCATCGGTCAGTTCCAGCACCGTGGACCGAAGAGCTTCGCGGACGTCGCTACCAGACACGTCGATCTCAGCATCCGTGCCAGCGGCGTGGAGCGCCTCTCCGTCTTCTGGCGATCGGTATGTGCCGATCACCAGCCCGGCTCCCAACGCCTTGGCTATCTGTACAGTTGCCAGCCCGACCGCTCCACTTGCTCCGCCGACCAATACAGTGTCGCCAGCCTTGAACTGCCCGCGTTCCACCAGCGCGAAATAGCCTGTCAGATAGGCTCCGCACAAAAGCGCAGCCTGATCGAGAGGAACATCGGCAGGGACCGGATAAAATTCACCAACCCTAGCTTTGGCCTGCTGAGCGAAGGCACCGTTCAACACATAGGCGGTCACCCGATCGCCCGGGTTGTACCCGGCAATTTTCGATCCCACAGCAGATATCCAGCCTGAGAATTCCATACCAGGGGTGAAAGGTGTAGGTGGAATGTTCTGATATCGGCCAGAGACGACGAGTGTATCGACGAAGCCAACCGCCGCCGCCGCGACATCGACAATGATCTCATCGTCCTCTGGAAGAAGGCCGGCGACGTCCTCGATTTTTGCCGAACCGGTGTTACCAGTTTCGTGAATCCGGTAGCTTAGCATCGATCCTCCTCGACTTCTTTTCATTTCGTTACGCGCTTATGCGTCAGTGAAGTTTGGCGTCCGTTTTTCGATGAAGGCGGTGATGCCTTCCTGCGCGTCCTTTGACTGGAAGGCGAGGGTTGAGATCTCGGCTTCGATCTTCAACCCGTCTTGCAATGTGGTCGACAGAGCACGCTGGACGGCCTCCCGCGCATAACCGAGGGCAACCAGGCTGAATTTGGAAAACTCACGGGCGAAGGCAAAGGCTTCCGCCAGGCGGTTGTCCTCGCTGACGAGACGATGGATGAGACCGATGGCCTGCGCCTCTTCCGCGCGAACGGTTCGCCCGGTCATGATCATCTCCAACGCTCTCGCCTCGCCGACGATGCGCGGTAGACGCTGCGTGCCGCCGTAGCCGGGCATCAGGCCGAGCTTGATTTCCGGAAGTGCAACGGCTGCGCGCGGCGTCGCCAGCCGGAAGGTGGAGGCGAGCGCGAGTTCGAGGCCACCGCCGAAGGCATAACCGTTGATCAGCGCAACCGAGGGAACACGCAGTTGGTCAAGCTTGGCAAAAGTCGACTGGCCGCGCTCGGCCTTGCGCTTCTTCGAGATGAGATCGATACCGACCATCTCCTTGACGTCAGCGCCCGCGCAGAAGGCCTTTTCACCCGCTCCCGTAATGATGAGCGCACGCACATCCATCCGCTCGACCGCGTCGATCGCATCCGATATCTCGCCGGTCGTCTGGGCGTTCAGCGCGTTCAGCGCGTCCGGGCGGTTGAGTGTGAGAACCGCAAACTCTTCCTGTTGTGTCAATTCGACGGCCATGGGATCCTCACTATGTCCTTCTTCAGTCCGCAGCCTTGAGCAGTTCGCGCGCGATGACGAGTTGCTGGATCTGGGTGGTGCCTTCAAAGATGCGGAAAAGCCGTACGTCGCGATAAAAACGTTCCACGGGATATTCCGCCATGTAGCCCGCGCCGCCGAAAATCTGTACGGCTCGATCGGCAACACGACCGACCATTTCGGACGCGAACATTTTCGCGCAAGCCGCAACCTTGGTGGTGTTTTCCCCAAGGTCGCGACGGGCGGCCGCGTCAAGGATCATACAACGCGCCGCATAGGTGTCGGCCTCACTGTCGGCCAGCATCGCCTGAACGAGCTGAAACTCTGCGATCGGTTGACCGAACTGCTTGCGGTCCTTCGCGTAGGCGACCGATTCCTTAATGAGCCGGTCAGCGATACCGACACAAAGAGCGGCGATATGCAGACGCCCCTTGTCGAGAACCTTCATGGCCGTGCGGAAGCCGTTTCCCTCCTCGTTGCCAAGAAGCGCGCTCGCGGGAACGCGGCAATCCTCGAACACCACATCGCATGTCAGCGCACCACGCTGCCCCATCTTCTTGTCCGGAAGACCAAGCTTTATACCCGGAGTGCCTGCCTCTACGAGGAAGCAGGAGATAGAATTCGACTTCCGCTCGGGTGCGGTGCGGGCCATTACGCTGAACAGGCCGGCGCTCGGAGCATTGGTGATGTAACGCTTGGTGCCGTTCAGGACGTAGTGATCACCGTCCTTGCGCGCCGAAGTTCGCAGCGCCATCGCATCGGAACCGGCGTCCGGTTCGGTCAATGCAAACGAACCGATGAGATCGCCCGATGCCAGGGCCGGAAGATACTTCTGCTTCTGCTCTAGGGTGCCGGCAATAACGATCGACTGCGAACCGATGCCGATATTGGTGCCTGCGACGGACCGGAAAGCAGGAGACGCCCTTCCGAGCTCAAAGACAACCTGGACCTCTTCTTCCATCGACAGTTCGAGCCCGCCGTGCTCTTCCGCGATCGACAGCCCGAAGAGCCCAAGTTCCTTCATTTCCGCAATAACATCCGCGGGAATGGCGTTGGTCTCAACGACTTCCACTTCCCGAGGGATGAGCCGTTCGGTGACAAAGCGGCTGACAGTCTCCAGGAGCATGTTAAATGTATCGGTGTCCAGAGCCATGACTTGTAATCCTCACTAGGCGCGCTTCAATCCGCCGACGATAATCGAGTAATAGTCTTCCGCGACCTGGGCGGCAGAACGCTCGCCGCCAGGCTTAAACCATCGGGCCATCCAGTTAAGCATTGACAGGATGGCGCGGCTCGCATCGACCGGATCAACATCCTTAATTTGCTCCTGCTTCACTCCCTCGCGAATGATCTCGCGAAGCAGGCTCTCGTATTCATCTCGCAGGGCCAAAGCTTCCTGCTTCAAGGTCGGCGTTGCCATACCTCCGTAACCGATCAGCATGGTTACGAAACTCCAGAAATTCTCTTCGAAGTAGCTTGCATGCGAAGTCATGAAGAGCCTGAGGCGATCGAGAGATGCGTTATCGTTGTTCACCGCATCCGATACCTGATCTTTAAGCCCCCTCAGAGCGCGTACAATTATAGCGTCATAGATGTCCTGCTTGGCAGGGAAGTAATGAAATACGGCAGCCTTCGACATGCCGACGGTTGTAGCGATTTCGCTGATAGAACTGGCGTCGAAGCCCTTCTGGGCGAACAGTACAGCGGCCCCATCGAGAATCCGCTCATAAGCATTTTCGAGAACCGGAGGCCGTCCCTGACGGCGTGGGGTCTGCATAGGGGCCACCTTCCTTTCAAGCGATCAAACTTGTTGGACCTATTGTTGACGAGGAGCCAAACATAAGTCAATACAATTCGACCGTACGCCCGGTAAATAATTGGTGCAACATTTGTTAGACAGGTGCCGCATCAACATTCGGGAGAAAGTTAATGTCTGTGAAAGTCGGATTTATAGGTGCGGGTGCTATGGGAGGGCCGATGGCCCTAAGGCTCGCCCGCAACAAATTTGATCTCATCGTTTGCGATGTCAGCGAAAAAGCATTGAGTCCGTTTGGAGAGCTCGGTGTTCGGACGACCCAAAATCCGGCTGATTGCGGTAACTGTGATGTCATCATGCTTATGGTTGCGAACTATGACCAGATTCGCCAGGTTGTTCTGGGGCCGTCGGGTATCGGGACAAACAAGCCCAAGGACAAGACGCAATATTTGATCGTGATGGGAACCGTCCTGCCAGCGGCCATTCGTGAGTTCGCGAACGAGGTCGAGCAATATGGCATCAAACTGATCGATTCTCCGGTGAGTGGCGGGGTGGTCAAAGCTGTAGAGGGCACGCTCACGATCATTCTTGGCGGAGACCGCGCGGATTGCGATGCCGTTAAGCACGTTCTGAGCGTCGTCGGCGAGCAATTTTTTTATTGCGGGCCGGTAGGATCCGCCCAGATCACCAAGATCGTCAACAACGTTGTTTGCATCGCCAACATGATGATCTCCGCGGAGGCCTATCGTATCGGCCTCGATAACGGGCTCTCGCTCAAAGACATGATCCCGGTGATGGAAGCGGGAACCGGCCGAAATTTCTTTACGGAAAATGTCGAGGATGCTCCGAAAGCATACGGAGCATGGGCGCCGACGCGGAAGGACTTCGACTCCATCCAGTCAATCATCCACAAGGATATCGGCCTCGGCCTCAAGATCGGAAGCGGCTCCGGAAAGCTGCCGATGACCGAAGCCTTGCACGATGTGCTATCCAACGTCGGAGACGACAGCTTCAAGACATGGCGAAGAGTGATCGAAACCTTGGAAAGCCTGCGAAAGGGTTGATGTCGGGTAGATGCACCGCAGGTCCAAACTGGATCCACAAAACATGAGCTGTCGAAATGAGGACGCCGGAACCGCTCGCGGCGTCCTCGCACAACCCTGAACCAGTCGCCGAATATTCTGGAACCGTTTCCGAAAGTCTGCCGACATAGTCAAAGCCATTAAAGCACCGTGCGCCGGAAATGGCGCACGGTGCTTTAACTTTCTGACCTACGCATAAGGTCGAAGGATAGTAGTGTATCCGTAAGGATACGAGGAGCGCGCGCTAGGCGGTCAGAAGTACTGTAGTTTCCGGGAATACCAGCCTTGCTTCGGTCTTTGCCTCAAGCTCCTCACGACTGACGCCTGGCGCGAGCTCGCAGACGACCAACCCGTCTTCCGAGACATCCAGCACAGCCAGATCCGTGATTATACGGCTGACCACCGATTTTCCGGTGAGAGGCAGCGAGCACTGCTTAAGGAGCTTGAAGCTCCCGTCCTTGGCCACGTGCTCCATGAGAACGATAACGCGGCCGACACCCCCGACAAGGTCCATGGCGCCGCCCATGCCCTTGACCATCTTTCCCGGGATCATCCAATTGGCCAGATCGCCTTTCTCGCTAACCTGCATACCACCGAGGATGCTGAGGTTCATATGGCCACCGCGGATCATCGCGAAAGACATTGACGAAGAGCATATAGACCCACCCGGGACAATCGTTATCGTTTGCTTCGCGGCATCGATCAGATCCGGATCGACCTCGTCTTCGTATGGAGGGGGGCCGATACCAATCAGGCCGTTCTCCGACTGGAGCCAGACCTGCATGCCATCGGGAACGTATTTGGTCACCTTCTGTCGCTTTGCAGTTAATCGTGAGAATCGCCTGTCAACGATTTCAGAAGGTTAGCTGTACACATAGTTTGAGAATGTACAGTTAAATTGAGATTCAAGATGGGTCTTTGGCATTTAATGTGAGAACCGGGCGCAGCAGCGTAACGGCGTAGAATTTACCCACGACGGCGCATTAAATTCAAAGAATACAGGGCGTTCGTGTTGACGCGATTGCAGTTAATGTGAGAATCCGGTCGCTCGGATTCTCACCTTTAAATGCCAAACCTGGCCGAAACAGCCGCATTCTCACGTTTATCTGCCAAGCGACAACGGATCTCCGCGATCTTCGAACCAGCGATGCTCGGAGCCGTCGATCTGCACCAACTCGCCATAAGCCTCGCGTCGTAGTCGCGGCTGATGAAACGTCCGGCGTTGCTTGCGCGACAGCCACAAGCCAGCATCGACCATCCAGCTTCGCAGTGTCTCGCGCGACACACGCAAGCCATCGCGCTCGGCAAGCTTCTCGGCCGCCAATGTCGGACCGAAATCCGCATAGCGCTCGCCGACCAGCGTCACCGCGTAATCGCGGACACCATCGCTGATCCGGTTGTTCGACGGCCGACCGATCGCCTTGTGCCTTATCGACGCTGCGCCGTCAGTCTTGATCCGGTCCAGCAACCGACGCACCTGACGCGTGCTCAGATCAAGTACATGCGCCGCCGTTACCATCGTCATCCGGCCGTCGATCACCTTCGACAAAACCTCAATCCGCTGCAGATCGCGCTCGCTCATCGCTATCAGTCCCATCCGCAATCTCCCACGTCATCAAAACGTGAGGAGAGTGACATTCCAACTTTGCAGAAACAGGACACTTTAACTTTGCGGCTACATCAAGACATCGCATAACCACAATTATGGAACCATTCGCTCGCTGTGCAAACGCCTGCAGTTGCTGAAAGACTTCAACTAGACTTAGCGGATAATTCGCTCGAGCAGATTGGACAAAGTCTTTGCATCCTCGCCGAGTTCACGGGCGAGCTCTTCCTGAAATGCTTCCGCAATAAGCCCAAGTCGCTGCATCAACTGCTTTCCCTCATCGGTCAACTCAAGCGAGACCAGCCGTAGATCGGCATGATGAACCGACTTGCGAAGATAGCCGGCTTCTTCCAGTCGGGCAGCCGCTCGGCTAACCATCGACTTATCCAGGTTGACACGGGTGTTGATGTCACGGACGCTCACGGGGCCTGAATGATTCAAATGGGCCAGCACCCTCCACTCGGGAATCGTCAACCCCGCTTCAGCTTCATACCGCTCTGCAAACTTGCGACTTACCTGAGCAGCGGCGACGCTGAGGCGATAGGGCAGAAAATGATCCAGCTCGAAAGGCATCGCGATTCTCGTCGTTGCGTCGAGGAAATATCATTGCAATTACAATGAAATTCAAGCCGCCCGACACTTTCCCGTTGACTTCGTTGCAATAGCAACGTTATTTTCATTGCAATAACAACGATATTCGACACTGAGGACATCGGGAGGAGTTCCAATGACCGCACACACTCCGTCGGCAAGCATGACGCGCTCGACCACGACCACAGGCACGGTCGAAGGTTACATGCCGGGTTTCGGCAACGATTTCGAGACAGAGGCGCTGCAGGGTGCCTTGCCGCAGGGCCAGAACTCCCCGCAGAAATGCAACTACGGCCTCTATGCCGAGCAGCTTTCGGGCACCGCCTTCACAGCTCCGCGCGGCCAGAACGAGCGGACATGGTGCTACCGGATCAGGCCTTCCGTCCATCATACCGGCCAGTTCAGCCCGATCGACGTCCCTTATTGGAAGACTGCGCCGAACATCATGCCGCACGACCCGAACCGGCAGAACATCATGAGCCTCGGCCAGTATCGCTGGGATCCTATCCCCCTCCCCGGCGCCGACGAGAACCTGACCTGGATCACCGGCATGCGCACGATCACCACCGCCGGTGACGTCAACATTCAGGTCGGCATGGCAAGCCATGTCTACCTGATCACGCAATCGATGCAGGACGAATATTTCTATTCGGCCGACAGCGAACTTCTGGTCGTGCCTCAGGAAGGCCGACTGCGTTTCTGCACCGAACTTGGCATCATCGATCTGGAACCCAAGGAAATCGCCATCCTCCCACGCGGGCTGGTGTATCGCGTGGAGATTCTGGAAGGTCCCTGCCGCGGTTTCGTCTGCGAGAACTACGGCCAGAAATTCGACCTGCCCGGTCGCGGCCCGATTGGCGCGAACTGCATGGCGAACCCGCGTGACTTCAAGAGCCCGGTGGCGGCATTCGAGGACCGCGATGTCCGTTCTCGCGTGGTGATCAAATGGTGCGGCCAGTTCCACGAGACCTGGATCGGCCACAGCCCGCTCGACATCGTGGCCTGGCACGGCAATTACTGTGCCTACAAATATGACCTGCGGACATATTCCCCGGTCGGCGCGATCCTGTTCGATCATCCCGATCCATCTATCTTCACAGTGCTGACCGCGCCCTCCGGACAGGAGGGAACGGCGAACATCGACTTTGTGCTGTTCCGTGAACGGTGGATGGTGGCCGAGCATTCGTTCCGCCCGCCCTGGTATCACAAGAACATCATGTCGGAACTCATGGGCAATATCTACGGCACCTACGATGCAAAGCCACAGGGCTTTGCGCCCGGTGGCATAAGCCTGCATAATTGCATGCTCCCTCACGGCCCCGATCGCGACGCCTTCGAGGGAGCTTCGAACACTGAACTGAAGCCCGAGAAGCTCGACAATACAATGAGCTTCATGTTCGAGACCCGCTTTCCGCAGCACCTCACGCATTTCGCCGCCAAGGAAGCGCCGATGCAGGAGGAGTATATCGAGGTGTGGGACCGGCTGGAGAAGAAGTTCGACGGTACTCCCGGCATCAAGTAGCCCGAGGCCGGCATCGCCCTCACCATGACCGCACAGCATCCGGCAGCAGGCGCGGCGCGCCCCTCGCGCGCGCGCCTGCCCGATCATTCGACAGGAGAAACATGATGGCCAAACTGCTGCGCAGCCGTGTCGCATCTGCCAACGAGCCGGGATGCGACTTCCCGATACAGAATTTGCCTTACGGTGTGTTCTCGACAGAGGGCTCGGCGCCGCGCTGCGGAGTCGCGATCGGCGACAGTATTCTCGATCTGGCGGCCTGCGAGGCGCAGGGTCTGGTCGATGGCGCGGGTACGTTTGCTCAACCCCAGCTCAACGGGTTCATCGCGCTCGGACGGCCGAAATGGGATGCCGTGCGCGCAGCGCTGAGTCGGCTGCTCGCCGAGGACGCAACACATGAACTGCCGCTCGTGTCCATGGCCGATGCCACCCTGCATCTGCCGATAAAGGTCAACGAATTCACCGACTTCTATGCCTCGAAGAACCACGCCTTCAACGTCGGCGTGCTGTTTCGCGGGCCTGACAATGCGCTGCCGCCGCAATGGACCCATATGCCTATCGGCTATAATGGCCGAGCCTCGTCCGTGGTAGTCTCGGGCACGCCGATCCGCCGCCCGATGGGGCAGATCAAGGGCGAGAACGGCCCGGAATGGACCGCCTGCCGCCGGCTCGACCTGGAACTGGAACTCGGCGCCATCGTCGGCGGCGACAGCACGATGGGCGAACGCTTGACGGTCGAAGAGGCCGAGGCGCTGATCTTCGGCTACGTGCTCTTGAACGACTGGTCGGCGCGCGACATCCAGGCCTGGGAGTACCAGCCGCTGGGACCGTTCCAGTCCAAGGCGCTGGGCACCACCATCAGCCCGTGGATCGTGACGCAGGCAGCGCTTGAACCCTTCCGCAGCGCAGGCGCCGAACGGCTTAACCCGCTGCTGCCATACCTCAAGGAAGACCGCCCCGGCTTCTACGATCTCGACATCGGCTGGACGATGAACGGGCAGACCATGGCCAGGACCAACTACAACGTCATGTACTATTCCAGCGCCCAGCAGCTGGCGCATCATACGGAATCGGGCTGCCCGATGCGGGTGGGCGATCTTATCGGCTCAGGCACGATTTCCGGGCCAAGGCGGGAGGAAACCGGGGCGCTGCTGGAGATGACCCAGGCCGGCAAGGAGCCGGTGACGGTAAACGGCGAATCGCGGACCTTCATCCATGACGGCGACGAGATCGGCCTCTTCGCCCATGCGGATGGTGAAGGTTACCGTATCGGCTTCGGCCCCTGCACAGGCCGCATTCTGCCGGCGCGCACATGAGGGTGGTCCTGCACGATTATTGGCGGTCGTCGGCATCCTACCGGGTGCGGATCGCGCTTGCACTCAAGGGCATCGGTTATGATCGCGTGGCCGTCGATCTGGTCAAGGGCGAGCAGCGCGGAGCGGAGAACCTCGAGTTCAATCCACAAGGGCTGGTGCCGACACTGGAGATCGACGGCAAGCGGCTGACGCAATCGCTGGCGATCATCGAATATCTCGATGAAACCCGCCCGGGGCCGCCGCTGTTGCCGTCGTCACCGGGAGCACGAGCCCATGTCCGCGGGCTGGCACTGGCCATTGCCTGCGAAATCCATCCGGTCTCCAACCTCCGCGTGCTGGCCCGCGTTGAAGCGCTTGGCGGAGCGGAGGCGCGGGCCAGCTGGAATCGCCAGAATATCTCCGATGGGCTTGAGGCCGTAGAAATCCTGCTGGATCAACCCGGCTTCGACGGTCGGTTCTGCCACGGCTCCACCCCGGGCCTCGCCGACTGCACGCTGATACCCCAGCTTTACAACGCCACGCGATGGGGAGCGGACTTCGCACATTTGCCGCGCATCAACGCCGTCGCGGCGAGTTGCGCTGATCTGGCGGCCTTTCACGCAGCGGCACCGGAAGCGCTTACGTGAAACACACCGCCCGTGCGTGTCGGAAAGAGCGGCGGCCTGACCGCCGCAGCCAACGCAGCCGCCGACGGGAGACTTGGAACATGAGGAGCATGGCAAGATGAAGAAGGTCTATTCGAGCGCCGCTGCCGCGCTGGATGGAGTGCTGAAGGACGGAATGCTGATAGCCGCCGGCGGCTTTGGCCTGTGCGGCATTCCCGAACTGTTGATCAAAGCGATTCACGAGGCGGGCACCAAGGATCTGACGATCGCCAGCAACAATTGCGGCGTCGACGATTTCGGCCTCGGCATCCTGTTGTCATCGCGCCAGATCAGGAAGATGATGTCCTCCTATGTCGGCGAAAACGCAGAATTCATGCGCCAGTATTTGTCCGGTGAACTTGAGTTGGAATTCAATCCTCAGGGTACGCTGGCCGAGCGCATGCGCGCCGGAGGCGCTGGCATTCCCGGCTTCTACACCAGGACCGGCGTAGGCACTGTTATCGCCGAGGGAAAGGAACACAAGGATTTCGACGGCGAGACCTGTATTCTCGAGCGGGGCATCGTCGCGGACCTGGCCATCGTCAAGGGCTGGAAGGCGGACGAGAGCGGCAACGTGGTCTTTCGCAAGACCGCACGCAACTTCAACGTACCTGCAGCGAAATGCGGACGCATCTGCGTCTGCGAAGTCGAGGAGATCGTGCCGACCGGCTCGCTCGACCCCGACCACATCCACCTGCCCGGCATTTACGTTCACCGCCTCATCCAGGGCGAGCATGAAAAGCGCATCGAGCAGCGCACCACACGCAAGGAGGCCTGACCATGGCATGGGATCGCAACCAGATGGCGGCCCGCGCCGCGAAGGAATTGCAGGACGGCTGGTATGTCAACCTTGGCATCGGCATCCCGACGCTTGTGGCCAACTATATCCCCGAGGGCGTCGAGGTGACGCTGCAGTCTGAGAACGGCATGCTGGGCATCGGTCCCTTTCCTTATGAGGGCGCAGAGGATCCGGACCTGATCAATGCGGGAAAGCAGACAGTGACCGACCTGCCGCAGACCGCCTATTTCGACAGCTCTGAAAGCTTCGCGATGATCCGTGGCGGCAAGATCGCCATGGCAATCCTCGGCGCTATGGAAGTGGCCGAGAACGGCGATCTGGCGAACTGGATGTTCCCCGGCAAATTGGTCAAGGGGATGGGCGGGGCAATGGACCTGGTGGCCGGCGTCGGTCGCGTGGTGGTGGTGATGGACCACGCCAACAAGGCAGGCGAATCCAAGGTGCTGAAGCGCTGCACCTTGCCTCTGACCGGTCAGAAGGTGGTCGACCGCATCATTACCAATCTCGGCGTGATGGATGTGGTCGAGGGTGGATTGAGGATCGTTGAGCTGGCCGAGGGCGTCAGCGACGAGGAGCTCCGGGCTTCCACCGAAGCGACCATTGTCGCCTGAGGAAAAGTCGTAGATCACTGACGGAATATGGATAACCGCCCCCACCGCGACGGGATATCCGGGCCGTTCCTCTCGACGATGCCGAGAGGAACGCAATGCAAGTTCTCAGACAGTCAGATAGCCACCATCCACCGGCATCATCACGCCGGTGACATAGGAAGACAGCTTCGAGGCCAGGAACAGCACCGGGCCGACGAGCTCGTCCGCCTCACCGAAGCGCTTGAGGGGGATGTGCTCAAGGTATCGGCGGGCGGTTTCGGGATTGTTGCGTGTCGGCTCGGTCATCGGCGTAATCATCAGGCCGGGGGCGATACCGTTGACCCGGATGCCAAACGGCGCAAGTTCGGCGGCCATTGCTGATGTCATGAGACGCACGCCGCCCTTTGATGCGCCATAGCCCATCCCGCCCGTGGTGGCCCGGAAGCTGGCGATCGAGCCCACGTTGACAATGCGTCCCTGCGTCCGTTTGAGCTGCCCGATTAAAACCTTGACCAGTTGCGCGGATGCGAGGGTATTGATGGCGAACTGGTCCTTGATCGAGTCCAGGAACCCATCCTCCTCCATCAGAACCCGGCGCACGATTCCCGCATTGTTGATCACGACGGACACCGGGCCGAGATCTTTCTCCACCTCTTCCGCGAACCGCTCGCTGGCCTCAAGATCCGTGACATCAAGGACGTAGGCAGAGGCGATACCGCCTTCGACGCGGATAGCATCGACCATTCGATGCAGCTTTTCGGCATCACGGTCGAGCGCCGCCACCTTCGCGCCGGCTCGGGCAAGCCCGCCGGCGATCGCGGCACCATTGCCCTGCGCGGCGCCCGTGACCACAACGACATCCCCCTTCAGCAGGTCGGGGCATTTTTCCAGATAGTCGATCATCATTTCCTCCGTGGGCTCGATGAATCCGTTTCAGGGTTAAGTGGTGCAAGTCACGTGAGAAGTCCGTCACAAATGAGCTTCAGGCTGACTGCGATCAGGATCAGGTATATCGCGCGATAGAATCTCTCGGCGGATATGCGGCGAACGAGATATATGCCCGCGAGGTTCGAAAGGACTGCGACCGGCATCAGCGTCGCCGAGTTCACAAGATTGCTTGGATCGAACTGTCCGAGTGCGGCAAAGGGCGCGACCTTCATCAGATTCGTCGCGGCAAAGACCATTGCGCTCGTTCCCGCCAGGATCTGGGGATTGAGACGTTGCGGCAGCACATAAATCTGAAATGGCGGCGAACCGGCATTGGCGACCATGCTCGCGAACCCGGACAAAGCGCCACAGAGCAGTCCGAAGGGTCGATTTTGTCCTGACGGCGAACCACCCGAGGGGTTTGGGGACAAAAGCCGGCGCGCCGCGAATATACCGGCCAGGAGCCCGACGAAGAGCGACAGCATCGCATCCGATACTTGCGCTGCGAAAAGATAACCAAGCAGTACTCCGACAACGGAGCCGGGCAGCAGCAACTTCAGGTTTCGAGCGTCCCAGGAGTGGCGGTAGGCATAGACCGTGAGGGCATCCTGCAGGAGGAGTATCGGCAGGATGATCCCTGCCGCCCGGATTGGCGGCATCACCAGCGCCAGCAGCGGCAAAGACAGCAGGCCAACGCCGGAAAAGCCGCCTTTAGAAAATCCAAGCAGGACCACGGCAGGAATAGCCGCTGCATAGAACAAGGGAGTTACACCCAGGTCGGGCATGGCTCTCAGTCCGTCTGCTGCCAGTCGAGAATTGTTCTGCACTCGTCTGGCAGCATGGCCGACAGCAGCGCCATATCGATGGCTTCTTCGACGACCGTACGGTCGCCGATATGATTGGCAAGGATCAGGACGAGTTTTGCCCAGCGGCGCAGGCTCTGCTCTACGCTCAGTCCCTCGTGCAGACGCACGAGGCCCTCGTAGATGTCATCGTGTCCCGTCAGGTTCGTCGCGGTCTTCAGTGCAGACATGGGCTTCCTCCTTTCGCACGGATCAATGCGGCCTCGATCCCGGTCGCGGTCGGTGACTTCCAACGTGCGGCGACATACTGGTCGGGGCGGACCAGATAGGCGCCGCCCTCGGTCAGGCCCAGTCGATCGGCGGCAATCTCCTGTACCTCGACAAGACGCACGCCCGCTGGCAACTCGCCCTTCCAGCCACGGGCGAGCAACACGAACTCGTCGCCAATGGCGTCCAGCAGCCAGCCGTCGTGATGCGGCGCATCCAGCACCGGCGATCCCGGACCGATACCGGCCTGCCACTCGTCGCTGTCAGGTGTTGAAAGCGCGCTCGCCGGGTAACTCACCGGCGTCGACAGCCGCCCCGAATTCACGAAGGGCCGTGCGAAGGCATGATCCCGCGCCAATTCGAGCACCGCGTCCCGCAAAGCCTGGCTGGCAGCGGATTTCGGAGTCAGGAAGTCCGTCGAACGGGTCGAGTTCAGGATGTTCTCATCCGCCGTCGCAATCGCTTCATCATTATAGGTCTCGATCAGGGTCTCGTCGGCCGCGCCTCTCAGGACGAGATCAAGCTTCCAGCCAAGATTGTCGATATCAGCTAGGCCGCCATTGCAGCCCCGCGCCCCGAATGGAGAAACAAGGTGCGCGGAATCGCCGGCGAAGATCGTGCGGCCATGGGCAAAGCGTCCCATCCGGCGGCACTGGAAGGTGTAGACGGAATACCATTCCTGTTCGAATTCGACGTCGCCAAGCATGGCGCGAATAAACGGCTTGACGTTTTCGGGCCGGATCGCGGCCTCGCGATCGACGTTCCAGCCCAGTTGGAAGTCCAGCCTCCAGACATCGTCCGGCTGCTTGTGCATCAGGGCCGACCGGCCAGGATTGAACGGGGGGTCGAACCAGAACCAGCGTTCCGATGGCATCTCGTGCTTCATTCGAACGTCGGCAATCAGGAAATTGTCCTCGAAGACTCGTCCCTCGAAATCAAGCCCGAGTTTTTCGCGCACGGTCGAACGGGCGCCGTCGCAGGCGATCAGCCATTCCGAGCGGAGCGTGTAGTCGCCGTCCAGGGTGGAAACCGAGAGTTCCACGCCGTCATCGACAGGATTGACGGCGTCGACCCGATGACCCCAGCGGATATCGATATTGGCGAGCCGCTGGCAGCCTTCGAGCAGATACTCTTCGATGTAGTATTGCTGGATATTGATGAATCCCGGCCGCTTCTGCCCCTTCACCGGCAGCGCGTCGAACTGGTAGACCGGGTCATCGTCGTTGCCCCAGAAGACCTTTCCGACGTTCCAGGTCACGCCCTTCTCCACCGCCGGATCGCCGACCCCCAGCCGGTCGAGAATGTCGAGCGACCGCTTGGAAAAGCAGATCGCCTTCGACGCATGAGCCACGAAATCGAGCCGGTTCAGCACCGTCACTGCATGCCCGCGCCGGCCGAGATCCAGCGCCATGGCGAGTCCCACCGGGCCGGCGCCGACGATCACGACGCGGGCGCTGTCCGTGTTTCCGGTCGGCGCGGGGGTCGCGCCGACTTCCTTGTAGACAGGGATTCCCTGCACATTTGCCATGATGTCTTCCTCCCGTTCCCGTCAATCCTGCAATTGCGCCCAGACCTCGCGGTCGCGCTCGGCAGTCCAGATGCGGGGATGTTCGATGCCGGCATATTCGTCCCAAAGCCGCTGGACATCGAAGGGCAGGCAATGTTCGAAAATCGGCCAGGCGCCGAACTCTGGCGCCAACGCATCGCGCGTGGCCTCGAAGGCCTCCTTCAGGCTGCCGCCGGCCCTGTGGACGCGGCCGGCATTGTCGATCATGCCGTTCAGGAACTTGCGGGTCTGTTCGACCGCCGCATCCGTTTCCGTCACACCGCGCGCCACGGCGCCGCGTCCGCCAATCAGGTTCTCGGCCTGATAGGCTTTGACATTGTCGAGCGTTTTCGTCGCCCAGTCGAAGTGATAGGCGTCGCCCGTGTAGAGTGCGGCCTTCGCCTCCACCAGATCGCCGGCGAAGAGCGTGCGGCTCTTGTCGTGCCAGACCACGATGTCGCCGCCTGTGTGGCCACGGCCCAGAAAGCGCAGTTCAAGCTTGCCGCGGTCTCCACCCAGTTCAATGTCGTATTCGGTGTCGAAGGTGATGGTCGGCCATGTCAGACCGGGAACTTCCTCGGCATTCTTGGCAAGACGTGGCATGCGGCCGAATTCGCTTTTCCAATCCTGCTCGCCCCGCTCGGCGACAAGATCGCGCGAGGCGTTGGACATGATGATGTCTTCCGCTGCGAAGGCGCTGGCGCCCAGCACGCGGACAGCATGATAGTGGGTCAGCACCAGATAGCGAACTGGCTTGTCGGTATGCTCGCGCAGGATTTTCAGCCAATCGCGCGAGGCAGCCGGCGTGGCGCGGCTCTCGATGGCGACAACGAAGTCCTCGCCTTCAACCGCGCCTACATTCGGGTCTCCTTCGGCGGTCAGCGCATAGACGCCATCGCTGAGGATTTCGAGCGTATCGGTCTTGGTGGTCGTGTCGGTCGATGAAGCAAAGGGTTTGCTCACAGGGATTCTCCTTCTCACGATGTCGGGCCGAAAGGCCCTGGTTCAGACGATTCTAATTTCTTCGGTCAGATAGACTTCCGGCCTGTGGCTGCCTGCCGCCGGAATTTGGCAATGGTCGAAAGCCAGCCGCGCCGTGTCGGGCGACGAAAAGGTCGTCCAGATGATGAATTGGGGCGGCTCCGGTTCGGACCAGAGGTGATCGCGCCGCATGATGTCGCCGATGGTATGGTCGGCGTGACCGTCGATGAAGCCCTCAAGCCGGGAAATGCCCAGCAGGAGATTGGCGCCGGAGGTGTGGGGACCCGCGCTATCCGCAACAGGTTTCCCGATCACAAAAACCTTTTGGGCGGAGGCGCCGTGCGACGGTGAAGCGTCAACATCCAGACCGGTCAGCCCGTCCAGGAACTTCGGTTCATCTATGACGAGACCACGCGTAACGGAGGAACCTGCGGCCTCGACAACGGACGCGCGATCCCTGAACCAGAGCTCGACGAAGCCGTGAACCGGCCATTCTCCGTCGGGACCCGTCACGCTGGCCGCAAGCACATGGTTCTGATTGTAGCGCACGAGACCCGGCAAATTTCGCGCGATTGCAGCATGTGGACCCGCCCAGTGAGCGCGGAAATCCGCCGGCGTCATTTCCCTTTTGCGCTTGAGCAACGTGATACGCTTGATCGTCATTCGACTTCTCCCTAGGTCGCGCGTCTCGTCAGGCGGCCTTATGGCCGCCAAGGAAGGCGTCGACGACATCCGGATTGTGCAGCAACTCCGCGCCGGTTCCGTGCATGGTCACCTTTCCCAGCGACAGGACGCAGGCCAGGTCGGCAATCCGAAGGGCCGCCTTGGCATTCTGCTCCACCAGCAGGATGCCCATCCCCATCTCGTCGCGCAGGCGGCAGATGAGACGAAAGATTTCCGCCACGACCAGCGGCGCAAGCCCCATCGACGGTTCGTCGAGCATGAGGACTTTCGGGTCGGCGGCAAGAGCCCGGCCAATGGCCAGCATCTGCTGCTCGCCGCCCGACATCGTCCCGGCCGCCTGACCGCGTCGCTCGAGCAGGCGCGGGAAAAGTTCGTAGATATGCTCGATCCTCGCCTGGACAACGGCTTTGGGCTGGCCATAGCCTCCAAGCTGCAGGTTTTCCTCCACCGAGAGCTCGGAAAACACCCGCCGACCTTCCGGCACATGGCGTATACCCGCGCGCGCGATCACCGCCGGCGCCTGCTTTGCAATGGAGCGTCCTTCCTGGCGAATATCGCCCGACCGGATCGGGATGAAGCCGGATATGGTGTTCAGCAAGGTCGACTTGCCCGCACCGTTCGCGCCGACGATCGACAGGATCTGCCCCTTGCGGATCGACAGGGAAACCCCGTGCAGGACTTCGACCGCGCCGTAGCCGGCGACGAGATTTTCAACTGTGAGCAGTTCTTCGGACATCAGGCAGCCTCCTCCTCGTCGCTGCCGAGATAGGCGGCGATGACTTCGGGATTGGTCAATATCTGGGCAGGCGTTCCCTCGGCGAGTTTCCGGCCAAAATTGATGACGACCACATGCGAGGAAATCGACATAACCATCGGCATGTCGTGCTCGACCAACAGAACGGCGCGGCCATCCGCGGCGATGTCTGTCAGTAGCCGGGCCAGGTCGGCGGTTTCGCTCGGGTTCAGACCCGCTGCCGGTTCGTCCAGCAGAATGACCTTCGGATCCTGTGCGAGCGCACGCGCGATTTCGACGCGCCGCTGAAGGCCGTAGGGGAGATCGCTGGCAGGCTGGTGCCACCACTCTTCGGGAACCGAGACGCGACGCAAGGCGTGTGCGGCCCGCTCCGCCATCTCCTCGTTCTCGGTGATGATCGTCCAGGGACGCAGCAGGGTGCTGAGCAGGCCATAGCGGCCAAAACGATAGGCCCCGGCCATGACATTCCTGAGCACGCTCATGCCCGCCGCCATTTGCGGGGTCTGGTAGGTGCGGGCAACCCCCGCCACGGCACGGCGGTGCACCGGCTCATTCGTGATGTCTGCACCTTCCAGCCGGATCGCGCCGTCGTTCAGGGACAGCACGCCGGTGATCAGGTTGATCAGCGTGGTCTTGCCCGCGCCGTTCGGTCCGATCACGGCTGTGATGGCGCCGGGTGCAAGGTCGAAGGAAACACCGGACACCGCCTGGATGCCGCCGAAACGCTTGGTCAGGCCAGAAAGCGAAAGTACCGGAACAGAAATCATGACGAACTCCTCGAGCGAACGAAGCGGAGCAGAGTTTCACCAAGGCCGCGGGGAGCGAACATCATCACCGCGACCATTGTCAGGCCGTAGACGAGAAGCTTGGCATGATCGAAGCTCTCCAGCAGGTTGGGCAGGATGATGATGGCGAAGGCGCCGAAGATAGCTCCCCAGATGGTCGACAGGGAGCCGATGATAACCATCATCAGAAGCTCGATTGAGAGGCTGACGCCGAACGTATTGGCGTTGAAGGAGCGTAGATAGAGGGCGAGCAGGGCGCCGGAAGCTCCTGCAAAAGCCGCGGCGATGGCGAAGACCATGGACTTGGCGCGGACGGTATCGACACCCATGCAGGCGGCGACCACTTCGGATGTACGCAGCACTTCAAGACCACGCCCGAAGCGACCGTCCACCAGAGCGGCGGCGACAATGGCTGCGACCAGAAGAACGACGGCGGAAAGCCAATAGACAACAGTCTCGTGGGACTGCCCCCAGAAGCCGAGGTTCGGAAGGTTCACGATGCCCGGATCGATGCCACCGGTAACCGAACGCCACTGCGAAGCGACCACGAAGAAGACTGCGCCGAGCGCGAGTGTGCCAAGCGCCAGATTATGCCCCGACAACCTGAGGATTGGCCGTCCGATGACATAGCCCAGCAGGCCCGGCAGGAGGATTGCTCCAATCAACGCAACGGGCACCGGCAAGCTGAGCTGCTGCATGGCAAAGGCGGCGGCATAGGCGCCGACGCCCATGAAGGCCCCCTGCCCGATCGATACCTGGCCAGCATAGCCCATCAGCAGCGTCAGGCCGATTGCTGCGATGGCATGGATCATCGACAGGACCACGATCGAGCGGTGGAACTGGTTGGACAACGTCACGCCCAGAATGGCGAGGAAGATCGCCAATCCCAGCAGGATCAGCCCATCGTGGCGAAGGTTGGAGGTAGATTTTGAATTTCGCATCGATCAGACCCTCGAAATTACGGCGCGCCCGGCGAGACCCTGAGGCCGCAGAATGAGCACGAGAATTAGGATGATGAAGCCGATTGCGTCCTTGAAGCCCGATGCCACGTAGCCCGCGGTCACGCTTTCGATGACACCAATCAGCAAACCGCCGAGAATGGCGCCGAGCGGATTGCCGAGACCGCCGACGACGGCTGCGGCGAAACCCTTCAGGCCCAGAAAGATGCCGTTTTCGTAGGATGCGGCGGAGATCGGTGCCATCAGCGTCCCGGCGAGACCGCCGATTGCGGCCGCCATGATCATCGCGATCACCGCAGCCTTCTTGGGTTCGATCCCGCAGAGGGCCGCCGCGCGCGGTTCCTGGCTCGCAGCCCGCATGGCCTTGCCGAATAGCGTGCGCGAAAACAGATACCACAGGGCGAGGCTGAGCACCGCCAGGGTCAGCATGATCCAGATGCCCTGGCTCGGGATATAGACGTTGCCGACGAGGACCAGGGGAATGAACCCGAATTCGGGCACGAAACTGATGTCGCGGCCGAAGACAAGCGCTGCTGCGCCGCGCAGTGCGAGTGCTACGCCTATGGTCAACATCACCAGGGTAAGATGATCGGAATGCCTGGCATTCTCCAGGATGACGCGCTGCATCACCCAGCCAATCGCCGCACTGACCGCCACCGCGACCGGAACCGCAACTCCGGTCGGGAGGCCGGCGATCGTCACCGCTCCCGTCAGTACCACCCCACCAAGCATCAGGAACTCGCCATTGGCGAAGTTGATCAGCTTGGTGGCATTATAGACGATCGTGAAGCCCAGAGCCGCCATGCCATAGATGCAGCCGACTACGATCCCCGTAATGAGGATCTGAATGAATACTTCCACGGGATTCTCTCCTGTGATTGGGGGCGTCATTGGCGGCTCGCGATCCAAGCCACGAGCCGCCGGCGTCTTGGGAGAGCTCAGTCGGCTACGACGAATTCCCCGCCTTTGACCTGCAGCATGATCATCGAGTTGGAGTTCTCATCCAGCCCGTTGTGGTTCGTGTCGGTGAAATTGAACATGCCGTTCGCACCTGCAAAGCTGATGCCGCTGCGCATCGCCTCGGCCAGTTTCACCCGATCCACCTCTCCTCCGGAAGCCTTCACGGCCGCGGCGATAAGAGAGAGTGCGTCGGCGGGATGTGCGATGAAGGTTGTCGGTTCCTTGCCGTATTTTGCACGATAGTTGTCCGCCAGCTTGGTGACGACGCCGCGCATCGGATCGTCCTCGGCGAGGCTCTGGGGCGCCAGGAGCCGCATGGACGACACGTAGCTTCCCTCGGCGGCCGGCCCAGCCTGCTCGATCAAGGCGGGTGAGGCAGCGCCGTAGCCGTTGAAAATCGGCTTGTCATATCCGACAGAGGCGGCATTCTTGAGAATGATCGTGGGACCGGGATTCACGCTCCAGATCAGCAGCGCGTCAGCACCACTGCTCCTCACCTTGAGGACCTGGGGCGTCATGTCCGTATCTTTCGGACCGAACTCCTCCGATGCCATGACAGGCACTCCGAGCTCGTCGGCCACATCCTTGATGACGGTGAGCCCGGCTTGTCCATAACCATCGGCGGAGGAAAGCACCGCGATCGAATTGATGCCGCGCTTTTTCATGAAGGACAGCAAATGCTTGACGACGATGCGATCTGTCGGCGGCACCTTGAACACGAACGGCGTCGGTGGGTTAACAACAGACTCGGCACCGGCGAAGGACACCAGCGGGACCTTGGACTCGTTGGCGACCGCCATGAGAGCCAGCGATTCACCCGTGGTCGACGGACCGATGACGACGTCAACCTGATCGGAGTCGATCAGGCGACGGAACTGCTGCGCCGCCACCGTGCCGTTACCCTCCGTATCGTAGAGGGTCAGCACCACCTTGTTTCCCGTCATCCCTCCGGCCGCGTTATACTCATCGACAAGCATTTCGATGGTTTCGCGCTGGGAACTACCCATGAAGGCGGTTGAACCGGACGCTGCGATCAGCGCTCCAATACGTATCACCTTCTCCTGGGCAGCCACCCCGAATGGGGATGCCAATGACAAAGCAAGTCCTGCGCCTGCCAGAAGCAGGTTTCTGCGATTCAAGTTCATGGTAGTTCCTCCCGTCAACGTAGATTTCGTAAGAGTTTAGTGGTGCTCGCGCGCTGCGTGCATTCCGGCGATGTACCCAAAGGTCATGCCCGGTCCGAGGGTGATGCCGCCCCCCGAATAGTTCCCGCCAAGGACGCTCGCCATGTCGTTGCCGACGGCGTAGAGACCCTGGATCGATTTGCCGTCCTCGCCGATGACGCGGGAATGCTCATCTGTTCGCAGACCGGCAAAGGTGCCGATACTTCCCGGCACGACGCGGACCGCATAGAAAGGGCCCTTCGCTATCGGGGCGAGACACGGGTTTGGCTTGACTTCCGGGTCGCCATGGAAGCGGTTGTATGCGGTGCTGCCGCGGCCGTATTCCGTGTCCACACCGGTAGGAACATCGTTGTTGAAGCGCTGGACAGTCGCCTCGAACGCCGCAGCGTCCATCCCAATGTTCTGCGCGAGTTCCGCCAGAGTGTTGCCGGAGATAAGATAGCCGGATTTGATGGAGGGAGCGAGCGGCAAGGGTGCCGGCTTAACATGGCCGAGACCGTACTTCCTGATGGTGCGATGATCGCAGATCAGGAAGGCTTCGGCCGGCTGACCGTGCTCCGTCATACGTTCCATGCCCTGGACGAAATCATGATAGCTGTTGGCTTCATTGACAAAGCGTCTCCCGGAACGGGCAACGGCAATCACCCCGGGCTTTCCGCGATCGATGAAGTGCGGAAATGGCCCCTTCGTTCCGTCTGCCCTCGGCACAAGGCTGGTCGGCGCCCAGGCGCCCGCATTGGGATAATCCATCAGCGTCTGCGCGCCGATCTGCTCGGCCAGCAGAAGGCCATCGCCAGTATTGCCGGGGCTGGCGGCGGACACATGTTCGCCCTCGCTCGCGACGTGATTGTAGAGCGATTTCCGCCGAGCCACGTCCTGGGCAAATCCGCCGCAGGCCAGGACCACGCCGCGTTTCGCGATGATCCGGCGCAGTCCTTTTGGCGTGAGTACGTCGGCCCCGATCACATTGCCATCGTCGTCACGCAACAAGGCCTTCACCGGGCTGTCGAGCCAGACAGGAACGTCGAGATCCTTTGCGCTCCGATAAAGGCGCGCCGCCAATGCGTTGCCGTTGGTCAGCAGCATCGAGCGTCCTTTCAGGACCTTGTCGACACCGAATTTTGCTATGCGTTTTGACACATAGGCGAAGGACTCCAGGCGCTTCGTGGCGCGATAGAAATGCCAGAGTTCCTTGCCGGATCCGATCGCCAACCCGTAGAGGGTAAGTTCGGAGCGCGGAGGACGAAGCTTGGGGAGGTCTTCACCGAGAATAGCGGCGTTGACCGGGACTGCCAGGATCGATCGCCCCCCTGGCATGCCGCCTGGCGCGTCCGGATGATAGTCGGAAAAGGCAGGTGATGCTTCGAACCGAACGTGGGTGTTCTCGTGCATGAAGTTGACCATCGCCGGCCCAGCGTCGAGAAATGCCTCTGTACGGGCCGCATCGTAGTGGTTGCTCGCCTCATGGCGGATGTAGTCCCGGGCAGCTTCCTTGCTGTCCTGTATCCCGGCCTCTTTACTGACCGGATTGTTTGGCACCCAGAGATAGCCTCCCGAGAAAGCCGTGGTGCCGCCAAACACAGGCTCTTTTTCCGCGACAATCACATTCAAGCCCTGCTTGGCTGCGACTATTGCCGCCGTCAGTCCGCTTGCGCCTGAACCTGCGACGAGCAAGTCGCAATGGACTTCCTCCACCGCGCTTTCCGATGAAATGGCGTTCATTGGTGTTTCCTCGATGTTTTTGAATGCTAGTCCACGCGCTACTGGCGCCTGCGCAGCAACGGGGCCGTCCTTGAGACGGGTCTCCCTACCGCTCAGGCAAGCCGACCTTTCAGGCCAAACTCAAATCCGTTCATTGGGACTCTCCTCACGCACCATCCTCAGTGCAAAACATTATACAATGTGTAATTTCTGTTATTATACGTAATGCTGTCTTTCAATTTGCGCCTTGTCAACAAATTTGTATAATGCTCATCATAAACAATAAGGAGGGCCCGAGTGCTGCTTGAAAACACAAGGAAAATTTCGCCGGAGGACACATCGGAGCGGCCGGCCCAACTCGGAATCCAGTCGGTTGAAATAGCGGGAACGATACTCGACGTGCTGATCCGCGCCGAGGGACCTATGAAGCTGGCCGAACTTGCGGCGAGCCTGAAAATGCCGTCGGCCAAGGTTCATCGCTATCTGGTGAGTCTGATCCGTACCGGGCTTGTGAAGCAGCTCAAGGATTCGTCGAAATACGACCTGGGGCCCGTCGCATTCCAACTGGGAATAAAGGGCTTCGCGCGATTTGAACCGCTGCAGCTCGCTGAAACGATCCTGACCGAACTTGTCGAACAGGTGGGCGAGACCTCTGCCTTGGCCGTATGGACAGACAAGGGTCCCACGATGGTCCGGGTCATGGAAGCGCGCCATGACTTTGCGACATCCGTCGCTCCGACTCACCACTGCCCTATGACGTTCTCTGCCACCGGCCTGGTTTTCAGCAGCTTTGACGACCCCGGCCGGACCGAAGGACCAATCGAGCGTGAGCTGGAACAGAATCGCGCAAGCGGAAGGGTCAACGCGCCCAAGGAACGCGCGGCGTTGGCAGAGTTGATACGCGAAACCCGTAGCCGGGGCTTCGCCTGCATCGCCGACGGCGGTGGAGACGGATTCGGCGCTGTCAGCGTCCCAATATTCGACCCGACGGGCCGGTTGTTGATGGCATTGACAGTCTTCGGGCGCACGAGGCGCGTTGACAGCGGGCCCGATAGCGCACTTGCGCGCATTGTCGTGGCGTCCGGGAAACGACTTTCTGAGGCCTTCGGCTTCCGCTATTGAGCGCCGTCAGCGCTCTTGAAAGCCTGATCGGCCCAGTCGGCCCGAAGCTGCGATTTTGGCCAACTCGAAGAACGTTGTGGAAACATGCTTGTGGGATTGAGCTGAGAAGCGCTCGCTCATGACATTGCGCTCCAATTTGAGGAGCGTAGTGATGAGTACGGGTATTTCTAGTTCGGATTTTGTCGAACCAATGGAGCCTGAGCTTCGCCGACATTGATTTCATCAATTCCAAACCGGCCGCTACGAGGCTCGGCCTGGCCGCGCAGTTAAAGTTTTTCAGCGCCCGCGGTTTCTTCGCTGAGGATGGCATATTGGTCCCGCACGATGGTGCCGAATACCTGGCCGAGCAGATCGGCGTCCCAGCCGACGAACTGACCGGTTATGATTTTGGCGGGAGAACAGCCCGTCGGCATTGCGCCGAGATTTTGCAGTATCTTGGCTTTCGCCGCATGACGCGAGGAGACCGGGAAGCGCTTTCTCGCTGGATCATCGGCGAGCGTTGCCCTTCCGGACAATCCGTCAGCGCCATGCTTGAGGCGGTGTTTCTTTGGTGCCGGGATCGCAATATCTATGGTCCGTCTGCCAAGGAGCTTGAACGGCTTGTTCGCTCGCAACGGCAACAATATCTGGACGGCTGGCTTCATGAGGTGAGCGCCGCGCTTCCGCCTGAGACTGTAGTGGCGATGGAAGCTCTCTCGCTGACGCGGAAGGGCCGACGGGCTTCAATGCGATGAAGGCCGATGCAGGGCGAGCAACCCTTTATAACATTCTGGCGGTGACCGCCCGGCTGACGTTTATCCGGAAGCTGAACCTCCCACGGAATATGTTTTCAAACATCAACCCGGCGTGGATCGAGCATGTTGCCCGCAGGGTTTCCGGCGAAAAGGGGCCCCGTGGCTCAGGCATCCCCTCATTTCTGAGATGACGTAGGGCGGGAAAGATGATTCTGCATTTCCGTGTCGGGAGTGCCGAACTGGTGCGAAACAATAGCTTCCTGCCCAAAGTTGGCCTCGGAACGTGGGGCATGCGCGACGAGCTTTGCGTCATCGCCGTGCGCAATGCCTTAGAGATGGGATATCGCTTTGTGGACACAGCGTCGTTCTATGGGAACGAGCGCGAGGTGGGCAAAGGCATCAGCCAAAGCGGCGTTTGCAGAGATGAAATCACAATCTCTACTAAGATTTGGCACACCGATTTCGCACCTGAGGCCATGAAGCTTTCAGTGGAGACGAGCCTTGAAAAGCTGCAAGTTGACTACATTGACCTGCTGCTGCTGCACTGGCCGCCCAGAGACCTTCAACTCGCCCCGCCGCTTAATACGCTTGCGAGCTTTGTTGATGCGGGATTAGCCAAAACAATAGGTGTCTCGAATTTTCCTCAGCCACTGTTGGAGACCGCTGTCGAGGTGACCTCTGTGCCTTTGGCATGTAACCAGGTCGAGATGCATATCGGCCTGCGCGACGAGTCTCTTCTCAAGGTGATGCGGGACAAAGGAATAGCGCTGGTTGCGCACTGCCCGTTGGCCCGTGGCGTTTACAGTGAACATCCAGCTTTACGAGCCGTCGCAGCGAAACACAAATGCTCTTGGCAGCAGGTGGCATTGGCTTGGCTCGTTATGCAGGACAACGTTCATGCCATACCGGGCGCGGACATTCCGGCACACCAGTGGGAAAACTTGCTCTCAACGACATTGATGCTCGATGAGGAAGATCGAGTTGCACTTGAAGCAGTTCAAGATGGTCGGCGGGTTTCCACAAGCCCGTATCCCGTGCCGGGAATGTATTAAGGCGAAAACTGGATAGGAGGCTATACGCCGACGGCCAACCGGCGCTGACGCCTCCGCAAATTACTTCGCTAAACCTGTTTAAGTTGTGGAGCCATTTGCTCTTCGTCTGAAAAATTTCAACTCGCTTCTAGGGGAGAAAGGCGCTCTGCCCTCTCTCCCCCACAAGCACTAAACCGGTCTCCCCATGCTTCGGCCTGTGGCCTGCAGCACCGGCCGCATTTCCATGAAATCCGTCTCGGCCCTCCGGGTGGGTGATCCCCCTCCGGTTTAGCGCTTGTCCCCCTCTCTCCAGCTGTTCCGCACGAGCTCGGGAGCAGGAGCGGGGCTCCTGCCCTCCCTTCGATTTCGGGAGGTCAAGGAGTGATCGCTTGCGCTTGTGGAGAGGGAAAAATGACAGAAAAGCTTGAGCTGCAACCCAACGAGCCTTTGTCCGTGAAGGTCGAACGTCACCGGGCCGTGTACCTGACGGCCGTCAACGGCGAGGGCGGCGCTGACATGGATCAAGAAGCGAGGGCACGTATGGAAATCATCAGGCACGCGCCGTCAGATCAGGATGAGAGAGATAAGAAGCTGCTTTACGTAGCAGGGTATCTAATTGCCTCCAAGGGGAGCCTGAACCCTGAGGAAATCGAGCTTCTTCTGTCAGGCTCCATCTCACTGCCGGGGCACTGATGAGCAACAGGCATCTGGCCCTGAAATCAGTAGTTGGTGGCTACCCATTCGCCGGATGCAGACTTGGCAAATCCAATGACGCGATCGAGAGGAGCTGCGTTCGGATTCCTCTTGATTGCCGCAACGCATGATACGCCTGGACCGCTGGCGTTCTCGTCACACTCTCCTAAGGCAAGGGTCACAACGGCTTCACCGCGGCCGGTCCTCAGAGGGTTGCGGGCATAAGCCTTGCGGTATGCGGCTAGGGCCTCCTCTTCTGTCGGTATCTCAAGCACAGGAGCCGGAGGTTCGGGAATTAGGGAGGGATTGGCTGCGATAAGGGCAGCGATCTCCGCATCAGTGGGGGCCCGAACAACCGGCTCTGGCTCCGGCATGATGAGATAAGTACCTCCTGCACCGGCGAGAATGCCGATACCGGCTGCTGCTACGATGAGAATGTTGCTGTTCATGTCATCCACTCAGTCATTCAGGTTGAACCAAGCACGCTGCTTGACGCCCTTATCGTTCGGAATGTCGAAATAATAAGGGTCCGCGCGGCGAGGGCGGGGCTGAGTGATCTGCACCATGCAGCCATTGTCTCGGTTGAAGACATCATTGTCGTTGTTCTGGTTGATCTGCCGGATCGTGACACCCTTGCGCTCGTTTTCTCGGGCGTCACCAAATTGGGTACGGAAGGCGGCACGGTTGCTGCACTGGTTGACGGTCTTCGTGCACTGATCCTTGTCGTCTCGGCCCAAGAACGACCGATCCCCATCGGTGCGGGAGGAAACGGCGGTCATGCCGGCAGGGCATTCCTCGTAAGGTTCATAGCCCGGTTTTCCGGCTTTTGCTTCATGGCAGATCGGCCAGGAGAAGCCGGGCTTCGCCATAGCTGATATGAGCCTTTTCATCGGGGGAACGCAGTAGGGGACGCCATGCCATGACGGGCTTTGTGAGGCTGCGCACAAGAGGATCTGGCAACCCCATGAGGCATCCTCGGCCTTGGCAGATGCTGGAGAGATGGCAAGAGCCGCGAGACCGGCTGCGGCAAAAAACACTGGTTTCATATCAGGTGTCCCTCTTGATTAATGCTGCTGAAATTGCCGGCTCGGAAAGAAATCTTTCGAGCGGAGTCCTGTGCTGGATGCGTTCGCCTGCAGCGTAGATGACGGCCGAGATCAGTGCGAAGCACGCAAACCAGGAAATGCCGATGCGATAGAGCAATGGCTGATTGGGAATGTCCCGAGAAACCGCGGCGAAGGCGAAGAGCCCGACCAGGTAGCTGTCGAAGGACAAGTGACGCTTGTCGTGGAAAGCCAGCGACAGGATGAGAAGGAAGGCCGCTAGTAGCGCGTGGATCCACCAGAGTCTCTGCGCCGGGATTATGAGGGCGATCGAGAGGGAGATGGCAAGCAGCAAACCAGCCAAGGGATCCGTTGCGAGAGAGGTCGCAATATGTGCGAGGTCTGGCAACTATCGGTCTGTCCTCTTCGGCTTGTTTCGCGCATCAGCAAAAGGAGGAGAGATCTCGCTTTTCCTCTCGGCCAATAGATTGAAGTCGGCGATCGGATGCCGATCTAGCGTCTTGTCGACAGCTTTGCGGCGCCATTCGTTCATGTCCAACACGTAGGTTCCCCACATCCCATACCGGGCGGCCATCGCGTTGGTCTGATAAGCGTAATATTGGGCGTTGATGTAAGGGGAATCGAGACGAGCCCAACCGACGCGCAGCATTTCGGCGGCGAGATCCACACCGTTAGTCGTGCATTGTGCGACGGGTATCCCATCGTTCGCGTAGGCCAGACCGACGCAAGTCGTGGGTCTGTTTCCGACAGTCCTTTTCAGCCAGGCCTTGGCGAAGGGACCGCATGGAACGGGGCTAGGAGCCTGTTGCTTCTCCCGGTTGGTCCACTTTGGGTTCAAAGCCCATTGAGGAAGCTCACAGGTGTCGATGCCAGCCAACCTCACTTTATAGCCATTGCCAAGCGTGCCGAACCATAGCGTGCGGCCGTCGAGAACGGTTACCGGGCCTTTGAACGTCGGCAACCGAACAGCAGCAGCAACTGGAGGCGCAGCCTGACCGCGTAGGGCGTGCCAGTTCTGATAGATCGGATCGGCGGCAAACGCTGGCTGGGCTAAAGAGCTTGCGGCGATAAAAAGGATAAGGCGGTTTATCATGGCTGGGCGCTCCTCGATCGCTGGTTCGCCTCACGACTAAGCAGGATGGAAGGATGCTGAACGTCGGAGAATTGCCAAAGGCCGGCCTTCTTTTGCTGAGCAAGCTGCTCGGCTATGGCGTAGGGGGCATGATAAGGGAGACCATCGGTCTTCAAGGCGGCGAATGCATAGCCGCTTGTCACCATGATCTGCGCGAGGTCGAGCCTTTGACTGCCAACCGTGGCGTAACAAACGACATATGAGATGCCATTAAGCTTCGCCACGGGGGCACAGATCGGTTTGGTGTCCTTGATGTAGGCAGCCAACATCGCAAGCGATGCCTCACCGCAGTCCTTCTTATTGCCCTGACCATCCGTGTAGGCAGTGCCGCGTAAGCAGGACTGGATGCCATAGAGACGAAACCGCTCTCCGTTCGAGATCCAGGTGTCCCCCGTTTCCAAGGTAACGCCGGGAGCAAGATCGAAGTACCCTTCAGGTGCGGCATTGGCGGCAAAGGGCAGTAGAGTCGCGACGAGTGCAGCAGCAAGCTTCATTGCGCCTTCACCCGAGGATCTGCCCACATACCGTAGGAACCCTTCTGGCCGATTTCCTGAGCTTCCGTGAGATCAGGACGTTCGAATGAACCATCGGCTTTCTTAGTCAGGCGAACCGCTCCCAACGACAGAAGCTGCTCCTCAAGATTATCAACCGTGTCCATTGCTCCAGGATAGTTATAGTAGCCGTAGCAAGTGACATCCTGAACGGGGGCAGTCTGCTCGCTGATGAAGGCCCTGCAGAACAGAACCTTGGGGCTTTGCAGCATCGTTTGCAGCTGCTGCGTACCAAACTCCTCGCAAGTCCCGGAATAGTCCTCCGCGCGATTGACCAGATCGCCGTTGCAGGGCTGAACGCCATACAGATGCAACGTTGTCGATTCATCGACGCGAAACTCAGTCGCCGAGATAGCCTTGAAGCCATTGGCCGTGGCGTAACCTTTGCGATCAGCGACTTTACCGGTCCCGTCGTAATACTCGACGACAAGAACAGTTTTGCCCGGCGCCGCCAGCGATCTGATGTAGTCCTTGTTCACCGCAGGAGCGGCAAGCGCTTGTGTTGCCATTGCGCAACTTAGAAGCGCGGGAATGATGGCCTGTTTCATAATCTAGCCCTAACCATCCGTAGTGCGATTGTTGACCCTGCAAAATAGGGTTTAACACCGATCAGAAAACTTGTAAGAGTGCATCAAATCGGTATCATGTGTGCATTAACTCTAGTCGGTTTTCGTGGCGATCACAACACCGTTTGACGGGCGGGTGCGATGGATAAAAACACTGTCTATGCAGGGTATCTAGGCCCGCGAACCCTGACTAGCGCAGCATTATCCATGCTGCTCGCGGCCAATACTGCTGCGTCACAAGACCTAGCCACAACAGGCCGTATTTCCAGCAGTTACAACGGTTATGTGACAATCAACGAGGAATCTCTTGTCACGAACTTCGAAGATCGCTGGAGCGGTGTCGAGACATCAGAGAAGGAATTCGTCCTTGGTGCAAACGGTGTTGTCACGAAGGGCGGAGCCGAAGTTTTGGGCGCAACGGCGTCGAACGACGCGGGCGCCAAAGGGCATCAAATTGATGCGGCTGTCAGCGCGTATTTTGATGTCTCAGAGCGCGCCACGGGCCGCATTGAGCCTGTCCAAACTCCTACTCTAGATACTACATCTAGTGATACCCCCGAAAATCTAGGGGCAGGAACTCCCGTTGAAGAGTGCGGGCCGTCGCCCCTGTCACCTGAGGAGATTAGAGCGCTGGTTGCATCCACTGCGCGCCGATACAGCGTCGATGAGGGCTTCGCGGTTGCGATTGCTTGGGCCGAAAGCCGATTCGATGAGATCCGCAATTCACCGAAAGGCGCACGCGGACCGATGCAGCTTATCCCCGAAACGGCGGCTCGCTTCGGTGTTCAGGACATTTGCGATCCTGCTCAAAACATCGAGGGCGGGATGAAGTACCTCCGCTTCCTGCTCGATGAGTTTCAGAACCCGCTTCTGGTCGCAGCCGCTTACAACAGCGGGGAGGGGCGCATCTACGAATATGGCGGCGTTCCGCCATTCCAAGAAACCGTCGGCTATGTCGCAAAGGTCGTGAATTTCCAGCTCGGCCTACCGATGCCAACCGGCAAACGGAAGGCGAACGGGATCGTCCGAGACATGGCGGCAAAGAACACCAGCGATGCCGGAGTCATCGCTGTGGAGAAGACCGGCAAGTTCGTCGGCGGCGTGATGCATTTTTAAGGAGAGAACTATGAAGAACGTCGTTTCCCGGCATTCCGGGGCATTGAAGGCAGTAGCCGTCATTGGCTTGGTGGCAGCCCTGCAGGTTGCAGGCGCTGATCAAGCGCTTGCACAGGCTGGCGGTGGCGGCGGCGGTGCATTCGCCCCCCTTCAGACAGCCGTACAGATGATCGTTGACTTCATCACCGGCCCCTTCGGACGTCTGATGGCAATCATCGCCGTGATTGGCCTCGGCTTCCTTGCCTTTGCCGGCAGGCTTTCGTGGTTCACGGCCGGAGCCGTCGTCATTGGCATCGGTCTCGTGTTCGGCGCCCCTGCCATCGTTGACCAGATGATTTCGTCGGTAGGCGGCGGCTGATGAGCGATTTTCAGGACGAGAAGCCAGCTTTGACGCCGTTGGTGATCGGCTTGACCCGGTCTCCGACGCTATGGGGCGTGCCCTACATGGCGGTCGTCCTGATCATCGGCGTGACAATCATTGGGTGGCTGGTGACGAACCATCTGGCGGCACTGCTGATCGCGCCAGCCGCCTACCTTGTCCTTTTCTCGCTTTGTGCCTGGGACAGCAAGATTCTCGACGTCCTGCAGGTCACGTCCCGCAAGACGCCAAGGACCCCCAACAAGCGCTTTTGGGGCACCAACTCATACGGACCATAGTAGATGCTGAAAGTCGTCAAGGAAGAGCTTGGGTTTGGGAAGGTCGCCGGCAACGAGCGGCCTATGTCCGTTCACATCCCCTATATGCGGCATGTGTCTGACACGGTCATCGGGCTCGAGAATGGAACCCTGATCAGCGTCATCAAGCTTGATGGCCTGTTCTTCCAGACGGAGGACCAGGCCGAATTGAACATGCGTTCTGTTGTGCAGAACACCATGATCCGAGCACTAGGTTCGAGCCGCTATTCTCTTTGGTCGACTGTAATCCGTCGTGAGGTCGAGACCGAAATCGGCGGTTCGTTCGATTCCTCCTTCTGCGAGATCCTGAACGATCGCTATATGGACCAACTTCGCAAGAAGCGGATGTTCACGAACGAAATTTACCTGACGATCGTGCGTTCGGGCATGAAAGGGGCGCTTGGCCTCGGCGACTCGCTGAAGCGGATCTTTGAACGCTCGAACAAGGAGGCCAGGGCCCAAGCGACCCGTGAAGACGTGACCGACCTCGAAGAGCTGGTTGGGAACATCGTGAAAGAGTTGCACAAGTACGGCGCAAAGCCGCTTGGCATCACGTATCGCAAGAAATCAGACGATACCGCGAAAAAGGACATCGATGGAGAAGACGCTAAGGGCGATCCGTATTCGGAGCCCTGCGAGTTCTTCAACACGATCCTGACCTGCGGTGTGCCGCGAAAGATGCGGCTTCCGCGCATGGGAATTCGCAACTACGTCGGCACTTCACGGCTTCACTTTTCAAAGCGGACGATGCAGGCACAAGCGGCGGTGGAAGAAGATAGCCGCTATGCCGCTCTACTCTCAATCAAAGAATATCCTCCATTCACTGGTCCCGGCATGTTGGATGGGTTGCTGCAGGTGAACCACGAGTTCATCCTGACGCAGTCCTTCACCCTTGCAGACAAACCGATCGCACAAGAGCGGATCAGCCGCCTTCAACGCCAAATCAAGGCCTCCGACGAAGCGGGTAGTTCGGTCGAATCCGACATCGACTATGCTTTGAACAGCCTCCTCAATCAGGAGGCTGTATTCGGCTTCCATCATTTTTCGCTTCTGTGCATTTCGCGGGACCTCGAGGGATTAAGCCGTTGCGTGTCGGAACTTGGCGCTTGCCTCACCGACATGAACATCAACTGGCTCCGGGAAGACCTCAATCTTGAGGCGGCGTTCTGGGCGCAGCTGCCTGGAAACCGCTCCTACATCTCCCGCATCGCCATGCTGTCGAGCGCCAACTTCTCCGGCCTTTCCTCGATGCATAATTTCGCGACTGGACAAGCGGATCGCACCCATTGGGGCCTGCCGATCACCATTCTGGAAACGACCTCACAAACCCCCTACTGGTTCAACTTCCACCGCCGGGATATCGGGCACTTCACGGTGACTGGTCCGACAGGATCCGGCAAGACCGTAGGTTTGACCTTCCTGCTGGCTCAGGCGATGCGGGTTTCACCCACGCCTCGCGCCGTGTTCTTCGACAAGGACCGGGGGGCTGAGATCTTCGTCAGGGCGATCGGCGGAGCCTACGAAGTTTTGTCTCCGGGAACGCCCACGGGCTTTAACCCGCTGCAACTGGAAAACACCGGCGAGAACCGGGAATTTCTGGTCCGTCTGCTCAAGGCCATGCTGCGCGGCGATCGTCGCACCGACTTCACGCAAGAGGACGAGGACACGCTGGAAAAGGCAATCGTCCGGATCATGCAGGAGCCGGCAGCTCAGCGGAACCTCCCGAATCTTGCCGGCCTCTTGATGGGGCGGTCCAAGGCCGATGCCAACGATCTGTACTCGCGGCTTCGCCCTTGGATCGAAGGCGAAAAAGCCTGGCTGTTCAACGCGCCCCATGACGTCCTTTCCTTCTCGGGTCACAGCGTCTTTGGCTTTGATATGACCAACATCCTCGGAAACGAGGAGCTAAGAACCCCTGCGCTGATGTATCTTTACCATCGGCTGGACGAGCTGCTGGACGGTAACCCCGTCATGTTCTTCATGGATGAAGGCTGGCAGCTACTGATGGATGACACTTTCAGCGCCTTCATCGTCGACAAGATGAAGACGATCCGAAAGCTCAACGGCATCGTGGGCTTTGGTACGCAGTCGGCTGCTGACATTACCAAATCCAAAGCGTCGCACACGCTCATTGAGCAATCGGCGACCAACATCCACTTCCCGAACCCACGGGCTGACGAAGAGAGCTACATCAAGCGCTTCGGCCTGACGGTGAAGGAGTTCAAGTTCATCAAGAACACGCCTCCTGAAAAGAGAACCTTCCTGATTAAGCATGGCAACGACTCTGTCATTGCGCGTCTCGATCTGTCGACAATGCCGGATCTCGTGAAGGTGCTTTCAGGACGCAAGGAGACGATCGAGGAGTGCGCGGCACTTCGCGAGCAGTACGGAGACGAACCCGAAAACTGGTTGGCGAAATTCTGCGGATGGGAGAAGGCCGAATGAGGAACAGTCGGACTCTAACGCTGCTGGTTGCAGCCTTGGCTTGTGGAACAGCGCCCCCCGCCTCCTCGCAGGTTCCTGTTACGGATGGCGCCCTCACTTCAACAGATGCGGTGCGCAATGAAACGACGAAGCAGATCGAAGAAACAGACAGTCGCCGGCACTCCGTGAGCAAGAGCGTCACCTGCTCGATGTACCGGCCGGGGCGCGGAGGTGACGCCCCCTCGGCAGCACAAGCCAATCCGGAGATTGTCGGGCTCGTGAAGCGAGTGGCGCGTGAGGAAGGGGTAGACGAAACCCTCTTCATGTCTCTCGTCTACCAGGAGAGCCGGTTCAATCCCTGCGCAAAGTCGCCTGTCGGCGCCATGGGCTTGTCGCAGCTGATGCCGGGCACAGCCAAGGATCTTGGCGTGAACCCTCACGATATCGAGGATAACCTCCGCGGCGGCGCACGCTACCTGAAGCAGCAGCTCCGTACCTTCAACGGCAATACCAACCTCGCCCTAGCGGCATACAACGCGGGGCCAGGCAACGTTCGAAAGTATGGCGGCATCCCTCCGTTCAAGGAGACGCAGGGGTATGTAGCCGCGATCAAAGGCAAGTGGATGCCTCAGTTCGGAGGCTCCGATGTGTCGAACATCCCCGAAAACTTCGGCGGAGGCACGTCGGGCTTTTCAGGTGCGCGTGACGCAACGATCAACTCAATGGCAACCAGCCAATCGATTTCCGAAAACAGCGGGAACGTCGCGTCATGGCTTCAGCAACTCGGCCAGATGGAAAGCGGCACGATCCAAGACAGCTGGGACCATAATTCCGGAGCACGCAATGCGAACCTCGAGATGATGAACCAGGTCATCCGCCTCGGAACAACGATGGCGGAGCTTATGAATTCTCAAAATGCACTCGATCTAGGCGGGCTCTCGGGGTCTTCGCGGTCCAGCGACTACAAGCGAGACGAGAAAGAAGACGATCGCGAGGTAGCTGACCTCTGCGACAAGGAACTGCAGCTTGAGTGGAATCCGGAGGAACAGGCCTGCGTTCGAAAACTCGAACCAGAGGCTGACATGAAGCTGATGTTGAGCACCGAATGACAAGGAGAACGGCCATGAAAAGAGCATTCCTGACTGCGTTTTCGCTAGCGATGGCGTCTACCGCGCATGCACAGGTTCCCGTGATCGACAGCGCCAACCTGAAGATTGCAACGGAAACCTCTCAGACGACCGATCAGATCCTGGATACGAACAAGGAGGTTCTGAAGACGGTAGAAGAGACGCTTAAAGCCGTCACGGGGGATCGCGGGAGCGTTTCAAATCCCATGCAGAACCTCGCCGTTGGTCAAGGGTTCAGCGTTTCTCAGATGCCGTCACTCGATAGCCTGATGCAGGGCGGAGTCCCGAACTTCGGCAGCATGGGCGGTGACATCGGGCAGATTGCCACCACCTTCATCAACGGTCTTCAGCTAGTAAAGAACTTGTCTGGCAAGGCGGACAGCACGTTCTCCGGCGACAAGTCCTACGAAGAGATGATGAAGACCGTCCTTGGAGTTGCTGCCCTAGTCACCGGCTCGCAACAGGCCGTTCAGTCCCGAACACAGGCATTCCAGCAGGCAGGTCAGCAGATCGGCCAGGCCCAAGACATCAAGGGGTCCATCGATCAGAACACGCAGCTGCAGGTTCAAACCGGCCTGACGATCAACGAAATGATCGGCGTGATGAATGGGGCGGTCGGCTCCCTGCAGGCTCAAAACCAGCGCCGCCTTGTCGACATCTCCAATACCAAGAAGGCGCTGACCTACGGTGACTAAGACATTTCGAGTGAATGGTTTTGTGCTCCTCTCCGTTCTGGTTGCTGCCGGCGTAACTGGCTGCGCCGGTGCTCCGAAAGAGAAGACTGCACCATGCAAGAGGCCGGCAAACCTCACATCCTACGCCGAGGATCCGCGACAGGAATGTGGCCCAATGACCAGCGTGAATGGCAACCCATCGGAAGCGCTGGCGGCGATCGACGCTTTCGCTGCAAGCGGAGAGCAGTGACCCCATGAACTTTCTAGGCGGCCTGCTTGAGGCTCTTGAAGATGCAGGGCGGAATTTCTCCCAACGGGCTTATGAGGTCGTTGGCGACGAGATCATGCCCTTGCTGACGATCATGCTTATTGCCTACGTCGCCTATTACGGACTTCAACTCGTCATGGGGACCGCGCGAGTGAGCGTCGGCGAGATCGTCGGCCGGGTCGTGCGGATGATGCTTATCGTCGCTTTCATTGATCAGTGGGGCAACTTCCAACTCTTCTTTTACGACTGGCTGAACAACACGCCGGAAGACGTGGGGCGGGCGCTCCTGACGGCTAGCAGTACCGGGATAACTGAGCCGACAGACGGCCTCTCCATGATTTGGGAGACAGCGAATGAGGCAGCAGCAGCATTCGCGGAGCAGTCAGGCTACTTCGCCATTCTCCCGGGTCTTGTAGGGTTCCTGATCATGCTGGCGGTTGGGCTGTTCATTGCCGTTGCGCTTGCCATCCTCGTGCTTGCGAAGGTGATGATGTGGGTGCTGCTTGGCACTGCACCGATCTTTATCGCCTGCCTATTGTTTGATTCCACGCGCCAGTACGGAATGGCTTGGTTCCAGCAGGTTTTGACTTACGCGATTATTCCGCTCTTCGTTTACGTCGTCGCCGCCTTTCTCATCACGACCATGGACGCTGAACTGCAGAAGGTCGCAGCGGCAGCATCCGCGAACGAGATCCAGCTAGACGATATCTCGGCTTTCGTCCTGATCTGTGCGGCTGGTGCTTTTGTCCTCTTCAACATCCAAACTCTCGCCCAGGGAATTACCGGGGGCGTGGCAACGGGCGTTGGGCAGATCGCTCGATCGGTTGGCTACGCGACCGGGGTTGCACTGCCGGCAAGAGCTTTGACCGCGACACGTTCTGTAGCCGGCAGGGCTGGAGAATTAGGAATGGCCGCACGCGCCAGAACCCATGCCGGCATGAGGGAAAACATCCAAAACGCCGGTGCAGCAGAAGCGATGCAAAACAGAATTACCAACAACAGTCTGCCCAACTAGGCAACTGGTGGCGGGAATTAAGGGCTAGGATACATGGCAGAGAATAACGATGCTCTCCGGAGCTATTTTCAGGATGGGGACCGTTGGGAACAAGAGATCGTCAAAAAGGCCAAACGGTCCAAGGCGTTCGCTTGGCTGATTACGCTGATCTTCGGCGGCATCACGATCCTGTCGCTCTCCGCATTGGTGATGCTCGTGCCCCTCAAGAGCTTCGAGCCGTACATTGTCGAGGTCGACAAGAACACTGGCTACATTGAGGTCAAGACAGGGCTGACCCGAACATCGAACATCACCGATCAGCAGGCGGTCACTCAGGCGAATGTCGTCCGTTACATTCGATCCCGCGAGGGCTATGATCCTTTTGCCATCGAGCAGAACTTTGGAATTGCAGCTTTGCTCTCCACCGGCGACGCAGCGCGCGACCTCCAGGCCCAATGGAGTGCCGCGAACCCTGACAATCCAGCTCGCCGGCTCGGCAAAAACAAGTCGATCACCGTTGACATAAAGTCTGTCACCTTCCCCAACACGACAACGGCGCTCGTCCGGTTCTCGACGCATGAGCGCTCTGATTCAGACATCATCACGCGCCATTTCATCTCTATCGTTCGCTATCGCTACACGGATACGCCTGAGCGCAACGAATGGCGCTTCGAAAACCCGTTGGGCTTCCAGGTTTATGACTACCGCCGTGATCAGGAAACGGTGACCTCGGGAGGCCAGCAGTGAAATATGGCTTCCTACTGGCGGCGTCGATCGCCGCTCTCACGATGACTCACGCCTATGCGGCGCAACAGCCCCGCCCTGGCAGTCTGGATGCGCGTGTGACCAGTGTTGTCTATCAGCCGAACAACGTCGTGAAGGTGTCTGCGACCTACGGCATCTCGACGATGATCATCTTCGACGAAGATGAGAAGTTTGAGACGATCTCGCTTGGCGACACCGACAGTTGGCAGGTTGCCCCGTCCGAAAAGGGCAACATCCTTTTCGTCAAGCCGATAGCCAAGGACGTTTCCACTAACATGAACGTGGTGACCTCAAAGAGGATCTACTTCCTTGAGCTCAACGACTATGCACCGGAAGCAGGGAAAAAGGTCTTCGGCATTCGCTTCGTTTATCCGGAGAAGAACCTGAACGAGTCTCTGCGGAAGGAGGCTGAGTTTCGGGCAGCTAACCCGAACATTTCGAGCATCGACAAAGCGAACGTCAATATTGACTACTCTTTCTCGGGCGACGCGGCGCTGAAGCCGACAATGGTCTTCGATGACGGAAAGAAGACCTTTTTCAAGTTCGGCCGAGGGACCGTGCCGGCCATTTTTGCCGTTCAATCCGACTTCTCCGAGACCCTGCGAAACTTCCGCAAGGAAGGCGAATACATCGTCGTTGACGGCGTAGCCACGCAATACACGCTCCGGGACGGAAACCAGTGGACGTGCATTTTCAACCTCCGCAAGCCGGACTTTGCAGCACCTGATCCTGACATCATGGCTCCGAAACCGGATCTTGATGCCAGCAAACGCAGGAGGAGCGGCAACTAATGAAGCGCAGCCCTGAACTCGACGCAATGGCGGCGGCCGACGAGGCCGAAATCAGCAATCGAAACGTGAAGCGCAATCAAACGGTCGGCATGGCCGCCCTTTTGCTGGCTGGCATCTTCGCCGCGTACCTGGTGCTCGCGACGTCCGGAGAAAGCCCGCCTGAAAGCCCGCAAAGTGAGGAGGAGTTCCGTACCACGACCTTCCGGCCGCCCGGTTTCGTGCGCGATGGAGAACCCACTCCCCCACCACCCGAACAGCCTGTCTTGGAACTTCCACCTCCGCCTCCTCCGCCGCCAGCTCCGCCGGTGGACGTCACTGAATTCAACGTGCCTCCCCCGCCCGAAGTAGCTCAACCGGCGAGCGCCCCCCCGCCCGCCGAAGAGGTGTTTCCGGAGCGATTTCGGTCAAAGCTAATCACGCTTGACCAGAACCTGGGAGGATCCGCGAATGGTTCGCTCGATGGCTCGAACAGCGGCACGCCTTTGACCGTCGCTGGCGAGGATCGCAACAGCCAGTACCTGTCCTCAGCGAGTGCGATCGGTGACCGTTCCGCCAAGGCCCGGCAGATTGAGCGCATCGACGCCATGATCCCAGAGGGCACGCTGATCCCCGGCATCTTGGAAACGGCGATCGTCAGCGACCTTCCGGGCCAGGTCCGGGCCATCACATCCAAGGATGTGTACTCCTTCGATGGGCGGCGTGTCCTGATCCCAACAGGAACACGCCTGATCGGAGAATATCAGTCCGAAGTTACGCGGGGGCAGAAGCGGGTCTTTGTCGTGTGGACGAGGCTGATCCGGGATGACGGCGTGTCGGTGCGCTTGAACTCCATCGGCACGGACAGCCTCGGGCGATCGGGCCTGACGGGTCATGTCGACAACAAGTTCCGTGAGCGCTTTGGCGCATCAATCTTGCTGTCGATCGTCGGAGGCGGTGCAAGCTATCTAACCGGATACGGTAGCGACTCCAGCTCCGGAAACGATGACACTGAGCGAGCTGCTGAATTGGCGCGAGAAACGATCGCGCAGACCTTCAGCGACATGGCGAACACGGTCCTTGCCGAAAACCTGAGGATCCCGCCAACGATCAGCGTACCGCAGGGCGAGCGGATCTTTGTCTATGTTCGCCAGGACCTCGATTTCAGCGCCATGTACGACGATCCTGTCACGGAAGCGATGAAGGAGATCAAACGTGAACGTTATGGTAGGTAACACGACGGCTCATGATCCCCACTATTTCCTGAACCGGTCTCTGGAGCCCATCAGGCAATTTCTCGATGACCCGATGGTGGTTGAGATTGCGGTGAACCGGCCAGGCCAAGTCTATGTTGAGCGTTTCGGTGCTGATCACATGGAGCATCATGAAATCGATGCTCTGACGGCACGCGAGATCGAGAACATTGGCGAGCGGGTTGCCGCAGCGACAAAGCAGTTCCTCAACGCCGCTAATCCGATCCTTAGCGCAGCACTGCCGACCGGCGAACGTATCCAGGTCGTCTTGCCGCCCGCGGCACCTGACGGTGGGTCGATCACGATCCGTAAGCAGGTTGTGCAGAATTTTTCTCTGCAGGACTACCGTGACAACGGCTCTCTCGACAAAGTCTCGGTTGCTGTCGGGGGCCTAAGCGACGTGGATCGGGAGCTGATCGCCTATCTACGCGCGGAGAAGATCTACGACTTCATCCATACGGCCATCACGAAGCGGGTTTCGATCCTGATCAGTGGCGGCACGTCGTCGGGCAAAACCACGTTTCTGAACGCGTGCCTGAACTCTGTAGACCTGAATGAGCGGATCCTGACGCTTGAGGACACTCGTGAGCTATTCCCACCACAGAAGAACGCGGTCCACCTGATCGCCTCCAAGGGTGGGCAAGGCACTGCAAACGTGACGATTCAAAACCTTCTTGAATCGGCGCTTCGAATGCGGCCGGATCGCCTCTTCGTTGGCGAGATTCGTGGCGCTGAGGCCTTTTCATTCCTTCGCGCCATCAACACAGGCCACCCGGGCAGCATGTCGACAGTACACGCCGATACGCCGCTCGGCGCCTATGAACAGCTTGCCATGATGATGCAGCAGTCCGGCATGTCCGCCGGCTACTCCAAGCAGGACCTGATGTCCTACATCCAAATGGTCATTCCGATCGTGATCCAGCTCAGGCGGGAAGGCGGCAAGCGCGGGGTTTCCGAAATCTACTTCGCACGGGATGCATCATGAGTAAGGGGCTACAGGCCTTCTATCTGTTCTTCTGCCTGTTGATCGCATTTGCAGTCTGGATGCTGGCATACGGGGCGGGGCTTCAGCTCTTCTACGGTGACGGTAGGATCCTCGAGGCGACAATTACCTCAAACCCATTCGCACCAATTCAGCAGTTCTGGGCCTATAGCTCCTCCCCTTCCCTTCAAAAAGTCGCGCTCGGCTCCGTAGTGCCCGCGCTGCTCGTATCAGGCCTCATTGCTTACCTTGGGCTCAAACCTACCAGCAATCCATTGGGGGATGCGGCCTTTCAGGATCTTGCAACCCTTCGGCGCGGGAAGTGGTTTGGCAAGAAAGGTCACATATTCGGTCGCATCGGGAGCAACGTCCTCCGCGCGTATGACGATCGCCACCACCTCATTATTGGCCCGACGCGATCCGGTAAGGGCGCGGGCTACGTCATCCCCAACGCTCTCATGCACGAAGGCTCTATGATCGTCACGGATCTGAAGGGCGAGGTCTACAAGGCAACCGCCGGCTATCGGAAGCGCAACGGCAGCCAGGTCTTCTTGTTCGCGCCGGGTTCCGAGACGACCAACAGCTATAATCCCTTGGATTTCGTTCGTCCGGAGCGAGGCAATCGCACGACTGACATTCAAAATATCGCCAGCATTCTTGTACCGGAAAACACCGAATCCGAGAATTCAGTTTGGCAGGCCACAGCTCAACAGGTTCTCGCCGGCGCCATCAGCTATGTTCTCGAAAGCCCCTTCTACAAAGGACGCAGGAACCTCGGCGAGATCAACTCCTTCTTCAACAGCGGGACCGATCTGCAGGCCTTGATGAAGTACATCAAGGAGAAGGAGCCATACCTGTCGAAGTTCACGATGGAGAGCTTCAATTCCTACCTGTCTCTCTCGGATCGGGCCGCGGCCTCGGCACTGCTTGATATCCAGAAGGCGATGAGGCCGTTCAAGAACGAACGCGTTGTGGCCGCAACGAACATGACCGACATGGACCTTCGATCCATGAAGCGTCGACCCGTCACAATCTACCTTGCCCCGAACATCACCGACATCACGCTTCTTAGGCCGCTGCTGACGCTGTTCGTTCAACAGGTGATGGACATACTTACCCTTGAGCATGATCCCAACTCCGTGCCGGTCTATTTCCTGCTGGATGAGTTTCGCCAGCTGAAGCGCATGGACGAAATCATGACGAAGCTGCCCTATGTGGCCGGCTATAAGATCAAGCTCGCCTTCATCATCCAGGACCTGAAGAACCTGGATGAGATCTATGGTGAGACGTCCCGACATTCGCTCCTTGGCAACTGCGGCTATCAGCTCATCCTTGGTGCCAATGACCAGGCCACGGCAGAATATGCTTCCCGCGCGCTTGGCAAGAGAACCATCCGATATCAGTCTGAATCCCGCACTATCGAGCTTATGGGCCTCCCGCGCCGAACAAAGGTCGAGCAAATTCGCGATCGGGACCTGATGATGCCGCAGGAAGTGCGCCAGATGCCCGAGAACAAGATGATCTTGCTGGTGGAGGGTCAGCGGCCAATCTTTGGAGACAAGCTGCGCTTCTTTAAGACGCAGCCCTTCAAGGAGGCGGAGGCCTATTCTCAGACACACATACCGACCGTTCCAACTGTCGATTACCTGCCACCTAAACCTGTTCCAGCGACCACGCCAGCCTATGCCAATGCAGGCCAGGAACAAGCTGAACAAGCGGAAGCGATAAAGCCTGCGACTGAGGCGAAAGCGGAGGAGCCGCGGGCGCCTGTCCAGGAGGAGGCTCCGAAAGAGCCAGCGCCCTCCACCTCGCCCGCTCGTGTTGTGAATCCATCCGCCCTGGCCAACAAGAAGGTCAGCGCCGGGGGCACTCCGGAACCTGCTAAGGCAGCTGTGCCCGCTTCCAAAGAGCGCACAACACCTGTCTCAGAGAACGACATCGAAAAAGCGCACAATGATCGGGTTAGTCGTCTAAGGGAGGTCGTCGAACGGGAAGCCGAAGGCAAATCACCGCGCAAGAGGAAGAGCTTGGAAGAGCTATTCGCAGCGACCGTTCCTGATCCAATCATGGAACAGGCCGGCCGCTAATTCAGGTTCAGAAGGGCCAGAAGCTGGCTGCGTACTGACCCGCCTCTGTTAGCCAAGCCACAGAAGCATGATACCAGCCGATCACGGTCCCGTAGACCTTGATCAGGATCGCGAGGATCCCAACGGAGACCATACCCCACACCATCATCTTGCCGACGATGTCGGCAGACTTGGGGTCGTTTACTTCCACCAGGTAGGTGTTCTGATTACCGTCCTGCATGACACTTTAGCGATCACGGTCGTCCCGATTACGCTCCCTCTGTTCAGCCTGTTCACGCTCCAACTCCTCGAGACGAGGAATGTGCTGTTGCGCGGGATCAGTCCGAGTGGTCTCGCCGCCCCGCTGGGCCGCTTCCCTGTCTCTGTTTACACGATCTTGCTGCCTCTGAGTAGCGTCCACCGTCTCAGCGAGCTGGTGAGCCTCACGCTCCGCTTGCCCAATCGGACGTTCCTCTTCCAGATCCACCCTGAGATCGCGTTGGCGATCGTCGGCAGTATCCGCAGTTATCGGCTGCTTGTTTGACTTGTTTTCGTCCCCACGCTCTTCATTGCGCTCAATGGTCTCGATCTCCGCGCGCAGTTCCGGATCTTCGTTGGCAACATCCCGGAGATAGCCGTTTCCGGTAGCGGCGAGTTGAGCTGCGTGATGAAGCGAAGCCTCAAGGCCCTTCTCATATTGCTCCCGGTTTTCGTCTCCGAGCTCGCCGGCTTCGATATGGGCGAGGCCGGAGCGATAGTGTTCCACATTTGCCATCGCATCGTTACCAGCCTCAACGACAGCCTCTCCATGCTTGGCAACAGCCGCCTCCCACTGAAGGTTAGCATCCGTCTGCTCTTGCACCTCAGATGCCGTTCTTTCCGGCGCGACGCCACTTTCTCTGGAGACGTCGCCAGCAGCGTTGCGTCCATCCTGCTCATCAAGCCCACGCTCCTTCATTTCGAGCATCTGCCTGCGCAAATCGACGATCTCGCGAGCGAGGGAGGAAACTTCTTCGAAGCCTGACCGGTCCTCTGGACCAGCGCTGCGCTGAAGGTTGAATAGAGCCGTTTCAACAGTCTTTTCGTACGCTTCGAACTCTGGGCGTGTCTGCTCGCGCATGTCCTTTGCCTCCGACAACATGTCTCTGATTGCTACCATATTGGAGCGGTAATCACCGCCGAAATCTGCATGAATGACTGCATCAGCAGGCGATTGGTCCGTTTGGGCAAGGCCGTTTTCCAGATAGGAGCGATGCTGAGCGGCGTAGGCCGCAACCACTGTGTCGCCGGCGTTGACTGCAATCTTCTGCCAGGTCTCCTGCGCTTTTAGGATGTACTGGCGGCTTCTCTGGCTCGTCGCCACCACGCGCCGACCAGCTCGCTTTGCGTCATATCGCGCCTGCGCCGGATCGCTGGTGCCTACATGCTCGGTTCGACCGTCATGCTTGACGGCGCGAACCTGATTTCGCGTGAAGGCTGGCGGCGTGGCGAACTCTCGCCGATCGGTCATTTCCATATTGATGCCGTGGTCACGCGCCTTCTCGGCCATGACCTCACGCCATTGCCGGAAGGTGGCCGGAGTCGTCTCGATCCGGTCGCCCGATTCCGAACGCATGGTAACGATGGCATGAGCATGAACATGCGGCCGTTTGCCCCCCTCCCCTGCTTCTTTCGGATCGCTCTCCGGATCGTGCATAGCGAAAACGTACCGATGGCCCGCAAACTGCTCAGCCAGGAAGTCGCGAACAGCTCCTTCGAAAGCGACAGCATCCGTGCCGGCACGCGCCGACATGATCACGTGCATCACGTCACGGCTCTTGCGGCTGTGCAGCTCATCCCGCCATTCCTTTTGCACTAGGTCGCCCGCAGCCTTGTCATCGGCAATCAAGCGTCCCTGATCGTCTCGAACGTCGTTCCGCTGCGCGATCAGGTCTCGCAACTTGGCAGCGCCATATTCCACGCCATTGCCATAGCCTGTGAACGAGAAAGCCGCGGGGGCCTCTTTCGCAACGGCGCTGGCGTCGAAACGCTCCTGAACGATGGCGGCCGCCTTCGCGTCAGCCGTCAGCCGCTCGCCCTGCCCGCTGCGCAACACGACATAACCCTCGACCTTCAGCGATCCGTCGTTTCGGGTTTCGACAGAGTAAGCGTAGCGTCGATCACCAAAGCCACTGCTGACAATGTCCCGCACCTGCTCATGCGGGTTCGAGCCGCCGGAAACGCTCACCTCGACGCTAAACGCGCCGATATCGCGGCTCTCGGTCCTGTTTTGGAAAAGGTGATTCCAATCGCCACGGAGACGCGCCAGCTCCTCACGGCCACGCAACGTCTCGCCGTTTTCGTTCTCAACCTTCAGCTCCCCCCCTCTGGAAACATAGTTGAGCATCGAGCCGACGCGGGCGCCACCACCGTAGGAAGCCAGTTTGACAACTGCTGGCTGGCTCCCTTTGGCAACGCTTGCAAGACGAACGTCCATTGATCGCATAGCACCCGAACCGGCAGCCATCGTCCTCGAAGGCGATGACACGTTGAATGCCGATGTCCTCACCCCTCCCCTAGATCCCGACCCGCCTTTAGACATCCCAACCTGGTGCTGCAGATTCTTCAGTCTCTTCTCAAGCTCTTCCTCGACAGCCCTCCCACGGCCGCCGAGCGTCATTTCGTGCAATAGCGCCGCGCGCCTTTGCTCCCATTCGCTTGTGAAAGTGCCGAAAAAGAACTCCACGGCCTACACCTCGCCTCGGCGCTCATGCCCGGCACGGCGCGAAAGTGTCCGCAGCTCACTCATTACAGCCGCCTGAATCCGCTGGACGTTGCCAAGGTTGATGTCCAGCTCTGAGGGATGGACACCCTTTCCTGCATTCAGGGAGCGGGCTACCTGATTCAAATTGATGCCGATCATCCGCATGTCTTCGAGCAACGCGGCCATGATCAACCTGTCTTCCGCAGTCAGAATGGGTCGAACGCCAGCACCCTCGAGGAGCAGCGAACGGAAAAAAGCAGACACACTCATACCGGCCGACTTGGCCGCTTCTTCGATGGCCGAATGCTCTGCATCGCTGACGCGCACGTTGATTAGACGCCCCTTGCGTTGCTTGGCTGTCGGCACTTCGATTGTGTCCTCACTCATCAATCAACTAGGCCTTCCCGGAGCTTTGCGACCCTCATCGTGGGCTTGTCCCACGATCGCAATGCAATATGTAAAACATCTTTGCGTATCCTGCCACCCATGCCACCCACCCATGCCACCCATGACCTAAAGCACTACCCCATAATTTCAATCAAATTTCACCTCTCGACTGGCTCCGTTTCGCTTCGCACTCTTTCCGTTGGAACGCTCACCAGGGTTCACCGCCAAAACCGCTTCTGAAGGCCTTCGTCTGTCCCTCGTACTCAGGCGAAAGGGACGCTTCGCTCTTCGCCCTTGCGCCCTCCGTGCGAGCGCCAAAGACGGCCTCACGCGGCTCCGGGGTCACCACTCGACCCAGACAATTGTAAAAGCCACACGACCAACCCGTGTGGCTTTATTGATGTCTAGCAGGGTGTGATCACACGCACGTTTTGATCTTAACCCGCGTGTTTTCACATGGTAGGTTCTCTTCGATGTGAAGATCTTAACGACGATACTAATGTTCCGATCGAACACACGTCGGACCGCTAGGGGACGGGTTGAAGTCTTAGACAGGAAGTGGATTGTGAAATGGCAATTTGCATGTCGCTGGTAAGCGGCAAGGGCGGCGCGGGGAAGACGACCGCCGTAATCCTGATCGCCGGGGAATATGCGCTTCAAGGTAAGCAAGTGCTTTTGGTTGATGCAGACGGACGACAAAACCTGAATGAGTGGTGGTCCCGTTCAGAGGCGAAGGACAACAGGCCAGACGGCATTGAGCTTCGAACGGCGGTAACTAACGCATCACTTCAGCATATTCTGGAGAACGAAACCGCCGGGTTTGACGTCGTGTTAATAGACTCCCCTGGGCAAGACACCGTGCTACGGGACACGATCATCGCCGGCTCGGACATCGTTATGACCCCGATCCAGCCAAACCAAGACGAGATCCTTGCTGCCGGCCAGGCAGCAATGGACGTGGCTGACACCTGCGATCGTACCGGGCGAAACATTCCACATCTCAACTTCAGAACCCGGATCACTCTCCCCGGCCGCTCACTGGAAGCTTACCGCCTGATCCGCCCCTTCATCGCGAACCTGCAAGAGCAGGGATATGATTCACACCTCCTTGATACCGAGCTGTATGAGCGAAACCCCTATCGGGACATCAGACTGGGATATGGGACACTGCAAATGCTTGAGCTCAGCGACTCGGTCAGAAAGGCCCGGAGTGAGGTTATGGGCATGATGCAAGAAATTGAACGTTTCCTGACAAACGAGGAAAAGAGGGCGTAAGATGGCTAAAGGGACTTCCAGTATATCTGATTTTCCCGTTGCACCGCGACGGTCACGGGGGAATGTGCCCAATTCAATGTCGCAGCCGGCTATAGACAACGAAGCAGAAAACTTGGTGGCCAGCGATCATCCAGACCAGGTTGCTATCGAAGAAGCTCCCGCGAAGGTCCCTGACGTTCAAGTGCCACAACGGTCGAGCTTGATTCTGCCATCACCGGAGGCTCGCCGGGAGAGAGCGACGAGCAGATCGTTAGAGCGTGAGGCATCCAGAATACGACTGCAGGAGCTGAAGCAGAATAAAGCGCGGGAGAGCAAACACTTCGTCAACTGCCCCCTTGATTACGATACTAAGAAACGTCTGGAGCGAGCAGCCTCTGAAAACGACTTGAAAATGACGGTGATCGTCAAGGCCGCGATCGACCAGTTTCTGAAGGATAATGGTTATTGATCCTCGACCTTCGTTTCCTGGGCGGGGTGGCGCTAGGCGCAACCCTTGGATTTTTGATCAACCCTGAAGCGACGGAGAAGGTCGGGATCGATATTCCCGCCATAAAGAGAACTTTACTCAGTGTCGGCGCCACTCCACCGGAGCCTTTCAAGCAAACCGACTGGCCAACGGACGATCGCGCCAAACGCGAGCTGTTCCGGTTTGCAATGTGGGACTTCGAGGAACACGGACCGAAGTCTGAGATCCGGATCACAAGATGCATCAGCATCGACCAGTTCTCCCTAGCTTGCGAAATGCGCGTGAAGTTGAGTTGGGTCAGCGACGAGAGGATCCTCGAAGGCATTTTTCAACCCAATGCCCGAAGCTGGAATCTGATTGCTGCGAAGGCGGTGAACAGGAATGCTCGCAGTCAAACTTGACTCGAGGCACAACGCGCCTCTGAGTTGCGCATTTCGATCCTAAGAGAGCAATGTTACAGATCATTCCCCCCAATATTGTTAGGTTTGTGTGACTGGCGCGCAGGATGACAGTGCCTTAATGGCACGTTATGGTGCGTGATATCTGCCACTGGCGGATTTGGGGACTGAGGGAATACCGACGGTGCGGAATCTATCCGACTATATCAATTCAAGGGAACTGGTTGAGACCACAGATCCAGATTTCCAGAGACCCTTGTACCGCCAGGAGGGCTTCGACGGCATTGTCAGCTTCGGGGAGATCGACGCAAAGCTTTCCGCATTCCTCTTAGACGAACGTGCGAAAACTGGTTTGACCCAGAGTGATTTCGCGACCTTGGCTGGTCTCGCACGAGTGGTTTATAGCCGCTATGAACTGAACATTTCGCGCCTTACCGTATCACGAATGATCCACCTTTCCGAGCTCCTTGGTTTCCTGCCAATGCAGATGATTCATGCTGCGGCACCTCATCTTTACGGCAAAGATCCTCAAGAGGCCGATGATCGGGTTGAATTGTTCAGACTTATTCATGACCTCCCCCACGACACCATACGCAGTTTGATTGGCATAGTTGGCCAATTGACGCCAAGCGATGTTCTTGAGGCTCGACAGAAAGCGGAAGCGGAGGCTGAAGCGCAAGCTGAGGCTGAACGCCAACGATTGAACCGAAAAGCTGCGAGAGCCAGCAGGAGAGGCCGTCCGCCTGGTCGCCCACCAGGTCGCAAGTCATCTACAACCGAAACACCTACAGACGAATGAGAGCTGATGTCGCTTTGCAGTTAATCGTGAGAATCGCCTGTCAACGATTTCAGAAGGTTAGCTGTACACATAGTTTGAGAATGTACAGTTAAATTGAGATTCAAGATGGGTCTTTGGCATTTAATGTGAGAACCGGGCGCAGCAGCGTAACGGCGTAGAATTTACCCACGACGGCGCATTAAATTCAAAGAATACAGGGCGTTCGTGTTGACGCGATTGCAGTTAATGTGAGAATCCGGTCGCTCGGATTCTCACCTTTAAATGCCAAACCTGGCCGAAACAGCCGCATTCTCACGTTTATCTGCCAAGCGACACCGCCCACACTGCAAGAAGATGTTTTCGATCAACACCATAAATGCAACTAGGTGGTACAACGCAAAAAGAAAAAGTGGCGCAAATCTAGCTGAAACTCAACACCTGTGCCATGTGAGTAACCTCCGTGCAGAGCGGGCCAATCCCGCTCGATGGCTCCTCGAAGGACCAGGGACGGTCGTAATCACCGCGAAGGGGAAGCCGAGTGGCGGCAGCTTGCTAGCCGACCCCGACAGAGGGTTGATCGAGGAGATCCGGCCCTGGTCCAGGACGCTATCAATAAAGAGCGGGATTGGTTTGCTTCGGGCGAGCAAGGTGGTGTTCGGCACGGGTCTCCCACCTGAGCCACAACTGCAGCTCCGCCCTGCTTCTTTCCGCCACACCCCCTCGGCTGTTCAGCCGGAACAAAACGAATTGCGCGCTGGAGCTAAAGTCGTGGAGCGCCCCACACCCGGCTTTCTCCAGATCTTGGATCAAGCTAAGGACTGATACCAATGGATAGAAATCAGACTATAGACTGCTATCACAAGAGTTTTTATCAGTTTATAGTCTGATATGACACGCTTGATGATCAGTCCCTAAGCTGATAACGTATACAACATATCAGTTTGTAGGCTGAGACATGAAAAGTGACACTCGCAAAAGAGCACGGGGACGGCTTGACGAAAGACTTCAGGCGCTCCAACCAATTGATCGGTTTAGGGCACCGCCCAAGGGATGGGTGCGAGCGCTACGCGATGCCCTCGGCATGACGGGTGCGCAGCTGGGCACGCGCATTGGAGTCCGGCCGCAAACAATTGAATCAATCGAAAAGTCGGAAGCTGCCGGGACAATCCAACTCAATACCCTGCGCCGCGCCGCCGAGGCACTGGATTGCACGCTCGTCTATGCCCTCGTTCCAAACAGTTCGCTTGAAGCCGTTGTCGAGGCACGGGCGCGCAAGATCGCAACACGCGAACTTCAGCGCGTCGCGCATACGATGCGTTTGGAAGCACAGGGCACGGACTATGCGGATTCCGAATCTCGTATCCAGGCATACATCCGCGACAGGCTCTCTGAGCGCGATCTCTGGAACGAAGTATGACAGATCTTTTCCAGGAACCTGAAGACGCGACGCCGCTTGAGCCGCAGGAACGAGAGGGTTTGCTCCAGACCTGGATCACTCACCGCCGCGATCTCAACGAAGCGGAAGAGGAAAACATAGTCGAAGGTACGGCTTGGGCGCGGGGCCGGCGGCGCTTGCCACTCGAACGGATGCTCAGCGAAGACTTTATGCGGACGCTACATAAGCGAATGTTCGGTGACGTCTGGCAATGGGCCGGCACGTTCCGGGCGACGGAGCGCAACATCGGCGTTCAGGCTTATCGTATCGGAATGGAGCTCGCGAGCTTATTGAGCGACATCCGTTACTGGATTGAACACAAGACCTTTCCACCGGATGAGATAGCAATCAGATTCCATCATCGCCTCGTCGCCATCCACCCGTTTCCGAACGGAAATGGACGGCAGGCACGTCTCGCAGCCGACCTGCTGATCGAGCGGCTTGGCGGTGATCCTTTTACCTGGGGCGGCGGCAGTCTGGCCAATGTTGGCGAATTGCGAGGACGCTACGTCGCCGCACTACGCGCGGCGGACAATCATGACATCGCTCCGCTTCTGGCATTCGCGCGCAGCTAACAGAACCAACCGCATCTGTGACAAAGACGGTCGGTAGCCACATGGCGCCCGATTGGCGGCACTCCAGGGGTCTTGGTCGATTCCGGGTTCGCGACCTAGCAAGGATGTCAGGGTGGGTCCCAACGCCTTGAAGGGGTACGAACCGTCGGCAGCGTTATTTTCGAAGCAGCGACACTGATTACACTTGAGAATCCCTACTGATCGATATGCGCTGCACTGACAGCCAATTTCGTCATTTCGGAATTAAGTTAACGCGCTTACGGACGGCGCGAGTGCGTAATCGGCGCCTGCCCGGAACCGAATGCCGCTCCGGAGCCCGCGGACTTACTTTTTCTTACACTTTGTCCTAGGGAGGGGTTGGTTGTGAAAAGATTGCCAGTTGCAGCGGTGCAAATGGCAGGCTAAAGCGACAACGATCGCGGCCCCGCGAATGGCGCCGCCGTCGTCCATGCGCAAGGCTTTTCCTCGTTCTTCAAGCGACATGAACCGTTAGACTGGACGCAACCTCGGCGCTTAGCGGCGTATTGCGGATGGGGCTATTAGTTGGGTTCAGCGTACCTTAGCGGTACGTTGTGCCACGACTGTGGTCGATGCCAATCCACGACACGGAACGAAGTTCGGAACGTCAAATGTCTCAGTCCACACGCAGCATCAACCGATCTGCCGCCGACGCATGGTCGCAGCTGGTCAAAAGCGGAGCCCTCGACATCGATGGCCGTGACAAAGAGTTCGCCGAGACTGTCTGCAAGATGCTGGACCCAACAGCAGCTGATCTCGCGGACGCGCTCGCAAAAGCGACGACGGATCAGCTCATCAAAGTGTTCTTCCGTGCCCTCCAGCCTTTCTCGGGAATGTACCGCGAGATCCTGCGATTTTTCAAAACAGCCGGCGCAAAATACGGGCGGGACCAATGGCGAATCGGGATTACCGATGAGCACCTCGAGCTGTCTGACTTTGAAGATTTCCTGCGGATGTGGGACGGCGTTCCCGGTGAGATTGATGTTCCAGCAGTGGGACAAGAAGGCTTTGGCGTTGTTTGGCTTGCCTGGGAAGCGTATCCGCAACTCGGAAACCTTGCCAATAGGGCGGCGCGAGAACCTGCCGAGCTCGGGATTGCCGCGTCGATCAGTGGCTCATCGACTATCGATCGGGTCAGATCAATCCGCTCCCATTGTCGGTGCTATCGAAACAACAGGACGCAGGCTTCCGGGAACTGGCCGCAATGGTCGCAACAGTTCATGAGTCGTTGGTGGCGTTTAGTCAGAACCGAGCTATTCTGCGGTCGCAATTCGATTGGCAAACGTTGAAGGGCAGTGATGCGTTTTCGGTCAACCATCTTGCCTTCCTCGATACCGACAACTGGCTAGCGACAGCTGTTGCAGGCCTGGCACTAACAGATGGGATCGCGCCTGAAAATCGAAACCGGATCGGGCGCGTCCTACGAAACACGCTCGACGGCCCGCCAACGCGCAAGCTGAATGCAAGCGTCTCCTTGAACGACCTCGACCGGTTTCTCTCATGTATCCATCCGGCTTAGACCGCACCGCTTATGATTTTGGCTGGTCTGCCATGATGCGCTCGATCTTTTCCTGGTCGCATTGCTCGTCGGCAAGGAACTGGCGAACGCCTCCCTCCCAGGTGCGGATGTCGGCGAGGAACTCTTTCAGGCTCTCGACGCCCCGGTCGGTGAATGTCGTGATGCCCTCTTCGCTGCCGTCATGGGCATGGATCATCTCGCCATAGTCGATATTGTCGGAGTTGCTGGCGATTTCCTGGATGAGTTCGAGGTTTTCGCCGATCAGCACAGCGACGTAGCCGATCGTGTAGACATGCGTCGGGCGGCCCATCAGGCGGCCATCTGTCGGCCGCTGCCAGCGGCGGACCAGTTCCAAGGCAGCAGTTCCGGCAGTCGTGATACGGGAATGTTGGGCATGCGGGCGAGGATATCCGCCAACCAGGCCTGCGGATCGATATCGTTCATCTTAGCCGTGACGATCAGGGAATACATGAAGGCAGCACGCTCGCCGCCGCGCTGGGAGCCGGCGAATAGCCACGCCTTTCTTCCGAGAGCTATCCCGCGCAGGGCGCGCTCGGCCGCATTGTTCGTGATGCAAAGCCTGCCATCGTCGAGGAACCGCGTGAAGGCTTCCCAGCGTCCGTCCTTCTCGAACATGTAGTTGATCGCTTTGGCGACTGGATTGTGCTTCGACATCTGGGAACGCTGGGCCATAAGCCAGTCGTGCAGTTCCTCGGCGAGCGGACGCGCATGCTGCCGCCTCGCTACCAGTCTCTCCTCGACGGACTTCCCGTTTATGCCCCGCTCGATATCGAAGAGCGCGTCGATGCGGGCTACAGCCTCGAGCGCGACAGGCGATATCTCGTGGGCAGGTTTGCCCTTGCGCACGTTGCCGGCGATATCGGCCAGTTCGAAGAACTTGCGCCGCGCATGGCTCCAGCAGAGCGCGCTCTTGACCGGTTCGGGGCGGCGATCCGCACGATAGAGATCGTTGTAGCCGCCATAGGCATCCGCCTGCAGTATGCCGTGCCATCCGGCAAGATGCGTGTTGGGATGGGTCTTTTCCCGATCCGGAGAGAAGTGGAAGAGTGCTGCAGGAGGCGCGCCGCCCGCGAAGGGACGATCATCGCGAACGTAGGTCCATAACCTTGCCTGCTTCGTTGCGCCCCTGGCCAGGAGCGGCACGGTCGTATCGTCGCCATGCAGCCGCTCGGCGGCCAGCACATGAGCACGGATCAGATCATGGATCGGCTGCAGTGCCGTCGCGCAGGCACCAACCTGGTCGGCCAGCGTGGACAGGCTGAGAGCGACGCCTTCCCTGGCGTAGCGCTCGGCCTGTCGGTTCAATGGCTGATGCTGGCCGAACTTCTCAAACAGGATCGTCGCCAGCAGGTTCGGTCCTGCCCACCCACGCGGGGTCGGATGGAAGGGAGCCGGTGGCTGGCTGATCTTCTCGCAGTCCCGGCAGGTGAACTTCTCGCGCACCGTCTGGATCACCTTCCACTGGCGCGGAATCACCTCCAGCGTCTCGGTGACGTCTTCGCCCATCTTCACGATCCGGGCCGAGCCACAGCAGGTGCAGGTCGAAGGAGCTTCAATGATCAGCCGTTGGCGCGGCAGGTGCTCGGGAAACGGCTTGCGGGCGGGCCGACGGCGTTCGAAGGCGGAGACACTTGTGATCCTCTCCGCCACGCGTTCCGCCGCGATCTCGTCTTCGGTGGCATCGGCCTCGAGTTCCTCAAGCTGCAGTTCCATCTGGTCGATCAGCCGGGCGCGCCGTTCCGAGCTCTGGCCGTACTGCTCGCGGCGCAGCTTTGCGATCTCGAGCTTGAGGTGCCGGATCACCGCCTCCGACGTCGTCACGACGGCGCGCACCTGCGCGAGATCGGCCTCAGCAGACGTGGCACGCGCTTCCGATGCCGCAAGCGCGGCGCGCAATCTGGCTATCTCCGACGCAGCATCATCCATGGCCGAAAGCTACCATGGAACCACAGAAAGCCCAACAAAAACAGTGGAACGATGCGACTATCCTGCCGTTGCAGGTCGCTGCGTCCAGCGTGGATTGCGCCAGTCGATCCCTTCCAGAAGATAGCCGAGTTGCGCCGCCGACACTGGCACGGCGGAGCCATTTTGACTGACCGGCCAGATGAACTTTCCGGCTTCAAGCCGCTTCAGGTAAAGCGACATGCCGATCCCGTCGTGCCACAGAACCTTGATCAGATCACCCTTGCGACCCCGGAAGCAGAAGACTTCGCCGCCATGAGGATCGCGGCCAAGACCCTGTTGCACCTTCAGCGCCAGGCTGTTCATGCCGCAGCGCATGTCCGTCACACCACCCGCGATCCATACCTTCACCCCAGCCGGAAAGGCGATCATGACGCATCCAGGACCGGCAACAGCCGGGCAAGGATGGTCGGATCCAGCGAGGCCGGGATCGTCAGCCGTCGGCCGTTCGGCAGGCCGATCTCGATCGTCCTGTCGTCTTCAGGCAGCGGCGGTGAGGCCATCGCGAAAGATGCCGCCGGCGGTGGCGAAATCGCAAGCGGCACGAAGCCCGTTGACGCGGAAACGTTCAGAAGCCCGCTTCGGTATTCCCGACGCCAACGGGTCAACAGTGACCGCGACAATCCATAACGCCGCGCCGTCACCGAGCCCTGCCGAAACCCTTGCAGGCTCTCCTCGACGATCCGAACCTTTTCTTCATCCGACCAATCCCGTCGGCGACCAAAATCGTCGACAGACAAAAGCTCAATGGGGGAAATCACTGTAGTGCATGACATAAGCCATGGACTTAGAGCTAATCACCAAGTCAAGACAGACGGCCTTCGCCGCAGGCATACTCTCTCATTACCGGTTTGGCAGAAGCGCCACGAGATCTATGCGGTTTGGGTATTCTCGGAAATGGCCGTTGCCGCGAACGAGCACGATCTGGAGATACATCACGACCAGGGCAGGATCGCCTTCGAGTTCCGGGAAGCGCGGCTTGCAACTGTCACGTCGGCACGACCACCAATCGATATGATAACAGAGCGCCGGCCTCCTGTTGCGAACCCCGTCGGCGCTGGCCGAACCGCCAATGTCCAGCCCGACTTCGGGATTTGGGCACGCGATCCCGGCTCAGAGCGCTGCGTTCTGGTGGTCGAGGTGAAGCATTATAAACGGACCGAGAAGAGGTCGTTTTCGGAGGTCATGACCGACTATGTGACCGCTCATCCGGATGCGCGTATCGTTCTGGTCAATTATGGCCCGATCGGCGACATTTTGGACCGCATCTCTCTCAGCGCGACCGGGCGTTGCACTACGATCGAGCATCTGACTGCCCTCAACCGGACGGCCAGGGAGGAATTTCGAGAGTCGGTTCGAAAGGTGATCGGACGACCGGTGCGGGCGGCTCTCGTGATCGGTGGAACAACCAGGGCGAAAAGTGCTCTCGCGGTCGATGTTTCGCCATCCATGGCTCCAGTACTAAGTGATCCTCGGTTCATTTCGGCACTGGCCGCGATTGCGGTGACGCCACGCGCCTCCGAAATCTTTCCAATCGATAGACGTGTCCACACCGCGATTTCGGTCGATGGGGCTGTCGAGCGCTTGCGTTGTATCCAAGGCGACATAAACGCATTGGAAGGTCCGGTCACCGAGCTGCTTGGGACCTATGAGGAAGTAATCGTTTTTACGGATCGCGATGGGCTGAACGATTTGAGCGCATTAAAATCGGCAAGTGAGGAATTTGCCGACGGTGGCTTATTCCAAGTAACTGTCTGCAGGCCTGAATCGACCTGATCGGCTGAATTGCAAGAGTAAATGCTCAAAAGGAACAGATCATGGGCGGCTTGGTATTAGAAAACCACTGGGAACGCATTGTCTTGGCCTCCATTAGAGAATTTCTCGGCGCAGAGGACTACGCGACTTCACTTTGGACCGGTACAGATGGTGAGGCCGCGAGAGACGCAGCTTACGACGCTTTGCGTCGGAGCATGGTCTCAAGCATATTTCTGCACCACTTCTCTGAGGTCGCAGTTAATCGCCAGCACCACGCCCTGCATGGCATGACTAAGATCGACATCTATAACGAGCTAGCTGCCAGATCAGTTGGACCCGATCAATCTGCCCGCCCTGAGGACGCAAAGATTTTGGGAGAAGTAGCAGACGCCATAAAACACGGAGAACTTACGGCCAATCATATTCGTCATGTGGCGAGAAACGGGCGCGTAATCGAATGGACGCATGAAGCTTCATCGCTACTCCTTGAAGGTAGGGCGAACAACGAACCACAGATCATCGTCGCGACAGGTAACGGCACGCGCTCGTTGAGGGCCGTTCTGCAAAACGTTTGCGGCACATGGAGCACTTGGCTTGGCCTCGCTCCGTTATAGCGTGAAGACCGTCGGGATTTTGCAGCTTATGTGGTGCCGTGCTGCGAAGAATTTTCGGTGGACGACAGCGAAAGCCGGCCACTCTCTCGTGGACGTACTCTTCCGCAATACCTATCTCTACTTTGACTGGACATAGCGATGCTTCGCGCTCGGCCAGGCTGCAGTCGGTTTTCTAATTAGCCGGAGAGGTCAAATTGAGCGGCTCTAATCCAGCGTCCACGGGTCCAGCTGGTCCTCGTTTCGAAAGCCAAGTGGGAGCTCATTACCTCTTGACCATGCTCGCCTCGGCTGAGCCGCGAGGGTTGCCGGGTACGGTCATCGATCGCGTGGCTTTTCAGCGGGGTGATGAAGGCTTCCCGCTGGATGATGTCATCGTCCATGCTCATGACAGGACAACGGGCGCCAAGGCAAGCCTCCAAATTCAGGTCAAACGAACAATTTCGTTTGCCCCTACAGATGCCGCGTTCAAAAAAACGGCAGAACAGATTGCACGCGCAATCGGTGCTACCTCTTTCTGGGATGAGCGCAATGAATTGGCGATTGCGACCGCCAGAGCGTCCCGGAAAGTCCATGGTGCCTACCAGGACGTTCTTCGCTGGGCACGCCAGATGGGATCAGCACTGGAGTTCTTCGGTCGCCTAAACAGGACAGGAGCTGGCAATGACGACATGCGTGCCTTCGTCCGAACGCTCCGTGATCACCTGCGTGAAGCCGGAGCAGATCATGGCGATGAGACGCTTTGGAAGGTTCTAGGCAGGCTTCAGATCCTGATTTTCGATTTTACAGCAGTTGGGTCTGCCAGCGAGGAATTATCTCGTGAGCGGGCGAGCCGTGTATTGGCGGCGGAGAAGGCTGATCAGGCATCGACCCTGTGGACGACGCTGATCTCAATTACGGAGGAAATTGCAGCCGATGGGGGCGATCGAGACTTTGAGCGTCTTTCGGCAGACTTGTCGCCCCATGGCCTAGCTGTTGCAGCGAATGCCAGACTAAAGAACGTCAGAGCAGCCATCTGGGAATCATCTTCCCTCGCGCTTGCCGATATCGACTACAGGATTGGCGATAGCACACTCGCCCGAACTGAACGGATTGAAGCCGTTAACTCAGCGCTTCAGAGTGGCCGCTACGTTGAAATTCGGGGCGAAGCAGGTGTTGGAAAGTCCGGTATACTCAGGCAGTTAGCCGAGCAGTATTCAATTGAAGGCCGCATTATTGTCTTGGCCCCGGGCCGGACACCACTGCGAGGCTGGCCGCAGATGAGGGTCGAACTAGGTTTCGATGGCAGCTTGCATGAGCTTCTATCCGACTTGGCCGCCGATGGCGGAGCAAGTCTGTTCCTCGACAATCTCGACTCATTCAGTGAACAGGAACGAAAAACCGTCAACGACCTCTTACGAGAGTCGTCGCGCATACCTGGTATGACGGTTATAGCGACCGCGCGTCGAAACTTTGGAATTGACGAGCAATCGTGGCTGGACGTCGATGCTATCAAGGTGCTTGATCCCGCAACACCTGTTATCATTGACGAGTTAAATTCCTCGGAAGTCGAAGAGCTTAGCGACGCTCAACATCGGCTCGCCTTTCTCCTGGCCGATAACCATCCGGCCCGCAAAGTCGTGCGAAATCTATATCGACTATCTCGCCAGATCGCTCAACCGCAAGGGCTGCCCATACCTACAAGCGAACTGGATATGGCCGAGCATTGGTGGAGATCTGCCGATGGTCCCAGGAACGAAGGGCATCGCCTCCGCGCCCGTGTGCTGCGTTCGCTCGCCAGCATGGCGATCAAAGGCGAGTTTGTTCTTGATGCCAGCAATCTGGACGCATCCGCCCTGGACAGCCTGGTGCGAAGCGAAACCTTGAGAGACTTAGGCAATGATCGAGTGGCTTTCCGGCACGATGTCCTGCGGGAATGGGCCATCGGCAACCTGCTTTCAGCCGATCCGCATTCGTTTGACGAGCTATCGCTCGGAAAGCCCGCTACTGCTGTAGTCGGACGCGGGGTCGAGTTGGCAGCGCGGTTTGCGTTAGAACGCGGCGAGTTCGCCGGCGGGTGGGGCAAGGTCCTTGAGCGGCTCTCGACCCCTGACATCCATGGCTCGTGGCGGCGCGCCGCCTTGCTAGCTATCGTCCATTCCGAGGCAGCGACAGAATTGCTTAGGCGAGAGGCCGGCACGCTGCTGGAAAACGATGCCGGTCTATTGCATGAGCTGATCCGAACGGTGATGGCCGTGGACGTCGAACCAGCTTCGTCTCTTTTCCTTCAGATCGGGATCAAGCCGGAACAGATACCGCCGGGCCTCTTTCTTCCCAACAGGGCATCCTGGCTGCATTTGATTCTGTGGCTTATCGATCTCGGAGCCAGTGTTCCTGCAAAAATCATCGATGACATCGCTGAGCTCTATACGAGCTGGATGCTTGCAACATTCGGGCAGGACCGCCTGACGCCAATCTTGCTTTCGTGCTTGCATAGATGGCTGGTCGATATCGAAGATGATGATCGCCAGGCGGAGCGTCAAATGAGCTACACAGGGTCATTTGGCTTCTTTGACGGCCAGCCCGTCGCAGAGAAGCTACGGACCGGGTTATTGCTGTTCGCATCGAAAAGTCCGGATCTTGCAATCGACTACCTCGAACGCATCCGCAAATACAAATACGATCGGGGTATCATAGCAGGATTGCTCAAATTTAGTGGGTCGCTCGCCCAGGCAGCGCCAAAGCAACTTGCCGAGCTTATGGCGGGTAGCCTGATCGCAGTAGAGCCAGAGGATCCGTTCGAACGGTCGTCGCAGCGCCTCGGGCCATTCACATATCTTGATAGCCAGTTCCTCCCAGATGGGCCGACGAGGGGACCTTTCCTGGAACTTCTGAGGCATTCGACGCCCGACGGCCTTGGCCTCGTCAAAAGACTGGTCAATCATGCGATCGCCTTCGGATCCGGTGGTCGGGATCCTGGCACCGATGGCTTTGTTTTGATTTTGGACGGTGAGGAACGTTTTTTTCCATGGCGCAACACATATCGGTGGTCTCGTGGCGACAGCGGATATTATGCCATGGGCTCCTCACTCATGGCGCTCGAAATGTGGGCGCATGAGCGCATTGATGTCGGCGATGATTTCGAAGACATCCTAAAGACAGTGCTGGGGCCGGTTGGATCTCCCGCTGCCTTCCTTTTGATTGCAGTCGATCTGATCATTTCCCATTGGCCAAAGTCGAAAGAGATCGCGACTTCTTTCCTCGCCAGTCCCGAGCTGGTCAGCTGGGATCGTAACCGCGTAGCCCGGGATAGTTTCGACACGCGCGATCTGTTCGGTCTGCGAGCCATGCGAAGTGACCCGGCAAGCCTTGCGGCGGAAGCGGCATTGAAGTCGCGCCCCTCGCGTCGCCTGCCGCTAGAGAGCCTCTATCACGACTACACAATCAACGGGCCGGAGAGCCTTAGGCTCAATCTTGTTGGGAATCTCCAGTTGGCGGCCCAACGGCTTGGCGCCCCGGAACCAACTGCAAACTTTGCGGACCCAGAATTCATGGTCCAACACGCCCTGAATTTGTTGGAACCTGCCAACTGGATTGAACAGGAGTTACAAGCGGAAGGTGGCTCGGTCACACGTGGCCGCCAGTACATATCGCCTGAAATCGAGGCAACACACATTGCCAGGATGAACGAGGGAGAGGCATCTCGGATCGAGCACGCAAACCTGAGTGCGCTTTTGACAATGGCCATGGATAATTCCTCCGGGACACCCATCGATCTGCCGTCGAGGGGCGTTGAATGGGCTCGAAAACAATCAACGATTACCGGGGAAACCGCATGCGACGACGACAGTGATGATGAGGCGTTCGTCAATCAGGAGGCGATCCGCGCAGCAGCGTTAATCCTTCTTCGGGACGGATCGGACGAACTGCGACAGAAGCATGGTGCTTGGGCCGAGGAGCTCCTGACCAAGGCACTTGGCGCCAAGGACGACGCGGCGCATCGCGTCCGTGGGGGTCTACGGTTCAACCCAGTTGCGACTGCGTTCGCGGGACTGGCCGAGCTTTATCTGCGCGATCCGACAACCGCGCGCGTTCGGCTGCTCCTTGATATCGCAGCCAGAGAGAGTCCCGCAGGAGCCCATGGCTTAGCGACTGTCATTGGAAAGCTCAATGTCCATGACGAGCGACTACCAAGGGCAATCCTCCGATGTGCATTGAACGCATGTATCAAGCCCATAAAACTTTGGGATGATCCGGACGAGAGTGAAAAGCAGCGCGCGGACTATGCCACACGACAGGCGGCTGTCGTGAACGCGGAGATTGCCTGGCTCAAAGGCGAGAATGAAACCGAACCGCAGTGGCCGGAATTTTCGACGGAAGACGAAGCTCGCGGCAATCGCAGGAACCGGCGGCGTCTGACCCTCGGAAAGGCGCCAACATCCGCGCCCAAACAGAGAAAATTTATCCGTGCGAGCACCTTTATCGATGACCAGGCTGCCGCGCTTTGGATGAGCACCCTACAGATTGTTACGGACGTCTCCAACATAGTGTGGGTTCGAGATCTTTTGTCAGCTTATAAGGATTTTTCAGCGTCGCTGAACGGAAAGGGTCTGGATACAGACGAAGAGCTATCCCGCACCGCCTATGAATGGAATGCGCAGTATTACCCGCTACTGGCGAAATCACTCGGCGGGCTCTCAATCTCCGAAGTCGGAGCTTTCTCACTCAACGACATCATCAGTCTTCCCGATGAGCCGTTTTTCGATGTCATGCAGGTGTTTCTGCGAGCTGTAGATCTCGTCTACTTCCGAAGTGGAGAGCTTGACGACGTTGCGCCAGAAATTCGTCGACAGCTCACAGAAAGGCTTATCGGGACAAGGGGGTGGGACCGTCACGTTGGACGGGCATCGGGCACGGTCGAAGTCCATCTCGGGCCTGCTCTCGCAACATTGCTGTTCAACGACTATGTTCTGACTCAAACATCCACCTATCTGAGACATGAGGATCTGGCACGCTTCAATCGTATCATCCCTCAGCTTCAGGATTTTCTCGCCAGGAGCCCAAGCTTCTTCACCGCGATTTTCACGATGAACACGCTCGAAGCCATGCCAGAAGCGAGCTTGCTTCCACTTCTCGTAGCTGGTAGCCGAGCATGGCTAACCGCTTATCCCGATAATGTTGACCTTTGGATTGAACGGAAGTTGGGGCAACGCATTTGCGCGTGGCTCGGCGAGATCCTGACCTCAAGTCCCAACGCTCTCGCCTCTGATCAACCCGTGCGAGACGAGGTCGACAACCTTCTTGCTCTCTTGGTGCGAGCAGGCGTTCCGGAGGCTCGCCAGTTCGAAGGTATTTTAGCGGGCGAATTGCCGAGGTAAACGCCTTTTTTCACCGCTGGACACTCAAACTTTGTAGCCCTTTGACTAGCGATTTCGATGGCAGTCCGAACTGGCGTTCAAGTCGGAAGCCGAAATGGATGGATGGAACAATGCCTTCGAACGCCCCTCGTCCATGTGTATGTGCGACTGGTGACATCCGCTATTTCCGCGCGGGACGTTGCCAGGCGTGCGAGGGTCACGGAATTCGAAATCAATCGAGAGAGAAGGTCCTTGATCACAATCGGGTTGTGCGACGGCCGACATTGGACGAGTATCTCGCTTTCGATGGAGCTCATTGTAAGAATATCTATAGGAGCCTACCTGAACACTGGCTTTGCCCAGGATGTTTACGCACAAAGTGCCAAGTTCTTAGATGGACCACGCTTTTCCCGAAAAACCCCGCGGCACGGAGCCCCGGTTGGGCAGGTGGGTATCACTCGCATCATGATCATTCTGGCGACAAATACCTCTGGAGCGGGACGCCTAGCTTGTTCACGCCGAGATTCGAACCGACCGTCATCTGTGAGCAATGCAACTCTGCGGATGCAGCCGCTAAGCGAAAACTAAAGCTTCCCTCGGAGTTTTCATTCTCCCCATTGGAGATCAAGCAATTCGTGACCGCATACCCACACGGAAAACACTTGATCGATTATCGCGTAGCGCTGTCAATCTACGCTGGCCTGAGCGGCTTGCCGTGAAGATACGTCTAAATGACACCCCATGCGCGAAACCTCCCCCTCCCCGTCATCTCTCGCAATCCCAATTCATCCACAATCCGCAGCGCCGCCCGCGGCGTGACGGCAAGCTCCTTCGCGATCATACCGGCGGAGACGAGCGGCCGCGAGATAACCAACTCGATCAACCCTGGGAGTTTTGACGAGGTGCGCTTCCCGACCAGTTTTCGCTCCATCATTTTTCGCGCCAGCGCCAGGCGATCATGTTCCTTCAGGCCGAGCTCCGCCGCGGCGCTGATACCGGCGAGCATGGCCAGCAGCCTGGTTTCGCGATCGCGATGCCGGCGTCGATCGACGGGCACAGTTTTGAGGCCAAAATTGAAGGCGGCCAGATGCGTCGCAGTCGTCAGCCCAGCCTGACGCAGGATCGATCCTGCGAGAAGCCGACCGAGCCAGGCCGCATGCTGCAGTACCGATAATTCATTCCATGCATCGAGGGCGACTACCGCCTGCAACGCCGCCGGCAGGTCTTGCATCTGCCGCAGCACGCCGCGCCACTCGTCGAGCCGCTCGTCCTCATCCCAGTCGAGATCGTAGACCATCGGATCCTTTTCGCGGCCGCCGACGCGGCCGGTCCGTTTTGCTTGTTCGATAGCAGCGTCCGAGCGGGCGAGCACCGCATCGATGGCAGCGAACTCGGCGTCGAGTAGAATACCGCTACCATCGCCGTCCTCCCCCTCCCCTTCTCCGGCCGACGCCATGTCCGGCTCTCGACCATCCACCTCAACAGGACTTCCGGGAGGAAGCTCGTCAGCGGCCGCCCCAGACGTAGTCTGGCCGCGGAGGCTGCGAAGACCGTCCGGCGACAGCGCCCAGCCGGGTGTCTGCGCGGCGATGCGCCGGCGGGTTTTCAGGACGTCGCGGGCGATTGTCAGCTCATGGGTCGGCGTGCGGATATCCTTCGTCGCGTCGTGCAGGACGAGGTCCTCGAGATGGACGAGTTCTCCGTCGATCCACAGCGAAGCGCAGGCGTCGGTGAAATGCGAGCGTTCGACAAAACCCTCACCGACCGGTGAACGGGCAATGCGCTCGTCCAGACGGGACAAAGCTGAGCCTGCGTCTGAAATCGGTCTCAGCAGGCTCTGGATGGGCAATTTGGCCAAATCGTAAGACATTGAAATCATGGTAAATGATTTGCTACACGGACACTAGTGAAGGATTTGTGTCCGTCACTGCATAGTTTCATGGGTCGAGGTCCTAACCATCGATAAGTAACCCTTATCGGAAGTGACGTGTACATATGGATTGTACGCGCCTGACAAACCTGCTAGTCTCGCCGGATCGGCAACAGGCGGAGGCAATCATGCCGCAAACCAGCTACAAGATCAGCGAGGCGCGCAGGAACTTCGCTGAGGTCCTCGAACGCGCCCACCAGGGCGAAGAAATCGTCATCATGCGCGGCAACGATGTTTACGCCCGCATCGGCCCGGCCGACCCTGCCGGTAAACGTCCCTTCGGCCTGTTGCGCCGGCGCGGCCTGCCCGACGATCTGTTCGATGATCAGGATGTCGAGCAGGCGGCGATCGACGCCGGCGACTTCAACGACGATACCGGCGTCTGGAAGGGCGGACCGGCCGGCCGCGAGTCCAAGGCATGAAGGTTCTTCTCGACAGCCACGCCGTCTACTGGTGGACGATCGGCAGCGACCGGCTTTCGTCAAAAGCCCGAATGCTGATCGAGGACAAGGCCAACATTATCCTGGTCAGCGCCGTGTCCTTCTATGAGCTGGACAACAAGATGCGCCTGAAGAAACTTGATTTGAAGCCGCAGGAATTGCGCGCCGCGGTGACGGCCAGCGGGCTGCAGGCGCTTGCCATCAGCGATCTTCATGCCGAGCTGGCGGCCTCCTTCGACTGGGATCACCGCGATCCCTGGGACCGGATTCTCGCTGCCCAGGCCCGGCTGGAGCATTGCACTTTTGTCTCGACGGATGTGGTCTTCGACGCGGTGCTCCATGAACGTGTCTGGTGAAATGCGCTGAAGATGAAGATCCTGGTTGAAACTACCGAGGCCGCGGAGCGGCTCGAGGAATTGATTGAACTCTCTGTGCGGCAGGATGAGATCCTGATCTGCCGCAAGGGGCGGCCGATCGCGGCGCTGACATCGATCGCCAGGGAAAACGGGACGATGGACGCGTTCCTGAGGCTGGCTGCCGAGGGCCGGGGTCCCCTCCGATGCGACCTCCAGCCACGATGATCTCTATGACGAGCACGGCCTGCCCAAATGAGGGCTGTGAATTGCCACGCTCAGCAACCCGACACGATCGGGGAGAGGATTGTTATGGAAGACCGAGTGAGATTTGCCCTCGAAAAACTGCTGAATGTCGCCCATGAGGATACCGGACAGGGCCGGCGCGTCGCCAACTTCCTGCTCGCCTGGTGGAACGCCGAGGAGCATGGCGGCTTCGATCTGACCGATCTCGCCAATGTCGATCCTCACATCGGCGAGGACATGGCGACGATCTTCACCTTTCTCGCCCGCGAAGAGGATGTCGTCTACCCCTATGATTACCGCGGCGAGATCGAAAAGATCATCGCCCGCTGGCGGCCGCAGAGTGAGACGTCGCGATGAAGGCCGGACGCGCATCCGCCGTCGACCGCCGTGCCGGGGAACTCGACACCATCGCCGCTGTCCTGCCGGCCGATCGCCGCGATGAACTTGCCGAGCTGCTCACCGATCAGGATATCGGAACGCTTCGCCATCTCGTCAACGAGGGCATGGGCGACAATACGCTGCGGGCACTGACCTCGGACCTCGCCTATCTGGAGGCCTGGGGGCTGGCCGCCACCGGAAGCCCCCTCCCCTGGCCGGCCCCCGAAGCACTTCTCCTGAAGTTCGTCGCCCACCACCTCTGGCGACTCGAACAACGTGAGGTCGAGCCAGACCATGGCATGCCGGCAGCCGTCGAGCAGAGCCTTCGCGATCAGGGCTTCTTGCGATCAAGCGGACCCCACGCACCGTCCACCGTGCGCCGGCGGCTGGCGAGCTGGTCGACGATCACCAAATGGCGAGGCCTCGAAGGCGCTTTCACCGCCCCTCCCCTCAAGTCGGCAATCCGGCTTGCGGTAAGAGCCGCCGCACGGCCGCGCAAACGCAAGAGCGCCAAGGCCGTGACCGCCGACGTGCTCGACCGCATCCTTGCCACCTGCCAGGGCGATGGCCTGCGCGATCTGCGCGACCGTGCTCTGCTGATGGTCGCCTTCGGCTCCGGTGGTCGGCGGCGAAGCGAGGTTGCCGGATTACGCCGCGACCAGATTACCGTCGAGGAGCCGGTGGAATTGCAGGATGGAACGAAGCTTCCCGCGGTGTCGATCCAACTCGGACGGACAAAGACCAGCGATGGCGACCGCGAGGAGGTCGTCTATCTGACCGGGCAGCCGGTCGAGGCCCTCAACGAATGGCTGGCGGCCGCCCGGATCTCCAAGGGGAGTGTGTTTCGGGCGATCGACCGGTGGGGCACAGCCAGCCGGCGGGCGTTGGATCCGAAGGCGGTCAACGACATCGTGAAGCGGCGGGCGAAAATGGCGGGGCTGGAGCCTCGCGAATTTTCGGCGCATGGCCTCAGATCCGGCTATCTCACCGAAGCCGCCTTGCGTGACATTCCGTTGCTCGAAGCGATGGACCAATCCCGTCATCGCTCCATCCAGCAGGCATCGAGCTACTACAACAGCGCCACCCGGCGCAGCGGTCGTGCGGCGCGGCTGATTTGATTGACTGCAAAATCCGAGGTACGACCTCCCTGTTAGCGGCACTGACGATCCTTCGGACATCAGCGACAGCGAAGACGACGGGTAATTATTCGCCGCTGCCTTGCGGAGTCCCGTCGTTGTACCTTACGAATCGTAACGGTCAGATTGAGCATGGCGGATCGAGAATGGCCTACAAATCAGCAAAAGTTGATCTCAGGAAACGGTTCGAAGCGCGTCAAAGACAGCGCGCCGCGGAGGCCGCGGGTCGCAGGGAGCGGCAAAGCATCGAAGGGCGACAAATGACGCTTCCATGGAAGCGGAAATCGGACCCGTTCATGCTCCGGCGATATGTGGAAGCTGGGGCATTGATTGGACAAATTCTCCTTTCCTGGCTTGTGGTCGCGATCTTCTGGGGTGCGTTTCCCGCTTCTTGGCCGACCATCGGGCTTGCGATTGCCGTTGCGATCTTCACTCTGCAGTTGACCTTTTTTCTCGGCCAAGTCCTCCTCATCAACGGATTGGAGGACTGCCATCTTGAGACTGCGGATCGGCTGATTGCTATGTTTCGTAGGAACCGTCGCTGAGAACGGCATCTTACACGCTCTGACGCGACTGGGCTTTGCCCTCCACAGGCGACGCTCATATTGCGGCACGCCGACGGCTTTCATTGCCTTGGAAAGAGCACAGGCCGATCTGCTGCAAACGTGCATCGACGCATGGAAATCTCCCTCCCCGGCTATCATATAGGGTCCCTAACGTCCCCGTCGCATCGCTCAGACTTGAGCGCCGAGCGGCAGAAGACGACCGGGGCGCCGGTACCGGAGGCCGGGCGGGGACAAATTCGGTTCACAATAGGAGTTTAAAGAGGCTCCAGCAAAAGTGGGAGAGGGAATGGATAAGCCCTGGACGATCAGCTGCGGACCGATTGCGGCAACCGACGCGGATATACGGAAGGCGGAGGTGATCAACTCGCTCCTCACCCGCCCGATCGGTATTCTTCCGGCAGCGCCAGGCGATCCGATCCGGCCGTTTGCCATCGGGCTCTTCGATGAGATACGTCCGCTTCTGAAACCCGACGTGGGTGTCACCCGGCTGCGCCGCGCCGTCGGTGCGTTCGTCCACACCAGACGGTATTATTTCGCGAGCGCCCAACCCGATTCCATGCGACACGATATCGACGGCAACCCGGTGGAGCCGCTCTCCGCCGCCGACAGACTGGTCGCCCAAAAACGCTTTCTCAGCCTGAAGCGGAGGGACGTCCAGGATCACCCGGCCGATGCCGAAACTGCACCACCTCCGCCTCCGAACAAGACCGACAGGATTCGAGCGACTCTTCTCGGTGGCACGAGCGCAATGGGCCGGACCGTCAGCTGACACGCCGGGCCACCGCTCCGTTAGCGCGCAGCAGTGCCATCAGCATCGGGCCGAGCGCGAATTCCCCCCGTTCGGCCCGCCGTGTGAGATCGCGTAGATATCCACCCGCCGAGTTGATGTGCCCTCCCCGTTCGAGAATGCAGGCCAGTACCGTCGCGGCATTTTCCGGTCCCATAGTCGCGCAGGCCTCCTCGTAGGCCGACGGACTGACCCCCAGCATCGAACGAACGACAACCGCGGCCGATTGCAGATCGCGCCAGTTGTTGATCGCCCCTCCCCCCGGCAGGTAATCTGAAATTTGCGGGCAGGCTTGCAGCACCAGGCCGAGCGGGAACGATTTCAGGCTGCCGCGCTCTTCCGTCCCTCCCCTCTCGGTCCTCGATTGTTTTCGTCGGGTTATCGGGCCTTGCGGTTCGGCTTGGTCGTCGATGTGGACCTCGGATTTCGCGCCTTGCTTCGTTTCGAAGCTTGGTTCAGATTCAGAGTTAGAGTCGGGTTTTGAATTCTGTATATGCCGCTCATTTTGATAGGCATTGCCGCTTTGATTTTGTGCTTTTACCTGATTTTCCAGTTTGTTAACCACGTTTTCGCGGAGAAACTCCATCTCATCCAGGCAGCTGCGGAGTTGATCTACTGTCGGAAGCCGCGGAAGACGCTGCACAAGGCTACGAAGATCCTCGCTTATCGCCACCCAGTCACCGGACACACCTTCGTCAAGCGCTGCCTCGACCAGCTTTGTTATATCACGCCGGCAGAGTGTTAGCCGCTCCTTCAGCCGCAGCAAAAGCAGCCGTTCAGCCACCACGTCCGCCGCCAGCCGCTGGATCTCTTCCGATCGGGCCAAGAGAGGTGCCAGGGAGAAGCCGAAAGCTTCATTGATCTCGCCGGCCCTATCCTTGTGCGCATAGCGCTTGCCGTTCGGGCTGTCCTTCCGGATGATCAAGCCTGCTTCGATGAGAGCGGTCAAGTGTCGCCGGATCGTCTGTTCCGCCATGCCGTGCGTGCGCAACGACAACTCGGCGTTCGAAGGAAAGACGATGAGTCCGCGCTCTTCAGCCAACTCCCTGGGGGGATAGCAACTCAACAGCGCATTCAGCACGGCGAGCGCTCTGTCCGAAACCCCGAGCAGAGGCCTGGCCTCACAAAGCGCCCGATAGAGCTTCCATTTATCGACCGACTTTTCCGGTTCGATCTCACACGACGCGACCTGACTTGCAAACATGCCAAGCGTCATCGGCCGCCGCCCAAAGGGCGTCGTCACACTTCCACTCTCCATTTTCCTTCACCTTCGCTAAGGCAAAAGAAGTCAGCTCGCCAAAATGACGCTCAAGGACTCTTGACTGTGAGTCGGGGAAATGCGATTCTCGATCTTGTCACAGATAACGAGAGAGGCTTCCACGACGGCGACGTTTGGGGGCCTTTTTCTTTTGCGCGCTAGTCTCCTTGTTTCATTTCTGATGATCGGAACGCCTCGTAGAGGCTCTCCAGATTAGCGGTAATCCATGCACCAAACGCTGGCCCTTTCGGCGCTGACAAAACCAAAGTCGTAGACTTGCCTGTCGCTTTCTGTGCGACCGTCACTGATTTGTCTTCGGTCGTCCACAGCCTGCGCGGCTGGACATTGGAAGCCTTTTTTACGGGCTTCCTCGCCCCCTTGGTAAGGTGATCGAAAAGCAGGTCGAATTTCTGTTCCAAAGGCGCGGTCGCGAACTCTTCTTCCTTTACAAAGGACTCAGCCGCTGCCTTGTTCTTTGGAATTTCGACGAGCTTGCGCATCTGAAGCCACCGGTCGCGGCCAACGCCCTTGGCAGGCCCAACTGCCGATATCACCTCAGGCGGGATTGCTTTGGGAATGGTCAGCATTTTCGACAGAGTCTGATAGTCCAGCGACAAAGCCGCCTGGATCGTCTCGCGACGATAGCCAAGATTCTCCAGGCGATCCGCAAATGAGACACGCTCGATGAAACTCAAGTTCGCTCGCGCCGAATTTTCCTGGCCTTGGCTTATGACGTGGCTTTCGTCGTCAATCTCCTTGACGATTGCGCGGACTTTCCGGCCAAGTTCCCTTGCGACGCGAACACGTCGATGCCCGTAGACGATCATATAGCGGTCTGGTGACTTCGGGTTTGGTCGAACCCGAACTGGAGTATCTTGACCCTGTGCCTTTATGGCTTCGAAGAGTTCGCGATAATCATCATCCTCCTCATCGGTCATGCGGTCTGAGATGAACGATCGGTCGAGAAGCTCCGGGTCGAGTTCAACAATGGCCTCGCCGTCCGCCACTTTCGCCGCCTGCCGCGCGAGCTCGTCGATTGAGCTCGAAATGGATTTCGAGGCCCCGAAGCGGCGCGGGGCAGGGGAGACCTCAGCGGTGGCATCCTCTGTCGAGATATCCTGCATCACCCGGTCGAAAATATTCTTTCTTGCCATTACCCGTCCTCAGAAGAAGCTAACTATCTGTATAACAGCGCTTTTTTTGGGATTTAGACTGCAGTCTATTTTATCCTGCCCCAAGCCTCATGGATAAGTTCGCGGATTTCGCTGTTCACAGCCTCCATCGATTCCATCGCCCGATCGTATGTGGCGCGGTTCATCGCGGATCGCTCCACCTCATACAAGGTCTGTTTTGTAAGCCCCGCGTCCGAGATCGCGGTCGACTTCAGCATCTCGTTTTTGAGCATCTGGGGGGTCAGCATTGACTGCATAAACCCTACCATCTGCGCCTGCGGCAGGTCGGTGGGCTCGTACCGAGTAATCAGATAACGAAACCAATCGAGGTCAACATCGCCGCCCGCCTGCTTTACGGTCTTGATAATGTCACCGAGCATCAACAGAAACTGGGACATCGACATGAGATCCAGCATCTGCGGATGGACGGTGATCAAGACGGACGTGGCGGCCGACAATGCTGTTAGTGTCAGGTATCCAAGCTGCGGGGGGCAATCGAGCACGACGACGTCATAGCGCGCGTCAACCTCGTCCAGCGCGTTGACAATCCGATTAAAGAACAGCTTTCCCTCATTGCCTTTCTGCATCGCGAGAGGCGTGTCGTACTCATATTCCTGGAGTTCCAGGGACGCAGGAACGATATCGAGGTCCGGAAAGTTCGTCGGTCTTATAAGGGTGGAAATGGGAGCCCGACTGTCGTCGTACCTGATGGCTTCATAGATCGAGAGATAATGATCGAGTTCGGGTTGGATGCCATATAGCGCCGACAAGGATGCCTGGGGATCGAGATCAATCGATAGGACCCGATGACCCGTTAACGCGAGATGCTGGCCGAGATGCGCTGCTGTAGTCGTCTTGCCAGAACCACCTTTGAAGTTGACGACAGCAATGACCTGGAGCTTCTCGTTCCCGCGGCGGGAGGGAACATATTTTTTCACTTCGGAGCGCCCGTTCTGATCGAGCCATCGCCGGAGCTCTCGGATCTGTTCAGCCGAATAGCTTCGCCGACCTCCTGCATGCACAGTCGGCTCTACACCTTTGCCTTCCAGGTGCAGTTTCTTTAGATTGCTCGTGGAGACACCAAGAAAGTATGCTGCCTCAGCCAACGAGAATTGACGCAGGGTCTTCTTTGCGTCCGGTGGGAAGTTTTCGATCCGCAGCTGATTCAGCCTTCGGGAGATCTCTCGGCCCTGTGCAAGGATCGTGTCGTCAAACCCAACCTTCGTCTGGGCGGCCACCGCGTTCATCAACTTTCCCCAAATAACGGCATTTGGCCAGAATTGGCCCGAATGCCGTCATTATCCGCGATTCTCTCCATCGCGCAAGGAATTTAAGGTTAACGGGCAGGTAAGATTTTGAGAAGGGGACGAGATATCGCTGCGGAGTTATCCCACAGCGAGCTTCATCGTCGGGGGAATCACACCTTTTTGCGCATGACACCGGATGGCTTGGGGTCGACTATCCCAGCGCTCAGCTCGATGAATTCACCCCGAAAATGCCATAGAAATTGAAACTGACTACGCGCCGCTTCTGTACCACGAACCGTCGCGATCAGACAATCGAGGTTGTCTCTTCCGCAACCGACCACACGTTCTGATCCGGCAATTTTCGCAGAGCGCGAACGGGTTTATCGCGAATTCATGAACGCGAACCTTCCGATCTGCGAGAGCCGGAGGTTGTCTTAACAAAAGCCCGCTCTGTGAGCGTTTGCTGAACCAAATTGGCTCTGGTCAAAACCAGCACATCAGCATAAAACCGCGCAATCTGTATTGGCTTCTATCCAAATTGGCACCCAAGCGGGTGATGCCAGCAGATTGTGATGTGAGCATAATGCCGCGAGCGATTGAGTCTAAAGGAGGGTCGGTGACGAAGGATCTGACGAGCTACAAAATTTCACGTGGTCTGGTGGAGACGACCGATCCCGAACTTGAAAACAAGCCGATCTGTCGGCGACCGGGCTTCGACGGCATCACAAGCCTTGGTGAAATGGAGGAGAGGATCTCGGCCTTTCTAAAACGGGCGAGGGAACGCGAGGGTCTGACCCGCGGTGAGCTCGCGCCGATGCTTGGCCTATCGGAGTCGGTCTACGGACGATACGAGCGGGCGTTCTCAAAAATGACCGTCACGCGGATGATCCACCTATGCGAACTCCTGGGCTTCACGCCGATGGACATGATCTTCGACGCGGCGCCGCATCTTTGGGGCCGGACGGAGGAGGAGGCGAGGGACCGCCTGACAATTGCCCATCTCCTGCGCAACATACCCACCGACACGCTTCGCGACCTTATTCGCATCCTCACGAAGCTCGCGCCCGAAGACGTCGAAAAATCCGCGTCCAAATCAGACCACGGGAGTGACCGGGGATAAAGCAAGCGAAGTCCGGCGCGCCGAGAGAATCTCGTCCTCGCGCATGAAGGTTGGCCCCGACCAGAGGGAGCGCGCTCGATCAATCGCGCGGATCCCATTCGATGATCGCCTGCAGGGTTGGATCGTCCTGGCCCGGGAACCGGCCCAGATTGGCGTTGTAGCCAATGCGCTTGAGTGACAACGTCCTGTATGGCTTGCCGGCTGCATTCTTCTTCTTCCAAATGCCGCCGATGTCTATGTCATGCCCGCGAGGCGACCGCGCATAGACGCGGTGCGTTGGCGCATCGGGGTGTTCGGAAGCGAAGGGAACGACTTTGATGTCGATATCGCGGTCGATTGTCGAAATGAGGCCCTTGCCATTTGCCACGTCAAAGTCGTCGGAATCGAACTGGATGAAGTTGGTCGTGGTCATGTCTATCATTCCTCCGTGCTGGTTGCGATGGTCGTTGCGCGGTCAGAGCGGCGTCGCGGCTGAAGGCAGCCTACGGCCCGGAGCAGCGCGATGTCTGGTGCGCGTCGGTGCAAGGCACTGAAATTTCAGGAGCCCCCGTCTAATGTCGCGGCGAGGGACGGGCCACCGATGCCCGTTCCAACGATCGGGGAGGGGGATCTGACCAGGCTTGTCGGCATCATCATACGTGCCCTTCAACGATGCTACCTCCGATGGCGCGCCAATATTAATCACGATTTTTCATCGCGCAACGATTTTTCAGCCATTTAAGGACTAATCGCGAAGCATATTGGCGCGCCAGTTGGTCTTAGTTCAGCAGACGGGTTGATCAAGGGCTCGACCAGCTCCGATGGCGGGCAGCAAGACCGAACACAGATCGGGCCAGGTGCAACCGGCCGGTGGCGGCGCGTGCGGTCATCGCCCGCAGATAACCCCCGGGCGAGGTGACTTCGTGGCGGTTTGTCTTTTCGAGGGTGATCGCCACCGCGACCGCGGCCTGCCGCTCGCCCATGCTTTCGACGGCGCGGCGTCGGGCATCATCGGAGATCCCCGCGAACCGGCAGAGAATTGGCGTCAGCCGCGTGAGTTCGGCCCAGCGTGTCGGGCTATAGCCGAACTCCCTCAGCGTCGGCGCCGCCGCCAGAAGGTCCCGCAATGCGACGGCGTCTTGCGGCTGGTTCCGCAGATCGTTGACCTGGTCGGACGGCTGCTTCAGGCTTTCTTCAAAAGCCCATTCGTCGGCGGAGCCGGCATCTTGCAAACGAGGTTGTTCGGCGGAAGCCGAACGCCGTTTCTCGTTACTAAATGCAGATTGATGAGGGGTTGTATTCTGTCTGTGCATGTCGTTTACGGCATTCGGGCATGTCATTTTTCCCGGCTCGGAAGCTGGATCCAACACTCGACGTGGGATCCTCATCAGGCGGTCGACGAGCCAATCCAGCAGCACGGTTGCTCGGCGTAGCGTTTCGCTCGTGGCTTTCGGAGCGAGCCCGACGAATTTGGTGAGGCGTTCGATCCGGCGTCCTATCGTTTGAAGAACCATCTCAGGAAGACCGGTCGCGGCAACAATCGCGTGGCGGGCGGTGCGCAGCGCCCCCCGGTACCGCCGCAACGCGGCGTCGACCGCCTTTTTCTCGACCCGCGCCTTTTTCACCCACTGGTCCAGTTCCGCATATCGCGCGATCAGGATACGCAGATCGATCCCGCATCCATCCGTGATTTCACCTTCTCCGTTTCGCACCGGATAGCGCTTGTAGTTGCCGCTGTCCTGCATGGTGATCAGACCGACGTCGAATAGCCTCGACAGCATTCGGCTTACCCGGCCGGCCGAGCGGCCGATCTCGAAGGCGAGCTGCCGGTTCGACTTGAACACGATCGGGATTCCTGACTTGTCGAAAGCTTCCGCCGGCGCCGTATTGATGAGTGCCACGAGAAGATGACTCTCACTCCCGTTGATCAGTCCTGTGCAGGTCAGGGTCTGGGCAAGCATGGACAGCTGCGCGCGCGTCACGGACCCTACTTCGGTTGACCGCGCACGCCGGCTGAATTCGGCGCGCAAAGGGGTTATTCTGCGACCGGCCGGTCGCAGATCATCGATGGCGTTGCCCATCGTTCTCGTCTCCTGTTCAGGGACCAGGCAAAGCTTCGCCGTTCACCGAAAAGGTGCATTTATCGTTGACATGGAAGAGAGGATCTGCAAGAAACGGATTGGCTTATTGTTATCTTGCAGATTCCCGCTTCCGGACTTGTTCGGGAGCGGTTTCTCTTTTCTGGGCCGGGTTTCTCTTCTCCGTAAACTTGTTAAAATAGCTATGGTGGAATCACGCTCCGATTCTACCAATCTCGAAACCATACCTTCGCAGCCAAATTGGCGCAACAATCGGCAACTCATCCCAAATTGCCAACGGGACCACCTGCGTATTTCAAGTAATCTCAGGACGTATCAAGCTGCCCTTGCGTCTTCGATGTCCGTCGGCATCGTTCTGATCAGAGCAATTTGGCGCGAGATCACGATTATTTCTGATTGAGAGGGCGGGGAGGGGTGCTTGAGGGGAGGGGGGCTATGGGGCCTCCCCTCAACCGTAAAAAGGGCCGGTGCGAACCAGCCCTTGCGACGACTTCCTGATGTGGTGTGGGCCGCTAGAATAGCCGCAGCTGACCGTTCTTCTCGACGGTGGGTGTCTGCGGCTCCCGGGTCGGCAGCGGCGGTTTGACGGCGACCGTCGCGGCACCCGTGGGAAGGGAACCGGATGTCGCGTCCGTCCCACCGTCCTGCAGGGCTGCCGCAAGCCTCGACGACCAGCCGCCCATGACGTGCGCCATCGTGTGCCAGTCCTCGCAGAACCGCATAGCCAGAGTGTCTCCGATGATGACGGTTGCCGGGATGTGGAGAAGCGAGAACTGGATATAGGCCATGTGGACAGCGCGTGGGTCGATATCGACGGCGGTCACATGAAGAAGCTGCTGATAGTTGAATCCTGCATCGAGAACGGCCTCGGCAAGAGCGATAATCATGGCGCCGCTGCCCACCGCTGGCTCGTGAGCAATGAGAAAGCCTCTTCTCTCGATCGACTTTCTCATGTCCTCGGGACTTCCGGCCACCATTCGCGCCATCATCTGGCAAATCGGATAAGGCGTGAAAAACTGGCCGCGTGCCTTGTTGTGCAATTCCAGCGCATGGAACGTCGCACCCAGAATGTCATGCGGCTTCTCTTCCAGCGCCATGACCACTTCGCCCATGATCTTGGAGAAATCGCTCATCGTTCGGGCATCATATCTGTTGGCGATTTCGAGATAGCGAGCTTCGCGTTTTTCAAAATGGGCGAGATCGACGGCGTTGCTCATCGAGATCGCGGCGCATTCGCACCAGTCACCGAAGACGGTGTAGAGGTCGTGCTTGTAGCGGCAGCTTTCGAACAAATTGACGATGGAGTTGAGGCGGGCGGAGGTCATGGGATCACCTGAAACGGAAGGGGGCCGCAAGGCGCGCTTCGCCGTCGGCAGTGGATAAGGCGGCCGATCTGTTTGCGGCACGATCATCGGGGAGAGTGGGTGAAGCAGGCCGCGCCGAAGACTGGCGCGACCTGCGGCGACCGATTATTCGGCTGCGTCGGAAAAATCGTCGTTTTCGATGTCCGGCTGTTCATCCACATCGAACGGGCAATCGTCGCCCTCCGGGTAGGAGAGACCGACCTCACCACTTTCCGAAACCGGCTCGATCCTCAGAAGCGCAGGCAGCCAGCCGGTTCCGGCTACCTGCCGTTCGGCAAAAGCGGCTGCGTCCGCCTTCTTCATGCCGGATATTCCGGACGCAAAATCCGCGCCCTTGGCTTCGGTCACGGCCTGCACCATTCCGGTCTTGCTGATCCGCCCGAAATAATTGTCGGCGGTCGGCTCGAACCATAGCGTCATGTCGATCTTGAGCGCCCGTGCCAGCCGTTCGGCGTGCGCCCGCTGCACCTTGCGTTCAAAGTGCGGGAGTTGCAGGGCATTGACCGATCTTGCGGCTGCATAGGCAAGCAAGTCGAGAAGCGTCGCGGTCGGCTGCTCAAGGCACCAATCCCAGAGATGGCGGGGATTGCCGGGAACGGTGTGGCCGTAGTTTTCTTTGAGATCGTCCATCGCCGCGATGCCCTTGCAAGCAGCGGGATCCTTGATGCTGGTTTCGAGCCGTTCGCTCTTCACCTTCACCTCAAGGCATGTCTCGTCATTGCTGCCATAGCTGTTGAACAGGTCCGTCAGCATCGCATGCACCACTGCGGCAAGCGCGACCTCGGGATTGTGGGCGAGCTCTGCGCGGATGATCGCGGTCTTCTGCGCTGTCAATTCCTGCACCATCGCGGCCGAAAGCGAGAAGACAGGTTCCTGCTTCTCCTCATCCTGCCGTGTGACGGGCTCATCGATGCTGTCCGCACCCTCGGCTTCGTCGTCCGCCTCGTCCGGTTCATCTTCTATCCGGATCAGCCCGCGCTCGACGGAGAGATTTCCGTAATAGTCCATGAGGACATAGCATCCGGCCATGGCCAGGCCGTCGGGGTCATAAGCCTCTGACGGCTCCATGAGGGCTGCCATTCTCGCCTGAATGGCCTCGGCGCGGGGCTCGGCCTCGTCGTCGGCAACGCCTGCCTCGATCATTTCCTCGATTTCGGCATATTCTTCTTCAAGCCGGTCCAGTTCCGCCTGCTGTTCATCGGTAATCGGCACACTGGCGGGATAGAGGCGCGACATGTAGTGCGCCTCTCGCGGAAGCTCGCTCACGCACTCCACCCATTTCCACCCTTCGGCGCGGATCTTTTCGGCCTCGGCCTCAAGCTTGTCCGCCATCAGCTTTTCGACAAGGCCGACGTCGAGGGCATAGCCGCTGTTCCGTTCATCGAAAAGGTCACGTTTGACGGTTCCGCCTGCGGCTTCATAGACGTCAATCCCACCAATGAACTTGATACGCTTGTCGCTGGCCGTGATGGCGTCCGATTGCAATGCGGACCTGATCGACCGGCGATCGCGGTTCCAGGACGGAAGGCTGTTCCAGACCTCAACCTGTTTTGCGTGGTCGTCGGAGACGGTGAAGGCGGAGAGCTGCTCGAAGCTCATTTCCTCGTTGCGATAGAGGTCGAGCAAGACGGGCGAGACCCGCGCCAGCGCCAGACGTTTGCGGACCTTGGTTTCGGACGTTCCGAAGCGGGCGGCAATGTCCTCGACGGTCTTCCCACCATCAGCCATGACCCGGAAAGCCTCATATTCATCGGCCGGATGCATGGCCTCGACGCTCGTGTTTTCGATCAAGCTGATTTCGGTCGCCTCGGCCTCGTTACGTTCCTTGCATTCGACGAGGTAGTCCTTGGCGATTTCTCCCGCCTCGGCCAAGAGGGAGAGGGCGGCAAGCCGGCGACCGCCGGCGGTCACGAAGAACCGACCCCTCTTGTCGCCCTTGCGGACGATGAGGTTATGCAGGAGCCGGTAGCCATCGGCCCGAATGGTCGCGGCCATCTCGGCGATGCCTTCCTTGCTGTAGGTTTTGCGGACGTTCTTTGGATCGCGGTCCAGCTTGTTCAGTGGCGCGAAAAAGGTTTCGGTTGCTGCTTGGTTGTTGGTCATTGTCTGTCTCCTGGATTTGCCGTTTCCCGAAGGGCAAGCCCCCTCGGGCGAAGCCTTCCCGGTCTTTCCGGGGGAATGGCCTCTGACATTCCCCCGGAAAGAGGGGGGAGGGCGAAAGCCCGCCCCACGGCGGCGAACGGGGCTGTCAAGCGGCGTGGAGCGGAAGGCGGAGAATCTTCTCGGGTCCGCTTGCGGACTGGAGCGGAAGATTCCCCGCCTTCACGGGCCGCTTGACTGGCCTGGGCGGCGATGTCATGGGGCGGAAACAAGAAGTGCGGCCCGAAACGGGCCTCAATGCCGGGTGCGTGAGCGCCCGCTGGACAAGCGATCGTCACCGGGATCGGCGGAGACGGCCTAAAGCCGGCTCCGTGCCATCGGCATAGAGCGCGGCCGGCCGGAACGGGCGGTGGCCCTATTCCCATCAGCAGCAATCCGATGTTGATGGAACCGCGCCGCAGCCACACCGCGGCGGCCTGATGCCGGTCGCCATGGCACCGCTGAAGGAATTGAACGCCGGTCTCGAGCAGCGAGATTGCATCAACGAGAAAAAAGAGCGACGATCGTGATGTTTCTCAAGGTGCGAGGCCGAACATATGAGCGAACGGGATGTTGAGTTCGCGGACGAGGTTCCGTGGTCTGAGGATTTCACGGACTACGACTGGCAACATCGGGTCGCCTATATCCGGCTGCTGGATGCCAAGGCCGATGGTGCCGATTGGGAAGAGGCGGCTCGGATCATTCTGCACCGGGATACGGAGGCCGACCGCGAGCGCAGCTTCCTGTGTTGGGAATCCCATATGCAACGAGCCGAATGGATGACGCATACCGGCTACAAGCATTTGCTTGGCGATGGGCATCGGTTCGATCGCCGGTTCTTCCACTAAGTGCCATTAGCTTGCTGGCCGCGCCGACGGACCTGCAACGACAGGCGCAGTCCGGAAGATGAAGGCGTTCGAGAAATCGGCATAGCACCGGCCGGAGGCGAAGAAGGAGCAGGGTTGCACCATCACCGTGGCGGCACCTGCGCAGTGAAAAGTCAGAGCATGGGCAAGTTTTCAGGCCGCCAAATCAGGATTGCGACGGAAGACGATGAGGGGGCTGTAACAAAGCTATTGCGTCAGATCTGGTGGGCGAATGGGCAGCCCGAACCAGAGCAGGCCGAGCCGACCGACGATTATTTGCGCAGGATCGTCAATGGCTGCACGATTTTCCTTGTTGAGCAAGACGGCCAGGTTGTCGGAATGAACGCGATTAGGGTTCTCGATGCCACGGGGCATGAGGGCGCGACTTTTCAGAAAGCTGCCTTCATAATGGCGATCGGCGTGGATGAAACGAAGCGACGGCAGGGGTTCGGCGCGGCTCTGGTCGATCATATGTCGCATTGGGCTGAAACCGAGAAAATCGATATGGTCAGCTTGAATGTCGCCGCCAGGAACGAAGCTGCCCGAGCGTTTTACGACCGCATGGGGTTCGACGTTTGGTCGCTTCAGATGGGGCGGAAAAAACGTTCAGCGATAAAGACGAATTACCATCCTGATTTTCTAAGGATGGATGATATTTTTCTCACCCAGGTTGCTGCCATAGCGCTCGTGCCACCCAACGGGTGGGTCCTCGCCATGCTCGCGGCGGAGCCGCTGCGCGTGGCTCCGGTCCCGGCCGAGGCCACCTTATGGCCGGCGCTGCGCGCTACGGCATCCTGACGGTGTCGGGACGAGGGCATCGCCCTCGCCGCGGCGAGAAATGTTCGCCGGCGCGGCCGTCGAACAAGGGGCATGATTATGGACGACACAGTGGAAACTGCGCTCATCATAGGTGGAACCGGAATGCTTCGGGGGGCCACGCTGTGGCTGATCGCCCGTTCTCGAAAGACAGTACTGGTTTCCAGGAGAGCCGGCCAGTTCCGAGCAAACGGGATCGTCCATGCGATTGATGCCGACTGGAATGATCCCAGGTTCTCTGCAAAGGTCCGGGCCGCCATAGAAGACGGTAGTGAGATCGCCAACGCTTTGCTTTGGATTCATGATCCGGAGCCGGTTTTAGCTTGGCTTATGCCGTTGCTTTCCAAGGCGCGCGTGGTTCTCGTTCTCGGCAGCATGGATGGTAGTCCCGAGCTGATCGAGTCTGCGGGCAATGTTGCTACGGTGCGCCTCGGAGGTATGCCCACAGCAAGCGGGCGGCGCTGGTTGACGAATGCTGAGATCAGCGCAGGTGCGATCGAAGCTCTTCAGACCGGAAAATCCGGTATCGTCGGCGAACTCGCCGGGATTCGGTAGGTAGCAGATTTCGGGCAGACCGTCCAAAAACCCAGGCGCAAGCTAACCTTCGGAATCACTGTTCGAGTTTTCGGACGGGCTGCCCGAAGCTCGCGACACCCGGACGATCACGCTGCCTCTTTTACTCGGATTTCAATATCCAGATGCGCTGATGCAGCGATGTTGACCAGCGCGTCAAGCGAGAACTTGGCGAGTTTGCCGCGCAGCAGATCATTGGTGCGGGGGCGCGTCAGACCAAGCCGCTTGGCGGCCTCCTCCTGCGGAACGTCCCAGCGGTGGACTGCCTTACGGATTTCGTAGAGCAGCGCCGAGCGCGCCTTCAGGTTCGCGGCCTCCTGTTCCGTGTCCGCCAGAGCATCCCAGACGTTTTCATAGATTTCTACGTTCATCGTTCTGCCTTCCATCGTTTCAGCCGTTGGGCCGCCAAATCAAGGTCTTTCTTTGAGGGGGCCTGCGTCTTCTTCTGGAACGCATGCAGTACCAGAACGCGATCCTCTACTGTTGCCAGATAGATGACGCGGAACGCTCCCGATGCCTCACGAATCCTGATTTCTCTGACGCCTGGCCCCACGGCCTGCATAGGTTTCCAGTCATCGGGGTCGTCGCCGCGCTGGACAAGTTCGAGCTGCCAGCCCGCCTCTACACGCGCATCGTCGGGAAACGACCGAACATCCGCGCGGCTGCTTCCAAGCCATTCAATTGCCTTCATGGGCAAACTGTATCAAATCCGATACATCTTGGCTAGGGCATAAATCACTCGCGAATGTCAGAAAAATGGCGAGGGCAGTTGACGTCAGTCCAGCGATTTGAAGAGCGCAGGCCGGATTTCGGGAATTCTCGTCGCGCAGGAGCAGAAGAAGGGCAGCCGCAAGAGGGTCAGCATAGCGGCCCGAAGAGAAAGCCCGGGCCGACATGGGATAATTGCGGGTCAGTGTGTGTGTTATTGGCAGCGATGGCAAGATCGTTTGGCAGGGCACACGTCCTTCGGCCCCGGAGGGAATTTCAGAAGCGATCAAGGCCAAGGCGCTGAACGCGATCCGGATAGGACTGGAGAGCGGTCCGCTTTCACCTGGCATTGGCACGCGCTCAAGGCGGAAGGATTGCCGATCATCCGTCTGGACGCCCGCCACGCGAAGGCATCCTTGAACATGCAAATGAAGACCGCAAGCCTGTTCTGCGTTCTCATCTTCACGCCGCTCGCCGCCCTCGCCGAAATTGCCACACCTTTCGTGACAAGGGAGGAGGTTCGCTGGCGCAACCGCAACAGCGACATGCTATTCGAGGTCGACGTTGGCTGGGAGGATGTCCCTTTCCTGCTGCTGGTCCTGAACCGGATACGATCAACGATTGGCCGGCGAACAGCCAAGGAAGAAGAAACGTCTGACACCGCGTCAAGTGTGTCGCCTATTGCATGATCGATCGTGCGGCCAGGTCTCGGCCACGCTCAGCTCAGACTGAGCTTCCGGGATTGGCCGCCAATCAGTTCATCCAGGTGGATGCGAAGATTGTTGCTGATGCGATCGATCGCGCTCAAGCGCAGGTTCACGGAGCCATCCAAAATGCCGAGATAGTCGGATTCGGTCAGTTCGCATAGTCGCGCCAATTCGGTCACGGTCATTCCCCGCTTTTCTCTCTCCCGCTCCATGGCCAACGCCATGTTTCGCAGGACTTTGGTCTCCAGAGTGTTTGCCATGAGAGCGAGCCTCCTGTTCCGACACGCCGATTGTACACTTGATCGCCGCCGGGACAATAAATCATCGTGGAGCACGTCAGTTCTAGCGTGAGGCTTGCCGAAGAAGCCCGGCCGAAACGGCCGCAGCCATGCGAGACGATCGCAATCGAAAGGGAACGAAACCGCTTCAAGGTTTCGGTGCGCTTGCGCATAGACCCGTGCGGCTGAGCCGTCTCGCCCCGAGCCTTCTGTCCCGGCGCAAATCCATAACGGCCGTGAATCAATGACGCCGGATCGGGTCGACCGGCCAGATGAAGATGGAGAGCTTCGACGCTCAAGTGGATGCGGATGGGGCGCTGTCGCGGCTCGAACGCACGAAAAGGCGGCGGGGCTACCGTGACGTCCAGCGCTCCGGATAGTCGTCGCCGACGGCACGTGATCCGCGATTTCCTGTGGTTTTCTTAGGCTTCAGAGGAAATGCTGCTTTGAGGTCCCTATCGTTGCCGCATCTTCATCGTCATACCGGAAGGGCAACAACTAAGGAGACCGTCCTTCCATGACCACCACCAACGAAATCGCCGACAAGATCGCGTCCGAGCAGAACCTGACCAAGGCGCAGGCCAAGACGATCGTCGAAAGTGTCTTCAAGCAGATCGCCGACGCGGCCCAGGCGGGCGCTGAGACGTCCATCCCGTCGTTCGGCAAGTTCAAAATCAGTGCGACGTGAAAGTCGCCTAAGTAATTGTTTGTACGGGATTTATATTCCGGGACAAACCTGATGTTCCGTCATCAGTAGCCTACCGGCACATGCGGGACTGGTAACGGTCCGGTGTGAAGCTGCCGGGACAATGTAGCCGGGCCTTAGGGCCATGCCGATGTCGTGAGGCAGAGGTATCTTCTGCGAGCATCAGTGCGGATGGGGCGCTAGGCTGGGTGGTATGATCAATGCAAATGAACTGCTGATCAACCGTCGTCTCAATGCCGCCGCGTCCTGCAATAGGCAGCATATTTGTCCCTCGTCGACGCTGAAAAAGCGACGCGAAAAACCCATGCCCAAGCTCTTGAAAACGGACATGAGAATCTCTGGTGGTCGGCAATCGCAGCAGATTGGTTGCGATATGTTTGATGGTGGTGAAGTTGGCCGGGGCGTTTTCGGTTCGGACGCGGCATTCGTCGTCGCGGAAGACCATGTCCAGCACCCAGTGCAGGCTGTTCTCGATTGCCCAATGACTGCGAACGATCGGTCCGAGCTTGTCGGCGGGCAGCTTCAACGAGCTGATGTATAAGCGGGTCTCCCGCTCGGTCTTGCTGCCGATTTCGCGTATGCTGTCGATGATGACGACGGATTTCAGGGCGGGCCATTTGTGGCGTTGCTGAAGCCAGGCGACATCATGCAGGACGGTGGTGGTCCTGGTTTCGATCCGACCATGATCGCCATCCACGGTCTCATGTCGACTGATCGCGGTATCGGCGTATTGCTTGGCTTTCTGCTCGGTCACGAACAGGCTGACATCGTCGCGCAGCGCGCTTTGATTGCCCTTGAGGGCGAGGACATAGTCGGCCTTCTGGTCGACGATCTGCTGCGCGATCGCACGCTGGCAGCCCATGGCGTCGATGGTCACGATCGCCCCCTCGATCGCCAGCACCTTCAGAAGATGGGGGATCGCGACGATCTCGTTGGCCTTCTCGCCGACCTTGACCTGACCCAGCACCAGACGTTGGCGCGCGGCGAACGCCGAGACCATGTGGATCGCCGCCTTGGCGCCTTTCGACCGGCGCACGGTCTTGCCATCGATGGCGATCACCTCTGTCGCCACGCCGGTCAGCGACGCGACCCAGGCGACAAAACAGCGCTGAAACGCCTCGGCATCAAGCGTGGCAAGGATGTCGCCGAGATGATCATGCGACGGTGTGCCGCCTGCAAAAGGCCGAAACCGACGCAGAAAACTCAGCTTCCGATTGCCAAAATTCGCGATGTCCGTGAATGTTTCCGCCCCCGACAATACCGCAAGCAGGCACAGCAGCAGCACCTCCCTCAGCGGGTAGCGGACCTTGCCGACCTGACGCCCGTCCGGAATATCCTCAAAATATCCAAGAAAAACACCCGCCTCCTCAAAAAGTTCGCCATGCTCCCGATCGCTATCCGTCATCGTCGTCGTTCCTCCATCCAGAGGATCGCGACTGATTCAGCAATTCAAACCTTTGTCACCTACTTCTTCACCCGATCGCCCTGATGTCGACCCCATAGTCCCTTGCGACGGTCACGGAACTCAGCGCCGACTTCGTAATCCCGATTTGCCCGCTCAGCGGTTCAGGGAATTTCTCAAAGACCTCAGGGAAAAAACGCTTCAATAAAAGCCTGACTGTTGGTTTCCACGCAGAACTGAGCCGGTTAGGCGCATAATTTCCATTGAGAATTGAGCCATGTGAACCTTCCCCCAACGCGGAGAGCGACGGGGGCAACGGAGTGATCCACATGGGACTTTTAAACATTATCCGTCGGATGAAGCTGCGCGAGAACCTGTCTGTACGCGAGATCAGCCGGCGCACGGGGCTGTCGCGAAACACGATCGCGAAGTATTTGAACGCGGGCACGATCGAACCGACGTTCACGGTACCGGAACGACCGAGCAAGCTTGATCCTTTTGCCGACAAACTGGCGGCCTGGCTGAAGACCGAGGCCGGGAAGTCGCGCAAGCAGCGCCGAACACTGAAGCAGATTCATGCCGATCTGGTGGCGCTCGGCTTTACCGGTTCCTATGGCCGTGTTGCAGCCTTCGCCCGAGATTGGCGGGCGGATAGACAACGTGAGCAGCAGACGACGGGCCGAGGCATATTCGTTCCGCTGTCTTTCCGCCCAGGCGAAGCATTCCAATTCGATTGGAGTGAGGATTATGCCGTGATCGGCGGAGAGCGGACGAAGCTGCAGGTCGCGCATATCAAGCTATCGCACAGTCGCGCGTTTTTGGTCAGGGCCTACCTGCTGCAGACGCACGAGATGCTTTTTGACGCCCATTGGCACGGCTTCCGTGTGTTCGGAGGCGTCCCTGCTCGCGGCATCTACGATAATCTATGGACGCCTCCCGGGCGAGATGAACATTTGGCGGCACTCGGCATTGGATGCGTGAATCTATCCGGCCTATCGCTGGAGCGATCACGCTCCTGGCCTTGATGGGAGTCCGCTGCCTCTTTCCTCATAACATGATCGACCTTTGTGGCCTTGTCGTAAATCAGGATCCGAAGCTGCGGTCCGTGCCGTTACGCCATCAGTTCTTACCTCGCATTCATCATTGCCTCACAGGCAACGATTGGCAAATGACTATTTTGCGGCATAGCGCTCCTGTCGTGTAAGCAAGGCCCATGCTACCCGCGCGGTCTTGTTGGCGAGCGCTACGATCGCTTTATTAAATCCACGGCGAGCGACGAGCTCTTTCAGCCATTGCGATCGGCGATCGTCGTGACTGGCAAGTCGGCTGATAACTGCGCGTGCACCATGGATCATTTGGCGACGGAGGTAGTGGTTCGCTCGGCGGCCAATTCCGCCGAGGCGTGGTTTGCCGCCAGTCGTGTATTGTCGCGGGACCAGCCCGATCCAGGCCGCCAGTTCTCGCCCCGATTTGAAGTGGCGCCCGTCCTCAACGCTGGCCACCAGTGCAGTTGCAATGATCGGACCGACGCCAGGCAGTTCGCACAGACGGTGGCAATCTTCTCGCTCGCGGCAAATCTCGCTAATCTTCCGGTCGAGCCTGGCAACCCGGTCATTCACATCGGTGAGCTGGTCAAGGAGTTCGAGGAATAGCTCGCGCCCGAGATCGGAAAGAGGTGCATTCTCGACAGCCGAGGGTGCCTGAGCAGCAAACCGCCATGGCCCCTGCGGCAAAACGATTCCATACTCGGCAAGAAGGCCGCGGGCATGATTGATCAGCGATGTCCGCTGAACGATCAGACGCTCCCTAACTCTATGTAGTGACTGAAGGTCTTGCTGTGCGGTCGACTTGACCGGTACGAACCGCATGGTTGGACGTGTCGCCGCTTCATAAATCGCCGCAGCATCGACCGCATCGTTCTTGGAGCCACGGACAAAGGGCTTCACGAAGCGTGGATTGATCAGCAAGACCTCTCGCCCGTCATGCTGGAATTGCCGCCCCCAATGATGAGCGCTGGCGCAGGCTTCCATCGCTACCATCCTGGGGTTTATAGCTTTGACCGTTTCGGCCAACTTCGAACGGCTGATCTTCCGCGACAGGATAGCGCCATCCGACGCGATGCTGTGGAGATGGAATGACGACTTTCCAAGATCGATTGCGAGCAATTCGAATGTCATGACTTCCTCCTTTAGTTGGGCCCCTCATTCTGAGGCCTCGGAGGGAGGCGTCCATCCCATAACATGAAGACAGCGGTCGATCGGGTTGGCCGCGGCAAGGAGCGACAGGTCAACATCCGGTTCCTTGCGATGACGAACCACTACGTCTTTGCACCTGAGTTCTGCAATCCTGCTGCGGGCTGGGAGAAAGGGCAGGTCGAGAAAAACGTTCAGGATTCTCGTCCCCGCCTATGGCAACAGATGCCGGACTTCCCGGATTTGGCAACGTTGAACCTCTGGCTGGAGCAGCATTGCCAGGACCTGTGGCAGGAGACACCGCACGGGAGCCTGCCCGGTTCGATCGCGGATGTTTGGGGTGATGAACAGCCTGCTTTAATGGCGTTGCCCGCCATGTTTGACGGCTTCGTCGAGCAGAGCAAGCGCGTCTCGCCGACATGCCTGATCACCTTCGAACGTAATCGTTACAGTGTGCCAGCATCGTTTGCGAACCGCCCCGTCAGCTTGCGGATTTATCCCGAGCGGCTGGTAGTTGCAGCCGAGGGCAATATCCTCTGCGAACATCCGCGGATCATAGAACGCAGCCACGACAAACCACCGCGAACGATTTACGACTGGCGGCATTACCTTGCCGTCATCCAGCGCAAGCCCGGTGCTTTGCGCAATGGTGCACCCTTCCTGGAATTGCCGCTGGGCTTTCGACAACTGCAGGACCAGATGCTTCGCCGTCCCGGTGGTGATCGGGAGATGGCCGACATCCTCGCTCTGGTGCTTCATCACGACGAACAGGTTGTCGTCAGGGCTGTGGAGCTGGCTCTGGATCAAGGCGTCGCGACCAAGACGCATGTGCTGAACCTGCTGCATCGTCTGATCGATGGGAAGACAACTGACGGTCCTGACATCGACACGCCACAGGCGCTGACCTTGCTGCGTGAACCCAAGGCAAACGTGGAGCGCTATGATGGCCTGCGTGTCCGGATCGTGGGAGGTCGTCATGCGTCATGATCCTGCCAGCGCCGCCGTCGTCATTATGCTTCGTAGCCTGAAGATGTATGGCATGGCCCAAGCGGTCACGGACCTGATCGAGCAAGGAGCACCAGCCTTCGATGCGGCCGTGCCGATCCTGTCCCAGTTGCTAAAAGCCGAGATGGCCGAGCGCGAGGTCCGCTCCATCGCCTATCACATGAAGGCTGCCCGTTTCCCGGCCTACAAGGACATCTCCGGCTACGACTTCGCCGCCAGCGAAATCAACGAGGCGACGGTGCGCCAACTGCATCGATGCGAGTTCATGGACGGAGCGCATAACATTGTCCTCGTCGGCGGGCCGGGCACAGGCAAAACACATGTCGCGACCGCCCTCGGAGTCCAGGCTATCGAGCATCACCGCCGAAAGGTCCGCTTCTTCTCGACCATCGAATTGGTCAATGCGCTCGAGCAGGAGAAGGCAAAGGGCAAGGCAGGTCAGATCGCCGAGACGCTGGTCCGTCTCGATCTGCTGATCCTCGATGAGCTCGGATACCTTCCATTCAGTGCCTCAGGCGGAGCGCTTCTCTTCCACCTGTTGAGCAAGCTTTACGAGCGCACCAGCGTCGTCATCACCACCAACCTCAGCTTCAGCGAATGGGCAACCGTCTTCGGCGAACCAAGCATCGCAGACTGCCCCTATTGTCGACGGGGTGGTGCATCATGTGACTATCATTGACCCACGCCACGGCCTTGCGGGTCAACGTCTTGAGCTGGTGTCAGTCCAGTCCGGTCGCGGTGCGGCATTCGTAGTCGTTCGATTACCTGACGGACGCCGCCGTTCAATTCGCCGGTCGGCGACCGATCTTGCAACCTTTTCGCCGGACGCGTGGAGCGAGTCGAAGTCGGCACCTCGCATCAGCGTTCGAACCCTGCTCACATTGATGCGCCATTTAAACAGCATGGTTACCTCCCGTTCCAAGGAGGTGATTCGCGATGAACGCGCAATCGAAACCGTACCGCGTAGCGTCTCAGTCCCTCGTAAAGCTTCTGACCCCGAGCACGACAGTCCCGCGTCCGTGGCTCGATTTGCCGGCGGAGACGCGCAAACAAGTCGCTCAAAAACTTGCCCCCCTGTTGATGCGGATGCGGTCAATACGCGCGCCGACAAAGGTAGATCGGCATGCTGAGAGCGACGAATAGCCCGGACAGCCAAGTCACCGCCGAGCATCGCGGCAAGCTCGCCTACATTTATGTCCGCCAGTCTTCTGTAAACCAGGTGCGGCATCATCAGGAAAGCACTGAGCTGCAGTATCGGCTCATCGATCGCGCCGTCGCTCTTGGCTGGCCACATGAACGCGTGCACGTCATCGATGAAGATCTTGGCAAATCCGGTTCGGGCAGCGTCGAGCGAGAGGGCTTTAAGAAGCTAATCGCAGAGATCGGGCTTGGAAACGCAGGGCTTGTCATCAGCCTCGATGCCTCTCGGCTCGCCCGCAACAATCGTGATTGGCATCAACTCCTTGATCTGTGCGCACTGTTCGGCGTTATTATTGCCGACGGCGAACGGCTCTATGACCCTTGCGCTTACCATGACCGCCTCTTGCTCGGCTTGTCAGGCATCATGAGCGAAGCGGAGTTGCACCAGATCAGGCAGCGCCTTCATCAGGGCGAGCGTCAGAAAGCGGCACGCGGCGAATTGCGCTTTGGTCTACCCGCCGGATTATCTCATGCCCTCTCGGGCCAGATCATTCTCAATCCCGATGAGGAAGTGCAGGCAAGGCTTTGCCTCGTCTTCAGCAAATTCCGCGAATTGGGAAGCGCGCGGGCGGTAATGCGTTATCTACGCAAGGAGGATTTACCATTGCCAATGCGTCCCCTTCGTGGTCCGGCACCGCACGAAGTCGTCTGGCAAGAGGCCAGCAACCCGCGCGTGCTCAGCATTCTCCATAATCCCGGCTATGCTGGGGCCTATGTCTATGGTCGACGACGGCAGACTGGCGGGCGCATTCGTCAGGACGTGTATCTGCCACGCACAACCAAGGTCCCCATCGAAGACTGGGAGGTCTGTTTGCAAGCGGCCCATCCTGGTTACATCGGCTGGGAGGAGTTTATGGACAACCAACGGCGATTGGAAAACAATATCAACCACTACGAAGCCGGCCATACGGGAGCGCCGCGTAAGGGCGCTGCATTGCTGCAGGGCATCGCTGTCTGTGGGCGGTGCGGCCGGCGGATGAGTTTGCGCTATAGCGGCCCTGCGGGAAACTATCCCGTCTACACGTGCCGCGCCGACCGCGGTCACGATGGAGGGCCGTTATGCCAGGAGGTGCGAGCTCTGCCCATCGACGCACGCATCGAAGGCATTCTACTTGAGGCCCTGACGCCGGATAGCATCGCCATCGCCATCGCCGCACTGGGCCAGATCAAAGAAGAGATCCGGCAGCTTGAGCGTCAATGGGCTCTGCGGCGCGAACGGGCGCGCTACGAGGCGGAAAGGGCACGGCGCCAATACGACGCAGTCGAACCCGAGAACCGCTTGGTGGCCCGGTCGCTGGAGCGGGGATGGGAAGAGAAGCTGCGTGCAGCCGAGGCCATAGAGCAAGATTATCAACGGTGGCGGTCCGACGAACCCTTGGTTCTCAGCGAGGCAGATCGCGACGGACTATTGGCGCTCGGAGAGAACCTCCCTGGCATCTGGCATGCCCCCTCGACCACGGCAGCCGAGCGAAAGAGCATCCTACGCCTCATCATCTGCGAGGTCGTTCTCGACCAAAAGCGCCTGCGGGGCCAGGTCTGGGTCAAGATCCTGTGGCAAACGGGAGCGACAAGCGAGCACTCTGTCCAAAGGCGCGTTCACACCTATGGTGACTATATCGATATCGACAAACTACGAGCGCGCGTGACGGAGCTGAACACCGCCGGCAAAATGGACAAGGAAATTGCCTCGGCGCTGAACGCCGAAGGCTTTCTTGCCGCACGGAATTGCGCCTTCAAGGGTGAGAATGTCTGGCTCTTGCGCAGGCGTTGGGGCATTCCCACCGTCAAAATCAACGGCACGAGCTCCAATCCCGCCCGGTGGCCGGACGGATCCTACTCCGTTCAAGGAGCCGCAGCGGCTCTGGGCATCACACCTCAGGTCATCTTTGATTATCTCGCTCGCGGATGGCTCAAAGGGCACCAACTCGCCAAGGGCCAGCCGTGGCAAATCGACTTGACGCAGGACCAGATCGACATTCTGCGCGCTCGCGCTCAACGTAATAGACGATCGAGGAAACAGGCATCATGAAATCATTGGTGACGCCAAGATGACCACCGCTCTGCTCGATCGTCTGACCCACCGTTGCCACATCCTGGAAACAGGAAACGACAGCTTCCGCTTCAAGGCCAGCTCGGCCGCAGCAGCACAGAAGAGAGGAGAAAAGGCCAATCTCTTGACCAAAGCCTGATCAGAAAACCATACTCAGAAGTGGCTCACTTCTCGGTGGAAAAACCGGCTCAGTTCCGCGTGGAAACCAACATTTCGACATAGACGAGGAAGCTCGTCGCGTTGATCGGCCGGTCGATGACCCAGGGCGCGCTGACGCGATCAACGCGCAGGGCGGCAATGAACGTCATGGTGTTCCAGTGGCCGAAGGGAGCCTGGCCGAACAGCCGTTCGCCGCGCGGCGCCCAGCCTCGCAGCGGCGCCATGTTCGTCTTCGTCCAGGGGTGAGTAGGCCGGAGGGATTTCACCAGCCGGCCTCTCGCAGAACGGTGCGTGAACCTCTCGATTCACACCGCTCCCATCAGGTAAACGTGTTCGTTCCGAACACCTTCCAATGTACGAACAGTCCCGGATTTTCCCGCGCCAGTTTTCGCAAGAAGAGACTGGCTCGTGTCTTATGGGACTGAAAGCGTTTGAACTTTCGCCTGATCCAGGCTCTGAGCTTCATGTTAACGTAATCAGCCAGAGTGGACAGGGCCGAACGGCTGAACCGGCCATAATAGGCAATCCATCCCCGAAGGAGTGGATTGAGTTGTTTGGCAATTTCGGTCAGCGTCCCCGGCGTCTGCCGCGGGATGTTCAAACTTTTGATCTTTGCCCGCATCGATTTAAGCGCCGTCGGACTAACCGCAGGCGTGTAGCCACAGAAGAACTCGTCCCGCTGTGTATTCGCCACCCGTCGAGGCCGGAACTGATATCCGAGAAAGTCGAATGCGACATTCGGATACGTTCCTCGGCGCCGTTGATCCTTGCAGTAAACGATCTTGGTCTTTGTCGGATGCATCTGCAATCCGCACGCTGCCAAGCGAGAACTCAACTCCACCTTGAGGGCTTCGGCTTGCTGCTCGCTCTGGCAGTGAACAAGACCATCGTCGGCATATCGACACCATGGTAGGTCGGGATGCATTCGCGTCATCCACAAATCAAATGCATAGTGCATGAAGAGATTTGCGAGGCAGGGGCTGACGACACCGCCTTGCGGGGTGCCGCACGTTCGCGCCAAAACCTCACCATTCTTCTCCATCGGCGCTGCGAGCCATCTTCCGATGTAGAGCAGAGCCCACTTGCATGTGACGTGCTTCCTGACCGCCTTCAGCAAGAGATCGTGTGGAAGATTGTCGAACAGTCCTTTGATGTCGAATTCCAAAACCCAATCATACTTCCAACATCGCTGGCGCGTCACGCCGACGGCATCCAAGGCCGACTTCCCCGGCCTGTACCCGTATGAGTCTGGAAGAAAGAGGGAGTCCAAATCCGGCTCAATCATCTGTTTGACCACCATCTGCGCGATCCGATCGCTGACCGTGGGCACACCCAAAACCCTCTCGCCTCCAGCCTTCTTTGGAATGGAGACGGCACGCACCGGTGGCGGAAAGTAGGCTCCGGACGACATCCGATTCCAGATCTTGTAGAGATTCCTTGCAAGGTCTTTCTCGAACATTTCCAAAGTCTCGCCGTCCACCCCGGCTGCGCCATGGTTGGCTTTGACCGCTTTATAAGCTTCGTACACCTGCCGTTTCTCAATTCGAAACGGCTTGTCTGCCGTACTTTCCGAAGTCATCCTGTTTCCAGTTGTTTCAAACAATACGACCACCTGATCCGACCCCTTTGCTCCGACCCCATTACAGGGTCCTCGACGCTCTTACGGGTCGGTCCGCCCCAGTCTCCCGCATCGGTACTCTCGCCTTGCGGTTTGCGCCGCTTGAGCTTCTCCCTTGGCATCAGGAGCCTGGTTCCTGCAGTTCCGCGTGAACGCCTATGTCCAAATCACGCCCCCTCTACGCCGGTCGCCGCCCGCCCGGTCATCAGGCTTCTGGCGGACTTGTCCCAGGATGACGAAACGGTCCTGGTTTCGACAACACTTACGTTCATAACGACGCGTCTTCGGAGGGTTCACTTTCGTTCGTCTTTTGAACATGCACCTGCTCGGATCTCGTCCGAACGTTTCATCCGACGCTCACCACCACGGCTCTTTACCGCAGCAGCTCGGACTGGTTTGAGACCTGCTCCTGAAAGCCGATCCCGGAGGGCCGTCCCCCATCATTCACGCAGCTTTACGCTACGGTCTCAGTTCATGTCGAACTCCTTCCGCTGCTCTGCAGCACACTCTCGTCGATGAAGACGAGGCGGGCCGGATCGATGCGATGGCGATGCTTCAGCCAGCGGCTGCGTCGGGCGGCGACATCGGGCCGGTCGCGCTCGCTGGCGACCAACGTCTTTTTTTATAACTCAGCCCTTCCTCATGCACGCAGATCCAGACGGAGCGGTAGTCGACCTTCAGGCCCCGCTCCGCCAATTCCGCGACCAGCCCGCGCAAGGTGAATGCCTGCGCGCGGCAGCGCTCGATTAGCCAGGCCCGATGCTCACCGGCGATCGCTCGCGGCTTGTGCCCGCCCATCTGGCCGGCGGCGGCGCTGCCCGTCTCACGGAAGCGCCGTACCCAATCGATCGCCGTGCTGATGCCGATGCCGAAGCGCTTCGCCGCCGCCCGACAGGACAGCCCATCGCGCGTCACTGCACCAACAACACGGTCCCTAAGGTCATCCGAAAAGGGTCTCGCCATCCTGGCCGGCCTCCTGCACCGGCCTGAATGGTGAATCTGATTTGCTCACAAAAGGGAATCCCCATGCCGATTCCGCCTAAATTCATCCCGCTCTAGTCTCTGACGAGCTCATTGTGAGGCTCTGATGCGGGCGGCATAGGCCCATGGCATCAGGGCGTCGATGTCTTTGGCGAGGTGGCCGTTTGCTAGGCGGGTGAAGAGGTCGCAAAGATAGGCGTAAGGTTCAACGCCGTTCATTTTGCAAGTGCCGATCAGACTGGCAAACCGAGCCCAATTGCGGCCCCCTTCATCGTGCCCCGCAAAGAGCGCATTGCGGCGGTTCATGGCCGGGCGGCGGATCGCGTTTTCCACCAGGTTGGAGTCAATATCGACATGGCCGTCGTCCAGGAACAGCCGGAAGCCGTCTTGTCGTTTTAGCATATAGGCCAGGGCTTTTCCGAGGTCAGATTTGCGTGAGACGCGCGCGGCCTGGGCTGCCAGCCAGGTGAAGAACTCGTCCACCAGCGGGAGGGACAGGTCCTGTCGAACGGCCCGGCGATGTTCGGAGTCTGAGCCCCGGATACTGTCTTCGATCTTGTAGAGCGCGGAGATGCGCACCAGCGCCTCGTCGACAATGGGCGATCCGCTCTTCGGCGTCGCCTTGATCAGCTTTCTGCGCCCGTGCGCCCAGCAGAAAGCCAGCTTCAAGGGATCGCCACCCATCCGGTCCGACGTGGCGAGGTGAGAGTAACCACCGTAGGCATCGACCTGGATCGTACCGTTGAACCCGGCGAGAATTTCAGCGGCATATTCTCCTTTACGCCCGGGCCGATAATGGAACACCACACCTGACGGAGCAGAACCATTCCAGCCGCGGTCGTCGCGCAGCACGGCCCAGAGATAGCCGGTCTTTGTCTTGCCTCGCCCAGGATCCAGCACCGGGGCCGTCGTTTCGTCGACATAGAGGCGCGTGCTTTCCCACAGCAGCCGTTTGGCCATATGGTCGACCACCGGTGCGATTTCGCTGCCCGTGCGCCCCATCCAATCGGCCAGGACCGTGCGGTCTATCGGCACCCCGTGTCGCGCCATGACCTCAGCCTGCCGGTTGAGCGGCATATGTTCGGAATGCTTGGAGACGGCAATCTCCGCCAGAAGGGCTTCGGTCGGCCAGCTCCCTTCCAAAAGATGTGCCGGCGCTTTGGCCTGGAGGACGCCCGTTCGACCCTTGGGGCATGCGTATTTCGGGCGGATCGTGACGATCACCTCGTAGCGCGCCGGGATCCGGTCGAGCCGTTCCGTCCGATCCTCGCCGATCCGGACCATGTTGCCGCAACCGCAGGGACAAGCGATGCTCTCGGGCTCGATCACGCGCTCGACCCGCGGCAGGTGTTCGGGCAGTGCACGGGCCTTCCGCTCCTTGCGAGAAACGGCCTTGTCCGGATCGCCAACCTCTCCAGGATTGATTGCGCTGGCTTCGATCTTCTTCTCGACGGCGGCGATCCGCGCCTGTGTTTCGGCAATCGCCGTTTCAAGGTCTTCCAGCGCCAGTTCCATCTGCGTCGGATCTAGCTTTTCCGATTTCGGCCCGAACTTCGTGCGCCGATAGTCGTGAACCTGCCCCTCAAGCTTCTCGATCAGTTCCTTCAACTCGGAGATGAACGCGTCCTTTTCGGCCACCACAGCCTGCTCATGCTGACGTGCAGCACGCTCGACCGACAGCTCGAACTGCATCGCCGCAAACGCCTTCACCACCTCTGGCGGAAGGTCCGGAAACAGGCTGAGATCAAGGGGCGATGACATGCGCCCTTATAGCAAGGCAGCACGGAAAAGCCAAATAAAACAATGCAAAGGCGGCCGGATATTCACCCTGCCGCCGACGGCGCGGTCACTCGTTGCGCCATCACCCGCCGCCAGTCGAGGCCTTCGAACAATGCCTCATATTGCCCCCTGGAAAGACGCATCGTCCCATCCTGAACCTTGGGCCAGGCAAAGCTTCCATATTCAAGAATTTTGTAAGTTAGCACCATTCCGGTGCCATCCCACACCAGGATCTTCAGGCGGTCCCCGCGTTTTGAGCGAAAGATCACCGTCACCCCGGAATGCGGGTCCAGCTTCAACTCGGTCTGCACCATCAGAGCCAGAGCCTGATGCCCACAGCGGAAGTCAACCGGACGCGTTGCGATCAGGATCGGCAGTCGTTGGCCCGCGACGATCATGACGCTCCTCGCACAGCGCGAACCAGAGCGGCGACCCGTTCAACGGGCACATCGTTCGGAACCCGCATCACAACGTCTGAGCCAATCTCCAACGTCAAAACCTGCACCCTCGGCCCGTCGGAGGCCAGCTTCGGCAGCGGCAAACGATTGACAGGCTCAGGCGGCTCCGCAGCGATTGCCAGAGGCACGAATGCCGGCTCGATACCATCGTGCTCCGACGGCGTCGTTGCCACCGCAAACGGCAGCACCAGAATGCCGTCGCGCACTTGACGTCGCCAATCGGAAAGCTGGTTTGCTATAACGCCGTGACGGCGCGCGACATCAACGACACGAACACCAGGCTCAAAGCTTTCCGCCACGATCCGCGCCTTCACATCATCCGGCCAACGCCGGTTTCCGCGGCGCGGCTCGACAACTTCGTAGCGACCGACAAATCCATCATCTGCCATGCAAATCTCCAGATAAAACTGGAAACCTTCTCGCATACGCAGCAAGCCTCAAAATACACCCAATCCAATGGGGCGGAGACGGCGCTTACGGCTTATCTCTGTCATCGTCATCTCCTGTTCAAAGGTTGGCTAAAACAGCCCAATCCTTCAAATCAGAAGCGCATCATGCAAATCCCGCACTCCAAGTGCCGCGCCAGCGGCTTCGTTCAATCCCCATGCCGATTCCGCCTAAATTCATCCCGCTCTAGTCGGCATAGTTCGCCGGTCGGCATAAAGCTGCAAAATGAATGGTGTCGAGCCCTACGCCTACCTGCGCGATCTCTTCATCAGCCTCGCCAACGGCCACCTCGCCAAAGACATCGACGCCCTCATGCCCTGGGCCTATGCGCAACGGATCAGCGCCTCACAATGAGCTCGTTCGGGACTCTCAGACGTGCTCACAGGACCTTCCGCAAGCGATCGACATCACCGTTGCAACCGGAAAATCGATGGGGCCGAGACGCCGATACGGCTGAGCGTTGCCTATATGGGCAATCCATAGGTCTTTCGACAGCTTCGAAACAGGGCGGCTGCCATTCGGCATAGCCGAAACGTCCAACATTCTTTCGCTTTCGTCCATTGCCAGGATTTCACGTATCCTCATAGCGTGAAGGATGTGTGGGTTCCGGCCAACTCGGATCGCCTCATTCACACCTTCAATTGGCACAGGAACACCGCCGCCGCAAATGCCGCAATGATATGAATTCTACGGGAGGATCACATGATATTCGAACTGCGGACCTATGATCTGTTGCCCGGAAAGGCTCTCAAATATCTCGGTCTCTTTCGCACCGGTGGCGTCCATCTCATTACCCGTCACCTTCCGCTCGCTGGCTACTGGATGACCGAGAGCGGCGGTCTCAACCGCATCCATCACCTCTGGGCCTATGAATCCTTGCAGGAGAGAACCCTCTGCCGTCTTGCAGTGGCAAAGGATCGCGAATGGAATGATCAATTCGTTCCCAACGCTTTCACACTGGTCGTGAGCCAACGCAACGCGTTTCTGTCCCTCGAAACGAGTTCGAAGCTGCTCGACGGGGTTGTTGCCAGGCGCAAGGAGGCGCATCAGCAGCAGATCGAAAGCGAGCCGATGTTCGGGGAGGACTGGTATGCCATCGCCATTAGCGCTCAAACCTTGCCGCCAGAAACCCCCGGCCTGGTTGCAGGTTTCCGGACAGTGTCGGGATACCGGCCGCAGAGCCACTTCACCCTGATCAAGGCAAGTCAACCGGACTTGCTCATGGGCTACGATGGAGCACCCATCGAACATGAACTCATCCGCCCGCTGGCACTGTCTCCCTTACGGTAGTGCTGACCCCGCCGGGATTGAGCCCGCTCTCGGTACGGCTCTGCCGGCGGTAAAACCCCGCTGGCATCCCGGCTCGCTGCGAAAAGAAGCGGCTGAAATAAGCAAGGTCGTCGAACCCGAGTGCGTGTGAAATCTCGGTAACCGACATTTCTGTATAGAGGAGGTATCGCTTCGCTTCGATCATTACCCGTTCATAGAGCAGGTTCGAGGCGGTTTTCGCTCCGCGAGCCTTGCAAGCAAGATTCAACCGCGGAACAGTGACATGTAGACGTTCGGAGTAGAAGCCCAAGTTCTTTTCTTCGCGGAAATACTGTTCAAGCAGGTCTCGAAATCTCACAAACAGGTCGTAATTCCGATCCCTGCGATGAGCATCGAGGACGGCACCACTGCGAGCCCGCAGCAAAGAGACAAGAATTCGCAAACATTGCGCCATGATTGCAAGTCTGCGGCCGGGCGCAGACCAGATGAATTCGTAGTGAAGCCAGTGAAAAGCATCCTTTAAGCCATCGATGCGTACATCCGCGCCGCCGACCGGATATACAGCAGCAATCCGGGTTGTCTCGATCAGCGCAGGATCTCCTCGTGCAACGCTTGCAATGTAGGCTGAGGCAGCCGTAATCACCTCTCCATCGGTCCCAGGCAGGAAATTGATCTCATGGACGATCGATGCAGGCACGACAATGAGGCTAAGTGGCGCGATCTGCCATGTCTTTTCCTCCATCCGGATCCATCCGCCACCTTCGAGGACCAGCAGAATCTGGGTGTGGTCGGGATGAGCGTGAGGACGAATTATCCAATTATTCGGGCCGCTTCGTTCATGGATCGCCTCCGTGTGAAGGAAATCGAGATCAACGTCCGAATGCGGATCTCCATAGAGATAATAGCGTGGAATCGTGATCTTTCCTAACATTTGTAAAGCTCCCGCGACCGCAATGCAGTTTCAATTGCTGCATAGCAGCAATTGAATTGTACAACATAAATAACGCTTCTTCCATTGTTTGGCTATGGAGGTGGCCTTAGCAATTACCCACGGGCATCCAACAACATCGCCTGCTTCAGAGTTGGAGCACGTCGTGGATGGAGAGAGGATTCTCACAGGGGAGAGCCAAGCAGGCAAAGCAGCGAGTGGAGGAGACATGCCAAAATATCTGTTGCAAGATGCGACCTGTGACGTCCTGGTCATCGGCTCGGGTGCCGGCGGGCTTTCAACCGCGATCACCGCGAAGAAGCTCGGCCTCGATGTGATCGTGATCGAGAAGGAAGAGTTTTTCGGCGGAACAACCGCCTTTTCCGGCGGTGTCCTCTGGGTTCCTGGCAATCCTCATTCACGAAAGTATGGCATCCAGGACAGCCGGGAAAGCGCCCGCGAATATCTAAAGAACGAAACCGGCAATTTTTTCGACGAAGCTGCGATCGATGCTTTTCTCGATCATGGTCCCGAAATGCTGGAGTTCTTTGAACGGGAAACCGACGTCAAGTTCCTGCCGACACTCTATCCCGATTATCATCCCGATGTGCGGGGCGGTATCGACGTCGGTCGTTCGGTCGTCGCTGCACCCTATGATGCGACCGCGTTGGGTCAGAATCTGAAGCGTCTGCGCCCGCCACTCAAAACCATCACCTTCATCGGCATGATGTTCAATTCGTCGAGCGCCGATATCAAGCATTTCTTCAATGCCACTCGGTCGCTGACCTCCGCGCTCTATGTGGTTCGCCGCCTGGCCGGGCACCTGAGGGAACTCGCCGTTCATCATCGTGGCGTCAATATCACCGCCGGCAATGCGCTTGCCGCGCGGCTGGCCAAGTCCGCTTTCGATCTTCGCATTCCGATTTACACGCAAACGCCAGCTCAACAATTGATTATCGATGGTGATATAGTGAAGGGAGCGCAGGTACAAGGACACAAAGGGCCGGTTCGCATCACCGCGCGGCGTGGCGTCGTGCTTGCTGCCGGAGGCTTCCCGCATGATCTTGCGCGAATTGCGAAAGCCTATCCGCATGTCAGGCGAGGCGGAAAGCACCTTTCGCCGACGCCCGATGGCAATACCGGCGATGGGATTTCGATGGCCGAGCAGGCCGGCGGGGTCTGCGAGACTCGCTTTCCGAACGCAGCCGCCTGGATGCCAGTCTCGGCCGTCCCGATGGGCAACGGCAAGATCGGCGTCTTCCCGCATCTTCTCGACCGCTACAAACCGGGCATCATAGCAGTCCTCAGTTCCGGCCTCCGATTTACCAACGAATCCAATTCCTATCACGACGTCGGGGCGGCGATCATCGAGGCATCAGCGAACGAGCCGGATGCCGCGGTATGGTTGATCTGCGACCACGCAGCCATTCGCAAATACGGTCTCGGGCATGTCAAGCCCGCGCCGGTGCCGCTCGGCGGGCATTTGCGCAACGGCTATCTTTGTCGCGGCAAGACTCTTCGGGAGCTCGCTCAGACCATCAGCGTCGATCCCACTGTCCTGCAGAAGACCGTTTCTGACTATAACGTCGCCGCCCGGAAGGGACTCGATCCAGCATTTGGCCGTGGCACGAGCTCGTTCAACCGCTATCTCGGAGACCCGGACCACAAGCCCAATCCGAATGTCGCTCCGATCGAAAAGGGACCTTTCTATGCGGTGCGCATCATGATGGGGGATCTCGGCACCTTCGATGGGCTGAAGACGGGCCTTTATGGAGATGTTCTGGATGCGAACGGGCAGCCGATCAAAGGGCTCTACGCAACGGGGAACGATCGCGCAAGCGTCATGGGCGGCAACTATCCGGGCGCCGGCATCACCCTCGGTCCGATCATGACCTTCGGCTATCTCACGGCGCGGCACTTGGCCGGCGTGAGCTGAGGCGCCGTAAACGGCGGAATTTCCAGCACATCATTTGGGAGGATATGAAAGTGCAGATAACAAGACGAGCTTTACTGGGTGGGACCACGGCGGCGACCGTAACGGGCATGATGCCGCTGCGGCGCCCCCGCGCGCAAGCGGATGATACGATCCGCATCGGCGTCATCACCGATATGTCCGGCATCTATCAGGACGTTTCCGGTCCGGTCTCGGTTGCCTGCGTCAACCAGGCGGTCGCCGAATTCACCGCTGCTAATCCGGGCTTCAAGGTCGAGGTACTCGTTGCCGATCACCAGAACAAACCGGATATCGGCCTGACCATCATCCGCGAATGGTTCGATCGCAACGGGGTCGACGTGCTGAGCAACGTCGGCAATAGCGCCATTGCGCTCGGCGCGCGCGATCAGCTCGAAGCAAAGGATAAGGCCGCAATCATCACCACGGCCGGCAGCTCCGACATCACCGGCAAATATTGCAGCGCGCATGTCGTCCACTGGAGCTGGGATTCCTGGTGCCTGGCGCATTCGACGGCGACGGCGACCGTCCGTACCGGCGGAAACAAATGGTTCTTCATAACCGCGGACTATGCTTTCGGGCACGCCGCTGAAAATGATGCGACCAACTTCATCAAGGCGGCGGGCGGCGAAATCGTCGGATCGGTACGCTATCCCTACGGCAGCACCAGCGATTTCTCTTCATTCCTGCTTCAGGCGCAGGGAAGCGGAGCCAATGTCATCGGCTTCGCTAATTCCGGCAACGATCTCATCAATTGCCTCAAGCAGGCCCAGGAATTCGGTATCGCCGACAGCGGCATCCGCATGGCGGCCTTGGTAGGGTATATCACGGATGTGCTCGGCATGGGGCTGCCCGTAGCGCAGGGACTGAGCATGACGGAGACCTTCTATTGGGATCTCAACGATCGAACCAGGGCCTTCATGAACCGGGCCAAGCCGCAACTTCCGGAAGGAGTGTTCCCGAACATGAGTCAAGCAGGCGACTATGCCGGCATCCTGCATTATTTGAAGGCGGTCAAGGAACTCGGCGTCGCCCAAGCGAAGAAATCGGGCAAGGCCGTTATCGACATGATGAAAAACATGCCGACCGATGATGATGCGTTCGGGCAGGGCTCCATCCGCGCAGACGGACGGAAGATCCATCCTGCCTATCTCTTCACGGTGAAGTCGCCCGACGAGAGCACGAGCCGCGGCGATGTCTTCAAGCTGCAAGCGACGATCGCGGCGGATGAAGCCTTTCGCCCGCTCAGCGAGGGGAACTGCCCCCTGATCTGATCTACAGCGATCCCCGGCGTCGCTATTCGGCGCCGGGGATCGCCGGTTGCCGTGCGTCCACCATTTCTTCCAGCTCATTGCGAAAGGTCAATTTTGTGTCGGGATATGAATATCAGTGGCTGCAGCTTCAGGACCGTGTCTGCATAGTGACTGGCGCCGCAGGCGGAATCGGGCAGGCCATCGCGAAGGAATTCGCCACGGCCGGTGCGAAACTCGTGGTTCTGGACCGGCAGGACGGTGCCTGCGGGGAAACGGTGGCCATGATCGAACGGGCGGGTGGGTCGGCCCTGGCGCTCGCTTGCGACGTCAGCAGCGCCGAGTCCACCGAGACGGCAGCCGCCGCCGCCCATGACAGGTTCGGTACATGCGACATCCTCGTCAACAACGCGGCAATCCTGCGGCCCGGCCATCTGGATGTGTTGCCAATCTCCGATTGGGAGCAGATGCTGCACGTCAACTTGACGGGCTACCTGCTCTGCTCGCAGATATTCGGCCGCCCGATGCTGGCTAAGGGCGAGGGCGCTATCGTGCATGTGTCATCCATCGCCGCATCCCATCCGCAGGCGTTCAGCGGCGCCTATAGTCCCGGCAAGGCGGCAGTTTCGATGTTATCACGGCAGCTCGCCTTTGAATGGGGACCGAAGGGTGTGCGCTCGAATGCGATCAGCCCCGGCTTGATCCATACTCCTCTATCGGATGTCTTCTATCGGCAGCCCGAAACCAGGCGGGCGCGCGAAGACATTGTTCCGCTGAGGCGCATCGGAACACCGGATGATATTGCCAATGCTGCTGTTTTTCTTGCAAGCCCCCGTGCAGGCTATGTCAATGGGCAGGAGATTGTCGTCGACGGCGGGTTTGCCCAGACGCTGATGAGCAGTATCCCGCGCCCGGGATATGGCGGCTGAAGATGCTTTGGAGGAGCAGATGACGCTTGAGAAAACGATTCTAATCACGGGCGCGGCCGACGGGATCGGCTGGGCCATGGCGCGCCTTTATGCGGCGCGCGGTTTCCGGGTAGCCCTTGCCGATATCGATGGCCAGAAGGTGCACGATCGGCTTGGCGAACTTGACCCCGGTCATCTGGCGCTCGCCGCCGATGTCACCCGCGAAGAGGACGTGCAGACAATGGCGCAGTCGGTGCGCGAGAGTTTCGGAAACTGCGGCGTTGTCATCAACAATGCCGGCATCGCCGATAGCCATCTGCCGACGATCGAGCAGGATGCCGCCCAATTCCAAAAGGTGCTGGATACGCATCTGCGCGGCACGTTCCTCGTCTCCAAGGAGATGGGGCGCATGATGCTGGACAATGGCGGTGGCACCATCGTCAATATTTCCTCGATCGCCGGCCTTGGCGGCCTGCCGAGACGAAACGCCTATGGTGCCGCCAAGGCCGGCATCATCGCCATGACCCGTTCTATGGCCTGCGAATGGGCCCCGCAGGGCATTCGTGTCAATTCCATCGCACCTGGCTTTGTCGAAACGGCGCTCGTCCGCAAGCTGACGAACGCCGGCCGGATCGATATAGCCCAGATCCGGCGACGCATTCCGATGGGGCAACTCGGCGAACCCGACGACATCGCGGAGGCCGCCTATTTCCTGTCGTCTCCGGCCGCAAAGTATATCACTGGCGCCGTTCTGAGTGTCGATGGCGGCTGGAACGCCTTTTCCGATTTCGGCGATGCCCATCCCCTAGAAACAGGGGGCAAGTTATGAGCACGCTTCTTACCGGAAACTGCGACCGGGAAGCAATATTGACTGCGCGCGGCCTGACTAAAGTCTTCAGGGGTTTCACCGCCGTCAACAATGTCGACCTGACCGTCCGCAGCGGATCGATCCACGCGTTGATCGGACCGAACGGAGCCGGCAAGACCACCTGCTTTAACCTCCTGACGCGTTTCCTGGTGCCTACACGGGGAATGATTCATTTCCGCGGGACCGACATTTCGCGCTCCTCGCCTGCCGACATCGCCCGCATGGGGCTCGTCCGCTCCTTTCAGATATCGTCGACGTTTCCCCATCTAAGCGTGCTGGAGAACGTCCGGATCGCGCTACAGCGTCCGAATGGACTAGCGACCCAGTTCTGGCGCCCGCAATCCAGCCTCGACCGGCTTAATGAACGGGCGATGGAGCTCCTTTCCTCGGTTGGCCTTGAATCTTTCCGCGACCAAGCGGCCAGTGTGCTTTCCTATGGCCGCAAGCGAGCGCTGGAGCTGGCAACAACATTGGCGCTGGATCCCGAATTGCTCTTACTCGACGAACCTATGGCCGGCATGGCGCGTGAAGACATTCACCAGATCGCGCATCTGATCCGAAAGGTAGCTGAGGGGCGCACAATCGTAATGGTGGAGCACAATCTATCAGTTGTCGCCGATCTCTGCGACCGGGTGACCGTTCTGCAGCGCGGCGAAGTCCTGGCGGAGGGCCGCTATGAGGAGATCAGCCAAGATCCGAGAGTAAGGGAAGCCTATATGGGGAGCGCCGTATGACGGCAATAACACGGATAAACGCGGTGAAGGACCAGACCGCCATCCTGTCTGCCCGCAACCTGAAGGCCTGGTATGGCGAGAGCCAGGCGCTGCACGGGATCGATCTTGATATTCACAGCGGCGAAACGGTGGCGCTCCTTGGCCGCAACGGCGCAGGCAAGACCACGACGCTCAAATCGATCACGGGTCTGATGGACCGCCGCAGCGGCGAAATCAAGATAGGTGGAAAGGACATAAGCCGGCTGCCGCTGCATCATATCGCGCGGCATGGCCTGGGCTTCGTCCCGGAAGAACGCGGCATTTTTTCCGGTCTGACCGTTCAGGAAAACCTGTTGCTGCCTCCCATCGTCGCAGAAGGCGGTCATACCGTCGAAGAGATCTACGCGCTCTTTCCGAACCTCAAGGAACGGCGCCACAGCCAAGGCACCAGCCTCTCCGGCGGCGAACAGCAGATGCTGGCAATCGCCCGCATCCTGCGCACCGGCATCAGGATCCTGCTGCTCGACGAGCCGACGGAAGGATTGGCGCCGGTGATCGTTGATCGCATCGGCGACGTTATCATCGCACTTCGAAAACGCGGCATCACAATCATTCTCGTCGAGCAGAACTTCCGTTTCGCCCAGCGCGTGGCGGAACGCTACTACGTGATCGAGCACGGACAGGTCCTCGATCAGTTTTCGGCGGCGGAATTGCCTGGGCGGCAAGACTGGTTAAGCGACGTTCTGGGTGTCTGAGCTATGCTGGAAACCGGTCTAGTCCCTACCTTTCACAAACGCTTCCGCCCACCAGAACACTATAGGAATTAAGGTGAACGATGACAATTCTTGGTATTCCCTCGGCGGCGCTGTTCAGCCAGTTGCTGATCGGACTGATCAACGGGTCTTTCTATGCGCTGCTGAGTCTGGGGCTCGCCGTCATTTTTGGGCTGCTGCGCGTCATCAATTTCACCCACGGCGCACAATATATGCTCGGCGCCTTTGCCGCATTGCTGCTACTCAAATTCGCCGGCATCGGCTTCTGGCCGTCTTTGCTGATCGCGCCGCTGCTGGTCGCCCTTTTCAGCGCTGTGCTAGAACGGCTGCTGATCGCCCGGGTCTATTCCCTCGATCATCTTTACGGAATGCTGCTGACCTTCGGTCTGACCCTCATCATCGAAGGCTTGTTTCGACATTTCTACGGTTCCAGCGGCCAGCCCTACGCGGCACCGAAGGAACTGTCCGGCGCCGTCAATCTCGGTTTCATGATGCTGCCGAAATATCGGGGTTTCGTGATCATCGCCTCGCTGGCAGTCTGCCTTCTTACCTGGTTGCTGGTGGAGCGGACGAAATTCGGCGCCTATCTGCGCGCGGCGACGGAGAATCCGAAGCTGGTGCAGGCCTTTGGCGTGAATGTGCCGCTCCTGCTCACCCTGACCTATGCGCTCGGCTCCGGTCTTGCCGGGCTTGCGGGCGTTCTGGCGGCGCCGATGTACCAGGTGAGCCCGCTGATGGGACAGAACCTCATCATCGTCGTCTTTGCAGTCGTCGTGATTGGTGGAATGGGGTCGCTGATCGGTGCCATCGCCACCGGCTATACGCTCGGCCTCATCGAGGGGCTGACCAAGGTCTTCTATCCCGAGGCGTCCAACACTGTGATTTTTGCTGTCATGATCATCGTTCTTCTCGTCAGGCCCGCCGGCCTGTTCGGTCGAGCTTAGATTGAAAATTCCGGAGGAATTAATGGCCACAATCCATAAGCTAGCAACCACCCCGATTCCGCGAATGGCTTCGTCCATAAATTGGGCCTGGCTCTTGGTCGCAGTCGGGCTGGCCGTCCTCATAGCCGCTCCGGCCCTCGTCTATCCCATATTCCTGATGAAGTTGCTCTGTTTCGGGCTTTTCGCCGCCGCTTTTAATCTGCTGATCGGCTATGTCGGCCTTCTGTCCTTCGGACATGCCGCTTTCTTCGGCGGCGCGGCTTATATCGCCGCCTACAGCGCCAAGGTATGGGGCTTCACCCCGGAACTGGCGATCATCGCCAGCACGGCTTTTGCTGCCGTCCTCGGCTGCTTGATCGGCGCCATCGCAATCCGGCGACAGGGCATCTATTTTGCGATGATCACCCTGTCCTGCGGGCAACTGGTCTATTTCGTCTTTGTCCAGTCGCCCTTCACGGGCGGAGAAGACGGCATCCAGTCGGTTCCCCGGGGAGCCTTGTTCGGCCTCATTGATCTCAATCCGGCGATTAATATGTACTACTTCGTCCTTGCGGTCTTCGTCGCCGGCATGTTCGCGATCTGGCGCATCGTCCATTCGCCCTTCGGTGCCATTCTAAAATCCATACGGGAAAACGAGACACGGGCTATTTCCCTCGGCTATCGCACCGAGCGCTATAAACTCGGCGCCTTCGTGCTGTCAGCATCGATCGCCGGCCTCGCTGGCGGCACCAAGGCGATCGTCTTCCAGCTTGCAACGCTGACAGACGTCACATGGCAGGCGTCTGGCGAAGTGATCTTGATGACGCTGCTCGGAGGGCTTGGAACTATGATCGGGCCTATTGTCGGGGCTGGGATCGTGTTGTCGCTGGAGAACTTTCTTGCCGCATCCGTCATCCCCATCACGGTGATCACCGGAAGCATATTCGTTCTCTGTGTCATCCTGTTCCGCAAGGGCATTGCCGGTGAAATCACCGGATTTTTTGAGCGAAAACAATCGGTCGAGTTACGCAGTAACTCGTAAATACGTTCCCTCTCATTTACACGATACGCTACTTTGGAGAAGTGCCTGTTGACGGCATGATCCAGCGCGTCTTCCTTGATCGCGCCAGAATGCGAGCCATCTTCCGCAGACCGATACCGCACCCCAATCCGATCACGCCGGCGAGGAGAACGGCGGTCGGGCGTATTGCTGGCGCAGGTTGAGGATTTCCGACAACGGCACATTAGAGCGGGATGTTTTTAGGTTCGATCATATCCGGCTTCGATGAAGTAGTTTGATATGATCATGAACTGTTCCGTGCTGGCCGGCATATCCGCAAATCCGCTTTGTCAGCCTGGTCGAGAACGGCACGCAGGTGTTGTTCGCCAGCCAGATGGCCGGTTGCGCGACCAGCGAGGTCACGCTCGCCAAGGCCGTCCTGGCGTGCCTTGAGCCGGACATGTTGTGCCTGGCCGACCGGTCCTTCTTCGGCTTTGAGCTGTGGAGCCTGGCGCGCGACAGCGGCGCCAACTTGTTGTGGCGGGTGCGCAAAAATATGCGCCTGAGCCCTGACAAGCGCCTGCCGGACGGTTCCTGTCTGAGCCGCATCTATCGGTGCGAACGCGATTGGCGCCATAAGACCAACGGCGTTCAAGTCCGCGTCATCGACTATCGCCTCGACGGCGTTACCGGGGCGGAGCCGATCTACCGGCTGGTGACCAGCCTTCTCGATCATGAGGAGGCGCCGGCCAAGGAGTTGGCCGCACTCTATCACGAACGCTGGGCAATCGAGACCAGCTTCGATGAACTCAAGACCCATCTGCGCGGCGCCAGGATCGTGCTGCGCAGCCGCACGCCCGATCTGGTACGCCAAGAGTTTTACGGCCTCATCATGGCCCACTTCGCCATTCGCGGCTTGATGCATGAAGCCGCCCTGTCAGCCGATGAGGACCCCGATCGGCTTTCCTTCATCCACACCGTTCGCGTCATCCGCCGCAAACTCACCGTGTTTGCCGCCATTCCCCCCTCGACAACGCCGCGCCTTTCATGACGCCGTGCTCGCCGAAATCCTGCAAGAGCGTGTGCCGCTCCGATCGCATCGCCGCAATAAGCGCGGCGTCAAACGCAAGATGAGCAACTTTCCCCTGCGACGACGAACCGATCCACCACTGCCGCCAATCGATATCAAACAAGCCATCAAAATCATTAACTAAACGGTATTGGGGCTAGCCGCATTTCTCGACGACCGTTCACAGCGTCGACAGGATCGACGCGGTGGCGGACCGGGGCTACTTCAAGATCGAGGATATGGAGGCTTGCGAGAATGCAGGCGTCACCGCCTATGTTCCCAAGCCGATCCGCGGTCCCGCCGTGGCCGAAGGGTTCTTTTCCAAGGAGCAGTTCCGCTACGACCCGGACAAGGACATCTACCTTTGCCCCGCAGACCAGGTGCTCTCACCACGTCATTTTGGCAAGTCCCGTGACAATGTGAAGATCGACTACGTCAACCGTGACGCCTGCAAGGCGTGCAGCCTGCGCGAACGCTGCACCAGAAGCTTCCGTCGTGTGTCGCGCCTGGAGAACGAGGCGGTGCTCGACCGCATGGCGGTGCGTCTTGTTGCCCGGCCCGACATTCTGGACCGGCGGCGCGAAAGCGTGGAGCGTATCGCCACGCCGAGAACCGCCTTGTTTTGTTAGACTGAAGCCGTTGTTTTTGTGAGGTGAGCGCTATCGCCACGTTGCTAACAACGAGGATAACGACGTGTCTATTCATCAGCTTGAGCTTCGGACTGGGACAGTCCGGCGGCGGAAGTTTACGCATGCTGCCAAAGAGGCGATTGTTTCAGAGACTCTGAGCGTCGAAACGACAGTGATGGATGTTGCGCGACGTCACGACCTTGATCGGTCATTGGTTTATCGGTGGCGTCGCGAATTTGGCGTTAAAGAGAGAGTGGAAGAACCACGCGCCTTCGTTCCGGTGAAGGTACAACAGGCGCCGGACGCGGCGATCGGAATACCGGCTGCTGCGTCTTCTGCGATCGAAATCCATGTTGGGCGGGGTCGGTTGGTGCGGGTCAATCGTGACTTTGATGCCTCGACCTTGTCGCGCGTGCTTGATGTGCTGGAGGGACGATGATCCCGATCAGTTCAAGCGTGCGGGTTTGGATTGCCAGCGGTCACTGCGATATGCGCAAGGGCATGCAGGGGCTAGCTCTCATCGTCCAAGAGGGGCTTGGCCGCAATCCGTTCCAGGGCGACGTTTTTGTGTTCCGCGGGAGAAATGCCCAACGACCGACATTCTGCATACGGTTTTCGTTTCGCGACGATCGCATATCCGTGGCATCCGCTGTTTGGAAGCGAGGTGCGGGTTTCGCCGTATCGGCGCGGCAAGAGCCTGATGTCCATCTATACGGACAAGCGGCCCGATCTATCCCATGAACTGCCGAATTGGATGTTCGACGAGAGCTACTGCAGCGGTATGACGCTTGGGCCACCCGAGATCAGCATCGCCGGTCTCGACGAGTTGGCAGCGACACTCGCGTCGTTCGGCGCGACTCGCTCAAGAGGCGCAAAATCCCGTCCTTCGAGGAAGAAGGAGAAGGATGATGCGAAGCAGGCGACATCAAAATCGCGACCAACTCGTTCTGCAGTTGGAGCGCCAAAATCTTCAGGTTCCAGCGGTCAAGAACGTCAAAGGGTTGGTGGAAGCGCTGGCGGATCTTCTGCTGGAAGCTCTGGAAGCGAACAGAATGACGAAGACGGGAGGCGTTGATGAACACGAAGATCACGCCTGACCATCTTCGCCGCGCCGCTGTGGTCTATGTCCGGCAATCCACAATGACTCAGGTTACCGGCAATCTCGAAAGTCAGCGCCGGCAGTATGATCTCGCTGGAGCTGCCGCAACGACTGGCTTTGCATCGGTGACTGTCTGCGGATTTCGGATTAACGGGACATCGATTCCGATCTCGGTCGCTCCGGCTCAGGTAGCATGGAACGGCCCGGATTCGAACGGCTTGTGGCACAGGTCTGCTCCGGCGATGTGGGAGCGGTCTATTGCATCGAGGCATCGCGTCTGGCGCGCAATGGCAGGGACTGGCATCATCTGATCGACCTTTGCGCACTCGCCGGTACATTGGTCATCGATCCGGATGGCGCCTATGATCCCCGGCTCGTCAACGATCGCCTGCTGCTCGGATTGAAAGGCACGATGTCGGAGTATGAGCTTAGTTTGATGCGCCAGCGCGGCATCGCCGCGCGTGATTCCAAGGCAGGACGTGGGGAATTGCGGTTCATGCTGCCGCCGGGCTTGTGCTGGAGCGAGGTGGGTAAGATCGAGATTGATCCGGACGAACATGTGGCCGAAACGATCAGGCTCGTTTTTGCCAAATTCCGGGAACTGGGAAGTGGACGACAGGTTTTTTTGTGGCTGCGGTCGGCCGATATCAAGATGCCGGTCGTCCTGCGCAATGTCGACGTCTGCAAACTTGTTTGGAAAGCGCCGGCCTATCACAGCGTCATGCAGATCCTCCACAATCCACTCTACGCGGGGGCCTATGCCTTCGGAAGACGCGCGCAGCGAACGCGGATCATCGATGGCCGCGCTCGCAAGGCAACAGGGGTGCGCAAGCCAGGGATGAGTGGAGCGTGCTGCTGCGCGACAATCATCAAGGCTATATCAGTTGGCGAGAGTATGAGGAGAACCATAAGCTTCTGGCCGAGAACGCGCACATGAAGAAGAATTGCGATCGCAAGTCGGCGCGTGGCGGCCGTGCCCTTTTGACGGGACTGATGCGATGCGGTCGCTGTGGCCGAATGATGCGCGTCTTCTACGGCAGCGCAAAAGGCAACGCTCATCGCTATCAATGCCGCGGCGACGATGCTCACGTGGGTGTCGGCCTTTGTATCGGCATTGGCGGCGTCAGGGTCGATCGCGCCGTTGCGATGCAGATTTTAGAAGCGGTGTCGGACCGTGCTGTCGAAGCGGCAATCTTCGCCTCGGATCAAGTCGAGCGGTCCCAAAGAGATGTCATTGCGGCAATCGAGCGGGACCTCGAAAGCGCACGCTACGAAGCGCTGTTGGCCAGTCGCAGGTATGAGCTTGTGGACCCGGCCAAGCGGCATGTTGCACGCGAACTGGAGGCCCGATGGAATGATGCCCTGGAGCGAGTAGGCGCGCTTGAACGCAAGATCAAGGATCTATCCGCGCTGTCAGCAGCGCGCCCCATCATCGATCGTGGCCGACTCCTGCAGCTTGCCCAGGATTTGCCGACCGTATGGAATACGCCCTCCACGGAGACGCGAACGAAGCAGCGGCTCATCCACATCCTGGTTCAGGAGATTATTTGCGATCTCGATGATGCGACCAACGAGGCGGTGCTCTTGATCCATTGGATCGGCGGTCGGCACACAGAGGTGCGTGTGGCGCGCGTCAAGACCGGAAGATATCCTGCCGAGCTCGCACCATCGGCTGTCGAGGCACTGCGCAAACTGGGCGGACATTGGCCAGATCGGGAACTCGCGGTCTCACTCAATAGGATGCTTTGCAAGACAGGTAATGGCGAGAGCTGGACGACCGTGCGTGTTCGTGACATGCGCGAGCGCCTGGGAATTCCCGAATATGATGCCACCAAAGTGGACGTACCGATGATCAGTTTGATGAAAGCGGCGGAGAAACTCGGTATTTGCGTCGGATCGGCCAAAAGCCTGGTGCAGAGAGGAATTTTACCTGCAACGCAAATCCTTCCCGGCTCACCGTGGATGGTTCCCGTCGAAGCATTATCCTCGGAAGCCGTCCGGATAGGGGTGCAGGGTGTCATCGATCGACGCCCGAAGTTTTATGAAGATTATCAATATGATAAAGTCGTCCGGTTGCCCGGAATCTGATGGAGGGATGCATTATGAAGCGCACTGTAGACGCTTGGCGCGGAACACGAACACATCGCCACAATAGGGATCGGCCGCAAGCGCTGACGCCACCAAAGCCACCAAGCCATTCATGCCGCGCCGGAAGTCGACAGGCTGCGTCGCCACCATGATCTTCACGCCATTTGGCGAAACTCCGATCACCGGCGTCCTCGCAACGCTGCCACGATCGCCTGCGCCAACTCGGGCGCCACCGAGCCAATCACGGTCATGCGTGCTCCGGCAATCTCGATCTCAATTCGGCCGGAAGCAACGGAAGCGATATCCGACGACGCGCTCTGGGGAGGCGCTCGATCGCCAACCACCGTCACCGGCACGAACATCGCCTGCTGCGCGAAGGTCTTTAGTGCGGGCCGCCCGAGCGTGTGTTCGTGTCGCGGATCTGGCGGGGCGAACAGACTGGCGTCCAGACGCAGGCGTGTAATGAGGGTGGCCCTATCGGGCAGCGCCGCCGCCAATGTATGGACAGCAAAACTGCTGTCACCGACAAAGATGATATCGCATCCTGGCAGCCAGCGGCAGAGCTGCAACACGCCCTGTCTTGCCCAATCCGTCAGCAGCTTATGATTTCGTCCTCTGTTTTTATCGTAGCGCTCCGAGGGGCATAAAAGCGTCAAGACTGGTAGGGCCTTGATGCATTTGGCCCATGGGATCGGGGCAAGAACCATGAAGCTCAACCAGCGCAAACCGCTGGCTTTGACGAAGTGACCGTGACTGGAGCGCACCGGATCGCGATAAATGCCACGGGCGGCAATCTTTGGTCCCCATCGGCGCTCGATGGTGTCGTCCATGCCGATCACAATGGGACCATCGGGTACGAGGCTGGCGACAACGATCGACAGCAGACGGGCCGCCAGAGTACGCGGGTTCCAACGCGCCCGATTAAGGAGCTGATGGTAGAGGGAAAAATTGCCAGCCTCGGCGCGGCCGGTGATCCGCAAACAGGCCGTCACTGTCCGTTTGCCTGGAGACAGGATCGCACCCATCACTAGGACCAGCAGATGGTCCCAACTGGGCGCCGTGAACCAGGGACGAAACGACGACAGCCACTGGCGAAGGATGTGCGGAACAGGATCACCCGACCCGACGCAGTTCTCATTATGATCGGTCATCCAACGGTTCGAATCCGGTCACACGAAACAAGCAAGGCAAGGAGACTGCGGCGAACTGATTCACCCAGTTCAGATCATACAAAATGCGTGCGCTGATACTCGCTATAGGGGGCTGCACGCAGCATATCGGCGCCGCCAACCAACTCAAAATCCCAAAGAATTTTGTACAAAGTCGAGCTTAGGGCGAGCCACCTCACTCCCGAAGAAGGACATACGGCCTTACAGAACAGAGAGCCTGAACTGCGATGCTGATACCAAAGCTTGACAACCGCGACGAGAGAAACACGTGCCATGGGAGCTGCCACTTTCGTCCGGCTTGTCGAACTGATCGATTCAGGAAACTTGACGTAGGACGCATTGCCGCGCATGTTTTCAAGGAAATCGAACCGACTGGTTTGGAAAAAAAGAAGAACAGAGATGACCGAGGAAAAAACCGAGGATCGCTGTTTACTCACCCAGAAGCAGGGCCGCCTTGCCGCCGGTGCGGACCCGGTCAAGCGAGTGCAGATCATCGAAGGTGCAAAGCGTGTCTTCATGAGGCTGGGCTTCGATGCGGCGAGTGTGAACGAGGTTTGCCGCGAAGCCGGCGTCTCGAAAGCTACAATCTACGTCTATTTCGAAAACAAGGAGGATCTGTTCAGCGCTATTGTAGAGGATGAGCGCCAGCGCTTTATGCTCATACTGAACTCTGTTCTAACGGATAGCGTGGAAGTCGAGGCCGGACTCTACCGTTTCGGCGTCGACTTGACAAGCCACGTTACCTCCTCGCATAGCCTCGGCGCAATACGGATGCTCATCGGCGTAGCCACGCGGATGCCGCATCTTTGCAGTCAATTCTTCCATTCTCGGGGCAGAGCCCGGGCTATGCTTGAGGACTTCGTCAAGCGGCACATTGAGCGGGGTAACTTGATCGCAGAGGATCCCGCCCTCGCTGCTAATCAATTTATCGAGCTTGCCAGTGGTAGCCTCTTCAATTTCCGCCTCTTCGGCAATCTGGAGGACGAACCTCCGTGGGAGGAGGTAGATTTCGCCGTAAAGAGCGCAATCCGCATATTCATGGCCGCCTATGCCAACTCGGACACCTCCAGGAGCGCGGTTTCCACTGCCTAGGGCCCTAAAGGCTCAGTCTTTAGTCCGTCCTGAGGATTCCGAAAACTATTTTGTTTTCAGGGATTCCCAAGATGACTGAAGTATAGGCAGCTGCGGGAAATCAGGTTCTGGGGCTCGATTTTCTGGGCAGAGCGTCCGAAAATTCTTTGGATCGATGACGGCATGGGTTGGTTTGGGCCGGAACTCTGTAGGTGACGAGATTTCCCGGATTTCAATGCTCAAAGCCCTGAGAAGGCATGATTGGGCATCTGTTCGCCCCTGTATGGTTCAAAAAAAGTGCGTAGGGCGACCTGTCATACCCTGGGGGCGGCAATCAGACCCGGAACGCCGACAAGGGTGATGGCTCTTTTGATATTGTAGGCCAGCGCCGTCAGGCTGAACTCCCCTCGAACGTTTTCCAGGCGCCGCATGAGGAACGCGCCCTGATACATCCATTGTTTGATCGCGCCGAACGGATGCTCCACGGTACGCATACGGCGTAGACCACAGGAATTCGCATGACGTGCGTGCTATTGTTGTCTGATGGATATCGACGAAGAGTAAGCGCCGTCTCCGCCCCATTGGATTGGGTGTATTTTGAGGCTTGCTGCGTATGCGAGAAGGTTTCCAGTTTTATCTGGAGATTTGCATGGCAGATGATGGATTTGTCGGTCGCTACGAAGTTGTCGAGCCGCGCCGCGGAAACCGGCGTTGGCCGGATGATGTGAAGGCGCGGATCGTGGCGGAAAGCTTTGAGCCTGGTGTTCGTGTCGTTGATGTCGCGCGCCGTCACGGCGTTATAGCAAACCAGCTTTCCGATTGGCGACGTCAAGTGCGCGACGGCATTCTGGTGCTGCCGTTTGCGGTGGCAACGACGCCGTCGGAGCACGATGGTATCGAGCCGGCATTCGTGCCTCTGGCAATCGCTGCGGAGCCGCCTGAGCCTGTCAATCGTTTGCCGCTGCCGAAGCTGGCCTCCGACGGGCCGAGGGTGCAGGTTTTGACGTTGGAGATTGGCTCAGACGTTGTGATGCGGGTTCCGAACGATGTGCCCGTTGAACGGGTCGCCGCTCTGGTTCGCGCTGTGCGAGGAGCGTCATGATCGTCGCGGGCCAACGACTGCCGATCCTGATCGCAACGCGTCCGGTTGACTTCCGCTGTGGGCATCAGGCTCTGGCTCTGATGGTGCAGACCGAGTTGAAGCTGGACCCGCATTCCGGGGTGACGGTGATCTTTCGCTCAAAACGCGGGGACCGCCTGAAGATCCTGGTGTGGGATGGCACCGGAATGGTGCTAACTTACAAAATTCTTGAATATGGAAGCTTTGCCTGGCCCAAGGTTCAGGATGGGACGATGCGTCTTTCCAGGGGGCAATATGAGGCATTGTTCGAAGGCCTCGACTGGCGGCGGGTGACCGCGCCTGCGGCAAGATGAATCATGCCGCTGTAATGGTTGGGAAAACGGCTGTTTTTGTGCTCTAATCCTTCCCATGGATTTGCCCCCTCACGACCTGCCGGACGACGTTGACGCGCTGAAAGCGATGGTTCTCGCGCTGGCGCGCGAGCAGGCTGCGAAAGAAGTCCGGCTGAAGGCCGCTGAAGCTGAGATCGCGCGGCTGGAGGCGGTGGAGAAGAGTGCCAACGAGCGGATTGCCAACCTCACATCGATCCTGAAGGTTCTGCAGCGCACCCAACATGGCACCCGTTCCGAGCGATTGCGGCTTGGCGTCAACGACGAACAGGTGTCCTTTGCCTTCGAGGAAGTCGAGACCGGCCTTTCGGCAATCCAGAGCGAGCTTGATCATGCGGCCAAAGACAAGCCGAAACGAGCACCACGTCCGCGCAAGGGTTTTGCCGCTCATCTCGAACGCATCGAGGAAGTGATCGAGCCGGAGATCCCGGCCGGCTGCGAGGGGCTGGAAAAGGTCCTGATCGGTGAGGATCGCTCGGAACGACTGGATGTCGTGCCGCCGAAGTTCCGGGTCATCGTGACGCGTCGCCCCAAATATGCCTTCCGGGGCAACGATGGCGTGCTCCAGGCTTTGGCACCGGCACACATCATCGAAAGTGGCCTGCCGACGGAGCGGCTGCTCGCCTATATCGCCGTCTCCAAATACGCCGACGGCCTTCCGCTCTACCGGCAGGAGGCAATCTATCTACGCGACGGTGTCGAGATCAGCCGATCACTGATGGCCCAATGGATGGGGCATCTGGGCTTCGAACTGCAGATATGCGCCGACTACATCCTTGAGCGCGTCAAGGAGGGCGAAAGGGTCTTCGCCGACGAAACGACCTTGCCCACTCTTGCGCCCGGTTCGGGGAAAACGACGAAGGCCTGGCTTTGGGCTTATGCTCGCGATGATAGACCCTATGGCGGAACCAGCCCGCCGATGGTGGCCTATCGGTTTGAGGACAGCAGGGGCGCTGATTGCGTGGCGCGTCATCTCGCCGGATTTGGCGGCATCCTGCAGGTAGACGGCTACTCGGCCTATACCAATCTCGCCAAGACGCGTGCCAAGGCCGGCAGCAATGAAACGATCCGGCTCGCAGGGTGCTGGGCGCATCTACGCCGCAAGTTTTACGACCTCCACATCAGTGGTGTCTCAAAGGCTGCAACGGACACGATCATCGCGATGATCGAGCTGTGGCGCATTGAGGATGAGGTCCGCGGTCGGGATGCCGACAGCCGTTCCATGCTGCGTCAGGAAAAATCTGTAACCATCGTCTCCGGCCTCTTTGATCTTTGGGAAAAGGAACTGGGCAAGGTCTCTGGCAAGTCCAAGACCGCCGAAGCGATCCGCTACGCGCTCACCCGGCGCGAAGCACTGGAGCGCTTCCTGACGGACGGCCGGATCGAAATTGACTCCAATATCGTCGAGCGCGCGATCAGGCCCCAAACAATTACGAGAAAGAACAGTCTATTCGCCGGCAGCGAGGGTGGTGGACGCACTTGGGCGACGGTCGCCACCCTCTTGCAGACAGCCAAGATGAACAACGTCGATCCGCTTGACTGGCTCTCCCAGACCTTGAACCGCATCGCTCAAGGCTGGCCCGTATCTGAAATCGAGGCGCTCATGCCCTGGAACTTCAAGTCCCACGCCATCGGCTGACCGCTTACGATCGAAACCGATCGTGGCTTCGTCATCCCGTTCTTCGCCTCGGCAAAGGGTGATCGTATGACGGCTCATGCTATCTCCAATCTGAAGCGACCAGTTCGGTTCTCAACTCTATCAAACCCACCATGTCCGCCAAGGCGCAGGCGATATGGTGGAGTTCTTCCGCCTTGTCGGCGCTGTCGTGCCCGCGATGAAGGGCGGCGATGGTTGCCACCCGATCGCGGCCGGTGTGAGCGTCTGCCAACATTGGCATTGCAACCTCCTTTCCTCTCGACTGCCCCGATCAAAATACGAAAGCGCCCTGTCCGCTTGACTCGGTGTAGGTTGCACTACCGCCTGCCGCATAAGCCAACACTGCCAGCCATCCGACGCGCGGTCATCAAGGCACTATCACCACGGACAATCCTCCCCGCTACAATGAAAACGTGTTCTTCACGGTCGACTATTGCGACGAGCTGATGGGCGAACCTCTGTTTACCCAGAGCCCCAAAAGTGCTTTGACAAACACTATTCCATCCGGAACAAGCCGAATCGTACCTCGTCCAAGCGCCCACTCTAACATCAGGCCGCTGACACTGGCATTGAATGCCGATGCAACTTTGTTAGGTGTCCATGGATCGGGTAACCCTGACTCCTGTTCAATGAGCTCGAAGATACGAACTAGAAGGGCGTATTTCTCTTCCCGAAACGTACGGCCATCGGCTTCATTCTTTGCGGCCATGGTAAGATCGAGCCGGGCCATCGCACAAAATAGCCCTTGATATCGAGGTTCCGCTTGGATTCGCCGAAACATGTCCGAAATGAGGGTGCAGAGGGTGTCCATCGACGCGACTCTGGTATTTTCAGAGAGATCATCAACGAGTTTCCGGTAGGGCTCTAGCGCCTTCCTCCGCATACTACGTAGCAAGCCCTGTTTGTTCTTGAAGTGCCAGTGTACGGCCCCGCGTGTAACGTTAGCAGAGGCAGCGATTTCTTCGAGAGAGACATCGTCGTATCCTTGCTCCAAAAATAGGTTTTCCGCGGCCAGTAGGATTTGCTCGGCAGTTTGGGCGGCCTGTTCTTTGGTTCGCCTCACATGTATCTCCCTCTCTATTAAGCTACCAGACCTCCGTACAAGCGCCTACGCTGTTCAATCCCGTAGGTATACCTTGACCTGAAGGCAATCTGACCTTCCGGCACGACGGCTTATCAGCGGGTGCAGCATGTCAAGGCTGTCGGTCACCTTGTCGGCAATGCAAAGTTTGTCGCCGGACGTAGTGTTGGAACGTAACGTATAGACCCTTATTGGCACAACTGGCGCCATCACTCTGACCGGAGAAGACCGATGAGCGCTCATTTGCAGCTGAATCAAAACCGCCCTTATGAAAACCTTCTGTTTCGCTAGAGAATGGATGCTGATGATTAGCCTCGTCATGTAAACGGTCTTCCGTTTAGTTGCAACAGAATTGACAAGTGTTGTGAGGACTGCGGGTTCCCAACTACTGGAGGGGCATCGCCCCGCGATTACCGCATGTGGATGCCCCCCAGACGGCGTGAGCGTCCGGCGAACGCATTTTTTATCTGAGATCGACGTGTGAGGTTGAGTTACTGGCTTAACGCTTTAGCCCGTCTTATGCATGACCGTCCTACTGATGGGCCAGGGGAATCGGGTGAACGGCTCATCGAGCAATGAGGCTTGCGAGGAAGTCGTCGTCCCAGGCGGCGATTTTTCGCCTTGAGCGGAGTGAATCTCTGGTGGTCGGCAATCGCAGCAGATTGGTTGCGATATGTTTGATGGTGGTGAAGTTGGCCGGGGCGTTTTCGGTTCGGACGCGGCATTCGTCGTCGCGGAAGACCATGTCCAGCACCCAGTGCAGGCTGTTCTCGATTGCCCAATGACTGCGAACGATCGGTCCGAGCTTGTCGGCGGGCAGCTTCAACGAGCTGATGTATAAGCGGGTCTCCCGCTCGGTCTTGCTGCCGATTTCGCGTATGCTGTCGATGATGACGACGGATTTCAGGGCGGGCCATTTGTGGCGTTGCTGAAGCCAGGCGACATCATGCAGGACGGTGGTGGTCCTGGTTTCGATCCGACCATGATCGCCATCCACGGTCTCATGTCGACTGATCGCGGTATCGGCGTATTGCTTGGCTTTCTGCTCGGTCACGAACAGGCTGACATCGTCGCGCAGCGCGCTTTGATTGCCCTTGAGGGCGGGTTTCACAAAGTACGGGACACGGATTTCAGTAAGTCGCGGACACCGATTTCGGAAAGTCCGGGACAGCGATTTCACTAAGTCGCGGACAGCATCGCGACAGATTTAGCAAGGTGATGAAAAATGCGCCGCCCCATGACGAGGGGACGCGGGCGTGAATTGCATTGGCCAACGCCATAGGACGAACATGCCCGATGATCTCCCGCAAATTGGAGATTTCGATGGGATACGCGAGCTTCATGATATACCCTCCGATATCGTGGTGATGGGGGGAGAGCGCCGCCTGTGCTGACGGCGCTCCTAAGGTCCGGGTCAGGATTTCAGGGCGGCCATGCGTTCGCCGAGCAGCCATAGCGCCTTGTTCAGCCTGATGTCCTGATCGATCCCGTTGACGGCGCGGGATTTTACGCGGCGGGTACGGCCAAGATCATCGCGGCCGACACCGCGAATGCCGCCCTTGATGGCGTTTTCCTGCACCACATTCCAAACGGTCCAGAGATCGTCGGCGCGATCGTCATGACGGCGGGGAACAAGCAACTGTTCGGGCTTGATCGGCGTCTTGGTCTCGCCCTCCGGATCGGCGAAACGGAGAACGTGGGCTGCTTCGGCAAGAATGCTCTGTTCGTCCCTGTTCAACCGTTGGGTCGACCAGCCGCAGCATCATTGCAACGATCAGCGTCGGCATGTCGAAGGACCGCAAGGGTGTTGCTTTGGCCAAACGTGCCGGCGCGATATGAGACGCAACAGCACCAAGGCTTCGGTCGATGCAATCCAACCGACAGACCAGTCAACGACACCGCAATGACCGCCAACAATCTCCTTCCAGGCCTGTCCACGCGTTCCGGCAGGGCTCGATCCTGCCAAACGCCATCCACCGCTTCGGCGAAATCCCCATAGTGCCAAACAACCCGCGCCTTCGCTCAATCCGGCTTCAATGAGGTCCGATCAGTGAATGCCGCATGCCCAGCGCCCGGACCTCACAGAACCCTCCAGATTCCCTTTTGTGAGCAAATCAGATTCACCATTCAGGCCGGTGCAGGAGGCCGGCCAGGATGGCGAGACCCTTTTCGGATGACCTTAGGGACCGTGTTGTTGGTGCAGTGACGCGCGATGGGCTGTCCTGTCGGGCGGCGGCGAAGCGCTTCGGCATCGGCATCAGCACGGCGATCGATTGGGTACGGCGCTTCCGTGAGACGGGCAGCGCCGCCGCCGGCCAGATGGGCGGGCACAAGCCGCGAGCGATCGCCGGTGAGCATCGGGCCTGGCTAATCGAGCGCTGCCGCGCGCAGGCATTCACCTTGCGCGGGCTGGTCGCGGAATTGGCGGAGCGGGGCCTGAAGGTCGACTACCGCTCCGTCTGGATCTGCGTGCATGAGGAAGGGCTGAGTTATAAAAAAAGACGTTGGTCGCCAGCGAGCGCGACCGGCCCGATGTCGCCGCCCGACGCAGCCGCTGGCTGAAGCATCGCCATCGCATCGATCCGGCCCGCCTCGTCTTCATCGACGAGACCTGGACGAAGACGAACATGGCGCCGCTGCGAGGCTGGGCGCCGCGCGGCGAACGGCTGTTCGGCCAGGCTCCCTTCGGCCACTGGAACACCATGACGTTCATTGCCGCCCTGCGCGTTGATCGCGTCAGCGCGCCCTGGGTCATCGACCGGCCGATCAACGCGACGAGCTTCCTCGTCTATGTCGAAAAGGTGCTGGTGCCGGAGCTCACGCCCGGCGACATCGTCGTGATGGACAATCTCGGCTCGCACAAGGCCGCGGCGATCCGCACCGCCATCCGCAAGGCCGGCGCGCGGCTGTTCTTCCTGCCGCAATACTCCCCCGATCTCAATCCGATCGAAAAGCTCTTCGCCAAGATCAAACACCGGCTACGCGAGGCGCAGGCCAGAAGCCGCAACGCCATCCATGACGCGCTCGCAACAATCCTCCAAACCGTTTCTCCAAAAGAATGCCAGAACTATTTCAACGAGGCCGGATATGAACGGATCTAAAATCATCCCGCTCTATCCGGTGAGCTCACATCCGGCCCTCAGGCAGCACTACCGAGTAGCTGAAACTGAAAAATCAATGGGGCGTAGACGGCGCATACGATAAGCCCGCTGCGCCGGCGCATGATCGATGACATGACGATCCGCAATCTTTCGCCAGCGACGCAACGATCGTATTTGCATGCGGTGGCGAAGTTCTCGCGCTATTTCGGGTGTTCGCCAGACCGTCTTGGACTGGAAGACGTGCGCGCGTTTCAGGTGCATCTGGTCTCCTCGGGCCTATCGTGGCCGGCCTTGAACCAGACAGTTTGTGCCCTGCGGTTCTTCTTTGGCGTCACGCTCGGTCATGCCGAGATACCGGAACGCATTGCCTATGCCCGGACACCCGCCAAGCTGCCGACGATCCTAAACGGCGACGAGATCGTGCGGTTTCTGGAAGCGGTTCCGAGCCTGAGAACCCGCACCGCACTGACGACAGCTTATGCGGCGGGGCTGCGCGCCTCGGAAGCTGTCCATCTCAAGGTCCGCGACATTGATGGCGAGCGCGGCATCATCCGTGTCGAGCATGGCAAGGGCGGAAAGGATCGCAACGTCATGCTGTCAGCGCAGTTGCTCGCGATCCTGCGGGTCTATTGGCGGCTGGCGAGACCCGAGGTCTGGCTGTTTCCGGGCCGGGACGAGACCAAGCCCATCGATGTCCAGGTTCTGTATTCTGCCTGCCGTTCGGCGTGCGCCGCGGCCGGCATCGACAAACGGGTGACGGTGCATACGCTGCGGCACAGCTTTGCCACCCATCTTCTGGAGAGCGGAACCGACATCCGCATCATCCAGGTTCTGCTCGGCCACAACAATCTGTCGACCACGGCGCGCTACACGAAGGTTTCCAACACCCTGATCCGCAGCACGACCAGCCCGCTCGACCGGCTGACGCTGGAGGTGGTGCCGCCAGGCTGAGCAAGTTTCGCCATGGCGGCGGGGCTGGAGGTGGCGGACATTTTTCGCCGCCACGGGGAAGGATATCGTCAAACCCACGACGTTCATCTCGGGCGTGTCGAACGCAGGGTGATGAGCGCGGTTGAGAGGTGCCGGACCGCTCGGTTGGGCGGGCATGTCCAGCAATGCCAGGACTGCGCTACGCTCCGCATCGCCTATAATTCCTGCCGCAACCGGCATTGCCCGAAGTGCCAGGGACAGGCGAGCCGTGACTGGCTTGCAGCCAGACAGGCCGATCTTCTGCCGGTCGGCTATTTCCATGTCGTCTTCACGTTGCCGCAGCAGGTCGCCGCAATCGCCTTCCAGAATAAGAATGCCGTTTACACGATCCTGTTTCGCGCCGTCGCCGAGACGCTACGCAAGCTTGCTGCCGATCCCAGACATCTGGGTGCCGAGATTGGCTTCATCGCGGTGCTGCATTCCTGGGGGCAGAACCTCCACTATCATCCGCATATCCACTGCATCGTGCCGGGCGGCGGTTTGTCATTCGACCAGTCCCGCTGGGTTGCTTGCCGGGCAAGCTTCTTCATGCCCGTACGGGTTCTGTCACGCCTGTTCCGGCGGCTGTTTCTCGACGAGCTCAAACAGACTTACGACAGAGGCCAGCTTCAGTTCTTCGGCGATATTGCCGGCCTGGCCAGTCCGGCCGCATTCAATCGCACTGTCAAAGAAGCGCGGCGTGTCGACTGGATCGTCTATGCCAAGCCGCCCTTTGCCGGACCCGAACAGGTGCTGGCCTATCTCGGCCGCTACACCCATCGCATTGCCATCTCCAACTCCCGCCTCGTCAGCATCGATGGCGATCGCGTCACATTCCGATGGAAGGGTTATCGAACGGGCGGCAAACAGAAGCTGATGACGCTCGATGCGCACGAGTTCATCCGTCGTTTCCTGCTTCACACGGTTCCGGACGGCTTTCACCGCATTCGTCATTATGGTCTGCTTGCCAACGGCCATCGGCAACTGAAGCGTAAGCGCTCATTTCGGCGCGCGTGGTCGTCAATGGAGGTGAAGGGACTGCGGATCAGGCAGCCTGTGTTTTGAAGTTGAATGGCATGAGGTCGTCGATGTCGGCCTCGTCCGGCCGCTGCGGCAGTTCGGTGAGGACGTGCTTGAGCCAGGCGAACGGCTCGACACCGCAGGCGCGACATGTCAGCATGAGACTATAGATGACGGCGCTGGCCTTGGCCCCGTCTACGGTGTCTGAGAAGAGCCAACTCTTTCTGCCAGTTGCAAAAACTCTGATGTCGCGTTCCAGTAAATTGTTGTCTATCGGCATTCGGCCATCGTCGGTGTAGCGCGTCAGATATTCCCATTGGTTGAGCGTATAGGAGACGGCATCGCCAAGTTTGGTGTCGGGTACGACCTTCGGCGCGATGTCGTCGAGCCATGCTTTGAGAGCGGCCAGGACCGGGATGCTGTGTTTCTGGCGAAAGCGGCGCATGTGGTCAGGCTGCGTTTCGCCATCATCCGGCTTTTCGTCCCGTGCCTGCCGTTCAATCCGGTAAAGCTGGTCGAAGAACTTGAGGGCCTGCGCCGGTGGCCCTCCTGGCTTTTCCCTGGCCTTAAGAGCATTGACAAAGCGCCGCCGGGCATGGGCCATGCATCCGATCTGCGTGGCCTTCTTCAATGTCCGCCAAGCCTGATAGCCGTCGGTCATGAGGATACCGTGATAGTCGCCAAGGAAGGTCTGCGGATGCACTTGCCCGCGACCGGGCTGATAGTCGAACAACACAATTGGCTCATCACTGTCCTGGCCGCTTCGATAGGCCCACATGTAGGACTCGTCGGTCGCTTTCCTGTCCTTTTCCTTCAAGACTTGCACCGTGGTCTCGTCACCATGGATGAGAGGCTGGGACCGCAGCCGCAGTTTCAGCGCGTCATAGATGCGAACGAGATGGTTCTCGCTGGACCCGATGACCCAATGGCCGAGAGCGCCACGGCTGACGGGAACGCCCGCACGCTCGAAGGCCTGCGCCAGACGGTAGAGCGGTGTGCCATCGACATATTTATGGACGAGCGCGAAGGCCAGCGTCGAGGCCGTGGCGATGCTGCCGGGCAAGGGCTGCTTCGGCATCGGCGCGATCACAACTGGCGTCTTGATCCCGGTGCGGTCGCAGTGGCGACACGCATACTTGGCCCGCGCATTCTGCAAAATCGTGGCCTTGATCTCGATATGAAGCTGCTCGGTCACCAACTCGCCCATGCGATGCATCTGATGGCTACAGCACGGGCAGGCTTTCTGATCGTCGACAAGATCATAGTCGACGCGCTGGCGCGGCAGGTTCGCAGGCAGTGGCTTGCGGCCCGATTTCCTGCGTTCCGGCTGTTCGGCCTGCGGCAATCCCGTGTCTGGAAGATCGACGCTATCCGCCTCGTCATCGAGATCGCGGTCCTCGTCGTTTCCATCAACGGTGCTCTGCTCAGCTTCGTTGAAGATGCGATCCACATGCTTTTCGCTACGCGGTGCAAACCGATGCAAGCGGGCGAGCGCCAGTTCTTCCTCAAGCTTGACGACGCGCTCGGCGAGCTGACGGTTGGCCGCCTGAAGCGCGGCGATTTGCGCCATCAATTCCGCAACGTCAGGAATGCCGGTTGGATTCATCGCATTTTTGAATCTGAACCGCTTCCCTGCGTCAACTGGCCCGCATACCGAATTCACCCGACATATTCATATTGCCGAACCGGGTGGCGGATCATGGCATCGAGATCGATGCCATCGAGAAGCCAGTGCAATTGCTCGGCGTCGAGCGCCAGCACCTTTTCCTCCCGACGGGGCCAGCGGAACCTGTCTTCCGACAGAGCTTTCAATACGAGTACAAAGCCCGAGCGGTCGAAGAACAAAAGCTTCATCCGAGTGCGGCGGCGATTGCAGAAGGCGAACACCGCACGCTCGAACGGATTGTGGCCCATATTCTGCTCGACCAAAATCGCCAGGCCGTTGATCCCGGCACGAAAGTCGATAGGGTCCCGGTGAAGATAGACACGCAGATTGTCGGCCAGCCGGAACATCACAATGCTCCCAACGCTGGGATCATCGCTGACAGAGCCTGCATATCAGCACCTTCAAGCTCAAGCCGCACGCCGTTCGGAAGCAATGCCGTCAAGCGTATACGGGCCAATTTCTGCTGAGAGGGCAAAGAGGGCGGCTCCGGCGGGCATATAACAGCCGTCGCCTCAACCACCTCAACGAAGGCTGACGCTGCAACGCTCGCCACCACCGCAGACGCTTTTTCGGAACCCTGCCGCCGCTGACGAAGCCTGATCCAGTTCTGCAACTGATTGGCGTTGATCCCGTGCGCCAATGCAAGCCCTGCTATCGACGCACCCGGTTCAAGCGCAGCATCGATCAAGCGATCATTATCAACCGGATCATACCGCCGCTTCCCGTTGCTCAGAATCCTGACCACCCTAAGCCGCCCCGAAATTCCAACCTCACTCGATGCCATCGTGTCCACTGTGTCCATAGTCCCGCTATGGACACAGACTCGATCACCACGGCATCAATGAAAAGGTGCGGTCTTTTGCGCGCTTACACTGAAGCTGGACTTGTGCCGCAGCCTGCTCAACGTCCCGACGCCGGAGCAGCCGGTCGAAGAGCCGGATGCAAAGCCACCACCGCTGGCGCACCGCTGCCCTTGTTGTGGTGGAACCATGACGATCATCGGCGCGTGGACCCCGCTCCAGCCGGTATGCCGGCCAGCACGGAACGACAGTTCATGATCATATCAGCCGCAGCATCATTGCAACGATCAGCGTCGGCATGTCGAAGGACCGCAAGGGTGTTGCTTTGGCCAAACGTGCCGGCGCGATATGAGACGCAACAGCACCAAGGCTTCGGTCGATGCAATCCAACCGACAGACCAGTCAACGACACCGCAATGACCGCCAACAATCTCCTTCCAGGCCTGTCCACGCGTTCCGGCAGGGCTCGATCCTGCCAAACGCCATCCACCGCTTCGGCGAAATCCCCATAGTGCCAAACAACCCGCGCCTTCGCTCAATCCGGCTTCAATGAGGTCCGATCAGTGAATGCCGCATGCCCAGCGCCCGGACCTCACAGAACCCTCCAGATTCCCTTTTGTGAGCAAATCAGATTCACCATTCAGGCCGGTGCAGGAGGCCGGCCAGGATGGCGAGACCCTTTTCGGATGACCTTAGGCAGCGTCGATAAATTACGGCTCTGATTTTGGTACTCGCGGGCGGATTGAGTAGTTCCATTCGCCGTGGAAGTTGTTGCGCAGGATGTTCAATGCAGCCATTTCCTGGTCGGAGACTTTGATGCCGGCGGGATAGAGGTTCTCATCAAGTTGGCAGCGGACGGTCAGGCCGGTTGTCGAAGCCTTTCACCCGCACTTCTTTGAAGTAACCAATCTCGGCAAGCTGCGCCAAGCCGTCGGCGTCATTAAGATCGGTCTTGTTGGGCGCCATATCGAGCGCTTTAGCCGCATGGCGTGCATCAATACAGATCGCTGGCAGTCCTTCCGCCTGCAGCGCGTGCCAGAACCAGATCGACAATGGACCAGTCTCAAAGACAACCCGCTGCACCTGCCGTGCGCGCTTACGGATGACCTCGGCAATCAACTTAGGATCCGAATCCACCTTGCCGCGCCAAATCCGCTGACCTTCTCGCCGAATTGAGATCGCCGTCTCTTTCATCGACACATCAAGTCCAATATATTCCATCTCGACTGTTCCTCTAGGCTGCTGGGCCCGATCCAAAACCGTGAGCCCGTTTCTTCACCCTATCGGGGAACAGTGTAAGCACGTAGACCACCCCACGTATCTTTCGTACTGCTGATCGGCGATTTTCTGCATGAGTCATGCGGAGAATTCTATGAGCGACAGTGTGAATCACCCTCGAACCTTTGAGATTTTGACCGCGGAGCCCGTGCGAAGACGACGCAAGCCGCGTAGATCGCGCGGCTGGAGGCGGTGGAGAAGAGTGCCAACGAGCGGATTGCCAACCTCACATCGATCCTGAAGGTTCTGCAGCGCACCCAACATGGCACCCGTTCCGAGCGATTGCGGCTTGGCGTCAACGACGAACAGGTGTCCTTTGCCTTCGAGGAAGTCGAGACCGGCCTTTCGGCAATCCAGAGCGAGCTTGATCATGCGGCCAAAGACAAGCCGAAACGAGCACCACGTCCGCGCAAGGGTTTTGCCGCTCATCTCGAACGCATCGAGGAAGTGATCGAGCCGGAGATCCCGGCCGGCTGCGAGGGGCTGGAAAAGGTCCTGATCGGTGAGGATCGCTCGGAACGACTGGATGTCGTGCCGCCGAAGTTCCGGGTCATCGTGACGCGTCGCCCCAAATATGCCTTCCGGGGCAACGATGGCGTGCTCCAGGCTTTGGCACCGGCACACATCATCGAAAGTGGCCTGCCGACGGAGCGGCTGCTCGCCTATATCGCCGTCTCCAAATACGCCGACGGCCTTCCGCTCTACCGGCAGGAGGCAATCTATCTACGCGACGGTGTCGAGATCAGCCGATCACTGATGGCCCAATGGATGGGGCATCTGGGCTTCGAACTGCAGATATGCGCCGACTACATCCTTGAGCGCGTCAAGGAGGGCGAAAGGGTCTTCGCCGACGAAACGACCTTGCCCACTCTTGCGCCCGGTTCGGGGAAAACGACGAAGGCCTGGCTTTGGGCTTATGCTCGCGATGATAGACCCTATGGCGGAACCAGCCCGCCGATGGTGGCCTATCGGTTTGAGGACAGCAGGGGCGCTGATTGCGTGGCGCGTCATCTCGCCGGATTTGGCGGCATCCTGCAGGTAGACGGCTACTCGGCCTATACCAATCTCGCCAAGACGCGTGCCAAGGCCGGCAGCAATGAAACGATCCGGCTCGCAGGGTGCTGGGCGCATCTACGCCGCAAGTTTTACGACCTCCACATCAGTGGTGTCTCAAAGGCTGCAACGGACACGATCATCGCGATGATCGAGCTGTGGCGCATTGAGGATGAGGTCCGCGGTCGGGATGCCGACAGCCGTTCCATGCTGCGTCAGGAAAAATCTGTAACCATCGTCTCCGGCCTCTTTGATCTTTGGGAAAAGGAACTGGGCAAGGTCTCTGGCAAGTCCAAGACCGCCGAAGCGATCCGCTACGCGCTCACCCGGCGCGAAGCACTGGAGCGCTTCCTGACGGACGGCCGGATCGAAATTGACTCCAATATCGTCGAGCGCGCGATCAGGCCCCAAACAATTACGAGAAAGAACAGTCTATTCGCCGGCAGCGAGGGTGGTGGACGCACTTGGGCGACGGTCGCCACCCTCTTGCAGACAGCCAAGATGAACAACGTCGATCCGCTTGACTGGCTCTCCCAGACCTTGAACCGCATCGCTCAAGGCTGGCCCGTATCTGAAATCGAGGCGCTCATGCCCTGGAACTTCAAGTCCCACGCCATCGGCTGACCGCTTACGGAACAGTCACCTCAAGCTTGATAACAGCGCTACACCGGCGACGCGCTCCCGCGATTATCCCATGTCCACAGTCTCCGTTGTGGACACAGACTCCTTCATTCGATTTTCAATGAACAGGTGCCGCGAATTGTGCGCTTACCGAAGAAGGACATACGGTCTTACCTTAGAAGCGGCTTCGTTCAATCCTTCAACAGCCCCACCATCTACTCTTTGCCGGTCTCCCGACGCACTGTCAGCTCGCCCCCAACAGGAACCGGCCCCTTGAAATGAGACAATCGTCGTGCTAAGTATCACATAGTAAGCTCACTAATGATAAGCTCACAATGAATCACGACCCGATCACATCAGAGTTCCTGGAATCGCTCACCAAGGCGAGCCGCAAGATCCGCACGGCCTTCAATCAGAGAGTCGCGGCACATGGGCTAACTTATCCGCGGGCCCGTACACTGTTCCGCCTCGCAAAGCAGAACATGACCCAGAGCGAACTCGCCTGCGATCTCGAGCTTGAACAGGCGACCATCGTCCGCATCCTTGATCGCATGGAGGAAACCGGCCTCGTTGAACGCCGCCCTGATGGAAAGGACCGTCGCATCAATCTCATCGTTCTCACGCCCCTTGGTGAGGAGCAGGCCGCACTCGTGAGATCTGTTGGGGAGGACCTGCGCATGCAGATCTTCGCCAATGTCGACCCAAAGGAACTGCAGAACGGTATTGCGCTCCTGGAACGGATAGCGGCCAACGTTGCGGAGATGAGCGATATCCATGTCCCCGCGTGAGGCCGCAATAAGAGAGGAAGACGCGACAGTCATACGGCCAGCCTTCGATAGACATGCGAAGCTGACCGAAGCCGCGCATCAGCAGGAAACGCCGTCGGCGCAAGAATCAGCGGCTCCGGCACCGGCTGCGCCCGCCGCTTTCGTGCCCAAATCACCGGCGATGATGATCGCCTATGTCTTGGCCGGCACAATGGTTGCACTCACCCAGGGGCTCGGCATGAGCTTCATCTCCATCAATCTGCAGCAGATCGCCGGGCCAATGGGGCTAACGCAAGTCGAAGCCACCTGGCTGATGGCGGCGTATTTATTTCCGAACGCCAGCCTGACGCTCCTTCTGTTCAAGGTGCGTGCCCAGTATGGGCTAAGGAAATTCGCGGAAGTGGCGATAGTTGCCTATGTGCTCGTCTGTCTCGCGCATTTCTGGGTGGATAGCTATGAGAGCGCCTTGGTGCTGCGCTTCTTCGCGGGCGTTGCCGCTGCACCCATGACCTCGCTTGGCTTCCTTTATATTCTGGAGAGCATGCCGCCGGCGAAAAAAATGAATATCGGGCTCTGCATCGCGCTGACAGCCCTCGCTATTCCGACACCCGTCACCGGCCTCATTTCACCGTCGCTGATGGACATTGGGGACTATCATGCTCTTTATCTCATTGAGATAGGTCTCGCGATGATCTCGCTCGGTCTCGTCTATCTTTTGCCGCTCGGTTCCCCACCGAGAGCCAAAGTGATCAGCAGTCTCGACATCGTCAGCTATATCTTCCTCGCAATTGCACTCGGCTGCTTCGCCGTGGCTCTCACTGTCGGCAGGCTCTACTGGTGGACCGAAGCCGTCTGGCTCGCCTGGATTTTCATCGGAGGGATCGCAGCGGCGGCTGTCCACGCAATGATCGAGCTCAACCGGAAGAATCATCTGATCGATATTCGCTGGCTTACCTCGCGCGAAATCTTGCATTTAGCCGGTGCTTTGATGGTGTCTCGCCTGGTTCTATCGGAACAGACGAGCGGTGCTGTCAACTTCTTACGCAATGCCGGAATGCTGAACGAGCAATTGGCCGGTCTCTACTGGGTCATTCTTGCGGGCGCGATCGTCTCCGGCGTGGTCTGTGCCGTAGTCATGAAGCCCGGCCGCGAGTCCACGATCCATGCTATCTCTCTGCTCCTCGTTGCCATCGGCAGCTACATGGATAGCCAGTCAACTGTTCTGACCCGGCCGGAACAGATGTATTTTAGTCAGTTCATGGTGAGCTTCGCGGGCGGCCTCTTCCTGCCCCCGGCGCTGACAATGGGCCTTGGCGCGGCCCTGAAGCGTGGCCCCAGCTATATGCTCTCCTTCATCGTCGTCTTTCTCGCCACGCAGAAGATCGGTGGTTATCTGGGCAGCGCCCTCTATGGCACTTTCGTCCAGTGGCGCGAACAATTTCATTCCTTTCGGCTGGTCTCGCGGCTCACATCTACCGATCCTCTTGTCGCGGCTCGTCTGAAACAGCTTGGCGGGGCTTATGGGAAGGTGCTGACCGACCCGAACCAGCAGACTGCCCAAGCCACCTCGCTCTTCGCCAAACAGGTACAACAGCAAGCTTACGCCCTTGCCTATAACGACTCCTTTCTGTTTACGTCCTGGCTTTCGCTTGCTGCCTTGGCAATCCTTCTTCTGCACGTAGGGTGGCGCAACCGCCAACGCCTTTTCCCGAATATATATCCGATGCAAACCGCTTGACGCTTGAGCAGAATCAGAAAGACAAAGGGAATTATAGAAAGACACCATGTCCAATCTCTTCCGCTCCATCGCCACTTATGTGGCCATTCTCGTCGGTTTCGCCGGAGTGTTCGTCGTACTTTATGCCTGGAACCTGCCGCCCTTCCACGGCGCGGTAGAAGTGACCAACGACGCCTATGTTCGCGGCCAAGTGACAATCCTCAGCCCACAGCTTACAGGCTATCTCGTCGAGGTGCCGGTGCAGGACTACCAGCAAATCAAGAAGGGCGATCTGATCGCCAAGATTGATGACCGCATCTACGCACAAAAGCTGGAACAGGCGAAGGCAGCGCTCGCCGTCGCGGAGGCTTCCCTTGCCAATTCCGAGCAGAGCCGCAAATCTGCGGAAGCCAAAATCCAGTCCGCCAAGGCGGCAGTGGAGAGTGCCAATGCCGCTCTCGAGGTGGCCAGGACGACCTACGAGCGCACCGAGGGCCTTTTTAAAAAGAATATCGCCAGCAAGAGCGAGGCGGAGAAAAACCGCGCCGCCTTCAACCAAGCTCAGGCTGCCGTCCATCAGGCTGAAGCCGCGGAACTGGTCGCGGAGCAGGATTTAGACATGATCGTGGTTAGCCGCCGCTCGCTGGAAGCCAACGTGCAAAGTGCCGAGGCCGCGGTGAAGCTCGCCGAGATTGACCTAGCTAATACCCGCATAACAGCGCCGCGGGACGGTACGCTGGGCGAGGTGACGGGCCGCATCGGCCAGTATGTCGCGCTCGGCACGCAGATCGGTTCGATCGTGCCCAACCATGTCTGGGTGGTCGCCAATTTCAAGGAGACCCAACTCGCCGGCATGCAGCCTGGACAGGAGGTGACTTTCACCGTTGATGCCCTTGGCGAAAAGACGTTTAACGGCCGGATCGAGCGTTTCGCGCCAGCCACTGGGTCAGAATTCTCCGTCATTAAGGCCGACAACGCCACGGGTAACTTCACAAAGGTCGCACAGCGGATTCCGGTTCGCATCGCCATAGAGCCAAAGCAGCCTCTCACCGCCAAACTCGTGCCTGGCATGTCAGTGGTCGCCAGCGTGGATCTCGCGCAAGGTGGGGCGGCTCTCGCCCGGACGGCGCAAGCGGATTGATCCGATCAAAAACCGAACTCGAATTCCGGTGCCCGTTTGCATCCGTAGCGAGGCCTCTTTCAGCCAAACGGCTATTTGAACTGGCTCGGTTTGTCTGAACAGCTTCGGGCTATTCACTAGACTGGCGCTACTTTGGCCACAGTTTTTACGTTGAGATCTTCAGGAGGCGTGTGATGCGGAAACCTGTGCGGGGATCGTGGCAGAGACGACAGGAGCAAGGCGGCGAGAAGGCACCAAAAGTCTCTGAACCATCTGAGCAGGAGCGAGAAATTGTATCCGACGGCAGCCAGCACGGCGTTGATCGCATCGCCCTGCTGTCCGGCGAGATAATTGCGATCCATTCGGTGTTCGTTCTTGAGATGCCCGATGACGGGCTCGACGGCTGACCGTCGTCGCATCTGTCGTTTGATGGCCGGCGTCACGCGGCGCTTCTGGCCACTGGTGAACACCCTGAGCTTGTGACTCTCGGGCGCATTGTGGCCGCGATATCCGGCATCGGTCAGGATGCGGGAGAGCTGGTTGCCAATGGTCTCTTCCATGTCGGGGATGATGGTCTCGAGGGTGTGCCCATCGTAAGGGTTACCGGGCAGCGCCATGGCATGCAGGGCGAACTGACCGCCTTTGGCGCGGTTCAGCGTCGTGGCCACCGAGACCTTGACGCCAAATTCATAAGGGCGATGGGCCTTTCCATTGCCGATGCATTCCACCTCGTCGGCATGAAGGCTGTAGATCTTGCGGCCGCGCTGACGCTGTTTCTGCTCCAGGACGGTTCTTGCCTGATAGAGCGGCCAGATGAAGATCGCCTTGAGTTGCTCGTCGCCGGCGATCTGACGCTCGATGTCGCGGATGGTTCGCCCCAGATAGGTCTTCAGCTTGCGCAGCGCCTTGCCAGCCCGCTTGAACTGTTTTGCGTGGGCGTACCGCTGGTGCTGGATCAGCGCGAACTTGCCCAGCCGCACATAGCTTTGGCGTAGCTCGAGCCCACCTTCCGAGCCAGCCGCACGAGCCGCTCCCGTGCCCGGTGAATGAGCTTGGCATCGGTCGGAAACATCACGTTCTTGGGCTGGACGGTCGTGTCGACGATCACCTGCCGCGTGTCCGACGGCTTCATTGCGCCGGTCTTGACCGCCACCGACAGGCTTTCCTGCAGCAAAGCCTTTATCCGCTCCTCACCCATGCGTTGGCGCCAGCGTGTCAGCGACGAACGGTCGAAGGGCAATGTGTGCTGGAAGAACGTCTCGCCGCAGAAATACTGGAAATACGGGCTGTCGAGGTAGCGAGCACAGACAGCCTCATCCGACAGGCTGAACGTATGCTTGAGGATCGCCAGACCCGCCATCAGCCGGGTCGGCAAGGGCGGCATGCCAAGCACATCCGGATAAACCTCACCAAACCGTTCTTCCAGAAACGACCAGTCGATGGTCTGCGCCAACTGCACCAGTTCGTGCTTCAGATCGATGATCTGGTCGAGGCGGGATCGGAACAGATCACCTTCTCCCGTCTCGCGTCGTTCAACAGGCTTGGACATCTACCAGATCCGATCCATCGCGATATCGGAAGTCAATCACGCTTCGATGATTGAGAAAACCGAAATCTGAAATAGCAAGAAAACAGAGCGAAATCATGCCATATCTTGCGCTGTCGATTATTTGGCAACGTCCAATATACGCGAAATATCAATTGCTTCCGGATACTTCACGGCCGACGCAATAGAGGCTTGGGGTACTAACAGCCGGGCCGATATCACCCTGAAACCAAGGCATACTGGGGTGAAACCGCATCTAAAAAGGACAATTGAAAGCCCCGTCTATCGGTAAAAGCGGCATAAGAACCTTCGAGCGACGTCGGCAGTATCAGCCCGCAGCAGTGAACTGCGGGCTAAATTGTGGTGCCCCAGGATCAAAAGTTGCGCTGCAGGCGGACAAATCCAGTCCAAGCGTCCGGCTCATCCTGGTAGTTCACAGTGCCCTTGAATGCCAGGCCACTCGCGATTGCATAATCCAAGGTCACGCCAGCCTTCCAGTCCTCGCCGCCATTCGCGTCGAATTCGTCCCAGACATAGTTGAAACCAGGCGTGATGGCAAGCTTTTCAGAAGCCTTGATGGCGTAGGAAGCAGCGACGTGCCATTCGCCCGAAAGGCTTGAAGCTGCCCTGCCGCCGTAATAGGCCGAAACGTCTGAAGCATAGATTACGAAAGCCTGAAGCGTGCCCGGGCCAATCGGAGCGCTGGCAAGAAGGCGAATAGCACCTTCTTCGACCTCCACATCGTAGCTGCCAAGAAGATCGACGGAAACCCCGCCGAATTTGGCAATTGCAAGGGCTTCGATACCGACGCCTTGTCCATCGGCACCATTGATGCCGTTGTGGATCGTACGACTCAGTTCATCAACCTGGAGGCCGACGGAGAAAGCATCGCCAGTGTAGGTGTAAGCAACAGAGGTAAATCGCGTATCGGCACCACCAGCGTTAACATCAGTCTCGCCGTTGATACCCTTATCCCACCAGTTCAGATAAGTACCGACCTTGAAGCCGCCGAGCTCAATGTAGACGTCATCAAAGTAGAAATCGTCCGGCGTTTCCCCCGAGTTATCGCGAGAAGATTCACCATGAATGGCGATAAAGCTGGTTAGCGTGCCAAGTTCGGTATCGTTCTTTGCGACGACTTCCAGGCGGCCACGAGTCCAAGCGTCCCAGTCGCCCTCGTTGTAGCGGTTGGTGCTATCGCCGATATCAACCTGAAAGCGAATGTAGCCGCCGATCTTGAGGCAAGTTTCAGTACCCGGAATGTAGAAATATCCAGTACCGAAGGCATCGCAAACACGCACATATTCGATTGGTTCCGGTTCCGCAGCAACGATGGCGTCAGCCGCATGAGCGCCAGTAACTGCCCCAAGAGCAGCAGCGGAGCCGATCAGAAGGCTCTTGATGTTCATTTTTGAACTCCTGTTAGTAAGGGTAATTCTGATATTGAGAGACCTCCTCGGTGCTGCGAGAATGTGATCTCGATAATTTGATTACATACCGACGGAACGTTTGTAAATTGCCCCAGAGCGAACCGATGGCTCGGATCAACTTGTTCCAGAAGCAGTGTGGGATAATGGCAACAACCCGACGCAGTGGCAGCCCCCCGGGGGGCGTGATGATTTGCCATCGCATGATGGCTTGTGGGGAGTGCGGGTAGAGGAAGCGAAGGAGTGTTTTCGAGAATGAACACGGGTTGCGACCCCTCGTCGTTTACCCACGTTTAAGCTAATTCACTGGCGTCGCTGGACCCATTGGCCATGTTATATGGCTGCGCATCGAGACACCAAGATCAGGCGTTTGAGCAAATTGACGGCGAAGCGCAGAGGCAGAGCTTTTCGTGGAACGAAAAGCCGGGGCGTACGCCGACTGGAGATCGCGGTACGCCCCGGCACATGCCCGTTAGCAGGAGATCAAACTTATCCCCCACCTCTCAACGGCGGTGGATCATCGTGAGAGAGGGACAACAACAAACTAAGTCATAACCCAGCTTGCCAACAATAGTGTATATACAGACGATATGTTTGTAAATAGGAAAATCACGCCCGATTTGGCTGTCACTTGCGTGCGAGCTTGGGCGGCTCGATCGGTGGGATAGGGACCTGCGGCCATGACACCGTCGCTATGAGCTTGACTTTGTACATTATGCGGCGAAGCAAAGGGCCTGTGCCATTCGTATAAGACGTCCGGGAGGTATTTTGTGCATTTCCGGGTTTGACGGTGAGTGTCGATAAAGATCGTCGCTCCACAAAACGAGACGCACAGCACCGATCGCATCAGTGAATGTCAGATCGGTTTTTTTATACCATGCCGCCGCGTGAGGGGGCGTGCTTCGGCTCAGGCTGTCACCGGCCCAGACTGTCACGAGACTGTACAATGCCAAGAGTGAAGGTGTCGTGCGGATGATGGCGTTTCCATTCCACTGGCGCTGGGTCTCCACACCAAGATGGGCGCGTGTTTCGGCGAACGTCACTTCGATCTGCCAGCGTCGCACGAAGTAGGCGATGATCTCGCTCGAGGTCGGTATTGGTGCTCATGAACGCCTGGGGTTCGCGGCGGCCCGTCGGGTCTCGAACTAGGACCCAGCGAATTGGCCTTGGCGGGGTTCCCCGCCGATACCACAAGCCAGTGCCTGTCGTGATATCGAGGTGTTTATCGGTTTGTCTGCCATACCAGCTTGAGGCGACGATGCGTTGCCACACGGTCTCGGGGTTGTTGAGTACCGCCTTCAACTTGGGTAGAGGCATGCCTTTTAGAGCCTGACCGAAAAAGATAGGATATTCGGCTTGCGCCCCACCTCGGACGGTGATGCGGGAAGGTGCTGCGCTTCGAGCTGATGATAGAACGTGGTCTGTCGCGACAGCCACAAGCATCAGGAAAGGAAGCGCAGCATGAAGCACTTTATCGGCCTCGATGTCTCGGTGAAAGAGACCGCCGTTTGCATTGTCGACGAAACGGGCAAAATCTGCCGGGAGGTGAAGGTTCACAGCCACCCCGACGATTTGCTCGCGGTCGTGAAGGATCCGAGCTGGAACATCGAACGGGTCGGGCTCGAGGCTGGGCCCTTGTCGCAGTGGCTTTTCGAGGGGCTTGCAAGCGCAGGATTGCCGGTCATCTGCATCGAGACGCGCCATGTGAAGGCGTTCCTGAAGGCCCAGCCGAACAAGACTGATCGTAACGACGCGCGTGGAATCGCGCAGATGATGCGGGTCAACCTGTATCGTCCGGTGCATGTGAAAACGCTGACGAGCCAGAAGCGGCGGGCGCTCTTGACGGCCCGCAAGCTCCTGCAAGGCAAGGCGATAGCCATCGAGAATGACATCCGCGGCCTTCTGCGCAACTTCGGCCTCAAGGTTGGTGTTGTGGGAACGGTGAAGTTCGACGAGCGCATTCGAGAGCTCGTCGAAGGCATGCCCGACCTGGAAGACCTCATCGGGCCACTGCTTTCTGCCCGGAACAAGCTGCGCGCCGAATTTGCTCGTCTGCACAAGAAGGTGCTGGCGTCCGCCGAGGAGGATGCGACCTGCAAGCGCTTGATGACGATCCCCGGTGTCGGTGCCGTCACGGCGCTGGCCTATACCGCAACCATCGACATTCCGCAGCGTTTCAGAAGCTCCAAGGCAGTGGGTCCCATCCTCGGGCTGACGCCGAAGCTCAACGAGTCCGGTGAAAGCAAGCGTGTGGGCCGCATCTCCCTGTGTGGGGACGGCATGATGAGAACGCTGCTCTATGAGGCCGCACAGACGCTGCTGACGCGCGTGACGAAATGGTCATGGTTGAGAGCCTGGGCAATGAACGTCGCGAAGCGGCGCGGGATGCGCAAAGCCATTGTCGCACTTGCGCGTCGCCTTGCAGTCATCATGCATCGCATGTGGCTGGATGGCGCTGGGTTCCGCTGGACGCGGGAAGCTACGGCCCCGACCATCTGATCCGGACGGCCAGGAAGGAGAGAGACAGAAAGTTCCGCCCCGGCGGACAAGCGTCCTTCGCAGGACGATGGATGAGGTAAGTTCGTACTCAACTCCGTGCCGACCGCACTCGATGACTCGATGTCGGTCAGGACGCTAAAAAAGATAGGACTGCCTCATTCTCCTGATCCTATGCTGGGAGGGCAAAGCGCCGATCCCGTAGAGAAGCAAGGACCTGCGAAAGACGTCGATGCCGGGCACATGGAAAGGCTCGAAGCGCTTGACCTGAACACGCCGAATAGAGAAGAGTTGAGTGAAATCAGCCAGTTGTGATTCCTTCGGATTTGCTTAGGATTCGATGGAGACCGCAATGGGCTGGACTGATTTCACCCGCCGCCAATATGGCCGACGGACGGTGCGTTATGCAAGTGATCTGACGGACAGGGAATGGCTGCTGATCGCTCCCTTTATGCCGACGCCACGCAGGCTCGGTCGACCGCGCAAGACGGAATTGCGTGAAGTTTTGAACGCACTGCTTTACATCGCATCGACCGGATGCCAATGGCGGATGCTGCCGAAGGATTTTCCACCCTATTCAACCGTGCAGGGTTACTTCTACGAGTGGCGGGCGACTGGCTTGTGGCTGCGGATCAACCATCATCTCGTTATGGAGACGCGCGAGCTGGAGGGAAAGGAAGCCTCGCCAACGGCGGGCGTGATCGACAGTCAGAGCGTCAAAACGACCGAAAGTGGCGGGATTGCGGGCTATGACGCGGGCAAGAAGACCAAAGGTCGCAAGCGTCATATTGTCGTCGACACGCTCGGCTTGATGGTGGGGCTCGTCGTTCACGGCGCAGACATTCAAGACCGCGACGGTGCGGCTGCAGTCCTTAAAACCATCCTCAGACGCTGGCCGTGGCTCAGGCACATCTTTGCTGACGGCGGTTATGCCGGTCCGAAACTGCGGGCAGCATTGCAGAAGGTCGCGAAGTTCACGCTCCAGATCGTCAAGCGAACAGACAAGGCAAAGGGCTTCGAAGTGCTGCCGCGTCGCTGGGTCGTGGAGCGCACATTCGCCTGGCTTGGTAGATGCAGGCGACTGACCAAAGACTGGGAGAAATCAATCGCCTCCGCTGAAACCTGGATGCTCATCGCCCACATCCGCATTCTCACCCGGAGGCTCGCAAGGTATTATGTCTATTGAGCTCTTTTCGAGTCAGGCTCTTAGTGCGGGCCGCCCGAGCGTGTGTTCGTGTCGCGGATCTGGCGGGGCGAACAGACTGGCGTCCAGACGCAGGCGTGTAATGAGGGTGGCCCTATCGGGCAGCGCCGCCGCCAATGTATGGACAGCAAAACTGCTGTCACCGACAAAGATGATATCGCATCCTGGCAGCCAGCGGCAGAGCTGCAACACGCCCTGTCTTGCCCAATCCGTCAGCAGCTTATGATTTCGTCCTCTGTTTTTATCGTAGCGCTCCGAGGGGCATAAAAGCGTCAAGACTGGTAGGGCCTTGATGCATTTGGCCCATGGGATCGGGGCAAGAACCATGAAGCTCAACCAGCGCAAACCGCTGGCTTTGACGAAGTGACCGTGACTGGAGCGCACCGGATCGCGATAAATGCCACGGGCGGCAATCTTTGGTCCCCATCGGCGCTCGATGGTGTCGTCCATGCCGATCACAATGGGACCATCGGGTACGAGGCTGGCGACAACGATCGACAGCAGACGGGCCGCCAGAGTACGCGGGTTCCAACGCGCCCGATTAAGGAGCTGATGGTAGAGGGAAAAATTGCCAGCCTCGGCGCGGCCGGTGATCCGCAAACAGGCCGTCACTGTCCGTTTGCCTGGAGACAGGATCGCACCCATCACTAGGACCAGCAGATGGTCCCAACTGGGCGCCGTGAACCAGGGACGAAACGACGACAGCCACTGGCGAAGGATGTGCGGAACAGGATCACCCGACCCGACGCGGTTCTCATTATGATCGGTCATCCACCGGTTCGAATCCGGTCACGCGAAACAGGCAAGTCAGAGAGACTGCGGCGAATTGATTCTCATGTCCGTTTTCAAGAGCTTGGGCATGGGTTTTTCGCGTCGCTTTTTCAGCGTCGACGAGGGACAAATATGCTGCCTATTGCAGGACGCGGCGGCATTGAGACGACGGTTGATCAGACTCTGATGCGCGGGTTGAATACCGCAGGACCGTGGTTCGTCTCGGGCCTTCCTCTGTCTCACGTGGCGCGTGTTGCCGTTTCAGGCTCGCAGAATCACAACGAGGGTTGCCCTGACCGGCCGCCACGCCCAGCAATAAGCAGCGTGATGTAATTAAACTCTCCTTTGTACTTGGCGCCCCCTTCGTCAGGCTGCCTTTGTGGGGGGAATGGGAACTGTTGTCGCAATCGCCCAGACGAAAGCAGCGAGTTCGCGCGCGATGGCGACGGTGACGATGTTGGTGGGGCGCCCGCTGGCCTGCATGCGTCGGTATCGCTGACATAGCCGTACCTGCGCCTTCCAGGCGATCGCCCTGATCGCTTCAGGCAGCCCCTCCGTTCGCTTCAAGATTTCCTGGCCGACACGGGCCGGCAATCTGTAGGTCCATGCACCTTCGACCAGCATGCGTCTTGCCCGGGTGTTGCCCGCCTTGGTGATCGAGCCGCGCGACACGCTGGCGCCTGTGGAATGTTCCCTGGGGACCAATCCCAGCCAGGCCATGAACTGGCGTGGGTTGCTGAAGCGTCTGAAGTCGCCGATCTCCGATACCAGTGTCACCGCCGAGATCTGTGCGACACCGCGCAGGGCCTGGATCGCTTCGACGACAGGGTTCAGCGACCAATCCGGCAAGAGCGCCAGCATCTGCCAGGTCAGCCGTTCCCGCCGTTCCTCGATCTGTTCGATGGCACGAATGTATTCTTCCATAGCGATCTGCTGCGCACGGTGATCAAAGCGCTGTGTCGCCAGCCAGTTTCGATGAGCTCTTGTCCAATGAGAGCGGCCTTCGAAGACCCGGCCGTGCCGGAGCAAAAGCGACAAGAGATGCTGGCGTGCCCGTCGTAAATCCGAGACGGCCGCTTCCCGTGCCCGGCAAAGATCGCGCATGGCCTCATGCGTCTCGTCGGGAACCCAGATGGACGATAGTTCACCTGCTCGCAACAACGCGGCAAGCGCGACAGCATCACGCCGATCTGTCTTGATCTGAAGTCCCGGCCGGGTCGGAACCAGCGATGGCGCAACGACAAGGCAGTCATAACCCAGTGCTGAAAGCTGACGATACAATCCATAGCCCGTCGGGCCGGCCTCATAGCAAAAGCACAGGCGTCCGTGACGTCCGGCAAGCTTGTCGACAAATTTGCGCACTGCATCGGCACGGTTGGCGATTTCGCCGTAATAACGAACCTCGCCTTTGCGGCCTGCTTCCGCCAGACCGATCGCGATTTTTTCCTTACTCACATCCAAACCAACGTAAAGTGCGATATCATCGACCACGGCTCGTCTCCTATGTTTGAGGCTCTGGCTCTGCAGCTAACCCTCGTTCTGAACATAATGCGAGACGAGCCACCCTGCCGGCCAAGGACATGGGGTCTCACCCGCTCAAATTGCCCCAAAATGAGAGTACCGCGCGCGCCACGCTACCAGTACGCGAAAGATCACCGCCGCCGCTACAAACCTGAAATTCCAAAGGGATTTTGTACAAAGTCAAGCTGAGCGAGCGCGTGAAATCAGGCCTGGCCGCAGCAAAGGCACGCGGTAAGAAACTCGGCCGACAATCTGGACAACGTCCTAAATCCGATCGGCTCGCACCGAAGGTCATTGCGTTGAGCGCCGAAGGTCGCAGCTACCGATGGATCGCTCGCGATCTCGGCATCAGCAAGAATATCGTCGCGGAGATCGTCAAGCGCCGCAAGTCTTCTGAGGCTCCACAGGTGGAGACCGCATTATGACCAAGCCAGTAAGACTGCCTCGGCCCGATCCGTATCGCAAGGCGCGCTTCAGGGAAATTGCCCGGGAAATCGTTGCGAAAGACCGCTACAATCGAAAATACGGTCTGTCCGTCGATACGGCGGGCGCAATCGCCAATGCGCTTGAGAGGGCCTACCGGGAAGGCATCAACGGCGGCGAAAACAGGCCCGCTCCCATAATGGAATATCCAGACAACGGGCCAATGGATTGGGCGTTGATACCGCCACGTCCAAGAAACGCGTTCTGGAGCATCTGCCTGTTCACGCTTTCGCGCGGCGACAGGCCCGCCCGAGGCGGACGCCTTGTCCCTGCCATCACCGAACGCGGAACATCGGGATGGATGCTTGTCGTGCCCGGGCACACCTATGAAAAGCAATTCGGTGACAAGACGGTCGCACCGCTCGTACGTCTTGGCCTGCTTGAGGCTGATGACGATGATCCTGCACACCGGGTCGTCTCGAAACGTGGCGAGGAAACCTGGAGCCAATTCGTCCAGAGAGGCGGTCAGTTCCCGGAAGACCTGACCAATCTCTAGCCCTATTCAGAAAGCCATGCCATGTCACAAGAGAACCATCGGATCGCCGCCGCCATCGATCTGCGAATGCAACAACTGGAAAAGCAGGGCATTCAAGGGGCGGCGGTCGTCCATCATATGCTTGGTTATATGCAGGGTCTTCAGCAGATTTACGATACTGCCTCCGACAAGGTGCTGACGGACCTGTGTCAGCGCTATCCGGGCTTCTATCGCTATGCGGATATGATGGAGCGCATGTCCGAGAAGAATCAGCAAATGGTCGAGGCGGGAACGCACCCCTACCGCGATCTGCCTGAACTTCCCGAGAAGCTGAAGCGGAGCCTGGCTGCATTGATGGCCAGTGCGGCCGACCTTGAACGTGCCTTCCAGTCTGCCGTGGATTGCGGTGACTTCGCCCGTCACGTCGACCAACTCGACAGCCTGAAACGGCAATGGGGCGCGGATTTGCAGCGCCTGGTCGAGTTGTTTCGCTCTTCAGACGTTGCTCCCCAAAGCCAACTCATCGTGCAAAGCGCCCTCAAAGCCATGGCTGAGCGAATTAATCGGCTCGGGTGAGCAATTGGTGAGCAATCTGGTCCCTGAAGCCGCCGCTAACTGGCGGGCGATCTCACCGATCGGCACCTTGCGCTCCTTGAGATGATACAGGCGCCGGGATCAGAATGCGTAAGCTGCGAATAGCAGTATCCATCCGGCGTAGCTTTCGATTACCCACATCCACTGCAGACGAGGTTGCATCCGATGAATCGTCTGTGATTCTGTCTGTGACGCCGAATCACGGAGGCGTCGCAGATGAGCGAGAATATGGAAGGTGGCGAAGCGGGCTGGCTTGGCGATGAGATCATTTCATCAGGTCTGCCAGACAAACGCCTGGCGCGCCGGATGCACCGACTTCTTGACCAGATGACGTCAGCACCTGGTCACCCCATCCCGGCGGCGTGTGGCGACTGGGCTGCGACGAAAGCGGCCTACCGGTTCTTCGACAATCCACGGGTTACAGAGCACGGCGTGCTGGCTGGCCATCATCCGCACGACACCGTCACTCTTGGCACTCTACAGTCTCGTGACAGTGTGGGCTGGTGACGTTCTAAGCCAAACCACCTCCGCCCCACGCGGCCGCATGGTACAAGAAAACCGATCTCACATTTACGGATGCGATCGGTGCTGTGCGCCTCGTTTTCTGGAGCGATGATCTTTATCGACACTCCCCGTCAAACCCGCAAATGCATAAAATACCTCCCGGACGGCTTATCCGCATGGCGCAGGCGCTCTGCTTCGCCGCGTAATGTACAAAGTCAAGCTTAGCAGTCGCGAACGAGACCACTTGGTTGCAAGATAGAGACTGCCGGAGCGTCGCTTGCGTCAATCTTAAGCGTACACAAGGGTGGAGCTCTTCCGAAGACGTGCTACAATCAAGCGACTAAATCAGCCACGCTGGAAGGCGACTGCGCCGTAACGACCATGAAGCCGTCGAAGAATGCTGTCAGCTCCGAATAAGCATCAAGCGGAAGCACGTGAGCGACATATTGGTCGGGCCTGACGACCACCATGCAGCCCTGCTTCCTGTTGATACTGCGCATCTCAAAAATGTTCTCGCTGCCGCCTGAAGCGGGGCAGAACATCTTTTCGTAGTCACGCAGGCCCAGCCGGCCCTTGGCGGGCAAGAGCAGCTTGGGCATCGTCTCGATTGCGAGCTCGCGATGCGGCTGCTGGAAAACGACGCGGAGATCGATGAAAGAGTCGATATCGGCGTCTTCTGGCGCGAACTTCACCAACGGTGATTTCTTGGACGTCAGGAAATCGCAGAGCCCAGCAAGAAGGGACCCGGGCGCAGCATTGTCGCCTTCGTCGGCGAAGGCATAAACTCGCCAGCGACCGTCGGCTCGGGCAATGTGGCCGAGCTGCATCGGCTTAGCATCGGCCAAGCGAATAACAGGAGCCGAATGGAAGCGCATCCCAATCGGGAACCCTTCAGCGAGATGTTGATGCTTCGGCTCGCCTATCAGCGTAGATGGCTCGTATCGCGTTGCGGTGCCGGCGGTATAGCGTCCAAAGCGCACGAAATACTCTTGTACTTCCGCGGGATCAACGCCTTCCGGATACTCGATAGTTTTCAGCGGTGAACTCAGCATCTTTGCCCATTCGCGATCGAAACTGATTAGTTCTTTGGCAACTGATTGGCGTTCAGCCGAATAGCTGTGCAGTAATTGTGCCGGGACGCGACCTTCTAGTACTGCTGCCAGCTTCCAGCCGAGATTGAATGCGTCCTGCATAGAGACATTCATACCTTGCCCCGCCTTTGGGCTATGGGTATGGCAAGCGTCACCGACAATGAAGACGCGTGGCAAGCGCGTCGCCATCTCCTCATCGGGCACGTCGTCGAACTTGTCGCACAGCCGCTGGCCGATCTCGTAGACCGACCACCAAGCGACCTCTTTCACTTCAAAACTGTAGGGCTTCAGGATGCGTTGGGCCGCTCCTATCAAATGTTCCACCCCGATACTTCTGCTGGCGACACGCTCATTCGGCGCAAGCTTATCCAGCTCCACATAGACGCGGATCAAATAGCCGCCCTCGCGGGGAATGAGCAGGATGCTGCCTTCGCTCGCGGACTGAATGAGCGCCTTGAGGCGCACGTCCGGGAAGTCTGTGACGGCTAAAACGTCCATCACGCCCCAGGCTTGGTTGGCGGAATCGCCACGCAATTCGCGGCCCAGCGATCTACGCACGGCGCTGCGCGCGCCGTCGCAGCCGACCACGTAACGTGCCCTCACGATCTCCCGTTCGCCGTCCCCTCGATCGATCGTCACCGTCACCGGGTGTGTACCCGCCTGCTGCGCCGCATCGATAGAAACTTCGACCATCTGGCGGGAGTAATGCGGCTCAAGACGGCGAGGCGAACGACGCATGACGTCGAGATAGAAATCGTGCACGCGCGCCTGGTTGAGGATGACATGCGGCATTTCGGAAAGACCATCCTCGACGTCGAGTACTCGGCCGTGGCGAATGATCTTCTCGTGATCTGAATCGTCTGGTTTCCAAAACGAGGTTTCGTTGACCCAGTAGGCTTCTTTCAAGACTTTCTCGGCGAATCCGAATGCCTTAAACATCTCAAGCGTGCGGCAGGCGATGCCGTCGGCTTGGCCGAGTTCCAGCGGCCCTGGCTTCTGATCGATGATTGCGACATTGATGCTCGGAAATGCGGACAGCTGTGCCGCAAGAGTTAGACCGGCAGGACCACAACCGACGATCAGTACATCAACTTCCGACGGTAAGGCATCGCCAGAGATTGCGGTATCGACAATGGGATCAGACACGCCGGGATCGCCTGTTCTGAATCCATTTAGATGAAATTGCATGCCTTTTTCCTCCCTTAACTATTCGTGCCGAAGACGTTCTCCCTTTCGGAACCTGACGCGCCGGCTGATAATGGGAAGTAATCTGAATGTACGTATACGGTCAATAATGCGGGTGAAGAATAGTGTTAAACATCAACACGCGCATCGGACTGATGATGGGGCTGTTTGATGTGCCGGAGCTCATCAGGCCGCAGCTGCGCGACATCCAAGCACGATTGTCGCCGCTTCGGCGCGGGAGTAGCGCGTCGTGTACAGTCAGAGTCGATGAGAAGCTGTTTCAGTTATTTACCAAGTCAACTGTGTTGACAGGTCTGATTTGTTGCGCATACATATCAATACGGAGTGAGGAGATGGACTGTTTTTACCGTGCGCTGGGTTGAGGCAGTTGTTCCAACAGGAGAAATCTGAATGAATATTTTCTTGAAGCGATTAACCGTCGAGCGACCTAATGGGCGCCGAGGTGACATCATTATGCAGGTGGACGATGCGTGTCATCAGCTTCAGAAAGATCTCCCGTTCGGAGCGGCTTAACACCCCAACGATCCTGTTCTGGACACGGTCTACTGCCTCTTTGCAGTCGGCCAACAGTCTGGAGCCCTGATCCGTCAAGAAAACCAGACGTTGCCGACGGTCGGTTTGGCTGGGTCGGCGTTCGATCAGGCCGCGCTTTTCGAGTCGATCAAGGACGTTGCCAATTGTCGATCGGTCGAAGGCTATCATGTTCGAAATTCGCGTCGCATCTGTACCGGGGACGGCATCAATCGAGACGAGTGCGGCATACTGGACCGGCGTTAAGGCAAATTCCTCGCATTCATCCAGGAATATTGCCCATGATATTTGGTGGGCTCTGCGGATGAGGTGCGCGGGGCGGGCATAAAGATCTTCGAGGGACATTGCGGTTTCTTCAGCTCACTTTGCGGTTGGACCGTATTTATGCTGAATTTCAGCAAACCTCCAGTATCTAGGTTGAAATTGCGAAGCTTTGGGAGGGCTCCTTCGGGAGCAATGGAAGCATGAACCGTATGAAGGATAAAGTCGTCATTGTCAGCGGAGGAGCGCGTGGCGTCGGTGCGGCGGATGTGAGGCGGCTGAGCGAAGAGGGCGCGGCAGTCGCTATCGCCGACGTTCTCGAAGAGGAGGGCACAGCGTTAGCTCATGAACTTCAGGCCCAGCATGCGGATGTCCGGTACTTTTCCCTGGATGTCACGAACGAAGATGCCTGGCGCCAACTTGTTGCCGATGTGCTGGACTGGAAGGGGAGGATCACGACCCTTGTCAACAATGCCGGTATCGTCAACCGTACGGGCATCACCGGAACCAGCCTTGAGAATTGGCAGCGCGTGATGAGCGTCAACCTGAATGGCGCCTTTCTCGGAATGAAGACGGTCTGCCCAGCCATACGCGATGCCGGTGGCGGTGCGGTCGTTAATATGGCTTCGGTTGCTGCACACGTCGGGCATAACGATCCGGCCTATGCGGCTTCCAAAGCGGGCCTTCTCGGGCTGACGCGGACTGCGGCAGCGGAATATGTCGAATGGAATATCCGCGTTAACGCAATCTGCCCAGGCATTATCGTCACCGGCCTGAATGCTGGCGGCAGTCATCTTGAGCCTTGGCGGAGTGCTACCCCGCTCGGTCGGTTCGGGACAATGGAGGAGGCGGCAAATCTCGTGCTTTTTCTTGCAAGCGACGAGGCCGGCTACATCACAGGTGAGGATATCGCCATGGACGGCGGCTTTCTCGCTGCAGGTTCCGCACGGCGAATTTCGCTTGAGGCCGGTATTGATCTTACGGCGGGCGTTCAGACATGACATTGATTGCAGCAACAGACAGTCGTTCAACGTCTCAGGCGGATGCCGACATCATCGTCGTCGGCGGAGGCGGCTCCGGTCTGACGACCGCTATATTTGCGAAGAAGGCAGACGCCAGCGTCATTCTGCTGGAAAAGCATACGGAAGTACGCGGAAGCACTGGACTTTCAATAGGCTCAGTTACCGCCACCGGTACCAGGCTGCAGAAGAAGGCCGGCATCGTAGATGATCCGCAGGCGCATTTCGAGGACATGCCGAAGTTCGCCCCTGAACTGGCCAAGGATGACAACGAAGCCCTCCGGCGCATCTTGGTCGAGAACGTGAGCGAAAGCGTCGCATGGCTCGAGAGCCTTGGAGTGACTTTCTACGGCCCAATGCCGGAGCCGCCGCATCGCCAGCCGCGCATGCACAACATCCTGCCGAACTCCCGCGCCTATATCTATTTTCTAGAACGCGAAGCGCGACGCGTCGGCGTGACGATCCGAGTTAATTCGGAGGTCAAGGATCTGCTGGTCGAAGACGGGCGGGTGGTCGGCGTGCAATTGCGCAGTGGCATCTTGCGCGCAAGGAAGGCGGTCGTTCTAGCTTCAGGCGACTATTCGTCGAGCCCTGAATGGAAGGAGCGTTTCAATCCTCCGGTGCGCGACATCGATGGCGTCAACACGACGAACACCGGCGACGGACAGCGGATGGGCGAAGCACTGGGGGCGAAGATCAAATATGGCCACGTCGTCTATGGGCCAAATCTGCGCTTCATGCCGCCGCCGAAGCCGAACTTACTCCAGAAGTTGCCGCCCTGGCCATGGTTCACACGGCTGATGCGCTGGTCGCTGAACACGATGCCCTCGTGGATCCTGCGTCCCTTCATCCTGTCCTTCGTGACCACCTATCTGTCGCCGGAGCCCACGATGTTCCGGGAGGGGGCGATCCTGGTCAATCGGGACGGCGAGCGTTTTGCCGACGAACTTGCCAAGCCGAACTTCGCATTCGGTCAGCAGCCGCAAAAACAGGCCTTCATCGTTTTCGATGACGAGGTAGCGAAGAAGTTCAATGCCTGGCCCTATTTCATCTCGACTGCGCCGGGCGTCGCCTATGCCTATCTGTCGGACTACAAGCGGACGCGCCCCGATCTTTATTCCAGCGCGCCGACGCTCGGTGAACTGGCCCGAAAGATCGGCGTGCCAAGCGGTACGCTGGAAGCCGAAGTGGCAAAGCATGCTGCGGAAGCCGGCATCGAAGGTCGCCCGCGGGTCTCGAAAGGCCCCTTCCACGCCCTCGGCCCCGTCAAGAGCTGGATCATCCTCACCGATGGCGGCCTCACGGTGAACACCAACCACCAGGTCATCCGGGGCGACGGCACCGTCGTGCCCGGCCTGTATGCTGTCGGCTCGGCCGGGCAGGGTGGCCTTCTGCTGGAGGGGCATGGCCATCATCTGGCGTGGGCCTTCACTTCGGGACGGCTTGCGGCGCGCCACGCTGCCTCCGCCTGAGCTCATCGAACCATTTTGAACGTAGTCGCAGAGGTTGAAGATGTCCGATCCTAAACAGCCACCGTCCTATCCGGCCATTCGGCTTCTTGCCGAAAAGGGTGATCTCCTGGCCATCGTCATCGCGCTGGCGCCGCTCTGCTTCGGCATTTGGGCTATCGCGGCTGGCTATGGCTGGCTCTGGATGGTTGTCGCGCTCTTGGCCGCGGCCGTGCTCTGGCTGATCCTGCGGAGCTACGTAGAGGTGCTCCGCGTCCTGTCCGACACGCTGATGCCGCGCTGAGGTCCATCATGAAGGAAACAGCTCGCTCCCAAGATGTTCTAATCGTCGGCGGCGGCCTCGCCGGGATGAGCTCCGCCATCCGTGCAGCCGAACTCGGTCTGAGCGTGCGCGTCATCGAGCAGGGGACTGGCGAGCATTACCTCTGCAACAGCCGCTACACGGGCGGACTCTTTCACATCGGTATGGAGGACATGCGTTCCGAACCGGCCGAACTCATTGCCCGGCTCAAGCGAGTGACAGGTGGCGAGACGCGGGTTTCATTGGCTACAATGTTAGCCCGCAATGCCGCTCGGGCGATCGCGTGGCTGCGCACACAGGGCGTCGGCCTCATCCGTGTCGGCCCGGATGGGCTGAGGCAGAACTCACTGGCGCCGCCCGGTGTCCGCAATACCGGCCTGAACTGGCACTGGCGCGCGGGCGACGTGATGCTCCGCACCCTCAACAAGCGGCTGGCGGAACTCGGCGGTCGTTTCGATCAAGGCGTGATTGCTCGCAAGATCGTCGCCAAGAATGGCCGAGTCAGCGGCCTTTTGGTTTCCCGCAACGGACGAGAAGAACGCCTCGACGCGCCGGTCGTGATCCTGTGCGACGGCGGTTTTCAGGCAAAACGTGAGCTGATCGGACGGTATATCTCTCCCGCGCCGGACCGCCTCCTGATGCGCAACGCCGAAACCGGACGCGGCAATGGGCTCGAGATGGCCGAAGCCGTGGGCGCAAAGCTTATCGGCATGGAGAGCTTCTACGGACATATCCAGTACCGTGAGGCGATGACGGACGGACGCTTCTGGCCTTATCCCGTCATGGACTCGCTCTGCGTTTCCGGCCTGCTCGTCGACCGCGCCGGAAATCGCTTCTGCGACGAGAGCATCGGCGGCGTTCACGCCGCGAACTGCATGGCGCGGCTCGATGATCCGCTTGGGTGCCACGTGATCTTCGACGAAGCCATCTGGCAGGGGCCCGGCCGCGACTGGCTGTTGCCTGCGAACCCTTATCTGGAGCGGGCAGGAGGACGACTCATCTCCGAGAACAGCCTCGATCAGCTGGCATTCCGCATCGGCCTCGATCCCAAAGCCCTTGCACGATCGGTGGCGGCCTGGAATGCGGCGATCGACGGGCAGGGAGCATTCGAACCGGACAGGAGCAATGCGGCATATAAGGCGCACCCGATACGGACTAGCCCGTTCCACGCGGTGCCGCTCTGTGCCGGGGTAACCTACACGATGGGAGGCATCCTGACCGATGCGGCGGCTCAGGTGCTGGACGCCGAAGAGCGTCCGATCCCAGGCCTGCTCGCAGCCGGCGCATGCACCGGTGGGCTCGAAGGCTTCAGCCGTGACGGCTACTCGGGCGGGCTGTCCAAGTCCGCAACATTCGGAATGATCGCCGGCGAGACCGCTGCCACGCTGGCGCGCGCCGCTCTGCGGGAGGCAGTATGACCCTGAACGAATCGTCCAAAAATCTGACGTCAGCCGAGCCTGTACGGACGGTCGATCTGCTCGTGATAGGCGCTGGCCCAGCCGGCATGGCCGCCGCCATCTTCGCGAAGCTGAGAGGACTGGATGTCGTCATTATCGAAAAGTCTGAAATGATCGGTGGAACGGCCTCTACGTCCGCCGGCACACTATGGATACCGGAAAATAGCCAAGGTAAACAGATCGGCGACAAGGACAGCATCACGCAGGCAGCCGCCTACCTAGACAGCCTGATTGCCGCGCATACGCACCGCACTGACCGGCAGCGCGACGTCTATTTCAGCACCGGCGTCGAGGCGATCGATGTGCTTCAGTCCATGACTGAGGTGAAATTTCTTCCGTGCGGCGAGCACCCTGATTACCACGCCAAGGCCGGCGCGGCCGTGCGTGGCCGTGCGATCGTTCCGGCTCCGTTCGACGCTCGGATGCTCGGCCGGGATTTCGAACGTGTGCGACCGCCGATCGACGAGTTCATGATCTTCGGTGGCATGATGGTCGGCAAGATGGATATCCCCCGGCTGCTGGGCCGCTTCCAGTCGCTGGGCAACTTCATTTATTCCGCCAGACTGTTTTTACGTTACCTGACGGATCGGTTGCGCTTTTCACGCGGCACGCGGCTTGTGATGGGCAATGCTCTGGTGGCGCGGATGTATCATTCGCTGCTGAAGCTCGGCGTGCGTCCCGAATTCGGAACGTGCCTCGGCGAACTTCTCGTCGAAAATGGTCGGGTGACTGGAGCGACCGTCGCGGGACCGTCGGGGACCGCCAGGATTTCCGCACGCAAGGGCGTCATCCTCGCGACCGGCGGCTTTGCGCATAATGCGGGCTATCGTGAACGGCTGATGCCGCAGCCGACGCCGAAATTCTCGCTGGCGAGCACCGCCAATCAGGGCGAGGGCATAGCGGCGGCGGAGGCGCTCGGAGCGCGGATCAGCGAAACCGAAAACGGCAGCGGCGGCTTCTGGACCCCTGTGTCCGTGACCCGCCGCAAGGATGGGACGCAGGGCCTCTTCCCGCATTTGTCTCTGGACCGGGCCAAGCCCGGCCTGATTGCCGTCAACCGCGCGGGGCGGCGCTTCTGCAACGAGGCGGATTCCTATCACGATTTCGTAGAAGCCATGTACCGTTCGAACGATCCCGACAGCGCGATTCCGACCTGGCTGATCTGCGACGGGACCTTCATCCGCAAGTACGGTCTCGGGCACATCTATCCCGGCACGACTGACCTCGCCCCCTTCCTCACCAGCGGCTACCTCGTCCACGGGGAGACCCCGGAGGCGCTGGCAAAGAAACTGGGGATTGACGCCGCCGGATTGGAGGCAACGCTTTCCCGCTACAACGAGCAGGCGGCGCGCGGCGTGGACGAGGATTTCCACAAAGGCCACTCCGCGCTCAACCGCTTCAACGGCGATCCCCAGGTCAAGCCCAATCCCTGCCTGGCACCGGTCGGCACCAAGAATGTCTATGCCATGGCGGTCTGGCCGGCGGAAATCGCCTGCAGCGCCGGCATATCGACCGATGAAGACGCGCGTGTCGTCGATGGCGACGAGAACCCCATCCCGGGGCTTTACGCCTGCGGAAACGACATGGCGTCCGTGATGGGGGATTCCTATCCCGGGCCCGGAACGACGCTTGGACCCGCTGTGGTTTTTGCTTATCGCGCCGTCAATGCGGCCGCGAGGGAGCGGTACGACTAGCAGACCGCGGCATTGAGACATGCCGCGGTACGAGGAATGATGGTCCTGGCCGCCGATGTCGGCAAGGGCGCAATGTCGGAGGAGCGACAGATGCATAACAACAAGAACACCGTGCGGTGCGCGGTGGCTTGTCGAAAGGGAGGGCGGTAATCATGCTGATCCAGATTTTGAACGGTCTGGTCTATGCAGGCCTTCTCTACATCGTTTCCGTCGGTTTGGTCCTGATCTTCGGGCTGCGACGCGTGGTCAACTTCGCCCATGGCGGCTTCTACATGGTCGGCGCCTATGCCGGCTATACCGCCGCCATGGTCTTCGGCTTCTGGGGAGGATTGATCGTCGCAGTTCTCGTTCTTGGTTTGATTGGCATCCTTCTCGATTATGTCGTCTTCAGGCCGTTGCAGAACGCCGACCACATGGTGACCGTCCTCGTGACCTTCGGCATCCTGCTCGTTTTCGAGGATGTGGTCCAAATGATCTGGGGCGCCGATACGCTGTCTGTCCTGGCGCCCTATCCCTTCGACGGCACAGTGCAGCTTGGCGACATATTGTTTCCGGTCTATCGTCTCCTGGTAATTGCCGTTGCGATCGCCGTTGCGCTGGGCCTGACCCTATGGCTCCGCTTCAGCCGCGCCGGTCTGTACGTTCGCGCTTCCAGCGTCGACGCGCTAACCACCGGCATGCAGGGCGTTGACACGGAGAAGCTCAGCCTTTCCGTCGTCGGCCTTGGTACAGCCCTTGCCGGCCTGTCCGGCGTCATAGCCTCACCGCTTCTTGCACTGTCGCCGTCGATGGGGAGCTCGATTCTCATCGAAAGCTTCATCGTCGTGGTCACGGGGGGTCTCGGATCGTTCGCCGGCGCCTTTATCGCCGCACTGTTGATCGGGCAGGTGCACAATCTCGGCATCGTCTACGTGCCGAACGTCGCGTCGATGCTTCCGCTTCTGCTGATGGTTGTGGTGCTGATCCTGAAGCCGACAGGGTTTGCGAGGTCCTACTCATGAGCAATTTATCCATGGCGGCTGCCGCTCCCAAAGTTAGAACCTCTACTACGCCACCCGTACTCGTCGTCGTCGGCATCGCCGTTGCGCTCGTCGGCTTCGTCCTGCCGTGGCTCGGACTGCCGCGAAATATATTGTCGCTTCTGACGTCGGCTTCGATGACCGCCATCCTGGCAACGGGTGTCGGTTTCTTGGTCCGGCAGGCAGGCTTCAGCAGCTTCGGCCACGCCGCTTTCTACGGCGGCGCGGCTTATCTGCTGGTGCTGATGAGCGTCTATACAGGCCTTTCAGGCGAAGCGGTTGTGCTGCTTGCGCCGGTGATCGCCACGCTGGCGGCCTTTGCCCTGTCCTTCATCCTCCTGCGGACACAGGGGGTCGCCTTCTCGATGCTGAGCCTCGCAATCGCCCAGGCTCTGTTCGAACTGATGATGCGCTGGCGCGACCTCGCCAACGGCGAAGACGGCTTGCGCATGCGTCTTCCGCGCGAGATCTTCGGCTTGAAGCTCAGCTTCTTCCAGAAGGCCGACACCATGTTCCTGGTGAGCTGGTCCGCCCTGATCATCATCATCGTCGGGCTGGTGCTGCTCAGCCGTTCGCATTTCGGAACCTTGACGCTTGCTATCAAGAACAACGAGGAGCGCGCGCGCTTCATCGGTTTCCGGACGCTGATGCCGCGTGCTGCGATCATCGCGCTTTCGGGCCTCATTGCCTCCATCGGCGGCACCCTGTTTGCGCTCTACAACGGTTATATTACACCCGGCCTCCTACACTGGAGTCTGTCTGGTGAGGCGCTGATCATCGCCATCATCGGCGGCACGCGGTCGGTCTGGGGACCCGCCCTCGGAGCCTTCCTGTTCGTGATCCTGCGTGACTTCGCGGGCAACTACACGACCCACTGGCAATCCATCGTCGGTTTGGTGCTAATCGCTGTCGTCATTCTACTGCCTTCCGGCGCAAGTGGCGCCGTCTCCTCGCTCGTCAACCGTATTCGTGGAGGACGCGATGTCTGACACCTACATGCTAGAGGCCACCGGCCTGACTCGGCGCTATGGCGGTTTCGCCGCACTCAATAACGTCAGCTTTAAGCTGAGACAGGGTGAAATTCGCGGCCTGATCGGCTCGAACGGCGCCGGAAAATCGACTTGCATGGACGTGCTCACCGGAAGGGGCCGCAATCAGCAGGGCACTGTCTGCCTGAACGGCCAGGACATTTCGCGACTGTCGGAGCGCGAACGCCGTGCGGTTGGACTCTCGCGATCCTTCCAGAAGACCAACATCTTCCCCGAGCTGGGAATCCGTCAGCAGGTCCAACTCGCGGCACGAAAAGCGGAATTCGACAATACGGAAGAAGTTCTAGCCGAACTATCGCTAACGGCGATTGCCGACAGAACCGCATCGGACGTCTCCTATGGAGACCAGCGCCGCGTGGACCTGGCACTCGCCTTGGTCGGCAAGCCGAAACTACTGTTGCTTGATGAACCCGCAGCAGGCCTGACAATCGAGGAGTCGCTCGCCATGGCGCGGCACCTGCGCAATCTGGCCGAGCGTTGGAAGCTCACCATCCTCCTCGTAGAACACGACATGGAAGTGATTTTCGCGATCTGCGATCGGCTGACGGTCCTGCATCTGGGCGAAGTGTTGACGGAAGGCCTGCCTGACGAGGTGCGCGCCAATCCTGAAGTCATTCGTGCGTATTTGGGGAGCACTTTCGCATGAGCCTGCTCGAACTGCAAAACGTTCACGCGGCCTATGGGTCGGCACGAGTCCTGCACGGCGTTTCGCTGAAGGTGGAAAAAGGCGAACGAGTCGCCTTGATCGGTCGAAACGGCGTTGGCAAGACGACCGTGGTCAACACCTGCATCGGCGCTGCGCGGCTGACGTCGGGCAAGGTTTCGTTCATGACGCGCGTCCAAAAGCCCATTCGTGCCTTCCGGGCCGCCCGCAGCGGTATTTCGATCGTACCGCAAGGCCGCCGCATCGTGCCCGGCCTGACAGTTCGCGAAAACCTGCTTCTCGGCTCAGCGCCCGATCGCAAGGGGCCTTGGAACCTGGAAGCCGTTTTCGCCATGTACCCGATCCTGCGCGAGCGCGCTGACGGGCTGGGAACTGCCATGAGCGGTGGACAGCAGCAGATGTTGGCCATCGGTCGGGCGCTTATGGCCAATCCCGACCTTCTGATCCTCGACGAGCCTAGCGAAGGTCTGGCGCCCGTGGTTGTTGACGAACTCGGTGCGTCTCTCGTCCGTCTGGCGGAACAAGGCACCGCGATCCTATTGATCGAGCAGAATTTTGGCCTGATTCGCTCCGTCGGTGATCGATACTACGTCATGGCCAAGGGATCCGTTGTCGAGGACGGGCGGCTCTCGGCGTTGACGGCTGAGGAGCTGAAGAGACACGTTTCTGTGTAACCCGGCCGGAGCCGGAAAGTGGAGGAGAGAATTATGAGAACTACCAAACTATATGCCGGAGTGGCCGCTGCAGCGTTCCTGATTGCCGCCGGGGCTTCATCCGCAGCCGACGCTACGATCAAAATCGGCGTCGCGACGGCCTTGACGGGCGCCTACGGCGATCTTGGGCAACAGGTCAAGAGGGCGGTAGATTTTGCGGTCGAAGAAGTGAATGCGAAGGGAGGCATCGACGGAAGGAAGGTCGAGACGCAGTATCAGGACACCCAAGCGAAGGCCGATATCGCTCGGCAACAGGCCGAGAAGCTGGTCAATGACGGTTTTACTATTTTGACGGGCTCCATCGCTTCGGGCGAGGCGCTCGGCATTGCGCCGATGTTGGAGCGCTGGGATGCCGTCATGATGGGCACCGTTCCGAAGGCGGATGCTCTGACCGGCGCCGAGTGCAGTCCGCGTTTCTTCCGGGCCAATATCCCCGACTATGCCGATGCCGCGACGGTCGGTACTTGGCTCAAGGAGCAGAGCGAGAAGAAATGGGCCATCATGGGCTCGGATACCGCCTGGGGCAGAAATTCCGGCGCAAGCTTCACCAAGACCGCGAGCGGTCTTACCCGCGATATCGTCGCAGAAGGCTATGCGGGTCTCGGAACGAATGACTTCGCTCCCTACATCCAGAAGATCCTCGATTCGGGAGCGGAAGGCGTTTGGGTCGCGCTGGCCGGTCGCGATGCGATCAACTTCGCGCAACAGGCAAAGCAGTTCGGCCTAATCGACAAACTCAAGGTCGCGGGCGTCAGCTTCGTCACCGACAATACAGTGAAGACGCTGGGTGACGTCTCTAAGGGCATCTACGGCATCATTAACTACTCGTCGACTCTGGACACTCCTGCAAACAAGGCCTTTGTTGACGCTTGGGCCAAGAAATATCCAGGTACTTTGCCGGCGAACTTCGAAGGCGAGACCTATCTCGGAATGCAGGTCCTGTTCGCGGGCATCGACAAGGCCGACAGCACTTCCCCGGAAGACATAGCGGAAGCACTCGAAGGCATCGAAACCGACACCATCATCGGCAAGATTTCGGTGCGGCAGGCCGACCACCAGTTCGTCCGCGGTAACTTCTTCGGGCGCATCGAGGATCAGGATGGCACGCTGCGTCCGGTGGTGGCGACGTCGGTTGCCGCCGACGTCGCAATGCCTGCCGCAGACGACGCCTGCAAGCTCTAACGAGCCAAGGTCGCCCGCGTTCATCGGGCGGCCGCTTTCACAAAGGTAGATCATGATAAAGTTCGACTTCAAGAACCGCACCGCCGTCGTCACGGGTGGTGCCCGTGGCATTGGCCGGGGAGTCGCGGACCGCCTTCTCGCCTCCGGCGCCCGCGTTGTGATATGGGATCTGCTGAGCCCGGAGCCGTCGCAGGGGCTATTCGCGTCTGCTCCAGGCGATTTCGCGTACGTAAAGGTCGATGTGACGTCCGAATCTGCGGTGGCCGCTGCAGCCGAGCAGGCTCTCGAGGTGACCAGTTCCGTAGACATCCTGATCAACGCGGCAGGCGTGACTGGGCCGACCAAACCGATGGAGGAGTTTACCCTTCAGGAGTGGAAGCGCATCATCGATATTAACCTGGACAGTATCTTCCTTAGCAGCCGTGCGGTTATTCCCGCAATGAAGGCTAGGAACTATGGGCGAATTGTTTCGATCGCATCCGTCGCCGGCAAGCAAGGAAACCCGTATATGGCCGCTTATTCGGCATCGAAAGGTGCCGTGCTGTCCCTCACGAAAGCGCTTGCGCTGGAGTTGGCGGGTACCGGCGTTCTTGTTAATTGCATCACGCCGGGATTGGTGCAAACGGATCTTCTGAAGGAGATGAGCGAGGAGGCCATTGCCCTTTCCGCCTCTAAAATTCCCCTCAATCGGCTGGGGAAAATTGAGGAAGTGGCGGCGCAGATCCTCTGGATCGCGTCCGAGGAGTGCAGCTTCGTGACTGGCGCTGCATTCGACGCGTCGGGAGGGCGGTCCAGCTACTAGTGTGACGTCCCAGAGATTATGACTCGTTGAGCAAAGGTATTGGATAAGACTTTGCCATCTTTTTGCGGGCTTGGTCTGTCGAGAACATCCATCGGATTTGAGCGCCACTTTCGGTTCGACGCCGCTCCCAGGCGTCAACCTCGGATTTGAGCAAGTCGCGGTTGTCGATACGGCGGTCAAGACACTGTCGGCGCATGACGCCGATCTCGATCTCGGCCATATTGAGCCAGCTCGCGTGGCGGGGCGTGTAGTGGAATTCCAGACGTCGCAAGATCCGACGCGCCTCGGCGGCCGGGAAGGTCTGATAGACAGCGGAGGCCGTGTGGGTTGATAGGTTATCCATCACGACACGGACCCGGTTGGCGCCGGGATAATCGAGGTCGACCAGGTCGCGCATGCAGACGACGAAGTCCTCGTTGGCGCGCCGATCAGTGACCTTGACCTTGCGCCATGACCTATTGGCGTCGACCATAACGAAGAGGTTGGCCGTGCCATTGCGCTTGTATTCGGAGTCGTAGCGGTATCGCTTCCCCGGTTTCTGCACGATAGGCACGCGCACCTCGCCGATGAGCTGGATCGGACTTTCATCGAAGCAGACGACTGGCCGCTTAGGATCACTCGGCTCGGCGTAAAGATCGAGGAGATCCTCCATCCGGGCGATATATTCGCCATCGATTTTGGCGATGCACCACATCTTCTTCTGCCAGGGCTTCAGGTCGTTGTCGTCCAGTCTGCGGCGGATAGTTTCGCGTGAGACACTCTGATGTTCGACCACTTCCAGCAGCGCGTTGGCCAAAAGCTTCAAGGTCCACCGGGCGCAGCCCTTGGGTGGATCCGAGCAAGCCAGGGCGACCAGTTGCACCTCGTCCTTGCCGCTCAGCTTTCGAGCCGCCCCGGGCCGCGGCTCTTCACTGAGGGCGGCCTCCAGGCTGATCTCCACAAAGCGCTTCCTGGTGCGATAGATGGTGGAGCCGCTGGTCTGCACCGAGGCTTCGATGGCCTCATCGCTGACGCCGGCGTCAGCCGCCAGCAGTATCTGCATTCGCTTGAGCCGTCGGACTGGTTGCTTGCCACCACTCACCAAAGCGCCAAGCTCGTCGCGTTCGATCTGGCTAAGATCGACTCGATATCGTACGTTCATCACAATATCCCTCATCGTCGAGGGACCTTGGATGAATCCGAAATGAATCAATTGCTTGACCAAAAGAAGCCGGGCGGACCAACCCCCTTCACCGCAAAGCAGGGCCAGTATCTTGCCTTCATATGGGCCTATTCACAGATCAATGGCCGTGCCCCAGCCGAGGCAGACTTCCAGCGATACTTCAAAGTCACCCCACCCTCGGTCCACCAGATGCTAAAGACACTTGAGAAAATCGGATTGATCCAAAAGCAACCAGGTGTCGCGCGCAGCATCCAACTGCTCGTCCCCCCGCAAGACCTGCCAATTCTGGGCATAGAACAACCCGTCATAATCTCTGAGACGTCACACTAGAGCAGATCCTGTTCAATCCGGGTCATATCCAGCAGCCCTGAAGTAGTTTGCGCATTCTGTCGGCGTGAAGCGGGGCATCAATGCGCCGACCGCGTCCCACAAAGCATCGATCTTTCTCTCTGCCCGAGCCCGCAACATGGCCTTCAACTTTGAGAAGGCGTTTTCAATTGCTTTGCCATAGTGACTCTCCATGTGAGGTTCTTGTTGAGGCCTGAGACAGGCTGACAAGCCAGATCTGTTGTGTTCCGACTTTCGTGAGACGCCCTTTTAATTTTCCGCGTCTAACCCCAATGCCGTTTATTTAATGGCTGATTAAGGATTCATTAACCATGATCTCGCCTCCTGCCGCGTGCTATGGCGCAGGAGGCGAATCACATGGCACGCACCGTTGCAATTCTTCCCGAAGGCAGCCGGGTCAGCGATTACATTAGCCTCGGCGTGATCGCCAAGACCTTTCCTGTGGCGAGGATCCGGGCCATCCTGACGGCGGCCGGCAAGGGCAGCATCCGCGAGCGCGACCTGCCGGCTCATGTGGTGGTCTATTACGTCATCGCCCTGGCGCTTTACATGACGTCGTCCTACCGCGAGGTGCTGCGCTGCCTTCTGGAAGGGCTGCAATGGCTGCGCGATCCGTCGGTCGCGGTCAAGGTCGCCGGCAAGTCCGCCATTTCGCAGGCCCGTGCCCGGCTGGGCTTTGAAGTCATGCGGCAGTTGCATGATGAGATCGTCGCGCCGATTGCCACAGCCGCCACGCGCGGCGCCTGGTACAAGGGGCGGCGTTTGGTGAGCCTCGACGGCAGCACGCTCGACGTCGCCGACGAAGCGGCCAACGTTGCCGCGTTTGGCTATCCCGGCGCCAGTCGCGGCGCGAGCGCTTATCCGCAAATCCGCTTTGTCAGCCTGGTCGAGAACGGCACGCAGGTGTTGTTCGCCAACCAGATGGCCGGTTGCGCGACCAGCGAGGTCACGCTCGCCAAGGCCGTCCTGGCGTGCCTTGAGCCGGACATGTTGTGCCTGGCCGACCGGTCCTTCTTCGGCTTTGAGCTGTGGAGCCTGGCGCGCGACAGCGGCGCCAACTTGTTGTGGCGGGTGCGCAAAAATATGCGCCTGAGCCCTGACAAGCGCCTGCCGGACGGTTCCTGTCTGAGCCGCATCTATCGGTGCGAACGCGATTGGCGCCATAAGACCAACGGCGTTCAAGTCCGCGTCATCGACTATCGCCTCGACGGCGTTACCGGGGCGGAGCCGATCTACCGGCTGGTGACCAGCCTTCTCGATCATGAGGAGGCGCCGGCCAAGGAGTTGGCCGCACTCTATCACGAACGCTGGGCAATCGAGACCAGCTTCGATGAACTCAAGACCCATCTGCGCGGCGCCAGGATCGTGCTGCGCAGCCGCACGCCCGATCTGGTACGCCAAGAGTTTTACGGCCTCATCATGGCCCACTTCGCCATTCGCGGCTTGATGCATGAAGCCGCCCTGTCAGCCGATGAGGACCCCGATCGGCTTTCCTTCATCCACACCGTTCGCGTCATCCGCCGCAAACTCACCGTGTTTGCCGCCATTCCCCCCTCGACAACGCCGCGCCTTTCATGACGCCGTGCTCGCCGAAATCCTGCAAGAGCGTGTGCCGCTCCGATCGCATCGCCGCAATAAGCGCGGCGTCAAACGCAAGATGAGCAACTTTCCCCTGCGACGACGAACCGATCCACCACTGCCGCCAATCGATATCAAACAAGCCATCAAAATCATTAACTGTATGCCTGCGGCGAAGGCCGTCTGTCTTGACTTGGTGATTAGCTCTAAGTCCATGGCTTATGTCATGCACTACAGTGATTTCCCCCATTGAGCTTTTGTCTGTCGACGATTTTGGTCGCCGACGGGATTGGTCGGATGAAGAAAAGGTTCGGATCGTCGAGGAGAGCCTGCAAGGGTTTCGGCAGGGCTCGGTGACGGCGCGGCGTTATGGATTGTCGCGGTCACTGTTGACCCGTTGGCGTCGGGAATACCGAAGCGGGCTTCTGAACGTTTCCGCGTCAACGGGCTTCGTGCCGCTTGCGATTTCGCCACCGCCGGCGGCATCTTTCGCGATGGCCTCACCGCCGCTGCCTGAAGACGACAGGACGATCGAGATCGGCCTGCCGAACGGCCGACGGCTGACGATCCCGGCCTCGCTGGATCCGACCATCCTTGCCCGGCTGTTGCCGGTCCTGGATGCGTCATGATCGCCTTTCCGGCTGGGGTGAAGGTATGGATCGCGGGTGGTGTGACGGACATGCGCTGCGGCATGAACAGCCTGGCGCTGAAGGTGCAACAGGGTCTTGGCCGCGATCCTCATGGCGGCGAAGTCTTCTGCTTCCGGGGTCGCAAGGGTGATCTGATCAAGGTTCTGTGGCACGACGGGATCGGCATGTCGCTTTACCTGAAGCGGCTTGAAGCCGGAAAGTTCATCTGGCCGGTCAGTCAAAATGGCTCCGCCGTGCCAGTGTCGGCGGCGCAACTCGGCTATCTTCTGGAAGGGATCGACTGGCGCAATCCACGCTGGACGCAGCGACCTGCAACGGCAGGATAGTCGCATCGTTCCACTGTTTTTGTTGGGCTTTCTGTGGTTCCATGGTAGCTTTCGGCCATGGATGATGCTGCGTCGGAGATAGCCAGATTGCGCGCCGCGCTTGCGGCATCGGAAGCGCGTGCCACGTCTGCTGAGGCCGATCTCGCGCAGGTGCGCGCCGTCGTGACGACGTCGGAGGCGGTGATCCGGCACCTCAAGCTCGAGATCGCAAAGCTGCGCCGCGAGCAGTACGGCCAGAGCTCGGAACGGCGCGCCCGGCTGATCGACCAGATGGAACTGCAGCTTGAGGAACTCGAGGCCGATGCCACCGAAGACGAGATCGCGGCGGAACGCGTGGCGGAGAGGATCACAAGTGTCTCCGCCTTCGAACGCCGTCGGCCCGCCCGCAAGCCGTTTCCCGAGCACCTGCCGCGCCAACGGCTGATCATTGAAGCTCCTTCGACCTGCACCTGCTGTGGCTCGGCCCGGATCGTGAAGATGGGCGAAGACGTCACCGAGACGCTGGAGGTGATTCCGCGCCAGTGGAAGGTGATCCAGACGGTGCGCGAGAAGTTCACCTGCCGGGACTGCGAGAAGATCAGCCAGCCACCGGCTCCCTTCCATCCGACCCCGCGTGGGTGGGCAGGACCGAACCTGCTGGCGACGATCCTGTTTGAGAAGTTCGGCCAGCATCAGCCATTGAACCGACAGGCCGAGCGCTACGCCAGGGAAGGCGTCGCTCTCAGCCTGTCCACGCTGGCCGACCAGGTTGGTGCCTGCGCGACGGCACTGCAGCCGATCCATGATCTGATCCGTGCTCATGTGCTGGCCGCCGAGCGGCTGCATGGCGACGATACGACCGTGCCGCTCCTGGCCAGGGGCGCAACGAAGCAGGCAAGGTTATGGACCTACGTTCGCGATGATCGTCCCTTCGCGGGCGGCGCGCCTCCTGCAGCACTCTTCCACTTCTCTCCGGATCGGGAAAAGACCCATCCCAACACGCATCTTGCCGGATGGCACGGCATACTGCAGGCGGATGCCTATGGCGGCTACAACGATCTCTATCGTGCGGATCGCCGCCCCGAACCGGTCAAGAGCGCGCTCTGCTGGAGCCATGCGCGGCGCAAGTTCTTCGAACTGGCCGATATCGCCGGCAACGTGCGCAAGGGCAAACCTGCCCACGAGATATCGCCTGTCGCGCTCGAGGCTGTAGCCCGCATCGACGCGCTCTTCGATATCGAGCGGGGCATAAACGGGAAGTCCGTCGAGGAGAGACTGGTAGCGAGGCGGCAGCATGCGCGTCCGCTCGCCGAGGAACTGCACGACTGGCTTATGGCCCAGCGTTCCCAGATGTCGAAGCACAATCCAGTCGCCAAAGCGATCAACTACATGTTCGAGAAGGACGGACGCTGGGAAGCCTTCACGCGGTTCCTCGACGATGGCAGGCTTTGCATCACGAACAATGCGGCCGAGCGCGCCCTGCGCGGGATAGCTCTCGGAAGAAAGGCGTGGCTATTCGCCGGCTCCCAGCGCGGCGGCGAGCGTGCTGCCTTCATGTATTCCCTGATCGTCACGGCTAAGATGAACGATATCGATCCGCAGGCCTGGTTGGCGGATATCCTCGCCCGCATGCCCAACATTCCCGTATCACGACTGCCGGAACTGCTGCCTTGGAACTGGTCCGCCGCTGGCAGCGGCCGACAGATGGCCGCCTGATGGGCCGCCCGACGCATGTCTACACGATCGGCTACGTCGCTGTGCTGATCGGCGAAAACCTCGAACTCATCCAGGAAATCGCCAGCAACTCCGACAATATCGACTATGGCGAGATGATCCATGCCCATGACGGCAGCGAAGAGGGCATCACGACATTCACCGACCGGGGCGTCGAGAGCCTGAAAGAGTTCCTCGCCGACATCCGCACCTGGGAGGGAGGCGTTCGCCAGTTCCTTGCCGACGAGCAATGCGACCAGGAAAAGATCGAGCGCATCATGGCAGACCAGCCAAAATCATAAGCGGTGCGGTCTAAGCCGGATGGATACTTTTGGAGAAACGGTTTGGAGGATTGTTGCGAGCGCGTCATGGATGGCGTTGCGGCTTCTGGCCTGCGCCTCGCGTAGCCGGTGTTTGATCTTGGCGAAGAGCTTTTCGATCGGATTGAGATCGGGGGAGTATTGCGGCAGGAAGAACAGCCGCGCGCCGGCCTTGCGGATGGCGGTGCGGATCGCCGCGGCCTTGTGCGAGCCGAGATTGTCCATCACGACGATGTCGCCGGGCGTGAGCTCCGGCACCAGCACCTTTTCGACATAGACGAGGAAGCTCGTCGCGTTGATCGGCCGGTCGATGACCCAGGGCGCGCTGACGCGATCAACGCGCAGGGCGGCAATGAACGTCATGGTGTTCCAGTGGCCGAAGGGAGCCTGGCCGAACAGCCGTTCGCCGCGCGGCGCCCAGCCTCGCAGCGGCGCCATGTTCGTCTTCGTCCAGGGGTGAGTAGGCCGGAGGGATTTCACCAGCCGGCCTCTCGCAGAACGGTGCGTGAACCTCTCGATTCACACCGCTCCCATCAGGTAAACGTGTTCGTTCCGAACACCTTCCAATGTACGAACAGTCCCGGATTTTCCCGCGCCAGTTTTCGCAAGAAGAGACTGGCTCGTGTCTTATGGGACTGAAAGCGTTTGAACTTTCGCCTGATCCAGGCTCTGAGCTTCATGTTAACGTAATCAGCCAGAGTGGACAGGGCCGAACGGCTGAACCGGCCATAATAGGCAATCCATCCCCGAAGGAGTGGATTGAGTTGTTTGGCAATTTCGGTCAGCGTCCCCGGCGTCTGCCGCGGGATGTTCAAACTTTTGATCTTTGCCCGCATCGATTTAAGCGCCGTCGGACTAACCGCAGGCGTGTAGCCACAGAAGAACTCGTCCCGCTGTGTATTCGCCACCCGTCGAGGCCGGAACTGATATCCGAGAAAGTCGAATGCGACATTCGGATACGTTCCTCGGCGCCGTTGATCCTTGCAGTAAACGATCTTGGTCTTTGTCGGATGCATCTGCAATCCGCACGCTGCCAAGCGAGAACTCAACTCCACCTTGAGGGCTTCGGCTTGCTGCTCGCTCTGGCAGTGAACAAGACCATCGTCGGCATATCGACACCATGGTAGGTCGGGATGCATTCGCGTCATCCACAAATCAAATGCATAGTGCATGAAGAGATTTGCGAGGCAGGGGCTGACGACACCGCCTTGCGGGGTGCCGCACGTTCGCGCCAAAACCTCACCATTCTTCTCCATCGGCGCTGCGAGCCATCTTCCGATGTAGAGCAGAGCCCACTTGCATGTGACGTGCTTCCTGACCGCCTTCAGCAAGAGATCGTGTGGAAGATTGTCGAACAGTCCTTTGATGTCGAATTCCAAAACCCAATCATACTTCCAACATCGCTGGCGCGTCACGCCGACGGCATCCAAGGCCGACTTCCCCGGCCTGTACCCGTATGAGTCTGGAAGAAAGAGGGAGTCCAAATCCGGCTCAATCATCTGTTTGACCACCATCTGCGCGATCCGATCGCTGACCGTGGGCACACCCAAAACCCTCTCGCCTCCAGCCTTCTTTGGAATGGAGACGGCACGCACCGGTGGCGGAAAGTAGGCTCCGGACGACATCCGATTCCAGATCTTGTAGAGATTCCTTGCAAGGTCTTTCTCGAACATTTCCAAAGTCTCGCCGTCCACCCCGGCTGCGCCATGGTTGGCTTTGACCGCTTTATAAGCTTCGTACACCTGCCGTTTCTCAATTCGAAACGGCTTGTCTGCCGTACTTTCCGAAGTCATCCTGTTTCCAGTTGTTTCAAACAATACGACCACCTGATCCGACCCCTTTGCTCCGACCCCATTACAGGGTCCTCGACGCTCTTACGGGTCGGTCCGCCCCAGTCTCCCGCATCGGTACTCTCGCCTTGCGGTTTGCGCCGCTTGAGCTTCTCCCTTGGCATCAGGAGCCTGGTTCCTGCAGTTCCGCGTGAACGCCTATGTCCAAATCACGCCCCCTCTACGCCGGTCGCCGCCCGCCCGGTCATCAGGCTTCTGGCGGACTTGTCCCAGGATGACGAAACGGTCCTGGTTTCGACAACACTTACGTTCATAACGACGCGTCTTCGGAGGGTTCACTTTCGTTCGTCTTTTGAACATGCACCTGCTCGGATCTCGTCCGAACGTTTCATCCGACGCTCACCACCACGGCTCTTTACCGCAGCAGCTCGGACTGGTTTGAGACCTGCTCCTGAAAGCCGATCCCGGAGGGCCGTCCCCCATCATTCACGCAGCTTTACGCTACGGTCTCAGTTCATGTCGAACTCCTTCCGCTGCTCTGCAGCACACTCTCGTCGATGAAGACGAGGCGGGCCGGATCGATGCGATGGCGATGCTTCAGCCAGCGGCTGCGTCGGGCGGCGACATCGGGCCGGTCGCGCTCGCTGGCGACCAACGTCTTTTTTTATAACTCAGCCCTTCCTCATGCACGCAGATCCAGACGGAGCGGTAGTCGACCTTCAGGCCCCGCTCCGCCAATTCCGCGACCAGCCCGCGCAAGGTGAATGCCTGCGCGCGGCAGCGCTCGATTAGCCAGGCCCGATGCTCACCGGCGATCGCTCGCGGCTTGTGCCCGCCCATCTGGCCGGCGGCGGCGCTGCCCGTCTCACGGAAGCGCCGTACCCAATCGATCGCCGTGCTGATGCCGATGCCGAAGCGCTTCGCCGCCGCCCGACAGGACAGCCCATCGCGCGTCACTGCACCAACAACACGGTCCCTAAGGTCATCCGAAAAGGGTCTCGCCATCCTGGCCGGCCTCCTGCACCGGCCTGAATGGTGAATCTGATTTGCTCACAAAAGGGAATCCCCATGCCGATTCCGCCTAAATTCATCCCGCTCTAGTGGGAAGAGGTTTCCTTACCTACGCAGTCTTAGAGCCGGCAACACTGACCGGTTCAGGCTATTGAGTGTCTGAAGAACCGTTTGTGGGCATCGATGATCCACGAAAACACTCGATCGTCTTTCTAACCGCTTCAGAACCTTTCTGGACGAGATCAAACCTCTGACCATGGAGCAACCATTCCCAACACATGCCGTTGACCAGCCATTTGAAGGTCCAGGCAGCACATTGCGGTGTCCATCCCGGAGACAACGAGCCGGTGCTGGCGGCGCGATCCAGCACCTCGATGAGCGTCTCCATCTGCTTTGCATAGTTTTCGGCCATGGCATTGGCTACGGGCTCCAACTCGCCCGTAAAATTCGTGCGGGCAAGGATCGTCAACATTCTTTGCCTGGGAACATCGGTGGACACGAGCCGCAACCAGTCTTCGGTGGCTGACTGCAGGGCAGACAGCGGGTCGCGGTCCCTTGCATCCGCCTGCAGCAGTTCAAACATTGTGATGTCCGACAGCCTGACGGAGTCATAAAGCTCGAGAAACAAGTCCGTCTTGCTCTTGAAGTGCCAGTAGATCGCGCCGCGCGTGAGGTTGGCTGCCGACGCGATCTCGTCCAGCGTTGTTGCAGTTACCCCTTTTTCAAAAAACATTTGCTCGGCAGCTGCCATTAACGATGCGCGGGTCTCGGCTGCTTCCGCCTTGGTTCTGCGCATGTCTCCTCCTCAACTCGATCACTCCGCTGCCTGGGCGGGTTGCTGTGACGCTGGTACATCATTTTCCCGCCTTCTATCAAAAAGCTTCATGATAAACACGAAAAATACAGGGACGAAGAAGATCGCAAGCAGGGTAGCGGAGATCATGCCGCCAAGGACACCTGTGCCTATCGCGTTCTGGCTTGCCGCGCTGGCTCCGGTTGCGATCGCCATCGGGACGACGCCAAGCGTGAAGGCAAGCGACGTCATCAGGATCGGGCGGAAGCGAAGATGCGCCGCTTCCACGGTCGCTTCGTAAGTCGATTTGCCTTCGGCCCTGAGATCTTTGGCGAATTCGATGATGAGAATGGCGTTTTTCGCAGACAGACCGATGATGGTGATCAGGCCGACGAGGAAATAGACGTCGTTCGGCATATCTCTCAGCATGACGGCCGCGACAGAGCCGATGACGCCGAGCGGCACGACCAGCATAACCGAGATCGGGATCGACCAGCTTTCGTAGAGCGCTGCAAGCAGCAGGAACACGAACAGGATGCTGAGACCAATCAGGGCAGGGGCCTGGGCGCCGGACTGAATTTCCTGTAGGGACTGACCAGTCCATTCGTAACCGAACCCGGTGGGCAGATGGCCTGCCAGCCGTTCCATTTCCGCGATGGCGTCGCCCGTGGAATACCCGGGACCGGCTTGCCCGGCGACGCGGACGGCCGGATAGCCGTTATAACCGACAACCTGTGACGGCCCGCGCACCCACTCGACACTCGCAAACGATGAGATCGGCACCATTCCGCCGCTGGCGTTGCGCACGTTGAGCTTCAAGAGGTCCTCTGCCTGCATGCGCGCGTTACCGTCCGCCTGGACCGTCACGCGCTGCATCCTGCCGGCATTTGGAAAGTCGTTCACGTAGGACGAGCCGAGATTAGCGGTAATCGTGGCATTGATATCGCTGAACGTGACGCCGAACGTATTGGCTTTCTCCCGGTCAATCAGCAGATTCAATTGAGCAGAATCCGGCATGCCCTCAACACGCAGGCCTGCAAGTACGGGACTCTTTCGGGCCTCCGCCATCAATTGGGCCGCAGCCGCACCGAGAGCCGTCTGTCCAGCGCCGGATCGATCCTGCAGGCGAAAGGTGAAGCCACTGGAGTTTCCAAGCCCCTGGATCGGTGGAGGGGACAACGCAAATGCGATCGCGTCGCGCAGGCCGAAAAGCTTCTGGTTGACCCTTGCGGATAGGGCGACCGCAGAATCCTCGGGCCCACGTTCGTCCCAGTCCTTAAGTGTGATGAAGGCCAGGCCTGCATTCTGTCCGGTTCCCGAGAAGGAATAACCGGAAATGGCAATGATCCGGTCGACCGCTTTTTCCGACAACGCGACCTGCTCGAGCTGCTCAATAACCTCGAGCGTGCGGTCGGTGCTTGCCTCTGCAGGCGCCTGGACGTCTACGATCAGGAAGCCTTGGTCTTCATTCGGAAGGAAGGAGCCGGGAAGCTGCAGATAAGCCCAGCCGAGACCGACGACCAGAGCGAGATAGACTACCATGAAACGGCCAGCCCGCTTGATGATCCTGCTGACGAGCGAGGAATAGCCGTGCGAGGCTTTGTCGAAGCCACGGTTGAACAGCCCGAAGAAACCTTTCTTCTCATGGTGACCATGCGGGATCGGTTTCAGAAAAGTGGCGCAAAGAGCTGGCGTCAGCGACAGGGCGAGGAACCCGGAGAACAGGATCGACACCACCATCGTCAGGCTGAACTGCTGATAGATGATACCAACGGCGCCGGGGAAAAAGGCCATGGGTACGAAGACGGCGGTCAACACTAGCGTGATACCGATGATCGCACCGGTGATCTGGTTCATCGCCCTACGGGTCGCTTCTTTTGGAGGCAACTTCTCCGCCATCATGATGCGCTCGACATTTTCGACGACCACGATCGCGTCGTCCACGAGAATGCCGATCGCCAGCACCATGGCGAACATCGTCAGCACGTTGATCGAGAAGCCAGCGACGAGCATGACGCCGACTGTTCCCAGCAGCGCCACGGGAACGACTACCGTCGGGATGATGGTGTAGCGGATGTTCTGGAGGAACAGGAACATCACCGCGAAAACCAGGATCATCGCCTCAACGAGTGTGTGAATAACCTTTTCGATGGATATCTCGACAAAAGGACTGGTGTCGTAGGGAATTTCGTATTCAAGGCCCACGGGGAAATAATGTTTCAGGTCCTCCATGACCGCGTGGACGCCCTCTGATGTGGCCAGCGCATTACCCGTCGGCGACAACTGAATGCCGATCGCCGCACTCGGCTTCCCGTTGAGCCGACTTGAGAAGTTGTAGGTCTCGGCCCCGACCTCGAGGCGAGCCACGTCGCGCAGGCGGACCGAGGAGCCATCGGGATTGGCGCGTAGGACAATCGCCCCGAATTCCTCCGGCGTGCGCAACTGGCCCTGGACATTAATGGTCGCGGAAATTTGCTGGCCGATTGGATTGGGCGTCGCGCCGATGCGTCCTGCCGCGACCTGCGCATTTTGCGCCCCAATGGCGCTGATGACATCGGCTGAGGTCAGTCTGAGCCCGACCATCTTGTCCGGGTCGAGCCACACGCGCATCGAGCGTTGGGACGCGAAAAGTTGCGCGCTGCCCACACCGGGCACGCGACGGATTTCACCGAGTACGTTGCGGCTGAGATAGTCGCCCAGGCCGATTGCATCTGTATTGCCGTCGGTCGAAGTAAGCGCCACCATCATCAAAAACGCAGTGCCAGCTTGTTCCACGCGCATGCCTTGCGCGGTAACAGCCTGAGGCAGACGAGGCTCGACGCGGGCGATACGGTTTTGCACCTCGACCTGAGCCTCGCCGATATTCGTGCCGGGCGCGAACGTCACATTGATCGCGATACGACCTGACGATTCCGACGTCGACTCGAAGTAGATAAGGCCCGGCACGCCGTTCAGTTCTTCTTCGATCGGTCGCGTCACGCTCTGATACACATCTTCCGGCGAGGCTCCGGGATAGTTCGTCGAAATAGCGATCTGCGGAGGAGCGACATTGGGATACTGCGCGATCGGCAGGCTGGGCAATGCCAAGAGCCCGCCGATGACGATGAAGAGGGCCACGACCCAGGCAAAAATCGGCCGGCCGATAAAGAATTGTGCCATAACAAGCGATCCTTACTGGTTGGCAGCCTTGGCTTCGGGGGAGGGTTTGTTGTCCGGCTCTGCCATGTCGGATTGCTCGCGCGGTATGGCTGGTGCCGCTGCGTTCGCAACCTGAGGCGGAACCCAAGGTTCAGGCGCCACCTTCGCGCCGGGTGCTGTTTTTTGGAACCCTTCAGCCAGCACGCGATCACCAGTTTTGAGCCCCTGGGTAATGACCCAGCGATCGTTGACCGAACGGCCGACGTTCACACGCCTCTGTTCGACCGTATTCTCGGCATTGACGATGAGCACGCTCGCCTGACCGCCCGCATCGCGCTGGACAGCCTGCTGTGGCACGGCGATTGCCGCGCTCGCGATTCCCTGCTGGATCTGAACCCGAACATACATGCCAGGCAGCAGGTCTCCGTTCGGGTTGGGGAACTCTCCCCGCAATGTCACCTGACCGGTGGTTTCGTCAACCGCGGCTTCGGAGAAGAGCAGCCGACCCGGCACGTCGTAAGGTGTGCCGTCGTCGAGGATAAGCTTGACTTCAGCCTCGTTCGGTCCGGTCATCAGTTGGCCGTCTTGTAGGGCTTTGCGAAGCCGGATCAGATCGGCGGCGGGCTGTGTGAAGTCCGCATAGATCGGGTCGAGCTGCTGGATTGTCGCGAGGTTCTCCGAGCTGTTGGTACTGACCAGTGCCCCTTCCGTAATCAAGGCACGACCGATACGGCCGCTGATCGGCGCGGTTACCTGCGAGTACTGCAGACTGAGACGCGCACTAGCCAAACCGGCTTCCGCTATGGCGACTTCGGCATCGGCTTGCGCAAGCTGGGCGATGGCGTTGTCGTATTCCTGCTGGGAAGCAACATTGTTGCGGCGGAGCTGCTGCTGCCGGTCTGCCGTTTGGCGTGCCTGAAGCTGGGCCGCTTGAGCGCGCTTGAGTGTCGCCTCGGCGCTGTCGACCTGGACCTGAAACGGCGCCTGGTCGATGCGATAAAGGACATCGCCCTCTTTGACCAGCGAGCCTTGCTCAAAGACACGTTCCACCACGATGCCCGACACCCGCGGTCTTACCTCGGCAAGCCGGGTGGGCGCAATGCGTCCGGGCAATTCGTTGGTGATCGGAAGGGTTTCTGCTGCGACGGTCACCACCCCCACTTCGGCCGCCGGCCGAAGTGGGGCAGCCGCCTGTTCTTCCTTCTGGCAGGCAGAAAGCAAGGCGGCTCCCAGCAGGATAACGGTTGCACGCAGGGCAGTGGTCCGCATCTTGAACTCCATATTTTATCTTACGGCCTATTTACATACATTTTCGTAGGTATATAAATCGGATGTGTTAATCAAGCAGATTGTTGCATTGCGAAAAGAAAATCGAGAGGAAGTCGGTTTGGAAATAAGGGAAGTTCAACGGTCGGCCCCTAAGGGTTATTTTGCGCTCGCGTTGGCCCCGGTGGCTCACACAAGCCGCTCGTCAACTACGCATTGCGAACTGTAGAAGACACGGATGTGCACGTCCCCACGCCGCAACAGCGGACATCCGCCGAGACGCGCATCACCGCTGATGCGCGTCTCGGATTTTTTAATGTTCATCCGCGCCGCCGCGTCCCGAAAGCGTCGTAAGATCAGCGATCGCTTTCAAGGCCCATATGACGGTGGGCGACTGTTCGTGGTCGGCATTATTCTTGTCGATATGGCCACTGTCGCTTTTGCCAACTCCTTTTTCGGTCGACTGGCTTTCCAATATTGGCCCGGCATGGCTTCGGTATTTGGCGGTCTTCTGCTGGCGATCATCATCATCAGACTGGGGCGCCCGAAACTCTATTTCGATTGGATAATCGTCGGTATTCTGCATCTCTGGCTCGGTCTGATCCTCACAAACGATCCCTTGCTTGCCTCAACGTGGTCGCTCGCCTCGTTCTACGTCATCCTCGCGGCTTCGGCGGCGCTCACGACCTGGATCGGTGTAACGATTGGCATCTTGGGGGACGGCGGCACCTGGCTAGTGGCGGGTGGTCTCGCAAGTTTCGTCTGCGCGGTGGTCGGGGGGATCATCAACGGCTGGACTGACTTCAGTATCGAACCAGACGTGATACTTGGCACGAACCTACTTTTGCTAGGGCTTGCCATCGGTGGGCTCGGATTGTCCCTTCGTAAAACGCTGAAATAATGTTGAGCAATATGGTCTAGAGATCGCCGCCGCCACCATGCAGATCAAGGATGTTCTGGCTGTTGCTGGTTGACTAAGCACTCATGGCGAGGTGGAACTCGAGTGGCGAACAGGCGTCATCTGGCGAACCTATTAAGCGTCGGCGAGCCGGAAGACGCGAACAGGAAAGCGGAACATCAGCCCGTAAGCTACAATGTTAGTTCCATAAATCGCATTATGCGATTTTCACAACCTAAGATAGCCGTATTAACGGCGCCCTCCTCCTCACTCATGCCAGTGAATGGAGCGCGTAGCCGGTTTTCTGAAACGCGCAGGCAATTGAAACTGCATGATAAATTGCGGCATCTCCCTTTGAAGGAGTGCTTTATTTCTTTACCAATCCGAAGGAGATGGATATACTTCAGGTAGATCATCCGAGCCCCCGTCGCGTCAGGATACGACCTCTCGGGTCACTAAAGCGAACTAAATTTGAGCATTTGAGCCATTGGAAAAGAACGGGAAGATTTTTGTCCCTCCTCCGAAGGACGGACGCGATTTCAAAGAACTGTTCAAGCAGTTAGCCGCCGTGGGAGCGGGCCGGCCTTTGGGTCGGGACGGGTTTCCACAAGGCCCGTGGACGCCGGAGTTGTTGGCGGAGGCGATATCACAGATCGACTCCAACCGGCTCGGCGTCGATTTGCGAACAGTCCAGCTCTGGTTTCAAGAAAACGATAAGGGAATCAGCCCTTCCAACATCCGCTGGCTGGCACGGATCTATGGCTGCGACGATCCGGAAGCGACGAGCGAATGGCTCGTGGAACTCAGTGCAGCGCAATCGCGGCTGACCTCTAAGAGGCGAAGTTCGAAAAAATCTGCTGGAAGCATGGCATCCTTCGGCCCTGAGACGTCGCCGCCTATTATGGTTGATTATGAAGAACCTGCGGGCAGTATCGCCCAAGACAATGAAGTTTCCCGAAAAAGACAACCGTTAAGCTTAGCTGAGAGATCGGAAGCGCTTTTCACTCATGGATCTCCCTTGAACCTTCCGGCATCGATATTCGCCGGTGCTTCCGCCCTCGGGTTTCTGTCGTACATCGTCGGGATCGCCAGCATCACCTATAGGCGGCCGGACGGCGTCGTTAAGGAAGTCGGTTTTCTATGGGCACCGAACTGGACCCTTCTCTTCATGGTACTCCTGCCGCTATTTTTCGCAGTTGTGATTGAGCTGCTGGCATTTTGGAAACAGGACGCACGCGTACGCCTGGCAGCACATGCCGATAGCTCAGAAAGCACCAAAGCCTGGGCGTGCAATGTTCGCGCTTATTCATATTCCTATTGGGCCGTTTTTCTGATCTGCATCCTGGTCGCTGGCCTTCTTCAATGGATCGGCGTGTGTCTCGTCCCCCTGCTGGAGGGTAGTGGCGATTACGCGATCAGCTGGGGCACGATAGCCATTGTGCAACCTGATCTCATATCGGTGCCTGTAGAGATCGTGTTCACCGCGCTTTCCTACCTTTACATGAGCATTTGCTTTTATCTCTTTTTCGCGGGCCTGATTTTGCTTCATACGATCGTCCACGATCTTTGGAAAATCGAAGGAGGCGCAAAGACGCAGCCAGAGCACGAGCATCGGCGCGAAATCCGCCTTAGGATCATGCGGGGAATTTTCCGCTGCACCATCCTTGGTGTTCTCGTCGCCGTGTGCATGAAGATCCAAAGCGCATACCTGAACTCCAATGGCGAAGACGTCATGACCTGGATAATTCACGATATGTCTTCGGTTCTCGAAGGCCACCCTGATGGTAGCCACAGCTTGGGCTATCGAATGCCAACGCATTACAGCAGCCTGCTTGTCGCCATTTCGGCCTGTGTCGTATTTGTATACGGTCTTCTTCGCCTGGCTTTCGAAAAGGAGTTCCGTGTGACTTTGTGGAAGATGTCAGCGGTCCTAGGCCTGCTCTTTGCCAGCTATCTGTTGATCGACGTCTTTGACGGCTTTTCGACCTTCCTCGGCGTTAGTGTTCTACTCGCCGTATACGGCCTCTTTGATCCAGAGTTCGGGCAACGGCGGCAGACCGAATTGGAAAGCAACCAGAGTGTATCATAGATGGATTGACCGGTGGGACGAGCAGCGGGCGCGGCGTGGCGAGGAAGCGAAGACAGCGAAACCTATCTTTCTCGACAGCTGCCTCGCTTTCCCGGACCAGAAGAGGGTAGGAACTGTCGAGGAGTTTTGTGCCCTTGCCGACCAAGCTCTGGCTGATCCAAGATTTTATGGCGAACCGAGCGAGAGCGATGATGGCTTTGAGATACAAGATGGGTGGTTGAAATTTCCTTCGGACATATCAACGGACGTCGAAGAGAATAACTTTGTTTGGGCGAAGGTAACCGAAAGTGGCTCGCACAACCAGGCATTGGTGATCTTCCACCACTGGAATGCCAGCCGCCGAAATCATCAGATCGCCAAGTATTTGTCGCGGCGTGGGATCACGACGGTCGAGATCGCCATGCCCTATCACTTCGAGCGAAGCCGTCCTGGCTCGCTCTATGCCGAGGACATGCTGAGCGCGAATCTCGGCCGAACGATCCAGTCTGTAAGGCAGGCCGTATGGGACGGACGAAAGCTGATCCGCTGGCTGAAAAGCGAAGGCTATCGAGAGATCTCGGTTCTCGGCATGAGCCTTGGCTCATGGGTTGCGGGATTGATCGCGGCACATGAACCGGCCGTAACAAAGGCGTCCTTGTTTTTGACGGCGGGTAGCCTCGCTGACATGGTTTGGACAGGCCGTGCGACCCGGGCGATACGTGAAGGCCTGGAGCGTGCGATCGAGATAGCCGATCTTCGTAGGGCGTGGGGGCCGCTGGATTTGGAGAACTACGCGCATAAGCTGGCGCGACCCAATCTTGCTCTTCACGCGGTGATCGCGACCAGAGACAAGGTGGTGTTACCCGAACTATCGAAACACTTCATAGAAAAACTACACGAAGCCGGGGCGAGGCCAAACGTCCTGGAGCTGAACTGCGGTCATTATTCCCTCGCGATGCCCCCGTACATATTGCTCGCAGGATTAAGCCTGAAGCGTTTTCTGTCGCGGCGAGGCTAACGTACGAGGACCGCAAAGGATCCCTGATGGCCGACAAGCAGAGCGGGCCTCCCGCTCTTCTCGCTCCCGCGTCTGTGAAAAATTTTCTGTTCTAGATCAATAGTTTGGGAACGGCATTTCGTTTGGTTTCGCTAGGATTCGCATTCCCTCACGCAATCTGCGGTAAGCACCGTAGTTACCAAATGTCAATTTTCAGCAAGGCCTGGTTCCAGTGGAAGCAGAGCCTTAGCGCTTATTCTGAACGGACACACATCGCAATCGACAGCGCACAGGAGAAGCTATTTCAGCTTTGAGAGCAGCCATGGATTCTGACGTATTCGACGTGCATTGCATCCGCAGGCAAGTGGGCTCAACTGGCTTGGTCATTTTCGAGCGTGACGACATCCCTGCTGACAAATAGGCCGCAGCTCGAAGACCCGACGCTGGGCGATATTGAGCTGTGGCCGTCTACTTATGGTCTGGATCCTTCGCTTCACCCGATGGCTGGAGCGCTAAGAACGACTCGACGATCTCCAAGAGCAACTTGGTCTTTTCGGCTGGGAGTTTTTCAATGTGCTTCATCAACCGGTAGCGGTTTTTCGCTTCGTTCTCGGATGTACCCCACAGGTGCGGAGCCGCCGCAAATATCAGATCAAGCGGCGAAAAATCCAGCAGTTCGCCGAGATGCACGAGGCGCGTGACGTGCAATTTAGCCTCACCACGCTCGTAGCGCCCATAGACCTGAGGAGTTAAGCCAACAAGAGGGACCAATTCCGGCCGGGTAAGCCCGTGTTCTTCGCGGGCAATGCGCAAGGCTTCGCCGAGCTTCTTGTCCATCTCGCCGAATTCGACAATGCCTTCGAAGCCCTCACGACGATAGATCGGACTATCGATCTCCGGATCACGAGCCTCAACGAGTCCGGCGCTTTCGATATGGTTTTGTGTTTTCGCGGTCATTTCCATCGCTCTGAGCGCTTTGCTTTCGCGATCTATATCACCCGAAGCCGTATTCAAAGCAAACGCCTCGTCCGAAATACGGAAGACCTTCGGATTTTGGGCAAGCTTGAAACGATATTCCACTGCCGAGACTGCCCGCAGCAATGAGATTGAATTCCAGACATGGCAGGTTTGATATGCTTCAGAAACATGAGCAAGGCAAAGGCCAGTTCGAGCTTTTGTTGGCGGAATTTGTGGCGATCGGCAAGAAGGCAAAAGCACTCGATGCAGCCGACGGCGCGCACCGGGCCAATGAGCTTACGGACCTGCGATCAGAAGCGACACGCATCCTGAAAGAACTTGTCGATCGCTGCCAGGAAATGGACGCGACCAATGAATGGCGGCCCTTCCTTGCCATCGCGCTGATTGCCGCCACTGCGGAAGGAAGCGATCTCCTTGGCTTCGACCTGCTCGAACTTATGGACAGAATTTTACCCAACTGATTGCTTGCGGCCTTGGGCTTCCCCTCTTTACGACGATCGCAATACCGAAATGGTCGCAAAATTTGCATTTCAGCGACAATAGCATCGACCATCTATTTTGTATAGAATAGCCAGTTATTTAATTTGATACGCAATGCTCATTTCAGCGAATGACGGTACGTGATTTGCTGGCCTGGAATGTCCGTAAGCTTCGAGTCCTGCGAGAGCTCTCGCAGGAGCGACTTGCGTTCGAAGCCGGGCTCGAGCGCGTGTCGATCTCGCAAATCGAACGAAAGCGGATCAATCTCGGCATCGACTCCGCGGAGCGTATTGCGCTCGCGCTCGACGTTCCCGTACACGCCTTGTTTATCTCACCGTCCGAAGGTGAAGAGCCTCCGGCGACGCTGAAACGTGGCCGGCGCCCACTGTCCTAACGCCGCCGCGGAAACTCACCTATTTCTGCAGGTCGAAGAAATAGCGGCTCGTGGTTTTTGTTGTATCGTCCCGGATATCGAAATAATAGGGCTTGTCCCGCAACGGCCGCGCCATGAATTCCGTGTAGGTGCAGGAATGCTCCCCCGAATAGACCCGCGTGACACCTTCGGCTGTCTGCGAGTTCCCGCCGAAGCGGTTCCATCGCCCTTGTCCGCATTCGTTGACAACACGGCTGCAGCGCGACAGGTCGGACCGTCCAATCCTGTCGCCGTTGTTTTCGGCCTCGGCCGGGTTCCATCCGCTTGGGCAATCGGCATATCGTTCATAACCCGGCTTACCGGAGCCGCCATCCGGACATGTCGGCCAGGAGAAGCGGGGCCGTTTCATGGCGCTGATCAGCTTGTTCATCGGTGGCAAGCAGGTCGCGATCGAATGCCAGGAAGGATTGTCTGAGGCCGCGCACAGAAGCACCTCGCAGCCCCACTCGCTGGCGAGAGCTTGTTTCTGCGCCCAAGGCGCCAAGGCTATCGACACCGCAGCGAAAATTAAAATCCACCTCATCGGTACCCTCCTAGATTTGGTGGATCAGCGATCCCGTCTGACTGGCGCGCGTCGCGCATCGGCAAACGGCGGCGTGAATTCCACTTTTCTTTCTCTGAGCAGATTGATGTCCGCCGCCGGACGACGGTCGAGCGTGCGGTCGACAGCCTTGGCCCGCCACTCGTTCATATCGAGGACATAGGTCCCCCAGATCCCATAGCGCGCCGACACGGCGTAACGCTGGGCATCCACATAGGCCGGCTGACGCGGCGCGTCTGGCGAGAGCCGCGCCCAGCCGACGCGCAGCATTTCGTGAGCGAGATCTCGGCTGCCGGACCGGCATGTCCCGACAGGCATGGCATCAGCGCCAAAACCGCGGATGTCACAGGTGACCGATCCTGAACCGACCGTGCGTTTCAGCCAGGCCTTCGCCAGCGCGCCACAAGGTACCGGAGCCAGAGCACCCGTGCTCGCATCCCCGGCCCTCTTCGGATCGAAGGCCCATTGCGGCAATTCGCAACCATCGATGCCGGCGAGGCGGACGGAGCGCCCATATGTCGGAAACCAGAGCGACGTGCCATCGATTGGCGTCGCTCTCCCCTTCATCACGACATGCTGCCGGACGACGGGCGCCCTATCGGCAAAGGAACCGCCGATGGGGTCCGCCGCACCCGCAGGGGCGGGTATCAAAAGCATCAGAGCGGCAAGAGCGGACAAGTGTCTCATCCTATTGGCCCTCCCGCTGGCGGGCCAGTCTGCTCAGCAGCAGGGAGGGATGCTGGACGTCGGGAAACTGCCAGAGGCCCGCTTTCCGCGCCCTCGCCTGCTGCTCGGCTACCGCATAAGGCGCGTGAACCGGAAGGCCTTTCGCATCGAGCGCAGCGAAGGCGTAACCTTCGGTGATGAGCGCCGTCGCAAGATCCAAGCGCTCGCTTCCCACCGTGCCATAGCACAGCACGAAACGCGTTTCGCCATCGACCGCCACCGGGGCGCATTGCGGCCCGATATCCTTGATAAACGCCGCAAGCACGGCGATCGAGGCCTCGCCGCAGTCCTGCCGCCCGCCGGAACGGTCGGTAAAGTATGTCCCGCGCAAACAGGACTGGACGCCATAGAGGCGATAGCGCTCGCCATGATCGATCCAGCTGTCGCCGGTTTCCAAGGTGACGCCGGCACCGAGGGCCACGTAGTCGGCCGCTTGCGCAGAAACGGTAACGGTGCAGATCGCCAGGGGAGCAAGCAGCCGGGCGCACTTCATCTGGCTTGCTCCTGCACACGCGGATCGGCCCACATGCCAAAACCCCCTCGCCCGATCTTTTCGGCGTCAGCGAGATCGCCCCGAAGCGGGCTGCCATCCGGCTTACGCGCGAGCTTCAGCGCACCGATCGAAACGAGTTGCTCCTCGATATTGTCCACCGTGTCGAGCGAGCCGGGAAAATTGTAGTAGCCGAAGCAGGTGACGTCCTGCTTCGCAGCCTTTTCCTCCGTCAGAAAGGCCCGGCAGAAGATCACCCTGGCGGCCTTCAGCTTGATCGCAAGCTGCTCCCGCCCGTAGTCCTCGCAACTCCCTGCGAACCCTTCGCTGCGATTGACCATTTCCCCCTGGCAGGGTTCGAGCCCGTAGAGGTGCAGCGACACCTTGTCATCGACCCTGACATCGGTCGGTGAGATCGCCTTGAACCCTTCGGCCGAGGAATAACCCTTCCGGGAAACCGCTTTCCTGCCCCCGTCATAATACTCGACGACCAGGACGGTCTTTCTGGGCGCGGCAAGCGAGCGGACATAGTCCTGATTGACAGAACCCGCCGCCTGCACCTGACCAGCCAAAAGTAGCGCCGACAGGACCGCGCCTGCAACACTTCGAAAACAGGACATATCCATATTTAGTATCTCATCGTTTGACAGAGCGATGCAGATTCCCTCTTTTCGACTCGATTTCTTTGATGTACGAGTTACCTTAAATAGTAACGTCATGCAATCGTAAATCCACGCTTCTGGCTTCGCAAGGCGAGGCCGAGCGCGCAGGATTCGAGGTGGATCGCCAGATGCATTACTTGCTGAGAATCGCACTTCCGGCGACATTGACGATCGCCCCCTTCGGCCACCAAGCGGCTGCAGGAGATGGATCCCTGTTTAATTATAAACGCTTTTCCAGCGAAACATGGGAAAACACTAGCGCGACATCAAATCTCTCGGACCTAAGCTCCGCCAATCCTTCCCTATCCTTCGACCTTGATCCCAGTGGCGTGGCGATGCCGGCTGCTACGCTTGGCATACCGAACAAATATAGTAACGCCTCAAAGGGCAAAAATGGCAAAGAAAACGGAGAGGTTTTGCCGGATTGGCTATCTCAAAGAGGTATCAATAACGGATACGTCTCTGCAACAGAGTGCCCAACGTCGCCGCTTGCGCCGGATCAGATTGCCCGCCTGACCAAAATGGCGGCCCAACGCTATGGCGTGGCACCGGAATTCGCATCCGCCGTCGTGTGGGCGGAAAGCCGCTTCGACCGGGTGCGCAACAGCCCGAAGGGTGCGCGCGGGCCGATGCAGTTGATGCCGGACACAGCGCGCGAGCTTGGGGTGGCGGATGCCTGCGATCCCGAAGCCAACATAGACGGCGGGGTCCGCTATCTGCGCGCCCTGCTGGACGAGTTCCAGAATCCCCTGCTGGCAGCGGCCGCCTATAACGCCGGACCACAGGCGGTCCGCGATCACGAGGGTATCCCGCCATACAGCGAAACGATCGACTATCTAGCGGAGATCCTGAACTTCCAGCTCGGTCTGCGCTCCCCAGGCAAACGGCCCGCTTCAAACAAATCCAATCACCAGCCCACAGACATCGGCGTCATCGGCGGCGTGTCCGTCGGACGCTTCGTCGCCGGGGTCATGAAATTCTGACATGCGAGAGGACAAGGACATGAGGAAGCTGTTTCGTTTATCCCACCTTCATCGCCGCCGCCTTTTAGCCGCCGGGATCGCCATTGCGATCGCGCAACTGGCATTCTCCGACGCCGCCCATGCCCAGTCGCTCGGACAGGCATTCAGCCCTGTGCAGGCGATCTTCCAGGCGGTCGTCGACTTCGTCAACGGACCCTTCGGACGGCTATGCGGCATCATTGCCGTCATGTCCCTCGGCTTTCTTGCCTGGATGGGCCGGCTGAGCTGGATCATCGCCGGCAGTGCCGCGCTCGGTATCGGCTTCGTCTTCGGGGCGCCCGGGATGGTCGATGCGATGATCGCTCTCGTGGGGTCGGGAACATGATCGGCGAAACTTCAGAGAAGCCTGTACTCACGCCGCTGGTGATCGGGCTGACGCGGTCGCCGACGCTTTGGGGCGTGCCCTATCTTGCCGGCGTCATCATCGTCGGCGCCACGATCATCGCCTGGCTCGCCAGCAATTCCATCTGGGCGTTCCTGACCGCGCCCGCCACCTACATGACGCTGTTCACCCTCTGCGCCTGGGATGCACGGATCCTCGACGTCCTGCAGGTCGCAACCCGGATGACACCCCGAACCCGGAACAAGACGTTCTGGGGCGCGAACTCCTACGGGCCATGACCATGCTGAAGGCGATCCGCGATGAGCTCGGCTTCGGATCGATCGGTCACCGCGAGCGGCCGATGTCGGCGCATATCCCCTATCTCAGGCACGTCGCAGACACCGTCATCCGGTTGGAGAGCGGCGCCCTGATGATGGTGCTGAAGCTCGATGGCCTCTTCTTCCAGACGGAGGACCAGGCGGAGCTCAACATGCGCTCGGTCGTCCAGAACACGATGATCCGGGCGCTCGGCTCCAGTCGCTTTTCGCTATGGTCGACGGTGGTCCGCCGGCAGGTGGATGCTGTCATGGACGGCGCGTTAGAGGATCGCTTTTGCGCGGTCCTCGACCAACGCTACATGGCGGCGCTCGGCCAAAAGCGTATGTTCACCAACGAAATCTACCTGACCGTACTGCGCTCCGGCCTGCGCGGTGTGCTCGCCGCCGGCGACACCGTTCGCCGATTTCTGAACCGGGCCGCCGGACGGGAGGCCGAGGAGGAACAACTTCGCGAGGCGATCAGCGAGCTCGAGGAACTCGCCGGCAACATCGTGCGCGATCTCGGCAAATATGGTGCCCGGACCCTCGGTATCGCCTATCGCGATGATGCTCCTTATTCCGAGCCCTGCGCGTTCCTCAATACCATCCTCACCTGCGGCGTGCCGCGCTACATGCGCTTGCCGCGCATGGGCATCGCCAACTACGTCGGAACATCGCGGCTGCATTTTTCCAGGCGGACCCTGCAGGCGCAGGGCGCGGTGGCCGAGGACAACCGCTTCGGCGCCATGCTGTCGATCAAGGAGTACCCGCCCTTCACCGGCCCCGGCATGCTGGACGGGCTGCTGCAGGTTAATCACGAATTCATCCTGACGCAGTCCTTCACGATCGCCGACAAGCCGATCGCCCAGGAGCGCATCACCCGGCTGAGGCGCCAGATCGGCGCGTCAGACGAGGCAGGAAGCGATGTCGAAAACGACATCGATTTCGCGCTGAACAGCCTTCTCAACCAGGAAGCCGTGTTCGGCTACCATCACCTGTCACTGCTCTGCCTCTCCCGCGATGTCGATGGCGTCAACAAAGCCGTATCGGACCTCGGCGCGTGCCTGACCGATATGAACATCAATTGGCTGCGCGAAGATCTCAACATGGAGGCGTCCTTCTGGGCGCAACTCCCCGGCAACCACACCTATATCGCCCGCAAGGCGATGCTCTCGAGCTCCAATTTCTCCGGCCTTTCCTCGATGCACAATTTCGCATCAGGGCAGCGGGAGGGCGCCCATTGGGGGACGCCGATCACCATCCTCGAAACGACCAGCCAGACCCCCTACTGGTTTAATTTCCATCAGCGTGACATCGGCCATTTCCTGGTCACCGGGCCGACTGGGTCCGGAAAAACGGTGGCGCTGACCTTCCTGCTCGCCCAGGCCTTTCGGGTGCGGCCGAGGCCGCGCGCCGTCTTCATCGACAAGGACAGGGGCGGCGAAATCTTCATCAGGGCGATGAACGGCGCCTATGAGGTCCTGACGCCGGGTACGCCAACCGGCTTCAATCCGCTGCAGCTCGAAAACACCGGCGAGAACCGTGAATTTCTGCTGCGTCTCCTGAAGGCAATGTTGCGCAAGGGCGATGGCAGCGTCTTTGCACAGGAAGAGGAAGACACGCTCGAACGCGCGCTCGTCAGGTTGATGCAGGAGCCGGTTGCCGAGCGAAACCTCGCCAATCTCGCCGGTCTGCTGACCGGCCGGTCCCGCGCCGATCCGAACGATCTACATTCCCGGCTGCGGCCCTGGATCGAAGGTGAGAAGGCCTGGCTCTTCAACGCGCCCCACGACGTCTTGTCGTTTTCTGGTCGCTCAGCATTCGGCTTCGACATGACCAGCATCCTCGACAATGACGAGGTACGCACGCCGGCCTTGATGTACATCTTCCATCGCCTCGACGAACTCTTCGACGGTACACCGGTAATGATCTTCATGGACGAAGGCTGGCGCCTGCTGCGCGATCCGGTCTTCAGCGACTTCATCGTCGACAAGATGAAGACGATCCGCAAGCAGAACGGCATCGTCGGCTTCGGCACGCAATCGGCCGCCGACATCGTCCGATCGCCGGCCGCCCATACCATCATCGAGCAGTCGGCGACCAACATCCATTTCCCCAATCCGCGGGCCGACGAGGAAAGCTACATCCAGCGCTTCGGCCTGACGGCGAAGGAATTCAACTTCGTCCGCAACACGCCGCCGGAAAAACGCACCTTCCTCGTCAAGCACGGCAATGACAGCGTCATCGCCCGCCTCGATCTCGGCTCCATGCCCGACCTCATCAAGGTTCTTTCCGGACGAAAGGAGACAATCGAGGAGTGCAGCCGTCTTCGCGACGCCTTTGGTGATGATCCCTCCGCCTGGCTCCCAAAATTCTGCGGCTGGGAGGAAGACACATGAGAGCCGCCCTGCTGTCCGCGGCACTCCTGTCGGCCGTTTCGGCGTCGATCGCCTGGGCGGACGTGCCTGTTGTCGACGACACAAATCTTGGCGAACGCAAGGATCGGGATTCGGCCACGTCAGGCATCGAGGACGCTGACCATGACCGCTATACGATCCACACATCGGTCACTTGCTCGATGTATCGCCCAGGCCGGCGCAATGATCCGGTCGGTGCGGCCGAAGCCAATCCGGAGATTTCCGGCCTCGTCCGGCGAGTCGCCCGCGAGGAAGGTGTCGACGAGAACCAGTTTCTCGCCCTCGTCTATCAGGAAAGCCGCTTCAACCCCTGTGCCAAGTCCTCTGCCGGCGCCACCGGGCTCTCCCAGCTGATGCCGGGCACGGCCTCACAGCTTGGCGTCGATGAGAACAATATCGAGCAGAACCTGCGTGGCGGAGCGCGTTATTACAAACAGCAGCTCGAGCGCTATAACGGCAATGTCTCGCTGGCGCTTGCCGCCTATAATTCCGGTACCGGCAACGTCAACAAATATGGCGGTATCCCGCCCTTCAAGGAGACGCAGGGCTACGTCGCCTCGATTACGCAGCAATGGCTGCCGGCCTTCGGCGGTTCCGACAAGTCGGCAATACCCCTCAATTTTGGGGGAGGAGAAACCGCCTATACCGGCATGCGCTCGTCCACGCTGAATGCGATGGGCGCGACGGCGGCGACGCAGGATAGCCTTGCCAATGTCGCGAGCTGGTACCAGCAGCTCGGGCAACTCCAGACCCGCACCATTCAGGATAGCTGGGACCACAATTCGACCGCTCGCAACGCCAATCTGGAGATGATGAACAATGTCATCCGGCTCGGCACGGCGATGGCCGATCTCCTCAATTCGCGCAACGCGGTTTCATCGGCCAACCTTTCGGGCTCGTCGCGCAGTTCGGTGCACAAACACGACGACGACAAGCCCCGCGACGTCACCGACTTGTGCGATCTGCGCCAGAACCTCGTCTGGAACGATGAGGAGAAGGCTTGCGTCGCGGAGCGCGAATCCGAGGACAAAGTGCAACTGCAATTGCAAACGCAATGACAGGAGAAGAAACATGAAAGCGATATTCTGGACTGGCGTTGCCCTTCTCGCCCTGCCGGCCTCGGCACTGGCGGACGTCCCCGTCATCGATCGGACCAATTATGAGGTCGCCAAAAAAACCGCGGATACGACCAACCAGATCCTCGATACCAACAAGGATATCCTCACGACGGTGCAGGATACGCTGAAAGCCGTCACCGGCGATCGCGGCAGCATGGCCGGTCCGTTGAAGAACCTCGCGATCGGCAACGGCTTCAGCGTCTCGGCGATTCCCTCCTTCGACAGCATCCTGAAAGACGGGGTTCCGAATTTCGGCTCGATGAGCAGCGAAATCACCAAAGCGGCAACCCTCTTCATCAACGGGCTGCAACTGGTCAAATCGCTTTCGGGGCAGACAAACAGCAGCTTCTCCGGCGACAAGTCCTATGAGCAACTGGTCAATACCGTGCTCGGCGTCTCCGCCCTGATCAACGGTTCGCAACAGGCGATCGAGACGCGGCGCAGCGCCTTCGAGCTGGCAGGCAGGCAGATCGGCACCGCCGAGGATATCAAGGGTTCCATCGACCAGAACACGCAGTTGCAGGTCCAGTCGGGTCTGACATTCAACGAAATGATCGGCGTGATGAATGGTGCGGTCACGTCCCTGCAGGCCGAGAACCAGCGGCGCCTCACCGATGTTTCTAATTCCAAGAAGGCCCTGGCCTACGGAAACTGACGATGCAGCGAATCCTCCGATTGATCCTCGCGGCGGCCTTGTCCCTGACGGTGACGAGCTGCGGCACCGTCAGGGAAAAGACCGCGCCCTGCAAGCGGCCGGCCAACCTGACGTCCTTTGCCGAGGACCCCAGACACGAATGCGGACCGATGCGCGCCGTCAACGATCCGGCGTCGGCATTCGCGGCGATCGGCATTCCAAAGGGAGGGTCGGAATAGGATGCAGGATTTCCTTGGCGACCTCCTCAACCGTATCGAGAATTCCGGCGCCAGTTTTTCGGAGCAAGCCTACACGATCGTCGGCAACGAGATCCTGCCGGTCCTTCGGCTGATGCTCGTTCTCTATATCGCCTGGTACGGGTTGCAGCTGGTCATGGGAACCGCCCGCATCGGCGTCGGCGAGATCGTGCTTCGCATCGTCCGCATGGTGATGATCCTCGGTCTCGTCAGCTCTTGGGGCAACTTCAACAATTTCGTCTACCGCTGGGTCAACGACACACCGGAAGATGTCGGCCGCGCAATCCTCGCCGCCTCCGGAACCGGTATCACCGAGCCGACGAACGGCATGTCGATGATCTGGCAGACGGCCAATCAGGCGGCCTCCGCCTTTGCCGAGCAATCCGGTTACTTCTCTATTCTACCCAGCATGATCGGCCTGCTGATCATGGTCGGCGCCGGGGTGTTCATCGCCGTGGCGCTTGCCATCCTCATCCTGGCCAAGGTCATGCTCTGGGTGCTGATCGGCACCGCACCGATTTTCGTGTCCTGCTTTCTGTTCGAACGCAGCCGCGGCTATGGCGTCGGCTGGTTCAACCAGGTCCTCACCTATGCCTTGATCCCGCTGTTCATTTACGTGATCGCCGCCTTCCTGATCGCCGCCATGAACCCGGAACTGTCGAAGATTGACGCCGCCAGCGGAACGCGAACGCTGACCCTCGGCGATGTCGCCGGCTTCCTGCTGCTCTGCATCGCCGGCGGTTTCGTCATGCTGTACATCCAGTCGATCGGTCAGGGCATCGCCGGCGGCATCGCATCGGGAGTCGGAAGTGCCGCAACCGGCATCGCGCACCGCCTGGGAATTCAATACCCGCTTGCCACGGCGCGCGGCAGTGTCGCGGCAGGCCGCGGTGCTTATCGCTTCGGCGGCAACCTGAGAAACCGGTTCCGCGGCTCTGGAGACGATGACGACTCCGGCGTCAAATCAGCCATGCAGAGCCGGATATCCCAGCAGGGCAATCCCACCTGAGCATTCATTTTCAAGAAGACGGAAGCATATGGCGGACAGCAAAGATCTTGATCTACGAAGCTATTATCAAAGCGGAGACATCTGGGAACAGGAGATCGTCAAAAGGGCAAAGCGATCGCGGGCGCTCGCCTGGTTCGTGACGACGATTTTCGGCGCGATCACCCTGCTCAGCCTGGTCGCCCTCGTCATGCTGGTGCCGCTGAAGAGCTTCGAGCCCTATCTCGTCGAGGTCGACAAGAACACCGGCTATATCGAGGTCAAGACCGGTCTGACCCGGCCTGTTACGCTGACCGAGCAGCAGGCCATCACCCAGGCCAATATCGTCCGCTATATCCGCGCCCGGGAGGGATATGATCCCTATGCCATCGAGCAGAATTTCGGGATCGCGGCGCTTCTATCGACGGGCAATGCCGCGCGCGAGCTGCAGGATCTCTACAGCACGACCAACCTGAAGAACCCGGCGAAGATCTACGGTCGCAACAAGCGCGTCATGACCGAGATCGCATCCGTCACCTTCCCCAACAGCTCGACCGGCATCGTGCGGTTCTCGACGACCGAAATCTCCGATACCGACTCGATCGCTCGTCACTGGATCGCCGTTGTGCGCTATCGCTACACCGACACCCCTGCGACGAACGAGTGGCGTTTCGAAAACCCTCTCGGCTTCCAGGTCTACGACTACCGCCGCGATCAGGAAACCGTCACCGGGAGCGGCCAGTGAACCGGGCGGCTGTCCTCCTCATCCTGAGCCTGATGTCCCTGTCAGCCGCCCAGGCGGCCGAGACGCCATCGGCCGGGCGGCTCGACGCCCGTGTTACCAGCGTCGTCTACCAGCCGAACAATGTGGTTCGGGTCTTCGCGACCTACGGCATCTCGACGATGATCATCTTCGACGAGGACGAGAAGTTCGAGACGATTGCGGTCGGCGACAGCGATAGCTGGGACGTGGTGCCGACGGACAAGGGCAATATCCTCTTCGTGAAGCCGAAGGCCAGGAACGCCGCCACCAACATGAACGTCGTGACCACCAAGCGCATCTACTATCTCGAACTCACGGACTTCGCGCCGGAGGACAACAAAAAGGTCTTTGGTATTCGTTTCGTCTATCCCGATAAGGATCTCAACGCCTCGCTGCGCAAGGAGGCTGAAGCCCGCGCCGCCTTTCCGAACATCGCCGGTATCGACAAGGCCAACGTCAATATCGACTATTCCTTCTCCGGCGATCCAGGGCTGAAGCCGCTGATGATCTTCGATGACGGCAAGAAGACCTTTTTCAAGTTCGGGCCGAAAGTGCCGGCGATCTTTGCCGTCAATGCCGACTTCACCGAAACGCTGCGCAATTTCCGCCGCGAGGGCGACTACATCGTTCTCGACGGCACGGCCACCCAATACACCCTGCGCGATGGCAATCAGTGGACATGCATCTTCAATCTCCGCAAGCCCGACTTCGGAGCGCCCGATCCGGCGGTGATGGGTCCGGCATTCGATAGCACGGCCAGCAAGCGAAGAAGGACCGGCAACGGATGAATCGATCTCCCGAACTCGAAGCCATGCTGGAAGTGGACCAGAGCGAGGTCCGCGACCGGAGGGCGAGGCGCAAGCAACTGTTCGGCGGCGCGGTGTTTGTGCTCATTGGCGCCGTGCTCGCCTATCTCTTCGTCTTCGCACCGAAGAAACCCCCGCAGGACGTGCTCAGAGGCGACGAGGAGTTCTCCACCACCACATTCCGCCCACCGTCCTTTCTCCGCGACGATCAAAGGCCGGCGGAAAAGCCGGCCGACAACATCATTCAGCTGCCCGAACCGCCGGAGGAAAAGAAGGAGGAGCCCGCCGATACCACCGAGTTCGATGTCCCTGCCCCGCCGGTCACGGTCGAGACGGCCGACAAGCCGGTGGAGCAAATCCCGGAGGAGTTTCCCAAGCGCTATCTTTCCAAGCAGATCATCGTCGATTCCACCAAGGCTGATAGCGCGGATAACAGTCTGAACGGGGGAACTGCTGGCGATGGGCCGACCGTTGCGGGAGAGGATCGCAACAGCAAGTTCCTGGCGACAGCATCGGCCATCGGCGATCGCTCGGCGAAAGCGCGCCAGGTCGGCCGGCTGGATGCCATGATCCCCGAGGGCACGCTGATCCCCGGCATCCTGGAGACGGCGATCAATGGCGACCTGCCCGGTCAGATCCGCGCCATTACCTCACAGGACGTCTATTCCTTCGACGGCCGACGCGTGCTCATTCCGACCGGCACGCGCCTGATCGGCGAATACCAGTCCGATGTGACCCGCGGCCAGAAACGCATCTTCGTGATCTGGACGCGCCTTCTACGTGACGATGGCGTCTCGGTGCGGCTGAACAGCATCGGCACCGATGGCCTGGGCCGATCGGGACTGACCGGCATCGTCGACAACAAATGGCGCGAGCGGTTCGGATCAGCGATTCTCCTGTCCATCGTCGGCGCCGGGTCCTCCTACCTGACCGGCTATGGCAGCGGCCAATACAGCTCATCATCGGGCAACAACGAGTCCGATTCCGACCGCGCCGCCGAGCTCGCCCGCGAGACGATCGCTCGGACGTTCTCCGATATGGCCAACCAGGCGCTCGGCGAGAACCTCCGCATCCCGCCGACGATCAGCGTCCATCAGGGCGAACGCATTTTCGTCTATGTCCGCCAGGACCTCGACTTCTCGGCCATGTATCCGGATCCGGTCGAGGAAGCCTTGAAGGAGATCAAGCATGAACGAGGCATCGATACGGGTCGCCGCATCCGGCAATGATCCGCACTATTTCCTGAAGCGGGCGCTGGCACCGCTGGCGTCGTTCCTCGATGACCCACACGTCGTGGAGATCTCCGTCAACCGCCCGGGCGAGGTCTTCATCGAGCGCCTCGGCGCCGACCATATGCAGTTCCTTACGATCCCCGCTCTCACCTCGACGGAGATCGAGCATATCGGTGAACGGGTCGCAGCCGCCAGCAACCAGTTCGTCAGCCGCAGCAATCCATTGCTGAGTGCGGCACTCCCCTCCGGCGAGCGTATCCAGATCGTCCTGCCGCCGGCGGCCGCAGACGGCGGCGCGATCTCGATCAGGAAGCAGGTCGTGAGCGATTTTACGCTGGCGCAATATCGCGACAGCGGCGCCCTCGACAAGGTGGCGGTGACCGTCGGAGGGCTGAGTGCGACCGAAGAGAAACTCATCGCTCTTCTCGATGCCGACCGCATCCACGATTTTATCGAGACCGCCGTGCGCGGGCGCGTGTCGATCCCGATCAGCGGCGGCACCTCGACCGGCAAGACCACGTTTCTCAATGCTTGCCTGAAAAGCGTCGATGAACACGAGCGCATTCTGACGCTGGAGGACACGCGCGAGCTCTTTCCACCACATCGCAACAGCGTGCATCTGCTCGCCTCGCGTGGCGATCAGGGCACTGCCCAGGTGACGATCCAGTCGCTGCTTGAGGCATCGCTGCGCATGCGGCCGGACCGGCTCTTCGTCGGCGAGATCCGTGGCGCCGAGGCTTTCGCCTTCCTGCGGGCGATCAACACCGGCCATCCCGGCAGCATGTCGACGGTGCATGCCGACACACCGATGGGCGCCTATGAGCAGCTTGCCATGATGATGATGCAGACAGGCATGTCATCGGGATATTCGAAGCCGGACCTCATGTCCTATATCCGCATGGTTATCCCTGTGGTCATCCAGCTTCGCCGCAACGGCGGCCGGCGTGGCGTCTCCGAGATCTACTTCGCGCGGCGATCGCCATGAAGAAGTCCCACCAGGCCATCTATCTGGTGTTCTGCCTGCTCTTCGCCGTCGCCATCTGGATGCTCGGCTACAGCCTGATCCTCCAGCTTGTCTGGAAAGACGGGCGGATCCTCAAGCTGCTGACCACCACCAATCCGCTGGCGCCGTTTCAGCAGCTGATCGCCTATCCCAACAATCGGTCCCTCCAGCTCGCCGCCATCGGCGCTCTTGTTCCAGCGATCGGCATCGCCTCGATTGCCGCGGTCACGGGGCTTCGGCGGCCGTCGAACCCGCTCGGAGATGCTGCCTTCCAGGACATGGCGTCGCTGCGACGCGGCGGATGGTTTCGGAAGGAAGGACATATCCTCGGACGCATCGGGCGCAATATCCTGAGCCGGCACGACGACCGGCATCATCTCATCATTGGCCCGACGCGCTCCGGCAAGGGCGTTGGCTATGTCATTCCTAACGCGCTGATGTTTTCCGGCTCGATGATCGTCACCGATCTCAAGGGCGAGATTTTCGAGCATACGGCCGGATACCGGAGGTCCAAAGGACACCAGGTCTTTCTCTTCTCTCCGGGCGCGGCCAAAACCCATCGCTGGAACCCGCTGGATTTCGTGCGAAGCGATCGCGGCAGTCGCACGATCGACATCCAGAACATGGCAAGCATTCTCATTCCTGAAGCGATCGGTTCCGAAAACGCTGTCTGGCAGGGCATCGCCCAGCAGGTGATCGCCGGCGTCATCAGCTATGTGCTGGAAAGCCCTTTCTACAAGAACCGTCGCAACCTTGGCGAGGTCAACGGCTTCTTCAATGCCGGCGTCGACCTGCAGATCCTGATGAAACTTATCAAGGAGAAGGAGCCTTATCTCTCGCGTTTCACGACCGAGAGCTTCAATGCCTACATCGCACTGAACGAACGGGCGGCCCGCTCGGCGCTCCTCGACATCCAGAAGGCGCTGGCGCCGCTGCGCAACGAGCGTGTCGTCGCCGCGACCGCCGTGACGGACATGGATCTCGTGTCACTGCAGCGCCGGCCGGTCACCATCTACCTGGCGCCGAACGTCACCGACATGACGATCTTGCGGCCCCTGCTGACGCTCTTCGTCCAGCAGGTCATGGATCTCCTGACCCGTGAGCACAACCCCAATGCCCTGCCTGTCTATTTCCTGCTCGACGAATTCCGACAGCTGAAGAAGATGGACGAGGTCCTCAACAAGCTCCCCTATGTGGCCGGCTACAACATAAAAATGGCCTTTATCATCCAGGACCTGAAGAATATCGACGAAATCTACGGCGAGACCGCAAGGCACTCGCTGCTCGGCAATTGCGGCCTGCAGCTCATCCTCGGCGCCAACGATCAGGCAACGGCCGAATACGCATCGCGTGCGCTTGGCAAACGCACCATCCGGTATCAGTCGGAATCCCGCACGCTGGAGTTCATGGGACTGCCGCGACGGACGAAGGTCGAGCAGATCCGTGAGCGCGACCTGATGATGCCGCAGGAGGTGCGCCAGATGCCGGAGGACAGGATGATCCTGCTGGTCGAGGGTCAGCGCCCGATCTTTGGCGGCAAGCTTCGCTATCATGCCGTCCAGCCGTTCAAGGCTGCTGCCGCCTATGCCGAGCAGCAGCAGCCGGACGTCCCCGATCTGGAGTTCGAAGCAGCGTTGCCTGTTCCTGCGCTGGCACCGGAATATGACCCTGCGGCCGATGGGCCGGGTGAAGAACGCCCCACCCTGAAGCTTGCTCCCCAGGCAGGCGAAACTCCGACTGTTCCAAAACGCGTCGCCCGCAGCGTCAGGAAAACCTCCGATAAAGCCCGCTCGGATCGGGCGAAGAAAACCTCAAACACCGGAGCAGAAACCGCAATCGGCGATCTGGTAGCCAAGGCAGAAGAGCGGATCCTTCCGACGGCAGACAAACTGAAATCAGCCGTCGAGGCTTCACTGGCGCAGGCAGCAGAGATCACTCCCCGACAACGCAAGAGCATTCACGACATCCTTGCCCAGACGGTTCCGGATCCAGCGGAGATCGGGCTGGAATAGTTGGGCGCCGATGTTGCGCCTCACCCGTCAAGACACCCCCAAAACTCTATGGTGGAGAGGTCACCGCTCGTCGATGGTGTGCGAGCCCGAAGCAATGAGGTTCTATGCGACCTTCCGCGAAACGGCGCGTTCCAACGCCTGCGTCACCCATTTGTTGAGACTTACGCCCTCTCGTCGTGCGGCACTCGACACAGCTTTGTGGATACTAGGTTCGGTCCTGACAACGAATTGGCCGGAAAAAGGCTTTTCGGGTTCCTCGCCACGCTCTTTGCAGAACACCAGGTAATCCTCAATGGAATCCGCCATTGCCTGCTTCAGCTCGGCCGCCGAAGTTCCCTGAAAGGTAATGACATCGCGCATGTTGACGACCTCACCGTGGAAAATATCGGCGTCCTCATCGAACTCAACAACAGCTTCGTAGCCCTTGTAGTGCATTGTGGTCATGGTTGTATCTCCGCTTCGAGCAGGAAGCGCCGGACGGATTTTACCCCTCCCTTGTCGGTTTCCTTCTGGGGATGCGGGCGATGGAAAACCGCGCGCACGCCGTTCAGGACGACCCGCACCCGCGAGCCTTGCCCTTCCGTGATTTCTGCCCCACATGCGACGAATAGCGCCTCAATGTCCCGCCAAACAATCCCGGCAAGAACGGGGTCAGCAAACACGGCCGCGAGAGTTGCCCGATGCTTCCTGCTTAGTTCCGTTTAGTATCACTTTCCAGTATCACTTGCAAGATTCCTGACGTGGTCATCACCTCTGGTGCGGGAAAGCCCACGATTCTGCAAAATCGTGGCTCAGGCGGACGTCCCCAGCAATGGAAATCGCACTGAACGCTTGGAAACCCGGACAGGCTGGCGAATCTGCCGGAAAAGCCTGAAAATCTCGGTTTCGCACTTAACGGTCCCCGGCAGGGGTTAGTTTGTGGCGACAACCCTTCACAGGCCATGGCTTGCTTATGAGCGAATTCGAGATTCTAAAAGAGCTAATCAGCATGGCGGGCATCCCCGGCGCCATCGCGGCCGTCATCCTGTCCCTGACAGGATGCTACAAAGCCTGGCTGGCGGCGCGTCGTGTGCGCATCCGGCTCGGGAACTCCGAAATCGAGGCGTCCAGCGCTGCGGAGGTGCTATCCATCCTCCGAGAATGCGCACCTATCGCCGAGGTCCCCAGCGCCGATGGCTCAAAAATCGGAGGCATTGACGCTCTCCGTGCGAATGGCCTGGAGAACGCTAGAACGTGAAGAAAGAAAGGATCCCGTCCCACATCGATACACTCCACCTCCAGGCTGCGGTCAGGCCGTAGTCGATCAGCGCGATCGTCATGACGCCGCCGAACACCAACGCTCCGAATGTGGCAAAGCCATCGTTTGCCTTGTGATCCGTCTCCTGATTGACGATGAGGCGTCGATCGTCTCGCATGAATGCCTCTCTATCGCTCGCGCTCGTCGCGATCCTGTTCCCGCCGTTCGTCGGCCTCGCGTTGCAATTCCTCGATCCGGGGAATGTGCTGCTGCGCAGGATCCGTCCTGGTCGTGTCCCCGGCTCGGGCCACCGGTCGTTCCGTCTGTAACCGCCCCCGATCATCTACATCACGATCCTGCTCATAATCCGCCGAGCGGCCGACCGCCGCCTCATCGCCCCGATCGAGACCCTGCTTCTCGTCCGCCCGCTCCCCGGCATTCCCTGTCCCATCGACCTTAGACCAGTTGCGGCTCTCGCGAGAATGCTCCGCCCGCTCAATGGCAACGCGCAGTTCCTCATCGACTTCCGCGATCTCCCGGATCAGCGTATTGCCCGCGGCGCCGAGCTCGGCGGCTTTGGCGATTTCCCGCTGCAGGCCGGCCTCAAGCACCGCCTTCTCGGCATCAAGCTTCCGCGCATAGGCTTTTTCGATCTCCTCGCGGTAGCGCTCGACCTCCAGCATGACCTGGTTGGCCGCTTCCGCCATGCGCAGGCCGTGACGACCGACGACATCATCCCAGCGGGTGCGCGGATCGTCGTCCTGCTCGGGCGAACGTCGCTCGCCTTCCCGCTCGGAGGAAGCGCCGCGTTCCTGCAGCTCCATCAGTTCACGCCGGACATTGACGTGCTCGCGCGCGGCGGACACGATTTCCTCAAAGCTCTTCTTCTGGTCATCCGGCGTCACGCGCTCGGCTTGGAAGAGCGCCGTCTCGACGCGCTTTTCGTAGGTCTCGAATTCCTGACGTGTCATGTGGCGCATGCTCTCGCCCTCCGAAACAGCATTCACCAACTTTACCAAATTTGTTCTGAACTGCGAGTAAGAATTTCTGCCTGCCAGAACTTCAACCTCACCCTGATTGATCCGGGAAGCCGCTGATTCAAATCGCTTTAATTGCTCTATCGCAAACTTTCGTGCCCCCGGTACATCACCATTCGCAGCCAGTGCGGCCCATTCTTCCCGCGCGACCGTAGAATAAGCCTTGCCATCCTCTGTCCTCGCGAAACTCTGCCGATCCGCCCTCTTCGCCTCGTAGCGCTGTTGCGCGGCATCGCTCGTCCCCTCATGCTCGGTCCTGCCGGCGCGGCTCGTCGGGCGCACCTGGTTCCGGGTGTAAGCCGGGCTGCTCGCCCGCTCCCGCCGGTCGGTCATTTCCATGCGGATTCCGTGGTCCCTGGCTTTTTCCGCCATGGTCACCCGCCAGCGACGGAAGGTTGCGATCGTCGTCTCCACCCGGTCGCCGGCATCCGAGCGCATCGCGACGATCGCATGAACATGGACATGCGGCCGCCTGCCACCGGCTTCCTCCGCCTTCGGATCCGCGGACGGGTCGTGCATCGAAAATACATAGCGATGTCCGGCGAATTCCTGCGCCAGGAAATCCCGAGCCGCGGCATGAAAAGCCGCGACATCAGTCCCGGCCCGCGCCGAGATGACCACATGCATGACATCGCGGGGTTTGCGGCTATGAAGCCGGCCGCGCCATTCCTGCTGCACCAGGTCGCCCGCCTCCTTCGCACCGGCGATTGCCTGGCCCTTCTCATCCTGAACGCCACCGTCATACCGCTCGACCAGATCGCGAAGCCGGCTCGTGCCGTAATCCGTGCCATTACCATAACCGGTAAAGCGAAAGCTTGCCGCGCCTTCGGGTTCGTTCCGACCCGCATCGAGTCGCTCCTGCACGAACGTCGAAGCCTTCCTGTCGCCGGTCAGCCGCTCGCCGGCGCTGTCGCGCAGGACGACGACACCTTCGATCCGATAGCCATCTTCCTCGCCACGAGCTGTGACCGCAAAGGCGAAGCTCCGGTCACCAAACCCGCGCTGCAAGAGAGCGCGTGCTTGCTGGTGCAGGTCGCCCGCAGTGTCGAATATATCCTTCACATCGAGAACGAAGGTGCCTATATCGCGGCTCTCCGCGCGGTTCTTCATCAGATGGTGCCACTCGCCGCGAATGGAGGAGAGCTCGTCGCGACCGCTGAACACCTCCCCGCGCTCGTTCTCGACGGCAACATCTCCGCTGCGCGAGACATAGCTGATCATCGCGCCGAGCCGTCCACCCCCGCCGAAGGAAGCGAGCTTGACCACGGCCGGCTGGCTACCGGAGGCAAGACCCGAAAACCGCGAGCGCATCGATGGCTCGCCGCCTTGCCTCCGCGCCTGTCCACGCCCGAAACCGCCGCCCATCTTAGCGAATGTCGGACGGCCCAGTGCCCGGCCGGACAGCGGCGATGCGGCCGCGACGGAACCACCGCGGCGCCGGCGTTCTTCCTCATCGATAGCATTTGCCTTGAGAAGCTGGCGTTCCTGCAGCAACACGGCCTTCCGCCTCTCCCACTCATGCTCGAAGGCGCCGGGCAGGAATTCCATCAGACCACTCCCCGACGCCGGCGGGCACCACGTCCCGCAAGACTTCTGAGTTCGAGTACGATGGCCGCGGCAAGACGCTGGACATCGACCAGCTCCGCAGCAAGCTTCGCTTCGACGAGCCGGCCGCTCCCGTTCACCGCCCGAGCGAGCTGGTTGAGGTTAACCCCGATCGCCCGCATGTCCGAAATTAGCATCTCGAAGACGGCCCGGTCGTCATCGGTCAGGAAGGGTCGGACCCCCGCCCCTTCGAGCGTCAGCGAACGCATGAAGGCGGAAACCGTCAGGCCTGCGGCGCCAGCGGCCTGCTCGATCGCGGTAAGTTCCGAGGCGCTGAAGCGGGCATGCACGACGCGCTCTTTACGCTCCTCGGCCTTCCCCAGGCGCACCGCTCCGCCACCATCCGCTGCCACTTCACCCTCCCCTTGAAGGAGCACCGCAGGCGCCATCGACGGCTCGTCCGTCGATCGTCAGCAAATTTGTATCACAAATTTGCGTATCCTGCCAAACAAGAGTTTACTGTTTTTGATACGCCACGCAAGCCTTAAATCAAAACTTGCGATCGACTCATCAAGGTAGCCTCAGGCCAATTCCGCGTGCGAACGCACGGTGCCGAACCACGGTATCGAAACACCGTGGCACCATATCATCTAATTGCTTTATCTAAATAATCAATGCTTCCGTTGTTCCACACCACACGCATAATCGATGTGACCACTCGATGTGATGCCAGCATGTTTCCACCGTTCTACACGGAGTGATATCCTCCTCCGACGGGTTGACGGTGGGACGAAATAGAACAATATTTGTTCTAACTTTAAGAGGCTGAATAACTCCTGCGCGGAGATTCCGGGTGGGCTGGATGGAGGCAAGCATGGCGAGAATCTACGCAGCCGTCAGCAACAAGGGCGGCGCCGGCAAAACGACACTGGTGACGCTGCTCGCCGGCGAATATGCGCTGAGGGGCGAACGGGTTCTTCTCATCGACGCCGACGGCCGGCTCAATCTGTCGGGGTGGTGGCGGCTTTGCCATAGCAAGGACAATGTCCCGGAAAACATTAACGTGGCCGTTGCCGCCTCACGCCGAACGATCGAGGCGGAGATCGAGCGGCTGCGCAACGCCTTCGACCTCATCATCGTCGATGCGCCCGGCGTCGACAGCACCGTGCAGGACACCATCATCGGCTCGGCCGACCTGGTGCTGTCGCCCATCCAGCCCGGCATCAAGGAAATCGAGGCGGCCGGACAGGCGGCGGCCAGTGTCAGCGAGATCAACGATCGGCAGGGCTCCGGGATTCTGCATCTCAATCTGCGCACGCGGATCACGGTTCCCGGCCGCAATCTCGAAGCCTATCGTTATATCAGGCCATTCGTCGCCGGCCTGCAGGAAGCTGGCTATCGGACAGCGCTCCTCGATACGGAACTGTTCGAACGCAATGTCTATCGCGAAATCCAGAACGGCCTCGGGACGCTGCAGATGCAGGAACTGAGCGAGCCGGTGCGAAAGGCACGCCAGGAAGTTCTCAGCCTCGTCGAAGAGATCGAGACGAAACGGCAGATTGCCGCGAGAGGAGAAGCGGCATGAGCAAAGCCACCCTCGGCCTTGGCGACTTCACCATCGCGGGCAGGAGTTCCAGCCCGTCGAAAGCGGCCGACGCCTCGGCGGAGATTCCCAGTCGGCCCGCTTCCGCCGATCCCGAAACGTCGGCTGCCGGAGTGTCTTCGGACGACGGGGAAAACGGGAGCCGCATCCTGAACAAGCGCTCGCCGGCGGAACGGGAGAAGCGGGCAAAGGAGCGGGCAGTCGCTCAAGAGGAAGCACGTCACAGCATCAAGAACCTGAAACGGGCGAAGCAGCGGGAGGCCAAGTTCTTCGTCAATGTCGCGCTGGACTTCGCGACGAAGGCGCGCCTCAAGCGGGCTGCCGATGAAAACGACGTCAAGATGGCGGCGGTGATGAAGGCCGCCATAGACTTCTATCTGGAGGAGAACGGCTATTGATGGCGGACTCTTCGGCAACCGAGACGTCCTCAAACCGCAGACGGGCGCGGTGTTTCCTCATCGGCGGCGTGTCTTGCGACGAAGGGGCCGAAGATCTTCAGGAGCGTCTGGCGCAGGCCTATCGCGACAAGCTGCGACCGCTTTGCCTTTGCAGGGAGCCGGGCCTGGCGATGTACGTCGCGAAAATTGGCGACCAGTTCGTCCTCAAGAGGATGCCCCTTTCCGGGGCAGAGCATGATCCATCATGCCCGTCCTATGAACCGCCTTATGACCTTTCCGGGCTCGGCGCCTTGATCGGAAGCGCGATCAAGCTCGATCGGGGGGGAACTGCTGCGCTGAAGCTGGATTTCGCGCTGTCGAAGCGCGGACCCCGGGGGAAACCTGCGTCGGAGGGCACCGTGCCAGACAGCGTGGAGAACGACAGCAAGCGCCTGTCGCTTCGAGCCCTCCTGCATCTTCTCTGGCATGAGAGCGGCCTGACCGAATGGACGGCGCACTGGGCCGGAAAACGGCATTGGTGGCAGGTCTATCACCATCTCGTCGAAGCCGCCCGCACCATGTCGGTGCGCGGCGAGGCGCTTTCAAAGCGCCTGTTCGTGCCGGAACCTTTCCGCACCGAGGATAAGCCGGCGATCGAGCAGCGCCGGGCACAGGCATTGAACGGCTTGTCGGTATCGGATGGTGGCCCGAGGAAGCTGATGCTCTTGGTTGGCGAGGTGAAGGAATTTGCGCCGGCCCGCAGCGGCCAGCAGGTCGTCGTCAAGCACATGCCCGGGTTTCGGTTGCACCTTGAGGAACCGACCTGGCGACGCGTCCAGCGCCGGTTCGAGGACGAGCTAACGCTCTGGCGAAGCGATGACCGGTTCCATTTGATGACGATCGCCACAATCGAATCGAGCGCAGGAGGCCTCGTCACGATCGACGAGATCGCCCTGATGACCGTCACGGAACAATGGCTTCCAGTTGAGACCGCCTATGAAGAGCGGCTGCTCGGCAAACTGACGCGAATGCGTGGCAAGACGGTGAAAGGGTTGCGCTTCAACCTGCCCGGCGACCAGCCTATTGCCAACGCGATCATGCCGGAAGCGCGCCCTCGGCCGACGGCGCTTTATATCGTGCCGCCGAATGCCGACGCTCAATTCGAGGTTTCGCTTCGCGATATGATCGAGGCGCGCCCGGACATGGCGAATTGGATATGGCGGATCGCCGACGGCGACATGCCCGCTTTGCCCTGGGAATAGACTGAAGCGAAGATCGACCTTTGCTCCAAGCAATATCAGCCGGTCGATCCGGCCTATATTGCTTATCCAACACGCAACAAGCAGCGACGGGCACTTGCGCCCGTCGCCGAAAGTTTAATCCCGTGTCGCACCCTCTGCCTCCTCGTCCGGCTGTGATCCCCAGACGACACGATAGGCTGAGAAGCAGATCCCGGTTTCTTCGGCGATCTGATCCATGATGGTCCGAAGTCCGCTGAGCTCCTCGTTGCTCACATCGCGAAGATAAGGCCCATCCTCCGTCAGCGGACGCCAGCTGCCGGTCGTGTTGTCACGATATTCCTGCGTTTCCGGGTCGATCGGGACAAATTCCAGGAGCGGGTAAGGTGCGCCGGTCAGGTAGACATCCACGAGATGGTGTTCGCAGCTCCATCGCGCCCACTCTACCTCCTCGCGCTGGACTGCGTCCGACACGACGCGCAACTTCCGCTCCGCATGCAAGATGTCCTGCATCAATTCAATGAGATCGCCGATCCTTTCCAAGAATTCATGATGCACGTGGTCGGACACGGCATTGGTCGAACCGAAGCGATTGGCAAGCACGAGGAGTTTGAAGCCGCAGAGCTTGGCATAGAGTTCGAGAGCATTGAGATCAGACATGGGTGTTTCTCCAATGAAAGAACACAAGGGGCAAAACACCTTCGGTTGGCGGCTTTTCCTTGGGTTCGGTTATGTTTTGACCGGCGTTTTGACCGATCGGCTAAATCTCTTCCCTCCGCTGGACAGGTTGTTCCCGTCCTTCGGTCTTGAACCATGCTCCAATGCGTGACCCTGATGCGTCAGCTTCGGTCACAGAATGGCGTTCGGCTCCCGGTTTCCCATTCTCCTTTAAGAGCGCAGCCCAGTTTTACCGGGCTCGCTAGCCACTCATCAGGACAACCGGGATATTGTCGACGCGCCTTCCGTGGTGCTGGTGTCGCGCTGCTCATAGGCGCGCTGATCACGCAGGATCTGGAAGGCGATCGTCAAAAGCTTGCGCGCGATGGCCACACGCGCCTTGTTCACTCCTCTGAACTTCAGATGCTCGTATTGGGCCTGCAGCTGCGCATCGCTGGCGATGGCGGGGGCGACCGCCTCGACGAAGGCCCAGCGCAGCCACTTGTTGCCCTGCTTGATGATTTTGCCGTGAAAGGTCTTGCCGCCGCTCGAATAGGTCGACGGCACAAGCCCGGCATAGGCGGCAAGCTTCTTCGGGTTGCGAAACCGCGATATGTCATCGATCTCCGCATCGATCAGCCGGGCGAAGAACTCGCCGATGCCGGGGATCGTCTTCAACAGCTTCACATTGGCATTGGCTTTGGTCATCGCCCGGATAGTTGCTTCCGACTGTTTGATCCTGACATCGATGTCGCCGATGAAGGCAAGACCTCGGTCGATCTGAATGCGGTCGATCTCCGAGACCTTGACCTGCGCAAGTTGAATGCGGCCGGCCTTGCCGAACAGATCACCAAGCTTCTTCAACTGCGCCGTCTGCTCGGGATAGCGATCAAACACCGTGACGATGCGGTTCTTCACCATCGTGCGCAGCCGCACATAAAACATCCGCTCGCGTAGCGCGACACGCAGCTGTCGTGCCTTTTCGCTGGGCGCCCAGGCCTCCGGCACCAGGTCGGCCCTGAGCAGATGCGCCAGCACCGTCGCATCGATCTTGTCGGTCTTGATCTTGGCATCGGCAATCGCCTTGACCTTCCACGGGTGGGCGAGAACGACATCATCACAAATGTCGTCGAGCCAGTCGTACATCACCATCCAGTTGCGGGTCGCCTCGACAACCGCGTGGCTGTTGTCGCGGTAGCGTTCCAGAAACCCGCCGAGCGACTGGCGGTCGTTCTTCACCCGACCGGAGCGCAACGTCTTGCCACCGCTGTCCTGGACGACCAGATGGCTGTAGGATTTGTGGTAGTCCACGCCGATATGGTAATCGTAAGAGGCAGTCATGCTTCCAACTCCCTTGTTGAGATCTGCAAAACCCCAATAAGGTAAGCCCAAAGGCCGGAAGTGTGACTGTCCCTCGATCTTCACCTGCATGTCAGTGATCCGTTCTCTCAACGGCCGCGGCCTCTTTCATGCCATCTCCTTTCGTATCTGACGAAAGGAGGGCCGCACCGTAGACGCGAGGGGTCAGGGACCGCGGCACGCGGCCGCTCCGCGGCGAGCGGGGGAGCCGATTTTCTGGCGCCGTCCCTTGGGCGCCGGCTGAAAATTGGGGGAACCGCTCGTCCTTGACGCCGGAGTGGCGGGTGCACAATCCGACAGTCAGAGAAGAAGCAAACCACGGCGCCGCCAGGCGCCGTGTCCGCTTCCGGCGGCCAGCCGGCCTTGCCGGCATCACCTCACGTAAAAGCGGCCAAAGATTCTCGCCCGGTACCAAGGACTGCGGGAGGATCGTCACCCAAGGCCGAAGCCCTTCAGGGATTCGGTGAGCGCACGCATAGAGCTGTCCGCCACAGGCGGCCCGCCCGATCTCCTTTGGTGAACAAAGTAATCGCAAACCGTGAAGCACAACGGCACGTCGATGGGGAAACGCTCATCGCCGAGAGATTAGCGCGACGGTACGCCATCCCTGCTGTGGCTGAAGCATCAACCGTGTGAATCGGTCGTAGCCGACCGATTCAGATAAGTCGTTGGACGATGCTTGCCGGAGCGGTGAAAATCCGCACATGACGACGACATCTGACAAGAAACCCCTCCATCTCCGCCGCATCAATCCATCGCAGAACATGCGGCGCTATTATTGCCTGTCGGTTCAGCCGACGCTGTTCGGCGGCGCCTCGCTGATCCGGCATTGGGGGCGGATCGGCACAAATGGCCAGGAGAAAATGGAAACGTTCGACGAGAGCCGAGCAGCCGAAGATGCGATGGCGCGTCTGGAGAAAACCAAGAGGCGACGCGGTTATCGCGGCACGGAGGCCAGCGACAGCCCTTGAGGCGTGATGCGAGCGACGATAGCGAAGACGAAAAGCCGCCTCAGAAAGGCGGCTCGGCGTCGACCGCACCCTCCTGTTCAGCGATGATCACGGCAAGCTCGGCGCATGCCATTTCCAGTTCGACTTCGATCTCACGACGCTCGACCGGACCGATTGCGTCGCACAGTTCCAGCCGAAGTTCTTCAATGTGTTGTTCGAGCAGCATCGTCGTTATCTCCTTGACGTTTGTGAAAGACGACGCGCCCGGTCATGACGGGATGGAGGGGTCAAGGATCGCTGAAGGCGACCGCCGGAGGCGGCGAGTGGGGGAGCCGATTTGTTGGAGCGGAGGGAACCGGAGCGGAGACAAAATTGGGGGCACCGCTCGTCCTTGAGACCTCCATGCCGTCATGGCAGGATCGGACGGACTGAGCAGACATTCCCTCTCCGTATGGCACCCAGACGCAGCAGCATGCTCAGCGCAGCTTTCGGCTCCGGATTTCATCGGAAAGGATGAGCCGCAAAGCCTGGTAGCTGTGGAAATCCAGGCGGGGAGACAGTTTTTGCCGGACACGTCGATGACAACGGAATTCACCGGTGGCAGGGAATCCAGATCACTCACCATGCGGGAGACTTCCAATGACCACTACCAACGAAATCGCCGACAAGATCGCCACCGAGCACAGCCTGACGAAGGCGCAGGGAAAGGCCATCGTCGAGGCCGTCATCGCCTCGATCACCGAAACCGCGGTCGCCGGCAACGAGACTAGCTTGCCCGGCTTCGGCAAGTTCAAGGTGAAGGAAACGCCGGCGCGCGAAGCGCGCAACCCGGCAACTGGGGCAACGATCAAGGTCGCCGCCGCGAAAAAACTGGCATTCACGCCGGCCAAAGCGCTCAAAGATGCGTTGAACAAGTAAGGCGACACTAGCAGCAAAAAAGAAAGCCCGGCTCTCACCGAGAGAGGCCGGGCTTCGTGTTCTGGTAATAACGGCATCAAAGAGACGCCGGCCCCGAGTTAGGAGCCGGCGGTCCGGTTCAGGCCGGGCTGTTCCAGAGGATGACCTTCTTGCCGGGCTCGCCGCCGGGTGCTGGGGCGACGTTGCCGAAGATCACGCCGATTTCGGGCGCTTCGAGCTTCGTGGAGATGTATTCTTCGCCGGTCTGGCGGGAGATGCGGTTCCAGCCCGCGCCGATCTCAAAGCCGGTCTTGCGATGGATGATGCGGTAGTCCGGGGCTTCTTCGCTCGCCTTGCTGGCGTTGGGGATGAGGGCGATCGGGGCGTTGACCCGGATGGTGGCGAAGACCCCTTCGAGAGTGCCGTCGGTTTTTTCGGTGAGGGTTGCGATCGTGGTAGCCATGGGATTGTCTCCTTCGTTGCATCGGGACCATTCCCGATGGCGCCCGAAGAAGGGGCCGCGCCGCAGGCGTCACCGCAGCGTAGCGAAGGGGAACCCCTTGCGGGTTGACGCTGATCGCGGCCGGTCCATTAGAAAGGCGACATAAAGAACGGGAATGGTCCTTGATCGCGACGTCAGCAGGAGACCTCGCCGTGGTTGCCCTTTGCGGACCGGCCGAGTGCCGCGCTCGTCACTTGCGTCGGTAGTGTTCGGGTCAGCGGACGCTGGCCGCCAAACATCGGACGCGATGCAAGGGATCAGCACCGTCCTGCTCCCATCGTCATTGGCAGAAATGGCTTCGGTCGGTGTGGCGCTCGAATTGCCGTACGCTGTGGCGCGACTACAGCTCGGTTGAAGTGAGGTCACAACACCGGTTTGATTGCCGGGCGTCGCTCCCGCCTCGGCGATGGTCAGAAAAATGAGACCAGCCGAAAACACCTGGCAGTCGGAGAGTTGCCTCGTGAGGGCGGCCTTCGACGATGCAGTCGCCGGAGATGTGCCGGATGACAACCGTTTCGATCGCCGCTCAATCGAGGCGGTTGACCCGGCCTGTTCGGCCGCGCGCCTCTGCAAACAGTCTGGCGATCTTCACCATGAAGGATTTGCTGAAGCGGCCAAGAATGTCCTGGTCCGGCTCGAGGTACCAGGAGCGTTCGACGATGTCGTAATTGTATTCGTCGGCCATGATCCAGCACTGCTTCAGATCGCTTAAGCCCGCGCGCTTGCGCTCGATCTCCGGGATCTCCAGAGCGGCCCGGCCCGTCTGCGGCGGCTGCGTGGTGACGCCGAGAAGGGCAAGGTGCGTGTTCCCGTCGGAGGCACTTCGGATGGCGATGACGACGCAGACCGGGCGCTGTTTTCGGCCTTCGGTCTCGCCGCGCTGCTGCTGCCAGGCCCAGAGATATGGATAGGAGATGACTTCGCCGGGCCGGAATTCATGGCTCATCGTCGTAGCCTTCGCCGCGCGCCAGCCGATCGATCGCCTCGTCGAACAGTTCCGCATGCTCGGCGGGCATATCGGAGACATGATAGGCGCGGCGGGGGTCGCCGCCCGTGCGCATGCGCTCGTAGTGCTCGTAACTCATCAGCACAAAGCGGGGTTTCTTGTGGCGGGTGAGCATGACCGGTTCGCGGCTTGCCGCGTCGGTAATATCGCCGATCTGCTTGTTCAAGTCGCCTGTCGTGAACTGCTTCATCGCAAAGATCTCCACTTCGATTCCCATATAATCCATTTTTCCCATGTTTTCCATCTTTTCCATGTATCCGGGAAGACGGCGCTCATGCGCCCTCTCCTGAAGCCTGCCAGACCGGGATGCCGAGGCGACGCGCCTTGTCGGCAAGATTACCGGTGATGCCGTTTCCGGGAAAAACGATCAATCCGACGGGCATGACCGACAGCATCTCGTCGTTGCGCCGGAAGGGGGCGGCCTTGGCATGCCTGGTCCAGTTGGGCTTGAAGATGATCTGCGTCACCTTGCGGGCTTCCGCCCAGCATGCAGCAATCCGTTCGGCGCCCTTCGGCGAGCCGCCGTGCAGCAGCACCATGTCAGGATGCTTCGCATGCGCCTGATCGAGCTTCGCCCAGATCCGCTCGTGATCGTTGTAGTCCATGCCGCCGGCGAACGCGATCTTCGTGCCGGCAGGGATCATCACCTCGGTCTCGGTGCGGCGGCGAGCGGAGAGGAAGTCACGGCTGTCGATCATCGCCGCCGTCATGTTGGCATGGTTGACTTTGGAGCCGGTGCGTGGCCGCCAGAATGAACCGGTCTGCGCCTCGAACAGGTCGGCCGCGTAGTCGCGCATGAACTCGAAGCTATTTCTGCGCTCCAGGAGCGTGATGCCCTCGGCGATGAGGCGTTCGAGTTCGACGCTCTTCACCTCCGAGCCGTCCTGTTCGCGCTGGCCGGTGCGCTGCGCTTCCTCGTTGCGATCGAGTTCGCGCTGGATGCGCTCGCCGGCGCGATGGAAGAGATTAGGAATCGACCAGAACAGGTCTTCGAGATCGGGTTCCAGCCGAGTGTCGCCGAGCATTTCCGCGAAGGCGTCGAAGATCGCGGTGATGCCAGATTGGACTTGCGGTTCCTCCGGCAATGGCCGCGGGTCGGGCTCGTCCTGGAAGGGACGATAGCCGAAGACCTGCATTTCGTAGATGAAGCGGTCGGTCGGGGAGGACGCGTGGTTGGGCTCCAAGCCGTCGTCGGGGGGAAGGATAAGGTCCATGATGGTCTCCGTTTCGTGGGCCGCGCCTCTCGCGGCCTGACGGCGAACCCGGTCACGCGGGCCGAGGCCGGAACCGCAAGCGAAGCGCAGCGGCCCAGCGAAGCGCCGGGCGGCTGAGGGAGGGTTTCTTGGTTCGCGAGGAATGACGGGCCATCGCATCGGCCCGAAAAGTGGGAACCGGTTTTCGGAGGAGCCGATGCGATGGCCCGGTAGGGGAAGAAACCCGCCCGACCCGCTGAAGGCCCGGAGGCCCGCGTGGTAAGGGTCGCCTCTCGGCAGGCCCGCGGGCGCGCGCCAATCCGGAATGAGACCAATGGACCGCCCTTCGCCAGTGCCGCAGCCAGCCCTCCCCCAGCCTTTGCGCCCAGCTTCAGGCGGGCAAGAAGGCCATCGCGTCTTCCGGAGTGAGTTGAGCCTTGAGGCTTGCGGTCAGCCGGTCCGGACCCAGCCAACGCAGATCCTCGTTGAAGTCGCCAAGCTCGGGCGACAGCACCAGCGGCAGGATTCCCTCCTCCTGTGCCCTGCGGCTCAATCCCTCGATCCCATGCCGGCCAGCCGCATCCGCGTCGGCGGCGATGTAGAGGCGCTGGCATCCGGACGGGAATCGGAAGGCCGCAAGGTGATTGGCCGTCAGAGCGGCCACTATCGGCATGCCGGGCATCACGTGTGAGAGGGACAGCATGGTTTCGAGACCCTCGCCTGCTGCGATCACCGGGATAGGTGCATCCACCGGAAAGCGGAAGCGAACGCCATTGCCGAGCAGTCCGCCGAGCGCACGGCGGGGATCGTCCAGCTTGGCCTTGCCGACTCCGTTCGGGTCGAGCCCCGAGGACAAATACGTGCGGTGGACGCCGGTGATCGCTCCGGCGTCGTTGGTGACAGCGGCAATAAGCGCCGGATAGCTGCTCGTCCGGCCGGTGACGCGATCGCGATAGTAGCACGACGGGTGGAAACGGATCGCCCCATGGGCGGACGCCCGCAGAATGCCGCGTTCGCGCAGATAGATGTCGGCGAGCGTACCCGCCAACGGCTGCGTTATTCGAAACAGCCGTCGTGCCCGCTCTGTCGCCGGCCGCTCGACCGGAGAGGCGTCACTTACGTCGCCCCTGAGGTCCGACACCGGTTCGGGTTGGGGCAGGCTCAGGAAATGACGCGCCTCGTCGGCAACGTCCCGGAAGTCCACGAGGCCACAGGTCTCGCGGACGAGATCGAGCAGGTCCCCAAACTGACCGGTCGCCGCGTCGGTCCATCGGCCGGCGCGCGGGCCGGTCAGATGCACGTAAAGAGACTGGCCCTTGTTGTTGTCGACATCGCCGACCAACCAGTAATTGCCGGCCCGACGGCCGGCGGGAAGATAGTGGCGGCAGACCGCCTCCGCGTCCTGCGCGAGACGGTCCGCCAGATCAGAGGCGGAAAGCATGGCAGACCTCCCTCATGACCTGCGCGCGACATCGACGAGGCGATGACGCTCAATGAGCTTCGACAGGATCGCCGCACCCTCATCTGTGACAGGCATGAAAAAGCGCAGCTTCCAATTGATCATCTCGGAGAACAATCCCATCGAGCGCAACCAGTCGCGCATGCCATCCGTGAAGCCGGTCAGTTCGACGCGGTATTCGTTCATGACGCGCACGCGGCGCAGCGTCATGTCGCCGACGAGGCCGACGATAGAGGATCCGTCGACCAACGATGCCCAAGCCTGGTCGGCGCTCAGCACTTGCCTCTGATCGATCCCGAAGTTGCGGCAAAGACCGGCGAGCCGATCCGGCGCGATGACCCGGCCGACGATCCGCTCGCCGTCATCGGTCTGCAGCCGCCGCACCCGGCAGAAATCCTGCGGCAGCAATTTCCAGATCGGCAGCAACAACCCGCTGACGATGTGCATCGTCGATGTCGAAAATTCCGGCACCGCCGTGACCTCGGTATTCCACGCGAGGCCGAATGCTTGTTCGTCAGTCTCCTCCCAGTTGGTCTCTTCGAGCTGCCGGACTTCGAAGCGCAGCTCGTCCATCGGCCGGATCAGCGACACGCGCGGCTGAATAGAGCCGTCGTCCAGCATGATCGAGCGCGTCGGGACCATCACCGCCGGCCGGCCCGACTTGCCGTTGATCATCAGCCTGGCGCGTGGATCCTGCCCGACGAGGCTTTGAACCTCCTCGAACCGCATCGGTGCATTGCGATCCCGGCGTTCGATCGTCAGCAAGTGCGACTGCGCGCCGGTGACGGGATGGGTGTAAATCAGCCGGCGCTCGGTGACCGTCATGCTGTCGGCGGTGATCGTCTCCAGGCCCTTGTCATAGATCCCGGCGGCGATCGCACCCTCGATGCGGGCGGCGAGCAGTTGCTCGAAGGCTTCGAACAGCACGTTCTGCATGGCGATCGTCAGTGCCAGCATGCGATTGAGGAAGGTCTGGATCGGCGGCAGCTCATCCTTCAATCCGCCCTCTTCCGACGTCAGCGACAGGCCGGTGATGTTTTCGAATCTGTCGAGCGAGCAGCCTTCGATCCTGCCGGCATGCAGCAGTCCGTAGAATTGCCGCAGCGCGTCGCGGGCATATTGCGATTCGAGATTGTCTTCGGACCGGAACATGCCCTGCCCGCCGGTCTGGCGTTGACCACGGGTGATGGCGCCGAGCGTGTCGAGACGCCGGGCGATGGTCGAGAGGAAGCGCCTTTCCGCCTTGACGTTGGTGGCGATCATCCGGAAGCGCGGCGGCTGCTTCTGGTTGGTGCGATGACTGCGCCCGAGGCCCTGGATCGCCACGTCGGCGCGCCATCCGGCTTCCAGAAGGTTATGCAAGCGCAGGCGCTGATTTTTGGCAGCGAGATCGGCATGATAGGATCGTCCTGTGCCGCCCGCGTCACTGAAGACGAGAATGCCTTTCTCGTCGTCCATGAAGGCGCGGGCTTCGTCGAGATTGGCGCTGCCCGGCCGGTTCTGTACCGCATAGCGCGCGATAGAGGTGCTATCCTCGCGGCGAACGACGCGACGCAAGCGGCCGGTGATCTCAGCCACCTTCCCGGTTCCGAAGTGCTGGACGATCTGGTCGAGCGCCGTCGGGATCGCCGGCAGGCTGCCCAAAGTTTCGATCAGCTCGTCACGTCGGCGTTCTGCCTCCCGGCAGATGACAGGGTTGCCGTTCGCGTCATGAACCGGTCGGGAACTGAGATTGCCGTCGGCGTCGGAAAATTCCTCGAAGAGCTGCGCCGGGAAGGAATGCATGAGGTAATCGATGACATATTCCCGCGGCGTCACGTCGACCTGCAGATCGCCCCATTCCTCGGTCGGGATCTGTGCTAGCCGGCGCTCGGTCAGCGCTGCCCCCGTCGAGACGAGCTGGACGATGGCGGCATGACCGTCCTCCAGGTCTGCTGCAGTCGCTTTGAGAAGAGCCGGCGTCTTCATCGAGGTCAGGAGATGATTGAAGAAGCGCTGCTTGGAGCTTTCGAAGGCCGAGCGGGCGGCGGCCTTGGCATTTTTGTTCAACGTTCCGGTCTTGCCGGTTATACCGGAAGCCTCCATCGCTGCGTCGAGATGGTTGTGGATGACCTGGAACGCCTCGGCATAGGAGTCGTAGATCCGGACCTGTTCCTCGGTGAGCTCGTGTTCGAGAATTTCGTATTCGACACCTTCGAAGGAGAGCAAACGCGACGCGTAGAGACCCATTGCCTTCAAGTCGCGGGCCAGCACTTCCATCGCGGCAACACCGCCGTCCTTGATCGCGGCAATGAACTCGGAGCGTGTGGGAAAGGGAAAGTCGCTGCTGCCCCAGAGACCGAGGCGCTCGGCATAGGCAAGGGATTCGACTTCCGATGCGCCGGTCGCCGAGACGTAGACGACACGAGCATCCGGCAGAGCGCGCTGCAGGCGAAGACCGGCCCTGCCCTGCTGTGACGCCGCTTTGTCGCCGCGCTCGGTTTTGCCACCGGCGGCATTGGCCATGGCATGGCCTTCATCGAAGACGATGACACCATCGAAGCTCTTTGGATCCCTGGTCGCGGCCTCGCCGCTTCCCGCCTCTTGACCTAACCAATCGACAATCTGCTGGACCCGTGACCGCTTGCCCTCGCGCTCATCGCTGCGCAGCGTTGCAAAGGTCGTGAAGAGAATACCTTCTTCCAGCTTGATCGGCTTTCCCTGTCGAAAACGGGACAGAGGTGTGACCAGGAGCTTCTCTTGACCCAGCGCGCTCCAGTCGCGCTGGGCGTCCTCGATCAGCTTGTCGGATTTTGATATCCAGACATGCCGACGGCGACCCTTCAGCCAGTTGTCGAGAATGATCCCGGCGGCCTGGCGACCCTTGCCGGCGCCTGTTCCGTCGCCTAGGAACCAGCCACGACGGAAGCGAACGGCATGTTCTGCATCGGATGCGACCGCCTTGAGATTGTCGAAAGAGGCATCGATGCTCCAGTGGCCGGCAAGATAGCCGGAATGAGCTTCGCCGGCATAGATGACGCTTTCGAGCTGGGCGTCAGAAAGATCGCCGCTGGTGACGATGCGCTTCGGCAGATGTGGACGATAGCATGGCTTTGGCGGAGCCACAGATGCCATCGCAACAGATTCGACCAGCCTGTCGGGATGCGGCTTCGCGTCGGGGATGTGGATCGACTGCAGCCGGTAGGGCTCGTAGATGCCGTCAGCAGCGTTGGCCTCATCCTTCGGCTGAGCGTCCCTCAACTCGTAGGAGAGTTCAATGATCTCATCATCAACAGGTATCGAACGGACGATTGCTGCGGGCTGTGTCTGTCCGCCGACTGCGGGGCGATGCGACGGTGTGGCAACCGCTGCCGGACGCATCGTGACCGCGCGCAGGATACCGTTGGAGTCCGGCGCCGTCGCGTGCGAGCGTGGTGGAAGACCAGTGATCCACGTGAGCAGCGTTTCCAGATCGTGCGCTGTGCCAGTCGAGGTCACCAGTTTCGAAGGATCACCTGGCGGGATCTTGTCGATCACGATCAGACGCGTTTCCATCGTCGTTCCATGTCTGGCGTAGATGCTGCGGTCGATCGCCGCGGTGAACAGCACCGTGCCCTGCCCCTGCAGCCGAACGAAATCGTCGCGCCATCCCGGATTGTCGGGAGAAATGCTCGCGCCAGTGATCGCGACGAGCCGGCCGCCGGGGGCCAGACGAGCGAATGCGGAGGACAGATGCCGCCAAGCGGCGTCGGCGACGCGACCTTCGACATGAATGCCCGCAGAAAATGGTGGGTTCATGAGCACCACGCTCGGTCGAATGGAACGGTCGAGGTAATCGTCGATATGCGCGGCATCGTGTTGCGATATCGGAACGCCGGGGAAAAGCCGCTGCAGCAGCGAGTGCCGGACAGCCGCATATTCGTTAAGCGCCAGCCGGGCGCCTGCGAGTTGCGCAAAGATCGCCAGGAGGCCGGTTCCAGCCGACGGTTCGAGAACCGTGTCAGCAGCCGTGATGCAGGCAGCACGAGATGCGACGTAGGCAAGAGGGATCGGAGTCGAGAATTGCTGCAGGGCCTGGCTCTCCTCGGACCGTCGGCCATGGATAGGCACCAGGTTTGCCACTTTTGTCAGCATCGCGAGCGTCGATTGGGGAGACTGGGTTCGGGATACGACCGCGCGGAATTTGCGCAGAAACAAGACCTGGGCGATTTCGGTCGCTTCGTAGGCATCCTTCCAGAGCCAGAGGCCCTCGGCGTCGCTGCCGCCGAAGGCCTCGATCATGATCTGTCGCAGGTCAGTTGTAGTGACGACTTTACCTTGCTCCAGAAGCAACGTGATCTGGCCGGCAGCATCTATAAGTGCTTCAGCGCGGGTTTTGGTCTCAAGACGTGGAGAGGTGGGAACAGTTTGAGAATGCGAGATGATATTCATCGGTCGAGGCTCCGAAAGAAAGGGGGAATGGGTCTGCCCAAGTGCCCTCTTCCGAATTTCGGGAGGAGGAGAACTTGCGGCGTGAGGGTGTGGAAAGTGATCGCAGATTGAAGTCTGCCGGCGATCGTCGGCGCCTAGATCGTCGGGCCTACGATGAAGCCAGCGGGATCCTTTGGATCGGGCGGCAGATACGCGTCGTAAGGATTGCCGTCGGCGAGATGGCCGAATGGCGTGAAGACGTATTCGCCGTCACTGCGGCCGACGGCGCAGAGCACGTAACGCGGCTCGCGTGTAGCGGCATCGAGGCATTCCATGAGAACAAGATTGGCATCGGCTGCGGCGCGCAGCAGCGTGTCGAAGTTTGCGCGGGCATGATCGGGAATAGGCATTGGAGTTCTCCAGACAAAAGGAAGCCCGGTGCTTGACCGGGCTCTGGGATGACTGCGATGGGGTTTGTGGGCGCGGCCGGGTCTGAGCCAGGCGCGCATGAACATGTCAGGAGGCGCTCTCCAGCAGCTTCTTCGCCTTGCCTTCGAGTTCGAGACGCATGTCCTGGTTGGTCTTGGTGCGCGCCAGCGCGGTGACGCCCTGTACGAAATCGAAGATCGATTCCGGCGGCCTCCCCTCCTCCGACAAAACCATTTCGATCACCTTGCCGGTCTCGCCTTTCGAGAAGCCGCGCCGACGCAGGAAGGTTTCGCGCTCATCGTCCTTGCGCGCGACGATCCGCTCGCGCGCCGCCTTGATTCCGGCGATGAACGGAGCGGGCGACGAATTGGCAAAGCTGGTCAGCGCGGGTGCTGCCTCATGCGCAAAGCGCTGGGCGGCGAACTTCGAATGGCGGATGGTGATCTCCTCGAAGTTTTCCGTGCCCCACAAATTTCGATTGGCGCAGACCGCGCGGAGATAAAAGGAGGCGATGCCGAGTGTCTTCGAGCCTACCTCCGAGTTCCAGGCATAGAAGCCCCGGAAATAGAGGTCGGGCTCGCCGTTCGGCAGTCGCCCTGCTTCGATCGGGTGGGTATCATCGACCAGGAATAGGAAGACATCACGGTCGCTGGCATAAAGTGTCGTCGTGTCCTTTGTGATGTCGACAAACGGGTTGTGCGTCATCGTCGCCCAGTCCAGGACGCCCGGCACTTTCCACATCGTGTCACCGGTCCCATTGCCGGCGATCTTCATCACCGCTGAGACCAGTTCATGGTCCCAGATGCGGCCGTATTCGGGTCCCGTCACTGCGCGCAGTTTCAGTCGGCCATCGTCCATCTCGAGCGTTTTTACCAGCTCGGCACGGTGATTGAGCAGGCCATGCTGCAGGTTGATCGCTGCAAGCGGCGCCGGCAGTTGCCGCATATAGGTGGCCGGTGCGCCAACCAGGCTGCAAAGCTGGCCGTAGCTCCAGTGCGTCGGTGCGATCGCTTGACGCTGACCTGGAACGAGAAGCTCAAGCCGCTCCGCATTGTCGCGCGTTGCTTCGACACGGATCGCAGCACTTTCGATCGTTCGAGCATGGGCGCGCTCAGCGCGGGATCGAACGGTATCATAGAGATCGGTGAGTGACAGGAAGCGTTCGTCGTCGGGTCGCGAGAACCATTCGGACGAAACGCGGCCGATCCGCTCGCCGCGCGAGATGTCGACCTTAAAACCGGAAGCAACGGTTTGAGTGGTGGAAGCAGGAGTGCTCATTGAATGTCTCCTTGACAACGAGAACCCGGCGCGGCGGCCGGGCGAGGTTGAGGGATGTCTGGGAAAGAAGAAGGATCAATCGGACGTTAGCCGGCGGTGCGCGGACCTAATCGCCGAGAGCGCGGCCTGGAATTCGGCGCGTCCTACCACATCGGTAAAATCCATCGTGGTGGCGATGGAAACGCACGCGGCATGGACCTCGTCGTCGATCACGGCCTCGGGTGTTAGATCCCGAAAACTCGGGTCCACCTCGAGCACTGCCGCGATTGCGTCACGCACACCTTCCTCCTGTAGCCTGATCAGGACGTGCGAAGGCTTGGGTAGATCGACCGGGTCTTCGGGATCCGGTTCTCCGGCGAGAATGGCTTCTCCTCGGGCAATCGCCCAGGCAGATCGGGCGAGCCAATCGTCCGATGGTGGCCGGGCCGCACGGACGTCATCGAACAGGATCTTCAACAACCCGAGCAAGATCTCGAAATGACGCGCCCGGCGCTGGACAGGTTCGTCGAATTGCTGCGGGATCTGAACCGGCGGACCTGCATAGGCCGCATGTGCACCATCCCAGATACCGGTGACATGAACTGGACCGGAGGAATCGAAGTCCTTCTCGGCGATATCCCAACTGTCATCTTCGATGGCGGCACGGCAGGCCGCGTCCAATGTATCGGCCGCGTAAGTGCGGCGCCGGAAGATCGGCAGATGGTAGGTGGTCTCGATAGTGAAGTCAGGCATGGGTACCTCCTGAAACGGAAAAACCCGGCACGGTGGCCGGGCTGTTTGCAAGAAGACCCGACCGCAACAGCGATCGGGTCAAGCTGATGTGATGCTGGTGAACCTATTCGGCGGCGGCGAGATGCTCGCCGTCGATTTCACCTTCGGTGTCGCCGGCATCATCGTCTGACGTTTCCGACTCGTCGCGCAGGAAGGCCGGCATGTCGGAGAGTTCCGAGGCGGTCTCGCTCTCATCGGATCCGACGGAGCCGTCATCGGCGACAGCGCCGCGTTCGTTGACGCCCTCGTCGCTCGTCGTCCGAAGCGGTTCAGGCAACCAGCCGCAGCCTGTCATAAGCCGCTCGGCCTCGCGCGCCATGTCGGTCTTCTTGAGATGGCCGATCAGCTCCACCGCCTGGTCACCCTTGGCTTCTCGGACCGCCTGCAGGATGCGCGTCTTGGTGACGCGGCCGAGATAGTTGTCGGCGGTCGGCGTCCAGCCGGCTTCCACCATGTCGAAGCCGATCGAGCGGGCAAGCTGATCGGCGTGGGCGATCGCCCGGGTCCGCTTGTTCCAGGGCTCGATCACCGCGTTGACCGACAGCGAGGCGCAATGGGCAAACAGCGCCTGCCGGCTGACACCGTCGAGCTTGATCAGGAAATCCCAGAGAACGTTCGGATCTTTGGGGAGATCCTGGCCCCAGGCTTCATGTCGCTGATCGATCTCCTTCGCCCAGACCGTATCGCCGAGCCCGGGCGTCTGGCTGAAGCGAGCGCTCTGCACCGTCACCTCCAGGCACGAGTCCGATCCGTAGACGTAGAAGGTCTTCAGGACGAAGGCGTGCAAGACAGCGACAAAGGCGATGACGGGATCGTTGGCCAAGGCATTGCGCAAAGCGACCGTGCGCGCCGCCGTGAGGTCGAGAACCAGGCGGTCGGGAAGCGGTTTAATGGTTTCGTCCTCGTCGTCCGGTTGGGTGTCCTCGCCGCTGGCGATCCCGGTTGCCGGAAGATCACTGCCATGATCGGCACCATCGCCGGCATCAGCCGAGGGATCGGTCTCATCCTTCGGTTCATCCTCGGGCCGCACGAAGCCTCGCTCGATCTTGAGCTCGCCACCCACGCCGAGCGAGATGAAGGCCCCACCTCGGGCCATCTCCTCTGGATCGAACATGTATGGCCGGTCGTTGAGCCGGTCGAGCTCGGCACCGAGCTCCTCCAGCTTCTGTTCGGTCGCCTCCGAGTACTCGCTCGCCTCCGCATATTCCGCGTCGAGCTTGTCGTATTCGGCGCGGGTGGCGTCATAGCGGGCCAGTTCGTCTTCCGTCATTTCGGCCTGCTCGCCGTAGAAGCGGCGCAGGCCGGACGTGTGGCCGTAGGGAAAATCGAAGGCCGCTTCGACCCATTTCCAGCCTTCAGTCGTCTGGATTTCTTCGGCGTCAGCCTTGAGCTTTTCCATCACAAGCTGCTCAAGCAGCGCCGGATCCTGCAGCCAGCCACCGTGATCCTGGTCGAACAGGTCGCGCATGGTTACACCGCCCGCAGCTTCGTAAGCCTCGATGCCGACATAGACGGCACGCCGATCGCTGGCGCGGATTGCAGTTTCGGTCAGCAGCCGGCGGATGTAATAGGGCTCGCGGCTATGCGAGCGCGAGATCGTGTCCCAGACTTGCTCCTGGCGAACATGGTCGTTGGTGATCGAAAACGCCATGATCTGTTCGAGCGTCATCTCGTCCTCGGCATAAAGATCGAGAAGCCGGGGCGACACGGACGCCAACCGCAGCCGCTGCCTGACTGTCGCAACCGAGACGAAGAAGCGTGCTGCGATCTCCTCCTCACCGAGCCCCTGCTCGCGCAAGGTCTGGAAAGCGCGGAACTGATCGAGCGGATGCAAGGGCACGCGCTGGACGTTTTCGGCGAGCGAGTCCTCGACTTCCAGCGTTTCGCCCTTGCTGACGATGCAGGGAACGCCGGCGGTTTTTGCCAGCCGCTTCTGCGCAACCAGCCGCTCAAGGGCTCGATAGCGGCGACCGCCAGCGGGGATGCGGTAAATGCCCGTCTCGTTGCCATCGCCGTCGAGTTCGGGGCGGACGTTGAGGCTGGTCAGCAGCCCGCGATGGGCGATGTCTTCCGCCAGATCCTCGATCGAGACGCCCGCCTTGATCTTGCGGACGTTCAACTGGCTGAGCACGAGCTTGTTGAAGGGAATATCCCGGGCTGCACTGAGGGTGATTTTCGATGTGGCCTGAGCCATGTCGTTTCTCCATGACGGACCGGCCGGAGCCTCTCTCCAACCCTCTCAATCCGTCACGAAATCTCCCTTCCCTCCTCTTCCTCTCTTCACATCCACCACCGCCCCCGAACCGCTTCTGAAGAGCGGCACGCCTTCCATATCTCCTCGGAGCAGGTTCTTTTCCCCACGTGCGGGCACAAATGGCCAACCTGCCAGTTCTCCTTCCGAAGGGAGAACGCCATGTCCAAGATCACCAACGGTCTGAACGACCGCCCCAAGGATGAAACGATTGCCCAATCGGGCGAGGGCTTGCCGGACGACAGCGGCAAGCCGATCGACGTAGCCGACGACGAGATCGCGCGTGTGAAAGAGAAGCTCGAAACTGACACCCGTTCCAAGCTGAAGAAGGGTCTGGAGCAAGATATCGACCGAACTCAGAGAGGATCGCCCTGAGGCAAGCCGATGCCAGGAGCCTTCACGTCGTTTTTGTGCTCGCCTTCGATCTTGACACCCTGGATCAACCGATCAGGGCGTTCAATCCTCGTCCCGCGGTCAATGAGGTCTCCGCCGTCGAAGAAGCTCGTGACCTCTCACTCTTCCATGCCGGCGTCGTCGTCTGTAAGCGTGAGGGGGATCCCGCCGTTGGCGAGGAAAGCGAACCGATCATCCTCTACCAGACCGGCAGGATATGTGACTTCAGCTAAATCAGCGAAACCACTTTTCCGCGGCGGTCAGAAGCTCCGCCTCGGAGCGGACCCCGTCCTGAAACAAGCATACGAGGAGCATGGCGAGCTCGTCGGGATGCGTGTCGTGCTCGGGTATGACTTGGGCGAAAACACGTTCCAGCAGAGCCAGATCGTCGGGATTGAGATGAACATCAGAAGGCAAACGGCCGCGCACCCAATGCTAGCGCTCTCCAAAACTTTGGGCAAGGTGCGTATTGCTTGGCCGATGACGGACAGAACAACCTGATCTAGGTGGAAAGCTCGTGAGAAACCTTAAGAGCTTCCGCCGAACCGACGCAGCATAGCGTGGAGTCTTTTGTTCTCCTCGCGTAGCCTCACGCCCAGGAGATGTTTCAGATGCCGGTTCTCGGCCTCCAAAGCTGCGAGTTCGTCCTCAGAGTTTGCCAGATCTTTGCCGCCACTCTGATCGGCAACATTTACCACGGGTTCTGACCATCTCCGGGCTCTGCGCCGAGGTCTGGGTTCTTCCGCTGGCGCGAGGGACGGCTCACCTTCTGTCAAACTACTTTCGGCGATGTTAATCCTTTCGGCATCGGTGGGCGACTGCGCGTTTTCGGCAAGCGTTGTCGATCCGCTAAGGACGTCGTGCCCAACGTCTTCGATGACGTTGGACTGGGTCTCCGCCGCGATCGCATCCTCTTGTGCGATCGCAGGCAAAGCTCCGTCTATTTCAACCGCTCGCGCGACGGCCTGCAAATCGAGGTTGCCCCAGATTGAAGCTGGACCCGCCTTTGGCCGACGGTTCGTCTTATATTCAACCACGAAGTTGCGTCGTGGAGTTCTCATCTATAACCACTCGAACTAAATAAATCGGGGGAATGATCGGGCTAGTTTCGTTCCGATAGGGCCAAAGGGATGGCCGTAAGTTCAAAGCCGATGCGGGCTTCCGTCATTTCAAACCAAGCCGCCTGCGGAGCTCGGCATTTTCTGTTCGAAGCTTCTCGGAAAGAAGCTTTCTCAGCCGCCGGTTTTCTTCCTCGAGCGCAACGAACTCGGCCCATTCTTCGTCATCCGAGGCTGCTGTTCCAGTGAGATCCTGGACAGCCGGCTGCATGAGGGCCTTCTTCCACTGATAGTAAGTTTGGTCGGAAATCCCCGCAGTCTTGACAGCATCCTTCAGCGTGGCTCCACCGGAAACCTGCGCCTCGATCTGGTCGATCTTCTGCTGTTTTTCTTCAGCAGTCAGTCCGCGTCTCTTCGATTTTGCCGCTGCGGATGTTGCCGCACGGGGCTTAGCGGCGCCTGTCTTTCTCGCGCGTGAAGCCCTTTTGGCAGCGGCTATGGTCGTTGGCTCAGCTTCAGCCGTTGGCGTTATATCCGGCGGTGTCTGAGTTTCATCATCGGCCATGGATCTTCCTCATCTGGATACCTGCTTTTCTGTCAGAGGAGGCAAAGAGTCAATGTCCCGTTCTAATGGTTCGGTTATATGGGCTGCGATGAACGCTAGCCAGATGGAAAAGCTAAGTCAAAGGTTCCGCATCGCATTTCACGTGGCCGGTCGACCGCCTCTCAGTTCCTACTATGGCGATCGCCGCGATCGCCTTCACCTGGCTTGGCTTCATGTTTCGCCTTGTGGCGACGATCCGCCGAGAGGGAACGGCCGACGTCGGCACTTTCCTTGAACTGTCCCTTCTCGTCTCGGCGGACATAACGTTTGTCGGTGCCGGTATCGATGAGATCTCTCTTGGTCATGCCGCAATCCTTTCTGGTTGTCATGCAAATCAGAAACGCATGTCGACCAAAAAAGATGCGTCGAATCAAAAGCATGTTCGTGACTCGCAGAACGCGAGCCACGGCCGCCGTAAGTCTTTGAATTTAGATTCGTTTCGACTCGGAACAATCGACCACTGATTCGGTTGACTCGCATTGGTTGCGTGCGAGTGCGAGTACCATGGTTGCCCCGAGAGCGAATTGGAAAGGCTTCATCAAGTTCGGAGAGGTCGCCTTTCCGGTGGCACTCTACACGGCAGCCTCGACGTCGGAGCGGATCGCATTTCACACCATTAACAAAGCGACTGGCAACCGCGTCCGCCGCGAGTTCGTCGACAGCGAAACCGGCGATGCGGTCGAGCGCGACGAGCAGGTCAAAGGGTTCGAGATCGAGGACGGCCGCTATGTCGTGCTCGAGCCGGAAGAGGTGGCGGCCGCCATTCCTCAAAGCGACAAGACGTTGAGGGTCGAGGCCTTCATTCCCTGTGACGAAGTCGACGATGTCTATTTCGACAAGTCCTACTATCTCGCACCAGACAAGATGGGCGGCGACGCCTACAAGCTTCTCCGGGACGGCATGAGAAAAGCCAAGGTCGCGGCGATCGCCAAGACCGTGCTCTTCCGTCGCCTGCGCACCGTCCTCATCCGCCCGCATGATAAAGGTCTGATCGCCTCCACCCTCAATTACGACTATGAGGTCCGGTCTTCGGAAAAAGCCTTCGACGAGATGCCGGACCTGAAGATCGAAGGCGAGATGCTTGAACTCGCCAAGCATATCATCAACACCAAGAAGGGCGAATTCGATCCGAAGCAGTTCGACGATCGCTATGAAGAGGCGGTCGCGGAGCTGGTGAAGGCGAAGATCGAAGGCCGTACGCTACCGAAGAAGAAAGCGCTGGCCGCGTCCAAACCCAGCGACCTACTGCAGGCGCTACGCGAAAGCGCCGGTTTGACTGCCCCCGCCAAGACGAAGCGCGCCGTCGCCGGCGCCAAGGCTGGGAAGGGCAGACAGAAGGCGGCACGAGCTTCTGCTCCAAAATCCCGCGCGGCCGGCGGCCAACCGCAGCGTCGTGCGAGCTGACGGGAGGACAAGATGGCTTTGCCCCCCTACTGGAAAGGCTATCTCAAGCTCTCTCTCGTCACCTGCCCGGTGCAGATGATGCCGGCGACCTCGGAAAACGAGAAGGTCCGCTTCCACACCCTCAACCGCGAAACCCGGAACCGCGTCGTCAGCCATTATGTTGATGCCGTCACCGGCAAGGAGGTGAAGGACGAAGACGAGGTGAAGGGTTATCAGCGCGGCGAGGACGAGTATGTGATCCTCGAAGACGAAGAGCTGGAAAACGTCGCGCTCGACAGCACCAAGACGATCGATATCGAGGTCTTCTCTCCACGCGACAGTGTCGGATGGATCTGGCTCGACACGCCCTATTATCTCTCGCCCGACGATCCGGTCGGCATGGAAGCATTTTCGGTTATCCGCGACGCGATGGCGGCCGAGAACATGATCGGCATATCGCGGCTGGTGATATCGCGCCGCGAGCGAGCTGTCATGCTGGAGCCACGCGGCAGGGGTATCGTGCTCTGGACGCTGCGGTACGGCGACGAGGTCCGTGACCCCGAGACCTATTTCGAAAGGGTCGACGAAGAGCCGGCCGACGGCGACATGATGCCGCTTGTCCAGCAGTTGATCAAGAAGCAGACGCAGCACTGGAACCCGAAGATGGTCTCCGACCCGGTCCAGGACAAACTTCTCGACATCATCGAGGCGAAGAAGAAGCAGATGAAGAAGCCGTCAAAGGCGAAGCCCAAGAACAAGGACAAGGCGGAACCGGCGGCGCCGAACAACGTCATCAATATCATGGATGCCCTGCGGAAGTCCGTGGATGCCGAAAACCGGTCAGGCAGGCATTAGCAATGTTGCGCGCCCGCCGACCACCCCTCCCTCTGCTCGATGAATCGACGTCCTCCGTCCAATCCCGTCCGATCCGCAAACGCGATGCGAACCAGCCGAGCCTGCCCTTCGACGAAATGCCGGCGCGCATCGAGCCTTGCCTTGCTCTCCTGAAACCGACAGTGCCGGTCGGGCCTGACTGGCTTTACGAGGTAAAATGGGACGGCTATCGGTTGGCGATCCACATCGAGCCGAAAAGCGTTCGGATCATCACCCGCGGCGGCCACGACTGGACGCACCGATTTCCGGCGATCGCGGATGCGGCTGAAAAACTTGGTTTAACTACCGCCATCCTGGACGGAGAGGCTGTCGTGCTTGACGACCAAGGCCGCTCCGACTTTGGGGCGCTGCAACGTTCGCTGGGTGGCCGTGGCGGAAAACGCATCTCGACCGAGTCCATCCTCTACGCCTTTGACCTGCTTTATCTGGACGGGCACGATTTAACACGGACAGAGCTGTCGGTGCGACGTCACCTGCTCGAGGATGTCGTGCCGGCGGAAGAAGCCGGCACCGTTCGGCTGTCCGAGGAACTGACGCTGGATGCCGACAGCTTGCTCGAACACGCCTGCCAGATCGGTTTGGAAGGCATCATCGCCAAGCACCGGGATCGGCCCTACCGCAGCGGGCGCACCGGCGACTGGCTCAAGATCAAATGCGTGCAGTCGGAGAGCTTCATGATCGTCGGCTACGAGCAATCGGAGTCTGCCCGTGGCGGCCTGGGTAGCTTGCTGCTTGCCGGACGGCGCGGTTACGACTGGGTCTATGTCGGTTCCGTCGGAACCGGCTTCAACGGCAGGCAAGCGGATGATCTGAAGAAGACGCTCGATCGGCTGAAGACGACCAAGCCGGTGGTGCCGCTTAAAGGCAAGCGTCTGGTGTTCGCCCAGCCGACCTTGATCGCTGAGATCGAGTTCCGCGGCTGGACGCGGGACGGAAGCCTGCGGCATGCTTCCTATAAGGGCCTGCGTGAGATCCAGGACAATGCCGCAGTCTTCGACATGGCCGCCAAACCCTGACAATTCCATTTCGCGACCATGCAAACCTCCCGCTATTTTGGAAAATATCTCGTTTGGATTAGCCGACATCGAAACGTGTCTTCCTGTCCATCACCATGCGACCGCTCCCATTATCGCACGACCACCAGCAAGCGGCCGCCATCGCGGATCAGTTCAAGGGCCGCTATAGCGGGCTTCTCGTCGATCACCCGTCGCAGGTCGGAAACGGAACCGACGGGAACCCTGTTCACCGCAACGATCATATCGCCAGCGCGAAGCCCGGTACGGGCTGCGGGGCTGCCAGAGGCCACGCTTTCGATCACCACGCCGGAGTCGCCAACCTCAGCGGATTCGGCATCCAACGCGTCTCGCATTCTAGCACCATCGAGCGCCGTGCCGGAAAGATCTGCTGAGGCCTTATCTTCGGCTGCGATCGTGGCGGCAACAACCTGCTCGTCATCCCCACGCTTCACGGTCAGCCGGATCTTGCTGCCTGCCGGGGTCAGCCCGATGCGGTTCCTGAGATCGGTGGCGCCGTGGACAGGTCGCCCGTCGATCGCCGTCACCACGTCGCCGGTCTTCAATCCTGCACGCTCGGCCGACGAGCCGGGTTCGACATTGGCAATCAGGGCGCCCCGCAGGTCACCGAGCTTGAGGGCTTCTGCCAGATCCGGTGTGAGATCCTGGATACCGATGCCCAGCTTACCGCGCTGAACCTCGCCGTGGGCAATCAACTGGTTCATCACGGTTACCGCCATGCTGCTGGGGACTGCAAAGCCAATACCGACATTGGCGCCGGCGGGGCTGAGGATCGCTGTATTGACGCCGACCAGCTTGCCGTCGAGCGTCACCAGTGCACCGCCGGAATTGCCGGGATTGATCGAGGCGTCGGTCTGGATGAAGTCCTCATAGCCCTCGATGTTCAAGCCGCTCCGTCCGAGCGCGCTGACGATGCCCGAAGTCACCGTCTGGCCGAGCCCGAAGGGGTTGCCGATAGCGACGACATAGTCGCCCACCTTGAGGGCATCGGAATCCCCTATTTGGATCGCCGTGAGGTTTTTCGCTTTGATCTGCAGCAGCGCGATGTCGGTCTCCTTGTCGCTGCCGATGAGTTTTGCGGGCAGCTGACGTCCATCCTTCAGGGTGACGGAGATTTCGGTTCCGCCATCGACGACATGATGATTGGTCAGCACATAGCCTTTCACGGCGTCGACGATAACGCCCGAGCCCGCGCTCATCCTGGCGCGCGGTTGCTGCTCCGGCAGATTGAAGAAGCGGCGAAAGTTGGGATCGCTGTAAAGGGGATTGCTCTCGACCGACGAACGCGAGACGACAGCAATATTGACCACGGCCGGCGTGACATGCTCAAGCATCGGCGCCAGTGTCGGAAGGCTGGTGGACGAAGGTGCCGGCCCTGCTGTCTGCGCGACGGCGGGGGTGACGGTTAACAGGACGGCTCCGGCGGCGATGGCTGCGGACGCGGCAATCGTGCGAAGCCTCGGGGCGAGATCGAACATCGGTTGCTCCTGAATTGATGGTTTTCTTCTTTCCGGCGCGAGGCACGAAAGGCATAAAAAGAACGGGTCCGAAGGTCCGGACCCGTTCTTCGTCAGCTTATGCGGTCGAGAGTGGACTGTTATGGCTGAACCAGATGCTGCCGGCAGCCAACGCTGCGACGACAATGCCGGCAATGACATGCGCCCACATGGCTGCGGTCACGGTTGAGAAGCCGAGGACCCATGGAGCGACCACAGCCCATATACCGAGCACGAGGTTGACCCACTCCTCCACCTCATAAAAGGCGTAGAGCGCGGCGACGGCGACCAGGGCGACGGCCGCGCCGACGATCCAGCCATTCCAGGCGGCATAGGTCTCGGCGGTAAAGCCGAGCAGCCAGGGTTAGATCAGAAGACCAAGACCGGCAACGATATTGACGATATCGAAAGCCGTCCGATTGTTCGAAGGCAGGGACTTCAGCATCGTTCATTTCTCCTCATCGGTTGGTTGGCATCATCAATGGACCGCCTCCTGCGGGCAGGAGACGGGTGCGGCGGCAGCGCTTGAACGCCCGTCGCCGCGAAACTCGGGTGTGGTGGACGGAGCAGCCGCGAGAGGTGCGCCTGCCGGCGATGGGAGCAGGTATGGCGCCAGTTCATCCTCAACAAACGCCCCACTGGCAATCTCCAGCAACGCAAGCTCGCTCGCACTTACGCCCTGCCGGTCAAGTCTTGGCTCCACGCCGCGGTTCAGCGCACGGCTGCGGGCGGCCGCGGCGAGCGCCAGGGCAAATCTGTTCGGCAGGATCTTCTGGCAATCGAAAACGACATGCGGATCCATGGGGCACCTCATGCAGCTTTTCGATCGGTCACGGGAACGGACTGGCTGGCTTCCACTTCCCGCTTGAGCGCAAGCAGCGCCTGGTCGACTTCATCGAGGCGCGAGGGACGCGCGTTCTCCGGCATGCCTTCGTTGGTGGCCTGGTCGATCAGGTACTCCGTCCAGGCCCAGTTCATCAGGATCGAGCGTTTGGCCTGGAGCGACAACGTCCTGTCGCTGACAACATCCATCGCTGAGGACCAGCTTTCTGGTCCGGACGGGTCATTGCGGGTTGCTGCGCCGTCGAGCGCCTGGTCATAGCTGTCCTGAAGTGCCGAAAGGCCGAGCCGCTCCAGCGTCGTGTCGGAGAAGGCATGAGACGTCCGCTTCGGTCGCAGGACCAACGGTTGCCTGGTCCGCCTGGCCGGCTTCGTCCCCCGCCTCTGCACGACGTAGCTCAGGCCCTGCCGCTCGGCGTAGCGAATGGCAGATTGAAGGGTGGGAAATTCCAGCTCGACCTGTGTGAGCGTATCGTGGCCGCCCGTATCCCCCATCAAAGACTCGATGAAGGGTGCGCTGCGACGCTCGAAGACGAGCCGCCATCCTTGTGCTCGCGCGGTTCCTGACGTCGTCACTGAGGGAGATGGCTTAAAGATGCGAGCAACGGCATCCTCGGGAAACAATGACCGCCCAAAAGAGAGCCGGCCGCGGAGATTGTCGTTCGAAGCGCGGGAAGCGGAAGTCGGCATTGTGATTTCGTGGTGTGTCTCTCTTGAAGTCTCCATCGTTCATCCCTCCCTGTTGGCGAAGGACACTGGCGACCGCCAAGGGCCGGCCGCCAGGTAGATCGGACCGATCAGCTTTTGATGGCGATGCGCTTGACCTGCGACTGCGCCTTTTCGCTCTTCGGCAAGGTCACGGTCAGCACACCATTCTTGAAGCGCGCATCGACCTGATCGTCCTTGACCTCGATACCGAGCGGGATGCGGCGCTCGAATCGGCCGTAATAGCGTTCGGAGAACTGGCGATCCTTGTCTTCCGTCTCAGAACGCTTTTCGCCCCTCAACGTCAGGACGCCGTCGTTGAGCAGGACCTCGATGTCCTTCTCCTCAAGGCCGGGCACTTCGGCGGTCACCTTGATCTCCTTGTCGGTGTCGGAGATCTCGACATTCGGCCAGCCGGCAGTGAACGCGGAGCCGTTTGCGAAGGACGGCAGGCTGGAGCCGAAGCCGCGGAAGACGTCATCGAACAGACGGTTTACCTCGCGATGAAGCGACAGGAAGGGATCACGATCGTCATCGCGCAGGATGCTCGGAACCTGGTTGCCATTGTTGCGGTTCCAGGGAATCAAATCACGAACACTCATGTTTCTTCTCCTTTCCGTTGGTTCAGTTGGCAAAGCTTTCCCACCGGCGCCGAGCATCGCCCGGCGCCTCGCGCGCGTGTTGCGCTGATGGGAGGCTTAAGCCGCCTGTTTCTCGGCCTCGATCTGCTTCATCTCGGCCTTCGGCAGAGCCATGTCGGTCGAAATCTCGATCTGGCGCGGCTTCATCTCTTCCGGGATTTCGCGCTTGAGATCGATGGTCAGCAGACCATTTACGAGGCCGGCACCTACGACCTTGACATGGTCGGCGAGCTCGAACCGGCGCTGGAACGATCGGCCGGCAATGCCGCGATGCAGATACTGCACGTCTTCAGCATTCGCCTTCTGACCCGAGACCACGAGCATGTTCTGCTCCTGGGTAATCGCCAATTCGTCTTGCGAGAAGCCCGCCACTGCCATGGCAATGCGATAGTCGTCCTCGCCGGACTTGACGATGTCATACGGAGGCCAGTTGTCGATCGTCTCGATGCGGCTTGCAGCCTCGAGGGCGTTCAACATTCGGTCGAAACCGATGCTCGACCGGAACAGGGGAGAAAAATCGAGGTTTGTCCTCATAGCCATATCCTCCTTGTAAGCAACATGGATACAAGGAGACGCCAAGAGCACATGGCGTCTCCTGGACTTGTCGATCCCCATTGGCAATCGAACAATATTGATATAATTCAGTGGGTTGCTATTTCAAGAGGAGCGGAATTATCCGACGTAAAAAATTGATTTTTGCGTTTGCGTCACCAGATTCGTGTGAGAGCAGATATGGATAAGTCGAGAAAGGAGCAACGGATATGACAATGACTTCCGGAGACGTCATCGCCGTCCTTGGGCCTGTCGATGAAACGTTGGTTGCTGAGGTCGTGGCAACGGGTGCGACGCAGGCTGAACTCGCCGAGGCATTCGCATGGGCCAACAACGACGAAGCCTTGATAGGCGAAGGGCGGCATCTGCCGGCAGGCAGGGTGGCCGCGCTCGTCGATCTGCTGACCGCCGATGAGGAGGAGCAAGCCGATTAGCTTGGTCGGCAAGGTTGCCAGCCGGTGCAATCGCCGAGCCGGTTCATGCCGTCGTGAGCACCCGGACATCGCCCCTGCGGTCGATCACGTCAACCATTACATGGCGACCGGAGCGGCGAAGAGCAATGTCGGCCAAGCCATTGCCGATCTGCAGATGCCGCAAGGTAACCTCGTCGAGAAAGGCGGGAAGTTCCGGCTCGTTGAAGCTGATCTGCAAGCCATGCGGATCGAAATCGAGACCGAGGCATGATTGCAGCAGCGAAAGCGGAGCCGCAGCAGCCCATGCCTGAGGGGAGCATGCGACCGGATAGAAAGTCGGCCCCTGTGCGCGTTGGCGCGGCAGTCCGCAGAAAAGTTCGGGAAGCCGACGCAAGTCGATATAGGTTGAGGCCGCAAACAGGCCCTCGAATATCCGCGCAGCTTCTGCTCGATAGCCATACCGGGCCAGACCGCTTGCGATCAGAGCGTTGTCGTGCGGCCAGATCGAGCCGTTGTGATAGCTCATGGGATTGTAACGCGCCTCCGTGGAAGGCACGGTTCGGATGCCCCAGCCGCAGAACGACGACGCTCTCATCAGCGTGTGGGCAACCTGTTTCGCCCGTTCCGGATAGGCTACGCCGGTGAAGAGCGCGTGGCCTGCATTGGAGGATCGCACCCGGCAGGGCCGTTTGTCTCCGTCGAGCGCAAGGACGTAGGTGCCGAGTTCATTGTCGAAGAAAGCGACGTCGAAGGCGCGGCGGAATCCCTCCGCTCTTGCCAGCAGGTTCGCGGCACGTTCCGGCCGGTCAAGCACGCGGAAAATCTCGGCCGCCGCCTGCCAGGCGCCGTAGACGTAGGCCTGAACCTCGGCGATCGCGATCGGTCCCTTCGCCAATGTGCCGTCGGCATGGAAGACGGAGTCGTGGCTGTCTTTCCAGGCCTGGTTGACCAGCCCTTCTTCCGTCAGCCGCCCATATTCGACGAAACCGTCGCCGTCGCGGTCGCCGTGTTCGTCGATCCAGGTCAGCGCCGCCTCTATATGCGGCAGAAGACGATAGATGGTGGCGAGATCGCCGGTCCGCCTGAGGTATTCGCCAGCCAGCATTACGAAGAGTGGCGTCGAGTCGATACTGCCGTAATAACGGCGGAAGGGGACCTCGCCGAGTTCGGCCATCTCGCCATAGCGCACCTCATGCAAAATTTTTCCGGGCTCGGCGTCAGCGGCCGGATCGACCTCTGTGGCCTGGTTGGCCGCCAAATGCCCCAGTACGCCGCGGGCGATCTGCGGATCGAGCCAGAGCGTCTGAAGCGCGGTAATGAGCGCATCGCGGCCGAAGACCGTGCTGAACCAGGGAATGCCGGCATAAGGATATGGCCCTTCCGGCTTGTCGGTCATCAGCATGTAAAGGTCCGAGACGCTGCGCCGCGCGACCTCGTTGAAGATCTCGTTGGACGTGACGATCGTTGCCGCCCGCGAGGACGAGGCACGCAAGGCGCGACGGGCATCCCGCAAGGCCAGGAAAAAGGAACGGTGGCTCGGTCGACCCGCGGGGGTCTGGTCGCAAGCAACCTCGATGAACAGCGATCTGGTTTCGTGCGGCGCCAGATGGAGATCATAAATGACATGGCCGCTCCCGAGCTCGTTCGGCTGCGGGTCGAAGGAAAGCCGGGTGGTTCGCTTTCGATCGTCCAAACCGATATAAGAGAGAAGGACACCGTTCTGCTCTACGACGGCGGGAAGATGCCGCCCCCTCCTGGCTCTCGCGGTTCCCCGCACTTCGAAAAGATCTGCGAAATCCGACGCGAACTCGATCCCGAGGCGCACGTGGCGCGGCTGCTCGTCATAGTTCCTCGCGCTCAATCGCTCGTAACACCGTGCATTCCAGAGGAAGCGGGATCTGCGCAGATGGATCAGGTCATGCTCCAGAACGAGCTTTCCCTTGTCATCGAAGAGATCGGGATTGGTGAGATCGCAAGTCAGTGTCGCGTTGTCGTCGCGTAGCGTCGATGACAACAACATCGGCCGCTTGCTGTTGATCGTCAGATAGAGATGCGAGAGGTAACGCGTATCACGGTGAAAGAGGCCTTCCGGGCTGCCGGGCCTGGAAAGCGCATCGCCATTGTGGTCGAAGACGGCGAAGGTATCGCCGTGCTTCAGGGTACGCGGCCGTCGCTCCTGCAGCGATGCGGCAGCGGGAATGAAGAACTGCGCTATCGGCGTCCCCTGGCCTGTCGGCTCGGGGACTGAATTGCTGCCTGCAGAAGCGATCGGCATGACGGCCTCCGCTTTCCTAAGCTACCACTTGGAGATCGAGGGACTGGCCGTTGGCGCGACGAAGCGGCGCGGCCTTCGTCCGGGTGCCGGGCAGCTGCCGATAGATGTCGACATAGTCCCGTGCCATGCGTTCGGCTGTGAAACGTTTTTCGAAAGTGGCCCGGACCTTGCGACGATCGAGCCGCAACGCCCATTCGATGTTTTCCACAGCTTCCTGAACGCTGTCCACCAGCACGCCGGAAACGCCCTCGTCGATCACCTCGGGAACCGAGCCGCATCGGAAGGCGATAACGGGCGTGCCGCAGGCCATGGCTTCGATCATGACCAGTCCGAATGGTTCCGGCCAGTCGATCGGGAAAAGGAGCGCGCCGGCATTGCCCAGGAAGGCTGCCTTCTGATGCTCGTTGATCTCACTGACGAATTCGACATTCGGATGGCTCTTGACCATCGGCTCGATCACAGTTTCCCAATAGGCCTTGTCGGCATTGTCGATCTTGGCTGCGATCTTGAGCGGCATGCCGACCTTCGTAGCGATCTGTATGGCGCGGTCCGGCCGCTTTTCCGGCGATATCCGTCCAAGAAAGGCAAGGTAATTGCCTTTGGGCTTTTCCGTAAACGGCAGCAAGTCGACCGGCAGGCCGTGATAGACCGTCCCGGACCAATTGACCGGCGGCATCGGGCGGCGCTGATCGTTGGAGATGGATACCAACGGAATGTCGGGAAAAGCCTTGTAGAAGGGCTCGAGGTCCGGCAAGTCGAGCCGGCCGTGCAGCGTCGTGACCGTGCGGTCGGCAAAATGCCGAATCAGCGGAAAATGCAGGAGATCAATATGGAAATGCAGCACATCGAATTCGTGCGCCCGTCGCCGGATCTCCTCCAGCATCACGACATGATGCGGCAGTTGGTCCCTGACGGCCGGGTTGAGCCGCAGCGCAACGTCCGAGCATGGCACCAGTCTGGCATCGGTGACGGAATCGCCGCTGGCAAAAAGTGTGACGTCATGGCCTTGGGCGACAAGTTCTTCGGTGAGATAGGAAACAATCCGCTCGGTTCCTCCATAGAGCTTGGGCGGAACGCTTTCGGCGAGCGGTGCGATCTGAGCGATCTTCATCGGCAAAACCTCCTCAATCGAGCAAAGAGTCGTCGGTAAAAATCAGGTCGGCGTCCTCGAAGAGGCACGCGACACGTCAGATGGAATGTCTAAATCTCGAATGGCTGTCGGCGACGCTCTCCTTTCCGGTAGCTGCACAGGCCAAGGCCGCCAGATCGGCGAATTTGCGGTCGCCGTCTATGGGTCCTGTGGACATTGAAGGAACCGGGCGAGCCTTGCTCTCCGGAGTGTTGATCGTCTTTATCCAAAGTCTTCAGTGCTTCGATGATCTCGTCGTAGGAGACGGCTTTATCCGTGCCGGGATAAAGGCGAAGGGCCGGAATGGACTCGATGGCAAAGATATCGGATGCCCACGAGGCAAGAATGGCCCGCTTCTCGTCGTCGCCGATGTCGTCGGCGGCAAGCACGTCACGAGGATGATCGAAATGTTTGGCCGGGTGAAGCAGATGCGCGGCGCTGATCGCGGCTGTGGCTTGCTCCGGTACCGAATTCCTGATGTTTTCCTTTCTCATGGCTTGGCTCCATTGATCTTGACCGATGGAACTTGGTTGAATGGGTGGGGAGGCCCGCCCCTGACGGACGCTGCGGGCCTCCTCGATCAGTTTAGAAGTCCATGCCGGCGCCGGCCGGCAGGGCCGGAGCGGCTTCCTTCTTGGGCTTTTCGGCAATCATGGCTTCCGTCGTGACCAGCAGGCCGGCGACCGAAGCGGCATCCTGGAGTGCGGTACGGACGACCTTGGCCGGGTCGATGACGCCCTGGGCATAAAGATCGCCATACTCGCCGCTCTGTGCGTTCCAGCCGTAGGAGAACTCGGTCTTCTCGCGCAGCTTGCCGACGATCACCGAACCTTCAGCGCCGGCGTTTTCGGCGATCTGGCGCACGGGAGCTTCGATCGCCCGGCGGACGATCTCGACGCCGACCTTCTGGTCCTGGTTGGCGGTGGCGAGATTGTCGAGAGCCTTGACGGCCCGCAGCAGCGCAACGCCACCGCCCGGCAGGACGCCTTCTTCCACCGCCGCGCGGGTGGCATGAAGGGCATCATCGACGCGGTCCTTCTTTTCCTTGACTTCGACTTCGGTCGAGCCGCCGACGCGGATCACGGCAACGCCGCCGGCAAGCTTGGCAAGGCGTTCCTGCAGCTTTTCGCGGTCGTAGTCGGAAGTGGTTTCCTCGATCTGCGCGCGGATTTGCGCTACGCGACCGTTGATTTCCGTTTTCGAGCCGACGCCGTCGATGATGGTCGTGTTTTCCTTCTCGATTGCCACCTTCTTGGCACGGCCCAGCATGTTCAGTGTGACATTTTCAAGCTTGATGCCGAGGTCTTCGGAAATGACAGTGCCGCCCGTCAGGATGGCGATGTCTTCCAGCATGGCCTTGCGGCGGTCGCCGAAGCCCGGAGCCTTGACGGCGGCAATCTTGAGGCCGCCGCGCAGCTTGTTGACGACAAGCGTAGCAAGGGCTTCGCCTTCGACGTCCTCGGCGATGATGAGCAGCGGCTTGCCGGACTGGACGACGGCTTCGAGAACCGGGAGCATCGCCTGCAGGTTCGAGAGCTTCTTCTCGTGGATCAGGATATAGGGATCTTCCAGCTCGACCCGCATCTTGTCCTGGTTGGTGACGAAATACGGGCTGAGATAGCCGCGGTCGAACTGCATGCCTTCGACGACTTCGAGTTCGGTTTCGGCGGTCTTTGCTTCCTCGACGGTGATGACGCCTTCGTTGCCGACCTTCTCCATGGCTTCGGCGAGATAGCGGCCGATCTCGGAATCGCCATTGGCCGAGATGGTGCCGACCTGGGCGATTTCGGAATTGCTGGTGATCTTCCGGGCGTTGTTCTTCAGTTCCTTGACGACGGCATCGACGGCAAGATCAATGCCGCGCTTCAGGTCCATCGGGTTCATGCCGGAGGCAACCGCTTTCGCGCCTTCCTTGACGATCGCCTGGGCCAGAACGGTGGCGGTCGTCGTACCGTCGCCGGCAAGGTCGTTGGTCTTCGATGCCACTTCGCGCAGCATCTGGGCGCCCATGTTTTCGAACTTGTCTTCCAGCTCGATTTCCTTGGCGACCGATACGCCATCCTTGGTGATGCGCGGCGCGCCGAAGGACTTGTCGATCACGACGTTGCGGCCCTTCGGGCCGAGGGTGACCTTCACCGCATTGGCGAGCACATCGACCCCACGCAGCATGCGCTCACGGGCATCGGTGTGAAACTTGACTTCTTTCGCAGCCATTTCTTTAACTCCTCAATAGGCAGCTATCTGACTGATGGTCGTGGATGAATGGTTCAGGCGGCCTTTTTCTGCTCGGCCTGGGCTTCGACAATGCCCATGACGTCGCTTTCCTTCATAATCAGCAGATCTTCGCCGTTGATCTTGATCTCGGTGCCGGACCATTTGCCGAACAGGATGCGATCGCCGACCTTGACGTCCAGCGCCTGGATCTGGCCGGCCTCATTGCGGGCACCGGGACCCACGGCGATGACCTCGCCTTCCTGCGGCTTCTCCTTGGCGGTGTCGGGGATGATGATGCCGCCTTTGGTCTTTTCTTCGGATTCGACCCGGCGGACGAGAATGCGATCATGAAGCGGTCGGAACGACATGTTTTCCTCCAATGGACAAACAATGATGACGTTGTTCCCCCTGGCCGGACCGGATGACCAGTCCGGGCGGGTGCAAAACCTCTCTTCGAGCTTTTTGCGCGAAATGATCTGGTTTTGAGATTTTTCGATTTCAAGAGGGCGAAACGAAAAAATTAGCACTCACGATCTCATGCTGCTAACATGCTGGAAAGGAACAACAAAGTGGCGTCCAGCGTTGGAAAATCCGTTGATGGCCGCGAAATTTTGCGCCACCTTCAGAGTGTCATGAAACGGAGATGAAGCATGCGATTTTCATCGGATCTGGAACGTCAGCTCAACGGCTACGGTCTTACCACCGCTCACATCCTCTACCGCATTCCTGATTTCGAATCCGTGCTGCAGACCTATGTTTGGCAGGACTACGATCTGGCTCCCGATTTTCCCGAAATGCACAAGTTCCTGGACTTTTGGCAGGAGAGTCTCGATGGCCCTTTGCATTCCGTCCGTTACACCCATCAGCGTCTGATCGGGCCAAACGAATGGCGCCGTGTCGAAGGCGAGTTCAAGCTCCATTGAGGTCTTGAATCCGGATTTTTCCTTCCCTAGCTCTTTCGCGGCCGAGGCTTGATGAGCTCGGTCGCTATCGCACGTCTATTCGGAGTGAGATCGGGAATGGAAGAGAAAATCAACATTGGCAATGACCTCAGCATTGAGGAACGGGAAGAGGTATTTGTAGACGTTGCCCGGGTCCTCGAGCGCACAGCGCGTGAAGCTTTTGTCGAAGGTAACAAGCATTTTGCCGCGCTTTCCGCCAATATGGCGCAGGCGCTTCGCATCAATGCTGACGAGTTGGCGCGCGACGATGCGCAAAATGCAGAGCGTGTGCTGCAGCAAGCCACAGCGATGATCGCGCAGTTCAAGACAGTTCATCCTTACCCGCTGGTGAGCATGGCTGTGCACTGATCAGGCCGCGTGTTTCATCTCCTTCGCCAGCCGCTTGATCGCCTGTTCTAGCGACCGTTGACCATCGTGATAGTCCTGCCATGCGCTTGTCTTCGCCAGTAGTACCGGCACGGTGCGGATGGTGAAACGCTTTGGGTCGAGATCGGACTTCACCTGCGCCCAGGTCAGCGGCATGGACACGGTCGCGCCTGGTCTGGCGCGCGGCGACAGCGGCGCCACTGCCGTTGCCATGCGGTCATTGCGCAAGTAGTCGAGGAAGATGCGCCCGTTCCTGAGGCTCTTCGTCATCTTGATGAGATAAAGGTCCGGGTTCTCGCGCGCCATCTGCTGGCAGACATCGTGGGCGAAACCCTTCGCCTCGGGCCAGGCGAGCGGCTTGCGCCTGTTGACGGCGAGCGGCGTCACCACATGCAGCCCCTTGCCGCCGGTCGTCTTGCAGAAACTGATAAGGCCGAGTTCGTCCAGACGGTCGCGCATCTCGCGCGCAGCGGCGACGACCGTCGAGAACGGCACGTCGGGACCGGGATCGAGATCGAAGACGAGGCGGCCGGGAACCTCGGGCTGTCCCGGTTCGCAATTCCAGGGATGCAGCTCAAGGGCGGCGGTCTGAGCAACGGCCACCAGCCCTTCGATGCGGTCGATCTGCAGATACGCTTTCTTGTCACCGAACACTTTCACAAGTTCGAGCAGGTTCGACTGTCCCGGCATGGCATGCCGCTGGAAGAACTGTTCGCCGGCAATCCCATCCGGCGCCCGGATGATCGAGCAGGGGCGCCCCTTGATATGGTCGATCATCCAGGGACCGACCGCCTCGTAATAATGGGCAAGCTCCTCCTTGGTGACAGGCTGACCATCATCAGCGTCGGGCCAGAGCGGCTTGTCCGGGCTCGATATCAAGACACCCATGACATCCACTTTTGAGCCTTTGCGTCGGATGGGTTTTTCGGGAGGTTCAGGCGCCGCCGGCTCAGGGACCTCGGCCTTCGTGACGCTCGCAGGCTGTTCGGCTTCCACTTCCTTGGCGGGTTTGTCCTCGCGCAGGCCCTTGAAGGCGGCCTGACGAACAAGGCCGTCCGCCGTCCAGCCGGCGAACTCGATTTCCGCGACCAGCTCCGGCTTCAGCCAGGTGACGTCCGCAGTCTTTTTCGGGGCGCCGATCCCGGTGAATGGCGACTTCGTCGTCTCCAACGCCTTCAGCTTCGGCAGCAGGCTCGCTATCTTCTGCGCCCCATATCCAGTGCCGACGCGGCCGACATAGACGAAATGATCGCCGCGGAAGACGCCCACGAGCAGCGAGCGGAATTTGCCGTTGGTCGTGGCATAGGCGCCGATCACCACTTCATGGCCGGCGCGGCATTTCGATTTCGCCCAGGTTTCGGTACGTCCCGACTGATAGGGCGCATCCGCCTGTTTCGAGACGATGCCTTCCAGCGATAGTTTACAGGCCGAGCGTAGCACGGCGTCGCCGCCGGTCTCGAAGTGCTCGACATAGCGGATGCGGGGATCGTTCCCGGCATCCGAAAGCAGCGTCTGCAACCGGGCTTTCCGCTCCACGAGCGGCTGGGAGCGCAGGTCTTCCCCACCGTCATAGAGGAGATCGAAGGCGAAGTAGACGAGATCGCCCGTCTTGCCTTCCGACAGCGCGGCCTGCAGGGCCGCGAAGTCCGGCGCACCGTTTTCGTCAAGCGCGCAGATCTCACCATCGATGATGCAATCCGAAAGGCCCGAAGCAGCATCGGCGATCTCGGGATATTTGGCGGTCCAGTCGAGGCCCTTACGGGTTTTCAACGTGACTTCGCCGTCGAGAACGCGCATCTGGATACGGTATCCGTCGAATTTGATCTCATGGATCCAGCCGGCGCCGGCCGGCGGGCGTTCCAGCGTCTCGCAGAGCTGCGGCGGGATGAAATCGGGCAGGTCGACAGACGTGACGGTATCCCGTTCATCGTCATCGCGAGCCGCGGCCTTTCGCTCAGCAGCGGCAAGACCCTGGTTACTGTCCCAGACCGCATCGGCCTGGACATTACCGCCTTCGACCATGAACGGCTTGGGCTTTCGCCCCTTGCCGGCAGCGATCATTTCCATCGTGCGGCCGGAGGCGACTGACTTCGCATTCTCCTCCAGGATCGCCGCGCCGTTGTCCTCAACGGAATAATCATCATGATGCTTGATCAGCAGCCAGTTGGTCCGTTTGCCGCGCTCACGATCATTGCGCATCCGCACAAGCACGAAACTGCCATGGAGCAGCTCGCCGTCCAGCGTGAACTTCAAATCGCCTTTCGCGAGAGCCTGTTCCGGACTCTTTTTGCCTTCAGGCTCCCAATAGCCCCGGTCCCAGAGCATCACCGTTCCGCCACCATATTGGCCTTTCGGAATCGTGCCTTCGAAATCGCCGTAGTCGAGCGGATGATCCTCGACCTCGACGGCAAGTCGCTTGTCGTGCGGGTCGAGCGACGGTCCCTTGGTGACCGCCCAGCTCTTGAAGACCCCGTCAAGCTCGAGCCGCAGGTCGTAGTGCAGCCGGGTGGCGTCATGTTTCTGGATGACGAAACGCCGGCGGTTGCTGCGGGTGATCTGTTTCTCGCCGCTCGGCTCGGCCGTCTTCTTAAAATCGCGTTTGGATCGGTAGGTCGAAAGCTTGTCGCTGGCCATCGCTGTTCTCGAAAAGAAGTCCAGAAAGCGGAATGCGGCGCGGGAGCTTCCGGTTCCATGCCCGACATCGCCGGTCTGAAACAGAAAGGGCGCTCAACCCAATTGGGGAGCGCCCTTTCTTCAAACCCGGACAGCCTCGAACGCCGACGAAGGTCGTCGAGCAGCAGGCCATCGATACGGGAAGTGAGCCTTAGATGTGGTCGAAGCTTGCGATTTCAAGTGGTGCGGGTGTCAAGGGATTGCTAAATCAGCCGGGACTCATGAACGCCAGAGGCGGAGGGAATGGTGACGACAGAACAAACGCGCAGGTCGATCGCAGATCGCGTCATCGCGCGAGCGCGCGCTCGTGCAACGCCGATCGACGGTGATCCCGAATATATGGCGATCGTCGAGCTCTGGGTCATGGGAGAAATCAGCATCCAGGAGATGCGCCGGCGCTATATCGCTTTGCTGCAGGAGCGCTCTCGGACGACAGACCATCTAGCAACGGCGATCGACGAGGAACGAGCTGGTGAGATTTCGACCGTTCCTGACATGGGCAACCACAGCAATCAGGACGGGTTTCCCGGGAGGGACCCCGCCTTGGGCGGGGTCGCCGGTACCTGATCACACGGCCGCCATACGAGCGGTCCGAACCGCTTGAGTTTCTGGCTTCGTCTTCCAGGCAGCCATGACAGCCGGCATCCCGGCCTCCAGGCAAGCCGCCATGAAAGCTTCGCGGGCGATGACGGCAGGGACGATGCCGTTAAGAGCGCGCTGGCAGGCCTTCACCGCCCTGTCATGGCGTTCCCCGTGCCGCAACGGCCACTCGTTCTCGAGAAAGTCGAGGGCGTCATAGACGCCGATGAAGGTGCGCTCCAGGCCGCATTGCAGCCGGATCGTCACTGGTCGAGTCCATGGAACATCGTTCAGCGGCATTTCTTCCTCCTTTCGTGCCACCAATGGTCCTGAAATAGATATTGTAAGGGCGCGGAACGCCTTCAAGGACCTCATCGACTGAGTCTGCAATCCCTCGTGCCGGCCACTTCAGAAGGCGAATCTCGCCTCCTCGGGCTCGGCGCGATCCTCCGAGATCTTGAAGGCTCCGGGAGGCAAGGGACGCAGCAGCTCCTCTTCCCGGCGCATCAGATCAATCCAGTCCATGCGGTCCTTTCTTGGCAGAACCGCCATCTGGCGATCATGGAATGGCGCGATATCGGCGTTCGATTCGATCGTCAGGATCGCATAGGCTTCCGGCCAATCCCGCGTCTTGGGCCGCCAGATGCCGGCGAAGTAGAACCAGTCGCTGCTGGCGAGAGAGAAGCGATAGCCTTTGCCGCGGCTCCTGTGCCGGAATTCGGAAGCGGGAATGAGACATCGGTGCGTCGGAAAACGTCTGCCCTCGGCACGAACCACCGTGAAGGGGCTGCCGCTCGTCTCGGACGGCTGAAGGCCCCATGGCAATTCCACCATCTCAATCTCGTCACCGGAACGTCTGATCACAAGACGGCGTTCTTCAAGTGACGCTTCGGGATCGAATAGCTTCACGTCCATAACGAGAAGAACATATCAGGAACATGATTGAGATGCAAACATGGTCACGGTTTGAGGAGTAAGCCAGGACCTGTTAGCGTGGCAGGATGCGCTCCGATGAGACCGAACGTCACAAGCTCGGCCGGGTGGCGATTGCCAAAGAACGAGGCCGAGGAACTGCTCGTTCGGTTCGAGCGAGATCAAGGCGAGCATCTGCCGCACCTGGAGCGGCGTGACGTGACTGAAGCAACCCGCGGCGCGACGGAGGAAACATGTGCAATGATTATAGATTGATGGTGGATGCCGCCGCGATCGCCGAGGATTTCGCCGACCTGAAGATCAAGATCCGGTTCTCGGAAGGCGTGCCCAACGTCCAGGCGCGGGAGGACATCAAGATCACCGATACCGCGCCGATCATCCGGACAATTGACGGCGCCGCTGGTGAGGCTGATATGGTGCAGCGGCGCTGGAGCTGGCCCGGACCCAACAAGCGGCCGGTCTATAATTTTCGCTCGGAGGGACGTGAGTTCGGGTCGAACCGATGCCTGATTGTCGCCGACGGCTTTTATGAGTTTACGGATCCCGAAGACAAGTCGAAGAAGCGCAAGGACAAATGGCTGTTCACCAAGAAGGATGAACCGATCTTCTGCATCGCCGGCATCTGGCGGCAGACGCCGGAAGTCGGAGAGGCCTTCACCATGCTGACTATGCCTCCTGGTCCCGACATTTCGCCCTATCACGACCGGCAGATCGTCATTCTGGACCGCAGCGCCTGGGCGGACTGGCTCAATCCGTCGATTTCGGCAAAAACCCTGATCAAGCCACTGGCATTGGGTACGCTGCACGTCGAGCAGGTCGCCTGATCCGGTTGACGGTCCTTGTTCTCGCCTGCATTGCGGCCTTCCCTACCGGCGATCATCCTTAGGCCGCACGTACCCTGTCCCGACCGCTCATTTTGGCTGAATAGAGCGCCTGATCGGCGCGCCGATAAAGATCCGAAACGTTGTCTTCCGGCTGGCAGACGGCGATGCCCGCCGAGCACGTGTAGCTGAAGTCGGGAGATTCAGGCAGCGGGCGGGAGAACCGGATCACGCTCAACATGCGCTCCACAATGGCGATAGATTCCTCGGATCCTGTTTCCGGCATCACCAGAATGAACTCTTCTCCGCCAACGCGCCCAAAACAGTCGGTGCGGCGAACGTTTTGATGAATGCGGTGAGCGAAGTCGCGCAGGACGAGATCTCCGGCGTGGTGGCCGAGCCGATCGTTGATGTACTTGAAATTGTCGATATCGAACACGGCCAGGCATCCTTCGTTCCCATGTTGCGCGGCTACCAGCATGTCCTCGATACGTGCCATCACGAAGCGGCGGTTGGCGACGCCGGTCAGTTCGTCCGTCTGAGAGGCCTTGATCGCCTGATCGCGATCTTGCCGGACGCTCCTGCCTTTGGCGCGTAAGGTGGTAATGTCGCTCGCGATGCACAGCATCCAGCCGTTCTTCTCGATCGTCTCCGTCATCCAGAACCAGCGACCGTCGATCAGATCCGTCTCGAAAGCCCGATAGCCGATCTTGCCGCGCCGCGACTGCGTCGATCGCAACCAGTCTTCGAAATTCGCTCGGATGGCCGTCCCCCGCCCCAGCTCGAAATTCCGTCGCATGAGATCCGGCCATAGAGGAGTTTCATCGGGCTCGATGAAATAGGCGGAACGGAATGCGTTGTTGGCATACCGCAGCCGGTCATCGCCATCATAGATCGCAATGAGGGTTTCGGTGCGCGCAGAAAGGTGGAGAAGCTGTTTGACGATCTCGTCCATATCGAACCCCGCCTGGTTACCTCGGGACTACATGGCGCAGGAAACCTATGGGAAAAGGGCCAACGACAGCAAGCAAAGGCGTGGCCAGTGCTTACGGAAACGTCAACAGACCCAGGAACCGGACCACGTCGTAAAGAGCGGACGGCGAAGCCGCCGGTGTCATTCAGCCGTGCTGGTATCTGTGAACTTCTTTTCAACACATTGGCTGTCTATATCCAGCACATCGGCATTGCTGATGAGCGCTGAAATGAATTCGCCGCTCGCAATCGCCGCCGTCGCTTCGAGACTTTTGACCACGGATGTACTGGCACTGGTGAGTAAGCGATGATGAGGAAGGTCGGTGCGATTTCGCCCCGGCCTTTTTTATTGCCTTCAAAGCCGACGCATCGTTTGAGCGGCAACTCAGGCGGAAACCGTGTTGGGTGAGTGGCCGCGGGAGATAGAACGTTCTGTCGCGAGGCGGCATTCGGCTTGCTCAAGCCTGTCCAGCAAACCGGCAAAAACCTCACCGGTATCGTCAGGGACGACAAGTGCCTGAAGCTTGCTCAGTTGCCGAGCAGCGCCTGGATCAGGTGCGTATTGATGTTTAGCGGCAAATATACAAGCCATTGATGGGACGCCAAATCAGCTATAGGTTCCAATCGCGGAAAGTCGCCGCGCATTGATCAGGAGCTTTCATGCCGACCGGAACCGTGAAATTTTTCAATACAGACAAAGGCTTTGGGTTCATCACCCCTGAGAACGGCGGAGCGGATGTTTTCGTGCATGTCTCAGCCGTGCAGTATGGCGATCTTCTGCGGGAAGGTCAGAAGGTAAGCTACGATCTGGGCCAGGACCGGAAGACCGGAAAATCGAAGGCTGAGAACGTCAGCGTGCTTTGATCCGGCTCCAGTGCCGTTTCCGTCATTGAAAATTCCGGCTCTTGATCTTCAATGTGTCGATGTGCCGGTCGGGCTCGAAAATGTCCTTCGCGCGAACGGATGCCGGAGGTTTTCCACGCGGATCGGGCATCCCCGGGGCGCCGTGAACAAATTCGTCCCCGCGCCCCGTCGGCGGCCGAAAGTTGCCGTCGCGTTCCGTCAGACTGGAGAGATCCGCAGAGAGATCGAACAGCTGCTGGGCGACCAGGTGGACGACCTCCCCTTCCCGCTGGATCCTGCTGTTGATCGCCAGCATGCTGGATCCGAGCAGAATCCGGCGTGAGCGCTCGAAGAGTTTCGGCCAGACCACGACATTCGCCACGCCGGTTTCGTCCTCGATCGTCACGAACACGACGCCCTTGGCTGACCCCGGCATCTGCCGCACCAGCACCAGGCCGGCCGCCATCAGCCATTGGCCGTCTCGTGCCGTCATCGCTTCCGAGCAGGTCACGATCCTCTTGCAGGCCAGATCCTGGCGCAGGAAACTCAATGGGTGATGACGCAGGGTCAGCCCGGTGTGGCTGTAGTCCTCCACGACATTGTGCCCTTCGGTCATCTGCCGGAGTATTACATCCGGCTCCTGCTGCTCGGCGATCGCGCGCGCTTCCCGCTCTGCGGCCGCGGCAAACAGGGGAAGCGGCTCGTCGCGCAGCGCTTCGATCGCCCAGAGCGCATCGCGCCGTTCAAGGCCGAGGGAAGAGCGGAAGGTATCCGCCTCTGCCATCTTGACGAGCGAGGCGGTCGGCACACCGCAGCGGCGCCACATGTCGTCGATGGAAACGAACGGCTCATCGGTCCGTGCGGCAACAATACGGGCAGCATCGGCGACCGGAAGACCTTTCACAAGCCGCATTCCGAGCCGGACTGCATGCTTGCCGGTACGGCCGATCGGCTCCAGCGTGCAGTCCCACCGGGACCGGTTGGTGCAGACCGGCCGGACCTCGACACCATGCTTTTTGGCATCGGCGACGATCTGCGCCGGCATGTAGAACCCCATCGGCTGCGCATTCAAAAGTGCGGCGCAGAACACGTCCGGATAATGGCACTTCACATAGTTCGAAGCATAGGCAATCAGCGCGAAAGAGGCGGCGTGGCTTTCGGGAAAACCATAGGACCCGAAACCCTCCAGTTGGCCAAACGTCCGCTCGGCGAATTCCGGCGAATAACCATTGCGGATCATGCCGGACACGAGCTTGTCCTTGAACCGGCTCACTCCGCCCGTAAACTTGAACGTCGCCATCGCCCGGCGCAGCTGATCGGCCTCTCCGGCCGAAAATCCGGCGCAGACCATCGCCACCTTCATGGCGCTCTCCTGGAACAAGGGCACACCGAGCGTCTTGCTCAAAACCGCCTCCAGCTCCGGCGTCGGATAGTCGACAGGCTCCCTGCCCTCGCGTCGGCGCAGATACGGGTGGACCATGTCGCCCTGGATCGGCCCTGGCCGGACGATCGCCACCTGGATGACGAGATCGTAAAATGTCTCGGGCTTCATGCGCGGCAACATCGCCATCTGCGCCCGGCTCTCGATCTGGAAGGTACCGAGGGTATCGGCCTTGCGGATCATCGCGTAGGTCGCAGGATCCTCCTGAGGGATGGACGCCAGGTCGAGCGGGATATTCTTCTCCTGCTTCAGCAGCGCGAAGGCCTTCGCCATGCAGGTCAGCATGCCGAGCGCCAGCACGTCGACCTTCATCATCTTCAAGGCTTCGACGTCATCCTTGTCCCATTCGATGACGTATCGGTCGGGCATGCTTGCAGGCTCGATCGGCGCCAGGTGGTCCAATCGATCGTGGGTCAGGACAAAGCCGCCAGGATGCTGGCCGAGGTGCCGAGGCGTGCCCATCAGTTGTTGCGCCAGCTGCAACGTCAGCGCCAGCCGATAATCCTCCGGGTTGAGCCCGAGGTCGCGGACCTGCTTTTCGCCGACCTCTTCCGACCAGGACCAGACGCCGGAGGACAGCGCCTTGATCAGGTCCTCCGACAAGCCGAAGGCCTTGCCGACGTCGCGGATCGCACCCTTGGTGCGATAGCGGGTGACGGTCGAGCAGAGAGCCGCCTTGTCATGGCCGTAGGTCTTGTAGATCCACTGGATGACCTCCTCGCGCCGTTCGTGTTCAAAATCCACATCGATATCCGGCGGCTCGTCGCGCTCCTGACTGACGAACCGTTCGAACAGCAGGTCGTTGGTTTCCGGATCGATGGAGGTGATGCCGAGGACGTAGCAAACGGCGGAATTGGCGGCAGAACCGCGGCCCTGGCAGAGAATGTTCTGGGAGCGGGCGTATCGGACGATCGAGAAGACGGTCAGGAAATAGGGGGCGTATTTCATCGTCTCGATCAGGCAGAGCTCATGGCGGATGGTCTGTTCGACATGGGCCGGCAGGCCTTCCGGATAGCGGGTCTTCACACCCTCCCAGGTATAATGCTCCAGTGACTGCTGCGCCGTCATGCCGGGGATCAGGGCTTCCTCGGGATACTGGTAGACCAGTTCCTCGAGCGAAAACGTACAGCGCCTTACGATCTCCATCGTGCGCGCCAATGCCTCGGGATAGCGGGGGAAGAGGCGGGCCATCTCCTCCGGCGGCTTCAGATGGCGATCGGCGAAACGTTCGCGATCGAAGCCGACGGAATCGATGGTCGTCTTCTCGCGAACACAGGTGACGATATCCTGAAGCTGCCGGCGCGGCGGCTCATGGAACAGCACGTCATTCGTAACGACTGTCCTGACCCGGTAGCGCGCCGCCATGTTGGAAAGCGTGTGAAGCCGCAGTTGGTCGTTCGGCCGCCGGCGCAGGCTCAGCGACAGATAGGCGCGATCCCCAAAAATCTCTGCCATCTTCCTGAGCTGCATGGCGCAGGTCTCGTCCGGCATGTCCGGCACGAGGATGCCGATCAGGCCCTCGGCATAATGGGCGACATCGTCGAGATGCAGGATGCAGTTCGCTTTGCCGCCCCTGCCCTTTCCCAAAGTCAGCAACCGCGTCAAACGCGAATAGGCGGCGCGGTCGGTCGGGTAGACCAGGATCGACATGCCGTCCGCCAGATCGAGCCGGCAGCCGACGACCAGCCTCAGGCCTGTCGCCCGTGACGCTTCCAGCGCCCGGACGATCCCGGCCAGGCTGTTGCGATCGACGATGCCGAGCGCTTCGATGCCCATGAGCTTGGCGGTGGCGAACAGTTCCTCGGCCGACGAGGCGCCCCGGAGAAACGAAAAATGCGTCGTGACCTGCAACTCCGCGTATCTCATGCGAAAAGCCCATGTAGGTACCACTTGTGCGACCCGGTTCCGGCATCGACGCCGTCGCCCAAACGAAAGATCCAGAAGCGCTCACCGCTCTCGCTTTCAACGATGAAATAGTCCCTGACCGCCCGAAACTCCGATCGTCTCAGCCACCATTCTCCAAAGATCCGCTCCGGCCCGTCAGCGCGCGCCACCCGGTGACGCCTGCCCCGCCAGGTGATCGAGACCGGCGGATGGTCCGGCAGCAATGCGATCACCTCGATCAGCTGCGGCCGGGCGAGCAGTCGCGGCGGCCGCTGCCATTGCGACGGCCAGGTCTCTCCCTTCTCTTCGGCTGTAGGATCAACCCGCCGGACGCTGCGTTCCGGCACATCGCTTGCCACCGGCGCGGCTCGGTAGATCCGCTGGCCGCCGCGATTGCCGAGGATATCGATCAGCGGCGTGACATCCTTGACTTCCTCCTCGATGAGCGAGGAGGCATTCTGCTTTTCCGCCAGCGGCTCGACCATGATGGCGGCGAGCGTCAGCTTCTCGATACCGAAACCGGGTTCGATGTTTTCGATGCGGTCGTTGAACAGCTTCGTCAGCCAAGCCGCGTCACGGACCGGCTTTGCCGTCCCTGCCCTCAGGGCCTGAATGGTATTGTCGACGCGATGGACGATGAGATCGACACGCCGGACGCCGAGCCCGCGCTTCTGAAGCTCCAGGCAAAGCAGCCGGACCAGACGGGTGATGTATTTTTCGATGGTTTCAGCGGCGCCGATCGGCTCGGCGAAGGAGCGATGGACTTCGACGAGTTCGGCAGGCCGGATCGGATCGATCGGCTCAGCCAGACGGCCATACATCTGATCGAGGCGGCGGGTGATTTCCGGGCCAAAGCGCAGCACCAGCGGCGCGCGCGGCGTGGCGGCCAGCTCGCCGACAGTGGCGAAGCCCAGGGTGCGCAGGCTGGCGACGATTTCCGCGGGCAGGCGCAGGGATGAAACCGGCAAGCGCTCCACAGCCTCGGCGATCTTTCCGGGAGGCACGATGATTGTCTCGCGACGGGTCGCCCGCGCCAGCGCATGCGCGGCGCCCCAAGTATCTGCAATCGCTGCGCGGGCGGCCAGTCCCTTGGCACGGAAGCGATTGACGAGACCGAACAGCATCCGTTCCTCGCCGCCCTGCAGATGATCGGCGCCCTCCGTGTCCATGACGATCCCGTCCGGCGGGTCCATGGCGACGACCGGCGAATATTGCGTCAGCGCCCAGAGCGACAGGCGTTCCAAAGTCTCACCATCGGCATGCGGATCTGCATCGAAGATCATCAGACCCTGGACCAGCGCCTGCGCCTTGGCTGCCGGCATGCCGACATGCAGACCAAGTTTCAGAGCCGCGGTGTCGGCGGCAGAAATCCACCGCTTGGAGCCGCTTTTGGCGACGATCACCAGCGGCTTGTCAGCCGGTAGCGAAGGATCGGCGCGCCTCACCCGATCCGTCGGCAGTGTCGGAAGAAAGACAGATACGACCCTGGCCATCACATGCACCTATGACAAATTCCGCGCGCTCCCCTGCTCTCACCCGCATCAGCTCCGCGCGCCAGCGTCCGCGGCCGACGCCCGGAACCGGAAGCGGCTCGGACGGCAGGACTGAGACACGCCACCGCGTCACCGCCGCCGTCGGCATCCCGAAATCCGATGCTTCCGCCTGCCGGCGCCATCGCCGGATCGCCAGTCCGATCGTGCCGGAGCTTTCGGCGGCGAGCTGCAGCCGGCGCGAAGCGACCATCGGCAGGCGCACCAGTTCGGCGACGACGGCGCCAAGGCCGCCATAGCGCAGAGCCTCCTCGAAGCTTGCCAGCACATCCTCCTCGCGGCCCGCCTCGACATAGATCACCCGGTCGGGATGCAAGCCCACCTGCGCCAGAGCCGGGGCAAAGAGATCGGCGCGGGTGAAACACCAGACCACCTTGCCCTTCGTTCGCGCCGCGATGCCGCCGACGAAGAGTGCGGCCGCTGCCCCATCCACCGCACCATTGCCGCCGCCCGCCACCTCATGGATGGCGCCATAGGCGAGCCCGCCGCCCGGAAGACAGTCATCGATGTCGGATACGCCGAACGGCAGCACGGTCTTCTGGCGGCTGGCGGCACCTTCCAGATGTGCGATGCGTTCGCGCAGTTCCGAAAGAACGGCAGTTGAGGCGGATTGGCTCATGGTCTCCTTCTTCGCGGGAGCTGTTATTGCTTGAGAGAAACGAATATGTTCTGTATCTGTTCTAATCTGGAAAATGAGTCAATGTGCATGTACGGCAGCTTTGCAGGGCTCGATCGGTGGAATCGTCGATTCAGCGAGCGGATTCAGAGCGATGACCGAAGGGGACTTTTTTTGAAATACCCTCGCCCTGCGCACGACGCTGGACTTTTGTCCGTAGAGCAGGGTTCCGAAGCGGCTTGGGAAAATTGAGCAGCTGAGATAGTTAGCTTTTCGCCACATGACAGGACCGGTCTGCCGGGCAGAAGTATTGACGACGGGAGGTCAACCCGAAACCGCCGGCGAAGGCGCACATGCGGCGATCGAGGGCGTTATCCGGCTTCGACATCCACAATCGGGGCAAATGCCGATCGTAGATCCGGCGTTGGAAATAACTCAACCGTCATTAACAGTTAGCGCGACACCCAGTATTCTGCCCCTGATCCAGGCGACCATTTCGATTTCGGTCGCATGCCCAGCCATAGCCGACATCGGGCAAGTATCGGACAATTTTTTCTGAGAACCAAGCCGGGGAAAGCGATCAGAACCGACCCAGCGCATGCTGTCCATCGAGCACCTGTTCGTTCCATCTACAATAAATGATCCATGAAGGTTCGCTGATAGGAACGCGTCGGTTTAAACTTATATAACGCGTCCAACAAAGCTGGTGACCGTATCCCGCAATGCTCCAGAATCATCATTCCTTTGCGTCTCCGGTTGAACCGGAGGAACTCCAGATGCTGCAGAGCGTCTTCGATGAGGTCTGCCTTCAGCGAGGTCTCCAAAAAGAGACTGCTCGTGCCTCCAAGCTGGCAGCCGATCTGATCGATCTGTTTCAGATGGGGCTGCGGGATCGGCAGCAATTGCTGGCAATGCTGAGCCGGCCGGGTGACGAGACCGTCGACGAAGCTCCGGTCTGAAGGTCGCGGCAGGACGCTTGAGCTGCGACGAGCGGATTGCCGCTGGAGATTAAGACTTCAGGAACGATAGCCGTTGCAGGGACATTAAGTGTTCCTGTTTTACGATATTCGAAATAACAAGAACGGTGGTCGCATAGGTATGTTCTCCCGGTCGAGGCTTTTCCTTTGGGGTTTGCTTCCTTTCGCTATTTCGGTCGTCTTCGGCGCGCTCGTCCTTCTCAGCTTGTATTGGTCGGCCGGCCGAATGGATGCAGCCGCCGCGCAACGCCAACAGGATCTCGTCACCCTGATCGTCTCCAATATGCGTACGGAGATCGCACACGATCAGGAGAGCGTGACGGTCTGGGACGATGCGGTCACACGGACTGCGGAGCGCGATGTCGATTGGCTGGACGCCAACCTGGGCAGCTGGATGCATTCCTATTTCCAGCATGATGCGGCATTTGTCCTCGCTGCGGACGGCACCGACATCTATCATTTCGTGGCGGCAGACGACCGATCGGTGACGCTGGAGGAGTTTCGGACGGCTTACCTCCCGCTGGTCGCACAACTGCAGCAGCGGTTGTTTGCGGATGACACCACCGGCGTGACGGAGCGAGTCTTGTCGATCGGTGAGAGCGACTTGGCCGTGGTCGGCGGCAGGCCCGCCATCGTCAGCGTCAAGCCGATCGTGTCCGACAGCGGAGACCTGGAGCAGCGGCCGGGAGACGAAAACCTGCATGTGGCGGTCCGCTTCCTTGACGGTAGCTTCCCGAGCAGTATCGGGAGCCAGTACCAGTTTGAAGACATGCACTTCACACCGCAGGCAGACGATAGCGAGCACGCCTATGTGCCGCTGATCTCGTCAAAGCGCGAGACGATCGGCTACTTCTGCTGGACGCCGTTCCGCCCCGGCGCCACCGTCCGGAACGAAACTCTGCCGGCCCTCGGTGCTGGCGTCCTCTGCATCTTTGGGGCGACGAGCGTCCTCGGATTGCTATTGTTTCGCCGGTCCGAGCGGCTTTCTGCAAGCCGCGCCGAGTTGCAGCACCTGGCTCATCATGACGTGCTGACGGGCTTGGCAAACCGCGCCAGTTTCAACAAAGCGCTGGAACGTGAACTCGAGGCCGCTTTACCGGCAGACGTTCACGGCGTGCTGTTCATCGACCTCGATCGGTTCAAGGCGGTCAACGACACCTTCGGCCATCCCGCCGGGGACCGCCTGATAAAGATGGTCGCAGAGAGGCTGCGGGAGGTGCTTCCGCACGCGATCGTCGGCCGCATCGGTGGCGATGAGTTCACGGCTCTTCTGCGAAAGATCACGGAGCAGGATCTCGTGAAAGCCGCTGAGGACGTGGTTCACGCAATGGAGCAGCCGTTCGACCTGGATGGCGCCCTGGCCACGATTGGAGCGAGCGTCGGCGCAGCGCTCGCGGCCGGCCGGGCAGACCCGACGGAGCTGACGCGACAGGCCGACATCGCGCTTTATCACGCAAAGGCCGCCGGCCGGAACCGGTACGCGCTCTTCGGTGATCACATGAACCAACTGCTGCGGGCGCGTCGCGAGCTTGAAAACGATCTTCGTCACGCCATCGAGACGAAGACGCAGATCGAAATCCATTATCAACCGGTCTATTCGGCAACAACCGGCGAGATGTGCTCCGTCGAGGCGCTTGTACGGTGGCGGCATCCCAAAAAGGGGCTGCTCGGTCCTGACATCTTCATCCCCGTTGCAGAAGAGGCCGGGCTGATCACGGCCCTGGGATTGATTGTCCTGGATGACGCGTGTGCGACGATCTCTGCCTGGAATGATCTCCCAGTTTCCGTGAATGCGTCAGCGGCAGAGCTGAAACTGGAATCTTACCCGCTTCGGGTTCTTTCCACTTTGGCACGGCACAATATCGAGCCGGGCAGGCTTGAAATCGAGATCACTGAAAGCCTGCTGCTCGACGGTTCTGGTCAATGCGAAAGAACGATCGCGGCGCTTCGCAAGGCTGGCGTACGTTTCGCCATCGATGATTTTGGAACTGGTTATTCGTCATTCGGCCGCGTGCAGGATGTCAGCATCGACCGCATCAAGATCGACAAGGTGTTCGTCGATGAGTTGAGCCGCAGCGGCAACAACGGGATCATTGTCGGCATGGTCAGCATGGCGCGTGCGAGGGGGCTTGAGATCACCGCCGAGGGCGTTGAGACGGAGGAGCAACGGGAGATGTTGGGCTCGCTTGGCTGTGACCACCTTCAGGGATATCTACTTTCAAAGCCGTTGACACGCGAACAATTTGCCTCGGTGCGAACCAAAACGGTTTCTGACGCTGGCAGCAAGGCGATTTCCACCTCGCCGGTACCTTTCCATGGAAGGTAGCACTGGATGCCCTTACCAACAGGCAAGTTGCAGGTCTTATTTGGCTAGCGCCTGTTGATCACCAACCAAGTCCGGGGAGGACCAAGCTCCCAATCCAGGTGGAAGGGCATGGGTCAGACGAGCCTACATGGCCTGCGCTCGCTGCGGAGGGCGAGGTGGGATGGTCGGTGAAACTCAACCTATCTGTCTACACGCGATGATCTATCCGGCTTGGGATGGTGCCGCTAACGTTATTGACGCGGCCAGGAGCGGTGGCTTTGCGGTCAACCTGAGCCAGGCTATCAACGTCACAGCAAGCTCAGTAGTGACGATCTCCGTGATCTTTGCGTTTACGATGAGTATGGACTGGGTGTTTGGCGCCTTCGGCATATGGGCGATCTTTTCAGGCTTGCTGCAGCTTGGCACTGCTGTCCGACGTTACTATTTCCGCTGTCATGCCGCTACCGTTTGCCGAGATCGCTCACTTCCACGCCGAGGGCGCCCGCCAGCGTCTCCTTGCCCTGATCAGGCATCAGGGCGATGCCCGCCGCAAGGCCTTCCTGCCACGAGGCCCCTCGATCCCATGCCTCCTGGTATGCGTCGGCCAGGAGGTCGCCCTGTCGGGTTTGGATCATGGCTTCGAAAAGCGTGGCCGCTTGCAGGAGGTCCTTGTCCCGCTTCGCCCGCCCAAGCGCGTCCGTGGGCCGCCTCGATGCGACAATGAGTTTGTGGACGGAGTACCGTTCAGGCGCGGGGACGTTTACGCTCACGCCTTCCCGATGAAGCAGCACCGTCCGCAAGGGCTCGTAGATCAGGAAATCAAGGAACCGCAGGTTTTCCGCCGACGCACCACCGAGGGCAGGCATGGGAGAAGGCTTGCCCATATACTCGTCCGATCCCCGATTGCTCGTCAAAAATTCGACCCGGTAATTGGTCTTGTTGACGAACGCCGTCACGCGCGCCTTGTCTGCCTGATGCGGGACGGCTCTGAAGGACGGATCGACCCCATGCAGTATGTCTAAGATCGGCGGCAGGCTGTCATCCACCTCCTGCGAGATCGCAAAATCCATAGCTAGGTCAGCATCGCCAGTCTGCATTGCCGTCCTGGGCAATCGGACGCCGAGGATGCCCGAGTAGCAGCCATAGGCAACCGAGCCGACGAGGAAGCCACGCAGACGGAAGAACCCTGCATGCGCGAGCGCCTGCGTGACATCGCCGGCGAACCGATCGGGAGCCGACATGCCGCCTGAGCGCAGGAGCGTAGAAACCAATCGTCGCCGCTCCTTAATGTTGCCCTTGATCTCGCGATGCCGCCTGACACGCGCTGCGATCACCGGATCAGCTGCGGGGCCAACATAGCTCCGCTTATCCTTGCCCTCGGGAGTAGGGACATCGAAATAGAAATAGTCTTTGCCCTTCACCGGTACGGTGACAAAGCGGCCCTCGAGCGGAAAGTCCGATTGCCATTGCGCATCAAGAGTTTGCTGGGCGAGTTCCGCGAACATCGTCCGGAATGCAAGGTCAATATCTCTCATAGTTCGAAGGGTCCCGGTTATAATGTTTCCTTTAACTCATTATAACTTCGTTCAGTTATAATGTTCCCAAGAGAACATTATAACTCTTCTGTCGCCCGTCAAGGCATCAGCCGAGAGGCCCACGGACCGTCGTTCGCTTGCGCCATTTCAGAACCGTCTTCGGACTGATCCCATACCTCTTCGCCGCGGAAGGAGCGGCCGCGGCTCACCTGGATCGTCATCGATACGAGCTTTCCGACGCGCTCGGCCGCGCCCAAAGCGGCCAAGGGAGAAAGATCAAATGAGCACACCTATTCGATCGTCCGCCGGATATGGCTATTGGTCGTGTGACACACACCATGGCCGCCGGCTGGTGCTTCGCCGAGGTCTTCCCAATTTCAGCGCTTGTGCCGAACGCGTTCGAACTTCGACAACTTCACCTTCAGTTAGCTGATACGTTCACACTCGTCATCCGGCCGTGCGCCTTATCCATCGCCCGCCGCAGGTCATCCACCGCTGAAGCGCTGGGAAGGACTTCGCCTTCCAGTTCCTTTGGCATCTGCCATCCCGGGTTGACGCCTTGCATGTTCGGCAATTCGTGAGCGATTCCTTTGTGGCAGTCTATGCAGGTCGCCCTCCCGCTCAGGAGATATCGCGTGTGGATATCCGCGGCGCGTTCGGTCTGCTTCGAAAGGTCCATGGCTATCGAAGAATGGCAGTTGCGGCACTCGAGGCTGTCGTTGGCCTTCAGCCGCGCCCATTCGTGCTGCGCAAGCCGCAGACGTTCGTCGAGGAATTTCTGGCGCGTGTTGATGGTGCCGAAGATCTTGCCCCAGACCTCCTTGGAAGCCTGCATCTTGCGGGCAATCTTGTCGGTCCACTCGTGCGGCACATGGCAATCGGGACAGGAGGCGCGCACGCCGGACCGGTTGGAGAAATGGATCGTCCGGGTCAGTTCCTCGTAGACGTTCGCCTGCATCTCGTGACATCCGGTGCAGAACTTCTCCGTATTGGTCAGCTCCAGCGCGGTATTGAACGCGCCCCAGAAGATCACCCCGCCGACGAAACCGCCAAGCGTCAGGAAGGCAAGGCTCAGAGTGCCCGCCGGCGTGCTGAGGATCTTCCATATCCACGCCGCAAGATTTTTTATCCGTCCCATCACCCTATTTGCCCCCCAGATGCTCGACACCCATCTGGCTCATATCCCGGAACGTGTTGCCGACGAGCGGATTCACTTCCGCCTGCGGAACATGGCAGGCCGTGCAAAAATAGCGGCGCGGCGAAACGTCCGCGAGCATCTGTCCCTCCCGCGTCATGTAGTGGGTGACGCTGATCATCGGCGCGCCCGCACCCTCCGTGAACTCCCGCTTGTGACAGGAAAGACAGCGGTTCGTGTTGACCGACAACTGATAGCCTTCGATCGAGTGCGGAATGACCGGAGGCTGATCGGGGTATGCCCGCATCTTGCGTATGTCATCCACGTTCCACTTGGGCATCGGGCGGGCGGGCACCGTCTCCATGGCCTGCGGCGGGCCCGACAATTGCGGAACCATCTGGGCTGCGGCAAGCGTCGCCATGAACGCGACCGCAAAGGCCGTGGCTACGATTCGAAAGGAACCAAAGCTCAGACGGCTGGAACGATCTTGACTGCGCATTTCTTGAAATCCGTCTGTTTGGAGATGGGATCGGTGGCGTCAAGCGTGACCTTGTTGATCAACTGGCTGGCATCGAACCAGGGCACGAAGATCACGCCCGGCGGCATGCGGTTGCGCCCGCGGGTTTCCACCCGGGACCGGATTTCACCGCGCCGGGAGACGATCCTGATTTCGGCGCCCTGATTGATGCCCCGCTTTCGGGCATCGTCGGCATTCATGAAGCAGCGGGCGCCGGGGAAGGCCCTGTACAATTCCGGCACGCGCATGGTCATGGATCCGGAATGCCAATGTTCGAGCACGCGGCCGGTCACCAGCCAGAAGTCGTATTCACCATCGGGGGACTCGGCGGGCGGTTCATAGGGAACGGCAAGGATCACGGCTTTGCCGTCCGGTCGCCCGTAGAAGCGTACGCCCTCGCCCGGCTTCACATAGGGATCGTAGCCCTCCCGATAGCGCCACTTGGTCTCCTGCCCGTTGACGACGGGCCAGCGCAGGCCCCGTTCCTGATGGTAGCGGTCATAGGGCGCGAGATCATGGCCGTGACCGCGCCCGAACGAGGCATATTCCTCGAACAGCCCTTTCTGTATGTAGAAGCCGAAATCCTTGGCCTCGTTGTTCGCATAGTCCGGGTCGATCTCGCTCAGCGGGAACTGGTCGACCTGTCCGTTCTGGAACAGCACCTCGAACAGTGTCTTGCCACGATAATCAGGGTGCTTGTCCAACATATCCGCGGGCCAAACCTCGTCGGTGGTGAAGCGCTTTGAAAACTCCGCTATCTGCCAAAGATCGGACCGCGCATCGCCCGGAGCCTGCACCAGTTGGTGCCAGACATGGGTGCGGCGCTCGGCATTGCCATAGGCTCCCTCCTTCTCCACCCACATGGCGGCGGGCAAAATGAGGTCGGCCGACATCGCCGTGATCGTCGGATAGGCATCGGAGACGACGATGAAATTGTCCGGGTTGCGGTAACCCTGATAGGTCTCGTTCTTGGTATTCGGGGCTGCCTGGACATTGTTGTTGACCTGCACCCAATAGAAGCTGAGCTTGCCGTCCTTCAACATTCGGTCCTGCTGGACGGCATGATAACCCGGCTTGTCGGGAAGCAGCCCTTCAGGAAGCTTCCACAACTCTTCCGCATGATGCCGGTGCTCGGGATTGGTGACGACCATATCGGCAGGCAGCCTATGCGCGAAGGTGCCGACTTCTCGAGCCGTTCCACAGGCGGACGGCTGGCCGGTGAGCGAGAAGGGGCTGTTTCCAGGCTCGGAAATCTTGCCGGTCAGCAGATGGAGATTGTAGACCATCTGGTTGGCCCACACCCCGCGGACATGCTGGTTGAAGCCCATGGTCCAGAGCGACATGACCTTCCGGTTCGGATCGGCATAAAGTTCGGCAAGCTGCTGCAGAAAGCCGGGATCGGCCCCGGTCAGTTCGGCGGTCTTTTCGAGCGTGTAGTCGGAAACGAATTTCTTGAAGGCGTCGAAATCGATCGGCTCCGTCTTGGTCGGATCACCGGCATTGGTGGCCTTGAGTTCCAGCGGGTCCTCTGGGCGCAGGCCATAGCCGATATTGTCCACGCCTTTCATGAAGGTCGTATGGTTGCGGACGAACTCCTCGTTGACCTTGCCGCTGGTGATGATGTGGTTTGCGATGTAGTTCAGGATGGCGAGATCCGTCCCGGGCGTGAAGATGATCGGTATGTCGGCGAGATCCATGCTGCGATGGGTGAAGGTGGAAAGCACGGCAACCTTGACATGGCCGTGGCCGAGCCGCCGGTCCGCCACACGCGTCCAGAGAATCGGATGCATCTCCGCCATGTTCGAACCCCAGAGCACAAAGGCATCTGCGTTTTCGAAATCGTCATAACAGCCCATCGGCTCGTCCATGCCGAAGGTGCGCATGAACGCATAGGCCGCGGACGCCATACAGTGCCGGGCGTTGGGGTCGAGATTGTTGGAGCGGAACCCCGCCCGCATCAGCTTGGTCGCGGCATAACCTTCGAAGATGGTCCATTGGCCGGAGCCGAACATTCCGACAGCGGTCGGCCCCTTTTCCTTCAGCACCCTCTTGCACTGCTCAGCCATCACGTCGAAGGCCTCGTCCCAGCTGACAGGCTCGAATTCGCCGTCCTTGGCGTATTGGCCGTTCCGCTTGCGCAGCAAGGGCTGGGTAAGCCGGTCCTCGCCATACATGATCTTGGAGAGGAAGTAACCCTTGATACAGTTCAGGCCGCGATTGACCTCCGCCTGCATGTCGCCATGGGTGGCGACAACCTGGCCCTCCTTGACGCCGACCATGACGCCACAGCCCGTTCCGCAGAAACGACAGGGCGCCTTGGACCATTTGATCTCCAGCGCCTCCACGCCGCCCGGAACAGGTTGAGCGGCTGCCGGCAGGACGATCCCCGCGGTCGCAGCGGCAATGCCTGCCGCATGCGCCTTGATGAGATCACGCCGCGTCAGTTCTCCCTTCATCTGCGATACCCTCTTGCTCTTCGGAATGTTCAAAAACCATGTTCGCGGCGACCACGCCGTCAATCGCCGAGATTGCCGACAAGGCCGCACCCAGCTGGCCGCTGCTGTAACCTTCGATGACGACAACCATCTTGCCGTCCTGAACGCCGTGAACCTCGACGTTGCTCATCTCGGATATTGCCCGGCGAACACGTTCCTGGTCCTGCGGCTTCATCACGATCACCGCGCTGGACACGTAGTAGCGCTGCTTCCCTTCAGACATCGGATATCCCCCTGTTCCACGCGCATCGCGCCGACAGGGCAGACGCCTTGCATGCAATGCTACCGGCGACGGCTTCGTTGTCGTTTTCCGGAAGGAGGAGGTCACCGCGCGCCGGCCAGGCGCCGATAACCTCGGCAGGACATCGTTCGGCCAGGACGCCGAATCCCGTGTCTGCATGGAACGAACGGGGGCCAAAACCTCGAGGTCGGGCGCCCGTGTCTGACGTTATCCTGTCTGGCAGGATACGGTATCGGGTGAGGCAACGATCCTGCATGACGAGCCTCAATGACCGGGGGGACCGGGAGGGCCGCTGATGATCTGGTACATCCAGACCAGGAAGCCGTATCCGCCGACCACGCCAACGGCGACGATAGGCCAGATGCCAAAGGCCAGGATGACAAATGTTAAAAGTTCAGCGCGCCTGCGGGATTTTGGCGCCCCATCCTTCAGTTGCTCGGTGGAAAAATTGACCAATCAATCCTCCATGCTGCGCCCAGTGACGTCGATTTGACCTAGAGCAAGCTTGCGAGAAGTAAACTCGACTTTATGAAGAAACTGAAGATTATCATCGCCAGATTGCAGCCGGGCCGGGCGCCAATGCTAGCAGAACCAAAAAACTCCTCGTTCCCAAGGCTAAAGTCAGACGCTAGGTTAATCCAGCCGCTGGCTTCTCCACTGGTCGGTTCTCATGCCGGGGTTGGCGAAGGAGCTTTTAACAACGCGAATTCACCGCCGAACGCAACCATCGTCGCGGCGCCCCTATGAGCACCAGCGGAACCCTTCTCATCGCAAAAGATCGAAGCGACGATCGTACGTGCTATCGGCGACGTTTGTTATTGACGCAGAAGCGAAGTCGGTCAATTCAAGATATCGCGAAGCTCGACCGCAAGCTCTCGTGCCGTGTAGGGCTTCTTGAGCCAGCTTCCCGATTGGGCAAGTTCGCGTCCGGCGATCGCCGGCTCGGCATAACCCGACGTGAACAGCACCCTGATATTCGGACGCCTCGCACGGACTTCCGCCGCCAGTTCGTCGCCTGTCATGCCGCCCGGCATGACGATGTCGGTAAACAGCAGCGCGATATCGTCGTTCTGGGCGAGCCGGTCGAGCGCCTCCACGCCATTTGCCGCCTCGACAACCTGATAGCCGAAATCGATCAGGCGTGAGACCGCCACACGCCGCACCCTGGGATCATCCTCCACGACCAGGATTTTCTCCGTACCGCCGGGAATCGCCGCCGCCCTTGAAGCAGTCGCCACTTCCGCGGACATCTTCGCATCCTCCTTTTGCGCCGCCGGCAGGAAGAGCCTGACACTGGTGCCCTGCCCCGGCTCGCTGTAGAGCTGGATATTGCCGCCGGACTGCTTGGCGAAACCATAGACCATGGAAAGGCCAAGGCCGGTTCCGGAACCGACACCCTTGGTGGTGAAGAACGGTTCGAAGGCCTTTTCCTTCACCTCCGGCGTCATGCCCGTGCCTGTGTCCGTCACCGAGATCAGCACATAGTCGCCGGTGCGCATATGCGGATACATCTGGGCATAATCGACGTCCAGCTTGACCCTTGAGATGTCGATCGTCAGTTTGCCGCCGCGCGGCATGGCATCGCGGGCATTGAGGGCAAGGTTAAGAAGCGCGTTCTGGAGCTGCGACGCATCGACGAGCGCCTCATTGGAAGCTCCCGTGACGACAGTACGGAATTCGATCGTCTCGCCGAGCGAGCGTCTTAAAAGATCGGAGAAACCGGTTACCAACTGCCCGACATCCACCAGCTTCGGATTGAGGGGCTGGCGGCGCCCGAAGGCCAGAAGCTGGCCGGTCAGCTTGGCGCCGTCCCCGGCGGCATCCTGCGCTTCATGAAGCAGGGCCAGTAGTTTCTCGTCCGAGAGCCTGTTCTCGATCATTTCGAGATTGCCGCCAATGACGGTCAGCAGATTGTTGAAGTCGTGTGCCAGCCCGCCGGTGAGCTGGCCGATCGCCTCCATCTTCTGCGATTGCCTCAGTTCTTCCTCGATCTTGTGGCGGCTGGTGAGGTCGCGGATGAAGCCGGTGAAGATGCGCTTGCCATTGGTGATCGCCTCGCCCACCGCAAGCTCCATGGGAAACACGGATCTGTCTTTCCGCTGACCGGTAACCACGCGACCGTACCCGATGATGCGACGCTCGCCTGTCGTCAGATATCGCGTAAGATAGCCATCATGAGCCTCCCGGTCCGGCGACGGCATCAGCATCTTGACGTTGTGACCACAAACTTCATTCGCCGAATATCCGAAAAGCTGCTCCGCTGCGGCGCTGAAAGACGTGATGATACCGATTTCGTCAATGACGACCATCGCCTCGGGAACCGTATCCAGGATCGACCGCAGGTCCAGTTCCTCCTCGGTACGCTCGTTTCGGTCTTTTGCCATGTTCGTCACCGTCCCGTTCGCTTCGTTGATGATGGATCCAGGGAAAGGGGAATCGGCTCGACGACCGAAAGCGAAAAACCTCTGCTTCGTCAGCCTGGGACATTTCCGCCTGGGTTGCGAGGCAATCACCGGAACTACTGACGGCATAGCCTCGTCGGGTTGAAGGATCTCATCGTTGGGTGCAGCACGTCCTCCCGGCTTCGCCTCGCCTGTGAGTGACCCAGACCTAATGGCGGCGTGGTTCACGGAGAGCGAGCAAGTCGCCGGGCAGGTCTTCATGATCATCGCCATCGCCAGTAAGTTGAGCCAACATGCCGGGCCGCTCGATTCTGATCGTATGGCGGAGGCCAGGATTTTCGAAACCAAGAATTCCTTTGTTGGCCAGTTTCGTAACGGTCCGAGAGACGGTCTCGATCGTGAGGCCCAGATAGTCGGCAATATCAAGCCGGGTCATTGGCAGCTCAATGATCGTGCATCCGGGCACCGTGTTTCGCCTCAGATACTTGACGAGGAAGGTGCACAGACGTTCCTCCGCGCTCTTGCTCGATAACAGTACCATTTGATCTTGCGCCGCAGCCATTTCGTCGCAAACGCGAGCGAAGATGACAGGACGCAGCCCTTCGTCGGATGCAACGGCGGCATCGAATTGTCGGCGCGCCAACCTTTTGACAACAGACGGAGTTATCGCTTCGGCGCTGTAGAGATAACGACCGCGCAACGACACTCCGACAATATCTCCAGCGTCCAGAAACCCGGTAATGACACGCCGTCCGCCGGAAATGATCCGGAAAACTCGAAGTGTTCCCTCAACGACTTGAAAGACGTGCTTTGCGTCGTCGCCTTCGAAGAAAAGCGATTGGCCAGAGGCTAAATGTTCGACAGGCTGTTTGACGAAAAGACGGTCGAGGCAACTGGCTCCATTCGCATGCGGCGTCGGTTTATGAGTATGAACAGTATTATAAGGATTGGCCATGAACATGATGCAGTCTCCGTACAGTCGATGGTGCAAACTTGCGCCAGACCGGTAACAGCCGAATGCTGTTGGCGTGAAACATGGTTCGATTGTGTAACAATTGGTAACCGGCGAGCGACGCAGGCTGTGCATGGCTGCGCCGCTAGAGCTCCATCGTCCGCACTCGCACGCGCCAAGTGCCCCCTTAATACGCCGATTTGTCAACCATCCCTGCGGGCTTACTCAGACTCGCGCTCGACAGACTGCACCCCGCAGTGCCTGGGTCCGTGCGACCCGCTCATGTGTGTAATCGGCGGCGCCACGGACTTACCACCGTGAGCCTGCCCGGAATGCGGCCCCGTCGGAGAGAGCCACCGCTCGGCAATTATTCCTGCCGAACCTCGCTCCCGCCAATGGCGAAGCTTGGGCGAAGGCTCACGGAATGGTTGACTTCGATAAGAATACTAGCTCGTGCCTTGCCACAAACGGCCAGGGCGCCTACTTGCAGAGAATTGACATCTGTCAATATGAGCGGCAGCGGATGGGCTAAACCTCAATTAGCGAGATCGAAAATTATGCGCCACTACGCCATCCTTAAAACGATCGAGCATTTTCGAGCGCGACTTGCCGACGAGACCAATCCAGATCAGCGGGCCAAACTCAAGGAACTCATTCAGCGAGAAGAAGAGAAGCTCTTGGAATTGGCCAAAAAGCATGAACATTAGACTGGCGAAGCAGCGTGGGAATATTGCTGGTCCAATAAAACAAGGAGGTGCCCCACGATTCTTGGAATCGCGAAGGAAGCGCCGCACCGATCCATCGGTCCCTAAGCCAAGAATCCGCGGAGCAAGATCGTCGAAATTCGAATACATCTAAACGCTCTCGCCACGAGACCCAGCGGCAGACGAGGACAATGTGGAATCGAGAACGATGGGCCAGAACTGCCTTTCGGTCAGGGCATCAACAAACGCTCCGTTTTGCCGTCTCGAAAGTAGCCAGGAATTCCCTAGGCGATCTTCATAGAAGTATCGTATTTTTGGCCTGCTCCCGGTTTTTCGGACACAAGGTTGATCCGACAGTTCGCCCCTGTGGCACTCCGAGTTATCCGATACTTCCTTTGTTAAACGACAGCTCCTATTTCCGCTCGCCCTCGGCATCGGGGTCGAGAAGGAATATTAGCTTGCCAAAACAAGATATTGCTCACGTCATTTTCAACGGAAAATCTCGGAATTCTGCGAAGTGCGCATCGCGCCAGTCGCATCGAAACGGGTCCTGGAGAATATCAGACCCTATCTCATCAGCCTCATTATCTACCGAAAGTGACCTTCACAAATGTCGCGCAATCATCGCGCCGCCTCATCGCCGCTTGGCCAACGCAGGTCTGCACGGGGTGCATCCCGGAACATACGGAACCGGCGCCGATCCTGCGAAGCCAGCTTCTGGGGTGACGCGCTACATGCCCATTCTGCGGAAACCAGTTCCGGGATGCCGACGGACGCGAAGTCCCTTCCCTTTTCCAGCAATATCGCGTTGCGGCTCTGCGCGGCGAAAAGCTGCTCACCGATGAAGCCGAACATGGCTTAAAGACCTGGGCATCGCCAGCCGGAATTGTACGTCTGCAACTCATACGGAGCGCAGTACTTCCGTTTCCAGGCGAGGACGAACTGTGGAGTTCAGGGTGCTGGGGAAATCATTCCGGAACTCGATGACCTCCTTGCCGAAATATGCACCAGCTTTCCAACGCCGCAAAACCCGGTTTTGCCGTTGCATTTGCGCCCTGCCCTCCTGGCCGGTGTCGCGATGGTGCATTCTGGAGGAGCAGAAATGCTTGATATGCTGCGTCAGTCCACGTTTGGATTGCATCGGCATCGTTTCGACGGGGAAGCAATGCCGTTCTTCATCAACGCATCCCGCAAAACACTCCCGCAGATGCAGTTAATTTGAAAATTTGGACGCCTTCATTCTCATAATTAAATGCCCACGTTCTGCCAAACCGCCGCATTCTTGCGTGTAAGTGCAAAGCGACAGGCGTTTTTCATCACATCAGCCCGCAACTTGCCGATCTATATTTTCACGACATCGGGTTCCGATGGGCGTAGCGCGCTGTCGCCGGCCACGTGTTGTGAAAGAGCAGAAACGGCAGGAAATTTACGAAAAATCTCTGGTCACGCGTCCCTCCTGCATTACAATTGCAGCAGGTGTTCCGCGGTGCTACCGGCCGGCGAATGCGTCGCTGCCATGACGGAGGCATCACCATCAAATCTGCCGTAGCTGTCTTTGGTTGGCAAAGGCCGCGCGTCTGCGGGAAACCAACGCTATGCCCTCAACCTCCAGCAGCCGGTAAAGACAAGTGGCAACTCTACGATCTGGCCCGACAATGGGCGTGGCATTGAGACGTGTGGCATAGGAAGGTCTTGGCTAGTATCAAGGCGCGCCTACTTTATGGCGTAGTGCCGATGGGCACTATGCACGATTTTATGTTATGAAGTCAGGCTCCGGCAAACCGAGCCGAAGCCTGCGCCATGGAGCCGTCATGACCTTTCTAGGTCTCGAAGCCGAGATTCTGGCGCGAATACAGTTCGCTTTTACCGTCTCGTTTCATTTTCTCTTCCCGGCCTTTTCAATTGGTACCGCGAGTTACCTGGCCGTTCTGAACGGGCTCTGGCTCTGGAGCCGTGACGAAGCCTATTTCAAGCTTTTCGAGTATTGGAAGACAATCTTCGCCGTGACATTCGCCATGGGCGTCGTTTCCGGCATCGTCATGAGCTATCAGTTCGGCACCAACTGGTCGTCGTTTTCCGACAAGGCGGGACCCGTCATCGGTCCGCTGGTCGGCTACGAGGTCCTTACCGCTTTCTTCCTGGAGGCGGGCTTCCTCGGGATCGCCCTGTTCGGCCGCAAGCGTGTGGGCAACGCCGCCCACATGGTGGCCGTCGCCATGGTAGCGATAGGCACATTGGTCTCGGCCACGTGGATCACTTCGGCGAACAGCTGGATGCACACACCTGCCGGGTTCAGCGTCGATTCCAACGGCGTTTTCATTCCCGAAGATTGGTGGCAGATCATCTTCAACCCGTCGTTTCCATACCGGATGACCCACACGGTTCTGGCGGCCTTCCTCACCACGGCCTTTGCCGTCGGTGCTGTCGGGGCTTGGCACCTCCTGAAGGATCGGCAGAACCGTCAGGCGCGGATCATGTTTTCGATGGCGATGTGGATGGCGGCTATCGTGACCCCGATCCAGATATTCGTCGGCGACCTGCATGGCCTGAATACGCTTGAGCATCAGCCCGCGAAGATCGCTGCCATGGAAGGACACTACGAGACGCACACGGACGGCGCGCCGCTCGTCCTGTTCGGCATTCCGGACGACGAGGCGGAGACCACGCGTTACGCCGTGGAGATTCCAAAGCTGGGTTCACTGATCCTGAAACACGAGCTCGACGGCGAGATAAAGGGGCTGAAGGAATGGCCGCGTGACCAGCGTCCTCCGGCGCTGATGCCTTTCGTCACCTTCCGGATCATGGTCGCTCTGGGATTGCTGATGCTCGGGATCGGCTTGTGGTCTCTTTGGGCGCGGTGGAAGGGAAAGCTATACGACACGCCGTGGCTTCATCGCGCTTCCGTCTGGATGGGGGGATCCGGATTCGTGGCGGTGCTTGCCGGATGGTACACGACCGAGGTCGGTCGCCAGCCATGGACGGTCTACGGGCACCTCAGGACCGCCGACAGCCTTTCTCCCGTCTCCGCTCCCGCCGTCGGAACGTCGCTTCTCATATTCATCGCCGTCTACTTCATCGTCTTCGGCGTTGGAGTCTACTACCTCATAAAGCTCATGCGCAGGCCGCCGACGCCTCTGGATAGCGATCAAGAACTTGATGCCGGGCCCATCAGGACGGCAGGTGTCACGCCCTGCGTCACCCAAGAACACCCACTTGGAGGACATCATGGCCATTGACCTCTCTTTCGTCTGGGCGGGCATCATCGCTTTTGCCGTCCTTGCCTATGTCGTCCTCGACGGCTTCGATCTCGGAATTGGCATCGTCTTCCCGTTCTTCAGCAGCCGGCGCGATAGAGACGTGATGACGAACTCCATCGCGCCGGTCTGGGACGGCAACGAGACGTGGCTGGTGCTCGGCGGTGGCGGTCTCATGGCCGTGTTTCCGCTTGCCTATGCCATCATTCTTCCAGCGCTTTACATGCCGATCATCCTGATGCTGGTCAGCTTGATCTTCCGGGGAGTCGCCTTCGAGTTCCGTTGGCGCACCCACCACGAGTCCCACCTGTGGGACTTCGGCTTCTGGATCGGATCATCTGTCGCAGCCCTCATGCAGGGGATAGCTCTGGGAGCGCTCGTCCAAGGCATCGCCGTCGAGGGCCGGCAATATGCCGGCGGCTGGTGGGACTGGCTCACTCCGTTCTCGATCCTGACCGGAGTAGCCGTCCTTGTGGGCTATGCGCTGCTTGGCGTCACCTGGCTCAATCTGAAGACAAGCGGCGACATCCAGGCGCGCTCTGCCAATTTGGCGCGGCCCCTCAGCCTCGCGCTTCTGGCGCTGATCGGCGTCGTGTCGCTCTGGACGCCGTTCATCAACGAGATGTACTTCGAGCGCTGGTTCGGGTGGCCGACGGCCTTCTTCTCGTCCTTCGTGCCGTTGCTGCTGGCACTTTGCGCATTTGTGCTCTGGCATGGGCTCACCCATGACAAGCACGTGCAGCCCTTCCTGGCAGCGCTCGGTCTCTTCGTTTTGAGTTTCGCAGGCCTCGGGGTCAGCTTCTATCCGTACATGATCCCCGGCGTGCTCACGATCAAGGAGGCCGCGGCACCGGAAAGCTCGCTGAAGTTCCTGCTCGTCGGCGCGGTCATTCTCGTGCCGATGATCCTGGCTTACACGGCTTACGCCTATTGGGTCTTCCGCGGCAAAATTGACCCCGAGGAGGGATACCACTGATGAACGACACTATCCGCAAGACCGCATGGTTCGTCGCTCTGTGGCTGGCGGGTGTTAGCACGGTCGCAATCGTCGGCCTCATTATCCGCGCCCTTTTGACCTAAGGGTTTGCCTGCAGCGCGGCGACCAGGATGAGACGCGGAGCGGGATCAGGTTGACGGTGCGATGACAGCTGCAAACGTCAACGCACCGCGCCCGCGCTTGTGTGTGAGGGACTTTTTGGCAGCGGAACCGATCAAATCATTCGGCCACGCAAATCTTCCTGCGCAGTATGGGGTCAGAACAAGAGCAGTCCGAAATCGTACGCGGCCTTTATCAACCAAAGACAGCCACGGCGGATTTGATAGTGATGCCGCCGTGGTGGCTTCGGCGCATTTGGCGGCCAGTGGCAGCACGGAACACCTGGAGTAACTGCAGCGCCGGCGGCACCCGTGACCAAAGGGTTTTCATGCTTTCCTTGCCGCTTCTGCTCTTTCGCACGGCTTGACCGGTGACAATACGCTGGGACCAACGGAAGCCGATTTCATGAAAATAAAGGTCTGCAAGTTCTGGGCTGATGTGATGAAAAACACCTGCGATGGTTCGGCGAACTCGAGCGTTGAACCCTTCGACTGAATTGACGTGGACGGAATCCCGGACATATTCGCGACTGGAGTGGTTGACCGTCTCATGTGCGGCAAAGCTTTCGCCTACAGCCACGAACGCCTTAGCCTCGTCACTCATCAAGTGCGCATGCAGCTCAACTTGTGTTGTCATTGCGTTCACGGCAGCACGCAATGAAAGGCCGGTCACGACAGCGGCGCGGGCATCACCCGCTTTTGATCCGGGAGTGACGTCTGCCGGTCGCTGCACGATTCCCACGACCGGCGTCTTTTCCGTTTTTGCCTGCCCCTGGCGGCCTCGCCCCGGTGGCGGCCCATCAGGTTGCTTTCTTGGCCTTCCACCAAGATAGAAATGGTCGACTTCCACCGTGCCATCGAGCATGTGCTCGCGCGCCACCATGAGGCGGAGCGCATGACCGATCCGCCAGGCGGTCGGTTGGCTCACCCCGAGTGTCTCGGCGAGACGGATCGAGGACAAGCCTTTGTCCGATTGCAGCAACAGCCACATCGCCTTGAGCCATGTGCGCAAGGGAAGTTTCGTGGCATGCAGAGGTGTGTGCGTTGTCACCGTGAATTGGAAACGGCAATCACTGCTGGAGCATTGATAGAGACCGGGACGCGCACGGCGCTTGCCTACGTCTCGGCCAGCTATCGCGATCGAGTGTTTGTAACCACAGGCCGGACAGATCCTGCCATTCGGCCACACCATGCTCTCCAGCAAACGACGGCAATGCTCTTCGTTTCGGAATGCGGCAATCATGTCTTCAACTGTTCGAATATTGGAAAGCGTTGCCACTATCATTTCAGACATAATCGTCACCTCCGGAGCGGACCGCAGAATCGCACGGAAAGCGGTGTATCACAAGGATATTGCTGTCTTTGGTTGATAAAGGCCGCGTACGATATCGCACTGCTCTTGTTCTGGCCCCATCCGCGACATCGAAGTGAAATGGTACACGGGCCAAGACGCCGATCCGTCCCAACACACACCCGTCCCGTTGGTGATGCAGAGCCTTGACGGACCGATTGCGTCGCAAATGACCCAGGCGCTCGACCAGAAGGGGCTAAAGTGGGAGCCGGTCCTGGTCACCGATTCTTCCCTGACGATTGAAGCTGCCGTCCGCGGAGGTCACGCCGTGACAGCCTTGCCCGTCTTCGATACGGCAAGCCCACCGAGTCAGCTCAGAGCATTGGAGCCAAAAGACGGGTTCCCAACCCTGGCGCCTCTGACTTTGGCGCTGGTCACACCGCTCGGGACGATCAGTCTGGCAGGCCAGAGATTTCGTGAACTGCTATTGTCCGAGCTACGTTGATCCAACCACTCTGCGCATGTCGGCGGCTCGGTTCGAATTTGACCTGCCAAAATGCAGCAACCAAGAAAACGCACTTGTGAATTCGTTCTACATATGAAACTAAGGAGTTGCAGCCAATCCAGCCAAACTGCTCTTCCTGAGCGCCTTTCGTCGAACATCGGAACGTATATCGGTGACCATCCACTCTCTTCATCACCTAACGATGATCTACGCCCATCCGCGAGACCTCATCGAGGCGGCGGCCGCAGGCGGGTTCAGCCATTGCGGCATCCGCCTGGTCGCTCCAAGACCGGGCGATCCCTTGGTCGACGTCCTTAACGAGCCGGGCGGCATCGGAGCCATCGAAAACAAACTTCGCGAGACCGGCGTCAAGCTCCTCGACATAGAAGCGATCTGGATAAGCCCCGACACAGAGGTGCCCCGACTCAGGCCGGCGCTCGAAGCTGGCGCCCGACTTGGCGCGAGCCACGTGCTCGTCGTCGGCAACGATAACGACGCGGCCAGGCTCCGGGCGAATTTCGCGGCGATCTGCGCGATGGCCGAGCCGCTGAACCTGATCGTAGCACTCGAATTCATCACCTATTGCAGTGTTGGTTCGCTCGACAAGGCGGCGGCTGTGGTGACCGATGTCGGTGCTCCGAATGGCCGACTGCTGATTGACGCCCTGCAGTTCTTTCGCTCCGGCGCCGCGCCGGCAGACATTTCCGCATATGATCCGGCGCTCTTCGCCTACATGCAGATATGCGACGGTCCTATCGTGGCGCCGGCGTCGCTCGAGGACCGGCGAACCGAGGCCAGGGAAAACCGACTGCTGCCCGGACAAGGAGAATTTCCTCTCGCCGCGCTGGTCGACGCGCTCCCGGCCGGGATGCCGCTGAGCGTCGAAGCTCCCAGCAGGACCCTGCGCGGACTTGATTTTCGCGAGCAGGGCCAGGTCGCCGGCGCGGCGTTGCGTAAGTTTCTTGAAGTGTCCGATATCAAGAGGAGACCGGTTTGATGAATGCGCCTGTGATTTTCCCGACGCTGGGTATTGGTGCCGGAAGCTTGGCGAACGCTGGGGGTGAAACCGCCTTTATCGAGACTGTTCGCGCAGCCTGGGCAGCCGGGATCCGGTATTTCGACACGTCAGCCTTTTATCTCGGCGGTGAGAGCGAGCGAAGACTGGGCGACGCCCTCAAAGGCTTTTCGCGTAACGAGCTCCGCGTGACCACGAAGCTCGGGCGATACCAAAACCACACCGGTTCGAGCATTGATCCGCAAAACAAGAACAGCTTCTTCGATTACTCGGCCGACACGACGCGGCGATCGGTGGAACGGAGCTTGGCACGGTTGGGTGTCGAGCGTCTCGACGCCGTTTTCATTCATGATCTGGATCATCGGATCTGCGGTGCGGATTATGATGATCTCGTCAAGGCTGCGCGAACTGGCGCATATCCGGAATTGAGGCGGCTCAAGGACGAAGGAGTTGTCGGTGCGATCGGTGTTGCCGCGATGGATTGGCGCGCCTGCCTCGAACTCGCGGAGAGCGTCGAACTCGACGTGGTGATGCCGGCAGGTGAGTACTCGCTTCTGCGTGTCGCGAGCCAGCCACTGCTCTCGTTTTGTCAGGCAAATGACATCGCCTGGATCGCAGCATCGCCGTTCAACTCTGGAATTCTCGCCACCGGCGCAAGAGAGAACGCGTTCTACGACATGCGGCCGGCGACGCCGCCAGTGCTCCGGCAGGTCGAGGCGCTTGAAGAAATCTGCAGAAAGCACGATGTGCCGCTTGCCGCTGCAGCGCTTCAGTTTCCAGCGCGTCATCCGGCGGTTTCGAGCGTGGTCTTCGGCGCGAAATCGGTCGAAGAGTTCGACGAGACTCTCTCCCTTGCCTCGGCCAAACTGCCAGTGTCGCTTTGCAGTTAATCGTGAGAATCGCCTGTCAACGATTTCAGAAGGTTAGCTGTACACATAGTTTGAGAATGTACAGTTAAATTGAGATTCAAGATGGGTCTTTGGCATTTAATGTGAGAACCGGGCGCAGCAGCGTAACGGCGTAGAATTTACCCACGACGGCGCATTAAATTCAAAGAATACAGGGCGTTCGTGTTGACGCGATTGCAGTTAATGTGAGAATCCGGTCGCTCGGATTCTCACCTTTAAATGCCAAACCTGGCCGAAACAGCCGCATTCTCACGTTTATCTGCCAAGCGACATCATAATCTGGGCCTGACGGTAAAGCGGAAGGTGATCGGCATACTTGGAGACCAGCACATGGGCGACGGTCGCTTCCGTCGGCAGCCCAGCCTGGATCAGCCGTGCTGGTGCCGGAGCTTGAACGACACCGTCAGTGCAGGCACGACAGGCATATTTGGGGCGACGGGTGACGAGGACGCGGAACTGGGCGGGGACCACGTCCAGCCGTTCGGAGACATCCTCGCCAATGTAATGCAGGCAACCGCCGCAGGCGCAGATTAGGCTGTCCGGTTCGATCACCTCTTCGAGACGCGGAAGATGCTTTGGAAGGGAGCCGCGATTGATCGCGCGTGGCTTGGCAATCCTGTTTCCTGCAGGAGTGTCCGCCTCATCCTCGGCATGGATCACGGCCATGGCCGTTTCCAGGTCTTCGAGCGCCAGGTCGAATTGGTCAGGATTGGTCTTCTCGGATTTGCGTCCGAAGGCTGCCTGCTTGAACGCTGCGACCAGCTTCTCAAGCCGCTCGATGCGCTCATCTTTGCGGGCGATATGCTCGTCTTTGCTGGCTATCGCGACGTCCCTGGCCATCTCCCGGGCCTGCGCCGCGATCAGCATCGCCTTCAGGGCGGCAACATCATCGGGAAGGTCTGCGGCATCAAGCATAGCCGGAAGCTATCAAATCCGGAGCCGATTTGCCTCTGCAATTTGCGGTGCTGAGTCATCGTGCCGCAGCTATTCGATGACTTCCGGCGCTCTAGTCTGGACGGCATGAACCCGCCGCCAATCGAGGCCTGCGAACAAAGCTTCGAACTGGGCGTGAGTGAGAGTCATCAATCCATCCTTGATGCCTGGCCAAGTGAAGGTGTGCTCTTCCAGCCTTTTGTAGGCCATGACGATCCCGGAGCCATCCCAGTAGATCAGCTTCAAACGGTCCGCCTTGCGTGAGCGGAATACAAAGACCGTTCCGGTGAACGGGTCCTTGTGCAGCTCGTTCTTTACCAGCGCCGCCAACCCGTCATGTCCCTTGCGGAAATCCACGGGTTTGGTCGCCACCATGATCCGCACGCGGTTCGAGGGAAAGATCATGTTGCCACCGCCAAGGCGCGAGCGACGGCCGCGATCCGGGACGCAGACGCTCCTTCCTCCAGACGAATGGTGACGGGACCTATGACAATCTCGGGGCGCGTGGCAGCCTTTACCGTCGGCGGCTCCGGCAATGGCGTGTCGATTACCATTGCCGCAAACTCGACCGCGTCTTCCGGCTCTGGCAACACCAACTTGCCTTGCCGCGCCAGCGTGCGCCAGGAAGACAAGTGATTGGCCTTCAGCCCGTAGCGCCGCGCGACTTCATTAACCGTTACGCCCGGACGTAAGCTCTCGGACACTATCCGTGCCTTGACCTCATCAGGCCATTGGCGATGCGCCTCACGCCTGCTCCGCCGCGTTGTGAGAACCTCCAACGTATGCTCCATGGAGAAACTCCTTCTCGCTCATCCATGGAATGTCGATCACAGATCAGGCGGCGGCTGCCAATGTGGGGGCAGGACACCGGTTACCTATAGGATCGAATATCGGACAGACGACGCAGGCGTGGCACTGTCGCTTTCCGTCCACGCGCCGAGGTACCGGAAACCTCCCGCGACTCAATCTGTCGAATGCCCAGGCTGCGGCCTGACCTATATGAAAGGCTCTCCGACCGACGAGCGCGAACATCGCAGGGCCCATCGTCGTTGGTCTGTTGTGAACGACCCCAAGCCGCATCGCAAGCTGATCGATGCTCTGGTCCGCGATACTGACGCTTGCTGGGTCGGCGCCGACGCGCCAGGCTGGAAGCGGAAGGAAGTCTACGAACGCGCCCGGCTGTTCCGACGCGAGTTCGGGTACGATTTCTTGCAGTGGTCCATCGAAGACGATCCGGACGCAATCGGCTTTCTGTTTTCGGACGGGATAGGCAGGATTATCGGGGCCTGCGCATTCCGGCCGCAGCTGGGGAATGCGGACCGCCCATGGCGGCTCGATTGGATCTGGCTATGCCCGGATGCACGCAGGTCGGGCTCGCTGAGGCGGGAATGGCAGCGGTTTCGCCATCGCTTTGGGGATTTCGACGTCGAACCTCCGCTATCTGAGGCCATGAAGGCCTTCTTGATCAAGCAAGGCCGTGGCGATTTGATAAGATGATCGCCGCCAGACAGATCGTGGGGAAGGACAACAGGGTGAGAATTGAAAAAGCCGAAGTCGAAAACTACGGCGTCTATCTCAAAGACAAGTCGCGACCACCGAGCCGTGGTGGCAACAAGAAGGCTTGGCATCAGCATGTGTTGACGATTGGTGGCGAAAATTATTCATTTCTAGCCGCCTGGTCTGGCAAGTTTGTCTTCAAGGGAGAGACCGTCAGCTTCGACTGGGAATGGGACAGCACCCAGAAGTATCGGAATGTCGATGCTGTCACAGTCGTAGCCGTCGGCAAGGACGGCAAAGAGAAGCGACGCGGCGAGCGAGGAGGCAAACCATGGCGAACGGCAGATACCCGGCCTCCGAGCCGGCGCAGCGAGTGGAATGATTGAAGATCTGACAATCGATCTTGCATTTTTATGCTGATCAACGCCAAGCGAGTGGCCGTTTTGCGCCCTTTAAGAATCCCAGGAGTACCGGGAGGACGGGATCACGACAGCACGGGAATACGTGGAGTACCTCGAGGCGGATACAAGCGTCTGATTTTTCAGTATTTTTCGAATTTCCTTGCGCCAAATCGCGCAACTGATCGGATTTCGCCGCGCGAATTGAGCGATTCCCAGGCGCATGGAGGCCCGACTGGCCTATTTAGAAAGCGCTATTTGAGGAGCGCAATCCCTCATTGCCGATCTCGGACCGTTCGGACATTGTGAGTCCAAGAGATGAACAGTAAGGGTGATGGAAATGCCAAATGGCAGGCAGGCGTCGGTCAAACGGCTGAAGATGGCGGAACGGGCGCAGCAACAGCTGGAGCTGCACTTCCCTGGAACACCGGCGACCTTTTTGTGGCATCGCAAAACCAACGACGGCTTCACCACTGTCGCCAGGACACTGCCGATCGCCATGCAGATCATCGACTCACAGACGAAGGGCAGCCCTGCCGGCCACACTCTGTTTGGTCTTTGGGCACGAGCTCCGGATTTCCCGTTCGTCACGATCGAAAACCCTGCCACTTTTGCCGCTGAAGCCGGCTTCACGGGAGAGCGAGCGGTCGACACATGGCGCAAGCGCATGAAGGCGTTGCGGGACCTCTGGTTTATTGCCTGCAAGAACGGACCGTCTGGAGATTTCCATTACGTGATGCTCATAAACCCGAACGTCGCGGTCGAGTACCTTCAACGGCAAGGCAAAATTCAGCCCGGGCTTTATGCGCGCTTCATCGACCGCATCATTGAGATCGGAGCTTACGGCGAGATCGAAGGCTTTCGCGAGTACATGCAGGCTTTGGACGAATACAACAAGGCACAAGCTGAAGCGGCCAAGGCAGCGGCTGAAGCCGGCTCTGCTGTGCCTGAGAACGACGGTATCGTCCCAGCAAACGCTGAGGCAACGGGATGAGCGGTTCCAAAAACGAGAAAAGCCCGCCAATGGCGGGCCGTTCCCTTGTATCGTATGACGATGAGGGTGGTGTTACCCCGCGACCTCACGCGCCTTTCGATAAATAACATAGTCCAAACCAACCGTCGCTGTCAATGAACGTGTCGGCAACTCTATAAGGAATAAGAAGATGCCGTTCACTCCAGAAGAAATTCACAGCCTTCCTGCGGTTTTGTCAGCGCCGAGATTCGCAACCTATCTGGCGGAGAAGGCCAGCGACAAGGAAGCGGCCCTAGAGCTCTACCGCTGGAACATGGAATTGTCGGCCGCTTTTTTTGTTCCGCTCCAGATATGCGAAGTGAGCGTCCGCAATTCAATAGTTGCGGCGATCGAGAACACGTACGGAGCAAACTGGCCGTGGGAAAAAGGCTTTGAGATCAGCCTTCGAAACCCTCAATTTGGCTATAGCCCTCGCCGGGACCTGATCGGACTGAGCAAATTGCCGACATCCGGGAAAATTGTGGCAGAACTCAAGTTCGTGTTTTGGGAACGAATGTTCACCAAGAGCCATGACGCCGCCGTCTGGAACCAGCAATTCATGACGGTTTTCCCTAACGCCGATTCCGCGAAAACCGTTCAGCAGCTTCGCGGGGAAGGCTTCGACAAGCTTGGAAAAATCCGTGATCTGCGCAACCGCATCGCCCATCATGAGCCGATCTTCCGGCGTAACATTCAGGATGAGTACGACCGGGTCAGATCCATCGTTGCCTGGACCGATGTGACGGCTGCGGACTGGCTGGACAAAGTTGAAAATGTCACAGCGATGATTGCTACCAAACCATAGCTCAGCCGAAGAGTGCGTCGTTCGCCAACATAATCGGATTGTCGTGTTAGTTCGGATCGGTCGGCCGAGCGCGGGAGCGCGACTAAATGCAATTGCCGTCTGAGCGATTGAAGTAGACACCACCATCTGCGCGCCTTGAGGGCCGCACAATCATCTACCCACTAGGCGCTGATTAAAACATCCGCGCGGCTTAGTTTTCCTCTCCACCCTTCTTCGCGCTCATCAACATTGAGCCGATCCATTCCAGCGCCGGAATACCACCAGGATACCAGATGAGCGCGGATTCCATGGACGATGAACCGCGCTTGGTGTGGACAGCGAATCTTCATGAAATAGCCGTCGAGCCCTCTCCAGAGAACGGATTAACAAAAATATTCATCACCTGAATATTTTTTTGAATATTTTGACATGATGCTGCAACGACGATATATGGAGAGTGTCAAATGGTAGAAGGCGATTCGCACTTGAACAGAGACAACGCACTACTTGCTGCTCGAGAACGCTTCGAAGCTCCAATTTGGGCGCTAATTAGCGAGCTGGAAGGCACCTTGGCCGATTTCGCGAAGGTCCGGCATGTGAGCTTGGGTGACCCAAGGGCCACCGGATCGGTACTTAACGGGGCGATGATGGAGGCCGCGGCTGCGGCCAAGCTCAACGATCGCGGACTGAGCATCAACTATTGCGAAAATGGTCAGAGCAATAAGATATTCGGTGAACTCATTATTGACGGGAAAGTCTTCACTGTCTGCTTTGAGCTTCATCTTGCCGGGCCGCGGGGCGGCACCTCGAAAGCTGCGCATCAATTCGCCGCTTACGATATTGAAAGCGAGCCCACCCTTCCCGGCTTCGAGGTGGAGGCACCATCCGACCTTCTGTTTTTCATTGCCTGTCATCTCAGTGGCACCGGCGCTTCGGTCGCCCGGGCATTTTTGAAGTTTGCCGATAAGGTCGATCAACGGAAGATTGAGATCCACCGCGAATTGCCCGGTAAAGCCGCTGGCGCGTTGGAGACAGGTCCTATAGATGGGCCGCGCGGAACCAAGTTGTCGTTGAAGAAGGAAAAAGGGGACGAGTTCAACCATGGCGGCAAAACCGATAAACGGGGAGATGCTGCTTCTAGCTCGTAACAGACGCGGAAAGACCCAAAAGGAATTGGCCACTGGAACCGGGGTTGCTCAAGCAGCAATTTCTCGCATCGAAAACGGCACTCGAGACGTGCTTTCGTTGGAAGAAATCCAATCGATTGCGCGCTTTTTGGGATTCCCGGTAAGCTTTTTCTACGAGCAGGAGCTGCTATACAGAACACCAATGAGCCTTCACGGGGCAGCTTTTCGAAAAAAGGCCGCCGTTTCCGCTAAGGATCAACATGCTGTCATTGCGCTCGCCAACCATTTCGTATTCCAGTTCCGCAGGCTGCTCGACGCGATCGATTTGGAACCCGAGTATCCGCTTCTCCAATTTGAGGTCGTTGATAGCCATTCGAGTGTGAGTGAGCACGCCAGCGCAGTCACCTCGGCCAGCATGGCGGCCCTTCATGTGCGCGCTTCCTGGCAGTTGGGGGATACTCCAATCGGCAACTTGGTCCGTTATGTTGAATCAACGGGCATCCTCGTTGTCGAAGGCGACTTCGGTGAGGCCGACATCGATGGCGTTACGCTTCGGCCGGCGGGAATGAAGCCGGTCATTGTACTCAATCAGAACCGACCTGTTGATCGAAAACGCTTTAGCTTGGCCCATGAATATGGACACGTTGTGCTTCATCCCTATCCGTATGAAGCGATGGAGAAAGAGGCGAATGAGTTCGCTGCGGAACTGCTTATGCCACGCTCGGGGATCCTGGCAGATCTAAAGCGTGGGCTTTCAATTCCGAAGCTGGGGCCACTAAAGCAAAAATGGCGGGTCGCTATGTCTGCCTTGATCTACAGAGCGAAGACGCTCGGGGTAATCCCAGATGAGAGCGCGACACGGTTGTACAAGCAGATGAGTATGTATGGGTACAGGACACGAGAGCCTAAAGAATTTGATATCCAGCCGGAATCAGGGAAGCTCAGTAGACAGCTTATCGATCTTCATATGGAAGAACTCGGCTATTCCCTCGAGGAACTGGCTCACGCGCTTCGAACGGATCCAATTGAATTTGCTCAAATGCATGGCCTTGCGCCACCCGAAAATGTTACCAAGGGGGCAGACAAGCCGAAGCTGCGGCTTGTAGCGAGCCGCGACTGACGCTGGACTGCATTGGAGTTACCGGGCCTGGAACGCGAGGTCCGGTGGCTCGATTAATTCGCGGCTCATCACCGCGACTTAATGGAAGTAATTTCGTCGCCTTCCGGTCCGACCGGGCTCGCGTCAAGCGGATTAGCGAAGCTCAAACTTCTTCCACGACACTCGCCGGTCGCGGATCGACACATAGAGATAGGCGAGCGTGACGAGCGCCGCGACGGCGACCATCACCCAGAACAGCGTGCGCCCGAAGATCTCCTCGAACACCGCGGTCATCGTCCCGAACGTCAAATCCTTCATGGCTTCCTCCTGCAGGCGCGGCCGCGCAGCATGGCATTGTAGGTGGGCTTCAAGGCGATTTCCTTCATCAGCCACGAGATCCACAACTCCTCAAGTGGTGCCATGATGCCGGGGAAGGACGGCGTGAGATTGTTGTTGTAGTCGAACTCGACCAGCATCGCCTTGCCGACACGGGTGATCAGCAGGCAGGAGGTGTAACCGTCGTAGCGCGCAGACTTTCCTTGCCCTCGATCTGGGCCGCTAGTTGGTCGACCCCAAAGACATCGGGATAGCAAGCATGGCGCAGCGTGTGCTAACCGTATCCAGTCCTTTCCGTCTCGCGAGCAAGGTCGTCAATCCACAATAGCCAGTTGATACCGGCAAGCGAAACCGCCACGGATCGGATCCGGAGACCCAAGCGCTAAGACATCCCACGGAGCCTATCGAAACTGCACCAGCATCACCGGGATATCGCCCGAGAACGATGCAGATATAGGAGCTTTTCATGGCAATGCCGCTGGCATATCGAAAGACCGTGCTTGAAGATATCGGCGCATCGGCCTCATAGCCGGGATGGTAAAACGGAGCACGAGTTTCCCGAGCAGCCCTTGAATGCGATGATGATGTCCAATATCTGGCGTGACAAGTGGACGTTGTGCGCCTTCGCGCGTTTCTTACGCTTTTTCCAATTGTCCAGGCGGCGTTCTCAAATTCCACTTCATCCCATGTCGCGTCCTGAAGCTCGCTCTTGCGAACCATCGTGAGCAGAAACAGGAGAAGGCCCAGGCGGATAGTCGCCAGCGTAGCGACATGCGCGAGTTGCTTGGGCATCACCCGAACTTCGGAAGGGGGGAGACGATGACGCCGAAACGAAGTTGGCGATGGACGCCGGCCCCACCGCAATATTCCGGCGGGCAGGTTCCACCTGCCCCCTTCCCATGCGTCTTCCGTATTCGGAGTTCAGCTACTTGCGGCGCGCGACATCGTCAGGGCCAGATCCTCGATCATGTCTTCCTGGCCGCCGACCATGCCACGACGTCCGAGTTCCAGCAGCAGGTCGCGCGCGGGAACGCCGTAGCGCTTCTCTGCGCGTTCGGCAAACAGCAGGAACGAGGAATAGACGCCGGCATAGCCAAGCACCAGCGAGCCGCGGTCAACGCGGATCGGCCGGTCCATCATCGGCACGACGAGATCTTCCGCGACGTCCATGATCTTGAACAGATCGACGCCGGTCACGGCCCCCATGCGCTCGAACACGGCGACCAACAATTCGGTCGCGGCATTGCCGGCACCGGCGCCGAGACCGGCGATAGCGCCGTCGATGCGGTTTGCGCCGGCGGCAACCGCGGCGACCGAGTTCGCGATGCCCATGCCGAGATTGTGGTGGCCGTGGAAGCCGAGCTCTGTCTCAGGCTTCAACGCTGCTCGGATCGCGGAGATGCGCGCCGTCACGTCGTCGGGCAGCATGTGGCCGGCGGAATCGGTGCAATACACACAGTTGGCGCCGTAGCTTTCCATCAGAAGCGCCTGCTCGACCAGCTTGTCCGGCCCGGCGCGGTGCGACATCATCAGAAAGCCGACCGTGTCGAGACCGGTCTTGGCGGCATAGGTGATGTGCTGCTCGGCGCAATCGGCCTCGGTGCAGTGGGTCGCGACGCGCACACCGGAAATGCCGCAGTCGATGGCTTCCTTCAGCATGTCCACCGTGCCGATGCCGGGCAACAGCAGGGCGGACACCTTGGCGCTCTTCATCTTCGGCACGACGGCGCTCAGATACGCGACATCCGTATGTGCGGCGAAACCATAGTTTACCGAAGCACCGCCGAGGCCGTCGCCATGGGTGACCTCGATCCACGGCATGCCCGCCTCGTCGGCGGCCGATGCGATGGCGATCATCTGGTCGATCGAGATCTGGTGGCGCTTGGCGTGCATGCCGTCGCGCAGGCTCATTTCGTGAAGGGTGATCTTGCGACCTTCAATAGTCATGGTTTCTCTCCTCAGCCGCGGGCCGGCAGGTTGACGACGCCATTGGCCGCCTCTTTCGCGAACAGTTCGGCGGTGCGAAGCGCCGCCGCCGTCATGATGTCGAGATTGCCGGCATATCTCGGCAGGAAGTCGCCCAGCCCCTCGACCTCGAGATAGATCGACACGCGCCGGCCGTCGAAGACCGGGCCGTTGACCAGCTTGTAGCCGGGCACGTATGTCTGCACCTCGGCTACCATGGCCTTGACGCTTTCGGTGATGGCTGCCTGGTCAGGCTCGCCTTCGGTCAGCACATGCACGGTATCGCGCATGAGAAGCGGCGGCTCGGCCGGATTGACGATGATGATCGCCTTGCCGCGCTTGGCGCCGCCGACCTTCTCGATCGCCGAAGCCGTCGTGCGGGTGAACTCATCGATATTCTTGCGGGTGCCCGGACCGACCGAGCGCGACGACACCGCAGCGACAATCTCGCCGTATTCGACGGGCTGCACACGCGACACGGCTGCGACCATCGGAATGGTCGCCTGGCCGCCGCAGGTCACCATATTGACGTTCATCTCGAGCTTCTTGGCATGATCCGCCAGATTGACCGGCGGAATGCAGAACGGACCGATCGCCGCCGGCGTCAGGTCTACCATGATGACGCCGAGCTCGTTCAGCTTGCGCGAATTCTCGGCATGGGCATAGGCAGAGGTGGCGTCGAAGGCGACGCGGATGTCGTCGGCGATGACGTGTTCCAGGATGCCGTCCACGCCGGTGGCGCAGGCCTTCACGCCCATGTCGACGGCACGCTTCAGACCTTCAGAGGCCGGGTCGATGCCGACCATCCAGACCGGTTCGACCCATTCGGAACGCTTCATCTTCATCAGGAGATCGGTGCCGATATTGCCGGGGCCGATGATGACCGCCTTGAGTTTGCTGCTCATACTGGTTTCCTTTGACTTACATTCCGAAGAAGGCGGGCAGCGCCAGCGAAAGCGCCGGCACGTAGGTAATGAGAAGGAGCACTGCGATCATCACCAGCGTCGGCGTGATTGCGCCTTTGACGACCGTCTCGAGCGAGAGGCCGGACACGCGCGAGGCGACGAAGAGATTGACGCCGACCGGCGGGGTGACCATGCCGATGGCGAGGTTGACGATCATGACGATCCCGAAGTGTTCGGCGTTGATGCCGAGTGCGGTGACGAGCGGCAGCAGGATCGGCGTGAGGATGATGATCGCCGCGATCGTCTCCATGAAGGTGCCGACGACCAGGAGGATGACGTTGATCGCCAGCAGCAACAGCCAGGCCTGATCGACCGCCGAGGTGATGGCATTGGCAAGCATGACCGGTACACCCTCGATCGCAAGCGCACGTCCAAAGATGGTCGCCGTCCCCACGATCAGCATGATGGTCGCCGAGGTGAGCGCCGAACCGGCAAAGATCTTGTAGAGATCCTTGAGGCTCAGTTCGCGATAGACGAAGGTCGACCATCAGGCCGTAGATGACGCCGACGGCGGCGGCCTCGGTAGGCGTAAAGATGCCGCCATAAATGCCGCCGAGAATGATGACCGGGACCATCAGCGCCCATTTGGCGTCGTTCAGGACAGCCAGCATTTCGCGACCCGTCGGGCGATAGTCGCCGGGCCTCTGGCCGTCCTTCCTGGACTGTAGCCAGGCGTAGGCGATGAGCGCGAACCCGATCAGCAGGCCCGGAACGACGCCGCCCATGAACATTTTCGAGACCGAGACGTTCGCCGAGGTGGCATAGATGACCATCGGGATCGACGGCGGGATGATGACGCCGAGCGAGCCGGCGCACGCGACCAGACCGGACGAGAAACCCTGTCTATAACCGTCCTTGGCCATCGCCGGCAGCAGGATCGTGCCGACGGCGGCGACGGTCGCCGGGCCGGAGCCGGAAATCGCGGCGAAGAAGATGCAGGTGACGACGGCGATGATCGCCATGCCGCCGGTATAGCGGCCGAAGAACATCCGCCCGACATTGATGAGGCGTTGCGACAGACCGCCCTGGCCCATCAGGTCGCCGGCCAGGATGAAAAAGGGGACCGCCATCAGCGGGAAGCTGTCGATGGAGGTCACCAGGCCTTGCGGCACGTAGGAGCCGGAGACCTTGCCCGAAACGATCAGGGCCACCGTCGAGGCGATGCCGAGCGAAATGGCGATCGGAACGGAGAGCAGAAGAAGAACGGCGAGAAGACCGAAGAGGATCAGTGAAATCATCGGACGGCTCCTTGTCTGGCGGAGCGAAGGTCGAGCACGACAGCCTGGACAAGACGCAGCACCACCAGCAGGAAGCCGGTAAACGGAGCCAGATAGAGGATGCCCATCGGCAGGCCGAGCGATGCCGATTTCTGGCCGAAGCGGAAGGTTTTCTCGACCATGAACCAGCCCTGGTACATGACGAAGAGCGCGAATGCGCCGAAGATCATATGGGTCAGAATGCGGACATAGATCTGGCCGCCTGCGGCGAACAGGTCGGTGCCCATGGTCACGCGGATATGCGCGTCCTTGCGCACTGCATAGGCGATGCCGACATAGGTTGCCCAGATGAAGAAGTAGCGCGCCAGTTCCTCCGACCAGGACAGCGATGCCCCCATCACGTAGCGCATGAAGATCTGCACGCCGATGAGGACCGACATCAAGGCCATCAGGGCCACGACGATCGCCTCCTCGAAATGCTCATCGATAAGCTTGAACATGAACTCCTCCCGCGCAACACGGGTGCACCCGCTCGCGCCAGTTCAATGAAAAAGGCAAAGGGCCCGGCGGCTTTTGCGCCGGGCCCCAGGAAGTGATGCTTACTTGGCGGCAGCCAGCAGGCGGTCAACGAGATCCGCGCCGGCCTTCTGCTTGACCAGATCGACGATCGGCACGACTTTGTCGGAGAAGGCCTTGAGCTCTTCCGGGGTGAGCGTGGTGAAGGTCACGTCGGTCATGGCCGCTTCGGCCTTGTCGTCCGCTTCCTTGGCAAGGCCGCGCTGGTAATCAGTGGCGGCCTTGACGGCTTCGTCAAAGATTGTGCGGTCCTCATCGCTGAGGCTCGCGAGCTTGTCTGGATTGGCAAGGAGCGGCCACGGCGAATAGATGTGGTTGGTCTTCGAGATGAACTTCTGCACCTCGTTGAACTTCATGTCGTAGAAGAGATTGATCGGGCCTTCCTGCGCATCGAAGGTGCCCTGCTGGAGCGCGGTGAACAGCTCATTGAAGGCGAGCGGCGCCGGGTTTGCGCCTTCGGCACGCCAGGCTGCGATGTGCACCTCATTTTCCATGGTGCGCATTTTCAAGCCGGCGAGGTCGTCCGGAGAGCGGATTTCCTTCTTGTTGTTGGTCAGCTGGCGGAAGCCGTTTTCCCAATAGGCGAGACCAACCATGCCCTTGTCGTTCAGCGAGCCGAGGATTTCCTTGCCGACGTCGCCGTCGAGCACCTTGTAGGCCTGCCCGCGATCCTTGAACAGGAAAGGCACGTCGAAAGCGAAGAACTGCGGTGCGAAGGATGCGACCGGCGCCGAGGAGACGAAGGTCAGGTCCACATTGCCGAACTGGATGTTCTCAACCAGTTCGCGCTCGCCGCCGAGCTGCGAGTTCGGGAAGATTTCGAGGCCGATGCGGCCGCCCGACTTCTCGCGCAGCTCCTTGTCGAGGAATTCGAACGCCTTGTGGCCGGTCGACGACGGCGTCGAGGAATGGGCGGCGCGGAAGGTGATTTCCGGCTCGGCGACTGCGGTGGTGCTGAAAAGCGCGGCCGATGCGAATGCGGCAACGAAACCTGCGCGCAGCGTGTGCGCGGCTTTTGTAAGAGACATGTCTGTCCTCCCTGTGATGCAAAAACCGTTGCCGGTCTTCGTTCTGGCTCCTGGCGGGCTTTGTCGTGGACCCGAGCGCAAGGCGGGTGCCTCCGCTCCTCCCCCAGCGCGGCTGAAATAATCAGAGGCGCAAATCGTTGTCAAATAGTAAAATCAATTTGCAATATGTGCAATTTGGCGCGAGAGATGAGCGAACGGATAGACTGGGAGGGACCCATGCAACGCGAGAGATCAACGGCAGGCCTCGTCACCGCGCTGGAACGAGTGGTGGGGGCAAGCCAACTGAAGGTTGGCAATGACATCCCCGACGTGGCCTTACGCGATTGGAGCGACGAACTCGGCGGAACGCCGCTTGCGCTGGTGACGCCGCGCCATACCGATGCTGTGGCCGCGGTCATGCGGCTCTGCCATGGCTACGACACGCCTGTTGTGCCGCAGGGTGGCCGCTCGGGGCTTGCCGGCGGCGCGGTTCCTTCCGAAGGGGCCGTGCTGCTCTCGCTTGCCGGACTGGATCGCATCGAGGAAATCGATGTCGCCTCCGGCTTGATGGTCGTCGGCGCGGGCTGCATCCTGCAGCGCATTCAGGAGGCGGCCCTTGACGCGGGCTTATCCTTTCCGCTCGATCTCGGCGCGCGCGGCTCCTGCCAGATCGGCGGCAATATCGCCACCAATGCCGGCGGCAACCGCGTCATACGCTATGGCATGACGCGCGAACTGGTCCTGGGGCTGGAGGTCGTGCTCGCTGACGGCACAATCCTGCCGATGATGAACCGAATGCCGAAAAACAATGCGGCGCTGGACCTGAAGCATCTCTTTATCGGCTCGGAAGGCACGCTGGGCGTGATAACCCGCGCCGTGCTCAAGCTTCATCCGGGCGTCGGCGGCGCCAATGCCGCGTTGGTGGCGGTTGCCGATTTCGAGGCCGCGGCGGGACTGCTGCGCCATGCGCAGCGCGAACTGTCCTGCCGGGTGACCGCCTTTGAGCTGATGTGGAACGACTACTATCGTGCCGTTCTCGCAGAAACGGGACAGCGGGCGCCGGTCGCACCCGACCATGCCCTCTATGCCCTGATCGAGATGCAGGGCGCCAATGCCGATGCCGAACGACCGGGTTTCGAGGCGATGCTGGAGACGGCCTTCGAAGCCGAGCTTGTGATCGACGCCGCCGTGGCGCAGTCGCAGCGCGAGGTCGAGGCATTCTGGTCGCTGCGCGACGGCGTTGCCGAGATCCTGTCCCGTAGGGCGCCGACGATCAATTTCGACGTCTCGCTTCCGCTTGCCCGCATCGGTGAATGCGTCGACGAAATCCGTGCCGCACTGGAAGCGGCCTTCCCAGCACTGCAGCTGATCTTCTTCGGCCACGCCGGCGACAGCAATATCCACCTGGTTGCCGGCCCCATCACCGACGTGGATCCGACCGGCCATGGCATCGAGAAGACGGTATACGAAATCATCCGCACCTATGGCGGTTCGGTTTCCGCCGAGCACGGCATTGGGCTGCACAAGAAGCCCTGGCTCGCCTATAGCCGCTCGGAAAGCGAGTTGGCGATGCTGCGCCACCTGAAGAGGAGTCTTGATCCCAAGGGCATCCTCAATCCGGGCAAGGTTCTCTGAACCGACCCATCCGGAAAGCTGGGGCGTCAGGCAGAACCGTTCGTCGGGTCAGCGCGACCGTGCACCGAGATCGGCGGAGATCGCCCGGGCCACGCGCTGCACTTCCGGCACAAGATCGCGCATCCGCTCGGGCGACATGTATTCCAGCGTCGAGGAAACCGAGATCGCGGCGATGATCCGCCCGGTGGCATCACGGATCGGGGCGGCCACGCAACGGATCGAGGGCTCGTCCTCGCCCAGATCATAGGAATAGCCGCCGAGGCGATATTTCGCCATCAGCGCCAGCCAGTCAGCTTCCGTCATGTCGCCGGGCAGCAGATGATGATCGCGCTGATAGAGCCGCGACAATGTCGCCTGGGATTCATCGAGCATCAGCGCCTTGCCGACGCCGGTGGAGATGACAGGCTTGCGTCCGCCGATCCGCGAACTGATCTCGACCGGGCGGGTCCCGCGCAGCTTGTCGAGATAGGCGACTTCCCAGCCGTCGAGCTGCGCCAGATGCACCGTGTCGCGCGTCTCGCGCGACAGATCCTCGAGCCAGTGACGTGCGACGCGCACCAGATCGGTCTGGGAATAGGCGGCGAAGCCGAGTTCGATCAGCCGCGGGCCGAGGGCGAACTCGCGCGGGTTCTCGGCCTTGAGATAGCGTTGCTCCAGCAGCACTGACACGATTCGATGCACCGTGCTGTAGGTGAGCCCCGTCATCGATGCTATTTCTGCGATGGTGCGTGGTTGGTCGGCCGCCGCATCAAGAATCTCGAGCCCACGCACTAAGGTCTGGCTGCGTGGAGCGCGCGCATCCTTTTCGTCAATGCCTATGTCAACCGTCTCTACCATTTGAATCTGCCCTCCAGACTGTCTCCTGTTTAACCGCCGACGGACAATGGTGCTAGGGGAACGAATGGCCGGAGGCGGCCCGCATGAGCCACCTTTTCTGGCTTCGCATCGGTTGGTGCGTGCATTGCCACGGCCGAGCGCGAACAGGCGATTATCGCCGCCGTCAACACCCTCAAGCACAACTCGGATCAGTGCCGAAGCGCAATCACTTTCACGCAGGCTTGCACACGCCCGACCGCGTCGACCCTATGGCGAGCGGTGTTGCAAGGACAATGCGCAAGCGCGATCCGCGCGGTCTTCGGGTCACTCACGAGCCCGTGCCTCTGCTGATGCGACTAATGGGCAGGGTCTCCGAGCCTCCCCTTGTAGCCAACCATCGTGCTGGACTATCCGGCAACATATCCTGCGGTCCACACCGTAGGTGGATGTTATGTCGATTCCCCGGACCGATAGACCTCGGTAGCCTGAAGCCATCGCACGTTCTTGTTTCGGGCTTGCGTTCAATATGACATCCGTGACGCCTGCAGCGCTGGCGGCGGCGTGTTCAAAGGCTCCGGCGATGCGCTCCACATTTAGCCCGCCAATGGCAGCGAGGGGCAGTGAGCCAATGCGAGCCCTCCAGACGCTGAGGCACGCAAGGCCCTGCGGTGCCCAGGACATAACCTTGAGCCGGGTTGGATAGATCGGACCGAGCGCGACATAATCCGGACGGGCCGCTAGCCTCAAATCTATCTTTTGAGGCTCTGCTGCAGGGCCTTCTACTTACCGCCGATCGCCGCGCCACCGACGGCGCTCGCGATATTGCGCAGAATGTCCCATTCCGTTGCCAGGGCGCGCCTCGCAGCCGCCCACGGACTATCATCCAATGACCTCACCTCGCGATGCCCGTCCAACAGGGTTTCATACAGGCGCAACGTCCGGCGGGCAGCTTCAGGGCGCGAATAGGTCGCCGCGGTCGTGCGCGCCACCTGGATCAGGGGTGCTCTGTCCGCCACCGAGAGCTCTGCGACCCATCCGACCGCCTCTGCGAACCGAGCGGCTGATGCGTCCGCAGGCAAGAGCCGGCCATTGCTTCCATCCACGACAACCTCCCGAGCGCCGGGCGCCTCCAACGCCACCACCGGCACCCCGGCCGTCATCGCCTCGGCCAGCACCAGTCCTTGGGTCTCGGAATGGGACGAGAAGGCAAAGACGTCCATCGCGGCGTAAACGTCGGACAATCGTTCGCCTTCGACCGGCCCCAGCAGGTGAACCCGGTCGGCAAGCCCGGAACGCGCGAAAGCATCCCGCATGGGCTCCTGCATGTCGCCACCGCCCGCAACCAGAAAATGAGCGCCGTCATGAGCAGCAAGGAACAGGCCGATGGCGTCCGTAAGATAGCCGAGGTTCTTTTCCCGTGCCAGACGCCCGACATGCCCAACGACGAAGGCATCCGGCCCGATGCCGAGTTCGGCCCTGATGCGCTTGCCGTTACCATGGTCGAAACGGGACGCTTCTATCCCCGTCGGGATAACGGTGACGGTCGCGGCGACTCCATGCTCGTTCAGGAAAACCTTGATGCTCTCGCTCGGGGCGATGATGGCGTCGCAGAGGTCGCAATAGCCGAGGGCGAGGCTGAGTACCAGCCGTTCCAGGGCCGGCGAATCCTGCGCGACATAGTGGCCGTAGAGTTCGTATCGCGTGTGGTACGTAAAGGCGACCGGCAGGTTGCGAGATGCCGAGATGCGAAGTGCGGTATCTCCGAGCAGGAACGGATGGTGGGCGTGGATGATATCGGGCCTGAACTCGTCCAGCTTTCCGGCAAGGGTCAGGGTAATCGGGACGGGAGCGGAAAAGTCGCTGCCCGCGAAGCGCTGGATCGCCGGCATCCGGATCACGCCCACCTCGTTTTCCGGCATGTCGGGGAATTCCGGCGCGACGACGAGGACCGAGTGACCTCGCGCCCGCAGTTCCTCCGCCAAGCCCGACACGCTGCGGGCGACCCCACCAATATGCGGCGTGTAGGTATTGGTAAACATCGCTATATTCATGTCGATACTTCTATGGCGCGCCGGCGGCACAATGCAAGGCGAGAGCGTGTGCTGCGCGCCAATCGCACGTGCACAGAGTTTTGGTAATGACACCCACTGCCAATGAATGTATCGTCAAAATTTATAGCCGACCTGAACCCCGGCGCGTGCCATACCGTCATTGGGACCGTCGCAGAGATTGGCATGCGATGCGTGCGCGACTTGCACGATGCCACTCCAGTGCGGATCGATACGGTAACCGGCGGCGACATATTAACGGAACAGGAAACGGCAGCCCAGTGTACGCGCCGCCTACACCCCATTGAATACCGGTATTCTTGACCGTTGATTCGTGCCAGAACGGCTTCGGCAAGCGCTGGAGACTTGGGATGAAGGCGGGCGTTGCCAAGGCACTGTGGTTCGAACCAACGCTCAATGCCACCTTCGCTGCAATGGCCGAACATTACCATACGACCGTCCCACCGACCAGAAGCCGCAAACCGCGTGACAAGGCCAAGGTCGAAGGTGTCGTGCTGAACGTCGAGCGCTGGATAGTGGCGAGAGGTTATGCAAGCCCTTCTTCTTTAAGCGCCTGCTGGACAGACGGTCGGCCACCAATCCGCCGCGCGTATTCGCCAAGCTTCGGCCATAGAGACATATCCATCTTGAGGAAGTTGCACCAGCCGAGCACCGTGAAGAGATAGGCATCGGCCACCGTAAAACTGTCGCCTACCAGATAACCGGCATCTCCGATGCGGTTCTGCGCTTCGATCAAACGGCCGGTGGCCATTTTCTCGAAGAAGGGACGGGCTTCGGCTGGCAGATCGGCACGAAACAGCGGCGCTAGCGACTTGTGAATCTCTGTGGCGATGAAGTTCAGGGTTTCGAGAAGCTTCCAGCGCTCCTCTCCCGTCACTTTGCCGAGTTTCCCGTCGGCCTTGTCCGCAATGTATTGCAGCACCACGGCGACTTCAGAGAGCCTAGTCTCGCCATCAACGATCGTCGGCACCAGACCGAGTGGATTGATCTTGGTATAATCCTCACCCTCGACCTTGTTCCCAGACGGGTCCATCACAACCATCCGGCAGGTCACGGGTAAGCCCGCTTCCAGACAACTGATGTGAGCAGCCAACGAACAGGCCGCCGGCATGTAGTAGAGTTCCATCATCACAGTATTTCCCTTACATGGAGTTGCGGCACAGATACCCTGAAACTGGTGCCGGAGGTCGTGTTTCAGAAACGCCAGATCAGACCAGTACCGACAAGCAGAGGATCGAGCGTCGCCTTTCCTGCCGCCGCCGGCCCGCCAACGCCCAATGTGCCGCCGACATCGGCTTCTAGCCAAATTTTCTTGACGTCGAAGTATACGCCCAATCGCTCATCAATCATGCTTTCGAAACCAACTTGAAGGACGGTGCCCCAAGCGTTATCCACATCGAATCCGGCAACATCGCGCGCTTTCGAGTCCAGTATCATAGTGTAATTGATACCCGCGCCAACATAGGGCTCGAACATCGGATTCCCGGTGGGAAACCGATACTGGAGCGCAAGAATCGCAGGGGCGTAAGTCACGTCCCCGAGATATGCTCCAGCAAGGGATCCGTCGCCGCGAATCTCTGCGGTAGGTGGGATTCCGAATGTGAAGGTGGCGGAAATCTGCTCGTTGACGCGATAGCCGACATCGAAGCTCAACGAGTAGTTGTCGTCGACCGAAACATCGGCGCCCGGAAATGGTGCACCTCCGACGGACAGATCGGCTCCGGGGCTGAAGAATATCCCCACGGGTCCGCCCCGGAGATACCAGCCGTTTTGGTCTGCTTCCTGTGCCCGAGAATCACTGGTCTGCGCCAGAGCCAGACAAGCTCCAACTGTAGCGGTAAAACAAACTTGACGCATATTTTTCCTCCCTGATGTGTCAAATTGTTATTGATACTGTCGCCCGCACTTCGCGTAGTAGGGTAGCCTTCTATGTTTACAGCAGTTTACGCAGGTCAGTTGCTGTGATCAGAGAATCGTCCGTGACAGCGTAGCCCTTCGAGATGAGACGGCGAACGATCGCCATGTCGCGTGGCGCGCCGAAACAGATGGCACCTACCAGCACATCGCCGATGACCGCGAAACGCGTGAACGACCTTCCTTCGCCCTTCCGCACAAGTATAGTTCCCCCCTCTGGCTGGTTATCCCCGATCATCTGGATGTTGAGGTCGTATTGATCAGACCAGAACCAAGTGTTGATTGCATAGGGCTCCTTCTTCCCCAGCATGTTTCGTGCGGCGGCGGCGGCCTGGTCCTGCGCATTGGCCCAGGATTCCATCCGTGTCGGCTGGCCATCGCCAACACGCATCGCCGCCACATCACCGGCCGCGTAAATCAGCGGGTCGGACGTACGCAGAAATTCGTCAACGATGACACCATTGCCGGTCTCAAGGCCAGCCTCCCTCGCAATGGCATCATTAGCTATCGCGCCGATCCCGATAACGACCACGTCGACCGCCAGCATTTCCCCGTTTGATAGCGTCACGCTTTCAACCTGATCCTCTCCGCCTACCGTCACGATCGAGGTATTCAAGTGGATCACGGTGCCATTGCTACGGTGGACATCAGCCAAAGCGACGCCGACATCCGGTGGCAGACTCCGACCGCAGAGTCGGTCGGCGAGTTCTACGACCACTGCCTCCATCCCGCTTTTGCGGGCTGTTGCCGCAACTTCAAGACCAATCCAACCCGCGCCGATCGACAAAAGGCGCTTTCCTGGCACCATTTGCGCGCGCAAGCACTCCGCATCATCAATGGTGCGCAGATAGAAAACATTGCCTTTGCCCTCGAAGGGGCCATCAAGCGTGCGGGCGCGACTACCGGTCGCGATCAGCAGGCGGTCATAGGGCAGGCGTTGGCTCGAAGAGAGCCGAACAACCTGCGCGTCCCGGTCGATTGCTTCGGCGCGTTGGTTGATCTGAAGGTCGATGGCGAGATTTTGCGCTACCTCGGCTTTCAGCAGGCAGGTGCTCTGTGCGTCCGCCGCACCCTGAAGCACCGCCTTCGACAGCGGCGGTCGGTCATAAGGAAGGTGCCGTTCCTCCGAGAGGATCGTGACGGCGCCCTCGAAGCCTTCTGTTCGTAGCGTTTTCGCCGCGGTCACTGCAGCCAAGCCGCCGCCTATGATGATGATACGTTCCATCGGGGTCTTCCTCAGTCAATAATGCGGATGACGCGAAGTCCTGTGCTACGCGTCATCCGCTGATTACTTGTCCGCGCCTATGGCGCGTTCCTGCCCTGAGTTAGGAACCCTCTTTGAAGCTCTCGGGGAACGGAGCGCCCCAAGAACTGAAAATGCCCGGCTGGTCGGCCTTCCAAATGAACGGGCCTGCCTTGCGGTCCACACAACGCGGCATTTCGCCCGAAAGCTCATAGCGGTTGCCATCCGGCGTGAAGAAATAGGAATAAAGATTCGAACCCACGCCATGGCGACCCGGGCCTGCTTCAGTCATTATCCCACCGCGTGCGATTTGATCGAGCATGAGCTTCATGTATTCGAGGTTCGGGATCGTCCATGCGAGATGGTCGAGCGTCTCATGAGGCGCACCAGCAAACATCGCCACGTCATGATGATAGTCGCCGACATGCATCCAGGCCGCAAGACGCCCCTCGCCGCCTGGGAACTCGACAATGTCAGCGGCATAGAAATCGACATGTTTGGTCAGGAATTCGATCGTCTGCGTCGCATCCGGTCCGACGCGCAGCGTGACATGGTCGAGATCAAGCGGCGCCAGTCCGCTCAGGTGGTTGGCCTTGCGCGCAGCCGGATTGTAGTAGTGCTTGCGCGCTTCGGATCGCAGAAGCGCAATCTGCATTTTCTGCTTCTGGGGCGGCAGGTCAAACTCGATGATTTTCTCTACGCCCGGATCGCTGTCCGTCATCGCCCGCACCTGGACACCAGCGTCAGAAACGCGCTTGCTGTACTGCTTGAGGTCTTCCTCATCATCCGCAGCGATCGCAAAGCTGATGACGCCCGTACCACCTTCGGTTACGGCCACGTCGTAAGTTCCATCGGTACCGCACGTCAGGTAGACAGTGCCATCTTGCCGGGCGACTTCCTCGAGCCCCAATACGTCGGTGTGAAACCGCACCGACTCATCGAGGTTCTTAACCCACAAGTGCGCGTGCGACAGTTTTTGAAGAGCCATAATATTCCTCCCCTTGGATGGATGGCATTGATGTCAAAGCCCCTGTTGGAGCGTTCTTTCCATGAACATGAGGCGGTCGTTGCCCCACCACATCTGATCTCCCACGATCATCGTGGGCGTACCGAACACGCCGGCCTCATGCGCGGCTTGCGTGCTAGCCTCGTATTGGTCTGCGGCCTCCTGCGAAGAAACCCAAGCCGAAAGCGACTCGGGACTCCAGCCCAAACGATTCGCCAATTCAGCCAGCAACGCAGGGTCGGCCAGATCTGCACCTTCGCCCCAGACCCGGTCCCAACCAGCGCGGATGAAGACTTCGCCCTCGCCCTTAGCCAATGCATAGAGGAAAGCCTTGTTGAGCTTCTCGGAGGCGAGCGACTTCGGGAAGATCAAAGGCACACCATATTTCTCAGCCCAACGGTCGAGATCCTTGCTCAGATAGCGGATCTTCAACGGAAGGCTGACATTGGGTGGGGCGGTGTTCCCCGCCATGAGCTTGAGTTGGGGGAGGTTCACGACATGAGGGCGAAATTCCAGTCCGTATCGCTTGCAGAGCTCCGGCACCTTGTGAAATGCCAGGTAGGCGAAGGGGCTCATGAAGTCGAAGTAAAAGTCAAGCTGCCGACCTGTCACTTTCCGCCCTCTGCCTCAAGCTCGGCAACTAGTTTTGCCCATTGCCGACCGGATTCCCGCGCGCCTTCCAGAACCGTCTCGGGAACCAGATGATAGGGCGGACGACAAGGCCCCGCGACCATCCAGCCTGCCGCGTCCATACGGGCTTTCTCAATACCGATGTTGTAAACTGAGAACTCCTTGAACGAACCGTTGGGGAAGAGTGTCCGATATGTGAGGCCAATTCTGTCGGTCAGTGCTTTGGCACGGGTCCAATCGCCGCTCTTCACCGCCTCCGCCACAAGATCCCGAAGCTGGATCACCGGAGTAGGCCCGCAAACCGCACCACTGGTCCAGAACGCTGTGCAGTGTTCAGGGTCGAGCCGGGCGGCGGCATAATAGTCCACATCAAGCGGCATCAGTCGAATACGGCGCTTGGTCAGGTTCAGGTCGGTATAAAGCGCAGCGGTGTTTATGTACTTTGCGGACACAATCTGCGGAATTTCAGAGATCTGCGCCCAGAAGGCACGCGGGAACTCGAACTTGAATGCCTCGGGGTTGGCGTAAGCACAGATCGCCATGTCCGGGCAGGCTTCGGCCACATCACGAAAGAACTGAACAGCAGTAGGCACATCAGGCTGCACCCACATTGGAAGCCCCAGCATCACCCCGTCAAGCCCGATCTCGCGCGCGGCCTTGGTCATGCTGATGGAGTCGCGGGTATTGAGGGCGGTCGCGCCGCCGAAGATGGGAACGCGGCCGCGCCCCACCTCGACGAGCGTCTGCATGAAACCGCGCTTCTCGTCCCAGGTTGTAGTGGCGCCCTCCCCCAAGGTACCGAGAGAGAGAATCCCGTTCACGCCCGAGGCGATTAGAGCCTCCACGACGCGAGCAGTTTCGTCCAGATCGACCGTGTCCTCTGCGCTCGGGTCCGAAGCGTTGGGCTTGGACGGCGTGGGCATGATTGCCCAGCAACCCGTCACGTCATCGACCGTGAGAAGTTCATGTTTCATGAATTGATATTCCGATTTGCGTGGATTTTCTGTCGGGATCGGCAAGCGCGCGGCCAACGCACGCCATACCCATCGGACTATGCGTTGAGCGGAACCGCGTTTCCTCGGTCCTCCCGCCAAAGCCCAAGCTTCTCTTGACAAACGCGATCGGAGTAAGAGAACATTACGCCATCGCTATCCGCCTCATGCGTGACGGTGTGCCAGCTCGGAACCACGAACAGATCCTTCGGACCCCATTCATAGGTCTTGCCGTTTATGACACTGCGACCGGTTCCTTCAGTGACCACAAACACCGTCGCATCGGTCGATCGGTAAGGCTGCGTCTTGAACCCCTTCGGAAGGAGCTGCAAGCATGGCGAAATCGTCGGCATGGCCCAGCCGCCGTCCACCGGGTTGATATAGCGCATCTTGATACCGTGGAAGGGGTCGATCTCCCCCTGCTTCAAGAGGTGGTCAAGCGCTTCGCGCGAGCGTTCGTAAGGATAGTTGAAGATTGGCGACGATACTCTGGTCGGTTCGTAATCGACCGGAAGCATGTTGGCGCCATAACGCCAGGTGCTGTCTTCGGGCTGGCGGGTGATTGGCTGCTGATCCGCGTGATGCTCTTCAGCGAAGGAGGCGTCGAACACCGACACGATAGGAATGTCGAGACCGTCGAGCCAGATCATCGGCGCGTCGCTGTCGTTGCCGTGATCATGCCAAGCACCGGGCGGGGTGATCACGAAATCGCCGAACTGCATGACTGTACGCTCGCCATCGACCGAGGTATGCGCGCCGCAACCATCCAATACGAAGCGCAGGGCCGACTGGCTATGACGGTGTGCAGGGGCGACCTCACCCGGCATGACGACCTGCAGGCCGGCATAAAGCGAGGTCGTGATCCGGGATTGGCCGCGCAGCCCAGGATTTTCCAGCACGAGAACACGCCGCTCGGCTTCCTCCGCGGTGATCAACCCGCCAGCTTCCAGCAGATAGGACTTGGCTTCGTCGAAATGCCAAAGATGCGGCACGCAACCGCTCCTGGGCTCAGGCGTGATGATATTCGACAGCACAGTCCAGAGCGCAGTATAGGAACTGCTGTCGATTTTGTCGTAGAACGACCTTCGTTCCGCGGTTTCCACAGGCTTCTCGGTAAGCGACATATGATCCTCCGTTTTGCGCCCTCAGACAGAAAGCGTCACATACATATCAGAACTGGAATTCCGGGGTGGTAACGGTGAGGCCGTCAAGATTCGGGGCGAGCCGTATCTGACAAGCAAGCCGACTGCCGTCCTGCCGATTGGCCGCAAATTCCAGCATACTAGATTCACCTTCCCCAACTGGTGGAAGTAGAGGGAGCCAAATGGCATCGACATAGACTTGACAAGTGGCGCACGCACACGCTCCCCCGCAATCCGCGTCAATGCCCGGCACACCCGCCATAGTTGCGGCCTCCATCAACGACTGCCCTTCTTGCGACGAAACCTCACGCCGTTCGCCCGCCGAATCAATAAACACCACTTGGATCGCCACCGGCCTTCTCCTCCCCGCAAAATCGTTCAATACGGCCATAATCCTCACCAAGGGCGCGCAGCGCCGCACATTTCGGAACCGTAAAGATGCGCCTATTCCTCCATTCGCCCGCCCTTTTCACGATCGCCTCCACCCCAGGATAGTAATCCAACAACGGCGTCCGAGAATTAAGCATGCATACTATCTCTTATGCATATCTTCCCACGGGTAGTCAAGCCGATTGATACTCTGGGACCATACCTTGGACCGCCGGTGCATTTTCCGTCATGGCAATGGTTTCGCCGTTTCGTACGCCTGTTCCTGTTTCGCACGATCCATGATGTGGCGCTGATGATCGGCCACGAACGCGCCGGTCGCAGCCCACTACAGATGGCTGCAGCATGATGTCAGGGTTCACGAAACAGGCAGTAGGTCATGTTGATCACTAGCATCTGCTTGGTCATGTTCGGAAATGCGTGAAGCGTGCAGGACGTGAGCCTAAACAATCCGTCCAAGACCTGCCTTGACGCGGCGCAGCGGGATTGAGGATTCTATCGACGCCACGCCTCGGACTTTCGTCAAGCGACCGACGAGGAAGCGCTCGAATTCCTCCAGCCCGGTGGTGGCTACTCGCAGCAGGTAATCCCGGTTTCCGGTCATCAGCCAGCAGTCGACAACCTGGGGGAAGGTGGCAATCGCGGCCTCAAACGTGGCCAGCGCCTCGTCCACCTGTTTGTCCAGTTGTACCGAGACAAAGACCGTAAAGCCGAAACCGAGGGTGGCCTCGTTGATCAGTGCGGCGTAGCCGGTGATGACACCGATTTCTTCCAGATGGCGCAGGCGGCGGGCGGTTGGAGAAGGGCTCAGGCCGATCCGGGCGCTCAAATCGTTGATTGTAAGGCGGCCATCATTATGCAGGACGCGCAGGATCTCTGAATCGAAGTGATCTAGTTTGGCGGGCATCAGCGCAAATCTCTCCATTCGTGGCGATACGAGCCAATTATCAGGAATGATGCGCTCATAATAGCCGGGAAAACGCGCCTTCGTGAAGATAGTATGCCCGTAAGAATTAATCCTCAGGAACAGTCGCGATGACCGATCTCAAGACTATCGAACAACGCTTGTTGTGGCTGTCCCACTGGATGATCCATCATGCCAACCACATCCGCCCCAAGGTGGACGGCATCAAGATCGGCGGTCATCAGGCCTCTTCGGCTTCGATGGTCTCGATACTGACCGCCCTTTATTTCTCGGCGCTCCGCCCGCAGGACCGGGTCGCGGTGAAGCCCCATGCCTCGCCGGTGTTCCATGCGATTCAATATCTGATGGGCAATATGGACCTTGCGCGAATGGAAAACTTCCGCGGCTTTGAGGGCGTGCAATCCTATCCCTCGCGCACCAAGGATGTCGATGATGTGGATTTCTCCACGGGGTCGGTTGGTCTGGGTGTGGCGATCACCTCTTTTGCCGCGATCATCCAGGATTACATCTCGGCGAAGTCCTGGGGCCAGACCTTGCCCCTTGGGCGCATGGTGGCGCTGGTCGGCGATGCCGAGCTTGATGAAGGCAACATCTATGAGGCGTTGCAGGAGGGCTGGAAGAATGATCTTCGCAATTGCTGGTGGATCATCGACTACAACCGGCAGTCGCTGGACGGTATCGTGCGCGAGGGCCTTTTTGCCCGGGTCGAGGCGATCTTCGAAGCTTTCGGTTGGGATGTCGTGCGGGTCAAATACGGGCGGCTGCAACGCGCGGCTTTTGCAGAGCCGGGGGGCCGCGCGCTGCGTGACTGGGTCGATGATTGCCCGAACCAGCTGTATTCGGCGCTGACTTTCATGGGCGGGGCCGTCTGGCGCAAGCGGCTGATGGAGGATTTGGGCGATCAGGGCGATGTGACCCGGCTGATCGACAGCCGGTCCGACGATGAACTGGCGACCCTGATGGAGAACCTTGGCGGAAACTGCGTGGAAACCATGGCGGAGACCTTTGCCGCCATCGACCATGATCGCCCGGTCTGTTTTCTGGCCTATACGATCAAGGGCTGGGGCACGCCGATTGCGGGCCACAAAGACAACCACGGCGGTTTGATGACCAAGAGCCAGTTTGAAAGCTGGCAGAGCCATATGGGCGTGCCCACCGGCCAAGAGTGGGACAAGTTCGCCACCATTGCGGACCCTGAGGCGTTCCAGAGCTATCTGGACAGGGCGCCCTTCTTCAGCAAGGGCCGCCGCCGCCATCACGACACGAAACTGCCGGTGCCCGTCATCGAGCTTTCAACCTTCCGTGAGATTTCCACCCAAATGGCCTTCGGTAAGATCCTCGATGACCTGTCGAAGGGGGACAGCGAACTTGCCGCGCGGATTGTCACCACATCGCCGGATGTGACGGGCACGACCAATCTGGGACCTTGGGTCAACCGGCGCAAGCTGTTTGCGCGGAAGGCGCAGGCGGATACTTTCACCGAACACCGCATCCCTTCAACCGCGAGATGGGAGTTCACGCCTGATGGGCAACATATCGAACTCGGCATCGCAGAAATGAACCTGTTTCTCCTTTTAGCAGCGGCGGGCTTGTCGCACAGCCTGTTCGGCAAACGGCTGATTCCGATTGGAACGGTCTATGATCCTTTCGTTTATCGCGGCCTCGATGCGCTGAACTATGCCTGCTATCAGGACGCTCGCTTCATGATCGTGGGGACTCCGTCCGGCGTCACGCTGGCTCCGGAAGGCGGTGCGCACCAATCCATCGGAACGCCGCTGATTGGAATTGCGCAGGATGGGCTGGCGGCCTTCGAACCCGCTTTTGCCGACGAATTGGCAGTCATAATGGCTTGGGCCCTCGACTATCTGCAAAGGGATGGCGAAGCTTATGTGGACGAACGCACTTGGCTTCGAGACGAGACCGGCGGGTCTGTCTATCTGCGCCTATCGACGAACCCGCTTGAGCAGCCCGGCAAGCGTCATGACGACGCCTTTCGTCAAGGGGCCATCGACGGCGGCTATTGGCTGCGCAAGCCAGGGCCGAATTGCGAAGTGGTCATCGCCTATCAAGGCGTCATCGCACCCGAGGCAATTTCGGCCGCTGCCATTCTTGGCGAAAACCGCCGTGATGTTGCGGTTCTGGCTGTAACATCAGCTGACCGCCTGAATTCGGGTTGGACCGCAGCGCAACGGGCACGGGCGCACGGGAACGCGCAAGCCCTGTCAACTGTTGAACGGCTGTTCGCGCAACTGCCGCCACATTGCGTGATCGTAACGATCATCGACGGGCACCCGGCAACGCTGGCATGGCTGGGTTCCGTCAAAGGCCATCGCGCCATCTCGCTTGGCGTCGAGAATTTCGGCCAGACCGGTACAATCGGCGACCTCTATCGTCATTATGGCATAGACGCGCGCAGCATTGCCAACCTTGTCATGGGCCTGACGCCCGGCCCTGACGTCAGGCGCTATGTCTGAATTCATCTGAGATTCTGCGCCTCCCCCTTGACGGATGTAGGTTAACAACATCGGACTGGTCGCTTCCACCAATCCAAACTCATCACATACGGTCGCCGCTATCGCATCGCCTTATAGCGCGACGATCAGGGTTCTTTCGCAATCTATGTGCCGCCGACACTGCATATGACAGCAATGCGCTTCGCACTTTCCTCATCGCGCGCGGTGCCGAGCCTGTGATCCCCAACAATCCAACCCGAAAACAGATCCAGCCCTTCGACCCTGAGGCCTATAAGCGCAGGAATATCATCGAACGCACCTTCTGCCGCCTCAAGGATTGGAGACGCGTCGCAACTCGATATGACAAGCTCGCAACCAACTTCACAGCAACATGCTACATCGCCGCCATCTGAGCGATGAAGCCTGCGTGAAGCGCTTGGGCTGGATGCCGTGGTCGTCGGCGACCACCTCCGGGTGCGGCTGGAAGAGAAGGTTCCTGTCCACGGGGAACTCTTCTTGAAGGTCGCAGCTCGATGGACGAGTCCACCTCGGAAGAGTGCAGGCTCGTCGCCACCGGTGACCGGCTTGTTCCGTTCGATCAGCGCCGCAGGATCGGCGCGTGCCGTTCCCATGCTCATGCCGCTGCACACCACAGGATCAATCATCCAGAAATCGAGATCGAGACACACGTCGGCCCCAAAAGCTTCAAAAACCGACCTGTCGCGAGTTCTTCGACGCGGCGAATGGAAACCCTCTGGGCGAAATACGGATGCCAGCGATAATAGACCTCGACTTCATCGCCGACATGGGCAGAATTAACGGGCATTGCTACCGGCAGAAAATCCTGGCTGTTCAGCGACACCGTGGACGGAGCCAGGGCAAGTGCTGTCTACAGTCCGATGCTGACGTGCCGCGCCTGCGGCATCGAACGCCTGGCCTACTGCGCTATGTCCTCAGCGAATTGCCACAGCGCGCCACAGACGCCGACATCACTGATTTGCTGTCCTTCAACTTCGCCAAAACTACCGCTACCTGATCAAAAGCCACCGGAGGACACGCCCGTCCGGTCAAGCGGACCGCGTCAACGCGCATGGAAATGAGCGTTTACGGTAGATATTGCCCCGCTTGGTGACGCTGAGTAGCCGCGGCTTCCCGCCTGTCGTCATCTGCTTCGGCACGAGACCGAGCCAAGCTGGGACGTCGCGGGCTTCGCGAAACGCCTCACCGTCTCCAACATCTGCAACGAGCGCAGTCGTGCCAAGGACGCCGATGCCCGGGATCGAGGTCAGACGGTTCACAGCTTCGTCAGTCCGCGCATGCTCACACAGATCGTCATTCAAAGCATCGATACGCTCGTCGAGCGGCTGCCACTTAGCTCGCATGTCCCCGATGAACCTTAAAATGCGGATGATACGTGTAGTGACGCCTTTATTTGCTTGGTCTTTCTCCGCATAGCTTGTATCAATTCCTATCAGAAGGCCTCATGTCCTTCTGATAGCTCTAGATTGCAGGCAGCATCAAACGGTGTTGCGCCATAGGTGGACAGGTGAGAATAAGGAGATTGTTGGGCAACGAAAGTTTGATCGAGCGTCAACCAGCCGAAACCACGGGAAAAGAAGACGATTTTCGAGTTCTTACTGATCATCCCGCGCATCTGATTCGGCGTAGCTACCAAGTCTTTCTGTATGCTTTTGACGAGGCCATGGCTGGCCTGAAGCTATCGCCTGTGAGCTGGATCATTATCGCAACAACGCACAGCTTCCCAGGCCTTTCAGTTACGGAAGTGGCCCGGCGCGCCGCAGTTGACAAGGCCAGTTGCGGACGAACAGCGAGCTCTCTCGAGAGGCGAGGTTTGCTTCGGATCAAGAAGAGTGATACGGATCAAAGACAGAAACTGCTGGACCTCACTCCCGCCGGAGAGTTACTCTACGCCAAGGCGTTCGGTCGTGTCGAAAGGTTGAGGTCGCTGCTGTTGGATGATCTCGCTCTTGAGGAGCAACATCAGCTACTTACAACGCTTACGGTATTTCTTCGGGCTACAGGTAAGAACACGCGCCCATCAATTCCCGCAGCGCTGGAATCCGAGATGAATTGACACAGCCACAGGGATTGAAACCGGCCACCCAAAGCGGTGATGGCCGGTTTTTTATCGACTTCAGGTGACGTCGATCTCCATTGATCCAATCCGGTCAATCCAGGCATGGATCTTGTTGCCCGGCTCAACCTGCCCGACTCCCTCGGGCGTCCCGGTGAAGATGACGTCGCCCACTTCCAGTGTATAGAATCGGCTGGCCATCTCGATGAGTTCCGGCACGCTCAGCACAAGATCACGCGTATTCGCCTTCTGCCTGGTGACGCCGTCCACCTTCAGTTCGAAGTCGAGCTGGGACGGATCGACGATTTCATCGGCAGTTACAAGCCACGGACCCAGCACCGAATAGCTATCTATGGACTTGCGCATGCTGCGCTCCTCGGCGCCGCGCACCGTCATGTCAAGCCCGATCGCATATCCTGCGACGTGCTCCAGCGCGCGCTCCGCCGACACCCGGTCGGCGCGTTTGCCGATGACGACCGCGAGTTCGATTTCGTGATCGCTGCGGCGATCAGGGAAGCGCAGCGTCACCGGCTCGGAGGGGCCGATAAGACTGCTGGTGGCCTTTAGAAACAGGCCCGTCTCGTGAATCACCCGCACCTGGGCTGCATTGCCTTGGTGTAGATCCTTCTGCGCGCGCGCCTCTTCCAGGTGCTTGACGTAGTTCACAGGCGCCGCGACAAGCTTGCCGGGGTTTGCAATGGGTGAATCGAAAGCCAGCTCAAGGGCGAGCCGACGCTCTCCGGTCTTGGCAGCCTCAAAGAATGCTTCCTTGAGTTGATCGAGATGGGCGATCAACGGGTCATACCGCGGCAACGGGTAGCGCACCTGCGGCAAGAGGTCGAGGGCCGAGGTTACATCGACAACCTCACCGTCCTGAACAAGACCGATACGGTTCTTGTGGAAGCGACAGATCTTCATTTTTTCTCCTTATCAACTTGCGCCCATGATAGCGGGCCACCCATGGATTGCCCGTTATCATGAGAATACCTCAATGCCCGCGGTCATCGCGGATCAAGCCAGCCGTACCGGGAATTGCTCCAACCCCCTGAACCGCGTGCTGCGCTGAAAGCGTGTCTCGCCGTTGCGGACCATGGTCGGTAGTTCCTTCAGCACGGCGGCAATGGCTATCGGCGCCTCCATCCTCGCAAGTGGTCGACCCAGGCAGACATGGATCCCCGCACCAAACGCGACATGATTGTTCGGACGCCGCGCAAGATCAAGCTTGTCGGGGTTCTCGAAGATCCGCTCGTCCCTGTTCGCCGAGGCTTGGGCAAGAACCACCTCGGTGCCAGCCGGGATCGTGCCATTTCCACTGGCAAGCTCCACATCGTTCACCGTGCGCCGTCCCTGAAGCTGAAGCGGTGTGATGAAGCGAATCAGCTCTTCGAGTGCCGTAGGCAGAGGGACCGCGCCCTCACGCAGTTGCTGTTTGCTCTCGGGGTCGTCCATCAGGAAATGCACCGCCTGAGAGATGAGGTTTGTGGTGGTCTCATGGCCGCCATTGAGCGTCACGATGCACATATGCAGGATTTCGGCGTCGCTGACTTCAACGCCCTCACGCTGAGCCGCAGCCATCGCGCAAAGGATACTCTCGGCCGGGTCGATCGTGGCGCGCGCCTTGACCTCATCGAGAAAAGGTCGCAGATAGCCCATGAACTCCGTGACCGCTTCATGGCCCTGTTTGATTGCTTCGGCCGGCACCTGCGGGTTAAGTGGGAAAAGCACTTTGCGCCCCACGCCCTGGATATAGTCGGCATCTTCAACCGGAACGCCGATGACCCTGCAAATAAGTGCTACCGGGATCCGGAACGCGAAATCTCGCACGAAATCGAACTCGCCCATTTGCTTGACCTTCTTGATCTCACGATCAATCACGTCTTGGGTAAAGTCTGTCAGAGACTTGATGGACGTCTGAGAGAAGAAGGGGTTGACGATATCGCGCAACCGGTCGTGATCGGGGTTGTCACGGAACAGCATCGTCGATGTGTGATGCTCAAGCAGGGGCCCCTTGCCGAATTTCTTCTCAAAATACTCGCCCTTGTAAACGAGACCTGACAGGTCTCGCCATACCTGGCGCACATCGTCGTAGCGGGTTAAAAGAACGGTGCCGTCTTCTTGCTGGTGAACCGGGTCACCATCGCGCAAAAGACGAAAATATTTGCTTGGATCGTCGAAATAGTCATCCGGCGGGGACAAGAGGTTGAAAGCACGAGCTTTCTCTACAATCCTCTGATCGATTTTCGTGTCTCCGGTCATTCTTTCCTCCCAGCGCTCTTCATTATAATCAGCTTGATTCATAGGCAGTCGTAAGCATGCTGTCAATTTTCAACTTGGACTCTGCCTTGTTTTTGTCGCCGTCCTCTACGCCGATCCCGTTCCGACTGCAATTCGCGCCCGGCAGGGCTTGGACGGCGGCAGCGATCGGCGCCAAAGCTACAAGGTCCACTCCGGTTTCCACGCCGTAATCCTGGAACAGACTCACGAGATCCTCGGTGGCGACGTTGCCGCTGGCGCCGGGGGCATAGGGGCAGCCGCCGAGCCCGCCAATCGCGGAATCGAAGACGCGCACACCCTGATCATAGCTCGCGCGCACATTTGCCGTGCCGTGGCCGTAGGTATCATGTGCATGCATCGCCCAGGCGGAAACGGCGGGGAAGCGCGCCATCGCCGCCTCGAACAATTCCGCGACCTGCGCCGGTTCGCCGCGACCGGTCGTGTCGCAAAGGCAGATCTCGGCATCGGGGCAGATTTCCAGCGCGCGTCCCAGAATTGCGAGGACAGCGCTGGCCGGAGTCACGCCTTCGAATGGGCAATGGAATGCAGTGGCGAGGTTGAACCGCATCCGCAGGCCGTCGGGCGCCTGGGCGACGAGCCGGGCGTAATCGGCGAGGGCCTCATCCGGCGTGGCGCGCACGTTCGATCGGCTGTGGCTTTCCGAAACCGAGATGACATAGGACAGGAACCGCGCCCCCGCCGTGATTGCCTTCTGGCCATAGCGGGCATTGGGGACCAGCACCTGCGGCACAACACGGCCCTGGGCCAGAACATCGGCCAGAACTTCGCCTGCATCGGCGAGTTGCGGAATGGCGCGCGGACTGACGAAGGAGGTGATCTCCATCCGCTTCACGCCCGCGGCGGCAAGCTCGCGGATCACGGCGATCTTGGTCTCGGTCGGGATGAAGGGACCGATGTTCTGAAAGCCATCGCGGGGGCCGACTTCAACGATCTGGACGGCGGTCATGCTATTACTCCCTTCTGGTAGAGCAACTTGATTTCATCCTTCGAATAGCCCGCAATCTCGGCCAGAACCGCTTCGGTATCTTGCCCGACATCCGGGCCGGTGCAACGGATCGCGCCGGGGGAATCGGGGAAATGCGGCACAATGCCGGGATGAAGCAGGTTGCCATGGCGCGGATCGCTGACTTCGCGCACCATGCCCCGCGCGCGGAACTGCGGATCATCGGCAATTTCTGCCGCAGTATAGATCAGCGTCGAGGGGATGTCTGCCTTGGCCAGAAGCTCTGCAAGTCGCCCGGCATCGAACTGGCGGGACCAGGCGGAAATCGCCTCGTCAAGCTCGTCCACATGCTTGAGGCGGCCCGCATTGCTCTGCAACTCCGGCCTTGCCGCCAGATCCGCGCGCCCGATCAGCGCCGTCAGGCGCTGAAAAAGCAGATCGGAATTCGCGGCGATGATGACCCAGCGGCCATCCGCCGAGGGATAGGCACTGGTGGGTGCCGCCGACGCGATCCGCGCCCCGACGGGTTGACGCACAAGCCCGAGCGCGCCATATTCCGTGACGATCCCTTCCATCAGCGACAGGACGGCTTCTGTAAGGGCGATATCGACGGTGCAGATCTGGTCATCGTCGGCGCCACGGCTGTCCGTCCGACCGTCTCGGCGCAAAAGACCGGCGAGAACGCCGATCACTGCATAAAGTCCGGCAACGGAATCGCCGATGCTGATGCCTACGCGTGGCGGCGGCATATCGGTCGTGCCGGGCGGATGGTCGGTCAGGTGGCGCAATCCCCCGATCGCCTCGCCAATGACGCCGAATGCAGCACGGTCACGCATCGGGCCGGTCTGTCCATATCCCGAGACATGGGCCACTACGAGACCCGGCCTCAGTTCCTGCAGCCTTTTAAGATCGAAGCCGAGACGCGCCAGACCGCCGGGGCGCTGATTCTCGATCAGCGCATCAGAGCGCGCGATGACACGTCCCACGGCCTCGACCCCTTCGGGGCTTTTGAGATCGACCGCGACCGAACGCTTGTTGCGACCATGAACGCTCCACCACAGCGACGCACCGTTGGATTGCGCGCCCCAGCCCCGCACAGGATCCCCATCGGGCGGTTCGATCTTGATGATTTCGGCGCCAAGATCGCCGAGAACGCGAGTGGCGAACGGAGCGGCAATGAAGTGGCCGATTTCGACAATGCGGATGCCGCTAAGGGGTGGCGGGGCTTCTGGTCTGGTGTCCATGTGTCCTCTTCGAGATATCCGGCGTCTCACTCGCTTCAGGAGAGTCCGGCTTCTGTCGGTATTGCGTCATACCGCATCTGGTTGATGTGCTGGCGCGGCGTCGCGGAAAGCGGGCAGCGCGTCGGCCGCCTGGAATATCCTCGCGATGGTGGGCCAGCGGCTTGTATCAATGTCGAAACGTCGGTTGTTCCAGACCTGCGCATAAAGGCAGCAATCAGCGAACCCCGGCGTGTCACCGTGGCAGAAACGGCCGGTGCGACTGTCTTGCGCCAGCATGATTTCGAGCGGGTCAAAGGTGGTTGCGACCCATTCGGTGAACCAGGCTTTCTGCGCGGCCTCGTCGGCGCCGAATTGCTCGGCCAGGCGGGTCAGGACGCGCAGGTTGTTCAGGGGGTGGATCTCGCAGGCGATCATGTATGAAAGCGCGCGCACGCGCGCGCGCGCGTCTGCCCCCTCAGGCAAGAGCTGCGGCCCGGGCTGGGTTTCGTCGAGCCATTCGATAATGGCAAGCGACTGCACGAGAACCTGGCCATCGTCGCGTTCCAGAACCGGCACAAGTCCGGCAGGGTTCATTGCCAGGAATTCGGGCGTGCGGGTTTCTCCCTTGCGCAGGACATAGGGCACATAGTCATAGGCGACGCCCTTGAGGTTGAGGGCAGCGCGCAGCCGCGTCGAGGTCGATGAGCGGAAGAAATTGTGAAGGCGGAAGGTCATCCGACGGGTCCCTTCGCGCGCGGTCCGATGGTCGTGGTGATCTCTCCCAGCCGACTGATCGAGACGACGCATACATCGCCCACCTGCATCGCGCCGACACCCGCAGGCGTGCCTGTCATCACCAGATCGCCGGGCCGGATCTCCATCGACCGCGACAGGATCGAGATGATCTCTGGCACCGACCAGATCAGGTCTTGCAGATCGGCGCTTTGCTTGACGGTGCCATTCAGCGTCAACTGGATCCGGCCATGCTCGGGCTTGCCGACCGGCGCGCCAGTGTGGATCGGACCTATCACCGCCGAGCGATCAAACGACTTGCCCCAGTCCCAGGGCCGGCCTGCCGCGCGAGCAGCAAGCTGCAAGTCCCGCCGCGTCAGGTCGTTGCCGATGGCGTAGCCGAAGATGTGGTCGCGCGCCTGTTCCTCGGGAATATCCGTGCCAGCCTTGCCGATGGCGATCACCAGTTCGGCTTCATAGTGGAAGTTCTGCGTTTCGGGCGGATAGGCGACGGTCTGCCCATCTTCGACAACGGCATCGGCGGGTTTGGTGAAGAAAAACGGCGGATCGCGGTCCGGATCCTTGCCCATCTCTCGCGCATGCTCTGCATAGTTGCGTCCGACGCAGAAGACCCGACGCACAGGAAAACGCTCATCCCGACCGGCGATAGGCAGGCTGACGGCAGGAGGCAGCGGGAAGCTGTAATTCATGGAGGTTATTGTCCTTTCCTCGTGGTTGTAATTCAGCGATGTGGCATCGTAGGATGCATTTATCCCGGCACCATCGCCCTGCGCAGCCACTGAAGTGCCACCATGATTGCGACACCCAGGCCATGGAGCATGAGGGTGTACCCGCCACCCAATGCTTCCGGCATAAGAAGCAGCACTCCGCCAAAGCCCAGGACTGCGCGTTCGTAGCCTGACAACATGCCCCCGAACCAGCCAACCATGGCGGCGGATATGGCATAGACCCCAATTGCCGCGGCAGACGCGGCCAGAAAGATTTCAACCGGGGTTCCCTGCATCAGCAGGGCGGGCGTGACCACGAAGATGAAGGGAATGATGTAGGCTGTCCAGCCGAGGCGCATCGAGACGAATGCGGTCTGCATCGGCGGGGCCCCGGCCAGCGCGGCGGCGAAGAAGGCGCCGATGCCGACAGGCGGGGTCACCATTGACATCATGCCCAGGTAGAAGATGAAGAAATGGGCGGCCATCGGTGTGATCCCGGCCTCTACCAGAGGCGGGGTAAGAAGGACCGCCAGCAAAAGATAGACGGCAACCGTCGGCATCCCCATGCCAAGAACAACACTGGCAACGGCCGTGAGGAACAAGAGCAGCGGAAGGTTGCCCCGACCGATCTCGGCCAGCGCGAAGGTGCCGACAAAACCCAGCCCGGTGATGTTGAGAACGCCAATGATGAAGCCGGCGGCAGCGGCGATCATCAGGATCTCGGTCATGGAGATGCCGGCGTCGGCGAGCGATTGCCAGATCATCCGCAGCGTGATGCGCCGACCACCGTAGCCGTATGCGATGCCGCAGATCAGGGCAACGCCGGCCGCCCAGAGTGCCGCCGTTTCCGGCCGCTGGCCCAGCCAGAACATGCCGATCACGATCACGGCAAACGGCAGGATGAAGATACCCCCGCGACGCAGAGTGCCGAGCGCAGAAGGAATTTCATCCTCATGCAGGGGGGCGATATTGGCCTTGGCGGCCTCAAGATCAACCTGACAGTACACCGCAAAGTAATAGAGCGCGGCCGGGATGATCGCAGCAATGGCAATCTGCGCATATGAAACGCCGAGGAAATCGGCCATTAGGAAGGCGACTGCCCCCATGACCGGGGGGGCGATCTGCCCTCCGGTCGAGGCGACGGCCTCGACTGCGGCAGCCATCTGGGGCCGATACCCCGAGCGGATCATCAGTCGGATGGTGACCACCCCGGTCGCGACTATGTTGGAAACCACGACCCCGGAAATCGTGCCAAAAAGCGCCGAGGCGAGAATCGAAATTTTGGCCGCGCCGCCGCGGCGACGCCCCAATGCGGAAAGCGCGATGTCGTTGAAGAACTCGCCACCGCCCGCCCGCACGAGGATCTGCCCGAACAGCACGAACGCGGCAACGACCGTTACGGACACATTCATGGTAAGCCCGAGCATGCCGTTGGCATCGAAGGCGATATAGGACAACAGACGATCCGGAGAGACCTGTCGCGTCTGCATCGCACCCGGAACCAGGTGGCCGATCATCCCGTAACCGACAATGAAGAGCACCACCAGAACCAGGGTCCAGCCCACGACCCGGCGCAACCCCTCGAGCACCAGCAGAGCCAGCCCAATGGCCATTGCCACGATATCGGCGGGAGCGGACATCACACGAGAGACGATATCGGCGTAGTTCACCGCAACATATAGAGAAAGGAACAGCCCCAGAACCGCAAGAATCCAGTCATTGGAACTGCCACCAGGCACCGGATCATTCTCGCCGCCGCTGCCCAGATCTCTCTCGCCGACGCTTCTTCTGTCGATCAGGAACACAAGGCCCAGGCCAAGCCCCAGAGCGACTGCCAATATCTGTTCGACATAGACGTTCAGCCCGAGGCGGCTGGGCGCGTCAAACCCAACGGAAATGGCCAGAAGCGAAAGTGCCACCGCCTGTGTATGGACAGCGATACGACGAATCGTCGGCGTCCGGGTGCCAGTTGTTTGAGCCAAGACCCACTCCCTCCGAGTTGAGCGAACACAAAAACAAGGACCGGGCAGGTAAGTCTCCCGACCCGGCACACAGTCATAGTCTTGTCAGTCAACAGGACGGATGGCGACGCCACGCTGGGCAAAGAAGGCCACCGCAGCAGGATGATATTCCACACCCGGGTAATCGACATAGGCGGTATCCAGGTTCATCATGCGAAGCGGAGGATAGGAATCACCGATCGCATCCACATTATCGAAGATCGCGGCCAGCAGCGCCGTGACCTGTTCGTCGGAAACATGGGCACCGGCAACAAGGACATTGTCCCATGTCAGCATCATTATCGGTGCTTCGATACCCACCCGAACCGGCGAGGGTGTAACCTCCGAGAAGTAATAGGCCGGGCGGTATTTGCGTATCGCCTTGAGCGCCTTTTCATCCGAGGCGACCTGAAGATAGCGGACCCCGCCTACCGTCGCGCCAACCTCGGCGACCTTCGGCCCGCCCACCGCGAAGAAGGCCGCATCCGTCAGGCCCGAGGCCAAAGCATCGGCACCGCGAATGATGTCGGGGATCGGCATTTGAACCACTTCGTCATAGCTGATCCCGTCCGCCTCGAGAAGCGCACTCACCAGCGGACGGTTCAGCGGGAAAGCCTCCCAGCCCGCGGGCACACGCTTCCCGGCGAGATCGGACACGCGCGTCATGCCGGAATCCGCCCGGACGAACAGCCCCACCGCAAAGGGATTGATCTTCGCCAAGACACGCAGATTCGGCAGCGGCGCAGAGTAATCACCCTCCCCCGCGACCGCGACGATCATGTCATTGATGTCAGTAAGTGTGAATTCTGCGTCCTTGCTGTCCACGGCCTGAAGCATCTGTGCGTTTCCGCTATACGCCTGGACCACCAGCCGCCCGCCATCGCTCCTCTGGGCCTGGGCCGAGATGACCGAAGCCATCGTATTCCAGACCGAACCCGCAGGAGGTGTCGTGATCGACGCAACCTGAGCGGAGACACCGCCCGTCGCCGTCGCCGCAACCATCATCGCGCCTGCTATGCGCGCACAAAATGTATTCATCTCCTTGGCCTCCCTCTGACTGCACTCCCCCAACAGATTTGCCTTATGCCCGCCCCGGCATTCATTGTAAAGCATGCTTTTCTTATTGCCAGGGTCGCCTGGAACGGATAAATGTAAACAAGGACGCATGGTCTGCATTAAGTGGACAAGGCGGACATCGAAGCCACAGGGAGGAGTTTAGATGAACGTAAGAACGATTGCGGGCGCCGCTGGCGCTTATTCCGATGCCGAAATTCTTGCAATGGTCGACGAGAAGGGCGGTAAGTACGATCCTAAGATTTATGTTGACGAGGCCCTTTATCGTCTTGAGCTTGAGCGCATTTTTGCGCGCACCTGGATTTGCATGGGTCACGAATCGCAAATCCCGAAGCCGGGCGACTTCACGACCGCCTACATCGGCGAGGATCCTGTGGTCGTTGTGCGCCAGAAGGACGCCAGCATCCGGGTGTTCCTAAACCAGTGCCAGCACCGCGGAATGAGGATCTGCCGGGCCGATTCGGGCAACGCTAAGTCCTTTACATGTACCTACCATGGTTGGGCATACAATCAGGGTGGCGATCTGGTAAGCGTACCGATGGAGAAGGAAGCCTTCGGTGGTTGCCTGAACAAGGCGGAGTGGGGACCGAAGCAGGCGCGCGTCGAAACCTACAAGGGCCTGATTTTTGCCAACTGGGACGCCGACGCGCCTCCGCTCGACGAATACCTGGGTGACGTCAAATTCTATATGGACATTATGCTCGACCGCTGTGAGGAGGGGACCGAGGCGATCCCCGGCATCCAGAAGTGGGTCATTCCCTGCAACTGGAAGTTCGCGGCAGAGCAGTTCGCTTCGGACGCTTATCATGCAGGCACCACCTCACACCTGTCCGGCATCATGGCGGGCGTGCCGGAAGATGTGGATATTACCCAGGTTGCCCCTCCGACGGAGGGCTTGAATGTCCATTTGGAGAACGGACACGGGTGCGGCTTGTTCCTGCGTAACCCGATGTTTTACATGACAATTCTCGGACCGAAGGTGACGGAATACCTGACGACCGGGCCGGCTTACGAGGAGACCGTGCGCCGTTTGGGTCAGGGACGGGCAGATGTACATCTTTGCCATACCAACGTCTTCCCGAACCTGTCGTTCCTGGCAGGGATTAACACGGTCCGCATGTGGCAGCCTCGCGGTCCAAACGAGATCGAGGTCTGGACGTTCACTGTCGTTGACAAAACTGCCCCGCAGGAGATCAAGGACGAATGGCGTCGCAACACATCGCGCACATTCTCGGCGGGTGGCGTGTTCGAACAGGATGATGGCGAAAACTGGTGCGACATCCAACAAGTGCTGCGCGGTCATGTTGCTCAAAACCAGAAGTTCAACATCGAGATGGGAACACATACGGTGACGGCCGATAATCCTGAGGGCTTCCCCGGGCTGAGCTTCGCCTACACCTATAGTGAGGAGTCGGCGCGCGGCCTGTACCGCTACTGGACCGAGATCATGACAGCACCGGATTGGCCTGCCATCCGTCGGAGCCAGCAAAGGCCGCTCGCCGCGGAGTAACGTTCAACCGGCGGAAATGTCTGCATATGTATCAAACGTCTGCCGACGCTGTCGGCAGATAGTTCTGCACTGAGGGAGGAAAAAATGCTCGATGACACTTTCAAGGCTGCCTTCGAAAGCAAGCCCAAGGTCGTTTCTCTGGAACTTCAGCACGAAGTCGAACAGTTCCTGTATTGGGAATCCAAGCTTCTGACGGATCGCCGTTACAAAGAGTGGTTCAGTCTTTTGGCTGAGGACATTCACTATTGGATGCCGATCCGTTCAACGAAAATCATGCGCGAAGTGGCACAGGAATATACGGATGAGCAAGGCTTTGCTCATTTCGACGACAACTGGCACACGATGAAAGGCCGGATCCGCAAGATCCTGTCGGATGTGGGGTGGTCCGAAAACCCGGCCTCTCGCTTGCGCTATCTGATCAGCAACGTCATGCTCGTTCCCGAGAATGAGAACACGATCAATGTCATTTCGGCGTCGATGGTGTACAGGACGCGGCAGGAGCGCCAGCTCGACGTTTTCGCTTGTGAGCGACGGGATGTCCTGCGTCGGGTTGAAACCGAAGCGGGCTTCGAGATTGTGCGCCGCACGATCCTGATCGACCAGAGCACAATCCTGTCGAACAATCTCAGCTTTTTCTTTTAATGGGGTAAAAATGGCGTGGATGAAGGTGTTCCCTTCGGCAGATGTGTCGGAGGGAGAGATGAAGGTATTCGAAGGTGGCCCTGAGCCGATACTGGTGTGCCGAGTGGACGGCGAAATACACGCCGTCCAAGACACCTGTACGCATGACACATGGTCACTCGCGGACGGTTTTATCGAGGACGGAGTTATCGAGTGCAGTCTGCACTTCGCGAAATTTTGCGTCAGAACCGGCAAGGTGAAGGCCCTGCCTGCTTGTGAGGCACTCAAGGTGTTTCCTGCAAAGGTCGACGGCGACTTCATATACATTAACTGCTGAGAAGCAGCGTTAAAATACGGGAGGAATTACAATGCAACTCAAGGATCAAGTCGCGCTCGTGACGGGCGGAGGGTCCGGTCTTGGACAAGCCATCGTCGAACGCTTCGTCGAGGAAGGCGCGCGTGTCGCAATCTTCGACCGCTCGCAGGAGCGCATCGATGAGGTCGTGAAGGCACTCGGCGACAAGGTTGTTGGCATCGCGGGTGATGTGCGCGAGGTGGCTGACAACAATCGGGCGGTTGCCGAATGTCTCAAGGCCTTCGGCAAGCTCGACACGTTCATCGGCAACGCCGGCATCTGGGACTATTCGAAAACCATGGTTTCGACAGAAGATGGCGACTTGTCATCTGCTTTCGACGAGATGTTCGGCATCAACGTCAAGGGCTATGTCCTAGGGGCCAAGGCGGCATTGCCCGCGCTTTACAAGACCAAGGGCCACATGATTTTCACTGCTTCGAACGCGTCCTTCTATCCTGGCGGTGGCGGTGTTCTTTACACCGCGACGAAGCATGCAGTGGTCGGCATGATCAAGCAGATGGCGCATGAGTTCGCACCGTATGTGCGGGTGAACGGTATCGCGCCGGGAGGTGTTGGCGGAAGCAACCTCGCCGGAACCAGTGCGCTTTCACAACAGGGAATCAAGTTTTCCGATATTCCGCTCGACGACCTGATGAAGCAGATGCTGCCACTTGAGCGCGCATTTAATGCGCGGGAATATGCCGGTGCCTACGTCTTCTTTGCCAATCGTCGCGACAATACGCCAGGCACCGGCGGCGTCCTAAATTTCGATGGCGGTATCGGTATGCGGGGCTTCGCCTCTCCGAACATGGGTGCGGATCTCGTTGAAAAGTTCGGCGCAATCTAACCAAGGAAGCGCGCCGGATAGTGCGCGCGGTTGAGACTGGACCGTTCTCCAGACAGATCTTCGCGCAACCGTCTGGTCGGCGCGAGCCCCAAGAGTAGCGACACAAACTCCATAAGGACATGGCATGACTATTCAGCTCTATATCGACAACGAGCCCCGGAATGCTACAGGCAACGTCACATTTGAACGCCGCTCACCGGTAAGTGGCGAGGTCGTGACGCAGGGCGCGGCCGCGAATCCGCAGGATGCCGTGGCGGCGATCGAATCCGCCGAGCGCGCATTTGCATCCTGGTCGCAGACTGGCCCCGGCCAGCGCCGCGTACTGCTTATGAAGGCCGCCGAAGAGATCGAAAGGCGCACAGAAGAGTTCGTTCTTGCGATGAAGGCCGAGGTCGGGGCAGGCGATCTTTGGGCGCGTTTCAATGTCATGCTCGCGGCGAATGTATTCCGCGAGGCCGCTGCGATGACTACGCAGATCCAGGGCAACACTATCCCCTCTGACAAGCCGGGCACTTTGTCGATGACCGTGCGCCAGCCGGTCGGTGTTATCCTGTCGATCGTACCCTGGAACGGGCCGATTGTTCTGGCGGCACGGGCTATCGCCTATCCGCTGATGTGCGGTAACACGGTTGTCTTCCGCGCATCGGAAACCTCGCCCAAGACCCATGTGCTGGTTGCCGAGGCCGTCCATGCAGCCGGTTTCCCCCCCGGAACGCTCAACTTCGTGATCAACGACCCGAAGGACGCGCCCGAAGTCGTGGAGGCAATGATCGCGCATCCGGCTGTGCGGCGTGTTAACTTCACCGGTTCGACGCATGTGGGCCGGATCATTGCCACAGCTTGTGGCCGCCATCTCAAGCGCAGCCTGATGGAACTCGGCGACAAGTCGCCCATGGTGGTGCTTGCGGATGCGGATATCGACGGCGCCGTGAATGCGACCATCTTCGGCGCATTTCTCTATCAGGGCCAGATCTGTATGACGACCGAGCGCGCCATTGTCGATGAGTCTGTCGCCGATGCGTTTGTCGAGAAACTCGCTGCGCGGGCAGCACAACTGGAGGCGGGCGATCCACGCTCCCAGGCGGCTTGCGCGCTTGGCCCGATCATCAGCCAGGGCGCCGTTGATCGCTTGAACGGTTTGCTGGCCGACGCGGTCGCAAAGGGTGCGAAGATACGGTCTGGCGGGCACGCAGACACCACCTTGATGGCACCGACTGTGCTCGACGGAGTCACACCCGAGATGCGCATCTATTCCGAGGAAGCCTTTGGTCCGATCTTGCAGGTGATCCGTGTATGCGGCGCGGAGGAAGCTGTGCGGGTGGCCAATGACACTGAATACGGCTTGTCCGCTGCCGTCTTCGGAACAGACATGGCACGAGCACTTGATGTCGCAATGCGCATCCAGACCGGTGCGGTGCACATCAACGGTTCCACCGTCTCCAATGAGGCCCAAGCGCCTTATGGGGGCACGAAGGCCAGCGGTTGGGGTCGGTTCGATAGCATTGCGGTGATTGATGAATTCACCGAGTTGAAGTGGATTACGATCGAACAGCCGTCCCAACCGTATCCGCTGTAAGAGCGCGCCCGAAACCGGGCGGATGCGGTTTGCAAATTGACCGTCTTCAGTGATGTCGGTCATGCTGTTCGCATCCGCCCAATCAAGATCGTTGGGCTATGGGACTGGATTTCAGCGAGCTCGGGGGTTGGGTAACGAGATCGTGCCGGTTGGCCGAAACCTTGTGGTCCCTCGTTCAAAACGAGAGTGCTTCGCCCGAAAAATTCTCGGCCAACTGGCGGATGTGGCTCAAGCCATTGAAATAGTGTAGTAATTCGTTATCGTTGCGAATCCCCGCGATTTCTGGAGACCCGACCCGCCGTGTCCGACGGAGAGCGGCCGTGCAAAATTAATCCACGGAAGCGGCGGGATCATTCTGCTGCGGAAGGCGTAAAAGTCGGCCACATATTTACCCTTCTGCGACGACAGCAGGAGCGCGTGGGGATCTACACTGTGTAATTATATCTGAAGGTCCGCCTGGCTTGTTCTGAAGAAATGAGCCGGCGTCACGTTGCCCAGAAGGGAAGGTTGTCAACGGCGGAGTAAAAACCGGCAGTCGCGGTGTTGGCTCGCCTTCTACTGCTCTTGCAATCCAACGGATCGCCGTGGAAACCCAACGCCGAAACGACCGGCAACCTGCCAGTACAAACAGGCAGCAGACGCTTTCAACACCCGCATTCAAAATACATCTCTCAGTGCTCGTGCCGTCATCTAGAATCGTGGAGAAGTTGAATCAGCTTCGGTCACTCTCGTCACATCACGTTTGATTCATCGACCACAGGATTGCTCTAGGTGCCTGGGGAAGGGGCACGCCACATGAACCACGTAGGGATCAATGCGAGCATGAAGATCGCACATACGACGAGGAAAGCGTCCTGAAAAGCTGCGTTCGAGGACTGGATTACCACGGCCTGACTCAGGAAAGATGCTGCGGCGGGCATAAGCTGAGTTTCTGGCAATCCCGCACTTTGCATCAAGCTGGCGTCACGACACGAAAGTGGCGAATCTGTCCGACTTTTAAGAACGTATCCGGAACTCAGGTTGGTTTGACCGTGGATGTCGTTGCTTTTTCGGCCTTGAGAGCTTCGTAGAGGGCGGTTTTCCCGATTTTCACGCGGGCCGCGGCTTCCCGGACGTTCAAACCGGCCGCCAGATGCTGGCGGGCTTTGGCAAGTTTGTCCGGGGTTACGACGACTTGTCGGCCACCGCGTCGGCCGCGTTCCTCTGCGGCTTGCAGACCGGCACGTGTTCGTTCCCGGATCAGATCGCGCTCGAACTGTGCCAGCGCGCCGAACAGGTGGAAGACCAGGCGACCGCCGGATGTCGTGGTGTCGATGTTTTCGGTGATGGATCGGAAGCCGACGCCTTTGGCCTCCAGTTCGGTGATGATCTCGATGAGGTGCTTCATCGACCGGCCGAGGCGGTCGAGCTTCCAGACTGTGAGCGTGTCGCCGTCGCGAACGTAGCGGATCGCCTCCGCCAATCCGAGTCGGTCAGTCTTCATGCCGGATGCCTTATCCTCGAACAGCCTTTCACAACCTGCTTTGCGCAAAGCGTCGAGTTGCAGGGCGGTGTCCTGGTCGCCGGTGGAGACCCTTGCATAGCCGATAGCGGTCATGAGACGTGGTTTGTCCGTTTTTCCGTTGAATACGGACATTGTCCGATTCGCCGTTTCATGACAAGGTTTGCGGACAAGAACTGTGGATGCCGCGAAACGTTCGTTTGTCGGACACGCATTTTCCGTTTCGCTGCACTCTCCGCGGCGAAACGGGAAGATCAGTGAATGGCGCGAAGAGCATTACTGAGCGAGGCATGGTGGCAACAGGCGACGATCATCCCGGATAACGAAAGGGAGATCGCCAAACATTATACGCTGGATCGATCGGATCTCGAACTGATCATGCGACAGAACAAGGCCGCGAACAGACTGGGCCTCGCCTGTGTTCTGGCCACGCTACGATACCCTGGCCGACCGCTTGCGGATGGCGAGGTCCTGCCGGCTGGCGTCTTACGATTTCTGGCGCGGCAGATCGGGGCTCCGTGGGAATCTCTGCAATATTACCCGCTAAGAGATTTTTGGCGTGACGGAAAACAGATGATTTCCGCGTAGCGGTTCGGCGGGTCGAAATCGACGGGGTGACTGGGCAATTATTTGCGCGACAAACCCTGTCGGAATGTGAGACTGTGCGGCAACACGGAATTTGAGGTTTGTCGTGCATGTTGATCGGTTACATGCGGGTATCGAGCGGTGATGAGCGGCAGTCGGTTGCCTTGCAGCGCGACGCCCTGCTCGCGGCCGGGGTCGATCAGCGTCACCTGCATCAGGATCGCGCTTCGGGCGCGCGCGACGATCGGCCGGGGCTGAAGGCTTGCCTTGCGGAATTGTGCGAGGGTGACGTGCTGGTCGTTTGGAAGCTCGACCGTCTGGGCCGATCACTCTCCCACCTGATCAGAATCGTTGAGGATCTGAAGATGCGCGGGGTCGCCTTCCGCTCTTTGACGGAAGCTATCGACACGACGAATTCGCACGGTGCGTTCCTGTTCAACCTGTTTGGCACGCTCGCCGAATACGAGAGAGTGCTGATCACGGAGCGGGTCAACGCTGGACTGGCGGCGGCACGCCGGCGCGGTCGCAAGGGCGGTAGGCCACCGACGATCGACACCGAAAAGGTTGAGCAGATTCTGGCGGCGCTGGAAGCCGGCGCCAGCAAGGCGTCGGTGTGTCGGACATTCAAGGTGCCGCGCTCGACTCTCATCGATACATTGCGGCGAACCGGATGGACCGGACCGGGCAAAGAAGATGAGCCTGCTCCCCCAGTTTGAGAGCGGGTGTGACCGATGGCCTTCCTCGACGCGCAGTCGCGCACCGTTGTGTTCGACCCACCCGATGTTTATGAAGAGGCCCTCGCGCGCTATGCGCTGTCCGCTGAGGACATCGCTTTCGCCAGGGCGCATCGCCGATCGCATAATCGTCTGGGTTTTGCCATCCAACTCGCCCTGGTGCGTGATCTCGGTCGTCCGCTCCGCGCTGGGGAAGTTCCGCCTCAGGCAGTCGTCTCCGTTGTCGCCGACCAGTTGGGCATCGACGCTGCGGTGTTCGCACTCTATGCCCAGCGGGAGGAAACCCGTCGAGAACATACGCGGGAGATTGTCGTCGCACTGGATCTCCGGCCCGTCCGGGCGAGCGATTATCGATCCCTGATCACCGCGGCGGCACGCGAGGCAGCCGCTACCGAACAAGGCGAGCCGATCACCAAGGCCGTGATCGAAGCCCTGAAGGAGAGGAAGCTGCTCGTTCCTGTGCCGGAACTGCTGATACGTCTGGCGATGGCGGGCCGGGCGGCAGCGCGACGACAGGCTTATCGCGGCTTGATCCGGGGCATGGAGCAACCGTCCATCGAGGCGCTTGATCAGCTTCTCATCGATCGGTCCGGCGATCGGAGCCATCTCGGCTGGATTGCGGAAGCGCCGGAGGGGACGAAACTGAAAAACCTCAAGGGCCTGATTGCCCGGCTTGAGGTTCTGCGTTCGGCGGCGATTTCCGATGAGCGACGTAAAACGATCCATGCCAACCGCTATGGCATCATCGCCCGGGACGCCCGCATTCTGCATGCCCGTGAGATACGACGCCTTACATCCGAGCGCCGCTACGCCACGCTGACGGCGTTCGTCATCGAGAGGCAGGCGGCAATCACCGACCTTGCGATCGACATGTTCTGCAAACTGATCGGCAGCACCCGGCGCAAGGCTGAACTGAGCCGCACAGAACGCCGGCTGAAAGAAGCCGAGATTCTTGATGGGGTGGCGCTCGATCATCTCAAGCTTGGCGAGGCGCTTCTGGCCGCCCGTGAGAACAACACCGATCTCGCATCCGCAATTGCAGTCTCACTCGGCTGGGACGGATTGACCGCCAGCGTGGCCGCAGCCAGGTCCGTCGTGCGCCCCGATCGCAGCGACGAATTCGATGAGCTCATAGAGCGGCACAAATCGCTGCGAAAGCTGGGCAGGCTCATGTTCGGCGCGTTCTCTTTCCGGTCGTTTCGTCCCGATGATCCGGTTTTGAAGGCAGTGGATCATCTGCGTGCGCTCTACAGTGGCAGGAAACTACCCGCGCAGGTGCCGTTCGCGTTCATGACCCGCAAGTGGCGGCGACGTGTGCGCTCGGACGGTGTCACCATCGACCTTCGGGCTTGGGAAGTGGCGGTACTCGTTCACCTTCGGGAGCGCCTGCGGGCCGGTGACATATGGGTTGATGGCAGCCGGGCATGGCGCAGTTTCGAGGATTATCTTCTGCCTCGACCGATCTTTGCCCTGATGCGCGCCGAAGGCCGGCTCGGGCTTGCCATCCCTGACAGCTTTGCCGAATGGCGAGCCGAACGCACCGCCACGCTCGACGCGAAACTCAAAGAGCTGGCAAGGGCGGCGGCCGCCAACGCCATTCCGGATGCGGCTATTTCCGACAAGGGTTTGTCGGTCTCCCCGATCCGCGAGGAGGAGCGTCACGGGATCGTCGCGCTCAGCCGGCGTCTTTACATCCTCGTTCCCCGGATCAGGATCACCAGCCTGCTTGCCGAGGTCCACAGCTGGACCAGGTTCCTTGACAGCTTCACACACTATCGCACCGGCGAGACGGCGAACGACGAGCCGGCGCTGATGGCCGCTATCCTTGCCGACGCCACCAACGCCGGTGCTGAACGCATGGCGGAAAGCTCACGCGGCGTCACGATCCACCAGATGATGCTGATGGTAGATAGGCATCTGCGCTCGGAAACCTATGCTACGGCGACCGCCGTGCTGGTCGATGCGCAGCAGGCTCATCCCTTCGCCGCGGTCTGGGGCGACGGTCATATCTCCTCCTCGGACGGGCAGTTCTTTCCGGCAGGCGGGCGCGGTGAAGCCAGCCTCGAATACAATGCAAAATACGGCAAAAGACCAGGTGCTTCGGTCTATGGCTTCCTGTCCAATCGTTTCGCCTCCTTCTTCTCCCGGATGATCCAGGCGTCCGAGAGCGAAGCGCCCTACGTGCTCGACGGCCTCCTTCACAACGAAAGCTCCGTCGAAATCCATGAGCATGCAACCGATACCGCCGGCGCGACCGAAACGACATTCGCTATGTTCCATGGCTTCGGCTATAGGCTCATTCCTCGTATCCGCAATCTCGGCAATCGCAGGCTCTTCGTCATCGATCCCGACGCGGCGTACGAGCCGCTCGGGGCGCTGATCTCGGGAGCCGTCAACATGGATGTCATCGAGCAGCACTGGGATGAGGTCTTGCGGCTGAAGTCATCGATTGGCGCGGGCCTCGTGCCGCCGTCCGTCATCCTCAAGAAGCTTGCCGCATCGCCTCGGCAAAATCGGCTCAATCAGGCGCTACGCGAAATGGGCCGGATTGAACGCTCGATCTTCATCTGCGACTGGTTGCTCGACACCAAGCTCCGGCGCAGATCGCATGCCATCCTCAACAAGGGTGAAAGCCGTCACGCCCTTGCCCGGGCGGTCTTCCTCCACCAGCTTGGCGAGCTGCGCAACCGCGTGGCGGAAACCATGGCCTATCGGGCGTCAGGTCTCAACCTCGTCGTCAACGCCATTATCCTGTGGAACACCGTCTATCTCAGCCGCGCTGTCGATTATGTCCGCACCCAGGGCATCGATATTCCCGCCGAGCTGCTCTCCCAAGTCGCACCACTTCCCTGGGCTCATATCGCACTCACCGGCGACTATCTCTGGAACGAAATTGACCGACCCCTCGAACGCTTCAGGCCGATCCGCGCTAACCGTTTCAATCCAAACAACTTCGCTTTCCCTTAGCGGGTATTATTGCAGAAATGCCCACGGAGCCCCAACAAGATGCAGGTGCTGGAACTGGCGCGATGCGAATGGATCGAGCGCCGGGAGAACGTCATCGCTCTCGGCCCGAGCGGCACGGGCAAGACCCATGTTGCTCTCGGCCTCGGCCTGGCCGCCTGCCAGAAGGGCTTGTCTGTCGGCTTCACCACGGCGGCCGCACTGGTCAGCGAGATGATGGAGGCCCGTGACGAGCGGCGACTGCAGCGTTTCCAGAAGCAAATGGCCGCCTACCAGCTTCTCATCATCGATGAGCTGGGCTTCGTGCCACTCTCCAAGACAGGCGCCGAATTGCTGTTCGAGCTGATCTCGCAACGCTACGAACGGCGTGCCACGCTGATCACCAGCAATCTTCCTTTTGACGAATGGACGGAAACTTTGGGGTCCGAGCGCCTGGAGTGCTTCTGGATCGCATCACCCACCACGTCAGCATCCTCGAGATGAATGGCGACAGCTATCGTCTCGCCCAAAGCCGCGCCCGAAAGGCCGGCTGAAACCCTCTCAAAAAATCGCCGCGCGCGCATGAGACCACCGCTCGGGCTTAAGCCCTCCCGGCGGTCTCATGCGCGCCACAAGTGGCCGACTATTGCGCCGCCGCGTGGCCGGTTTTTACTCCGCCGTTCACAATCCGGACTTTCAGCATGCCGTGCAGTTTGATGCGATGGGTGACAAGCGGCTTCAGGTCAACACGGCCGACGCACAGACTTCCATCAGCCGGCCCATGCGTTCCGTGCCACCTGGGTAAAGCATGGTCAAGATCCTGTTGTCTCCGCGCTTTGCCGAGAAGGCCTCAAGCGTTATGGTCAGATCGCTCGTATCGACCCAGAGGTTCGACATCGACGCCCCGGCCGTCCGTCAGCGTCATGATCTGTTCCTTGGATCGCCACATTCAATTCGAACACATGATCGGCGCCAAGTTTTTCGCAACCTCTATGCGCGAGACCAGCTTATGGCATCGGCGATCGTCGTCGAAGCTATAACGAGTAGAAATAGTGCCGCTTTCCAGTGGCTGTTCGGGGCATTTGTCCTGTCTGCCGGCTTTGCTCTTTGCGCAGATTTTGTAACGGTTGACGGGGAGAGCAGTTTTGGACCTGTCGTCCCCTCTGCCAGGTCGCACTCCACCACTCACGCGCTTGCCATGATGGTTTTTAACAATGTGGTCAGATAGCTTTCGAGCTCGCCGCCTTCGTCGTCAAGCAAGGGATCCATCTGCAGAACATTTCTCATTATGCCGAGGCCGGTAATAAGAGCAGTGACGAAGGCGGCCGTCAGCGCCTTGGCGGTCTGGTCGGACAGGGTTGCGTTGTCGTGTTCTGCCAGAAGAAGAATGGCCATATCTTGTGTCTCCTATCCCGGTCCGGTTACAGCACGCCGGCTTCGTTCTTCAGCTTGTCGACAAGCTCGGCGACCGACTTGACCTTGACGCCTGCCTTGCGGCCGCTGGGTTCTTCGGTCTTCAGCACCTTCAGGCGCGCCGTGGTGTCGACGCCGAAGTCGCCGGGCGTCTTCTTGTCGAGCGGCTTCTTCTTCGCCTTCATGATGTTCGGCAGCGAAGCGTAGCGCGGCTCGTTGAGGCGCAGGTCGGTGGTGATGACCGCCGGAAGCTTGACTTCGATGGTCTGCAGGCCGCCGTCGACTTCGCGGGTGACGGACGCCTTGCCGTCGCCGATCTCGACTTTGGAGGCAAACGTGCCTTGCGCCCAGCCGAGCAGCGCCGAAAGCATCTGGCCGGTCTGGTTCGAATCGTCGTCGATCGCCTGCTTGCCGGTGATGACGAGGCCGGGCTGTTCGGCGTCGATGACGCCCTTCAGCAGCTTGGCGACGGCGAGCGGCTCGACGGCGGCGTCGGTCTCGACCAGGACGGCGCGGTCGGCGCCCATGGCGAGTGCGGTGCGCAGGGTTTCTTCGGCCTTGGCCGGGCCGATCGAGACGACCACGACTTCCGATGCCTTGCCGGCTTCCTTCAGGCGCAGGGCCTCTTCGACGGCGATTTCGTCGAACGGGTTCATCGACATCTTGACATTGGCCAGCTCGACGCCGGAGCCGTCCGGCTTCACGCGGATCTTGACGTTGTAGTCCACAACCCGCTTAACGGTCACGAGTATCTTCATGCATTTACTCCTGCTGGAAAGTCATCGTTGCATTCATTTGGGCGATCCTGGTGCGGCCGTGGCCGGCGATATCCTGCACCAGCCTGGCCTCGAAGAAGGCGAGCCGGCGTCCCGCGCGACGGATCCGCGCCTGGACGATCATCTCGGTCTCCCTCGCGCTCTCTAGGAACTCGGTCGTGCTGTCGAGCAATTCCGCCCGACGTCCATCCTGCGCCAGAAGCCGTTCGCTCCCTTCAAAGAGAACGGAGCATACGAGGCCGCCATGCAACGCTGACCGGTTGCTGTTACCCATGTAGAACTTGCGGGCCGGCACCACCACCTCGATCTCGTCCTCCTTGACACTCACAGTGGCACCCAACACCTCGGAAAAGGCAGAAAACCCATCTGGGTGGTCCGCCGATACAGGGGGATCGAAGGGATCGCCCGGATCGAGCCTGCGCACGATTACCATGCGCGCGCGCGCCCTGCGGATCGCCAGCTCCGGCATGTCCTGCGGGTGAAGCGCGATATCCACCAGCATGGTATCGGCATCGTGGAAGACCGGCCGCACGTGCGCGACGACGCCCTGACCTGACGGAAGGTCGCCGGTCTTCGAGTAAACCAGGCTCGAGGTTGCCGCCTGCACGCGCCAGCCGGAGATGCCCATCGCCCCCTGCCCCGCCGCCATGTCGGCGATCGCGGCAAGCATACCTTCACTGATCCGACCGGAATCATCGCAAAGCGACTGCCGCCAGGGCACGAACACCTCGGCGCTTTCCGGGCCAGCGCGACGATATCGCGCTCCCATCCACTCGTTGAAGGGAATGCTGCCGCGATAGGCGCGGTAGAGATTGTCTCTCAGAAGAGCATGACTGTCGGACACGGGAATTGTCGTCTTTCTCGCAGGAATGTGGAAATCAGGAGGAAGATGCGTCCTTCTTGTCGCATCAGTGGTCGGACGTCGCGACGGGGCGATACAGCAATCCCCCGGAAATGAACTTCACGAAGGCGTTGACGACCCAGTCCGGGATCGGTTTCGGACCGCTCTCGTCCTTCGAATAGCGAAGATACAGATAGCTTCTGGCCGCCATCAGGATATAGGCGAGGACTTCCATTTCCTCGAGCGCGTAACCCGCCAGTTGACCACGCGCCCAACTGCGCTCCAACGAATCCACATAGCGTTTCCTGAGCTTGTCGAAGTGCTCCTCGTAGGCACGCGGCGCGGCGACTTCCGCCTCATTTAGCACGCGGAAGAACGAGGGATTGCGCTGCAGGTAGTCGAAGAACCCGCGAAAGCCGCGCTCTTCGACGTCGAGCATGTCGGTGGCACCTTCGACGCGGCTGTGCAGGAAATCAAGAAGCCCTTGCCCCATATGCGGCAAGAGCTCGTCGAACAGTGCTTGGCGGCTCTCGAAATAGAGATAGAAGGTACCCTGGGCGAGGCCGGCGCGCTGGGTGATGCGGGCGATCGACGCCTCTGCATAGCCCAGTTCACCGACGATCTCGGCGGCAGCCTCAAGGATCGAATTGCGGTTTTCGATCGACTTTTCCGCTCGTGTCTTCTTTGCTCTTTTCGGCGCCTCGGCGGCCATCCGTATCTCCTTCGACTTCTCGGTCTTGCGCGTTACCGCACAAGTTGCGCTGCGTAGACCCCGTCCTGCAAGGACGTAGGGTTGGAATTCAGTATTCTAAGTGGCTTTCTCCGACGGGACCTGTGCTTCGTCCTGCAACCGCTTGCGTAGCAGAAACTTCTGTACCTTGCCCGATGCCGTCCGTGGCAGCTCAGCGACGACCACGACGCGTTCGGGGTGCTTCTGCCGCGCCAGCCCCCTGTCGTCGAGAAAACGCGACAGTTGCACAGCATCGAGCCCGGTATCCGTCGAACGCAGAAATGCACAGCAGGTTTCCCCGAGCCGGGCATGCGGCATGGCGACCACCGCAGCCTCCAGGATCGCCGGATGCTCATGCAGAACGTCCTCGACCTCCTTGGCGCTGATATTTTCGCCGCCGCGAATGATAAGGTCCTTCTTGCGATCGGTGATAACGAGGAAGCCAGCCATGTCCAGATGAGCGATGTCGCCGGTGCGGAAATACCCGTCGCCGTCATAGGCAGCATGGTCGTCCTCAGGATCCAGATAGCCCATCATCATTTCCGGCCCGCGCGTCACGATCTCCCCGTCACCGATCACTACCCGTCCCTCGTCGTCGACGATGCGCACATCATGGCCGACGATCATCCCCTCCGTATTGGCGGCGGCGCGCAGATCCTGCCGCGAGGCAACGCCGAGCGACACCGTTGGCGCCTCGGTCGATCCGTATACTCGGCAGGAAAGCAGTCCGGGGAACTGCCGCCATGCACGCTCGATCAGCTCCGGAGGCACCGGAGCGCCGCCACAGGCAAAGATGCGCAACGAGGAAAGCGCAGAGCCCTGCGCCTCCGCCCGGTCGAGCAGTTCGCGCAAAAACGGAGTTGCCCCCATCGTGAAGCTGATTTCCTCTTGCCCGACCAGCCCGACCGCGTCTTCGGCGCTCCAGCGCTCCATCAAAACCGATCGGATGCCGAGCGCGAACGGCATGAGGATGCCAAACAGGAAGCCGGTGACGTGGGTAACGGGCGACGCCATCAGCGTGACGTCACGCGCAGAGTCGAGCGTCCACCATCGCGCGACGTTGCAGACTTCGCAGTCGAGCGAATTGGTGTTGTGGACGACGCCCTTGGGCTTGCCGGTCGTGCCCGAGGTGTACATCAGCATCCAGGGGTCTTCAGCCCTCCCGCGTGCCGGACCGACGAAGGCCTCGCCCATCTCGAACGGATCGTCGACCGCTTCGTCGCGAACCGCGACAACATGAACGAGCGAAGGCACATCGCGTTTCAGGTTATCGCCCATCGCCGCATAGTGGAAATTGCGGAACGTGCGCGGCACGAAGAAAACCTTTGCCCCAGCATCCTCCAGAATGAAACGGAGTTCCGCCTCGCGATAGATCGGCACGATCGGCAGGCAGACGAGCCCCAGCAATGAGGCGGCGAGTGCAATCACCGCCGTCTCGTGCCAATTGGGCAACTGGAAGGCGACCACATCGCCGCAGGCGAGGCCGCTGCGATCGAACCATCCCGCCAGCTTACGAGCCTTGCGGTCGATCTCTTCGATCGTGTAACGGCCGGCGTCGTCGACGAGGCACACCCAATCCGACCGGTCAGCCAGGAGGGCGGCGAGCCCGTCCGCCATCGTAAGGTCGCGCCACAGCCCTTTCCGGCGATAGCGTCCAGCCTCTTCCGGCAGGTGGCGATTGGGCCAATTCCTCATTTCTCGTCCTCTCTACCCGTAGTACTCACAGCGACAGATGGCGCTCGCGGATTTCCGGGTTGCCGTCGAACTCCGCCCAGCTTCCCGAAAAGACGATCCGGCCGACGTCCAGCACAACGAGGTGATCGGTGCAGTGGCGGGCGAAGTCGACGTTCTGCTCGGCGAGCAGCAGACCCATCTTCTCCCGATGGCGGATGGCGCGAATTTCCTCGCCCATGCTGTCGACGATCAGCGGCGCTAGCCCCTCTGTCGGTTCGTCGAGAAGCAGAAAGCGCGGACGCGGAAGCACGGCACGGGCGACGGCCGCCAATTGCTGTTCACCGCCGGAGAGCTGGAAGCCCTTTCGCAGCGCGAGCTTCTTCAGAAGCGGAAAGAAATCCAGAATCTCCTCGACGCTGTAGGGCTTGCCGGTCTCGCTCTTGGCGTGGCCGGCAAGGGCGATGTTCTCGGCGACCGTGAGATGCGGGTAGATGCGTCGGTCCTCCGGCACCAGCGAAATGCCCATGCGGCAGCGCTTGAACGGCGCAAGGCCGCGTAGTTCCCGGCCGTCGAGCCGGATCGTGCCCGTCACACGCGGGCCTGCTCCCATCACGCTCTTGAGCAGGGTCGACTTGCCCATGCCGTTTCGCCCGACAATCGCCACGCCCGCACCATCGGCAAGGCTGAGCGAAATGTCGTGCAGGATGTGGCTTGTCTCGTAGTAGGCCTGCAGGTTGGCGATCTCAAGCATGAGCGGCTCCCTTGCCGAAATAGATGCTCCTGACGGTGGGGTCGCGGCGAACCTCCTCCGGATCACCGCTGGCGATGATCTCGCCATGGTTCAAGACGGTCAGGCGCGTGGCAAGGCCGAAGACGACCTCCATGTCGTGCTCGGTCAAAAGCAGTGTCAGGCCTTCCGACTGGCGCAGGCGATTGATCGTCTCGATCGCTGCACGCCGGTCCTCCGGCGCCATGCCGGCGGTCGGTTCGTCAAGCATGATCAGCTTGGGCCGCAGGGCCAGCGTCAGGAGCAGTTCCAGCCGCTTCTTGTCACCGTGGGACAGATTGGCGGCAAGGTCGTCCACCCGCTTAAGGAGCCCATATTCGGCAAGCCGCAAGTGCGCTTCTTCCACGATCTCCTTCGTCGGCGACAGCCTCCACCAGCGGCCATGGGCGGTTTTCTTGATCCGCTCGCGGCTCTCAAGCGCCATGATCACATTGTCGAGGACAGTCTGCTCGACGAACAGCCGCGCCATCTGGAATGTGCGGCCGATGCCGCGATGGACGCGCTGCCAGGCATCGAGCGCGGACACGTCCTGCCCCTCGTAAAAGACCTGGCCGCTCTTGGCGAACATCTCGCCGCTCAGCACCTTGAACAGAGTCGTCTTGCCAGCACCGTTCGGTCCGATGATCACGTGGCTCTCGCCTTCCCTGATCGTCAGGTTGATGTCGGTCAGCACCTTCAGGCTCGGATAGGCGAAGTTGACGCCGCGCACCTCAAGCAGATTGCTCATTGAGCCGCTCCTTTCCGTTCTTCGTCAGTTTGCGAGCAAGCAAGCTGAGTGTGCCGACGATCCCGCCCGGCATCGCCAGCACGACCACCAGCAGAGCACCGCCGACGATCAGTTCGCTCACGCCGACCATGGTGCGGGTAGCGTATTCCAGACCGGCGAAGACGATCGCACCGACCGCCGGCCCCCAGAAGCGCGAGGCGCCGCCGAGCAGGCAGAACAGGATCGGCAGCGCCGAATAGCTCCAGTGGGCAATTGCGGGCGTGATGATCTGGCTCCAAGGCGCGACCAGCGCACCGGCAAGGGCAGTCACGCCACCGCTGATGATAAAGGCGATCTCACGATAGCGCCGGACGTTGACGCCGAAGAAGCGTATACGTTCGGCATCCTGGCGCAGTGCGGCCAGCAGCCGACCGAGTTGGCCGTGCCAAACCCACCAGAGGAGACCGAGCAGGATCCCGCAGGCGACCAGGAGGAAATAGTAGTACCGGTCGCCGATCGACAGGTCGAGCGTACCGACGAAGAGGTCGATAACCGGTCTCTTGATGCCGACCAGACCGTCTTCGCGCCCGAGAGCATCGGATTTGCCAATGAGCGTGTAGACCAACTGGCCGAGCGCCAGCGTCAGGATCGCGAAATAAATGCCGCTGGCACGGCGCAGGGCCACCACCCCGATCAGGAGTGCCAACAGGGCGCCGACGAGGCCCCCGGCAAGGCAGAAAATAAGGAAGGGGAGTTCCGGCACGGCGCGCCCCAGCCATGCCGCGGTGTAGGCGCCGGCGGCAAAGAATGCCGCCTGGCCGAAACTGACGAGACCCGTGAGGCCGAACATCAGGTTGAAGCTTACCGCAAAGACGATCTGCACCATGACGATGCCGGCCAGGAAAACCAGGCCCTTGTCGGCCCAAAGTGGCAGGGTCGCAAAGACAAGCGCTGCAGCCAGGATCGCCGCGTTGGCTGCCGAGGTGGTCGATGACGTGTTCTGTCCTCTGCTCATGGTTCAACGAATCCCACTCAGAAGGCCTTGCGGTCGGTACATCAGGATACCGGCAACGGCGATGTAGAAGAAAATGCCAGGGTATTCTGGCACATAGACGGTGCCAAAGGCATCGATCATGCCGAGGACCAGTGCCGCGATAAAGGCGCCACGGACATTGCCGATGCCACCGACGATGATCACGCCGAAAGCCTGGATGATGTAAGTGCCGCCGAGCCCAGGCGAGAGGCTCTGGTTCGGGGCCAGCAACCCGCCGGCGAGCCCCGCTAGTGCGAAGCCGGCGACGACGGCGGTGGTAAACATGGCATTGATGTTGATGCCGAGCACGTTCGCCATCCACGGATCGAGGGCGACGGACTGCATCACCTTGCCCGAACGTGTGCGGTGGATCCAGAAGTCGAGAACCAGAAACACGACGATGCCGGAAAGTATCACGAAGAGCGAATAGGACGGGATGAAGAGGTCGCCGAGGAGCAGCGCCCCGTCGAGGCCAGCAGGCGGGGGCAACGCGATGAAATCCGGACCCCATACCAGCTTGACCCCGCCTTCGCAAAGGATCAGCATCGCGTAGGTGGCGATCAGCGAATAGGAATCATCGACGGCCTTCAGCCGCTCAAACACCGTCCGGTCGATCACGTAGCCGAGCACGCCAACCACGGCCGCGCACAGGACGGCAACGGCAAGGAACACGAATATTCCAGTCGGCCCGCTCGTCTGATTGATCAGTGTGTAGGTTAGGTAGGCGCCGATCATGACGAAGCCGCCATGGGAGAAGTTCAGGATATGAAGAATGCCGAAGATCAGCGTGAGCCCGGCAGCGACTAGGAAAACCGCCATCGCCCAGGTCATGCCGTTCAAACCGACCAGTAGAAAATCGCCCACCATTGGAGGGACCTCTCCGCAAAATAAATCTATCAGGCGGAAGGCGGCAGCCATTGGCTGCCGCCTTCCGGTGACTCAGAATGTCAGCTTGACACCCGGTGTTGCCGGATCGATCACGGTCGCTCCGTCTATCACCCGATGCTCGACCACCTCGATGCCGTCAGCGTTGGACGCGCCGCGAACGCGGTAGAGCACGACCGGCTTGATCGTCTGGTGATCCTCGGCGCGGATCGTGCGCTTGCCCGTCGGACTGTCGAAGGTGAGGCCTTCGAGCGCCTTGATCACGTCTGCCGTCTTGCCGCTATCGGCAGTCTTCAGTGCTTCGGCATAGGCGCGGACGGCGGAATAGCCTTCGCCGATGAAGCCGTCGAGGAACTTGATACCCGTGCGCTCGGTCATTTTGCGGGCAAGTTCGTCGTTCATCGGGTTGCCGGTGAAGGCGCCCGAGTACCAGTGCGAGCCAATCCACATTTCGGGGAAATTTTCCTTCATCGCGCGGGCGACGATGAATTCGTTGGCCGCATCGACGATCGGGTGCTTCTTCTTGAAGAAGCCGTAGGGCAGCGCCTGCTGGTACATGGTGATGGCATCGCCGCCATAGGCGGAAACGAAAAAACCGACCGCGGGATCGCGCATTGCAGACGCCACGAAGTTGCGATAGTCGCTGCCGCCGTAGGTTGTCATGACCGGCTTGGAGATCGTGGGCTCGGCCTTGGCGAGTTCCGGATAGTAGGTCTTCAGTCCGTTGTCGAAACATTCCCAGGTAGAACGACCGTATTCGTGATCCGGGATCAAGCCGCCCCAGGTGGTAACTTCGCCAAACCGCTCGGCCATGACATGGGCCTGCGCACGCTGGCGCATGAAAGGATTGTCGGTGATGCGGAAGTAGTTGCGGTTGAAGTCTTCCTTGGTCAACCGCATCGAATGGGCCGCACAGGTGATCAGAACGGCATCTTCCTGCTGGAGGACGGCGCTGACGGCGAGCGCGACCGCGCTCGAGACGACGCCGAGAAGCATGCTGCAACCTTCCCCGACAAGCTCGCGCGCCGCCGCCGTGCCGACATCGGGCTTGGCCTTGTCGTCGCGGACCACCAGTTCAAGTTGCCTCCCATTGGTGCCGCCGGCGGCGTTGATGTCCTCGACGGCGATCTTCACACCCTCCAGCATCGGAGCGCCAAGCGATTCCGCCGGACCGCTGAGCGAACCGAGGAAGCCGATCTTGTAGGGACCGCTCGCTTGGGCGTTGCGGACCCAGGGCATGCCGAGTGCGCCCGCCGCAACCCCGACACCCAGCAGTTTCAGTGCGTTACGTCTCGTTGTCCTAACCATTTGCTCCTCCTGTTGGTCGCGACAATTCAGAAATTGGAATCTAGGCGTTCAATCCGCGCGCCTGCTCCCGCAACTTGTTCTTGAGAATCTTGCCAGTGGGATTGCGCGGCAGTTCACTCACGAAAGTCCACCGGCGCGGCACTTTGTAGTCGGCGATGCGTACCTTGCAAAACGCCGTCAGTTCCTCCGCATCGAGCACAGCCCCTTCGCGCCCCACGACAAAGACGCACAGGTCCTCTCCCAGCTTGTCATGGGGTATGGAGACAACCGCCGCCTCCTTGACGTCCGGATGCTCGAAGATCGCGTTCTCGACTTCCATCGAACTGATGTTGAAGCCACCACGGATGATCACGTCCTTGTTGCGGTCGAGGTAGAAGATGTAGCCGTCTTCATCGAGGGTCGCGAGATCGCCGGTCCACAGCCAGCCGTCGTGCAGCGACTTCGCCGTTTCCTCCGGGCGCTTATAGTAGCCCTGCATGACGGTTGGACCACGCATGACGATCTCGCCGGTCTCGCCGGGCTTCGCGTGACTGAGGTCGCTCTTTCTGACCGTCGTCTCGCAGAGCGGCATCGCCGTCCCGATCGAGCCGAGCTTGCCAATCGCATCGCATCCGGCAAGGAAGGTTCCGCTCGGTCCCGCCTCCGTCAGACCGTAGGTCTGGCGCAATTCCACGTGCGGGAAGGTGTCAGCGAGCTTGCGGATCACCTCGCGCGCCATCGGCGCCCCGCCGTAGTCGAAAACGCGCATGGCCGAGAGGTCGTGAATGCCGGCCGTATAGCGCTCGAGCATGAAGATGTAGACGGCCGGCACGGCGCAATAGACCGTGGTGCGTTCGCGTGTCATGCGGGCAAGCGTCGCCTCGACGTCTACGCCCGGTTCGATGACCAGCGTCGCACCGGCCCACCAGGTCGCCATAATGTTGAAGTGGAAGCCGGAGCTGGTGAACAGCGGGAACGGACTCTGGTAGATGTCGTCCGGCCGTAGCGACAGCCCGCCCGCTACCGCGACACCGGTCGCCACGGCATTGCCATGGGTCAGCATTACGCCCTTGGAACGTCCGGTCGTGCCGGAGGTCAGCAACAGGTCGGCAAGGTCGTCTTCGCCGACCTCCGGAAATCCACTGCGGTCGGCGCGGCCGGCATCCATCAGCGTCTGCCAGTCAAGCGCATCGCCATCCGCACCGGCTCCTACCTGGATTCGCAGCCGCGGCGCAACGGCAAGCGTCGGGATGAAGGCGGATACGCGGGCGGCGAACTCCTTGCCATAGGCGAGCGCGACGCAGTCCATGTCCTCGATCGCAGCTACGAGTTCACGATCGGCAAAACGGGCATTGAGCGGCACGACGACCCCACCTAGGCGCATGGCGCCGAAGGCGAGGCACAGATATTCCAATGCCGAAGCGTTGGTGAGCAGGATGCCAAGGTGCTCGCCGCGCGAGAGGCCGGCACCGCGCAGGGTCTCGGCAGCCTTGTCCACATGCCAGGCAAGCGCCGAATAGGTCAGGCTCACCTGCGTGCCCGTGCAGGATTCTGCGACGATTGCGAGCTTGTTCGGATAGAGCGTCGCGTTACGGGCGAGAAGCTGCAGTGGCGTGCGGCATTCGATGTCGGCCGGCAGCGGACGTGTGGCGCTGGAGATGTCTTCGTTCACCGGTCTCACTCCGCAACTGGAAGCGCGATGCCGCCGAACGCGGCCCATCCGCCATCGACCGAGAGGCACGCACCGGTCACGTAGGAGGCAGCCGACGAACAGAGGAACAGAACCGGCTTTGCGATTTCGGAGGGTTCGCCGAAACGGCGCAGCGGCGTGCGGCTGTGCACCATCTCATCGGTGATGCGGCCACGGCTCATCAGGTCGTCGACCATCGGCGTCTCGATGTAGCCGGGCGCGATCGCGTTGACGCGAACGCCGAGCCCGCCCCATTCGGCCGCCATCGTCTTCGTCATCATTACGATCCCGGCCTTGGCCGCGCTGTAGGCGTTGCGCCCCGGCAGCCCGACGACGCCGGCGATGGATGCGAAGTTTATGATCTTTCCCGAGCGCGCCGCCGTCATCAGGCGGCCGGCCTCTCGCGACATGAGGTAGCTACCGCGCAGACTGACGTCGACTACGCGTTGCCAGCGGTCAAGGTCCTGCTCGAGTGTCGGCACCATCTCGTCGGCGATCCCGGCACTATTGACCAGAATGTCGAGCTTGCCGAATTTCGCCTTGGCAGCTTCAACGATACTGGTCGCGGTCGAAAGCACGGTTACGTCGCCAGCGGCGGCAATGGCGTTGTCGCCGAGTTCGGCAGCCACGGCCCCGACCCTGGCCGGGTCGAGATCGTTGACATAAACCGTAGCTCCCGCGGCAACGAGCTGGCGGGCAACCTCCTTGCCGATACCGCTTGCGGCCCCGGTGACGACGGCCACCTCACCGGAAAAATCGAAACTTACCCTGTCTCGCTTTTCCATGTCCGGGTCCTCCTCCAGAATAGCCTTTTCGGCGTCAGCCTTTCGGCAGCGCCATCCAGTTGACAATGTTGTTGCGCTGGATTGCCGAAGATCCTCCAATGATCGGCATCAGCAGGCTGTCGCGGACATAGCGTTCGACGTCGAATTCCTTGGAGTAGCCGTAGGCGCCGAAGATCGTCTGGGCGTCCTGGGCAATCTTCTTGCCGGTATCGCAGACGTAGAGCTTGGTCATCGACGTCTCGACGCGGCAGGGGCGCTCCTCCTGGGCGAGCCAGGCGGCATGCATCATCATCAGCCGGCAGGCATGCAGCGACGTCTTCATGTCGGCGAGCTGATGGCGGATCGACTGGTTGGCACAGATCGGCTTATTGAACTGGCGGCGCTCCTGCGCATACTCCCAGGCATCGTCGACAGCGGCGGTGGCGATGCCGAGCGCAAGAGCCGCGACTTCCAGCTTCTCGACGTCGAGCCCTGAGCCGACGATGAAGTCCCAGCCCCGGTTCCACCCTTCCTCGCCGCCGATGACGTTGGCGGCGGGAACGCGCACGTCCATGAAGGAGACGTCCGTCGTTGCCGCACCCTTCATGCCCATGCATTCGAGGCCGACGATCGACACCCCCGGTGCGGTCGGCGGGATCAGCACGATCGAGAGGTTCTTGTATCGCTCCGTCGCCGGGCCGGTGCGGACCAGCGCATAGATGTAGTCGGCAATGCCGGCGCCCGAGCAGAAGCGCTTGGCGCCGTTGATGACGAGTTCATCCCCTTCACGAACCGCCGTCGTCTTGACCGAAGCGAGGTCGGCACCAATGTCCGGCTCCGTCCAGCCGTAGGCAAACATCAGCTCGCCGGTGGCAATCTTCGGTAGCAGCGTCCTTTTCTGCTCTACGGAGGCACATTCGGCGATGTTCATGCCGGCGTAACAGGCGCACATGATGTAAGGCACGGCGACGGCGAGGCTGCGCTTGGCAAGCTCCTCGATGACGATCATCGTTGCCGGAATGTCGCGGCCGCTGCCGCCATATTCCTCATCGACCGTCAGGCCCATTATGCCGAGCGCGGCGAGCTTGTTGTAGACGTCGCGCGGGAAGTGATTTTCCTTGTCCCATTTGCGAGCAAGCTCGCGCGGCATCTCCGCCTCCACGAAACGGCGCAACGTCTCACGGATCATCGTGATATGTTCGGACTCATCGAAATTCATCAGTGATTTTCCTGTCGGTAGCTCGGCCGGCCGTCAGCGACCGGTAAAAACCGGCGTTCGCTTTTCGCGGAACGCGTTGACGGCTTCCTGGTGGTCGTCGGTCATGTTCGACTGCGCCTCTAGGCTGAGCGAGGCGTCCATCATGCTGTGGGCGAGTTGCTTCAATCCGATATTGACCGAAACCTTGGTCCAGCGGATCGCCTTCCTGGCGCCGGCCTGAAGGCGGGCGACGAATTCATCGACCCGCACATCAAGCTCTTCGTTGGAAACGGCATAATTGATCAGGCCGATCTGCGCGGCATAGGTAGCGGGGATCAATTCGCCCGTCATCAGATATTCCTTGGCACGGGCATAGCCGATCAGCTGCGGCCAGATCACTGCGCCACCGTCACCGGCAACGAAGCCGACCGAAACGTGAGGATCGCCTATCTTCGCCTTATCGGATGCGAAGATCACGTCGCAAAAAAGCGCCATGGTAGCACCGAGCCCGGCCGCATGGCCGTTGACCTTGGCGACTATCGGCTTTTCACAATCGAGCATGGAGAAGACGATACGGCGCCCCTCGGCAGCGGTCTTTTCGAACGCAGAGGGCTGGTCGATCATCTTCTGAAACCAGTCGACGTCGCCGCCAGCGGAAAAGGCGCGGCCGGCGCCGGTCAATACGATCACGTCGACGTCATCGTCGAGCGCCGCATCCTGGAAAATGCGCGCCAACTCCTCGTGCATCGGCTCATTGACGGCATTGGCCTTATCCGGGCGATTAAGCGTGATCGTCAGCACACGGTCACGAATTTCGAGACCGAGCTCGCGGTAGCTTTCATACGTCATGTATCTCCTCCTCCGGCGACGGCGCCACTCCCTGGACCGTTCGTCCTTCGCTGATCAAAAAGACCACAATTGCGGGAGACCGTCAATAACAAAATGACTACCGGTTCATAATTCATTTTTATTCACGCCGGGCAGTGCTCAACACCTCGAAATCGAGGCTGCCGGAGGCGCCAGGCACCTGGCACCTCCGGTGCAGATCACCAAACGACCGGCGCGCCAGGTGTAGGCTTATCCATCACCTGGTCGCCGGGGATGGTCCGGTACTCGACCACCTCGATCCCGTCGGCAGTATTGGTACCGCGGACCCGGTAGAGGATGACCGGCTTGATCACCTGATGGTCTTCAGGACGGATTGTGCGTAGGCCGGTAGCTGTCTCGAAGGTCATCCCTTCCAGCGCGGCGATGATGTCTTCCGTATTGCCTTCGGGCGCCGTCTTCAGCGCCTCGGCATAGGCCAGGATGCAGGCGTGGCCTTCCGCAACGAAGCCGTCGGGAAACTTGTTGCCGGTGCGCTCCACATACTTGGCGTAAAGTTCGTCATTGAACGGGTTGCCCTTGAAAGCGCCGAAATACCAGTGCGCACCGGTCCACATGTCAGGCATTTCCGACTTCATCGCGCGCGCCACCATGAACTCGTTGGCAGTGTCGACAACTAGCGCCTTCTTCTGGAAGAAGCCGTATGGCTTTGCCTGCTGGAAGAGCGTGATCGCGTCGCCTCCGTACATAGAATTCAGGAAACCGACGGCCGGATCGCGCATGGCGGAGACAACATAGTTCCGATAATCGCTGCCGCCGTACTGACACATGATAGGATTCGAGATCGTCGGCTCGCTCTTGGCGATCTCGGGATAATAGGCTTCCAGCCCGTGCTTGAACGAATCCCAGGTCGAGCGACCATATTCGTGGTCGGGGATCAGGCCGCCCCAGCTCGTGACCTCCGGATGCAGCTCCGCCATCAGCTTCGCCTGCGCGCGCTGCCGCATGTATGGATTGTCGGTGATGCGGAAATAGTGGCGGTTGAAGTCCTCGTGCGTGAGGCGCAGCGAGTGCGCGGCTGCCGTCAGCAGAACCGCGTTCTCTTGCGGAAGGATTGCGGTGATTGCCAACCCTACCGCGCTTGAGGAAACTCCCATCAGGAGATGGCAACCCTCGCCGATCAGTTCGCGAGCGGCCACGGTACCTGAATCAGGCTTGCCCTTGTCATCGCGCACGACAAGTTCGATCTGCCGACCATTGACGCCACCCGAGGAGTTAATGCGCTCGATCGCGATCGTCGCGCCCTCGAGCATGCCTCGGCCTAGCATTTCCGACGGGCCGGAAAGGGCAGAAACAAAACCTATCCTGTACGGCGCGCCTTGCGCCCGAGCGATCATCGGCGCGCCGAGCGCACCTGCGGTCGCACCGGCACCCAGCATCTTCATGAGTGTTCGTCTTTTCAGTTCGACCATTTGCTCCTCCTACTGGTCGTCTTCGATCAATCATCGCGTCTGTCTGCAGTCGCCCTCCAACTCAACTGTCCGCGCATTCTTGCGATGTCGGTCCCAGCCGACGTGGATCAGCGACCCGGCGCATCCGAGCACAGAACCACTTTCGAATCAATTGAAACCTTGCTTCACTAGATGAAATAGCGCGGAGTTCATTTTTTCTGTTTTCGCCGTAGCGATCTCAGCGAGATCTATTTATTGAAATCGTATTTCAATAAGTGAAATGCAGGAACATAGAATGAAAACGACCCACGTTCTGATCGACGGCGAATGGTGGCGTCGAATACGACAGCATCTTGGCAACGCTGTCGCGCGATATGTTGAGAGACGTTGCAGCCTGGCGTCGGCTCATACCTTCCGAGCAAGCCAGACGGACCTTCAGATATAGTTCCATATGTGGACGGCTCCCACTTGCAAGTGATTTTTACAGATATTTTGATCGGATCGCTTGCTTCCATATGTGCGGCCTTTTCGTGTGGTCGCACATGACCACTGGCCGAGATGGTTTCCGCAACGCATGTTCCTAGATGAGAATGTCTGAGATACCATTCCCGCGTGCGATGCATGTAGCGCACCGGCTTATCGTACTCCGGTGCAAACTCCATCTGGGCCTTCGGTACGGCGGACATCTGTTGCTTCCCTCGCCGCCAATCGTGTCGAGCGATGTTTCGCCCCCCCGCTTCGCTGCAACGCACGCGCAGAATCGTTATTTCGCGGTGAACCCCCCGTCCACGGGAAGAGCGACACCTGTGACGTAGGCAGAGTCGTTCGAGGCCAGCCACAGGGCGGCCTGCGCCATATCTTCGGGACGCCCGAGCCGTTTCAACGGTACGGAATTGATCATCATCTCCTTGTTTCTGGCGGCTTCGTCCGGATCACCCTTCCGGCTGGTGAATTCCAAGGCCATCGGCGTCTCCGTCAGACCGGGACAGATCGCGTTCACGCGCACATTGTCGGGGGCGTAGGTCTGGCAGAGGGATTTGGTCAGGCCGACGATACCGAATTTGGCAACGGAGTAGAGCGGGCTCCACATGGACCCCACGAGTCCGGATATCGAGCTGGTGAAAATGATTGAGCCGCCCCCGCGCTTACGCATGTGGCCCACCGCCTCGCCGGCCCCAATGACTGCGGCTTCGACATTTACGGCGAGCGACTTGCGAAACGCCGCCATGTCCACTTGTTCGATGCCAGCCGGTCCGGGTATCCCCGCATGAGCCCAGAGAACATCAAGGCCGCCCAACGCCTTGACGGCGGCGTTAAGGCTGTCGCGTGCGCCGCTCTCCGTCGACAGGTCGGCGGCGATGGTGACGATGTCGAAGCCTTTCTTCTTCATCTCCGCCTTGAGCGAAGCCAGTCCTTCCTCATTGAGGTCGATCGCCGCAACGCGCGCGCCCTCTTTCGAAAAAAGTTCCACGGCGGCCTTGCCCATGCCGGATGCGGCAGCGGTGATGACCGTAAGTTTGTTTGCGAGACGCATAATCTCTTCTCCTTCCCTTTTGTGTTTTACTGCGCTCGGGCATCGGAACCGATCGGTCCAGAAGCCGTCTCTCGAAGTTCAAGGTGGTCGCCCAGTTTCCCAAGGGCCGCGCGGCCATTCAGCCGTCCGAACCCTTGTGGCGCTGTGTGGCTTACCGACCATTTTCCAGACACCCGTCCATTAAGCTCTCTGGAAACCCGAGAGCCCCTCTGCGATCGACTTCTCGCATTCCTCGAGATACGAGGGCAGCCCTGCCGGATACATGCTCAGCTCACGCGGGTTGCCGGGGATGAGCGGGCAATCCTTGGCCTGCTGCACAATGCGCCTGAAAAGCCGACGGCCCAGGTTGTCATTCCGCCCCAACGTTCCTCCGAAGCTACCCACGGGAATCCGCATTTTGACAGCTCCATCGTCACAGACGATTGGCATGCTGTCAATGAAATTGAATTTCAACAAGTGAAATATCGCGCGTAGCGCATCCCTGTCGAGCATGCGCCGGGCCGGGAGCAGATGTGCGACGAGCACGCGATGCCGAGCGGCGATGATAATGATACGCGCATGAGGTGCCGATCGTCGAAAATCAGGTCATTGCCGATGATCACAAGGTGGTTGCTGGGACGGCGTGCCTGGACTTTCAGCGCCCACCGTCGGCGCATTTGCGCAAGAGACGCCTGAAGCATGATCTTGCTGCAATGCCCTCCCCCATCTGGATGGGGGCGGGCATTGATGACATTGGTTTCCGTAGACTTTCGGAACCTGCTCAGGGTTTCACTATGATTCCCGTGCGGTGACCAGGAACGGTGTCAGATAGGCGCTTATGCCTTCTATCCCCCCTTCCGACCCCATTCCGCTGTCGAGCACACCACCGAAAGGTGTCTCGGGCATCGCCAAGGCGAAATGATTGACGCCCAGCATCCCGGCCTTGATGCCGGAAACGATGCGATGCCGTGTTCGTGAATTTTCCGTAAAGGCATAGGATGCGAGCCCGACCGGCATCCGGTTCGCCTCTGCCAGCGCGGCGTCGATATTATCGACCTTTGCCACCAGGGCCAGGGGGCCGAAGGGCTCTTCGTTCATGGCGCGCATGTCTGTCGTCATGTCCGCAAGAACGGTCGGGGCAAAGAACCAGCCCTGATTGCCGATCCGTTCACCGCCCGCGGCGACACGAGCGCCCTTGGCGACAGCGTCGTCGTAAAGCCCCTGCACCTTGGTCAACTGCGCCGCGGTTGTCAGCGGCCCCATGACTGTCTTCGGGTCTGCCCCGTTGCCGACGGTAATTTTCGCGGCCGCCTCGGCCATACCTGCAACGAAGTCGTCATAGAGAGGGGTCTCGACCAGAAACCGCGTCGGCGAAACGCAGACCTGCCCAGTATTTCGGAACTTCCACTCTGCCGCCAGCGGAACCAACTGGGATAGATCGGCATCTCGGGCAACGATCACCGGCGCATGGCCACCCAGTTCCATCGTGACCTTCTTGAGCTCATGGCCGGCGGCGCTGGCGAGCAGGCGTCCGACGCGGATGGACCCGGTCAGGGAAACCTTGCGGATCTCCGGCGCCTTGATCAGCGTGTCGGAAATTTCCGCCGGATCGCCCCAGATCAACCCGATGGCCTTGGGCGGCAATCCCGCGTCAAGCAGCGCCCGGCAGATGCGCCACGCCGTCATTGGCGTTTCCTCCGCCGGTTTCAGGACCACGGAGCAGCCCGCTGCCAGCGCCGGCGCAAGTTTCTGCATCACCGTGAAGGCGGGGAAGTTCCAGGGCGTGAAGGCCGCGATCGGCCCGACGGGCCGCTGATGCGCGGTCCATGTCATGTTTGCCGCCCGCGACGGGACGAGGCGTCCATAGGTGCGGCGCCCCTCTTCGGCAAACCATTCGAGGCAATCGGCGGAAACCATCCATTCGCCCCGCGCCTGCGCCAGGGGCTTGCCCTGCTCACGGGTCATGTCGGCGGCGGCGGCCTCCGCCTGTTCCCGCATGATCGCCGCCGCGGCACGCAGGATCTTGCTGCGCTCAAAGGGCGAAACGACGGACCACTCGGCAAAGCCCTCGGCGGCAAGTCGCGCGGCCTCGATCGCCTCGGCCCGGCCCGCTTTGGGGATTTGGGCGATTTCGGTTTCGGTCGCCGGGTCCATCAACGGTAACGTTCCCAGGGTTCCCGTGTCCCTGGCCTCTCCGTTCAGGATGAAGGTGGGGTGAGTCATTGTCATTTTCTCCCTTGATTTGGCTCAGGTATGCAGATTACCCCGACCGTAATAAGCTGCTGTATTTCGGCGTCGTCGAGCCCCAGACCACGCAATATCGCCGCACCATCAGCCCCAAGCGCCGGTGGTGCGCGCCGGATCGTGGCAGGTGAGGCAGTCATGATCGGAGGAAACCGGACCTGTGGCGTTTCTTGTCCGGCAGAGGTGGCGACGGGCACGACCATGCCGCGCGCCTGCACCTGCGGGTCGGCAAAAACCTCATTGATGCGGTTGATCGGTCCGCCCGGCACTCGGGCAGCCTCCATCGCGGCAAGAAGTTCAGGGCTGTTCCAGTTGGCGATCTCGCGTTCAAGTTCCGGCTCCAGCATCGCGCGGTTGCGATTGCGCAGTTCATTGGTCAGATATTCGGGGTGTTGGACCAGGTCGGCCCGGCCCAGCACCCGGCACAGCGCAGCGAACTGTTTGTCGTTACCCACGGCAACGATGATATGCCCGTCAGCCGTCGCAAAGGCGCGGTAGGGCACGACATTGGGATGTGAATTGCCCATGGGGCGAGGCGTCACGCCGCCGATAAGCCAGTTCATCCCCTGATTGGACAGAATGGCGACAGAAGTATCCAGCAGGGCGCAATCGATGTACTGCCCCTCACCGGAGCGTTCGCGGTGGCGCAGGGCGGCCTGAATGGCGATGGTGGCGTAGAGGCCGGTAAAAATATCTATGACCGGCACGCCGACCTTCACCGGGTCGTCGGCAGAGTTGCCGGTGACGCTCATCAGTCCGCCCATTCCCTGCACCAGAAAATCATAGCCGCCGCGCCCGGCATAGGGTCCGGTCTGACCGAACCCTGTAACGGAACAATAGATCAGCCGCGGGTTGATCACGTGCAAGCTGTCATAGTCCAGCCCGTAACGCGCCAGATCGCCGGTCTTGAAATTCTCGACCAGGATATCCGCCTCGCGGGCCATGCGACGGATGAGCGCCGCCCCCTCGGGCCGGGCCATGTCAATGGCGATAGATTGCTTGTTGCGGTTGCAGGCCAGGTAATAGGCTGAAAACTGCTCTCCGCCCAGCTCGGCCGAAGGCGGCCCCCAAGCGCGCGTGTCGTCGCCCGCGCCGGGTCGTTCGACCTTGATCACCTCGGCCCCCAGATCGCCCAGAATCTGCGTGGCCCAAGGCCCTGCCAGAACCCGAGAAAGATCGAGCACCCGGATCCCGTCAAGCGCGCCGGTCATGATCTGGACTTCTCGATGCGCGCGCGCATGGCCGCAAGCGTCTTGGTGTAGTCATCGGTTTCATGCGCAAGGGCCTGCATGGCCGATGATAGCTCCAGCGTGACGGACAGATCACGATTATAGGCCTGACGCAGCAGCCGGCGGGTCATGCGCACGGCATGACCCGGATTAGCGGCAATGCGTCCGGCGATGGCGCGCGCTTCATTCAACAGCTCGTCGTCTGGAACGACGCGGCTGACCAGCCCATAGCTCAGCGCGGTTTGCGCATCAATCGTGTCGCCGGTCAGCGCCATTTCCGAGGCGCGCGCAAAACCCACCACGCGCGGCAGCAGCCACGCGCCGCCATCGCCCGGCACGATGCCGATGCGGACAAAGCTTTCGGCGAACGTCGCAGACGCGCCAGCGATACGCAGATCGCACATCAGTGTCAGATCGCAACCGGCGCCGACCGCCGGGCCATTGACGGCGGCGACGATGGGCAGGTCGCAATCCTCGAACGCAAGCGGCAGCCGTTGAATCCCGGCCCGGTAGTTGCGCCGCGTGATCGCCGGAACCTTGTCCACCAGCCCCTGTCCCGGCGACATCGACTTGATGTTCCCGCCCGAGGAAAAGGCGGCCCCCGCCCCCGTCAGCAAAATCACCCGGGCCTCCGGATCAGCCTGCGCTTCGGTCAGCGCGGCAAGAATTGCCTCGATCATGGGCATGTCCGAAATGGCATTGCGGGTTTCTGGCGCGTTGAGCGTCATTGTCACAATGCCCGCATCGTCACGCTCTGTCGTTACAAGCGTCATGTTTTCGTCCCTTTTCTTCACCGCAGACCGAGGCCACGGGCAATGATCCCGCGCAGGATTTCGCGGGTTCCTCCCCGCAGCGAAAAACTGGGGGCGGCCAGTAGGATGCGCCGAAACACCGCCGCATATTCGGGGTCCGACGCATTTTCGTGCAGAACTCGCCGCGCGATTTCCGGCACGTCCTGTTCGAACAATGCACCCAGATCCTTGACGATTGCGGCCGCCAGAACCGGCTGCTCGCCCCGCGCCAGACGCCCGGCGACTGACAGCGACATTTGCCGCAGAATCATCAGCCGGGCGACCATGCGGCCCAGATCGGAGGTTTCTGCCGCGCCGGGCATGCGTTTGAGGCAGCGCAGCAACTCATCCACCAACACGAAGGATGAAAGGAACCGGTCCGGGCCGCTGCGTTCGAACGCCAGTTCCGACATGACCTGTGCCCAGCCGTCGCCTTCCTTGCCCAGGAGGGCGTCAGGGGGCAGCAGCACATTGTCAAACGACACTTCGTTGAAGTGGTGCTCTCCAGCGATGTCCAGAACCGGGCTGACGGAAATCCCCGGAAGGCTCATGTCCACGAGAACCTGACTAAAGCCGCCGTATCGGCTCTCGGCCTGGCCAGTAAGGCAAAAGACGATCATGTAATGCGCCTTGTGCGCGTATGTCGTCCACAGCTTGGTTCCGTTCAGGACATAGCCATCAGCCGTCTTTTCGGCCCGTGTCCGCGCGGACGCCAGATCCGAGCCGCTGTTGGCCTCGCTCATGCCGATGCCAAAGAAACAGGTTCCCGCCGCGATGCGCGGCAGGATGGTCCGGCGCTGTTCCTCGGTGCCATGGCGCAGGATCAGGGGCGCGCTTTGGCGATCCGCAATCCAGTGGGCCGCAACGGGCGCCCCCGCCGCGAGCAGTTCTTCGACGACGATATGCCGGTCCACGGCACTGCGGTCATGGCCGCCGTATTCTTTCGGCAGGGTCATACCCAGCCAGCCGCGTTCGCCCAGTTTCCTGCTGAAACCTGCGTCGAACCCGGTCCAGGATCGTGCCCGTTCGCGGGCGGGCAGATCCGTAAGCGCTTCGGCCAGAAAGGCGCGGACCTCATCCCTCAGCGCCGCCTGCGCCGGAGTCGTCGCTTCAAGCGGAAAGGTCGGAAGTGCCATCACGCCACCTTTGCCAGGTCGCAGGCGGTCAGTGCGGGCCACAGACCACGCTCGGGTTGGGTTTGCGCCCAGTTCGCCAGATACTCGGCCCATTGTGATTCAGAACCGTCCTCGTCCCGCCACGACCAGAGACGGCGGGTCAGCAGATGCAGGGGATATTCCTCGCTGAAACCGATCGCTCCATGAACCTGATGCGCGATTGACGCTGCGGCCGTCGCGGCCTCTGCCGCGCGCAGTTTTGCCGCGGCCGCAGTCGGAATGAAAACCTCTTCCCCCTGCGTCGCGAGTGTTTCAAAAGCTGCCACCGCCATGTCGGCGGCAACGGTGGCGGCACAGCTGTGGGTCGCAAGAATGGCCAGTTGGTGTTGGATCGCCTGAAACTTTCCCAGCGGGCGCCCGAATTGTTCGCGCACATTGCAATAGCGCAGGCACATATCGGCAACCGCCTCGATCGCGCCGGCCATCTGCACTGTGCGCAAGGTCGACATGATCGCGCGCAGAGCGACTGGGGACATTGCGACACGAGCCTGCGGCGCGACCGGTTCGGTAGCGACCAGCACATCACGCTCCTCGCCCGCGTGGTTGGTGCCCGCGTGCCAGAGTTCGGCGGCGGGATGCAGAAGGGACAGCCCGACACCGCCATCCAGTTTGGACAGGCAGACGACCGTGCGCAGATAACGCCCGAACGGCATCGCCGCCACGCCACTCCAGGCCAGCGCCACGGGCCCCTCGAGCGTTCCCAGCCCGGCCAGCGACGCCACCCAGTTGGCCAGCAGCGTTTCGCCCAGCGGCAGGGCAACGGCACAGGCCGCCGCCACCCGCACGGGGGCAAAGGCTTCCCGGGCGGAGAAACCGAATCCACCGTGTTCTTCGCTCAGCAGGGCGAGTGGAAACCCTGCCTCTTCGGCGGCCAACCAGAGAGCGGGGTCGAAACCCTCCCCCCCGCAACCGGCAAAAAGCTTCTCCGATGTCTCAAGGACCATGGAATAGGTCGAACTGTCCATTGCACCGCCCTCAGCCATGGGTCAAACGCGACCGCTCGACGCCAGCCCCAAGACCGCGCCTGCCGCACGCACGCACCGCCCGAACAATATCATATGCGCTGATCGCAAGACGCTTTCGCGCGACACTGGACATCATCGGGCCAGCCATGGCCCCAAGGTCGATAAATGCAGTCCTGGACATGATCCCCTCCGATTCTGAGAACTTCACCAAGTGAAATTTCATTTCATTATTAGCATAGTCCTCCTCATGCAAAATGCAACCTGGTTCGGCAGGCTGTTCACCGGTCACAAAAACGGCTATGTGAAAGCCGCAAACGGAGAATTTTCTTGTCACCCCATCCACTTCATTCTTGGCACCACTCTCGATCCGTGGAAGCCCCGGTTGGGGAAATGACAAGTTCGGGAGGGAATTGACATGGCCTACCAACCGGTGATCGCGGCCTTGCGGGTGCTCGACGTTCTGGCCGCGATCAACAAGACGACAGGAAACGCCACGGTGGGCGAAATTCACCGCCTGACATCGCTGGACAAGGCAACCATCGTCCGGATGCTGACCACGCTGGCCCATGCCGGATATATTGTGCGCGACAGCGACAGCCGGACCTACCGTGTCACCGGCAAGACCCTGCAGCTCAGCGTTGGCTACAACCGGCATCAGGCCATCGGCGCAATTGTGTCCGAGGATCTGGCGCAGTTCCGGCAATCCATTGGTTGGCCTTCGGATGTGTCGATCTTCGACGAGGACGCAATGCTGGTCATCGAGACATCGCGCGAAACCGAGCCGATGCGCTTTTTCCGCAAGCCGGGATACCGGGCACCGGTGCTCCACACCAGCCTCGGGCGGGCCTATCTCGCCTTCTGCCCGGAAGAGGAACGGCAAGCTTTCCTGGAGCGCGCACAGAAGAATCCCGCACCGGAATTCGCCCTCGCGCGCGCCTTGGACGCATTGGAAGCGCTGCTCGAAAACGTGCGGGCACGGGGCTATGCCACGATGGACGAAAGCTATTCGCGCGAAAACTACGAGTCCAAGTTTTTCAGCATCGGCGTCCCGATCAGGACGCACTCGCAGGTGTTCGGCGCCATGAACATCATCTATCTGCGCCGCGCCATGACGCCGGATGCGGCGCGCGATCAGTTTCTTGTGCCGCTGATCGAGGTTGCGGACAAATTGGCCGCGAAACTCGAAACGCATACGGGCGACATCGCCTGATATGTGTCGCTGCCGCGCGTCCCGACCATTCCACTCCCGAATGATGGAGTTGTCTAATCGCAGTTGGGGCGTCAAGAATATGCTTCCAGCTTCCGGAGCTTGGTTGGCCCCTGAACATTAAAGGGCACCGATATACGGTAGGCTTATATTGGGGCATTCACGGGCGATTTATTTATGGCGCGTTACGAGGCCCGAGGTGGAATGCGCCGAACCTGGAAGCCTGTCTTGTTCTGCTCGAAGCCTACATCGTGATAGAACTTCAATGTGGCAGCCTACTTTGAACCCGTGAGCAACATGACCTTGGAAAAAGGTGCGGAGAAACTCGCGTCTTACGACGAAGCACTGTTCCTGTTCGGTCCGCGCTTCGTGCAGATCTACGGCCAGGCGCAAAGCCCGATGACAATCACCTCGCTGCGGCGGAAGTTGGTCGGATCGTGTCCCAGGGGGTGTAGCTTCGGCGTTCGCCGTGCCTTCCGGGCAGAGCCGGGACTGGATCAGCTTGCCGCGGCGGGCAGGCTGATGAGGGGATCATCGCTCATTGTCGCGATGGTCTCAAGGGTCATTTAGCGTGATCGCTGGACGGCCCATTCGTCGTTCTGCTCGAGCAACAAGGCACCGACGAGCCTGACGACGGCATCGTCGTTGGGAAAGATGCCGACGACCTCGGTGCGCCGCTTGATCTTGCCGTTCAGCCGCTCGATGGGATTGGTCGAGTGCAGCTTGGTCCAATGCGCCTTGGGAAAGGTCATGTAGGCCAGCACGTCCTCCTCGGCACTGTCCATGAGAGTTGCGAGCTTGGGCACTTTCGGTCTGATCTGATCGGCGACGTTGCGCCACTGCTGGCTTGCAGCCTCCGGCGTGTCCTGGGCAAACGCCGTGGCAATGAAGGCGGAGACGACACGCCGACCGCTCTTCCCGGCATGGGCCAATGCGTTTCTCATGAAGTGGACCCTGCAGCGCTGCCAGGTCGCGGAAAGAACCTTGGACACGTCCGCCTTGGGATATTACGGCACCTTTTCCTCGTTTCTGGAAATGGACTTCCCCCTGCCGGGCAATGTCGGCATCGCCAGCCAGTCGGGCGCTTACGGAACGCATCTTGCGGCCGTGGCGCGGGTGCGCGGCCTTGGGACCTCGGTTCTGGTCACCACCGGCAACGAGGCGGATGTGACGGTCGCCGACGCCATCGGCTGGATGGCCGGCAGTGATGCGGTGGACGTGATCTGCGCCTATCAGGAGGGTTTTCGCGACGCGGACCGCATGATCGCCGCCCTCGATGCGGCGCGAGCGGCCGGCAAGCCGGTCTTCATGCTGAAATCCGGACGCAGCCCGATCGGCGCTTCGGCGGCCGCCTCGCATACGGCCTCGCTCACCGGGGACGATGCCGTGGCCGAGGCAGTTCTCGCCGAACATGGCGTCATCCGGGTGCGTGATACCGAGCAGATGCTTGATTTCGCCTACGCGGCGCGGCAGCGGATCTATCCTGCCCACAATAGTCTCGGCGTGATCACCATCAGCGGCGGCGCGGGGATTGTCGCCAGCGATGAGGCAGAACTGGTGGGCTTGCCGATGCCGACCATGCCGGCCGAGGCGCAGGTCCGGTTGAAACAGCTTCTGCCTTATGGCGCTCCGGCCAATCCGCTCGACTGCACGGCCCAGGCACTGAACGACATGTCATTGTTCGAGCAGTTCACCCGCGCGGCGATCAGGGATGGCGAATATCGCTCTATCCTTTGTTTCATGACCTATGTAGCCGGGAGCGCGACGCTTGCGCCGAAACTGCGCGAAACCTTGCACAAGATCCGCGCCGAATTTCCCGACCGGCTGCTGGCGCTCTGCATCATCGCGGATGATGCCGTCACGCGCGCGTACGAAGAGGCCGGTTTCCTTGTATTTTCCGATCCAAGCCGGGCCGTGCGGGCCATTGCGGCGATGGGACGGGTCGGCGAAATGATGGCCCGGAAGCCGAAGGCGCTGCCGGAACTGCCGAATGTCCGCCTGCCGGCCGTCAGTCCCGACGAATACGCGGCAAAGGCGCTTCTCGCGAAAGCCGGCATAGCGGCTGCCGCCGAGCGGATCGTGCACTCGGCGGAGGAGGCGGTAGCCGCCGCTGCCGAACTCGGTTTCCCTGTCGTGATGAAGATCGTTTCGCCCGACATCGTTCACAAGTCCGATATCGGCGGCGTCAGGCTGAACCTGGTCGATACCGATTCCGTCCGGGCCGCCTATCACGATATTCTTGGCACGGTTGGCAGGACGGCTCCCGAGGCGCGCATTGCCGGTATCCTGGTTGCCCGACAGCTTTCGGGTGGCGTCGAATGCCTGATGGGTATCGGCCGCGACCTTGTCTTTGGCCCCGTCGCCGGGAAATGATCCTGTCGATCAAGGCAGCGGCAATCCTGACCGGGGCACGCGGTCGCGCGCCCGTCGATCTCGATGCGCTTGCATCCATGTTGTCACGGCTTTCCGCATTTGCCGTCGCTGCGGGCCCTCGCCTGCGCGCGATCGATCTCAATCCGGTGCTCGCGCTGCCCGACGGGGCCTTCGCGCTCGACGCGGTGATCGAGTGCGATGAGGAGGTTTTGCCGTGATCGACTACGAAAAGTTGATGGCCTACGACATTCCCGAGGTCCGTCAGAGCTACGGTCCGCGCGAGTGTGCCTTCTATGCTTTGTCGATCGGTGTCGGACAGGATCCGATGGACCGCGGTGATTTGCAGTTTGTTGGCGCTGGCGCGCTGGCACCCTTTCCGACCTTGCCGCTGGTGCTCGGCCACCCGGGGTTCTGGCTTGCAAATCCCGATACCGGGGTCGACGCGCTGCGCCTTGTCCATGGCGAGCAAGGCATTACGCTGCATGCCCCGTTACCGCCTGAAGGTGTAGTGATCGGCAAGACCCGCGTTACCGGCATCATCGACAAGGGCGCCGGGCGCGGCGCGCTACTCTATACCGAAAAGGAATTGCGCGACGCGGACGATGGCAGGCTCTACGCGACAACCCATGCCACCACCTTCCTGCGCGGGGACGGAGGTTTCGGGGGGCCGGTCGGTCCGGTGAAGCAGACCCATACGCTTCCCGAAACGGATCCCACGTTTGTGCGCAAGACGCAAACTCGACCCGAGCAGGCGCTCTGGTACCGTTGGAATGGCGACGACAATCCCTTGCACATTGATCCTGATGTTGCCGCCAAGGCCGGATTCGAGCGGCCCATCCTGCACGGATTGTGCAGCCTGGGCATCGCCGCGCATGCTCTGATGAAGACGCTTTGCGCAGGCGATCCGACGCGACTCAAGGGGCTTGACGTTCGTTTCAGTTCGACAGTCCTGCCGGGGGAGACATTGCTTACGGAAATCTGGCCGGACGGCTCCTTCCGCGTGTGCGCGGCGGAGCGCGGCATGGTGGTGCTCGGAAACGGTCTCGCCCAATTCGAATGAGGAGGAAACGGCGATGGATGCAGCGCTCGCAACTGGCGAGGACAGGCTTGAGGGGGTGCGCCTGTTGGTCGAAAGCGCTGCAGGCATTGCCTCGCGCGATGGCGATCTCAAGGCGATTCGACATCTGCGCTTTAGCAGGCCGGGAATAGATCGAGGACGCTGGAGCGAGATCTCCGCCATGGGTTGGCTTGGAATTCGGCTGCCGGAAGCGGCAGGCGGCGCAGGCCTTGGCATGGCGGAATATGCGGCGCTCGCTGGCGAAGTAGGAGCGGCGTTGCTGCCCGAGCCGCTCATCGAGGCCCAGCTTGCTCTCGATTTCATGGGCAAGGACGCACCCGCCGAAGCGTTGAGCGGTGACAAGCTTATCTTGCCGGCCTGGCTCGATGCTCCCGATGGCCTCACGATCGCCGGAGACATCACGGAGGCCGAGGGGCGGATCTCGGGAAGACAGCGTTTCGTGCCAATGGCCGCCGCCGCCAATGCGTTTCTCGTCGTTTCGACTGAAGCCTGCTGGTTGGTCGACGCGAAAGCCGCGGGCATGTCGCTTGAAATCGAAAACACCATCGATGGCGGTCACACGGCGACCTTGATCCTCGATGGGGTCGAGGCGGAACGGCTATCTGCGCCAGATGCGAAGGCGCTCGAAGCCGCGGCCCTGGCCACGGCGTCGGCATTGCTTGGAATCATGGGGCGCGCCTTTGCCATCACGCTCGACTATCTCAAGACACGCGTCCAGTTCGGCCAACCTATCGGCCACTTCCAGGCGCTGCAGCACAGGGCTGTGGATATGGAAATCGAGATTGGCTTGACGCGGGCGGTGCTACGCGATGCCGTCGAAGCGTTCGATTCGGGCGACGACTGCCGTCGTATCGTCTCCAGAGCGAAGGCGCGGGCCGCCGATGCCGCCATGCTGGTTACGAGACAGGCGGTGCAGCTTCACGGTGCCATCGGATATACGGAAGAGGCCGATATCGGATTGTTCCTGCGCCGTGCCATGGTGCTGGCACCGCGTTACGGCAGCGCGGGTTTCCATCGCCAACGTTACGGCGGCCTGACGGAGGGGCGGCCATGACCGGGATTGCGGCGGCCCTTGAAGAGGGACTTCTGATCCTCACGATGGACGAGCCCGAGCGTTGCAATCCCGTCGGTCATGCAGTGCGACGCAGGTTGGTCCAGCTTCTCTCGGATGCTGAACACGACCGAGCCGTTCACGCTGTTGTTTTGACGGGTGCAGGTGGGCACTTTTCCACCGGCGGCGATATTCGTGACCAGAAGGCTGTGACCAACATCGCCGAGGCGCGCGATCGTTTCTCGGTTGTGAAGGATCTCGTGGGGCGAATGGTGAGGTTTCCCAAGCCGCTCGTCTCCGCCGTTGAAGGGTGGGCTGCTGGCGGTGGCTTCGCTTTGGCGTTGGCTTGCGAAACCGTCGTTGCTGCGGAAACGGCTCGTTTTGCCTCGAGTTTTGGCAAGATAGGTCTGATCCCCAGTATGGGGCTGCTGGCCACGCTGCCAGCGCGCATAGGCTTCGCACGGGCGCCGTATCATCCTCGCCTCGGCAACGATCGATGCGCTGGAGGGGTACCGCCTCGGCTTCGTGGACGAACTCGTACCGGAAGGTGGAGCGCTTGCCGCAGCCAAGGCTTTCGCCGGCACTGCGGCAGAAGCTGCGCCTTTGCCGAGGCCTATGTAAAGGACTTCCTCGCCTTGGAGGTCGACAGGGCGCTCGAATTCGAACGCCAGATCCAGCCGACGCTCTTGTTCAGCGCTGACGCGTTGGAAGGGCGCGCAGCCTTTTTCGAGAAGCGTGCAGCAGTATTCAGGGGAGAATGAAATGACAGCCATCGCTAGCCTGACGGCACCCGAGCCGCATGCGGACCTGAACACGCTTTCGGATGCGGACTTCCGCGCTACGATAGGTCGCTGGATCGCTACCAACTATCCGCAGGAACTGCGCAGTCCACCCAAGCGGCTGCACGCCGCAGAAGCCATGCCCTGGTACAAGATCCTGTCGCTGCAGGGCTGGGTAGCGCCTGGATGGCCGCGCGAACATGGCGGGATGGGACTCTCTCCCTCGAAGCTGCTGATCATGTTCGAGGAAATGGAGCGCTATGGTTGTGCGCGACTGCCCGATACTGGCCTGACCATGGTCGGTCCTCTCCTGATCGCTCACGGAACAGATGCTCAGCGCGCCTACCATCTGCCGAAGATCCTCTCGGGCGAAATAGTCTGGTGTCAAGGCTATAGCGAACCCAACGCCGGCTCCGACCTTGCGGCGCTCCGCACGTCGGCCGTGCGCGAAGGCGATCAGTGGGTGATCAACGGGCAGAAGATCTGGACGACGCTGGGCATGGACGCGCAATGGATCTTCGTGCTTGCCCGCACGGACCAGCAGGCCGCCAAGCAAAAAGGCATAAGCTTCTTTCTTGTGCCGATGGATACGCCCGGCGTGAAGGTTCGTCCGATCGTCAACATCGACATGCACGACGAATTCGCAGAGGTCTTCTTCGACGATGTTCGCATCCCCGCCGACTCGATCGTCGGGGAGGTGAATTCGGGCTGGACCACCGCCAAGAACCTGCTTGGCTTCGAACGTCTGTTCCTGGGCTCACCAAAGCAATCGGAAGGAGCGCTCGACCATCTCGAGCGGCTTTGCGACCATCTGGGAAAGAGCGCTGACTATGCATCACTCCTCAACGGATTGCGCATGGAGCTCGAGGACCACAAGTCCTTTTACAAGACCTTCGCAGACAAGGTGCGACGCGGCGAAACGCTCGGCCCTGACGTTTCCATGCTGAAGATCAACCAGTCCGCGCTCTACCAGGAGATCACAGACCGGATACTGGAGGTCGCCGGCGAACTGGGAACGCTTGCAGGGCCGCTGCTGGACGCTCCGACGCTCTACCCCGGCAGTGTCTTCCTTCAGGCGCGACCAACATCGATTTATGGTGGCTCATCGGAAATTCAGCGCAACATTGTTGCCAAACAAGTGCTCGGTCTCGGCCGATAAAACGCCTGTTCAAGGAGGGAATTCGAAATGACAGTCGATTTGGGACTGGAGGGCAAGGTCGCGGTCGTCACGGGAGCGGGCGGTGGCATCGGTCGAGGCATTGCGCTGGAGTTTGCCCGGGCGGGCGCTCGCGTGGTGATCAATGATATCGGCGTTTCACTGGGAGGGAGCGGCGAGCGCTCCAGCGCACCCGCAGAGGAAACCAAGGCGATGATCGAGCAGCTCGGCGGCCAGGCGATCATCTCGAGCGAAAGCGTGTCCGAATGGAACGCCGCACGCCGCACCATCGAAATGACCATGGACAGCTTCGGTCAGGTGGATGTGGTGGTCAACAATGCCGGGATCCTTCGAGACGTCATCTTCCACAAGATGGATCCTTCCGACTGGGAGGCGGTGATAAATGTGCATTTGAACGGCAGCTTCTATATGAGCCGTGCGGCCGCTGAGCCGTTTCGTGCTCAAGGCAGAGGCGCCTTCGTGCATATGACCAGCACCTCCGGCCTGATCGGAAATTTCGGTCAGGCGAACTACGCCGCGGCCAAGCTCGGCATCGTTGGCCTTTCGAAATCAATCGCTCTGGACATGAGCCGGTTCGGCGTGCGCTCGAACTGCGTCGCGCCCTTCGCCTGGAGCCGGATGACGAGCTCCATTCCTGCAACGACTCCGGAGGAACAGGCGCGCGTCGAACGCATGAAGCGCATGACGCCGGAGACCAACGCGCCGCTCGTCGTCTTCCTGGCATCGGCCGCGGCGGAGGGAATTACAGGCCAGGTTTTCGCAGCTCGTCTCAATGAACTGTTCCTGTTCAACGCCATGCGACCGATTCGCAGCGTCCAATCGGGAGGAGGTTGGACGCCGGCCCTGATAGCCGAACGCGTCCTACCCGCCTTCAAGGCGAGCGTCGTCCCGATGGAGCGTTCGGGTGACGTATTCTGCTGGGATCCGATCTGAGGACTGTGGAGGCTACCGTCAAGCCGACTCCACCCCTCTCTGTGCAGGAAATGACCGCGGCGGCACTGATCTGCGTGGCGATCGTTTTCGGTGTTTCGAGCGTCTTTGTTCGGTATCCGGCGGTCACGGGAGCCGGTGGTCTGGCATTGGTCGCCTTCCTCGTTCTTTCCTATCGGCGTCTGGGGCTCATCGCTTTGGTGCCGCTGTGGATCTCGACACTGGCCTTCGCCGGGGCGATCTGGCGCGGTGTGTGTCCCCGGCCATGACGCTTGGCGAATTGAAGCTGCGCAAAGGCCGCCGGTTCCTGTACGAATACGACCTCAACATTCCCTGGGAGCACGAGTTTCGGCTGGAGGAGCGCCAGCCAGTCACTCCGGGCGCTCACTATCCGGCATGCATGGGAGGAGACGGCGCCTGCCCGCAGGAAGACTGCTGTCGCTTTGCACTTAACCCCAAGAATCCGTCGCAGCAATTTCAGAAGGATAGCCTGGCACTTAATTTGAGAATAGGCACTTAACTTGAGAATTTCGCATAAATCTGATCAGTTAATGTGAGAATCAGACTACCGAGGAAATCGACGGTATCTTGCTGTGAGTGACGCCTTCCCTGACGAAGTTGACGAAGCGCTTTGGGATGAAGCGTGCCGGCGCGCAGACGCAATTCGAGACTTTTTGAAAAGCCGCACTGGCAGGATGTCGGTGGCGGATGTGGCGCTGCTTGCGACCGAGCTCGAAATCAGTCAAGCGACTGCATACCGCCTCATCAAGCTATTCCGGGCCGGCGGGACCGTGATGAGCCTGGTGGAGCGCAAGCCCGGCCGACCAGGAGGCCATCGGGTACTAGATGACAGGCGGGAGGAGATCATTCGGACGACGATCAGCCGGTACTACCTTACCCGCAATCGTGCGTCATTTACACAGCTGGTCCGGGATGTGCAGACGAACTGCATCTCCGCTGGACTTCGGCCGCCCCATCGCCGAACAATCAAAGCTCGACTCGAAGACATCGATCTACAGAAGCGGGCCAAACGGCGCGGCGAAGCCAAAATCGTCAAGAACACTCGTGCTGTTCCCGGGGTGTTAGCCGCCTCCCGGCCATTGCAGATCGTGCAGGTCGATCATACGAAAGCGGATATCTTTGTCGTTGACGAGGAAACGCGGCAGCCGATCGGCCGGCCTTGGCTGACGCTGGCGATGGATGTCTGCAGCCGGATGGTGACGGGCTTCTACCTCACGATGGATGCCCCTTCCCGCCTTTCGACCAGTCTTTGCCTTCTGCATTCCGTTTTTGACAAGTCAGCTTGGCTGCGTGAACGGGAGATCAGCGAGGCTTGGCCCGTTGCAGGTTTGCCAGATACCTTACACGTCGACAACGGCGCCGATTTTAGGAGCCAGTCTTTCAAGCGGGGATGCCAGGATGCCGGCATCGCGATCGACTGGCGGCCGCCAGGGGAGCCACGCTTCGGTGGTCACATCGAGCGTCTGATTGGGACGCAGATGGGAAAACTCCACCTGCTGCCTGGCACGACGTTCAGCAATGCCCAGGAGCTTGGCGAATACGACTCTAAGCGACATGCGGCACTCACTTTGCGCGAGCTCGAGCGTTACATCGCGCTGGACATTGTCGGCTCCTATCACCATTCGATACACGGCAGCTTGGGCCGGCCGCCGATTGCAGTATGGCGGGAGCACGAGGACGTGATACCGCTTCGACTTCCCCAGGACCGGATGCGTTTCTGGCTGACGTTCCTGCCGGAGCAGGAACGCACGCTGCGGCCAACCGGGATTCACCTGTTCGGGCTGCGTTATTGGTCAGCTGCCCTCACCGCCGATGTTGGGCGCTCTAACCGGCGTCTCCTTGTAAAGTACGACCCACGGGATATGGCTCGCGTCTTCGTCCGGCGCCCGTCCGGCAACTTCGTGGAAGCCCGCTATGCCGACGTTACCTTGCCCTCGGTGACACTACACGAGGCACTGGCGGCGCGCCGCGCGCTGCTGACAAAGGGGCGACGGGAACTAGACACCCGCACCATAGTCGGCACGGCAGTTGAGCAGCGCAAGCTGGTCGAGGCAGCAGTCAAAAAGACGGCGTTCGCCCGACGCGGTCCCGCAAGCCGCCACAAAACGAGAGTGGAAGACGGCGGATGGGGGTCGCTTCGCGGGATAGACTCCAGCAAACCTGTGGCCTTCGACGAGGACACGGAGTGAACTGGCATGAACACGGAAATCTCCCACCTAACCTCAAACGCCGCGGCTTTGCTTGCGGAGACGGATGCGCAACGCATCAGGGCGATCAGATCACGCCGCTGGCTGGTTTATCCGCGCGCCAAGCAGGTGCTTGAGCGGCTCAACCAACTGCTCGATCATCCACGCGGCACACGCATGCCTTCGCTCGCCATCTACGGCGACAGCGGAATGGGCAAGACGATGATCATGAAGCGTTTCCGTGATCAGCATCCACCGAGCTTCAGTTCTCTTACCGGCAAGTTGAAGACACCGGTTCTGGCCATGGAGATGACCAGCCGACCCGGCGAACGACGGTTCTACGCGGAACTACTAACCCTTCTCGGCGCACCGCAAAGGCCACGCGCCGATATCGCCCAGATGGAGCAGGCGGCGATGCGCATCATGGAGGCTATCGGCGTTCAGGTGTTAGTGATTGACGAGGTGCACAATATCCTCGCCGGAACCTATCGCGAGCAACGCATCGTCCTCAACACCTTGCGCTTCCTCAGCAACCGACTTCAGATCTCCCTCGTCTGCTTTGGCGTCAATGATGCCCGCGAAGCGATCGGTGGCGATGTGCAACTGGCCCGCCGCTTTGAACAGTTCACCCTAAGCCGCTGGGCTGCAAACGAGCAGTTCGAGATCCTGATCTCTTTGATCCTGCGCAACACGCCCCTACGCCAGCCGTCGGTGTTGACCGCAAAATCGCTACGGCGGATGTTGCAGATATCCGAGGGCATCACCGCAAACCTCTTCCATATGTTAAACACACTCGCAATCGAGGCCATCGAAAGCGGCCAAGAGAGAATTACGGACGCAGCTGTCGAGAGATGGGAGCCGGAGTTTGATGCGGAAGCCGCCTTCGCATGACCTTCAAGCCCCCCAGCAGTTGCCGGTAACACTGGCTCCCTGCACCGATGAGCTGCTGTCGTCGTGGGTTGCTCGGCATGCGGTGTTCTATGGTGTCCCTCCCCTTGCCATGCTTCGGCATTGCCTCCCAGAGACGCCATCCCTGCGCGCCACCGATCTTAGTCTCAACGACAATCAGATCCTCCGCCTGGCGCATATACTCTGCGTGGATGAGGCAACGATCCGCCGCACCACCTTCACAGATATCGCCCGGTCGTCGCGGTGCCTGATTGCGACGGATGCGATACAGTCATGCTCAACCTGTTGTCCCGCAAAGACGGAACCGAGAGCCATTCTTCGAAGTCAGTTGCTCGGCTGGCGTATCACCTGTGCTCTCTGCGGCGACCTGCTACAGAGCCCCTCGGGGGTTAGCTGCGCCTCAACCTTCGGTCACTATAGCGCAACGGCTCTCATCGGCGAACGGCTGCTCCACGATGAGGCCTCACGAAAAGCTCGAACCTGGGTATCACCGGCCAGGATTGCACAACTTTTGCTGATGCGCCGCGTGAAGAACCCCACCTTTGGAAATTATGAGCCATGGCGTTACCGGGTACTTGGCGCACTCATTCCTGATCTCGATGATGTCGTTGATCGGCAGAGTCTGCCAATGTCGTCATGCCCAATCCTGCCCCTGCACCTGCGGCCGGCTCTGCTGGCCGCAATAGCCATGGTTGAGCGCTCAGGGCCAGAGATGCTCGAAATGCTTTGCGGACAAATGAGGGGCGAGAACAAGGTGCGTTTCAGCAGCGCCATCAACGAGATCATGAGGGGTACCTCCCGATCAACCGCGTCATCCCAACTGCAACTAATCTGAGAATCTTCCCGGCAAGATTCTCACGTTAACTGCCAATTCTGGCTCAAAGCGGCCGCATTCTCACGGTTAACTGCCAACCAACACCTGCTTTTTCCTTCCTGTAACCTTGCGGAGACGATGAGCCTCCGCGTCTGATTGTTATTCTCGAGGCTCCGGCAAACGCTCGTTCGCTCGCAGCTTCCAGACGGCGCCGACAATTCCCTCCCTGAACATCAGGACACAGACGATGAACGTCGCACCCTGAATGGCCGTGACCCACGAGCCGCTCTCGGCGAGATAGGTCTGCATCGCGACGATGATGATGGCCCCGACTACGGGACCCAGCGTCGTGCCGAGACCGCCGATCAGCGTCATCAGCACCACCTCACCGGACATCGTCCAGTGGACGTCCGTCAGCGATGCGAGCTGGAACACCAGTGCCTTGGTCGCGCCTGCGAGGCCAGCGATCGCAGCTGACAACACGAAGGCAAGATGCTTGTAGCGATTAGAATCATAGCCCAGGGAGATCGCACGGTTCTCGTTGTCGCGAATGGCCTTCAGGGTCTGGCCGAACGGTGATTCGACCGCACGGTGCAGAACAGCAAGGCCGATCAGGAAAACCGCAACAACGAAGGCATACATCGCCATCGTGTTGTTGAGATCGATGATGCCAAACAGAAACCCGCGGGGAATTCCCTGCATGCCATTCTCCCCACCGGTGAGCGGGGCCTGTACCGCGAAGAAGTAGACCATCTGCGCCAGCGCCAGCGTGACCATGGCGAAGTAGATGCCATGGCGACGGATAGCGATCGCACCGATCACGTAGCCCAGCAGTCCGGCACCCACAGTCCCGACGAGGACACTGAGTTCCGGGGTAAGACCCAGGTCCCGCGCCGCGTAACCACAGAGATAGGCTGCGGAGCCGAAGAAGGCAGCATGTCCGAAGGACAAGAGCCCGCCATAGCCGATCAGAAGATTGAACGCACAGGCGAAGAGTGCAAAGCACAAGGCTTTCATCAAGAAGACCGGATAGACGACGTACGGCGCAATGGCAAGCACGGCCGCCGCGAGGATGAAAATCGCGATCCGGCGAGAAAGGCGGCCATTGTGCCGTGACAAGGGACGCGTCTTGGTGGTGTTCATTCGGCCCTCCCGAACAGACCAGTGGGTTTCACGAGCAGCACGATGGCCATGACGACAAAGATGACGGTGCTGGACGCTTCAGGGTAAAAGACCTTCGTTAATCCCTCGATGAGTCCGAGACCAAAGCCTGAGACGATGGCACCGAGAATCGAGCCCATGCCGCCAATGACGACAACGGCGAACACGACAATGATGATGTTGGAGCCCATGACAGGGCTTACCTGATAGATGGGGGCAGCCATTACGCCGGCAAGCGCCGCCAGTGCAACCCCAAACGCATAGGTGAGTGTGATCATCAACGGCACGTTGATGCCGAAAGCTTGCACGAGCTTCGGGTTCTCCGTCGCGGCGCGCAGATAGGAGCCTAATCGCGTTTTTTCGATCAGGAACCAGGTCGCGAAACATATGAAGAGAGAGGCGACCAGCACCCAGGCCCGATAGTTCGGGAGAAAGATGAAGCCAAGGTTCTGAACGCCCTGAAGCTGCGCGGGGATCGGGTAGGCAAGCCCCGACACGCCAAACTGGTTCCGGAAAACGCCTTCGATCAGAAGAGCGGTGCCGAAGGTAAGAAGAAGGCCATAGATATGGTCCAGCTTGTAAATGCGGCGGAGCATATAGCGCTCCATGGCGACCGCGAGCACGCCCACGATAAACGGAGAAAGGATTAGCGCACCCCAATAGTTGACGCCGAGATAGTTGAGCAGGAGCCACGCGGCGAAGGCGCCGAGCATGTAGAGCGCGCCATGCGCGAAGTTGATGATATTGAGCAGGCCGAAGATGATCGCAAGACCGAGACTTAGGAGTGCATAGAAGGCGCCGTTGATGAGCCCGATCAGGATCTGGCCGAGCAGCGCCTGCATGGGAATGCCAAGGATAGTCGTCATGCTCGCCTCCTAAACGCCGAGAAACGAGTGCAGGCGTTCTGCCACACCCGGATCATTGAGGTCGTCCTTCGCCACCATGTCGACCACGCGTCCGTTCTCGACTACGTAATGGCGGTCGGCGATGCGACTGGCAAAGGGGAAGTTCTGCTCCACCAGCAGGATCGTGAAGCCCCGCTCCTTGAGAAGCCCGATCGCGATGCCGATCTGCTCGATGATGACCGGCGCCAAACCCTCCGTAACCTCGTCCAACAACAGGAAATCGGCGCCAGTACGCAGGATACGCGCCATCGCAAGCATCTGCTGTTCGCCCCCAGAGAGTTTCGTGCCCTGGCTTCCCGCCCGCTCCTTAAGATTGGGAAACAGCGTGTAGATCTCTTCGATGGTCATGCCGCCCGGCTTGATCGTGGGCGGAAGCAGAAGGTTTTCCGTGACGTCGAGGCTTGAAAAGATGCCGCGTTCTTCCGGCACGTAGCCGATACCGAAGCGGGCAATCTTATGCGGAGGAAGCCGGGACAGATCAGCGCCGTCGAAGCGGATGTCACCGCGCCGCTCGACGAGGCCCATGATGGCGCGCAATGTGGTGGTCTTTCCGGCGCCGTTGCGTCCGAGAAGCGTAACGAGTTCACCGCGCTCGACATGCAGATCGATGCCATGCAGTACATGGCTGTCTCCGTAGAAAGCGTTCAGTCCCTCGATACGCAGGCGTTTTTCGCAATGGGTGTCAAGCATGGACGCCTCCGATATAAGCTTCCCGGACCGCCGGGTTTTGGGAAACAGAGGCGTAGTCGCCCTCTGCGAGAATGCTGCCTCGCGTCAGCACGGTGATGGTGTCGGAAAGGTCGGAAACCACATCCAGATTGTGCTCGACCATCAGCACGGTGCGGCCTTCGGATACACGCCGCACCAATTCGGCGACACGACCGATGTCCTCGTGGCCGAGCCCCGCCATCGGTTCGTCGAGAAGCAGCAACTCCGGATCGAGTGCGAGCGTGGTCGCGAGTTCGAGAACACGTTTGCGCCCATAGGAGAGGTCGCCGGCAAGCGTATCTCGATAGGTCTCGAGGCCGACCCATTCGATGAGCTCGTCCGCCCTAACGTGAAGCGGGTAAAGCGAACGCTTCGGCTTCCAGAAGTGGAACGAGGTGCCGAGCTTGCGTTGAAGCGCCATGCGAACGTTCTCAATCACCGTCAGATGGGGGAAGATCGAGGAGATTTGGAAGGACCTGACCATTCCGAGCCGGGCCATCGCCGCGGGTCCGGTTCTCGTGACGTCCCGACCATTGAAAACGATCGAACCACCCGTCGGGGTGAGGAACTTCGTCAAGAGATTGAAACAGGTTGTCTTGCCCGCCCCGTTCGGCCCTATAAGCGCATGTATAGTGTGGCGCCTCACGTTCAGATCGACGTTGCGCACGGCGACGAAGCCGTGAAACTCCATCGTCAGTCCGCGTGTTTGCAGAATATGATCGTCTACTCCTCCCGGCTTTACGCCGGCTTCGTTTCTCTCCATGGTCCTCCCCCGAGAGTTGATGTTGTTAGACCCGCTCGATGATCGTCGCGATCCCCTGTTCGTCATCGCGCCATCGATATACATGCCACGGCCTGTGCCGTCGCGCTGACGAAGCGCGAGCAAGATGTTGATCACCACCGGCGGCGCGCCACCTGCAATGTCTCCCGCGAGGAACACCGGTAGAGCCGGCACGCCATAATTACCGGCGGAAAGACCCAACAGTCCCGCCTCGGCGACGAAGTTCAGATCACGGTTGCCCTTACCTGCCTTTGGACCAGTCTGGTCCCAGCCGGGGATCGAGCAATAGAGCAGCCGCGGGTTGCGCTTTGCCAACACATCGTATCCGAGGCCAAGGCGGTCCATGCCCCCCGGCCGGAACTCCTCAATCAGTGCGTCCGCCTTTTCAATCAGCGGCCAGAGTACCTCCATGTCGGCAGGCGATTTCAAATCGACCGCCATTGACTGCTTGCCGCGGTTGAGCATGGCGAACAGCAGGCTTTCGCCGTCGACAATGGGCTTGTAAGTGCGCATCGCGTCGCCGTCGTCCGGACGTTCGATCTTGATCACCTGCGCGCCCACCTCAGCCCGCCTCGGGCTCGCGAGCGGCCCGGGAAGGAGCGTCGAGAAATCAATAACGAGAAAATCTGTTAAAGGAGGCATGCGGTAACCCTCATTCACGATCAGCCTTCACGAACCGCCGAAGTTTGGCGTCCGTTTTTCGATGAAGGCGGTGATGCCTTCCTGCGCGTCCTTTGACTGGAAGGCGAGGGTTGAGATCTCGGCTTCGATCTTCAACCCGTCTTGCAATGTGGTCGACAGAGCACGCTGGACGGCCTCCCGCGCATAACCGAGGGCAACCAGGCTGAATTTGGAAAACTCACGGGCGAAGGCAAAGGCTTCCGCCAGGCGGTTGTCCTCGCTGACGAGACGATGGATGAGACCGATGGCCTGCGCCTCTTCCGCGCGAACGGTTCGCCCGGTCATGATCATCTCCAACGCTCTCGCCTCGCCGACGATGCGCGGTAGACGCTGCGTGCCGCCGTAGCCGGGCATCAGGCCGAGCTTGATTTCCGGAAGTGCAACGGCTGCGCGCGGCGTCGCCAGCCGGAAGGTGGAGGCGAGCGCGAGTTCGAGGCCACCGCCGAAGGCATAACCGTTGATCAGCGCAACCGAGGGAACACGCAGTTGGTCAAGCTTGGCAAAAGTCGACTGGCCGCGCTCGGCCTTGCGCTTCTTCGAGATGAGATCGATACCGACCATCTCCTTGACGTCAGCGCCCGCGCAGAAGGCCTTTTCACCCGCTCCCGTAATGATGAGCGCACGCACATCCATCCGCTCGACCGCGTCGATCGCATCCGATATCTCGCCGGTCGTCTGGGCGTTCAGCGCGTTCAGCGCGTCCGGGCGGTTGAGTGTGAGAACCGCAAACTCTTCCTGTTGTGTCAATTCGACGGCCATGGGATCCTCACTATGTCCTTCTTCAGTCCGCAGCCTTGAGCAGTTCGCGCGCGATGACGAGTTGCTGGATCTGGGTGGTGCCTTCAAAGATGCGGAAAAGCCGTACGTCGCGATAAAAACGTTCCACGGGATATTCCGCCATGTAGCCCGCGCCGCCGAAAATCTGTACGGCTCGATCGGCAACACGACCGACCATTTCGGACGCGAACATTTTCGCGCAAGCCGCAACCTTGGTGGTGTTTTCCCCAAGGTCGCGACGGGCGGCCGCGTCAAGGATCATACAACGCGCCGCATAGGTGTCGGCCTCACTGTCGGCCAGCATCGCCTGAACGAGCTCGGTGACAAAGCGGCTGACCGTCTCCAGGAGCACGTTGAATGTATCTGTGTTAGGGCCATCGAAAGCCCTCCTTCCATTTGAAATTCCACCTAGCGCGCGACCAGATCACGACTGATGACTTGTCTCTGAATCTGGTTGGTACCTTCCCAGATCTGGGTAACTTTGGCTTCGCGCATCAGCCGTTCGACGCGGTTGCCTCGAACGTAGCCGTGCCCCCCGAAGACCTGAACGGCGTCCGTCGTCATCCGCATGGCCAGGTCCGACGCCTTCACCTTTATGGTCGAGGCTTCGACGCTGATGTCTTCGACGCCTTCGTCGACAAGGCGGCCGACATGATCCAGCAGAACCCGCGTTGCGAGGAGCTCGATGGCGAGATCGGCAAGCATGAAGGCGATCGCCTGGTGTCCGATGATCTTTCTACCGCCCTGCTGGCGCTCGTTCGCGTAGGCGACCGCATCATTGAATGCAGCAGAGGCGATGCCTAACGCCTGAGCGCCGACGCTCGGACGGGACTTGTTGAGGACGTTTAGCATGATCTTCATGCCGTCACCGGGATTGCCAAGAAGGTTGGCGCGCGGGATGCGGCAATCGTTGAAGGCTAGCTCGGCCGTGGACGAGGCGTTCGTGCCCATTTTAGATTCGAGGCGCACGATGTCGAAGCCGGGCGTGCCTTTTTCCACGATGACGGCAGAGACCCCCTTGGAGGAATCCTCCAGTTCGCTCCACTTCCCGAACAGAAGGAGCACATCGGCGACGTCGCCGGTCGTGATGAAGATTTTACCCCCATTAATGACGATCTCGTCGCCATCCGGCTGGAATCTGGTGCGGATGTTCGAACCGTCGGAGCCCGCATGCGGCTCGGTAATCGCCATGGCGCCGAGCCCGCCTCCGGCAATGACCGGCAACAAGCGCTGCTTCTGCTCTTCTGTCCCGAACTGGAGAATGGGTTTGACCACCGCGCCGGTGGTTCCGAAGATGATGCCGGTCGATGCGCAAGCCTCGGAGATGAGGCGGACAATTTCAAGGAAGCAGCGGTAGCTGACCGGTGAACCACCATATTCTTCGGGTACAAAAATACCGTTCAGCCCAATATCCTTGAAGAGGCCGAAATTTTCCCACGGAAATTCCTTGCGCTCGTCGAACCTGTCAGCATTCGGTGCGATCACCTCCGCCGCTAGCCGGGACACCTGCTCGATAATCATGGCTTCTTCGTCGGACCATGAACGCGACTGCTCAAAATGCGCAAACAACTTCATAACGTAGAGATCCATCTCAATTTCGGATGCGGGCTTACTGCCCGCGCATCCCGCGCAGGCAGTGTTTCAGACGCGGGCTCTTAGCGAAGGAGCGCGCACTCACTCTCGGAAACAGGCCGGAAGGCCTGATCGGCCGGAATGGTGGCGAGCTTATTGTAGAGGTCCCAGGGGGTCTTCGAATCCTCGGGCTTCTTGACCTCGAACAGATACATGTCGTGCAGCTTGCGCCCATCCTTTCGGACAGTGCCCTTGCCGAAAGCTTCATCCTCGGTCGGCAGCTCTTCCATTTTCGCCACCACAGCCCTGCCGTCGGTCTTCGATCCTACGGCTGCCAGCGCCTTCAGATAGTGAAGTGTGGCTGAGTAGGCGCCGGCATGGACCTGGCCGGGCATCTTCCCGCCAGCCCGCTCCGCAAATCTTGTTGAAAACGCGCGGGTGCCGTCGTTCAGATCCCAGTAGAAGGCCTCGGTGACGACGAGGCCCTGCGCCGTTTGGATGCCGAGACTGTGAACATCGGTGATGAATACCAGAAGACCGGCAAGCTTGATCCCGCTGGCAGTCAATCCGAACTCGGCGGCTTGCTTCACAGCATTGATCGTATCCGCGCCGGCATTGGCCAACCCCACAACGTTGGCCCCGGACGACTGTGCTTGCAGCAAGTAGGATGAGAAGTCCGGGGTGTTGATCGGGTGCCGGACGCTTCCCAACACCTTGCCGCCCGCGGCCTCGACGAAGCGTGACGTGTCGCGCTCCATTGCGTGACCGAAAGCGTAGTCGGCTGTCACGAAGAACCACTTGTCGCCGCCCGAGCGTGCGAGAGCGTCGCCCGTGCCCTTGCTCAGGGCATAGGTGTCGTAGGTCCACTGAACGGTGTTGGCCGAGCAAGACTTGTTGGTGATGTCCGAGCTTGCCGGGCCGGATGCGAGAAAGACCTTGTCGCTGTCCGCAGCCAATTTGCTGACCGCCAGCGCAACTGCAGAACTCGCGACGTCGACGACGGCATCGACGCCGTCCTGGTCGAACCATTTGCGAACGACGGCTGACCCGACGTCGGGCTTGTTCTGATGGTCCGCCGAGATCACTTCAATTTTGAAATCAGGATGCGACTTCTGAAACTCCTCCGCAGCCATCTGCGTTGCGATGACCGAGCCCTTCCCAGACAAATCCGCGTATGGGCCGCTGAGATCTGTCAAGACCCCAAGCTTGACAGCGGTTTCAGCCCAGGCCGGGTCGTGAAGCGACACGAGCGCACAGGCAAGCAACAGACCTTTCAATTTCATTTCCATCTCCTCCCAAAGAAAACGGCCACGGGGACCGCCGTGAACAAGGTAGCGAAACGGCCTAATCAATGTCAATATGTTGATCTATTTTTTTGACCGCACAGAATTTCCATTGTGCACCGCACAAGTAGAAAAGCAGAGAATGCTCTACTGATATGGCTATTTTAGAGCAAACTAAACGTCCATCGGTATCGGTGGCCAGTGAGATCTGCGGTTATATGCGCAACGATATTGACATAGTTTTCGCCCCGATCTAGGTCTTATGGCACGATGGTCTCCCGGCAGGAGGGAGGCGTTGGTGTTGGGAGGAGCAGTTTCGATGAGGGACGGATATTCCGCTCTGCTTAAGCCTATCCGCGTGGGCAACGTGACATTGGGCAATCGCGTCGTAATGGGATCGATGCACACAGGTCTCGAATGCCATCCGGAGCGATTTGAGGAGCTTGGCCGGTTCTACGCCGAGCGCGCAAAAGGAGGTGTCGGGTTGATCGTCACCGGCGGATTTGCGCCTTCATTCGCCGGGCGCATGAAGGACGAGCCGGGGACCTTCGAGTTTTCCGATCAGGTTGAGGATCACCGAAAGATTACAAACGCGGTCCACGCTGCCGGCGGCCGCATTCTGCTGCAAATCCTGCACGCTGGACGCTATGGATATCATCCGGCGATTGTCGCACCTTCAGCGATCAAGTCCCCCATCAATCGCGACGCTCCCCGCGAGTTGTCACCTTTTGAGATCGAGGAAACGATCGCCGCCTACGCCAATACAGCCCAGCTTGCCTCCGGGGCTGGTTACGACGGCGTCGAGGTGATGGGCTCGGAAGGCTATCTGATTAGCCAGTTTCTGGCCGTCCGCACCAACAAACGGGAGGATTCGTGGGGCGGTTCACTTGAAAACCGCGCCCGATTTCCGCTCTCCGTAATTCGGGCTGTTCGTGCTGCGATAGGCAACGGACCGATCCTTTCCTATCGCATCTCTGCACTTGAACTGATCGAAGGTGGGCTGAACGACGAGGAAACGGTCTGGCTCGCGCAGCAGGTCGAAAAAGCCGGCGCCGACTGTCTGTCGACGGGTGTCGGGTGGCATGAATCGACGGTGCCGACGATCGCGGGCACAGTCCCGCACGCCGCCTTCGCCGAGGCAACTCGCCGCATCAAGGCCGCCGTCAGTATTCCCGTTACCGCGAGCAATCGGATCAATCTTCCAGAGGATGCGGAACGGCTCGTGGACGATGGTTCTGCGGACCTCATTTCGATGGCCCGTCCGTTCCTGGCGGACCCTGCCTTTGTCAAGAAGGTGGAAAGCGGGCGGCCGGATCTGATCAATATCTGCATCGCCTGCAACCAGGCCTGTCTCGATCACTATTTCACCGATCAGGTCATCAGTTGCCTGGTCAATCCAAGAGCTGCGCGCGAGGGTGAATTTTCCGATCTGCCGGCAGAGCGATCCAAAAGGATCGCGGTCGTTGGGGGCGGTGTGGCTGGCATTTCTGCGGCGCTGGAGGCCGGCAACCGTGGCCACGACGTTACGCTCTACGAGGCTGGACCGGAAATCGGTGGACAGTTCACGCTGGCTGCGCGCGTGCCGGGCAAGGAAGACTACGGTCGGGCGATCGAGAGCTTCAAGAGGCAGCTCGATGAAGCCGGTGTCCATGTCCACACTGGCCAGCGCATCAGCAGCGAAGCGCTTTGCCGTGAGAATTTCGACGACGTGATCGTCTCGACCGGCGTCGCACCCCGTTTGCTGGACATTCCGGGTGCCGACGATCCCCGGGTTGTCGGATATACCAGCATTCTCGACGGTTCGGTCAAGACCGGACAGCGTGTCGTCGTCATTGGTGCTGGCGGTATCGGCCATGACGTGGCGCTCTTCGTTGCGCTTGGCGACGGCCACGAACCCCAATCTGTTGCCGATTTCGAGGATCGCTGGGGCGTGAAGGGCAGTCCCCATCCGCATCCGGCTCAGCGCACGGTTACCATGGTCAAACGCTCTCCCGGTCACTTCGGGCGCACACTCGGCAAGAGCACCGGCTGGATACTCAGGAAGGAATTGAAAGACCTTGGAGTTCGTCAGATCGGCGAGGCCAGATATCTGAAGATCGATGCCGAGGGATTGCACATCCAGGTTCAGGACGAGGTCAAGATCATCCCGGCCGACACCATAGTCGTGTGTGCGGGGCAGGAATCGGTCCGTGGTCTGGCAGACGAACTGGAGGCTCGTGGGCAGTCGGTGCATGTCATTGGCGGTGCGAAACGCGCCGGCGAACTCGATGCGAAACGCGCGATGTTCGAGGGAACTCTTGTGGGAAATCGGGTCTGAGTGACTGACTGAAGGAAGGCTTGCAACCGTTGGATGCGGGCTCTGAAGGCGAGCCCCGACAAGCAATATGTGTTGTTTTTTAGGAGGAAGAACGTGACATTGAATCTGGATGAACCTTTTCTGCAGCGAAGGCCCGCCAACTACCGCCCTTTGACACCGCTGAACTTCCTGTTGCGCGCCGCCGATGTGTTTCCGGATCGGGTGGCGATCGTCCACGGGGAGGAACATTACACGTGGCGGCAATACGCCAAACGCTGCAAGCAGCTCGCGTCCGCGCTGATGCGGACGGGAATCCGCAAGGGTGACGCAGTCGCGATCCTCTCCCCCAATACGCCGGCGATGCTGGAGGCACATTTCGGCGTGCCTATGTCGGGCGGCCTTCTCAACACGCTGAACATCCGTCTGGACGCGGCGGCCATCGCCTTAATCCTCGAACACTGTGAAGCCAAGGTATTCCTGGTCGACAAGCAGTTCAGCGATATCGCAGAAGAGGCGCTTGCCCTCATGAAAAGCAAACCGGTTGTCGTCGACATCGAGGATTCGCTCGCGGAGGGCGGCAAGCGGATCGGCTACTACACCTACGAAGAATTCCTTGAGCGCGGGCACGCGGACGAACCGACCTATTGGCCCGAGGATGAATTCGAGGCAATTGCCCTCAACTACACGTCAGGCACCACGGGAAATCCGAAAGGTGTGCTCTATCATCATCGTGGCGCCTATCTGATCTCGCTTGGACAGCTTCTTCATCACAAGATGGATGCCGACTCTGTCTATCTCTGGACTCTGCCGATGTTCCATTGCAACGGCTGGTGCTTCTCCTGGGCGATCGCTGCTGTCGGCGGAACCCATGTATGCCTGCGCAAGGTTATTCCCGAGGAGATTTTCGAGGCGATACGGACGCATGGCGTAACGCATCTATGCGGAGCGCCGACCGTGCTTGGTATGCTGATCGAGAGTGGAAAGGCTGCCGGCCGGACGTTGGAGCGACCAGTTGCCGTCATGACAGCGGGTGCTGCTCCCCCTGCGGCTGTGTTGAAGGAAACCGAGACGCTCGGCTTTGTCGTCCGACATGTCTACGGCTCGACGGAGCTGCATAGTGTGACGACGCTTTGCGACTGGCACCGTGAATGGGACGATCTCGGGCCTGACGATCGATCGAAGAAAATGGCCCGTCAAGGTGTGCGGACCGCTGTGACTGACGCACTGGTGGTTGCCGATCCGGTCACACTGGAACCCGTTCCACACAATGGCTCCGCGATCGGCGAAATCCTCTTTCGTGGCAGCATCGGAATGAAAGGTTACCTGAAGAACCCGGAGGCAACGGAAGAGGCTTTCAGGGGCGGCTGGTATCACACAGGCGACCTCGCCGTGGTTCATGAGGACGGGTACGTCGAAATCAAGGACCGCACGAAAGACATCATCATCTCCGGCGGCGAGAACATCTCATCGATTGAGATCGAGGATGTCCTCTTCAAGCATCCGGCCGTGTCTTATGCTGCCGTCGTCGCCATGCATAGCGACCGCTGGGGCGAACGTCCCTGCGCCTTTGTGGAGCTGAAACCGGGCTCCTCGAACCAGATCACGGAGAAGGAGTTGCTCGATTTTTGTCGCGCGCGTCTCGCCAAATACAAGGTGCCGGACCACGTGATCTTCGGGCCGATCGAAAGGACGGCCACCGGGAAAGTGCAGAAATTCAGACTGCGCCAACTTATTCAACAAAGCGAACAGAGCGCCTCACGCTCGTAGAGTGGAGTAGATAAATGAGAGGTTTGAAAGAGCGCGTCGCGCTCGTGACCGGCGCCGCAGGCGGTATCGGCCGGGCGATCTGCAATCGATTCGTCGATGAGGGTGTCAAGCTCATTGCGGCGGACGTCAACGATGCGTCCCTTAGCGAGTTTGCCGGTGAACTTAACAGCCGCGGTGGCGATGTCCTGCCGCTGGCATTTGACATCACAAGCTTCGAGGAAGTCGTCTCGGCCGTTGCCGAGGCCGTCGCGCATTTCGGCAAGATCGACGTCCTCGTCAACAATGCCGGATGGGACATCGCCAAACCCTTCCTCGATACCGAACCCGAACTATGGGACAAGATCATTTCGATCAATCTGCGTGGTCCGCTCAATCTGCACAAGGCGGTGCTTCCGCATCTGATTGCAGCTGGTGGCGGCAAGGTAATCAACATCGCGTCGGACGCCGGCCGCGTAGGTTCCTCCGGCGAGTCCGTTTATTCAGCCTGCAAAGGCGGTCTCATTGCCTTTTCCAAGACGGTCGCCCGCGAATGCGCCCGCGACAATGTCCGGGTCAACGTGGTATGCCCCGGCCCTACCGATACGGCCCTGCTGCGTTCGTTCGTCGGCGAAGGCGAATACGGCCAGACGATCTACGACAAGCTTCAGAAGGCTATCCCGCTCAAGCGTCTTGGCCAGCCAGACGATATTCCCGGCATGGTCGCATTCTTCGCGAGCAGCGACGCGGATTTCATCACCGGCCAGGTCATCAGCGTGTCCGGCGGCCTGACGATGCACGGGTAAGGAGCGAAAATATGGACTATCAAGATATCATTTATGACGTCCGGGAAGCCGCGGCCTGGATCACCATCAACCGACCGGAAAAGTATAACGCTTTTCGTGGCCAGACTTGCGAGGAGTTGATTCATGCGATCAACAAGGCAAGCTGGGACAAGGCGATCGCCGCGATCGTACTGACGGGGGCCGGTCCAAAAGCGTTCTGCACCGGGGGGGACCAGTCTGCGCATGACGGCGCCTATGACGGGCGTGGCACGATCGGTCTGCCGGTGGAGGAACTTCAGTCCGTCATCCGGGATGCGCCGAAGCCAGTTATCGCGCGCGTGAATGGTTTCGCCATCGGCGGAGGTAACGTCCTCGTGACATGTTGCGACCTAGCGATCGCTTCATCGACCGCCGTGTTCGGGCAGGTTGGACCGAAGGTAGGATCAGTCGATCCAGGCTTCGGAACGGCCTTGCTGGCTCGCGTGGTCGGTGAAAAGAAAGCCCGAGAAATCTGGATGCTGTGCCGGCGCTATCCGGCTGAACAGGCCCTGCAAATGGGTCTGATCAACGCGGTGGTGGCGCCGGAGGAGCTGGATGCGGAAGTGGATCGCTGGTGCGCAGAAATCGCGGCGCTCAGTCCTACGGCGATCGCGATCGCGAAGAAGTCGTTTAATCTCGACTCGGAATCGATCCGCGGCATCTCCGGTATCGGCATGCAGGCGCTGAGCCTGTTTTACCAGACCGAGGAGTCCAAGGAGGGTGTGAAGGCCTTCCTCGAAAAGCGCCCACCAAAGTTTCGCTGAGGCGCTCCAGCACTGATTGGGCGAACCAGAAGGGAACCCGGCATGCAGAAGATCGAAGTCGGCGGCGCCCTGATCGAATATGCTTGGTTCCCGCCGGCACCACGAGAAGACGATCGGCTCTCAACGGCGCCGATCGTTTTCCTGCATCATGGTTTTGGGTGCGTGGCCGACTGGAAGGCCTTTCCGACAAAGGTGGCGATGGCCACCGGTCATCCAGCGCTAGCCTATTCTCGCCGCGGCTGTGGAGCCTCTTCTGCCCTGCCTGGACCAAGAGACATCGGCTACCTGCATGAAGAAGCCCGCCAATTCCTGCCGATGCTGCTCGACGCCCTCGGCGTCGATCGGTGCCATCCGTACGGCCATAGCGATGGCGCCACGATCGCCCTGCTCTTCGCGTCGGCATTTCCAGACCGCGCCCTTTCGTCGATCGTCGAGGCGCCGCATGTGTTTGCAGAGAAGCTGACCCTGGACGGGGTCGCGGCATTGTCGCAACGATACGAGACGGATCCTGCCTTGCGCGAGAAGCTCGCCAGATACCACCGGGACCCGGACGGAGCATTCCTCGTATGGGCTCGAACCTGGCTTCTGCCAGAGTTCCGCGATTGGACAATCGTCGGCGAACTTGACAAACTGCGGCTGCCGCTGCTTGTGATCCAGGGCTCTACCGATCCATTCGGAACTTTGGAACACGCTCGTCTGATCGGCGAACGTGCGGGGCAGTGTGTATCGATCCTGGAGCTCGCCGAGAGCGGCCACAATCCTCACGTCGAAGCCGAGTCGGCCATACTGAAGGCGGTGGTCGATTTTCTGCGCGAGGCGGAGAAATGTTCTGTAGACCGAACCGAAGACAAATATAAGAGTCGCTGAGTATTTTCGTTCCGTTCCAGGCTGCGGAATATAGTTTGATGGTAAGAGTGAAGACGATGGCAGACCAGGACATGGAAAGAACCGACCCCAGGCGTGGGTTCGATTTCGACGAGGTATTGGACAATCAGATGGTAGAAACGTCTCGTACAAGCTCGTCGGCCCGGCGTCGTCGTTCCTCAAATGGCGCGGAAGACGCCGTCTCGGGAGAGGTTGTCAATTCCACTTCGGCTCGCAATCCCGGAAACGACCAGCTCAACAACCGGATCTTTTTCCGGCTATTCCAGCTCGGCAACGAACTGCAGCGGCAGGCGATGCAGCAGCTCGGCATCACCACCGTCCAGTGGGCGGCGCTCGGTGCGCTCTCGCAGGACAAGTTTGCGTCGGGCATCCCTTTCGGTCAACTCGGCGACTACCTGGTCGTCACCCGGCAGAACCTCGATGGCGTGATCAAGCGTCTCGAGCGGGACGGCCTGGTACAGCGGGTGACCGGCGATGGGGACAAGCGTGCCCGTCTCGTCCAGCTGACGCCGTCCGGCCGCACCTATTGGCAGGAAACGCTGCAGCGAATTTTCCAGTTCTACGATCAGGCCACCGCTCACTTCTCGTTCGACGACCGTGTCGCGCTCGTTCACTATCTCAACGCGCTGCAGAAGGATCTCGCCGGCGTGGAACTGCCCAAGTCGGGTCTTCCGAAAAGAAATCGATCCTAGACGGTCGAGATTGCTATCGACCGGTTTCGGTCTTTCCCAACAGAGTTTTCACCGGAGTGAGGCCAGGCACAATGATAGCGTTCCAATCGAGGCGAGCGTCGAGAGGATAATGGTCCTGGACGAAACCTGCGCATCCCGCCGATAGAATTCCGCCAACATGAACGATCCTGTGCCGGCGGGAAGCGCGGCCAGCAGCACCGCCGCCTCGGTCGTAAACGACGGAAGGTGAAACACGAAGCGGGCAAGCAGCCAGGCAAGGAGCGGATGCAGGATCAGCTTGCAGCCGGACAGGAAAATCGCGGTGCCATAGCCTTCCCTTGTTGTCTGTCGCTTCGATGCGAGAAACAACCCGAGCGCCACGAGCGCGCAAGGAGCGGCCGCGCCACCGAGCAGTTTCAGAAACGTTTCCGCCGGTGCCGGCAATTCGATACCCAGGATGGGAAAGGCCGTCGCGGACAAGGAAGCGACGAGGATCGGATTGCGGATCAGAGTGCAGCTCACCTTGGCCGGCAGCGCGCGCCTCGAAGGGCCGGCTCTGAAGGGCCACCTCGACGATGACGATCGTGGCGGCGAAGATCACGCACATGGTGATGATCGAGCCGATCGTGGCCGGAACGAGGGCCTCCTGCCCCAGCGCGGCAAGTACGATCGGGAATCCGACGAAGCCGATGTTGGAATAGCCGGCATTGAGGCCTTCGATTGCCGCGTCGGCCAGATTGCGATGTCCTCGAAAGCGAACCGCCATCGCCACGGTCATGGCGAGTAGGCCGCTCAGTGTGAAGACGGCGATGAACCCCGGTTGCCAGAGCTCGGACCAATTGGCACTCGCGATGATGTTGAACAGCATCGCAGGGAGCGCCAGCCAGACGACGAACCGGTTGATCTCGCCAGCCGCTGCCGAACCGAGCACGCCGGTCCGCCCTGCCAGCCAGCCGGCAAAGATCAGGGCGAAGACGGGAATGACGAGCAGGAATGCGGAAATCACAGTTGACGACCCCGTATGTCGTTACCACGCGATGCGGGACGTGCATTCGACCCGGAGAGCCCCGCGGTGCGTGCCTCGATGGACTGAAGCACAGAGATCATGTCCTCCCTGGCGTTTCCCAGGCCCACGCTCTCGCCGTAAAGATCGCTTGCCAGATTGAGAAGCGGGGTGGCTATCCCGGCAGCGCGCGCTGCATCGGCGATCAGCCGTGTGCTGTTGAAGGCGTCTTCCGTCGCGGCCTGGACGGAGAAGTCCCGCGCGATGAACTTCGGCAGCTTCATACGGGTGAAGTCGCAATTCATCGGACCGGAATCGATCGCCGCTTTGAAAGTGGGAAGATCCAGACCGTGACGGTCGGCGAAATGAACGGCCTCGGCCATGGCCGCAAGCATAGCGTTCAGATAGAGGTTCACGGTCAGCTTCATCAAAAGTGCATTGCCGACCGGACCGCAGAGGACCGTTTCCCGGCACATCGGCGAAAGCAGCGGGCGAACTTCCCCCACGATGTCCGGATCTCCCCCGAGAAGTGAGACGAGTTGTCCGGTCTCTGCGGGCTTGCGAGAGCCCGAAACGGGTGCCTCGACGTAGTGACCGCCGGCTGTGTTAATGTCGGCGGCAAGAGCTCGTGAATATTCTGGCGAATTCGAGCCCATCGACACGACGACATGGCCATTTACCAGATCGCCGAATCCCAGGGTGCCACGCTTGAGGACCGCGTCAAGCGCCGTCTCGTTTACCAGCATGCAGATCACGACACGGGTGCGCGCGAACACGTCATCGACACTGGCCACAGCGGTTGCGCCGGCTTCTCGCAAGGCTTCGCGGGGCTCAGGTGAGCGGTTCCAGACGATCAGCCGTGTTCCTGCTTTCACCAGATTGAGGGCCATCGGCCTGCCCATCACGCCAAGGCCGATAAAGCCGATTTCTTCCGTGGTACCTGTCATCATAGAATCTCCGTTGCGGCCTTGCATCAAAACAGCCGGTCGAGCCAGCCGTGCTTGTCATCGGCGCGTCCGAACTGAATGTCAGTCAAGGCTGCCTTGAGCCGCTGCGTGACCGGACCAGCCTTGCCGTCACCGACCGTAAACCCGTGCGTGCGGCCCTTGACCTTGCCGATCGGCGTCACCACGGCGGCCGTGCCGCAGGCGAAAGCCTCCGTCAGTCGGCCGCTTCGGGCATCCTCCTGCCACTGGTCGATCGAATAGCGTTCTTCCCGCACCGTCAGGCCCATGTGCCGGCCCAACGTGATAAGCGATTCGCGGGTAATCCCCGGCAGGATCGTGCCGCCAAGCGGCGGTGTCTGAAGCGAGCCATCTTCGAAGACGAAGAAGACGTTCATGCCGCCGAGTTCCTCAACCCATCTGCGCTCGACAGCATCAAGGAAAACGACCTGCTCGCATCCCTCGCGTAATCCCTCAGCCTGGGCGGCGAGGCTTGCCGCATAATTGCCGCCGCATTTGGCGGCGCCGGTCCCACCGGGTGCTGCGCGTGTGAAATTTTCCGAGACCCAGAGCGTGACTGCAGGTCCGTCACCCTTGAAATACGAAGCGACCGGAGAGGCAATGACACAGAATATATAATCGCAGGACGGCTTGGTGCCGAGCGCCACCTCGGTGCCGATCATGAACGGGCGCAAATAGAGCGCGGCCCCTTGGGCCGACGGGATCCACTCGCGGTCAATACACACCAGCGCCCGCACCGACTCGACAAAAAGGTCCTCGGGCAGATCCGCCATGGCAAGCCGTTCGGCGGAATTGCGAAATCGGCGGGCGTTGGCGTGTGGACGAAATAGCGTGGCGCCGCCGTCGGGCAGCCGATAAGCTTTCATCCCCTCGAAAATCTCGAGCGCGTAGTGAAGGACGCTCGTGGCTGGATCGAGATCGAGCGCCTTGCGCGGTTCGATTCTCCAGTCCTGCCACCCACGATCCTCGCTGTAGCGCATGGTGACCATGTGGTCGGTGAACACACGTCCCCAACCCGGATTGGCAAGCAGCAATTCCCGTTGTTCACCGGTCACGGGATTAGGGTTTTTCTTCACATCAAAAGTCGGCTTCGTCTTGTTCATCGTCGTCATTTCCTTTGGCAACATGACATCGTCACCGCTGAACCAAGACCTATCCCGAGCTACGTGGATTTTGCTTGCGTATATGACCAGGATTTCTGATTTATTGGCAGTCTGGAGCTGAATTGTCGCAGATCGCGACACTCACTGCTAAAAGTTCAGGGAACACATCACGATGAACAAATTTGACGATATCGACCGACGCATCCTGCGTGTGCTTCAGAAGGACGGCGCTATCCAGAACGTCCAACTCGCGGAAAAGGTCGGCTTGTCGCCCTCGCCCTGTTCACGGCGGGTCAAGATGCCGGAAGAGGCCGGCATCATCGAACGCTACGTCGCTCTGGTCGATGCATCCAAGGTGGGGCTGGGACTGACGGTCTTTGCCAGGATCTGGTTGACTGGGCAGGACGTCGAGACTGTCGATCATTTCACGGATCAGGTGCGGCGCCTGTCAAACGTCGTCGAATGCCATCTGATGGCGGGGGACTGCGATTTTCTTCTCCGCGTGGTGGCGGCCGACCTAGACGACTACCGCAGGTTCCAGGTCAACCATCTGACCCGGATCAAGGGGGTCCGGAGCGTCAAGACCGAAATCCCCATGCAGAAGATCAAGCTGACGTCGGAATTGCCGGTTTGAGACCCCTTCGCTTTCACCCATGAAGCGGTAGCCGAACGTTATAGGTTTCCTGTCCAGCGTCGGCGGCCCCACATGGCGATTTCGACTTGATGACAGCCGACGAGAGTATTTTGAAGTCATGGTTCCCATGATCATCGCGGGGCGGATCTTTCAGGGAAAGAAAACCCAGTCTGCAGCCCATTTTTGGGGGACACGTCCTACATACTAGCGTAAACCGGCCCCTCGCCACCTTGTGACGGCACCCAGTTGATGTTCTGGTTGGGGTCCTTGATGTCACAGGTCTTGCAGTGCACGCAGTTCTGCGCGTTGATCACATAGACCTCCTCACCGTCTTTCTCCACCCATTCATAGACGCCTGCCGGGCAATAGCGTGTCGATGGACCGCCATAAACATCATGCTCGGACCGCTTCTGCAATTCCATATCCCTCACCTGAAGATGCACCGGCTGGTCTTCCTCATGGTTGGTGGACGACATGAACACTGATGACAACCGGTCGAAGGTCAACACGCCGTCAGGCTTGGGATAGGCGATCGGCTTGTGTTTTGCGGCGGGTTCCAGACTCTGCGCATCCGTCTTGCCGTGCTTCAGCGTGCCGAAGACGGAAAGGCCGAACAGCGTGTTCGTCCACATGTCCAGACCGCCAAGGCCAATCCCTAGTAGCGTGCCAAACCTTGACCAAAGCGGTTTGACGTTACGCACCCGCTTCAGATCCTTGCCGATCTCGCTATCGCGCCATTCGTTCTCGATTCCGACAACCTCGTCCCTGTGCACGCTCGGCTGCAATCGCATCGGCAATCCTATCAGCCGCCAGCATGCCCGACAGCACTGCATTATGACTGCCCTTGATGCGTGGCACATTGACCAGACCGGCCGAACAGCCGATCAGCGCACCGCCGGGGAACGTCAGTTTCGGCACCGACTGGTAACCGCCTTCGGTAATGGCGCGCGCACCATAGGAAAGACGCTTGCCACCCTCGAAAGTATCGCGGATCGCCGGATGCGTATTGAACCGTTGGAATTCCTCGAACGGATAAAGATAGGGGTTCTTGTAGTTCAGGTGCACCACGAAACCGACGGCAACCAGATTGTCTTCAAGGTGATACAGGAACGAACCGCCACCGGTCCTGAACCCCAGAGGCCAGCCAAACGAGTGTTGCACGAGACCCTGCCTGTGCTTCTCAGGTGTGACCTGCCATAGTTCCTTGATGCCGATACCGAACTTCTGCGGTTCGCGATCCTTCTGAAGATCGAACCTTGCAATAAGCTGCTTGGCAAGAGAACCACGCACACCCTCACCGATCAGCGTGTATTTGCCGAGCAATTCCATGCCACGGGTGTAGTTCGGGCCGTGTTCACCGTTTCGTTCAACGCCCATGTCGCCAGTGGCAACACCGATGACGGCGCCTTCATCGTTATAAAGCACTTCGCTGGCGGCAAAGCCGGGATAGATCTCGACACCGAGAGCTTCGGCCTTTTCCGCCAGCCACCGACAGACCAGCCCCAACGAAACGATGTAGTTGCCATGATTGTTCATCAAAGGCGGCATCAGCATATTCGGAAGCCGGATCGAACCGGCAGGGCCTAAAAACAGGAACTGATCATCCTTCACTTCGGTTTTGAACCGGTGCTCCTCTTCCTCACGCCAGCCGGGCAAAAGCCTGTCGATGCCGACCGGATCGACAACCGCACCGGACAGGATATGCGCACCAACCTCCGCACCCTTTTCCAGCACCACAACGGAAAGCTCAGGATTGATCTGCTTAAAACGGATCGCAGCCGACAACCCGGCAGGACCAGCCCCCACGATCACAACGTCGAACTCCATTGCCTCTCGTTCAGGCAGATCCTGGATGCTTTCCACATCCATTTCAGACACGTTCCAGCGCAATGGCGATGCCCTGGCCGACGCCGATGCACATCGTGGCAAGCGCCTTCTTCTTGCCGGTCAGCGACAGTTCGAGGGCTGCCGTGCCGGCAATGCGGGCGCCGGACATGCCGAGCGGGTGCCCAAGTGCGATCGCCCCGCCGTTCGGGTTCGCGCGCGGATCGTCATCGGCGATCCCGAGCAGGCGGAGCGTCGCAAGGCCTTGGGAGGCAAAGGCTTCGTTGAGTTCGACGACATCGAGATCGGTTGCGGCCCAGCCGATGCGGGCCAGCAGCTTCTGCGAGGCCGTGGCGGGGCCGATGCCCATAATGCGCGGCAGAACGCCAGCCGTCGCACCACCGACGATGCACGCGATCGGGGTGAGGCCGTATTTCTTCACCGCCGCAGCCGAGGCGATGATGAGGGCGGCCGCGCCGTCATTGACGCCCGACGCGTTGCCGGCGGTTACCGTTGCGCCGTCAAGGCGGTTGAGGGGCTTCAGCTTGGCCAGCGCCTCGACGTTGGTCGCGCGGGGATGCTCGTCCTTCGCCACCGTCAGCGGATCGCCCTTCTTCTGGGGAATGCTGACGGAAACGATTTCCTTGTCGAGACGGCCGTTGGCCTGGGCGGCGGAAGCCTTTTCCTGACTGCACACGGCAAAGGCATCCTGATCGCTGCGGGAGACTTGGTAGTCGATGGCGACGTTGTCGCCGGTCTCGGGCATGGAATCGACGCCGTAAAGCGCCTTCATTGCCGGGTTGACGAAGCGCCAGCCGATGGTGGTGTCGTAGATTTCCGCCTTGCGGGAGAAGGCGCTGTCTGCCTTCGGCATGACGAACGGGGCGCGGCTCATGCTTTCGACGCCGCCGGCGATCATCAGGTCGGCCTCACCGGCCTTGATGGCCCGGGCGGCGGTGATGACCGCGTCCATGCCGGAGCCGCACAGGCGGTTGATCGTGGTGCCGCTGACCGAAACCGGCAGACCGGCCAGAAGCAGCGACATGCGGGCGACGTTACGGTTGTCTTCGCCTGCCTGGTTGGCGCAGCCGAAGATCACGTCGTCGACGGCTTCCCAGTCGACGGCCTTGTTGCGCTCGACAAGCGCCTTGAGGGGGATCGCTCCGAGATCGTCGGCCCGGACGGACGAAAGCGCGCCGCCGAAACGGCCGATGGGCGTGCGGATGTAATCGCAGATAAAAACTTCGGTCATGGAATGCTCCTCCGGAAAGCGCTCAAAGTGCCTTTTCAAAAGCAGGCAGGATGTCAAAGAGATCGCCCACGAGGCCGTAATCGGCAACCTGAAAGATTGGCGCTTCATCGTCCTTGTTGATGGCGACGATGACCTTGGAATCCTTCATGCCGGCCAGATGCTGGATAGCACCGGAGATGCCGCATGCGATGTAAAGCTGCGGTGCAACCACCTTGCCGGTCTGACCGACCTGCCAGTCGTTCGGGGCATAACCGGCATCGACGGCGGCGCGCGATGCGCCAACGGCGGCACCGAGCTTGTCGGCCACGGGAAGAATGAGTTCCCTGAACTTTCCGAAAGATCCGAGCGCCCGCCCGCCGGAGATGATGATCGTCGCCGACGTCAGTTCCGGACGGTCGGAGGAGGCAAGCGCATCCGATACGAAGGAAGAAACGCCTGGGTTCGCAGCAGCTGCAATGTTTTCAACCGAAGCGGAACCACCGGTGGTGGCGGCGGCGAAGGAGGCCGTACGCACGGTGATGACTTTCTTGGCGTCGGTCGCCTGAACCGTCTGGATGGCGTTGCCAGCATAGATCGGGCGCTTGAAGGTGTCGCCAGAGACCACATCGGTGATTTCCGAGATCTGCGCGACGTCGAGCAGCGCGGCGACGCGTGGCATGACGTTCTTGGCCGATGCTGTCGCGGGCGCGATCATGACGTCGTATCCCGAAGCCAACGAGACAATCAAGGCTGCCAGCGGCTCGGCAAGCTGGTTGGCCAGTAAAGCGTCGTCAGCCAGAAGCACCTTGGAAACGCCGGAAAGCTTGGCGGCCTCATCGGCTGCGGCCTTCGCGCCGGAACCGGCGACCAGAATGGTGATGTCGCCACCGATTCTGGTTGCTGCCGTCAGCGTCTTTGCCGTCTGGTCGGAAAGGGTTGCGTTGTCGTGTTCTGCCAGAAGAAGAATGGCCATAATGTAATCTCCCTACCCTAAACCTCAGATGACACCGTCAGCCCTGAGCTTCGACACAAGCTCGGCAACCGAACCAACCTTGATGCCAGCCTTGCGGCCAGCCGGTTCTTCGGTCTTCAGCACCTTGAGGCGCGGGGCAATGTCGACGCCGAAATCGGCCGCGCTCTTTTTGTCGAGCGGCTTCTTCTTCGCCTTCATGATGTTGGGCAGCGAAGCGTAGCGTGGTTCGTTGAGGCGAAGATCGGTGGTGACGATGGCGGGAAGCTTCAGCAAAACAGTTTGCAGGCCGCCGTCCACTTCGCGGGTCACGGCAACCTTGCCGTCAGAAGGTTCGACCTTCGAGGCAAATGTGCCCTGACCCCAGCCGAGAAGAGCTGCGAGCATCTGGCCGGTCTGGTTGCTGTCGTCATCGATTGCTTGTTTACCGAGGATGACGAGGCCGGGGGCCTCTGCTTCGACAACACCCTTCAGAAGCTTGGCAACGGCCAGCGGTTCGACCGTCTCGTCGGTTTCGATCAGGATGGCGCGGTCGGCCC
>NZ_CP123001.1:0-916660 GCF_029854435.1 Neorhizobium petrolearium | reverse complement strand
GCCTTGCTCCCTTCGATGACCAGAGGCAGGATAAACCTCCGATATGAAGCCGGCTTGACCGGGCACGTGATTCCCGTCTGATTTTATACGCTGAGCAACCGAACTAACAGAGGCCGCCACCGGTTACGCTGAAACGAAAAATATCCGCTCAATTCCGTTACGGAAGCTGAACGCCTCTCCGAGTCGCGTCAAGGATTTTTTGGTTAACGAGAAGTTATCGATATCGGTGAGATCGATATAGCCTATCCAGGAGACGAGACTGCTCCAGAATTTGGCCGTCCGGCGAACTGCAGCGCGGCAGGTAAGTTTGCTCAGGATGAACAGAATATGCGAACGGAAAGACAGCCACCAAAGCGGCGCTGACTTTCATTCATGACCATGACCCGAGTTTGCAACGGCCGAGCCGAAAGCCCGGCCGTTCGGCACTCGATATTATGATCCGTTTTCCAACCATGCCACCTGCCCCGGCGACAGCTGGATATCGAGGGCCGAAAGACTGTCCTCGAGCTCGCCCACGGTCCGCGGCCCGATCAAGGGTATGACAGGGAAAGGTTGTGCGATGACATAAGCCAATGCGACGTGGATCGGGTGACGCCCAAGCTTTTCAGCAAGCTCTATTGCCCGGTCGCGACGTTGGAAATTGCGTTCGGAATACCAGACGCGAACGAGTTCCTCGTCATCGCGTTTGTCACGACCCGCCCGGCTTGTGAAGAAGCCGCGCCCCTGGCTCGACCAGGCAAAGTTCGGGATCTGCCTCTCCATCAACCATCTCTTCCAATCATCGTCAGATGCGGCAACACATCCTGCCCAGATCGGGTCGAGCATTTCGGCAAGCGAGAAATTGTTTGAGAGGGCGCCGGGAACTGCCTTGCCGTTCTTGCGGGCATAGGCGATTGCTTCGTCCATGCGTTCGCGGCTCCAGTTCGACCCGCCGAAGATGCCGCGGATCCTGCCACGTTTCACTTCCGCATCCATGGCATCGACGAACTCACCGACCGGAACATCCGGATTGTCGCGATGCATGAAATAGACATCCACATAGTCGGTCTTGAGGCGGTCGAGCGATTGATCCAGTTGCCTGGCAATCACATCGGGATAGCAGAGCGGCGAGTGAGCGCCCTTGCCGATCAGGATGAAATCCTCGCGAGGCAGCCTTCGGCTCGTATGCCAGTCGCCGAAAATCTTCTCCGTCTTGCCGGCGCCGTAAACATAGGCGGTATCGAAAACATTTCCTCCCGCTTCATAGAAGGCATCCATGGTCAAAGATGCCGCAGCGAAGTTCGGGAAGAACTCAAACCCCAGGCTGACGACGGAAACCGGTTTCGCTAAGCCGGGAATCTGCCGCTTGGGCACATTGCGGCCGGCACGAACGGTCCCTCCGGCGAGGTTCGTGAGACGCTTTGCAGCCTTCTCCACGCCATATTCCAGGCCGACCGAAGCCCGCCATTGATCGAGCACGCGCAAATTTCCAAGTGAATCCGCAGCGCTCATGCCGGGCCAGGCGAATTCGGTCCGGCCTTCCCGGATAGCTGCGCCGGCCGCATCCACCTCGAAGGAATAGAGATACCGCCTCTCCTCAAGCTCAATCGTCTCGCGCTCGTTCCCTCTGAAGATCTCGATCCGCCCGACACCCCCTTGTCGGCCCGAAGCGAACCAGAAATCCTTGACTTCGATCCGTCCTTCGGAGCCGATGATACGCAGCGTGTTGTCCTGCTGAGCCATGATCGAGCAGGAGACCTCTGCGACGATGCCGTTGTCAAATTTGAGAACGGCGGAAGCCCATTCATCAACACCTGATTGACCGAGATGGGCTACGCCGGCGACTGTCTTTGGCTCCAGAAAATCCTTGCCCTCGACGGCTCCTGCAATCAGACGGACCATGGAGACCGGATAGCCTCCGACATCCAGAATTCCGCCACCCGCCGTGTCGTTGTTAAAAAGGCGATGTTCAGGCTTGAAGCCTCCCATGTTGAAGCCGAAGCTCGAGCGGATGATCCTGACGTCTCCGATTACGCCGCTCTTCACCAGTTCTACGAGCTTCGCCGTCTGCGGATGAAGACGGTACATATAGGCTTCGCCGGCGAAAACTTTCGCTTTTCCGGCTTCATAGAAGACGACGTCGGCATCATAGGCGGAAAGCGCAATCGGCTTTTCGACCAGCACATGTTTGCCGGCGCGGATGGACTTGATCGCCCATTCCGCGTGTCCCGTATGGGGAACCGCGATATAGACTGCGTCTATCTCCGGATCACCAAGCAGCGCCTCATAACCGGCGACGATCCTCGCACCCGGAAAGGCCTCTGAAAGCCCGGGTTTGTCCGGATTGCGCGTGGCGATGGCAACGAGCTTGCCGGTTTGTGAATGTGTAATCCCTTCGGCGAAGGCGCGCGCAATCGTGCCAGGCCCGATAATGCCCCAGCGGATTTTGTTTTCCATGGTCATGACTCTTTCCTTGGATGATGAAATTGCTCAGCGGAGACGATTGCCTGTCTCGTCGAAAAGAAAGACGCGTCGGGCGGAAACGCCCACGGTCAGGTGCTCGCTATCGCCGTTGTGGCGGGATCCCGGTTGCTCGATGACGATCGTCTCGCCGGAAAGACTTGCATGGACATAGCTGGTATTGCCGAGATGCTCGGCTACCTCGACAGCAACCCTCAAACCGGCGTCACCTTCTCCCGCCTTGACGAAGTGCTCCGGTCGGATGCCGAGGATTACAGGACTGCCCGGCGCGACGTCGGACGAAATTGGTACGGTAAGATTTATCTTATCTTCTGAGACCAAGGCCACGGTGATCCCGTTCGGGCTGAGGTCCACCACCTCGGCTCTCAGGAAGTTCATCTTGGGCGACCCCACGAAACCTGCGACGAACTGATTGGCGGGGTCGTCATAAAGGTCGAGCGGCGCTCCCACCTGCTCGATGCGCCCCGCCCGCAATACGACGATTTTATCGGCAAGCGTCATGGCTTCGGTCTGATCATGGGTCACGTAGATCATGGTCGTGCCAAGTTGCTTGTGCAGCTTGGAAATCTCGACACGCATCTGGACGCGGAGTTCGGCGTCGAGGTTCGATAGAGGTTCGTCGAAAAGGAACACCTGCGGCTCGCGGACGATCGCCCGTCCGATGGCGACACGCTGACGTTGGCCGCCGGAAAGCTGGCCGGGGCGTCGCTCCAGGAGTTCGTTGATCTGCAATATATCGGCAGCCCGCGCGACACGCCGGGCCGTGTCCTCTTTCGGATTGCCGTTCATTTCCAACCCGAAGGAAAGGTTCCGGCGGACGGTCATGTGAGGATAGAGTGCATAGGACTGAAAAACCATCGCAATACCGCGATCCGACGATTCCGTGTCGTTGACGACTTTTCCGCCGATGCTGATCGTGCCTGCGGAGATTTCCTCCAGCCCGGCGATCATACGCAGGAGGGTTGACTTTCCGCATCCGGACGGCCCGACGAAGACGACGAATTCGCCATCCACGATCTCCAGGCTGGCGCCATGAACCACCTCATATGCACCGAAGCGTTTGACGACATTTTCGAGAACGATTTCTGCCATGGACCTCCCCGACTATTTGACGGCACCGGCCGAGATACCGGCGATGAAATGGCGCTGCAGGAAAATGAAAACGACGAGGACCGGTGCCGTGAGCAGCACCGCACCGGCCATGATTCCTCCCCAGGAGACCTTCGTGAGACCGATCAGGGTACCCAGTGCCACCGGCGCCGTCATCATGTTCGGCCGCGAATTGATCATCAGCGGCCACAGGTAGTTGTTCCAGGACGCGAGGAACAGAATGATCGCAAGTGCTGCCATTGTCGGGCGCGCCAACGGCAAGGCGATGTGGAGGAATATCCGCCACTCCTTCACGCCTTCCACCCTGGCCGCGTCGAAAAGCTCCGTCGGCATCATCGAGAACGCCTGACGCATGAACAACACACCGAGCGAATTGAACAGAGGCGGAACAATCAGTGCCACCCAGGTGTTGGCAAGCTTGAACTCGCGCGCGACCATGATGAATTGCGGAATGACCACCACGGCGAAAGGCAAGGTGATCGTGCCCAGGATAATGGCAATCACGAGAGATCTGCCCGCGAAGCGATAACGTGCCAGTGCCCAGCCTGCCATTGAAGTCAACATGACCGACAAGACGGTGTAGATGACCGCGACGATGATAGAGATGAACATTGCCCGGACGAAATTCGTGTCCGCCTGCAGGTTGTAAAAATTGGCGGCAAAGTCCGTGGATGGCCAGAGCACGATCTCGGGGCTGAATATCCCATGATCCGGCATCGTCGAGAAGACAAACATCATCCAGAGCGGGAAGAGCCAGAGGATCGCAAGCGGCGTCAACGCTGCGTGCAGCGCGATCTTCCGCATCAGGAACGAGCGGGATTTCGATTTCATTTCCTTTCTCTCCCGAAGAACAGGTTGAGGAGCGAAATCGCCACAGCCAGACCCGCGATCGTGTAGGCTATTGCCGAGGCATAGCCGAAGTTGAGCGAGGTGAAGCCCTGCCGGTAGAGAAGCAGACCGAGTGTTTCCGTCCCGCCGCCCGGCCCCCCACGATTGGTGATCAGGAAGGGTTCGGTGAAGAGTTGCATGGTGCCGATGACCGAAAGCACGACGCAGAAACTGATGATCGGCTTGAGCAGCGGCAGCGTGATGTGAATGAACTGCTGGAACTTGCCGACCCGATCGAGTGTCGCGGCTTCATAGACATCGTCCGGGATCGATTGCAGTCCGGCAAGAAGGATGATGGCGTTATAGCCTGCCCATCGCCAGGTGATCGCGATGATCACCAGCGCCATCGCCGCATTGGCATTGTCGAACCAGGAGACTGGGGCCAGTCCGATCGATGTAATCAACTTGTTGATGATGCCGAAGTCGGCGCTGAACATGAGCCGGAAGACTGCTGCATAGGCTACTTCGCCCACAACCACCGGGGCGAAGAAGGCAAACCTGTAGAGGGGGCGCGCCTTCAAAAGCGGTGAATTGAGAAGAACTGCCATGACGGTGGCAAGCGCGATCATCGCCGGGACCTGGATCACCAGTATGATCAGCGTATTGTAGAGCGCGTTATAGAATGCCGGATCGCCGAACAGGCGTCCCCAGTTGGTGGAAAGACTGAAACGCCACGGATTGACGCGGGTATTCTGGAACGAGATCAGCAGCGAGTTGATGATCGGCCAGAGCCAAAACGTCGCGAAGATCAGCAGATAGGGAGCAAGGAAGGCATAGGCCATCCTATTCCTCGAAGGCATTTCGTACTCCTGTCAGGGATTGCCGACCGGGGAAGGCCGGGCAGCGCCAGACCTTCCCCGGATATCTTCTCATTCAGCAACCGGCAGGTCCGTTGCAGTCGCTATCTGCTTTGCGGCATCATCGAGCGCGGCTTTGGCATCCGGATAGCCGCCGGCGAAATACTTCGTCTGCGTCGCCTGGTAGATCGCATCCGCATCGCTCTGGAAAGCCGTGCCTCGGCTCGGCACGATCTGGGGCAAAGTGGCAAGGATATCCGCCCAGACCGCCTGGCCGCCCCAATAGGGCTGCGGCTCCTTTACGAACGGGTCCTGCACCGCCGACAGCAGCGACGGAACCAGCCCGAAGGATTTCAGCATGGTGACCTGGCCCTCGTTGGTGGTGAGCGCATATTCAACGAACTTCCAGGCTGCCTCCTTGTTTTCCGAAGCCGCACTGATCGCCAACGAAGAACCACCGAGATTTGCGGCACGCGGCCCGTCGAACGTCAGGCTCGGCATGCGATAAATGCCCCATTTTCCTGCGAGATCGGGCGAGTTGGAGCGGATCGAACCTTCGAACCAGGCGCCGTACATCTGGCTGGCGGCCTTGCCTGCAGTGTTGGACTGAATCTTTTCGTCCCAGATCGCGGCCGTGATCAGTCCCGCATCCTTCATCTCCTTGATCTTCTCGAGCGTTGCAACGCACGCCGGCTGATTGATGGTGATGGTCTGGCCGTCGGTCGAGAAATACCCGCATCCCTGTTCATTGGAGATCATGCGGAACCATTCGCTGTCACCGTTGAAATCGGCCTGGGCCATCACCGTTCCCGGATTGGCTTCCATGACCTTCTTGCCGGCGGCGATAAAGTCATCCCAGGTCTTGATCGTCGCGGGGTCGACGCCCGCCTTCTCGTAGAAGTCGCGTCGATAAAAGACGGCAACGGGGCCGGAATCCCATGGTACGGCATAGGATACGCCATCCACCTCGAGTTCCGTCCGCTTGAATTCCGGGAACAGGGCTTGAATTTCCGGTGTATATCCCACTTCGCTCAGATCCGCGAAACAATCGGGGAAACGATTCCAGAAGACCTCGGCTTCGAAGTTCTCGATCGAAACGATGTCGGGCAGGCCTTCTCCTCCTGCCGCACAGGCCGCCAGCGTCTTGTCGTAAACCTGATCGTTGCCAAGGTCCTCCACCTTGACCTTGATGTCCGGGTACTTCTTGTTGAAGCCTTCAAGCGTGGCCTTGAGCGCCGACGCGGCTACGTTCCAGCTCCAGATGGTCACTTCGCCGGACTGCGCAGAAGCAGTACCGGACATGAGCGACGCGACAACAGCCGTCGCCCCTGCAAGTTTGAAGCGCATTGAAAATCCTCCCTTTTCAATTGCTGTCCCTTCGGAAACGTGCCTAAATTATCGTCTGCGAAACGTCTGTCTCCGACAAAGGGAACATGAATTTGGCGGAAAGTAAGGTGGCCACGAGAGCGATCTATCAACCCGGGGCTAGCAGCATCGAGGGCTTGCCGACTGCCTTGCAGATGTTCTTCACCCATCCGCCGATCATGCTGATGCCGCACTGGCACGCACAGGTGGAGGTAAACTACGTGATCCGGGGTACGGTTCGCTACCGCATGGGGGAACACGACATCCGTCTCGACGCCGGGCAGATGTGCCTCTTCTGGGGAGGCCAGCCGCATCGCATGGACGAGTCCTCCGACGATTCGCTTTATGCCGGCGCCCATCTGCCGCTGGTGCATTTCTTCCGTTTGAGGTTGCCAGGCGACGTTTCCAGGCAACTGATGCACGGCGCGACGTTGCTGACATCCGCCACAGACGCGGCGGACAGGGAGAATTTCGCGCGCTGGTTCGAATATGTGACTTCAGGCAATCCCCTCAAACGGCAACATGCCGTCGATGAACTGCTCTTGCGGATAGAGCGTATTGTCTTCGATTCCTATTGCATGGTCCCTGATGCGCTATCGGGAGCCGATCCGATCAGCTCCGACCAGCCCTATGCGCAATCAGCGAGAAGCGTCGCACGCATGTGCGATTTCATCGCGGCAAACTTCATGCAGGATATCGACACGATCGACATCGCCCGTGCCGCCGAACTTCACCCCAAATATGCGATGAACATCTTTCGGAAATCCACCGGGATGACGCTCGGCAAATACGTCAATCTGCTGCGGCTATCGCGTGCCCAGGCCCTTCTCATGCAGGAGGGAGCCAACGTGCTGCAGGTTGCGATGGACAGCGGCTTCGGTTCGATCAGCGCCTTCAATAAATCCTTCCGGCATATTGCTGGAATGTCACCTTCCGATTTTCGACGAGACATCCGCGTTGCGACCTGCGCAATGCCTTAAGTGACCATGTCGCCTGAGCGCCACTCGTCGACGGTCAGTCGCCGCCCACTTCACCCCTCGAACAATATTTGGGGCAAGCCGGCGGGCCGCTTTTTACATTCTGCGACATACGCCTGAACTGATCGCAGTAGGTATGATTCCGACGGCCCTATCACCTTCGATCAGCTTGCGGTCTTGCTCCGGCTTGCCAAGATTGCTCCGGTAAGCCCTGGGTGGCTTGCGGGGGCACGGCATGAAGATCATTTTCATCAACCGCTATTTCTTCCCGGATCAGTCGGCCACCAGCCGCATGACCACCTCGATTGCGCTCGCACTGGTGCAACGTGGATTCGATGTGATGGCTGTCGCCAGCCGCGAAATCCACAACCAGCGCACCACCGACCTGCCTGCAGACGAGGTCATTGCGGGTGTGCAGGTCAAGCGCCTTGCCACATTCCGCTTTGGCCGGCACACGGTGGTCGGCAGGGCGATCGATTATCTTTGCTTTCACGTCCTCGCGTTCTTCTGGCTTCTGCGCAATGTTTCGGCGGGCGATATGGCGGTGGTATGCACCGACCCTCCATTCCTGTCTGTGACGAGTGCCGTTGCGCTGCGCCTGAAGGGCGGGATCATGGTAAACTGGATCATGGATCTATTTCCGGAAACCGCAGTCGAACTCGGCTTTTTCCGGCGTTGGCGGCTACCCGTGCAATTGGCTCGCAAGGCGCGCAACTGGTCACTGAACTCGCCCGGAATTGCAGTCTGTTCTACGAGCAGGATGGCGGCCTATATCGAACAACAGGGACTTCCGCGAGATCAACTGGTCGTCATGCACCACTGGTCGGATGGCGAGGAGATCTATCCGATCACACCGTCCCGAAACAGGCTCCGCAGCCAATGGGGATTAAGCGGCACATTCGTGGTCGGCTATTCCGGTAATTTTGGAAGAGCGCATGAATTCCAGACGATCATCGATGCCGCACGGCGACTGAAAGACCGGGACGACATCCGCTTTCTTCTGATCGGAGGCGGGTATCAGCATGCTGCCGTCATGGAGGCCGCACGGCAGCTCCAGCTGGACAACATGATCTTCAAGCCGTTGCAGCCTATCGCCAATCTGTCCGAAAGCCTGAACGCTGCAGATGTGCACCTCGTGTCGCTGCTGCCCGAACTCGAGCATTGCATCGTACCGAGCAAGTTCTACGGCATCCTCGCGGCCGGTCGCCCGACAATCTTCATCGGGGATCCGGATGGCGAAGTACCGCGCGTGCTCGCTTCCACCGGGTGCGGAAGAAGTGTCGAGATCGGCGCAGTCGATGACCTCACGGCAGCCATATGCGACATGCGAAATAGTCCTGAGCTCCGCACGGAGATGGGGCAAAAGGCTCGTCAGCTCCTGTTGAAAGAATATTCGCGCGAGAAAGCGATCGATGCCTGGTGCGCGCTGATCACGCGGGTCCGGAATGCCAGCCCGTCCGTCTCTCCCATCGCTCAGGGTATTTCGCCATGAACGCAAAGGTCGTCGTCAGCCAGCTCGGCGCCCGTATGCACTACGCCGTGCCCAGGATATTCGCATCGCAGGATCGGCTGGCCCATTTCTACACCGACATCTGCGCGACGAAGGGCTGGCCAAGAATAGTCAACTATTTGCCCTCCGGTCTTTTTCCTGCGCCCCTCAAACGCCTTGCCGGTCGCCGCCCCAGGGGCGTTCCAGCAGAGCTCACCACGGTCTTTTCGGGCTTCGGAATCGGCTCGGCACTGCGCCGGATGCGTGTCAAGGATGCCATCGAGGAGACCGGCCACGCGGTATGGGCAGGATCGACATTCTCGCGGATGGTTGCGAGAAATGGATTCCACGACGCCGCAGGACTTTATGCCTTCAGTGGCGATGCCCTCGAACAGATGCACGCCGCAAAGCGGCGCGGCCTATGGACTGCAGTCGAACAGATGATTGCGCCGCGCGACGTGGTGGAAACACTCGTGGATCGCGAGATGCATCGCTTTCCGGAGTGGGCCGGGCTGCCTCGCCACAACCCTTATGCCCGCATATTCGCCAACCGGGAAAGGGCAGAGTGGGCTCTCGCCGACTACATCGTCTGTCCTTCGGATTTCGTCCGACAACATGTCATCGCCTGCGGAGGTCCCGGTGAACGCTGCATCGTCGTGCCCTACGGCGTCAATTCGGCTTTCACTATCGACCGGAGAAGACGATCGCCCGGACCTCTACGGGTTCTGACGGTCGGAGAGGTTGGGCTACGCAAGGGCTCCCCCTATGTTGCCGAGGCCGCGCGACTGGTAGGAGGGGCCGCGACATTCCGGATGGCCGGCCGCCTCAGTATCTCCGAAACCGTCCGGCAGGACATTTCGCGATGGGTGGAACTTCGCGGCATCATTCCCCGGTCCCAGGTCGCCGATGAATTTCGCTGGGCCGATGTCTTCCTCCTTCCGTCGCTCTGCGAAGGATCGGCCACCGCAGCCTATGAGGCGCTCGCCGCCGGCCTGCCCGTCATCACGACAGAGAATAGCGGTACTGTCGTGCGCGATGGCATAGAAGGGTTCATCGTGCCTGTTTGCGATGCCGAGGCAATCGCATTGGCGGTGGAGCGTCTCGCCGCAAATGACGGGCTGCGGGCATTGATGTCCGCCAACGCACTGCATCGCGCGGCTGATTTCACTGTGGAAGCTTACGGAAAGCGACTGCTTGCGGCCTTGTCGATTTCGGATGGAAACCAGCCAGACGTTCCAACCGGAACAAGAACTGTTCCTGAAACGCAAGTTCAACGGCAATTTTTCCGATGAAGATCGTGCACGTAATCGCGTCGATCGACCCCAAAAACGGCGGCTTGCAGGCAGTCGCGATGCGCATCGCCGCTGCGCAAGGGGCCATGGGCCTCGATGTCCACATCGTCACCTATGGGAACACAGCGGTGAACACGCAGGTGATGGAGATCGGGCAGAGCATACCAGGCTTTTCCAAGATCCACTGGCATATCCTCCCGGACGCAAACAGGATTGAGAGGCTCTTCTGCTTCAAGGGCCGAAGAATGCTTCGCAGGGTCCTTGAACAAGCATCCTTCATGCACATTCATGGTATCTGGGAACCGTTCCTCCTGTATGCCGCGAAGTTGGCGAAAGCGGCCGGCATCCCCTATTGCGTCTGCCCGGCCGGAATGCTCGATCATTGGAGCCTCCAGCAAAAATCATGGAAAAAGAAGATCGCCTTGGGCCTTTGCTACAGAAGGATGCTGAATGATGCGGCCTTCCTCCATCTCCTGAACGTGGACGAGGCATCGGCAATCAAGCCGCTTGAATTCAAGGCCCCGAACTTCATCATCCCGAACGGGGTATTTGCCGAGGAATTTGATCCCCTTCCACCCAAAGGGCTTTTCCGGCCCCAAATTGCCCTTCCGGCGAACCGGCGCTACATCCTGTTTCTCTCCCGCCTGCACTTCAAGAAAGGCCTGGATATTCTCGCCAAAGCTTTCGCCGAAATCTGTGAAACGTATCCCGATGTCGATCTGGTCGTCGCAGGCCCGGCGGGAGGGGCGGAAGGGGATTTCATATCCCTGGTCCGGCAGTTCGGCATCGAGGATCGGGTACATCTTACAGGCCCGCTCTATGGCAAGACCAAGGTCGAGGCGATGGTGGATGCCGACTGCTTCTGTCTGCCGAGCAGGCAGGAAGGTTTCAGCATGGCGATCACGGAAGCGCTCGCCTGCGGCACCCCTGTCGTGATCACCGATCAATGCCATTTTCCGGAGGTTGCCGCGGCCGACGCCGGGATCATCGTCTCGCTCGACCAGGGAGAGGTTGCAAAAGCTCTGGCGGCGATCCTTGATGATCGCGCGCGAGCGCAATCGATGGGGCAGAATGGACGGCGGCTGGTTCTGGAGAAATTCACCTGGCCGGCAATTGCCGACACGACATTGCGCAGCTACCGCTTGAGCGCATAGGAAGCCGCAGCTTCCAATCGCCGCCGTCCGACCGGTTTTGCCGGGTTGCCGACATAGATCGTCCATGGCGCCAGCGATTTAGCGGCAACGCCCCGCGCCCCCAAAACAGCCCCTTCTCCAATCACGACACCTGGGCCTACGAAGGCTTCCGCCGCGATCCAGGCGTTAGCCTCTATCGTAATGGGTTGGGTAATCAGCGGAAAGGCGCTGTCCTGGATGTCGTGCGAACCAGTGCATAGATGCGACCGCTGCGAGACGGAGGCAAACTCACCAATTGTAATTTTGTCGACGTTGTAGCAGATGACGCCCGGTCCCATCGAGGCGTAACGTTCCATGACGAGATGTCCCGGCCACCAGATCACTGCCTTTGCGTGGACGATCGCGGTCGAGTGAATGTCTGCCCCGAACATACGCAGAAGAAGATTGCGCCAGCGTCGCAATGGCGGCGGTGTCCAAGAGGCGAGAAAACGCCAGGCCGTCATCCAGACCAGTCGCTTCAGCCGGAAACGCAGGGCGAATGTCGGCCCTCCAAACCGCGGCAAAGGGATGGCGGCGTGCTTGAAGGTCGGATCGTCGTATCTTGACAGCATGACCTATCCATTGGCCGCAAGCGAGGGAGGATGCATCTCATACCGGTTGCGGCGACGGTAAGGGATGATCGCAAAAGCCAAAGCCGGCGCAGCAAACATCAGCATGTGCACCCAGACCATCAGCACCCAGTCGGTTTGATGGGAAATCGCATGCATCGAAGGAATGATCGAAAGCGCATAGGTAAATTGCGCGGCGAATTCTCCACTATTGGCCGTGACCCAGATGCGGCGGAGAAGGTAAGCGAGAATGAAGAACTTGAACGCGCCAAGGTACCAGAAGGATTCGAACGCATCTGCCATGCCGGTTTCGGTCGTGCCGACGACCGGATTAAAGTCCCGAGCCTGTGGCGGCACGGGCAACATAAAAGACTGTTTGACCTCAACGCCAACAACCTGGGCCGGCACGAAACTGAAAACGAGCCTGTTCCAATGGAATTTGCCGTAATCGAATTGCATGGTCGTGGCGGCATGATGGATCCGAACGATGGCGTTGCGCATTTCTTCTCCGCCGTCTCTCAAGACTTTCGACAGATTATCCACCACGTCGATTCTCTTGATTTCATCCCACACAGGCGCAGAATTCGCTTTGGTTATCGTGCGATAGTCCCCCATGCTGTTCATCAGCAGCGTGCCAAGTAAAACCCCGACGATGATGAGGGTGCGCGGAATGGCCAGGCCCTTGTACCACCACCATGCAAGCATGAAGATCATGATCAGTTCGACCGTCTCTGCCCGTTTGCCGGTGATCACGATCCGATCGAGATAGAAGACAAGATCGAAAGCAATGATGGTGGCGGCCCACCAGGAAAAACGTCGCGCGAAGCAGAGTGTGGCGATGACCAGTCCATAACTCAACAGACGCGAGAAGAAGATATACATGACCGGAGTACCGGTCATCTGCACGGCAATGGTGAGTTCACCGGGAAGACGGCTGAGCTTGAAATAAAAATAGGCCCCGACAACAGAAAGCAGAGCCGCTATGATCAAGAGGCGGCCTTCATCAAAGTCGAGACGGAAAAATGCCAACGGCCGTGCCTTCTGGCTCCACCCCCACCAGCACATGAAAAGGCAGACTATCGTGAACGCGATTGTCCTGGCGAATGCCGTCTCCGGCAGAAAGCTGTCCGTCGCCAGACCCGGAACCTGCGGAAGGATGAAGCTGAATGTGATGACTCCGGTGAGGAATGGGAACTCGTAGATCCTTTCTGGACGCAGCATTCCCCATCCGAGAAGCAGGAGTACGATGCCGATCAGACAGAAGACCAGGAAGATGTTCATCGCCCGGCATCCGTGTTGGCCAGCAGCAGCGCTTTGGGAGCAGCAGCAGCGGAGATTTGGCCCCTTACGTCGTAGGCGATGGTCTTGATATATTCCTTGACGATCTGGACGCCGTCGATATCAAAAACGAGCCTCCAATAAGATTTCTCCCTTTCAGCCGGTACAGAGATCCAGCGAATGTCCGGCATTAGAGAGCGGAAACGCTTTACCGCGCGGCCCGAGTGAAACCAGCTCGTCACCAGGATCGCGCTGCGGACCTGCATGCCGGTGAGTATAGGCTGCGAGAACGTGGCGTTCTCCCATGTGCTGGCGGACTGGCACTCCGTCGTGATCACCTCGGGCTTCACGCCGGCCTCAATCAGCAGCTGGCGAATGAAATTGCAGTCGCCGCGGCCTGTGACCAGCACAAGTGGTGCCCTTCTCTGATGCCAGAGTGCCGCCGCTCGCGCTGCTCGTGGCGGCCCGTCGCCTCCCAGCACCACGATGATATCGGCGTTCGCGAGAACGTCCCGCGCCATCAGCAACGAACCTGCGGAAATGAGCGCCAGGCCATAAAGCACAAGGATACCGGCGACCACGGCACCCAGATGGGCCAAGATGCGAGCCAACCGCCCAAAGGGCTGAGCCCTGATGAGGGGCGGCACATATGTCCCGGCAGGTTTCGGCCGAAGGTGCAGCGTCACCGAGGAACAATCACTCATCTTTCAAGACCGGCTTTGCCGCCCCCTTGAAAACCATACTGCTCGTGGCGCCGCCGAGCACGTCCGTTCTGCTTGATCGCAATCCCGCCCCGCTTCCGTCGGGCTGCACTTTGACTCGGTAGCCACTTGCGGCAAGAACGAACATCGTGTGAATGGCAATCGGCACGATGAGCCCGATTGCCATGATCTCGCCAGGCACATCTGCCCGAATTCCTGCATAGCCGATTCCGCCGCAGATCGCCGACGCCAATATCACGGTGTTGGTTGTCGCAGCATGACCCAGGCCATGGTCGAGCAGCAGATGATGGAGATGCCAGCGATCGGCCGACATCGGACTGCGGTGGGCAAGCAGCCGGCGAGCGATCAGGCTCAGCGTATCGACGATCGGAACGATCACGACCCACAACAATGCGGGAAAGGAAACCGCACTGCTTCTGGTCGCCAGTAGAAGGATGACATAGGCGATTGTTGCGCCGAGAGCCGTGCTGCCCGCATCGCCGAGGAACACGCTGGCACGCATGCGCCAGGGGCTTCTCATGTTAAACACCAGAAACGCGCAGAGGCAGATCAAAAGCGTCTCGATCGACGCAATGAACTCCGTCATTTCTGCCGATCCGGCGATGACGATCAACCAGATCAGGGAAACAGCCGCCACGCCACCCGCAAGCCCATCGACCCCGTCGAGCATGTTCCACGAATTCACAAGCCCTGCGACGAACAGAACGCCAATAAAGAAAAAGAATGGCAGGAACAGTGCGGTATCTTCGGAAAGCAGAGCCCCCACCGATAATGAACCGATATCGGTACCGCCAACGAGGGCAACCGCTATCGACAGCTGCAGAACGAGACGGCCGATGGCGGGAAGCGGCAGGCGGTCGTCAACGACACCAATGAACGTGATGATCAGCAGTCCCAGCCAGAAATTCAATCCGAGTAGATCGGGCCTTCCTCCGAAGAAGGTGGCAATGGCGAAGGCGGAGAATACGGCGATCCCCCCGCAAAGCGGAATGGCACCGCTATGGCGCTTCCTGACGGTATCCGGGCGATCGACAAGCTGAAAGGCCACGGCCAGACGGCGCAGACCAACGATCAATGAGACGCTCAGGATGAATGTTGCGATCGTATTGACAAATAGCCCGGACATCTCGAATTCCCTTGCCACGGAGGAGCGTAAGCTTTGGTCGAGCGATTACGCCGACCTTCGACATGATTCTAAAAAACCTCGGCAGAGGGCGGTACGCGAGCAAAGGGAGCAAAGCTCTCCGACATAGGAAGGAGGTATTGCCGCGGATACCTACCCCTTTTACCCCTATGGCGGTTCCAGTCTCGAAAGGCGTAGGCGGGCGAGCTTCTGGTGCCCCCCTGGCACCTAGTCCGCGAGAGATTTTGGAGGTGTTTGCATCAAATGCTGAGCAGGACGAGCGACGTCCTCGTCGTCGTGAGACAAGACAGCCACCCAGTCGTGGAAGCCGGAATCATTTGATGCACCGGGGACAGCGATTTCTTTCACGCCGTCAGCGCCAAGCCGCTCATTACCCTCTATGAAAACACCGCTGGATGGATCGTACCATCGAAGTAGCTTGTCACCTCTCGCCAGGCTGCCGAGATCGATCGTCAACCTGGTGGCGTCGCTGACGTAGATCACGGCAAAGGAGCCATCCACGCTGCGCGCCGCCGATATCTTGCGGTGGCCCATGCCTTCCGCGTCTTTTAGCAAGGAACCCTGATCCGGCGTCAGCTTCCACCATTCCAGTCCGCCGAAGAATGTATTGAGATGCTTCAGGCTTTCAGCACCACGGCTCGAAATCGCCTGCTGCCAGGTTTCCGAGGAGCCGTAGAGACCGGGACCGGAAAAATGCCAAACGGGATTGTTCCCGAACATCTGGCCGCCAGCGCCTGAAAGGAGCGCACTGTAAGCAATCAAACGGACTTCACGCTCGTCAACGCCATGCTCACCCTCGTACTTCCCCTCCATAAAGAAGAAAGGCCTCCGAGGCCCGGATCGATGGCGTGCGGAAACTGCCTCGGCGACATCGTCGTATGTGTAGACAGTATCGATATCGAGCCAATCCGCCCCTTGCCAATAGACGCTGCTGACCGTGTCGCGATTGGCGTGAATGGTCTGAAGCGCATCGGGAGCGACATCGGTTATCCCTTCGGCTATCGCCGTCACCAGAGCCTTGTCGGCGGGATCGTAATCACCGCCCTGTACCCAAACGATATTTGAAAACTTGGCGAGGCGGCGGGCGATGTACCGCCCGTAGGCTTTCAACTTCTCCGGCCCTGCGGCAACCATTTCCAGATACCAGCCGTCCGGCCCGCCGCCGGCCCCGAGATAGGCCGGGCACAGGAGGACGAGGAGATTTCTGTCGGCGGCGGCTTGGATGACCATCTCGGCCCTTCGGAAATAGGCCTCGTTCGGCACCTCGAAGGCGGGGCCGAGAAATGGCGCTTCACCGTAAAAATTTGCCGGCGCATTATGCGCGAACCTATGCTCGATCAGTGATGCCAGGACAGTGTTGAAGCCCTGCCGCTTTCGCGTATCGAGATAGAATTCCGCGTCGTTCAGGGAGAGATCCGCAATCAGCGACCAGGCGCTGTCACCCGAGATAAGAAATGGACGGCCCTGGCTGTCTTCCAGATAATGACGACCCTGTGCTGTTCGCAGCGGAAATTCGATACCTTCGGCAAAGGAGGAAGACGTGAGCATGAACAGCAGACAGGAGCTGATGGACATCCTTATCAAGGAGCGCATTCGGCCGTCGTTCGCCGGTCTTTTCTGAAGGCGGCGCCCAGGGGATAGGAGATGGCGTTTCATCGTATCACAGCCGCTCACGTACGACACGCAGCCAATTCTTGATCGGCAGCGGGATATAAGTGCGCAACCCTGGCCGCAGTCCGGGAGGGATCGACCAGCTGTCAATATCCAGCACAGGCGACAGCTTCGGCCAGCCGATCATCGCCGAGCTTATGACGTCGTAATAGCGATCCGCCATTCTTTCGATGCTATAACGCTCCGGGACTATTGCGCGCGCCGAAAACGACATGCGCTCAAGCAGATCGCGATCTTGATGGAGGCGCGTTACGGCATTCGCAGCCACGGTATAGTCTCCGACGGGAAAAAGCATACCGTTCTTGCCATTCTCGACGATCGTATCCGTGACACCTCGGATATGGGACACGACCGGGACGCATCCTCCCGCCATTGCTTCGATCAAAGTCAGTCCGAAGCCTTCGAAACGGGAGGGCATGATGAGAACGTCATGTTCCGCCATCGCCAACGGAATCAGAGCAAGCGGCATCGTTCCGGTATAGCGCACGCGATCCGCATGCCCGGCAAGACGTCGCTTGAGCTTCGGCATATCCGGTCCGTCACCGACCACCGTCAGGGATACGGTCTCCGGCAACCCATCGAGAATCTCACGGAGCCACAGGACGCCTTTGGATGTATCTTCGATCCGTCCGACAAAGAGAGTACGCAATTCCGGTCCAGCACGCACACGACGGCCCTCCTGCTCGCGAAAGGCGGCCGTATCGACCGCATTCGGAATTGCGTAGGTTCGGTCGGCCGGAAAGCCGTGACGTTCAACCAAGTCGGTGCGGCATCGCTCCGATACGCCGATCGTTGCATGCGCGAAATCGCGGATCGACCTTGCTGCAGCATAGGTACCCGGGGTGATGCTGTGGACGACCAGAATGCGCAGGATGTGTTCCGGCAGGTATCGGGCGATATTCGTCTGCAGCCTGTCGCCGAGGACATTGATGACGACCCCGTCAAAACCCTCGCTTTCGATGACTTCCGCCATTCGCTTGGCACAGGCGCCTTCCGTGAGGGAAGCTGGCATTTCCAGCAACAATCCAAGTAGGCCTTCCTCTCGCATCGCGGCCGGCAGCTCATATCCGTGCCGGCACGTACCGAACCACCGAACATCGATCCCGTATACCGCCAGACCAGCCCGCAGATGTTTAAAAACGGAATAGGTTCCGCCGACATGCGGAAGCACGAAATAAGCAAGCTTCATCTACGGCCTCTCTCATCGCAGGCGAAGCGACGGTCGATCCATCCGGATGATCGAAAGCACCGTTTCCGCTCAGTTCGAGGATACTAGGGCCCCGACTGTCTGGAGGTAGTCGAATGCTGGGTTAAGTCGCATCGTCCTTAGAAGGATGGCTGCAAGAGCACGTATTCGTTTGGGGGATGATTCCAGCCGAATTACGATGTGTGTAGGCACTCGTCGAGCCGATATCAGTGTCTTTAGAAGCGACGGTATCACCGGCTGCAGTCTCGCGCTCATGGAAGACCAGATGAAGATCAGCCTGCTCGGGCAATTCGGATCCGGCAACTCCGGCAATGACGGGTCATTGGAGGCGATGCTCATCTATTTGCGCAAGTTGCGGCCTGACGCTGAATTTTTATGTATCTGCTCCAACCCGGCCGTCATTGAAGCACGTTATAATATACGGTGTATGAGCGTTGGCGGCCCCGCCCTTTCCGCTCCATGGGCCAGGAGGCTGGACAGGCTCCTCCTGAAACTGCCCCGTCGGCTGGCGTTGCTCGGCATCGCGATTGCACAACTGAACGGGTTTGATTTGATGATCATCCCAGGAACCGGGATCCTCGATGATTTCCAGGAGAATGCGTTTGGCTGGCCATTCGTGATCTTCTGCTGGTGCCTCGTCGCCCGGCTATGCCGAACTGAGATCGCTTTCGTCAGCATCGGTGCGGGACCGATAAAAGGCCGCCTCAGCCGATGGTTTCTTGTGTCTGCGGCAAAGATGGCCTCATACCGGTCATATCGCGACGATTACTCTTTGGAATATATGCGGTCACTCGGTGTCGACGTTTCCCGCGATCACCGCTACCCGGACATTGCCTTCAGCCTTCCACTTCCCGCATGCGGCCCTGAAAAGTCGGCCGGTGAAGGTTTGTGCGTTGGAGTCGGCATCATGCGTTATCGCGGATGGCAGCCCGGCGAGTCTCATGCCGACGCGATCTATGAAAACTACATCCGCAAGATCTCCGCTTTCACGAATTGGCTTGTCGCGGAAGGATACCGTGTCAATCTGTTTATGGGGGACGTCACCGACCAGCGCGCGTGCGACGATATTGTCGACATCCTCGCAAACACGGTCGCAAAAGCGGACTGGGCTCGGGTCGAGATCGCTTCGGGAGGAGGATCACTCCACGACCTGATGAAGCGGATCTCAACCGTCGATCTGGCGGTCGTCTCGCGGTATCACAATCTCGTCTGCGCATTGAAGCTTGGCCGGCCGACGATATCGCTCGGATATGCGAGGAAGAATGATGATCTGATGCGGGATTTCGGCCAACAGCAATTTTGTCGGCATATAGAAGCATTCGACGTGGACGGACTTCAGAACCTGTTTCTGGAGATGCTCGATAATCGAGAAGCCATCAAACACCAGATCAGCCTCGTAAATGAGCGTTTCCAAAGTCAGCTTCTCGAGCAGCAGCAGATTTTGGGCAAGCAGTTGCTTTCAGCGCCTCCGGTCTGACGTGAGTACAAAACAACATCTGGAATGACGCATGCCCAATCCTTGAGTAGCCCCGGGGGTCTTTAAAATGTATCGGCACAGGAAAAGAACCGACTATCTCCATTGGATCGCAAGGTTCACCGGATTTCGGAGCGGCACATGAGTACCCCTCGCCGCGCGTTCATTATGTCGTCGATAGAGCAGTATCTGAGCCTGGCTATCAACATCACAGTCGTGGCCGCGATGGCACGATTGTTGACGCCTGATGCCATCGGGCACGCGGTGACGGGTATTGGTATTGGCGCGATCGCCCTGTCGCTGCGAGAATTCGTGACGCCGGAATTTCTCATTCAAAGGCCGCAGATCGAGGAAAAGGATCTCCGAACCTCCTTTACGATGCTCTTTGTGCTCACCGTGTTGATCACTGTTGGAATCCTGATCATCTCAAACGAGATCGCGCAGTTTTATGATTCACCCGAACTGCCGCTATTTCTGTTTCTTATCATGATGTCGGCCTTCGCCGACGTGGTTTCGCAGCCGATTGTCGCAACCCTGCGGCGTAATATGGCGTTTGGCGTGCTCGCCAAAATCCGCAGTGCCGCCCTGCTCGTTTCCGCTTCGTCGACGATCCTGCTGGGATTTCTCGGTTTCGGTTATATCAGTTATGCATGGGCTACGCTCGCCGGCGCAATCACGCTCGCCGGCTTGTCTGCTTTTGTCTCTCCCCATTCTCTCGTCCTTATATGCCGGCCGAGTTTGGAATCCTGGCGGACGGTGGCTGCGTTCGGGCGTTTCAAGGGAGCTTCTCAGGCAGTCGATCGCATCTATGAAACTGTTCCGCAGCTGATCCTCGGCAAGATCATATCGATGTCCTCTGTCGGTCTTTACAATCGAGCCAACACCTTGTGCGGAATTCCCGACAGGATCGTCATGTCGGCCTTCTATGCGATGGCCTTTCCGGCTCTGGCTGCCAGCGTACGAGGGGGCGGAAACATCAAGAAAGCCTACCTCAATACGCTCAGCTATCTGTCAGGACTCTATTGGCCGGGCGTACTTCTCATCGCACTGACAGCCACCCCCATCGTCGATCTCATTCTCGGGCCTCAATGGGGTGATGCAATTCTGCTCGTTCGACTTCTTTCGCTTGCGGCAGTTTTCTGGTTCGCAGTCGTTGTCACCAATCCGCTGCTGCTTGCACTCGGGCACAACCGTGACGCGTTTCTCTCCGGTTTCCTGTGCCGTTGCCTGGCATTGGTCCTGCTCTGCGGGGCCAGCACCTATGGCATCACGGCCATGGCAGCAAGCCAATTCATCTCGCTACCCGCACAGATGCTGATCTCTCTATATTTTGCCAGGAAACACCTGGGATTTACATTCGCGGAACTGATGGCGGCAATTCTTCCAAGCGTCGTCGTCACCTTTTTTTCCCTGATGGGACCGCTGGCGTTTCTTGCCTTCAACGGGTGGAACCTTCAGATGAACTTCCTGCATTTCGGGCTGATGCTTTTGACCGCCGCTGCAGGGTGGCTCCCGGGCGTGATTGTCGCAAATCATCCATTTCTGACGGAAATTCGGTTGATCCTGCGTACGCTGTCAAACGCAGCGCCGTGGCTGCGCCGACACTTTCCGGCCTTGAGAGCATAGACAGATGAGGACCGTTGACGTCGTCGTACCCAACTATAATTACGGAAGATACCTGCGCACCTGCGTGGAAAGCATCCTGAATCAGGAAGAGGTCCAGGTCCGCGTCCTGATTATCGACAATGCATCGACGGACGACAGCGCGGAGATCGCACGATCGCTCGCCCACGACAACCGTGTCGAGCTTATTCTCCGCCAGGAAAACCTGGGAACGCATGCCTCCTTCAATCAGGGCGTGGATTGGGCCCAGGGCGACTATTTCCTGCTGCTGTTCTCCGATGACTTTCTCGTCCCCGGAGCTCTAAAGCGCGCGGTCGACCTCATGGAGCGCAACACGTCGATCGCATTCTGCTATGGACTGGACGTCGCTGTTGAAGACGACGCGCCAATTCCCCGGATTCCAGCTCAACCCTATCCAACGCCGTTCGAACTTCACGAAGGTCGAGCCTTCATCGAACGCTTCTGCAGGATGGGAGTGTTCCAGATACCCGGATCATCTGTCGTCGTAAGGACGAGCATCCAGAAGCGCGTCGGCCATTATCGCACTGACTTACCCCACAGCGACGACTATGAAATCTGGCTGCGGCTGGCGTTGCATGGCTCAGTAGCCGAGATTGGATGTGTCCAGGCCGGTATTCGGTCACATGCGAACAACCGCTCCAAGGCATTTGCGTCGCGCCAGATACAGCACATCCTTCATACGGCCGCGGCTGCCGAGAGCTTCTTCAGCCATGAAGGAAAGAACATGGTGGGCAGTGACGCAATGCGGCAGCTGGCCCGGCGGGGTATTGCAAACCGAGCCTACTGGTCCGGCATCTCTCACCTTCTCCGGGGAGATATCGAGGCTTTCAAATTGTTGAGGCAGGCTTTTCGCATCTCACCACTTAAGGCTTTTCTGCCACCTGTCGGCTATCTCCTGCATCGGCCCGACGCCGGTCGCCGCATAAGATTTCTTCTTTCAGGATGGCCGGAAATTTTCAGACGCCGCTTTCATTGATGCATGCGGCCCGACACTATTCCTCTGCCATAACCACAAGCCGCAGCAAGGCGGGAAAAGAGGACGAGCCTGTTCTGCGCATGATGGAAGCCCGATGGTTTTCAACAGTCCGCTGACTCAATCCCAGCTCTGCAGCGATGATCTTGTTCGGCTGTCCGAGGATAATTCTGTCCAGGATCTGCCGCTGCCTCCGCGTCAAGGCAGCGAGCTTGGTACGGGCCGCGTCACGGCGGCCGGAACGGTCATTTGTATCGCGCACCTGTTCGAGCGCCGTTGTGACGCTCCGTTGAATATCCTCAAGGGAAAAAGGTTTCTCAATGAAGTCCGCCGCCCCGTGCTTCATCGCATCGACGGCCATGCGCACATCGCTGTGACCGGTGATGACAATGACGGGAAAACGATGCTGTCTTTCCTTTAATATGCGCAACAGTTCAAGCCCGCTCATGCCGAGCAGATAGGCATCCAGCACAAGGCAGCCCGGTCTGTCCGGATCGTAGCCGGCCAGGAACTCTTCTGCACTGGCGTAAGTCAGGACTGCCCAGCCCATCCCCTCGAAGAGGGTGCGTATACTCTCCCGAACGCCTAGCTCATCGTCGATCACCTCGATCAGTGGACTGAGAGCGGCGTCCGACCTCGCGGCATGACTATCGTCTGTTGCATTCCCCTTGTCGGAATGCGCAAGAAGGTCATCGACCGCCTGAATGACCTCCCTCAGCTTCACCGGTTTGTTCAGGTGCGGGATATCGTGCTGGGCATATTTTTTGAGTGCGTTGCTCGATATGTTGCCTGTCAGTATCAATCCGGGAATCCGACGCCCGAGGATATTGCGTATGTTCTCAATCGTCGCGAGGCCGTCCATTGCCGACGAGATATTGTAATCTGCCAGGACAAAGGTCGGTATGAAGCGTCCCTGCTTGACAAGGGTTACCGCCTCGAAAGCGTTAGTTGCGGTCGCGACGGTATGCCCGGCCTGCTCCAACCCCATTCTCAACAAGTCTCGCATTGCATCCTCATCCTCTATGATAAGGATTGATGCCACTGGAGAGTTTTGAGGCCTTTCCGTCCGAAGTTCCAACGAGGGCAACGCCACCAGGGGTTGGTCGATAGCAGCGCGATCGATCTCGATCGAGAAAACCGATCCCTTCTGAAGCTGTGACCGTATTGAAATCTTCGATCCGAGCAGATCGCTCAGACGCTTAACGATTGAAAGGCCTAACCCCAGACCACGGTCTCTGCCCCGAATGGGCATGTCGAGCTGATGGTATTCGTTGAAGATCTTTTCGATCTGATTTTCGGGAATCCCTATGCCGGTGTCCCAGACTTCAAGCCGAAGTTTGCTGCCATGCCGACGACATCCGAGAAGGATCTTTCCGCTCAGCGTGTATTTGAGCGCATTCGACATGAGATTGCGGAGGATTTGCTCCAACAGACGTGGATCCGTGCGTACCGCCAGCCCGCAAGGGACAACCCGCAGTTCGAGTCCTTTTGCACGCGCGGGGTAGAAGAACTCCTTCTGCATCCGAACCAGGAGATTGGTGATTGCAAAGCTCTCAAACTTCGGCTGCACCATGCCGGCTTCGATCTGATTGATGTCGAGAACCGTATTGAGAATGCCCGACATCGAGGCGAGCGTCTCTTCCATCCTCAGTACAAGTGTTCGCGGCTGCTCGTCTTTGACCATTTTCTCCAACAGCCCCTGGAGGAGTTTCAGCGTCTGCAGAGGCTGACGAAGATCATGACTGGCGGCAGCCAGAAAGTGAGATTTTGCTTGAGTGGCGAGCTCCGCGGATCTCTTCGCCGCCTCTCTATCCTGCAGGATCTGCTTCTGAATGCTCACATCGATGAAGATAACCACAACCCCCTCGATCCGGCCTTCCTGGGTTCGGTAGGGCCTTATCCGGCGGATGTACCAGCGGTCGTCGCGCGCACTGATCTCTCTTTCGACTGCCCCCTCACTTTTCAGGACGTCGAGCGCATCAGCCTGCAACGTCCCATCATCCGTCAATGTCGTGAAGTCGGAAAGCGGCCGCCCAACATCGGAAGATATTATGTTGAACAGAGACCGGGTTGCAGGCGTAAAAAAGCGGATATTCAATTCGGTATCGAGATACAGCGTAGCAATGTCTGTACTGTTGAGAATATTCTCGAGATCCTTCGAGATTGCCCGCTGGCTCTCCAAAGCCTCCCGGAGCTGATTGTTGACAGACGCCAGCCCCTGGTTCGAAGACTGCAATTCCTTTTGGGAGGTTACGAGCTCTTCGTTTGCCGCCTGGTATTCCTCATTGAGAGAGAGAGCTTCTGCATTGATGATCTGCTGCTCCTCGCCTGCGGTCTGCAGGTTCCGGATGGCGGCCTGCAATTCGGCCCGCGTCTCCTCCAGCTCGGCCACAAGCTCCGCAACGCGAGCATCATCTGCACGTGCGCCCTGCGGCCGCTCCATCCCATGGTCCGGAGAAATATCCTCGACGAAGCAAACCAGAAAATAGTGTTCCCCGTGGTCGATCAGTGGCTCGATGTGAATGCTGAAATGAATCTTGTCGCCGTTGTTTTCGATCATTGCTCCTGTTGCGACGAAAGGCTTTCGGTCTTCCGTCGCGTGTTGGATCGCAGATCTGAGTTTTCTATGAAGTCTCTTGGGGGTTATGGCGAAAAGATTGTGAGATGCGGACCCCGGCGCGACATTGAGGAATTTAGCCAGTAAGCCGGTCGAATAGAGGCATTCATGTCGCCGATCGATAAGAAGCGCCGCCGGAGCATAACGATCAAGCAAGACCCGAGAGACGGATTCAGCCAGGGAACCTTTTCCGGAGGGTGGGAATGTGCGCTCGGGACGGGTCGCCAATCGAGCGCGGAGGTTTGCTGGAGCCACAGGTGTCCGGTTGAGGATTGCTTCCGGCATCCTTGCAACAGGCAGGATGACCGGATCTGTAGCCGACCTGATCGCATTGCGCGGCATACCGTCGAACTCGGCCTCTTGCGGATCCTGTACGACGACGAGGCCGCCGGCATCCGTTATTGAGGCGACCGCAGCAGAGCCATCAGCCCCGGTACCGGACAAGATGACTGCAACCGCGCGGGCACCATATTCGCGCGCCAGGGAATATAACAGGAAATCAAATGATAACCGCGCATCGCCCTGGGTAGGAGGCGGGGCGAGATGAAGCCTGCCCGCTTCCGCCTCCATGTAGAGTTCCGGCGAAATGATATAGAGATGCTCGGGTTTGATGACGATGCCATCCGTTGCTTGGAGCACCTTCAATGAAGTCTCAGCCGACAGCAATTCGGCCAACATGCCTCGGTGAGCCGCATCGAGATGCTGCACAAGCATGAATGCGCATTCGGTCCGGTAGGGCAAGGCTTTCAAAAGCGAGCTGACCGCATTCAGCCCTCCCGAGGATGCGCCTATGCCAACCACCTTGAAGCCGGTTATCGGGTTCGACGCGAGGCCATGTAACGGTTCGTCCGAATCTCTGCCGGATCGCCGCGCCTTTCTTCTTCGACTGAAGCGGCGTTTCACCATACTTACTTCCCGCCTGCTGTTTTGATGAAGGACCGCCGGTGCCAGTTGCTTGTCCCTCGACGAAGTGAGAGGACTTCATCGGCTCGGCGAGCATTCCTTAGGTTTCGAGATCATGTTGTCACTAGCGGGTTCGGTGATGACCAACTCCGATGGTAAAAGACGCCATCCTGGATTGTTTCAGGCTCTTCCGTTCAGCCGCGGTTTCCGATGAAATCGAGCGGCTCGGCCAGGTTTCTATATAGTTTCGGTTTCGATATATTACCTAGATACGCCCCCGAAAGGGATATACCCTTAAGTTGTAGGGCATTGCCCAAATAATTAAGCAGGGGATCAAGCCAGTAATTTTTCACGTTTTCTTACCTATTTTGATGCAATTCCGCGCCCCCGATTTTTGTCGTATTAATGAAGGTATACGAAGAATTAGGTATTTTCCGATGCTTTTCCACTTGCGTCGCTCCATTGTAGCTTACTGCCATGAGAGAGTGCCTGGGCACGTTGTGCACCAAGTCGGAAGCATCGCGTAGCGCCTCAGCTCTAAGCAAACATCGGAAAAATCACCTCAACGAAAGTATTGTGTTTACATTTGCAAGTTTTTATTTAATAGAGTTAAAATATAATAAAAAATTCAACGGGATCACAATTATGTGAAGCCGAAGATTTACTTGAATCCAGCACTTTCGCTGGAAATAAGGGTTGGAAGGGGGAAAAAAGTGGCAACAGCAATCCCTACTTATGGCTATATGCCGAACGCGGCGCGATTTAGGGTGGTCGCCAATTCGATGCGCGGCTCCGAAATGCCCGACACAGAGACACCTAAACTGGCGATTATCGATGATCGAGCGCTAGACCGTGAATGCCTGGCTCAAAGTCTGATTGCTCATGGGCTCGGGATGGATGTGGAACTGTTCTCGTCGCTCGATATGTGGAGGAACACCGCAGAATCCCGGCACGCCGGCATTTTGATCAATATCGGCCGGAACGACGTCTGCGACGATCTCTTTATAAATGATCTCAAACGCCTTATTTCGGAATTTCCGGAACTACCTATTGTCATTCTGGCGGAAAATCGTGACCTCCGGCAAATTCTCCGGGCTTTTGAAGCCGGTGTCCGAGGATATATCTCCTCGGCGATCGGGTTGAATGTTTGCGTCGGCGCCATTTCACTGGCTCTGGCGGGAGGTAAGTTTATCTCGGTGGAAAACCCGGATGACCTTCGTCAGTTGCTCGTTGTAGCCGAGGACAAGGAGCGGCGCCGGACAGCCATGTTCACACAACGTGAAGCCGATGTGATCGACGCACTGACACGCGGAAAGCCCAATAAGATCATTGCCTATGAGCTCAATCTCCGCGAAAGCACGGTCAAGGTCCACATCCGGAATATCATGAAAAAGCTGCATGCCAGAAACAGGACGGAGATCATTTTCAAGATATCCGATTTGTTTAAGTAGAAATCCCCATTCTGGCTTCTCTATCAAGGCCGCGCGGTCGATCCTCGTCTGAGGCGTGCTCGCCTCGATGGATCTTGGTGGTTCACCCCCGCATAACTGACGGGTATGCGCCGGTCGCACGCCATCTGCCCCTCGGAAGAGAACGATCTCCTGTGACCGGCTCTTTGTCGCAACGGACTCAAAAACAGAGGCGTTGTCAGATCATTTGCTCTTCGTAGCCAATGAAATCCGCTCATATCGTTTTCGATCCGGTTCATGAATGCATAACCTAAACCTTTCGATCGAGCCGGCCCGTCAAATGGTGGAATGAAAACGTGCAGCCCGGATACGGTATTAATCGTCATTCGAAGATCGCAACCGGGGGCCTCGTAGATGGAAAACCTGATCCAAAATTTTGAAAACTCTGATCGTCTTCGCAAGCGGGCACACCAGCTCATACCTGGCGGTGCCCACACTTACGCGAAGGGAGATGATCAATATCCCATCCTTTCCCCCGGCTTCATCGAAAAAGGGTATGGCTGCCACGTCTGGGATGTCGATGGCAACGAATATATCGAGTACGGAATGGGCAACAGGGCTGTCGGCCTCGGCCACGCCTATTTCCACGTTGTCGATGCGGCCAGAGCGGAACTGGAGCGAGGCTGCAATTTCACGCGTCCGTCCCGGATCGAGATCGATTGCGCCTCCGCATTTCTGGAAACGATTACAACCGCCGAGATGGTCAAGTTCTGCAAGAATGGTTCGGATGCGACGTCAGCGGCCATGCGCCTTGCAAGGGCGGTCACGGGACGGAATCTCATCGCCCGTTGCAGCGATCACCCATTCTTTTCGGTCGATGACTGGTTCATCGGGACAACCGAGATGAATGCGGGAATTCCAAAAGCGATTCAGTCTCTTACAGTCGGCTTCAAGTACAACGATCTGGAAAGCGCGCGCAGTCTCTTCAGCCGATATCCGGGCCAGATCGCGGCATTCATCCTGGAAGCGTCGCGCGGAGAAGATCCGAAGGACCATTACCTTCACGAGCTGAAAACACTATGTCACGAAAACGGTACCTTGTTCATTCTTGATGAGATGATCACCGGTTTTCGGTGGCACACCGGCGGCGCACAGAAAGCCTATGGTATCATGCCGGATCTGTCGTGTTTCGGCAAAGCGCTGGGCAACGGTTTTTCCATTTCCGCGCTTGCCGGAAAGCGAGAATTCATGGAACGCGGCGGTATCGAGCAGACTTCCAAGCCGCGCGTATTTCTGCTTTCGACGACCCATGGTGCGGAAACCCACGCAATGGCGGCGGCTATCGCCACCATGCACGTCTATCGACATGAACCCGTCGTTGAGCATCTCGTCCGCCAGGGAAATCTGTTACGGGCAGCGGTCAACCAGGTTGCTGCAGGCCATGGGCTTGCAAACCACTTTGGCGTCCACGGTCATCCGGCCTGCCTCACCTATTCGACCCTTGATCAAGAAGGAAAAGCCTCCCAGGCCTTTCGCTCCCTCTTCCTGCAGGAAACCATACGCCGCGGTCTTCTCGCCCCGTCGCTGGTCGTCAGCTATACACACATGGACGACGACATAGAAAGAACGGTTGGCGCTATCGATGGGGCGCTCGGCATCTACAAGAAAGCACTGGAACATGGCGTCGAGAAATATCTCATCGGGAGACCCTCCGATGTTGTCTTCCGGCGCTTCAACCAACAATCGCCGGTCGCATACCACCCGGAGCCAACGCCAGCTGCGCCAACCGCTCTGAGATCGTCAGAAAGACGTAGTGGCTAGGATTGCATCATCAAATCGCATGCCTGCAGCGACCGGTTTCCTCAGTCCAACACTGCCTGTCGAGGCGATACGCTTCTCCGCGTCAAGAGCTGCTGAGAAGGAAAACGGCAATGAGAGTTCTGGTTACCGGCCACAGAGGATATATCGGCTCGGTCATGGTGCCCATGCTGCTGAAGGCGGGCCATGAGGTTCACGGGTATGACAGCGAATTCTACCATCGCTGCACCTACTTTCCCGGAGGGCAGTTGCCCAGGGTCCCGGGCGTGTGCAAGGACGTTCGCGACATAACACAAGCCGACCTCGAGGGATTTGAGGCGGTCATCCATCTGGCCGCACTTTCCAATGACCCGCTGAGTAATCTCAATCCGGAGATAACCTACGAAATCAACTACCGCGGCAGCGTCCGCACGGCGGTCGCCGCCAAGAAAGCCGGTGTGAAGCGCTTTCTGTTTGCTTCGTCCTGCAGCAACTATGGCGCAGCCGGCGAAGGCTTCGTCAATGAGACCGCGGAACTGAAACCCGTCTCGGCCTATGGCATCTCCAAGGTTCTCGCCGAACAGGAAATCGCAGGCCTTGCCGACGCCAACTTCTGCCCCGTGTACATGCGGCCGGCGACCGCCTACGGGCTTTCTCCCATGCTCCGTTTCGATATCGTGCTCAACAATCTGACGGCTTGGGCCGTGACCGAAAAGCTTATCCTGCTGAAGTCCGATGGCACGCCATGGCGTCCGATCGTTCATATCGAGGATATATCGCGCGCATTTCTGGCGGCGCTGGAGGCACCGGCTGACGACGTCCGCAATCAGGCGTTCAATGTGGGCCAGGACGCACACAATTATCAGATCAAGGAGATCGCCGAGATCGTCGCCATGACGGTTCCCGGATGCCGCCTGCAATATGCAAGTGACGCAAGTCCGGATACCCGTTCCTATCGCGTGGATTTCGGTAAGATTAAGCGAACGCTCCCGGCTTTCAAACCGACCTGGACCGCGGCCGCCGGCGCCGCGCAGCTTTACAAGGCCTATACGAGCGCCGGCCTCACGCTCGCCGAGTTTGAAGGCCCGCATTATCAGCGCATCGGCCAGATTCAAAAGCTTATCCGTGATCACGAGATCGATGAAAATCTGCGACGCCCGCGGCGGATGCCGGAACCCGCCACCCATATTGCGGCAGCCGGAATCTGAGGCCGACATGGATAGCGTTGGGAAAACGCTCGGCTCATCCGCGGCTTCCCGGAATGACAGAGAAATGGGACAGGCGATCTACATGCTCGCCTGTCGGCTCTTTCCGATATGCCGCAGCATCACGGGCAAGGGCGTCAGGGATACGATCCGCATCATGCGAGATTATATCGATGTCGAGTGCCGGGAGGTTCCGAGCGGCATACGCGTTTTCGATTGGACGATTCCCGACGAATGGACTGTCAGAGACGCGTATGTGAAGGATTCCAGCGGACGGAAAGTCATCGATTTCTCGGCGTCCAACCTCCATCTCATGAGCTACAGCATTCCGGTACGGCGCGTTATGCCGTTGGCGGAGCTAAAAACTCATATCTATACCTTGCCGGCACAGCCGGACCTCATTCCTTACAAGACCGCCTACTACACCGATGCCTGGGGCTTCTGCATGGCGCACCGGGAGTTCTTGAAACTCCGGGATGACGTCTACGACGTCGTCATCGATACCGAAAAGCGGCCGGGCCATCTCGTCTATGGCGAATATCTTCACGCGGGGGCGAGTAAAAAGGAAGTCCTCCTTTATGCACACATCTGCCATCCGTCGCTCGCAAACGACAATTGCTCCGGGTTGGCATTGCTTACATGCCTCGCCGCGTACATGAAGGCGGCCAGCACGCATTATAGCTATCGTTTCATATTCGCGCCGGGAACCATCGGTTCGCTCGCCTGGCTGGCCAATAACGAACATCGTCTTTCGGATATAGCTCACGGCCTCGTTCTGTCCTGCATTGGAGACGGCGCGGTTCCGAACTACAAGCGAAGCCGGCGAGGCAATACGATGATCGATCGCATTGCCGCCTGCACGCGTTGCGGAGATGAGAGTATCCCTCTCACCATCAAGGACTTCAGTCCCTACGGATATGACGAGCGACAGTTTTGTTCGCCGGGTTTCGATCTTCCCGTGGGCCTTCTGCAGAGAAGTGCATTCGGCACCTTTCCCGAATATCATACATCAGCTGACAATCTTGATTTCATTCGTCCGGAACATCTCGGAACCTCCTTCCGAATGGTAAAGGACATGATCGATGCATTGGAAGGGAACTGGACACCTCTGAACCTCTCTCCCAAGGGAGAGCCGCAATTGAGCAAGTACGGGCTTTTCTCCGTCATCGGAGGACACAAGACCAACAGCGACCGAACCCTGGCATATCTATGGGTGCTCAATCTCTCTGATGGACACAACTCGTTGCTGGACATTTCGGAAAGATCGAAGATGCCGTTTTCGGAGATCGCCGCTGCGGCCGCCGCGCTTCTGGAAGTCGGACTGATTGCGAACCTGGGCTTCACAGAACAGTAGAAATGTCGGACATGGCCCATCTGGGCCAGCTCAGATCCCGCTCCGAAATCACCGATGGCTTTGCCGGCCAGCTGATACCGATCGCAGGCTCGTCATAGCGTATGCCACAGGCACTATCTGCGGCATATGGTGCTGAGATCATGTAAGAAACGGCGACGTCACCGCTAAGCGACTGGAAACCGTGCGCAAATCCCTCGGGAATGTAGAACTGCAATCCGTTCTCGGCCGAGAGTACCGCGGCAACCCAATGCAGGTAGGTTAAAGAGCTGCGGCGCAAATCCACCGCCACATCCCAGATCGTTCCCCTTACACAGGAGACCAGTTTGGTCTCCTGATGCGGTGTTTTCTGGAAATGAAGTCCACGCAGCGTGTGTTTGAGTGTCGATATGGAAATGCTGTGCTGAACGAAGTCGGTCGCCAGGTTGTGGTCAGAGAATTCTTGCTTGCAGAACGTCCTTGCGAAAGAGCCGCGCTGGTCAACGAACCGCTCGGGCTCAATGAGCCAAAGACCTTCAATTTTCGTTCTGACAAACCGCATTGCTACCTCCGCAGCGGACGTGATCCCCATCCCTCAGACCAATGACTTTCCTTCACCCCGCTCATCCCGCAAAGTGATCTATAAGTTGTATTAGCCACCGCCCCCCAAATGTGATCACAAAACTGAAAAACTACAACCATTTGATAAGATCGCTAAAAGACAGATGTCTAATACATCTTTTGGATGATACCCTACATCGGAATACAATATCGCTTCCTCCGTCCTTCCGTAATAAAGTCTTTCCAATAATAAAAACGACATTCAATTAATATACGTAAACGGGGGTGACGATATGAATGGCGGGACTGAAGTTTCCTTCAGCATGGATACTGCGCAAAATGTGGGGCTGTGCCGGCTATGCGGCTCACCACTCCAACATACATTCGCCGATCTCGGCATGTCGCCGCCCTGCGAAAGTTTTGTGCCTGCAGGGGCTATCAATAACATGGAACCATATTATCCGCTGCACGCTTTCGTTTGCAGTGAATGTTTCCTCGTCCAGCTCCAGGAATATGTCGAACCGCGGGATATATTTGAAGAATACGCTTATTTTTCTTCGTACTCGGATAGCTGGGTTGCGCACGCGAAGCAGTATTGCGAAGCGTCGATCGAGCGATTTGCATTGGATCACAATAGCTTTGTTGTTGAGATTGCCAGTAACGACGGCTACCTGCTGCAGCACTTCCTGAAGAAAGATATTCCCATTCTCGGCATCGAACCAGCGATCAATGTTGCGAAGGTCGCGGTACAAAAGGGTGTTCCGACCATCACCGATTTCTTCTGCAAGACATTGGCAAAGCAGATGGTAGCAGAAGGACGGCAAGCCGATCTCATCATCGGCAACAATGTCCTTGCCCAGGTGCCCAACCTCAACGATTTCGTTGCCGGCATGAAGGTTCTGCTCAAGCCATCGGGCGTGATCACGCTCGAATTCCCGCATATCGCGAGGCTGATCGAGGAAAACCAGTTCGACACGATCTATCACGAGCACTTCTCCTACTTCTCGCTTCTGACCATCGAAAAAATGGCTGAGCGGCATGATTTGAAGGTGTTTGACGTGGAGGAACTGCCCACCCATGGGGGGTCCCTGCGAGTCTATCTCACCCATGCCTCCAGCCTAAGGCAGCGTGAGCCCCGGGTGGACGCATTGCGACACCGTGAGAGCGAAGCCAGGCTCAACCAGATTGAAACTTACACCGCATTCGACGACGCGATACAGCAGACAAAGCGAAACCTCCTGTCGTTCCTCATACGTCTCAAGGAGATGCGCAAATCCATCTGCGCCTATGGCGCGCCCGGAAAAGGCAACACCCTGCTCAACTACTGCGGCATCGGCACGGATTTCATCGATTTCGCGGTGGATCGGAACCCCTACAAGCACGGCCGTTTCACCCCCGGCATGCATATCCCGATCAAGCCCGTCAGCGAGATCGAGCGTGCCAAACCGGATTACATTCTCATCCTGCCTTGGAATCTCAAGAGTGAAATCGTCAGTCAGATGAAGGACATCGGCAATTGGGGCGGCAAGTTCGTGATCCCGATACCGGACGTCTCCGTCATCGATCCGAAGGAGCTCGGACAATGAAGGTCGTCTTGTTCTGCGGCGGCAGAGGCACACGCATCCGCGAATATTCGGAAAGCGTCCCGAAGCCCCTCATCCCGCTCGGCTCCCAACCCATCATGCGCCATGTCATGGAATATTACTCCAGCTTTGGGCATGACGACTTCATCCTCTGCCTTGGCTACAAGGCGAGCACCATCAAGGACTTCTTTCTCAACAGCAGGCCGGAAAGCTATAGTGATTGCATCATATCGAGCTCCGGACGGGTCGAGATGCTCGAGGGTCCGCCCAGAGATTGGCGTGTGTCGCTGATCGACACGGGCATCTGGCGCAATATTGGCGAGCGTCTGTGGGCGGTGCGCCATCACCTCGATAACGAAAAGATATTCCTGGCGAACTATAGCGATGGCCTGACGGATGTCGATCTCGATGACATGATCGAGCGGTTTGAAAAAAGCGACAAGATTGCGTGTTTCCTCGCGGTGCGTCCTCCTCTCACCTACCACCTTGCCGATATCGAGGAGAACGGACGGGTCAAGGAGTTCAGATCGTCCGAGACGTCCGACATGTGGATCAACGGCGGCTATTTTCTGATGCGGAGAGAGATCTTCGACTACATGCGTGACGGTGAGGAACTCGTCCTGGAACCGTTCGCCCGTCTCATCGCCGAAGACAAACTGATGGCCTACAAGCATGAGGGCTTCTGGCGATCCATGGATACGCTTCGCGACTGGCAAACTTTGGAAGCCATGGTGGAGCGTGGTGATATGCCTTGGATAAGGCGCAATGCCACGACAAGAATGGCTCCCCAGGCGGCGGTACAGATCCCATGAAAAGGATATGTCTGGCCGCACCCGGCGATCGGTTGTCCGTGCTTTGTGTCGGAGCACACTCCGACGATATTGAGATCGGCGCCGGCGGCACGATCCTAAGTCTGCTTTCGGAGGGCGTGCAACTCGACGTGCACTGGTGCGTGTTGAGCGGTGGGAAGGAACGCGCGGCCGAAGCGCGGAACTCTGCTGAAGCGTTTCTGAGAAAAGCGGCGTCCTATTCCATCGAACTCGGATCGTTTCGGGACAGCTTCTTCCCGAGCCAAAGCAACGAGATCAAGTCCTGGCTCCTGGCTCTGCGTGAGAAGATCGATCCGGATGTGATCTTCACGCACAGCCGTGAGGATGCCCATCAGGATCATCGGGAGATCAACGAGTTAACGACCAACGTGTTTCGAGATCATCTCGTAATGGAATACGAGATTCCGAAGTGGGATGGGGATTTCTGCAGTCGCAACACCTACGTGCCGCTGACTGAGGATGCCTTGAACATGAAGGTTGCGCTTCTCCTGGAGCATTTCGGCACACAAAGGTCCAAAGACTGGTTCGATGCGGATACGTTCAAAGGCCTGGCCCGCCTGAGAGGCATGGAATGTCGTGCGCCGGCCCGTTTTGCAGAGGCATTTACCGTCAGGAAGTTTGTCCTGGTCTGAGTTCAATGAAAAGGCTGATCGGAGGGGGGGTCCTTCGATCGGTCAAGAAAGAAGAGAGCACATGTTCGTCTGAAATATCTGATGTCACAACAAGGGGGAGTACGTAGCGATGGTAGAGAACGATGGGATTTATAATTCTGCTCGGCTCGACAAATACGATGAGCTGCGAGGAAAACTACGACAAGACGACATCGAGAGCCCGCAGCTCGATCTTCGGTGCCGGACGGAAAGCGGATACATAACACTCATAGACCGGCGAACGCTGGAGCGCGAATGCCTGGCCCATGGCCTCAACTGCCATCATATCAATCGACGGGTCTTCACATTTTCCGATCTTCAGGAATGGCAGGAAGCGAGAGCGGATCTCGGCATACCCTCGGCGGTACTTTTCAACGCCGGCAATTGCGCGGCCAGCAACCAGCAGCTGGTCGCAGAGATCGCCGAACTCGTGGAGGCGGTGGCCCCGGCCGCGGTCGTGGTCCTGTCGGACAACCAGGATATCAACACGGTTCTGGACATAATCGGGCTCGGTGTTCGCGGCTATATACCGACCTCCGTCAGCATAGATGTGTGCATTCAGGCGATAAGCCTCGCGATCGCCGGCGGCAAGTTCATCCCGGCAAGCAGTATCGTCAATATAAGGGATCTTCTTGGCGTTTCGTCGCCCAGAACTATGCCGGCCATGAAATTCACAAATCGGCAATCCGCCATTGCACAGGCGCTGCGCTGCGGCAAGGCGAACAAGGATATCGCCTCGGAGCTCAACCTTTGTGAAAGCACGATCAAAGTGCATATCCGCAATATCATGAAGAAGCTTGGCGCAACCAATCGAACTGAGGTGGCCTGCAAGATCGGCGATATGGTGGTGTGTGAACACTAGCCGCATGTTTTGAGGCATATCGGAATACGGTTTACAGCAGGTATCGCAATGATCCAGTCGTCGTCGCCTCCTAATGAGCAGGATGGCATCCCTCGTTTCCTCTCGATCATCTGGGAACGCCGGAAGGTCATTTTCCTCTGCATGCTCGCCAGCTTCGCCATCGCCGCATTCGGCTATTTTCACAGCCCTACGCGATACAAGTCCGAGGCAATTCTTGCACTCGACGTCCGCAAGCTCCAGGCTTTGCCAACTGAATCCGTCGTTTCGCCTCTGCCGCAGGAAAGCCCGGTCCTGCGCACGGAGCTTGACATCATAGGATCCAGATTGATGGCCGAACGGGTTCTCATGAGCCTCCAGAAGGCCACTCCGGTCAACGGCCCGCAAGGCAAATACGCCAGCTTATATAACGAACCGGACTCTCTTCCCAACGATGCCGAAACTCGGAAGATGATCGACGATCTGATGAAGAACGTGCGCGTCATCAACGACGGACGATCTTACACCATCTACATTTCCTACTATGCAAGCGACCCGGCTTATGCGGCAATGGTCGCCAATGCCTTTGGCGAAGCTTACATCGACTACCAGATCGACCTTCAGACTACCGCGACACGTCGGGTCAGCGAATGGCTGGGAGAACGCCTTGGCAGCCTGCGCACCAAGCTTGAAGAATCGGAGAGGGTGGCAACGGAGTTCCGCGAGAAATCGGGGCTGATTGACGCCGGCGGCGTCACACTGCAGGCACAGCGACTTTCAGGGCTGAATGTCGAACTGACATCCTTGCAGGCAAGGCTTGCCGGGGCGAAAGCCCGTCTTGCAACTGCTTTGGAAGTGCAAAAGAGCGGTGACGGAATCGGTTTGACCGAGGTTCTTTCATCACCCACGATTCAGGTCCTGCGTACCGAGCAGGCCCGCGTGGTCAGGGCCATTGCGGAAATTGACCAAAGCGGTGCACGCATGAACGCCCAGCTGCCGCAGCTTTCCTCCCAGCTCGCCTCGTTGAAGAAGCAGGTCGAGCAGGAGATTGCCCAGATCATCGGCAGCCTGCGCAACGAGATCGAGGTGAATGAAAAACAACAGGATGAAGTTGAGGCCAAGATCAACGAAGTGCAAGAGGCCATATCCGCAGCCAACATGGCTTTCGTCCAATCCGCTCAACTCGACCGGGAAGCCACTGCAAACCGCACGATCTACGAAACCTATCTTACGCGCTACAAGCAAACCATCGAACAGGACGGCATTGCTACTGCCGAAGCGAGAATCATCTCGCGTGCCATGCCGAGCCGCAGGCCAACCAGCCCGGACGCGACGGTTTGGGGCCTGGCGGGGCTTCTACTGGGAGCGAGCACCGGCCTGGCTGCCGCCTTCGTCCTGAACTTCACGGATCGGTCGATAGGATCCATTTCCTCCCTTCAGCAGAGGACAGGCCTCGCCGTAATCGGCCGCATACCGCGCGTTCCTTCCAACATGCTCAGGAATAGCTTCGACAAGTTCAGTAGCGGCGCTGCCGATTTCTACAGCGCCGTAGCGGAGCTTCAGGCGTATATACAGCTGTCCGACGACAGAACCCGTGTCATTGCGTTTACATCGTCCACTGATCACGAAGGCAAGTCGTTCGTCATCGCAAACTTGGCCCGATCACTGGCCCTGAGCGGTGTCAGGCTGGTCGTAATCGATGCGGATTTGCGCAATCCGGGGCTTAGCCGCGAGTTCGGAATTCAGCCCTTGCCCAACTTCGGACGCGCAATTGCCCGTGAGATTCCCTTCGATGATGTCGTCCAACACGATAGCTCCTCTTCCGTGGACGTCATTGTCGCGCACGCGGACGCCGCGCCACCGGATTTCATGCTTGGCAACAAGGGATTTGCCGCTCTCGTCTCGGACATGAGGCAACGCTATGAATTCGTGCTGATCGATGCGCCGTCGGCGTCGCACGATCTTGATCTGCTGCGCATTGCAACCCTCGCGGACACTGTCGCCTTCGTGGCCAGAAAAGACGCTGCCGACAGTGCAATCATCCAGAATGCAGTCATCAAGCTTCGCGTGGCGGGCAGGCATATCATCGGAATCATTCTCAACGGCGTCCATCGGGAAAAACAGCGGCGCCGGTCACGTTGGATCATGAGCTTCAAGGCAAAAAACCAGGCCATGCAAAAGCCGGCATACAATCCCCGTCCCCCAATCGCTGTCTCGAATACGAGGTGAAGAACATGCGATTCACGCGTCCCGCCCGACACTCACATCCGCAACGGCGATCCTGGCTCAAGAATACCCTCCTGCTCCTGATCCTGCTCTTGTCGCCAATGCAAGTATCGGCCTCGGAAATCTCGGCCTACAAGGTCGCCATTGGCGATGTGTTGATGATATCCGTCTATGGGGATAACGGCCTGACGGGCCTTTTCCCGGTCAGCGTGGAAGGCACCATCGGCTATCCTATCCTTGGCAACATCGAGGTCGTTGACAAGACCGTTGACCAGATCGGCACCCAGATCGGCCAGGATCTCGCAAAGCATTTGGCCAATCTGTCGGTTGCCGTCGCCGTGAAGGAATATGCGCCTATCTTCATTGTCGGCGATGTTCAGAAACCCGGAAAGTACGAATACCGCCCCGGCATGACCGTGCTGGAACTGTTTGCACTCGGCGGTGGATTGCGCGAGCCGACGGCGCGAACGGACATGTCCGGCGTCCAACTCATTTCTGCGCAACAGGAATACGAGGATATGTCGCTGCAGTTGCTGTCCCAGGACGTCAAGCGCGTTCGACTGGAGGCAGAGCTGAACAATGCTGAATTCGAGTACAAGACCAACGAAATCGGATTGACCAGGGATCCTGCCGTCGTTCAGAAGATCGTCGATGCGGAGCGAAGCCTTTACAAGCTCCGGCTGTCGGTCATGCAGGACGAAAAGACCAACCTAGAAGGGCAGCGGCAGAACTTTATCCAGGAAATCGATACTCTCGAAAAGAGCGCCTCCCTGCGCAATGAGCAATTCGATCTCTTGGGGCTCGATGTCAATGCCTCGGAAGAGCTCGTAACACGGGGAGCCGCCTCCCAATCCGCTCTCAGGGAACGCAAACGGGAGTTGCTGGCAATGAACCAGCAGTTGCTCGAATCAAGCTCCTTCCTCGCTCGCGCGCAACAGAACAAGAACGAAGTCGAACGCCGAATCCTGGAACTTGAAAGCAAACGCCACAATGATGCGGCCACTGAATTGAGGGACATCGAGCTCGACATGATCCGGCTGCAGAAAAAAATCGCTTTCAGTTTGCAGACAATCGCCGAGATCGGCGCGACGGCACGGCGCGTGAGCAGTCTCGAAGACATGATTGAGACGAAATTCTCGGTCGTACGTCCAGTCAGCGGCGAATATAGGGAAATGCCGGCGGGGGAGCATACGCGCATACAGGCCGGCGATGTCGTTCGCGTAAGTCTTGCTCCATCCGGCTCTCTCTCCGCCTCAAAGAGTATCGCAAAGATGAACTGAAAGAGCTCCGCGTCCTTTGCGCATCCTCCGGATGCGTGCGCTGTGTCTGCGTCGCGGGCGCTCACGGCCAGGCTCTCAGGCCTGATCGAGAGCGCTCTTCGCATTTTCCTGCCCTCTCAGACACCAGCCCGATCCGGCTTCTGAGGGATGCCTAGCTCACGTCCTTCGGTCAAAAACGCCTGACGGAGTTTAGGATGGAACCGACAATTAACGCCCTTGGATATCGCATGGTTGGACGGGATGCGCTCATCATCATGAGCGACGGCAAAAGTTGCCAACCCGTCCAGATCTCACGCGATGCCTTGACAGGCATGCAGTCCCCTCCCCGGTGTGATGCTACCCGGCTTGCGCAATATCTCGATGTCTTCGCCGAAATCGTAACCCGAAAGATCGAAACCGAAAAGGCTGCATTCGACGGACGCATCTGGATCACTGGTGACGACGTGCGGGCCTGGCGTTCCCTTAACAGGAAATGAACGAAGGGCCGACGGCGCCCAAGCTCCCCGCCATACGGCCGTTGGTGTCCACTGCCGCCTTGCACTTATGGGCGCGACCTCACCGAACGGCTTCGAGACAATCCGTCAGGGATAACGAAATGTTCAACGCCTATACTTCTAATAGACGAATTGAATGAGAATGCTATTCGGCGCCTTCTTTGATTGCCCGCGCCCCCATTCCTTGCGGGTACCCGGTACTACGGCCGTACCACGGGTGGGCTCGCTCTAACCCCCGGAGCGAGCCCGTCATCCGCCGTAACATTCGGCAATGCCGTGTAACGATGGGTGTAGATGAATTCTCACGCCTCCGCGGGTCCGAAATTGAGCGCGATATCTCCGCCAAACAATTCTTCATGAGCTACGATTACGGATCTGGAACCGCGGACCATTCATGACTGCTCATGAAGTCACAAACGGTCCGCAGCGTCCCCTCGTATGAGCCGAATGTCGTAGAACTGCCGGAGAAGCAAGGCTCAACCGCCTGGGGCCATCGATCGGAGGATTTTCAACTGACGCGGCTACAGCGTCAATTTACGGAAAATACTCCCTGCGAGAGAAAGCTGTGGATTTTTCGCTGTAAGGCACCAGTTGCTGGGCTTAAGCGCAAAACGTAGCATACCGACAGATTTCACGACGCTGGACGGTATCCGCTCCCCGTCGAAGAGACTCGGCGAGGAGCGATAAAGGCTCAAGCGCCGGTAAACAGGTCAGCCGTGTAGAATTGCTCCGGCGGCAGCGGATCTTTCACCGTGCCGAATTCCTGGAACATCTTGTTGAAGTCCGACAGCCACTTGTTGACGGTGCCGTCCTTGGTGAAGTCGTCCAGTTCCTTGGCTGTCAGCATCTTGCGGCTGCGGGCAACCTTCTCGGTGGCATCAGCCGGCGCGTTGAGGAAGGCCGTGGTGATCTGGATGGACCTATCGAGGTTGGCGGCGCGATAGTCCATCGCCTTCTTCATGACTCGCAGGAATGTCTTCACGAGGTCCGGATTCTCCTGGACGATCTCGTTGCGTGCGACGAATGTGTTGATGAACGAGGTCTGCGGGTAGAAATCCTGGTTCGATGCCAGCTCCTTCATGTCCGGCACGCGTGGCTTGACGGTGTCGATCAGCGGATACCAGATGCCGGCGCCGTCGATCTGCTTCGACGTGAAGGCGGAGACAACCGTCGCCGGGTCCATCGGCACCACCTGGATGTCGCCGATCGTCATGCCGGCCTTGGTCAGCGCCATGCGCAGGATCATGTCGCCGGACGTCCCCTGGGGCACGCCCACCTTCTTGCCTTTGAGATCGGCGATCGAGTTGATGCCGGACTGCACGATGACACGGTCGGAGAAGCCGATGTCGTTGACGCCGACCACCTTGGCGCGGCCACTCGCCGGCAGCCACAGGGCTCCCGGACCGATCGTGCCGAAGTTCAGGCTGCCAGCGCCCATCGCCTGGATCTGGATCGGACCGTTGGTGAAAACCTTCACCGATGGCGTGATGCCTTCGGCTTCCCACAGCTTCTGGTCCTCGGCGATCGCCAGCACGCTGGCATTCGGGAAGTCGGCAATATAGCCGATGGTCATGTCGGCGGATTGGGCACGCGCCCCTCCGCCGATCGAAAACGCACTCGCGGCAGTGATCGCCGCTGTCGTCTTGATCATATTTCGTCTCGTCAGCATGTTCATCTCCTCCTTGTGACAGCCGATGATATGGCAGTGTTTCAGGCCGCGGCCGGGTGATAGACCGACCGCCAGACCTCGTTGCGCAATGTCGAAAATTCCGGCGAAAGGCGCATCTCCTCGGTGCGCGGATAGGGCAGATCGACCGGGATGATCCTGTGCAGCCTGCCCGGACGGGCGGCCATGACGACGACGCGGCTCGCCAGATAGACCGCCTCGTCGACATCATGGGTGATGAACATCACCGTGCGCCGCTCCTTGCTCCAGGTTGCCAGCAGCTGATCCTGAAGCTGGACGCGGGTCAAAGCATCCAGTGCTCCGAAAGGCTCATCCATGAGCAAAATCTTCGGATTGACGGCATAGGCACGCGCGATCGCGCAGCGCTGTTTCATGCCACCTGACAGCGTCTTCGGTAGCGAGCCCGCAAAGTCGCTCAAGCCGACGAGCCCGATGAAGTGATCGGCGATCCTGCGGCGATCCGCCTTTGGGTGCCCGGCAATCTGCAGGCCGAACTCGACATTCTCGCGAACCGTCAGCCAGGGGAAGAGCGCATATTGCTGGAAGATTACGCCACGTTCAGGCCCCGGCCCTTTTACCGGCACATTGTCGACGAGCACCTGGCCCGAGGACGGCGCCGTCAAGCCGGCGGCGATGTTCATGGCGGTCGACTTGCCGCAGCCGGACGGGCCTACCACGGTGATGAATTCGCCGTCTTCGATATCGAGATTGAGGCTCTGCAACGCGTTGAAGGACGTCTGACCGGCAATGTTGAACGTCTTCGTGACGTTCTGGAACGAGATCTTGATACTCATAGCTTTTCCTGCCAGGCGGTCAGCACGTTATCGAGTGCCATGACGATCCGGTCCATGATGAGGCCGAGGACGCCGATCGCGATGAGGCTGACGAAGATTGTCGGAAGGTCGTAATAGAGCTGCGCCTGCTGCATGCGGAAACCGAGGCCGGACTGCGCCGCGATGAGTTCCGCCGCCACCACGGTCGCCCAGGACGAACCGAGGCCGATGCGGACGCCGACCATGATATAGGGCAGCGATGCCGGCACGATGACCCGACGGAAGATGGTGAAGTCGTTGGCGCCGAGAACACGGGCGGCGTTGATCAGCGTCTTGTCCACGTTGACGACCCCCTGATAGGTCGCGACGACGCTCGAGAGAAACGACGCCAGGAAAATGACGAAGATCTTCGGCGTCTCGTCGATGCCCATGGTGACGATCGCCAGCGGGATGATGGCGAGTGGCGGGATCGTGCGGAAGAACTGCACATAGGGCTCGATAATGCCGCGGGCGGTGCGGTACCAGCCCATCAGGAAACCGGTGGGGATCGCCACGGCGATGCCGAGCGCAAAGCCGGTGAAGACGCGGCCGAGGCTCGCCAATGCATCGGACCATAGAAGCCCGTTCTGCGCTTGAATGACTGCCTGCCTGGCAACCGCGAGCGGTGTCGGCAGGCCGACGACGCCCTGCGCGGTCACGATCGCCCAAAGAAGGATGCCGACGATAACAGCGGCGATATTGATCGCCAGCATGCCCATCGGACGCGACAGCAGGGACGGCTGCTGTGCGGGTTCCGGCTTTTCCTCGGTCGTTGGAATTGACAAGGTCATGACTCCCTCACGAAAGCTTGTCCGGTTTGCGAATATCGATGGCTCATCGGGCACCGACCATCACATCGCGCGTCTTGAAATTCGACTCGATCAGCCAATCGCGCATCACGTCCAGAAGCTCCCCCTTCTTTTCGACATAGGCCGGATCGCTCCAAAGGTTCTTCACCTCCTTCGGGTCGCTTTCGAGATCGAAAAGCTGCCCGTCGGACGAGCCTTTGAAATGGACGAGCTTCCATCGGTCGCTTCTGACGCCGGTCATGAATTCCACGCCGCCGGCCATCGCCACATCACCGATCTGCTCGCAGAAGACATGGGCGCGCGGCGTCCAGTCCTTGCCTTCCAGCGCCGGCTTGAGGCTCTGCGCTTCGAAGGATTTCGGCGGCGTGATGCCTGCATATTCAAGGATCGTCGGACCGAGGTCGAAGAGCTGGCAGAGCCCGTCGATCGAGCGGCCGCCCTCGAACCGGTTTGCCGTCGACCAGATGACCGTGGGCACGCGCGTGACGATGTCGTACATCGACCATTTCTGGATCAGGCCGTGTTCGCCGAGGCATTCGCCATGGTCGGACGTGAAGATGACGATCGCATCCTCCAGGTAACCGCGGGCCTTGAGCGCCTCGAGCAGTTCGCCGACCTTCTCGTCGATCAGCGTGACATTGCCGAGGTAGTGCGCCCAAAGCCGCTGCATCTGGTCAGGCGTCGGATCGAGGTTCCAGACGACGGAATCATGATCGACCTCGACGTCATGCCTACGCTTGTCCTTCAGCTCCTGATGAAGCGAATCCAGCTCTTCCTTCGCCGGTTCCGGCAGCGGCAGGTCGTTGCGCTTCAGATAGGGCTCCGAATAACGGGCCGGCGGATCGAACGGCGGATGCGGTCCCGGGAAGCCGACCTGCAGGAACAGCGGTTCGGTCGGCGGATAGGTATCCACCCACCACTTCGCCATGTTTCCGACGAACGCGTCGGCATGCAGCTCTTCGGGCAATTCCCAGTCGAAGCAGCCGAGCCGGTCGCGGTAGTCGTCGAGCTTGCGGTAGAGTTCGCGTTGCTGCTTGACGAGGCCATTGGCGGCAAGCGCCTTGTCCCACTCATCGAAATACCAGCGGCCTTCCATGTAGCGGTCCTTGTTTTCCACCACATAACGTTCATGGAAACCGGAATCCGAATTGTAAGGGATGGTGTGCATCTTGCCGACGTTGACGCAGCGATAACCCGCATCCCGAAGCTGCTCGACCCAGGTCCGCTGCCATTTCTGACCGTTCGCCAGTACGCCCGTCGTATGCGGATAGTAGCCGGTGAAGAGGCTCGCACGAGACGGAACGCAGCTCGGCGCCGTGATATGGCAATTGGTCAGCGCCACGCCCTTCTCGACGAGAGCATCGATATTGGGCGTCACCGCATAGGGGAATCCGAGCGCCGCGATCGAATCGTAGCGCTGCTGATCCGTCATGATCAGAATGATGTTTGGCCTTTCAGCCATATGTCCTGCTCCTCCACGCCGCCGGTTTTCGGCTGGCGCCAATCATTTCGGGCTAAAGAAACTGGTTTTGTCCCTCTTCCGCTTGCCTCACCATCAAAACGATGGCACAAAGTTAACGGTAACGCAACGATCACTCATACGTTTTTTTGGGCTCCGGAATGAATATGGGCATTGCTGACAAAGAGACGCGCAACGTCCCGACCCTGGCCTCGATTGCGGAGCGGGTGGGCGTTTCGGTCAACACGGTCTCGCGGGCGCTGCGCGCTCCGAATACGGTGCGGGTCGAGCTTCGCCGCCGCATCAACGCGGCGATGGAAGAGCTGAACTACGTGCCGAACCGCCTTGCCGGGGGCCTCTCGGGGACACGCTCGGATATCGTCGGTGTCGTCGTCACCTCGCTCTATTATTCGGAATTTGCCAGTATCGTCGACACACTGCAGTCGGGCCTGCTGGAGCAGGATCTCCAGGTGATGCTGGCCAATACCAGATACAATCCCGACCAGGAGGTACGCCTGGTCCGCTCGATACTCAGTTGGAGGCCGGCGGCGGTCGCCATCATCGGCGTCGATCATCCCCCGAAGGTGGTGGAACTCCTGAAGGCCTCAGGCATCCCGATCATCGAGATGTGGGACGTCGGGGGCGAGATAATCGATACGGCGGTCGGCATGGATCACGCGAGCATCGGCGCGGCACAGGCCGCCCATCTGATCGCTGAAGGCTATGCACGCCTGGCGTTTGTCGGCAGCCTTCGCGAAAACGACAGACGCGCCCAGAAGCGGTTACGCGGCGCTGAAGCCGCGGTTGTCGCGGCAGGGCTTCCGGAAATCGTGAGGTTCACCGCCCAGCAAAACGGCAGCCCGGATCTCGGAGAGCGTCTGACCCACGAATTGCTGGAGCAGCGTCCCGAGGTCGACGCCATTGTCTGCAACAGCGATGTCGTCGCATTTGGCGCCCTGCGGGCGCTCAAGAGGCGCGGCAGGCGGATACCGGGTGAAATCGGCGTCATCGGGTTCGGAGACAACGAGGCATCAAGCTGCGTCAGCCCGTCTCTCACGACGATCCGTCCCGATCGTGAGCGCATCGGCAAGCTGACCGCGGAAGCGATCCTTGCACGGATCAACGATGGAGCACCGAAGACGACAGTTGTCGATTGGGAGCTTATCATCCGTGAAAGCACCCGGCGGCGGGACTCTCAAAATCAGTGAGAGTTCGCCTGTCATAGTGGCCGCAAAAAACCTGCCTGTGCGCCGCCTGCCCTCGTGAAGGTGTGGCGTGGGTGTCGCACCTTCCCGCCTCTGAAAGTTACCCCCCGCCCTGACGGGCATTGCTTTCCGGTGTGCGCCCGGAATTGGCGCCAAGCTTGACGCTTGCCAACGTCCACCCTTGCGTCTTGAGCGAGCTTCTGATCCGCCATTTCAGGATTTCGGTGATGAGTTCCTGCCTGGTCGCCTGATACGCCGGATCATCCCAGAGATTGTCGATTTCCTTCGGGTCGTTGTCCATGTCGAACAGCTGTCCCTCGTCGCTGTCGACGAAGTGGACGAGCTTGTAACGCTGGCTGCGGATCATCGTCATGAATTCCGTGCCGTTGAAGATCCGGTCTCCCGCATGTTCGGAGAACACGAATTTCCGCGGCTCGCATTCCTCGCCATCAAGGTAAGGCAGGAGCGACTGTGCCTCCATCCAGTCCGGAACCGGCAGGCCGGCGAGCTCCAAAATGGTCGGCGCGAAATCGAAGAGTGACACCAGATCATCGACCACCCTGCCCTCCGCCACGCGGCCGGGCGCCCAGACGATCGCCGGCACGCGGACGCTCTGCTCATACATCGACCATTTCTGGCTGTGGCCGTGGTCGTTGAGACTGTCGCCGTGGTCGGAGGTGAAGATGATGATCGTGTCATCGAGTACGCCGCGCCGCTCGACCGCCTCGATGAGTTTGGCCATCTGCGCGTCGATCATCGAGACATTCGCGAAATAGTGCTGCCGCTGGCGCCGTAACTGCTCCTTGGTCGGGTTCGCGAGATGCACGACCGCGTCATGGTCTACGGCGAGATGCTGCTCCCGCAATTTTTTCAAGGCTGTCGGCTGAGAGGCTAGATCCTCGTCGCTGAGGATTGCTTCCGGCAGGTCGGCATCGGCGTAGAGATCGAGATATTCCTGGGTCGGATCGTAAGGCGGATGCGGCCCAGGAATGCCGATCTGCAGGAAGAACGGTTCGTTGCCCGTATAGGAATCCAGCCACATCTGGGCGAATTCCGGCACGAAATTATCCGAATGCAGTTCGTCGGGCAGTTCCCAGATGAAGGCGCCGAGGGAGGAGCGATAATCCTCCCGCCGGCGATAGGTTACGCGGCTCGGCTTTTCGAAACCTCGGGTCCAGATCGCCTTGTCCCAATGATCGAGAAAGAACGGCAGGCGCGCCGTGGCGCGATCCTTGTTCTCCACCACGTGTCGTTCGTGGAAACCGAAGGAGTCCTCGAAGGGCGAAGTGTGCATCTTGCCGATATTGACGCAACGATAGCCGGATTCGGCCAGTTGCTGGACCCAGCTGAAGGCCCAGGGCTCGTCATTGCGAAAAACCCCGTTGGTGTGCGGATAGACACCGGTGAAAAGGCTCGCCCGCGACGGCGCGCAGGACGGCGACGTTACATAGGTCTGCCGGAAATAGGTGCCTTCCCCGACCATCCGGTCGAGGGTCGGCGTCTTCATGTAGGGGAACCCGCCGGCGGCAATCGTATCGAAACGCTGCTGATCCGTGATCACGAAGATGATGTTCGGACGCTCCTGGGACTTTGGCACCTGTTCCTCCGGGAATTGAGCTTGCAAGATCGCGGATCTCCGGTCAGCCGGATGCCCGCACGATATGTTCGAAGCCGAGATCGATGGATACCGGCGCGCCCTCGCCCCGGAATCTTTCGAGCAACAGCTCTCCCGCCCGCCGGCCGATCTCGCGATCCGGGGGGCGGACGGAACTCAGCGACGGCGAGGTCGTCGTCGCGAAATCGAAGTCGCCATAACCGCAGAGCCTGACATCGTCCGGAACGCGGATGCCGAGACGGACGGCCTCGAACAGCGCGCCGAGACAGAGCATGTCGTTTGAAAAGAAGATCGCCTGCGGCGCGTCTGCCCGGCTCATCAGCTCGCCAAACGCCGTGGCACCGACCTTCGACGAGGCCCGCTCGGGCACGGTGAATTCTTCCAGATGAAGCCCGTCCTCCCGCGCGATATCGCGAAAACCTGCGCCACGATCAGCTGCCCGACGGTCGCCGGGCAGCGCCACGAGCACAAGCCCGAGGCGACGGACACCGAGGTTTGCAAAATGCCGGGCGACCCGCCGCCCGACATCCCGGTGCGAGAAGCCAATATTGCTGTCTATCGCGCCGTCCAGATATTCGCCTACTTCCACGACCGGCAGACCGTCCTCGAGCAGCACTTTCAACGTGCCGCGCGAATGATGCCGCCCGACCAGGACGATACCGGCCGGAGACCAGGAAAGCAGCGACTTGACGAGCTCTTCCTCGCGTTCGATGGAATAGTCATTGGATGCCAGCATAACTTGATAACCACGGCGGTTCAGGACGCTGCTCATCTCTTCCAGCATGAGCGCGAAGACGGAATTGTTGAGCGTCGGCACGACAACGGCCACCATCTTGCTGCGCGTTGCAGCCAGGCTGCCCGCCATGACGTTCGGCACATAGGAAAGCGCCTGCGCCGCCTCTGCGATCCGCGCACGAATCTTTTCCGACACGGCATCAGGCTCATTGTAGAAGCGGGAAACCGTCGTGACGGATACGCCCGCCATGCGGGCGACATCAGCCATTTTCGGACGACCGGACTGCAGCTGTTTCACCTGGCCTTTCACCGGCTCGCCCTTTTTGGAAGCGTTTTCATTTCTTGTCTTCGTAATGCCAGTTTTGCAGCTGGTCAATGCAATTTTTGCCTTGACGCATGCAGTGAAAACGATACCAATTTTCCAGATTCAATATTGCGAGTGACTCATGGCGACCATACTGATTACCGGCTGCGACCGCGGCCTTGGCGAAGAATTTGCGCTACAATATGCGGCAAAAGGCGACCATGTCATCGCGACCTGTCTCTCCCCCGCTGGTTTCTCGGCAAGACATCGCCTGGGCCCGAATGTCGATGTCGTCGGGCTTGATGTAACGGATGAAGGCGCCGTGCTGCAGCTTGCCGCCGATCTTCAGGACCGGGAGATCGATATCCTCATCAACAACGCCGGAATTCCCGGCCCGCACCTTTCGCTGGCGGACACCGACCTCCACCTTTGGCGCCGGATGCTGGAAGTCAATCTCATCGCCCCTTTCGTCGTCTCGAAGGCATTCATCGAAAACGTGGCGCGAAGCGAGCAAAAGGTGATCGCGTTCATCTCCAGCCGCATGGGTTCGATCAGCCTCAACAATACCGGCATTTCCTACGCTTACCGGTCCAGCAAGGCCGGCCTCAACATGGTGATGAAAAGCTTCGCGATCGATCTCGCGCCGCGGCAGATCTGCGTGCTTGGCATCCATCCCGGCAACGTACCGTTCGCCGCCGATGCGGGGCTTGCCGCATCGGCAAGCGTCAACCGCATGCGGGAAATCATTGCCGAGGCAGGGCCGCATCAGACCGGCACATTCTACAATTACAATGGCCAGATTCTGCCTTGGTGAGGGCTTCTGCCCCCCATATGTCTAGCGGTCGACCTCGATCTGTAACTGTGCAAGCAATCGATCGCGGACTTCGGCGGCACTTTCCCAAAGATTCTCGGTTTCGAGCGGATCTTTTTCGAGGTCGAACAGCAAGCCGGTCTCGAACGTCTCCGGCGTCAAGCTGCCGAATTGCAGGTTCTCCTGGAATATTTCGGTCGTGAAGCCGACAAGCAGCTTGTAGCGCCCATCGGTGATTGCCCGCCAGCCGCCGAGGCCGGAGGTCAACAGCCGACCTTCGGGCGGTCTCTCGCCTTTCAGAATGCGGGTCAGGTCACAACCCTCATAGTCGCCCGGGACGGCAAGTTCCGCATGGGAAAGGAATGTGACGGGGAGATCGAGAAGGTTTGCAAGCAGACCCGGCACATGTCCCTGCGGCTTTACGCCGGGTCCCGCGAGCACCAGAGGCACCCGCACCGAGGCCTCGTACGGCACCTGTTTCTTCCAAAGATTTCGGTCGCCAAGCATCTCGCCGTGGTCGCTGGCGAAGACGATCAGCGTTTCGTCGAGTTGCCTGATCTCCCGCAACGTCTCGATATAGACGCCGAGCCAGCGGTCAACATTCTCGAGCATCGCGGCATAACGCCGACGGATGTCCTGCTGCAGCGCGGCATCGGCATTGTCTCTCAGATGCGGGAGCGGAAACTCAACGTCCTTCCAGCGGGTGGCCATGTCTGCAGTTACGTCCATCGGCTCGTGCGGACCGGGGAAATTGACGATCAGGAACCAGGGTTTTGCCGGATCGAAGTCACGGATGATGCGGTCCGCCGCCGCTCCGACGAAATTGTCGTTATAGGCATCGCCCGGCAGGTCGACCGGCGCCACGTTGGCATAAGCATCGGGCGGCCTTTGGATGCGGCCTTCGATCCAGTCCGCCATCGGCGTTTTTTCCTTTCCGACCGAACGATGCGCATAATCGGCCATGAAGCGGTCTATCAGGCCGCGGTGTTTCAGCATTTCGGTATAGGGTTCGGGACAACCTTCGGCATAGGCTTTTTCGGCCGCCTTCTTGCCGGCGCTGTCGAAGCCGTGACTGAAGCCAAGTTGGGCAAGCTGATCGACGCCATTCACCACGTGCCGGCCGTCGATGCCCCAGCTATGAGCGCCCTTGAGCAAATCGGATTTGCCTGCATTGGCGACCTGATATCCGCCGTGACGCAGGCGGGCATAAAACGTGGGGGTGTCGGGCGGGTTGTCCATCAGATTGTTGGCGACGGGTGCCCGGCCGTAGCCCTTGCCGGTTGCAAAGCAGGAGCGTGCCGGCGCACAGAGGGGACTGGGCGTCCAAGCTCGGCCGAAGGAAACGCCTCTTGCGATCAGCGCATCGATGTTCGGCGTGCGCAACGGCAAGTTACTGATCGCGCCCAGCCAGTCGCCGCGCCACTGGTCGGGAAAAAGCATCAGGATATTCGGACGCATGGCAGCTTTTTCCTCCCGGCCAACTAGCATGTCAGATCGCGTCGCCCTCGCACGGCTGCGCATCGTAGGCGATGCGGAAGCCGGTATTGCTCGACGCGCTGTCCGGCGAAAGCCCCATACGGGCGGCGATCCGGTAGCGGTAGCAATAACTCTTGTGGCAGAGGAAAGAGCCGCCCTTCAGCACCTTGTCGGCGCTCTTCTTCGACTGTTCGTTGCGCAGCTTCGCCTGACGCGATAGCGAGCGAACCCGGAACGGATCGCTCGTCCACTCCCAGACATTGCCGGACAGATTGTAGAAACCGTCCCCTGTCGGCGTGAAACTGCGCGAGGGTGCCGTGCCGAAATAACCGTCCGCCAGAGTATTCACCTGCGGAAACCGTCCCTGCCAGATGTTGCAGAACACTTCGTCGTCCGTCGGCTCCTCGTTACCCCAGGGATATTTCCGCCGGCGATTGCCGCCACGCGCCGCATGCTCCCATTCCGCCTCCGTCGGCAAGCGACCGCCGACCCAGGCGGCAAAGGCGAGCGCATCGTTCCAAGACACCTGCGTCACCGTATGATCCATGCGGTCTTCGATCGAACTGCCCGGTCCTTCCGGCATGTTCCAGACCGCGCCATCCACACGTACCCACCAGGGCGTGCGGGCGACATTTTCGGCGATGAGCTTCTGATCCTCGAGCAGGCCGACAAACACCGCGGCGCAGCCGAACTTTTCCGCCTCGGTGACATAACCGGTGGCTGCCACAAATTCGGCGAAGCGAGAGACGGTGACGGTTTCGGCTTCGAGGAAAAAATCGGTGACTGTGACCCTGCGTTCCGGGCCTTCGCCATCGACGGTCAGGATCGGCTCACAGGTTCCAACAAAGCTTTCGCCGCCCTTCACCGCGACAACCACGCCGGCCCTGCCGCGCGTCGTGATCCTCGCAGCAGCGCCCAATACTTCATTTCCCATATTCCGGCTCACCGCCGAACAGCATCCGCTCATTGTTTCTTCCAAGCTCCCCATATCGGTGAGCCCCTGCCGGACATTATCTGCCGCTGTCGAAAAGCATCTCGAGATGGAACATATGCGTGCCGCCGCGCTCCGTCGGCCCCAGAGCGCCTGCCTCGCGCAATTCCTTTCGCGGTAGGCGATCATGCGTCGCCGGCTCGATGCAGAACACATTTACACCATCGTGCGAGTTGCGAAGCGTCTGCAGGAAAGGCAGTTTCCGCCCGTCATATTTCAGGCGGAAGCGCGAACCGCCGCCGGCACCAGCCGCTAGCTCGACCTCCGATACCGACGCGCCGGAGGGGCGGGTCTTGATCTTATTCTCGCCCAGGCAATCCACTGAGATATCTTCGCCGTTGAGATGCAGCACGCTTGCCGGGGTCATCGCCGGAAAACCAAGGTTGATGTGATACATCGCCATGATCGGCAGATTGCCGGACAGCACGGTGACGCGGTCGGAAACCACCAGCGAGCGGCCTCCGAGCGGCACATAGACATGCCGCTGCAGCCGGATCGTGCCGTGGTTCAGGTTGAACTGGGTCACCTCGGCCTTGACCCGGAAGAGGCATTCGTCACCATCCCAGACCGTATCCGTGGTGGTGATCTTCGACGGCAGGTTCATCATGTTGCCGTGTAAAGGGAAACTGCGCCCCTGATCGGTGTCCGGCTGGCGGATATGGTCAAAGCCGCAGGTCATCATCAGACCGGAAAGAGCGTTGTTCTCGCCGATCAGGGACGGGAGGGGCGTCCCCATCGGGCTGATCCAGCCGAACGGGATATTGTCGCACCAGACCTGGCCGATATCGCAGCACCGGTCCGGCAGGAGATCGATCCGCAATCCGCCACCGCTGTCGATCTGGAGGAGCCGCATGCCGCGGCCCGCCCCGTCCTCGACCGTCATCCTCTTGAAGCCCGCCACTTGCATGAGATCGGGAAAAACTCGTCCGAGTTCGCGCTTCGTGAACGTCTGGCCGAACAATATCACCATTTCAGCACCTCGCACCTGACCAATTGATTTGTCATTCGGCCAGAAGGCTGTCGCCGCTTGCGGTATCGAAAACGTGCCAGCGATCTGCGACCGGGCGGATGTTCAGGACATCGTTCGCCGCCGGCGCCGCCGCCATTCCTTCCGGCACGCGCACGCCGATCGGCCCGAGCGCCGACTGGCCGAAGATGAATATCTCGTGGCCCAACCATTCCGTGACATTGACCTTGACCTCGAGCGCGCCCTTCGTGCCGGTCGCAACGATCTCGAAATGCTCCGGTCGGATACCGACTTTGACCTGCCTGCGGGAGGCCATCCCGCCAGCAAGCTTCGCCTGCCGCTCCGGCGACACCGGCAGCGACATTCCGCTGGCGCCACCGAGCCAGAGTCCACCGTCGATCATCTCGACCTGGCTCGCCACGAGATTCATCTCCGGCGTGCCGATAAAGGTCGCCACGAAGGTATTTTTCGGCCTCAGATAGAGGTCCTGCGGCGAGCCGATCTGCTGCAGCTTGCCGTCCTTCAGGAGCGCGATGCGGTCCGCCATCGTCATCGCTTCCACCTGGTCGTGGGTGACGAAGATCGAGGTTGCGTTGAGCCTTTCGTGCAGGCGGCGGATCTCGATGCGGGTCTGGGCGCGCAGCTTTGCATCGAGGTTGGAAAGCGGTTCGTCGAACAGGAAGAGTTTCGGATTGCGCACGACGCAGCGCCCCATTGCGACGCGCTGACGCTGGCCGCCGGAGAGCTGTCCCGGCTTGCGGTTTTCAAGGCCGCCGAGATCGAGCATGACGACAGCTTCCTTGACCCGCCGGTCGATTTCGGCCGGATCCTCGCCACGCATCCGGAGCGCAAAGGACATGTTGTCCCTGACCGTCATATGTGGATAGAGCGCATAGGACTGGAAAACCATCGCAAGGTCGCGGGCCGACGGGTCGAGATGGGTAATGTCCTCGCCATCAACCATGATCTTGCCGGACGTCGTTTCCTCCAGCCCCGCAATCATCTTGAGCAGTGTCGATTTTCCGCTGCCGGAAGGCCCGACCAGAACCAGAAACTCGCCGGAATTGATCTCAAAATCAATGCCGGGAATGACCTCGACCGCGCCGTAGGATTTACCGACTTTATGAAGCTGCAAGTGTGCCATTGGTTTTCCTATTTAACGGCGCCGGCGAGAAGACCGCGCACGACGAAACGCTGCCCGAACATGATGAAGGCGAGCGCCGGGATCATGGAGAGCATGGAGGCGGCGGCCATCTGCCCATAGAGGATCTGGTGTTCCTGGGCGAAGGTAGCGATCGCCACGGGTGCGGTCATGGTATCCTTGTTGGAGAGATTAAGGGCAATCGCGAAATCGCTCCAGGCCGAGATGAAGGCGAGCGCACCGGCCGCTGCCATGCCGCCGAGCGACAGGGGGAAGATCAGGTGACGGAAGACCTGCGCATAGGTGCAGCCGTCAAGCCGCGCCGCCTGAACGAGTTCCTTCGGAATGTTCATGACGAAGCCGATCATCAGGAACAGCGCCATCGGCAGCCCCTGCACCACCTGCGCCAGAGTAAGCGCCGTATAGGTACCGTGCAGGCCGACCTGCGTGAACATCACGTACCAGGACCCGACGAATGTCAGTGTCGGCAGCATGTGGAAGACCAGCGCCCAGCCGAGCAGGATGAAGGTCACCCAGCGCGGCGGCTGGAGGCGCGCGACGGTGAAGGCCGCAACTGTTGCGATGGCCAGTACCAGCAGTGTCGAGATCACCGCCACAACGGCACTATTCCAGAGATTCCAGAGGAAGTGCGACTGCCGTGAATTGATGATGAGCTGGTAATTGACGAACGTGAATGGCGCAATCGTTGTGCCCATCAGGATGTCGATCTGCCGTTTGAACGAATTGGACAGGATCCACAACATCGGGCCCAGAATGATCAGGGCATAACCCCAAGCCATCACGTTTCCGCCGATGCCGCTGAGGCTTCTCTTGGCATTCATGCTGCGGCATCCTTCTGTTTGCGGCGGCGGCGGACCACGGTATTTGCAACGACGATCAGTGCGGCGACGCCGAAGATCGTCAGGAGAGACATTGCCGATCCCATTCCGACCCGATCCTGCGCGAAGAAAACGCGGTTGATCGAGAAATTGATGACTTCGGTCGCCGTACCGGGACCACCGCCCGTCAGCAGGAAGACCTCGTCGAAGACCTTGAAGGAAAGGATCATGCGGAATGCCAGCGTGATCAGGATGGTCGGCATCATCAGCGGGATGGTCACGTAGCGCAATTCCTGCCAGCGGTTCTTGACGTCCAGCTTGGCAGCCTCGAACACTTCCTGGTCGAGCGATTCCAGGCCGGCAAGCGTCAGGAGGAACACGAAGGGCGTCCAGTGCCAGACGTCAACAACGACAACGGACATCAGCGCGAACCGCGGATCGCCGAGCCAGTCCACCTGCGGCAGGCTCAGGAAGCTCAGCAAGGAATTGACGATACCGAAATCACGGCCAAGCAGAAGGCGCCACATGGCCCCGATGACGATCGGAGGAATGACGATGGGCAAGAGGAAGACCGCGGTCAGCACGCTCCTGCCGATCTTTGAAGCACGACGCACCGCAAGCGCCATAGTGAACCCAAAAATCATCTGCAACGTGACGGCGCAAATCGCAAAAATGATCGTGTTCCTGACACCGGCCCAGTAGACCTCCTCGCCGGTGAAAAGCTCATGAAAATTTCGCAACCCGACGAAATCGACGACGGCCGAGCCGGACACCCACTTGACGTCGGAAAGGCTCAGATAAGCCAAATTGAAGACCGGCCAGATCGACAGAAGAGCGAGGACGATGATGGCAGGAGCAAGGGAGCCAGCCCTCCACCAGAAATTAGCGCGTTCGATTTTCGTCGCGTCTATGGGACGTATCGCCATTGTGAAAGATAACTCCAGAAAGGGGTGTCCGGGCATGGTGTCCCGGACACCGTGCGGCTTACAGCATCTTGGGAGGAGTGAGCTTGTAGCCGGCCGCAGTCAAAATCTGATTCATCTCGGTCGCGGCGCCGTTCAGAGCATCTTTGGCGGAAATCTCACCGATCAGCGCCCGGTTGAGATAAAGCGAAATGACCTCCTTCATACGCACGCCTTCCTTAAGCGGCGTATTCATCTTGGCGACATCGGCATTTTCCGAAAACGCCTTGATGAAACGGTAGGCTGGATCGCCGGCAAGTGCGGTATCGCTGAGGTCCTTGCGGATCGGGATGCCGCCAGCCTGTGTGTAGGCAACCTGCGTATCCTTTTGCAGGAACCACTTGAGGAATTTCAGCGCCGCCTTCTGGTTGGCTTCCGGCACGTTCTTCGGAATGCCCGCCATCCAGTGGCCGGCGACCGACGCGTGCTTGCCGCCCGGGCCGGCCGGCAGAAGCGCGGTTTCGATCGTGTCGGTGACGATCGACTTGTTAGGGTCCTGAAGGTCGGCGACGGCTGCGATGACCGCAGTGCCCTGGGCTGCCTTGCCGGTGGAAAGGAGCTGGATCAGTTCGGCCTGTTCAAGCGCGCCGGCATTGCCCGCGCCAACTTCCTTGTTGAGCTTGATGAACGTCTCCAGCGCCTGCAAGCCCTGCGGGCTGTTGAGCGTCACCGAAAAATCGCCGGTTTCCGGATCTGCAAAGAAGCTGCCACCATGGCTGAAGAGGACGGGCGAGAAATCGAACAGGATCGATTCACGCGTACCACGCGACACAAAGCCGTAGGTCTTCGGCGGATTGTGCAGCTTCTTGGCATTGGCCAGCAGATCATCCCAGGTCTGCGGCACCTTCAACCCGGCCTGCCTGTAGAGGTCGCTCCGGTAATAAAGCACCAGGACGTTGCCATTGGTCGGAACACCGAGGAGCTCCCCCTTGGGATCGAAGCTGCTCTTGGAGGCGTTCCAGTGGGCCGAACCGCCGAAATCCAGCACACCCTCCGGCAGGGAAAAGCTGGAATCGATCTCCTTGAGCGGCCTCAGGAAACCGCCGGCATACATTTCCGCGAGCCCTTGGGCATTGATATTGATAATATCGTACGAACCCTGCTGGGCGCGAACCGAGTTGCGCATCTTGTCGACCATGCCGCCGAAGGGCGTCACGTCGAGCTGGAATTTCGTGCCGGTATCCTTCTGGTATTGATCGACAAGCGATACGAACGAGTTCAGCCAGGGCGACTGGCTGATCAGGATTCTGATCGTGCCCGCATCCTGCGCAAACGCCGGCGACGTGAGGCATGCTGCGAGGGAAAGGCCGGCAAGAAGCCTGCCCAGCGTCCTTCTCGTGTATCTGCCAATTTTTCTTTTGGACATTTCGGTTCTCCTCCCTGAATTGAAATCTCGCTCTACGACTGTTCCAGACCCATCCAGTCGAAGAATTCCGGTGTTGCGGAATGCTGTCGGAGGATGGCCGATATGGCGCCCTTGAAGCGCTCCTCCAAGTCCGGTGCATCGAGCGGGTTCTGCTGGTACGGGTCTGCAACATTGTCGTAGAGCGCCGTCTTGAAGCTCTTGAAATGGGTGCGGTCGCCGCCGGGCGGGCGTCGGGCATCGTTCAGTGCCCGAATGCTCAGCACCGGCAGGCCCTTGGTGAAATCCATCGGCTCGTGAAGCTCTGCCGTCTTCAGCTCGTCCAGCGCGAAGAAGCTGTGCAGATGCGTCGGCATCAGGGTGTATTCCCTGAGATTTTCGTCATCGAGATCAGGCGGATAAAGAAAGCAGGTATGCCTGCCGTCGGTCACGCCGATCGCGCCGCCGAACATGCCGAAGATCACCGACCTTTCCTGCTCCTCGCTTTCCACCAGTTCGAGAACCGAAGCGCCCTGCACCTCGGCTGGAATCTCCTGGTCGAAGAGCTTGAGGATCGTCGGCATCAGGTCAGGTGTCTGCGTCACGACATTGGTGCGCGTTCCTTTGCGGGCGCCGAGCTTCGGGTGGTGAACGATAAGCGGTATATGCGAAATCTCCTCATAATAGGGCATGACGTTCTTCGCCCACCAATTATGCTCTGACAGGAGATAACCATGGTCGGTCGTCAGGATGAGGCATGTGTCTTCCCAGAGATTGTGGGTATCGAAATAGTCGAGCAGCTTGCCGAAATATTCGTCGCACATAGCGACCAGGGCAGCATAATTTGCGCGTATTTCGGCGACCTCGTCCTCGCTTTCTGAAACCGGCGCGTATTTCGGCCAATCTATAATCGGGCCGTCATAATTCGTCTTGAGCTTCTCGCGAAACCGCTTCGGCGTGTAGAAGGGCTCGTGCGGATCGAAGCATTCCAGATGCAGCATCCAGTTGTCGGCGCCGCGGTTGTTGTCCAGGAATTCGAACGCCCGGTCAAAGCACTGGACGGCCGGGAAATCCTTCTCTTCCTTGATGAACTCCCGATTGATCTGATGCTGCAGGCGGTTCGCCTGGTTCGGACCGTTATAATGCTGGTTGGAATACTCTTTGCGGAAGCGATCGAGCGGCGGCTGAACCAACGCCTTCCAGATGTCGTACTCCTGGCCGCGCACGAAATCCCAGGTCGAATAACGGGAATGATACGTCGCTCCGCCGTCTTCGAAATAATGGAAGTGGTCAGTCAGGAGATGTGTGTAAACGCCGTTCTTCTTCAGAAGCTCCGGCATGGAATTGTCGAAGGGTTCGAGAGGTCCCCAGGATCGGTGCATGAAGTTGAGACGCCCTGTATGAAGGTCGCGCCGCGCCGGCATGCAGGGCAGGCTGCCGACATAATGATTATCGAAGGTCAGAGACCGCGCCGCAAACCGATCGAAATTCGGCGTCGGAACAGCTGTTCCCCCATAACAACCCAAAGCAAGCCTGTTCAACGAGTCGAACAGCACAAAAACTGCACGCATCAAAGATCCTCCATGAGCGGAAACTAGCGGCAGTCTTCGGCTTGCGCTAATACCTCTCACATCGATGTCGATAACCTGGGGATATCACTTGTGGCGATGCATCATATCTGGAGGCTGCATCATTTTCTGAGTGTTGCGGAACAGGGAAGCTTTCACGCGGCAGCAAGGGCGATCAATGTCAGCCAGCCGGCGTTGACCAAATCGATCCGCCTGCTCGAGCAGGATCTCGGCTGCTCGCTGTTCGTGAGGCTACCGGGTGGCGTGCGGCTAACCGAGGCGGGCGAGCTCTTCCGACACCGGGCACGGGAAATCGAGGCGTCATGGAATGCATCACTGGTCGAACTCAAGGTGCAAACGCGCGGCCTCGGCGGCGAGATGCGCATCGGCGGCGGACCGGTTTATTCGGCAGTCTATTTTCCCAACATGCTGGCCGACCTGCGTACCAATTTCCCGAACCTGCGGGTCGCGGTGTCGACCGGTGTCGGCGCGGATCTTCTGCCGCTGCTGCAGCGCGGTGATCTGAGATGCTATGCTGGCGGCATTCCCACCGAGATCGACGGGCTTGGCCGCGATTTCATCACGGATATCCTCTACGATCAGGAGAATTCACTGTTCGCATCCAGCCAGCATCCGCTGTTCGACGGGGGCGAGATCACGCCCGAGAAGCTTCTCGACTATCCCTGGCTGAGCCTGTTCAGCGGTGGACTGGCGAACGGCAAGATCGATCGATTTTTTGCAAGCCATGAACTGCCAGCACCGCCGCTTGCGCTCGAATCTCATTCCCTGCAGATTGCGCTCAAGATGCTGGTCGAGCACAATTTCATCGCCTGCATGCCGGTGCCGCTCGCCCAGAGCTATTCGACCCTGCAATTGCGCGAAATCCATATGGAAGGTTTCCATTGGAGCATTCCGACCGGCATCACCTATCATCGCTCCTCTAAGGATTTTCCGCCGATCAAGGTGATGCGGAAATTCCTCGAGAAGGCGACTCCCTTTGCAATGGCCAGTCGATCCGACAAGAAAAAGGCCTCGCAAGCGGGGCCTTGAAGGCTATTGCGTAAGCCCATACCACCGATAGACTTCCGGCGGCGTATCGTGTGCCGCAAGTTCACCGAGCAGTAGACGCGTGAGCCGTGCCTGATGTCCGGCATCCTCGACAGTTATTTCCTGCTTCGGATCGTTGATGACATTGTAGAGACGCGTGCCGAGATCCTCGAAACCCTTGCCGTCATTCCCGGGCGGACGAGGCACGCCCCTCAAGGCATCAATGGCGAGCAGCGGTATGCCCTTGGTAAAATCAAACGGCGGTGCCAACCTGGCCGTGCGCAGTTCCTCCGCATCGAACGGTACGGCCATATGCGCGGGCGCCAGCGTGTATTCCACCAGTCCGTCCGCCAGAATATCCGGCGGATAATGATAGAGCACCCATTCGCCATCCGTCACGCCGATCGGCCCGGAAAACACGCCGAATGCCGCAACATCGCGCTGGCGAACATCCTTTTCGAGCAGCGGCAGCAGGCTGCGAGCTCGCACCTCACCTGGGATATTCAGGCCGTAAAAATCCAGGAAGGTCGGCATCAGATCGCCGGTCTGGGTCAGGCTCAGCCGGCGCTCTCCTGCCCGGTTCTTGAAATCCGGGTGATGTATCATCAGCGGAATATGGGAGATCTCTTCGTAATAGGGCATGCGGATCTTGCCCCACCAACCATGTTCCGACAGTAGGAAACCATGGTCGGTGCTCAGCACGACGCAGGTGTCGTCCCACATATGATGTTCATCCATGTAGTCGAGCAGCTTGCCGAAATAGTCGTCGCACATCGCCACAAGCGCCGCATAATTCGCGCGGATCTCGGTCATCTCTTCCGGATTTTCGGCCACCCTGTCGTAATGCGGCCAGTCCAGGATGCTGCCCTGGTAACCTGTCGCATACAGTTCCTTGAAGCGATCCGCCGCATGGAAAGGCTCATGTGGATCGAAGCATTCGAGCATGAGGAACCAATTGTCGGCCATCCGGTTGCGGTCAAGGAAATCAAAGGCCGAGGCAAAGCAGCGCGGACCGGGCATGTCCTGCTCCTGCTGCATCTCGGTCCGGTTGATCGCATGCTGCAGCCGCTTGCTCGGTTTTTTGACATTGTAATGCCGCTGGTCGAATTTCTCGGCGATCATGTCCAGCGGCGGCGCGACCATCGGAACCCAAGGATCGTATTCCTGCCCGCGGATATAGTCGTAGCTCGAAAATTTCGTGTGAAAACCATGCCCGCCGTCTTCGAAATAGTGCAGGTGATCGGTGATCAGGTGGGTATAGACGCCCTTCCGCTTCATGATCTGCGCGAACGAATTGTCGTATGGCTCCAGAGGTCCCCAGGAGCGGTGCATGAAGTTAAGCCGGCCGGAATGCAGATCGCGCCGTGCCGGCATGCAGGGCAGCGAGCCGGCATAGTGTCTGTCGAAGGTAACGCAGCGCTCGGCGAACCGGTCGAAATTGGGCGTGGCGATGCCGGTTCCGCCATAACAGCCGAGAGCGTCGCGGTTGAGCGAGTCAAAAAGGACGAAGATCGTTTTCATGAGGGTCCTCCCTGTTACCCGTTTAAGGCAAAGATCATCGCCCGCATAATCGCTCCCGGTACTGACGAGATAACCAGCGGTGATCAGTCATGTACATTTTCGACATTTGCGCTCTGCTGTTTTAGGCAACGAGCCAAGCGCATTAGGACAACGGCAGAAGATTACCGCCGTTGCCAGTCGTTCATGGTCTTGAACGGGCTGGAACCCACGACCGGTCACTTTTTGCTTTGAGCCGCCCCGTTCGCGGTCGTGATCGTCGTCGAAGACCGGAGACCGCTTTCGGTGGAGGCTGGCCCGCGCTCGAGCATCCCGGGCAAATACGCCGAAACGATCACCGCCTCATCCGGCCGCTAATCCAAGCCTACGACACCGTAGTGAAATAGACTCCGGGCTGTGTCGGTGATGGTTTCCTCCTGAGCCCGAGGACGCTATCCCAGCATTCGCCTGGCCTTCTCGCTGGTGCTCCTGCGAATGGGTGCTCTCGTCGCTTCTTCTATCAGCGGTGCTTGCACCTTCGCAGCGAACTCGCCGAGATTCTCCCTGAGGACCTTGGCGATATCGAACAGCGTGACGACATCGCCGCTCACCGCGATGAAGCGCTGTCCCCTTGCCGCCTCCGCCGCCATTGCGAGGATGTGGAGATCGGCAAGATCGCGGACATCGACCATGCCGAAATTCAAGCCAGGCAGGGGCGGAGCCCCTTCGAGAAGCTGCTTGATGAAGGCAATCGAAGCAGAAATATCCGGCCCCAGAACCGGCCCGAAAATACCGACGGGATTGATAACGGTTAATTCAAGAGCGTCGCCTTCACGCGCCATGAATTCCCAGGCCGCTCGCTCGGCAAGAACCTTGGATTTGATATAGGGCTGCATGTCCGGACCGTTCGGATCCGTCCAATCCTCCTCGTTGAAGACCTTGTCATAGTTGGTGTGGCCATAGCCGATAGCCGCGAACGAGGAGGTCAGCACGACACGCCTCACACAGGCATCTCTCGCGGCGCGCAAGACGCGCAAGGTGCCATCACGCGCCGGGACGATCAGTTCGTCCTCATTCTCCGGGGCAATCTGTGGAAACGGCGAAGCGACGTGCAGCACATAGTCACATCCGGCGACAGCAACGGGCCACCCATGGTCATCGGTCAGATCGGCCTGGCTGAAGGAAAGCTTCTGGTCGGCTTCAACACCATCATTGCGCACCATCGCCCGGACTTCGGCTTCACGCTGGGGGCTCCGTATTGTCGTTCGAACCTGATGACCTTCCTTCAGAAGCTTTGCAACTATGTGGCTCCCGACGAAACCCGAACCACCCGTAACCAATATCTTGCTCATAATATCACTCTGATTGTTTGCTTTACCGCAACATCGAGCTGTTATATGAGATTATCAAGTAGGATGGATTTTCAGACCCAGCATGAAAAATCAGACCACTGAACCACGTCTCTACGACGAAGACGAATGCGCCGGATGCACAGGCCCGGAGCCAATCGACATTCTGCGCTTCCAGCGAGCCATTCGCGCCATTACGGGCAAATGGAAGATCGAAATTGTCTGCATCCTGGTCGAAGGGCCGCTCCGGTTCGGCGAATTGCGCCGCCGACTCCCGGGAGTGACCCAGCATATGCTGACTGAGCAGCTCCGCGATCTCGCCAACAACGGCATCGTGATCCGTAGTGCTTTCGCGGAGATTCCGCCGCGCGTCGAGTATGAGCTGTCGCAAGCCGGAATCGACTTGATGCCGACGCTCCGCGAGATGCGGGACTGGATGCTCAAATATGAGCATCAATTGACGGTCTCCTGATGGGTTGCCTACAGCGAGCAGGCCGGTCGCAGAGTCGCCGCGGACCTCATTCGTCGAAGGGGGCGTTCAAGACCAGATCCACCACCGAGGGCGCCTTGTAGCCTAGAACGAACCGTTCGCCGAAATCACGCGCGAAGTTGTCATACGTCGTCTCCGGATTCTTCTCGACGATGCAACAAAAGCACTTCGTCATTTTTTGCTTCATTCCCAGCCTGGGAAATTCCGAGACAATCCTCACCAGCTCGGCGGCGGGGATGGCGTCGTAGCGCCAACCGATGACATCAAGGCCGATCCCCGCGGTGCAGAGCGCGACCTCTGGTTCCTTGTACAGGCCGATCGAAGGGGTCGAGTTGAGGGCGACGCTATCCCAGATCAATTGCGCGCGGCGACCATCGACGCCGCTCTCAGTCGCGAATGTTCGTGCAAGATCCGCCCCTTCCACCTCGAAACGGCGTGGTCCGGCGAACCTTTCGTTCAGCGTGATATCGTGCAGTAGCGTCCCGACTGCAACGACCGCCGCATCGTGCACAACGCCTTCGATCTGCCCGAGCCGCGCTGCGAAAAGCCAGGAACGGACCACGTGATTGAACAGATAAGGCTCACATTTCTCCCGCGCGTATTCAATCGCTTTGTCCACGAGCGGCGTGTCAGGGACGGACATTCCTGCAAGCATTCTACTGGCAGTTTCGGTCATGGTTACCTCCGGATCTTGCTGGGTGGCCGCCCGCAGGGTGCAGCGAGCGGCGGCTGCGGGTCACTTCTCATCCGGGATGGTCAGCACCTTCTCGTCGGTATTGACGACGAACACTGCCAACAGCTTCGACGGCTCCGCATCACTGGCATTTGCGCTGAGGCCGTGATGGTCGCCCGGTAATTCCGTGAAGCTTTCGCCAGCCTTGAAGGTCCGAACCGGCCCTCCATTGATCTGGCTTTTTACGGCGCCTTCCAGGACCGTCGCATAGATGATCGCCGACTTCGCGTGCGTGTGTGCCGGTGAGTAGCCGCCGGGGCCATATTCTACGAGAACGCCGCGAATGCTCTTACCGGGCACATCCGGGAGCGCATGCTCGTAGACGAGCGTGATTTTCGCGCTCTTGGCTCCCGGCACATCATCGGCAGATGCAGGCACGGCGTACGCCGCAGCCAGGAGCAATGGGAAAAGATAGTATCTCATGGGCGTATCCCCGAAGGTTAGAAGCATCAAGTGGGCCGGTGGGCGCCAAGCCAGTCGTCGAGCGAGCTGCGACCGAGTCTCGCCTCGCCAAGCGGTACCAGCGACGTCTCCACGACCGTCCCACCGAAGTATCGCGCTTTCCGGTCACTCACGACGCTTCGGCTATCACCGATCGCCTCGAGATAGCGCGCGACGATCCGATCGAAAGGCGCCCGATCAGGACCCGCAATATCGAAATGCACGCCCCGTGGAGCGTTGGTAGCTGTTTCTGCCACGATGGCGGCCACGTCGTCCGCGGCAATCGGCTGAAACAAACCGTCCGGTAGGCGGACGATCCCATCGACAACACTGGTTTCGACGATGGCGCCGAGGAACTCCATGAACTGGGTGGCACGCACGACGCTGTAAGGGGACGCCCGAGCCTTCAATCAGCTTCTCCTGGGCCACCTTGGCCTGAAAGTAGCCGTTGTCGGGCATGCGGTCGGTGCCGACGATGGAGAGGGCAACATGATGGCGGATACCGGCCGCGCGTTCGGCGGCAAGCAGATTGCGACCCGAGGTCTCGAAGAAGGCGAGTACCGCTTGCGGCTCGAACGAGGGCGAGTTGGCGACATCGACCACCACTTCTGCGCCGGCGAGGGCTTCCGGGAGGCCTTCGCCGGTGAGGGTGTTGACGCCCGTGCTGGGTGAGGCGGCGAGCACCTCGTGACCGGCTTCGCGCAGGAGTGCTGCGGTGCGCGACCCGATCAATCCGCTGCCGCCGATAACGACGATCTTCATGAAACTGTCTCCGTTAGAACGTGATTAGAAGGCCGGCGCCAGAGCGTCGGCCTGGATCTCAGCCCTTCACGAAAGCGAGGAGGTCCGGGTTGACCACGTCGGCATGGGTGGTGCACATGCCATGCGGAAATTTCTCGTAGACCTTCAACGTGCTGTTCTTCAGGAGCTTGGCCGAAAGGAGGGCGGAGTCCGCTATCGGCACGATCTGATCGTCGTCACCGTGCATGACGAGGGTCGGCACGGTGATGACCTTCAGATCTTCGGTGAAATCGGTCTCGGAGAAGGCTTTGATCCCGTCATAGTGGGCCTTGGCGCCCCCCATCATGCCTTGACGCCACCAGTTGTCGATGACGGCTTGGATCGGCTGTGCACCGGGCCGGTTGAAGCTGTAGAAGGGACCCGACGGCAGATCGACGTAAAATTTGGAACGGTTGTCGGCGAGCGCCTTTCGCAGTCCGTCGAAAATCTCGATCGGCAAGCCGCCAGGATTGGCTGCCGTCTTCACCATAATCGGGGGAACCGCGCCGATGATGATCAGCTTGGCTACCCGGCCCTGCGGCTGCCCATGCCTGGCCACATAATGCGTCGCCTCGCCGCCGCCGGTAGAGTGGCCGATATGAACGACGTTCCTAAGATCGAGATGCTCGACGACCGCTGCGGCGTCAGCGGCATAATGGTCCATATCGTGACCCTCGCTGACCTGTGCCGAGCGCCCGTGGCCCCGCCGGTCGTGAGCCACGACCCGATAGCCGTTCTGCAGGAAGAACAGCATCTGCGTGTCCCAGTCGTCGGATGACAGCGGCCAGCCATGGTGGAACATGATGGGCTGGGCGGTCTTCAGGCCCCAGTCCTTGTAGAAGATCTCGACGCCATCGCGTGTGGTGATGGTGGCCATGCTTTGGTTCCTTTCAACGGTTGGGTTTTGGACTGTGGTTGATTGTGCTGTGGCCGGCCAGCTCGGGAGCAACGCAAGCATCGTCGCGCCCAGCCCGAAGGCAAGCAGATCCCGACGGTCGGGATCGATCGGCTCATTTGGCTTCATGTCTGTCATAACTTATCCCCTCGTCATCCATGGCAGAACGACTATTCTCCATTCGGCTTGCTTCGTCGGGTGGGATGATCGTTTTGCTTCACACTAAGCGTGCTCAGGACGTGGTAACGATCGACAATCAATGCTGGCACCCTTCATAAAAACCTCGCCAGTGATACAAGATTATATCCTTGAATAAATTCAAACATACACTATGAGACCCCCAAATAAACAATCGGATTTAGACAAATATATTTATAAAATTCGTCCCTACTGGTTCGTTGATACGCATCTTTAAGTATCTTCGGAAAAGCAGCAAGTAGGATGTATTTTATGACCTGGTCTGAAGAAGCAGACCATCGTCGACGTATGCCGGCGGCCTCCCCATGCGATCATTCCGAACCATACCCTCGTGCCGATCGTATTCTCGGCGCTCGCCTTTGCGCTCGTGGCAGTTCCGTCCCGATCCTCCCGCCGCCTTGAGCGCCGGCCCACAGCGCAAGGGTGAACTGGAAATGACCAAGATGGTTGGTGGCGAATTGCCCTTCATGGCCATCGGCATAGCGCGTGAGCGGGGTGGCCATGATACCTGCGCTATTGATGAGGATGGAAACGGTGCGACCGGCAGAGACGACGCGTTCCGCGAAGCTGGCCATGGAAGCGGTATCGGTCAGCGCCAGCGTTTCCAGTTCGACCCGCTCCATCTTGTGCAAGGCGCCGGCCGCCTTTTCCACGTCCCGGGCAGGAACAATCACGTTTGCGCCAGCGCCGGCCAGCGCGCGGATCGCCTCCAGTCCGATGCCGGAGTAGCCACCGGTCACGATCGCAGTATGCCCGTTCAGGCCGGCGTCTCCGATCACATCGGCCGCCGTCGTGGCCGCATCAAACCCTGATCCGATTGGTATTTGAACCGGCAATATCATCCTTACCCCGCCAGACATGGTGCTGTGGCTCAGTTTCGGCTAAGAAAACGAGATGATCCATTCATCTGCGTCCGGTTTGCTGTCGTGATCGTCCAAAATGCGCCCAATGATGGTCTTTCCGATGTCCTCCGACTCGTTGACGCACACGCTGTCGCGTCGGTGACGCTGACCGCCGGAGGAGATTGGGCGATCCGCTTTCCGGCGCCCGACTACATCAAATTCTGCGCACTACGGCGGGGCACATGCTGGCTGACCACGAGCGAGGGCCTGCCGCCCCGGCAACTCAGCGAGGGCGACTGCTTCGTTGTGGTCCGTGACGCGTTCACGCTCGCCAGTTCACCGGGCGTACCGCCGATACCTGCGGTGGCGGTGTTTGGTGACTTCGGACAAAGCGGGCATTGCGGCGACGGCGATGACACGCACCTGATCGGCGGCAGCGTGCGCTTCGATACGGTGAACGGCGCGATCCTCACGGATGTCTTGCCGGCTGCGATCCTCATTTCTGGCGAGGCCGCTTCTGCCGTGCACTGGCTGCTGGAGCAACTCGATCGGGAGTGGCGAAACGCTGGACCTGGCTCGCTTCTCGCCTGCAATGATCTGCTTCGACTCATGTTCATCCATGCGCTCCGAGCCTATGTCGCCGATCTGCCGCCAGCGCCGGGGAATTGGCTCGCCGGGCTCACGGACTCGCGCATTGGCAAGCCTTGGGAAGCGATTCATGCGGATCCCGTCCGCAGTTGGACCCTAGCCGAACTTGCATGTCTTGCGGGCCAGTCGCGATCGGCCTTCGCCAGTCATTTCAAAGTAAGCGTTGGCGTGTCGCCGATGTACTATCTTGCGCGCTGGCGGATGCGGCTTGCCGCAGCGAGGCTGCGCCGTAGCCGCGAACCTGTAACCTCCATCGCCGCCTCACTGGGCTACACATCCGATAGCGCGTTCAGCGCAACGTTCCGACGGATCATGGGAGTTTCGCCCACACGCTATCGAACGAACTTTAGCGGTCGCGTTCCTGCCACGCCTGGCAGGCCCGGGAAAGACGCAATTCCAACCGAGCACACGTCCGGGGTCACTGCACGAAAGCCAAACGTTCAGCCTGCTCAAACCGCAAGCCACCATCAAATTGGTCCTCTTCGCGCTTCGAACCCGATTTAGGTCCAACGATGCCAGTAATGGAAACTTAAACCGGACAGCAGTGGGCTTGTCCCGAGCATGACGCCGAGCGCGATGCGCCAACCTTACTGCCGATCGAGAAGTCGATGCGTCCTCCGCTGGGTGGAAATTCATCCCCGTAGAGCCCTTCTTTGCCGACGTTTACGCGCGTCTGCACCTGCATTTACTGTTACCTACTTCCACAAGAGCCTCCCTTGTGGCTTCATGTGCATAGCCAGTCCATGGGAGCCGTATGAACGGCAAGCCGCGCTGGCAGATCTTCGCGGGCATAGACTCCCAGTTTCCACTCAAGAGGCCGACTAATGAAGTGGCTGATCGCACTCTTCCTTGCGCTCCTGTTGGCATGGCCTTCATTGGCGCAGACCCCGCCGCAACAGAAGATCGACGATCTTGTGCGGTTGCTGCAGGATCCTGAGATCCGTACCTGGCTGGAAAACGGGGCACCCCGGCCTGCGGGGGCGACGGCGGCTGCCGCGACCGTTAACGGTCCTTCATCCGACCTTGCCGCATGGGAAAGCTCTACTCGGGCTCGGCTAGACCAGACGTTGGCGGCCTTTCCGCGAATTCCCAGTGAAATATCGGCCGCCGCCGTGAGAATTCGAGAGGACGCTGTCTCAAGTGGTTACGCTCCCGTCTTTATCATCCTCGCAGGGCTGCTAGCTCTCGGCCTCGCTGCGGAGTGGATCTACCGTCGCACCCAACGCTTCTCGAACCTCGTTATCCGCGAACTAGCCCCGGTCGCGGTGTTCGCGATCACTATGGCCATCGTTTTCTTTGCCTTCAACTGGCCGCCGCTCGTACGCGTTGTCCTGTTGGCCTATATCTCGGCCTTCGTCCTTTACCGCGTCGGTTCCGTGCTGATCGCGCTCGCCTTGGTCGAGCAGCCGGCATCGCGGGTGCGGGCGCACATCATCCTGGGCATCGCGGCATTCGCGATGGCAACCGTATTGGCCGGCGGCTATACCGGCGTGGATCCGGCTGTTTCGGATGCCGTTTCTCTAGGTTTTTCCGTACTCGTGCTTGTTCTCGCATCCGAGGCCGTATGGTCGAGCCGGCACATTCCGGTTTCCCGCAAAATACTGCTCACGGCGTTCCTCGTAATCGTATGGATGTTCTGGTGCCTCGATCTCAAGGGCTTGTTCTGGTTGAGCTTATACGCGCTCCTGCTGCCGGAGGCTCTGAGGGCGGTTGGACGCGCAGCCGCATCCTTATCCCCAGCCGACCCCCATAGTCTGCGGGGGGTTCTGATTGTCCGAGGCGCGCGAGCACTCGCAGTGGCGGCCGCCCTCGGTTGGCTGGCGCTGGTCTGGCAGTTCAATCCGGACTCGCTCGGCCACATGAATCCTACGGTTGCGGCGATCTTCTACGGCTTGTTGAAAAGCGTCGTTGTGCTTCTCATTGCCGATCTCGCCTGGCAGATCGCGAAGACCTGGATCGATAGGAGCATGGCAGCCGCGGAGCAGAGCGGTGGCATGTCGCCGGCAGAGGCCGCGCGACGCGCCAGGTTTCGTACACTTCTGCCGATCTTCCGGCACGCTCTTGCGGCCATGGTCATCGTCATGACTGGACTGATAGTGTTGTCGGAACTCGGAGTCGAGATCGGCCCGCTGTTGGCGGGTGCAGGCGTTTTCGGCGTGGCGCTGGGATTCGGTTCCCAGACGCTCGTCAAGGATGTCATCAGTGGCATTTTCTATATGCTCGATGATGCTTTCCGGGTCGGCGAATACATCCAGGCCAGTAGCTACAAGGGGACCGTGGAAGGATTCAGCCTGCGCTCCGTGCGGCTGCGCCATCACCGGGGTCCGGTCTATACCGTACCCTTCGGCGAACTCGGCGCCGTCCAGAACATGAGCCGAGATTGGGCGGTTGTGAAATTCATAATCTCGGTTGCCTACGACACCGACGTCGCGCAGGTGAAGAAACTTACCAAGGCGGTCGGTAAGGAACTTCAGAAGGACCCGGAATTCGAGCCTCTCATCATCGAAACCCTCAAGATGAAGGGGGTCGAGAAGTTCGGCGACTACGGGATAGACTTGAGCTTCGGCATGATGCTGAAGCCGAGCCAGTTCCAGTCCATGATCCGACGGCGGGCTTACGCGATGATCAGGGAGGCATTCCAGCAGAACGGCATCAGCTTCGCGCACCCCATGGTACAGGTCGGCGGCGAAGAAAAAGACGGCGCGGCGGCGGCGATGGCGCTTCGCTCGCAGCAAATCCAGACGGCGGCGGCGGAGGGCGTGAACGCTTCGCCCCAAAGCTGATCGAACGAGCATCCGGAGCGATCTTTCGCGAGATACCGGAACATCTCGAGGGCGGAACATCAGACGTGGCACGGGCACAAGGGTCTGCTTCATAGCCCGGCACCCAAGGAGACATGAACGGCCTCGACCGATGAACCCGAGCTACCGTTATGCGCCAGCCGGTCAGAATTTCCCGCTGATGTCCAAGAAGATCGCATCACCTTTCATGCGGTTTTCCACTTCCACCTCGTGCAGCCATTTGAGGGACAAACTCACTTCCGTCTCTTCGCTCAGCTTCGCCTTATAGGAAAGATACGGTCCGATAGCGATCGAGCGTCCGCGAAACCCGTCCCGGGCGTCCGCAAACGTACTGTCATCGTCTTCAAACTGGTAGAGAAAACCGGCCAGAGCGCCGACGGAAAAATTCTCCGTCACACTTTTCGTCACAGCCAGATCGAGATGCGCAGTTGCACCGCTGTAATAATCGGTGTCCTGATTTTCGGTGTTGATGTCGATGCCGAGCTTCGCAGAAAAGTCCAGGCCATGCTCGGGAACGAGGCGCGTGAATCCGATTGCTGGAGTAAAAGTCCAATAATTGAGGCCGACAAAGGCCAGTTCTCCCTCCTCCCACGTGCCGGTCGGGGCGGTTATCGTCAAGGAGGTGGAGAAGAACGTGTTGAGCGCATCGTTGTGCCAGCCAAGCATGATAGGTGCAAACGCAATGTCGCCCAATCCCGCCACCTCGTCGTCGGCGTCGAAGGGTCCGACGGTTGCTGTAGCTCCGGTCCAGCCCACGGGGATCGCCGCCTGAAATCCATAGGTCCAGTTTCCGGGAAGATCCCAGTCGGGGACGTACAATCCGCCGAAAATTGTCGCCCAGATATCGGCCTCAAGACCGACCGCGATCGAACTCCCCCCAAAGGGCACGTCACTACCCGCTTCGCCATGGTAGTAAATGTTTGACACTGCCCAATAGAAACCGGGCGTCGGCGGTACAATGCCCGCCCCTGGGCCGGCGAACGCTCCCGGGATGTAGCGGCCGGCAACGGCCTCAGTGGCTCTCGCCTTGTCCAAACAAAGAAAGGAGGCGGCAACCACGGCGGATGCTGCCAGCATGTACGCTTTCGGTGCAGGCATATTCCTCTTCCCCTCTCAGAAGTTCACATGCGGAATTCCCGATTCGATCTTGAGGTCGTATGGCCGGTCGCTGACCATCCCCAATACCCCGTCTGATGTTGCCGTTGACGCTGCTCCCTTCTTCGAATGCCGTTAAGTTGCGTCCGAATGCCACCTTCCGGGACCGGATGCCCGATCCGGCTCGAAGCGGCAACTCGCGGTCACATCTGTCCCCCACCGTCTGATCGTGACGACGATACACCAGACGGAAGAAGGAAATCACTGCAGTTCACGTCGCCGAGCGCGGACGCCGGCCACTCGGCAAAGGCAGCGAAAGGCGTCATTGAGAGAACGGAGCCATGGCGAAACATTGCTATTCCTCCCTCGGGACGCTCGACAATGGCGCACTCAGAACTTTGCTCTGGCGTTCCCTGACCTCCGCCAGATCCCGTTCGAGGAAATAATTGAGGAAAGTGCGGATCACTGCGACGGCTGCGATGCGTCCCACCGCCTCCCAATCCGTTGTGATCGATGTTTCGATGATATCCGCTGCGAGCTGGAAGGTGAGCGCCGCCACCAGCCAGCGCGCGTAACGCAGCCAGATGTCGCGCCGCTCATGACCGGAGGGCGAGCTGAGCATCGCGCGCAGCCCGACGAAGAATGCCTCTGCCGTCCCGATCAGCACGATGACAAGCGCCATCCAGTCGATGATGACGATCCCGTTCTCCGTCACGGCGATCAGCCATTCCTTCATGCCACCTGGCTCCCTCGAAAAGGGGCGGCGACTGCTCGCCGCCCGCACACGGCATCAGTCGCCGCCTGCCGCCTCGCTCATCTTTGACATCGCGTCGTCGATAGTGAAGCTGTTCGGCTTTTGCACGGCCGGAAATTCCCTGAACGTCTCCGCGAACTTCCCCGCCACCGCCTGCACCGCGTAGATGAGGTAGGCGTGCTGCATCATCCAGTCGTCGTAGGTGTTGGATGTGACGGTCGCGAACTCGTATGGATCGGTGCGCAGGTTGTAGATGACCGGTGCCCTCAGTCGCGTGAATGGGTCCCGCCAGACAGCAAGCTTGCCCGCCGTGCGCTGCTCCATGAACGTAATCTTCCAGTTGTCCATGCGGATCGACAGCACATCGCCGTCATCGCTGAAGTAGAAGTAGAAATTTCGCGGGCTTTTCTCTTGCTCGCCGGTGAGGTAGGGCAGCAGGTTATAGCCGTCGATATGGTTTTTGTAGGTTCGCCCGATTGCCTGATAGCCCTTCTTCAGCTTCTCCACCACGTCAGGGGCGCCGGCTATCGCCAGAAACGTCGGCAGCCAGTCGTGGTGCTGCACGATTTCGTTGCTGATCGAGCCGGCCTCGATCTTCCCGGGCCAGCGCACCAGCATCGGCACACGGAAGGCGCCTTCCCAGTTGGTGTTCTTCTCGCTGCGGAAGGGCGTCGTGCCGCCATCAGGCCAGGAATTGCGGTGCGGACCGTTGTCAGTTGAGTATTGCAGGAAGGTATTTTCGGCGATGCCCATCTCGTCGAGGAAATCGAGCATCTGGCCGACATTCTTGTCGTGGTCGATCATCGTGTCGTGGTAGCCGGACTGCCAGCGCCCGGCCTGGCCCCGGCTCTCCGGCTTGGTATGGGTGTAGAGATGCATGTGCGTGGTATTGAGCCATACGAACCAAGGCTTGCCGGCCTCCTCCTGCCGACGGATGAAGTCCTGAGCGGCCGCTACGAAGTCGTCGTCGCAGGTCTCCATGCGCTTTCGGTTGAGCGGTCCCGTATCCTCGATCTTCTGCTTGCCGACCCGGCCCCAGCGCTCGTGCTTGGTCGGATCGTCCTCATCGGTCGCGAAGGTGTGGAGGACGCCGCGGGGCCCAAACTTGTCGCGAAAGTTCGGAAAATCCTTCGGCGATGGATAGTCCTCCATCTCCGGCTCCTCCTCGGCATTAAGGTGATAGAGGTTGCCGAAGAACTCGTCGAAGCCGTGATTGGTAGGCAGCATGTGGTTGAGGTCGCCCAGGTGGTTCTTGCCGAACTGTCCCGTCGCATAGCCTTGCTCCTTGAGAAGCGCCGCGATCGTGACGAGCTTGTCGGACATGCCGATGGGTGCGCCGGGAAGCCCGACCTTGGAAAGGCCGGTACGGTAGACGCTCTGGCCCGTGATGAAGGCTGACCGGCCGGCGGTGCAGGACTGCTCGCCATAGCTGTCGGTAAACATCATGCCTTCCTTGGCGATGCGGTCGATATTGGGCGTACGATAACCCATCAGCCCGTGCGAATAGCAACTCAGATTGGAGATGCCGATATCGTCGCCCCATATGACGAGAATATTCGGCTTTCCGTTCTTCGGTGACTTGGCCATGAATCTTCCTCCTGTTGCGGTCCTCCGGTCGCGACCGGAAGACCGCGGTAAGGTCTCTAATTGTTTGACGTTCTGGCAGCTTCCATCTTTGCCATCGCCGCTTCGAGGGCCTTGTGAAGGCTGAGCGTGTCGGCGCCCTGCCGGGGCGGATAGTCCTTCAGGCTCTTCAAATGCTCACCGATGAACGACTGGCCGGCGGTCGGCGCCCACATCTTCTGGGCGAAGAACTTGCGGCCCGCATAACCCCATTCGTGGGACTCCGGATCGATCTTCTCCATGGGATCCATCAGCAGGTTGAAGAGATATGGAACGCTTGGATAATACTTGTCATTCCACCAACTGCCCTCCGATTTGAGGCCGATATGCATCTTCCAGGCGTCTACGCGGACGGCCATCAGGTCCGTCTCGTCGTAGTAGAAGAATTCGCGCCGGGCGGACTTCTTAGAGGCGCCGGTCCAGTGGTCGAGGTTGTTGTAACCGTCCAGATGGACCTTGTAGGTCGCACCGTTCATCTCGTGCCCCTTGAGCAGCTTGTCCTTGAGGTCAGGCAAGCCGGCTGCCGCTGCGAGGGTCACAAACAGGTCCTCGTGGCTCTGAATGCCGTTGGATATGGAATGGGCGGGTATTTTTTCCGGCCAGCGCACCATGCATGGCACCCGCAGCCCTCCTTCCCAGGTCGTTCCCTTCTCTCCGCGGAACGGCGCATAACCACCGTCGGGCCACAACATGAGCTCGTTGCCATTGTCCGTGGTGTAGACGACGATGGTGTTGTCGGCGACGCCGAGTTCCTCGAGCTTCTGCAGGAGCGCGCCGATGTGTTCGTCGTGTTCCAGCATTTTCGCACGCACGACGTCCTCTTCGGCGCGTCCTTCGTCCACCGCCATCTGCACGTACTTCTTTTGCGGGTGCGACCAGATGTGGATTGCGGTCGTATTGAACCAGCAGAAGAAAGGCTTATCGCCCTTGCCGTTCCTATCCAGCCAGTTCAACGTTTGCTCCAGCACCTCGCTGTCGAAGGTTTCCATGCGCTCGCGTGTCAGCATGCCGGTGTTCTCGATCTTCTGTTTGCCGACGCGGCCGAAGACGGGGTCCGTGGATGAATCGTCCTCGTCTGTCGCCCAGGCATGCAGCACGCCACGCGGCCCGTATTTCTTGGTGTATTCGGGTTTCTTCTGTCCCGGGTAATCGAGCTGCTCAGGCTCTTCTTCCGCATTCAAATGGTAAAGGTTGCCAAACCATTCGTCGAAGCCGTGCACCGTCGGCAGGAACTCGTTGCGGTCGCCCAGGTGGTTTTTACCGAATTGGCTGGTCGCATAACCTTGCGATTTCAGCACCTCGGCAAGTGTCGGATCCTCCTTCTGGATGCCGCGCGGCGAGCCTGGAATACCGATGGTCGTCATGCCGGTGCGAACCGGCACCTGCCCCATGATGAAGGCTGCGCGGCCCGCCGTACAGCTCGCCTGGCCGTAGTGATCGGTGAAGATAATGCCTTCGCGCCCGATGCGGTCGATGTTGGGCGTATCGCCCATCATGCCGTTGGCATAGACGCCGACGTTCCACATCCCTATGTCATCGCCGAAGATAACGAGAATGTTTGGCTTGTCTGTCTTGGCCATAGTGCTAACTCCCTATTTGATAGCTGCTTGTTGATAGCTGCTTGCGCGGATGACCGGCTTCAGGTCGTAGGAACCGGCTGCTTCTTCCTCCTTCGAACCGGGCAGCCGGCTGTTTCCTCGGGCGGTTATCCGAACGGCCCGGCCTGAAACACCATGCTGAGGATGACGACGACTCCCATGATCAGCAGCAGGATCGCGGTGATCAGCGTTATCGAAGGGGGAAATTTGCTTTCGGCATGAACGAGCCCATCCCGCCGCATTGCCTCCCGCTCGTGGCGCAATCCCAACATGAACTGAAGATGGTAGATGATGCCGCAGACGAGCAGCACTATGCCCAGAAGGACCAGCGTGACGCCGAAATTGCGGGGTGCTGCGGCATGCGTGATGGTGCCAGCATCGCGCATCCTCTCGAAGAATTGGAAGATGGTGAAGCCGAAGGAGATCAACGACAGCGACGTGCGGATCACAGACATCAGCGTGCGGTCGGCGCTCATCCGCGTACGCTGGAAAGACATGCCGGTCCGGCGCATCGACATTTTGGTGCGATCCGTCGAAAGGTCGGTGCGGTACGTGGAAAGGTCGCTCCTGTATTCCGAGAGGGAGGTACGGTGTTCCGACAGGCCGGTCCGGTGGTTGGATAGGTTGGTCCGGTAGGCGGAATATTGTACCGAGGCGACGTCCGATTTCGACTCGTCGACTTTCGGGATGGGCGGCACCGGGCTTTCCGGCAGTTTCGCAGGCCTTTGGGGAATTGCTTTGGGCGGATTGGCCATGTAGCTCACATGTTTCAAGAAGTGGGTTTGCGGGCGAACCACCGGCCGGCGATGAGTTCGACAAGCCAGCGGAAGACGAAATAGGGAATGAGGGCGAGCAGCAGCGCCATCACCACGGCCTCGGCCGGATAAAACCGGTCGAACTCTCTCAGCTGATAAATGACGTCCATACCGATGCCGAGGAACAGGACGCGCGCCGTCGAGATAAGCCCTTCGCGCAGGCGACCGTGCCGGACTGTCGGATCCCTCCAGTTCGTCCAGAAGAAGGAGGAATGACCGTGCCTCGCATCGGAGATACCGTCCGGCAGCGCGGCGAGCAGCGCCATTGCCGGCTGCAGGATGAACCGGAAGGTCATAGGGCCTCCAAGCCGACCGAAGATATCGCTCCAAAATCGCTGGTGAACCTCCGCCGAAAAGCCATGCAGCAGAATGCCGAAGAGCAGCAGGACGATCGCGAGCGCGACGACGGTCCAGGTCAGCGCCAGCTGAAGCCGAGAAGGGTCGTCGTCCTTGCTCATTCCTGGCCTCCTTTCCGGATATCGCGACGCAGCAACCATCGCTCATCAAGCTGTCCACGTGCCGGGCATGTCGTGCCGTCGGACGGAAGACCTCAGCCGGTGGCAAGATCGCATCAACCGATCCCTTGAAGCCAAGCAGATAGGAACCTGCTCCGGCTTTCTGGCTGAACGGCAGCAGAAGAAGGGCGACTAACCCAAGAAAAATGCCTTTCGGATATGCTTGTCGTGCCGTATCTGATTGCCGGATGCTTTCAGGGGCAGCATCCGGCGCTTCGGTGAAAACACAAGTACGTTACGGTAAATGTAACTGTAAATGGCCGGCCCGTTTACGTCGCTGAGCGATCAGTCTTCCCGCGCGTAGGCGCTGGCCAGCGTCTTCAGCCGGAAGCGTGCTCCCGCCTTGCGCAGACCGTCCTCGATAGACGCGACGAGGTCGGGCCTATACCGATGAGCCACCATTCTGGCGCGGAACGTGCTCTCGAAGTCGGGAAACTCCGCACGGACTTCCGATAGCCGCTGTGCGGCCTCGGGAGATCCGAGTTGCCCGAGCGCCGCAGCCTTCAGCATGCCCGCGACGCCTCCTCCCGTGACCTGCTCCGCCAACAGGGAGGCGTCCGACCAGTCGCCCCTCCGGTAAGCGTCCAGTGCCTTCACCAGAATCGCTTCGCGCGGAACGAGGTCTGGCGAACGCCCGGCGTCTGCCGCCATATCGTTCGCGGCGTCCCAGTAACCAGCGCTGAACAGGACGCTCGCCAGGGTGGCGGCTACGTCGGGATTGTGTGGGTTCAAGGCAAGTGCGCGGTTGGCGGAGATCAGCGCACCGTCCGTCTTGCCCGCCGCGACCTGAGCGCGTGCCATGGCCATCTGCACACGGTCGGAAAGCGGATCGACGGCAACTGCATCCTCGGCGAGTTGAACCGCACGAGCGGTCGAATGCTCATCCGCATTCAATGCCGTGATCACCGAAAGCGCCGCGGCGGCGTCCGCATGCTTTGGATCCAGTTTGAGCGTTCTTTCAAGGCATTTCGCTGCGCGTCCGATCTTGCGGGCATCGCCATCCTCCAGCGCGCCTTCGGCGTGTAGCACGCAGACGTTCCCAAGGGCACTATCGGAAGTTTTCCGCAACTCGAGCAAAGTGATGACACCTTTCGTTGCAGCCAGCTTCCCGGACAGCGTGGCCGCGACATCCTCCCGCATTGCTACCGGGCTCTTGCCATTGGCCTTAACGTTTTCGACTCCTGCTTTCAGGAGATGCCCGGACTTGCCTTCAACGATCTGCCACCAGACGTTCCGGTCTTCGCCATCCGCATAGTATCTTATCTCGACATGGTAATCGGTCTTGGATGCGTGAGGTCCAATCGGTTCAGCACTGACGGTCAGGGTCTGGAATTGGGTGAGCGCGGTCAGCAGCATGTCGCGCGTCAGGCTCGCCTCGCCGTCGAGCTCCGGATCCAAGGCTCCGACAGCGACGCCGACGGTGGGAGGTTGCGTGAGGACAGGACGGCTGTAGAGCCAGGTGCCCGCGGCAACGCCGGCCGTCACGCAGACTATCGCCGCCGCCGATACGACCACAGGCCAGAACCTCGAACGACGAGGTATCCCCGGGGCGGCGGTCTTCGGGACTCCGATGGGTTCAACCGGCGGTTCGCCGATGTCGTGGTTGCCGCCGCCCGAGGAGTCCACGATGGAGAGCCTCGATCTCGTAAACAGGGTGACATAGCGCCCTCGAGGTATTTCGATCCAGACGGCCGCCTCATGACCGAAGGCTTCATAGTAGTTCTCGAGTGCGGATCTAAGCCTGCTCATCTCGATGCGAACGATGGGGTCGACGGATGATTCGAAACTCGATGTTCTTCCGAGGACATCGACGGCGATCGCGAACGCCTTCGTTCCTTCTTCACAACCGGCGAACTTCCGTTCGGAGAGGTAGATCAGAATGGCTTTCTGTCGTCCGGTCGCATGAAACCGTTCATCGGAACTCAGCCGCGTCAGCTCCGTCCGTGCCTCCGGTTCCGATACTTCCGAGGTCCCGGTGTCGTGCTCTTCAGCGCCCATGAACGCCCCTCGCAACGAATGGTCCGACTTAAGTACAACCCAGAGCCACTATCGCGTAATTGACAAGAAGTTTCAACATCGATTGCTAATTAAACTTTAAGTTTTAGAGAATTGCGATTTTGTACATGCTATTCTGACACACTGGAGTCGTGGGTGAGACAATATTGGATGACGTCTGATTCGATTTCCTCACAGATCATGCGGTACTCGGCGAGGAGCGTCTGGTCGGCGTTGTGTCGTTCCTTGCGGAGCCGTGCGAGCGTGACGCTGGCGTCCTCGTAGGCTGCGCAGAGCGCATCCAGGCGGTGGGACTTGGCAGCCAGGATCTGGAGATCGCCTCGCATCGTGGGCAGCCTCAGCATGAGACGCCAAAGGCCTCGACGCGACCTGACCTTCTCGCCGGCTTCGTCGGTATAGTCGTCAATGGGCATCGGAGACCCCTCGTCAGTTTTTGCTCCCGAGCCTCCTCCGAGGCCGGGCGCATTGGAAGTACGTTACAGTAAATGCAGATGCGGATTGTGCGAGGAGGATGTCGCAGGCGCGTTGATTGCAACTGACGAGCGTGCCCAGGCTAAGAAGGATTGGCTATCAGAGAAGCAGCAGCTTCTTGAGAACGGAAAATACCTCCTTGAACGGCAGCTTCATCGCTCCCGCGATTGCGAACGGCAGCAAAGCCGCGGCAGCCACGGGCAAAACCGCGAAACGGTTTACGAGCACCCCCGACAGCTTGCGGAAAGCATCAAACTGTTTGGACACGTCGGATGTTTCCTCCTTTTCGTCCCGCTCCTCCGGCGAGTCCGCCACGACATTTGCGCCGAGCGCCTTCCGCTCGGCCGCGCGCTGGAACCGCGTCGCTTGCGCACCGCAGACGAGGACGCCGCTCTCCTTGAGCCGCACCAACGGACTTGAGAACGCCGCGAGCGGAAGGACGAAGAGCGCCAGCACGATCGCCAGCCATCCCCCCGTGATGCTGGTGAAGGTGGTCATGCTGATCGTCTCGTGCGCAAGGTGCTTGGCGACCGCAGCTGCCACGGCTGAACTCGCACCGAGCACGGACAGCATGTAGGCATTCGGGTAATCGGCAAGAAAGGCGAGCCCTCCATTTCCGTCGGGATGGGTAGCAACGAGCCGAAGGTCGAGGGTGGCGATCTTGCGTAACAGCAGTGCCCAGACCAGATGCCTCCATAGCCCGCGCAGAAACAGGAAACCGAAAAGCGGCAAACTGACGAACAGTGCCCACCATCCCGCCGGGGTTATGCGCGGCCCGTCAGGCGCCGGATCGACGGCCCAGGAGGCCGCAGGCGAAATGCCGGTGAAGGCGACGACCGAAAGCATGATACCGAATCCCAGACAGACCGCCTCCGCCAGAGCCGAATCCCTGCGCCGTAGCGCCATAGCGACCGCATCCCCAGCGGCAGGCAATGAGTGCGGAGCGATCAGAGGCGCACGGACGAACTGCCCGAGCTTCATACGCAGGCCGCACTCGACCTGTTGCTCGGCCAGAAGAAAAGCGCCTACCGCGATCAAAAACTTGGCCCAGACGCCCGGATCGGCAAGATACGAACGAGGATCGGTGATGGAGAGAACCAGCGGCACCAGCCATGCGAGAGCGGTGAAGATCAGCGCCCGCGGTCCGGCCCTAAGCGCGTGGTCCTCGAGCAGGGCGAAGCGCTTTTGAAGATCATAGAACGGGCCGCCCCGAAAAGCGAGGAATTCGAATGATGTCTCACCGGAAGCTGCCGTTGGGGTTGGGGCAGCGTTTTCAGCGGCCTCTCCCTTCGCCCCCATGACGTCAGTCTCCCGTCACGACCCAATTGTCGTTCGGGTTGAACTGCCGGATATCGGCTGCAAGCCTTTCGGTGTCCTGCCCGAGATCCGCCTGATAGACGATGCCGTTGCGATTGACGACGAAGGTGTGAATCCCCGTCTCGCCATAAACGACGGGCCAGGCGACGACGGCGAAGCCTGCGATCATGTTGCCGTTGATCACGTAGTCGTATGCGCCGCCGGCGATGTTGCTTCCCTGACGGGTAAGGATCTTGAAGCGGTATCCGAAGTAACCCTTGCCGTCCGCAGCCCTGTCGATTTCCGACTGACGAAGGTCACCTGCAGGACTTGGGCCGTCGCCTTGATCGTCCGGCCAGTAAAGGCCGTCCGTGCCGCCCGGCGCGCTGATGAACTTCTGCGCGTACTCGAGGACGCCATCGCCGTCGTGGTCGTCGAGAGCATAATCCTCCTGCGCATCCACATACGCCCGCAGCGTTGCGATCGTCTCAAGTTCGTTTTCTCCGACGCGGCGGTTGGCGATCTCCTCGATACCGGCCTCGGTGTCGAATGCCCACTTGTTGCCGGGTGTTTTCACAAGCGGAAACGGCAGCGGCCAGAGCATGTCGCCCACCTCGACGATCCGGCGCTCGCCTTCGCTTTCGAGAGCCAGCCGTCTTGCGGCGCCCTCTCGAATCATCGAGAAGGCGTCCATCACGTCCTCGCCCGCCTTGAGCTTGGCCGCGTCGAGCCCGAGCAGGGTTGCGACCCGGTCGACATCATTTGCCGCAAGCGCCTCCCTCAACGCGGTCAGGGCCTCGTCCGGATCGTCGAACTCCTCGGGTTCTGTGGTCGACACGTATTGTCCGAGCCCAGCGGGATTCTCCTGGGCGCCGACGTCACTGGCAGGAAAATAAAGCAGTGCGGGTGCGAGCGCCGCAAAAGCGATTTTTATCAATCTGGTCATGACATGTTCCTTTCGCGGATCATCAACGGCGCCGGTGGCCGCCACCGCCGCGGTGCATTGCCGGCCTGGAGCCTCCACCCGCATGGAACTCCCTGTGCGGGCGTCCGCCGCCGTGCAGACCTCCGCCGAGTGCCTGCCCGCCGCGCTGCGAGTGAACCTTCGCCACCTTGCCATGCCTGACTTCGCCCAGACCGGATGGGTGTCTCGGCCGATTGTCGCGTTTGGCTGCCGGACGGGGCTTGCCGACCTTGCGTTCGATCTTTCCTGCGGATCGACCGGCATCGGCCCGCCTGGTATCTGGCCGCGCCACAGGGCGGGGCGGGTTTCGGTTCGCCACAGCGCCGCCGCCAGGCCGCCTCGAGCTATCGATCTTGTTTGCTCGGATATCCTTGAGCGCCGTCTTCCGCTCGCGCAGGTTCGTTGCGGAACCCTGCCGAACGTCCTTTGCTCTGTCACGAAGGTTCTTGCCGCCATTTGCCTCGATTCCGTTCTTGATGCTGGTGCGGTCGAGATTGGCGAACTGGTTCTTGTCGAAATTGATCTTGCTCCGGTCGACGTTCTTCCAGTCGATATCGTTGAAGTTGAGCCTGCGGTTAACGTCGATATCGTTCATGCATCTGTTGCAGTCGATGTCGATGTCGCCACCGTCGAAGCGGCCGCCCCATACACCCCAATTGTCCCAGTCGACTACGGAAGCGAAGATCGCCCCGGTTACGGCGCCCGCAAAAAAGGTCGCCGTCGGATACCAGTAGTTCGGATAGGGGTCCGGATAGTAGGACAGCGGCACCGGCTGATAGTCGGGCTCATAGAGCATCGCAGGTTCGTACTGCGGAACGTAGATCTTTTCCGGATCAGCAGCCTGGATGACGACATTGTCGTTCTCCTGAACGACCTTGATCTTGTCGTCGGTCTTGATGATATCGGCGGCGACGGCCTTGTCGCGTAGCGCCTGAATGGCGACGAGCACGTCCTTCTGCTGGTAAGCGACGGCGTCGCCGAAGCTCTGCGTCCAGTCGAGGTCGTCCGCCATCATCCTGACGATTTCGGGATAGTTCAACAGCGAGACGATGCTGCCGTCCCAGCTCTCCTTCGGCTTTAGGTTCGAATCCTTGGCGTGATTTTCGAGAAACCGCGACGCCTCCACGATCTGCAGCGGGTAGAGCGAGGCCGAACTGATCAGCGCAAGAAGCTCGTCTGGGTAAAGGGCGATACGCGCAACCAGAACTTCGAGTTCGTCTTCGCTCAATGGATCGGGCTGGTCTGCCGGCGAGGATTGAGCCGCGATCGTGGTGGACTGGGCGGACACAGTGCTCGGCCACTGGGGCACGGCTATGGACGCAGCCGCCAGGACGACCGTCGCCGCGAACGTCGACCGTTTGACGATGGAGGATGGGTTGATGTTCATGTCGGCCTCCCATTTCTCTGGACAACGTTCCCAGGCTCATGCGGGCTGTACGCTCTTCACAATGCCCGTGCTGTCTATCACGCAGTTGAACTTGCGGCCTACGGCATCAATGTCGACGCCGTAGGCCCCGGTCTCGAGCGGGCGCGATCCGGTCGGCAGGATCTTCGCCCGATCGAGACCGCTCTGTTTCGCCACCGCATCGGCACAAAGGAGCTGGAGGTCGGCGGGTGCTGTCTGCACCGCCGTCCGCGACATCTGCTCGGGCGGCGGCGCCGACTGGCAGGCAGCAATGGTCGCTATCGCCGCGATAAAGATTGCCGGTGATGATCGGCGCTGTAAGAAACTGAGCAATTCCCGTCCCCCTTTTCAGACGCCCTTATACAGGGCTGCGCCCTGCATCAGGACAATGACCTTCGCCCCGATCTTCACCCGCGAGTGAAGGTCGATGATGTCGTCGTTATTCATGCGGATGCATCCGGAAGAGACGTCGAGACCTATCGTCCAGGTTTCCGGCGTCCCGTGAATGCGGTAGATGGTGTCGGCGCCGCCTTCGTAGAGATAGAGAGCGCGTGCGCCGAGGGGGTTCTCCGGACCGCCCGGCATCCCGGAGGCCCATTTGACGGCATTGGGGTCGCGGGCAACCATCTCTGCGGGAGGTGTCCAGGTCGGCCATTCCGCGGTCCGTCCGACGCGCACGATTCCGGCCCAGCCGAACCCTTCCCGCCCCACTCCGATACCGTAGCGAATGGCCTGGCCGCCGGGCTGCACGAGGTAAAGGAAATGCTGGTTGCCGTCGATGATGATCGTGCCGGGCTGCTCCGCCGTGCGGAAGGTGACGCGCTGCATGCGGAATGCGTCTGGGAGCTGTTGGTTGCGGGCGAAATACTGGCGCGCGGTTTTCTTGTCGTAGTCGACCCATTTTCGGGTCTTTGGATCAAAAATCTGCGTCTGCGCGGCCAGCGCGACGAACGCGGCCAGCCAGAGGACGGCAGATGACAATGCGATGGTTCTAAATGCCTTCTTCATGGCTTCGCCCACCCATCGATGCGAGCGGCGTTCTGCCTGACCCAATTTTCGGCGTAGTCGGGAGCTGGCTGGCGCTCCACCTGCAGTGCATAGGTCATGCTGGTCACTTCCTGCGGTGTGAAGTCGATTTTCTCGAGAAAGGCAGCCACGTCCGGGTGCTTCGAAGCGAAGGACTTCGAATAGGCGATATGGAATTCGGAGGGCGGCCAGGCGACGGGGGCGCTTGAATGCGCGATCCAGAGCGGGTCGTCCCCCGGGGCGATTTTCCATTTCGCGGGATCGTGGCCGGGCTCCTCCAGACGCGTCACCCGATGGAGCTCGAAGACATTGTGCGGCGCATAACAGGCGAAGACCATGGGGCGGCCCGTCGCGACGGCAGCATCCACCGCCGCCATGCCGACGTCCTCCTCCGCTTCCACAAGCGCGAGGTTTTTGGAATATCCGTAGCTATTGGCGCGCACCCGTTCGATGCCGGTCGACGTCCAGGTCTGAGCGCCGATCCATAACTCTCCGCGGCCGTCGCCATCCGTATCGAGCAGAGCGCTCTTGTCGGCATCCGTCAGATCGGTGACGCTTCGTATTCCGGCCTTGATGGCGTCTTCGGTGGCGCAGAGGCCTTCCCATGCGGCGACGGAACGCTTCGCGAGGACGACCACCTTCTTCTCGTCCACGTATTTGGCGATCGCCGCGTCCAGGTTTGGCCGCCAGACCTCGGGGTGGATGTCGACGTCACCGGTTTCCAGCCCGGCAAAGGCGATGAGCGCACCCATTTCGCGCACCTCCGACTGCAGGCCGAACTTCTTGTCGATGGCGACCTTCAGGATGTTGGCGGTGGCCTGTCCCGAGGGCCAGTTTGGCATTGCGATCGAAAGGTCGGCGGCATTCGCCGAAGCCGAAACGCCTGCGAGCAGGATGGAAAGAATAGCTGCACGCAGCCGGCGACGCCCGTCGGCACCCGATACCGGCTGTGTTTTGCTACCATCGTCACGGCCTGAGACTTTCATTAGCATGACGTGCCTCTTTGAGTGTCGTTCATCTCTTGTCGCCGAAGCGTGCGGCCGCACTACTTCGGAAACAGGAAGGTCATCGCGAGCCTGACCCCCCAGCCTTCCGGCCCATTGTCGGGCGCCGTCGCCCAGTAGCGCGCGCCTGCGGTCAAGCTGACCGGCTGTTCGCCGAACTTGACCAGTTTGGAAACCTGAAAATTGAGCGGCACCGACCAGTCGTCGCTTTCCCAGTCGTAGGTGCTTTCGATGTTCAGCGTGAAGGTCCAGGCGTCGGGCGTCGTAAGGGACACGAAGGGCTGGAGGAAAGTGGAACTGACATCGCGCCGGTCACCATCGCCTGCGACCGACCAGATGTGGTTTGCAAGCGCGCCCACGGTCCACGATCCCTCCTGTTTCAGGACGACGGCCGTCGGACCGAGGCCGAACTTGCCGCTGCCCAGCAGATCGTCGGTCGCGGTCGGCAGAAGGAAGACTGGCCCGGCACCCCAGATGATCCCGCCCGCCGTCGGCTCCTTGGGAGAGAAGAAGAAGCTCTGAGTGATATCGCCGAGGCCGAACTGGCTGCCGGACGGGCCGGCAATATCATCCTGCCAGATCACCGGCAGGATTGTACGGGAGATGACGTTCCAGTTTTCGTTGAGGGAGATGGGAATGACCGGCTGGATGTTGAGGATCTGGCGATGGCCGTCGTCCGGGCCGAAGCCGCGGTCGTAATTGAACTGGAAAGGCACGCTGATGAGCGACGCCACCGGATTGCTGAGTTTCTGGGCAAGATCGGTGTCGGCATCCTGTGCGAAGGCAGGGTCCGACAGAGATCCGAAAACAATCGACCACGCTGCCAAGGAGCCCGATGCTAATGGCCTTGTCATCACGACTCCTTTCCCTCCTCCTGATCCAGCCCCTGTCTCCGGTTCACGGTTTCGGGATATCTGCCGGCGAAAAGGTGCCCATGTCGGACGGGCGGATGGAAGTACGTTACAGTAAATACCCCGGCATTTACGTCCGTGGGAGGAAACCGCTGCCACTCGTGTTAGACTTCCGCCAACTGCTCTTCGGGCGTGCAGAGGGCACGTAAATCGACGGGCATTTACCGTTACGTACTTCCTGTTTACATCGCGCGCAGCGATGCTGCGCTCTGGTGAATCGGAGGCAGGCATGACACTTGCGGTCGAGAGGATACCAAAGCTGTCGACGCCTACGGATGGAATGGTCTGGATATCGGGCCAGACATTCACGATGGGCTCGAACCACCACTATCCGGAGGAGGCGCCGGCTCACTCCGTCGATGTCGACGGATTCTTTATCGAGGAGACGCCTGTCACCAATCGCAAGTTCATGGAATTTGTGAAGGCGACGGGCCATGTGACGGTCGCAGAAAAGATCCCCGACGCCGAAGACTATCCCGGCGCGCTGCCCGAGATGTTGAAGGCCGGTTCGCTGGTCTTCGTCCAGCCCAAACAGGTCAGAGGCGCCGACATTTCGCAATGGTGGACATTCAAGTTCGGGGCGAACTGGCGGCGGCCGCTGGGTGGGCTGAGTGACCTGCGCGGCAAACTCGATCACCCGGTCGTGCATGTCGCCTATGCCGACGCGAAAGCCTATGCCGATTGGGCCGGCCTCGATCTGCCGACGGAAGCTGAATGGGAATTGGCGGCACGCGGCGGCCTCGACGATGCAGAATACGCCTGGGGCGAAGAGTTCATGCCGGGGGGAGTTCCACGCGCGAACACCTGGCAGGGCATCTTTCCGGTCAGCACCGTAAAGCCCAAGGGACAGGAACGCACCACACCCGTCAAAGCGTTCCCGCCGAACGGATACGGTCTTTATGACATGATCGGCAATGTCTGGGAGTGGACCTGCGACTACTGGTCCGCCCGCCACCCCGAGCCCGCGGCGAAGTCCTGCTGCATCCCGAAGAACCCGCGGGGCGGCCCGGAAGATGCAAGCTACGATCCCAGCCAGCCGTCGATAAGGATCGCCCGGCGTGTCCTGAAAGGCGGTTCGCATCTCTGCGCCCCGAACTACTGCCGCCGCTACCGACCCGCCGCCCGCCATGCCGAACCGGAGGACACCTCCACAAGCCATGTGGGCTTCCGCTGTGTGAAACGCGTACCTGCATAGGAGAAGTCCATGATCAGGCAGTCTCGAAACATAGATGCGGTCCTTGCCTCGCTTCTCGTCGCTTTCGTTCTGTTGCTCCTGGGACTATTGCGGCCCGCTCTCGCCCAGGAGCCTCTTCCCTCCTGGAACGATACGTCTGCCAAAACGCGGATCATGGAGTTCGTTCAACGCAGCGTCACCGAGGGCGGCGAGGGATACGTGGCCCCCGTAGACAGGATCGCCGTATTCGACAACGATGGCACGTTGTGGTCGGAGCAACCCTACTATTTCCAGCTCGGCTTCGTCCTTGACCGGGTGCAGAGGCTTGCCCCGCAGCATCCGGAGTGGAAGGAAAAAGAGCCTTATAAATCCGTTCTCGCCAACGACCTCGCCGGCGTGGCGAGGAACGGCGAAAAGGAACTCGTCGATCTTGGCATGGCGACCCATGCCGGCATGACCACCGACGAGTTCAACAAGATCGTCACCGACTGGTTTGCAACCGCGCGGCACCCGAAAACGGGCAAACCTTTTGACGAGATGACGTTTCTGCCGATGCGGGAACTGCTCGAATATCTCCGCGCCAATGGCTTCCGGACCTTCATCGTCTCCGGCGGTGGCATCGAATTCATGCGTCCGATTACGGAAAAAGCCTATGGCATTCCGCCCGAGCAGGTGATCGGCAGCACGATCAGGACGGAGTTCGCCCTTGTCGGAAACGTCCCGGTCCTGCGGCGGCTGCCGGCGATCGATTTCATTGACGACGGCCCCGGCAAGCCTGTGGGCATCAACCAGTTCATCGGTCGTCGCCCAGTCTTCGTCGCCGGCAATTCCGACGGCGATTACGAGATGCTGCGATGGGTGACCGGCGGAAAACAGCATGGCTTTGCGATGATCATCCATCACACGGATGGCGAACGCGAATACGCATACGACCGGAACTCTGCTTTCGGGCGTCTAGACAAGGCATTGAACGAAGCCGAGCGTCGCAACTGGCTGGTGGTCGACATGAAAGCTGACTGGAAGAAGGTCTACGCCTTCGAAAATTAGCGGCACGGCCTCATCCGGGAGCCGAAGGCTTGGCGGTGCTGTCGGAACTGCGGGGCCTTGCCTATGCTTCCTTGGCTGCCTTTGATGAGGGGTTTGAACTGGAGGATTCGCCGCCGGAATCGTACTGGTGGGGATGGATGCCGCGAATGAAGGCGGTCAGCCGTACGAGCCTAAATTGCACCAAACTTATCATAGCGGGAACCCGTTCCTTCAGCCGGCGCTGCACGTCGCTGATATCCAAGTCGAGCTACAGCATTTTCGCAGCCATGGCATGCCGAAGCAGGTGCGGAAAGACTCGCCCCGTAATGCGTAGACATCGGGCAGTAGGGATATTTCCTAATTGCATAGATTGCTAAAGTAAGGCATCAGAAACGACAGGAGGATAAAGGCTGCACTTTCGTAAGATGGTGCTGCCTATCATAGCCGACGTGAATTGGCTATTCGAGGGAGGGCAGCGAACATGGTGGAGCACGGTCCCTCAGTCCGTTTACTCGGCGCTGCGCCGTTGGCTGGTTTCGTTCCGGAGGATACGCTGGAGCCGGAGCGCTTTGTCCTTGATGTAAAGGATCAACTGGATCGCATCCTGGCAAGCGAAGAACTTGCCGTTCCCGACCGCGCAAAGAAGTTTCTCAAATATCTGGTGGATGAGACGCTTGCAGGCAGGTCAGACCGAATAAAGGCCTATTCCATTGCAATCGAGGTATTTGGCCGCAGTCAATCATTCGATGCTCAGAACGATCCGGTTGTCCGCATTGAGGCGGGTCGAATCCGCCGCGCACTTGAGCGTTATTATCTGATCGCTGGCCAGGCGGATCCCATTCTCATCAGCGTTCCAAAAGGCTGCTATATACCGCGCTTCGCTCGGCGCTTGACACAGAACACGGGCGGCTCACGGGCAACCAATGAGTCCGGACAACGACCTGACGCGCACGCTGAAGTTCACCACCTGAACCGGAAGATGATGATACTTGGAGCGCTGGCCGTTTCCCTGGCCGTGGGTGCAACAGGTTATTACAACTGGAATGCATCGGACCAGCCGGCCAGCTATGTCGAATATGCGCCGCGGGTGTTTATCAGAGATTTCGAAGATCTCGGCACCAATGATCATTCGACGGTATATGCCCGCGGAGTGTCTGCTGAAATTGCAAGCCGGCTCGCCAGATTCAAGGATATAATCGTAATCACCGCGCCTACAAAGGAGACTTATGAACAAGTTCCGGCCAGCGGCGGGATTTTTGACCTGGGTGGGTCCATACATACCTCGGGAACCCATCTCCACCTGATAGTGAACCTTTTGGATGGATCAAGTGGAGAAGTTCTGTGGACTCGAACCTATGATGGCGAGGTCGACGTCGGGAACCCGGTCAACTTCCAGAAATATGTCGCCGACAGGGTCGCAACGGAAATCGGCCAAGCGTATGGGGTCATCGCTCGTGAAAATTTCGTGAGCCTGAAGTCCACTTCCCGCAGCGACACCGAGGCCTATACCTGCCTGATGTCCTACTACGGCTACAGGCAACAGCTCGATTGGAGCCCACGCGCTGATATTCTAAGCTGTCTTGAGAAATCGGTGGAGAGGTTTCCCGAGTATGCCACGGCCTGGGCTTTGCTGGCCGCAGTTCTCCTGGATGAGGAGCGCTTTGGCCCCAGCGATGTCCCCAAAGACCCGACCTCTCTGGAGCGCGCGTTTGCGGCATCACGTACCGCAATCTCCCTTGATCCGAACAATATTCGGGCTCAACAAGCCTTGATGACAATCTATTTCCTGATGAACAATGTCGAGATGGGTTTAAAGACGGGGCGCGAGGCATTGGCCCTTAATCCGAACGACATGGAACTCACCGGCGAGTTCGGCATTCGTCTGGCCGCATCAGGCTCCCTGGCAGAGGGGGCGGCCCTGATCGAGAAGGCGCTCGCAGACAATCCCAGCAACGCCAACTACTACCTGACGTCCCTGGCGATGATTAATTATCTGCTCGGACACTATGCCATTGCGGCGGATCTCATTCGTCGTGTCGAAAACGTCGACAATCCATTGCCGCACCTGATCGCCGCGGCAACCTATGCTCAGAGTGGAATGATGAAAGAAGCCCAAACAAGCGCGGGCCGCTTCTACGCCACGAAATCAAACTTTCTGGACAAGATCGACGCCGAATTGAAAAAGCGAAACTTCTCCGACAGCGACAAAGCGCACTTCCTGGATGGTATTCGCAAGGCCGGCCTGTCGTTTCGAAGCGCATCGCTTGCCTCGGCAGGCCAATGAGCGCATTCCATGTTAGAGCCTGACTCGAAAAGAGCTCAATAGACATAATACCTTGCGAGCCTCCGGGTGAGAATGCGGATGTGGGCGATGAGCATCCAGGTTTCAGCGGAGGCGATTGATTTCTCCCAGTCTTTGGTCAGTCGCCTGCATCTACCAAGCCAGGCGAATGTGCGCTCCACGACCCAGCGACGCGGCAGCACTTCGAAGCCCTTTGCCTTGTCTGTTCGCTTGACGATCTGGAGCGTGAACTTCGCGACCTTCTGCAATGCTGCCCGCAGTTTCGGACCGGCATAACCGCCGTCAGCAAAGATGTGCCTGAGCCACGGCCAGCGTCTGAGGATGGTTTTAAGGACTGCAGCCGCACCGTCGCGGTCTTGAATGTCTGCGCCGTGAACGACGAGCCCCACCATCAAGCCGAGCGTGTCGACGACAATATGACGCTTGCGACCTTTGGTCTTCTTGCCCGCGTCATAGCCCGCAATCCCGCCACTTTCGGTCGTTTTGACGCTCTGACTGTCGATCACGCCCGCCGTTGGCGAGGCTTCCTTTCCCTCCAGCTCGCGCGTCTCCATAACGAGATGATGGTTGATCCGCAGCCACAAGCCAGTCGCCCGCCACTCGTAGAAGTAACCCTGCACGGTTGAATAGGGTGGAAAATCCTTCGGCAGCATCCGCCATTGGCATCCGGTCGATGCGATGTAAAGCAGTGCGTTCAAAACTTCACGCAATTCCGTCTTGCGCGGTCGACCGAGCCTGCGTGGCGTCGGCATAAAGGGAGCGATCAGCAGCCATTCCCTGTCCGTCAGATCACTTGCATAACGCACCGTCCGTCGGCCATATTGGCGGCGGGTGAAATCAGTCCAGCCCATTGCGGTCTCCATCGAATCCTAAGCAAATCCGAAGGAATCACAACTGGCTGATTTCACTCAACTCTTCTCTATTCGGCGTGTTCAGGTCAAGCGCTTCGAGCCTTTCCATGTGCCCGGCATCGACGTCTTTCGCAGGTCCTTGCTTCTCTACGGGATCGGCGCTTTGCCCTCCCAGCATAGGATCAGGAGAATGAGGCAGTCCTATCTTTTTTAGCGTCCTGACCGACATCGAGTCATCGAGTGCGGTCGGCACGGAGTTGAGTACGAACTTACCTCATCCATCGTCCTGCGAAGGACGCTTGTCCGCCGGGGCGGAACTTTCTGTCTCTCTCCTTCCTGGCCGTCCGGATCAGATGGTCGGGGCCGTAGCTTCCCGCGTCCAGCGGAACCCAGCGCCATCCAGCCACATGCGATGCATGATGACTGCAAGGCGACGCGCAAGTGCGACAATGGCTTTGCGCATCCCGCGCCGCTTCGCGACGTTCATTGCCCAGGCTCTCAACCATGACCATTTCGTCACGCGCGTCAGCAGCGTCTGTGCGGCCTCATAGAGCAGCGTTCTCATCATGCCGTCCCCACACAGGGAGATGCGGCCCACACGCTTGCTTTCACCGGACTCGTTGAGCTTCGGCGTCAGCCCGAGGATGGGACCCACTGCCTTGGAGCTTCTGAAACGCTGCGGAATGTCGATGGTTGCGGTATAGGCCAGCGCCGTGACGGCACCGACACCGGGGATCGTCATCAAGCGCTTGCAGGTCGCATCCTCCTCGGCGGACGCCAGCACCTTCTTGTGCAGACGAGCAAATTCGGCGCGCAGCTTGTTCCGGGCAGAAAGCAGTGGCCCGATGAGGTCTTCCAGGTCGGGCATGCCTTCGACGAGCTCTCGAATGCGCTCGTCGAACTTCACCGTTCCCACAACACCAACCTTGAGGCCGAAGTTGCGCAGAAGGCCGCGGATGTCATTCTCGATGGCTATCGCCTTGCCTTGCAGGAGCTTGCGGGCCGTCAAGAGCGCCCGCCGCTTCTGGCTCGTCAGCGTTTTCACATGCACCGGACGATACAGGTTGACCCGCATCATCTGCGCGATTCCACGCGCGTCGTTACGATCAGTCTTGTTCGGCTGGGCCTTCAGGAACGCCTTCACATGGCGCGTCTCGATGCAGATGACCGGCAATCCTGCGCTTGCAAGCCCCTCGAAAAGCCACTGCGACAAGGGCCCAGCCTCGAGCCCGACCCGTTCGATGTTCCAGCTCGGATCCTTCACGACCGCGAGCAAATCGTCGGGGTGGCTGTGAACCTTCACCTCCCGGCAGATTTTGCCCGTTTCGTCGACAATGCAAACGGCGGTCTCTTTCACCGAGACATCGAGGCCGATAAAGTGCTTCATGCTGCGCTTCCTTTCCTGATGCTTGTGGCTGTCGCGACAGACCACGTTCTATCATCAGCTCGAAGCGCAGCACCTTCCCGCATCACCGTCCGAGGTGGGGCGCAAGCCGAATATCCTATCTTTTTCGGTCAGGCTCTTAAATGCCTTCTTCGCCCGAACAAGGCCTGCTTGCCGCTCGACGCGGAAGTCAACCGGCAGACAATATATCCTGTATTCAACATATATAACATTCACATTATACTATAAATCTTGATTCAGGCCGCAACTAATCAGGTCGAAGATTCTTTAGCGTCTCCCGCGATCTACAAGAGTGATCGGAGCGGCCACTGTGGTCGCCGCAACCCTGCCCACCGTATCGACCGCGCTGTAGACAGTCTCGCCGATACCGACATCCGAGTCCGTGAGGGTCTGTCCCGTTACCAGCCGTGAGCCGATCAACTGCACAATCTCAGGGCTTTCCGCGAATTTGCCGTGGTTGAGCCAATCGTCGGTCTTGAGCCTGGTGAGGTCCACCACCGTAACTCCGGCAGTTTCCAGCTTGGTGCGGTATGGTTCGGCTGCAGGATTGATCAGTCCTACCCTGTCGACTCCGCCCGAGATCCGCCGCGACACTTTGAGCGCCCGGTCGTCTTGCGACACAAAAATGGTGATCTTCGGCTTGTTTTCCCCAAGTTCCCACCATTGGCGCCCAAAGACGTCGACGTCGAGATCCGGCGAGGCGAGGATGACATTCTTTATCTTGGCGGCGACCCTTCCGTCACGCAAAGCCATCTGCCTCAGCGATTCCATCGCCAGCCATGTGCCCATCGAATGGGCCATGACGGTTACCTCCTTGACCGTAGGGTCTTCCGCGATGATCCCGAGCCCCTCCTCCAATGCCGTGCGTGAGAAATTCGTGCTTTCCTTGTCATAGTTGTAGTCGAGCAAATTTGCACGGGACGGCCAGGCGAAGAGCAGAGGAACGACCTCCGCATCGGCATCGTGCACGATCTGGGCAAAGCGAAAAACCGAATCCTCGTAGCGGTTATTGAACCCGTGGACGAAGACAAGAACGTGTCCCGTCTTGTTATACTTCTGAAACCATTTGCGCGCCTCGGTGCCTCGCTCCACATTCTGCGCCCTGACGACCGCAAACTCCTTGCCCGGATCAGGCGGCAACTTCTTTGGCCATTGCACGGTACCGGAGGACCGATGCGGTGGAATCGAAATGGTGATGTCGGTCAACGATAGCGTCAGGCTGCGTTCCCCTGAAAACAGGGTCGCGGAATCGCCTGATGGCTTTCGACTGGTGGCAACCAGCATCGTCACGGTCGATGCCGATGCCGACTGCTGGCCGGCGGCGATCGGGGTAAGAACACCCTCGGGACGCCCGGCACACCCGGCAACAGCCAGGCCGACCAAAAGAGCGACGGCCTGGTTCGCACGCTTCCGCATGGAGCCGACGGCTTCGCGGCACGTCCGCTCGCTTGCAGGCAGTGCGATAGATCCAGGACCGGCGCGCCGTGGGGTACAATTACGACGACCGACAGAACTCTCGACCAAACGATTTCTCCTCTCGAATACTCGATGCCAAAAGGGAATGAGCCGTCCTGCGATCCCGTTTTTTCCACTCGTCATTGATGGAGAACGGTATGACAGGCTGCACATTGACGAAGCCCCTGTCACCATCATCAGGTCCGTAACCGTGATCATAATTGAACTGAAAGGGCACGCTTATCAACGACGCGATCGGATTGGAAAGTTGCTTGGCCAGTTCCTGAGTTCCCTCCTGAGCCGCCGCGTGGCCGGCGAAGGCCAAAGCCGCAATCATGACGGATGCGCAGGCTGCGATTGAAAATTCTGATACAAGTCGCATGGCTCCCCTCCAGGGCCTGGTTCGTTTTTTGCTGCTGTTGCGTGTGCGTTCCTCAGTTTTTAAAAACGAGCGGCTGGCAGTCGCATTTCACGGTCAGAAGCTGGCCAGCCTCCCCACCAGCCAGAATGTTGAAATCGCGCCGAGCAGATAGCCGGAAGCTGTGCGCAGCAAAGCGAACGAGATGCTGAACAAGCCGATGAACGCCCGCAACAGGACGAAAGCCAGGGTCAGGAACAATAGCTGGCCCACCTCTACCCCCACGTTGAATGTCAAAAGGGCGAGCGGTACATCGGATTGCGGCAGGCCGATCTCCTTAAGTGCACCGGCAAATCCAAATCCGTGAAGCAGTCCGAAAGCGAAAGCGACCAGCCATGGATAGCTCTCGGAAAGGCGCTTGCTGTCCGGCTTCATCTTGACCAGTTCGCTGGCGACGAAAGCGATGCTGAGTGCGATCGTCGCTTCCACCGGCTTCTGCGGCAGACTGAAATATCCCAGTGACGCTCCGGCCAGCGTAATGCTGTGGGCGATGGTGAAAGCCGTTACCGTCTTGATCAGGATCACGGGATCGCGGATCAGCAGAAAGAGGGCGAAAACGAACAGCAGATGGTCGAAGCCGGAGAGGATGTGATCGACGCCCAAACGGAAATAGGTCGACGCCACCTCGAGGCTGGTCTGCGCGTCCGCGACGATGAAGGTGGGCGCCTCCGGCTTGAGGCGCGAGATCTCCGTCGTACCGTCCCGGTGGGCGATGCGCGCCAGGGCATCGGTCATCGTCGAGCGCAGGCCATCGATGGCGATTTCCTTGCCTTTCAGCCCACCCTCGCAAGTAGCGCTCCAGCGCTCGATGTAGGCGCCGCCCTCGATCGATCTGCGGGGCTTGGCGTTCGCCCTGCAAGTGTCCGGCAAACGCACATAAAGCCCCAGGCGCATCTCGCCCTGCGCCGGCACTTTCCAGACCAGGGCGAATTCGTCGGGTGCGGTTTCCCGCATGTCGAGATAGGCCGGCCGCATCTCGTGAGCAGCCGCCGGTGACGCTACAAATGCCAGCGAGAGGATTGCCAGCAGGGTGCAGAATCGCATCATGGGACCGTCCTCGCTACGGCAAGGTTCTCGATGGTCACGTCATAGCGCTTGAGAAGCTCAGCGAAGCGACGGTCTTCGAGCGCGACGCGTCTGTCATTCGCCCATTCGCGCATCACCGCGGCGCGAACGTCGCCGAGTGCCGGCAAACGACCCGGCTTGTGTTCCGTCACCCGAACCAGGTGAAGGCCGAAGCCGGAGGCGACAGGACCGATCCATTGGCCCACGGGCGCCTTGTCGAGCGCTTCGGCGAATTCGCCGCCAAACATCTGGGCGATTGCTGTCTTGCCGGTCAATTCCACCACCGGCGGAAGCTGCGTGACATCGCCGAGCGAAGCCGGATCCGTTGAAGGAATCGTCGCCAACGCCTCCAGGGTGGAAGCGGCGTTCCTGGCAATCGCGTCGCCTTGCCGCTCGGGGTTGAGGAAGACCTGCTGGAAAGCCAGCATCGGATCGGTCTCGAATGCGCCGGGATGCGCCTTCAGATAGACATTCAGTTCCGCATCCGTCGGCACCGGCGCATCGGCTTCGTCTATGACGAGAAATTCCATTTTCTGACGCAGCCGGCGTCGGATGACCGTGTCATCCTTGTCGAGCCCGAGTGCCAGCGCTTCACGGACAAGAATCTCTTCCCTGACATGATCGTCGATCAAGCCCTTCAGTTCACGCCCCGTCGGCGGCCGCTGCCAGGTCTTGGTGAAGACCGAGCCCATCTGCTCGATCTTCGAGGCCGTGACAACGATCACGTCCGGCGCCGGCACACTCTTGTCGCCGACAACGCCATGCATCGCGAAGATGGCAAGGGCAATCAGAAAAAAATGAACGAGCGGTTCCTTCAGAAGTCGCTTTACCATGACGCAGCACTTCCGCGCACCGAGGCAATCGCGCATGCTTCATGCGGTGCATGTGCGACGAGAGACAGTGTAGGCACCAGGGCTGAAACGGCGGAAATCCATGAACCAGCGATACGTACGCCGATGCGTCGCCATTCTTTCGTCTGACCAATCGTCAGGCCTATGACAATCGTCGCGACACAGAAGACACCGCAAGCCAGACCTGCAAAGGCGACCAGTCCGTCCCGGTCGCTCGCATCCATCGGGGCGGAATCGAGACCGATCGCCAGACCGGCAATAGCTGCCGCCGGAACAATTGCACCCGTGGGGGCCTGCCGGCCGAGTATGACCGCGTCGCCCGCGGGCAAGGCTCCGGCAAGGAACCGCGGCTCGCTTGCCCCGCCGAAACGAGTTGTCAGGATCCGCAATACCGACACTCCCCGCTTAAGCCACACAGAAGCACCTCACCCTCAGGGCGTGTACCAGATGGGCGACGTGTAGGCGCGCTCCGTCATCGTCATCGTAGTTCCTTCCAGCGGTTTCGTGCCGAAACGCTTGGCGTCATAGGCAGTCCAGCGCGGTGTCGGAATCTCTATCACGCGGCCATAATAGAAGGCCTTTTGCGTCGGATCGAAATTCGGGTCAGTCCAGACCGCAATCAGTTCCGGTGCACCGATCGTGTTGGTCCAGGTCGCGTTCCCGACGTCGACAGTGCTGCCAACCGATGGCAGCTTGCCGTCGGCATCGGGCTTGCGGTCACCACCCCATGCCACATTATAGACCTGCTCATGGGTTTCACCCTTGTCATCAAGCCATCCCTTGACGATCTGATACCGGTCGAGATTGGCCCCTATGGGGTCTTTCAAGGCTGCGACGAGAAAGCTGGGCGCCTTATTCTCCGGGGCCGGCCCGAGATCGCCTCCCATCGGCACACCCTTGCCATAACCGATGGCGCCCGGATTGCGGTTTGAAGCGTCTGCCGGCTCGAAATCGAAACCGCCGAAGAAACGAACCATCATGCGCGACCCGGTGGTGGCGTAGGTCTCCTTACGCTGCATCGCGTCCCAGATCGCTTCACGAGTGTTGTCGGCTGCCCATACGGCGGCATAGCCGGAGGCACTCACCTGCCAATCCATGACCTTGATATTGGTCTGCGGATTACTGACGAAAGTGGCCGTAAGCCGCTCGGGGCTCGGTTCCTGCGGCGTTGTCTTGCCGAAGAAATTGTCTTCTTCCATCGCGGCAAGCCCGGTATGGGCGTCGGAACTGCCGATCATGCCGAACTTGTAGGGGTTGGTGCCAAGTTCGGCTTCGAGCTTGAGACCGTTCCGCAGCGCCGACCGTGCATATTCGAACTCGATCATCTCCGGCTTCTTGGCTACGCTCGCGTCCAGATTGCCAAAATCCCAGGTCTCGAAATCGGCAAACTCGTCATTGGGGGAAAGCCTGGGATGGGTTTCCCCATCGCCCTTTGTCTGGGTCGCTTCGTAGAGGCGCTCCCACCTTGCGCGCTCTTCCACATATTCCTTGTCCACCGGCTTGCCGGTGAAGGATTCGATCATCGGAAACATGATGCCGTTGGAGAGGTTGCCGTTATGGGCAATGGCGAGCACGCTCCCTCCCGTTTTGTCCTCATAGGCCTGCATCCATTTCCAGAGGTCGCGCGGGTTGTCGCTGCCGAGCGGTTTCATCGTCGTGTAAGGCACGATCTGCTCGGCCTTATCGCCATTGTCGCGCAAGATCACATTGCGGTGCAGGTTGTTGCCGCCCGTATTCGAAGTCCACTCATAACCAATGAGGGCCGTGAACCGGCCTGGATCGTTGTATTCCTCCGCCGCCTTGACCGTATCCTGCCATGCCGACTTGTAGGGCCGCGTTTCGGGACCATAGATCATGCTCTTCGGCAGCGTCCCGGCGCTGAAACTCATGATGATCTGCAGTGCAGCCTCTCCTCCCCGCCCGGATTTGATCATGTCGTACCAGGTCTTGGCCTGCGGATCGGAAAGCACCTCGGCCTTGCCGGCAAACAGGTCCGGAAACATGCCCATATTGTCGGAATGGTCAGCCACAACCAGGAAGTCGAGCGGCCGCGACAGCCTGGCCGGCTCCCCGCCAGATGCAATGATCTGCTCACCTCGCGCAAAGCGATAGGCATCGCGCGGCGTCAATCGCGCGCCGAATGCGCCAGCGTCGAAGGATGCAGCCGTGTGCAGATGGGTATCTCCGAACAGGGGGCGGGTCGGGAAACTGCGATCGGCATAGGGTGAGTAAGGCCTTTTGTCGGGGAAGACCTTCTCCGCCTTCGCCTGATCGAGGGTGCCGACGTCGCTGCGGGCATCCACCGCAAGAGCGGGCAGGCCAAGACAGGAGCACGCGACAGCGGTCAAGAGAACCCTGATCGTTGATATTTCCACCATGTCTTCCTCCATTGCCACACAGGACTTAGTAATTTTATCATAAAATAATCGTGATTAAATCACCTAGTCGAATATTGTTTCCTAACAATACTATTATTTAGATAAAACGATCTATTTTTATAAAGTAAATTCATAGAAAACCGTCCGGAAAGTAAAAATGCTGCACAGCAGACTTCCGAAACTGCTTTTCCTGCCGTCAACGCGAAAGCCGGGAACGCTTCCTTTCGAAACAGCGTCGAGGAGACGCTCGATCTCTTGGTTTCGCGCAAACCATCCCGCATCAGTCGACATAGACGACGACATAACGCCCACCATAGGATTGATAGTACGCTCCACCGCAAGACCACATGGAAACGCCGTTGATAACGACGTTTGAGCAACCCCTTGGCAGCGTCGCAACATAGATGGTGGAGCGACGCACGACGCGACGTGTTGTTCGGCGCGCCACGCCCGCAACGCTGCCGGGCGTGGCCGGCCTGCCCACTCTCGCCTGTGCATCGGAGACCACGAAATCCGCTGGGATTATGGCGCCGTTCGTCCAGTAATCCGCCGTCACCAGGCCGCAGATGAGTGTTGCCACCGACAGGCACCGACCTACCGATTTCATTGCGCATCCTCCAGAGTGATATCGCCGATGACATCGGAACCGATCTGCTCGATTTTCTTCGCACCAGCGGGCGGAGAGAACGTGAATATCGACTCGTCGAGTTTGGGCTCGACATTCCAGTTGGTCAGCCGCACCGAGTATTGCGGCGCTCCGGTCACCCATTTGGAGGTGATCACATATTTGACCGGCACCGGCTGCTCGCCTTTGCGTATCCAGATCTGCCAATCGACTATTTCCGTGCGGAAAGCGAGATGGTCGCATTCCACGCCACCAACAAAAGCCGTGCCGACGAAGTTTCCTTCATCGACTGTTTCGGTGAGGACTGCGTAGGGATCAGCCGACAGCAGATCGGCACCCGCGGCGTCCAGGCCTGTCGACATGCGGAATTCCTCAAGTCCCGTATCGATGGTCGTTCCTGGGTTTTCCATCTGGGCGAATATGTTGAGCCCGCGGCCGTAGAGAAAAATGAGCTTTCCGTTCAACGTTGCTTCAACGTCGGCATAGGGACCTTTCCGCGTTACATGCAGCTTGTCGGGCCGCGATGCCATCACCGCACCCGAGGCGCTGTACTGCAGCTTCTGCCCCCATCGATCAATGATCTCCTGGTCGGTATCGTAGTCGAAGCTCAGCGTCTTCAACCCGCTGAGATAAGACGACATCGCGCGCAACAGTTTGTCGGCATCCTCATCGATCGCGCTTTGGCTCGACGCCTGGGAACAGGACAGCCCCAAGGCAAGCAACGTTGCAAGAACAAGAAGATGAGGCCTTGCATGGTTTCGCCCATTCGAACGACCGCAACATATCCGGGTGTCCCTCATGACTTCCTCGCCTGAAACAGTCTTTTCTATGCGGCTATTCTTTCCCTATCACGCCAGGCTGCCCACGATGTGGCGGAGCCCTGTAGCATCCTGTAGATTCGGGTATCGCTGAACCGGGATCCGCACCGACGACTTCCGAGCCTTGGCCTGGAAGAGTGCTGGCGCCTTTGCCTTGGGAAAACCGCCGGCATGGGGGCAAACAAACAGACGCACCCTCGGTTCGACGCTCGCCACCATATCGATCATGCCGCTTCTCTCGGGGCCACGACACCAGCGAGTCCACCGGATGAAGATACTTGGCAACGAGAGCCAGAAAATTTGCGGCACCAATTCCCTACAAATTTATCGGCGACACGCAATGTATGATACAGGTTCATCTTGATGTATTATACGCAAATTAGCTGACTTTTTCGTGTAAAGATCAATTGAAATCAGGAGAAATTATCATTAGCATTTAAACATTCGCGCTTCGCAATTAAGATAAATAGTTTACCCGGGGAGATCACCGCGAACAAAGGAGATAAGCTTGCCAAACTACTTTGTATTTGGAATATCTCTCGCTTGCTATCTGATGGCTGGCACGGCGGCCCGAGCGGCCGACGTCACACCCCTCCTGGCGCAGGATCCCAACATGGTCGAAGCGCAGGATGGCTGGACGTTCACTTTCGCACCTTATTTCTGGGGCACGAGTATTTCCGGCGACACTGCACAGTTCAGCCTGCCAAGCGTTCATATCGACGCCGATTTTGGCGACATCCTCGATCATCTTGATTTCGCCGCCATGGCAGCGGGTGAAGCGCGATACGATCGCTTCAGCATTATTGGAGATATCGAATACGCGAAGCTCTCTGTGGGGGCGTCAACTCCGTTGGGCATATTGGCTTCGGACGTCGAGGTTGCGACGGAGATGTTTACCGGATTGGTCGGCGCGGGTTATTCCGTTCTGGCGGATTCATCCGGTTATCTCGACATCGTGGCCGGTATCAAGGTATGGTCCGTCGATACCACGATTTCGTTTAGTGGCGGCCTCCTTGACGGCGTGGAGCGCAGTGATAGCGCAACCTGGGTGGATGGACTAGCCGGCATTCGCGGACGCTATTCGATAACGCCCGAAATCTACATAACCGGTTGGGGCCTTGTCGGAGGAGGCGGAGCCGATCTCGATTGGGACGTCGCATTGGCCCTCGGCTACAATTTCAACGAGAGACTCTCGGTGATCGCGGGATATCGGGCGGCAGGTGTGGACTATAGCGATGACGGGTTCGTTTTCGACGTCGTCCAGCAGGGGCCCATTTTGAGCCTCGCCTTGCGGTTCTAGGGCAATTCCAGCACGAGGCCGGCAAGTTGCGCCCCAGCGCCTCGATGAGCCCCACCACCTCCGCCTCGTTCGTCAGGCTGCAGAGGACACATTTGCCGCGCCGTCTCAACGAGGCGCGCACCGAAGGATCTGACACTCGCCCTGGTCTGGCTGGGATGGAGAAACCATAGGATAACGAGAGCCGCCATCGCGGGGGAATGAAACAACAGTAGAGCGATCAAGCGAACTGTTGGCCTTCGGTCGACCAACAAGGGCCTGGCTTGCTTTGCCTAATCCGAGGGGCATTTGCGCCCCTCTCCGTGCTGCGGATTGCGGTCTTCGATCAAGCTTTGCCGGGCCTGTTGATCGTCAGGAAGTGCCTAACCACCGGCTTCTCCGGGCCTGTATGATAGGCCAGTACCTTGCCTTGCAGGTCTGCATCTGCATTGGAGACCCGTTTGTGCTGACGAAGATGCTCCGCCCAAGATTCCACCATGAACCATTCGACCATTCTTTCCGGATCAGCAGAGTCCTCGGTCACGCCCCAGCCATACGCTCCGTCGCGCCGACGTTCCTGGGAGAGTTCGTCTAATGCATGCAGGAAAGCGGTGCGGTGATGCTTTTCGACATGGTACTCGATGAGTATCAGGACCGGGCCGCGGTCATGGGCCACCGGTTCTGCCACGAGCGGCTCGGGCCAATGATTTGACGGTACCATATCCGCGTCGCCTGCAGGCAGTTTCAGGCGATGCATGATGAAACCTGCGGCGAGCAACCCGGCGGCGCCGATCAGCAAGGTACCCGGTACGCCTGCCGCTTCGCCGACGGCGCCCCAGCCGATGCTGCCGGCCGTCATCGCGCCATTGAAAACAGTCAGGTAGACGGCAAGACCACGGCCGCGCACCCAGTTTGGCAACACAGCCTGAGCTGTACCGTTGAGTGTAGTCAGCGCGGTAATCCAGGCGCCGCCGAGGAACAGCAAGACGACAATGGCAAACCATTTTGGCGGGGCAAACGACAAGGCTCCCATTACAAGGGCGGTGACGACAGCCGCACCCAGAAGCAAACCATCTGCATCGAAACGTTCACGCAGCTTCGGCATGACCAATGCACCGCCGATAGCCCCTGCCCCGACCGAACCAAGCAGGATGCCATAGAAGCTCGCATCTCCGCCGAGCAATTGACGCGCGACGAGTGGCAGGAGTGCCCAGACAGCACTCGCAAACGCGAAGAAGATGGCAGCACGCAGCAGGACGACATGCAGCGGACGGCTGGCCCGGGTGTAGCGAAGGCCGGCCCGGAAGGCCCCGAAGAAGCCTTCTGCGAGTGCATCGTTGGCGTTCTTGGCACGCGGCCACCAGATCAGCGCCGCAATAACGACGATATAGCTGGCAACGTCCGCGCCGTAGGTGAGGGCCGCGCCGAAGGCAGCAAGTAGTAAACCACCAGCCGCCGGGCCGATCGATCGGGCGATGTTGATGCCGAGCGAGTTGAGTGCGACGGCGCTTTTGACATCCTCGCGTTTGACCAGTTCAGGCACGATTGCCTGCCAGGTCGGCCCCATCAGTGCAGCGCCGATGCCCCCGAGGAAAGTCAGTCCAATCAGGGCGCTGACGGAAAGCATTCCCGTATGCGCCAGAACCATCAGACTGATGCTGACGGACGCAAGCAGAAGCTGGACCGCGATCAGGAATTTGCGGCGATCGAGGATATCGGTCAGCACCCCGGCCGGGATGGCGAGCAGGAAGATCGGCAGCGTCCCTGCAGCCTGAACCATGGCGACGGCTGCCGGCGAAGCGGACAGGTCCGTCATCAGCCACGCGCTCGCGACATCGCGCATGAAACTGCCGGTATTGCCGAGAACCGTGGCGGCCCAGAGGACTGCGAAGACCGGCTGCGCAAGGGGAGCGAAGCTGCTCGCTGGCGTTTTTGCGGTGCTCATTTGCCTTCTCCCTTCGTTAGATCGATTGCGGCAACAATGACGAATGCACCGGCGAGGCCCAGATGTTCAAAGAAAGCGTTGGTCGCCATCATGCGGTCCATGCCGGGCGGAAGCTCCCAGAAACGAAGGGCAATGAGCGTCGCCAGGAGAGTGAAACCAGCGAGCCCCAGAGCGCCAACCCAGCGCAGGAAGCCGGAGACCACCATCGCGGAGGCCGTGAGCTCAAATACGATGACAACAACAGCAAATGCGGCTGCCGGATGAAGGCCGAAATGCTCCATCTCGGCCAGTGCTCCGTTGAAATCGAAGATCTTGGTGAGCGGCCCTTGGATGTAGGCGGCGCAGAGTGCAAGAAGTGCTGCAGTCCGAGTGACGGGCGCCGCGACGATTTCTGCAAGAAATGTCTTGCGGCGCGCTGTGGAAGGACACTGATCAGTCATTGTTGGCTCCGACAATATTGGCCGCTGTAAGGGCGGCGCTGCGTTTTCTGATGGAGCGATATTGGCGGGAACCATTCACGCCAACAATTGCATCAATTGTTTTGATTTAATTGCGCTTTTCGCAATAGATAGGATGTAGGCGTGAAACCGGATGGGGACTGATAGACGCTGCCCATCCGGTGTCGTCGTTAATGACCAGCCGAACTCAAACTGCCCAGCATGAGCAGCCGAGTGCGCCGAAGAAGCCCTTGAGGTCCGCGATCGGCAGCTTGGACGTCCAGGCGCCGGCATGATCGTGACCATGAACGCCGCAATTGCTGGCGCAACTGCACGACGCGATGGCAGTCCGGCGCAGCGAATTGCGGCCAGCGCCTTCCGGCTCGCCCCAGGCCGCATATCCGCCGAACTTGCGCACCGGCGACCAGTCCGGCATGGCAGGCGGCAGGTCGTTCTCGTCGAGCGCCTTGAAGTCGCCGGCACCATAAACGATCCGGCCGCCGACCATGGTGAGTTCCGAAGTCAGGAAGGAGATCTCGTCCTCGGCGCAGGAGAAGAAGTCCTTATCCGGCACGATCAGGTCAGCGAACTGGCCCTTTTCGATACGGCCCTTCTTGCCTTCCTCGTTGGAGAACCAGGTGACCTTTTCCGTCCACATCCTGAGCGCCGTCTCGCGGTCGAGGCAATTGGCGCGCGGGTAGAGCTGCATGCCGCCGACGGTCTTGCCGGTGATCATCCACGACAGCGACACCCACGGATTGTAGGAGGCGACGCGGGTCGCATCGGTGCCGGCGGAGACCTTCACGCCCTTCTCCAGCATACGCGCGATCGGGGGTGTCGCTTCCGCCACGCCATGGCCATAACGCTCGACGAAATATTCGCCCTGATAGGCCATGCGATGCTGGGTGGCGATACCGCCGCCAAGCGCCGCAATACGATCGATCGAACGCTCGGAGATGGTTTCAGCATGGTCGAAGAACCAGTTCAGTCCTTCGAGCGGAATGTCCTTGTTGACCTTCTCGAAGACGTGGAGGGCGCGGGAGATGGTCTCGTCATAGGTGGCATGCAGGCGCCAGGGCCAGCGGTTTTCGGCAAGCACGCGGACGACTTCTTCCAGCTCGCCTTCCATCTCCGGCGGCATGTCGGGACGAGGCTGACGGAAGTCCTCGAAGTCGGCCGCGGAAAAGACCAGCATCTCACCGGCGCCATTATGCCGGAAATAGTCGGTGCCCTGCTTGTATTTGACCGAGCTCGTCCAGTTGAGGAAGTCCTCTTTCTCCTGCTTGGGCTTCTGGGTAAAAAGGTTGTAGGCAAGCCGAACCGTCATCTGACCGTCGTCAGCGAGCTTCCGGATCACCTCGTAATCGTCCGGATAGTTCTGGAAACCGCCGCCGGCATCGATGACGCCGGTCACACCCAACCGGTTGAGTTCACGCATGAAGTGTCGGGTGGAATTGACCTGATAGTCAAAGGGTAGCTTGGGTCCCTTGGCAAGCGTCGAATAGAGGATGCCAGCATTCGGCTTTGCCAGCAGCATGCCCGTCGGATTCCCGTTGGCATCACGGGTGATCTCGCCGCCCGGCGGATTCGGTGTGTCGCGGGTATATCCGACGGCTCTCAGAGCAGCGCCGTTTAAAAGTGCGCGGTCGTAGAGATGCAGGAGAAAGACCGGCGTATCTGGCGCGATCGCATTAATCTCCTCGACGGTCGGCAGGCGTTTTTCGACGAACTGGTGTTCGCTAAAACCGCCGACGACGCGCACCCATTGCGGCGCGGGCGTATTCGCCACCTGGCGTTTGAGCATATCCATGGCATCGGCAAGCGAGCGTACGCCGTCCCAGCGGAGTTCCATATTGTAGTTCAGGCCGCCACGGACGACGTGGGTGTGGTTGTCGATCAGGCCGGGCAGGACACGCTTGCCTTTGAGGTCAACAATCTTCGTGTCGGATCCGGCTAGAGCCATGATCTCGCTATCGGAGCCGACCTCCAGAAACAGTCCGTCCTTGATGGCGACCGCGGTCGCGTTCGGGTTCGTGCGGTCAAGGGTCGTGAAGCGGCCGTTGTGCAGGATCAGGTCGGGATGCATGGTGTCTACTCCAGTCTGGTTGGGATCGGCGGCTTTCGCCGTTGAGAAGAGGTTCGAAAACGCCAAACTCGACGCCCCTCCGAGAAAAGTTCGACGTGTCGCCATCAGCTCCGCTCCTCTACCCGGGCATCCGCGCGGTGAGCAACATCAATACGGTCGCGACCCTTGGGAAGGTGACCAAACATGTGCGGCTTGATCTGGTGGAGCCACGAGACGGCGGCGGGCTCCTTGCTCCAGAGCGTCTTTGCAAGCGGGAGGATCTGCTCGCCAACGAGAATGCCGAGGAGACCCACGAGAGCGATGACCGGTGGTGCAGGCGAGCGGACGTTTAAGAGGCTATAGACGATGCCGACAAGCAGGCCTGCACCGAGAGAGAAGAAATAGACTTTCATGGGATATCCTCCACGATTACGGAAAGACCGCTCCGACGGGATTATCGGAGCGGTCTGCTCGGGTCCTTATTTGGCGGGGTTCGGGCCGATGCGCTTGCCGTGCTTGACGCGTTCTTCCGCCCCGTGAACCATGGTGTAGGCGTAATCGATGCCCATGCCGTAGGCGCCCGAATGCTCCTTCACCAAGGTGGTAACGGCATCGTAGGTTTCCTTGCGGGCCCAGTCGCGCTGCCATTCGAGCAGGACCTGCTGCCAGGTGACAGGGATGACGCCGGCCTGCACCATGCGATCCATCGCGTATTTGTGGGCGTCGAGCGAGGTGCCGCCTGAAGCGTCGGCGACCATGTAGATTTCGTAATCCGGGACATCGTGGAGAGCGGAAAGCGCGAAGGTCGTATTGCAGACTTCCGTCCACAGGCCAGAAACGACGATCTTCTTACGGCCGTCAGCGGCATTCTTCGCCAGCGCATCGCGGACGTTCTGGTCGTCCCAGGAGTTCATCGAGGTACGTTCGAGAATGTCGTTCTCCGGGTAGACCGCCAGCAGTTCCGGAAAGGTGTTACCGGAGAAGCTTTCGGTCTCGACCGTGGTGATCGTCGTCGGAACGTTGAAGATCCTGGCGGCCTTGGCGAGGCCGACGACGTTGTTCTTCAACGTCTGGCGGTCGATCGACTGAACACCAAAAGCCATCTGCGGCTGCTGGTCGATGAAGATGAGCTGGCTGTTGGCCGGGGTGAGGACTTCGAGCTTCGACATTGTGGTTCTCCTTTTTGATGTGTGGTGCCGATCAGCGGCGGTTGGATTTGAGATGCCTTCGGCGGTCGGCTGCCTGCGCCAGGCAGCCGTGTCGAAAGGTAAAGTTCTGTCTTGATGAGGTTCGAAACCTCGATCTTACGCCGCAATCGGAACGAGGCTAGCTTCGATCTGAGCGCGGAAACTTTCGTAGCGGCTCGGCAGCTTGAGTGCCTCGCCAAGATGCGCGGTATCCTCGTCCCGGTCGAAACCGGGTTCGTTGGTGGCGATCTCGAACAGGATGCCGCCCGGCGTGCGGAAGTAGATTGCCCAGAAATAATCGCGATCGATGACCGGGGTCACCTGGTAACCGGTATCCATCAGCGCCTTCCTCACCTCGAGTTGCTTCTCGCGGGTTTCGACGGCGAAAGCGATATGGTGGACAGAGCCGGCACCCTGGCGGGCAAACGGCGTGTTCGGAAGCGCGGCAAGGTCGATCCTGTCTGCCCCGTTGCCTCCGGGAATAATGAAGCGGGTGACGTTGCCCTCGGCCTCAGTTCGTGCATAGCCCATGAAGCGAAGAAGTTCTTCGGTCGCAGCCGTATCGTGCAGGTTGAAGCGGGCACCCGTGAAGCCGCGAATGGCAACCTCTTCCGAAATACCCTCCCCGACCCAGGCCGGTCGGGTGTCATCAGCGGTCTCAACGAGAGCGAAACCATCACCATCAGGACCGATGAAGCGCAGGCGATTGGCGCCGAACACGGTATCTGCCTCGACCCCGCCGACGCCTTGGGCGGCAAAGCGCTCGCTCCAGAAAGAAAGCGACCCTTTGGGAACGGAAAACTGGGTTTCGCCGACTTCGCCGACGCCCGGGCGACCCGGCATCATGTTGGGAAAGGGGAAATAGGTCATGACGGTGCCGGGCGTGCCCTTTTCGTCACCATAATAGAGATGGTAGACGCTCGGCTCGTCGAAGTTGACGGTTTTCTTCACCCGCCGAAGGCCGAGAGTATCGGTGAAGAACCTGTTGTTCTGCTGTGCATCTGACGCCATCGAAGTGATGTGATGCAGTCCCTTGATGTCCTTGATCATGGCCCGTGCCTTTCTGCGCTGCCGATGTCCGTTTCGTTGGACAAAGGTGTAATCGGATTGATTGCGCCGCGGAATTGCAATATTCCTGTCGAATGAATTTCCATTTTTGCAATAATCGATATGAACGACTATAAAGTCCTGAAAACCTTTTTGCTGGCCGCCGAGAAGCGCAATTTTGCGCAGGTCGCCCGCGAACTCGACATGACCCCGGCCGCCGTGACGAGAGCAATCGCAGCCCTGGAGGACGATCTTGGTGTCCAGCTGTTCGTTCGCACGACGCGCCAGGTATCGCTGACGACCGATGGGGCTGTTTTTGCCGCGCAGATCCAGCCGGCGGTCGAGGCACTTGAAACCGCCCGCAAGGACGTCCGAAATGCCCATAAGGCGGACCAGGGCCGTCTGAGGATCAGCGCTCCGACCTGGTTCGGCAAGGCAGTGCTGCCGCCAATCCTTTCCGGCTTTCGGCAGCTTTATCCGAAGATGAGCTTCGAGATCTCCCTGTCAGACGGGTTCGTAAACATCGTTGATGACGATTACGATCTGGCAATCCGCATCTCGTCCCAACCATCGGACAAATTCACGATCTGGCGAAAGATCCGCGTCGTGCCGCGCATTCTCGTCGCGGCACCTGGAAGCCGGTTCGTCGATATGCAGCATCCGAGCGAGCTGACACCCGACGATTGCCTTGCCTATAGCGGCGAGAGCCGCCGGGAAAACTGGGTGCTGTCGGATGGTGGATCGAGTATGACAATCTCGGCCGGTCGGGCGTTCAGCGCCAACAATGGCGAAATTCTTGCTGACATGGCCGCCGATGGCGCCGGTGTTGCCATGCTGCCGGGATTTCACATCGCGGAACACTTGAGAACGGGACGGCTGGTCCACGTCATGCGCGGCTGGGCGCCGCCGGATCTGTGGCTGACGCTTTATTATCCCCCCTATCAGGCACTACCGCCCCGCATCGCCTCGTTTTCGAAATTCTTCGAGGAGCAGGTCGCGGCTCATATGGTGATGCTCGGCTAAGCAATCGCATGCGCTAAGCCGGCGGACGGGACGCTCGCCAACACCACGTCCGATGCGGTAGCGTGCGGGCGGCTGGCGGTTCGAGATGGCCGCGGCGGTATTCCGCCGCGGCCAAACCTCTGCGTCATGCCTTGACGAAGGCCAACAGGTCCGGATTGATCACGTCGGCGTGCGTGGTCAGCATCCCGTGCGGAAAGCCCTTGTAGATTTTCAGTGTGCTGTTCTTGATGAGCTTGGCTTGAAGCTCCACGGCTGCCTTGTAAGGCACGACCTGGTCGTCATCACCCTGGGTCACCAGCGTGGGGACGGTAATCGCCTTCAGGTCTTCGGTCTGATCGGTCTCAGAGAAGGCCTTGATCCCCTCATAATGGGCCTTGGCGCTGCCCATCATGCCCTGGCGCCACCAGTTGTTGATCACCCCTTGCGAGATCTTTGCGCCCTCCCGGTTGAAGCCATAGAACGGGCCGGCGGCAACATCGATGTAGAACTGGGCGCGATTGGCGGCGAGCGCTGCGCGAAAACCATTGAACACTTCGATCGGTGTGCCGTCAGGATTGGCAGCCGTCTTCAGCATCAGGGGCGGAACGGCGCTGACAAGAACCGCCTTGGCAACGCGCCCCTGCGGCTGGCCATGCCGGGCGACATAGCGCGCAACCTCGCCGCCGCCGGTCGAATGGCCGATATGCACGGCATTGCGAAGGTCGAGATGCTCGAAAACGGCAGCCGCATCGGCGGCGTAATGGTCCATGTCATGACCGTCGCTGACCTGGGCCGAGCGGCCATGGCCGCGGCGGTCATGGGCCACGACACGGTAGCCCTGATTGACGAAGAATAGCATCTGGGCATCCCAGTCGTCGGACGACAGGGGCCAGCCATGGTGAAAAACGATCGGCTGCGCGTCCTTCGGACCCCAGTCCTTGTAAAAGATTTCAACGCCGTCCTTGGTGGTCACGAAATTATGGGTCATGGGTTCAATTCCTTCTGGGTTGGGGGAGGTCTTCTTTTCCGAAGCCAGGGCCGGCATGGCCAAAGCCAGAGAAAGGGTGGTGCCGGTCAGCAGGACCTGCCGGCGCGAGAGAGAAAATTCATATGTCATCGGCTTGTCCGAAATCCGGGCGCTCATTCGGCGCCACGAGTGCTTTCGAACAGGAACCAGGCACGACGCTCGGCCTCGTCCACCCAGTTTTCGATCAGGCTCGCCGTGGCGATGTCGCCATGTTCATCGCAAAGATCGTGTGCCGCCTTCATCAGCGAGACCAGTGTGAGGTTGTCGTCGCGGAGCTCGGCCAGCATATCCGCCGGGGTCACGAAATCGGCGTCATTGTCCAGGAGCCGCTGCACCTTGGAAATATGGCCGATCGAGCGAAGTGTGGTGCCGCCGATCTTGCGAGCCCGCTCGGCGACGTCGTCGGTCATCGCAAAGATCTGCTCACCCTGCTCATCGAGCATCAGGTGATAGTCGCGGAAATGCGGCCCACTCATATGCCAATGAAAATTCTTGGTTTTGAGATAGAGCGCAAAGACATCCGCCAGCAGCGCGGTCAATGCACCGGCGATATCCGTTGTTGCATTAGAGCTCAGAGTTGTCGGCGTTGCGAGCGGTGACTTGCGGTGTTTCTCAGTAAGCGTGCGGTCCATGACTGTCTCCATTGGGGGTGTGCAGGCTGTTGGAGACTTTTTAGACGACGACGCCAGACCACAGTATCCAATGCTTGGCTAGGCGAACCCACACCTTGGTATAGTTTCGCCAGGCGACCGCTGAAGCTACACATGATGCGTCTTCGATCCCCTCCCAAGAAGACAGGCTGGGCACCATGGCCCTGACGGTTCAGGCATCCCCTCCCCTGAACCTCGGATGTCGCGATCCGGTTAAGGCCATCCCAGCCACCTGGGATGGCCTTTCTTTTAAGGACGTATGAGATTGAGTTTGCATGGCAATATTCGACATTGCGTTTGCTTTTTATCGACCGGAATGGCTTGATGGTGCCATTGAAATCCAAGTGGGGGAAAGCATTGCGATCGCTCGCTCTTGTGAACCCGAAACGGCGTCTGCCGGCACGCCATGAGATCGGCATTCTTTCGTTCGCTGTTGTCCTTACAGCGACGGTTTTCTATCTCGACACTTTCACCGACATCCATAGCGCGCTGGCGACCCTCTATGTCATCACGTTGCTTCTGTCGGCAGAAACCCTGACGGAAAAGGGAACGCTGCTGCTGACGGCGATGTGCATCGGCCTGGCAGCATTCTCCTATGCAGTTGCCCATGGGCTGCAAGCCGACCTCGCCGCAACACTGCGTCTGACAGTGGCGGTCGCCGCGATGCTGATCACCTGCGCATTGATCATCCGCAATCAGCGCGCCCGCCTGGACCTGATAAAATTTAACATGGCCCTGCAGAGCAGCGAAGAACGCTACCGAACGATTTTCGAGCAGAGCCGCGTCGCTCTCTGGGAGCGCGACTATTCGCAGGTCCGGGCCATGCTGATGGCGCTCAAGGCCGATGGCGTCGAAGACCTCGGCGCTCATGCCCGGGAGAATCCCGATTTTCTCGAGCAATGTATCGCCCGCATCCCGACAGTCGCCGCCAACGCGGCGGCACTCGAACTGCTCGGCAATGTGAGAGGCGAAAATGCCAGTTCGATGCGCCGCTTCATCGCCCAGAATGATGCGACCTTTCTTGACCTCATCGTGGCAATTTTTAACAATGAAACACATTTTGAGGGCAAGGGCAGCATCATCACCAGCGATGGCGCCCACAAGCATGTGCTGCTGACGGTCGGCTTCCCGGAAGACCCCGCCAATTTCAACCGCGTTATCGTCGGCATGCTCGACGTTACCGAGCGCGAACTGGCCCAGAAGGCACTGTTCGAGGCTCAGGCGGAACTGGCTTTGGCATCGCGCGCGGCAACCGTCGGCGCGCTGTCGGCGTCACTCGCCCACGAACTCAACCAGCCGCTCGCTGCGCTGGTGGTCAACGCCCAGACCCTGTTGCGCTGGCTCGATCGTGACCCGCCGGATCTCGATGCCGTTGCCCGCTCGGCCGAACGCATCGCGCGCGACAGCCAGCGCGCCAGCGACATCATCCAGAGCACGCGGTCCATGCTCGGCAAGCGGACGCCGGTTCGTGAGCCGGTGTCGCTGGTCGATCTGGTCACCGAGACGCGTGCGCTGATGGAGGGCGAGCTTGCCAGGAACCGGATCATGTTCGAGACCCGCGCGGCATCCAACATATCTCCCGTCAGTGCCGTCCGGATCGAACTGCAACAAGTGTTGATCAACCTTATCACGAATGCCATCCAGGCCATGGGCGAGACGCCGGACGAGCTGCGGCGGATTTCGGTCTCCATCGAACCGGCTGCTGCGGAAAGTGTGGCAGTGCGCATTCATGACAGCGGCCCTGGCCTCAGCGCGGACATCGTCGCGAAATTGTTCAGGCCGTTTCACACCACCAAGGACACCGGCCTCGGCATGGGCCTTGCCATCTGCCGCAGTATGCTGGAAGCCCGTGGCGGCACCCTGACCGCCAGCAATCACGCCGAAGGCGGCGCGCTGTTCGAAATGATCGTACCGATCGAGGCCCTCGATGAATGACGCAAAGAAGTCTGCAAAAGCCCCGGCAAACAACACACCCGTCGTTTACATCGTTGATGACGACCCCTCGATACGCGAAGCGCTGGTCGATCTTTTCCTCTCGACCCGCACGGATGCGACATCCTTTGAAAGCGCGCAGGACCTGCTCGATAATGCCGATCTCAAACGACCAGGCTGTATCCTGCTCGACGTGAGATTGCCTGGCGCCAATGGCCTGGATTTCCAGCTTCATCTGGAAAAGCTCGGGAACCAGATGCCGATCATTTTCATGACCGGCCATGGCGACATACCGATGAGCGTGCGCGCAATGAAAGCCGGCGCGGTCGATTTCCTCGCCAAACCGTTCCGGGACCAGGACATTCTTGATGCCGTTGCGGCGGCGTTCCAGAAGGACCGGGAAGTCCGCCTGCAATCTGCGGCCAATGATGCTGTCGCAAAGCTGGCCAGTACATTGACGCCCCGCGAACATGAGGTTATGGCGGCCGTGGTCAAGGGCCTGATGAACAAACAGATCGCCTTCAGCCTTGGCATCAGCGAGATCACGGTCAAGCTCCATCGCGGCAATGTGATGCGCAAGATGGAGGCGCGCTCGGTGGCGGATCTGGTGCGCAAGGCCGAGTTGCTGGGGCTTTGAATTCAGAAACCTAGACACTTGTATGGTACAAGGCCCTTTCTGTAAGTCGTATACGATGGGCAGTTGAATTGATGTCGCAAGGCCCGAAAAATTGTCCAGAAAACCAGTCATAGCAATCGTTGACGACGATCAGTCGATCCGCGAAGCCCTTGACGATCTCGTTTTGTCATGCGGCTACAGGAGCCGACTGTTTAGCTCGGCGGAAGCTTTCCTCGCCGATGATGATCGCGCGGCGATCGATTGCATGCTCGTGGATGTCAAAATGCCAGGCCTGAGCGGCATCGAATTGCAGGCGGTGCTGAATTCGCAGAATGCGCCCAAGCCGCCGATGATTTTCATGACGTCCTACCGCGACGAACGAACGCGGGCGGCTGCGATTGACGGCGGCGCTTTTGCCTTTCTCGGCAAGCCAGTCGACTTCGATCAATTGGTGCGGTGTCTGGAACAGGCGCTGAAGCACTGAAGATACGCCGTCGCTTCTTAACAGGTATCCAATTTGAAAGGGGGTCCGCTCGGCGCTCAGAGCGCAGACGAACCAGGCCCTTTTCACTCATTCAATGCTTACCAGGCCGGAGTGGGCTTGATCCATCGCCCGCCGCAGGTCATCCACCGCTGAAGCGCTGGGAAGGACTTCGCCTTCCAGTTCCTTTGGCATCTGCCATCCCGGGTTGACGCCTTGCATGTTCGGCAATTCGTGAGCGATGCCTTTGTGGCAGTCTATGCAGGTCGCCCTCCCGCTCAGGAGATATCGCGTGTGGATATCCGCGGCGCGTTCGGTCTGCTTCGAAAGGTCCATGGCTATCGAAGAATGGCAGTTGCGGCACTCGAGGCTGTCGTTGGACTTCAGCCGCGCCCATTCGTGCTGCGCAAGCCGCAGACGTTCGTCGAGGAATTTCTGGCGCGTGTTGATGGTGCCGAAGATCTTGCCCCAGACCTCCTTGGAAGCCTGCATCTTGCGGGCAATCTTGTCGGTCCACTCGTGCGGCACATGGCAATCGGGACAGGAGGCGCGCACGCCGGACCGGTTGGAGAAATGGATCGTCCGTGTCAGTTCCTCGTAGACGTTCGCCTGCATCTCGTGACATCCGGTACAGAACTTCTCCGTATTGGTCAGCTCCAGCGCGGTATTGAACGCGCCCCAGAAGATCACCCCGCCGACGAAACCGCCAAGCGTCAGGAAGGCAAGGCTCAGAGTGCCCGCCGGCGTGCTGAGGATCTTCCATATCCACGCCGCAAGATTTTTTATCCGTCCCATCACCCTATTTGCCCCCCAGATGCTCGACACCCATCTGGCTCATGTCCCGGAACGTGTTGCCGACGAGCGGATTCACTTCCGCCTGCGGAACATGGCAGGCCGTGCAGAAATAGCGGCGCGGCGAAACGTCCGCGAGCATCTGTCCCTCCCGCGTCATGTAGTGGGTGACGCTGATCATCGGTGCGCCCGCCCCTTCCGTGAACTCCCGCCTGTGACAGGAAAGACAGCGGTTCGTGTTGACCGACAACTGATAGCCTTCGATCGAGTGCGGAATGACCGGAGGCTGATCGGGGTATGCCCGCATCTTGCGTATGTCATCCACGTTCCACTTGGGCATCGGGCGGGCGGGCACCGTCTCCATGGCCTGCGGCGGGCCCGACAATTGCGGGACCATCTGGGCTGCGGCAAGCGTCGCCATGAACGCGACCGCAAAGGCCGTGGCTACGATTCGAAAGGAACCAAAGCTCAGACGGCTGGAACGATCTTGACTGCGCATTTCTTGAAATCCGTCTGTTTGGAGATGGGATCGGTGGCGTCAAGCGTGACCTTGTTGATCAACTGGCTGGCATCGAACCAGGGCACGAAGATCACGCCCGGCGGCATGCGGTTGCGCCCGCGGGTTTCCACCCGGGACCGGATTTCACCGCGCCGGGAGACGATCCTGATTTCGGCACCCTGATTGATGCCCCGCTTTCGGGCATCGTCGGCATTCATGAAGCAGCGGGCGCCGGGGAAAGCCCTGTACAATTCCGGCACGCGCATGGTCATGGATCCGGAATGCCAATGTTCGAGCACGCGGCCGGTCACCAACCAGAAATCATATTCACCATCGGGGGACTCGGCGGGCGGCTCATAGGGAACGGCAAGGATCACGGCTTTGCCGTCCGGTCGCCCGTAGAAGCGTACGCCCTCGCCCGGCTTCACATAAGGATCGTAGCCCTCCCGATAGCGCCACTTGGTCTCCTGCCCGTTGACGACGGGCCAGCGCAGGCCTCGTTCCTGATGGTAGCGGTCATAGGGCGCGAGATCATGACCGTGACCGCGCCCGAACGAGGCATATTCCTCGAACAGCCCTTTCTGTATGTAGAAGCCGAAATCCTTGGCCTCGTTGTTCGCATAGTCCGGGTCGATCTCGCTCAGCGGGAACCGGTCGACCTGTCCGTTCTGGAACAGCACCTCGAACAGTGTTTTGCCACGATAATCAGGGTGCTTGTCCAATATATCCGCGGGCCAAACCTCGTCGGTGGTGAAGCGCTTTGAAAACTCCGCTATCTGCCAAAGATCGGACCGCGCATCGCCCGGAGCCTGCACCAGTTGGTGCCAGACATGGGTGCGGCGCTCGGCATTGCCATAGGCTCCCTCCTTCTCCACCCACATGGCGGCGGGCAAAATGAGGTCGGCCGACATCGCCGTGATCGTCGGATAGGCATCGGAGACGACGATGAAATTGTCCGGGTTGCGGTAACCCTGATAGGTCTCGTTCTTGGTATTCGGGGCTGCCTGGACATTGTTGTTGACCTGCACCCAATAGAAGCTGAGCTTGCCGTCCTTCAACATTCGGTCCTGCTGGACGGCATGATAACCCGGCTTGTCGGGAAGCAGCCCTTCAGGAAGCTTCCACAACTCTTCCGCATGATGCCGGTGCTCGGGATTGGTGACGACCATATCGGCAGGCAGCCTATGCGCGAAGGTGCCGACTTCTCGAGCCGTTCCACAGGCGGACGGCTGGCCGGTGAGCGAGAAGGGGCTGTTTCCAGGCTCGGAAATCTTGCCGGTCAGCAGATGGAGATTGTAGACCATCTGGTTGGCCCACACCCCGCGGACATGCTGGTTGAAGCCCATGGTCCAGAGCGACATGACCTTCCGGTTCGGATCGGCATAAAGTTCGGCAAGCTGCTGCAGAAAGCCGGGATCGGCCCCGGTCAGTTCGGCGGTCTTTTCGAGCGTGTAGTCGGAAACGAATTTCTTGAAGGCGTCGAAATCGATCGGCTCCGTCTTGGTCGGATCACCGGCATTGGTGGCCTTGAGTTCCAGCGGGTCCTCTGGGCGCAGGCCATAGCCGATATTGTCCACGCCTTTCATGAAGGTCGTATGGTTGCGGACGAACTCCTCGTTGACCTTGCCGCTGGTGATGATGTGGTTTGCGATGTAGTTCAGGATGGCGAGATCCGTCCCGGGCGTGAAGATGATCGGTATGTCGGCGAGATCCATGCTGCGATGGGTGAAGGTGGAAAGCACGGCAACCTTGACATGGCCGTGGCCGAGCCGCCGGTCCGCCACACGCGTCCAGAGAATCGGATGCATCTCCGCCATGTTCGAACCCCAGAGCACAAAGGCATCTGCGTTTTCGAAATCGTCATAACAGCCCATCGGCTCGTCCATGCCGAAGGTGCGCATGAACGCATAGGCCGCGGACGCCATACAGTGCCGGGCGTTGGGGTCGAGATTGTTGGAGCGGAACCCCGCCCGCATCAGCTTGGTCGCGGCATAACCTTCGAAGATGGTCCATTGGCCGGAGCCGAACATTCCGACAGCGGTCGGCCCCTTTTCCTTCAGCACCCTCTTGCACTGCTCAGCCATCACGTCGAAGGCCTCGTCCCAGCTGACAGGCTCGAATTCGCCGTCCTTGGCGTATTGGCCGTTCCGCTTGCGCAGCAAGGGCTGGGTAAGCCGGTCCTCGCCATACATGATCTTGGAGAGGAAGTAACCCTTGATACAGTTCAGGCCGCGATTGACCTCCGCCTGCATGTCGCCATGGGTGGCGACAACCTGGCCCTCCTTGACGCCGACCATGACGCCACAGCCCGTTCCGCAGAAACGACAGGGCGCCTTGGACCATTTGATCTCCAGCGCCTCCACGCCGCCCGGAACAGGTTGAGCGGCTGCCGGCAGGACGATCCCCGCGGTCGCAGCGGCAATGCCTGCCGCATGCGCCTTGATGAGATCACGCCGCGTCAGTTCTCCCTTCATCTGCGATACCCTCTTGCTCTTCGGAATGTTCAAAAACCATGTTCGCGGCGACCACGCCGTCAATCGCCGAGATTGCCGACAAAGCCGCACCCAGCTGGCCGCTGCTGTAACCTTCGATGACGACAACCATCTTGCCGTCCTGAACGCCGTGGACCTCGACACCGCTCATCTCGGATATTGCCCGGCGAACGCCTTCCTGGTCCTGCGGCTTCATCACGATCACCGCGCTGGACACGTAGTAGCGCTGCTTCCCTTCAGACATCGGATATCCCGCTGTTCCACGCGCATCGCGCCGACAGGGCAGACGCCTTGCATGCATTGCCACCGGTGACGGCTTCGTTGTCGTTATCCGGAAGGAGGAGGTCACCGCGTGCCGGTCGGGCGCCGATAACCTCGGCAGGACATCGTTCGGCCAGGACGCCGAATCCCGTGTCTGCATGGAACGGGTGGGGGCCAAAACCTCGAGGTCGGGCGCCCGTGTCTGACGTTATCCTGTCTGGCAGGATACGGTATCGGGTGAGGCGACGATCCTGCATGACGAGCCTCAATGACCGGGGGGACCGGGAGGGCCGCTGATGATCTGGTACATCCAGACCAGGAAGCCGTATCCGCCGACCACGCCAACGGCGACGATAGGCCAGATGCCAAAGGCCAGGATGACAAACGTTAAAAGTTCAGCGCGCCTGCGGGATTTTGGCGCTCCATCCTTCAGTTGCTCGGTGGAAAAATTGACCAATCAATCCTCCATGCTGCGCACTTGCTATGCAATCTAACATTGAATCGCTCAAAAAAAAGCCAAAAATGAAATGCGCATCGCCTTTTGGTTGCCGAATGCATGCATTGAAAAGCAGAGGGCTTCCTGTCACTCCCGGTCTGCATCTCTTTGCCTTGGCCTATTTGCGCAAGCGCAAAGACATCTGTTCTTTTCTTCTGAATCTGGCGGGGATGAAAGCCGATGTCCCAGTTCCCCGCCGCTACGCCAATCTTCAGGATTTTGTTGCCTTTCTGGAAAGCAGAGGGCGGCTGAAGCGGATATCTCGACCCGTATCGCTGGTTCATGAGATCACCGAAATTCATCGCCGGGTTCTTGTGGATCAGGGGCCTGCGCTGCTCTTCGAAAAGCCGGTCGATGCTTCCGGCAACGTCAAGCCGATCCCCCTCCTCGCCAATCTGTTCGGGACACGTGAGAGAATAGAATGGGGCCTCGGGCTTGAGGCAGGCGGCATCTCGGGACTTGCCGCTTTCCTGAGTGAATTGCGTGAACCGCAGCCGCCGAAATCGGTCCGTGATGCATGGCAGAAACTTCCGCTTCTGAAAGCCGCCCTCGCCCTGAACTCCCGTTCGACATCTCGCGTGCCTTGCCAGGAGATCGTCTGGCAAGGCACGGAAATCGATCTCGGCCGGTTGCCGATCCAGTCGTGCTGGCCCGGCGAGCCCGCCCCCCTCATTACATGGCCATTGGTGATCACGCGCGCGCCGGACGACCCGACGGATATCAATATCGGCATCTACCGGATGCAGAAGCTCGGCAAGGACCGCCTGATCATGCGCTGGCTGGCCCATCGGGGTGGCGCGAGACACCACCGTATGTGGCAGGCGCTCGGCCGCGACATGCCGGTGGCGGTCGTCATCGGTGCGGATCCGGCAACAATCCTCGCTGCCGTCATGCCGCTGCCGGAGAACCTGAGCGAGTTGAATTTCGCCGGTCTGTTGAAAGGCAGGCGGCAGGAGATCGCGCCGGCATTCTCTGTGCCGCTTCCGGTTCCCGCAGAGGCGGAAATTGTTCTGGAGGGCCTGGTTTCCGCTGCCGAAGTGGCCGAAGAGGGCCCCTACGGAGACCACACCGGATACTACAACGCCGCCGAGGCCTTTCCTGTTCTTTCCCTTTCGGCGATCACGATGCGCCGCAATCCGATTTATCTCTCCACCTATACCGGTCGCCCCCCGGATGAGCCATCCACGCTTGGTGAAGCCATGAGCGAGCTCTTCATCCCGCTGGTCAAGCGCCAGTTCCCCGAAATCCACGATCTCTGGCTCCCGCCGGAGGCCTGTTCATATCGGGCGATGGTCGTTTCGATCGACAAGCGCTATCCGGGGCATGCACGGCGGATCATGATGGGCCTTTGGTCGATCTTGCCGCAGTTCAGCTATACCAAGCTGATCGTCGTGGTGGATCGCGACATCGACGTCAGAAGCTGGCCGGATGTCATCTGGGCGCTTTCCACCCGCTTCGATGCCGGCCGCGACCTCATGATGGTGGATAAAACCCCGATCGATTACCTCGATTTTGCCTCTCCGCAGCCTGGGCTCGGTGGCAAGCTGGGGCTGGATGCCACGACCAAGATCGGTTCGGAAACAGCGAGGGAATGGGGACAGGTTCTCCAGATGTCCCCGGAAGTCGTGGGAAAGATCGACCGCATGTGGGCGTCCCTCGGCCTCGGCGGGGTCTCGCCATGACAACCCGATCATTTGCAGAGCTTCGAGCTGCGAGCGGCACCTGCGAGAGAACAAAAACCGGCCTCACCGCAATCCTGAAATCATCATCGACGAGGAGCACATCATGAGTGGAATTAACCCGGACAAGACGGTCGCCGCGTTCGCCACGGAACTGCCGGGTGCCGCCGAAATCTTTCGCCGTCACGGTATCAGCTTCTGCTGCGGCGGCGACATACCTCTGTCCATGGCGGCTGAACAGGCAGGTCTTGCGCCGGCCGCCCTGATCGCCGATCTGGAGGCCCTCGAGCAGGCATCGGGACGGGATGCGCCGCAGGAAACATTGGCCCTGATTGCGCACATCCTCAGCAGGTATCACGCCGCGCATCGCGAAGAGCTCGATTGGCTTATCCCTCTGGCCCAGAAAGTCGAGCGAGTGCATGCCGCTCACCCTTCCGCGCCGATCGGACTTTCAGAAACCTTGACGAGGCTGCGGGATGATCTGGAAGGCCATATGAAAAGGGAGGAGCAGGTGCTCTTTCCGATGATGCAGCGCGGCGGCAGCCCGATGATCACCCATCCGATCTCCGAAATGCGGCACGAGCATGAAGATGAAGCACAGCATCTGCAGGCCATCGAGCATGTGACGCACAGCCTTGCCCTGCCGGAAGGTGCCTGCAGATCCTGGACGGCGCTCTATACGGGATTGCGCAAATTCACCGACGACCTTGTCGTCCATATGCATCTCGAAAACGAAGTGCTGTTCCCAAGGTTTGAAACCGTGTCGTAGAATGTCAAAGCGCGTTGAAGCGGTAGATCCCGCCTCAATATCATCGACGAAGGAAAAGCGATGCATATCGAACGGGGCCCAAACGGGGACTTCATCTTGGAATCCGGTGAGCTCGCCGGTCGGTTCGGGCTATCAGGCGAAGACTTCCGGCAGAGAATCCGGCAAGGTCTCGTGAAAAGCATGGTGGAGCGTGGCGAAGCTGAGGACATCGGGACCTGCCGCCTCAGCGTTCGCCTTGGAAACCGCCTGTGGCGCGCCATCCTGAGCAACGAAGGCGAGGTCCGGGACGAAGCCATGACATTCGTTCGCGGAGGCGGCCGGGTTCGCGGGCCCTGACGCTGATGCAACCTCCAGCTCCTGGTGACAATGAGGGAATGAATATGCCTGCAGACGCAAACCTGAACACGCATGCTCTCGCCCAGCTCGAAAGGAACCACGAAGCTCTCATGGCGCTTTGCCTCGTCCTGGAAGAGATAGCTTTTGCGCTCCCGTCGGACGTGGACCGCGACGCCTGCCTGCGCGCGTCGCAGATCATGATTCCGCTTCTGCAGCAGACGCATCAGGTGGAGGAACGAATCCTGTTCCCGGATTTCGACAGGAATGCCGGCTCGCATTTCGCCGCCACGTTGATCGAGCGACTGAAAGCCGAGCACCGCTGCGACGTGCTGACCTGCGAGGAGGTATCGCTCACGCTGAAAGCGATGGCAGAAAGGCCCGACATCCCGCCTGAACAGGCCGTTCGTTACATGCTCCAGGGCTTCCTGGAAAGCGTCCGCAGACACGTTCTTTCCGAAAAACTGATCATCGAAGCACTTTTGGTCGCGGAGGCCGAAGGTCGCGAAGTTCTCGCCTAGAGCGGGATGAATTTAGGCGGAATCGGCATGGGGATTCCCTTTTGTGAGCAAATCAGATTCACTATTCAGGCCGGTGCAGGAGGCCGGCCAGGATGGCGAGACCCTTTTCGGATGACCTTAGGGACCGTGTTGTTGGTGCAGTGACGCGCGATGGGGTGTCCTGTCGGGCGGCGGCGAAGCGCTTCGGCATCGGCATCAGCACGGCGATCGATTGGGTACGGCGCTTCCGTGAGACGGGCAGCGCCGCCGCCGGCCAGATGGGCGGGCACAAGCCGCGAGCGATCGCCGGTGAGCATCGGGCCTGGCTAATCGAGCGCTGCCGCGCGCAGGCATTCACCTTGCGCGGGCTGGTCGCGGAATTGGCGGAGCGGGGCCTGAAGGTCGACTACCGCTCCGTCTGGATCTGCGTGCATGAGGAAGGGCTGAGTTATAAAAAAAGACGTTGGTCGCCAGCGAGCGCGACCGGCCCGATGTCGCCGCCCGACGCAGCCGCTGGCTGAAGCATCGCCATCGCATCGATCCGGCCCGCCTCGTCTTCATCGACGAGACCTGGACGAAGACGAACATGGCGCCGCTGCGAGGCTGGGCGCCGCGCGGCGAACGGCTGTTCGGCCAGGCTCCCTTCGGCCACTGGAACACCATGACGTTCATTGCCGCCCTGCGCGTTGATCGCGTCAGCGCGCCCTGGGTCATCGACCGGCCGATCAACGCGACGAGCTTCCTCGTCTATGTCGAAAAGGTGCTGGTGCCGGAGCTCACGCCCGGCGACATCGTCGTGATGGACAATCTCGGCTCGCACAAGGCCGCGGCGATCCGCACCGCCATCCGCAAGGCCGGCGCGCGGCTGTTCTTCCTGCCGCAATACTCCCCCGATCTCAATCCGATCGAAAAGCTCTTCGCCAAGATCAAACACCGGCTACGCGAGGCGCAGGCCAGAAGCCGCAACGCCATCCATGACGCGCTCGCAACCATCCTCCAAACCGTTTCTCCAAAAGAATGCCAGAACTATTTCAACGAGGCCGGATATGAACGGATCTAAAATCATCCCGCTCTAGCCAGGCTCGCCTCCGCGATACGAGTTCCCCTCACGCCGCGGCACGTCTTCCAATATCGGAGCCTATCTCCTCTCCGGTCTGAAACGCGCCGAGCTGTGCCCTCAGTTTCTCGGTCTCGCTTGCGAGAGACTGGGTGGCTGCGTTTGTCTGCTCGACCATCGATGCGTTCTGCTGCGTGATCTGGTCAAGCTGGCTGATTGTCGACGTGATTTCTGCAAGGGCCACCGATTGTTCGGCCGAGGATTGAACGATCGCCAAGACCTGCTGGTTGATCATCCGGACGTGGCGTTCGATACCGTCGAGCGCGGCCCCCGCCTGCCCGACCAGGGCGACTCCGCCGGAAACATCTCTCGAAGCGCTCGCAACAAGAGCCTTGATCTCGCGTGCCGCCGTTGCAGAGCGTTGAGCGAGTTCTCGCACTTCCTGAGCAACCACGGCAAATCCCTTTCCAGCCTCCCCGGCCCGGGCAGCTTCCACGCCGGCATTGAGGGCCAGGAGATTTGTCTGGAACGCGATCTCATCGATGACCCCGATAATCTGGCCGATCTGATGGGAAGACTTGGCAATCTCCTGCATGGCAGCAACCGTGTCGGCGACGACCTTTGCGGCCTGGGATGTATCGGAATTGGCGATCCCCACCGACTTCTTTGCCTCCTCGGCGCCGCTAGCCGACATTTTCACCGCCGTTGCCACTTCTTCCAGCGCCGCGGCGGCCTCTTCCAGAGCCGCGGCCTGGCCGACAGTCCTGCGGGCGAGGTCGTCGGCCGCTTCGTGCAGATCGGTGCAGGCATCGTTGATCGAGTTGGCGTTGCTGCCGGCAAGGAAGACAAGGCGTTCCAGAGTTTGAACCGATTGATTATATGTCAGCCGGAGCGGTTCGAGATTGGATGCCAGTTCCTCGGTGATACGATGGCCAAGATTGCCGCTGGCGAGCGCCTTGAGCCCGCCATCCAGTTGCCGCAAGGCATGTTCGAGTTCGCGGGACCGGGCGGCTCGCTCCTGCTCGATGAGCTCGGCCTCTTTCTGCCTCTCCGCAGCACGGCGCATCTGCTCCCGGTGATCAAGCTCCGCCCGTTCCCTGGCAGCCTCGATTGCGTGACGCACGGCAAGAGCCAGTGCTCCGATCTCATCCTTCGTATCGGCCGCAACTGACGCTTCACTGACTTCGCCTTCGGCCAGGCGCTGCACGGCTTCAGTGAGTTTTCTGAGCGGACGGACGACGCCCAGGCCTATCGATGTCGACAAGGCAAGCGCTGCCGCAATCGCCAGCGCCAGGACCGTTCCCATCGTTACGAGAGTCTCCAATTCCCGCTGCGCCAGAACCGCTGCCTTTTCGCGCAGGGATATCAGCATCTTTTTCTCGATTACTCGTAGAGCATTGATGCGTTCGGTCGCCGCCTTATGCCATTGTGCCGCGTTCCAGCTCGACAGATCCGCATCCGTGCCGGAGCTGAGCAACCGCTGGCGCATCGACGCAAGCATCGTATCGCTGTCCGGACGAACTGCCTCGATATCCTGGGCGAGGTCCGGGTGGTTCACCTTGAACCCTTCGAGCAATATCGACTGGCTGCCATAGAGAAGGGAAAGCCTCAGAAGCGCTGCAGCATCGATATGCCCCGACGAGATCGCGGCATTGCCGAGTGCCCGCTCCTGCCCCGCGAACTCCTTCGCCTGGGAGAGCTGGTTATAGGCGGCGATCTCCGTTGAAAGCCCGCTGTCGGTATTCTGTGCCGCCAGAGTACGCGGTATCGCGAGAAATTGTCCGATCAGACGGGTGTAGAACGTGCTGCTTTCATCCGAGGTCATACCGATCCGATCGATTCTCCGTCGGACATCGGTCAAGGCCTGAAGCTCCTCGCGCCGTATCGTCGGGCCGCCGAGATCCGCCTGCGCGACAACCGAAATCCACTGATCGGAGTCCAGCCGTACCTTTTTCAGGTGCTCCCCGGCGCCTGCGGCTTTTCCGCCAAGGATCGCTGCACTCTCCCCGCGCTCGATCTGCAGTTGATGAACGGCTTCTCCGACATGGGAGATATACTCGGTGACATCGACCAGATGCGCGGTGTCACGGTAGGTGCTGAGGCCGCTGTCGATCCTGTCATAGGAAAGCCCGGTGGCGAGAAGAAGCGGAATACAGACGGAGAGCAGGATTCTCTTGGTGATTGCGACATCAGACAAACGCATGAACAAAGGTTCCGGAGCGATGCCGGCCTCATGCCGAAATGCCGCAATTCATTCCCGGCCTTTTTATGCTACCACACGCGCCGCTCGCCTCTTTGCCGCAGCGCAAACAACCCAGCATTCAGCCGCCGGGCAAAACTATCCGCACCCCATTGGCAAATCTTGCTTGCGGATCAGCACGGCCATGAGCCCGAACCCGTTCGACCGGAACTGTCGTTTGTCTTTGCGCTAGCTCAAACACCGCCCCTCCTGCAGTCGATAGCCTAAGCCCGCATTTCAGCAGGATGTGTCAATATGGAATTTCCCCGCTTGCTCGCCATTCCCCTGAACTACATGCCGCTTGCGGCGATTGAACGAGCGACGGGAATGCTGTTCCAGCGGGTGTTGAAGGAGCATCCGGATCTCTTCGAACGGCTGGGGGAGCACAAGGCGAAACGCTTCGCCTTTCTGCCGGGCGACCTGCCGCTCGCCTTTATCGTGGAGCCGGCCCGGCCGGCGATCTGCGTCATCAGAAAGTCGGCAATGCAGAGCGCGGTTGATGCCTCGGTGGAAGGGCCGCTCTTCATCTTGCTTGCACTGCTCGAAGGCCGTTGCGATGCCGATGCATTGTTCTTCTCGCGCGATCTTTCCATCACAGGAGACATGGAGGCCATGCTTGCGATGCGGAATGCGCTCGACGACGCCGACATCGACCTGCCGCGTGACCTGTCCGCCCTCGCCGGTCCTCTCGCTCCGGTCTTCGGAAAGTTGGCTGAAGGCATTCGCCGTCGTGCACTTGCCGACGAGGTCTCCGCATGGAACTGATCTGCCCGGCCGGAACGCCCGCGGCCTTCCGCGAGGCCGTCGATGCAGGAGCCGACGCCGTTTACTGCGGCTTCCGTGACGAGACCAACGCCCGCAATTTCCCCGGCCTCAATTTCAGTCGCGACGAACTGCGCACGGCGATCGATTATGCCCGTCGCCACGGCACGCAGACCTTTGTTGCCCTCAATACCTTCATGCGCGCCGGGAACGAAGAGATATGGTATCGCGCTGCCGCCGACGCGGTCGCGCTTGGCGCCGATGCCTTGATCCTCGCGGATTTCGGCCTGATGGCGCATGTGACGGAGCGTTATCCCGAACAGCGGCTGCATGTCTCGGTCCAGGCTTCCGCCTCGAACGCGGATGCGATCAATTTTCTGGTCGATGCGTTCAATGCCAAACGGGTCGTCCTGCCGAGGACGCTAACCATCGCCGACATCGCTCGCATTGCGCCGCAGATTCGTTGCGAGATCGAGGTCTTCGTGTTCGGCGGGCTTTGCGTCATGGCCGAGGGGCGCTGTTCTCTATCCTCCTATGCCACCGGAAAATCGCCAAACATGAACGGCGTCTGCTCGCCGGCAAGCCACGTGCGTTACCGTCAGGAAGGCAACGAGCTGGTTTCGGAGCTTGGTGATTATACCATCAATCGCTTCCCCGCCGGCGAGGCGGCCGGTTACCCCACTCTCTGCAAGGGCCGCTTCGATATCGCCGACAGTCGCGCCTATGCTTTCGAGGACCCGGTTTCTCTCGATGTGATGGGCGAGATCGATGCGCTTGCCGCCGCGGGTGTCAGCGCTTTGAAGATCGAGGGCCGCCAGCGCGGCAAGGCCTATGTCGCCGAGGTCGTGTCGACCCTGAAGAGGGCGTTGTCGGCCGATCCTACCAAGCGAGCCGCATTGCTTGCCGGCCTGCGTAACCTGAGCGAAGGCCAGAAGACCACATCTGGCGCCTATGAGAAGCGCTGGAGATGAGCATGAGCCGCACCGTCCCGCCCTCCTTGACGATGGGACCTGTCTATTATCTTTGGGATGGCCCCAAATGGCGCGATTTTCATTTCCGCATCGCCGACGAAGCGCCGGTGGATCGCGTGGTGATTGGCGAGACCGTTTGCTCCAAGCGCCAGCATTTCATCGAACCCCACATCGCCGAGGTGATAGAGCGGCTTGAAGCGGCCGGAAAGAGTGTGGTTCTGTCGACGCTTTCGCTCGTCACGCTGGAGCGGGAAAGCCGTCAGATCCGGGAACTCGTTTCCGACAGCGAGCATCTGATCGAAGCCAACGACCTTTCCGCCCTGGGGCTCCTGAACGGCAGGCCTCACAGCATCGGCCCATTGGTCAATGTGTACAATGCAGCGACGGCCAAACTGCTCGCTGACCGCGGTGCGACCGCGATCTGTCTGCCGCCGGAACTGCCTTTCGCATCCGTCGAGAAAATCATTGCCGACAGCCCCCGGATCGCATTCGAGGTGTTCGCCTTCGGCCGAATGCCGCTCGCGATTTCGGCGCGATGCGCGCATGCCAGATCCAAGGGCAGGATCAAGGACAATTGCCAGTTCGTGTGCGGAGAAGACCCGGACGGCCTGCCGGTGAAAACCCTTGACCGTCAGTCTTTCCTCGCCCTGAACGGGGTGCAGACCGTTTCCCATACCTGTCAGGCGCTCCTGGGTGAACTCGCAAGCCTCTCCGCATGCGGCGTTTCGGCAATCCGACTGTCGCCCCAGGACTGCGACATGGTGGCGGTCGCAAAGCTCTACCGCGCCGTGCTCGATGACACGCTGGATGCAGACGAGGCGATCGCGCTGCTGCGCGAGATCTATCCGATGGCCCCGCTTTCGAACGGTTTTCATCATGCGCGCGAAGGAGCTGCATGGGTCGCACGTGCCCGCAATACGGCCCATGGCGTGGGCCTGGACTAATCTGGCTAAGCAATGTGCGACCGACGCGATGGTTGAAGCACGTCCCGTCAGGGCGTGATCAAGCACGAAGGAAAACAAGCGGATCCGCGCCCATCAGAGCGGCGTGCCCTCCAGCAAGGAGCCAGAAGACGAGCACGATGGTGCAAAGGATTGCCACGGCCATCGGCCTGTCGATCCTGAGCCTGGCTCGACCTTTGATGGCTGCTGCGAACGGAATGACGGAGGTTTGCGAAGAGGCCACCGGCCATCTGGTTTCGAATGCGCGACGCGCCCTTCTTTCGAGCATGAGGAACCCGCCGGCGGAGAAGACGGAAAAGCCGCCGAACAGGAGGAGCGAACGCAGATCTCCGTTGGGCGGGATATGCCCGATCGACCAGCACAGGAAACCCCATAGAACCGGATGGCGCGTCACGGCCACGATGGCGTCCGGTTCGCCTTTCTTCCTGAACGAAATCGAAAAGGGATTCCGGCTGAAAAGGCCGGCCAGAACCAGGAACAGCCCGATCGGCGAGAGCAGGAGCGTGCACCAGGCCTGCCATGGCTCCGGCTGCCAGACTTCTACGTAATCGAGGCTCAGGGCGGAAAGGAAAAGCCAGGCAAGAGCCGCGGTGGAAACGACGGAATAGGCGGCGATATAACTTCCGTGCCCCATCCATCCGATCAGCGTGCCACGGATCCGCGGCACCGCCGGTATGGAGTGCAGGGCGACGAACGCCGTAAACGCCAAAAGGAACTCCGGCATGGCAGGACTGCTACTGTTGCCAGAAGAGAACGCCGGCAATGGCAACTGAAAAGACAACAGCCGCCAGCGAGCTGTACCCCTGCAGCACCCCCATGCGCTTCAGTGCGATGGCGAATATGACAATGATCGGAGCGGCCATCACGAGGCCTATTTGAGCGTCAGACATGACAAATCCTTGGGTTTTGCCCTGATCCTAAGCCCTCCATCTCTCGTTTCTTTGCGATATGACAAAGAGCGGCGCCTGAATTGCCCTCATCTTCTGCCCCGAAAATAACGGAGACATGAGAATGGCGGTAATCCCGGCGACCGACGAGGCGGATGAAGGCAGTGACCTTCTTCTCTGGGTACTGGTATGGGGGGAGCTTGCAGCATTCGGTATCCTGCTGATCGGCTATCTCGTCATGTCGATGCTTCACCCGGAAAGCTTTGCGCTTGCAAAGCTCCACCTCACACCTCGGCTGGCAGGCTTCAACACCGTCGTGCTCCTGGCGAGCAGCTGGCAGGCCGCGCTTGCGGCGAACTCTCAGGACAAACCCGGCCGACAGCGCCTCTTCCTGTTGCTTGCCGCGGCATTGGGTTTCCTCTTCGTGGCGTTGAAATTCGTCGAGTACAGCTCCGAATGGACCGCTGCCGGCGATGAGAATCTTCAAACCTTTTTCGAACTCTATTTTCTCATCACCGGCTTCCACCTGGCGCATGTGGCTTTCGTAGCGGCTCTTTTCGTGCTGGCGGCGATTAGACTGGAGCGCTCGACAATCGTCATCCTGACGACCGTCTGGCATGTCATAGACATCGTCTGGCTGGTGATGTTCCCCTTGATCTACCTGAGCTAGGGTCGGGAGGCCGGAATGAACGATTCGAAACTCTTCGGCAGCGCGAATTGGGTCTTGATGCTCGGCATCGTTGGCGCGCTGATCGCGGCCCAGTGGAAGCAGGAGGCGATCCCGATGATCGCGTTCACGGCCATCCTGGTCATGACGGTCGCGAAAGTGCGGCTCATCGTGCTCGACTTCATGAGCCTGCGCGGAACCCGGCCTCTCCTGGCCCGTGCGCTGATGATCTGGCCGACCTTCTTCGCGGCTCTCTCCCTGGGCAAGGCCGTGCTGGCGGCTGTTCTCTAGGCAAACCTGAGCTCCCCTCTCAAGCCGGCGCGTGCCCTGACCGCAGGCGCGGCCGTCATTGCTCCCTACCGGGTGCCAAGGAAAGCCGGCCCTCGCCTTTCGAGATTGCGGTCTCTCGAAGCTCCGACTTTTTGTTTGGGAAAGCGCAAAGAACCCATCCCGGAATCCTCGCATAGAAGCTCCACGGGTCATCGTCCGCATCCGCGGCTCGATTCCCGAATTTGCCAAAGGCATCCGCACATAGGGGACATCAGGATGGCAGAACGCCTCACGAAGACCGGGGCACGCAACGTCTTTTACGGCGGCTCCGCGTTCTTCTTCGCAATCTTTCTGGGGCTCACCGCCCACAGCCACTACTACATGCGAACCACCTCCACGGACGAGGCCACGCTGACGGATTCCGTCGCGCGCGGCAAACACGTCTGGGAAAAAAACTCCTGTATCAACTGCCACACCCTTCTCGGCGAAGGCGCCTATTTCGCGCCGGAAGTGGGCAATGTGTGGAAGCGCTGGGGCGGCGATACAGACCCGGACACCGCCCGCGCCACCCTGAAAGCATGGATGGCCTCACAGCCGAGCGGAATCGAAGGCAGGCGGCAGATGCCGCAGTTCAATCTGACGGAACAGGAACTCGACGATCTGGCCGACTTCCTCGAATGGACCAGCAAGATCAAGACCCAGAACTGGCCGCCGAACGATGCCGGCTGATCTGACGGGAAGGAAAAACACATGAAATATCAGACGCAAAAGGTCGCAATGCTGTATTTCTACGGCGCGCTTGGCCTCTTCATCGCTCAGGTCCTGTTCGGCGTGCTTGCAGGCACCATCTACGTCCTGCCGAATACGCTCGCCGAACTTCTGCCGTTCAACATCGTGCGCATGGTGCACACCAATGCGCTGATCGTCTGGCTGCTCATCGGTTTCATGGGCGCCACCTTCTATCTCCTGCCGGAGGAGGCCGAGACGGAACTATATAGTCCGAAACTCGCCATCGCCCAGTTCTGGATCTTCCTGGGCGCCGCGGCTGTGGCCGTCGTCGGATATCTCTTCAAGATCCATGAAGGCCGCGAATTTCTGGAACAACCCTTCATTATCAAGGTCGGCATCGTCGTCGTCTGCCTGATGTTCCTGTTCAATATCACCATGACGGTATTGAAGGGGCGCAAGACCGTCGTCACGAACATCCTGATCTTCGGCCTCTGGGGTGTCGCGATCTTCTTCCTGTTCGCCTTCTACAACCCCGCCAATCTGGCTCTCGACAAGATGTACTGGTGGTATGTCGTCCACCTGTGGGTCGAAGGGGTCTGGGAACTGATCATGGCTTCGGTCCTCGCCTTCCTGATGATCAAGCTCAACGGCATCGACCGCGAAGTCGTCGAGAAGTGGCTTTATGTCATCGTCGGGCTTGCCCTGTTCTCAGGCATTCTCGGCACCGGCCACCATTTCTACTGGATCGGCGCGCCGGGCTACTGGCAGTGGATCGGCTCGCTCTTCTCGACGCTTGAAGTGGCGCCCTTCTTTACCATGGTCATCTTCACGTTCGTGATGACCTGGAAGGCCGGCCGCAAGCATCCGAACCGCGCCGCGCTCCTCTGGTCGATCGGCTGCTCGGTCATGGCCTTCTTCGGAGCGGGCGTCTGGGGCTTCCTGCATACGCTGTCGTCGGTCAACTACTACACCCACGGCACGCAGGTCACCGCAGCCCACGGCCACCTCGCCTTCTTCGGCGCTTACGTCATGCTGAACCTCGCCGTCATGGCCTACGCGGTTCCGGAAATCCGGGGTCGCAGCCCGTACAACCAGTGGCTTTCGATCGTCAGCTTCTGGATCATGTGCACAGCCATGTCGGTGATGACCTTCGCTCTGACCTTTGCGGGCGTCCTTCAGGTGCATCTCCAGCGCGTCCTGGGCGAAGGCTATATGGATGTCCAGGACCAGTTGGCGATCTTCTACTGGATCCGCCTCGGCTCGGGCGTCTTCGTGCTGATCTCCGCGCTGATGTTCCTCTGGGCTCTGTTCGTCCCTGGCCGCGAGAAAAACCTTGCTGGCAGCGCAAGCATCCAGCCGGCCGAATGATGCGATGCGGCTCCATCTCCCGATGGAGCTGCTCCCCCTCTAAAGATCAAGGATACCCCAATGAACGCGAACCCTCAGGTCAAAACCGCAGATGCCGGGCAGGTCCCTCACTACGTTCCTGCAGGAAACGAATGCGAATTGTTCGAGACGGCATGGAAGCGGCAGCTTCCGCTTCTTCTGAAAGGCCCGACCGGCTGCGGCAAGACCCGCTTCGTCAGCCATATGGCGGAACGGCTCGAATTGCCGCTCTCCACCGTCTCCTGCCATGACGATCTGACGGCCGCCGATCTGACCGGCCGCTTTCTTCTGAAAGGCGGCGAGACCGTATGGGTCGACGGGCCGCTGACGAGATCGGTTCGTGGCGGCGGTATCTGCTATCTCGATGAGATCGTCGAGGCGAGAAAGGATGTCGCCGTCGTCATCCACCCGCTGACGGACGACCGGCGCATCCTGCCTCTCGAAAGAACGGGAGAAGTGCTGGAAGCCCCCTCGGAATTCATGCTGGTCGTCTCCTACAATCCCGGCTACCAGAATATTCTCAAGACGTTGAAGCCTTCGACCAAGCAACGGTTCATCGCTATCGAATTCGATTTCCTGCCCCGGGAACAGGAGGTTGCAATCGTTGCGGCAGAAAGCGGTCTTGCGGAGCGGCATGTCGTGCCGCTGGTTACCCTCGCCCACCGCCTGCGGGCGCTCAAGGGACACGATCTCGAAGAAGGCGTTTCGACGCGCCTGCTCGTCTATTGCGCCTCGCTCATCGAAAGCGGCCTGAAGCCGCGTGACGCGATCCGTGCCGCCCTGATCGAGCCACTGACAGATGATCCGGATGTGCGGGCGGCGCTGTTCGAAGTCGCAAATGCGGTCGTAGCTTGAGGACAGATCAATGCTGGACTTCCTCGAACTGGAAGAAACCGTCGGCAAGGCCTGGCATCGGCTGATCGGCCAGACGCGCAGCACGCCGCGATATCCGGAACACGCGGTCGCATTGGACGAGATCAAGCCGATGCTCGCCTCCTGCTTCCGCGGCTTCGGCGGCGATCACGCCGTCCAGCTCGTTGCTGCCCATCAGCGCACGTCGAAACATAGGCTGAAGCTTCGCCAGCTCGTCGGGCTGGGCGAGGAGCGGCTTGCCCGGTCCGGCCGGGATTTTGCACGGGCAATGCTGCCAGAGGTCATCGACTTCTTTCCCGATCGCAGCCTCAACCGCGAGCTGTTCATCTGGTTGACCGCCGCCGTGGCCATGCTGCCGGAGGCACAGCCCACGTCGGCCGATCCCCTTATCCGCGATCTTGAGCGGCTGCACCTTTCCACGACCAACGTGGAAGCCGCCCTAGCCGCCTTCCCCGGGCTGCGTCCGGCCTATCGACGCCTTTGCGCGGCAACACTTGCGGAACGCCATCGCGGCAAGCTTCCGGCGGTCGAACAGCTTCTGGAAAACAGGATCGTCAGCCTTCTTCGCACCGGCGCGGGCCTGCCCGACGATCTGCCCAAAGCGATATTCCCGCACCATGCCCCGCCCGGCTATCAGCCGATGATGGATGTGCCGCTCTGGCCGGAATTCTTCCAGCAGGAGGAAAGCCGCTCCTCGGCCACGGATTCGGAAGCCCCGCTCGGCGATCCGCAAGGGTCGAATGGAGGACGCCGCTTTGCCGCCCAACGGGAGCGTGAAGACGAGAAGCGTTCCGACCGGAGCCCCTTCATCCTGAACCGTTTCGAAAAGATCCTGGCGATGGCCGAAATGGTCAATGTCGACCGGCCGACCGACGACACGCCCGATGAGGATGGAAAGGCTGCCGAGGATCTCGACGAGATGGTCCTCGGGCATCGGCGGGAACGTCCCTCATCCCGTTTCCGCTTCGATCTCGACCTTCCGCCCGAAATGGTCGACCTCCAGGAAATCGCCGCCGATCTGACCTATCCCGAATGGGATTACCGGAAGGCCGCCTATCTGAAGAACCATTGCCGGGTTCTTGCCGTTCCGGTGGCGGTCTCCGGCGATCGCCTTTCCATGTCGAACGACACGAAGGCGTTGGTCAGGAAGGTGCGCAAGCAATTCGAGATCCTGCGCCCTCGCCAGGAACTCCTCAAATCACAGCTTGATGGAGCGGAGCTCGATCTGGATGCGGTTGTCCGACGCCGGACCGACCTCGTGGCCGGTGGACAGGGCACGGACCGCATTCACATCACGAGCCAGCCGCGCAACCCCGATCTTACGGTCACCATACTCGTCGACGTCTCCCTTTCCACCGACGCATGGATCGACAACCGGCGGGTCCTGGACGTCGAGAAGGAAGCGCTTCTCGTCCTCTCGCAAGGTTTGACCGGCTGCGACACGGATCATTCCATCCTGACCTTCACGTCGCGACGCCGTTCCTGGGTGCGGGTCGAGACTGTGAAAGGGTTCGATGAACGGCTTTCTCCGGGTGTCGAGGATCGTATCGCCGGGCTGAAGCCCGGATATTACACGCGTCTTGGAGCCGCCATGAGACATGCGACCGCCGAACTGGCAAAACGTCCCAACCGGACGCGCCTGCTTCTCGTCCTGACCGACGGCAAGCCGAACGACATCGATCACTACGAGGGCCGTTTCGCGCTGGAGGATAGTCGCCGCGCCGTGCAGGAAGCGCGTCGCCAGGGTGTAAACGTATTCGCCGTGACGGTGGACCAGGACGCAAAATCCTATCTGCCGACGATGTTCGGCCGCAACGGCTATGCGGTTGTCGGAAACATTTCGAAACTGCCGGCGGCCTTGCCCGCCATCTATCGCGGCCTGACGGGCTAGAGAACCCGGCCGCGCGGAGGTTCGGCCGCGGCGGATTGCCGAACCTCCACCTCTCCACTCTGAACCAGCGCCTGCGCCGCCTTATCGAAATGGTCTGCCGTTCTGTCCGGACAGATCTCGAACGCTAATCCCGATCTTCGCCTTCGCCCTGTGCGCGTATGCGGTTATCGGCGGCATCAATGGCCAGCCGACGCTGTTCTCCGCCGCCGACAAGGTGCAGGCCGGCAGCCAGATTGACGACGACGCAGGAGTGGTTCGGATAGATGAGCAGCCGGTCACCGATCGCAAGATCGGTCGCGCCGCGCGCGACCATGCCGTGCTCTTCGGAGAGCCGCGTGACGATCAACGGTGTTTCGAGCTCATCCGACCAGGCTTCCCCAAAGGCAGTGCCGGTACCGACGCTGTGGGGACCGAGATCGGAACTCAGCGTCTTCGAGCCGGCATCGATGATATAGAAGTCGCGATTGGCCGAAATGATCGTTGTTGCGACCGCCAGCGCAATCTCCGAGCGCGTGGCGATTCCGAGCCTGACGGCCGTGAGATCGAGGAAGATATAATTGCCGGGCCGGGCTTCGTCGATGCCCTCGAAGCCGTCATTGCAAAGCATCGTCGGGGTACTGCCGATCGAGATGCGCGGCACGTCGATCCCCCTGCCACGCAAGGCCTCGCGGAAGCGCAGCAGCGTCTCGCGTTCGTCAGCCGCCGCCTTGCGGACGCCGTCCGGATTGCCGGCGCCATAGGCGTGTCCGGCATGGGAGAGCAGTCCCATGAAGCGATATCTCGAGCGTGCCAATCTGTCCGCCAGCACGAGGCTTTCGGAGCTCTTCGGATCGACGCCGCAGCGATGCAGGCCGACGTCGATCTTGAGGAACACGCCGCCTGCCCTGCCCGTCTCGACCGCGGCCTGTTCCAGGACATCAAGCCCGAAGCTGCTATCCACGATGAAGCGCAATTCCGCATCGCGATCGGCCGCGAGCTTCAGGAGGCCCGCGACTTGCCCCGGCGTGATCATCGGATAGGCGACGGTGACCGGCGAAATGCCCGCCCGGATGAAAACGGCGGCTTCGGCGGCATGAGAGGCAGTGATGCCGCGGGCTCCGGCCGCAAGCTGTCGTCGGGCGATCGCCACCGATTTGTGCGTCTTGATATGCGGATGCAGTTCCACCCGGCTACCAACGATCGACTGCATGCGGGCGATATTGGCGTCGAGCCGCGGTTCATCGACCACGACGCAGGGTGTTTGCAGGTCTTCAGCCCCGGCAAAGGCTTTCCGTGTCCCATCGGCTGAGACATTCAATGGGTCGTGCATGGCGCCCTCCTCACCAGACAATCGGATGGGTTTCGCCGGTGGCGACATTGACAAGACCTTGCGGCACGTCGTCGGAAGGCGCCACCAGTACCCAGCGCCAGGGCGCGCAGGTAAGCGTGGCGAAGGCCAGCCGCTCGGGAAAGCCTGCCCACCAACGCGGCGAGGACGAGGGCTCGAACATCCAGTCGATCTTGTCGCCCTCGGCATAGAGACGCTGCATGTCGGCGTCCAGGTCTTCTGCCGAACGGGACGACATCAGCCCGGCCACTTCGTAGCGCACCGTGGCGACGACCTTGTTGTCCCGCACGAGGGCCCAGCCGCCGCCGATTTCGGCAAGCGCATTGACGGCCATCGCCATGGCCTCGTCGGAGGAGCCGACGCACCAGACATTGTGCTTGTCATGGGCGAGAGAACTTGCCAGCGCGCAATCGGGCGTGCGCGGCCCGGTTCCTGCCCAGAACATTTTCGACAGCGATTTTTTACCCGAAAAGCGGTCGACGATGGCGAACTTGGTGATGTTTCGGTCCGTATCGCGCTGAACCCTCCCCCCATCTACCGGCAGTTCGTAGGTGAGGAAACTGTCTTCCCAATGGAAGGGCCGCAAGACAGCCGCCATCATCGTGGTGCGGCCGGCGGGCGCCTCGATCGCGAAATCCGCGGCCGTGAGCTCGCCACCGATCTGCACCGTATTGCGTGCCCATTCCGGCCAGTCGATCTGTGGCACGTCGAGGATGTAACGCTTGCCCTCGGAGACCTGCCAGCCGTCGGCCCAGACTTCGGCGATCTCGAAGTTCTCGAGGTCCGAGAGCAGCACGATATCGGCGAAACGGCCCGGAGCGATCGAACCGACCCAGGGGGTCAGGCGCATGTGCCGTGCCGGGTTGATGGTGACACACTGGATGGCGATTTCCGGTGCAAGGCCGGACTGGATGGCGAGGCGGACATTATAGTCGGTCGCGCCCTTCTGCAGGGTTTCGGAAGCGCTGCGGTCGTCGGTGGCAAAGGCGATCTGTGACCAGTCGGAAAGGCCGCGTTGAAGCAGGCCCTTGATGACGTCAGGCATGGAATGCGGACGAAGTTCCATGAAGAGCCCGTGGGAGAGCTTGTCCCAGAACTCCTCGGCGGTCCATGCCTCGTGATCGGAGGCGAGACCGGCGGCCGCGAAAGCGTTGATGGTCGGCAAGTCCCTCAGCCCGGCGGCATGGCCCTCGACCACACCTCGGGCTTCGAAGGTTGCCTCGATCATGCCCCACAGCCGCGCATGCGATGCGTTTTCGGGGTTCCACACGGCCGGCCAGTCCATGACCTCGTCCAACCCGGCGACCATCAGGCTGTCTTTCAGGAAAGCCTTTTGTTCGTCATAGCCGAACCAGCCGCCGCCATGTTCATAGGCTGTCGGCGGCACCGCCGAGCCGGGCAGAGGAAAGATCTTGAGCGGCGAGCCGTGCTGGCGCGCAGCCATCCAGAACTCGAGCGTGCGGGAGCCGCGCACATTGGAAAATTCGTGGCTTGCCTCGCATGTCCACGTATTGCCGCGCGGCATCACCAGGGCCGCCTCCCATTCGGGCGTCAGGTGCGAGCTTTCGATATGCTTATGCACTTCGCCGAGCCCTGGGATGGCCATCAGCGACGGTCGGTCCACGATGGCATCGGCGGTTCCCGGCCAGGAACCGGCCGGACCGACATAGGCAATGCCATCACCCTTGATGACGATTTCCTGGTTCTCGGCCCAGGTGCGGGTTGCCGTATCGAGCAGCCTGCCGACGCGCAGGATGCGATCGGCGGGGGCCTTGCCGAGGGCGACGAGCGTCAGCTTCTGGCGGATAAGGACTTCGGATTTCGCGTTTATCATTTTGCTTCCAGGCTTTCCGTCGGCTTCGGTGCCGAACCGGCAAAACAGATGGAGAGGATGCGGCCGGGTTTCGGGCCGACCGCATAGAAACCGTGATCCATCGCCGCGTCGAAATAGGCGGAATCGCCGGCTGCGAGCACAACGGGCGCATAAGGATTCATCTCGAAAACGACATCGCCTTCAAGCACATAGACGAATTCTTCGCCGGAGTGGGCGCTCCTGACGCTCGGACTGTCGTCGTCACGCGGCTGGATATCGATGACCATCGGCTGCAGTGACTTGGCAGCGAGATCGGTCGCCAGCATTTCGTAAAGCCCCATCTCGCTGCCGAAATGCTTGCCCCTGCCCGCGCGCGTGATGGCGCGGGCGGCGCCGGAAAAGCGCGCCTGCGGCGGCTCTCCGCCGAGCAGGTCGGCAAAATCGATGTCGAGGCCGGAAGCGAGCCGAGTGAGCACGCTGTAGGCGGGACGGCTCTGGCCGTTTTCGATCTTGGACAGCGTCGAGATGGAGACGCCGGTTCGCCTGGAAACCTCGGACAGCGTCCAGCTGTTCGCCTTCCTGAGGTCCGACAGAATACGCGCGACGGCGGCTGCATCGTCGGTTGTCGGCGCCGTGTGTTGTCCTGGATCATTCATTCCGGGTTCCTCCCTCCCGTTTTCAAGTCTCGTTCTCTGCGCCCGCAATCGGCCCCCTGGTTTCGACGATCAGGCGATAATGGTCCGGCTCGCGATGGCGTGCGAAATCGAAGATCGTCTTGCGGTAGAGCGTTGCCATATCGAGATTGCACTTTGCCACGACAACTTCATCCTCCGTGGAAGTCGCCATCGCCGCGATCTGGCCGGACGGTGCGACAATCATCGACTGGCCGATCAGGTTCGAGCCCTCCTCCAGTCCCGCCTTGGCGGTCGCGACGACCCAGGTTGAGTTCTGGTAGGCGCCCGCCTGCAGGGACAACTGATTGTGGAACAGCGTCAGGCTGTCGAAATCGAAACTGCCGGTATGGTCGTCAGGCGTATTGTAGCCGACCAGGATCATCTCGGCACCTTTCAGCGCCATCACCCGGTAGGTCTCGGGCCAGCGCCGGTCGTTGCAGATGCACATGCCGATCGTCGCGCCCATGGTTTTCCAGACGCGGAAGCCGTAATTGCCGGGCTCGAAATAGTATTTTTCAAGATGCTGGGCTTGAAGGTCCGGCTGCGGCCTGTCCCAGCCCGGCAAATGGACCTTGCGATACTTGCCGACGATCGCACCGGCCCGGTCGACGAGGATGGCAGTATTGTAGCGACGGGTCCTGCCCTCTTCGACGGCAAGCTCCGCGTAGCCGAGATAGAAGCCCACTTGCAAGCGTTTCGCCTCCTCGAAGAGCGGCAGCGTTTCCGGTCCGGGCATTTCGCGCTCGAAGAAGGCATCGATCTCGGCGGAATCGGTCAGATGCCAGCGGGGAAAGAAGGTCGTCAGCGTCAGTTCGGGAAAGACCACCAGTTCGGCGCCGCGGGCCGCCGCTTCCTGCAAAAGCGCGATCAACCGCGCGACGACCTGTTTACGGCTGTCCTGTCTTGCGATCGGCCCCATCTGCGCGGCCGCGACCACCATCGAGCGTGCCATGGTCAGTTCTCCTCGTACGGCAGGATGCAGCAATGTTCGAAATTCAGCCTCAGACCAACGGCGCTGTCCTGCCCGTGGTCGTGGGCAAGTGGCGCGTTGGCGGTGAGTACGCCCATCGCGGTATCAACCTTGTACTGGTAGGCGCGGCCGAGATAGGAACGCGTATGCGTCTTGCCCGGGATCGTTTCCGGCCCCATGGAAACGATTTCCAGCCCTTCCGGCCGGGCGCCGACCAGGAAGCGATCGGGGAGCGGACCGGTCATACCCTGCGATAGCGCCAGGCGCGTGCCGCCGACCGTCTCCACGGTGACGGCGTCACCGTTGCGGGCGATCACGGTCATGGGCAGCAGATTGTCGAAGCCGACGAAACGCGCCACGAAGGCATTGACCGGGCGGGTGTAGAGGACTTCCGGCGTGTCGAGCTGGACGATCCGGCCGGCATGCATGATTGCCACGCGGTCGGAGATCGAAAAGGCCTCTTCCTGGTCATGGGTGACGTAGATCGCGGTGCGGCGGTTGGCGCGCTGCAATTCGCGGATCTCGACGCGCATGTCGATCCGAAGCTTGGCATCGAGGTTGGAGAGCGGCTCGTCGAACATCAGAAGCGGTGGGTCGATCGCCAGTGCCCGAGCGAGCGCCACGCGCTGACGCTGGCCGCCTGATAACGCGGCCGGCAAGCGGTCGGCATAGTCGGCAAGGCCGACGCGAGCGAGCATGGCCTTGACGCGAGCCTCGCGCTCGGCGACCGGCACCTTGCGCTGCTTGAGCCCGAAACCGACATTGTCCGCGACCGTAAGATGCGGAAACAGAGCATAGTTCTGGAAGACGATGCCGGCATCCCGCTTGTGGGGAGGAAGGCCGGTGACGTCGCGCCCGGCGACGGTGATGGCGCCGCTGGTCGGCTGGATGAAGCCGGCGAGCAGCCTCAGCGTCGTCGTCTTGCCGCAGCCGCTGGCGCCGAGCAGCGAGACCAGTTCGCCTTCGCCGACGGAAAGGTTCAGTCCGTGCAGGACCTGGGTGCGGCCATAATGGGCAACGACATTATCCAATGTAACGGCGTGATCGGCCATTTCGGCTCCTATTTGATGGTCTGGGACAGCCCGAGGCTGCGCTCGATCAGGATCATGACGATGGTGGTGACCGCCATCAGAAGCACCGAAACCGCGCTGACCGTCGGGTCGAAGAACTGCTCGACATAGGTGAAGACCTCGATCGGCAGCGTCGAAATTCCAGGCCCCGTCAGGAACAGTGCCACCGCCATGTCGTTCAGCGAGGTGATGAAGGCGAGCACCACGCCGGCAATCATGCCGGAGCGGATATTGGGCAGCACGATCGTCCAGAAGGCGCGCACCGGATGCATGCCGAGGCTGACGGCCGCCTCCTTGATCGAGAAGTCGAAGCTTGCAAGGCTCGCGCCGATGACCCGCACCATATAGGGCAGGCAGAGGATTGCATGGCCGAGGATGAGTGACGGCATGACCGGAAGCTCGAATAGCACGATCAGGGTTTTCAAAAGCGAAAAGCCGAAGACGATTTCCGGGATGAAGAAGGGCAGGAAGAAGACCGAGCCGTACCAGGCCGGGATCGTGGTGCGGTAGCGGGCGAGCGCATAGGCCGCCGCAAGACCGAGCATCAGCGCCAGCAGCGTACCGCCCGCCGCGACCTGCATGGAGATGGCGAAGGTCGACAGAAAACTGTCCTGGGCGAAGACGTTTTCGAACCAGCGCAGCGTCAGTCCTTTCGGCGGAAAGGCGAGATAGGTGGTGTCGCTGACCGAGGTGCCGAGCACGATTACCACGGGGCCGATGAGGAACAGCATCACCAGCCAGCCGGCGAGGTGCATCAGCGGGTGGAGCTTGCGGCGGTTCATTGCGCAACCCTCGCGGATGTGGCGCGCCGGACGAGCCAGCCCATCAGGAAAACGCAGAGAATGGTGACGGCCATCATGATCGCGGCGATGGTATTGGCCGCCTCCCAGTCGAAGGAAATCATGGCCTTCTGGTAAAGGAGCGTCGCCAGCGTCATCTGCTGCTCGCCGCCGAGAAGCCGCGGCGTGACGAAGGTCGCGAGGCTGCCGGTGAAAACGAGCACGGAGCCGACGATCATGCCCGGCACCGCCAGCGGCAGCGTGACCTGGCGGAAGACGCCGAAAGGGCTGGCGCCAAGGGATTCGGCGGCGAGATAAAGGTCGTCCTCGATTGTTTCGAGCACGCCGACAAGCGACAGGATCATCAGCGGCGTGAAGAGATAGGCGAGGCCCACGATCACCGCACCCTGCGTGAAAAGCAGGCTGAGAGGCTGGTCGATCAGGCCAAGCTGTATGAGCGCGGTATTGACGATGCCGTTGCGGCCGAGGATCGCCATCCAGGAAAAGGAGCGCACGACGACACCGGTCAGAAGCGGGAAGACCGAGACGATCAGCAGCACCCGCTTCAGGCCCGGGCGGGAATTGGCGATCATGTAGGCGCCGAAGAAGCCGGCGACGAGCGACACGGCAGTTGCCTGGAGCGCGATCCAGAAACTGCGGATCAGAACGGCGCGGTTATAGCTGCTGGAAAAGAAGAGCCGGTAATTCTCCCAGATCCCCTTCGGATTGCCGAAGCTCTCCATCAGCGTGCCGGCGACGGGAAGAACGAGCAGCAGCAGCAGTGCCAGGGACGCCGGCAGAACCAGCGCCCATGGCCCGATGGCGCCAAGACGCCGGGTGATTGACGGACTGTGTGACAAATTACTGCCCGAACACCGTGTTCCAGCGGCTTTCCCAGTCGGCATTGACCGTGAGCAGCTTCTCATACGGATTGGTCTGCATGCTCGTGACCGCCTTTTCGCCATAAACCAGTCGCGAGGCCTGTTCGGGCGTCAGTTCGACATTCTTGTTGACGGGGCCCTGGCCGCCACCGAGGGCAATCGAGGAGATCTGCTGGATGTCCTTGCTGAGCTGCCAGTCGATGAACTTCAGCGCCAGCTCCTTGTTCTTCGAATTGGCCGGAATGTTGATCGTGTTCATCATGGCGAAGTCGCCTTCCTTCAGCTCGGCCCAGCCGATATTCGCATTGGCGGCCTTGATCGCCGGGAAGGCATAGTCCTGAGCGAGTCCGATAAAGGCCTCGCCGGTGGAGAGCAGGTTGGTGAGCTCCGAACCGGAGCTGAAGGTCTTGACGATGTTCGGCTTCAGCTCCGCCATCTTCTTGAAGGCTGCATCAGGGTCGTTGAAGGCATCGGTGCCAGCGCATTTCGCGGCCATCATGACGACAGACGGGCCGCCCGTCGTGTTGAAGCCAGGCATGGCGATCGCGCCCTTGAAATCCGGCCGCCACAGGTCGCACCAGGATGTGATCGGTGTAGCGGTGCGCGTCTTGTCGTAGACAATGCCATAGCGGCCAAAGGTGACAGCCGGGCCGTAATCGCCCTGCGGGTGCTTGGCGGCGTCGTAGAGTTCATCGAAGTTCGCGAGTTTGGAGGCGTCGATCTTGTCGAAGGCCCCCTGGTCGATGCCGATCTGGGAGAATTTGTCGGTCAGGTAGATGATATCGACACCGCCGCGGATGCGGGCCTTGTTCAGGCGCTCCGGTGCCCCGCCCGTCTCGATGACGATCTTGACATTGTTGGCCTTTTCGAAAGGCTCGTAGACCTTCGGAACGAGGAAATCATTGGCATAGCCCCAGTCCGAGATGACGAGCTTCTCCTGCGCGTTGGCGAAAACCGGCAGCGCGATGCCCGTCACAAATGCGGCCATACGCATCAAGGAAACCATCGATGACATTTATCTCAACCCCTCTTCGTTATCGGTTTGGAAAATAATTTTCGATTTGGAAAATCATACATGGAGTGATTTTTTATACAAGCCCCATGTCAGCCCAAAATATAGGCAGTTTTGCCGGCATGGTCAGATGACTAGTCAATGCAGTGACCCAGCCCGTCGATCAAAGCGGTGGATATTTGCCGAAACCTCCGGCACAAGGGGACCTGGAACCGCCAGACACAAGAGATGCCGCGCATATGAGCACCAAACCTTACGATCCTGTCGAGGACGGCGCGGAAATGTCCTTCCGCGAACAGATGTCCTATTCCGACTATCTGCACCTCGGGGAAGTGCTCAATGCGCAGAAGCCGATTTCCGGGGCGCATGACGAACTGCTCTTCATCATCCAGCACCAGACTTCGGAGCTGTGGATGAAGCTTGCAATCCACGAGATCACGTCGGCAATCGCCGCGATCCGCGGCGACGATCCTCAGCCGGCCTTCAAGATGCTCACGCGTGTCGCCCGCATCTTCGAACAGCTCAATAATGCCTGGGACGTGCTGCGCACCATGACGCCCAGCGAATACACCGAATTCCGCGCTTCGCTCGGTAAATCCTCTGGTTTCCAGTCCTATCAGTATCGCGCGATCGAATTCCTGGCCGGCAACCGCAACCTTGCAATGCTCGGTCCGCATTCGCACCGGCCGGAAATCATCGCCATGCTGGAAGGCATCCTCGCACAGCCAAGCCTTTATGACGAAGCGCTGATGCTGCTTGCCCGGCGCGGTTTCGATATCGGCGAGGATGGGGCTCGCACGGACTGGCGCATGACGCGCGGCGAGAACCAGAAGGTGCTGGAGGCCTGGAGGGTGGTCTACAGCGCTCCCGGCCGATATTGGGAACTCTACGAGCTTGCGGAAAAGCTCGTCGACTTCGAGGATTATTTCCGCCGATGGCGCTTCAACCACGTCACCACGGTCGAGCGTGTGATCGGTTTCAAGCGCGGGACGGGCGGCACATCCGGCACCCACTATCTGAAGAAGATGCTGGAGGTGGAGCTTTTCCCCGAACTCTGGCGGGTGCGTACCGTTTTGTAACCGAGGGTCGCCTCAGGCGGCTTCCCTCCTCTTGCCTCATAACCGGCGTGGAAGGCGGCGCGCCGGTGTTCAGTTCAGGGCGAGGTCGAAAACGTGGTGATGAATGCGGCCGTCGAACATTTCGAGCAGGCCCTTGGTCACTTCCCGGCTTTCATAGCGCACCGGGGATTCGAGCGCGGTAGCGAGCGCCTCGCGGCTGTCATACATGGTGGATAGCACCATGGGATAGGACGGCGCTCCTTCGTCCCGCTCGATATTGTAGAGCACGCGAACCTCCCTCACGCCGGGAAAGGAAAGCCACAGCGGCATCAGCCTATCGGCGACGTAGGCCTTGAACTCTTCTTCCTTGCCGGCATGGATCGTGCCTTCAAAAAAGGCCTGTCGGATGATCATCGTATGTCTCCGGCTCAGTTCACGGTGGTCGGCGGCTTTTCGCCGGCGAAGTGGGCAGCGATATTGGCAAGCACGAGATTGCCCATGGCGACCCGCGTCTCATAGGTTGCGCTGCCCTGATGCGGCATCAGCACGGTATTCGGGGCTGTGAAGAAGTCTTCGCGAATACGCGGTTCATTGAGGTAGACGTCGAGACCGGCGGCGGCAATCGTGCCATCGTTCAGCGCTGCGAGCAGCGCGTCCTCGTCGACAACGCTGCCGCGCGCGATATTGATCAGAATACCCTTCGGTCCCAAAGCCTTCAGGACCTCGGCATTGACAATGTTCTGGGTCTCGTCATTCGCCGCGACGATGACGCAGAGCACGTCGCTGTCTTCCGCCAGCGCCACCGGCGAGGCGCAGGATTTCCAGGTCGTGTCAGTGACGGCTGAGCGGTTCCAGTAGCGCACGTCCATGCCGAAGGCTTCGGCGCGGCGGCCGAAGGCCTTGCCGATCTGGCCGAGGCCGAGAATGCCGACCCGCTTGCCTTTCGGGCTTGTGCCAAGCGGGAAAGCCTCCTTGCCCCACTTTCCCTCGCGCACGAAGGCGTCACCCCTGGCAATATGGCGCAGCACGCCGAGCATCAGCGCGATGCCCAGATCGGCGACATCGTCGGTCAGCACGCCGGGCGTCGTGGTCACGTCGATATTGCGGCTGCGGGCAAATTTCAGATCGACCTTGTCGGTTCCGACGCCGTTGATGGCGATGACGCCGAGCGAAGGCAGCTTCTCGATCCAATCGTTGGAAAGTCCGGTGCCGCCGCCGGTCGCGACCGCGCGGATCTTCGGCAGTGCCGCTTCCAGCGCCGCCTTCTGTGCCGGATCGTACATCCGGTGCACCGTGTAGGCCGCGTCGAGCTGATCCTCGATGAATTGCATCATCGGTTCTACGAGCAGGATATCTGGTTTCACGTCCGGAACTCCGTATCTTGAATGGCTGCGGCTCAGGAAATCTGGCCGAGGAAGGTCTTGAGACGCTCGTTCTTCGGGTTGCCGAAGAACTCGTCCGGCGTGCCCATTTCGAGGATTTCGCCGCGGTCCATGAAGATCACCCGGTCGGCGACCTGGCGGGCGAAACCCATCTCGTGCGTGACGCAGAGCATGGTCATGCCCTCTTTCGCGAGGTCGATCATCGTGTCGAGCACTTCCTTGACCATTTCCGGGTCGAGCGCGGAGGTGGGCTCATCGAAGAGCATGATCTTTGGGTTCATGCAGAGCGCGCGGGCGATCGCCACACGCTGCTGCTGGCCGCCGGAAAGCTGGGCCGGATATTTCTCCGCCTGCTCCGGAATATGCACCCGTTCCAGGTATTTGCGGGCGGTCTTTTCCGCATCCGCGCGGGAAATGCCGCGCACCTTCATCGGCGCCAGCGTGCAGTTTTCCAGAACCGTCATATGCGGGAAGAGATTGAAGCTCTGGAAGACCATGCCGGTCTCCTGGCGGACGATATCGACATTCTTGCCGCCGGCGGTGAGATCGTGACCGTCCACGACGATCCGACCCTTCTGGATCGTCTCGAGCTGATTGATGCAGCGGATGAGCGTCGACTTGCCGGAACCGGACGGGCCGCAGATGACGATCCGTTCACCCCGGTTGACCGAAAGCTCGATATCCTTCAGCGCGTGGAAGCCGCCATACCACTTGTTGACACCTTCCATGCTCACAGCCAGATCGGAAGCTCCCCGCCTGGCCGCGGCCGATGCGTTTGCTGTAACCTCATTCATGCGAGGAACTCCCTTCAATCCCTACTTTTTACTTCTTGGCGTTGGCGACGAAATCCGGCAGCGGCGTGCCGAGCCATTTCTCGTGAATCTTGCTGAGTTCGCCATCGGCCTTGACCTTGTCGATGAAGGTGTTGACAGCCGTCAACAGCTCAGCCGAGCCCTTGCGCACCGCAATGCCCTGCACCTGCTGGCTGAGCTGAAGCTTCTGTTCGAAACGGCCCGGAGCGGCAGCCTCGATCTGAGCGGCGACGACGTTCGACACACCGATCAACTCCACCTGACCGGACAGCAGGGCCTGCACGGCGCTGGCGTCGTCATCGAAACGCTGGATCTTGGCATCCTTTGGCGCGATCTTCGTCACCCCTGTATCCTGCGTCGAGGCGCGGGCAACACCGATCGTCTTGCCGGAAAGGTCCTCCGGCTTGGAAACGGCAGTGTCCTTGGCTCCGAAGACGCCGATCGAGATACCGGCATAAGGCTCGGAGAAATCGACGCTCTTGGCGCGTTCTTCGGTAATGCCGAGCGAGGCGACGAGCAGGTCGACCTGGTTGCTCTGCAGGTAGGGGATGCGGTTCGGGCCGGTGACCGGAACGATCTGCAGCTTCACGCCCCATTCCTTGGCGAGCAGCTTGGCAACGTCGGCGTCATAACCGTCCGGCTCGTTGCTGGTGTTCATGATGCCGAAGGGCGGGAAGTCGACCAGCATGCCGATCTTGACCGTTCCTGCAGCCTTGATGCTTTCGACGGTTTGCGCCGCGGCCGTCGAGGCCATCGCGCCCACCATCAGGCCCGCACCGATCGCGGCCACTACCATGCGTCTGGAAATGTTCATTTTTCCTACCCTTTCTGTTATGCCGGCTTCCTCCCTCCGGCTCGGGTCCCGTCAGCGTGTCGTCGCCCGGGAAAATCTGGTTTCCATGCGCCGCGCGAGCACCGAAAGCGGCCAGCACAGCACGAAATAGACCGCGGCGACCGTCCCGAACACGAGGAACGGACTGAAGGTCGCGTTGTTGATGATCTGACCCTGGCGGGTGAGCTCGGTAAAGCCGATGATCGCCGCAAGCGATGTGCCCTTGATGAGCTGCACCAGGAAGCCGACCGTGGGCGCCACCGCGATGCGGGAAGCCTGCGGCAGGATGATGTAGCGCATGCGGTTGTAGTAGCGTAGGCCCAACGCCGTCGCCGCTTCCCGTTGTCCGGGCGGCACTGCCTCGATGCAGCCGCGCCAGATTTCGCCCAGAAATGCACTCGCATGCAGCGTGAAGGCGATTGCAGCGGCAACCCAAGGGTTGATGCCGAGGCCAAAGATATTGAGCCCGAAGAAGACCAGGAAAAGCTGCATCAGCAGCGGCGTGCCCTGGAAAACGCGGATGAAGCCCGTTGCGACGAGACGCGGCCATTTGGAATCGGAGACACGCACCAGTGCGATAACGAGGCCGCCGATTCCGCCGCCGGCAAAGGCGATCGCCGAGAGCGCGATCGTCCATTGCGCCGCGATGACGATGATCCAGAATTCGTTCCAGCCGAAAGGTCTGATCAGCATATCCTACCCCTACCGGCTCAACGGATATTTGAAGGCGGCCTTCTCGATCGCCGAAAAGATCGCAGAGAAACCGACGGACATGGCGAGATAGATCAGCGTGACGACGATATAGACCTCGAAGCTCGCGAAGGTCGCCGATTGCAGGTCGTTGCCGGCGGCTGCGAGGTCGTCCGCCGAGATTGCCGAAACGACGCTGGAGGTCAGCATCAGGTAGATGAACTGGCTGGTCAGCGCGGGATAGACGGTGCGCAGCGCCGGCTTCATGATGATGTAGCGGAAGATCTGCAGCTTGGAGAGACCGAGTGCCGTGCCCGCCTCAACCTGCCCTTTCTGGATCGATTCAATGCCGGCTCGAATGATCTCGGTGCCGTAGGCGCCGAAATTGACGACAAGCGCCAGAAGCGCCGCGCTGTTCGGCGTCAGGCGCAGGCCGAGCGATGGCAGGCCGAAGAAGATAAAGAAGATCTGCACGAGGAAGGGCGTGTTGCGGATGACCTCGATATAGGCATCGATCAGCCAGCGCAGCGGCGCAATCCCGGAAGTCTTGCCGGCCGCACACAGAACCGAGACGATCAGGCCGAGAATCATCGCCGCGCAGGAGAGCTGGATCGTCAGCCAGGCGCCGAGCAAGAGCTGATCGAAGCCCACGAACACGGGCTCGAAGTTGAAATTGTACAACTTGGGACCTCCCCAATCATTGTCGAACGGGCTCCGCTCCTCTGTGGCGCACGCTCATTTAGATCGATCTAAAAGCTTTTCCAACGGGCGTCAACCACCCGTGGGTGTTTATTATAGGGTGGTAACGGCAAGCGGTGCACAGGACTGGCGGATATGAAGCTGCGTTTCCTTCACAACCCTGCGGGGTGGGAGCATCGGATCGATGAGACGGTCGAGCAGAAGCCGGGCGGCGTTCTCACCGATCGTCACCGGGCCGGTGGAGACGGACGTGAGGCGCGGACGCATCACCTCGGCTTCCGCCACGTCATCGAAACCGACCAGCGAAAAATTCTCACCCACTTCCCGCCCGAGGTCGTGAAGCCCGGCTGACAGGCCGAGCGCCACGACGTCGTTGAAACAGATGACCGCCGTCGGCTCTTCTCCCTTGTCGAAGAGCAAGTGAGCCGAAGCGGGAATTCTTGCCGTCTGGTATGGAACCCGGATGATCATGCCCGGATCGAAACCGCGTGAGACCATGGCCTCGCGGAAGCCTTCGATACGCTCCAGATAGGCTGAATGGACCGGCCCGTGGACAGCAAAGGCAATCTTGCGATGGCCGAGGGACGCAAGGTAATCCACCGCCTGCCGCATGCCTGCGGCATAATCCACCCCGGCATAATCGACATCTTCCGAAACATGACGAAGCACCTGCACAAGCGGCAGGTTCCATTCACCGACACGTTCGACGAATTCCGGCGCAGTATCCGCCGCCGGGCAGAGAATGACGCCGTCGACGCCGTGTTCGCGCATGCGGCGCATGACCATGTCCTGCCGTTCGACAAGATCGCCGCTGTTTGCCAGGATCACGACCATGCCGGCTGAATCGATCACGGCCTCGATGCCGGACAGGAGTTCCGCAAAGAACGGATTGGTGAGATTCGGGACGACCACGCCGACCGTGTGGCTGCGTTCCGCACGAAGCCGCGCCGCCCCCATATTGTAGACATAGCCGAGCTCTCGCATCGCGGCTTCGACGCGTACCCGCGTTTCAGCCCCGACCAGCGGGCTCTTGCGGATCACGAGCGAAGCGGTGGCGCGCGAGACATTGGCATGCCGCGCCACATCGAGAAGCGTGACACGGCTTTTCTTTCGGTCGTCAGATGGCATGAACTTCACTTAGCAGAGGTGACGGGAACCCGGATAGGGCTCTTTTCTTATAATCCGACCTCGGGATAGCGCCGGTCAAGCCATCCGGATTTCGTGATCGGCTCAGGAGATGACAGGCACTACGCCACCGCCTATAAGTGGAGAAGAAAAATCATGTAAAGGAGATCCAAATGCTTCAGGCGACTGCCGCCGTGAAAACCGAACAGGGTTCGAAATATCTCCAGCAGCTCTGCAAACATTTCGCCCACAAGATCGAGGTAAGCTTTACCCCGACACACGGCGAATGCACGTTTGCGATGGGCAAGGGCATTCTCGATGCGGATGACGCGAGCCTGACGGTGACGGCCACCGCGCCCGACGAGGAGCAGCTCTCGCGGACAAAAGAGGTAATCGAATCCCATCTGGTCCGCTTCGCGTTTCGCGAAGAACTGGCTCCACTTGTCTGGAACCAGGCCATAGCCGCCTGATCAGGCTCGCCCGTCCTGCTGTGCCGCCGAAAGCCCTTCCATCTCGATCAGGAAGGAGAATTCGTTCCCGAGACCGGGTGCAAAGGCGACCACCGGCCCGCCGCGGTGAAGCAGCCGGTCGAGCGGCGGCACGGCGACTGTCGCGCCGGCTTCCTTTGCGATCAGTGCGCCGGCCAGCATGTCCCAGGCCGAGAGGTGCCGCTCGTAATAGAGGTCCGAAATGCCTTCCGCGACACGGATGAGGCCGATCGCCGCCGCCCCCATTCGGCGGTAATCGATGCCGCGCTCGTAGAGCCGGCGCGAGACGGAGATGTAATCCTCAAAATCGGTACGGCGCGAGTGGCCGAGGACAGCGATTGCCTGGGCCGGGTCCACAGTCTTCGCGGCTGCGATCGGCTGGCCTTCCTTGAAGGCGCCCTCCCCGCGGATCGCGTGGAACACCTTGTCCTGCGCTGCATCGTAGATGGCGCCAATCAGGATCTCGCTGCCGGCAACGAAGGCGATCGACACGCCCCAATGGCGGAAGCCGCGAATGAAATTCGTCGTGCCGTCGATCGGATCGACCACCCAGGTCCCCCTCTCGCCGGATTGACCGCCCCCCTCCTCTCCCATGAAGGCATCCTCGGGAAAGACCGCCAGCAGGGCGTTGCGGATCGCCTCTTCCGAGCGGCGGTCGGCGATCGTCACGAAATCCTGCGGTCCCTTGTTCTCGATCCCCAACGCATCCGGCAGCGCCTCCTGCCGAAATCGAGCTGTATCTTGGCCGACCTGCCGCGCGATCGCGGCGGCCGCCTCGCATCGAGCCCGAAGAGATGAACTCTCGAATTGCAATGACATTTTTATGCACTTCTTCTCTTGATCAGCGTCACGGGGGTGAATTCCACCCGCGCGACGGCATCCGGTTCGGACATGCGGCTGGTGAGCAGGTCGATCACCTGTTCCGCCTGCACGTCGCAAGGCTGCTGGAACGTGGTGAGCTCATAGGCAATCCAGCTTGCCTGGGGAATGTCGTCGTGGCCGATGACCTTGACCGATCCGTCGCCCCGGCCCGCCTTGGCGAGCCCGTCGAGCACGCCGCAGGCCATGTAGTCGTTGACGGAGAAGACGCCGTCTATGCCCATGTCCAGCAGCTTTTCCGCCGCCTCGTGGCCGTGCCGGTAATCGTTGATCGCAACCGGGATCAGTGGCGCCTCGATTCCAAGGCCTGTGCAGCGGCTCTGGAAAGCCTCGGCGCGACGGCGCGATGAGTAGGAGACCGCCTTGCCGGCAATCACGGCGAGCCTCTTCGCGCCGGTTTCGATAAGATGATCGACGGCCGTGTAACCCGACATACGATCGTCGGAAACCACTCGATCGACGAAGGGGAAGTCCTCACCCTTGTTGATCAGGACGATCGGCACGCCTTCGACTGCACATTCCTCGAAGATATGGGATGGCGGCGCGTCGGAGGTGACGATGACGCCGGAGACGGAGTAATGCAGCAACTGCCCGATAACGGTCGCACTATCGGCCTCCTTCGAGGTCGGCAGCAGGATCGGTCGATAGTTGCGGGCGATCAGCGCGCGAGCCAGATGTTCGAGCTGCTGGGTACGGTACGGGTTGTCGAGCCCCGCGGCGACAAGGCCCACGAAATCGGACCGCTTGTTGGTCAGACTGCGGGCGAGATAATTCACCCGGTAGCCGAGCTCCTTGGCCGCCTGATAGACCTTCTGCCGGGTCTTTTCCGAGACGCTGGCATCGGGTGTGAAGGCGCGCGACACGGCGGCACGGGAAACGCCCGCCGCGCGCGCCACGTCAAAGGACGTGACGCGGCGGGGCTCGCGGGAAAGGCCGTTTCCTTCCTTCGGGCGCATCAGGTCCGGCAGGTCGGTGCAGATGCCGAGGACTGGCAGCGCCATGATGTCCTTCAGTACATCCGGCCGTTCCTCGTGCCAGAGCACCAGTTCCTTACCATCGGCGAAGGCTCTTTCGATCAGTTCCCGGGTGACGAATTCCTGCGGTGAGTCGCTCGCGCGCTCCCAGCAGAGATGCAGGATATCGGCGCCGGACTGCTCGCCGAGCGCATGCGGATCAACTCCGACGCGGACGAGTACCGAGAGCGGATAGTTGCAGCCCATGTCGCGCAGCTCGCGCACCTGGGCGACATCGAAGGAACCGAGGCAGGCGAAACGCTGCCCCATCTCCTTCAGGTGCCGCCAGCAGAGCGGGCCGGTGCCCGGTCGCTTGAGTTCGATATAAAGCCCGCAGCCGGTCTCGCGGCCGAGGGCTGCCACTTCCTCGAAGCTCGGCACGTCGGGAATCGCTTCGCGCAGATCCCCGAAGGTCATCTTCGAAATGTGAAGGTCCTTCTGGAAGACGCGTTCCAGATGATCGTCATGGGAGACGACCACGACGCCGTCGGCGGTCATCTGTGTGTCGAGTTCCCACATCTCGGCGCCGAGTTCGGCAGCCCGGCGGAAGGCGGCGAGTGTGTTTTCCCGCTCGTGACCGCTCGCACCGCGATGGCCGATGCAGAAAGGCAATTTCCCCCTGTTTTCCGGCCAGTCGAACTTGTGGAAAAGGGCGCTGAAATCCCGCATGATCAGAGCCTCCGGCCGTCTTCGGCGAAGACGAGAGCCGCCTTGCTGTCGAGGCTCCAGCGCACGCTGTCTCCGGGCCTCACGTCGTTGCGCGCCGGCTGGATCGAGCGCAGCACGGAACCATCCGGCAGCACGACGTCATAGAGGTTTTCGCGGCCTTGCGTTTCCGCAAAGGTCACCTTGCCTTCGATCGGCACGTCACCGGCAATGCCGAAATGCTCGGGGCGGATGCCGAGCGTCAGTGCCGTACCATCCGGGATGCCGGAAAGGGCCGCGAGCGGCAGCTTCAGGCCACCGTCATCCAGCGCAAAAGCCCCCTGCTGCACCCTGCCCTTGAGGAAGGAGATCGGCGGATTGCCGAGAAACCCCGCGACGAAGGCCGTGCGCGGGTCGTTGTACATTTCCGATGGCGTGGCGATCTGGACGATCTCACCCGCCTTCATGATGGCGATCCGATCGCACATGGACATGGCCTCCACCTGGTCGTGGGTGACGAGAACGGCGGTAATGCCCGTCTCCAGCTGGATGCGGCGGATTTCCGAACGCATTTCGAGACGCAGCTTCGCGTCGAGATTGGCGAGCGGTTCATCGAGGAGAAGCACGTCGGGGCGACGGATCAGGGCGCGGGCGAGCGCCACACGTTGCTGCTGGCCGCCCGACAATTGGCCCGGACGCCGCTCCAGCAGTTCGGAGATGTGGGTCAGCTTGGCGATAGCCCGCACTTCCTTGTCGATGTCCGCCTTCCGATCGTTGCGGACTGTGAGCGGAAACGCGATGTTTTCATAAACCGTCATATGCGGATAGAGCGCGTAGTTCTGGAACACGACGCCGACATTCCGCTTCTGGCTCGGCAGGGTGCTGACGTCGCGATCGCCGAACAGGATCTGTCCCCCGTCGATGCGATGAATGCCGCAGATCGCAAACAGCGTGGTGGACTTGCCGCAGCCGGACGGGCCGAGCAGTGCCAGCATCTCCCCGCCGTTGACGGTGAGGTTCATATTTTCGATGACGGGCGTGTCATCGAATTTCTTGGTGAAATTGCGGATCGAGATCTGCATTAGCCTTTGGTGCCTCCGCCGAAGATATTCATGAGCCGGTTCTGGAAGACGATGAAGAGCGCAAGGATTGGCAGCGTGTAGAACAGCCCGACCGACTTGAAGATGTTGAAGTTGTAGGTACTGGAATTCGGATCCGACACCGTGTTGAGATACACGGACAAAACCTCGAAATCGCTGGAAGGTGCGAGAATGCGGGGCAGCATGTATTCGCTCCAGCCATCGATGAAGGCGAAGATCGCCAGAGACAGAAGCCCGGGCCTGACCTGTGGCAGGATCAGCCGCCGCCAGACGGTAAAGCGGCTGGCGCCGTCCTGCACGCCGGCCATTTCGATTTCCCAGGGAACCGCATCGTAGAAGCCTTTCATGATCCAGATGCCGAAAGGCAGCATGAGGCTGGATTTCACCAGGACGACGCCGATCAACGAATTGTAGAGACCGGCGAACTGCAGGACCAGGAAGACGCCGATGATCAGTGTGACCGACGGGAAGGCATGCATGACCAGGATGCCGGAGAGCAGGAAGCGCCGGAACGGCAAAGCGAGCCGTGACAATGCATAACCAGCGGTCGCCGAAACACTGACAACAATCACCACCATGCTGATGGCGAAGAGAAAGGTCGTCAGCGTCGGTTTCCATACATCGCCGGTGATCGTCGGGTCGATCAGGAAGCGCCAGTGCTGCAGCGTAAATTCATTGGGCAGGATGGAGCCAACCGGCGCATTGGTGAATGTATCGATGACCAGGAAGAGATACATCACCACGAGCGGCAGGCTGAGCACCAGGAGAATGAGGATGATCGGCCAGGCGGCGAAATTGCGTGTCATGCCCCGGCCCCCTAGAACTCGATCTTCGGCTTCGACATCATGTCGTCAAAGCGGAACAGACGCAGGTAGACGATGGAAAGAACCAGCCCGACGGTCACCAGAGCCAGCGCCATGGCGGCGCCGAGGCCGTATTGCAGGTTGCCGGTATAGTTGTTGAGCGCGGTATTGAAGGCCTCCAGCGCCCAGACCGTCGTGGTGCTGCCCGGGCCACCGTTCGTCGTCAGCCAGATTTCCTGATAGGAAGACAGCAGAGACAGCGTCTGATAGCTGGTGACGAACAGGATCGGCCAGCGCATCTGAGGCAGGATGATATGGCGGATCTGCTGCCAGCGACTGGCGCCGTCCACCTCGCTTGCCCATAGTTGCTGCACCGGAATGGCCTTCAGCGACCCGGAAAACAGGATCATCCCGAAGGAGGCGCCGATGAACCCGTTGGCGAGGATCACGACCGTCCAGGCGCTGGGCACCGATCCTTTCATGTAGTTGAAGGCGGGCAGGCCAAGCTCGCTGGCGATATTGAAGACGAAGCCGCCATCCCAGGTGAACCATTTCCACAGGACGGCGTAGAGGACGACCGGCGTGATGCGCGGCAAAAGCCACAGCACGCTGAAAAAACCAGCCCCCACCGGCGGAAGATAAAATGTCGTGATAGCCAGGAACAGGCCGACCAGCACATTGAAGGCCAGCGTCAGCGTCACGTAGAAGGCCGTGTTGACGACGATGCGCCAGGTATCCGGGGTGGTAACGAGCTTGATGAAGTTACCCGTCGTCCAGGTCCAGCCGGTATAGCTCGCCTCAGCAATCCGGCCGATCGCGTCGCCGGACGGATGATCCAGCACCTCAGACAGCGCGGCCTCGATGTCGCTGCGGCTCTCGTAGCGGATGTTGAGCACGGACTGTTCGAACGCGCCGGCAGCGACCTTCAGGTCGCGCACGCGCGTCGGGCGGGACGGCAACCCCTTCAGCTCGCGTTCGAACTCGACCGCACTGGCAAAGATGCGGCCCTTCAGCCTGGCCTCGATCTCGGAAAGCAGCTTCGGATCGACCTTGGCGGCTCGCGCCTTGTCGAGGCCCTGCTGATCGACCACATAACTGGATCGCCCCAGCGCATCGACAGTCAGCGGATCCAGACCCTGTTCTGCGAGCGAGCGGATGAGATTGCCGGTGACGATGTAGGAGCCGCCGGTGATCCCCGTTGCGGTGCTCATATTGGTAAAGGCGAACACGCTGGTCAGCACCACCGGCAGGAAGAAGAAGCCGAACAGCAGGATCAGCGCCGGAGCCAGAAAGGCCAGGCCGAGAAGATTTATCTTGAAAACCCGAGGAGAACGCATGAACCACCGGAAGCGAAAGACCAGCCGGACTGGCACGAGGCCTGTCCGGCTGGTGACGGGTTAGCGGATGACGATCTTGTCGCCGAGGGCGTTGCGGACTTCCGTCTCGACGGCCTTGACCGCGTCGGCGACGGAGGAGGTCTTCGTCCAGGAGGCCTCGAGCCCCTTGTACATCGCCTTCCAGTAGAGGCCGAAATCGGGATCGTTCGGGATGGAATTCGTGTGCGGCAGCAAGTCCTTGGTGGCAAGCGTCGCCCAACGATCGTTAGCGTAGAGCGGCACGGAGGCTTCCGCTTCGCCGATGGCGAGGTGACCGGATTTCACTGCATGCAGAGCGTTCAAGCGCGGCTCCGAGGCGATGGAGATCAGCTCGGCCGAAATCGCGGCATCGTCGTCCGTTCCGGCAGTCGACAGCAGATAGACGAGCGGATGAGTGACGGAATTGGCATGGCCGCGCTCGTTGCCGGCGGGGATCAGGCTATACTGGATCTGGCCGAAAAAGTCCTTCAGGCCCCACTTGCTTTCCCATTCCGCCTTGTGCCAGGTGCCGCCGTGCCAGGCGCCCGCCTTGTCGTGGGCAACGGCGTCGTGCCAGGTGTCCCAGGCCATGCCGAGATAGGTCGAGGGCACGACGCCCTTGTCGACGGCATCGACGAAGAACTGGTACATGTCCGTCAGCGCCTGCCGGTCGAGCAACAGCTTGCCGCTGTCCTTGTCGGTCATTTCGCCGCCGAAGCTCTGGTAGAACTGCCAGTAGTCGGTACCGTTGCTCGGGCGCGGCATGAAGCCCTTGCCCTTTTCGACGACGCCCTGGTCCTGCATTTTCTTCACGTCGTCGAGCATGGTGTAGAGCGTGTACTCGCCGCTCTCGACCTTGGCCGGCCGGGCCTCGATCTGTCCGTCCGTGTAGCCGATCGCCTTCAGATGCGGCTTTGAGAAGAAGAAGGGGCGAGCCTCGGCGTCCTGCGGGATGCCCCACAGGCGGCCGTCGAAAGTCGCAACCTCCAGCAGGTTCGGATAGATCTGGCTGAGCGGCCAGGCTTCGAGATCGACATAGTCTTCGACCGGACGCAGCAGACCGGATTTCGACCAGGTGCCGATGTCCTCGTGGCCGGAAACGATGATGTTCGGCGCGGTCTTGGATTCGGCGGCCAGTGTCACCGCCTGCTTGAAGTCGTCCCAGCCGGCCCATGTCTGGCCCTCGACGGTGATCTTCAGCTCTTCGCCGCGTACGGCAGCCTCGCGCTGCATCAGATCGGCAGCCATTTTGATATTGTCGATGCGGTAGTCGGCGGTCGGCCCGGTGCCACCGGCCCATACCTTGATGGTGACATCCCTGGCGGATGCGAAAACAGCGGTCGAAGCAAGCAGCACGGCTGCGAGCGTGGCGGATTTCAGGATCGGAAGAACAGTCATCGGTTAACTCCCCGAAGAGTGAATTGGCTGCCTCCCCAGGCCCCAGGCGACCGGTCGTCCCTGGGTCTGAAGAAGCGCTGAAGATCGTCACAACGAGGCCGGTTTAGAGGCGCCTCATAACACCCGGATGACAAAATGTACGCGTGTGCAAAATTTCCTTCGGGGAGTTGTGCTGTCTCCATCTGCACGCAGCACGAATGCCCGCTGCGGAGGAAAACTCCGCCGCGGCCCGGTCCATGTGGGATGGGCAGGCAGTTGGTATCAGGTGATATTGATGTCAGGCTCGTCCGCCTGCCCGATCGCTTTGGCTTTTCCGGAGACGCGGTTTCCGGGATTGAAACCTCGTCTTCCGGTGGTTGGCGCCCTGACGGCGCGTCCCCTGCCGTGGAACGACCATCACCGGACGCCGGATCTCCCCGTGGATGAACCGGTTCGCGACCCGGCTCCCTGCCCGATGACACCGTCAGGATAAATGCCGGAAATCAGACGTGGACGAAGCAGAGCTGTCTAAGTGACCTTCCTCTTGAAATCAGAGGAGGATTTCTTTTTTGCCTGCCGGATGCGTCCCCCGCAAAAGCCTGAAGGAGGACATGTTGCAGTTTCGCGGCTCCGGCATCGTCAGCGCACGGCATGGGGTGCTCTGCCCCGGATGGTTATTCTGCGTGGTGCTTATTGCAGGCCAAACAGCTTCACGGCGTTGTCGCGGAAAATGGCATAACGTTCTGCCGGCGTCAGCGGCACTTTGAAGGCATAGCGCGGATCGTCGAAATCCCAGTGCGGGTAGTCTGTCGAGAACATCAGCCGATCCACACCGATCCAGCGCAGGATATCGAGAAGATGCCGGTTGTTTTCCGGCTCCTCGATTGGCTGCGTCGTGTACCAGAAATTCTCGCGCACATATTCCGATGGCTTGCGCTTCACATGCGGCACCTCGCTCTTCATGCGCTTCCATTCGCGATCGAGACGCCAGACGAGCGACGGCAGCCAGGAGAAGCCGCCTTCGACGAGCACGATCTTCAGCTTCGGGAACTGTTCGAACACGCCTTCGAGGATCATGCTGGTCAGCACGGTCTGAAGGCTGTTGGAAGCCGCATAGTGCTCCTCCAGATAGAAGGAGGTCCAGCCGGACGGTGTGTTCGGGCGGTAACCGAAGGCGCTGGTATGGAGCCCGATCGGCAGGCCGTAGTGCTCGGCCGCCTCGTAGATTGGCCAGTAGCGGCGGCGGCCGCATGGCTCCATCGTGCGTGGCGGCATGGCGATCTGCGCGAAACGGCGGTCGGTGACGCGCCGGTCGATTTCGGCGACTGCTTCCTTCGCATCTTCCTGGGCGATGCAGATGGAGGCTTTCAGGCGCGGCTCCGGCCCCGCCCACTTGTCGATCTGCCAGTCGTTCAAGGCTGCACATAGCGCCGCGCCGAGCTCCTGATTGAAGGCCATGCTGCCGGCGGCGAGCGGCTGCAGGATGCCGTAGTCGATATTGCACTGGTCGAGCAGTTGCTCCCGCAGGAAGGCGAGGTCGGAAGCCGGCGGACCGCCGTTCGGCGGCCAGGAATCCCGGCGCATGCCGTTTCCCGGCGTCATGCGCGGATAGGGCAGCGTGCCGTAGAGCGGGTTTGCCGAGCGAACGGCATAATCGCGTATATGGGTCTTCCAACGTTCGGGTAGATAGTCGGTGAGTTGATCCGGCCGGGAAAAGGCCGGATGCACGTCGCAGTCCACCACGCCAAGCGCCTGTGTCTTGTCTTCGGCTCGTTCGAGTACGGGAGTTTCCATTATCAATCTCCAAGCCTCGGATATGTAGCAAGAACGTTGTCGCGGAGAATTTTGTTCAGCTTGGCTTCCGGCAGGCCCTCCGGCAACACGTCCATTCCTTCGTAATGCCAGTGCGGGTAGTCCGAGGAAAACAGCAGCATATCATCGCTCAGCAGATGGTCGAGCGATTTGGCCACGTCCCCGATATCGTCCGGCCCGTCAAAAGGCTGCGATGTCATACGGACATGCCGGCGGATAATATCGCCGGGAGCATCCTTGACCCACGGCACCTCGATGCGCGTGCCGCGCCAATCCTTGCCCATGCGCCACATCAGGGCCGGCATCCAGGTGACGCCGGATTCGATCAGCACCGTCTTCAGGTTCGGATATTTGGTGAAGACCCCTTCGGCAATCAGGCTCGCGACCTGGGTCGAGAAGCCCTGTGGCTGCACGACATGGTCCTCGATCAGGAAGGAATGGAAGCCGCTGTGACTGGGCGCATGGCGGAAATTCGAGCCCGCGTGAATGCCGATCGGAAGCCTGTGTCTTTCAGCCGCCTCGTAGATCGGCCAGTAGGTGCGGCGGCCGAGCGGAAGCTCGGTCATGGCAAGCGTCAGGATCTGCACGAAGCGCTTGTCGCCGGCCCTCCGTTCGATCTCTTCGACAGCGGCTTCGACATTCTGGAGCGGCACCAGCATGGACGCCCTCAGCCGGTGATCACGATCGAGCCACTTGTCGGCGAGCCAGTCGTTGGTGGCACGGCAGATCGCGGCCGCGAGATAGGGGTCGAAGAGCGCATGCGCACCCGATACGACGTTGAGGATGGCGCATTCGAGGCCGAGCGGATCGAGCAGGTTCTTCTGCATCTGCGTGAGCGGATCGTCGGTCCACTCCCAGCCGGGCCGCATGTAGGGGCGGGTGCGCTCCGGATAGCCCATCAGTTCCAGCACGTCGACTTCGCGCGATGTGACGATCTCTGTCCAATAGTCGTCGAGATAGGGAAGCAGGTCCGCGCGGCGCGGCGTCGGAGGATGGACGTCGCAGTCGATCGCGCCGGCAGTCTGTACTCTGGACATGTTCATGCAGCCTGCACTCCCGTTCTTTCTTCCCGGATGAAATCCGCCGCCTTCTCGGCAATCATGACGGTCGGGGCCTGGGTATTGCCTGATACGATGGTGGGCATGATCGAGGCATCGACGACGCGCAGGCCGGAGAGACCGTGGACCCGCAGCCGGTCATCCACCACCGCCATACGATCGCGGCCCATCTTGCAGGTGCCGACGGGATGGAAGGTGGTGTTGACGGTCCGGCGCGCATAGTCGAGCAGTTCGTCCCGCGACTGCACGGCAGCGGTCGGCAGGATTTCCTCCGGCTCGAAACGATCCATGGCCGAGCTGGCGACAATGCGCCGGACCGCCTCGACCGAGCGTATGACAATCTCCCGGTCCGCCTCCTCCTTCAGGAAATTATGCAGGATGCGCGGCTGGACCGAAGGATCCCTATCCGCGACATGGCAATGGCCACGGCTCTCGGGCCTGAGGATGCATACCGACGAGGTAATTCCCGGAAACGGATGCATCGCACCGCCGAAACTTGGCGACGTGGAACCTGAAACGTGGATCTGGATATCGGGAGCCGGCGCATCCGGCGAAGTCTTGATGAAGGCGCCGAGCAGCGTCGGCGAACCGCCGAGCGGTCCCCTCTTTGTCGCAAGATACTGCATGCCGAGCAGCATTCGGCCGAGGCGCGTCCCGCCACGGGTATTGAGCGTATGGGTGTTGTGGAGGCGATGCTGCACCCGGATATGCCAGTGGTCCTGCAGATTTTCGCCTACGCCCGGCAGGCCGTGCAGCACCTCGATGCCGGCGTCTGACAGCACGTCCGGCGCACCGACGCCCGATCGCTCGAGTATGGCCGGAGAACCATAAGCTCCCGCCGACAAAATGACGTCCCGCCCGGCCTTCGCCTCCTGGCTCTGTCCATCGATGCTGAAGGTGATGCCGCTCGCGCGCCTGCCGTCGAAGGTCACGCGGTCGACGAGCGCATTGGTGACAACGGTCAGGTTGCGGCGGTGGCGGATCGGCTGGAGAAAGGCCCGCGCGGTGGAGTGACGCACGCCATTCTTGATGGTGGCGACGAAGAAGGCGACACCTTCGTTGTCGCCGGAATTGTAGTCGTCCGAGGCTGGAATACCCTGCTCGATCGCCGCCTGGCGATAGGCGACCAGGGCTTCCCACCGCACGTTGGGATCCGAAACCGACCATTCACCTTCCGTGCCGTGCGCCTCCGAACTCGGGTGATGGAAAGCTTCGGAACGCTTGAAATAGGGCAATACGCTCTCCCACGACCAGCCGCGATTGCCAAGTTGCGCCCACTGATTGTAGTCGTAGGCATGGCCGCGCACATAGATCAGGCCGTTGATGGCGGAACTGCCGCCGAGCATCTTGCCGCGCGGCAAGGGCATCCGGCGCCCTTCGAGATAGGGCTCGGGCTCGCCCTTATAGAGCCAGTCGTATTGCGGCCTGCCGATCAGGAAGGCGAGACCGAGCGGCATGTCGACATAGAAGCCACGCCCCTCACCGCCGCCTTCGATCATCAGCACCTCAACTGACGGATCGGCCGACAAGCGGTTGGCGAGCACGCAGCCTGCAGTGCCGCCGCCCACGATGATATAGTCGTAGGTCCGGGAACGCTCGAACGCGCCCATGCTTCACTCCTCCATTTCCTGCGACCGGCAATGCCATCGCAGCCTCTCGTATAATCATGGCACACGCCCCCGTCGGAAGGAAGCTGTTTGCGTCAAAACTTCACGCAAAAAGTATACACAGGAAAGGTGCTGTTGTAGATTTGCGCTCGGCAGAGTGCTGCAGAGTCGGAGGAGGAAGCCGGCCAAGCGACAATCATGTATGCACGCATGCCTGCCTGACATCTATCTATTTCATCAATCTGTTTCATGGGGAGGAGCCCAGGAGATGAGCAAGCAGCAGGACGCAAGATCGTCCATCATCAACGGCAGCGGGATCAATCGAAGGACGCTTCTTGCGTCCAGTGCAGTGCTGGGCGGCGCGATGCTGTTGCCTGGACGGACGTTCGCTCAAGCGTCACAGCCCAGCCCGGGCGGCACGCTGCGCATTGCGATGCCGTTCAATCCGGCCGCACTCGACCCGATCACCGGGCGCAACGTGCCCGACTTCAATGCGCTGTATGCGATATTCGACGCACTGATCGCGTTCGATCCGGCCACGCTCGAACTCAAGCCGATGTTGGCGAAGGACTGGACCTTCACCGATCCTAAGACGCTCGTGCTCAACCTTGTCGACGGTGTGAAATTCCATGACGGAACACCGTTCACCGCCGAAGCCGTGAAGTTCAATCTCGACCGTTCGATGAACGATCCGCGCTCCAACGTGAAGTCGGACCTGGTCTCGGTCGCATCAGTAGCAGCCACCGGCTCGGGCCAGGTGACGATAAAGCTCAAGCAGCCAAACTACTCGCTGCCGACAATCCTGACGGGGCGCGTCGGCTGCATAGTGTCACCCGCTTCCATCCAGGCTGCGGCCAACGGCAATGTCGACCGCAATCCTGTCGGCACCGGACCGTTCAAGTTCGTTGAATGGCAGGACAATACGCTCATCAAGGTCGCCAGGAACCCCGACTACTGGCAGAAGGGCCTGCCCTATCTCGACGGCATCGACTTCCGCATCATCAACGAGCTGAACACGGCCGCCCGCACGGTGACTGCCGGCGAGACCGATCTGGCGCTCAACATGGCCGCGCAGCAGATCGCCACCGCACGCCGCATGCCGGATCTCACCGCCGAGGCCAATCCTTCGATGATCTTCTTCACGCTGATGATGAACTTCGCCAAGCCGCCGCTCAACGACATCAGGGTCCGGCAGGCGATGAACTACGCCATCAATCGGGAGGAACTGAACAAGGTTCTGATGCTTGGCCTGGGGCAGCCGACCTCGACGATGTTCCCGAAGGACTTCTGGGCAGTCGATGCCGGCACGGCGAATTTCTACCAGCACGATCCGGAAAAGGCCCGCAAACTGCTGGCGGAGGCCGGATATCCGAACGGCCTCGAAGTCGAAACCTGGAGCTGGCCGGACCAGACGTCGATCCAGCGCCTCGAACTGGTCGGCAACCAGCTTTCGCAGGTCGGCATCCGCCTCAAGGTCACGCCCTCGCCCCCGCAGGTGGTGAACCAGTTCTTCTATATTGAGGGCAAGGGTTCGATGATCCTCAATCCGCAGGGCGGTTGGCTCGATCCGAGCCAGACCTATGAGCGGCTGTTCGGTGCGAGCGGTCAGTTCAACGCCGGCAAAGTGGAAGATCCGCAGTTCCGTAAACTCTTGGACGCGACAGGCGCCTCGGCCGACGCCGGAGAGCGCAAGGCGGCCTTCGCCGCCCTGCAGCGCTTCGTCGTGGAGCAGGCGCTGCACCTGCCGCTGGTGACGTCGGCCGCCATGTCGATCCGCAACAAGAAGGTCAAGGACTGGCACTACGACCGACTGCATTCTCCGCGGTTCCACCGCGTATGGCTTGACCAGAACGCCTGATCCCGACGCGGCATCAGCCAGCAACAGTAATGGCCCGGTCGCAAGGCCGGGCCGTTTCGTGTCTGGCCTCAGCGAGAACGTTCACCGCCGCTTGATCGTCGGGTCGAGAAGCACGCGGATCGACTCGCCGAGCGTGTTGAACGCGAGCGCCGTGAACAGGATGGCGAAACCCGGCGCATACATCTGCGCCGGCGCCACTTCCACATAGTGATAGGCACGCGCCAACATACCGCCCCAGCTCGACTCCGGCGGCTGGACGCCGAGCGAGAGGAAGCTCAAGCCCGCTTCCGCCAGGAGCGCCACCGCCAGCATCAGGGTGATCTCGACGATCACAGGCTGGATCGCATTGGGCAGGATATGGCGGAGGATCAGGTGCAGGCGCGACGCGCCGAAGCCGGTTGCCGCCTCCACGTAGAGCGCGTTCTTCACCACCAGGGTCTGCGCCCGCATCGTCCGGGCCAGCACTGGCGCGAAGGCGAAGCCGACCGCGATCATCGCATTGGTAAGACCGATGCCGAGCGCGCCGGTGACCGCAACGGCGAGCACGATCGGCGGAAAAGCCAGGACGCCGTCGATGATGCGGCTGCCGAGCTCGTCGATCCAGCCGCCGACGAAGCCGATGAAAACCCCGAGCGGAACACCGATCGCAACCCCGATGCCGACGGCAAGGCTTGCGGCGTAGAGCGCGTTGTAGGAGCCGTACATCAGTCGGCTCAGCGTGTCCCGGCCGAGGTCGTCCGTGCCCAGCCAATGTTCGGCGCTCGGCGGCATCAGGAGGTCCATCAGGTTCTGCTCGTTGGGCGGATAGGGCGCTACCAGCGGCGCGAAGATCGCTGCCAACACGAGAAGCGAGAGATAGAGAAGGCTTATCAGGGCGCGCTTGTCGGACCATAGCCACGCCCAGAAGCGGAAGCGGTTGGGGGGCGGAAGGGTCGACCGGGTTGCCGGTTCGGCACGGCTTTCAGTGATCGCAGTCATGTTCGTATCGGTCATGTCGAAGCCGCCACTCTGGGATCGAAGGTCGCGTTCAGCACATCGACCAGAAGATTGGTGAAGATCACCACCAGCACGAGCACGAGCGCCACGCCCTGCACGACGGGGAAATCCTTGTTAAGTGCCGAATAGCTGATGAGATTGCCGACACCGGGCACGGCGAAGACCGCCTCGATGATGACGGCGCTGGAAAACAGCCGGTTCACCTGCAGGCCGGCAATGGTCAGCATCGTTGCCGACACGTTTCGAAGCCCGTGCTTCCACAGGATCGAGCGCGAACTAAGCCCCTTGGCGCGCAGGGTGCGGATATATTGCGAGCCGAGCACTTCGAGCAGCGCACTGCGGACCTGTCTCGCCAGGACCGCAACGACGCCGGTCGAGAGCGCCACCGCCGGAAGGGTCGCATAGTAGAGAGCTTCCAACGGCTTTTCGAAGAAGGAAACCGCGCCCGTGGCGGGAAACCAGCGATAGCCAAGCGAAAACAGCGTGACCAGAATGATGCCGAGCCAGAAATTGGGAACGGCGACACCGAGAGAGGCGACGCTGGTGATGATCTTGTCGAGGGTGGTGCCCTGGCGCGTGGCGGCGAGAATGCCGAGCGGGATGCCGATCAATGCGCCCAGGACCAGCGCATAGACGACCAGCAGGATCGTATGCGGCAAGCGCGCCAAGATCAGCCGCAGAACCTCTTCGTTAGAGAAGAGCGAGTGGCCGAGATCACCCTGCAAAACGCTCCCCAGCCAGGCAAAATACTGCACGAGCATCGGTCGGTCGAAGCCGTAGATGTGGCGGATTTCCGCGATACGTTCGGCCGTTGCGTAATCGCCCGCAATCATGACGGCCGGATCGCCCGGCATCAGATAGACGAGGGAAAACACCACGAAGGTCGCCACGATCATTACGGGCAAAAGCTGCATCAGCCTTCGCGCAACCATCCCGAGGACGCCGTCCATCATTTACACTCCGTCGATCCGCAATTGATGCCGACGCGGAGCGGGCCTGCAACCCGCTCCGTCTAGGTTTCGCGCAACATCCCGAAGCGACCACCGCGTGGGGATGTCGTATTGCCGAGGTTCACGCCTCCATCCATACTTTATGGAAGCGCGGGCGCTGCAACAGGCTGAAATTGAAGCCGTGTACCTTCGGCGTGCGTACGATGATGCCGGCGGACGAGAACTGCGGCAGGTGAAGTGCATTCTCCAGTACGAAACGCTGCATCTTGTAGAGAACCTGCTGGCGTTTCGCGTTGTCGAACGTGCTCATGGCCTCATCCATCAGTTCACGATAGCCCGGCAATTCGGTCTTGGCCGCGTTGCGGTAGGCCGTCGCGGAAAACTGACGATCGTAGGCGGTTGCCGGGTCGGGAAGGCCGCCCGTCGGGGTCAGCAGCATGTGACCCTTTTTCTCCGTCAGAAAATACTGCATCGTCTGCGCCGGCTGCGCCGGGGTGACCTTCAGCCGGATGCCTGCCTCGGCAAGCTGGGCACTCAGAACCTCCTGGCGCTGGACTGCGGCCTGGTCCGCCCAGGTGAACGTGTCGATCTGGATGCCGTTTGCGAAACCCGCTTCCTTCAGGAGAGACTTCGCGCGGTCGAGATCCTTCGTATAGAAGTTTTCAGTCGCGGGATCATTGGCCCAGAAGCCCGACGGGAACATGCTGCAATGCCCGCCGCCCAGGCCGCCCCAGAGGACCTTGTTCAACACCGGCCGGTCGAGCGCCCAGTTCATTGCCTGACGAACGCGTACGTCCGCCAGCGGTCCCTGGCCATAGTTCAGGAAGGCCGTGTAGTAGATCATCGACGGCGTGGCTTCAGCGACCAGGTTAGGGTCGCGCTTGGCCACGGCCATCTGCTGTGCGCTCATGTTGAGGACGATGTCGGACTCGCCTGCCGTCACCGTGCGGACAGCCGTGTTGAACTCGTTGACGATGCGGACATCGATCCCGTCCAGATAAGGCGCGTCTCCCCAATAGTTCGAGTTCTTCGTAACCTTGATGATCGTGTTGTCCTGCCATTCCACGAACTTGAACGGTCCGGTGCCGACCGGCGCGCGGTCGACGTTGCCGTCAGCCGCGGCCTTGACCGAAGCAGGCGACACGACAAGACCGGCGCGGTCGGTCAGGACCGAGGGGAGCGTGGCATCCGGATACTTCAGCGCGATCGAAACCTGGTACGGGCCGGTGGCCTCGACCTGCTTGACGACCGCAAGATCCGATTTCACGTTCGAACGATCGTATTCCATACCGCGCTTGAGGTGGAAGACGACCGCTTCGGCGTTGAACGGCGTGCCGTCGTGGAACTCGACGCCCTGGCGAAGTTCCAGAACCAGCGTGGTGGGATCCGTGAACTTCCACGACGTCGCCAGCATCGGCTGAAGTTCGAGCGTTTGCGGATCGAAGCCGATCAGCGCGTCGAACATCATCAAAAGAGTATTGAAATCGGGGTTGTTGCGGCCCGTCAGCGGATCGAGCGCGGCGGGGTTGAACGGGATTACGGCCCTGAGCGTTCCGCCCGACCTCGGCTGCGCTTCCTGAGCGCGCGCCATTGCCGGCAACAGGGCCAGGCCGCCTGCGGCGGCTGTTCCGGCCAACAGCGAGCGGCGGGTAAGATCCGGCATCTTTCCAAATAGACTAGTGGTCACGTCTTCTCCTCCATCATCCATGACCGGCCGTGCTTGGCCACTACATCAGCATTCCATCACGTCGGCATCTGCGCGGCGGCAGCACCCTGGTCCGCGCCGTTCCGTCCCGCAGGACCAAGATCTCTGCTCTCCTTTTCCCCGAGCATCTCCTCGGCGAAATGGCATGCGACATGGCGTCCGGGCAGCAACTCGCGCTGCTGGGGCTCCTGCGTGCGACAGATGTCCCGCACACGCGGACAGCGTGTATGAAAGCGGCAGCCGCTCGGCGGCGAGATCGCGCTCGGTATCTCGCCCTGAAGGATGATTCTCTGCCGAGCCTCGGCTGCAGCGGGATTGACCTCGGGTTCTGCCGATCGCAGTGCTTCCGTATAGGGATGCAGCGGAGTGTCGATCACGGCATGGGCAGGACCGAATTCCACGATCTTGCCGAAATACATGACCGCCACGCGGTCGCTGATGTGGCTGACCACTCTCAGATCATGGCTGATGAACACATAGGTGAGGCCGAGCTGCTCCTGCAGCCGGGAGAAGAGATTGAGCATGTCGGCCTGGATCGACACGTCGAGCGCCGCGACCACCTCGTCGCACACGATCACGGTCGGATCGAGCATCAGCGCCCGCGCGATGTTGGCACGCTGCTTCTGGCCGCCGGAAATCTCATGCGGATAACGATTGGCCATTTCCGGTGACAGCGACACCCGGTCCAGCATCGCGAACGCCTTTTCGCGCCGCTGAGCCTTCGTTCCCTCGCCAGCTATGTCCGCCGGTTCGCAGACGCTCTGAAGGATGGTCATGCGCGGATCGAAGGCCGCATTCGGATCCTGCGAAACGATCTGGTACTTTCGCCGGTGGCGGTTGAGCTCGCGGCGGGAAAACTTGAACGGGTCGATGTCGCCGTGCAGCACTCCACCGCCGCTTGGGCTGAGCAGGCCGACAAGACAGCGCCCGAGCGTCGATTTACCGGAACCCGACTCGCCGATCACGCCAAAAATCTCGCCCTTGCGCACGCTGAAGCTGACGCCGTCGACGGCGCGGATAAGGGAGCCGCGCCGTGCGTTGCCGAAGCTGACATGCAGGTTGTCGGCCTTGAGAGCCATCTGGCCGGACGAAACGACTTCGTTCATGCTTCGACCCTCTCCAATTCGAGTTCTTCCCAACGATTACAGCGCACTTCCCTTCGGCCGGTGTTTTCGATGCTCTGGGAGAGGCCGCAAGGCTGGGCGGAAAAGGTGCAGCGCGGTCCGAAACGGCAACCTTTCGGCATGTGACGCAGCGAAGGAACACGGCCGGCGATCGAAGGCAGGGTGCCTCGTGGGCGGTTGCTGTCAGGTATCGATTGCAGAAGCCCGGCCGTATAGGGGTGGCGGGGACAGGCGATGACGTCCTTCACCGGACCGCTCTCGACAACCTGTCCTGCATACATTGTCACCATCCGATGGCAACTCTGTGCGACCAGCCCGAGATTGTGGGTGATGAACATGATTGCGGTGCCGGTGCGGTCGGCAAGGCCTAGAAGCAGGTCCATGATCTGCGCCTGGATCGTCACGTCGAGGGCTGTGGTCGGCTCGTCGGCGATGAGCAGGCGCGGCTCGCAGACCAGTGCCATGGCGATCATCACACGCTGGCGCATGCCGCCCGAAAGGTTCATCGGATAGAGTGTCGCGACGTGGCGTGGCGACGCGATGCCGACCGAATCAAGCGCCGCGACGGCGCGCTCCGCCGCCTCCCTACGGTCGAGCTTGAAGTGCCGCCGAAGGGTTTCTTCTATCTGGTAGCCGACGGTGAATACCGGATCGAGAGCGCTCATCGGCTCCTGGAAAATCATGCTGATGTGCCGCCCGCGAATGCGATTCATCTGCGATTCCGAACAGGAAACGAGGTCCTGGCCTCCGAACATGATCTTGCCGCCCAGGCGGGAATCGCGCGGCGGCAAGAGCCGGAGGATAGAGAGCGCAGTCATCGACTTGCCGCAGCCGCTCTCACCGACCACGCCGAGAATCTCCTTCGGCTTCACCGAAAGCGAGATATTGTTGAGAACTTCGACCCAACCCTGCTGGTCACGCAGTGACAGGGTCAGGTTCTGGATATCCAGAAGCGCGTCCTGGCCAGCCGTCATCGACTCGGCAAGCTGCTGCATACGGCCTGATCCTCCCTATCGGCCCGCCGCCCGCGATCAACTTGTGAAATGCAGGTGGCTGCTATGCTCTTTCCCATCGCGCCCAGGATCCCGTCAGGGTTCCTGATACGCAGGCCGGCTCTTCCCAAAGCCTCGTCATGTATACACTACAGTACGTTTTACGGCGGCGAAAGCCCCAGAGCGACCGGAATCAAAATTGTCGTGAAGCATGTCGCACAAAACTGTGCGGCCACTTTGCGACAGAGGAAATGAGAGAGCGCATCCTCGAGTATCGGCTACCTTAGAAGCGGTGAAGTCTCAGCCCCAACACCTTTTCCGAAATCACCACGACAATCAGCGTCAGCACGATCGAGCAGGTTGAGACGGCGGCCGCCTCCGGTGTGAAGTTGGTCCTGAGATAATCGAAGAGCTGGATCGGCAGCGTCGACGTTCCCACATTCTTCAGCATGAAGGAAATGGTGAAGATATCGAAGGAGATGATGAAGGCGAACAGGCAACCCCCGATGACGCCCGGCTTGATGAGCGGCAGCATGATGCGCCGGAACCGCGTGAACCGTCCTGCGCCGAGGCTCTGCGCCGCCATGCTCCAGGAAGGATCGTAACTTTCCATCGAGGCCGAGACGTTGATGAAGACGAAGGGCAGCGTGATCATGACATGGCCGATGATCATGCCGAACACGGTCTGCGTGCCGATACCGATCGAATAGACGAAGAAGAGCAGCGCGATCGCGGTCAGCACTTCCGGCAGGAGCAGCGGCGCCAGCATGGCGATGCGCACCACTTCCTTCAGCCGGCCGGAATACTGGACGTAGAATATCGCCGCCATCGTGCCGATGACGCCAGAGATCACCATCGTGACGGCCGCGATCCACAGTGATGTGCGGATCGCCCGCATGAACACCTCGTTGTTGAAGAAGACCACGTACCAGCGGAAGGAGAGGCCCTGCGGCGGGAAGGTGAGGAAAGCGCCGGCATTGAAAGAGGCGATGACGACGACCGCGATCGGCGCCAGCAGGAAGGCGTAGATGATCAGGCAATAGACGGTGAAGAAGGGTTTCGACATCGGTTCAGGCCTTCCATTTTATGACTGTCAGTCGCCCGAAGATCACCACGACGATCGCGCCGGTCACCGACAACATCAGCGCCAGCGCAGAGCCGAACGGCCACTGGAAAGTGTCGATCAAAGCGTCGACCACCGTCACGGCCATGGTCTTGACCCGCAAGCCGCCGATCAGCGACGGCGTCACATAGGCGCTGAGCGACAGCACGAAGACGAGGATCGAGCCTGCCTGGATGCCCGGCAGCGACAGCGGCAGGGTGATGCGCCGGAAGGCCGTAGCCTTCGAAGCTCCCAGCGAACGGGCAGCGGCTTCGAGCGACGGATCGATGCCCTGGATGGCACTCATGATCGGCAGGATCATGAAAGGCAGGAAGACATGCACCAGCGCGATGACGATGCCAAGCGCGTTGTACATCAGCGGCAGCGGCCCGTCGATGATGCCCCAGCCCATCAGCGTGCGGTTGATGAGGCCGTTGTTTCCGAGCAGGATCGTCCAGCCGTAGCTGCGGATGACGATGCCGACAAGCAGCGGCGAAAGCACGAGGCCATAACCCATGGCCCGAAACGCCGAATTGCCGCGGGCAAGCTGCCAGGCCACCGGATAGCCGAGGATCAGGCATGCCAGCGTCGTCACGAAGCCGATCCAGAGCGTGTTGGCCACCTGCTGGATATAAAAGATGTCCGAGAAGAACTTGCCGTAGTTGACGAGTGTGAAGCCCGGCCCGTAAGGCGTCCCCTGCCCCGGCATGCGGAAGCTCATCAGCACGATATTGAGATAGGGCAGGACGAGGAAAACCGTCAGCAGGATCGCGGCAGGCGCAATCAAAAGCAGCGGCCCGAAGCGTTTCTTCGCAGCGACGTTCATGCTTCAGTCCCGCGTATTGGCCCAAGCGGCCAGAACCGGTCGACCGGTGCATGGATGAGCACCTCGTCGCCATCGGCAAACCGGGTGCGCGGAAGGGTCTGGACGTTGACGGTCGCGCCATCCGCAAGGTCCAGCCGGTAGTCGACAAGGCTGCCGGAATAATAGCTCGACCGGACCTTTGCCGGCACGCCGGCTGCGCCGGAACTGACGGGCAGAAGCTCGACCGCTTCCGGCCTGAGCGCCAGCATGATCTCCGTGCCGTCGGCATAGGCGCCTGCAGCAGGCACGTTGCCGAAGGGGGTCGAAATGGTTCCGCTGCCCACCTTGCCGCGGATGATGTTCACCTGGCCGACGAACTCAGCCACTTCCAGATTGGCGGGCCGCTCATAGATGTCCGACGGCGTGCCGATCTGCGCGATGCGCCCTCCGAACATCACGACGACGCGGTCCGACATGGTCATCGCCTCAGCCTGGTCATGGGTGACGTAGACGGTGGTGATGCCGACACGGCGTTGCAGGTCGCGGATGAAGACACGCATCTCTTCGCGCAGCTTGGCATCCAGATTGGCGAGCGGTTCGTCGAGCAGAAGGATCTTCGGTTCGATGACCAGCGCACGCGCAAGTGCCACGCGTTGCTGCTGGCCGCCGGAAAGCTGGCGCGGATAGCGTTCCGCGTAGCCCGCAAGCTGCACCATATCCAGGACCTTTGTGATGCGTTCGCGGATTTCCGCCCTGGAAATCTTCCGCATCTCCAGCCCGAAGGCGAGGTTCTTCTCCACTGTCATATGCGGGAAAAGCGCGTAGTTCTGGAAGACCATGCCGATGTCGCGCTTTTCGACCGGCACATGCACCACGTCGCGGCCGTCAAACCGGATCGCGCCCTGCGTGGCATCCTCGAACCCGGCGATCATCTTCAGCGTCGTCGTCTTACCGCAGCCGGAGGGGCCGAGCAGCGAGATGAATTCGCCTTCCGCGATCCTGATGGAAATGCCGTTGACCGCAGGCCCCTGCCCATAGTCCTTGGTCAGCTTTTCGATGCTAACCTCTGTCATGAAACTTCACTTTCAATTCGCCAAGAAACCCGAAAAAGCCGATCATGGCCCGCCACGGAGGCAAGCCATGATCGCAGCGGGGGAAAATCACTTAAGCGTCTTGGCCCAGCGCTCGGAAAGCTCGCCCTGCTTTTCGTTGACGAAGTTCCAGTCCCAGGTGAGGATCTTGTCCATGTCCGCACCGGAGATCGGCACATCGGCCTTGAGTTCGGCCGGGATCACCACCTTGGAATTGGTCGGCGAGATGAAGAATTCCTTGGCCATCATACCCTGAACCTCCGGCGACAACAGGAAGTTGGCATACTGATAGGCCAGCTCCTTTTCGGGCGCGTTGGCGAGGATGTTGATCGTCTGGTCGAACATGATCATGCCTTCTTCCGGAATGATGCAGTCGACCGGCAGCCCCTGCTTCTTCAGGCGGGCGATTTCGCCGAAGTCGAAAGGAGCGACCACGATTTCGCCGGACGCAAGGCCGGTGGAGAGGTTGAAATCGACCTGGATGACGGAGCCCAGCTTTTCGAGCGCGGCGAAGCCTGCGTCGACGTCGTACTGGTCTTTGCCGAAGATCTTGGAGAACAGCAGGAGTTCCATCTTGCCGGCACTGTTGGCGAAATTGTAGAGGCCGATCCGACCCTTGAATTCCGGATTGTTCCAGAGGTCCTTCCAGCTTTTCGGCGGCATTTTCACAAGGTCGGTACGGTAGCCGATGCCGATTGGCGATACGGCGCCGATCGCACCCCAGCCATCAGTCTTCTTGGCAAGTGGATAAAGGTCGGCATAGTTCGGCAGCTTGGAGAGGTCGAGCTTTTCGAAAAAGCCCTCCTTGCGCAGGCCCGATGCGAAAACCTCGTTGGTCATCACGATCGAATAGGGCGGCTTGGCGACGCCTGCGGCACGCAGGTTCGCGCCCCAGACACGGCCATTGCCGACATCGAGCGTCACGGCTGCGCCGCTCTGCTTGGTGAAGGCCGGCGCCACGGTCGAGCGCCAGTATTGCTCCCAGACGCCGCCGAGCGTCGGCACGACCAGCGTCTTCGCTTGAGCCCGCGCGGGCAGGCCCATGAGGCCTGCCGCCGCGAGTGCACCCATTCCGGCAAGGGTTTGCCGTCTTGTCATATCCATCATCTTGCAGTTCCCCTTGTTGCGATCATTGATCGGTATGTGCCGGCGGTATTCCGCTTCTGTGCACGCTTTTGGTCAGCGCTCAGCCTTTCGAAAAAGCCTGTTTCGTCTTGAGGTCGATATATTCGCCATAGGTGATCGGCTCGTATTTCGCTCCGCCCTTGATGAAGGGCTTCAGGCATTCGATCACCGTATCTTTCGACGGATTGAGGAAGAACGGGATAGACTGCCGGCGCGCCGTGCCCTTGAAATCGGTGGGCGGATTGGCGACCCGGTGCGGCGTCGAGACCCATTCATCATTTGTCCAGCGCATGAAGGCGTCGGCGATGTTGATGACATAGGCGCCTTCGATCGACGGGGCGTCCAGCCACTCGCCATTGCGGTTCCGCACCTGCAGGCCGCCCGGAGAGGCTTCGGAACGCAGGATGGTCATGAACCCGTAATCGGTATGCACGCCGGCGCGCAGCTGGCCCGGCAACGGCGCTTCGCTCTGTTCCGGATAGTTGATGACGCGCAACGCCGAGAGATGGTTTTCGAAGGACGGTTCGAAATAATCCTGATCGAGCCCTATCGCCTGGCAGAAGATGCGGCGCAGGTGCTTCGACAGCACTTCCATTTCCTTGAAATAGTTACGGAAGGCCTGCTCCAGCCCGTCGGGCTTGTTCGGCCATATATCGCCCGGCAGGTTCTCACCGAAATTCAGGCTTTCCTTGTAATCGCCCGGCGTCTTCAAGCCCAGCGTTGCCGCCAGCGCTTCCTCGGCGATCGGGGAGAAGGACACGCCGCCGATCACGCCATTGCCGCGGCCTATCGTCTTCTTCCACTCCTGCGGTTCGTCGAAGAAGGCTCTCGCGAGACTGTAGAGTCGCGAGGTCGCTTGCGGCGAAACACCATGGCCGGTGACGAGGAAGAAACCGGTATCACGGCAGGCGGCTTCGATGGCTTTCACCACGCCCGCAGCGCCCACCTCGTTTCGGATGAAGGGGCCGACATCGATGACCGGAATGCCGGGTGCGGCATCGCCGGACGATACGGGAATGGCACCTGAAACGGACATGGCCTGCCTCCATCTGTGCATCTGACAAACAGATGTTGACAAAAACATCTGTTGTTGTCCATATCAAAAATAACGAAGTTTCAAGACGGCATTCGCCGCAAGGATGATGTACGAGATGGATGACCTCGCTCCGCAGGAAGCGGCCGTTCTGTCGATCATCAAGGACAACCCGTTTGCCGGGCAGCAGGAGATCGCCGCCCAGCTCGGGCTGGCGCGCTCGACCGTCGCCGCGCATATCGTCCAGCTCATGCAGAAGGGCTATATTCTCGGCCGCGGTTATGTGATGCCGGCGGAAACCCGGGCCGTCTGCATCGGCGGCGCCGTGCTGGACCGCAAATATCGCGCCAAGGCGGATCTCGTTTTCGAGACCTCCAATCCGGTCGATGGCATCCGCTCCATGGGCGGTGTCGCCCGCAACGTGGCGGAAAACCTCGCCCTTCTTGGCACCACGACGAGCTTCATCTCGATCGTCGGCGACGACGAGGGCGGAAGGGCGCTTTTGAAACACATGCGCGACCGCGGCATCGATGTCAGCCAAATGGTCACCACGACCGAGCGACCGACTGCGGAATACGCCGCGATCCTCGATCTGAAGGGCGACCTGGTGCTCGGCATCGCCGACATGGGCATTTTCGACCTGCTGCTGCCGCCGCATTTCGAGCGCATCTGGCCGCATCTCGCTGCCGCGAGCTGGGTCTTCTGCGACTGCAATCTGCCGGACGAGACAATTGCCGCCTTGATCGCCAAGCGCCAGGGCGCCCGCTTCAGGCTGGCGATTGACGCGGTTTCGACGCCGAAAGCTGCCCGCCTGCCGAAGGACCTTTCCGGCATCGATCTCCTGTTCATGAACATCGACGAGGCGAACGCTGTCCTGCATCGCAAGGCACATCAGACGATCGAGGACGCCAGAGAAGCAGCCCTCGCCCTTCAAGCTGCAGGTGCCCGTGAGGCGGTCGTCACCATGGGAGCGCGCGGCATCGCGGTGGCCGGCACGGAAGGCGCCCGCACATTCCCGGCGGTCCGGGCAAGACCCGTTGACATTACCGGTGCAGGCGACGCGATGATCGCCGGCACGCTGCACCGCATCCTGCATGGCGAAGACATCTATACGGCGGCACGCACCGGCGCGCTGCTCGGCACGCTGACCACCGAAACCCCGGCCAGCGTCCACACAGAATTGTCCGAACGCTTCCTGGAAGCCAATATGCACCGTCTCGCCGGATAGGCGGCCGGTCGAAAACACCATTCGAGGAATACCCGCAATGCCCCTTCTGAAACCGACGCTGAGCCGTGAAGTTGCCGAGACGATCGCCGCCGGCGGTCCTGTCGTCGCGCTGGAATCGACCATCATCACCCATGGCATGCCCTACCCCGCCAATCTCGAAACGGCGCTTGGCGTCGAGGCGGTGATCCGCGAGAACGGCGCGGTGCCGGCGACGATCGCGGTGATAAATGGCGAACTGCGGGTCGGTCTCGAACGCCACGAGCTCGATGCACTTGCCAAGGCCAAGGGCGTGGTAAAGGCTTCCGGCCGTGATCTTGCCGTCGCCATGGTCAAGAAGCAGTCGGCCGGCACCACCGTATCAGCCACCATGCTGCTCGCCGATCTCGCCGGCATCGACATCTTCGCGACCGGCGGCGTCGGCGGCGTGCATCGCGGCGCCGAGCAGACCTTCGATATTTCCGCCGACCTGACCGAACTCGGCCGCACCAAGACCGCCGTCGTCTGCGCCGGCGTAAAGTCCATCCTCGATATCGCCAAGACGCTTGAATATCTGGAAACCCAGCGTGTGCCGGTGATCGCCTACGGCACCGAGGATTTCCCCGCCTTCTTCACCCGCAAGAGCGGCTACAAGGCCGATCATCGGCTGGACACGCCGGAAGAGATCGCCGAAGCCATGTTCCTGCACCACAAGCTCGGCACCGGCACCGGCTTGCTGATCGCTAATCCGATCCCGGAAGCCGCCGCGCTGACGCCGGAATTCATCGACGGCACGATTGCCGACGCGGTGCGCGAGGCAGACGAAAAGGGCGTCGGTCGCAAGGAGCTGACGCCCTTTCTGCTCGCCCGGATCAACGAGCTTTCCAAGGGCGAGAGCCTCAAGGCCAATATCGAGCTGGTGAAAAACAATGCACGCCTCGCTGCTAAAATGGCCGTCGCCTACGCGGCTTTAAAGAAATCCGGCAAATAGTTCAAAAATAAGGGGAACTTCCATGAGCTACGAGACGATCCTGTATGAGAAGGATTTGACCGACAAGTTCGCGACGATCACCATCAATCGCCCCGACAAGATGAACGCGATGAACAAGACGGTGATCCGCGAGATCGACGCGGCATTGAAGAGTGCCGTCGATGACCCGGACGTCAACGCTCTGGTCATCACCGGCGCCGGCCGCGCCTTCTCATCCGGCTATGACCTGCAGGGCGGCGATTTCGATGTGGACATCGACTTCTGGCGCGAGGACATGACCGAAAACGCCGAGGCACTGCTCAACATCTGGCGCGCCCCGATCCCGGTCATCGCCTCGGTCAATGGCTACGCGCTGGCCGGCGCGCTCGAACTGATGATGTCCTGCGACCTCGCCATCGCCGCCGACACGGCAAAATTCGGCGAGCCGGAAGTACGCCATAATTCCGGCCCGCCAGCACTGATGATGCCCTGGCTGCTTGCCACCCGTGACGTGCGCTGGCTGATGTTCACCGGCGACATGGTGGATGCCGAAGAGGCGTTGCGCATGCACCTCATCAACAAGGTCGTGCCGGCCGATCAGCTGAAGGAAAAGACCGAGAACCTGGCCCGCAAGCTCGCCCGCATGCCGGTGCCGGCGCTGAAATACACCAAGGCCTCCATCAACAACCAGCAGATGGTCGCGGGTCTCATGCCGTCCTTCCAGTACAATATCGAAGCGATCGCCGCGCTGCATGTGACCAAGCAGGGCCGCGAATGGATGGCGAATCTCGCCAAGATGTCGCTGAAGGAATACCTCGCCTTCCGCGACAATCCCTTCAAGGGCCTCGACTGAGGCCGCGCCGATGGCGGCCAATACGCCGGAAGCGATGCGGGCCTTGATGGCGCCGCAATCCGTCGCGGTCGTCGGCGCCACCGAGCGCGCCGACGCTTCTTCCAGCTTCGTAATGAGGAACCTGATGCGCTTCGGCTATCAGGGACAGATCATCCCGATCCATCCCAAGGCTGAAACGGTCTTCGGCTACAAGGCCATCTCCTCCCTTTCCGCACTCGATGATGCACCTGATGTCGCTGTGATCGGCATCAATGCCGACAAGGTCATCGGCACGTTGGAGGAGGCCGGACGGACGGGCGTCAAGGCTGCTGTCGTGCTGGCCTCCGGCTTCGCCGAACTGGACGAGGCCGGCCGCGAGCGGCAGCGACAACTGATCGACATCGCCGAACGTTACGGCATGGCGATCTGCGGCCCGAACTGCCTCGGCCTCTTCAACCTCGGCACGGGTGCGGCGCTCTATTCCTCCAGCCTCTCGACCAATCTAGAAAAAGGCCGCCTCGCGATCCTCTCCCATTCCGGCGCCAGCGCGATTGCGCTCGGGAATACAGGGAGGTTCGGCCTCAGCCACATCGTCTCATCCGGCAACAGCGCCGCGACCGATATTCCTGACTACCTCGACTTCCTGGCCACCGATGAGGCAACCAGTGCCATCGGCATCGTCATCGAGGCGATCCGCGAGCCGGAAAAGCTTGCCCGAGCGATGGAAAGGATGCACGCGGCGGGGAAGCCGGTGATCGCGCTGCGCGCCGGCCGGTCGGCACGCGGAGCACAGGCGACCGCTGCCCATACGGGATCGCTCGCCGGCAGCAACGAGGCCTATCGTTCGTTCTTCAAGCGCGTCGGCATCATCGAAGTGCCGGACATGGACGGCTTCATGGAGACGGCCACACTCTGCCTAAGCCTCGGGCGGCGTCCTACAAAACCAGGCGTCGCCATCGTCGGCGTCTCCGGCGGCGGTGTGGCGCACGTCTCCGATATTGCAGACGAGGCGGGTCTCACGCTGCCCGACCTGCAGCCGGAAACCACCGCGAAGATCAAAACCCTGCTGCCGCCCTTCGCGACCCCTCAGAACCCGCTCGATACGACGGGTGTTGTCTTCGCCAACGGCGATATCTACCGCGATGTGCTGCATACGCTGGCCGACGACCCGTCGATCGGGATGATCGTCGCCGCGCAGGACGCACCGGCCGGCTTGGACGATTTCTGCGCCGCCGAATATCTCGGTATCGCCGAGGCGGTCTCCGCCTATGCCGCAACCGGCAAAGCGCCGGTCATCTTCATGAGCAACCTCTCCTCCGGCCACCATCGGGCCGTCGAGCAGAAACTGCCAAACGTGCCGGTCCTGCGCGGGACGAAAAGCACTTTGGCGGCGATTGCGGGCCTGGTTGCGCAAAGCAACACCGTTTCGTGGCCCGGCAAAACGGCAATGGAAAGAAAGACCCTCTCCGCCGGCGCCTTGACCGAGCGCGAAGCCAAGACGCTGCTCGCCTCCGAGGGCCTGCCTGTCCCGAAAGAACGGCTTGTTACCAGTGCCGATACCGCGGCGAAAGCGGCGAAGACGCTCGGTTTTCCAGTCGCGATGAAGATCGAGTCGCCGGATATCCTCCACAAGACCGAGGCAGGCGGCGTGAAGCTCGGCATTGCCTCGGAGGCGGAAGCGCACGCTGCCTTCGACACGATCATGGCGAGCGCCCGCGCCTATGCGCCCGATGCGGATCTGCGCGGCGTCTCGGTGCAGGAGATGGTGATGGGCGGCGTCGAGGCCCTGGTCGGGATCGTACGCCACGAGCCCTTCGGCTTGGGCCTCGTCGTCGGCATCGGCGGAGTGCTGGTGGAACTGATGAAGGACGGCGCTTTCGACCTGCTGCCGATCGATCTTGCCCGCGCAGAGGCGATGATCAGTGAAACCAGGCTCGCCTCATTGCTGGAAGGCTATCGCGGCGCGCCGAAGGCAGACCGCAGGGCACTCGCCGAACTGCTGGTGAAACTCTCCGAGTTCGCAGACCGGTACGGCGACGATATCGAAGCGATCGACCTCAACCCGGTCGCGGTACTGCCCGAAGGCAAGGGCGTGCGCGTCCTCGATGCACTGATCATTCCGAGGAAGCGGGATTGATCAGTGCAGCCGAAGCTTCGGCTGCCGTTCGGCCTCGGCATGGGCGAGCCGGGAAAGCCGCTCCGTCAGCAGGGCATAAAACCCGTCTGCGTCGACGTCGCGCATGAATATCGCATTCTTCGGCCGGCCGGAAACGCCCCACCAGTCGGCAACCGTCATGCCCTTGGTCAGTTCCGATTCCGTCTCGATCTCCACGTTGCAGAGCCGGCCGGAATAGAGTTCTGGCTTCAACAGATAGGCGATCACGTTCGGGTCGTGCAGCGGCCCGCCCTCGCTGCCGTATTTCGCCACGTCGAAGCGTTCGAAATAATCGAGCCAGCCAACCAGCACCGCGGCGAGATGCCCGCCGATCGCCCGGATCGCCTCGACGCGGGCGCGCGTCGTCAATGTCTTGTGGGTAACGTCGAGCGGCATCATGACGATCGGTACGCCCGAGCCGAATACCACGGCCGCCGCCTGCGGATCGACATAGATGTTGAACTCGGCGGCCGGCGTGATGTTGCCGCCCTCGAAGCAGCCGCCGCCCATCAGCACGACCTGCTTGATGCGGCATACGATTTCCGGTGCCTTGGTCATCGCCTTGCCGAGATTGGTGAGCGGTCCGAGTGTGCAGACGGTCACGGTGCCGGCCGGCTCGCGCATCAGCGTCTCGATGATGAAATCGACACCGTGCTGTTCCTGCAGCGGCATCACCGGATCGGGCAGGTCCGCGCCGTCCATGCCAGTCGCACCATGCACATATTCTGCGGTGACCAGCGTGCCCGACATCGGCTGGCTGCAGCCCGCGAACACCTTTACATCCGTGCGGCCGGCTAGCTCGCAGACCTTGCGAATGTTCACATTGGTGAGCGGCAGCGGCACATTGCCCGCGGCGGCGACGATGCCGAGAACTTCAAGTTCCGGGCTCGCCAGCGCCAACAGAATGGCCAGCGCATCGTCCTGGCCGGGATCCGTGTCGATGATGATCTTTTCTACCATGCTGGTCACTCTCGGAAACTTGGGGAACGGTCAGGCGACATCGGGAAGCGGCTCCTTCGCGCGCCATTTCGCCAGAAGATCGGCCTTGCGCTTTTCGAACCGCTCGACGGAAGCAAATTTGATGGGGCCGAAGCCGCGGACCATGTCCGGCAGGCCGGCAAGCTCGACGGCAAGTGCATGATTGCCGGCTTCGAGCCCGGCAGAGAGTTCTGCGACGAGCGCGAAATGGTCCTCGACCAGTTGCCGCTCCATACGCCGCTCGGCGGTACGGCCGAAGGGATCGAATGCGGTGCCGCGCAGGAATTTCAGCCTTTCCAGCACTGCAAAAACAGGCCTGATCCACCCGCCGAAGGCGATCTTGGCCGGGTGGCCGGTGCGCGAATCGATTCTGCGGGAGAGCAGTGGCGGTGCAAGGTGATGCTTGATCCTGAATTCACCCTCGAACTGTTCGGCGAGCTTCCTTTCGAAACCACGATCTCGATGCAGCCGGGCGACCTCGTATTCGTCCTTGTAGGCCATCAGCTTGAAGGTGTTCTTCGCGACGGCTTCAGCAAAACCGGTCGCGCCGCGCGACCGCGCTTCAGCATTTTTAGCGATTTTGACGAGGCCCGTATAACGTTCGGCATAGGCCGCATTCTGGTAGGCGGTCAGGAAGGCGGCACGCTTTGCGACGATCTCCTCCAGCGTCTCGGTCTTCGGCTCAGCCTTCACGAACCCAGCCTCGCGAGCAACAGCTTCGGCATCGACAGCGGCACGCCGGCCCCAGCCGAACGCGGCGCGGTTCATCGCGACACCCGTCCCGTTGAGCTCGATCGCGTTGCCGATCGCCGCCAGGCTGATCGGCACGAGGCCGCGCTGCCAGGCGTAACCGAGCAGGAACATGTTGGACGCGATCGCGTCGCCCATCAAGGCCGTAGCGAGATCGGTGGCCGGTACCGTCTCGACCGCCTCGTCGCCAGCCGCACGGCGCAGCGATTTCAGCGTCGCCTCCTGCCGGAAGTCGATCGTCGTGTCCTTTACGAAGGAAGCTGTTGGGGCAAAATGATCGTCGACCACCGCCCGCGTCTTGTTCTTCGCGAAGGAGGCGAGCGAATTCTTCTGTGCCGCCACGACGATATCGAAGCCGAGCACGAGATCACTCTCGCCGGGACCGATGCGCGCCGCATGGATCTGCGCAGGGTTCTTCGCCAGACGGATGTGTGAGATGACCGAGCCGTTTTTCTGGGCAAGTCCGGTCTGGTCGAGCGCGACCAGAGCCAGCCCGTCGAGCAACGCCGCCTGGGCGAGGACGGCACTGACCGTGATGACGCCCGTGCCGCCGATACCGGCGAGCAGCATGCTGTAGGGTTTTGCAAAGTCGGTGGCGAAGGCGGGCCGTGGCAGGTCGTCGGTCTTGACGGATTTCGACTTTGCGGCCGGCTTTCGGATGCTGCCGCTCTCCACCGTCACGAAGCTCGGACAGAAGCCCTTTATGCAGGAAAGGTCAGTATTGCAGCTCGACTGGTTGATCCGCCGCTTGCGGCCGAATTCCGTTTCCTGCGGCTCGATCGAGATGCAGTTGGACACGGCGGAACAGTCGCCGCAGCCCTCGCAGACCAATTCGTTGATGAAAGCGCGCTTGTCCGAGACCGGATAGGCGCCACGCTTGCGGCGGCGACGCTTTTCCGCAGCACAGACCTGATCGTAGATCAGCACCGTCACGCCGGGGATTTCGCGAAGCTCCCGCTGCACGGCGTCGAGCTCGTCGCGGTGATGGACGGAGACTTCGCGGGGCAGTTTGCCCTGCCAGACCTCCGGCCGTTCGGCGACCACGACGACACGGCTTGCGCCCTCGGCCAGCATCTGCCCGACAATGCCGGGCACGGTGACGTCGCCGTCATGCTTCTGGCCGCCGGTCATGGCGACTGCGTCGTTGTAGAGGATCTTGTAGGTGGCATTGACCTTCGCGGCGATCGCAGCGCGGATCGCCAGCACGCCGGAATGGAAATAGGTGCCGTCACCCATGTTGACGAAGATGTGCTTCTCGTCCGTAAAAGGCGAAAGCCCGATCCAGGAGCCGCCCTCACCACCCATCTGGGTGAAGGTCGAGGTGTTGCGGTCCTCGTTGCCGATGATCATCATGTGGCAGCCGATGCCTGTCGAAGCCCGGCTTCCCGCCGGCAGACGGGTCGAGACGCTGTGCGGACAGCCTGAGCAGAAATAGGCTTCGCGCTTGAGCGCGGTCGCCTCGACACCAAGCGCAGCCGTCATCTCGTCCACAAACCGCGCCTTGGCCTGCAAGGCTTCGTCCAGCACGCCGAGACGGGAGAGAATAGCCTTCGCCACCGACAAGGTGCCGATCTCGCCGATTGCCTGAAGAAGCGTGCCGCCGCTCTCCCCCACTTTGCCAAACACCCGCGGCCGCTGGCCGTCAGGCAGGTTGAAGAGCAGCGCCTTGATCTGGTCCTCGAGGATGGAGCGCTTTTCCTCCACCACCAACAATTCATCGACCCTGGACGCAAAGTCCGCAATGCCCTGCGGCTCCAGCGGCCAGACCAGGCCGACCTTGTAGAGCACGATCCCGAGTTCGGCGGCGCGCGCCTCATCGGTCCCGAGCAGTGCCAGCGCACCCATGAGATCAAGCCAGGATTTGCCGGTCGAAACGATACCGAGCCTTGCCTTTCCACCGCCGCCCCAGACGGTGCGGTCGATCCGGTTGGCACGCGCGAAAGCCTGCACGGCGAGCATCTTGCTCTCCAGCCGCTGTTCCATCGCATGCGGCCCGTCCGGCCAGCGCAACGAAAGGCCATCCGGCGCGAAGATCTCGTCGGGAATGACGATCTCCGGTTTGTCCGGATCGAGATCGACCGTCGCGGAACATTCGACGATCTCGGTCTGGCACTTGAGGCCGATCCAGGCACCGGAATAGCGGCTCATGGCAAAACCGAGGAGGCCGTATTCGATATACTCACCGACACCGGCGGGCGACAGCATCGGCACCATCGCGGAGATGAGGTTATGCTCGCTCTGATGCGGCAGAGTGGAGGAGACGGCACCGTGGTCGTCTCCGACCAAAAGCAGCACGCCGCCGTTCCGGTTCGTGCCCACCGCATTGGCGTGGCGAATGACGTCCATGCTGCGATCGACGCCCGGCCCCTTGCCGTACCACATGGCGAAGACGCCGTCATAGCGCGAGCCCTCGAACATGCCGGTCTGCTGCGTGCCCCAGACGGCGGTCGCCGCCATGTCCTCGTTGAGACCGGGCTGGAACTTGACATGCGCTGCATCGAGATATTTCTTTGCCTTGCCCATCTCGCGGTCGAAACTCGCCAGTGGCGAGCCGCGATAGCCCGAGACATAGCCGGCGGTGTTCAGCCCTCGCTCCAGGTCCCGCTGGCGCTGGATCATCGGCAGGCGGATGAGCGCCTGCGTGCCCGAGACCAGGATACGGCCCTTTTCCAGCGTATAGCGATCGTCGAGGCTGATCTTGCGATCCGAAGAGGACGTATCCGGCGCGGTATGGATCGACATCTAGGCCCGCTCCACTTGTCCGACCCAAGCTGGTGCCTGGAAGAGCCGGGTGGCGGCATCCAGTGCTCCATCAGGCCGGGCGAGAAGACGATTCACACGGTCAGACAATCAGGTCCTCCCGGAACTCTCTGCCACGACCACGGCACGACGTCCGGCCGAACACGATCTCGCCCATATCCAATTCCCCTTGCCTTTTCGGCTTTGCAGGCAAAGTTATTCCCATTCCGCTATTTGTCAAACCTATATTTAAAAAGCAGTAGCCTTTTCGACTGCGTCGTGGCATCACTAGAAACTGGAGAGGCAACCAGAACGCGGGGGAAGGCCAACGTGATCCTCAAATATGACGAGGTTGTGCGCACGGGCATTGCCAAACAGGTGGCCGACAATATCCGCTCCGCGATCCTGGACGGGCGCCTGAAAGTGGACGAACGCCTGCCGACCGAAGAAGAGCTTGCGAAGAGCTTCGGCATCTCACGCCCAACCGTCCGCGAGGCCCTGAAACGTCTCGCCGCCCAGAACCTCATTCATTCCAAGCGCGGTCCGGCCGGCGGCAATTTCGTCAAGCGCCCCGACCCGGAGGGCTTGTCCAAGGCGATCACCGGTGCGGCGACCCTGCTCGTCGGCATCGGCGCCTTCGACATCGAAGAGATCATCACCGCACGCCTGGAGACGGAGACCGTGTGCTGCCGGCTCGCCACCGAAAACCGCAGCGATGCCGATCTTGCCGCCATGGAGGCCGAGATCGCGATCCAGCAGGACGAGACGATCAGCGACGAGGATTTCTGCGCCTCCGATGTACGCTTTCACAGGGCACTGGTGGAATCGACCGGCAACGGCCCTCTGAAGCTGATGATGTACACCGTCATCGAAGCCTTCATCCCGATCACCAACATGATCGTCTTCCGCGTGCGTGAACGCCGTCATGTCGCCTCGCTGCATCAGGAAATCCTCGATGCAGTGCGCAAGCGTGAAGACGTCAAGGCTGCGGACGCGCTCGCTCGCCTGCTCGCCTATGTGCGCGAAAGTTATGCCGCCGTCCTTGAAGCGCGTGCCAAACGCGAGGGCGCGCAGGCCTCTGCCTGATCCGAACTACCCAACACCGGAGAGATGCCATGACCGAGACGTTCAGAGCGATGGTGATAGATGCCGTCGACGGCAAGCCGAAAGGCGCTTTCAGGGATATCTCCGTCGCCGATCTTCCGGATCATGACGTGCTCGTCGAGATCGCCTGTTCGACGCTGAACTACAAGGACGGGCTTGCCATTACGGGCAAGGGCCGCATCGCGCGCCGCATGCCGATGATGGGCGGCGTAGACCTCTCCGGCACCGTCCTCGAATCCCGCTCGCCCGAGTGGAAGCCGGGCGACAAGGTGGTATTGAATGGCTGGGGCCTTTCCGAGACGGAATGGGGCGCCTATGGCCGTTACCAGCGAGTCAAGCCGGAATGGCTGATCCCTCTGCCTGATGCTTTCTCGATGGAACAGGCGATGGCGATCGGCACTGCGGGATACACGTCGGCGCTGTGTGTCGACGCGCTCGAAAAATGGGGCACGATCAAGCCCGGCGAAGGTGAGGTCCTGGTGACGGGCGCTGCCGGCGGGGTCGGCTCGGTAGCGATCGCGCTACTCGCCGCGCGCGGCTACAACGTCACGGCCTCGACGGGCAGGCCGGAAACTCATGATTATCTCGCCTCGCTCGGCGCCACGAACTTCGTCGATCGCGCAACGCTCGCCGAAAAGGGCGGCCCGTTGCAGAAGGAGCGCTGGACCGGCGGCGTCGATAGTGTTGGCTCCACCACGCTCGTCAACGCGCTAGCACAGACCGTCCGCGGCGGCGCGATCGCCGCCTGCGGTCTTGCCGGCGGTGCCGACCTGCCCGGCACCGTATTGCCGCATATCCTGCGCGCCGTCACTCTGATCGGTGTCGATTCCGTCTTCGCCACCCGCGAGCAGCGGATGTCCGCCTGGGCGCGGCTCGCCCGCGACCTGGACAAGGCGAAGCTCGGCAGCATGACGACCGTCGAGCCCATGTCCAACCTGCCGCGGCTCGCCGAGGACATCGTCGCCGGCAGGATCCGCGGCCGGGTCGTGATCGACGTTATGGCTGTATGAGAGAAAGCAGCGATACCTGCTCTTCGAGGGTCATAGCGTCGATGAGATCTTCGACAATCCCGGCCATTTCGTCCATGTCCGTCACGCCGCCAATTCTCTCAGCACCAAGGCGCTATCGTGCTCCGGCACGTCACCAATCTCGGCCATCTTGGCATCGAGCTTGGCAAGCATGTGCCTGAAAATTGCCGCATAGGCTGGGTCGTCGGCAACATTGATCAGTTCGTGCGGGTCCTTCTCGCAGTCGAAAAGCTCCCATTCCGGCGGTGCACCATTGGGGCGCGCTCCAAGCTGACCGAGGTCGTCGTTGTACCAGTAGATCAGCTTATAGCGCTCGTCGCGCAAGCCATAATGCGCCCAGGCCTCGTGGATATCGTCATTATGCATCCAGTAGCGATGGTAGGTCAGTTGCTCCCAATCGCCGGGCGTGCTGCTTTCCAGCACCGGTCGCATCGAGCGACCCTGCATATAGCTGGGAATGGGAAGGCCTGCATAGTCGAGGAAGGTCGGGGCGAAATCCACATTGCAGGCGATGTCCTTGCTGGTCGAGCCGGGCTTGATGGCTGCCGGATACCGGGTCAGAAACGGCATCTGCAGCGATTCCTCATACATGAACCGCTTGTCGAACCAGCCATGCTCGCCGAGGAAAAAGCCCTGGTCGGACGTGTAGATGACGATGGTGTTCTCCGCCAGGCCCTTCGCATCGAGGTAATCGAGCAGGCGTCCCACATTTTCGTCGATGGACTGCACCGTGCGCAGATACCGTTTCATGTAACGCTGGTACTTGAATTCCGCGAATTTCTGCGGGTCGTTGAAGGTAAAGTTCTCGCCGGTTTCGGCACAGATGACGGTGATGGTTTCGCCGGGCTGCAAATCCGGCACCTTGCGCATCCAGGGAATGAAGTCGAGCATCAAGGGACCGACTTTGGAAGCCGGTCCGGGCGGTGTTACCAGCCCGAGGTCCTCATAGTTCATGTCCGAGCGAATGCGCATCTTGGCCGCGGCCGCCGCAGCCGCGCGGTTGGAATAATCGTCATTGAAGGTTTCGGGCAGCGGTATGTCTTCGCCGGCCCAGAGATGGTTGTATTTCGGATGCGGCTCGAAATTGCGGTGCGGCGCCTTGTGGTGGCACATGAGGAAGAAGGGTTGTCTCTCTGATTCCTCGATGAATTTGAGGCTGAGATCGGTGATGATGTCGGTGGCGTAGCCGGGAATGCGACGCTTGCCGTCCGGGAAGATGAACTTGGGGTCCCAGTAGTCCCCCTGCCCCGGTACGACGGCCCAATCGTCGAAACCGGTCGGATTATGTGCAGGCCCCTCACCCATATGCCACTTGCCGAACATGCCGGTGCGATAGCCGCCCCGCCGCAGGTGTTTGGCAACATTTGGCAAACGGTTGTCGATCTCCGTATGGAGCGTGGTGACGCAGTTCACATGGTTGTAGGTGCCTGTGAGGATGGCAGCACGGCTGGGCGTGCAGATGGAATTGGTGACATAGACCGCGTCGTGGCGCATGCCTTCCCTGGCCAGTCGGTCAAGGTTGGGCGTATGGTTCAGGCCGGCGCCGTAGGCCGAGATCGCGCGGGCGGCGTGATCGTCGCTCATGATGAAAATGATGTTGGGACGCATGTTGAACTCTTGGGATCTAGAGATAATCAAGCCGGGACCGCCGTCCGGAGCAAAGCCTCCAGCGCATCAAGGCGATCCTTGTCGAGATGAGGCACCATGCCGGCGATCTCGAGCAGCGTCTTGTCGTCGAAGATGGGCGGGACCTTACCGCCACGCAGGCCAGGAAGCGCGTCGGCAACGATCTCGCGCGTGCTGTCCTCCGCCAGCAGAACGTTGACGGGAACCGTCGCAATCAAGGCATCCGGAGCAAAATCCGCCACCGTCGGCGCCCGCCTCTGGCCCAGTTCGATCTGCGCCCATTGCCGTTCCACGAGAAGGTGGTCTTCCGTCACCGGGCCATCGGACGGCAGCCCCAGACGTTCGAACTGGCTGGACGGCGCCTCGTTGTCGCGCATGAGCCGGACGAGAAGGCGGGCCATGCGCAATTCCAGCGCCGGATCCCGTAGCGGCGTAGTCTGACCGGGGTCGGTTTCGAGGTCGTAGAGCAGCGTTCCGTAATCGGCCGGGCCGCGCATGGTCCAGCCGGGCATGCGCATCACGGGTGCGCCCTTGGTGAAGGAGAAGCCCGGCATCATCTCGGCCTCAACAAACTCGGACGGCTCGAAGCGCGACCGCATATGGGTGGGCATCAGCGTGTGTTCCATGAGCGGCGTGTTGGCCGGGTCGACACAGGCGCGCATATAGACATGGCGCCCGTCGGTGACGCTGACATGGCCGCCGAAATTGCCGAACAGTCCCGCCTCGCGCACCGGGCGGTCACTCGCGACCGTCTCTCGCAGAGGCCGACCAAGCATGTCCCTGGTCGGCTGGAGGCCGAAGAAATCGAGCAGCGTCGGCGCGATGTCGATGGTCTGGACCAGCGCCTGCCGCCGCTCGCCGGCGACGCCTGCGCGCGGATCCCAGACGAAGAAAGGGGTATGGATGGTTTCGTCATACCAGGGCATGACGGATTTGCCCCACCAGCCGCGTTCCCCCAGCATGTAGCCGTGGTCGGTGCAGACGATGAGCATCGTATCCTTCCACATGTCGTGCTCGTCCATGAGGTCGAGGACACGGCCGAGACTACGGTCGCACATGGAAAGAAGGGCGAGGTAACGACGGCGCGCATGATCCGCCGTGGCTTGGGACTCAGTCACCCGTGCATAGGGCGGCCAATCGAAATCAGTCGGGCTGTCGCCGGATTCGCCCTCGGGATAGAGGCGGTGATATTGCTCGTAGCTGAAGAAAGGCTCGTGCGGATCGAAGGTCTCGATCTGGAGCATCCAGCTGTCCGCCCCGGCATTGGTGTTGATGAATTCCAACCCCGCATCAAACGCCCGGGTCTGTGAATGGTCGGCCTCATCGGCCAGATAGGACCGGTTGATCCGGTCTTGGTTCCTCATGCGGTGGAAGATGTCGGTCAGCCGCCTGCGGTCATTTTCGGCGACCACGCCCTTCCACAGATCGCCTTCCTGGCCACGGAAGAATTCGTGGCTGGAATAACGGGTATGATAGGTCGCGCCGCCGTCTTCCCAGTAATGCTGATGGTCGGTGACGAGGTGGGTATAGACGCCGTTCTTGGCGAGGATTTCCGGCATGGAATCGTCGAAGGGCTCGATCGGCCCCCAGGAACGGTGCAGGAAGTTATGCCGCCCGGTATGCAGTTCCCGCCGTGCCGGCATGCAAGGCATGGAGCCGGCGTAGCAGCGATCGAAGGTGGCCGTGTGCGCCGCCAGCCGGACGAAATTGGGGGCATGGGTTTGCGTATCGCCATAAGGCGGCAGCATGCGCCGGTTAAGGCTGTCGAACATGACGATGATGGCGCGCATGAATCAGGCTCCCATGGCCAGAGCGCGGAACGCGGCACGTCGTTCGGCCTGACGGACGGGATCCGCAACGGGAGCGGCCAGCAGGAGCCGCCTGGTATAATTATGCTGCGGATTGGCAGTGACCTGATCGCAGTCGCCGAATTCGACGATCTCACCGCCCCGCATCACCGCGACGCGATGGGAAATGTGACGGACGACCGCGAGGTCATGGCTGACAAAGAGATAGGCGACGCCGGTACGCTCCTGGATCTCGATGAAGAGATCGAGGACGCGCGCCTGCGTGGAGAGATCGAGCGCAGACACCGGCTCGTCGCAGACGATGAGATGCGGCGAGAGCGCCAAGGCCCGGGCTATGGCGATGCGCTGCCGCTGCCCGCCGGAAAATTCGCGCGGATAGCGGAAAGCGGCATCGCTCGGCAACGCCACCTGGTCGAGTAGGGTGCGGACCTTGGCGGTGGCCTCGGCCTTGCCGGCCTGCCCGCGCGCGATGATCGGCTCGGTCAAGATGTCCTCGATGGTCATCGAGGGATTGAGCGAGGTATAGGGATCCTGGAATACCGCCTGGATGGCAGCGGCATTGCCCTTGCGGTCGCGCGGCGGCACGCCGGCAATATCCTGCCGATCGAACAGGATGCGCCCCGAACTGACCGGACCGATGCCGAGAATGGCGCGGCCCAAGGTGGTCTTGCCGGACCCGCTTTCGCCAACCAGTCCCACCGTTTCACCGGCACGCACAGTCAGATTGACGTTCTTGAGGACATGAAGCGCGCCAAAATGGGTGTTCACATCGATGCATTCGACGATGACGTCGTCAGTCATGCCGCAACTCCCCTGCCGGAACGAGGCTGGTAGACACGCGGCGTCACGTCGTCGAGGACGGCGCCGAGCAACATTTTGGTGTAGTCGTGCTGAGGTGCTGCGAAGAGCCGCCGGACATCGTTGGTTTCCACGACCCTGCCGTCTTTCATCACCGAGACGCGATGGCAGATGTCGGCCACGACCCCGAAATTGTGGGTGACCAGGATCACCGACATGTCCATCTCCGCCTGGAGATCGCGCAGCAGGTCCAGCACTTCCGCCTGCACCGTGACGTCCAGGGCCGTGGTCGGTTCGTCGGCGATGAGCAGGTCCGGATTGCAGGAGATGGCGCGGGCGATGAGCACACGTTGCGCCATGCCGCCTGAGATCTGGTGCGGATAGGCGTTAAAGGTGCGCAAAGGGTTGGGCATGCCGACGCGCGCCAGCAGCTTGAGCGCTCTTTCCCTGGCTTCGGCTCTGGAAATACCGAGCACCGTGACCATGGGTTCGGTCAGCTGATAGCCGATCCGGAAGGCCGGATCGAGATTGCTCATCGGTTCCTGAGGCACGTAGGCGATGCGCTTGCCGCGCAGCTTGCGCATCTCCTCTTCGGGCAGGTTCGCGATGTCGCGGCCATCGAACCAGATCGAGCCGGAGAGGATGCGGCCACCGGTGGAAAGCAATCCCAGCACAGCAAAAGCCGTCTGTGTCTTGCCCGAGCCGCTTTCCCCAACCAGGCCAAGCACTTCGCCGCGCCGCAGCGTCAGCGACACGCCCTTGACGACTTCCGTCCAGCCGGACTTGTCGGGATAGCCGACGACCAGATCGCGCACGTCGAGCAGCGCATCCTTATCGGTCGGTGCGGCTCCGGCTGCCGGTTTGGCAATTGCTTCCGGCAGACCGGCAATGGCCGCAGGCCGGTTGCCCTGCTGCAGCCGGTCGCGGATGGCATTGGCAAGGAGCACAAGCGAGGCCACGGTCACCGAAATGGCGAGACCCGGCCATAAGATCGCGGTCGGCACCACGAACATGTTGGCGAATGCGTCCTGCAGCATGCCGCCCCAGGTCGGAATGGACGTATCGCCCAAACCGAGGAATTGCAGACCCGACTGGATGACGATCGAGATGCCTGCGACGACCGAAACCTGAATGATGACCGGCGCGCGAATGACCAGAAGGATGTGCCGGACGATGATGCGCAGGTCCGAGAGGCCCGAAACGCGCGCCGCATCGACATAGAGCTCGTGCTTGACGCCATTCACCAGATTTCGTGTCAATCGATAGAAGCCCGGCGCCAGCATGACGCCGAAGACCAGCATGGAAATCTCGATGGACGAGCCGAGCGATTGATAGAAGGCGAGCAGGACGATGAGCGCCGGAAGGGACATGAGGCCGTCCGAGATCCAGCTCATGACGACCTCGCGCCGCCCACCGAAATAGCCGGCGAACAGGCCGGCCGTCACGCCCACGAAGGCCGCCACTGTGACCGCGATGAGCGCGCCTATCAGGGTATTGCGTGCCCCATAGACGAGACGGCTGAAGATATCGCGCCCCGATCCGTCGCCCCCCAGGAGATAGCCGTCTCCCGGCGCCGCGTTGACCTTGAAGATCTGCAGGTCGTCGGGCGCGAAAGGCGCGATCAGCGGTGCGAAGATGGCGGTGATAACGACGATGGACAGAAGGATCGTCGCGACGAGCCCGAGCGGATTGATCAGCACTGAGCGCAACAGGCCGGCGCGGGCGGCGAGCGGCGCCGGGGATTGTTGTTGAGTTGCAGACGTCATCAGAGCCTCACCTTCGGATTGACCCAGGCATTGGCGAGGTCGATGGCGATGTTTACGAACACAACGAGAATGATCATGGTGACCACCACGCCCATCAGCACCGGAACATCCCCGGAAAGCGCTGCCTGGACTGTGACGGACCCGAGGCCCGGAATGGCGAAGACCCGTTCGATGATGGCCGCGCCGCCCAGAAGGGCGATGAACTGAACGGAGAGCACGGTGAGTGCCGCCGGCATGGCGTTACGCAGCGCATGGCGGAACAGCACCGATGACGGCCTGATGCCGCCGGCCCTCAGGGTGCGGACATAATCCTGGCGCAGCGCATCGATCATGGCGCCTCGCACCTGCTGGGAAGCAGAGGCGATGCCGGAAAGCACCAGCGCCGCAACAGGCAGAGTGAGTGCTGCGGCCCAGCCGATGGGAGACGTCGAAAAATCCACATAGCCCGTCGCTGGAAACCAGCGGAGATTGAGCGCGAAAACCACGACCAGGATGAGACCGAGCCAGAAATTCGGCAGCGAGAAGCCGATGACACTGAGAACCTGGATCACCCGATCTGCCCAGCCGCCTTTCACGGCAGCGGTAATGCCGAGAAGTGAGGAGATGATGCCAATCGTGATGACGGCCACGGTCACCATGGACAAGGTCACCGTCAGCCGCCCCGAGACGATCCGGGAGACGCTCTCTCCCATTGTCCAGGACTGGCCCAGATCGCCCTGGACGGCATTGGCTACCCAGTCGCCGTACTGCTCGTAAAGCGGCCGGTCGATCCCGAGCTTAGCCTCAAGTGCGGCGATCTGTGCGTCGGTGGCGTTCTCCCCCAGGATGTTCTGGGCCACATTGTCGGCTCCACCGAACACCATCACGAACGTCAGCGTCGTCACCAGCACAAGAAGAACAAGACTCGAGAGGATGCGCTTTGAGACATACTTCAGCATTGCGATCAGCTCCCTTTCCGGGAGCGGTGCACCGCCCGTCCGGGCGGATGCTGCATTCGAGCGAATCTCATTGTCTGTCTCCTCCTCACATTCCTGCCCTGCGAATTTCTTATCGGGCGTCTTTTGCAGGAATTGATAACAGTTGAACCGATGCATCGATAATGCAAAAAGCATCAGCAGTGATAACGCAGGCGCATATCCTTCATGCTCGACCAGATCACCCATCTCTTCCGTCTTCGCACGATCCTTCAGGAAGGCAGCCTTCGGCGCGCCTCGGAAAAGCTGAACATCACCCAGCCGGCGCTTTCCCGCTCGCTCGCGCAGCTGGAGAGCTATTTTGGGCAGCGGCTCGTGGAGCGGCATGCACGTGGGGTGAAGGCGACAGCTTTCGGCGAGCGGGTTTTGTCCGTTTCCAGCCGTATCGAGCGCTACTGGGAAATCGCCGAGCACGAATTGCGCGCGGAAGCGATGGACGAAAAGGGCGTGATGCGGATAGGTGGCGGACCGGTGTGGCGCTCAGGCGTTCTGTCGGGCGTGCTCAGCCAGTTGCAGAAGCGCTTCCCCCGTCTTCTGATCGAATTCACGACCCTGACCTTCGGCAAGACGCTACAGGATCTGCATGAGGGGCGGCTGGATGTCGCCTTCGGCGGCGTCTTCAATGACGGGGGAACCAGCCAGCGCTTCGCCCGCATCAAGCTCACGGAAGTATCCAATCATGTCATGGCGCGGGAGGATCATCCCCTATTCGCCACGCGTCGGGAAGATGACGGCATTGCGGCTTCTGATCTTCTTGAGTACCCGTGGATTGTCTATTCCGAGCTGCCAGCCTACCGCGAGATCACGCAGCATACGATAGCGGAACATCTCGGCGGTTCGCCGGATATCCGCTTTGTGTGCCAGAACCTGCTTTCGGTGCTTACGATCCTGCAGCAAAGCGATTGCCTTTGCGTGCTTCCGGAATTGTCGGTGCATGCCGTTGCCGCGCCGCGCATCGTTCCCGTTCCCTTGCTCTTGAAACGGAACACGGCCGAGATCGGCATGATCTTCCGCACAGAGCTGCAGGATTGGGAGCCGATGAAAGCACTGGTCGAGCTGTGCAGAACCAGATTTGGCCTCGATAACGAGGTATGACACGGAATGTTCGCTGCCGCCGCTAGACGAAAATGGGCAGCCGCTGCCGACTGCCCACTATCGAAGGCGTATTTGCCTGGGAAGGTCGTCTATTCCGCCTTCGAGAAATCGCGTATGTGGGGCACAGCGTTGGTGGGATGCAACTTCACGGCAGTCTGCTTGTTCGTCAGATAAATGGTGTCGCGCCGATACCACGGGGCAAAGAAGGCGTTTTCCACCATATAGCGGTTGAGATCCCGGTAGCCCTTGATCTGCTCGTCGCCGATCGCGTGCTGCGTCGCATCGAGCATCTTGAGGAACTGCGGATCGGCAACTTTGGACGTATTCCAGGCGGAATGCGGATAGCCGAATTTCTGGTACTCCGCCCAGGTCCCCTGATAGCCGAACTGGAAAACGTAAGCTGGAAAACGGCCGGACCGCAGCTCGGGGATGGTTGCGTTGGGAGCAATCTTCTCCCATTGCACCGTTATGCCGATATCCTTGAGCTGTTTTTCGACGATGGGATTGAAACTCGCGAAACTGGCAAGCTCCGGCAAAACCAGGGTGAAGCCCTTGCCGTATCCGGCTTCTTCGAGGAGGGCGCGGGCGGCCTTCGGATCGAATGAATAGACCTTGTCGAGTTCCGGGACATAGGCGCTGCTGCCGGTAGGAAAAATCTGATCGCTCAGGCGACCGAAGCCCAGTTCGACGAATTTGAGGATCGAGGCCTTGTCGAAGGCCATGTTGAGCGCCTTGCGGACGCGCACGTCGGCAAGCGCCGGCGTAATCTTGCCTTCGCGGTCGGCAATGATGAAGCCCAGCCAGTTGACGTCGTTGCGCTGCACGACGAGACCGTTGGCCTCGGCATCCGCGACCGTGCGCGCTTCTCCCAAGCCCGCGTCGACCTGACCCGACTTGAGGGCATTGAGACGCGCAACCTGATCGTTGATCGGCGTGATGGTGACGCGCTCGAAGGGGAACGCGCCCTTGTTCCAATAATTCGAATTGCGGTTATAGACATATTGGCGGCCGGGGACGGAAGCCGAGACATCGTAGATGTAAGGACCTGAACCGATCGGGTTGTTCGCAAAGTCCTTGGAGCCGAGAGTGGCTGGTGAGGCAATCGCGCCGCCGACCACAGTCAGATTGTCGATCAAGCTGGGATCGGGCTCGCTGAGATGCAGGCGCACTTCGGTCGGCGAAACCACTTCCACCTCGGAGATCAATGCGGCCATGAAGCCGTTCTGGCCGGCACCCTTCTTGAGATAGTCGAGATTGGCCTTGACCGCGTTGCCGTCGAAAGGCGTTCCATCCGTAAAGCTCACCCCTTCGCGCAGCGTGAGCGTCAACACGCTGTGGTCGTCATTATAGGACCAGGCGGTAGCGAGGTTAGGCACGACCTTGCCATCGGGCTGCATGACCAGAAGCGTGTCGAGCACGGGCTGCCAGAACTGCATCTGATTGGCGATCATCAGCTGCGCGCGATCGAAGCTGTTATTGTCCAGTATGGCTGCGATGGCCAGCGTCTGGTCGTCGTTTGCGACCTGCGCCATGACCGACGGTGCCGATGCAACCGAACCCATTGCCGCGACAGCCGCCGCGAACACGATGTTACGCATTTTTCCTCCCTTGGCGTCCTGCTCGGTTGCGACCTCCATCAGCCTCGCGACCGGCTTTCCCATCTTCGCTTACCATCCGGCAGGATTAACGAGAAATGCAAAGAACAGCTTGAGTGATAGATCAAACTCATATGTCGCTTTGCCGCGGCTTATGCATTGCGCTTATCGCTCGCGGGTGTTTTGTCAGTCCTCTCCACGCTTTGGCGATGATATCGAGATAGCCATAGACAAGCGGGAGGAAGAGGCATGGGCGATCGGCCGAACATATTGTGTATCGTGAGCGAAGACTGCCCGCCCCGGCTTGGTGCCTATGGCGACACGCTGGCACACACGCCCAATCTTGACCGGCTGGCAAGCGACGGGGTCGTCTATGAAACGGCCAACTGCACCTCGCCGGTCTGCGCACCTTCGCGCTTTGCCATTCTGACCGGTCGCTACGCTGAAAGCTGCCCCAGAGCACAGCATATGCAGGCGCTGGCCCACCTCCCGAACGAGTTCCTGACCTACCCTGCCGAGATGCGGAAGGCCGGCTATTATTGCACCAACAACGCCAAGACCCACTATAACTGCGATGTCGATCCGGCGGAAATCTGGGACGAATCCAGCAGGTCAGCTCATTGGCGCAACCGTCCCGACGACAAGCCCTTCCTCGCCGTCTTCAACTGCATGACGACGCATGAATCCTGCACCTTCAAGGAGCAGCCCGGCACCGTACGCCCCGAGGATGTCACCCTGCCATCCTATCTGCCCGACACGCCCGGCATGCGGCAGAGCCTGGCGCGGCAGTATAATGCCATTGCGCGCATGGATGCCGAACTGGGCCAGCATCTGGCCGACCTGGAGGCCGATGGCCTCGCCGACGACACCATCGTCTTCTATTTCTCGGACCACGGCTCGGCGCTGCCGCGCTCCAAGCGCTATCTTTATGACGAGGGATTGCGCGTACCCCTGATCATCCGGGTCCCGCCCAGATGGCGCCACCTCATGCCGCATGTCGCCGGAACGCATGTCAGTGCCCCGGTATCGCTCGTGGACCTCTTCCCGAGCTTCCTTGTCATTGCCGGCCTCGATAGTCCGCAAGGACTGCACGGCACGCCGCTGCTGGGGCCGCAGGCCGTGCCGCGCCAATATGTCTTCGGTGGCCGCGACCGGATGGGCGAACGTTACGATCTCAGCCGCACGGTCCGTTCGGAGCAGTACCGCCATATCCGCAATTACATGCCGCACCGCATGCTCGGGCAATATGTCGCCTTCGAGTGGCTCGGCGTGCATTATCAGGACTATGAGGCGGTGCATCTGGGCGGCATGCTCAACCCTGCGCAAGAACAGTTCTGGCGCCAGAAGCCGGCGGAAGAGTTCTACGACCTTCAATGCGATCCCGACGCCACGGTCAACCTGATCGACGATGCGGCATACGAGAACCTGATCGATGAACATCGCGCGGCGCTGGACGAGCATATGCTCGCAATACGCGATACCGGCTTCATTCCCGAGCACAGCCCGGTGGAAACCTGGGAAGCGAGCCGGAACGAAACGCTCTACCCGCTCCCGGAGATCATGGACCTTGCGCTTGCCGCCGCTGCCCGAAATGGGAAGAATGCGCCGACCCTTTTGAGCAGGCTGTCTCACCCCTCACCGGTCATGCGCCATTGGGCCGCCAAGGGGCTGCTCATGCTTTCTTCCTCGGGGCAGTCTCTATCCGAAGGCCTTGCGGCCGCCTATGCGAAGGAACCGGCCCCACAGGTCCGCATTCCGCTGGCCGAAGCGCTCGGTCATGCAGGGGACGCCCGTCATTGGGTGAGCGAAATAACGCGGATTCTCCGCACGGAACCAGACCCGCGCATCAAGCTGCAGGCCCTCGACGCGTTGACCTGGTTGCCGCCATTCCCCGACATCTCGCTCGCCGACGTGCGTGCGCTGCATGATGACGAGGATACCTATCTGCGCCAATCCTCCGATTATCTGGCCCAGCGGCTGGACGGCACCTATAGGCCGACCAACACGATCTTCGACTGCAGCAAGCTCGATGCCGAGGGGCAGATGGGCAAGCAGAAGGCCGGCACGACCCGGCAATAGTCGCAATGAAGTCCTGTAAGATGCGTTGCTTTTCGTATGATTGGATATAGCCATGACGCTCACCTTGGATCACCTGACGAAAGCCCCCTTCAATCTCGATCGCGAAGCGCTTGCCTGGGTGGAACGCACGTTTCAGGCCCTCGATGAAACGTCCCGTGCCGCACAGCTTTTCAACCTGAACTCCAAGGGCGATGACCGTCAGACGGAAATCGCCCGCCTTCGGCACCTGAAGCCGGGCGGCATCACCCGCTTCTTCGGCTCTGACGGCAAGGCGGAACGCGAGCATATGGCCGCCATTCAGGCGGAGGCCGATATCCCGCTTCTGGTATCCGCCGATCTCGAAGGCTCCCGCATGAGCCTCTCCTTCGGAACGCCCGTTCCCAATCCGCTCGCACTCGCCGCGGTGGACGATGTACCGCTCACCGAAGCGATCTCCGACCTCATGGCGCGCGAAGCCCGCTCCGTGGGTATCAACTGGTCCTTCACCCCGGTCCTCGACATCAATGCGGCCTTCCGCAGCCCGATCGTCGCGACCCGCGGATACGGCTCCGACCCGGCACTCATCGAGCGCCACGCGCTGGCGCAGATGCGTGTTTTTCAACGGCTTGGCCTTGCCGCAACAGTCAAGCACTGGCCGGGCGAAGGATATGACGAGCGCGACCAGCATCTCGTCACGACGATCAATCCGCTGTCGATGGAAGACTGGCGCGCAACCTTCGGAACGCTCTACAAGGCTGCCATCGACCAAGGCGTGAAGTCTGTCATGTCGGCCCACATCGCATTGCCGGCTTATATCCTCGAACGCGATCCCGACGCCGGAGAAGAAGCCTATCTGCCGGCTTCGATTTCGGCGGCGCTCAATCTCGACCTGCTTCGCGGCGAACTTGGCTTCAACGGCCTCATCGTCTCGGATGCGAGCGAGATGGCGGGCTTGTCAGGCGTCATGCCGCCATGTGAGGCCAAGATCGAGATCATCGCGGGGGGCTGCGACATGGTGCTCTTTTCCTCCGATCCGGAAACGGAAATCGCCGCCGTGCGCGACGCCGTCCATTCCGGACGCATCACCGCCGAGCGCTTTGCCAACGCGGTGACCCGGGTCCTGGCGCTCAAGGCCTCGCTCGGGCTACACCGAAGCGTCGAGATACCGCCCCATGTCGGCGACGCGGCCGCGCAAAAACTGGCGGAAGACGCTTTCGCCCGCGCCCCGACACTGGTGAAGGACCGCACCGGCACCCTGCCGCTGGACCTCGCGAAACACCGGCGCATCCTCGTGGTATCCGGCGGGATCGTCGAACCGATGCAGAACGCCCGGCTGGACTTCAAGCTGCCGGAGATGCTGGCAAGCGAGGGGTTCGAGGTCACCCTCCATCGGTACGGCACACCCCTCGATGCGGAAGGGCAGGATCTTGTGCTCTATCTCTTCGGCGAGGAGACGCTTCTGACGCGCGGGCGCATCTTCCTCGACTGGCTTTCGCTCCACGGCGATTTCCGGGCGGCCATGAAGCGGCCCTGGACACGGCTGCCGACGGTGATGATCTCCTTCGGCTTCCCCTACTACCTCTACGACGCCCCAAGGGTGCCGACCTATATCAACGCCTACTCGACCCACGAGGCGATGCAGAAGGCCGTGCTTGAGGCGCTCATGGGCAGGCGCCCGTGGAACCGGAAGAATCCCATCGATCCCTTTTCTGGCGCTCCGGATGCCAGGTTCTAGGCGGGTGCGACCGCCCGGCGGGATTGCCGCGATATCAGCCTGCTCGACGCTCGCCGGGCCGAACATCATAGGCGATGCGGAAGCCGGTATTGCTGGACGCGCTGTCGGGTGACAGGCCCATGCGGGCGGCAATCCTGTATCGATAGCAGTAGCTCTTGTGGCACAGAAACGAACCGCCCTTGAGCAGCTTGTCGGCACTCTTTTTCGCCTGTTCATTGCGAATTTTCGCCTGGCGCGTGAGCGAGCGCACTCGGAACGGATCGCTCGTCCATTCCCAGATATTGCCGGCGAGATTGTAGAAGCCGTCCCCGGTCGGTGTGAAGCTGCGCGCCGGCGCGGTGCCGAAAAATCCATCCGCCAGCGTGTTCTGGTGCGGAAACCGGCCTTGCCAGATATTGCAGAAGACCTTCGCGTCCGTCGGCTCTTCGTCGCCCCAGGGATAACGGCGGCGACGATTGCCACCCCTTGCCGCATGTTCCCATTCCGCTTCCGTGGGAAGGCGACCGCCGACCCAGTACGCAAACGCCATGGCGTCATTCCACGACACTTGCGTCACCGGATGATCCATCCTGTCCTCGATCGAACTGCCCGGCCCTTCCGGAGCCTTCCAGATCGCCCCGTCCACCCGCCCCCACCACGGCGTGCCCGCGACATTATTGGCTGCAAGTTCCCGATCGTTCAGCAATCCCATGAACACCGCGGCACAGCCGAATTTCTCCGCTTCGGTGACGTAGCCAGTTGCCTCAACGAATTCGGCAAAACGCGCGACGGTGACGGTTTCGGCCTCGAGAAAGAAATCGTTGACGGTGACCCTGCGTTCCGGCCCCTCGCCGTCGACGGCGATGACCGGGTCGTTGGTACCGACGAAGGTCTCGCCGCCCTTGACTGCGATCACCTCGCCCGCCTTGCCCCGCGACGAAATCTTCGCAGCTTCGCCCGATCCTTCGTTTCCATTGTTTCGGCTGACAGCCGAACAGCATCCGTTCATTGTATCTTCCCGAACTTTTCCATCCCGGCGAACTGCACTTTCAGTAAACTACCTGCCGCGGTGGTAAAGCATTTCGAGATGGAACATGTGCGAGCCGCCGCGTGGCGTTGACGCCAGGATTTTCGTCTCACGCAACTCCTTCCGCGGCAGGCGATCATGGGTCGCAGGTTCGATGCAGAACACGTTTATCCCATCGTGGGCATTGCACAAGGTCTGCAGGAAAGGCAGGCCGCCCCAGCCTATCCCGGTCCATTGAAATGAACGCCCGCAACGTGAAAAGCCAGGGGAATATCTCCAATGGAGGGAATCGCGCATTCCAAATTTCGCTCGGACTTGCGCAATGACAAGGACGAAAAACGGCTCGTTCGATATAGGCGGATAGTCCGGCCGGCCTCGCGAGGAACCCTAGCTGGAACTCTCCTAATCCTCGAGGCCCCGCGATGTCTCATGCATTTCACGTCATGGCCAAACCCATCGGCCCCAAATGCAACCTCGATTGCACCTATTGCTATTACCTGGAGAAGGAAGCCCTATACCCCGGCGAACGCCGGTTTCGGATGCCGCCGGATATTCTGGAAACCTTCATCCGTGACTACATTGCCAGCCAAAGCAGCATCGGACAAAAGGAGATATGGTTCGCCTGGCAAGGCGGAGAGCCGACCCTTCTCGGGCTGGACTACTTCAGGACCATCGTTGCGCTGCAAAGGAAGCACTGCCCTCCCGGCCGAACCATTGCGAACGCCCTGCAGACGAATGGAACGCTGCTGGATGAGGATTGGGCGCAATTCCTGGGTCAGGAAAGGTTCCTGGTTGGATTGAGTCTTGATGGCCCTCCTCACCTTCACGACCACTACAGGCGCGACAGACGGGATTTGCCAAGCTCGGCGCGCGTCCTGAACGCGTGGGAACTGCTCAATCGCCACAAGGTGGAAACCAATATTCTATGCGTCGTCAACAAGCACAACGCGGCCTGCCCTTTGGATGTTTACCGCTATCTCCGTGAACTTGGCGTCGATTTCATACAATTCATTCCTCTGGTCGAGCGCGTTGATCCGAAAGGCCACCTCGCACCTCCACCGCACCCCGGGGATGAAGGAAACATGGTGACCCCCTGGAGCGTCACGCCGGAAGACTACGGTCGGTTTCTCTGTAGCATTTTCGATGAGTGGGTCCGCCACGACGTCGGCAAGATCTTTGTCCAGCTATTCGATCTGCAGCTCGGTGTATGGATGGGACAGCCGGCCTCGCTATGCGTGTTCGCGGAAACCTGCGGTACCGGTCTTGCGCTCGAACACAATGGGGACCTCTATGCCTGCGACCACTACGTCTATCCTCAATATCGACTGGGCAACATCAAGGATACGCCGATAGCCGACCTGGCCGCCCTGCCGCAACAGTTGCAGTTCGGCCTCGACAAGCGGAGCGGGCTGCCCGGGATGTGCAAGGAGTGCCGATGGCGGTTTGCCTGTCATGGCGGTTGCCCAAAGCACCGCTTCCTGCCGGCAATTGGAGACGAGACTGAACGCGTCAATTATTTCTGCCGGTCCAATCGCACGTTCTTCGAACATGCCGCTCCCTATTTTGGAATGATGGCTGAGCTTCTGCGTCGGGGTCAGCCGCCTGCCCGTATCATGGACCTGCTTGACAGCCTGGCCGTCCGCCCGGACATGTAGGCGCAGCTTACGGGACACCTTGAGCATATTGCCTCGCCTGCAGCCTTAGAGCCTGACTCGAAAAGAGCTCAATAGACATAATACCTTGCGAGCCTCCGGGTGAGAATGCGGATGTGGGCGATGAGCATCCAGGTTTCAGCGGAGGCGATTGATTTCTCCCAGTCTTTGGTCAGTCGCCTGCATCTACCAAGCCAGGCGAATGTGCGCTCCACGACCCAGCGACGCGGCAGCACTTCGAAGCCCTTTGCCTTGTCTGTTCGCTTGACGATCTGGAGCGTGAACTTCGCGACCTTCTGCAATGCTGCCCGCAGTTTCGGACCGGCATAACCGCCGTCAGCAAAGATGTGCCTGAGCCACGGCCAGCGTCTGAGGATGGTTTTAAGGACTGCAGCCGCACCGTCGCGGTCTTGAATGTCTGCGCCGTGAACGACGAGCCCCACCATCAAGCCGAGCGTGTCGACGACAATATGACGCTTGCGACCTTTGGTCTTCTTGCCCGCGTCATAGCCCGCAATCCCGCCACTTTCGGTCGTTTTGACGCTCTGACTGTCGATCACGCCCGCCGTTGGCGAGGCTTCCTTTCCCTCCAGCTCGCGCGTCTCCATAACGAGATGATGGTTGATCCGCAGCCACAAGCCAGTCGCCCGCCACTCGTAGAAGTAACCCTGCACGGTTGAATAGGGTGGAAAATCCTTCGGCAGCATCCGCCATTGGCATCCGGTCGATGCGATGTAAAGCAGTGCGTTCAAAACTTCACGCAATTCCGTCTTGCGCGGTCGACCGAGCCTGCGTGGCGTCGGCATAAAGGGAGCGATCAGCAGCCATTCCCTGTCCGTCAGATCACTTGCATAACGCACCGTCCGTCGGCCATATTGGCGGCGGGTGAAATCAGTCCAGCCCATTGCGGTCTCCATCGAATCCTAAGCAAATCCGAAGGAATCACAACTGGCTGATTTCACTCAACTCTTTTTCGGTCAGGCTCTTAGGCATGCGGCGGCAATGGAGCGCCGGCAAGTTTTGCCGTGAGATTGTCTCGGAAACGGTAGTAACGCAATGTCATCGCCGGAGCGAAACTCATGTAGAAAGGCGCCGCCGAGAGCGGTTCCAACTTCAGCGCTAGTTCGTCGTCCGGCTTGCCAAGAGCCCATTCCGACAGGACTGAGCCAAGCATGGAGCCGGTCGGCACGCCGCGCCCGGAAAGGCCGGTGAGCGCCACGACTCCCGGTGCGAGATTATAGAAACGAGGAACTGTCCGGTATTGCATGTCCAATTCTCCGAACCAGAAATACTCCCAGCGAATGTCGGTGCGGATCTGCGGATGCAGCCATTTCAACCGGTCGGTCATCACCTGCCGTGTATAAGCCATGTCGCTGCCGCGCCTGCCCAAGGGGAACATGGAGGCGACGATGCGGCCCTCCCGATTGTACTTGTAGACATAGATGTCGCCGCGCCCGTCATGGATCGTGGTGTTCTGCGGCAGTACCGTCCGGCGCTCGTCCCCGGACAGCGGCTGCGTGGCGGCTACGAAGACGCGCTGAATCTTGAAAGTCCGGTCGAGCTTCGGCCAGCCGCCAACCGTGTAGGCGCCGGTCGTGAAAAGCACTTTGTCTGCAATGACCTCTCCTTTCTCCGTTTTCACCGACCAGCCGCCGCCGGCATGACGCTCGCAGCCTGTCACCGGGGAGCGAGTGAAGATCCAGGCTCCTTCGGACATGGCCGCTCGCGTCAGGCCACGTGCATAGGAAAGCGGGTTGAGATGCCCCCCTTCCGGGTGAAACCAGCCACCGTGAAAGCGCGGGCTGCCGGTAATCGCCTCAACCTCGCCTCTGTCAATCAGACGGGTGTTTGCACCGACTGCATTATATGTATCGACCTTGGCCCGAAGCTTCGAAAGCGCCCCGGGATTGGCGGCGGCCATCACGTAGCCGTTCTGCACCCATTCGCAGTCGATCTGGTAGTCGCGGATCATCGCCGAGACACGGTCGTTTGCCCGTGTCTGGCGCTCGATGAGGCGATCCGCCCAGGGCTTTCCGAGCATTGCCCGGAGTTCCGGCAGGCTATAATGCGTAAAGGTCGGGGTGCAATGGCCGGCATTGCGGCCGGATCCGCCGAAGCCCGTCTCCCGCGCCTCGATGAGCGCGACCTTCACCCCGGCGCGAGCAAGCTCCAGCGTCGTCGTAAGCCCCGTATAGCCGCCGCCGACGACGGCGATGTCAGTCCTTACCGTGCCCGCGAGCTCCGGCGTCTCGGGAGCAGGAACGGCGGTCGCATACCAGAGCGACGCCTCGAAGGGTGAAAAGCGCGCCATCTGCCTCTCCTCAATCGATATCGCTACGGGCGTCGAGTGCGTCGCGCAGCCCGTCACCGATGAAGTTGAAGCTGGTGACCGCAAGCGTGATCGCCACACCCGGCACGATGGCGAGCCAGGGTGCCCGGTCGAGATACTGCTGGGCACCGTTCAGCATGTTGCCCCAGCTCGGCAGCGGCGGCTGAATGCCATAACCCAGGAAGCTCACATAGGCTTCGAGCAGAATGGCGCGAGCGACGGTGAGAGTGGCGGCGACGATGATCGGACCGATCGCGTTTGGCAAAAGCTCCCGGAACATGATCTTGGTATCCCTGAGGCCGAGCATGCGCGCGGCCATCACGAAATCGCGTTCCCGCAGCGACCGGATCTCGGCCTCGACGATACGGGCAATCTCCATCCAGCTTGTCACCGCGATGATGACGGTGATCATGAACGGGCTCGGCTTGATGAAGGCTGCGAGCACCAGGAGAAGGAAGATCGAGGGAAAGGACAGGAACGCATCGACGAAACGCATCAACGCCGCTCCCAGCCGCCCTCCATAATAGCCGGCAGTGATGCCGATCACCGTACCGATCGCGGTGGAAAGCAGCATGGCGAAAAAACCGACGAGGAGAGAGATTCGCCCGGCCATGAACAGGCGGGCCGCAATATCTCGACCGAGCGGGTCCGTACCGAAGATATGCGCTCCAGTCATCGGCGAGGCGAAGCGGGCCCGGATGTCGATATAAAGCTCATCATAGGGCAGCAGCCAGGGACCGCAAACACAGGCGAAGGTGAGGATGACAATCATAGCCACGCCGATGAGAGCGAGACGATGGCGCATGAAACGGCGCAGCGTGCGGCTTTGCCACCAGCGAATTTGCTCTATAGCGATAGGGGAAGCGACAGCGGACATGAGCGATCTCCTTTCAACCGAGCCGAATGCGGGGATCGACGAATGCAACGAGCAGATCGGCAATCAGATTGCCGGCCAGCACGAGCATGGCGGAGAACATCAGAAGCCCCATGACCACCGGATAATCGTTGTAGCCGAGGCTATCGAGGAAAAGCCGCCCCATGCCTGGCCAGGTGAAGACCGTTTCGGTGACCAGGGCGCCGCCAAGGATGCTCGGCAATTGAAGGCCGGCAAGTGTAATCATCGGCAGGAGCGCATTGCCGACCACGTGCTTCATCAGGACCGTTTTCTCCGGCAACCCTTTGGCGCGCGCCGTGCGGACGAAATCCTGGTTGATGACCTCCAGCGTCGCGGTACGCATGTATCGCCCCCATACGGCAACGTTGACGAAGGCGAGGACCAGGCTCGGCATGATGAGGTGGATCGCATAGTCGCCGAAGGATCCGTCGCCAATCGTGTACATGTTGCCGGCGGGAAGCCACTTCAGCCATAGCGAGAAGACATAAATCGCAACAAGGCCGAACCAGAAGGTCGGGATCGACAGCGCCACCATGGCACCGACCGTCGCCGCATAATCGAAGACCGAATATCGTTTTACCGCACCCTTGATGCCGATCCAGGTGCCGACGAGTATCGAGATCAGGGTCGAGGTTCCCATCAGCAGCAGCGTGGCAAAAAGATGCCGCCCGATGACATCCAGTACCGGCTGGTTATCGCGATAGGAGCGACCCCAATCTCCCTGCACGAGGTGCCACAGCCAATCGGCATATTGGATGGGCAGAGGCCGGTTGAGGCCCATCTGTTCGGCCAGCCGGTTAAGCGCTTCCTGCGTCATGCCGGGTGTCAGCGCATATTGAGACAGCGGTCCGCCCGGAGCGAGATTGAGGACGGCAAAGCCGATCATCGAGACGATGACGAGCAGGACAAGGCTTTGCCAGAGCCTGCCGAGGAGATAGTGAAACATGGCGGTCTCCGATTGTACCGGGCCGGCATCCGGGGCACATGCGTGCCGCTCATTCCGGACCTGGTTGGACGGAATACGAGAGGACCCGACCGATCGCGGGTCCTCCAGACGACGAGTTAGGACGCCCAATACCAGCTTGCGACGTTCCAACTGTCGATGCGCACATTGATGTTTGGCTCCACGCCGTCGACGCCTGCCTTGTGACCGCGAACAGTGGCGTATTGGAAGAGCGGCAGAAGCGGCAGGTCGTTCCGGACCGTTTCCTGGATCTTGAAATAGATCTTCTTCCGTTCCTCGGGCACGAAAATCGTACCGCCTTCCTCAAGCAGCTTGTCCACAGTGGGATTGGCATATTGCCACGTGTTCTGTCCTGCTCCTCCCTTTGCGGCGGAAGACGTGGATCTCATGTAATCCGACGTATCCGGATCCGCGCCGGTCAGGAAGTTGATGCCGACGACGACGGAGTCGAACTGCGACATCATCCAATAATCACCCCACATGACGGCCGGCGGCAGGTTGGAGATCTTCATCTCGATGCCCAATTCCTTGAAGGACTGCTGGAGATATTGCTGCACCTGTTCCCGGATATGATTGCCGGCCGTCGTGGAGTTGGTGAACGAGAGCTTTATCCCGTCCTTCGCCCGTATGCCGTCGGAGCCGAGCTCCCAACCCGCGTCGTCCAGCAGCTTCTCCGCGGTCTCCATGTTGTATTCATGCTTCGGCAGGTCCGGATTGTAATAGAAGGACTGCTGCGGCATGTAGCTTTCGGTCGGAGTGGGCAGGCCGTAATAAAGCGCATCGATGATCGTCTGCTTGTCGATGGCCGCATAGAGCGCTTTCCGCACCGCCGGGTCCTTGAATTGCGGCTTTTCCATGTTGAATGAAAAGGATTCGACGGTCGCCATCGGCACGACGTTGACTTTCTTGCCATCGAGGCTCTTGGCTTCGTCATAATGATCCGGAGTAATATACTGGAGGCCGATGACATCGATGTCGCCGGTCTTGAACTGGGTGTAGAGCACCGTCAGATCCGGGATGTATTTGTAGATGACCCGCTCCAAATAGGGACCGTCGCCGAAATAATCCGCGTTCGCTTCAAGCTCGATATGGTCGCCGGCAACGCGGTTCACCCACTTGAAGGCGCCCGTTCCGATCGGCGCATTGTTGAACGGAGCCGTGTTCTTGTCGGCCACACCGTCGAAGGCGTGCTTTGGCACGATGAAGGTGGCGGCGAGAATCGAGGCATAGGGTGCGAAGGCCGCCGCCATCTTCCAAGTGATTTCTGTCGGGGAAACGACGGTCAGTTCGCGCACATGCTCATGACCGGTCTTGCGCCAACTGCGGAAATTCGGATCGACAAGCAGCTCCAGCGTAAACTTTACGTCTTCGGCTGTGAAAGATTTGCCGTCATGCCACTTCACATCGTCACGCAGCTTGATCTTCCAGGTGAGGCCATCAGCCGAAATGCCGCCGTTCTCGACGCTCGGCACTTCCCTGGCAAGCGCCGGATAGAAACTGCCGTCCGGCCCGATGCCGAAAAGAGGATCGAAGATCGAGAACGAGACGCCTTCATCGACCTCGATATGCGGCATATGGGGATTGAATACGGTCGGCTCCTGCGAAAAGCCGATGATGACTTTGCCGGTCGGCTTGGCGGGCGGAGCGGCTTGAGCTTCGCCCTTGCCGAGGATGTTCGGCATGAAAAGACCTGCAGAACCTGCCGCCATCATCAGCGTCAGTGCCTGCCGCCGGGTGGGATGCGTAAAAACTGTAACTTCCTTGTCTGACATAGCTGTACCCCTTTGTTGATTTTCTGGAACTGCTTATCTGACCGCCCTCTTGCGGGACGTTGACGGTGATACGCCGCCGGGGCGGCGCCTCTGCGAAGGGCTCCGGAGAAACCGGGCCGTAAAGGCAGAAGCGGCTCTTAGAAGCCGCTGATCAGTTCGATCTTCGAGCCATCGGAAAAACGGCCGAAACGGAAGGCCTTCCGATCGACGACGGGCTCGCGGCCGGTGACGATATCGGCCATCAGCCGGCCCGCAGCCGGACCGATGCCAAAACCGTGGCCGGAAAAGCCCGTGGCGACATGGAAGCCCGGTATGGCATCCAGCGCGTCAATCACCGGAACCGCATCCGGCGTCACGTCGATAAGCCCTGCCCAGCGCTGGGTGATTTCCGCCCTTTCAAAAACCGGAAACGCCTTCTTCAGCTTGACGAGCGCGCTCTCGGCCATCGCCTTGGACGGGATCGGGTCAAGGACGCGATGGTATTCGAAGGGACTTGGCTCATCGAGCTCCCAGCGCCGTGGAATGCGGTATTCGTCATAAAACCGGCCGCCGAACCGGAAGCTCAATGAACGCCATTCATGCATCAGCGCCGGCAGGAACTTCGTCGCATAGCGGAACGAGGCCGGCACGATATCCACGATGTTCTGGAAGCCGTTGGCGATCGTGTAGCCGCCATCCTGGCGTTTGCGGATGGCGAAGCCGCTCGACCAGATGGCTTCCTCCGGCCCGCCTTCCAGAGGCTTGGTGCGCATGACCGAGTTCATGACCTTGAGTTGCGGCAGGTCGAGGCCGTTGTTGCCGAGAAAGAGGCTGGACCAGGCACCGCCCGCAAGGACGACGGACTTGCAGGCGATCTCTCCACGCTCGGTGACGACGCCGGACACCCGCCCGCCGGAAAGCTGCAAGCCGCGCACGGCGCATTCGGTCAAAATATGGGCGCCCTTGTCGCGCGCCGCCTCGGCGATCGCCGGAGCGGCTTTTTGCGGCTCGGCGCGGCCGTCGGCGGCGGTGTACAGCGCGCCGGCAAGCTTCATGTCGGAACCGGGATATTTTTCCCTGAAATCCTTGGCGCTCAGCATGCGGGACTCGAGCTGATAACCTTCCAGATTCTTGTTCCAGCGTTCGTGTTCTGCATAAGCCCTGTCATCGGCACAGGTGAACACGATGCCGGCGCGTTTGTAGCCGGTATCGCGACCCGTGCGGCGATCGAGATCCGCCCATATGCGCAACGCCTCGGCCATCAACGGAACTTCACGTGGATCCCGCCTGGAGATACGCACCCAACCCCAGTTACGGCTCGACTGCTCATGACCTATGCCGCCTTTTTCGCAGAGCGCCACGCGCATGCCCCGTTCTGCAAGTTCCAGCGAGGTGGAAGTGCCTATGATACCGCCGCCGATAACAACGACATCGACCTCTTTCGGCAGCTCCGCATCACCCTGAACGGGAACGACATAGGGTCCGGGCATGTCAGAAGGACTCCTCCAGCTGGCAATTTATGGCGAACTCTGCGACCGACGCCTCGTTCGGCAAAGAAACGAGCATCACGATAATGCGGGCAAGATCGTCTGGGCTCGTCATCAGCCGATCATCCCGGTCGGTCAGGCGGCGCGCCATGTCAGTCGCGACGAAGCCCGGACAAACGGCGGTTGCGCGGATACCCTGATCAAAGCCGGCATGGCGAAGGGCGTGAGCCAGCCCGACCGCCGCAAACTTGCTGACCGAATAGGTTCCGGAGCGAGCTGATTTCACCCGTTTGCCGGAGAGTGAAGCGATGATGATGATCCTGCCTTGGCCGCCTGCCGCAAGCGGCTCCCACGCGGCCCGGGCGAGCTGACGCGGCGCCCTCACATTGACGGTCAGCATGGCGTCGAGGTCTTCGTCTTCAGCCTCGATCACGGTTTTGGCGACCATGACACCTGCATTCGCGATGATGGCGTCGATGCGGCCGAACCGTGCCAGAGCAGCCGCTACCCAGCGCTCCCCGGCTTTCGGATCGGTCGCGTCGTAACCACACACCTGATGTCGGTTCTCATCTGCCCAGACCGGCAATACCGGCGACCGCATGCCAAGGGAAACTCTCCAGCCTCCCGCCGCGAAGGCTTCTGCCGCGGCGGCGCCGACACCGCGATTGGCGCCTGAGATCAAAACCACCTTTTCATCTGCCATGGTCCTGATCCTCAGACTTCGTCGTTGGGTTCAAGCCCGACGACGCGGCGGTAGGTACGCCCGAGAACCCGGATCAGCATTGCGTGCTCCTCGTCCGTTATGTCGGAAAAGAAATTCCGCGACTGCCTGGTGATGATCGGACGGATAAGATCAGCGAGTTCCCTTCCCTTCCCGGTGATGTAAAGAGCCTGCGCGCGATTGTCGTCCGATGAAACTTCGCGCGTCAGCAGTCCGTGCTCTTCCATCTGCTCGAGCAGCCTTCCCATTGCCGAGCGATCTTTCAGGATCATCTGCGCGATTACCGAAGGTCGGATTCCCGGATGCCGATCCACCAGAAGCAGCGTCGTAATCTTACCGGTGCCGCGGGCTACATCGAGCCCTTCCAGGCTTTGGTCGAGATCGCGCGAGACTGCCATATTCAGCGACCTGATATAGAAGCTCAGCGTGTCCTCAAGCACGTCGAGCCCGATTTCGGTCATCGGATTTCGCGTCGCTTTCGGATCGCTGGCCATCATCCCTCGCAAAACAAAGTAAGTCATTCCCGCCGGCCAAGACGAAGTTCGCCGGCCAAGAGATACCTAGGGCAAAGGCATGATTAACCGTTTTCCGGTTAATCGCCGAAACTGCATCATTTCCAGAAGCTTGGTACATCAACAAGAGCGCCATCCTGCTTGAGACGGTCCACGCTCTTTTCGTATTGCAGTTTTCATTCAACGCCCATTAGTGGACTTATGCAACTATTATTTTGCCCGAGCGCCCAAAAATTTTTCACACCCCCTTAATGCGCAAACATTGGGCAGGCGTTGCGATTTGTAACCACAAAGCCGCGGAGATGTTCGGCGAGCGCTTCGTGTGCTCGGCTGCGAATGCTCGCTTTCCATTCTTGAGAAACGGCAAATCGCATTAGACCTTCGGCGCAGTTGCGGCATGATCTTTTTCACGGGACAATCGGCCATGTTCTGCGGGAGAAGCCAATGAACCAGCATGTCACGCATGCAAATCAGGTCTACGCATCCGCGCAGTCCGCAGCCGCGAGTTCCCGGATCGTGGCATCGTGGCGACGCTGCATGACCATGCACCGTCTTTCACCGGAGGAGAAACGGCTGCCCATACGGCTGACGGAGGAGGAACTCCGGTTGGCGCGTGAGCGATCCGGCAAATTGGTCGCCCATGCCACCGGGGAACTCGATCTCCTCTTTCAAACGGTCGGCAGGGCTGGCTGCTGCCTGCTGCTGACCGATCGTGGCGGCATCGCACTCGAGCGGCGCGGGGTGGCGGGAGACGACAAGGACTTCCATGACATCGGTCTATGGACAGGCTCCATTTGGTCGGAAGCCAGCATCGGCACAAACGGGATCGGCACGGCAATAGCCGACGAACGTTCCGTTTCCATCATCCGTGATCAGCATTTCTTCGCGTCTACCACCAATCTGAGCTGCACGACCGCGCCGATCCGCGATCATCGCGCGCAGCTTGTTGGAGCGCTGGATGTTTCGACCTGCCGCGACGACATCAATGAGATCACCCTTTCGATCATCTCGCAGACTGTCCGCGAAGCCGCCATGCGGATCGAACTGCAATTGTTTTGCAGTGCGTTCGCAGCCGCGCGTTTCGTCGTGGTGCCGACGGAGAGTAGCGCAGTCTCTGCATTGCTCGCGGTGGATGGGAATGACATGGTGATCGGCGCGACAAGGGCGGCACGTCTGGCACTCGATATCGACGACCAGCGGATTGCCGGCGGTATGCCCGCATCGGATCTCCTCGAGGAAGATGCCAATTCGGAACAAAACGGCTTGCGGGGAGCGGAACGCGCGGCTCTTCTGAGGGCGCTATCGCGCACCAACGGCAATGTCTCGCAGGCAGCAATATCTCTCGGCATGAGCCGGGCGACATTGCACCGCAAGATCAAGAGGCTCGGATTACATTGATGCAAACTTGGCAGGCCGGATGTGTCGCAGATTTGCGACACTGTGCAATGCGGTATGACGCTGCGGCTCTGTCATCCGGATCAGAAGATGGGCAGTTTCCCCCTCAGGTTCGTCGTGAACCTGGCTATTCCGGGAGGATCAGATGCTGCATCAGAAAATTATCGAATCTCCGTTCAAGCTCAAATACGGCAACTATATCGGCGGCGAATGGCATGAGCCGGTCGGCGGCCGGTATTTCGATAACATCACGCCGGTTACCGGCGGCAAGATCTGCGAAATACCGCGATCCGACGAGAAGGATATCGAGGCCGCGCTCAACGCCGCGCATGCCGCAAAGGACAAATGGGGCCGAACCTCGACCACCGAGCGCGCCAATATCTTGATGAAGGTCGCGCAGCGGATGGAAGATAAGCTGGAGGTGCTTGCCCAGGCCGAGAGCTGGGATAACGGCAAGCCGATCCGAGAGACGATGGCTGCCGACATCCCGCTGGCAATCGATCACTTCCGCTACTTCGCCTCCTGCATCCGCGCCCAGGAAGGCTCGATCGGCGAGATCGACCACGATACCGTCGCTTATCATTTCCACGAGCCTTTGGGTGTCGTCGGGCAGATCATTCCGTGGAATTTCCCGATCCTGATGGCGGCCTGGAAGCTCGCTCCGGCGCTTGCCGCCGGCAATTGCGTCGTCATCAAACCGGCCGAGCAGACGCCGGCTTCCATCCTTGTCTGGGCAGAAATCGTCGGCGATCTCCTGCCGGCCGGTGTGCTTAACATCGTCAACGGCTTCGGCCTCGAAGCCGGCAAGCCGCTTGCCACCAGCAACCGGATCGCCAAGATCGCCTTCACGGGCGAAACCTCCACCGGACGGCTCATCATGCAATATGCAAGCCAGAACCTGATCCCGGTCACGCTCGAACTCGGCGGCAAATCGCCCAATATCTTCTTCGCCGACGTGATGGCCGAAGACGACGATTTCCTCGACAAGGCGCTGGAAGGTTTTGCGATGTTCGCACTGAACCAGGGTGAGGTCTGCACTTGCCCGAGCCGTGCGCTCATTCAGGAATCGATCTACGATCGCTTCATGGAAAAGGCGATCAAGCGCGTTGACGCGATCAAGCAGGGCAATCCCCTCGATCCCTCGACAATGCTCGGAGCGCAAGCTTCTCACGAACAGCTCGAAAAGATCCTCTCCTATCTCGAGATCGGCAGGCAGGAAGGTGCCGAAGTTTTGACCGGTGGAGCGCGTAACGATCTCGGCGGGGAGCTTTCGAACGGCTATTACGTGAAGCCCACCATTTTCCGGGGTCACAACAAGATGCGCATCTTTCAGGAGGAGATCTTCGGTCCGGTGGTCTCCGTCACGACCTTCAGGGACGAGAAGGAGGCGCTCGAAATCGCCAATGACACGCAGTATGGCCTTGGCGCCGGTGTGTGGACGCGCGACGGGATGAGAGCCTATCACTTCGGGCGCGAGATCCAGGCAGGGCGCGTCTGGACGAACTGCTACCATGCCTATCCGGCGCATGCCGCCTTCGGCGGCTATAAGCAATCCGGCATCGGTCGCGAAACGCACAAGATGATGCTCGACCACTACCAGCAAACCAAGAACATGCTGGTGAGCTACGATCCCAAGCCACTCGGTTTCTTCTGATTTTTCAAGAAACCGCTCGGCTTCCGGGGATGTCGGGAGCTCCCGGTTGTGCCCAGTCTTCCCATAAGAAGGCTGGGCAAGGCAACAGGCGGCCATCGTCATTCGCACCAGGCAATCCGCCTACGGGCCGGGAAATTCGGCAGGCATTTTGCCAGCGTCATTGGCGACTTGAAAATCCCTTATGATTAAGCGTTTCGTTTTCTCGGACAGTCGCCTCATTGCCTTTCCGAGCGCAAGCGCTATTTCCAGGGAAGGAGGAACGACAATGCTGACGCTGAGATGGGACAAACCTGTCCGCGCCGGTGGCCATTTGATATTCGGGCCGCTCGAAGCGCACAACTTCATGATATCCGACTGGCCTCACCTGAAGGACCGCGACTTCGCAATTGCGGAAAACGCAATCCTTGCGGCGTTGGATGGACGACAATCACCTGACGAGGCGCGCGAAAAGTTTGAAGCGGCGTTGAAGTCCGCGCAGCTCAATTAGACCAATGGCCGAACGATAATCCTCTTACCATCGGTAGAGACCGACGACGCTGCTCGAGAAATTGACGACGCGACCTCCGTCACGCAACCGTCTGGCAGCCTCCCGGAGGCCATCGAACGTGCCTTTGAGATTGACAGCGAGAATACCTCACCGTGCGGATGGGCCTCGGCCCGGGCTGGAATTCTGACCGGCAGGCGGCAATGAAGTTGAACACGGAAGCCCGCTTCACCGACATGGACGCGGACAAGTAAAATTCGGTCACCCGAAGCAATGGCGCTCGATCGTCTCGGGGGCAGCCTGACGTTCGAAAGAGGCGGCCGCTGGTTTACAGCAAGAGCCTGCTTTCCGCTCTGACGGTCTCAGACCCGCGTCCAGATGAAGCATCCCGCTGGCAGGATCGAATTGCCGATCAGGAGCGCGCCATGATCGTAAAACTGCTTCGCATCCCCTCCGCCGGATATGTCGACGGCCCAGACGGTATCGGACGCATCGGACCACAGCAGGCGGCCGCGACTTGCCTCAAGGCCTTGCATGGCCCGTGCGGCGGTGGTGCCGGGACCAAACACGATCATGACGGTTCCATCGTTCGGAGCGGGTAGTGCCGCAAGAGGGCCTGCAATGGATACCGCTATAACAAGTGCCGCCGGTCCTTTCGGGATACGGCGCCCACCGTCTCCTTTGCTGTTCCTGCGCATCAGCATCCCAAGCGCCAGAGGCACGAGCCCGAACACGGCGAACCACAGGAGATCCCAGAACAACTGGTTCTCGACGTCCATCCGGATACGGTGGATTCCGAGTATCCAGTGGGAAAGGACACTGTCGAGGACATGCCAGGCGCCGAAGCCCATCAATGCGTTCGCGAACAGCAGTCTGTCTGCTCCGCCGGAAGCGAAGGCGTGCCGCGACCGCCACAGCAGCCACAGCCCCGCCGCGGCGATGACATACATCAGGGCGTGGAAAAGTCCGTCCGCCAGGATCAGCACCCGGATGTCCTGGCGCGCCTCCTCGATGCCGCTCAGGAGATGATGCCATTGCAGGATCTGGTGCAGCAGTATTCCATCGAAGAACCCACCCAGTCCAAAGCCCAGTGCATATCCTGACCAGGTCAGTGCCGCGGGGAAGCCGCGATCATCAGTTTCTTCCAGATCGATGGACGCCGGCGTCATGCGCTGCCTCGTCTGATGCCGATGGCTCGAAGCACCGCATCGAGCTTGTTGCCGCCATGGGCTTCGAAATCACCTCTGAGCGCCTTTAGCGCATAGCGTTCCTGATTGATCTCCTCAGCCGTCCGAAAACCCAGCCGGCGCAGGATCGGCAGCGGCGGACACCAGCCCTGCACCGCGTGCTGGAACAGGAACCCCGTCACGACAATGGGGAGCGTCAGCCAGCGGCGGTCTACCGTGGCTGCCAACACAGTTCCGGTGAAGGCCAATGAGGAGGCATTCGCCTCGAGTGTTCGTTCGATGTCCCACTCTCGATCCAGTTCCGCCAGCCGGGATTCGATCTGGTCAGGATGAACTTCGTAATAGGCAAGCCTGTCTTGCATCTCGCGGCGCAGGCGACGGTTGATCTCGTCGGAAGTCTGGGTGCTGACCCGATTGGCGGTGGTCGTAGCCATGGCCTTTCTCCTTCGCCCAACAACCAGGGAAAGTGCCCAAAGTTCCAAGTCACTCTTGAAAGAATAACATTATACAATATGTTATAATGTATAGTCATCTTAGCCAAGGAGATGGCATGAAAGAGGCCGCGGCCGTTGAGAGAACGGATCACTGACATGCAGGTGAAGATCGAGGGACAGTCACACTTCCGGCCTTTGGGCTTACCTTATTGGGGTTTTGCAGATCTCAACAAGGGAGTTGGAAGCATGACTGCCTCTTACGATTACCATATCGGCGTGGACTACCACAAATCCTACAGCCATCTGGTCGTCCAGGACAGCGGTGGCAAGACGTTGCGCTCCGGTCGGGTGAAGAACGACCGCCAGTCGCTCGGCGGGTTTCTGGAACGCTACCGCGACAACAGCCACGCGGTTGTCGAGGCGACCCGCAACTGGATGGTGATGTACGACTGGCTCGACGACATTTGTGATGATGTCGTTCTCGCCCACCCGTGGAAGGTCAAGGCGATTGCCGATGCCAAGATCAAGACCGACAAGATCGATGCGACGGTGCTGGCGCATCTGCTCAGGGCCGACCTGGTGCCGGAGGCCTGGGCGCCCAGCGAAAAGGCACGACAGCTGCGTGTCGCGCTACGCGAGCGGATGTTTTATGTGCGGCTGCGCACGATGGTGAAGAACCGCATCGTCACGGTGTTTGATCGCTATCCCGAGCAGACGGCGCAGTTGAAGAAGCTTGGTGATCTGTTCGGCAAGGCCGGCCGCATTCAACTTGCGCAGGTCAAGGTCTCGGAGATCGACCGCATTCAGATCGACCGAGGTCTTGCCTTCATCGGCGACATCGATGTCAGGATCAAACAGTCGGAAGCAACTATCCGGGCGATGACCAAAGCCAATGCCAATGTGAAGCTGTTGAAGACGATCCCCGGCATCGGCGAGTTCTTCGCCCGGCTGATCGATGCGGAGATCGATGACATATCGCGGTTTCGCAACCCGAAGAAGCTTGCCGCCTATGCCGGGCTTGTGCCGTCGACCTATTCGAGCGGCGGCAAGACCTTTCACGGCAAAATCATCAAGCAGGGCAACAAGTGGCTGCGCTGGGCCTTCGTCGAGGCGGTCGCCCCCGCCATCGCCAGCGATGCGCAGCTGCAGGCCCAATACGAGCATCTGAAGTTCAGAGGAGTGAACAAGGCGCGTGTGGCCATCGCGCGCAAGCTTTTGACGATCGCCTTCCAGATCCTGCGTGATCAGCGCGCCTATGAGCAGCGCGACACCAGCACCACGGAAGGCGCGTCGACAATATCCCGGTTGTCCTGATGAGTGGCTAGCGAGCCCGGTAAAACTGGGCTGCGCTCTTAAAGGAGAATGGGAAACCGGGAGCCGAACGCCATTCTGTGACCGAAGCTGACGCATCAGGGTCACGCATTGGAGCATGGTTCAAGACCGAAGGACGGGAACAACCTGTCCAGCGGAGGGAAGAGATTTAGCCGATCGGTCAAAACGCCGGTCAAAACATAACCGAACCCAAGGAAAAGCCGCCAACCGAAGGTGTTTTGCCCCTTGTGTTCTTTCATTGGAGCCACTCATGTCTGCCATCGAGATCTCGAAAAAGCTGTCGGTCGCCGCCCAGCCCAGCCTCGCGGAGATTCAATCATTTCGGGATCAGGGCTTCCTGACGCTCATCAACAACCGCCCGGAACGCGAAGAGCCTGGTCAACCAGGCAATCAAGCCGAACAGCAGGAGGCGAAACACTGCGGCCTCTCCTACGCCTTCATCCCGGTCACGGCCGATACGATCACCGAAGCCGACGTGCGTGCCGTCCAGCGGGTGATCGATGAATCGGACGGACCTGTGCTCGCTCACTGCAAGAGCGGCACGCGCTCGCTCAACCTTTACCTGATCGGTGAGGTGCTTGACGGTCGCATGTCGGCCGACGAGGTCGTCGAGTTCGGACGCAGCCGCGGCTTCAATACCAGCGCCGCTGCCGCCTGGCTCGATAAGCATGCTGCCCGACGCCCGCAGGTGCAAGGCTTCTTCGACAGGCGCACGTGGAGTGTCCAGTACGTCGTGTCCGATCCGGCCACCGGCAAGTGCGCGATCATCGATCCGGTTCTGGATTTCGACGAGAAGGCGGGAGCGACGGCGACCACCAATGCCGATGCGATCCTGGACTACGTCCGCGACAACAATCTTACGGTCGAATGGATCCTCGACACGCATCCACATGCCGACCACTTCTCGGCGGCTCAATACCTGAAGGATAAGACCGGCGCCCGAACGGCGATCGGCGAGCGCGTCGTGGATGTGCAGAAGCTCTGGAAGGGCATCTACAACTGGCCGGAACTGGTGACGGATGGTTCGCAATGGGACCGGCTGTTTTCCCATGGTGAAGCCTTCAAGGTCGGCTCGATCGACGCGAAAGTGCTGTTTTCGCCTGGACATACGCTTGCATCGATCACCTACGTGATCGGCGACGCAGCCTTCGTGCACGACACGCTCTTCATGCCCGACAGCGGCACGGCGCGCGCCGATTTTCCCGGTGGCGATGCACGAATACTGTGGAAGTCGATCCAGGACATCCTGGGGCTTCCGGACGAAACCCGGATATTCACGGGCCACGACTACCAGCCCGATGGCCGCGCACCGCGATGGGAGAGCACGGTGGCGGAGCAGAAGAAATCCAACCCGCACGTCGCCGGTGTGACGGAGGAGGCGTTCGTGGCATTGCGCACCAAGCGCGACAAGACCCTGCCGATGCCGAAGCTCATCCTGCACGCCTTGCAGGTAAATATCCGCGGCGGTCGCCTGCCGGAACCGGAGAGCAATGGCAAGCGCTACCTCAAGTTTCCGCTGGATGCTTTGCAGGGAGCGGCTTGGGAATGAGCGCCCCGATAAACGACATGCTGAAGGCGGGGCCATCCCCCGCCGACCTTGCCAGGCGCGCCGGGGAGGTCGCGAACCTCTTGAAGACACTGTCCCATCCGGCACGTCTGGTGATCGTCTGCACTCTGGTGGAAGGCGAGTATTCGGTCGGTGAGCTGGAAGAGAAGGTCGACGTCCATCAGCCGCATCTGTCGCAGCACCTGACCGTGCTGCGCGGTTCCGGCATCGTCGAGACGCGGCGGGAGGGCAAACAGATCTTCTATCGCCTGACGGAGGAAAAGGCCGCGCAACTGGTCGCAGCCCTCTATGACATCTACTGCGTGAATGAAGACAAGTGAGCACATACCTCTCATCATTGAGTGACGGCATGCTGATTGGCACCTCCGCGGTCAGGCTTCAGCTTCTGAACAGCCGCGTGGCCGGCATCAAGGGCGTCGTCGGGCATCTTGCCCAGCGGATCGGATGGATCGGCGGCGTCTGTCCCTGGCCGGCGGCTGACAGAGTATGGACCAGATGTTCGTAACCAGCTCCATCCTCGCGGCGGTCGGTTCGGGCGGGGTCGTCGGCTTCATGCTCGGCCTGCTTGGCGGCGGCGGGTCCATTCTGGCGACGCCGCTGCTCCTCTACGTCGTCGGCGTGACGCAACCGCATGTCGCCATCGGCACGGGTGCGCTTGCGGTCTCGGTGAGTGCCTTCGCGAACTTTGCAAGCCACGCGATCAAAGGCCACGTCTGGTGGCGCTGCGCCGCCGTCTTCTCCGCGCTCGGCGTTGTCGGCGCCCTTGCCGGCTCCAGCCTCGGCAAGGCGATCGACGGAGACCGCCTGATCTTCATGTTCGGCATCCTGATGGTTGTCGTCGGCGTCCTGATGCTGAAGCCCAGGAAGGCGGTGGCAGTCGACTGTCGCCCCGTGGACCTCAGGATGTGCCTCATAACAGCGGCCGTGGCACTCGCAGCCGGCGCGGCCTCCGGGTTCTTCGGGATCGGCGGGGGCTTCCTGATCGTTCCCGGCCTCATGCTGGCAACGGGCATGCCGATGATCAACGCGATCGGCACCTCGCTCCTTTCCGTCGGTGCGTTCGGACTGGCGACCGCACTCAACTATGCCAGCTCGGGCCTGATTGACTGGTGGCTCGCGACCGAATTCATCGGCGGCGGCATCATCGGCGGCGTGCTCGGCATGCTGCTCGCCACACGGCTCAGCGCCTACAAGAACATCCTCAACCGCCTGTTCGCAGCCCTTATCTTTGTGGTCGCGGCTTACATCCTGTATCGGAACTGGGGGACGTTGATGACTGGCTGAGTGCGCAGGGCAATGCAGGACGCGTTTCTGTTTCCGCGGCGCCGGCTTTATGACGGTCAGATAGCCGCCTTCATGCCGGAGGGCCCGTGGCAAGTTCACCGATATGCTCACGGACCCATTTCACCTCTTCCGAGGCCGTGCGCCCGAAATATCGCCTGAAGTCGCGGCTGAACTGCGCAGGGCTGACATAGCCGACAGAGAGCGCCACCTGCGCAATCGTCTTCTCACCACGCGCCAGCATCAACCGCGCTTCATGCAGACGGATAGCCTTGACGTATTGCATCGGGCTGCTACCGGTGAGCGCCCTGAAATGTGCATGGTAGGAAGGTACGCTCATTGCGGCTTCTGCGGCGAGCGCCGGCACCGAGATTTCTGCATTATAGGTGTCGCGCAAGCGGACGAGGCTCTGCACAATCCTCCCCGAGGCACTGTCTTTTTCCAGAGCATTGAGCATCGCATCTCCCTGCGGGCCGGTCAGCACCCGGTAATGCAGTTCGCGCAGTATGCCTGCACCGAGAATCGCGGTTTCCATCGGGTCGCAAAGTGCCGACAGCAGACGCAGGAGCACATCCTCCATGCAAGCGTCCATCCTGCTGGATACAAGTGCCCTCGCTCTTTTCAGTCCCGCGCTGAAGCCCCAGCCGGCAGCTGCCGAGGCCAGTTCAGCCGCGAGTTGCATGTCGAATTCGACATAGATCGCGAGCAGCGGCCGCTCAGTGGTCGCTACAGACTCCATGCGAAATGGCACTGGCACCGAAACTGCCAGATAGTGCTCCTCGTCATAGACAAGGACCTCGTCGTCGAGGATTCCCTGCTTGCGCCCCTGCAGCACGAAGACCGCCCCTGGCTTGTAGAGGACAGGGATGTCGCGCAGGACCGCCTCCGTCCTCAGCAGCCTCACCTCCCGGAGGCCAGTAGGGTTGTATCCCTGCTGCGGCGCAAGTCGGGAAGCGAGATCCAGCAGGGCTGCATGTGATGATTGTTTGCCGAGCGGGATCATAGGATTTGGCAAGATGTTCAGAGGATTTGCAGTCGAACTGCACAGTCGTGGATATTAATTGTCAAGAACTTCATCAATCAAGAAGAGAGTTCGCATGATGTCAAAAAAGACCTTCTTCATTACCGGCGCCAATTCCGGTTTCGGCCTCGCGATCGCTACGGCTGCCAGCACGGCTGGCCACGCCGTCATCGGCACCGCTCGTTCAAATGCCGCGCGCACGAGCCTCGCCGAAAGCTTGCCTTCGCTAATTCCCGTCGAGTTGGATGTGACGGAGTTCGACAAGATATCCGGCGTGGTCGATCAGGTGGAGAAAGACCATGGACCGGTGGATGTTCTGATCAACAACGCCGGCTATGGTCACGAAGGTGTTCTCGAAGAATCGCCGCTCGAAGAGATGCGACGGCAGTTTGATGTCAATGTCTTCGGCGCTGTTGCGGTCGCCAAAGCCTTTCTGCCGAGATTCCGGGAAAGACGCCGCGGCTTCATAGTCAATGTAACCTCCATGGGCGGCATGATCACCATGCCCGGTATCGCCTACTACTGTGGCAGTAAATTCGCCCTACAGGGTATCTCTGAGGTCATGCGCTCGGAAATGGCGCAGTTTGGCGTCCATGTCACGGCGCTTTGCCCGGGCTCATTCCGCACGGACTGGGCCGGGCGCTCGATGGTCCGGACAGAACGTTCGATTGCGGAGTATGATAAGCTCTTCAATCCGATCCGCGAGGCACGTCAAGCCAAAAGCGGCAAACAACTCGGCGATCCCGGCAAGCTCGCAGAGGCCGTTCTGAGGCTGATCGAATCTGATGCACCGCCGCCGCAACTCCTGCTCGGCAGCGACGCCCTCGAGCTCGTATCTGAGAGAATACAGCGGCTTCAGAACGAAATCGATACCTGGAAGTCGATCACGATATCGACCGACGGCTGAAACGCTTCCTGTCGCCTAAGAACAAGTGCAGTTCAATTGCCTGCGAGGCACATTCCAGCCTAAACGGCTCGCCTGATAGCGGCGGTTGCGCCAGCGCAAAACCAGTTAGCTCCGAGATGAACGCCCGATTCAGCCGCCATTCAGCGGTCCTGGCGCGAAATGCCTCCATCCAATAGGAGGCAGACATATGCGTATCATCATCATCACTGCTGTCATGATTGCAGGCTCCCTCATCGGGACGGCCACGAACGCGATGCCCATCGCACAGGTGAAGGCTCCAGCGGCATCGCCTGTGGTCAGCGTCGATTGGGCGTGCGGCCGTGGATACCACTTGAACCGCTGGGGCGAATGCAGGCCGAACCGTTGGCGCTCACCGCCACGTCGTCACTACGGATGGGATCGCCCGCGAGGCTGGCACCATGGTCACCATCCGCGTCGCCACTGGCGTGAGCACAGCTGGCGGGAGCGGCATTGGCGCGACTGGAGGTAAGGCGGCGATGGGGCAGGACGGGTGCCTGGCACAGAAATTCGATGCAGATATGGTCGATCACCGGAAGCCGAGGGCTCCCCTCGGCTTCCGGTGGTTTTGCGTGCGGACATCATCTCAACTCAGCTGCAAAAGCAGCATTACGAGTCGGCGGTCGAGACCAGGAGCAGCGTCGCCTGAGCGAGCACCTGGCAGCCGGCAATGATATGCTCGGGTTCGACATGTTCCGCCTCGTTGTGGCTCAGACCGTCGAGACACGGAACAAATATCAACGCCGACGGCGCGACACGATTGACGAACAAAGCGTCGTGAAAGGCGCCCGACAACATGTTCATGCTTTCGAGGCCTCTTTCGGCAGCGGCCCGTTCGACTACCTGCTGCAGGTCGGCGGCAAAGGTGCAGGGCGGCATATCGAAAGATCGCGAGATCGCAACCGTGCAGCGCTGGCGCTCGGCTTCCGTCGTGATGCCTGATGCAATCGAGCGTTCGAGCTCGTCCAGCCGGGCCGGATCAGGATGCCGGATATCCACGGTGCAGCATGCCTTGTCCGGAATCGCGTTCACCGAGCCGGGCTCGACCGAAATGCGGCCGATGGTGAAGCGAGCATCCGGATCCGAAGGCATGATCATCTCGTAGAGACCGGAAAGCGCGGTGGTCAGAGCGCGCAACGGATCGCGCCGATAAGCCAATCCGGTGGTTCCGGCATGCGCCGTCTGACCGGTAATTTCGACGTTCAGCCAACGTGTGCCCTGGATTCCGGTCACCACCCCAATGGAAATGCCGCCCGCTTCCAGCGACGGTCCCTGTTCGATATGGACTTCGAGATAGGCATGGATGGGAAAGCCCAAAGGAAGCATCTGCGCCCGCGGCAGGCTTTCGATCGTCGCCTTCAATTCTCCAGCGAAGGCAGCGCCATCGGTCGCGAGCTTCTGCTGCCATTCCGCCGGTATCTCGCCGGCAGCGAAGGCCATGGACCCCATGCAGCCCGGCGCAAAACGGCAGCCCTCCTCGTTGGTCCAGGCCACAACGACGACCGGGCGTTCCGTCTCGATGCCCGCATCCTCCAGACTTTCCAGCACCTCGAAAGCGGACAGCGTGCCGAGTGCGCCGTCAAAACGTCCGCCCGCCGGCTGGCTGTCGAGATGGCTGCCGATCAGCATCGGCGGGAGCGTTTCGTCTTGCCCGGCGCGGCGGATGAACAGGTTGGCCATGGGATCCTGGAAGACCGAAAAGCCCCTTGCCCACGCCAACTCGGCCAGCAGCCGGCGCGCCCGACGATCCTCTTCCGTCAGCGCCTGCCGGTTGACGCCGCCCTTCCGGGTGCCACCGATCGCAGCGAAGGCCTGGAGCCTGGCGTTGAGGCGCCTGCCGTCGATTTCGATCATGGGTTCCTCCTGGATCAGAAATAGGGAGCGTCGTGGAAGGCAATCTCGAGCGCCTGCACCCGGCCGAAGATACCACTGAGGCGCGAGCGCTCATCCGGGCTCATCCTCTCGCCTGCATGATCGAGCTCCGACTTCAGCCACCGCGCCTGCGCGGCAAAGTCCTCATGGGCATGAAGATCCACCCATTCCTTCAGAAGCGGATCGCTGATCAGCTGAGAAGCCGCCTCCTTCGACCAGGTCCAGTACATCCATTCGGCGGCGAACATTGCCGCGACCGTGTCGAGATAGCCGCCGTCACGGGAGATCTCCAGCATGCCGTCGCGGAAGGTCGCGACCTCGGGAATGGACGTATCGAAGCCTTCAGGTTCGATGCCGCGCTCGGCAAAGGTCTTTTCGAAGTAAGCGATCTGCTGGTTGGCGAGCGCATCCAGCACGCCGACCAGCCAGCGCTTCTGGGTGATGGTCCTCGCCTTCGCGGCGGCGAAGGCAAAGATCGAGATCGCCGTGTCGACGAAGGCACCTTCAAAAACAAGGTAGCGGTCAAAGACGTCCTTCGGCAGGCGGTCGGCCTTGATGTCTTCGACGAAGCGATGGCCGATCATTGCGTCGAAGACGGCCTTGTTTTCTCTCAGGATCTGCTCGGACAGGGTTTCGGCCATTTCAGCTCTCCAGCGCCGGGCGGGCGGCTTCGACGAAGGCCTTGACGCGGGCCAGTTCCACGGGATTCCACCAGACGCCGCCTTCCTTCAGCGAGGACGCGACAATGACACCGTTCGTGCGCTTGAGAATCTCGACGATATTGTCCTTGGTGACGCCGGAGCCGACAAGCAGCGGCAGATGGGTTGCGGCCCCGATCGTCTCGATCTCCTCGATGGTCGCCGAATTGCCGGTACGCTGGCCGGTGGCGATCACCGCATCGGCGTCGAAGAAGGCGAGATCGCGGGTCAGTTCCTCGATCGTGCGATCGGCGGTGATCGCATGGGCGCCATGCTTCACATGGCTGTCCGCGAAAACCTTGATGTGTTCGGCGCGAAGGAGGGAGCGATAGCGCATTGCTTCCGCCGCCCGGCCTTCCATGAAGCCTTCGTTGGCGACATAGGCGTTGGCCCACTGGTTGACCCGGATAAATTTCGCACCACCCGCCATGGCGATGGCAAAGGCCGGGATCGGCGCGTTTGCCAGCACGTTGATGCCGATCGGGATGCCGGTCGCGCGGGCGATCCGGTCGGTGATGACCGACATGAAAGCAGACGTTTCCGGGCCGATATTTTCCGGCTTCGAGAAAGGAATGTCGCCATGGTTTTCGATGATCAGCCCATGCATTCCACCATCGATCAGTGCCTCGGCATCGCCCATCGCGGCGTCGTAGATCGTGTCCATTGCTGCCCCGCGGTAACGCGGCGCGCCGGGGAACGGCAGGCAATGGATCATTCCGATCAGCGCCTTGTCAGTACCGAATATTTCCCTTATGGCGCTCGAATTGTTATCCGATATCTGCTGCATTTTCATTCCTTTCCGAAGGCCAGTCATGCCTGCCAATATTCATGCCCCGATACGGGCCCATGTCATCGGTAACGTCGCCGTCGACGAAACCATATCCGTGTCGACCATGCCGGAAGCCGGCGCTTCCATCCTCGGTCGCGAGGAAACCCGCGACCTCGGCGGCAAGGGTGCGAACCAGGCCGTGGTCATGGCACGTGCTGGTCTTCCCACCACTCTCGTCGCAGCCGTGGGCGAGGATTTCCGCGCCCAGACCATCCGCGATCAGCTTGCGCCGGAACCGGTCGAGGCAAAGCTCGTTGCGCTTGCCGGCCGTTCCAGCGACTTCTCCATCATCTTCACCACCCCGGACGGCGAGAACGCCATCGTCACCACGACCGAATCCGCCGGCTCGCTGGCGCTCGAAGAGGCGATTGCCGCACTCGACACAGCCGCCGGTGACCTTTTGGTCCTGCAGGGCAATCTCAGCGAGGCGACGACCCGTGGCCTGCTTCAGGAAGCCCGACGCCGCGCCCTCGTCACCGCCTTCAACCCCTCGCCGCTCCGGCCCTACTTCGCCGACCTCTGGCCTCTTGTCGACATCGCCTTCCTGAATCGTGGCGAGACCCACAGCCTCACCGGTCTCTCAGACCACGCCGCAACCGAGCGGCTGCTGCAATCCGGCGTGCGTCACGTCGTGCTGACACTCGGCGGCGACGGCGCCATGCTGGCCAGCCAAGGCCGGGAAATCGCCACCATCCCGGCCGTCGCCACCAACGTCATCGACACGACCGGAGCCGGCGATACCTTCATGGCGGTCGCGCTTGCCTCCGCGGCACTTCGCGGCGTCGAACTCGATACACGCGCCATCGGCCATGCCGCTGCTGCCTCCGCCCTCACCGTCAGCCGCCGCGGCACCCGATCGGCCTTCCCAACCAGCGACGAGTTGCGGGCGATCCTAGCCCGCTGACCCGTGTCGGAAGCCGCGGTCGCCTCAGCGATCCGCGCTCAGCCAGCCGAGAATGTTCTTCCAGAGGCGACCATAGCCTTCCCATTCGCAGAATGCCGGCGACAGCCAGTGCGGCCCGATATCGGAGGTCCAGGCGACGCTGCGTCCCTTGCCGAAACGTCCGGTGACGAGCAGCGGATGGCCGCCCTGGTCTTCCGGCAGGCGGGCGACGACGTCCACGTCGGCGCGATCGCGTACCTCAACCTCGTTGACGCCGAGCAACAGCGGCCAATCGCCCCTCATGCCGGCCACCGTCGGATGATCCGCATTGGTGATGACGGCGGTGGCCCCTTCCGGAATTTCGACGCGGTCGTCATAGGGAAGGCAGGTCACCGGCAGCACGTCTTCCACCGCCGTGCGTCGCCAGCGCGCCTTGCCGTCGATGCCCTGGAAGGAGAAATAGCCGCCGACCATCAGCAGGCCGCCGCCCTTCTCGACCCACGCCTTGATCAGCTTCAGGCGGTTCGGCACGGTCTTCGAATGCAGCCAGACCGCCGGTGGCAGCAGCAGCGAGTTGGCGCCGATGTCCGATAGGATGATCGCGTCGTAGGCGTCGAGACCGTCCATATCGAAAGGAAACTTCTCCACCGCCTCATGCGCCGGCATGTAGGTGAGTTCGTATTCGCTGCCTTCCAGCGCCTTCACCAGCGGCTCGGCACCAAGATGGAAGGTGACGCTGCCGAACTGGTCGAAGCCTTTGTAATGGGTGGCGGAGCTGACCCAGCTCTCGCCGACGAGGAGGACTTTCTTGGTCATGGTCTTTCCATTTCTGTCATCGTTTTGGCGGTGAGGCCTTGGCCTCGAACACCGATCTCGGATTGTCCCGCATGAGAATGTCGAGCTGCGCGTCAGCGACCCCGTGCCGCTTCAATCGTGGCAGGAAGTGCTTGAGGATGTAAGCGTATCCATTGCCGCCGTAGCGCGTCAGCATCATCTTCAGGAAGACGTCGTGGGAGAGCAGGATGCGGTCGATATGCCCGCGCTGGATCAGCTTGACGATGGCGCGCGCAGCCTCCTCGTCGCTCGGGCACTGCACCTGCTGGTCGGCATAGAAGAAATCCATGCCGACCATGTCGTATTCGAGAAATGCGCCGCGCGCGGCGAGCTCGCCCTGATAGCCAAGGTCGTCATGGGACGGGTTCATGTGGCAGAGTACCGTGTGGCGAAGCTCCGCCCCCTCCTCTTCCGCAATATTCAGCACCTTGTGGCCGAGGCGGAACCAGCCGGGCAGGTGTACCATCAGCGGCAGCCCCGTGCGGACCTGAGCGCGCGCCGCCGCCCGCAGCGACTTCTCTTCCTCGTCGGTGAAATCCGACGACACGCCGATTTCGCCGATCAGCCCGACCTTGATGTCGGTGCCGTCGACGCCGACAATTGCCTCCTGCACGATCTCGTCGGCGATCTGGTCGATTGTCATCTCCGCCACCCTGGCGGGATGCGAGGAGCCGAGATAGTAGCCGGCACCCATCACGATATTGAGCCCCGAGGCCTCGGATATGCGCTTCAGGGCCTGCGGGTTCCGGCCGATCCCCTGGCAGGTGGGCTCGACCACCGTCTGTCCGCCGTGCCTGGCGAAGTCCTTCAGTTCCATGATGGCGAGCGGCTCGTCGTCCAGCGTGATATTGTGCTTGTTGACGAAGGGATCCTGGCGCAGTTCGCCAAGGATCTCGATGCAGACGAAGCTTTCGGCCAGGTACTGCCGCTCCGGCGTCTTGGGCGCATGCCACCAGCAGCGACAGTCGTTGAGGATGTGCTCGTGCATAAGAGTGATGCCGAGATCGGAGACGGAGACCGGCCCTCTCACCGTCATCACCTTGCCCGAATGAACGTGCGCTTCGGAACGTTCTCTCATCATGGCTCCCTCACGCCTTCTTTTTGCCGAAGCGGAAGTTGGTGGTGAAGATCTTCGTGTTGAGCCAGATCGCCACGAGGATGATCGCACCCGTCACGATCTGCGTGAAGAAGGGCGAGATGTGCATCAGGATCAGCCCGTTGCCGATGACGGCGATCGTAAGCGTACCAAGCACCGTTCCGAGAATGCTGCCGCGACCACCCATCAGCGACGTGCCGCCTAAAACCACGGCCGCGATGACCTGCAGTTCAAAACCGACCGCCGCATTGGACGAGCCGGAGCCCAGGCGCGCGGCGATCAGCAAGCCCGCCAGTGCACAAGCGATGCCCGACACCATGTAGACCGAAGCCACGATCCATTTCGCCGGCATGCCGACACGACGGGCCGCTTCGAGGTTCGAGCCGACGGCAACGACCTGCCGGCCGTATTTCGTATAGGCAATGATGACGTATCCGACAACGGCGACCAGGATTGCGATCAGCGCCGGCACGGGCATGCCCAGAAATTCACCCCGGCCGATCGCAAAGAAGCCGGGCACGTCCTTGATCGGGATCGAATAGCCCTGGGTCAGATAGAGCGCAAAGCCGCGCAGGATGGAAAGACCGGCAAGCGTCACGATGAAGGCCGGAATGCCCTGGTATGCGACGAACCATCCTTGCGCCATTCCGAGCAAGGCACCGAAGGCAAGCATGCCCACCGCCACGACCGGCCACGGATAGCCCATGGCGAGGATGATCGCGGCAACCGCATTGACCAGAGCCACCTGCGAGCCGACCGACAGGTCGATGCCGCCGGTGATGATCACGAGGGTCATCGCCACCGCCACGACGAGGATCGGAGCGGCCTGACGCAGTACGTTCAGGATGTTGCCAAGCGTCAGGAACGTGTCGGTGGTGACGGAGAAGAAGATGAGGCAGGCGAGGAAGAACACGGCAATCGACAGGACCTGTGCGTGTTCGGAAAGGAAGTCTGCGACCGGAGAGCCGGCCGCGCGTTCGGTATAGGCGGTCAATGTTTCTGCCCTCCGACGATCAGTTGCACGAGATCCTGGAGGTCGGTCTTGCCGATGTCGCGTTCCGCCACCTTGGTGCCTTCGTACATGACGGCGATACGATCGCAGACGCGGAAAAGATCCTGCAGGCGATGGGTGATCAGGATGACCGAGACGCCCTTGGCCTTCACCCGGTTGATCAGGTTGAGCACGGCCTCCACCTCGGCGACGGCCAGGGCCGAAGTCGGCTCGTCCATGATGAGGACCTTGGGATTGAAGGAGGCCGCGCGGGCAATCGCAATCGCCTGGCGCTGGCCACCCGAGAGCTTCTCGACCTTGGCGCCGAGGCGCGGAATGCGGATTTCGAGTGCATCGAGCATGGCACGCGCTTCGGTCATCATGCGGGAGCGGTCAAGGAAGGGACCTTTCGTCAGCTCTCGACCGAGGAAGAGATTGCCGACGACATCGACATGGTCGCAAAGACTCAAATCCTGGAACACCATTTCGATGTTGCGGTCGCGGGCGTCGGCCGGTCCGCTGAAGCGAACCTCCTGCCCCTCGATCGAGATGGATCCGTCATCCGGGATATAGGTGCCGGAGATGACCTTGGTGAGCGTCGACTTGCCGGCGGCATTGTCGCCCACGAGGCCAAGGCACTCGCCCGGGTAGATATCGAGGTCAACGCCGCGCAGCGCCTGGTGCGAACCGAATGTCTTGCGGATGCCCCTGAGCGAAACCCTGGGTTGGCGAACGGCACCCTCGCCGGACTGCCGGGAGAGGATATCTCCTCCCCCGGCTCCTGCGACAGCGGTTGGGAGCTGTCCTTCGGAGATCATTTGAAAACGGCCCGGTAAGGTTCGACGTTCTCCTTGGTGACGATGGTGATCGGCACGGAGATCGTCTTTTCGACACTGCCGCCGTCCGCGATCTTCTTCAGAGCGTCGACCGCTGCCGCGCCCATGGCGGCCGGATCCTGCTGGATCACGGCGGTCACATAGCCGGCATCGATGCCGGCGATCGCCTGCGCCGTGAGGTCCCAGCCGAAGATCTTGATGTCGGACTGCTTGCCCTGGCTTTCGACGGCGGCAATGGCACCCATCAGCGCCGGTTCGCCCGTGGCGTAGACGGCCGTCATGTCCGGGTTGCCGGTGATCAGGTTCTCGGCAGCGGCGAGAGCGTTGTCCTGGATGTTCTGGCCGTCGACGACACCGGCCGTCTCCACGCCTTCGACGCCCTTGGCGGTCTTTTCAAAACCTTCCTGGCGCACATTCTGGATGAAGGAATTCAGAGCGCCGACGACGCCGTACTTCACCTTGCCGTCCATGTCGCTCTTCACGTAATCGAGGAAGAATTTGCCCATGTCCGCACCGGCCTTGGCGTTGTCGACGCCGATCTGCGCCTTCTGCGGGCCTTCCGGCAGGATGGCGTCGATGGCGACGACCGGAATGCCGGCGGCAGCGGCCTGCTGCACCGCAGGCATGATGCCGTTGACGTCGATCGCAACGACCGCAAGGCCGTCGACCTTCTGCTGGATGTAGGTTTCGATCGCGCTGTTTTGAGCAGCCGGATCATTGTTGGCGTTGAAGATCACAAGCTTGGCGCCGGCGGCATCCGCTGCCTTCTGTGCGCCTTCGTTCATCTGGTTGAAGAACAGCGCCTGCTGGTTGATCTGGACAAGAGCGAAGGTCTTTTCAGCGGCCTGGGCCATGGAGCCGAGCGAAATGCCGGCAAAGGCGGTCGCTGCCAGGGCGGTGGTCAACATTCTGCGTGTCAGAATAGTCATGTGTTCATCCTCTGTTTGGTTCAGGGTCGTTGCTGTTATGATTTCGACGGCGGCGCAACGGAGTTCCGCACGACGATTTCGACCGGCAGAAGCTCTTCGGAAGCCAGGCTTTCCGGCTCCTGCCAGTTTGTTTCCAGAAGCAGCGCCAGAGCGCGTTCGCCAAGCGCCCGGACGGGCTGGCGTATCGCGGTCAGCGGTGGAGCAAAAAGGTGCAGCGGCCCGACGTCGTCGAAACCGACGACCGAGACTTCATCGGGGATCGAGACGCCCTGGGCACGCAGGACCTCGATGAGGCCGATCGCAATCTCGTCGGAACTGGCGAAGATTGCCGTCGCCGGCATGCTTTCATCGAGGAAGCGGCGTGCGGCTTCGCGGCCGAATTCCACGGTGTAGCTGCCCTCGTAGCGTATCACCTGAAACGGCTCACCCCGCTCCTTCAGCGCGCGCTCGAGACCCTGTGAGCGACGACGGGTGCTGATCATCTCCCGAGGGCCGCCGGCATAGATGACGCGCCGATGCCCGTGATCGGCGAGATGCCGCCCCGCGAGATAACCGCCATGGTCATTGTCGGAGAACAGCTTCGGCACCACGGCATCCGGCACGTCTTCGTCGACGATGACGACCTTGCCTGTCTGGTTGATCAGCGAAGCTAGTTCGCCATTGTCGGGGTGGTTCGTTATGAAGAGAAGACCATCCACATGGTTGCGGCCGAGCGCAGTCACGTAGGAGATTTCGCGGCCGGGACGGTTGAGGGTCGCATAAAGCGACAGCGCGAGGCCGCGCTTGTCGGCCTCCTCCTCGACCGCCGAAACGAGGGTCGCGAAGAAGGGGTTTGCGATGTCCGGAACGACGAGACCGATCGTATCCGAGCGGCCGCGGCTCAGCCTGCGAGCATGCGGATTAGGTTCGTACTTGAGGTCCCGAATGGCCTTCTCAATGCGCAATTTTGTTTCCGAGGGAAGCTCGAGCGAGCCGTTCAGAAGCCGGGAGACAGTCGTTACCGACACTCCCGCCGCTTCGGCGACATCTTTCAGGCTGGTTGCTCGCTTGGGAGACATCGGAAACCGTTATCCTACTAATTTTGTAAAGCGCTTTACTAAACCGCTTTACAATGCATCCTGTTTCAAAGCTGTCAAGCGTTGTTCAAGTCCTTTGTGGAACGATGTTCGATGCTGAGGATGATTTCTCTCTTCTGGCGGCGGCGTAGGCTCCGGGCTTGCCGGCGATCATCACACCGGGCGGGCGACCAGAATGCCCTCAGCCATCCGCAGGCTGAGCGCGAAGCTGATCGACGCCGATAAGGAGCAAGTTCTTCATCATGGAGAAACCTTTCCTGTTTGCCGGATCAGTCGAGATCGTCGCGGATGCACGCCTTGAAATGCCCTTTCGCCCCTTCCCGGAGCGGCGGCACGACGCTCGCGCAGGCCTCGATCGCGACCGGACAACGCGTGCGAAAAACGCAGCCGCTGGGAGGGTTCGCAGGGCTTGGAATATCGCCCTTGAGGATTTGCCGGGTGGTGTGCCTTGAAGGATCGGGCGACGGAACGGCCGAAAGCAGGGCGCTCGTGTAAGGATGTTGCGGGCTGGCGTAAAGCGCCCGGCTCGGCGCCATTTCCATGATCCGCCCGAGATAGAGCACGATCACGGTATCGGCGACGTATTCAACCACGGCAAGGTCATGCGCGATGAACAGCATGGTAAGGCCGAGCCGCATCTGCAGGTCACGCAGCAGGTTGACGATCTGCGCCTGGATGGAAACATCGAGCGCCGATACGGGCTCGTCGGCGACGATCAGGTCGGGCGCGAGCGTCAGCGCCCGCGCAATACCGATGCGCTGCCGCTGGCCGCCGGAAAATTCGTGCGGATAGCGCGAAATCGCATCAGGCGGCAGGTCTACCGACGCGAGCGCCTCAGAGGCTTTCGCGGCCCGCTCCGACTTGCTGCCGATCCGCTGAATATCGAGCCCTTCCATGAGAATTTCGCCGATCGTCATTCGTGGCGAGAGGCTGGCGAAGGGATCCTGAAAAATGTACTGCACGCGCGCATGCAGGCGGCGGAGCTCGCGACGCGTCAGGCTTGCCGTCTCGACGCCATCAAAACGGATGCTTCCGGAAGTGGGCTCGATCAGTTGCGCGACCATGCGGCCGATCGTCGTCTTGCCGCTGCCGGATTCGCCGACAAGGCCGACGACCTCACCGCGTCTGATCCTGAAGGAGACGTCCTGAACAGCGCGGACGATCGGCCCGCGCGCAAATGCCACCGGAGCAAAATCCCTGCCGAGCCCACTGACCTCAAGGAAAAATTCGTGTGACATCGGTCAGATCTCCTGCCAACGGATGCAGCGGCTGAGCTGGCCCTCACCGGCATCGGCGAGCTTCGGATAGGCTTCGGAGCAGGCCTCTATCCGATAAGGACAGCGTGGAGCGAACGGACAGCCCTGCGGCAGGTTCATCAGGCTCGGAACCGATCCCGCGATTGTCGGCAGCGGCGTTCCCGCTTCCTTGAGAAGCGTCGCCTTTCCAAGCCGCGGCACCGAGCGCATCAGCCCCTTGGTGTAAGGGTGGCGTGGATGGGAGAAGACGCGCGCCACGCTGCCGGTCTCGACCAGCGAACCGGCGTACATGACCGCCACGCGATCGGCGATCTCGGCGACGACCCCGAGATTATGGGTCACGAACAGCATGCCCATCCCGCGTTCCTTTTGGAGCTGGCCGAGCAGGTCGAGGATCTGCGCCTGGATGGTAACGTCAAGAGCCGTTGTCGGCTCGTCGGCGATCAAAAGCGTCGGATTGCAGGCGAGCGCCATGGCAATGGTCGCCCGCTGCCGCATGCCGCCCGAAAGCTCATGCGGATACTGCCGGGCACGCCGCCGCGGATCGGGAATGCCGACATCCTCCAGCCGCTGGATGGCATCCGCCAAGGCTTCCCGGTGGGACTTGCCGAGATGGATGCGGATCGGTTCGGCAATCTGTTCGCCGATCGTATAGACCGGATTGAGGCTGGTCAGCGGCTCCTGAAACACCATGCCGATATCGTTGCCGCGCACACGGCGCAGCGCCTCGCCGCCGAGGCTTTGCAGTTCGACGAATTCTCCCGACTTCCGCCTCAGTTGAACCTTTCCCGCCGCGATGCGGCCGACACCACGCGGCAGCAGCCCCATGATCGAGAGGCTCGTTACCGACTTTCCCGAGCCGGACTCACCGACCAGCGCGACGGTTTCTCCCGTCGCGACAGTGAGACTGAGATCGCGGACGGCGGCAATCTCGCGGTCGCCGATGCGGAATACTGTCGTTAGTCCGGAGATTTCGAGGATCGGCTCTGCACTCATCATCAATCCAGAAGGCCTGTTTGACGCAGGATGCCATCGATGATGGCCGCCTCTTCGTCGTTGAGGGATCGCTGCGGACGGGCCATGATGTTGGTGTCGATGATCCCGAGCCTGCGCATGGCGGTCTTGAAGGCGCCTACTCCGGCTGAACCCGCACTCGTCCGCGGCAGGCTGACCCACACCATCTCGAAAAGCCGGCAAAGCCGCTCCTGTTCCCGGCGTGCCGCAACGAAATCACCCGCCTGGCAGAGGTTCCACAGGCGCACATAGCCGTGCGGATCGACGTTGCCGAGGCCGGGCACGATGCCATGCGCTCCCATGTTCACGACGCTGTCGGCGACGATCTCCGATCCGGTCATGACGAAGAAATCCGCCAGATCGGCGGTGTCCGCCATCACAAAGCGAAGATTGCCGTCATCGCCGCTCGAATCCTTGACGCCGACGATCGTCCCCTCGCGTGCCAGCGTGACAGTGGTGCGACGTTCGAGTTTTGTGTGGACACAGACGGGGATATCGTAAGCGATCACCGGCAGGTCGACCGCCTCCCTTATGTAACGGAAGTGATCGATGGTCTCGGATTGATTGGTACGCGCATAGAACGGAGCCGTAACGACAATTGCGTCGGCGCCTGCGGACTGTGCCGTCTTTGCATGGGCAATGACGCGCTCCGTCGTGGGGTCGATCACGCCGACCAGGATCGGCACGCGGCCGCGCACCTGTTCGACCGCATGTTCGATGATGCGCCGCCGCACGGCTTCATCGTGAAAGACAACCTCGCTGGTCGAGCCAAGCACGAACAGGCCATGCACCCCGCCCTCGAGCAAGTGGTCTATGACACGTGTGAATGAAGGACGGTCCACTTCGAAAGCCGCGGTGAGCGGGGTGACGACGGGTGGGATGACGCCGGTAAAGAGAGGCATTTCTAACCTTTCACTTGAGTTCGGAGCGCGGGTCGAAGGCATCCCGAAGCCCGTCGCCCACGAAGTTGATGGCGAGAACGGTCACGACGAGCGCTCCGCCGGGAAACATCCATTGCCACGGATAATTTTCGAGTACGTGCGTGGCGCGGGCGGCGTTCAGCATGTTGCCCCAACTCGCTTCCGGAGGCGTGACGCCGAGGCCAAGGAAGGAAAGGCCCGCCTCCAGCAGGATCCCGCTCGCCACCTGCAAAGTGGCATAAACGACGAGGATATCGATCGTATTGGGCAGACCATGGCGGATCAGCAGATGCCAGAGGCCGGCGCCCATGCCGCGCGACGCCACGACGAAGTCGCGCTCGCGCAATTCCAGCAGCCGGGCCCGTACCATGCGCGAAAGGACCGGCCAGGATAGCAGCGAGATCACTAAGATCGTCGGGACAATGCCGCTGCCCACGATCGAGGCGAGCACCAGCAGGAAAATGACCGGCGGCAAGGTCATGGCGAGGTCCACGAACCGCATCGTGGCGCCGTCGACGAAACGCCCTGCAAAGCCGGCCAAGGCCCCTATGAAAAAGCCGATGAAGGTGGAGATCACCATCGAGACGGTCGCGACCAGCAGCGAGGTCCGCCCGCCCTGCAGCAGCCGCGCCATGATATCCCGGCCCACGCCGTCACTTCCGAGCCAGTGTGCCGATGACGGCCCCCGGTTCATCGCCAAGAGATCGATGTCATTGGGCTTGTAGGGCCACCAGAAATCATAGGTGAGCGTGAGCAGAAGGATCGGAACGAGGATGACCAGGCCTGCGACGGCCGCACCGTTCTCAAAAAACCGGGACAGGGCGCGTCGGATGGGACCTGCCGAGCGGGTATGTGTCAAGCTCGCCATCTCATGCCACCTTGATGCGCGGATCGACAGCGGCATAGGCGATGTCGGTCAGCAGGTTGACGAGAATGACGCAGGCTCCGGTGAGAAGTGTCGCGCACATGATCACGGGATAGTCGCGCCGGACCACGGCGTTGATCATCAGGAGGCCCATGCCCGGCCAGTCGAACACGCTTTCGATGAAGATCGCGCCGCCGATGGCGATGCCGATCGTCGATCCGATCAGCGTGATCACCGGCAGAAGTGCATTGCGGACCGCATGCTTGACGATGACCCAGAATTCGCGGACGCCCTTGGCGCGAGCCGTGCGCACATAATCCTGCGACAGCACTTCGAGCAGGGAAGAGCGCATGTATCGCATGATCAGCGCGCCATGACCGATCGACAGCAGGGTGGCGGGCAGGATGAGATGGGCAAGCAGATCGCCGACCGAGAAAGGCGCGCCAGGCGTCAGCATGCCGCCGGCCGGCACCCACCGCAGGACCACCGCAAATACGTAGAGCCCGAGCAGGGCAGTCAGGAAGGCCGGACTCGAAATTCCGACGAAGGCCGCCGTCGAGAGCGAGAGGTCAGCCAGTTTGTTGCGCCGGACCGCAGCAAAGATGCCGGTTGCGATTCCGACGATGACCGCGATCGCGAGCCCGCTGAACATCAGAAGGATCGTCGGGCCGATACGGCTGAGGACGAGCGGCAGCACCGCTTGGCCGTTGTACTGTATGGAATAGCCGAAATCGCCCGTCAAAGCCGCCCCGAGCCAGGCGAAATACTGCACCGGCAAGGGCTGGTCGAGGCCGAGGCGCGTACGAAGTATCTGGAGATCGGATGCCGACATGGGGACCGACGGATTGACATACGCATCGATCGGGTCACCGGGAGTGAGCCGCAGCAATGTGAAGATGAGAACCGTCAAGGCCAGCAGCATCAACAGGCCGACAGCAGTACGGCGGAGAATGTATTGCAGCATGTTTCACCAACAGGATCCGCAGGAGATGCGGACGGGTTTTGAACGCCGTCCGCATCTGGGTTCACAGGCTCATCACGGAGCGATATCCCACTTCTCCGGATGGGAGATGAACGGACCACCGGCGGGAGCGGGCGTCCAGAAGAAGTCCTTGAGGTTGCTCGACGCGACCCCATAGCGGCTCGCAACCCACATCGGCCCCCAGGGAAGCCCGGCATTCATTTCCTTGCAGACCTGCTGCCACTTGACGTCCGCTTTTGCCGGATCGGTTTCCGCCATTGCCGTGTCCAAGGCCTCGGTAAGCGCAGGCATTTCGACGCGCATGATATTGTTGCCCGATGGAGGTATCTGGGCGGCGTTCAACCCGATATTGAGCGATGCCGGATTGGGCCCGTTCTGCAGCCCGGCATAAATCATCGGAAAGTCCTGCCACTTTTCGCTGCGCACGATGCCGTTATAGCTCGGGACATCGAGCGCCCGCGGGACGACATTGATGCCGACCTGCGCCAGCATGGCCTGGACCGCAGCCATGACATTGGCGACCTGCGGTGTATTGTAATAGGTCAGCCACGGAATCGACTTGTCGCCGTTGATCTTGTCCCAGCCCGCTTCCGCCAGCAGGTCCTTTGCCTTCTGGGGATCGTAGGCATAGCCGGTCAGGTCCTTCGGAAGGAGCTGCGGCGCGACATAGCCGCAATTGGCGAGCTTGGCTGCACCGCCGAAAAGGCTGGAGACGATCGCATTCCGGTCGATGGCATACATGACAGCCTGCCGCACGCGAAGGTCATCCCAGATTTTGGCCCGGTGATTGAAACCGATATAGTTGACCACATAGGAATCGCCTTCGATGACCCGAAAACTGTCGTTGCCGCTGAAGGTATTTGCATCATCCGGTTCGGCGAAGGTGAACTGGATCTCCCCCGCTCTCAGCGCCGCGACAGCCGCGGCAGGATTGGCGAAATAGCGGTTGATCAGGCGATCCGCCTTCGGCTTGCCTCCCCGGTAACCCTCATAGGCGGCCATTTCGACATATTGATCGCTGACGTATTTCACGAATTTGAACGGACCCGTTCCAACCGGCTGGGTCGACCACCATTGGCTCTTGGCGACTTCCTTGAGAGGCACTGACGATAGCGTGTGTTGCGGCAGTATCATGACCTGCGACAGTACGGACAGAAACGCCGAGTTCGGCTTGCTGAGCTTGACGACCGCCGTGCGTTCATCCGGGGTCTCGACCGAGGCAATACCGGCAAGCCGCGCCGCAAAGATGCTGCCGCTCTCGGCGTTCCTGGCGAGTTCGAGAGTGAACTTGACGTCGGCCGAGGTGAAAGGCTTGCCGTCATGCCATTTCGTATCGACGAGCTTGAACGTGTAGGTCAGGTTGTCCTGGCCGACGGCGAATTCCGAAGCCAGTGCGCCGGTAAGCTTCGACAAGTCCGACGTATAGATGACCAGCGGCTCGAAATAGGTGTTCAGCCATGTAAAGCCAGCGGTGGCGGTCAGCGGGTTGAAATTGCCCTGGAAGCCGCCCGGCCCCACGTCGAAACCACCGACAATGGTCTTGCCCGCTTGTGCCATGGCCGGCACAGGCATCACTGCGGTAATCGTTGAAAAAAGCAAGGCTCCCGCCGCCAGAAGGCGGCCGAAATTCCGTCGATTCATGTTCTCCTCCTCTTGTGTATTTCGTTTATTGCGGAACCGGCTCGACCTCCTCTGGCCGGTTCTTCGCAATGACTCTCCCGATCCCTGAATAGTGGTCGCTCAGGCGCTTCCGGGCGGCCCCGATATCCCTTGCCGCAATGGCTTCGACGATCTCATGGTGATCGCGCCAGGTCGCCAGAGGCGTAGGGCTTGCCAGGTTCGCAAAGCCCGAGGCCTTGTAGAAAGCGGACCAGAAGATATCGATCAGCGTGCTCAGCATCTTGTTGTTCTGGCAGCGGAACAGGAGCTGATGGAATTGCTGATCCTCTTCGGCGAAACTCTCGCCACGTTCGGCACGCTGGCGCATGCGGTCAGTAAGACGCCGAAGCTCGGCGACGTCGTCCTCACGGATCATCTGTATGGTCTTGTCGATGAGGCCGGTTTCCAGCACGCGGCGGATTTCCAGCAGCTCCTCCACATCGCGCAACGACGCCTGTAGCCCGTAGGCGAGATTATCCAGCAGCGGCGCAAACGAGAATTCCTTGACAAAAACGCCAATGCCGCGCCGCGTCTCAAGGATACCGACCGATTCCAGCGCCTTGATTGCCTCGCGCACGGAGTTGCGCCCGACGCCCAGTTGTTGCGCCAGGAAGGTTTCCGGCGGCAGAGCCGCGCCAGCCGTCAGATTGTTGTCCTCGATATAGCTGCGCAGGCTTTCCTGCACGCTGACATGCAGAAGTGGCGGGCGCTCCAGCGGCTTTATCGGCTTGGCCAAGAAGGACTCCTTTAGCGATCCGGCTTTCCAATATGGTTGAGGTATATCGACTTGTAGGATATCTTGCAAGTCTATAAATGGAATTGGCAGAGAAGGCCGGCTTGCCGCCGGCGGTGGCGCAGATTGGGGAGCGGCCTCAGGTGCATGCCGAAACAGGGAGGCGGGTGTGGCACTCACAAAATTCGAACGGCGAGATGGCGGCTGGGGTCGTATTCGAGGAAACTGGGCGACGCTATTGCTGCCGATCAATGAGGACGACTCGATCGATTTCGCGCGTCTTGCCTGTGAAATCGACCGACTGATTGCCGCCAAAGTGGACGGCATTTACTCCAACGGCACCGCCGGTGAATTCCACAATCAGACGGAGGCGGAGTTCGACCAAATCCAACAACTGCTGGCTGATCGCTGCAGCGATGCGGGAATGCCCTTCGTGATCGGCGCCTGCCAGCCCGATTCCCGGATATCCCTGGAACGCGTACGCCGTGCAGCAGACATGAGACCGGAGGCAATTCAGGTAATCCTTCCGGACTGGTGGCCCGTGACGACAGTGGAAGCTTCCGATTTCCTGACGATGGCCGCCGAGGCTGCCGGCTCGGTGCCGCTGGTTCTCTATCAGCCGCCGCATGCCAAGCGCGTCTTTGCCCCCGCCGAACTGGCCACCCTTCTCAAACCGGTCCCACAGGTAATCGGTGTGAAACTTGGAGACGGGGATTCCTCGTGGTACGAACAGGCCCGCCGACATCTCGATACATGGGGAATCTATGTCCCCGGGCATCACCTCGCGACAGGCGTCGAACAGGGTGTTGCGGTCGGAGCTTTCTCGAACGTTGCCTGCCTTAGCCCATCCGGCGCACAGCAATGGACCTCGTCCATGGCCGACGGCCTCAATCAGGCGCTCAATATAGAGCGGCGGCTGCGCGCCTTCCTGGAGGACCATATAGCGCCCTTCGCAGGGATGCATGGCTATTCCAACGCAGCACTGGACAAGCTGCTGGCCGCGATCGGGGGATGGGCGGATGTCGGCACCCGGCTGCGCCGGCCGTATCGCTGGATCGATCCCGCGGTTGTTCCCGAGCTGCGGGAAAAAGCCAAAGCCGCCCTTCCGGAAATCATGCTGTGATCCTGAGGTAAGTACCGTGACACCGCCCAACATTCTGATGATCATGACCGACCAGCAGCGCCGAGACACGCTCGGCATCTACGGCTGCGACTGGATTCCGACACCTCACTTCGACCGACTGGGCGAAGCTGGAGCGGTATTCGAGCACTGCACGGTCGACAATCCGATCTGCACGCCTTCACGGGCCAGCATCTTCACCGGCAAACCCGTGCCGGGCCACGCGGTGCAGCGGGTGCATGACAACCTGCCGCCGGACGAGGTGCTGTTCACCAAACGGCTTCGACAGGAGGCCGGCTATCGGACTGCGCTTTTCGGCAAGCTGCATGTCAGCAGCCGTGTCCAGGAAGAACATCAACGGCATCCGCATGACGGTTTCGATATTTACGAATGGTGTCTGGAACCGTCTGTCTCGATTCAGAGCCCTTTCAACGGTTATGCGGCCTGGCTTCGCGAGACGGCGCCCGACTTCCTCGCCGCCCTTCGGAGTAACGGCCGGAAGGAACTTCATCACCCCGAAGCCCTGCACATGAGCAAATGGGCGGCTGACCGAACCATATCCTTTGTCCAGTCGATGAAGGAGGAAGAGCAGCCCTTCTTCTGTCTAATGAGCCTGTTCGACCCGCATGATCCCTATGAGGATTACCCCCTCGCATTCAGGAATTGCATCGATGCCGCGAAGATTCCGGACCCCGTCGTTTCGCGTACGACGCAACCCGAATGTGTTCGTCGGGAACAGCAGGGTTCCTATCTCGGACGTTTCGCAGACTTCTCTCCGGAGGAGATACGCAAGATCCGTCTTGGTTATGCCGCCTCCATTGCCTTCCTCGATGTGCAGGTCGGCCGTGTTTTGACGGCATTGGACGACGCAGGCCTTGCCCAAGACACGTTGGTCATCTTCCTATCCGACCACGGCGACCAGCTTGGCGATCACGGGCTTTTCATCAAGGGCGTTGCACTCTACGAGCCTACCACCGGAGTGCCGCTCATGCTGCGTTGGCCCGGCCACCTCACTGCCGGCACCCGATGCACCGCGCTCGCGCAAGGCCGCGACGTGGCGGCCACATGTCTCGCAGCGGCAGGCCTCGATACGCGATCCTGCCTTGAGAGCGAGGATCTGGTGGCCATGGCATTGCGGAATGCAGCCTGGCGCAGCAGTGCGATCTGCGCCTACCGCAATTCCGGCGTGAACGACAGCGGTAGTTTCTGGAACCCGCCGATGCACGCGACCATGGCGAGAGACCAACGCTTTAAGCTCACGTTCTATGCCAGTGGCGGCTTAAACCAGCGGGAACTGTTCGATCTTGAAACCGATCCACAGGAGACCGTCAATCTTTCAGGCAATCCCGTCCATGCGGAAGTTGAACTCAAGCTGCTGGGCGACATCGCCTCGTTTCTGCAGAATGAAGCGATGATGGCAGCACCGCGAGCAACGTCCTCCATCCCCAATGCAGCGCAGCGGCTGCAAAACAGAATCAAATAAGATCGACAATCCGTAACATGCTTCAGTGGCTGGAGAGCCAGTGCGCCGCAAGCGTGCAGGCGAGCGTGCCCAGCGGCGGAAGGAACGATAGCGCTAGCGCTCCAGTGCCACCGTCTTGATGACAGCGAAGACCGACTTTCCAGGCTTGAGGTCGAGGCGCTCCGCGGAGAGCGCGGTGATGCGGGCGAGAAGCATATCCTCGCCGCAGCGGATGCGGATGCGGACCATGCCCTCGCCGTCCGGCTCCATCGAAGCGACATGGCCATCGAGGATGTTGAGAGCGCTCAGGCCCTCGGGCCGTCTTATCGCCACCATCACGTCGCGTTCGGGAATATGCACCCTGACTGTACGTCCGGCTTCAACATGGGCATTCGGTACCATCAGATGCGACGTGGAAAGCCGAATGTTTGCCAGACGATGTTCCGTGTCGACCGACTGCACGGTGCCGGAGAGAACCGCACCCGCTTCACGGCGGTCGGATGACGGCAAGGATGAGCCGCCAAGGATATCCGACGGAGTGCCGACCGCTTCGACCTTGCCGTCTCGCATCATGACCACCCGGTCGGCAAGCCGCGCCACCTCAGCCACGGAATGGCTGACATAGACGATCGGCGTCGTGGTCTCATCGCGCAGCCGTTCGAGATAGGGCAGGATTTCCGCCTTGCGCTCCTCGTCGAGGGCTGCGAGCGGCTCGTCCATCAGGAGCAGGCGCGGCGCCGACAGAAGCGCCCGGCCGATCGCGACGCGCTGCTTTTCGCCGCCCGACAGCTTGCCCGGCCGCCGGTCGAGCAGCGCGCCGATCCCGAGGAGGTCGACGATGTGGTCGAAGTCCTCCCCCCGCGCAGCCTTCGATGCAAACCAGCGGCCGTAGACGAGGTTCTGGCGGACGGTGAGATGCGGAAAAAGCCGGCCTTCCTGGAAGACATAGCCGAAGCGTCGCCTGTGCTTCGGCACGAAGATGCGGTTTTCCGTATCGAGCAGCACCTCGTTGTCGATTATCAGCCGGCCGCGGTCCGGCCGCAGGAGCCCAGCGATCACCCTGATCAGCGAGGTCTTTCCCGAGCCTGAACGGCCGAACAGCGCCGTCACGCCGCCTTCCGATGTAAAACCGGCATCAAGCGTGAATCCGCCGAGTTTCTGCTGTGCCTCAACGACAAGGGTCATTCGATGTCGACCCTCCTGCCGATCAGATAGGCCATGAGCTCGGAGGCGAGCAGCGCGGCAAAGGAGATGACGATCGCGACCAATGTGAGCCGCATGGCGCCGAGATCACCGCCCGGCACCTGGGTGAAGGTATAGATCGCCGCCGACAGCGTCTGCGTCTCGCCCGGAATGTTGGAAACGAAGGTGATAGTCGCGCCGAACTCGCCCATGGCCTTGGCAAAGGCGAGGATCATGCCGGCGATGATGCCGGGCAGGATGAGCGGCAGCGTTACGGTGAGGAACACCCAGGCAGGACTGGCGCCGAGCGTACCGGCCGCTTCTTCGAGCTTGTGGTCGACCGCTTCGATCGACAGTCGGATCGAGCGCACCATCAGCGGAAAGCCCATGACGCCGCAGGCAAGCGCCGCACCCGTCCAGCGGAAGGAAAAGACGATGCCGAGATATTCGTCAAGAAAAGCGCCGATGACGCCGCGCCGGCCGAACACGATGAGCAGGATGAAGCCGGTGACGACCGGCGGCAGGATGAGCGGCAGGTGCACGACCCCGTTCAGGATCGACTTGCCCCAGAATTTCCCGCGGGCAAGCAGATGGGCGATGAGAATGCCGAAGGGAAGGCTGACGACCATCGCCACGCTGGACACCCACAGGCTGAGCCTGACGGCCGTCCATTCCTCGTCGCTCAATACCAGCCAGTCCAAACGCTACCCCCAAAGGAAGGCGGCTCCCGCAAGGGAGCGCGAGCCACCTTAACCCGACTTACTTCAGAACCGTAAAGCCTTCCTTCTCGAAGAAAGGCGCAGCTTTTTCCGACTTCAGGTATTCGAGGTAGGCGGCGGCATCCGAAGACCTGGATTCCGAAAGAATGGCGATCGGGTAGATGATCGGCGGATGGGTGTCTTCCTGAAACGTGCCGACCACTGCGACACCCGGATCGGCTGTCGCATCCGTCTGGTAAACGATGCCGTATGGCGCCTCGCCGCGCGATACGAGGGCGAGTGCGGCGCGCACGCTCTCGGCCCCGGCGACGCTCTTTTCGACCGAGGCCCATATGCCGAGTTTTTCGAGCGCGGCCTTGCCGTATTTGCCGGCCGGAACGGAACTCGGCTCGCCCATGGCGAGCCTGCCGCCCTTCAGCAGACCGGCAAGGTCGAGGCCCGGCTTGATATCGACCGGTGCGGCCTTGTCCTTCGCGGTGATCAGCACGATCCGGTTGGCGAGGAAGTTGGAGCGGGTCTCTTCCTTCACGAGTTTTTTGTCGGCAACGTATTTCATCCAGTCGAGGTCAGCCGAGATGAAGATGTCAGCCGGCGCGCCGCTTTCGATCTGCTTGGCAAGCGCCGAACTTGCCGCGTAGGAGACGGCCACCGCCCTGCCCCCCTTGGCGCTCCAGGCCTTGTTGGCGTTGTCGAGCGCGTTCTTCATGCTGGCGGCAGCAAAGACGGTCACCTTTTCCTGTGCAACGGCGGGCGTGGCAAGGCCGGCCAGCGACAGGAAGGCGGCGGTCGCCGAAGCAATGGCGATCCTGATCAAGGAGCGACGGCTAATGGTCATGGTTCCCTCTCCAATCCTCAACGAGATATCTTCCTGAATATATCGGGGATGAAGTTTTGGCCAGCGTTATATTCCATGAAATATCTTGGTCGGCGGGATGTGTTGAACAGCAATCGCCCGCCGCAACGGATTGCGTCGCAGCGGCGTTGAAACGTTCGGGCGAGAGGTCAGATGCCGAGCGCCATGCCATCCTTGCGGGGGTCGGAACCGCCCCGCAATACGCCGGTTTCCCAGTCGATCCAGATCGCCTGAGCGCCACCCATCGGCGATTCCGGCGCCTTGACCTGAAAACCCCGCCGTTCGAAGTCCCGGCCGATCGTATCGCGCAGCCGATGTTCCATCTCGACCTGGTTGGTGCCGGGCAGCGGGAAGAGGCGCGGCAGGTCGATCGCACTCTGCAGGTCCATGCCGTAATCGAAGACTTTGGAGAGGAAATGCGCATGGCCCATCGCCTGGTATTGGCCACCCATGACGCCGAAGGGCATCACGGCACGTCCATTCTTCGTCACCATGCCGGGGATGATCGTATGCATCGGCCGCTTGCCGGGAGCGACTGCGTTCGGATGGTTGGGATCGAGCGAGAAGCTGAAGCCCCGGTTGTGGAACATGACGCCGTGGTTCGGGTCCATGCGGCCGCTGCCGTAGACGAAGAAGATCGAGTTGATGAAGCTGACCACGTTGCGATCGCTATCGACCACCGAAAGGTAGATCGTATCCCGGTGCGGCACTTCGTCGAACTTCGGCAAGTCCGTTATCGCCTTAGTGGGATCGATCATGCCGGCCAGTTCCTTGGCGAGCGCATCTGAAAGCAGATAGTCGACCGGCACGTCCACCTTGGCCGGGTCGGCGAGGAAGCGGTTGCGGGCGGCATAGGCCAGCCGGGTCGCCTCGACCTCGATATGCAGCCGTTCGGGAGAGAGCGGGTCGCCTTTGCCGGGGAAATGCGAAAGGATCTTGAGGATCATCAGCGCGATGATGCCCTGCCCATTCGGCGGGCACTCATGGATTTCGTGACCGCGGAAGGTCGTCTTGATCGGCGTGACATATTCGCCTTTCGCAGTGGCGAAATCTTCGAGCGTGTGAAGTCCGCCGATGCTGTTCAGGTAGCGAACCAGATCCTCGGCAATCGGACCCCGATAGAAGGCATCCCGGCCCTCCCGCCCAATCGCCTCCAGCGTATCGGCGAGTTCCCGCTGATATCGGATCGAGCCGGCGGGCGGGGCCTTGCCATCGACGAGGAAAGTGCGGCTTGCAGTCGGGTCTCCCTTCAGCATCTCTTCCTGCGCGGCGAGGTCATACGCCGAGCGCGGCGGCAGCGCATAACCGTCGCGGGCAAGTTTGATCGCCGGCGAAAGGATGTCGGCCATCTTCATGCGTCCGTGGTCGGCGACGAGCCGTGTCCAGGCATCCACGGCACCGGGCACGGTGATCGTGTGCGGTGAGGTGCGGGTGAGGCTGGTAATGCCGAGCGAGCGGAGGTGCTCGACGGTCGCGGCGGCCGGTGCGCGGCCGGAACCGTTATAGGCGATGATCTTGTCCGTTCCGCCGAGCGAGAGAAGCGCGAAACAATCGCCTCCGATACCGGTCGAGCCGGCTTCCACCACGCATTGCACGGCGCAGGCGGCAACCGCCGCATCGATCGCGTTGCCACCGCTGCGCAGGATGTCGATTGCCGCCAGTGTTGCCAGCGGCTGGGAAGTTGCCGCCATGGCATTGCGGCCGACGGCCAGCGAACGGCCGGGTAATTCGAAGTCTCTCATGGCGCTCTCATCGTTGGAAAAGCGGGCGAATGCCCTGTCACGGCTTGTTATCCACTCAAGAGACCACGCCGAAGGCCAGTCATCAAGGCCCTGGTTGTCGTTTTGAGATGGCTGATATTCCGCAGCAACCCGCTAATTTTGCCGACCACGGCCGACTTGACGCCCGTCCCCTACCTGCCATTCTGCGAATAAAGGGAGACGGGGTAATGAAATATGTGGTCAATGGGCTCATCGCCCTCGTGGGCATTCTCGGCACGGGTGCGGTTGCGGGCATCGCCGCCATTCTGATGGCTGCTTTCGAAATGACCGGCTCCTGTTTCGAAGGTGCCTGTGCCTATACGGCGGTGTTCCTGGTCTTCCCGTTTCTCTGGATCGTGCTGATGGTGATCTTCTTCGCCATATGGATGTCCATTCGCCGCAAACGGAAAGCGCTGGCCATCGGCAGACCCTGATCCGCCCGGTTTCGATATCCGCGAGCTTGCTGTGCCCCTGGTTCCTGATAGATTTCGGTGACGGAGGACGGACAATGTCGGTGAAATCATCGGAACGGCAGGTCGGGGAGATGCCGGCAGAGAACAAGGATCTCATTCCTGCCATTTTCCAGAATCTCATTGGTTACCACCTGCGCGTGGCCCAGGAGGCGTCTTTCCAGGCCTTTGCCAGGGCGGCCGGGAAAGCGGACCTGAAGCCCGGCTGGTATTCGCTGTTGACGGTGCTTGCGGAGAAGGAAAGCATGACGCCGTCGGAACTCAGCCGAATCTGCGGGCGCGACCGGTCTACGCTGACGTCGAGCCTTAAGGGACTGGTGACGCGGGGATTGATCGAACGGCGCGGAAATCCGGAGGACCAGCGCAGCTACAACGTCCGGCTGACGGAGGAAGGCCGGCAAATGCAAGAGCGGCTGCATATCATCGCCAAGGCTCATGACCGCCGCCTTGATGAGATTGCAGGCGAGGACAAGGCTGTGCTTATCGCTGTACTCGGCCGGGTTGCCGCCGCGCTTGGGGCAGAGCGAGATTTTTGACGACTGTGCCCGATATGTGCGCGTTCCCTCCGGACCGGCGCCACAGATTGGAATCCGCATCGTTTGAATTGAAAAGGCCGGCGAAGTCTCCCTCGCCAGCCTGTGCGATCTTGAGAGATCTGCTTCAGAGAATATGCGTGCCGCCGAGGTTCTGCACCGCGCGGCGGGTCATCACCGCCACCAGATGGGCGCGATAATCGGCCGGGGCATGCATGTCGCCCATCATCTGCGACGGATCGATGGTCAGGCCGTCCAATGCTTCGACTGTGAGGCTCTCGTTGAGCCTCTCTTCGGCCTCAGTCCAGCGGAACACGCCTTCGTTGCCGGCACCCGTGATCGCCACGCGGACATGCCCGTCCCGGTGCTTGGATACGAAGGCGGCCGCCATCGAATAGCGCGAGGCCGGATTGCGAAATTTCGCATAGCCGGCGATTTCCGGAATCTTGAACTCGACGCGGACGAGGATTTCGCCGGGCTCCAGCACCGTCGTGTAGAGGCCCTGGAAATAGTCGGCGGCCGGGATGGCGCGGCGGTCGGTGTGGACGATCGCGTCGAGCGACAGCACGGCCGAAGGATAGTCGGCGGCCGGGTCGTTATTGGCGGTCGAACCGCCGATCGTACCCATATGGCGCACCTGCACGTCTCCGATCGAGCCGGCAAGGCCGGCCAGTGCCGGAATGGCCGCCTTGACCTCCTTCGAGGCGGCGACGACCGCATGCTTGGTGGCCGAGCCGATGATGACCTTGTCGGCCGTCACTTCGATGCCGGAAAGTTCGGGAATGGCGCGCACGTCGATCAGGTGCTGCGGCGCGGCAAGCCGGCTCTTCAGCGTCGGGATCAGCGTATGGCCGCCGGAGAGGTAGGACGGCTCTTCGGAATTCTCGTAGAGGTCGATGGCTTCGGAAAGCGTCTTCGGCTTGTGGTAGGTCGTTGCGTACATGGCCTTGTCCCCTCCCGATTATTCGGCCGCGACGGCATGCGCCGCGCGATGTTTTTCCGCCGCGTCCAGCACCGCCTTGACGATGTTGTGGTAGCCGGTGCAGCGGCAGAGATTGCCTTCCAGCTCGTGGCGGACGGTGTGTTCGTCGAGCATGCCGTCATGGCGGCGGATCATGTCGACCGAGGCCATGATCATGCCGGGCGTGCAATAGCCGCACTGCAGGCCGTGATGTTCGTGGAAGGCCTGCTGCACCAGATGCAGCTTGCCGCCTTCGGCAAGACCTTCAATGGTCATCACTTCCGAACCATCGGCGGCGACGGCCAGAACCGTACAGCTCTTCACGGCCTTTCCGTCGAGATGGATCGTGCAAGCACCGCACTGGGTGGTGTCGCAGCCGACATGGGTGCCGGTCAGCCCCAGATGCTCGCGGATGAACTGCACGAGCAGCGTGCGGTCCTCGACCTCTCGTGTCTCCGGCTTGCCGTTGACGGTAATGGTGATGCGGGACATGAGCCCCTCCTCTCAAAAAGACTCAGGCGGCAAGCGCCGCGACAACGATGACGGCGACAGCAACGACGCCGGCGATAATATAGGGCAAACGGCTCGCACGCTGCCCGGCCGGCGCTGCGGGTGCAACAACCGGTCCGGCAGCTTCGGGAGCCGCAGGTGGGATGGGTGCCGGTGCTGCAGCTGACATGACAGGCGCGGCAACAGCCGCCGTCGCGATAGCCTCCGCTACACCGGCATCGGTTGCATGATCAACCATGACGGCGCGTGCTGCAAGCTTTTCGAAGAACTCGTCGGCGAGTTTTTTTGCCGTGGAATCAATGAGCCTCGATCCGAGCTGGGCGAGCTTGCCGCCCACCTGCGCCTTGGCGAGATAGGTGAGCACGGTATCGGCACCATCTTCGGTGAGATGCACATCGGCGCCGCCCTTGGCGAAGCCGGCGACCCCGCCCTTGCCCTCACCGGAGATCGTCAGGCTTTCCGGCGCTGTCACGTTCGACAGCGTCACCTCGCCGGCGAACGTCGCCTTCACCGGGCCGATCTTCGTGGTAACGCGGGCCGCAAAACCGGTCTCCGGCGTGCCCTCCAGGCTTTCGCAGCCGGGAATGCAGGCCTTCAGCACAGCCGGATCGTTGATCAGCGCCCAGACGTGCTCGCGCGGCGCGGCGATGCGATATTCGCCCTTGAGATCCATAGGTTCACTCCTCCCTGTCCGTCATTTGCTGCCTGTGACCGATTCGTAGAACGAGAGGTCAAGATATTTGGAAATATCGGTCAGCGGTGTGTTTCCCGATCCGTAGCGGGAGCGAAGGTCCAGGACGGCCTTCATGCCTTCGGGCAGGATCTTTGCGCCCGGAGTGAGACCGGAGCGCGGCGAAAGCAGACTTGCCATGATCGAAGGGACCGCCGCCGGCTGGATATCCGGCATCTTGGCCTGCAGCAGGGCGGCACCGGCTTCACGGTTGGCTGGGTTAAGCGTCCATTCAAGCCCCTTCAGATAGGCACGAATGAGAGCTTTCACCGGTTCCGGATTTTCGGCGGCATAGGCGCGGCGGGCGGCGATCACACCGCCCTGGTAGCTGTCGAAATGGTTCGAGGAGACGTCGAGCACGTTGAAGCCGGAACGTCTGGCGATGCTGGTGAAGGGCTCGATCGTCAGCGTCGCGGCATGTTCGCCGGCCTTGACCGACTGCCAGCGCTGCGGGGTGGCGCCGACGGCGGCGAAGGTGACGTCGTCGCGGCCAAGGCCGCTGCGGGCCATCATCTCGAAGAGCACGAAGGCAAAGCCGGTGGTCAGCGCATCGAGCGCGATCGAGCGTCCCTTGAGATCCTCGTAGGTCTTGACCTCGGGCGCGGTGACAATCGCGAGCTCCAGCTGTGTGGCCCCGATCAGCACGACATAGTCCGGATTGACACCCTCCGTCGTCGCACCCTGGCCTTCACCATAGGCGACGACATTGTCGAAGGCGGTGAAGACGATGTCGAACTCGCCGGCGGCAGTCTTCTCCGCCTGGGCGACCGAGCTCGGGGTCAGCGAGATTTCGACATTCAGGCCTTCTTCCACAAAGAAGCCCTGTTCGATCGCCGCGAAGGTCGGCAGGTTCGGTGCGCCCGGGAATGCGATGACGCGGACGGTCTTCAAATCACTCATAAGATAAATTCCTCCTCAGGACGCCTTGCGTCCGCTGTTCATGGCGCGCCAGACATTGGCCGGCGTGACGGGCATCTGGATGTCCTTGACGCCGAATTCCGAAAGCGCATCGACCACGGCGTTGACGACAGTCGCGAGCGCCGGCGTGGTGCCACCCTCGCCGCCCGCCTTGATGCCGAGCGGATTGGTCGGCGAAATCACTTCGGCAATTTCGCATTTGAAGCTCGGCATGGTGTCGGAGCGAGGCAGGCCGTAGTCCATGAACGAGCCGGCGAGCGGTTGCCCGCTGTTGGGATCGATCGCACAGAGTTCCCACATGGCCTGGCCGACGCCCTGGGCAATGCCGCCATGGGTCTGGCCGTGGACGATCAGCGGGTTGATGCAGCGGCCGACATCGTCGATCGTCGTATAACGGACGATCTGCACATGGCCGGTGTCGCGGTCGATCTCGACCTCGCAGACAGCGGCACCGTTCGGGAAGACCGGGGTGTGCATTTCGTTGTCCTTGACGACGCGCAGCTTGCCATGGGAGGCGCGCGTGCGGCGGCCGAGATCGAAAATGTCGATCGTCTGGTTAGAGTTGCGGAGCTTGAAGACGCCGCCTTCGAAATCGATCCAGTCGGGCGTCGAGCCGAGCAGATCGGCGGCGCGCTTCCTTCCTTCCGCCAGAAGATCGGCGGAAGCCATGGCCATGACAGTGCCGGCATGGCGCATGGAGCGGCCGGAATGCGAGCCGCCGCCGACGCTGACGATATCGGTATCGCCAAGCACGATCCACACCTTTTCGACCGGAACCTGGATCATGTCCGCCACGACCTGGGCAAAGCTCGTCTCATGGCCCTGGCCGCTCGGCTGGGTGCCGATGATGACTTCGATGGTGCCGTCGTCCTTGATCTCGATCTCGGCGCGCTCCTTCGGCGTGCCGATCGAGGATTCGACATAGTTGGCGAAACCGCGACCGAGCAGCTTGCCGCGCCTGGCGGCTTCCACCTTGCGTGCGTCGAACGACGCCCAGTCGGAGAGCTCGAGCGCGCGGTCCATGTTCTTCTCGTATTCGCCGCTGTCGTAAACCGAGCCGACCGCATTGGTATAGGGCATGGCGGACGGCGGGATGAGGTTCTTGCGGCGCAGCTCCAGCTTGTCGAAACCGAGCTGGTCTGCGGCAAGCTCTACCAGGCGTTCGATCGCGAAGGTCACTTCCGGCCGGCCGGAGCTGCGATAGGCCTGGGTGCACATCGTGTTGGAGAAGACGGCGCGGGCACGCAAGGTCGCATAGGGAATGTCGTAGGAACCGGTAATGAGGCCCGAGCCCTTGCTGAGCGGCGACAGCGACACGGCCCGACCACCGACATTCGAAAGGTTGTCGGCGCGCATGGCGAGAAACTTGCCGTCCTTGCGGATGGCCAGCTCCACCTTGGTCACGAGGTCGCGGCCCTGATAATCGGTGAGGAAGGATTCCGAACGGGTCGCAGTATATTTCACCGGCCGGCCGATCCTGGCGGACGCCCAGAGAACCAGGCCGAATTCCACATAGACGCGGTTGCGAGTGCCGAAATTGCCGCCGACGTCGAAGGAAAGCACGCGCAGGTCCTTCGGCTCGATACCGAGCACCTTGGAAAGCTCGTTCTTCTGCCGCACGGCGCCGCCGCTGCCGGCATAAAGCGTGTAACGCTTCGTCTCCGGATCGTAGGAGCCGAGCGAGGAACGCGGCTCCATGGTGACGCCGGTGACGCGGTGGATATGGAATTCCGCCTTTACGACATGGTCGGCCTCCGCAAAGGCGGCGTTCGTGCCTTCGATATCACCGAAGGTCGTGTCGATGAAGACATTGTCCGGCACCTCGTCCCAGATGGTCGGGGCGGCCGGCTCGGCGGCCTTGGCGGTATCGGTGACATAGGGCAGTTCTTCCCAGTCGATGAGAACCTTTTCGGCACCGTCGGCGGCCTGGGCGGCGGTCTCCGCCACGACGATCGCCACGGCCTCACCGACAAACCGGGCCTTGTCCGCAGGAAGAAGGTAATGCGGTCCGGTAAATGCCGCGCTGCCGTCCTTTGCCCTGAGCTTCATGTCGAAATTGGTGGACGGAATGGGATTGTGGGGGATCGGCTTGATATCGTCGGCAAGGATGTCCTCGCCGGTCAGGACCAGAAGCACGCCCTCGCTCGCCAAAGCTTCCGTCTTGTCGATGCCGAGGATGCGGGCATGCGGATAGGGCGAGCGCACGATCGCCGCATAGGTCTGTCCGGGCAGCGAGAAGTCGTCGGAGAAGCGGCCCTTGCCGGTGATCAGGCGGCCGTCTTCCTTGCGGGGAATCGGCTTGCCGACATGCTTGAACAGCGCCTCCTGCACCAGCTTCATTTCGGGCGAAAGCTTTGCCGAATCCGGCTTCGGCTGCTTCAGCGGATGCACGATCATTTCGGACGCGGCGGTCTTGAACGGCCTGTTCATGAAACCTCTTCTCTTTGAAATCACGACGGTTTCTCCCTTCCGCCGACATGTCTCCGAGCTCTCACCCCGCTCTGCGAGATGCTGTTGCTCTTCGTATTAATGTATGACAATATGGCAGTATAATGCAATCGAAAAGATCACCCCTTTCGACCTGAGGGTGATTGCCTCATCCGGCTCGATGCCTTCAGTTAAGGAATGACGCCTGCTTTCCGCTCTCCTTGGGAGGGGTGCCAGGCGCAGGTTTGGGAGTGAAACTTAAATGACGACTTTCGCGCGCAAGGCGCCCCTCGACCTGCAGGAACACCTGCAGCGGCTGGAGGCCCTCAGCCTCCTCACTAGGATCCAGGTGCCGATCGACAAGGACAGCGAACTGCATCCGCTTGCCCGCTGGCAGTTTCAGGGCGGCCTGCCGGACGAGCAGCGCCGCGGATTCCTGTTTACGGACGTGAAGGGCGCCAAGGGCGAGAAGTATGACATTCCCGTCGCCGTCGGCGTGCTGGCCGCTTCGCCGGCGATCTATGCGGCAGGCCTCGGCGTATCTGAAGACGAGATCGGCGATGTCTGGGTCAACGCCATGGAGCATCCCATCGATCCGGTCATGGTCACGGAAGCGCCTTGTCAGGAAGTCGTCGTCACCGGCGACGAATTGAAGCGGGAGGGCAAAGGCCTCGGCTCCCTGCCCGTACCGATCTCCACGCCCGGCTTCGACAGCGCTCCCTATTTCACCGCCACCCTCTGCGTCACCCGCGACCCGGAAAACGGCATCCGAAACATGGGCACCTATCGTGCGGCGCTGAAGGCGGAAGACCGGCTCGGGGTGCGCATGGCAAGCCGCCTCTCCGGTGCCGGCGGCTACCAGCACTGGCTGAAATACCAGAAGATGGGCAAGCCGATGCCCTGCGCCATCGTCATCGGCTGCGCGCCGGCCGTGCTCTTCACCGGCCCGCAGAAACTGCCGATCGACCAGGACGAACTGGGCGTTGCCGGCGGCCTGATCGGCGAGCCGATCCGCATCGTCAAGTGCAAGACGATCGACCTCGAAGTGCCGGCCGATGCGGAAATCGTCATCGAAGGCCTGATCGATCCCGTGCTCCTGGAGCCGGAGGGTCCGTTCGGCGAAAGCCACGGCCATGTGGCACTCGAGGACTTCAACATGTCGATGCAGGTGACGGCGATCACCCGCAAGAAGAAGCCGGTCCTCGTCTCGATCGTCTCCCAGGTGACACCGAGCGAATCGAGCGTCCTGAAGCGCGTCGCCTACGAACCGCTCTTCCTCAACCACCTGAAGAAGGTGCTGAACGTCAAGGGCATCAGGCGCGTCGTGATGCACGAGCCGCTCACCAATATCCGCAAGGTCATCTTCCTGGAATTCGACCGCTCGGCGCCGCAATCGGAGATCTGGCGCGGCCTCCAGGGGGCGGCGACGCTGCAGGCGCAATGCGGCAAGATCGTCATCGCGGTTTCCGACGATATCGACAGCCGCAACGCGGACGCCGTCTTCTGGTCGCTCGCCTATCGCGCCAACATGATCGACGACGTGCATATCACGCCCTACCGCTCCGGCGGTCATGGGCCGAAATCCGGCTCGAAGAGCGCCGAGGGTACGATGCTGATCGATGCGACGCTGAAGGCGCCAATGCCTCCGCTCGCCCTTCCAGCCGAGCCCTACATGGTCAAGGCGCGACAGATCTGGGAAGACCTGCAGCTTCCTCGCCTCACACCGCAGCCGCCATGGCACGGCTATTCGCTGGGCGACTGGAGCGACCTCTGGACCCGGTTTGCCGACGATGCGGTCGCCGGGGACTGGCGCAAGACCGGCGAGAACACGCTCGCCCGCCGCAAGGGCGGCATGAAGCCGGAGACGCCCGCCCGCGACGTCGAAAACCCGAAGGCCGACAAGAAGGGCTGACGAAACGCGGCGGCGCGGATGGTTCAGACGTCGTCCGGGCCGCTATCGTTTTCGAGAATCCGTCCATCGATAGTCAAAGCATTTCCGTTTTCGGGAGGAGTCATGTTGAAGATCGGCCAGTCGCAATTGCGGTTCGAGGATGACGCGCTGATTACCGGACGCGGGCGCTATATGAACGACCTCGCGGCCAAGGGCGAGGCAATGGCCGTCTTCGTCAGGTCGCAGGCCGCGTCCGGCCGGATCGTCTCGATCGATACGGAAGCAGCGATCGACATGCCTGAGGTTCTCGGTATCTTCACCGGCGCGGACCTGAAGGCGGCCGGCCTTCAGCCGATCCAGCCGCGGGGCAAGCATCCCGGCCCCGATGGCGGCGAAATGCGGGTGCCGGTCTTCTATCCGCTCGCCGTCGGTGCCGTCCGTTACGTCGGCGACCCCATTGCCATGGTCGTCGCCGAGACGAAGGAAGCAGCACTTGCCGCCGCCGAAGCCGTGACGGTCGAAATAGAAGAGCGGTCAGTGGTAATCGACCCGCTGGAAGCCGTCTCCCCGGACGCGCCGCTCGTCTGGGATGAATTCCCCGACAATCGCTGCTTCACCTTCGAAACAGGCGACAAGGCGGGCGTGAGCGCTGCCATCGCTTCCGCCCATACCGTGGTCCGCCAGCGGTTGAGAATTTCCCGCGTCACCGCCGCGCCAATCGAGACGCGCGGTGCAATCGCCTCTTACGACGATGCCGCCGGTCTTTACAGGCTCGAACTCGGCACGCAGGCGCCGCATCGCATTTCCGGCGACGTTGCACCGATTCTCGGCGTCTCCTCGGACAAAGTGCATGTGGTCGCGTCCGATTGCGGCGGTTCGTTCGGCATGAAGAATGCCGGTTATCCCGAATATCCGGCGCTCCTCTGGGCGGCAAAACGGACCGGCCGCACGATTCGCTGGGCAGCCGACCGGCTTGAATCCTTCCAGTCCGACGCGCACGCCCGCGACATGTGGGCCGATGCTGCGCTGGCTCTCGACGCCGACGGAAAATTCTTAGGCCTCGATGTGCATGTGCGTGCCAATCTCGGCGCCTATCTGGGGCCGGCGACGGTACATCCACCGGTCGCCAATATCGGCGGCCTTGCCGGCGTCTACCGCACGCCGAAGATCTATGCCAGGATCGACGGTGTCTTCACCAATACCCAGCAGACGGCGCCTTATCGTGGAGCCGGCCGGCCGGAAGCGACCTATATCATCGAGCGGATGATCGATCTTGCGGCCTACGAGATGGGCATCGACCGGGCGGAACTGCGCCGCCGCAACCTCGTGCCGAAGGAAGCCATGCCATATTCGAGCGGCTTCATCTTCACTTATGATTCGGGCGACTTCCCCGGCGTGCTCGACAAGGCGCTCGAAATGGCCGACTGGAGCGGCTTCGAAGCGCGTCGGGTGGAAGCCAAGGCGCGCGGAAAACTGCGCGGCATCGGCATTGCCAATCCGATCGAGATCGCCGGTGGCCCGGCCGCCAAGCCCAATCCGGAATTCGCCCGCGTGGAAATCGCGCCGAGCGGCAAGGTTCGCATCCATATTGGTTCAATGGACAGCGGCCAGGGCCATGGTACGGCCTTCCGGCAGGTCATCGCCGACCGGCTGGGACTTGATACGCAAGATATGGAAATCGTCACCGGCGACACCCATGAGGTGCCGCAAGGTACCGGCACGTTCGGCTCGCGCACGCTGGCCGCGGCCGGCGGCGCTATCTGGACCGCGGCCGACACGATCATCGAAAAGCTGAGGGATCAGGCGGCCGAGCAACTGGAGGCGGCCAAGGCGGATATCCTCTTCGAAAGCGGGCAATACCGTATCGCCGGCACCGACCGAACGATTTCCTTCGCCGAGGTGATAGCCGGCGAATCAGCGCCTCTTTCGGCGGAGAACTTCGTCAGCAACACAGGCGCCACCTTCCCGAACGGCTGCCATATCTGCGAAGTGGAAATCGATCCGGTCACCGGACAGGTCCAGCTGACCAGCTATACCGTCGTCGACGATGTCGGGCGCATGGTCAATCCGCTGCTGGTCAAGGGCCAGATCACCGGCGGTGTCGCGCAGGGGCTCGGCCAGGCTCTGATGGAGAACGCCGTCTACGACCCTAATTCTGGCCAGCTTCTGTCTGCCACCTTCATGGATTATGCCATGCCGCATGCCAGCGACATGGCGGGCGTGGAGATTGCCGGGTTTTCGGTTCCGACTCAGCAGAATCCGTTGGGCGTCAAAGGCGCCGGCGAAGCGGGTACGGTCGGCGCTCTCTCGGCAGTGATCAGCGCCGTCGCCGATGCGCTCCATCCGCTGGGTGTCAGGCATATCGATATGCCCGCAACACCCGAGCGGGTCTGGCGCTGCCTGCAAATGCAACATATGGATTAATCAGCGCCATGCCCCGATATATCTTGTTGGAAATATCGACTTGACGGAGAGGTGACGGCGCGCGAGTTTGTTTGTATGACAGACATGTGATCACATTGGTTTGAACACCGCCGCCTTCGAGGAGACATATGGCAAATCCGCTTGCAGAGCCTCTCAACCCGCTCGTTCACGAGCCCGCCCCCCTGCGGAACAAGATCATGAATTCCCTGCGGCGGGCGATCGAAACCGGTGCACTGGAGCCGGGTACCCGTCTCGTGGAGAAGGATCTCTGCGAGAGGCTCAATGTCAGCCGCACTTCGCTCCGTGAGGCGCTGCGCCAGCTCCAGGCCGAGGGCATTCTTACCGACCTCAACAACCGGGGTCTCACTGTTGCCGCCGTCACCCGCTCGGATGCGGAAAACATCTACCGCATCCGCGGCGTGCTGGAGCCGCTGATCGTGGAACAGTTCATCGAAAACGCGCCGGATGACGAGGTCCAGGCATTGAAAGCGCATAGCGAGGTACTGAAGAGAGCCTACAGAGGCAGTAACGCTGAGGAGATCGTCGCCGCCAAGCGCGATTTTTACGACCGCATCTGCACCGGTGCCCGCAATCCGATCGCCTTCGATCTGCTGAAGAAGCTGACCCTGATGACCTCGCCGCTGCGCCGCCGCTCGGTGGTGCGCCCGGAGCGCCAGAGCCAGAGCATCAGCGAGATCGACACCATCGTCGCAGCGATCGTCAAGCGCGACAAGGCCGCCGCCAAGGCTGCTGCCGAAAAGCATGTGGCCAATTCGGCGATCTCCGCTTTCCGGACTGCCGACGGGGCGTGATAACCGTTTAGGATAAACACCATGCGCCGTATCATCGTTGCCATTACTGGAGCCTCCGGGGTCATTTATGGCGTCCGGGCGCTTCAACTGCTGAGACAAGTCGAGGATATCGAAACCCATGCGGTGATCTCGCCGTCCGCCTTCCGTACGGCGACCGACGAGATCGACATGAGTGCAGACGAGATCAAGGGGCTCGCCGACGTACTCTATAACTACAAGGACATCGGCGCGGCGGTCTCCTCCGGCTCGTTCCGCACGGCCGGCATGCTGATCGCGCCCTGCTCGGTGAAGACGCTGAGCGGCATTGCCAATTGCTACAATGACGAACTGATCGTCCGCGCCGCGGACGTCTGTCTCAAGGAACGCCGCCGTGTCGTGCTGCTCTTCCGCGAAACGCCGCTGCATGCCGGTCATATCGCGCTGATGGACCAAGCGACGCGGAATGGCGCGATCGTCATGCCGCCGGTACCGGCCTTCTATTCCAAGCCGGCCTCTATCGATGAGATGGTGACCCAGACCGTTGGTCGTGCGCTCGACCTCTTCGACATCCACCTGCCGATGGTCAAGCGCTGGAAGGATGGCCCCGGCTCACCGGGCCAACATTGATGTCCCGGATGGCCATCAGGTTACGGATGCCGGCTTAGAGGCCGGCCAGCGCCTTTTCGACAATTCCAAGCGCCTCGGTCGCCTTCGCGTCAGGTTCCGACCCTCGGAAATGCCACAGCACGCGTGCGAGGTTTCCGCTGGCGTCACCCGAGCCTGCAGCAATCAGCGCCTCTCCTTCGGCCTCAAGCACCGCCAGTTCGATCTTTTCCGAACCAAGCTCGACGCTCTTCACCTCGTTGCGCAATGCGTCGGTTTCCTTCGTCGGCGCAGGATGCGGCCCACCCTTCAATCGACGGCGGATGGCACGCAGTGGCCTCACCACCTCGTTTCGCCAATCCGCGACACGTTTGTCGATGCGCTCAAGCTCCGCATCCGTCAACGCAGCGGAATGCTTTGCAAGCCAGGCCGAAAAGAGAAGCATCGGCACATCGACGCCGCTTTCGTCGTGCAAGGTCAGACAGGCATCGCCCACGCCCGGTGAGGCATAGAGACGTAGAGCGAAATCCCACAGTCCCATTCGATCGTCAGTCATTTCGCCCTTCCCTTTCCGGCCCGTATCCGCTTAACAGCCCGGCCCCGAAAGCGGCAAGGTTTCGATGGAAAATAAGGAACTCCAAGGCGAACCGGCGTGAGGGCATTTGTTAAGAATGCGAAACATCACTCGCTTTCCCTGTTGCGTCGCCCGATTCTTTGTCATACAGTAGTATCATCATAGTATCTGACCATAAACTGGCCGTGCCGGGAGGGCCGGTCCAAGGGAGGGAGTCTCAATGCTCAAATCGATCCGCCTGTTGACCATCGCTGCAGCCACGGCCTGTGCCACCATTTTCGGCGCAGTCTCGGCTCAAGCCGATGCCGTTTCCGACTTCTACAGCGGCAAGACCGTCACGATCCTGATCGGCCATCCGCCCGGCGGTTCCTACGATCTTTACGCCCAATTGCTCGCTCAGCATTTCGGCAAGCACATTCCCGGCAATCCGACCGTGATCGTCCAGGGCATGCCGGGCGGCGGCGGCTCGCTTGCGGCCGCGCACTTCTATACCAAAGCACCGAAGGACGGCACCATGGTTGCGCTCCTGCCGGAATCGCTGGCGCAGGATCAGGTCCTCGATCCGAAGAAGAGCCGCTGGGATGTTTCGAAGATGCGTTTCATCGGTCGCGTTGCCGACGTCACCTCGGTCATGATGGCGCGAAAGGATTCGCCGGTGAAATCGATCGAGGACTCGCTGAAGACCGAAGCCAACGTGAGCTGCTCCGGCCGCACCACATCGAGCGCCCAGACCGGAGCCGTGCTGAAGTCACTGATCGGCTCGAAGTTCAATATGGTCTGCGGTTATGACAGCGCGACCGCCAGCGCGCTCGCCGTATTTCGCGGCGAAGCCGATCTGACGACCACCGTCTGGGCCAACTGGTCGGTCAATTACGCCCAGCAGCTTGCTGCCGGCGATGTCGTTCCGGTTGTGCAGTTCTCGGAAAAACGCCTGACAGACCTTCCGAACACCCCAACGGCCGTCGAGCTCACCAATGATCCGGCCAAGAAGCAGGCGATCGAATTCTTCGGTGCGGGCGGCGATATCGGCCGTGCCCTGATGACCCCGCCCGGTACACCGGAAGATCGCGTCGCGGGGCTCTCCCAGGCCTTCGATGAACTGATGAAGGATCCTGATTTCCTGGCTGACGCAAAGGCTCGCTCGATCCCGATCGCGCCGATGGCCGGCAAGGATGTGGATGCGGTCGTCGAGAAGATCATCACGACCCCGCCGGACGTTGTCGCCACGCTCCAGAAGGCGATCGCGGACGGCTTCAACAACTGATCCCGATATGCCGCGCGGCTCCGGTCGCGCGGTTTTTCTTTGCCTTTAAGCGTTCGTCACTTCCCAATATCAAGGATTACGTCCATGGACCACCAGGACACGAAGCGTTTCGTCCCGGTTGAAACCGGTGCGCCGAAATATGGCAGCGACCTGATCGCCGCGGCGATCCGGGAGCAGGGTTTTCCCTATATCTGCCTCAATCCGGGTGCGAGCTACCGACATCTGCACGACAGCCTGGTCAATTATCTCGGCAACGAAAATCCGAAGATCATTCTGTGCATGCACGAGGAGCATGCGATCGGCATCGCTCAAGGGTGGGCGAAAATCACCGACAAGCCGCTTGCTGCTGCGGTTCATTCGAATGTCGGCCTGATGCATGCCACGATGGGTATTTTCGACGCGTGGTGTGACCGCGTGCCGGTCGTCGTCATTGGTGCCACCGGCCCGCTCGACGCCACCAAGCGCCGGCCGTGGATCGAGTGGATCCACTGCACCATCGACCAGGGTGGCTTGGTCCGTGACTTTACCAAATGGGACGACGAACCCGCCTCGCCGGAAGCCGCAGTGGAATCGATCCGCCGCGCCACGATGCTTTCGACCGCCCGCCCCTCCGGCCCGACCTATGTGAACCTCGATGTCACCGTGCAGGAAATGGAGCTTGAAAAGGTCCCTGCGCTGCACGACATCTCCCGCTTCAAGGCGCCTGCCGATCCCGAGCCGCCGCGCCGTGACCTCGAAGAGGCCGTCGAAATCCTGGCGAGAGCCAAGCGCCCCGTCATCCTCTGCGGCCGTACCTCGCGCAGTGAAGAGGGCTGGGCCGAGCGCATCAAGCTCGCCGAACTCATCGGCGCGAAAGTGCTCACCCATGTGAAGCTGGCAACCAGCTTCCCCACCACGCATCCGCTGTTCATCGGCGAGACCGGCTGGAAGCTGTCGAAGAACCTGCTGAAACACCTGATGGAAGCCGACGCCGTTCTTTCGCTGGACTGGCTCGATCTCGCCGGCACCATCAACCAGGTCTTCCCGGCCGGAAGCCCGAGCGCCTCGGTCATCAGCGTCTCGAACGACTTCAACATCCATCGCGGCTGGAACATGGACTACCAGGGCCTGCCGGCTGTGGACGTCAACATTCCGACCGTGCCGGAAACCGCCGTCTCGCGCCTGCTGGAAGCGCTCACGCTGCGCCTGCCGGCCTCGAAGACATACGAGCGGCGGCGCATTGATGCCGAACCGTCGAGGACCTCCGGCGACATCAGCCTCATGGACCTCGCCAAGGTGTTCAACCGCGTGACGCGCGACATGGACGTCTGCCTCACATCGCGCCCGCTCGGCTGGCCGGTCAATGCCAACGAGCTCGAGCATCCACACGACTATCTCGGCCATAATGGTGGCGGCGGCGTGGGCTCAGGCCCCAGCATCGGCATCGGCGCGGCGCTCGCGCTGCGCGACATGAAGTCCCCGCGCGTGCCGATCGCGATCGTTGGTGACGGCGACTTCACCATGGGCAATACCGCGCTCTGGAGCGCGGCATCGCAGGGCATCCCGCTGCTCTACGTGATCTCCAACAACAACTCCTACTTCAACGACGAGCACCATCAGGCGCAGGTAGCGGTCCAGCGCGGCCGTCCGCCGGAAAACGCCTGGGTCGGCCAGCGCCTGCAGGACCCGGTTCCGGACCTGCTGATGCTGGCGAAGGCGCAGGGCATCGATGGCGAGGGGCCGATCACCGATATCACCGACCTTGCCGACGCGTTGATCCGCGGCCTCGAGAAGGTGAAGGCCGGCAAGCCCTGGGTGATCGACGTCCGCGTGCCGCCGGAATATTGTCGCGATCCGATGGTCGAGCTTGCTTGACCGGATAAAGGAGTTCCGGAAGCACAGGCCCCGCTTATCCGAGCGGGGCTTTTTTACATGCGTTTTCCGCCTCCGCTCCAAAGGAAACATGAACCTTGGGTAAAATTAAGCCTCGCGCCCCGGGACCTGAGATCTGCCATGCCGATCGTTCAGTTCAGTCGTATCCATCGGTACGCCGCGCCTGATGGCAGCATAGGGCAGCGCGAATAAATACAGGCCGGTGAACAATAGCAAAAAGAGCGGCAGCAGGGGGGAATAGACCACCCAGAAGGGAGGTTCCCCCAACCCCATGGCGACGAAGTTTGCGACGACGGTTGCCGTAAAGATGATCGACAGCCAGCGGTGGACCTGCCGAATAGTTCTGTTCCAATCCAATGGGAATCCCCCCTCTCTCCACACTCACTCCAGACAGATTTCAGTCTGTCCGAGCCAACACCTGTTCCAGATTTGCGAGGAACTTCTGCCATCCGTGTCTGGCGCCCTGATAGGCCTGCTGCTGATCCGGCCGGAAGCCCGATTGCTCCATGCGCAGATGGGTGCCCGTGCGCGTAGGGGTGAGAGTCCAGGTAACGATACTTTCGAGACCATAGGCACCCCATGTGTAAGACAGAGTCTTGTTCGGCTCGACTTCCAGAACCTGGCAGTCGACGGAACCCCAGTCTGCGCTAAGCTTGAAACGATGGTCCATAACAGGCTTGAAGTCGTTCTTCATGAGCCACTCCTCGATCAGGTGTGGTTGCGTAAGTGCGCGCCAGATCTTCTCCGGCGGAAAAGCTACCTCCCGCTCGACAACGACGGAGCGCGTTTCGATCGACGTTTCGTTCATTGGTCCATCCTTTTGAGTAGATCTTCGAGGTCATCGAACCGGCTCTGCCAGAACCCGGCCATCTGGCTCGTCCAGTCGACCAGAGGAGCCAGCGCGCCAAGTTGCGCACTATAGTGCGTCTGGCGACCTTCATGGCGGTCGCGCACCAACCCGGCACGCTTCAGCACAGCAAGATGCTTTGAAACGACCGGTTGCGAGACCCCGGCCCTGGCCGTCAGAGCTCCGACCGTCTTTTCTCCTTCGCGGCACAGTCGTTCAAAGAGAGCCCTCCGGGTCGGATCGGCGAGCGTTCTGAAGAGCACGTCATGAGCGTTCGACATTTGAAATCCATACCTCGCCGGCTATGAATTTACATATAGCCACAGAGCTATGAATGAGTCAAGCGGCGGCAACGATAGACAAACGAAAAGGCCGAAGCAGCGATGCTCCGGCCTTTCCATTGCGATTGTTGGCCGTGGCTCAGATGATGTCCGAGACCATCGTGCGCAATTGCGGGAAGGCGTCGCCCAGATAGGATTGCGGCCAGGGCATGACGAGCAGCTTGTCGAAAAGGATGAACATGGCAACCCAGATGACGAGCGTAATCACCAGCGTGCGGATCCAGGGCTGTCTGCCCTCGAAGCGCATATAGCCGAACATGAATACTAGCAGTGTCGGCAGAAGACCGATCAGGAGCGTACCCACGAAGACCGAGAGCACCCAGGCGAACATGATGCCCATGCGTGCGTAAAGCTGACGGTCGGGCATCGCTTCCAGCGGATCGGCCTCGCTCGCCTTGCGCGGCTTGAGGATCGTCTCGCCGGCGCGCTTTCTCATGTAGATACCGATGCCTGAGCAGATCACGACGATGAGGCCGACGGCCGATACCGTCTGTGGCATCAGCCTTGCAGCAAGCGCCCATTCGGTCGAGGTGGCAAGCGCCGTGGCAAACAGGATCGCGGCAAGGACCCACATGCCTGGCAGCATGATGCGGTCGATCGTGGAGACCTGTCCGACCGGAGCTTCTTTCGGGGCGGCGGGCTCACTGACTGCTGCACCGACCGCGGCCAGTGCAGGCTCGCGACGCTTCAGGAAAAACCTTACCGCGCTGTAGGCAAAGTAGAGGACCGGGATCGCCAGGATGAAAAGGACGCCGGGACGTGTCAGCCATTCCGAACCGTAGCGACTGGTCGAAATGAACAGGTATTGTTCCACCAGACCTCCAAGGACGAGGCCAAGCAATACCGGTGCACGCGCCCAGCCGAAGCGCTTCATGGCCCAGCCGATCACCGAGAAGATCAGGAGAACGATGATGTCGCCGATGTCGCGGGTCGCCGAATAGGCTCCGATGAAGACGATGGCGAGCACCGTCGGCACCAGAATGCCTGCCGGCACCAATGCCAGCTTGGCGAGTTGCGACACGAAAGCGAAACAGATGAGCACGCCGATAATGTTGGCGATCATCAGGCTCCAGACGATCGTGTAGGTGATGTCGAGCTGTTCGGTAAGCAGCTTCGGACCCGGCTGGATGCCGTGCATCATGAAGGCGCCAAGCAGGATCGCCATGGTGGCGCTCGCCGGAATGCCGAAGGCAAGCGTCGGGATGAGCGCGCCGCCTTCGCGGGAATTGTTGGCCGCCTCGCAGGCGATGACGCCGCGCACGTCGCCGGTGCCGAAGCTCTCGGTGCCGCCCTTCACCGATTTCGCCGCCGAGCCGTAGGCGATCCAGTCGATCGCCGGGCCGCCGAGGCCGGGGACCGAACCGAGGATCGCGCCGAGCCACGAGCTCTGGAACACGAGGCGGATGTTCTGGATCGCGTCGCGCACGCCGCGGAACTGGTCGCGCACAATGCTTTCGCTGCGATGGAGGGCAACCGACTGGCGCGCCGCGCCGAGCTCGATCAGTTCCGGCACGGCGAAGAGGCCGAGCACCAGTGCTTCGAGCGGAACACCTTCCCAGAGATAGATGGAATCGAAGGTCCAGCGCAGTTCACCCGTCTGCGCCTCGTCGCCGACGGAAGCGATGACGACACCGAAACAGGCGGCCACCAGGCCCTTCATCATGTTGCCCTGGCTGACGGCCGCGACCAGCGTGAGGCCGAGGATGCAGAGCGCCAAAAGCTCCGGCGTGCCGAAGGCCATCATGAAGGGCCTGAGGATCGGGATCGCGATGCCGAGCAGGACGGCTCCGAAAATACCGCCGATCAGCGATGAAGTGTAGGAAGCGCCGAGCGCTCGCCCGGCCTCGCCGCGGCGCGCCATGGGATAGCCGTCCATCACAGTCGCTGCCGATCCTGCAGCTCCTGGCACCCCGATCAGGATCGACGGGATCGTGTCGGCCGTCGGTGTCACAGCCCACATGCCGATCAAGAAGGCAAGCGCCGTATAAGGGTCCATCGTGTAGGTGAACGGCAAAAGCAGGGCCATGCCCGCCAGGCCGCCGATGCCGGGGATGACCCCAATGAAAAGGCCGAGTATACAACCCAGCATGATGATCAGGAAGCGCATCGGGTCAAAGATGACCCCCAACGCCGCCATGGCCTGTTCAAGAAGCATATATATCCTCCACCGCCTCGCTATCCGCGAGGCTCATTGCTCGTGAGACGCTTTCATGCGCCTCCTCCCTCGTTTCGGGAGCTATCACCGGAGGCGGCATCCCCCAGCAAAACGCCGTGGTCGAGGGACCGCCCGAATACGCATACACCGGCGCCCGCGAGGTTTCATCGCAACACTTGTGTAGTATTGTATTTTTGTACGACAATGTTGATCTGACAGCGCCGCCATTGGCAAATTCAAAAAGCAAAGAGTATTATCACTGAAATGAATTTGGCAAACATCGATCTCAAGCTCCTGGTGGTCTTCGACGCGATGATGGCGGAAGGCAGCGTCAACCGCGCCGCCGAAAAGCTCGGCATGTCGCAGCCGGCGCTTTCCAACGCGCTCAATCGCCTGCGCCTGCTGCTGAATGACCGGCTTTTCCTGCGCACGGCGGACGGCATGCGGCCGACACCGCGGGCGTTGGAAATCGCCGGGCCGATTCAGGCGGCGATGCGACAGATCGAGGAGGCGCTCGAACCGACCGTCTTCGAACCCAACGATCCGGACTGGACCTTCAACCTCGCCGTTTCCGACCATGCCTCGGTGGTGATGCTGCCGCTTCTGATCGAGCATGTCGCCCGCGTCGCACCGCAGGTGGCCCTGAAGATCCAATCGCGCCCGAACGAAGAACTGCCGGCACTTCTCGACAACAGCGAGATCGACCTCGCGGTCGGTGTCATCCCCAACCTGCCGCGCCGTTTCAAGCACATAGCTCTCTTCGAAGACAAATATCTCTGCATGATGAGGCAAGGTCATCCGCTTGCGGGCCAGCCGATCACGCTCGATGAATTCCTCGCCGCCGAGCAACTCGCCGTCAAGCCCGGCATGAGCGATGTGAGCCGCGCAGACCGATTCCTGGCAGAAGCGGGCCTCAAGCGGCGCGTCGCCACCACGGTTCACCAGTTCCTGGCCGCACCGGCGATCGTCTCCCGCTCCGATCTCATCGTCATGGTATTTGAGAAGATGGTGCCGATCTTCGATCCGTCGCGCTTCTATTTCTGTCCCGTGCCGGTGCCGAACATGCGGGTCTTCGCCACCGCCGTATGGAGCGATGTCCATACGGATGTTCCCGCCCACAAATGGCTGCGCCGCCAACTTGCGCTGGTCGCCAGGCAGCTTGCCGAGGAGACCGGTGCGGAAGGGCTGGCACTTTCCGCTGCCAGCTAGGCCATACTTTCACAAAGTGCGGCAATCCTCACATCGGCGGTTGTCTCTCCGGTCCGATTTGCTTATATCATTGTCATACAGTATGACGCAAAACGGTCCCTACCGGAAGGATTTCGAGGTGAACGATCCGTTGAACAGCACCGCAACCACCCGCGACGGCACGAAAATCTCCTACCGCCTCGTCAAGGGAAGTGGCCAGGGCCGCATCGCGCTCGTGCATTCGCTTGCCATGGACAAGACCTTCTGGGAGCCGACGGTCGCCGCCCTCGACGGTTTTGCCGATGCCCTCATCTACGACTGCCGCGGCCACGGCGCTTCCGACAAGCCGGCCGGCCCCTATAGTGTCGAGCTTTTCGCCGATGACCTCGCCGATCTTATGGATCATGTCGGCTGGTCCTCGGCCGTCGTCGCCGGCGCCTCCATGGGCGGATGCGTGGCGCTCGCCTTTGCTGCCGGTTATCCGCAGCGCGTCGAAGCGCTCGGTCTTTTTGACACCACCGCATGTTATGGAGAGGACGCCCCAAAAGCCTGGGCGGAGCGCGCCGACAAGGCGCTCGCCGAAGGTATGGCCGCGCTTGTCGGCTTTCAGAAGACCCGCTGGTTCAGCGATAGCTTCCGCGAGGCCAATCCGGATATCGTGGAGAAGGCGATTGCCGTCTTCCTGAAGAACGAACTATCGGCCTATGCCGCGACCTGCGCGATGCTCGGCAATGCGGACATCCGCGCCGCCCTGCCGAAATTTTCCTTCCCCTGCCGCGTCGCGGTTGGCACGGAGGATTATGCGACGCCGCCGGAGATGGCCCGCTACATGGCGGACAATATTCCCGGTGCGTCGCTCTTCATCATGGACGGTGTCAGGCATTTCACGCCGCTGGAAGTGCCCACCACGATCGCCGGACATCTGAAGGAATTGGCAAAGGCAGCCAAGACGGCCTGACGTCCCCTTGCGACGACCGGCTAGGGGCGGCAGGCCGAAATCAGCGGCGAGCTTCCGTCGCCATGCGAACGGCAAGAGCGGCAAGGACGGTGCCCATCAGCCAGCGCTGGACGACGATCCATGTGGGCCGGCGGGCAAGAAAGAGCGCGATAGCACCCGCCATCAGTGCGATCATCGCATTGATGGAGATGCTGATGGCGATCTGCGTGAAGCCGAGCACGATGGATTGGGAAAGCACGCTGCCATGTTCCGGATTGATAAACTGCGGCAGCAGTGAGAGATAGAGCACTGCCGCCTTCGGATTCAGAAGGTTTGTCATCAGCCCCATGACGAACAACCTTTTCGGACTGTCCTTCGGCAGTTGCATGACTTGGAAAGGCGAGCGCCCGCCCGGCTTCACCGCCTGCCAGGCGAGATAGAGCAGGTAGAGAGCGCCCGCGAAACGCAGCGCGTCATAGGCATAAGGCACGGCCATGACCAGCGCGGTAATGCCGAAAGCGGCACAGAGCATGTAGAAGACGAAGCCGAGCGCCACGCCGCCGAGCGAGATCAATCCCGCCATCGGCCCCTGGGAGATCGATCGCGAGATCAGGTAGACCATGTTCGGCCCGGGCGTCAGTACCATGCCAAGAGCGATGAGAGCAAAGGCGGCGAGACTGGAAAGGTCGGGCATAGGGGTGATTCCGGAGAAAGGTGGGCCTTCTTCATCGACGAAACCAACCGGGATTTCAAGGACGCAGGACCGATCTTATCTGTTGTCGGTCTTTTGACATCCGAGGATCTCGCACTCTTCAATGCAAACCGCCGACCCCGAGCAGCCGCTCGACAACATCATGATCCGCGGCGAGCACTTGCGGGCTGCCTTGCCAGGCAATGCGGCCGCGCTCGAGGATGATGACATTGTCGGCGAAATCCAGCGCGCTCTGGATGCGCTGCTCGACGAGCAGGATGGTCATTTCTCCGGATTGAGCGAGTTTGGAGAAGGCCGCCATCAGCTCTTCGCAGATAACCGGCGCCAGACCTTCCAGCGGTTCATCAAGCAGGAGTACGGTCGGCTGGCCCAGGATGCTGCGGGCGGTCGAAAGCATCTGCTGTTCGCCCCCCGAAAGCTGACTGCCAAGATTCCTCCGCCGCTCCTTCAGGCGCGGGAACATCTCATAGGCCTCCGAGATCGCATCCTTCGGGCGACCCTTCAACCCGACGAAGAGATTTTCCTCGACTGTCAGGGTCGGGAAGACGTCCCGGGTCTGTGGAACATAACCCAGGCCGGCCAGCGCGCGGGCAGCGCTCGGCTCATCCGCGATGTCGACGCCGGCGAGGCGGATTTGGCCACCATAGCGCCGCGTCTGGCCGGCCAATGTGGCCAGCAGGCTCGTCTTGCCCATTCCGTTGCGGCCGAGAAGAGCAAGCCTCGATCCGGCGGGCACGGAGAAGGAAACGTCCTCGATCACCCGCGTCGGGCCATAACCCGCGGAAAGATTTTTGACCTCAAGCAGTGCCGCCGGCATTCGCATAATTCCCCAGATAGGCTTCGCGTACGCGCTGGTCCTGCGTCACATCCTTCGGCGAGCCATCGAAGATCACCGTTCCGGCCGCGAGCACGACCACCCGCCGGGCAAAGCGGAAGACGAGGTCCATGTCATGGTCGATCATGAGCACAGCAAGATCCGGCGGCAGGCTGTTCAACGCTTGCTCGATGCGCGTGGTTTCCGACTGCGGCACGCCGGCAGCCGGCTCGTCCAGCAGTAACATCCTGGGACTCAGCGCCATCGCCAACGCGATCTCCAGGAGCCGCTGCTGACCGTAGGCGATCTCCCGCACCTTCAGATGCGAAAGCTCGATCAACCCGAGCCGGTCCAGGATTTTCCTGACTTCGTCCATCACCTCGGGCTTGCGGGAATAGTGGCCGAACATTTTTCCTGCCTGCCTCTCCCGTTGCAGGATTGCCAGCGCCACGTGCTCTTCCGGCGTCATGTCCTGAAAGAGACGCGTCACCTGGAAAGAGCGGATCAGGCCGCGCCGCACGCGCTTGGCGGCCTTGAGCCGGGTCACATCCTCACCACCGAGGAAGACATGGCCTGAATCGGGCCTGAGATTGCCGGTCACGAGGTTGACGAAGGTCGTCTTCCCCGCCCCGTTCGGGCCGATCAGGGCCACGCGATCGCCTGGCGCCATGGCAAGCGACACGTCATTGGTGACAACCAGCCCGCCGAAATTCTTTCTGAGATTCCGGACCTCGAAGAGAACGCTCATCCCCGCCTCCTCCTTAATCGGTTGACGAAACCGGCGGTGGAGCCATAAAGCCCCTTCGGCGCGAAGAGCACGACGGCGACAAGCAATGCGCCGATGATGGTGAGCCAGTGGAACGGATTGATGGCCGACAGCGTGTCCTCGAACCACATGAAGACCATCGTGCCGATCATCGCCCCATAAAGCGAGCCCGTGCCGCCGAGCACCAGCATCACCAATGCCTCGGCCGACAGCGTGAAGGAGAGGCTGTCGAGCCCGACGACCTGCGTGGAGATGGCCGATAATGCACCGCCGATGCCGGCCACGGCCCCGGAGATCACATACATGCGCAGCAGCACCGAGTTCACCGAAGCGCCCATCGCGGTGATGCGGATACGATCCTCCCTCACCCCGCGCGCCAGCATGCCGAAGGGCGAGCGGACCAGGATCCTGAGTGCCACGAAGACGACGGTCAACAGGGCGAGACCATAGATGTAGGCCGTCTGCCCCCAGAGATCGAACTCGAACAGACCGAAGACCGCCTCCGGCATGATACCGGAAAGTCCGTCGCTGCCGCCGGTCCAGGCCGACGCCTTGTTTGCGGCCTCGTGGAAGAGATGGATGACGGCGATCGACAGAACGAGTTGCGCCAGGCCGTGGGGCCGCAGGATGACGACGCCCGAGACGAGGCCGGCGGCAGAGCCGGCAAGTGCTCCGACCAGCGTCATGGTCAATGGCTCGCTAATGCCGAAATGCGCCGCTGCAATGCCGGCTCCGTAAGCCCCTGCCCCGAAAAGCGCCGCGTGCCCAAGCGTCGCCACACCGCAATATCCAGTCACCAGATCGAGCGACAGGACCAGGAGCGCAATCGCCGTCATCCGCGTCAGCAGCGCCAGATTGTTCGGAAAGAGATAGTAGCCGATCATCCCGATCACGATGATCAAGAGTGTGCCGATCAACCCGCCATCGGCAAGCCGCCGGGCGATTGAGGGGTTGGCAGCAGAGCTGTGATCCGTGGAAGCCGCTGTCATTTCGACCGCCCCAGAAGCCCGCGCGGAAAGAGGGTCACGATCACGATGACTGCGAGATAGAAGAAGAATTCTCCGTATTCCGGCGCGAGATAGCGGCCGGTCGTATCGATCGTGCCGAGCAACAGGCAGGCGAGAAGCGCGCCGGGAATGGAGCCCGCGCCGCCGACCGAGACCACAACGAGGAAGGTCACCATGTAGCGCAGCGCGTAATAAGGCTCGACGGGAAGAAGTTCGGCCCCAAGCACGCCGCCGAGCGCGGCAAGCCCGATTGCCACAGCAAAGCTCACCGCGTAGACGATCTCGGTGCGCACCCCGAGAGCCGCGGCCATAACGGCATTGTCCACCGCCGCACGCAACCGGATGCCGAAGGCGGTCCGCTCGATCAGGAACCACAGAGCCGTCGCGACAATCAGCCCGCAGACGATCGCGAAAAGCCGGTGCGCGGCGATCGAGCGGAAGCCGAGATCGACGGAACCCTGCAGCGCCGGCGGCAACGGGATGGTCTTCAGCGTCGGCCCGAAGATGAAGTTGGTAATCCCGATGACGCAGAAGGTGATGCCGATCGTCATCAACACCTGGGTCAGTTCCGTCGCGCCATAAAGGCGGCGGTAGAGGAGGCGCTCGATGGGGATGGCGATGATGACCGTCCCGACGACGGCAATCAGGATACCGGCTGCATAACCGAGCCCCAGGTCACGCGCTGCATAGGAGGCAAGGTAACCGCCGATCATCGCGAACGCCCCATGCGCAAGGTTCACCACGCGCATCAGTCCCATCGTTACGGAAAGCCCGATCGAGATCACGAACAGCACCATGCCGTAGGCCAGCGCATCGACGGCTATGCTGAACACGGTCTGCATGGGTGGTTGTGTCCTTATTCGGCCGAAATTTCTCTGGCGGCTAAACGCCCCTTACCCTACCCCTCTCCCCGTTCACGGGGAGAGGGGACGTGCCCCCGAGCAGCGCCTTCGATCGGGAAAGCGGTGCGTCACAAGTCCTTCTCCCCGCGAGCGGGGAGAAGGTGGCGGCAGCCGGATGAGGGGCGATGAGCTGGAAATCAAACTTACTTCTTCACGAAAGCCAGGCCTGGATCGCCCTGTTTCTCGAACGTCTGAATTTCCTTGTTGATGTATTTGCCGCTCTCGTCCCTGGCGACTTCACGCAGGTACACGTTCTGCGTGATATGGCGGCTCTCCGGATCGATGGCGACTGGTCCGCGCGGGCTTGTCCAGGCAAGGCCCTTCACGGCTTCGATGGCCTTCTTGGCGTCTTTCTTGCCGCCGGTCGCTTCGATCATCCTGGAGATAACATACATGCCGTCATAAGCGCCGACCGCCGGGAAGGTAAGCTCTGCGGGGTTGCCGATCGCCTTCTCGGCTGCCGCGACGAATGCCTTGTTCTCCGGAGAATCATGCGACACGGCATAATGATAGGTCGTCGTCAGCCCGAGGGCTGCGTCACCGAGCGCCGGCAGGTCGGATTCAGGCGTCAGGTCGCCGGTCGCGAAGAACTTGATGCCGGCCGCCTTCAGGCCGTTGTCGTTATAGGCCTTGACGAAGGCAAGCGTCGGTGGGCCGGACGGCAGGAAGCTGAAGAGCGCTTCGGCGCCCGAATCCTTTACGCGCTGCATCAGCGGAGCGAAATCGTTGGTGGAAAGCGGCATGCGGATCGCTTCGACCACCTGGCCGCCTTCTTTCTCGAAGGCGGTCTTGAAGGCGTTTTCCGCGTCGATGCCCGGGCCGTAATCGGAAACCAGCGTGATGACCTTCGTGACGCCCTGGTCCTTCGCCACTTTCGCGATCGGCGTCGTATTCTGCCACATGGTGAAGGACGTCCGCACCACATAGGGGCTCGCGGTAACGATCGAGGACGTCGCGGCATTCATCACGACCATCGGCACGTTGCCCTGCTGCAGCAGTGGCGTTGCGGCCATGGCGTCAGGGGTGAAGTAAAAGCCGGCGAGATACTGCACGCCCTCGCGCACAATGAGTTCCTGTGCCAGCGATTTCGACTGCGCCGGATCGGCCTGCGGCACGTCGCGATAGACGATCTGGATATCGTTGCCGCCGATCTCGTTGCCATTGACGGCGAGCCAGGCATCGATACCCGCCTTGAAGTTCTTGCCTTGCAACGCAAAAGGCCCCGAGAACGGACCGATGACGCCGATCTTGATCGTATCGGCGTATGCGGCACTCGATAAAATGGCGATCGCGAATGCGGTCATGATGAGTCTCTTCATAAAGCCCTCCCTAAAACCTCATCCTCGATTGCGTTTGACAGGTGCCGCAACGCCAGGATGCCTGCTTATCCTAACGGCGACCCAGAATAACACGAGGCACGTCAGTCATGAAAAGTTATTGATGCACGTGCTTACAGCCGTGTCGCCGCCGCCTCAACCCTTTCCGAGGGAGCGTATGTTATCGACAAGTTCTGCCGCAAGACGCAGCGACGCACCCGTCGCCATCACCATCGGCGGCAAGATCAGCCATTCGAGGGTCCAGGCGGCGCCTGAGCGCTCCTGTTCATGCACCATGGCCTGCTGCATGCCGGAAAGCTGCACCGCATTGAAGCGGGCAAGCGAGACCAGCACCTCGGCCGCTACCGGATTCTGCTTGTGCGCCATGGCAGAGGAACCGCCACCGCCGGCAAGCTCCATCTCGCCGCCCATTTCCGCAAGCAGCGCCACGTCCTGGCCGAACTTGCCGAGCGAGCCGGAGATCAATGCCAGGATTCCGGCGAATTCCGCCAGGCGATCCCGTTGGCTCTGCCATTGCGGAGCATCGGCAAGCAACAATTCGAAAGCAAGCGATTGGCGCACACCAGCCGCCTTGGCGCCCAGTTTGTCGAGCGTGCCGGCGGCACCGCCGAACTGCACTGCAAAACCGTGCTCGGAAAAGGCATCCAGCCGCCGGCGGTGGCGGACGAGCGGTTCACACCACGCGCGGATGCGGTCGGAAACGGTGATCGGGACTGCCGCCTGCATGCGGGTATGGCCCATCAGCGTGCGGGCGCCGAAATTCCGATCGATAGCCACGAAGGCCTTTTCGAGAGCCGAAAGGCGTTGATCGAACAGGCCGCGGACCTGCTTCAGGCGGATCACCAGTGCCGTATCGATGACATCCTGGCTGGTTGCGCCGAAGTGCACGTATTGTGCCGCCTCGCCGCCGGCGGCCGCGCGGAGCTGCTTGACGAACTCGGCGACAACGATGCCATCGCGGCCGGTACCTTTGTGAAGCCCTGCCATGTCCGGCTTGAATGAGCCGCAGACAGTTAAGATGCGCTCCGCCGCATCCATGGGAATGACGCCGGCACCCGCCTCCGCCTTGGCGAGCGCCGCCTCGAAGGCAAGCATGGCTTCGATCTCGGCTTCCGCCGAAAACAGCTTTCCGGTCTCGTCGTCACCAACGAGACCGGACAGGAACGGGTGTTCGAAAGCCGAAACGCTCATACGGGCCCCTGATTCTTCGATCTCAGATGTCGAAGAATATGGTCTCGTTTTCACCCTGAAGATAGATGTTGAAGGTGACGGTATCGCCTTCACGCTTGCCGATCAGGGTGGGCACGCGGACACGGTGCTCGATGCGCGACAGGATCGGGTCTTCGGCATTCGCCTGCTCCTCGTCGGAGAAATACATGCGCGTGTTGAGACCGAGATTGATGCCGCGGGCGACGATCCAGAAGGTCACGTGCGGCGCCATCAGCCGACCGTCGCGGAACGGCACGCGGCCGGGCTTGATCGTCTCGAACACGAATTCCCCGGTCTGCATGTCGCCAGGGCAGCGAGCCCAGCCGAGGAAATTCGGATCGGCCTTGCCGCGCGTCTCCGAGGGGCTGTTGTAGAAGCCGTCAGCGTCCGCCTGCCAGATCTCGATCAACGCGTCCTTGAGCGGCGTCATGGCGCCGTCATAGACGAAACCGCGAATGGTGATGCGTTCGCCGCGGGTCTTGTCGTTGACCATCGGACCGGAGCCGAGATCGGTCTCGTAGACACCGGTGATGCCGGAAAAGTTCGGCGTACAGCCGATGTGAACGTACGGACCTGCCGTCTGGGATGCAGATTCCTTGAAGTAGGTGAGCGGCTGGACCATGGATCAGTTACCTTCCTTGCGGTTCTCGAAGAATGTCGAGCGACGGCCGCGCAAGATGATGTCGAACTTGTAAGCTCTCATGTCATGAGGAATTGTGTTGTTCATGTCTAGGGCTGCGATCAGGCCCTTGATGGCGTTCTCGTCCGGGATCGTCTTCACGATGGGACAAATCCAGATCATCGGATCGCCTTCGAAATACATCTGGGTGATCAGACGCTGCGCGAAGCCGTGGCCGAAGACCGAGAAGTGGATATGCGCCGGGCGCCAGTCGTTGACGCCATTCGGCCACGGATAGGGGCCGGGCTTGATCGTCTTGAAGACGTAGCCGCCGTTCTCGTCGGTGATGGTGCGGCCGCAGCCGCCGAAGTTCGGGTCGAGCGGTGCGAGGTAGGTTTCCTTCTTGTGGCGGTAGCGCCCGCCGGCGTTCGCCTGCCAGAACTCCACCAGCGCGCCGGGAATGCCGACGCCCCGTTCATCCAGCACGCGACCGTAGACGAGGATGCGTTCGCCGATCGCCATTTCGCCGGGCTTGGCGTAGTTGACGATCAGGTCGTTGTCGAACTCGCCGAGGATGTTGTGGCCGAAGACCGGACCGGTGACCTCGCTCTTGGTGCCTTCCAGCGAAATCAGCGCGCGTTGCGGCGAGCGTAACACGGAAGTCTTGTAACCCGGTGTGAATGCCGGTGGATGCCATTCCCTGTCACGAGGGAAGAAAGGTGTCGTTTCAGGCGGTGCGTTTCTCATCTTCTCTCTCCCGCGGCCTTTTCCGCGTCCATTTCAGCGTAAGTGGCTTTTGCAATCTTGAAGGCATGATTGGCGGCCGGAACGCCGGCATAAATTGCCACATGCATCAGGGCCTCGCAGATATCGTCTTTTGTCGCACCGGTATTGGCGGTTGCGCGGATATGCATGGCCACCTCGTCATAGTGGCCCAGCGCTGCAAGCAGCGCGATCGTCACCATCGAACGTTCGCGCTTGGTCCAGTGCGGGCGCGACCAGACGGTACCCCAGGCGCTTTCGGTGATGAGCTCCTGAAACGGCTGGTCGAACGGCGTCCTGTTTGCCTGGGCACGGTCGACATAAGCATCGCCGAGCACGGAGCGGCGCGTCTTCATGCCCTGCGCATAGCGTTCCGACGGCGTAGAAGTCTCGGCCATATTCATTCCTTATCCAGTTGTTCAATGAAGCCGCGGATCAGCGCGGCGTGGGCGGCAGGTGTTTCAACGCACGGAATATGCGCCGCTCCCTCGATGATCTCGTAGCGGGAGCCGGGAATCAGATCGGCAAGCGACTTGACGACCTCCGGCGGTGTCGAACCGTCCTCGCGGCCGACGATGCAGAGCACCGGCACGGTGATCTTGCTTGCGGCTTCGGTAAAATCTGCATCGCGGATCGCCGCGCAGGTGCCGCTGTAGCCGAAGGTCGGCTGCCGCACCAGCATGTGACAATAGCCCTGGTAGGCGGCATTCTCCGGCTTGCGGAAGGGTTCGGTAAACCAGCGCTCCATGATCGCGTCGAGAATGCTGCCGATGCCTTTTTCCTCGACGGTGGCGATACGCGCCGCCCACATTTCGGCGGTACCGATCTTGTGCGCCGTGTTGGAAAGCACCAGCGCCTTCACGAGGTCCGGCCGGGCGGCATACAGACCCTGGGCGATCAGTCCGCCCACCGAAAGGCCGCACACGACGACCTGCGACAATTGCAGGTGATCGAGCAGACCGGCAAGATCGGCCGCATGATCGGCAATCGAATACGGGGGGTTGCCGAGTCCGGAAAGACCATGGCCGCGCTTGTCATAAGTGAGGATTGTATAGTCCTCAGCCAGCTTCGGCAGCACGTGATGCCAGATGCGGCTGTCGGTTCCGAGCGAATTGATGAAGACGATGACTGGCCTATCATCACCCGCACGCAGAATGTCATAATGGATAGCAATGTCATTAATGTGTACAAATTGCATCTGCTCCTCCTCTCACGTTGATAGATTGCACTAGTTTTCGGTTAAGTAAAATGATATTTATAACATGTTTCCTTAACCGCAAGGTTATTTGATTTTGATCAATTCGCGAATCAAGTTTCGACACCTGTATACATTCATCGAGGTCGCCCGACAGAAGAGCGTCGTCAGGGCGGCCGAAATCCTCAATGTCAGTCAGCCCGCTGTGACCAAGACGATCCGCGAACTGGAAGAGGCACTGGGTGTCGCCGTTTTCGAGCGCGAGGGGCGCGGCATCCGCATTACTCGCTACGGTGAAGTCTTCCTGCGGCATGCGGGCGCGGCACTGACGGCACTCAGGCAGGGCATGGATTCCGTCTCGCAGGAACTCTTCGATTCCGCGCCGCCCGTACGCATCGGCGCATTGCCCACCGTCTCCACCCGGATCATGCCACGGGCGATGATGCTCTTCCTTGCGGAAAAGACGGGCAGCCGGGTAAAGATCGTAACGGGAGATAATGCCGTTTTGATGGAACAGCTCAGGGTGGGAGATCTCGATCTGGTCGTCGGACGATTGGCTTCGCCGGAGAAAATGGCAGGCCTTTCCTTCGAGCATCTCTATTCCGAGCAGGTGGTCTTCATCGTCCGGCCTGGCCATCCCCTGCTCGACGGAAGGCGTTCGATCTTCGAGGGCCTGGCGGATTATCCGGTGCTGATGCCGACGCGTGGCTCGATCATCCGGCCGTCCGTGGAACAGTTCCTCATTGCCAATGGCGTTGCCACCCTGCCCGTCCAGGTGGAAACAATCTCCGATGCTTTCGGCAGAGTTTTCGTGCGCTCAAGCGAAGCGGTCTGGATCATTTCAGCGGGCGTCGTCGCAGGGGACGTCGCTGACGGCACGCTCGCGCCACTACCGATCGATACCAGCGAGACCCGCGGACCGGTCGGCCTCACCATACGGGCCGATTCCAATCCTTCGGCACCGCTTTCCATCCTCATGCAGACGATTCGCCAGGCGGCTGTCGAGATCATGCCGGGGCGCTAGGTGCGACCTCAGCCCGCCTGCAGTTCGGGGAATTTCCTCTTCAGTTCGTCCAACGATGCAATCACCGCATCGTCGGCGCGAAGCGTGACGGAAATATTGTCGGCGACGTTCAGGGTCTCCTCGAAATGTACCGGCATCTGATATCCGCCTTGGCGAACCAGCGTCGCCTGCCGGCGGAAGCCGTGTTTCAGCAGCCAGTCGCGCGACGTCGTCAGACTCACCGCGACATGGAAAGCCCCGTCATCCTCCCTGCAGGCCTTGAGCTTGTAGGTTACGGGCGACCGGCTGCCGCCGATATCGATCTGGCCGGAATAACCTGCTTCCTTCAAATGCTCGGTCATGCTTCGCTCCTTTCGTTCGATGAGCCTTGAGGACAACCGACACCCACCTGCTTTGTTCCGGGCGGAAAGGCTCATGGCGATCAAGCCTGGTTGACGGCTGTCAACCACCGTGATCGAAAAGGCCGAGCGATGAAAAGAGGAGAAAAGAGGCGATGAAGGATCGGGAGTTGCTGGAGGCGCTGTTTGACGCTGCGGTGAAGGCCGCCGATCCCCTGACCGGCATCAGAAAATACCTGCCCTCCCCGCCGAAAAGCGGTCGCACCGTCGTCATCGGCGCCGGCAAGGGAGCGGCACAAATGGCTGCTGCCCTCGAGAGCGTATGGCCAGGCCCGCTCTCCGGCGTCGTCGTGACCCGCTACGGCTATGGCTGCGAAACGAAGTCGATCGAGATCCTCGAAGCCTCGCACCCTGTGCCCGATGCGGCAGGCCTTGCCGGTGCGAAGCGGCTTGTCGGGGCGATCTCGGGCCTTTCCGAGAATGATCTCGTCATCGCGCTGATCTGCGGCGGCGGGTCGGCCCTGCTGCCCGCGCCGCCGGAAGGCTTGACGCTTGAAGATGAGATCACCCTCAACGAGGCGCTGCTTGCCTCCGGTGCGCCGATCTCCGCAATGAACGTGGTCAGAAAACACCTTTCAACCATCAAGGGCGGCCGTCTCGCCGCAGCCACGAAGGCCCGCGTCGTCAGCCTGATCGTCTCGGATATTCCGGGTGACAATCCGGCCTTCGTCGCGTCGGGTCCGACCATTCCGGATGCCACGACGAGGCAGGAAGCGCTGGCGATTATCGAGCAGTATCGGCTGATGCTGTCGGAAAAAATGATCGCACATCTGAACTCGCCGGCGGCCGACGCTCCGAAGCCGGATGATCCGGTCTTTGCCCGCCACGAACATTATGTCATCGCCTCTGCCGGCGTATCGCTGGAAGCAGCGGCAGCGGTCGCCCGCTCCCACGGCGTCACGCCTCACATTCTTTCCGATTCCGTCGAAGGCGAATCCCGCGATGTGGCGCTGGTGCATGCGGCGCTCGCCCGCGAGGTGGCGCTGCGCGACCGGCCCTTCACCAAGCCTGCCGTGCTGCTTTCCGGCGGCGAGACGACGGTTACGCTCAGGAGCAAAGGGGGCAAGGGCGGCCGCAATGGCGAATTTGCCCTGGCCTTTGCGCTGGCGATCGACGGTCACCACATCACTGCGCTTGCCGCCGATACGGACGGGATCGATGGATCGGAGACCAATGCGGGCGCCTTTGCCGACGGCACGAGCACGCGTCGCCTGCGGATTGCGGGCCTGGACGGCAGAAAGCTGCTCGACGGCAATGACAGCTTTTCCGGTTTCTCCGCCATCGACGACCTGTTTTCCACCGGCCCGACCGGCACGAATGTCAACGATTTCCGGGCAATATTGGTGAGGTAATACCTGTTCCTTGTGGCAGGGCAAGCCACACGCGGGAAAGGGTGACGTGCCTCAAGCCGCTACTGCAATTGTGGCTTGTGCAGGAAATCGTTGCGGTCCGCAGACTTTACCCGCAGCCAGGCTTCACGGCCGTCGCGCAGGATGCGCATGGGGATTTCCGATCCCGGAGGGCCGCTTTCCCAGACCTTTCGGTAGAAGTCGGCAAGCCCGTCGACTTCGCCGTCGCGGATCTCCGAAATCACGTCGCCGCGCTTCAATCCCGCCTTTGCGGCTGGTCCGTTCTCGGTAACGCTCATGACAATGACCTCGCCATTGCTCTCGGCTGAGAAGGCTCCGAGCCATGGTCGCGGCTGCCTGTTGATTTCGCCGCGGTTCAGCACATCGTCGAGGATCGGACGAAGCAGGTTGATCGGCACGGCCATGTTGATGTCGGCGACTTCGCCGCCTTTGCTCATCTGCAGACGCAGCGATCCGATGCCGATGAGCTTGCCTTCCGCATCGATCAACGCTGCGCCGCCCCAGGAGGGATGCGCGGGTGCGATGAAGATCGCTTCATCGAGAAGATATTCCCAGTAGCCGGCGAATTCCTGCTTGGCGACGATATTGCCGCGGACATATTCACCCTCACCATCGGCAAAGACGATCGGATCGCCGACCTGCGCGCTGTCGGAGTCGCCCATTTCCAGCGCCGGAAGGTCAAGCGGGCTAAGCGCCTGCACGAGGCCAAAACCGCTTTCCTGGTCGTAGGCGAGCGCATGGGCGGGCACCACGCGCCCGTCACGACGCGTCAACCAGACCTCCTCGGCCTCGGTGATGAGATAGCCGATCGTCAGCACCAGTCCGTTGTCGCGGATCACGACGCCGTTTCCTTCCCGACGGGTGCCGAGCGTATTTGCCGTGAAGGCATTATCCGGAATTGAGGCGCGCACGGCCACGACCGACCGCAAAATTTTCTCGATATCCATGATGCAATTCCTGATGGGCGAAAGACGACCCGAAACCCATAAGGGCCTGCAGGGCCGAACCGTACCTTATCTAAGGTATGAATGTGACCGGCATGACGCAAGGCCTCCGCCTATCAGGATATCCCGCCGTCCTCCCCTTTCAGGGAGAGCGGCGTCCCTGCAAGCTTCAGCTTGCCGGTGTCAAAGTCACCGACGTTCCGGTGGCGGCGACGTTCAGGCCAAGCTGGCCGGTGACGCTCACCGTCTGCAGGTGAATGGAGCCCGAGGTGCCGCCGACGAGAATATTGGCACCGATGCCCGCACCGACGGTCGCTTCCGCTGTGGCACCCTGGTAGAGACCGCCGAGCGAACCATGATGGTAACCGGCGGTCGGGGCGAAGACAGCCCAGATCAGGCGCGAGCGCGTCGTGAAACCAAGGTCGACGCCCATCTTGCGGACGACTCCGGTATAGTGGTCAAGCGGTTCGCTGCCGATCGCAGAGGTGAAGACGCAATCGGCTTCCTTGGCGGAGCCAAGGACATAACCGACACCGCCGCCGATCGAGCAATCGAGATAGCCTATGCGCACGCCACCGCGCTGGTCGGGCTCTTCATAGACCGGAACCTGGTCCCGACGGGAAATCACGTCGGCGGAAAAGGCCGTTCCCGCGCTCGTCAGAACCGGAAGAGCGGCAAGCGCCACGGCAGTAAATCTTTTCATCCCTGTACTCCTTCAATTATTCGCGGTCCGGCCATCGCGATTCGGTCGAGCCGGCCAGCTAGCGATGGGCAACGCATGTGGCGGAAGAATGATCCCGTGTTGCAGCACACAAATTGTCACAGGCGCGCGTGGAATGTGAGCTTATTCAACCAGGCTCTCCACCTGCCGCAGGCTCGCACGCTCCGCTTCGCGATATTGGCGTGGTGTCTGGCCGGTGCGTTTCCTGAAGCAGCGGGAGAAATAGGCCGCGTCGGAAAAGCCGAGTCCATCGGCGATCGCCTGAACGCTCGCCGTGGTGAAGACGAGCGCGCGGCGGGCCTCGTCGACCACGCGCGCCATGATGAGATCGTGAACGCTCATGCCGGTCACCTCACGCACCACGCGGTTCAGATGCGTCGGGGAAAGGTTCAGGAGTTTCGCATAGGCCTCCGCCGGAAGCTGATCACGGAAATGCCGGCCGATCAGGTCCTTCAGCGCCTCGACGCGTGCGAGATTGACGTCGCCCGCAGCGCCACTGCTATCGGCGCCGGCCAGCCGGCCGAGGATGAGGATCGCCGCCGTCAGATAGGCTTCGACGAGATCGTTGCGGCTCGCGCGCTGTGCCTCGAATTCGGCAAACAGGCGTGAGAAAGTCTCGTCGAGATAGTCTGCATCCTCGCCAGCCGGCAGCGGTATCATCCTAGGGGTCGACAGCCAGTCGCCGGGCCGTTTGGCAAGTCCGGCGGTCAGCCGCAACCGCTCTGCGACCAGAGTGATCACCATTCCGTCGATGTCGCGGGAGAAGCGGAAGCCGTGGCTGACGCCCGGCGGTACGGCAACGACGCAGGGGGGAACGAGCGTGACGGTCGAGGCGCTGAGGATTGCATCGCCAGATCCGTTCCGAATGTACAGGAATTGCTGGAAGCTCTCGTGGCGATGGCGGCCGATTTCCCACTGGTGCGCGCTGCTGCGCGAAGCGATCGTTTCGCAATGCAGCCAGAAATCGGGCCGCCTTGTGCGGTTCTCGCCATAGAGATCGTAAGTCGGGACCGGCGCAAGCATCGTGGCCTCCAATAGGGCAATGTTCGTTTTGTCCTATAGATTGCGTGAAATGTCCATTGTCCGGGACCCTGATCGTGCGCTTATCAAGGAACAAGAATTCGGGAGGATTTCATGCGCACCCAAGTCGCCATTATCGGTTCCGGTCCGGCCGGCCTGCTGCTCGGTCAACTGCTTACAAATGCCGGCATCGACAACATTATCCTCGATCGCGTCAGCAAGGATTACATTCTCGGCCGCGTGCGTGCCGGTGTGCTGGAAGAAGGCATGGTCGACATGCTCGATCGCGCCGGGGCTGGCGAACGCATGCACAGGGAAGGTTTGCCGCATGACGGCTTCTCGCTCGCTTTCGACGGCCGCGACCACCGCATCGACCTTTTCGGGCTGACCGGAAGACGTGTCATGGTCTATGGTCAGACGGAGCTTACCCATGACCTGATGGACAAACGCGAGGCTTCCGGCGGCAGTTCGGTCTATGAGGCAACCAACGTCATGCCGCACGATTTCGACGGGGCCGGCCCCTACGTCACCTACGAGAAGGACGGCGTCACCCACCGGATCGACTGCGACTTCATCGCCGGGTGCGACGGGTATCACGGCGTGAGCCGGAAATCGGTACCGGAGAGCGCGCTGAGGACCTACGAGCGGATCTATCCCTTCGGGTGGCTCGGCATTCTCGCCGAGGTGCCGCCGGTCAGCCACGAGCTGATCTATGCCAACCATCCCCGCGGCTTCGCGCTCTGTTCAATGCGCTCCCATACCCGCAGCCGCTACTATATCCAGTGTGCGCTGGACGAGAAGATCGAAGACTGGTCCGACGACCGCTTCTATGACGAATTGCGCCGCCGGCTGCCTGCCGAGCATGCCGAAAACATGGTGACCGGCCCCTCCTTCGAAAAGTCCATCGCGCCGCTCAGATCCTTCGTCGCCGAACCGATGCGCTTCGGCAAGCTGTTCCTTGTCGGTGACGCGGCTCATATCGTGCCACCGACCGGCGCCAAGGGCCTGAACCTCGCGGCGAGCGACGTCTACTACCTCTTCGACGGCCTGCTGGGCTACTACGCGGATAAATCCTTAGCCGGAATCGACGCCTATTCGGAGCGGGCGCTGAAGCGGGTCTGGCGCGCCGTGCGCTTCTCCTGGTCTATGACCACGATGCTGCACCGTTTCCCCGATACCGGCGAATTCGGCCAGAAGATACAGGAGACGGAGCTCGATTATCTCGTCAGTTCCAAGGCTGCTTCCACTGCGCTCGCCGAGAACTATGTCGGCTTGCCGTACTAAGTCGTTCCGGCCTTTGTTGAAGGGAAGTATCCTGCTCCTCCTACGGATCCGTATAGCCTATCGCCCGGACCCTGACCTCCCGTGCGCCCGGATCCTGCGAGAACAGGATTGCGCCGGAGGCATTCGATTCCGCCGGTACGTAATCGAAGGTCACATCCGCATCCTCGATCATGTCGCCGCCATCGAGGATTTCGCCGCGTACCACAACCGCGGCAGCCGTCGCGGTTGCCTTGTTGGTGATCTCGAATTCGACCCGATACCCCCCTTCGACCGGCGTTCGTCGGGTCACTGCAATCGAGAATTCCGGCGGCAGACCGTCCTTCCTCAGTGCTTCCCAACCCACCCATGTGATCATCGCAAGCACAACCAGTGCGGAGATCATGCCGGTCGCCCATTCGATCCAATGGGGTTCCTGCGTTTCGGTGTGGCGTCCATGAGCGGTGATCGTCATCGGTTCACTCGTCACAAGATGAGGCGGGCAGCGGCCGCCCCGATAGCGCCCGGGAAGGAGAGCACGATCGCGGATATGAGCATCTGCGTCGGCGCGCTGTCATCCAGCCGCCCGAATGTCCACAGAACGTAGAGGCTGATCAGCATCGCGACCAAGTAACCCGGCAGGGTGAAGCGGAAGAAGGCGTGCCATCGGGGCGTTTCACCCGGCATTTCGTGTGTGCCCTTGAAGGCAACCGCGTAGACGAAGCCGTGCATGATGGCGATCGATACGACGATCGTCGCAAGCGCATGCCAGGGCGTCATCTTGTAGGCGATCAGGATGATTTCCTCCGTCGGCGCGACATTGAGGCTGAGGAAGAGCGCACCGACCGCCATGAGGAAAAGCTCCCGACTGTAGCTGATGGAGAGCTCATTCGGCACCGCATTGCCCTCTTTTCCCTGATCTGCTTCTTCTCCTTTCGGATCATCCTTATCGCTGTCGCCGTTCTCGCCTGCCTGGCCGCCGAGCTGGGAGCGACCGAGCAGAGCGCCGATACTCGCGGGTACTGACTGGATGGCGGTCTTGCCGAGCATTTCCGAGAACGGCATATGCAGCTTGATGTCGCCGAGCAGAACGAGGATTGTGGCGCTCATGACGATGCCGAGCCCATAAGCGATTGCTGCATCGCGGAAAGCCTCCCTCCATGTGGAGGTTCGCTCGAAGCCGATGCGATCGGCCAGTATCACGAGAAGCGGGATATTGACGATCAGAAGCAACAGCAGACGATATCGCTCGATATAGAAGCCGAGGTGCCAGAGTTCCATGGTCATCAGCATGGGTATGCCGAACAGCATGGCGCCAGCGGCGCCGCGGCCGAGACCGACCAGGAAATGGTGGAATTCGCCTGTGCCGCCGCCAGGCGCCGCTGCCACGCCACTCAACTCCGCTTTCCTCCATCCGACAAGCGGACAGAAACTCGCAGGCCTGCCGAAATGTTCCCGCTCGGCCATCGAACCGGGAGGGCAAGTCCGATCTGATCAGGGTAATGTGAGAGCTTGCGGAATGACTCAGCGGTCGAAGAGATCCTGCCACTGCCTTTCCCCCACCAGGCAGTCAGTCGCCGGTTGGGTGCCGGCGGTCTTCTGCACGGTTGCAGGCGGCGTAAGGCTGCTGATCTCCATGACCAGTTTGCGGCGCACGGCGACCGCGAAATCTTCGATCTTGTGAACCGGCAGCACGAAAGAGCCGGGACCACCGATCACGCAATCGGCGTAGTATTTGTCGAGCCCGCCCTGCGCTCCCGAAGGGCGCAGCATGATCGCCAAGCCATTGACGATGAGGCCGGCCTCCACCGCCTTGTCGCGGGCCGGCACAACGGGATTGCCGGCATTGTTCGGACCGTCGCCGGAAACATCGATGACCTGCCGCGTGCCGCTATAGGAGTTGGCGACGAGCATCGTGGCACCTTGTACGATCGCCGCGGAAATCGAAGTTCGGCGCTGGGAATTGATCGGCCGCGCCTCCAGCTTGTTGGCGAAATCGATCGCGTCCTGCTCGTTCTCGATCACCTGCCAGTCAATGACGGAATCGGGCACCACGTCGCCTGCCCATTCGAAATAGCTGATGGCGATCTTCCCGATGAGCCCGGTCTTCACCGCGTCGATGAATTCCCTGTGCTTGAGCGCCGCGACATAACCCTCGCGCTGGATGCGGACCTCCTCGTAGTCCATGGAACGGGACGTATCGACTGCGAGAACCAGCTCGACATCCACCTCGCCGCCTCCCGCCTGCGCGATCATCGGGCCGGCTGCGGCAGAGAGGCCCATCAGCATCGCGAGTGTTGTAAGCATAGGCGATCCAATCACTGCGTCTCGTCGTGATGAAACTGTAACACAGGTTGGTTCGAGGGCGACTCCCGGCCGCAGGCCGCCCTTCAACTTTCAGTGATTGGATTATTCCCCGCTCGCGTCACCGGTGCCTTCGCCCCCTCGCGTCAACGCTTCGACGAGGCAATCCATGATTGCCTGGCGCAGCGCATAGGTATTGGCGTTGGTCCGTTTATAGTCCAGGCACTGAGCCGCCTCCACCAGGCTCATTCCCTGGTGGACAACGATCTGATGGGCGCGGTTCATCGCCCAGTGCTCGATCGAGTGACTCTCTTCAATGGCATGACTTTGTTCGCTCAAAGCAGCCTCGCCGGAAGGTTAGCAGTATTGCCGCGAATCAATTCACAATTGAAAGGTTAACGCAGCAGTCCACATTCGTGAATCCTGTCCTTCTTAATTTCTTGAGTAGAAGAGAAGAATTTATCGAGCCGCTTCGATCCCTATGATTTTTTGGGATTACAATTGCCGAGCGGGCCGGAAGGTGACGACCGACGAAGACGAGGCAATCCTCCAACACACCGCCCGCGGAGGTGGCTTCGCGCTTCTTCGTGCCGGGTCGGATCGACCCTATGGAACATAACGAACTGTGCTATATCGGCTGGTATCTGGACGAGATCAGCCATGTATGAGGTCCTCTCTTATGAAAAGACTATCGGGCAAGTGTTTTTGCGGCGTGGTGGAATATGCGGTGGAGGACGCTTTCGTTTACGCGGCCAACTGCCACTGTTCGGATTGCCGCCGCACCACCGGCTCGGCCTTCAAGCCATTCGCGGGCATTCCGCGGGAAAAACTCACCCTGGTGAAAGGCTCTGATGGTCTGTTGATTTATGGCAACGCCGAAAACCACGATGCCCATTGCGGCACCTGCGGCTCGCTGCTCTATTCGCTGGTGCGTGAGGCCAGATGGGTGCATGTCGCGATGGGCACGCTTGTCGATGCCCCCGCCATCCGCCCGACACACCATATCTTCGTCGGTTCGAAGGCGCCCTGGCACGAAATCACCGACGATCTGCCGCAATATGAAGGGCACAAACTTTAGCGGCTACTTTCCCTTCCAGACCGGGTCGCGCTTTTCGGCGAAGGCCCGGGCGCCTTCCAGCTGGTCCTCGCTGGAATAGAGGACATCGACAGTCCTCAGCTGACGACGGGTGATGCGGTTCATCGTTGTCTGGAACTTCTCGCCTTCCGCCTCGCGCACCACTTCCTTGATCGCCGCGTAGACGAGCGGAGGGCCGCTTTCCAGCAGCCGCGCCAGCTCCCAGGCGCGCGCCATCAGCTTGTCGGCCGGCAGGATTTCATTGACGAAGCCCCAGCGATGCGCCTCCTCAACATCGAGCCAGCGGCCGGTGAGCAACATGTCCATGGCGACATGATAGGGAATGCGCTTCGGCAGCTTGATCGAGGCGGCATCGGCCACCGTGCCGGAACGGATTTCCGGCAGCGCGAAGGTGGCATGTTCGGCGGCGAGGATGAGGTCTGTCGCAAGCGCGATCTCCAGCCCTCCGCCGCAGCAGATACCGTTGACAGCGCAGATGATCGGCTTGTTGAGGTCCCGCAGTTCCTGCATGCCGCCGAACCCGCCGACGCCATAGTCGCCATCCACCGCGTCACCAGCGGCCGCAGCTTTCAGGTCCCAGCCTGGGCAGAAGAACTTTTCGCCGGCGCCGGTAATGATCGCAACGCGCAACGCCTCGTCATCGCGAAAATCGCGGAAGATTTCGCCCATGATCCGCGAAGTCTTCAAGTCGATGGCATTCGCCTTCGGCCGGTTGATGGTGACTTCGAGAATGCCGCCCTCGCGATGGGTCCTGATGGGTTGGTCGGTCATGCTATTCTCCTCCGCACCAGCGCATCCACGGCAACGACGCCCTCGCCTTCCGACAGCACCATGACCGGATTGATGTCCAACTCTTCGACGTCCGCCGCATTGGCAGCCAGATAGGCCGCGACGGCGGCGACCGCCTGCTCCAGCGCGGCGATATCGCCCTTCGGCCCGCCGCGATAGCCGTCAAGCAACGTCTTTATCTTGAGGCCGGATATGGCCGCGGAAATGGCCTCCGGTGACGTGGGCAAGGTGATAAGCGCGGAATCATCCAGCAGTTCGACCAGAATACCACCCGCCCCGACAGTCAGGACCAGGCCCGCAATGGGATCGCGCATCGCGCCGATGATGATCTCCGCCACCGGCTTGGCGGCCATCTTCTCGACCAGATAGCCGTCCGCGACACCCGCCATGGCGTGGGCAGCAGCGACCACCTCTTCGCGGTTTCCGAGGGTAAGCCTCACCGCGCCGGCCTCTGTCTTGTGGGCAACGCCACGACCCTTGAGCGCCACCGGAAAACCGAGCCTTTCGGCCGCATGCCCCGCCTCTTGCGGATCCATGACCACGAGCCCGTGCGGAACGGTCAAGCCGAAGGCGGAAAGCTCACGCTTCGCCTCGTCCTCGTTGAGCGTGACCGTCTCGCCCGCTCCGGCGGGAACCTTGAGCAGGGGCACAGGCGCGGGCTGCCTCCACGCCGCACCGATAAACGCAGCGGTCTCCGCCGCGGCCAGCGCCTCCTCGATGCCGAAGAACGGTACGACGCGGTCATGCATCAGCCGTTCGGCCACGGCTTCCGGAAGGTTCTCGCCCATGCTGGCGACGACGCCGGCATTCGCCCCGGTTGCGGTCCGCGCCGCCACCACCGCGTTGACGGTTGTCAACCAGTCGGTCGCATCGCAGCGATCAAGCCGCGGGATGTCCAGCACCACGAGGTTCATCGCATAGCCACCCTGCATCATCGCGGTAAAGGCGGCCGTCTGCTTCTCCTGATTGCCCCAGACGAAGGTGTGGTAGTCGAGCGGATTGGCGAGCGCCACCATCAGCCCGAGCGTCTCGCGGAGCGGTTCGAGTTGCTCATTTCGGAGTGGCCGATAGGAAATCCTTCGCTTCATGCCGGCATCGGCCATCAGTGAGGCCTCGCCGCCCGAACAGCTCATCGAGGAGATGTCGACGCTTTCGAGTGCTCCGTAAAGATGCAGGAGCTTCAGCGTCTCCAGGAGTTCCGGCAGTGTCTGAACCCGGCCGATACCGAGCCGTTGCAGCAGCGCAGAGGAGACGCGGTCATTGCCGGCGAGTGAAGCGGTGTGGGAGACGGCGGCGAGGCGCGCAGCCTCCGATCTGCCGACCTTCAGCATGGCGATCGGCTTCTTCAGCTCCCGCGACAGGCCGGCCAGCCGCTCCAGCGTTTCGAGACTGTCGAAGCCTTCCACATGCAGGCCGATGGCGGTGACGCGCGGGTCCTTGATGACAGTGCAGGCGAGTTCGGCAAGCCCTGTTTGCGCCTGGTTGCCGGCAGTCATCAGATAGGCAAGCGGCAATCCCCGCTGTTGCATGGAAATGTTGCAGGCGATGTTGGACGACTGGGTGAGCACCGCCACCCCTTGCTCGACCCTGAGCATGCCGTGCTGATCCGGCCAGAGGAGCGCCCCGTCCAGCATGTTGATGAAACCGTAGCAGTTCGGCCCAAGGATCGGCATGTCGCCGGCCGCCTCGACCAGCGCCTTCTGCAGGTCATCGCCATCGGCAAGCTCGCTTGCCGCCTCGCGGAAGCCGGACGCGTAACAGATTGCGCCGCCTGCGCCGCGGGCGGAAAGGTCGCGGACGATCTCTATGGTGAGTTGCCTGTTGACGCCGACAAAGGCCGCATCCGGGGCGGCGGGCAGATCGGCCACCGATCGATAGCATCTGCGACCGAGGATTTCGTCACTCCTCGGGTGGACGGGCCAGATTTCGCCCGCAAAACCCATCTTGTGGCATTGCTCGATGACCCGCCGGGCCTCCTTGCCTCCGAACACGGCAATGGTTTTCGGTCGGATTAGGCGGTCGAGGGAGCGGGTCATTCTCAAGCCCCTAGCGGCCGCAGAAGCTCGCGGCTGATGATGTGCCGCTGGATTTCCGACGTGCCGTCCCAGATGCGTTCGACACGGGCGTCACGCCAGAAGCGGGCAAGCGGCAGATCGTCCATCAGCCCCATGCCGCCAAAGATTTGGACCGCCTCGTCGGTGACCCGTGCCAGCATTTCCGTGGCAAACAATTTTGCCGAGGCAATTTCGCGATTTGACGGCAGGCCTTGGTCGAGCCGCCAGGCGGCCGAGAGTGTCAGGAGGTCAGCGGCGTCGATCTCGGTAATCATGTCGGCGAGCTTGAAGGAGACGCCCTGGTTGGCGCCGATCGGCCTGCCGAACTGTTTGCGCCCGGCAGCCTGGTTAAGCGCATAGTCGAAGGCTCGCCGCGCCCGGCCGACGCAGGTGGCGGCGACCGTCAACCGCGTGCCGTAGAGCCATTGGTTGGCGATGTCGAAGCCTTTGTGCACGTCGCCGAGGACCTGGGTCGGCGGCAATCGGCATTCGTCGAAGGTGAGGATGCAGTTCCGGTAGCCGCGATGCGAGACGGAACTGTAACCTTCGCGGATTTCGAAACCCGGCGTGTCGCGATCGACGAGGAAACAGGTGATGAGCTTCTTCGGTCCATGCGGGGTTTCCTCTTCACCGGTCGCGACGAAGACAATGACGAAATCAGCGATATCCGCATGCGAAATGAAGTGTTTCGTACCGTTGACGATCCAGTCGTCGCCGTCCCGTCGGGCGAAACATTTCATGCCGCGCATGTCCGAACCGGCATCCGGCTCCGTGATGGCAAGTGCATCGAACTTGTCGCCGCGCACGGAGGGCAGAAGATATTTTTCGCGCTGGTCTCCCTCGCAGGCCATGAGGATGCCGGAAGGCCGGCCGAAGAAGACGGTAAGCGCCATGGAACCGCGGCCGAGTTCGCGCTCCACCAGGGTGAAGGACATATGGTCAAGCCCGGCGCCGCCCACTTCTTCGGGGAAATTGCAGCCGAAGAAACCGATCTCCCGGCATTTGCGGGCGATCTCCCGGCCGAGTTCGGGCGGCACGAAGCCGGTGCGCTCCACCTCGTTCTCATGCGGATAGATTTCCGTCTCGACGAAATCGCGGACGGTCTTGACGATCATCTCCTGTTCGCCGGTCAGTCCGAAATGCATGGGGTTTCTCCCTTTATTGGAGCGTAGCCGCCCCCCTTCTGCCCATGATCTACCTCTTCTGCCCCACCGAACGCCCGACGCCTTCCGGAATAGGTAATTTCGCATGCGCCTCGGCGATCGGCTTCAACTTCGCCAACACGTCGAAGGGCGCGGCAACCGATTTCCCGGCCTTCGAATCCACGTGCAGCATCAGTTGCTCGGCAGTGGCGAGCGCCTCGTTGGTCTCGGCATTGTAGATGGTCGTGAAGAACCGGAGGCGCTTGTCGTCGCTGGAGAGCACCTGCAGCGTCGAGTAAAGCTTCTGGCCGAGTTTTGCCTCACCAAGATGTCGGATATGCGTCTCGACCGTATAATAGCTGTGCCCGGCCTCGACATAGGCGAAATCGACCCCGATCAGCCGGAGTAGCATATCCGCCGTATCGGCGAAGACCTGCAGATAGCGGTACTCGGTCATATGGCCGTTGTAGTCCACCCAGGCGGCGCCGACCTTGGTGTCGAGCAGCCGGAGCGGAGCGGAAAAATCCGGTTCCTTCTTCGCTCCACCCCCCTGCACCCAGAGATGTTTTTCGAACTCGGCAAGGATCTTGCCCGCCCCCCAGCCCTGTCCGCCGTCGCCGGCTTTCAGCGCCTGCATGATGCCGACGAGGTTTTCGTCGCGGATGCGTTCCAGTTCCCGGATGCCGCGAGCGCCGGACTGCGCATCCGACTGGGCAGCGATCTTGTCGATGAGCGCATCGTCGAGATCAACGACATCTGTGAGCTTCGTCCAGGGCCAGGAAAGGCAGGGGCCGAACTGCGCCAGGAAATGCCGCATGCCGGCCTCGCCGCCGGCGATGCGATAGGTCTCGAACAGGCCCATCTGCGCCCAGCGCATGCCGAAGGAATAGCGGATCACGTCGTCCAGCGTTTCCGTGTCGCAGATGTCGTCATGGATCAGCCACAGGCCTTCGCGCCAGACGGCCTCCAGCAGGCGGTCGCCGACGAAGGCCTCGATCTCCTTTTTGAGGATGACGCCTTTCATGCCGATCGGCGCGAGCTTTTCCTGCGCCGCCTTCAGCGTTTCCGGGGAGGTCTTCTGGCCGCCGACCAGTTCGGCAAGAGGCAGGAGATAAACGGGATTATAGGGATGGGCGACGAAGAAGCGCTCGGGATGTTTCATGTCCCGCTGCAGGTCGGTCGGCATCAGGCCGGAGGTGGACGAGCCGATCAGCGCTTGCGGGTCGGTGGCCGCATCAATCTGGGTGATGACGTTGCGTTTCAACTCCAGCCGCTCGGGCACGCTTTCCTGAATCCAGTCGGCGCCCTCAACTGCCTCCTTGATGGACTTGCAGAAGGTGATTTTTCCCCTGGGCGGAAGCGGCGCCATGGTGAGCATGGCATAGGCGCGCTCTGCATTGCCCAGCACTTCGCCGACGATGCGTTCCGCTTCCGGATGCGGGTCGTACATGTCGACATCAATGCCGGCGAGGACGAAACGGGCCGCCCAGGCCCCGCCGATGACACCGCCGCCGATGCAGGCTGCTTTTTGGATGCTGCTCATGGGATCACCGCTTCATCAGCTTCAACTTCTCACGCACCTGCGCCGGCCCGATCACCTTCGCGCCCATGCCCTCGATCACGCAGGCGGCCTTTTCGACGAGCTGGGCATTGGTCGCCAACTGCCCCTTACCGACATAGAGATTGTCCTCCAGCCCGACGCGGACATTGCCGCCGGCAAGCACCGCCGCGGCCGGATAGGCGAGCGCGCTGCGGCCGATCGAGAAGGCGGAGAAGGTCCAGCTCTTCGGCACGTTGTTGACCATGGCCATGAAGGTATTGAGATCATCCGGCGCGCCCCAGGGAATGCCCATGCAGAGTTGGATCAGCACAGGGTCCTCGATCAGGCCTTCCTCGACAAGCTGCTTGGCGAACCAGAGATGCCCAGTATCGAAAGCCTCGATTTCGGGGCGCACGCCGAGTGCCGTCATCTGCCGTGCCATCTCGCGCAGCATGGAAGGGGTATTGGTCATCACGTAGTCGCCGAGCGAAAAGTTCATCGTGCCGCAATCGAGCGTGCAGATTTCCGGCAGGCATTCGGCGACGTGCGCGACGCGCTCGGTGGCGCCGGCCATGTCCGTGCCATTCGGATTGACCGGGAACGGTGCCTCGACATTGCCGAACACGAGGTCGCCGCCCATGCCGGCCGTAAGGTTGAGCACGACATCGACATCCGCCGAACGGATGCGGTCGGTGACTTCCTTGTAGAGCGCCCTGTTGCGGGCGGCGGCCCCCGTCTCCGGGTTGCGGACGTGGCAATGGACCACGGCGGCGCCGGCCTTGGCGGCATCGATTGCCGACTCGGCGATCTGTTTCGGCGTGACCGGCACGTGGCTGGACTTCCCCACGGTATCGCCCGCGCCGGTGACGGCACAGGTGATGAAGACCTCGCGATTCATCTCGAGCGGCATGTTCCTCTCCTTGTTCGTTTTCACCATTACGAACCGGAAGAGAGGAGAATGCTTTTCATTTTCGGCGCCATTCTATACATTAGCGGAAGCGGAGGGCGATGATTGCGTGGCTGACGTTTTCTCGCAGGAGCAGCATTTCGACATTCTGGTGCTGCCGGAGATCAACCTTATTCTCGCGGCATCCGTGATCGAGCCCCTGCGCGCCGCAAACCGCATCGCCGGCAGGGAGCTATATCGGTGGACGCTCTTTTCACCAGAGGGACAGCCGATCGATACGAAGGCGGGCATTCCCATTCCCGTCAGCGGAGCCTTCCGGCCCGGACGGGAAAGCGATCCGCTTTTCGTGCTCGCCAGCTATAACTGGAAGCAGCATGCCACCCGTGATCTGAAATTTCAGCTTTCCCAGACGGCGCGACACCGCACGCTGATCGCCGGCATCGAGGCCGGGTCGTTCATCCTCGCCGAGACCAGCCTTCTCGATGGTTTCTCCGCCACCACCCATTGGGAGGATTTCGAGGATTTTTCGACCGCCTATCCGCAGGTGAACATGATCCGCGAACGCTTCGTCATTGACGGCAAGCGCATCACCACCGGCGGTTCGCTGCCGACGCTTGATCTGATGCTGGAACTAATCCGCCGCGCACATGGCTATTCACTGGCGCTGGAAGTCTCGCGGCTCTTCATCTACGAGCAGGAGCGCATCCGTGGCGACCTGTTGCAGGTGCCGGCGATCGGCAATATGCGGATCGTCGACACCCGCGTTCAGACGGCAGTGAAGCTGATGGAGGAAACGGTGGAGGCACCGTTATCACTGGCTCGGCTGGCCAAACGCGCGGGCATCAGTGCCCGGCACCTGCAGGACCTTTTTCGCGACATCATGGGCGTTGCGCCACGCGAGCACTATCTCGCGCTTCGCCTCAACGCAGCCCGACGGAAGGTGATCGAGACGCGGGCGACCTTCGCGGATATCGCCGCAGCCACGGGCTTCAACTCTGCCTCCGCCTTCTCGCGCAGCTACCGCGCGCATTATCGAGAAAGCCCGAGCGACACGCGAAGGCGGTTGAAGGCTACCTGAGCAGCGTCTTCGCGATGATCTCCAGCTGGATTTCATTGCTACCGCCGAAGATGCTCTGGGAGCGGGAGTTGAAATAGACGGCAGAGGCGACTTTGCGCCCTTCGTCAATCTCGCTCTCTTCCGGCAGTTCGTGCAGCGGCCGGTGTTCTTCCCAGCGCAATGCATCCGGGCCGAGGATCGAGGCGGCGAGTTCGGCGATCGACTGGCGGATGCGGCTGCGCTCGATCTTCATTGTCGACGACGGCACCGACCCCGGATTGCCGCCGGCCTGCACCTTGGACATGGCGGCCAGCTCCAGCATGTCGTTGGCGTCGACATCGGTGGCGATCTCGATGAAGCGGGCCGCAAACAGCGGATCGTCGATCATTTTTCGTCCATCCGGCAGCGGTTCGCAAGCGAGTCGGTGGAGGCGTGTCAGCATCGCCCGCAGCACGCCGCCGGCGAAGGCCCCACCCCGCTCGAATTCCAGCAGGTATTTGGCGATGTCCCAGCCCTCGCCTTCCTCGCCGATCCGGTCGGAAACCGGCACTTTCACGTCATCGAAGAAGACCTGATTGAATTCATGCGTGCCGCAGATCGAACGGATCGGCCGGATGGTGACGCCCGGCGATTTGAGGTCGATCAGGATGAAGGTGATGCCTTCCTGCTTCTTCCCGGTGTCGGCAGTACGCACCAGTGCGAACATGCGGGTGGCATGATGCGCCAGTGTGGACCAGATCTTCGATCCGTTGACGACATAGTGGTCGTCGTTCAGCATCGCCTTTGTCTTCAGCGATGCAAGGTCGGAGCCGGAGCCGGGTTCGGAATATCCCTGCGCCCAGACATCTTCGCCGTTCAGGATGCGCGGCAGGTAGAAGGCTTTCTGTTCGTCGGTGCCGTAGCGCATCAGGACAGGCGCGATCATCTTGATCGAGGCGCCGCGGAAATGCGGCTCGCCGGCCCGCTCGCATTCCTGATCGAAAATATAGCGTTCGGCGAGCGTCCAGCCGGTGCCGCCGTATTGCTTCGGCCACGAGGGGGCGACCCAGCCCTGTTCGTTGAGCTTCGCCTGCCACTGCAGGCCTATATTCGGATCGGCGAGAAAACTCGGGTTCAGCCGCTCGGCGCGCTTCAGGCTTTCGTCGAGATGGGTATCCAGAAACGCCCGCACCTCGTCGCGGAAACGGACCTCTTCTTCTGTCATCAGCAGATCCATGACGTCCTCCTCAGGCCGGTTCGCGCAGCAGGCTGCCGGAAAGCACGGCCGGATCGCGGATGATCTCGCCATAGCGCTTCAGGTGGTCGGCAGTAGTGCCGAACGTGTTTTCAATCGCATAGAGCCTTCGGAACCAGGCGCCGATTGGCATTTCCTCCGAAAAGCCCATGGCTCCGTGCAACTGGATCGCCTCCTGGGCAACGACGCGGGAAACTTTGCCGATCTTGGCCCTGGCCCCGGAAACGCCGCGGATGCGCATTGAACGCAGCGCATCAACGGAAAGCGTGGCGAGCAATGCCGAACCACGGGCTTCCTGGCATTTCACGGCCATCTCGGCCATGCGGTGCTGCAGCGCCTGGAAGGCGGCGAGCGGCTTGCCAAACTGCACGCGTTCCTTGGTGTAGGAAACAGTGGCATCGAGCAGCGCATCCATAATGCCGACCGCTTCGGAAGCGAGCGCGGCATTGGCGCGGTCATAAGCCGCTTCGATTTCGACGAGCGTGTTGTCGCCGTCGAGGAGAGCGGAGGCTGGCAGAGGGACATTATATAAAGAGAGATCGCAGGCGCGGCTGCCATCGACGAGCTTTGCTGTCTTGCGTGTGAGGCCTGCGGCATCGGCCGGGACGAGGAAGAGGCGGATATCTCCGTCGAGCTTTGCCGAGACGAGGAAGATGTCCGCTGCGGCTCCGCCAAGTACCAGCGGCTTTCCGCCGGAGAGCGCATAGCCGTCGCCGGTCCTCACGGCGGTCGCGGAAATATTGCCAAGGTCGAAACCGGTCTGCTTTTCCGCATGTGCGAGCGCCGGACGCGACGTGCCCGCGATCAGGCCGTCGAGGATTTCTGCCTTCTGGCTTTCCGTGCCGAGTTTTTCAATGAGACTTCCGGCAAGGATGACTGAGGCGAGGTAGGGCTCGACGACTAGCGCCCGGCCGATCGCTTCCATGATCAGCGAGATTTCGACCGCGCCGCCGCCAAGTCCGCCGTTTTCCTCGGAAAAGGGCAGCGCCAGCCAGCCGAGATCGGCCATCTCCGCCCAGATACCGGCGTCGAAGCCGTCATCGGAGGCGACGATTTTTGCCCGTTTATCGAAGTCGTAGCGCTCCTTCAGGAAGCGATCGGCGCTTTCCTTCAAGAGGAGCTGCTCGTCCGAATAATTCAGGTCCATGGTGATGTCTCTTGTTCGAGTGTGGTGGCTTGGCCAAGGCGCCCATCTCCCCTCGAGGGGAGGTCATCGCGAAGCGATGGGTAGGGGTGAAAGAGATCACCTCACACGATCATCCCCCCGGCGCTGCGTGCCGCCCCCCTCAAGGGGAAGTAACCTTCACTCCTCCCGCTTGTAAGCTCCATGCCCCGGGCGATAGGTCTTCGTATCCAGGAACTGCGACAGCCCCTTCTCCCGTCCCTTCTCCGGATCGACAAACGTCGTCTGGTCGGCTTTGGCGGTCAAATATTCCGCCGACTCTTCCCAGGTCATCTCACGCACATATTTATAGGCCATTCGTGCCTGACGGAGCACGGTCGGGTTCTTTTCGAGAAGCACGCGGGCGATTTCGACGGTGCGTTCGCGAAGCTTGTCGGCCGGCACCGCCTCGTTCACCAGGCCGAGCTGTTCGGCCATCTTGCCGCCAAACTTCTCGCCGGTCATCACGTAGTACATGGCCTTGCGATCGTTCATCAGGGTCGAGATCGCCTTGGACACGACGCCGCCGGGGATGACGCCCCAGTTGATTTCCGAAAGGCCGAAAACCGCATCTTCCGAAGCAATGGCGAGGTCGCAGCAGATCAGCGGCGTGAAGGCGCCGCCAAAACACCAGCCGTTGACCATGGCAATCGTCGGCTTGGCGTAGTGCATCAGGAGGCGCCATTGCCAGGCGCGGGTGGAACGGTAGGCGCGCATGCGCTTCACGTCCGAGACGCCGTCGGTGGCGCGGAAAAAGTCTTTCAGGTCCATGCCGGCGGAGAAGGCTTCGCCTTCGCCGGTGAGGATGATGACGCCGGCGCGGTCGTCGATTTCGAGTTCGTCGAGCACGCGGATCATGTCTTCCGCCAGGCCGACGCTCATGGCGTTGCGCTTGTCCGGGCGGTTCAGTTTCACCCAGGCAATGCCGTCCTCGAATTCGACCTTGACGTTTTCGCCGCCGATATCGCTTGCTTCAATGGCCATGATTAGTGCTCCTAAAACGCTCTTTCGCCTTACGATTGGCTGGTGAATTTGGTGACGAGGTAGGCTTCCATGCCTTCCGAACCGCCCTCGGAGCCGTAGCCGCTCTGCTTGACGCCGCCGAAGGGGGTTTCGGTCATGGAAATCGCATTGTTGTTGATGCCGACCATACCAGCCTCGATTGCGTCGCTGACCATGGTCGCGGTCTTGGCCGACTGGGTAAAGGCGTAGGAGGCAAGCCCGTAAGGCAGGCGGTTCGCCTGTTCGATCGCCTCCTCGAAAGTGGAGAAACGGGCGGTGACCGCGACCGGGCCGAACGGCTCTTCATTCATGATGATCGCGTCCTGCGGCACGTCGGCAAGCACCGTCGGCTGGAAGAAATAGCCGCGATTGCTGCCGCGTTCGCCGCCGGTGGCGATCCTTGCGCCGCGGCTGACAGCATCGGCCACCATGCGCTCCATGGCCGGCACGCGGCGGTTGTTGGCGAGTGGCCCCATCTGGTTTTCCGGATCGAGGCCGTCGCCGACCTTCAGCGCCGCAGCCGCCTTGGCGAAACCGTCGACAAACTTGTCGTGGACGCTGTCATGTACGTAGAAGCGGGTCGGCGAGATGCAGACCTGACCGGCATTGCGGTATTTAGCATGCACCATGACGCGGATAGCGTGGTCGATATCCGCATCCTCGAAGATCAGCACCGGTGCATGGCCGCCGAGTTCCATCGTGGCGCGTTTGACGCCTGCCTGCGCAGCGAGGACGGCAAGCTGCTTGCCGACATTGGTGGAGCCGGTAAACGTGATCTTGCGGATGCCGTCGGAGGCGATCAGGTGTTCGGAGACTTCGGCCGGCTTGCCGTGCACGACATTCAGCACGCCGTTCGGCAGGCCCGCATCCTGGAGTGCGCGGGCGATTTCAAGCACCGTCGAGGGCGTTTCCTCGGAAGGCTTGATGACCATGGTGCAGCCGGTCGCGAGTGCTGCGGAAATTTTTCGCGCCGGGATGACGCCCGGAAAGTTCCAGGGTGTGAAGCCGGCGACCGGGCCGACCGGCTCCCTGGTGACGAACCAGCGGGCGCCCGGCAGGCGGGAAGGAATGACGCGGCCATAGGTGCGGCGGCCCTCGTCCGCCGTCCAGTCGAGAATGTCGGCGGAGATGTGGATTTCCGGAATGGATTCGGAAAGCGGCTTGCCCTGATCGAGCGTCATGCGCCGGCCGAGTTCGGCGGCACGCTCGCGCAGGATATCTGCCGCCTTGCGGATGATCTTGGCGCGGTCGTAGGCCGTCGTGGTGCGCCAGGTCCTGAAGGCGCGGGAGGCCGCTGCGACGGCGCGATCCAGGTCTTCCGCCGTCGCATGCGGCAGCGCCGCGATCGGCTCGCCCGTCGCGGGATTGATGACGTCCTCGGTGACGCGGCCGTCCGCGCCAATCCATTCGCCATCGATGAAGAGCTTCAGTTCGCCATAGTATTGAATCTGCATCACGGTTTCCTCCCTCGTGACGGCTTTGAAATGTCGGAAGCGAGGACCTGAGCCCTCGCTCTTTTTCCCGGAGGTCCGCAACCTCTCCATCGTCATGCCCGGGCCTGTCCCGAGCCTCTGCCCAGATCAGACGTGGATAGATCCTCTGGATAAGCCCGAGGATGACGTCAGAAACCGACGGCACCTCTCCAAAAAATCGCAGCGAAAGCTGAGGCTCTCAGCGCATCACGAATAGCGCGTCGAGCGCGAGAACCCCGTCCCCCTCGCCATAGACAACCAGCGGGTTGATATCGACTTCGACGATCTCCGGTGTCGAACGCATCAGCGCGCCGAGCTTAACCACCACGTCGGCGATCGCCTCCACATCGCGGGCCGGTTGACCACGGAAGGGGCCAAGCAGTTTTGCCGCCTTCAGCTTGTGGATTTCGGCAATCGCCCGTTCGCGGCTGATGTCGGCCGACAGAAGACGGGCATCCGCCAGCGCCTCGATCCAGACGCCGCCCAAGCCCACGAGAACCGTCGGACCCCATTGGTCGCGCTTGGCGCCGACCACCATTTCGAGGCCCTGCCGCGCCATGCCTTCGATCAGCACGCCGTCAAGCGTCAGGCCCGGCTTATGGCTGGCGATACTGGCATACATCTTCTCATGCGCGGCACGCACCGCCGCCTCGTCGGCGAGGTTGACGACGACACCGCCGACATCGCTCTTGTGGGCAAGCTCCGCCGCCTGTGCCTTCATGACGACCGGATAGCCGATCCCGGCGGCGATCTTCACCGCCTCATCGGCATTTTTCGCCAGAGCGCCCTTAGGCGTCTGGATGCCAAGGTCGGAAAGGACGCGCTTGCCCTCATATTCGACCACCAGGCCGGAGGCCGGAACGTCCTTCAGCCGCTTACCTTCCGGTGCACGGTCCTTCGTGGCGGCGAGCGCGGCGGCATAGTTCATGACCACGGCCATCGCCCGCATGGCGCGTTCAGGCGAGCGGAAGAACGGAATGCCGCTGTCGCGCACCGCCTTCATGAAACACGGGTCGAGCGGGTAGTCGTCGCCTATGATGTTGAGGATGACCGGCTTTTCGGCGGTCGCAGCAACCGGAATGATCGCGTCCGACTTCTTGATCTGCATCGGCGGCGAACCACCCGCATGCGACAGGAAGACGATGCCGACATTCGGGTCCTTCAGCATGGCCGCGGTGGACGTACCGAAAATGCCGGGATTGGCAAAACCGGTCGTGCCGATATCGAACGGGTTATCGACATGCACATAGGGCGGCACGAGCGAAGTGAGCTCCGCATGAACCTCTTCCGAAAGCGTCGCGATCGGCAGGCCGACCCGTTCGCAGAAATCGAAGCAGAGGCCGCGGATTGCGCCGGAATTGGTCACGATACCGGCCTGGCCGGCAGGCGGCAGGGGATAGCGGGCAAGGATCGCGGTCACGTCGAACAGCTCGTCGGTCGTTTCGACCAGCGCGACCGCCTCGTTGCGGATGGCCGTCTGCATGGTGGCGTGGTCGCCGGCAAGAGCGCCGGTATGCGATTGAGCCGCCGCCTTGCCGCGCTCGCTGGAGCCCGGATGCAGCATGACAATCGGCTTGCCGAGTTCGCGGGCGCGGCGAGCGACAGCCAGGAATTTTTGCGGGTTCTTCACCTGCTCGACATAGACCGCGACAGCCGCGTTATCCTTGTCCTCGATCAGCCATGCAATAAGGTCTTCGGCGGCGAGCACCGCCTCGTTGCCTGTGGCGATCACATAGGAGACCGCGATCTCGCGGGAATGCATGGCGAAACGGATGTTGGCGGCCGTGGCGCCGCTCTGGGCGACGATCGCAATGCGCGAACGCTCGCCGACGCCGCGCAGATCGACCGGCTCGAAGGTGAGCGGAATGCCGTCGACATAGTTCGTATAGCCCATGCAGTTAGGCCCGAGCATGGCGATGCCCGCCTTGCGGCAGATCTCGGCAAGCTCATCCTGCTGTTTACGGCCCTCCTCGCCCGCTTCTGCGAAGCCCGACGAATAGACGATGACGCTCGCCACTTCCCGCTCGATGCAGGCGAGAACCGATTCCCTGATCGCCGCCTGCGGCACGATGAGGATGACCACGTCGACGCCTTTCGGCAGGTCGCCGATCGTCTTAACGCAGGGCCGGCCGTCGATCTCGTCGCGCGAGCGGCTGACGAGATAAAGGCCGCCCGAATATTTGAAGAGTTCGAGGTTCGCCAGCACGCCGCCGCCGATCGAGGCGGGATCGGGCGACGCGCCCACGATCGCGATGGACCGTGGGCGCAAGAGACGATCGAGGTCGAACGTCTTGGGAGAGGTGGTCGTGATATCGGACATGGTCGTCTCTTTAGTCGCGGCGGTAAGCACCCAGGCCCGGGCGGAAGGACTTTTCGTCCAGGAACTGGCTCATGCCGACATTGCGGCCGTTTTCCGGATCGCGAAGCTCCGTCTGGTCGGACTTCGCCATCAGATATTCGCCGGCCTGTTCCCAGCTCATGTCGCGGGTGAAGCGACATGCGGTCTTGGCCTGGCGCAGCACGAACGGATTCTTGCCGGTCAGCGTCATTGCAAGCTTGCGGGTCTCTTCTTTCAGGTCTTCCGGGGCGACGGCCTTGTTCACCAGCTTCATCTCGGCGGCCTGCCGCCCGTTAAAGGTCTCACCGGTCATGATATAGTACATCGCGTCGCGGAAGCTCATCGTCTCGAGCACCGACTTGGTGACGATGCCGGCCGGGATGATGCCCCAGTTGATCTCGGAAAGGCCGAAGATCGCTTCTTCCGAGGCAATGGCGAGGTCGCAGCCGACCAGGAACTGGAAGGCGCCACCAAAACACCAGCCGTTGACCATGGAGATGGTCGGCTTCGGATAATACATCATCCGGCGCCACTGCCAGGCGGCATTCGCCCGGAACAGGCGTTCGCGCTGGATCGGCGGCACCTTGTCGGTGGCGCGGAAATATTCCTTCAGATCCATGCCGGCAGAGAAGGATTCGCCGGCGCCGGTGACCACCATCACCTTGCAGCGTTCGTCCTCTTCCAGCGCGTCCATGATCGCGTTCATCTCCCAGACGATGCCGGGGTTGATCGCGTTGCGCTGCTTCGGCCGGTTGAGGGTCACCCAGGCGATGCCCTCGTCGAATTCCACGGTGACATATTCGCCCCACTTGCCCATTGTCTGCTCGGCGGCGGTGGATTCGGTCTGATTTTCCATAGCAATTTCTCCCTGCTGCGGGATTGAATATCAGGGACCCGAATATAGGTCAAGCGGCTTTCTGATCTAGCCTTTACGAAAGGAAATCCGCGTGAAGATTTGCTGAAATAAGGATTAACCGCGCCCCAGAAACGGCATTTCGACCGGCAGGATGATGCTTTCATAGAGGTTCACGTCGTCCGGAAGCGTCGCCATCAACACGACGATACGCGCCACGTCGAGCGGCATCATCGTTGCCGGGCGGACCTGGTCGGTAATGCCTGGGACCAGCGAGCTCACCGTGGAGCCTGGATGCACCATCGAGACGGCGATGCCGTGTTCGCGACCGTCGACGGCGAGTGAACGGGTGAGGCCTTCGAGCGCAAACTTGCTCGCCGTATAGGCGGCGGTGTGCGGGCGCGGCACCTTTGACGACAGGCTGCCCATATTGATGATGCGGCCGCGCTTTTGCTCGATCATCATGGTGAAGGCGGCGCGGCTGCAATAGAAGACCGAATGCAGGTTGGCGGCGATCACCTCATGCCAGCGCTCGTTGGTGAGTTTTTCGACCGCCGTGTGGTCGGCGATGCCGGCATTGTTGATGAGGATGTCGACCCGGCCGTATTTCTCCCTCACGCGGGCGAAGAGTTCGGAGACCTGTTCCTCGTCGGTCACGTCGGCCGGCACCACGAAGGCGCGGCCGCCTTCCGCCTCGATCTCGCCGGCAAGCTTTTCCAGCTTGTCGGCGCTGCGGGCGGCGAGCACGGTGATGGCGCCTTCGGCGGCGATCGCCTTGGCGATGCCCCAGCCGATCCCCGAGCTGGCGCCGGTGACGATGGCGATGCGGTCCTTGATCGAAATCATTTCAAAACTCCCCCTTAACAACTGCGCACTCAGGCGCGTGAAATTCCCTCGTAAAGCGCTTCGAGGCCTCGGCGGTCGCTGACGCCGAGCTTTCGGTAAGCGCGCTGACGGTAAGTGACGATACTCGATAGCGCGAGACCCACCTTTTCGGAAATCTCCCGGTGCGTGCGGCCAAGCAACAGCCCGGCAGAGACCTCGGCCTCGCGTCCGGACAAGGCATAACCCGCCTGCAGCAGACGGCCGGCGATCTCCTGGATCGGCGGATGCAATGGCGCCGTCTGCGGCCGTCCCTGCAGCCGCACATGCTTGACCAGCATCGCCATCAGGAGCGGCGCCGCCACCTCGATCCGTTCGACGGCGGAGATTGGAAACGGTCCGCTCTCGCGCGTCCGGTAAAGGCTGGCGAAGACCCGAGGCATGTCGGAATGATAAATGGTCAGCCGCTCCAGTACATGGGCTCGCTCATAACAGTCGCGGCGGTATTCAGGATCGCGGATACCGTTCCAGGCCTGACGCACCACCTGAACCTTGCGAGGGGTGGAAACCGCAGACAGCATCTGACGTGTCACCCGGTCACGCTGCCAATAGCGGCGGGCATAATCGAGCGAGGCACGCTCCGCAAAACCGGGGATTGTCGAGTGATAGCCACAGGCGAAAAGGTAGGTGAGCGATCCGTCTTCTTCCGCCTGGAAAGCGGAGCAGAAGTCGGTGCCCGCGAGCTTGCGGAGGATTTCCAGCAGTTTTTCGGGGAAGGCCGGCTCGCCAACCTCGTCCATCAGGGCGGCCATCATGGCCACGTTATCCGCATCAAGCGCAAGCATTGACGCCTCCCGCTGCCTTCATAAATCCGTTGTGTCCTGGTCTCTCCGAGGCATGTCCCCTCTCAAGGTGGACATCGGAGGAACGGCAAAGGCCTACCATCGAGGCCAATGCAACAAGCCTGGATATGGAGGAAAGACCATGGTTGACGCACCGAAGCTTCGTAAGCTTTATCACTTTTCCTACCCCTGCCGCGACGGCGAAGAGACCAGAAAGTTCTACGAGGACCTGCTTGGCCTGCCTTTGGTCAATTGCATGACCTCGGACCGCGTGCCTTCGACCGGTGAGGAAAAGCCCTACGCGCATTTCTTCTTCGAACTCGGCGACGGCTCCTACATGGCTTTCTTCGACCTCGGCGAAAACGTCATGCCGCTTCCCTCGCCGAACACTCCGGACTGGGTCCAGCACTTCGCCATGGAAGTTGACTCGGTCGAAGAGGTCCTGAAGTTCAAGAAGCGGCTGCAGGATGCCGGCGTGAAGACGACCGACGTCATCGACCATGAATTCATCAACTCGATCTACTTCTTTGACCCGAACGGCCTGCGCCTTGAGATCACCGCCCGCACGGAAGAGCCCGGCTATCTGGAACAGGCCGCGTCGGAAGCCCATGACGCCATGAAGGCGTGGGTGAAGAAGAAGGCCGGCATGATCGCCAACAAATCGGCCGCGGCTTGAGGCCTCCACCCGTTCGATGACGGGGCAACTGATGGGACGCGAAGTGGTAGGGCTGGCCGATCTCCCTCCTTGAGGGGGAGACGCCCGGGGGGGCAGAGGGGGGTGTCGCCCAGGCGCTTCAGTAACCTTTTCGCCCACAGCACTGTCGCTACCCCTCTCTATCACCTTCGGTGACATCTCCCCCTCAGAGGGGGAGATCAGAGGGAGCATGCGGCACCACTCGTCATCCTTATCTGCGATTGCCCCATTCCTGGAAGCGGACAAAGCACACGCACCACCGATCCAGCCTGGACGGTGGTGCTTTTCACTAAAGCTCACGGTCAAAACCTCCCGATGGTCCGGAGCCCGCCGCCGGCGAACTCCGGACGGCTGTCATGCCAACAATCCCTGCCGCTTGCTCCAGTCCACCACCCGATCGATGCAGGTTTTCAAGAGTTCCGGCTGGCCGAGATAGTAGTGGGTCGCATGCGGAATCGTCAGATATTCCTTGTTCGGCGTCGCGAGCGCTGCCCGGATCGCCGGATTGTGGGTCGCGGGGACCGCCTCGTCGGCATTGTTCTCGATCTGCAGCACCGGTGAGCGCTTGATCAGCGCAGCGTTCATCGGGCCCTTCGCGTTCGAGAGGTCGTAGCTCCACTGCGAAAGCCACGAACGCAGGGTGGTGAAGCGGGCAAGCCCGACCGGGCCGACATTCACCGTGCGTGGATCGCCCATGTAGCTCTTGCCGACCGGCCGGTCGTTCGGGTCGATTGTCGGATCGAACCAGCGCACGTCGCACATCGTGCGGTGGACAACAAAGGCGCGCTCCTGCTCCGGGCCGCCGCGGCGCTTGAGTTCCGCGAGCGTATCGAGCGCCCATTGGGTGATCTTGCGGTTGCGGGCGACCTGGGCGGCGCGGAAACGCTCAACGAATTCCTTCGTATAGGGCGACTGGTGCGGGCAATCCGGCGAATAGATATCGAATTCGGGATTGCGGACGTCCGGGTTCATTTCGTCGATGACCGAAGGGTCCAGCCATTCGGTCAGCGTTTCGGCGCGGGACAGATGCGCGGCGATGAAGATGACACCGTCGGCGGGCTTCAGGCCCGCTTCGACAAGGTTCACTTCGTCGCCGGCCGGGGTGTGGGTGATCGTCGGGTTCTCCGCCTGCGCCTGGTAGAACAGCGACAGCGAACCGCCCCCCGACCAGCCTACGAGGATGACCTTTTCATACCCGAGTTCGTTGCGCGCATGGTCCAACCACTTCCCAAGGTCGATCGCCACCTTCTCCATGATGAGGGCGGTATCGTTCTTCGGGTAGCGGCTGGCGGCGCAGAGCACATGCAGGCCCGCATCGGCGAGCGCCATCGGCATCGGCAGGAGCTGCAGCGTCGAGGTGGGGTGCATGAAGACATAGACCGTCTTCGATGGTGCATCGGCGGGCTTGAGCAACTGGCCTTCGAGGTTCACGCGCCCTGAATTGCCGGCAAAGCCATAGGTCTCGGTATATTTCGCCGTCTCCGGAAAGGAGACGATCAGCGGGATCCGCTGCCATTCCGCCCTGGTGTTCATGCTGTCCTACCCGTTATGCTTCGCCCGTCCGGCCGGCAGACCGGCGAACGGGCTTTGTGCGATTGAGCCGTGATCCGGGAGCGCCTAGGCGACAGCTTCCGGCGACCTCTGGCCTGTAGCGACCGGGACCTTGGTCGCGTCGTAGGTGAAGAGCCATTCGTAACGCTGCTTGATCTTGTCTTCCTGCCACTCGGCATTGACGTAATCTTCGGCGAGCTTGGGGTCCTTCAGCGCCGGATTGTGGAAGCGGCCGAGATTGCTTTCGGCGCCGCGCACGATCTTGCCAGTCCGCTCGACGCGGGCAGCTTCGTAGCCGGCGAAGGCGGTCTCGTAATCGCCGTTGTTCTCGGCGAGCGCGCGGGCGAGGATGAAGCCGTCCTCGATCGCCATCACCGCCCCCTGGGCGAGGAACGGCAGGGTCGGATGACAGGCGTCGCCGAGAAGCGTGACACGCCCCTTGGTCCATTTATCCATCGGCGGGCGCAGCATCAGCGCCCACTTGTAAGGCACGTCGATCGCCTTGATGAGCGTATGGACATCCTCGTGCCAGCCTTCATAGTCTGCAAGGCATTCTTCCGTCGTGCCGGCGACCGACCAGGATTCCACCTGCCAGTTCGAGCGTTCGACGACCGATACGTAGTTCATCAGCTCGCCGCGGCGCAGCAGGTATTGGATGACGTGGCCTCCAGGGCCGATCCAGTTGGTGGCGACCGGCCGCAGCATGCGCTTCGGCAGGCGCTCGACCGGGATGACGCCGCGCCAGGCGACGATGCCGGAAAATTTCGGATCGTCGCGACCGAACAGCGTCTCGCGAATCTTCGAATGCACACCATCGGCGCCGACCACGATATCGGACGTGGCGCTGGTGCCATCGGCGAAAGTGATCGTGACACCCTTTTCGTCCTGCTTAACGCCGACGCATTTCTTCGACAACTTGATGGCATCCGGTTTGATGCGGCGCACGCCCGCAGCCAGGACCTGATGCAGGTCGTTACGGTGAATGGTGATGTAAGGGAAGCCATAACGCTCGATGGAAAGCGGGCCGAGATCGAACAGCTTCCAGGTCTGTCCGGTGTTCCACAACCGGATTTCCTTGCCGTCCGCCTGGGCGGCAACGGACATGATGTCTTCTTCGAGCCCGAGCGCGAAGAGAATCCGCGTGCCATTGGCGCTGACCTGGATGCCCGCGCCGACTTCCTTCAATTCGACTGCCTGTTCATAGATGTCGACATCGAAACCCTGGCGGAGCAATGACAAGGCTGCCGTCAGGCCGCCAATCCCTCCCCCCACGAGTGAAATCTTCATACTCTATATCCTCTGAAATGCTGACGGATAGTCTCTCCGCGTCGCGTCCACCTGTCAACCATTTTTGATAAAGTATAATTGACTTTGTTCAAAACCAATTCCATATCGGATCGCCCGAAGCACCTTGAGATGGAAAAGCGCAACGAAAAGTTTCAGCATGTGGATCAAAAACCCGAAAGAATGTCTGGAAATTACACCTAAGATATATGGCTTCCTGATATCTTTGAGGTAAGATCGGAAAACACGGCTCGGTGTGCTATCAGATCGATAAAAGCTAGTGGCACCGGATTGACTGACAAGAGGGATGTCCTTGTATATAGTCAAATCTTGTTGTTCATAGACGAATTCAAGTCCGCGGGTTCGAGGCGCAGATTTAAATCGCATGCGTAATGACGGTTCGGTTTGTGAGAGAGTAGCGGGACCGGTTGACAGAGAAAGGTTTTCAGGGAGGAAACCATGGTAATCAAAAGTCCGCAGGACTTCGGCGCGGGCATATTGTTCATCCTCTTCGGCGCGATTGGCCTTTATGTCGGTTCGGATCTTACCTTCGGTTCGGCTCGCAACATGGGGCCGGGGTATTTCCCGATGATCATATGCGGCCTGATCGTGCTGATCGGCCTGATCGTCACGGCGAAGTCGCTCTCGCTCGAAGGTCCCCCTATCGAGCGTATCCAGTTCCGCCCGATCCTCTTCATCCTGCTGGCGATTGCCGCTTTCGGCCTTTTGATCGCGGAAGTCGGCGCAGTGATTTCGTCGATCCTGCTGATCCTTTTTGCCGCCTATGCGCGGCGGAACGTCAACTTGATCGAGACGGTGGTCTTCGCGGTTGGCACTGCCGCATTCGTCGTCATCATCTTCGTATACGCGCTTGGGCAGCCGATGCCCGTATGGTGGGGCAGGTAAGCCATGGAAGTTTTTGATCACCTCGCAACCGGCTTCATGGCGGCGGGCACGCTGGAAAACCTGCTTTTCTGTCTGATCGGTACCATCCTCGGCACGCTGATCGGTGTCCTCCCTGGCATCGGTCCCATCCCCGCGCTTGCCATCCTGCTGCCGATCACTTTCGGCCTGGATCCGCTCTCGTCGCTGATCATGCTTGCCGGCATCTATTATGGCGCTCAGTACGGCGGTTCGACCACTTCGATCCTGGTCAACATGCCGGGTGAAGCCTCTTCGGTCGTGACCTGTATCGAGGGACACCAGATGGCCCGCCGTGGGCGCGCCGGTGCAGCGCTTGCGATCGCCGCCCTTGGCTCGTTCTTCGCCGGCTGCGTCGGGACGGTGTTCATTGCCGCCTTCGGCCCGCCGCTTTCCGCGATTGCCCAGCAATTCAATTCGCCGGACTATTTCGCGCTCATGCTGCTCGGCCTCGTCATGGCGATCGTTCTCGCGCACGGCTCCGTGCTCAAGGCCGTCGCCATGGTACTCATGGGCCTCCTGCTCGGTCTCGTCGGCACGGACATCAACACCGGGCTGACCCGCTATACGTTCGGCCTCAACGGCCTGTGGGAAGGCATCGACTTCCTGCCGCTGGTTCTCGGGCTGTTCGGGATCGTGGAAATCATCCGAAATCTCGAAAACCCACCGCCGCCGCGCGAGACGATCAGCACGCGCCTGCGCGATCTCTGGCCGACCAGGAAGGAAATCAGGGAAGCCTATCCGGCGGCGTTGCGCGGCACCGGCCTTGGCTCGCTCCTCGGCATTTTGCCCGGCGGCGGCGCGGTCCTTGCCTCTTTCGCCAGCTATACGCTGGAGAAAAAGATTTCCAAAACCCCGCGCAAGTTCGGCACGGGCGCCGTCGAAGGTGTGGCAGGCCCGGAATCGGCCAACAACGCTGCCGCACAGACCTCGTTCATTCCGCTTCTGACGCTCGGGATTCCGTCGAACCCGATCATGGCGATCATGATGGGGGCGATGATCATCCAGGGCATCCAGCCGGGCGCGGCGGTCATGACCACGCGTCCAGACCTCTTTTGGGGCATGGTTGCCTCCATGTGGATCGGCAACCTGATGCTCGTCATCATCAACCTGCCGATGATTGGTATCTGGGTGAAGCTGCTATCGGTCCCGTACCGCCTGCTCTATCCGGCGATCCTGTTGTTCTGCGCGATCGGCGTTTATTCGACCAGCACCGAACCGTTCATGATGGTCTTGATGATCATCTTCACCGTCTTCGGCTACATCCTCTACAAGCTCGGCTGCGAACCGGCGCCGATGGTGCTCGGCTTCATCCTGGGCCCACTGATGGAGGAGAACCTCAGGCGTTCGCTGGTGATCTCGCGCGGCGATCCGATGATCTTCCTGGATCGTCCGATCTCCGCGACGCTTCTGGTCGCGACGGTCCTGATGATCGGTCTGATCGTCTTCCCGCAATTCCGGAAAACGCGCGAGGAGGCGTTCCAGGAGGAGTAAATATTTCGCACCATTTTGGAAGGAGGAGCCAAATGACTGCACAACATCCGAAACTGAAGCGACGCACCTTCGTAGCGGCGGCCATGGTGGCCGCCGCTCTGCCAGGTGTCTCGCTCGCCCAGTCCAATACCTATCCCAGCGATACGGTCACCTTCGTATGCGCCTTTCCGGCCGGTAGCGGCGCGGACGTCCTGGTCCGCTATTTTTCCGAAAAGGTGGCGGCGGTTGCGAAACAGACAGTGATCGTCGAGAACAAGCCGGGCGCCAACGGCAATATTGCCGCCGAATACGTCGCCCGCGCCAAGCCGGACGGCTATACGGTCTACGTTCATTCCGGAACATCGACTGCTGCGAACATGTCGCTGTTCAAGAAGCCGCCTATCGACGTGACCAAGGCGCTTCGTGGCGTCCAGTTCATCAACAAGCAGCCGTTCATGATCGTTGTCGCGGCCGATTCGCCGATCAAGGATGTCAATGAACTGACCCAGCATCTGAAAGCCAAGGGTGGCGACGCTACCTATGGCTCGACCGCCACGTCCGGCAAGGTGCTCGCCGAGGTCTACAAGCAACTCGCCGGTGTCGAAGCGACGGAAGTCTCCTATAAGACCGGTCCGGACTCGCTGAACGACATCGTCAGCGGCCAGCTCGACTTTGCCGCGCTCGATCCGGTTTTCGCGCTCAGCCAACACCGTGAAGGACGGGTTCGCATCCTTGCCGTCGGTTCCCCGCAGCGGATGAAATCGACGCCGGATATTCCGGCGCTCAAGGAATACGGCCTCGATGTCGACCAGCTCGGCTGGTGGGGAGTCTTCGTTCCGGCCCAAACCCCCGACGACATCGTCATGAAACTGAACGCGCTGTTCAGGCAAGTGCTCGACAAGCCGGAAACGGAAGCGTTCCTGAACAAGTTCGGGGGCGACGTCTATACGGGCACGCCCAAGGAGGTCGACGAACTTCTGGCCAAGACCGTCGAGGAGTGGCGCGGCTATGTGGCGACGGCGAAGATTCCGCAGAACTAGCTCGAGGACGCACGGCCTGCCAGACAGGCCTCGCGATCTTTGCGGACAAACCTGAGGAATGAATCCGGCATCGAGGGAGGACTACATGCCGATCAATACCGATATCACACGCCGAAGTCTCATGGTTCTGGCGGCCGCCGCCGCGTTGACCCATGCCGGCGCATTCGCACAGGATGCTTATCCGAATGGCCAGATCACCTTTATCTGCGCCTTCCCGGCCGGCAGCGGCGCTGATGTTCTTGTCCGCTTTTTCGCGGACAAGTTCGCCAAGGTTTCGGGCCAGACGGTCATCGTCGAAAACAAGCCGGGGGCGGCGGGCAATATCGCCGCGCAGTATACGGCCCGCGCCAGGCCTGACGGCTATACGATCTACGTCCACTCGGGCACATCGACGGCCGCCAACATGTCGCTCTTCAAGAACCCGCCGATCGATGTGGTGAAGGAACTGCAGACGACGTCCTTCATCAACAAGCAGGCTTTCATGTTCGTCGTTGCCTATGACAGCCCGATCAAGGACATGAAGGACCTGACGGCGATGCTGAAGCAGAAGGGCGCTAACGCCAGCTATGCGACGGCGGCAACATCCGGCAAGGTTCTTGGCGAAGTCTACAAGCAGGTCGCCGGCGTAGAGCCGGTCGAGGTGAGCTTCAAGGACGCCAAGGACTCGCTCAACGACATGCTGAGCGGAGCGATCGATTACGGCGTCCATGATCCGGTCTTCGCCCTCTCCCAGGCCAACGAGAAGCGTATGCGTATCCTGGCCACCGGTTCGCCGGTCCGGCTGAAATCGATTCCGGACATACCGACGGCCAAGGAGCAGGGTTACGATATCGACCAGCTCGGCTGGTGGGGCTCCTTCGTTCCGAAGGCGACGCCGCAGCCGATCGTCGCCAGGATCAACGCGCTGTTCAACGAAATCCTGGAACAGCCGGACACAGTAGCCTTCCTCGGCAAGTTCGGCGGCGACGTCTATATCGGCACGCCGGACGAGGGGCAGGCATTGCTCGCCAAGACCGTCGACGAGTGGAAAACTTATGTGGCTTTAGCCAAGATTCCACAAAATTAATCAACCGATTGGAAAGGCCCTCTCCGCATAGTGCCGGAGGGTCTTTCTCAGGTACCCTTACTAACCGCCATAGGAGATAAAAAATGAGAAAATGGCTTAAGAAGATCGCGCAAGCCACCGCCGCCATGGCGATGTTGTCGGTGGCGCAGATTACCCATGTCACTCCAGCCCAGGCTGCTTATCCGGACCAGACGATCACCTTCGTCTGCGCCTTCCCGGCCGGCAGCGGCGCCGATGTTCTCGTCCGGTATTTCGCGGACAAGGTTTCGAAGGTTGCGGGCGCCACGATCATTGTCGAAAACAAGCCGGGCGCAATGAGCAACATTGCCGCCGAATATACTGCCCGCTCCAAGCCGGACGGCTACACGATCTTCGTTCACTCCGGCAATTCGATCGCCGGTAACATGTGGATCATGAAGAAGCCGCCGATCGATGTCGCCAAGGACCTGATGACGATTGCCACCGTCAACAAGCAGGCCTTCATGATCGCCGTCGCCAAGGACGCGCCGTATAAGGACCTGAAGGAACTGACCGCCGCCATGAAGGAAAAGGGTGACGGCGGCTCCTACGCCGTCAACGCCACCTCGGGCAAGGTCATGGCCGAAGTCTACAAGCAGAAGGCCGGTCTCGACACGGTTGCCGTCCAGTACAAGACCGCCGCCGACTCTCTCAACGACATCACCAGCGGCGCGATGGACTTCGGTTCCTACGACCCGGTCTTTGCCCTTGCACAGCAGCGTGAAGGCCGATTCCGTCTTCTCGGCGTCGCCGCGCCGGAACGCATGAAGGGCGCCCCGGACATCCCGACGCTGAAAGAGCAGGGCTTCGATGTCGACCAGCTCGGCTGGTGGGGTGCCATGGTTGCCAAGGATACGCCGGAGGACATCACCACCAAGATCAACGGCTGGTTCAACACCGTTCTGCAGCAACCGGAAACCCAGAAGTTCCTGGGCGACCAGGGCGGCGACCCCTACATCTCCACGCCGGCCGAAGCCCAGGCCCTGATGGTGAAGACCGTCGCCGAGTGGAAGGACTACGTCGCGATCGCCCAGATTCCGCAGCAGTGAGGAGTGGTCCGGCGAAGCTGGAGAAATCGATCCAGTGAATCGATTTCAACGACGAACGCCCCGAACCTAAAAAGCGAGGGGCTGGTGCGCAGCTGAGGCCAGACAGAAGGAGCCGGCGGAAACGCCGGCTTTTTCATTGCGAGGCCTTGGATATCCTTGCTGCTATCCGTGGATGAATTTCCACGGGCTTACTTCATTTTCGATCGAAAGGGGCACTTCGATCAGCCATGGCCCGCCGCGGGTCATCGCCGTCTCGATCGCCTTGCGCAATTCGGCCGGGGCGCTCACGCGGGCGAAGTCCACGTGGAAAGCGGCGGCCAGCTTGCCGAAATCGGGATTCCTGAGCTCGGCGCCAATCAGCCGGCCGTTGAAATTCTGCTGCTGGTCGCGCTTGACGTTGCCGAAGGCCGAATTGTTGAAGACGACGGTGATGACGTCTATGCCGTATTGCGCGGCTGTCGCCAGCTCTTGCGCCGCGAACATGAAGCCGCCGTCGCCGGCGATCGACACGACCGGCACGTCCGGCCGTGTGACCTTGACGCCGAGCGCCGTCGGAAAGCCGAAACCGAGCGTGCCTTCGAAGCCCGTCGAGATGAAGGTGCGCGGCTCGTAGACCGGATAGCAGTACCAGGAGGCGAAGCCCGCCTGGCAAACCTCTTCCACCAGGATGCCGTCATCCGGCAGCGCCTGCCGGATCGCCTGAAGGTAGCCGTGATGCGGGCTGATCTCCTTGATGGCTTCAGCCGTTTCCACTCGGGCGCTGCGAATCGCGGCCTGCCAGTCCGGTGAGGCAATACGAGGCCCGATTTCTTCAAGCAGTGCAATAAGCGACGTCTTCGCCCGGCCCAGCACGCCGAGCGTGCCGGATATGCGGGTCAGTTCCTCCGCATCGATCTCCAACCGCACAACCGGGACTTCGGGCCGCGCCTGCCAGCGCCAGCTCGGCACCTCCAATCGTGTGCCGATGCCAATGATGCAATCGACGCTCGGCCAGAGCCTTCGCGCCTCGGCGATGGTGAGGCCGAGTTCATGGCGGTTGGAAACGACACCTCGGCCGGAACGGAAGCCAACCACCGGCGCATGCAGGAGTTCGGCAAGCCGGAGCACCTCGTCGCGCGACTCGAAACCGGCCGGCCCGACGAAAATCATCGGCCGCTGAGCCTTTTCGATAGCTCTTGCCGCCGCGCCGATCGCCACATCCGCGACCGGATCAGGATGCCGCTCCAGTGGCCGGACGATCTCGAACTCACCTTCTGCAGTAAACTGCTCCCAAGGCATTTCCACGGTCGCCGGGCCTGGTTTCAACGAGTGCATCTCGCGGAAGGCATGGGCGACGGCGGCGGAAACGTCCCCTGCCCTCTCGGCGCGCTCCGCGGACTTGGCGATGCCGGCAAGAGTGGCCCGCTGATCGCGCATTTCGTGCAGATGGCCACGGCCCTTGCCGAGAAAGGCGGTCGGCACCTGGCCGGTCAGGCAAAGCACCGGCTCGTTGCATCCCCAGGCTGTCAGCAAGGCGGCAGCGGTGTTCAGCACGCCGGGGCCGGGCACGACGGAATATACCCCCGCTTGGCCGGAGGCACGCGCATAGCCGAAAGCCATATAGGCGCAGGTCTGCTCGTGACGCGGCGTGATCACCCGCATCCCGTCGCGTTGAAGCGCATCAAACAGCCCATAGAGTTGGGCGCCCGGAATGCCGAAGACGGTGTTGACGCCATGTGCGCGCAGCGAAGCGGCGATCACATCGCCTCCGGTCATTGCCATCGATCAGATCCCCTTCCCAAGCCCCGTGATTACAATGTCTTACGCGGTGTCGGGTCGAGATTGAACAGCCTTGCCGCATTGAGGCCGAGGATATTGCGCTTGGCCTGTTCGGAGAGGAACGGCAGGTCGTAGATTTCCTGCGGCAGGTCGAAGTCGAAGTGCGGCCAGTCGGAAGCGAAGAGCAACTGCGTTTCCGCGTTGATCATGTCGAGCGTCAGTTCCAGCGCCTTCATGTTGGTCGTTTCCATCGGCTGGGTCGTATACCAGCAGCTCTCGCGCATGTATTCGCTCGGCAATTTTTTCAGTTGCGGCGCTTCGGAAGGCCGCATCAGATACTGGTCATCGAGACGCTGCATCAGGAAGGGGACCCAGGCTAGCCCGCTCTCCACCCAGATGCTTTTGAGCTTTGGAAAGCGCTCCGGAATGCCGTTGAGTATCCAGTTTGTCAGATGCACCATGTTGCACCAGACGAAGCCAAGCGCGTGCATGCCAAGGAAACGGTTGATGGTCGAAAGCGACTGATCCTGCCAGTGATAGGCGGCGTGGAAGGCGATCGGCAGATCGCGTTCCTGCAGCATCGAATAGACACGCATATAGTCGTTATGGTGGACCGGCTTGTGGCGCGTCGACGGCACGCAGAAGCCGATGACGCCGGGCTGGCCCGAAAATTCCTCGATGGTGCGCTCCGCCTCCTTGGGCACGTTGAAGGGCAGATAGGCGAGCGTCTTGATGCGGTCGTCCTTGGACAGCACCTTGTCGATCAGCCAGCGGTTATAGGCGCGGCCGAGATAGACCTCCATTTCCGGCTGCGGATGCAATCCGAGGGTCAGCATCGGCGTCGGGAAGAGAACCATGTAATCGACGCCGAGCGCGCTCATCGCTCGCCGGGTCAGCGTTACGTCCCGATGGATGCCGTCATCGACCTTTTCGCGAATACCCGCCTGGTGCGGAATGCGACCGCCGACATCCTGGTATTTCAGGCCCATGTCGCCGTTGAGACCATAGGATGCAGTGCCCATCTTCTCGTCGTGGAAGAGCATCGCCTGATGGCGGATGACCGGATCCTCGATATATTGCACCAGTTCGTGCCAGGAGATGGTCTCGGTGTGATGCGCATCCACGTCGCAGATCAGCCAGTCCTGGAAGCCGCGCCGCTTGGCGGCCTTCTCGGCATGCGCGAGGATGTCGCGCGTATCGGTGAAGACGTCGATCTCCTGCACCGGCAGTTCGTGGACGCGATCCTTGTTCAAAACATCCATGTTCGCCTCCTCCAGCGAAAGTGAGTGTGGATTTTGCTCCTAAAGCTCATCAGGCCGGCGCCGGTACCAGAGCGCCAGTTCCATCGGGCCGAGATGCAGGGCCCTCAGGATTTCCGACACGGCGGACAGCGCTTCGGTTGCGGTTACCGTCTCGTCGCGGGTGCCGGTGAGCGGCCTGAAGGTCCGCTCCTCGCCGTCGCTTTTCGCCACATAGAGCCGGATCGCCGCCGTCATCATCCGCGCGACCGCCTCGTCGGAAATCCGCGATGCCTCGCCGTTTTCCAAGAGTTCGGTCGTGGCCTTCTCGATCTCGGCCGTCGCGTCCTCGATCCAGCCATAAGGGTCGTTGCGCAGTTTCGGATCAGAGGACGACATAGACCTGACCCTCCCGGATCGCGAGTTCAGCACGGTGCAGGCGGTAGCGGCCCACAGGATTCCTGCCGGTCTCGAGGTTGAACTCCCAGCCGTGCCAGGGGCAGGCAACGTGCATGTTTCCCTCATTGTACTGAAGCGTACGCACCTCGCAGTTCTCATCGACCGGCTCGACCACCTCCGGATAGATGCGTCCCTGACAGATCGGCCCCTGCCGGTGTGGGCACATATTGTGCCAGGCGTGCAACGCGCCCTTCACCCGGAAGATGCCGATTTCCTTGTCGCCGCAAGCAACGACCTTGCGGCCGCCATCGACGATCTCATGTTCCGAACAAACCAGATATTCCGCCAAGGTTCTCCTCCCTTCCTTCGCGTGCACTTCAATATTATTGAAACAGTTCGCTTATATTGTATAAAGATGACCGCGAACGTCAAGCGGAGCGGGATATGGATATATCGGCAGATAAAGAAACGGCCCCGAGGGGTGCGGGCATCCAGTCGCTGGAAAAGGGCTTGCGTGTGCTGACGACAATCCAGCATGCGGGCCGTGCAATGCGGCTGAACGACATTGCCGCTGCGGCAGGGATGACGCCCAGTATGGCGCATGGTTATCTCGTCAGCCTCGTGCGCACCGGCTTTGTGGTCCAGGATCGAATTTCCGGCCTCTACGACCTCGGCGATGCGGCGCTGCAACTCGGGCTTGCCGCGCTTTCCCGCACCGACTTCCTGAGCCTCGCTCGCTCGACGATTTCGGAACTCGCGGCCGTACTTGGCGAGACGGTGACGCTTGCGGTGTGGAACGGTGACGCGCCGGTCGTGGTCGACAAGATCGAAGGCCGCTCGGACAGTGTCTACGAAATCAAGGTCGGTTCGCTCGTCCGCCTCTGGCCGACGGCGACGGGCCGCGCCTTCATGGCGCACCTTCCGCGGGACGAATGGGAGCCCCATCTGCACGCCATGATGCGGCAGGGCGGCGAGAGCGAGACCTCGATCGAGCGATTTATCGCCGATCTTCCGGGGGTACGCGAGAAAGGCTATGCCGCAACCTTGCCGGCCACGGTGCCGGATTTTTCCGCCATCGCTGTCCCCGTCTTCGATCATCGAGGACACTTGAAGGCGGTCCTCACCGTTCTCGGCCGGCAGGATGGCTTCGACATCACACCCACCGGCGCGCCGCTAACCGCTACGCTTCGCGCTGCGAAATCGCTTTCGCAGCGACTTGGCGCCTCAGTAAGTTGAGGGTTTCTACTCGGACCTGCTTGTGCCGCCGCACTTTCTCGGTTACCCGCTTATATAACCATTTGGAAATAAGGGATCACCGCACCAAGATGGCTGAAGACGTGAAGCCCAAAGACACACCTGCCGGCGAATGGGCGATGGACCATCCCCGCGCCATCTATTTCCTGAACCAGGCAAACCATGCAGTCCGCAGCCGGCTTGAAGCAGCACTTGCCCCCATGCAGATGACCGGCATTCAGTACACCGTGTTGAGCGTGATCGGTGCCCGCGACGGCTTGTCCTCCGCAGAACTTTCCCGCCGCTTCTTCGTCACACCGCAGACCATGAACGAATTGATCGGCAGCCTGCAGCGCCGTAACCTCATCACCCGCAAGGAAGATCCGGCCAATCGCCGCATCCTGCGCATGAGTCTGACGGCCGAAGGCAAGCGTATGATCAAAGCCTGCGATGCGGCGGCCGACACCATCGAACGCGATGTCTTCTCCTTCCTGCCGCAGGAAAGCTATCAGCAGTTCCGCGGTCTTTGCCGCCTTATTGCCCGCAACTTGCGTGAGCGCGACGAGACTTCGAAGGCAGAGTAATAAAGGCCATGTTACGCCTTGCGATTGCAGCGCCCTGCAGCTTCGCAAGTTTGAGTGCCGATATCTTACCAAACGTTAATTTGACGTAAGGTTATGCTCCGCTCTTAGCTTCCCGCCAGCCGCCATGACGGCGGTCAGAGGCTCGCATTCCTGGCTCGAGATTCGGGCCGCGAGCCTCGTCAATGCCTTGAAAGGCTAGCCCCAGGGAAACGTCGCGGTTTCCGTCATAGCCAGGATGCGGCATTCCTCGGCAGCCGCCCGTCCGGATCGATGACGATCAGGCTCGGTTCCCCCTGCCCATTCCAGCGCCAGAGCGCCACGCATGTGCCACCGGGTGACATGAAGGACGGGTAGACGACGCCGTCAAAGCCTTGGTCGACGAGCCTCTCTCTCAAGGCATGGGTCGCCGGCAACCGCCCGGCATCAAGGTCCGCCCGCCATTCACAGTGATGGATGGCTTCATTGACGCCGTGGTCCGCAAGCGCGGCCGGATCGATGAGGTTCGCCAGCCGTGCTCCTGTGAGCCGAAGCTGCGCGATCAGGGCCGGATGCTGCACGAAGCCCTGATTGTATTCGGCCCAGGCGGTGGAAAGCTCGCGGGCGGCATAGATGGTCGGCGACCCGACCGGGTTCCAGCGCCCGCCGAAGCGTGCTGCACCATCGCCGGAAAGCGGCGCATGCGCCCAGCGCGGCACATAAGCCCGCCAGAGGAACAGTGCCTCCTCTTCCGGTTCAGGCATAGACGCCGGAACGCACCGCCTCCAGATAGGCAAGCACCTTGTCAGCCTTGCCCTCGCCGACGAGGTCATAAGCCGTCTTGCCGGCCCAGCCGGGGATCGGCTGATGCTTGAACCAGATTGCGGCGCGGTTCTCGTCGCCGGCCATCTCGCTCGCCATGGCGAGAATGCGGACGACGGGAGAGAGTGCGAGGTCGACCTTGCGTGCGCCGCTTTTGGCGGTCAGCGTGTTGCGGGCGACGCCGATCAGCTTTGCCAACTCGACCTGCGTCACGCCGAGCAATTCGGAAACACGCCGCGCAGAGAGGAAAGAGGAGTGCGCCTCACTGAAGGAGGCAGCGCTCATTTCGAATGCATGTGCAGTCATTGGACCAATCCTGATACAGACTTAAGCATTTCATGCTCAATATGAGTTCAAATCGTGTCAGTTTCAAGTCTGCCCGGTTCCGCGGCGCCTCGATCAATCGGAGTTGAGTTTTGCGGATCGGTTTGCCGCTCTACATAGAGCTTCGGCTGGATCAGGCTGGCCGGGCCAAGGAGGATTTCAGTTTGCAGTTCCATCGTATCGTTATGTCTTTCGCCGTGCTGCTCGCACTTTCCGCGCCGGTCTTTGCGCAACAGGACCACGGCGGAGACGAGCGCCCTGAACGCGCCCGCCAGGCGGAACAACCGACATCCGGCGGCATTTTCAGCCTGATCCCGGCCGATTCCACGACCGAGCATGTCTTCAAGGCGCCTTCCGGCGAACTGCCCTATACAGCGACTGTCGGCACACTCGACCTTTTCGGACAGGACGGGAACCGCACAGCCAAGATCTTCTATACCGCCTATGTTGCCAAGAACCGTACCGCCGGCCGGCCGCTCACCTTCGCCTTCAACGGTGGGCCGGGGGCTGCTTCGGCCTATTTGCATCTGGGGCTGATCGGCCCGAGAATTCTCGAATTCGGCGCGAGCAGCGACAACGGCACGACGCCGGAGCTCAGGGACAATCCCGAAAGCTGGCTTGCATTCACCGATCTGGTGCTGATCGATCCGGTCGGCACAGGCTGGAGCCGGGCGGCGAGTGATGATGCAGCCCGGAGTTTCTACGGTGTGCGGCAGGATGCCGAAAGCCTCGCGAAGGCGATCGCTCTCTACGCTCAGAAGACCAACCGGCTCGATGCGCCGAAATACCTGCTCGGCGAGAGTTATGGCGGGTTTCGTGCCGCCAAAGTGGCCGCGTCACTCAGAAATACCCAAGGCATCCTGACTTCCGGCATCATCATGCTCTCGCCATTGATCGAGGGGCGTTTTCTTGCCAATTCGGATGATCCGCTCAGCGCCGCCTTGCAGCTTCCTTCCCTCGCGGCTGGCAAGTTGGAGCAACGCAATCAGTTTACCCCGGAAAAGCTTGCCGAGGCCGAACGTTTCGCCATGGGCGATTATCTCGTCGCGCTGGCAGGCCCCTCCCCCGGCGGTCCGGCCGCCGATGCGCTTTACGGCCGTGTGGCCGAGCTTACCGGCATTCCGCAGGATGTGGTGGCTCGCACGCGCGGCTTCGTGGGTGATGTCTACGCCAAGCAGATGGGTGGACCTGGCAGGATAATCAGTCCCTATGATGCGTCCTATGCGGTGCCGGATGCCTATCCGGAAGACGTCAATAACCGCAACGACGATCCCATCCTCGACGGCTATACGCGCGCCTACGGCGCTGCCTTTGCGGCCTATGCCCGTAACGAACTCAGGTTTTCAACCGAGATGACCTACAATCTCCTCAATGAGGATGTGAACCGCCGCTGGGAATGGAATGGCAGCCGCGGCGGTGATAGCCGATCCCTTGCCGGCGCTTCCACCGACATCCGCGACCTGCTCTCCGTCATCCCGACCTTCCGGCTGATGATCGCGCATGGCTACAGCGACGCGCTGACACCCTATGGCGCGAGCCGCTACGTCATCGACCATCTGCCGCCCGAGCTCGCCGCCGGTCGCGCCGAGCTGAAGACCTATCGCGGCGGACACATGTTCTACACAAAGCCGGAGTCCCGGAAGAGCTTTGCTGCGGATGTGAGGACGTTCTACGAGGCGAACGCGACCGATTGAACGCTTATCGGAGGCCGATTGTCCTGACAATCGAAGCACACCCGGTTATGATTATAAACATCGACGCTCCACGAACTGTGACTGGGGAGGAGGAAATGCCGGAGACAACCGTGAATGTCCGCTACATCGTGGATAATGTTGAAGCGGCAATCGAATGGTACACGAAAAACCTGGGCTTCACCTTGCTTTCCAAGCACGCCCCCGCCTTCGCCGACGTCAAGCTGGGTTCGCTGCGGTTGTTGCTCAGTGGACCGAAAAGCTCGGCGGGGCGCGCAATGTCCGACGGCGAGCTCCCCCGGCCGGGCGGCTGGAACCGTATCCACCTGATCGTCAGTGACTTGCAGGCGGAAGTTACCCGGCTGCAGGCTGCAGGCGTCAAGCTGCGAAACGAGATCGTGACGGGACCCGGCGGATCGCAAGTCCTGCTGGTCGACCCGTCCGGCAACCTGGTCGAGCTCTTTCAGCCTGCCCCGCGTTAGATCGAGGCGATGAGGGGAAAGCGGTTTGAGGAACCTCAAGAACGATCTCAAAGCGTGCCCGGCATCATCACGTCCGCCACTTGAGGCCAGCCCTCACGACCCTGCACGTACCGACCGACGTGACATGGCGCGGCGCGGGAGAATACCTGCTTGCCCGGCTGGATGGACACAGGGTGCCTAATTACTATCAGATTGATTATTCGCTCATTATCCGTGAATCCACATCGGCGCCGTAGTGAGGAGCATGATTTGATCTTGCGCCCTGAAGGGAACCGAACTGCCGGCCCCCAATTTTGAAGAGCGGATGATACCTATGGAATTGACTCGGGAAGGTTTGTTACTTTTGAAGGCGCTACTCACCGGCGCATTGAAAGTTCGTGCATCACTCGAACGGCGACGCCCCGATCCGTCCAGACTTTCGAGACCAGTGATGTTGAAAGACTTCAGCCCGTCGGCGCCGAGACACGATCCGCCGATGACCCGTGGATTGGGCGATATTGCTATCAAGGAAAAGCATGATTATAAAACTCATGATATTGTGATGTGGGCAGCAGGATTGCGTGAGGCCTTATTGGAAGTATTCGTTGCTCGCTGGCTGCTTCTCGCGATGATTGCCCAATCCAGAATATCATTGCCATAACGAGAGACGGATTTTTGCATTGAGTTTTTGGCATTCAATGATCTGGCGGACCGAAGGGATTCGCGTCGTTTCCCCGGTCCGGTGGCGCCAGCTCGATGGTCTCGTCAGCGTGCTCTGGGAAGCAGAGAGCCAGGCCGGGGCGAACGGCTATTATCTCGCGGAGGATCCGCGGATAATGATTTTCTTCAACGACGTGTCTTCGCAGGTCCGCATCTCGAACCGGGGAGACAATTTTTTAGGGGATTCCCGCCCGATGCCCCGCGCTGTCTATATTCCTGCGGGCGTCCCGATGTGGACGAGCAGCAGGTCTATGCATCGGTTCTCGCATCTCAATCTACACATCCATAAGAACAGGCTCTTGAGGTTCCTGGCCCCATCTGTTGGAGCTTCGGCGGCCCAGGCCGCGTTACGACGGCCGGTCGAAATACAGGATATAGCCGCGGTTCAGGCCCTGGCTGACCTGCTGGTTGGCGAAATATCCAGTCCTTCAAAACACCCCCTCTATGCGGAAAACCTGGCGGGCAGCATCATCGCCGGTCTTCTCGATATTTCCGGGGAAGACGAAAAAGCCAGCAGCCGCCTGACCACGGCCCAGATGAACAAGCTCACATCGCGCGTCGAAGCGCTGGGCGATTATCGCATGTCTGTCGCCGATATGGCCGCGATCGTCGGCCTCTCGGAAAGCTGGTTCGGCAATGTCTTCAAACAGACCACCGGTCAGACGCCCCTGCAATGGCAGCATGTAAAGCGTGTCGACTTTGCGAAGAGGCTCTTGTTGGAAAGCGACGTAACCATTGCCGGGATTGCAGCCCAGCTTGGTTTTTCCGACCAGGCCCATTTCACCAAGGTTTTCCGGCAGATCGTCGGCGAGACGCCAGCCGCCTGGCGGCGGCTGCAGCAGGGCCGCTGATCCCAATGATGTCCCGCCCGGCAGGGCGCGGGCAGGACATGTTTCGTCACCAGGTCTGGCGTAGCGTCGCCATGATCGCCCGGCCGGGATTGTAGTAGTAGGCGCCGCCATCATCGTTGGCGATATGCTTTTCGTCGAACAGGTTGGTGGCGTTAACCTGGAATGCGGTGTTTTCCTGGATCTTGTAGGTGAAGGCAGCATCGAAGACGATGGCTCCATCCGACTTCCGGCTATTGGCGTTGTCGAAGTAGTAGGAACCGATATAGCGAGCGCCAAGCCCGAAGGTCATGTCGCCGCGGTTACCGTCGCCTTCCAGGGTATAGCTGCCCCACACCGAGGCCATATGTTCCGGGACCTGCGCGAAAGCTTTTCCGTTGTAACCATTGATATTACCGGGTTCTTCGATCTTGGAGTCGATATAGGCATAGGCAGCGATCAGGCTGACATTGCTCGTCACCTCGACCTTTGCCTCGAGATCGACGCCACGATGCCGGACCTTGTCGATCGTCGCCGGCAGGTAGGTGGGAGCCTCGTAGGTCGTGATGTTCTCCATCGTCAGATCATAGACGGACGCGCTGAACAGGGCCGGGAACGCATCCGGGCGATATTTGACACCCACTTCATACTGCGTGCCGACCGTGGGCTCGACTCCCGCGCTCGGGGGTGCGACGGATTCGGCGTAGCTTGCAAAGGCCGCAAGTTCGTCCGTGATCTTGTAGCTCACGCCCAGGCGCTTGCTGAATTTGCTGATATCGGATTCACCGCTGAACGGCCCGGTGAAGGCGTTGTTGCCGACTTCCTTGAGATCGAACCAGTCGTTGCGCAAGCCAACACTGACCGCCAGCCTGTCGAAAAAGGCCAGATCCTCCTGAAAATAGATCGCCTGGGTCTTCTGATTGCTTTTCACGGTATTGTAAGGCGCTAGCGCTCCTGGCCCGCCGGAATAGACCGGGTTCTGCCAGTCGATAGCCGGTGCAGCGGCGTAGAAAGTGTCATTATCCGCATCAAACTTGTTGTATTCGACGCCAAGAAGCGTGCGGCTTTCGACATCTTCTAAATTCGTCTCGTAGAGTAGGTGCGCGTCTACGATGAACTGTTTGGTGGACTTGTCACTCCCGAAGAAAGACCGGTCGATCATCGTGTCCGCCGGGTCGCTGGCACCCAGCGCGTCGTAGATGTAAGCATAGCCAAATCCGGTGTCGGTCTTGCTGTAGCGAGCGCTGGCATTGAAAGTCAGGCCGCTTCCGAAATCATGGTCGAAAATGACACTGTAAGTGTTCCTGTTCGCCGTATTGTAATTATAATCCGGCTCTCCGAAGAACTTCTCCCTGTCGAAATCCGTGAACCGGGGGTGACCGCCGCTGCTCGGCGTGCCGTCTCTGTCCAGGTGATCGAAGACGAAGGAAAGGCTGGTCATATCGGTGGGGCGCCAGGTAACGCCGCCCATGATGAAGTTTTCGTCGTCCTGCGAGTGATCGTACTCAGCGTCCGATCGCTGGAACTTGCCGGTCAGGCGATAGGAAAGCGTGTCGTCATCGGTGACGTTGTCGCCAAAATCGAAACCCGCCTCCTTGTGGTCGAACGAACCACCGGTACCATAGACCTCGCCGAAGCGCTCCTTTTTCGGCAGCTTCGTCACATAATTTACCGAGCCGCCTGGATCGGAAACCCCGAAGCCCGTGGAATTGGCGCCCTTCAGCACCTCGACGCGCTCATAAGCATAGGGCTCTTCCAGAAGCCCGCCCCAACTCCTGCCAATGGCCAGGCCGTCGCGATAGGTGAAGGGGCTGAAACCGCGGATCTTGAAATAGTCATAGCGGTCGTCCGAACCGTAGTAGTCGGTGACCACCCCGGCGGTGTATTGCAAAACCTGCTCAACGCTGTTTGCGCCGCGCTCCTCGATTTCCTTGGAGGTGATGACAGAGACGGAAGCCGGCGTCGTCAACACATCGCTCGGCATCTTGCCGACGCCGATAGTTTGCGTGGCGACGATCGACTTCGAATCGTCGCTCGTATCGAGGACACTCGCCGAACCGCTGCCCTGCAGCACGATCGGCGCCAGCGTCGTGGCGGAACTCGAATTGTCGGCTTCCTGACCAAGGGAGACAGCCGGAGAAAGGGCACAAAGCGCCGTGCAACCCGAAAGGATGGCGCTCCGCCCGAAAAGGCGGGGCTGGTAGGAGCGACGGCTTATTTCAGTTTTCATATTCGCGTTCCAGAAACTGATTTCACCATGGCTGCCGCCGGGCGGGAGATTACGGAGGCATGCCGGTTAGCGGGAACGTCCAAGCGGCAGCGACCGGCAACCCGAGACGCCCGGGAAATGTCCCGGATCCGGCTGCCGTCATGCTCTCGTCGATGTCCCCGACCGGCTATTAACTTGAGTAAATTTATCCAGTATTGTAGATTTCCCGAGTTTTGTATGATCCCACGGGAATCTCACCGATCTCACCGGTCGCCGCCGACATAAAAGTTGACGCCTGTTTTTTAACCTGAAACTGGAAGTCCACTTAAACGTTTGGCGGAGTCTGCACAATGTTTCGGTTTTTGCTTTCGGCTCTGGCAGTAGCGGTCACCTGCATCTGGATAGCCGCGCCCGGCAGCGCCTCTGCGGATGACGCCACGACCTATCCGATCGTCATAAAGCATGCGCTGGGAACCACGGTCATTCCGAAGAAACCGGAGCGCATCGCGACCGTCGCGTGGGCCAATCATGAAGTTCCGCTGGCGCTCGGAGTGGTACCGGTCGGTTTCGCCAAAGCCAATTTCGGTGACGATGACGGTGACGGGGTACTCCCCTGGATTGCCCAGAGGCTGAAGGAACTGCATGCCGGCAAGCCGGTTCTCTTCGACGAGGGTGACGGAATCGATTTCGAAGCGGTGGCGGCGACAAGACCGGACGTGATACTGGCTTCTTATTCCGGTCTAAGCCAGTCCGACTATGATACGTTGAGCCAGATCGCCCCGGTCGTCGCCTATCCCGAGGCCGCGTGGTCGACCGACTGGCGCCAGATGATCCGTCTCAACAGCACCGGCATGGGCATGGCGGTGGAAGGCGAGACGCTGATCAGGAAAATCGAGGCCGAGATTTCCGAAGCCATTGCGACACATCCAGAAATCCGCGGCAAGAAGGCGATGTTCGTCACGCACCTGAACCCCCTCGACCTGAGCACGATCAACTTCTACACGACCAACGACACCCGGGTAAAATTCTTCAAGGACCTCGGACTGGAGAGCCCGAAGAGCGTCGTGGATGTGTCCGAGCCCGGCAAGTTTTCAGGTTCCATCAGCGCGGAGCGTATCGACCTCTTCGACGACGTGGACATCGTCGTCGCCTACGGCAACACGAAGCTCCTGTCGTCGGTGACGGCAAATCTGCTGATGTCGAAAATGCCGGCCGTCGAAAAGGGAGCGATCGTCATCCTGGGCGCGAATTCAGTCGGCACGGCTGCCAATCCGACGCCGCTTTCGATTTCCTGGGTCCTGAAGGACTATGTCGCACTGCTCGCCGAGGCTGCCGGGAAGTCGACCAGAAAATCGAAATGAGATCATCGAGAAGATCAGCCGTCCCGGCGTCCACAACGGCGCGGTCGAACGGCGCAAGAAGCCTTTGGCTCGCTGGGCTCGTCGCCGTGCTGGCCTCGTTGCTGATGCTGTCCGTCACGGTTGGCACGCGAGAGGTGGCGTGGGCCGACATCACCGCCGCTCTTTTCGGAAAAGTCGACGATATCGGCCAGGCCGCGGTCGCGGTCCGTGTTCCGAGGACCGTGCTGGCGCTGCTGGCCGGCGCGGCACTCGGGCTAGCCGGGGCGATCATGCAGGGCGTGACGCGCAACCCCCTCGCCGATCCGGGCATCCTCGGGGTTAACATGGGCGCGTCACTCGCTGTCGTGATCGGCGTCGCATGGTTCGATATCGCGTCGGCCGAGGCCTATATCTGGGTCGCCGTCCTTGGTGCGGGCTGTTCTGCCGTCTTTGTCTACACGATCGGTTCACTGGGACGCGGTGGCGCAACGCCGCTGAAACTGGCACTTGCCGGCGCCGCAACCTCGGTCGCATTCTCTTCTATGGTAATTGCCGTCGTTCTGCCACGGGCCGATATCGCCGGCGGCATCCGTTCCTGGCAGATCGGTGGCGTCGGCGGCGCGACATTCGAACGTATCCTGCCCGTACTGCCCTTCCTGGCGGTCGGCTTCGCGATCAGCCTTCTGTCGGCACGGAAGTTGAATTCGCTGGCTCTCGGAGACGAAATGGCAGCCGGACTTGGCGAACGGGTTGCCGTCGCCCGCGCGGTGGCTGCACTCGGCGCAATCTTGCTGTGCGGGGCGACGACGGCCATTTGCGGGCCGATCGGCTTTCTGGGCCTGGTCGTGCCGCATCTCTGCCGGCTGCTGGTCGGCGTCGATCATCGCTGGCTGCTGCCCTTCTCGGCAATAGCCGGAGCATGCCTGCTGCTGGCCGCCGATGTCGTCGGGCGCGTCTTGGCCCGGCCGGCCGAACTCGATGTCGGCATCGTCACCGCCCTGATCGGCGCGCCCTTCTTCATCTGGATCGTCCGGCGCCAGCGGGTGCGAGAACTATGATGACAATCTCGCCGACGCTTGATCTCATTGTTGACGGCCGCCGGCGGCGTGGACGCAGGCATCTGCTGATCGTTGGCCTGCTCGGCCTTCTGGTTGCGGTAGCCTTTGCGCTGACCCTGTCGATCGGGCAGTCGATCACGCCGCCGAAAGACGTCCTTCGTATCCTGCTCGGCGAGGACGTGCCGGGCGCAGCCTTCACGGTCGGGCAGTTGCGGCTGCCGCGCGCCGTGCTCGCCGTTCTTGCGGGCCTCAGCTTCGGTCTCGGGGGCGTCGCCTTCCAGATCATGCTTCGCAATCCGCTGGCGAGCCCCGATATCGTCGGCATCAGTTCCGGCGCGAGTGCAGCCGCCGTGTTCGTCATCATCGTGCTGGGAATCAAGGGGTCGGCGGTTTCGATTTTCGCCGTGGCTGCCGGCCTCGGCGTGGCGGTTCTGGTCTATGGGCTCTCGTCCAGGAACGGTGTTGCAGGCACGCGGCTCATCCTGGTCGGGATCGGCGTCTCTGCAATGCTGGAAAGCGGGATCACCTACATACTCTCGCAAGCCCCCACCTGGAGCCTGCAGGAGGCGATGCGCTGGCTGACCGGGAGCGTCAACGGCGCGCAAATCGGCCAGGCGCTGCCGCTTCTGCTTGCGCTCGCAGTCTTCGGCGGATTGCTGCTGAGCCGCTCGAGGGATCTGGAGGCACTGAGGCTTGGAGACGATACGGCCGCCGCACTCGGCGTGCGGGTTGCTGCGACACGCGTGACGATCATCATCTGCGCAGTCGGCATCATCGCATCGGCGACGGCGGTGACCGGGCCGATCGCCTTCGTCGCCTTCCTGTCCGGGCCAATCGCCGCCCGTATCGTCGGCAATAGCGGATCGCTCCTGATCCCATCCGCCCTCGTGGGCGCATTGCTCGTCCTTGGAGGCGACTATGTCGGGCAGTTTCTTTTGCCGGGCCGTTATCCGGTCGGCGTCGTCACCGGTGCACTGGGCGCTCCTTACCTGATTTTTTTGATCGTGCGCGTCAACCGGACCGGAGGCTCGCTATGACCGTTCATACCCTCACCGCCAGCGAACTTTCCGCCGGCTATGGCGAAGCCGATATCCTGCATGATCTCGACCTTGTGGTGCCGCCCGGCAAGATCACCGTCATCGTCGGCGCCAATGCCTGCGGCAAGTCCACGCTTCTGCGCACCATGTCCCGGCTGCTTTCGCCGCGTCGGGGACAGGTCCTGCTGGATGGCAAGTCGATCCATCGAACACCGCCGCGGGAACTGGCGCAAACCCTCGGCCTGCTTCCCCAATCGCCGATCGCGCCGGAAGGCATCACCGTCGCCGATCTCGTCAGCCGCGGCAGGCATCCGCACCAGAACCTCTTTTCCCGCTGGACCCGCAAGGACGACGAAGCCGTGGATAGCGCGCTGACCGCGACCAAGACAGCCGAGCTTGCCGAACGGCCGGTGGACGAACTGTCCGGCGGGCAGCGTCAGCGGGTCTGGATCGCCATGGCGCTGGCGCAGGAGACAAACGTCCTGCTGCTCGACGAGCCGACGACGTTTCTCGATATCAGCCATCAGATGGAGGTTCTCGACCTTCTGACCGACCTCAATCACACACGCGGCACCACCGTCGTCATGGTTCTCCACGACCTTAACCTCGCGGCCCGGTATGCGGACCATCTCGTCGCCATGAGGGAAGGCCGCGTACATGTTTCCGGCCTGCCAGAAGACGTGTTGACCGAGGAGAACGTGCGGCAGGTTTTCGGCCTTGAAAGCCGCATCATCATAGACCCCACATCCGGCCGACCGATCATGCTCCCGATCGGCCGCCATCGCATGGCAAAACAGCAAGATCTCAAAGAGAACCTGGCATGACGCGATCCAGGAATTCAGCTTCTCGGGCATTGCGCTGCCGATTGATGCCGGCACTATGCGAACAAGCCTTGCTGACCAGCAGGCTAGGCTCTGCACGCATTCGCATTGAGGACGGGAGGCTCCTGATCGAATTGAGGTGCCTCTCGGAGCAGGCGCTCCAGATGAGCCGCACCAGCATTGCGGAACACCTGTTCTATTTCGTCGGTGAGGATCCTTTCGTGCCGATCTGATCCGAGCCGGCACCCCGGCGGATGATCGAGAACCTTCATCACGTCACCGTCGTTTCAGCCGAGGATGTTACGTCGCATATGCGTCCTCTATCCTCCCAGAGCAGGTCCGCGCGAGGAAGGCAATCTCGTCGCCGAAACGTCTGACCACGAAGCGGTGCTCTTCGAGTGACGCTTCCGGATCGAATAGCTTCACGTTTACTGCGTGGAGTGGCCGTGCTTTGAAAGAAATCTTCGGGAGAGCTCTTGCCGGCTTTTCTGGTGCTTGCATGTGAGGGTTCTCTTTAATGCTCCTTCAACGAGCGGCCGATATCCTGCGTTCATGAGAATAAGCACGATCACCAACTGGGCCTATGCCATCACAGTCGTTCTCACGGCCCTTTCAGGCGCTGCCTTCATCATGTCGTCGCGGAGCGCCGTCCAGGAACGGCTTGCCGTCGAGGAGCACCTGACCTTTGACACATTGGCGGAGGAGCTTGCGCTCGGAGCCGAAGTCAGAAGCGATGAGGCCAGGCTCTATGTCATGCACGGTGAAGAGCGGCATCTGCAAGCGTTTCGCGCGGAAGAGGAAGGGGAGCGGCGGCACGAGGCCGCCGCAGCCAAGCTCGCTTCTCAAGATCTGTCACCGACGGAGGCCGGGGCGCTGCAGGAGATCGACACGGAAGCGGAGGAGCTGGACAAGATCGAGATCACGGCAATCGAGGCCTTCCAGCGCGGGGACAGGAGCGGCGCGCAAGGTATGCTCTTCGGGCCAGAACACGAAAGACTGCAAGCCGCGCTTCTCGACACCGTTACTCATTTCCGGGATTTGACCGCGACACGCACGGGTATGCAGCTCCAGGCGGCACAGGCACGCAGCGACTGGTGGGGCCTTGTTGCCAAGATCATGCTCGCGATAACAGGGCTGCTTTTCCTCGGCGTTCTCTACTTCATCTTAAGACGACGGGTCGCCGTACCGCTTGTGCGCATGACCGGCATCGTCGGCAGGCTGGCGAAACAGGACTATACAGTCGATGTTCCCGCCGACCCGCGGCGCGATGAAATCGGCGAGATGAACCAGGCCATCCAGATATTCCGCGCCAATGGCATCGAACGGGAGCGGCTCGACGCCGAAAGGAGAGCGGATCAGCGCACCAAGGACCTTATCCTGCAGATGATGCATCGCCTGCAGGCATGTGCAAACGGAGCGGAACTCGCCGATGTCGTCGCTCGCTTCGCTCCTCAGATTTTCCCCGACATCGCCGGTGGCCTCTACGTTCTCGATGGAAGCCAGGTGTCCCTGACACGTGCGAGCGCATGGCTCGACCCTCATCATTCCGAGGTCACCTTCCCGGCGTCAGCGTGCTGGGGTCTACGGCGCGGCCGTCCCCATGCAAGCGGCGGAGACGACGCTGACGTTTCTTGTCTCCATCTCGACGGAGCGGAAGTGACTGCCCTTTGTGTCCCATTGACGGCTCAGGGCGATACGATTGGCCTTCTCTATCTTGAAGAGCGTGGGGGTAAGGCGCTTCGTCTGGAAAGCAGCCGTCTTTATCTGGAGCTGATTGCCGAGAATGTCGGTCTTGCAATCGCCAATCTTCAACTCCGTGAGAAACTTACTGCTCTCGCCGCACGTGACCCGCTTACGGGTCTGTTCAACCGCCGTTTCCTGGACGAGACATTGGAGAGGTACAGCCGAGATCTGGCGGATCAACCGCTTGCATGCCTGATGATTGATATCGATCATTTCAAACGCTTCAACGACGAGTTCGGCCATGACGCGGGTGACATGGTGATGCGATATGTTGGGCGGGTGCTGCGCGACGTGGTCGGACAATCCGGCCATGCGTTCCGCTTTGGCGGCGAAGAGTTCACCATCCTGCTTCCCGGCCTTAGCGAAGCGGAGGGGTTTCAGTTGGCCGAGGAGTTGCGGGAAAAGGTCAGCAGCGGCGTGCTCTCGCATTCAGGCCGGATCATCGGGAGTGTCTCGATCTCCTTGGGAGTAGCAGCCTCTCCGATGGAGGGGTCGGTGGAGACGCTGGTGGCACGCGCTGATGCCGCGTTGCTGAAAGCCAAGTCACAAGGTCGCAATCAGACTGTCGCGGCAAGCCGGGGTGGTCGGTAACGGGCTTCGACACGGCGCGGAAAACCGAACGGAGTTTCCGGTCCGTGGCCTCAAAAGCCGGCAACAATCTGTGGAGAATTTATCCAAAATGGCCCGTTCGGGAATGTTAACAACCCGTTAAGCATATTTGTTGTTTATTGAATTCTAATAGTCCTGCGTCGTTGAATGCAAAATTCCCCGCCCGAATTGCCGAGGTCATCCAGGGAAAACGACATTGCCGATTTCAATTGCGCGCATCCTGTGGATTGTTACCGGGCTGGGCGCCACGGTTACACTTTCAGCATGCAGCACGACCGGAAATGTCGGACACCCGTCGGGACCGCAGCTTGTACCCAGTGAGAAAGCCCTCATAATGCCGCCTCCGGGCGGGCCGGCAATCGTGGGAGTGGTGGAGCGCATCCGGGGTAACGGCATCGAGCAGAACGTGGCGCTTTCGACCTCCTCGAAAATCCCGGGACAGAACTATCTCAGAATTCATTTCTTCGGTGCTCAAGGATCTGCGCCGGACGTCCCCGGCGCGACGTTCAGGACCATCAACGAAAACGACCTCCGGCGCGAGATTGCCCGCGCCGCGCCAGGCGTCCCAATGGTCCGTGCGGCGACCTTTCTCCAGAATACCTACGGCCCATTCGGCTATGCGTCCGGACGAGGCCAAGGCGGCGATACATGCCTGTTTGCCTGGCAGCAGATTCGCTCCCCCAGCACATCCTCTGGCATAGGCCGCGGGTTCGGCATGATCCAGGTAAGGCTCAGGCTCTGCGACAATCAGGCAACTGCGCGGCAGATGCTGAATGCAATGTACGGCTTTACCATCGTCGGAACGTTCAAGGGTAGAATGTGGAATCCTTACGGCGACGTAGCCGAGGCGGACGAAAGACTAGGCCGCACCGGAGAACCGATTTATCCGGAAGGCGCGTTTTCCCGGCGATCCGTCTCCCTCGGCTACGGCATGTCAACGGGCGCCCCCCAACCCCTTCCTGCTCGTCCCAAGGCGGTGGAGCAGGTTTGTCAGCCGGAGACCGAAGCGGCAGCTCCAGCCGGGCCGCGTGTTCCACTGCCGGATCCGGGAGCGGGCGTATCCGGCAGCTCCAGTTCAACCGAGGCGACGGGAACCACTGTTCCTTCACCTGATTGCATAGGCACCGCAGCCATGACAGCGGCGTGCCGGAAATAATGGCGCATCCGGCACGTTTTCGTGCCGACTTTCTGCCAGAGGAATGCCAATGCGTAAGGTGCAAAGCATCATTTTGTGGGCAGTCATTACGGTTTGCGTAATCGGATTGATCACGCTTCCGGTCAATCTTCAGACCCAGCTCATCGCCAGCACCACTGTCGTTTCGCTCATGGCCATCATCAAGATTCTGAAGGCCGGCGGGGTCTGGCGTCTGATAGCCCTCGCGTTCGGCACTGCCATCGTCCTGCGGTATGTCTACTGGCGCACGACCGAAACGCTTCCTCCCGTGAACCAGCCCGAGAACTTCATCCCCGGCCTGCTTCTCTACCTCGCCGAGATGTACAGCGTCATGATGCTGGGGCTGAGCCTTTTCATCGTCGCTATGCCCATGGCGTCCCGCCCGTCCCGCGTCACGGAAAAGAAACTCTATCCGTCCGTCGATGTCTTCGTTCCATCCTATAACGAGGAAGTCACACTGTTGACCAATACGCTCGCCGCGGCAAAAGCCATGGATTATCCGGCTGACAAGCTGACGGTCTGGCTATTGGACGACGGAGGGACCCTGCAAAAGCAGAACTCGCCGGATGTGCGCGAAGCCGAAGCGGCAATAGCCCGAAATCAGATCCTGAACAGTCTCTGCGACGAACTCGGGGTCAACTACCTCACCCGCACCCACAACCAGCACGCCAAAGCGGGCAATCTCAATAACGGCCTGAAACATTCGAAGGGAGAACTGGTTGCCGTTTTCGATGCAGATCACGCTCCCGCGCGCGATTTTCTACTGGAGACGGTGGGTTATTTTGCGGATGACCCGAAGCTTTTCCTGGTTCAGACGCCGCACTTTTTCATCAACCCGGATCCTCTGGAGCGAAATCTCCGCACATTCGACCGGATGCCGAGCGAAAACGAGATGTTCTACGGCATCATCCAGAGGGGGCTTGATAAGTGGAACGCCGCCTTCTTCTGCGGTTCGGCCGCTGTACTCAGTCGCCGTGCGCTGGAAACCACAGAAGGGTTCAGCGGGATCAGCATCACGGAAGACTGCGAGACAGCGCTGGCGCTTCACAGTGCCGGATGGAATAGTGTCTATGTCGACAAACCGTTGATTGCCGGTCTGCAGCCGGCCACATTTGCAAGCTTTATCGGCCAGCGAAGCCGCTGGGCGCAGGGAATGATGCAAATTCTGCGCTTCCGCTTCCCGCTTTTGAAGCGCGGCTTATCCTTTCCTCAGCGGCTCTGTTACATGTCGTCGACATTGTTCTGGCTGTTCCCCTTTCCACGCACGATCTTTCTCTTCGCGCCGCTTTTCTACCTTCTGTTGGATCTGCAGATATTTACGGCTTCCGGAGGCGAGTTTCTGGCCTATACGCTCGCCTATATGCTCGTGAATCTGATGATGCAGAATTACCTTTACGGATCATTCCGCTGGCCGTGGATTTCGGAGCTCTACGAATATGTCCAGACCGTGCATCTGTTGCCCGCCGTTATTTCGGTCATGGTCAATCCGCGCAAACCAACCTTCAAGGTCACCGCCAAGGACGAGTCGGTTGCGGTCAGCCGGCTCTCGGAAATCAGCCGGCCCTTCTTCGTCATCTTTGCCGCCTTGGCCATTGCTCTGGGAATTGCTGTCTATCGTGTCTACACCGAGCCTTACAAGGCGGATGTCACGTTGGTTGTCGGCGGCTGGAATCTGCTCAATCTCATTCTTGCCGGCTGCGCGCTGGGGGTGGTCTCCGAACGCGGAGAACCTTCGTCATCCAGGCGAGTAAAAGTCCGCCGCCGCTGCGAATTCGGCATGGGTGGGACCTGGCATCCCGCGTCCATCGAAGATGTTTCCGTCGGCGGCACCCGCCTCCAGGTCTTTAGCCGTGCCCTGTCCCAGTCAGATCTTTCCGCAGAAGCCGCAATCAGATTTCAACCCCATGGCGGAGGAGAACCTGTCATGCTTCCCCTCGTTATCAGACGGGTCGAGCCTTCAGGGGATGCGACGATGCTCGGCTGCCAGTATCAGCCGAAGGGGCCGCTGGACCATCGTTGGATTGCCGATCTGATTTTTGCCAACTCCGCCCAATGGGCTGAGTTTCAACAGAGCCGACGTCGCAATCCCGGGCTTCTGCGCGGAACGATCTGGTTTCTTGGGTTATCCATCTACCAGACCCATCGGGGATTGCTATATTTCCTCCTTGGGATAACGCGGAGGCGCGATAATAAACCCGGCGGGAGCAACAGCCAATGAACCGCTCCCTTGCATGCCTGACACTCGCTCTGACAGCTCTTCTCGCTGTCGTGCGGATTTCGGACGCCCAGCCCGCGCCCTTCGACATGTCGGGCGAACGACCGCCAGAGCCGCCTGCCCCACCCCGCTTGGTATTTCCCGATCTTTCCCGCCCTCCCGTCCCCCAGGATCGGACATCCGCTCCTCAGAGACATGCGCCAGCGCCTTCCGACGCCGCACCTCGACCCGCCGCAGATGCACGGGAACAGGACAGAAGCCGCCGGTATCTTGTCCCAGCGTCCGATCTCGCCCTGGCAGGAGAGTACGACCGCCGCTCCTGGTCGATCTACCTGACGGAAGAACAGGCCGCATCGCCGGCAAAGCTCAATCTCCAATATCAGAACGCAATCGTCGTTGCTCCGGAAGCCTCGTTGCTGACGGTGTCGATCAACGAACACGAGATCGTACGGCAACGAATCAGCTCACCAAACGGTCCAAATAGGCTTGCGTTTGACGTCCCGCCCAACGTCCTTCATCCCGGCGGAAATCTTGTCGAGTTTCGCGCGACTCAACGTCATCGGACGGATTGCGATATACGATCTACCTATGACCTCTGGACCAATGTCGACCCTTCGCAAACCTATCTTGAATTTACCGGTATCCCCGCTCCCGCGCCGTCGGTGACCGAGGCAGTCCGGGCCGTGGGCGGTGATGCAAACGGCAATACTGAATTCCAGTTTCTCGTACCGGCTGCGGGGCAAGCGGGCCGCACCAAATCATTGCTTCGGCTCGCACAAGGCTTGTCGCTTCTGTCCGGAATGCCAAACCAGCTCTTTTCTTTCAACTCCGACCGTCTCGGAGCACTTGGCCCTGGCAAGTTCGGTGTAATCATTGGTACTGTCGCTGAGCTGCAGCCCGTTTTCCCCGCACTCCCTCCGTCAGCAGGATCCGCGGCGACAGCAGCCCTGGTTAAGGATCCCAACAGCGATGAACAGGTGCTTCTGCTTACGGGGCCTTCCTGGAATGCGATCGATGCAGCTGTCGAGACCATAGTTGCGCCCACGGATCGCCCCCCCGAAATTCGGCGCGATGTCATGGCCACGCAGCGCTGGGCAGCACCCGATGCGCCGCTTCTCTTCGGCGGAGAGAGACTCTCCTTCTCTCAATTGGGGTTAAGGACCACGGAATTTTCGGGCCGCCGGTTCCGCACCAGCTTCAACATAGCGGTTCCGTCTGATTTCTATGCAAGCGCCTACGGCGAAGCAAACTTGCTGATCGATGCAGCGTTTGCAGCGAATGTCCGGCCCGGCAGTCATCTCGACGTATATGTGAACGGAAACGTCGCCACGAACTTGCCGATCACATCCGATAACGGCGGCCTTTTTCGGCATCTCCCCATCCGTATGACGCTCCGCCACTTCAAGCCTGGCCTCAACTCCGTCTCGCTTGAGGCCATTCTCCTTACCGACGAAGATGATGTCTGCATTCCCGGCAGCACGGCTTCCACTGAACCTCGCTTCGCGCTTTTCGACAGTTCCGAATTCAACATGCCGCAATATGCGCGGATCGGCCGGAATCCCAGCCTGGAGGCGCTTTCAGGGACGGCTTTTCCCTACAGCCGCAGGACGGACCCAATCATGCTCTGGATGGATCGCTTCGACGCCAACACGCTGACGGCCACCTCGACATTTCTATCACGTCTTGCATTCGTAGGGGGACACCCGATTACCGTCGAACCCGTTGCCTCCCCGGGTGCCATTGGCAACCGCGATGCTCTTTTTGCAGGATCGATCTCGCAAATACCCTCGACGGTGCTATCTCAAGTCAATATCGCGCCGGAAAGCGTTGCCACGTGGCGTGCCGCCGGAGCGCCTGTCCAGAACGAGGACACGATGGCGACATTTGAAAAGTGGCGCACGCAAGTCCGGGGAAGCATCTGGCGCGACCAGATTGCTCGATTTCAGGAATGGCTGAATCGTAATTTCAACATATCGTTGAGTTCGTTCCAGCTTTTGCCACAGCCAGAGCAGATATTTCATCCTTCAAGCAACGATACCTTTATTCTCGCGCAGGGCCAAAGCACCAACGGAAACGGCTCCTGGACCGTGATCAGCGCCCGAACCCCGGAGGAACTTCGACAGGGCGCAGAGGCGCTCACGCGTCAGCAGAACTGGCAACAGGTTACAGGGCGAATTACGACTTATGAAGGCAAAATACAGAAAGTTGCGTCTCTGTCTGCCTCACGCTTCACCTTTGTGCAGACCGTCAGCCCATCGCTCGGAAACTACCGCCTGATCGCAGCCAACTGGCTTTCGAACAATATACTCTTCTATTCATTGGCGCTCGTGGCTCTGGCTGTCTTCCTGGGGCTATCGACGGCGGCTCTGCTTTCCTCCTTTGGGAGGAGCAGATGAAGGACCGGCCCCGATGGATCATCATAGGCATGTTCGCCCTTGCAGTTTCGGTCAGTTCGGCGGCGGCGCAACAGCCGCATGTCTCAAAGGAATTCTGGTCTCTTTATAAAGCCAGGTTTCTGAACGGGAGCGGCCGGATTGTCGACAATGCCAATGGCGACATCAGCCATAGCGAAGGACAGGGATACGGTCTGCTTCTTTCCTTCCTCGCCGACAATCCTGCCGATTTCGAGCAGATCTGGTCGTTCACCCGCACCGAGCTTCTTATTCGCGATGACGGTCTGGCGGCCTGGAAATGGGATCCTGCCGCGACCCCTCATGTTACTGACAGCAACAACGCGACCGATGGTGACATTCTGATCGCTTATGCCTTGGCGCTCGCGGGCTCTTCATGGCATCGGCTCGACTATGTGGAACAGGCGGTAAGGATCGCAAACAGTCTGCTGTCGCACACTGTCGTGGGAGTCAAAGGGCAAACCGTTCTCTTACCGGCCACAGCAGGGTTCGGCGCAGGTGAGCGAGAAGATGCTCCGGTCATAAATCCTTCCTATTGGATTTTCGAAGCCCTGCCGGTGATGGCGTTGCTCGCGCCTTCCGACGATTGGGCCAAGCTGTCCGAGGATGGGCTGGCATTGCTGCGTGTCTCGCAGTTTGGTCCACGAAGGCTTCCGGCAGAATGGGAGAGCCTTGCCCAAAAGCCAAAGCCCGCCGCCGGTTTTCCGCAGGAATTCGGCTATAACGCCGTGAGGATACCGCTCTATCTCATGAGGGCGAACATATATGACAGGGACCTGCTCACTCGCCTCTCTCAAGGCATGACCAACGAAGGAGGAACCTTATCGACGATCGATCTGGAAACAGGCCGGACCAAGGAACCGCTGAGCGACCCAGGTTATCAAATTATTAACCATGTTATAGGCTGTGTACTTAACGGGACAAAGTTGCCAGCCTCGGTCCAACAGTTCGAGCCAATCCTGTATTATCCGTCCACGCTGCAGCTGTTGGCACTTGCATTCGTCAGGGAAAGGCATCCGGAGTGTCTTTGAAGCTGTCATGGATTCTTTTCTTGACTGCGGCGATATCGGGGGGCCTCCTGACGTCGATCGCCGGCGACGCTTCCGTTGATGACATCTTCACCCAGTCTCAGACCGCGCTTGGCGCTTCCGGAGCGCCCAGGGGAAACCGCCTGGCCCAAAACGAGCAAAATCCCGATGCCGGGACGATTGCAGAGCAGATTCGCGCGACGCAACGGCCTCCGCGATCAAGCCAACAGGGCACCGATTCCTTCCCTGCCCCGATTGTCTCTCAAGTTCAGCCGCCCCCGACCGGAGAAGACGGAACTGGCCAGTCCGCCCCAGAGCAGCCAATCGAACCGGAGGTCGACGAAAGCGCTCTGCGGTATTTTGCGGCACGGGGGGATCGGGCCAGGCTCGAAGCGGAGATCGCCCGCTTGCGTACGCTTTATCCGAACTGGACGCCTCCCCCAGATCCGCTTGCCGTTCCGGAAAATCGCGACCGGCAACTGGAAGACATGTGGCAGCTTTATTCGGAAGGGCATTACGCGGAAGTCCGCAAAGCGATTGCCGAAAGGCTGGCAAGGGAGAGCGGATGGCAGCCGCCCCCCGATCTTCTGGAAAGGCTCCAGGTCGCGGAATCGCGTGTCCGGCTGGTGAACGCGTCGAATCTCAAGCAATATTCAACCGTCATCGAGATTGGAGCTGCCACTTCGAGCCTCCTCAATTGCGGCGACGTGGACGTGCTGTGGCGTATTGCCGAAGCCTTCATCCGGACGGATCGCCGACAAAGAGGCGTTGATGCCTATACCTATATCCTGAAGAACTGCACTAATTCTCAGGAACGATCTGCGACGATCGAGAAGGCAGCCGAGCTCCTGCCCTATGGTTCCGTTCAGGCTCTCCTTGCGCTTGAACAGACCGGTCAATCCGGCAGTCGCGAGTTCGACGGAATTCGCAACGAGCTGGCTCGTCGGTTCGTGGGCGAAGCCGGCGAAAAACCAGAGCTTACAATCGACTCGCAATATTTGGAGCGCATCCGAGGGCTGGCTGCTCGGGAGCAGCGCGCTTCGGACTCTCTACTGCTGGGCTGGTACTATCTTCGCCGCAACAATATGGCGGAAGCCGAGCGATGGTTTCGCGCCTCACGAGAGAAGGAAAATTCTGCCGCAGCGTCGCAAGGGCTTGCCGTTGCGCTGATTGCCCGAAATGCTGCGGCCGAAGCCGAAGAGGTTATGTACGGTTGGAGGAGCGACTCCGAGGAAGCGACGGCGACCTATCTGGCTGCAACCGCCAATCTCCTTTCCGGTGATCCGTTGCCTTCTATCCCGGAGCCTGTCTTACAACGCATGGCTGTGGCGGTACTCCAGGAAAAATATGTGCCGACTGCTCAACAACTGGGCTGGTATGCCCGTGCGCTGGACCAGCCGCAAACGGCCATACGCTGGTTCGAGACGGCTTTACAGTGGAAACCGGATGACGAACCATCGGCCTACGGGCTCGCCATCACGAAACAGCAGATCAATGACAGGGCCGGAGTACAGGCGCTTCAGCGTGCCTGGGCCGGTCGTTCCGAACGCATAGCCAATCTGGCTCTGTTGACGGCCCGCACGCCCTCCTCCGCCCCCACAAGACCGCCCGTTTCCAGCGGAACATCAATACAAGCCCGCCCTTCGGCCAGCCCAGACGGTCCCTCGCCGAAAGCGGTAGTCGCCGGCAGGGAAGCAGGGCCGGCCGAGACGCGCAGGTCGATCGGCTGTTCGACGACCGCGCAGATAACAGGTCTTTCCTCCGATCAGGCGCTTGCGCGCGGATGGTGTCTCATGGACCTCAACCGGCCGATCGAGGCAGCTGCGGCATTTGAGGTCGCACTTCAAAGTCGCACGCAGCGCGTCCGCGAGGACGCCGCCTATGGGCAGAGCCTGGCTTATCTCAGGCTCGGTCTCACAAGCAAAGCTGCAGTGGCTGCCACAAAGGCTCCGCAGAGTTCGCAAAGGGCTGTGGAGCTTCAGGTCGCGATCCTGGCCGATTACGCAATTTCCGCCTTCGATGCCGGACGTTACAGGGAGGCCCTCATCTATCTCGATCAGCGGTCCGAACTGCGGCCGGAATCGGCTGACCTGACGATCCTGCGCGGCTACAGCTACATGAATCTCGACAGGCCTCGGGACGCGTTGAGAATTTTCGAGGCGGTGGCGGCAACCGGCAATCGGGACGCAAGCCGCGGCATGGCGGACGTGCGGGCAATGCTACAGCTGGGAGGTGGCACCTGATGCTGCATCCGCTGCGCCCTGTTGAAGGATGTGCTCGCAGGCAGATATAGGCCGGCTGCCGTTGACGATTTAGCGCGCCACTTCACACTCCTTTGCGGTCAACACCGCCGAACTCGGCGGGCAGTCCCGCAAGTGCTCGAAGGTCCAGACCATCAGATGGAACGGACCGGCGGGCGTCAACGTGCGCCCGCACGCCCGTGTCCAGATGATCGCACTGCATGAAGCGTTCGGGCACCGTCAAGTCATTAAGATCGGGAATTGAAGGTGCGCTGGCCCATCAGCGCCAACGTCCGGTCTATTTCAACCTGCAGCAGACCGACGACGTCTACGACGCCCTTCTCGCCACCGGTGGCAAGGCCGAAAAGAGCCGCCCTGCCGATCATCACCGCACTTGCACCCAGCGACATCGCCTTGACGATATCGCTGCCGCGACGGATGCCGCTGTCGACAACGATCGGCGCCTTGACGGCTGAGAAGCCGGGCAGAACCTCGATCGGCGCAGGAGCGGCATCGAGCTGGCGTCCGCCGTGGTTGGAGACGACAACCGCATCAACGCCGAGGGAAACGGCGCGTTCCGCATCGGCCGGATGCAGCAGTCCCTTGACCAGCAGGCGGCGCGGCCAGCGGTCGCGCAGGCGCTTCAGGTCGTCCCAGTCGAAACTCGCATCCATCTTACGGGAAAGCAGTGCCGCCTGGGTGTTCGGATCGGTGATCGTGGCGGTCGCAAGATTGGCCATGGCCGGCGCACCATGCCGACCAACGTTCCAGAGCCATCGCGGATGGCAAAGCACATCCGCAATCGTCTTCGGCCGGAAGTGGAACGGCATGATGAAGTTGTTGCGCTCGTCCCGCTCCCGTTTGCCGCCCATCGGCACGTCGACCGTCAGAACCAGATGGCTGAAACTGGCCGCCAGTGCCCGGTCCACGAGTTGATCGGCGAAATCGCGGTTCATGACATAGAGCTGGAACCAGAGATCGCCATTCGAGGCATTGGCGACCTGTTCGATGGAATTGTTGGAGGCCGTCGACAGTGCGAATGGTATGCCGAGTCGTGCCGCCGCTCTCGCAAGCAGGATGTCGCCGTCTTTGCGGTAGAGACCGTTCAGCCCGGTCGGCGCGATGACGATCGGGGTCGGCAGGCGCCGACCGAACCAGTCGACGCTCTGGTCGCGCACCGAGACATCGTTGAGCAGCCGGGGCGTCAGTCTGATCTGTTCGAAGGCCGCGCGGTTTTCCTTCACCGCCACCTCGTCTTCCGAACCGCCGTCCAGATAATCGAAGACGAAGCGCGGCAATAGCCGCCGCGCCTCCTGCCGATAATCCTCGACGTTCAGCAAGGCCATCAGGGCGCGATCCGGATTTCGACCAACGCTTGCGTCTTCTTGACCGTGACGTGCTCGATGGCGGCTTCCAGCACCGCGCCGAGATCCTCGGCACGCTCGACCTTGGCCGTCCAGGCGCGGCTTGCGGCCGCGACCTGGGTAAAGTCAGGCGTCGGGACAAGCGAGACGAGCGGCATGGAGTTCGTTTTAGCCGCAAACCCGTCCGGATAGACACCGAGTACGGACTGGCGCACCGCGCCCCATTCGACATTATTCAACACCAGAACGAGAAGCGGGATTTCCATAGCCTCAGCGATCTGGTGGCAGGCGACGGGGTTCGAGAACATGTACGAGCCGTCACCCATCGTCGCGATCACCAGCTTGCCCGGATCGGCAAGCTTCATGCCGAGACCGGTCGGGAAGGACCATCCGAGACCGCCCGAATGCGGTTCCTGATACCAGGATCCGTGATCGCGCAATGTCAGCGGCTCGAGTGGGGCGCCGAGTTCGGACAGGACCGTCGCCTTCCTGCCCTCGATCGCCTTCGAGAGGGTAAAGCTCACAAAGGCTTTGGTCATCAGTTCGCCATTGCCGGCTTTGGCCTGCGCCTGCACCTCGGCACGACGCTTGCTGGACGCCTTCTCCACGCTTGCCCGGCGAGTGCTGCGCTCCTTGGACGTCGCATCAAGATAGACGCCGGCGGCCTTTTCGAGCTGAAGGATTACCTCCGCGGTATCGCCGGTCAGCGCCACGTCGGAGGGAAAATTGCGGACCGGGAAGCGGGAATAAAGCGGATCCTGGCCGATATGCACGACCTTGCAGCCCTCGCCCAGAGGGTGGATGTCCGGCGACCAGGGTGCAAGGCAATCAATCACCAGCACGAGATCCGCTTCCGCCAGCCATTTGGCCGGATCGACCCCGACGGCCATCGGATGGTCGGTCGGCACGCCGAGCTGGATCGCCCAGTACTGGCAGACCGGAATGCCCCAGTCGAGCGCCAGCTTCGACAGCGTTTCGAAGCCTTCCTGTGAGCCGGCACCGCGCTGGGAGATGATCAGGGGGCGCTTCGCCTCACTCAGAAGTCTTGCCGCCGCCTCGATATCGGCGGAGCGGGGTGCCGCTATCGCCGGCGCGATGCGGCCCGGATTATCCAGTTCATCGGACGGGCATTGTTCACAGAGCACTTCGCGCGGCAGGCTGAGATAGACGGGCCCGCGAGGTGTCGAATTGGCGATCGCATGGGCGCGATCGATGATATCCACCGCCTGTTCGGGGAACCTAAGTTCGTAGTCCCACTTCACCGTTTCGCGGATCATCGCGGCCTGGTCACGCATTTCCTGACCCCAGCTGATCGGCACGGTGCGGGCACCGAGGCGGCCCTTTTCGACGACGGGCGTGCGGCCGGAGAAGATCAGCATCGGAATATGTTCCGTCGCGGCATTGATCGCCCCGATGGCGCAATTGGCGAGGCCGACATTGGTATGGGCCATAACGGCCTGCGCCTTTCCGGTCGCGAGATAATAGCCGTGGGCCATGCCCATCGCGGCATTTTCATGCGGGATGACGATTGCCTTCGGCAGGGGGATCTGCTTTGCCGAGGCTTCCGCCAGCCCTTCGATGATCGGCGGGAAGTCCGTGCCGGAATTGGCGAAGATATAGTCCACTCCGACCGCCTTCAGGCGCGCCAGGATGGCGCCGCCGGCGGTGATCGTGTCAGCCCTTGAAGTGGCCTTTGCATCGGTCATGGAAAGTCTCTCTTGCATGTAGGGTCAAAGGTGGCTTGGCAGCCAGGTAACGATCACCGGGAATGCGATCAGCAGCGCAAGCCGCACAACATCGGTGACGATGAAGGGAGCGACGCCCTTGAAGATCCTGGCAAAACTCAATTCAGGCACGACGCTCTTGATGACAAAGACATTCATGCCGACGGGCGGAGAAATCAGTCCGAGTTCGACCGTCATCACGACGATCACGGCAAACCAGATCGGGTCGAAACCGAGCGCGAGGATCACTGGATAGACGATCGGAACCGTCAGGATGACCATCGCCATGGCGTCCATGATGCAACCGAGAACGAGATACATCAGGATGATCAGCAGCAGGACACCATAGGACCCGATGCCAAGTCCGCCGAGAAAGGCCGTCACCTTTTGCGGTGTGCCGGTGATCGTCAGGAAATAGCCGAACAGTAGGGCGCCGATGAGGACGGTGAAGACTGCCGCCGCCGTACGGGTTGCCTGCAGAAGCGAGGTCAGGATCTTCAGCCTGTCGAGCTTGCCGCGCAGCAGGCCGATGATGAAGGCCCCACCCGCTCCGACACCGCCGGCTTCCGTCGGCGTGAACAGGCCTCCGTAAAGGCCACCGATGACGAAGAAAAACAGAAGCAGCGGCGCCCAGACATCCTTGAGAGCATGTAGGCGTTCGTTCCAACTGCTCCTCTGACCAGCACTCAGCATGTCGGGGCGCAGGCGTCCGATGATGATGATGGTGATCATGTACATCAGCACGGCGAGAATGCCGGGCACGATTCCTGCCATAAACAGCCGGCTGATGTCCTGTTCGGTAAGGATGCCATAGACGACGAGTACGGTGGACGGCGGGAACATGGCCCCCAGCGTGCCGCCGGCGGCGATCGTCCCGGCAGCGAAGGATTGCGGATAGTTGAAGCGCCGCATTTCGGGATAGGCGACGGTCGAGAAGGTCGCGGCGGTGGCAACCGACGAACCGGAAATTGCGGCGAAGCCAGCGCAGGCAACGATGGTGGCAAGCCCAAGGCCGCCGCGCAAATGCCCGATGAACGTGTTGGCCGCACGGAACAGCTCCCGGCTCATGCCGGAATTGGTGACGAAGGCGCCCATCAGCAGGAACATCGGGATGACGCCGAACGTATAGTCGGTGACAGTGCGCATGGAGGTTTGGCCGATCAGCTTCAGCGCCGGACCGAAACCGGCCAGGAGACCGAAACCGGTGACGCCGACGAGACCCATGGCCATACCAACCGGCACGCGCAGCAGCATCAGGACAAACAGCAGGACGAATCCCGATACGGCAACCAAATTCTGTGTCATGGGATTATTCCACCGGATCTGTGGTGTGTTCTCTGTTCACACTCTGGGGATTGAAGACGAGGCGGAAAGTGCGCACGGCGATCAAGATCACAGCGGCAACATCGCCGAGCCATGCCACGAGAAAAAAGGGCCAGGTGGGAAGCTGCAGGTCGTAGGTCAAGACGTTCTGCGCCCTGGTCTGGACGACCTTGTCGAACAGCATGATGGTCTGGACCGTCACGACGAGCAACAGTACCAGTGTCGCGAAGACGTCGATGTAACGCTTGTATCTCCGGCTGGCGCCTTCCCAGACGAGATCCACGGTGATGTGCGCGCCGCGATAGCTGGTCGCGGCAATTCCCCAGAAGATGAGAATGCCGAGGAACAGGCGGCCGAAATCATAACCGTCGGGGATGGCGTAGGAGAAAAAGTAACGCAGCATCACCGAGATGAAGATATCGGCGGCGACGAGACCCACAAAGCCCGCCGCGATCCACTCGATCCCCTCGATGAAACGGTCCATGGCGTTCTTGGGCGGCTGCGGCCGCACAGGCGGGGCCGCTCCGCCTGCTGTTTCGGGCGTCATGAGCCCCTCCTCTCTTGTCGTGAAGGAACCCGGCCGATGCTGCGATCAGCTTCGGCCGGATCGAGGATCAGAACGCGGCCTTGTTGTCCGCCAGGCTCTTCTTCAGATCGCCCAGAATCTCGGCCGGGTCATAACCCTTGGCCGTGACCTGCTTTTCCCAGTTCGCCTGCAGCGGAGACACGGCCTTGCGCCATTCGGCGACCTGTTCCGGCGTCAGTTCCACAACCTCGTGGCCCGGGGCAGCCTTCATCTTATCTCGGCCGGCATGCTCGAAGTCGGTCCAGGCGGAGGAAAGCTTCACTGCCCATGCGGTGCTGCAATGGTCGTCCAGCACCTTCTTCTGCGCGGCGGAGGCGTTGTCGTAGACGTCCTTGTTCATCGTCCACGTGTAGGCCGTGGTGTAGAGCGGAACGTCGAGCGTGTACTTGGTCACCTTGTCGATGCCGAACAGGAAGATCGAGTTCCAGGGGAAGGTGATCGCATCGGCGATGCCGCGCTCCAGCGCATCCCGCGATTCCGGCGCGGAAGCCTGGACATTGGTACCGCCGAGCGTCGTCACCAGTTCGCCCATCGTCTGCTGCGCCGGACGGACCTTGAGGCCCTTGACGTCGGACGGCAGGGTGATCTTCTTGCGGGAATGCAGCGCGCCCGGATCATGGACGAAGGCGAGGCAGAAATGCGTGTCGGCCATCTCCTTCGGAGCATATTTTCTGTACCAGCTATCGATCGCTGCCGTGCCCCCCTTGGCATCGGCAACGATAAACGGAAGCTGAGCAGCATTGATGACCGGGAAGCGGCCGGGCTGATATCCGGGACTTACATAACCGACGTCGGCGATACCGTCGCGGACCATATCGTAGTGGTCGAACGCCTTGCCGAGCTGTTCGGCCGGGAAAACGGACGCGGTGATCGTGCCACCCGACGCCTTGGCTATGCTGTCGGCCCATTCCTGGGTGGATTTCACCAGCGGATGCACCGGCGGCACCCAGAGGGAAATCTTGAGATTGATCTGCTTGTCCTGTGCGGATGCCGGCAGGGCTCCCGACGCCAATACGGCCATGGCGCCGACAGTCGCGGCGACCAGACCCTTGATTACTTTGTGTTTCGACATGTGCTCCTCCTTGGTTAGCTGCGGCAGGCAAACCGCGTTCGTTTTCGGCATCCTCCACGGAAGCCGAAGTCCGCGGGACGGGTCCCGCCGATTGTCTATGTCTTCAGATGCTTGCCGCCCAGCCTGAACCTGCAGTCAGGCACGAGGCGACAGCCATCGCTCAGCCGTTGCCGAGCGAATTCACAATTCTGGCCAGGATCGCGATCAGCGCGGCCTTGTCCTCGCCGACGATCTCATCTAGCCGCCGGTCATGCTTGCGGGCGATGGCATGCAGGCGCGCCTGCATCTTCCGTCCTTCATCGGTCAGCCGGACGCTGTAGCTGCGCTGGTCGTCCGGGTTCTGCTGCCGCTCGATCATGCCACGGATCGAAAGCCCCTTCAGAGTCGCCGTCAGCGTCGATCGGTCCCGGCCGCAGACCCTACTGAGTTCCGACGGCGTCAGGCCGTCATATTCCGACAGGATGGTCAGAATGGAGTACCAGCCGGGCTTCAGATCCGCCTTGTCAACGGCCGTGCTGAAAGCCTGGAAGGACGCCTCCTGAGCGACCCGGAGGTGATATCCGAGAACGTTCCGGAAGGCCGCCGGAATGAGCACGTCGCTCTCTTCCGGCCGGGAAGCTTCCAGTTTCGGTTTTGCCGATGATTTCGCCATCGCCCTTCCGCCTCGCCGTCAGAACGGGTAGTGCTGATGCGGATCCTCGACGGTGATCCAGCGCAGGTCCGTGAATTCCGCGATCGCCGCACGGCCGCCGAACCGGCCGTAACCGGATGCCTTGACGCCGCCGAAAGGCATCTGCGCCTCGTCATGGACAGTCGGGCCGTTGATATGGCAAATGCCGCTTTCGATGCGGCGCGCAACCGCCATGGCGCGCTGGATATCGCGGCTGAAGACCGCCGAGGAGAGGCCGTATTCGGTATCGTTGGCGATCCTGATCGCTTCATCGTCGCCCTTGACGCGGATGACGCTCTTGGCCGGACCGAAGGACTCTTCCGAATAGATGCGCATGTCCCGCGTCACCTTGTCGACCAGCGTCGCTTCCATGATGGCACCATTGCGATTGCCGCCGGCCACCAGGGCCGCACCCTTGGCAACAGCATCCTGAACCATTTCCTCGACCCGCTCGGCCGCTTGGAGGCTGACCAGAGAGCCCAGGACGACATGCCCGCGCGGATCACCCGATGGAAGGCCCTTTGCCTTGGCGGCGAGCTTTTCGACGAAGGTGTCGGCGACCTTCTCGTCGACGATGATCCGCTCCGTAGACATGCAGATCTGGCCTTGGTTCATATAGGCGCCGAAAGCTGCCGCGTTGACGGCGGCATCGAGGTCCGCATCGTCCAGGACGATCAGCGGGGCCTTGCCGCCGAGCTCGAGCAGGACCGGCTTCAGGTGTTCCGCCGCCAGCTTGGCGATGATCTTGCCGACGCGCGTCGAGCCGGTGAAATTGATGCGCTTGACGGCAGGATGAGCGACCAGAGCCTCGACGACCTCTGCGGCATCGGCGGGTGCGTTGGTGACGACGTTGACGACGCCCTTCGGGAAACCGGCCTCGCGCATTACCTGGCCAATGAGGCGGTGGGTCGCCGGGCACATTTCCGACGCCTTCAGCACGACCGTATTGCCACAAGCGAGCGGCATGGCGATGGCGCGGGTACCGAGAATGACTGGTGCATTCCACGGCGCGATGCCGACGCAGACACCAGCCGGCTGGCGGATGGCCATCGCCATATTGCCGGGCTTGTCGGACGGAATGATCTCGCCGGAGACCTGGGTCGTCATGGAGGCCGCTTCGCGCAGGACATTGGCGGCGAACATCGTGTTGAAGCCGCCCCATGGGCCGGTCGAGCCGGTTTCAGCGGTCATCAGCCGGATAAATTCACCGGCCTTGGAATCCATGATGTCGGCGGCTTTGAGAAGCAGCTTGCGGCGCTCACCCGGGCCGATCGCCGACCATTGCGGAAAAGCGGCGGCAGCGGCGTCGGCTGCGGCACGCGCATCGGCAGGACCGCCCGCCGGCGCCTTGGTGGCGACCTCGCCCGTTACCGGATCGATACGCTCGAAAACGGCACCCGACTGCGCAGCGCGATCGTCGTTATCGATCAGAAACTGAATGCTATCCACGATATCCTCCCTTTCTTGTGAACCCAAATAGCCGCGTGACAGCACACTGTCCGGCTTCTCCGTATTAGGTCGCTTTTTCCTCCGACGGCAAGCGCTGCGGCCTGCCTTGCTCTTGTTGTGAACCGTAGCCAAAAGGCTTTCTCGCTGCAAGATAGTTTGATAACAAAATTTTTGACGTCAAACTATCTTGCGGCAAAAACGGTTTTCCGGGATAATCCGGAGACGATGCGGAGGAGCATCGGGAAGGGACAAAACCATGAGAATTGCCGTCATCGGGGCCGGCGCCATGGGCGGCCTGTTCGCCGCCCGGCTTGCGGGAAGCGGGCAAGATGTTTCGTTGATCGACGTCGCTCCGGCGCAGATCGAAGCCATCAAAGCGAACGGCCTGCGGTTGACCGGCGACGATGGAGAAAAGACCTATTCCCTACCGATCGGAGCGGCGGAACGGTATACGGGTGCCTTCGATCTGCTGATCGTGTTCACCAAGGGCATGCACACCGAAGCGGCGATGGCAGCCGCTCGGCATCTGATCGGGCCGCAAACGCTTGCGCTCACGGTGCAGAACGGCATCGGCAATGTCGAGACGATCGAGGCTTTCATTCCGCGGGAACGCATCGCCATGGGCATGACCAACTGGCCTTCGACGCTCGTCGCACCCGGGCACATTCGCGTGCCGGGCGACGGACAGATCCGGATCTGGGCGGCGAACGGCGTCCCCTCACCCGGGCTGCAGGATCTTTGCAATATGCTGGAAAACGCCGGGCTGAACTGCGAACTGGACCCAGCGGTGGAGGTCGCGATCTGGGAAAAGCTCGCCTTCAACGCGGCCTTGAATTCGCTCGCGGCGGCGACCGACCTGACCGTCGGCGAGATGGCGGACCGGCAGGAAGCAAGGCAGATCGTCTTCGCCATCCTGTCGGAAGCGCTAGCCGTCGCGAAGGCCCGTGGCCTCGATGTCGATGTGGAGCGGACGCGGCAATCGGTGGAACATGCCTTTGCGCACCATCGCCCTCACAAGCCCTCGATGCTCCAGGACCGCCTCGCCGGCCGGCCAATGGAGATCGGCACAATCACCGGTGCGGTTGCCCGGGAAGGTCTCCGGCAGGGCGTATCCACGCCCGTGACGGCAGCATTTGCAAACCTTCTATCGCTCTTCGAGCGGAAGAATGTATAAAGCGGTCTGTCCATCCATATGGCATGGGCGAGGCTGATGATTACTGCTCCGACCACTGCGACGTAGCTGCGTTGACTGCTGGCTGGAAAGCAGTTGTTGCTAAACTCACCATGCGCTGAATACGTCGGCTGGAAAACATTACGGTGCATCGGCGTGGTGAGAGACACATTGGCATCGGTGACCCCAGGGTTCGCGAACAGATCCGAACCTACGGTACCTCACTTCTCACGCTGAAGTTCGTACTTTTGCTTCAGCTCAGCAGATGTATTCATGACCGGACCTACCGGCCCGAATGTCAACGTTTCGGACAGTTCTGGTGCGATAGAAACTTGAATTTGTGCGGTCTGCTCACAACCCTTGAAGCAATTTGAACCGCCGACTCAGAACCATGCGCCAATCTCCTGTCGCACGGTGGAGTATACTTGGAGATCGATACTGCCATAATGGTGGCAAGAGAATTCACTCGAACCGTTTGATGAAGCGGTTTTTTTGAAAATCCTGCCAAGGCGCCGTCCCGGTGTGGGCGAAGGTTTGCAAAGCGTCCGACATCTCGTTGGCAAGCTTCACCGCATGGGGCTTGCCACCGGCAAGCGGCACCCGTTCTGCCTCCACGTTTCCGAATACGAACGGTTCATCGAAGGAGTGCGAGGAACCCAGCCTGCCGCCCTCGAACTCCGGCACCCAGCCGAATTCGTAGGCGAAGGCTTTGCCGCCCGCGTTCCCGTGAGTCTCGGCGGTCCGCTGGGCGGTATCGCGGTAGATGGTTGCCGATAGGAAACGTTCCTCCAATTCGGCCAGGCCGGCTTTTGGGTAAGCCCTTTCAATTTCAGATAATACCGTTTCCGATTTGTCGGGAAAAAAGCGTGCAACAGTTGAAAGTACGCGCTCTCGGCCCTTCGGCGCCGGCATGATGCCCAAGGCATACCACATGCTTGCCTCGTCTCTCGTCCAGCCGACGACCATCTGCTTGTCGCGGAAGGTTCCTGCGGCAAGGCCGTCGAGCGGATGGCGCTTCAGGCTCGCGCCGTCGAGCACGATGCCCATCGTCCTGCCCCCGGGTGAATTGCGTTCGCCAAGGTCGGTGGCGATGATCTCTTCCTGCACGGTGAGAATGCGCTCGACCGGCAGGGCCTGCAGGGCATCGTGATCGCCGGGGCGGATGCCGGTGCGGTCCAGAAAATCGAGGGCCATGGAGCTTGCCGTCCGCGGATCGATGATCCGGCTTGCCGAACCACTCATCATCCAGGCCCGCCGAAAAAGATGGGCAATGCCATCCATACCGAACAACGCACCGATAGTGAAACCGCCAGATGACAGGCCGACAAGCGTGACATTGTCCCGATCGCCGCCGAAGGCTCCGATATTCGCCTGGACCCATTCCAGCGCCAGAACGAGATCGAGCATGCCGCGATTGGCAGGCGATCCATCGCCCATCACCTCGCCAAGATGCAGAAAACCCAGCGCGCCGGTACGGAAATTTGGCCGGACATAAACGAGGTCCCCACGTTCGACGAAACCGAGTTCATCCTGATAACCGCCATTGACGGACCCGGTCTGGAAACCGCCACCGAACACGTGCACTACGACCGGCCGCTTGCCGCCATTGGCTGCCGGCGTGAAGACGTTGAGGTTGAGGCAGTCCTCGCCGGTCAAGAAACCCGTATTGCGCGGCGTCCATACGGGTACCGGTCGACGGATCTGTGGCGGCGCGTTGCCCGGCTGCGTCGCATCGACAAGGCCTTTGGCCACGACCGCTTTCGCCGGCTGAAAGCGCAGGGCGCCGACCGGTGGCTCGCCATAGGGGATGCCGAAAAAGCTAAGGCCACTCTCGGAGACGACGCCGCGATAGATCGCCTCGCAGCTCGAAACATCGATCGTCTTCATGCGCTTGGAGCCTTCTCCAGCAGATGGCAGGCCGCCCGCTGGCCGCAACCGAGCTCACGCATTCCCGGCGCTTCGAGGACACAGCGTTCATGAGCATGCGGACAGCGGGTGCGAAAGGCGCAGCCGCTCGGTGCGGCATGGGCGCTTGGGATTTCACCGGAGAGCCGGGCGCGTTTGCCCGCTCCCCTGCCCGGTGCGGAAGCGAGCAGCGCCTGGGTATAGGGATGCGCCGGAGCGCCGTATATCCGCTCGCGCGGTCCCTGTTCAACGATCTCGCCAAGATACATGACCGCGATCTCATCGCACATGAATTGCACGACCCTGAGATCATGCGAGATGAACAGCATGGTCGTGCCATGCCGCTCCTGCAAATCGCGCAACAGGTTCAACACCTGCGCCTGCACAGAAACGTCCAGCGCGCTGACCGGCTCGTCGGCAACGATCAGGTCCGGATTGGTGGCAAGCGCACGGGCGATCGCGATGCGCTGGCGCTGGCCGCCGGAGAACTCATGTGGAAACCGGTCTAGCGCGGCCGCCGGCAGTCCGACTTCGGCAAGCAGGCTGCGGGCAGCTTCTAGCCGCGAAGCGGGCGTGCCTATACCATGGACCATCTGTGGTTCGGTCAGCGTCTCGCGTACAGTCATGCGGCCGTTCAGCGATCCGAAGGGATCCTGAAAGATCATCTGCATGTGGCGCCGCTCGCGGCGTAACTCTTCCTGCTTCATGGCGGAAAGATCCGTTCCCCGGAAGCGGATGTCGCCGGACGTCGGATCGATGAGCCGCAGCACTAGGCGGGCGGTCGTCGACTTGCCGCTGCCGGATTCGCCGACGATGCCGAAGGTTTTGCCCCTGGTGATGGAAAAGGAGACATTTCGGACGGCCTTGACCGCCTTGAAGGATTTCGAAAGGCCGCGCACTTCGAGCACGGGCGAAACGGTATTCATGATGCCGAGACCTCCTCGACCGGGTGCCAGCAGCGGACCGTGGAACTGCCGACAGCGTCAAGACCGGGATGGGTGCGACATTGTTCATCCGCGTGCTGGCAACGGGGTGCGAACCGACAGCCCTCGGGCCACGCCCCGACCGGCGGTACCGTGCCGGGGATCGGTGTCAGTCGATTGCGGGTTTCGCCATGCGCCGGAATGGCGTCGATCAGGCCGCGTGTATAGGGATGGCGCGGTGTCTCGACGATCTCCCGGCTCGTCGCCCGCTCCACCACGTCGCCGGCATACATGACGACAGCCCGGTCGCAGAAGTCGCCGACCACTTCCAGATCGTGGGTGATGAAGAGCATGGCGAGATCGAGCTCACGGCGCATGTCTTCCAGAAGGTCAAGAACCTGGGCCTGGATCGTCACGTCGAGCGCGGTAGTCGGCTCGTCGGCGATGATCAGCGATGGCCCGCAGGAAATGGCGAGCGCGATCATCACGCGTTGGCGCATGCCGCCGGAAAGTTCGTGGACATACCCTTTGAGGATATCCTTTGCGCGGGGAATTCCGACCTTCACCAGCAGTTCGGCAGCGCGGTCCATCGCCGCCCGCTGGCCGAGCCCGAGATTGTGGCTCAGCGTATCGGTCATCTGCCGGCCGATTGTCAGCGTCGGGTGCAGGGCCGTCATCGGCTCCTGAAAGATAAAGCCCATATGGCGACCGCAGAGCTTGCGGCGCTCTCTCGGGGAAAGATCGGAAATGCGTTGCCCGTTCAGCCGGATTTCACCGGTGACGACCGCATTATCCGGCGCAAGCCCCATGATCGCGCTGGCGGTGATCGACTTGCCGCAGCCGGATTCGCCGACCAGCGCCACTGCCTCGCCACGACCGATCGAGAACGAAATGTCGGTAACGATCGGCAGCAAGGCGCCTTCGTCGCGGAATGACAGGGACAGTTCCTCGACCTCCAGAACCGGGACGGTCTTCACGGCCTCCTGCGGTAGGCCAAGCGCTTCCGATGGAATATGCGTGTTCATTGGTAGCGTATCCGGGGATCAAGGAGTGCGTAGACGATGTCGATCGCTAGATTGAGCACGGCAAGGATCAACGAAATGGTCAGAACCCCGCCTTCGACGAGCGGATAATCGCGGCGGGCAACCGCTTCCACCAGCATGCGGCCGAGGCCCGGCAAGGCGAAGATGATCTCGATCGCGACGGCGCCGCCCAGCATATGGCCAGCCGCAAGCCCGACAACGGTGATGACCGGAATGGAGGCCGTCCGCAGCGCGTAGCTGCCGATCACCTTGCGCTCCGGCAGTCCTTGAGCCCGCGCGGTCGTGATATATGGCTCGTTCAGCACGTCAAGCATGGAGGAGCGCATCATCCGTGTCATCAGTGCCGACTGGCGCACGCCAAGCGCCAGCGCCGGAAGAAAGATGGTCGCAGCAAAGGCGACGATGCCGGCTGACGGAGGATTGTAGCCCGCGACGGGAAACCAGCGCAACGTCACTGCAAACAGGAAAATCAGCAGTAACGCGAACCAGAATTCCGGTACCGATATGCCGAGCACTGCGCCGACGATAACCCCCCGGTCGATTGGCTTGTTGCGGTTCATCGCAGAAATCAGGCCAAGCGTCACGCCGATGACGACCGTCAGCGAAAGAGCCACCAGCGCGAGCAGGATGGTGACGCCGGCATATTCAGGGATGATTTTCATCACCGTCTCGCGGAAAAAGATCGACTGGCCGAGATCCAGCGTCACGATGTCCTTGAGCCAGATGAAGAACTGGACGTAGATCGGTTGATCGAGCCCGAGTTCGGTTCTCAGCGCGGCAATCTGGTCGGCAGTCGCCTGATCACCCAGCATCATGCCGGCGGGATCGCCCGGCGACAGACGCAGCAGCAGGAAGACCAGGATCAACGGCACGAAGATCGTTGGAAGAATGAGCAGGAAGCGCCTGCCGAGATAGGTCAGCATCTAGCGTCTCCTTGCAAGCCGGGGATCAAGCACATCGCGCAATGCGTCACCCAGCAGGTTGAGCGAAAGAATGGTCAGCATCAGCGCCAAACCCGGAAACAGCACGATCCAAGGCGCCTGGCTGATGTAATTTCGCGCTTCGGTCAGCGCGTTACCCCAACTCAGATCCCTAGGGCCAATACCGACGCCGATGAAGCTCAGTCCAGCTTCGCCAAGTACGGCTGCGGAGAAGATGAACGAGGTTTGGACGAGGATCGGCGAGCTGACGGCCGGCAGCACGTAGCGGGAGAGGATGCGTAGCGTCGGCACGCCGACGGCGCGCGCCGCCTCGATCATTTGCAGCTCGCGGACGACAAGCACCTGGCCGCGGACAATGCGTAGCGAAGGCGCTATCAGCACGATCGACAACGACGTAATGACTGTCGTGACGCTCGGCCCCATGATGCCGGCGGCTGCCGTTGCCAGCACGATGCCCGGGAAAGCCATCATCCCGTCGACGAAGCGCATCAAGACGACGTCCACCTTGCGATAAAAGCCGGAAATCACCCCCAGCACGATCGCCACGGACATGGAGACCAGCGTGACGATAAGGCCGACGAGCAGTGAGGTACGCGAGCCATGCAGCACCATTTTGAATATGTCGCGACCGAGATTGTCGGTGCCGAAAAGATGTTCGGGGCCCGGCGGGGTAAACCGCAGGGCGGGGCTCACCCGCATGGGATTGCCGGGTGCGATCACCGGCGCCAGGATTGCTCCCAGCGCCATAAGAACGAGCACGGCGATGGAAAAGACGGCCGCGGGGTTGCGGACCAATCTTTGCCATAGCGGCCGGTGGCTAGAAACGAGGGTCGCCTCCTCTCCGGTGGCCGGGCTCTCGGACAGGCTTTGCTCGATCGTGCTCATCCTCAATTCGCCGGCGGCGGCGCCACGTTGTAGAAGTCGTCCGAGCGGGCCGGAATCCTCTGCGGATTACCCACACCCTTGCGCATGCCATACATGTTGGACTCCGTCCCGTATTTGATGAACGGGAACTGATCATAGGCAAGCGCATGGATCTTTTCGAAGATCGCCTTGCGCTCCGTCGGGTCGATCGTCGTCGCGATCTGCTTCATCAGCCCGGTCTTTTCCGGATTATCCCAGAAGCCCGGATAGGTCGGGTTGAGATAAGCGATCGAGGTCGGGTCGACATAAGTCGGCAGGAAGCTGGAGAAGGCGTCCATCTGCGCCGCATTGGCGCGGGTCTGGATATAATTCGCCATAGGGGACTGAATGATATCCACCTTGATGCCGAACTCTTCGAGCTGCTGACTGGCGGTGATCGCCGTCAGATAGTGCTTCTGGTACTGTTCGCTTGCGACCAGCCAGCGAATCGGCTGGCCATTGTAGTTCGACTTGCCGAGATATTCCTTTACCTTGGCCGCATTCGGCTTGCCGAAGCCATCCGGAACGCCGGCCTTGGTGTACCAGAAGGAATTCGGATCGGGGATCCAGCTTGGATCGAGCGTATAGAATTCCTTCTTGCCGACAGACGCCTGCATGATCGGTTCCATCTCCAGCGCGTAATAGATGGCGCGGCGCAGGTTGACGTCAGCCAGAACGCCTTCCTTGGTATTGAACACCACCGTCAGCGACTGGTTGTTCGGCACGACGACCGGTTCGGTGCCGGAGTTGTTCTTCAATGCGTCATAGAAGTCGGACGGCAGCTCGCGGGCGATATCGATCTGCCCCGTGATTAGCGCATCGCGACGCACGGAAGGCTCCGGCATCAGACGTAGATCGATCTCGTCGGCGTAGGCATATTTTGCGCCGGACATTGCCGATGCAGGCTCCTTCCGGCTCTGGTAATCGTCCCACCGGGTGAGTTTGGCGCCCTGGTCGGGCTGGTAGCTGGTCAGCGTATAGGGACCGGTGCAATCCAACCCCTTTGTGCCGACCGTGGCGGATGCTCCTTCAAGAGACTTGGCCGACATGATGGCCGATTGCGCGCCAGCCAGCAGACCTGGCAGGATCGGGCTCGGACTCGCCAGCTCGAATTCGACGGTCTTGTCATCCACCGCCTTGATCGACTTGGTCGTCGCTTTCAGCGATGCGCCGATACCGGCGGATTCGCGGAAGCGGTTAAGCGACGCGACGACGTCGGCCGAGGTCAGCGGCGCGCCGGAATGGAATTTCAGTCCCGAGCGCAGCACAACGGTGAGCTTCAGCCCGTCGTCGCTGTATTTGAATGAATCCGCCAGCATCGGCTGAGGCGTCCATTTTTCATCCAGCCCGAAAAGGCCTTCGCAGACGATATAGGACGTTCCCCAGTTGACGCCGAATGTCGTAACAACCGGGTCGGGCGATGGTGCCATCTGTGAGATGCCGATGCGAAGGTTGCCACCGCGCTTGATTTCCTGCGCGCCCGCTGGCGCGGCGATCATTGCTGCCGCAGAAATGCCGGCCAACAGAGCCGGCAAAAGCGTCAGGGTCCTCTTCTTATTCATTGTCCACTCCTCCCATGACTGGATCAAAATTTGGCGTTCGCGACCGGACGGCCGCAGCAGATGATTGAATGTGCGACGGAAGCTCGACCGGGAGGTCGAGCACCAGGAAAGACAGGGTCTTTCCGTGCGTGTCGAGGCTAAGGCTGGAATTGACCCCGCCTTCCAAAGCGTCGTCGATGACAAAATTGAGCGCCTGCAGCTTCGGCAGTTCATAGCGCACGACACGCGTAACGCCCCGATGCGCGAAGAGCGCTGCGATGCGCGCTTCTGTTACCTGTTCAAGCAGGATCGGCCAGAATTCCGTGCGGTAGGCGATGACGTTGACGTTCAGCCGATTGCCCTTGTCGCCGGCGCGGCCATGGGCGATCGCATGCAGCGGTACGGTGATGCGGTCCCGTGTCATGACGTCTCTCCGATAAAGGAATGCGAGACCGATACGAGCGAACGGGGGACGAGATGTGAAACCGTCCGCACCCGCGGGCGCACGCTCTGGCGCACTCCGCCGCCGCCCGCCGGTCCGCAGCAATAGAGCGCGTTGACCTCCTGCACCGCCGCCTCAACGGCGCCTGCCTCGCCGCCGAAGGCGAAACGGACGCGATAATCGCCATCGTTTTCGCCGCGAAATCCCTCAAACAGCGTGCCGCTGTCGTCATCGAAAACGCTGGTCGTACCGATCACGTCGGCCCGCGATGCCACATCGAGCGCCCGCTTTGCCAGCCGGTCGCGCATGATCGAAACAGCAAGCCGCGCGCGTTGAAGAGCGTTCGGCCCAGCATACGAAATCTCTGCCTCTCCCAGCCAGTCGCCGTAATATCCAACCGTCGCCTTCAACGTTGTCGGCGCTGCATGCCCGCGGGCGCCCGTGACCCGAACCCGATCACGACCCACAGCAACGACCTCAACCTCGGTTAGGTCGAGCGTCACGTCCGGTGTCAGATAGGCTGCAGGATCATGAATTTCGTAAAGAAGCTGTTCTTTGACAGTGCGCGTGTCAACGCAGCCACCGGTACCTTCCGCCTTGGTGAGGACGAAAGTGCCATCGGCCTCCACCTCGGCGATCGGAAAGCCGATATTGGCGGGATCTGGTACATCCTTATAGCCCGGATCGGCAAAGAAGCCGCCCGAGACCTGCGAGCCGCATTCGAGCAGGTGCCCTGCCAGCGTGCCGGCAGCCAGTAGATCGAGATCATTCCAGTCCCAGCCGAAATGAGCCACCAGCGGCCCGAGTGCCAGTGCCGGATCGGCCACGCGCCCTGTTACAACGACCTGCGCGCCAGCACGGATTGCTTCGGCGATCGGACGCGCCCCTATATAGGCATTAACGGCGATCACGTCCCCCGACGGGGCCGGCAGATGGCGATCGCCTTCCCAGCGCTCAGTCGCACTGATATCGACCCGCCCGACCAGATCATCGCCCTCGACCACCGCTATGCGGGCGCCGGCAAAGCCCTGCGCCTCAGCCATCGCACGGATTGTATCGGCCGCAGCGCGAGGGTTGGCGCAGCCGAAATTGCCGACAATAACGATACGGTTTTCCACACAGGTCTTTAGGATCGGCGGCAGGAACTGTTCGAGCAACGGCTCGTAACCGGCTTTCGGATCGCGCCGCTTGGCGATCTGGCCAAGCGCCAGCGTACGCTCGCCAATCGTCTCGAAAATGATCGCGCCACCCTCACCTGTCGCAGCAATCGCCTCGACGACAGGCTGCGCCGCGTCGATGCGATCTCCCGAAAATCCCGCTCCACTGCCGATGCGATACACCCGATTTCCTCCGTCGAAAATTTCATAGGTAATATTATCGATAATGTCAACGATGATTGTTTTGAGCCCCAAGATGAGTTATTGCTTTCGAACATCGGTAGCGTGCGAGAGTCGCAAATAAATGGATGAAACTGCAGAGAAAAGCGGCAGCTGGGAAGCGGTATACAAGGACCTGCAGCGCAAGATCATTTCCGGCGCCTGCCGGCCGCGGGAGCGGTTGATCGAAGATGAAATCATGGTCCGCACCGGCGCGACTCGCCATGGCGTGCGGCGGGCTTTCGACGAGCTGGAAAAGGTCGGCCTCGTCATTCGCCAGCCGAACAAGGGTGTCCAGGTTCGGGATTATTCTATTCGCGAGGTGGAGGAACTTTACGAAATCCGCGAATGCCTCGAAACGCAGGCAGCGCGGCATTTTTCAAGGCCGGCAGAACCGCAGTTCATCACCTTCCTGACAGACATTGCCGAAAAGCATCGCGAGGCTTCGCGCGCCATGCGGTTCTCCGAGGTGTTCACGCTCAACAATACGTTCCATGAAACGCTTTATGAGCACGCCGGCAACAAACGGCTGGCCGAAGCGATCCAACATTATACGTTCTCGACCCATCCAATCCGCACTCGTGCCTTCCCCAACGAGGAGATGCGCGAAGTGGCGATCGAAGAACATTTTGCGATGATTGAGGCGATCCGACAGGGAGATGGGAACCATCTGGCCGACATCATCCGTCGCCATATCGGTAGGCCAAAGGACTTTTATCTACAGGCGACCAACATAGAGGCTTCCTTTGAAGAAGACCTGGGCGCAGCGAGCAAGGACACTGCACTCTAGGCAGCCACGTGTGATAAACCGTATCGCTCTCGACAACCCACGCTCTTGAAAGGATCGAACCGCCGATCCAGCAGGACCTTTATCCAAGCGTCCGATAATACGGTCTTTTCGAGCTTAAATAGTGTCAAAGCTGATTAGAGGTGCGACGTGGTCAGCCGGTTAGACATGCGACACGCGACATCTCCACTGGCGCTGGCGGCAGCCCCCGATCCGACCTGCTGGGCCGGGTCGCAAGGGCGGAGCGGGGGCGGGTGATGAGGCTCACCTTCGGCTTTAGCTTCCTCGGTAGTCAAACAACCGACCACCTTCAGATTCGCGGCCGCTTCGGTTCTGCTTTAGATCTTTGCTATGGCCCTTGCTCGCAAAATAGTCCTTCACAGCCCGATCTCTGCCTCGCTGAAGGCGTATCGCTGCTTGCGATCGTCGGGCCTGGAGCAGCCAAGCTTGAAGATCAGGTAGATTGGATCGTTGTTGGTGACGGCAGCAATCCAAGCCGATTCCTTTGCACCACATCACATCCTGACGAGCCACCCGATGATGTGCTCGACATGGCGAATGCTTGGGACGCTGGTGGCCGTGTGTCTTCGACCCAGACCGCAATCTTGAAGAAGCGGCCCGGAATCTTGATCCCACGGAAACTGCGGTCTCCGTCGGTGAAGATCGGCCCCGTGAACGATCTCACCGCCAGCTGTCGGCTTCCGCGTCCGTTGCAAGTACCTCGAGGCCTGCTGAATCGGGCGTCAGGGGTGTGACGATCTTGTTTTTGCGATCGATGCTCTTGGCATTTGCGCCGTCGATGTTGCAGACATCGAACCCGGTCAGGAAGCCGCGCTTGTAGCCGCTCCGGTCTCGATATTCGTCGGCGACGGCGCGTTCAGCGAATGTCGTCGCTTCGACGATGGCTGCAGCAAGCCCTGGAGGCGCCGACGGCGTGGTGGCGAGCGCAGGGATCTGCACCGAAATCTCAAGAGGGATCGTCCAGGACACGCGGCCGGTTTCGTCGACACGGGCAACCGATCCGGCCGGCTTTCCGGCAAGAACCTCGTCGCTCGGCTCAAGCTTCATCGGATTGGCTTCGGGCTGCTCGCCCATATCAAGCGCCACGGTGATACGCGAACGGACCGCGGTCGGCAATTCCGGCAACCGCCGACCCCCCTGATGGCATCGCGGACAGCCTTGGCCTTGTGCGAGCCGAGATTGTCCATCACGACGATGTCGCCGGGCGTGAGCTCCGGCACCAGCACCTTTTCGACATAGACGAGGAAGCTCGTCGCGTTGATCGGCCGGTCGATGACCCAGGGCGCGCTGACGCGATCAACGCGCAGGGCGGCAATGAACGTCATGGTGTTCCAGTGGCCGAAGGGAGCCTGGCCGAACAGCCGTTCGCCGCGCGGCGCCCAGCCTCGCAGCGGCGCCATGTTCGTCTTCGTCCAGGGGTGAGTAGGCCGGAGGGATTTCACCAGCCGGCCTCTCGCAGAACGGTGCGTGAACCTCTCGATTCACACCGCTCCCATCAGGTAAACGTGTTCGTTCCGAACACCTTCCAATGTACGAACAGTCCCGGATTTTCCCGCGCCAGTTTTCGCAAGAAGAGACTGGCTCGTGTCTTATGGGACTGAAAGCGTTTGAACTTTCGCCTGATCCAGGCTCTGAGCTTCATGTTAACGTAATCAGCCAGAGTGGACAGGGCCGAACGGCTGAACCGGCCATAATAGGCAATCCATCCCCGAAGGAGTGGATTGAGTTGTTTGGCAATTTCGGTCAGCGTCCCCGGCGTCTGCCGCGGGATGTTCAAACTTTTGATCTTTGCCCGCATCGATTTAAGCGCCGTCGGACTAACCGCAGGCGTGTAGCCACAGAAGAACTCGTCCCGCTGTGTATTCGCCACCCGTCGAGGCCGGAACTGATATCCGAGAAAGTCGAATGCGACATTCGGATACGTTCCTCGGCGCCGTTGATCCTTGCAGTAAACGATCTTGGTCTTTGTCGGATGCATCTGCAATCCGCACGCTGCCAAGCGAGAACTCAACTCCACCTTGAGGGCTTCGGCTTGCTGCTCGCTCTGGCAGTGAACAAGACCATCGTCGGCATATCGACACCATGGTAGGTCGGGATGCATTCGCGTCATCCACAAATCAAATGCATAGTGCATGAAGAGATTTGCGAGGCAGGGGCTGACGACACCGCCTTGCGGGGTGCCGCACGTTCGCGCCAAAACCTCACCATTCTTCTCCATCGGCGCTGCGAGCCATCTTCCGATGTAGAGCAGAGCCCACTTGCATGTGACGTGCTTCCTGACCGCCTTCAGCAAGAGATCGTGTGGAAGATTGTCGAACAGTCCTTTGATGTCGAATTCCAAAACCCAATCATACTTCCAACATCGCTGGCGCGTCACGCCGACGGCATCCAAGGCCGACTTCCCCGGCCTGTACCCGTATGAGTCTGGAAGAAAGAGGGAGTCCAAATCCGGCTCAATCATCTGTTTGACCACCATCTGCGCGATCCGATCGCTGACCGTGGGCACACCCAAAACCCTCTCGCCTCCAGCCTTCTTTGGAATGGAGACGGCACGCACCGGTGGCGGAAAGTAGGCTCCGGACGACATCCGATTCCAGATCTTGTAGAGATTCCTTGCAAGGTCTTTCTCGAACATTTCCAAAGTCTCGCCGTCCACCCCGGCTGCGCCATGGTTGGCTTTGACCGCTTTATAAGCTTCGTACACCTGCCGTTTCTCAATTCGAAACGGCTTGTCTGCCGTACTTTCCGAAGTCATCCTGTTTCCAGTTGTTTCAAACAATACGACCACCTGATCCGACCCCTTTGCTCCGACCCCATTACAGGGTCCTCGACGCTCTTACGGGTCGGTCCGCCCCAGTCTCCCGCATCGGTACTCTCGCCTTGCGGTTTGCGCCGCTTGAGCTTCTCCCTTGGCATCAGGAGCCTGGTTCCTGCAGTTCCGCGTGAACGCCTATGTCCAAATCACGCCCCCTCTACGCCGGTCGCCGCCCGCCCGGTCATCAGGCTTCTGGCGGACTTGTCCCAGGATGACGAAACGGTCCTGGTTTCGACAACACTTACGTTCATAACGACGCGTCTTCGGAGGGTTCACTTTCGTTCGTCTTTTGAACATGCACCTGCTCGGATCTCGTCCGAACGTTTCATCCGACGCTCACCACCACGGCTCTTTACCGCAGCAGCTCGGACTGGTTTGAGACCTGCTCCTGAAAGCCGATCCCGGAGGGCCGTCCCCCATCATTCACGCAGCTTTACGCTACGGTCTCAGTTCATGTCGAACTCCTTCCGCTGCTCTGCAGCACACTCTCGTCGATAAAGACGAGCCGCTTCGGATCGAAGCAGGCTTGCCAAGTCTTCCAGCGCTGTCTGTTCCGGGCAATGTCGGCTCGGCCCTGCTCAAGGACGAACAGCGTTCTTTTTGAAGCTCAGACCTTCACGGCGCATGAACTGCCAAATGGCATTATGGGGGACGGCCACGCCGCGGGCGGCCAGTTCGTCCTTCGGCCGATGCAGCGGCAGGTGCGAGGTCTGCTCGATCCGCTCGACAATGAAGGCGCGATGCGACTCCAGCACCCGCCGGCGATGGCCGCCCATCTTGCCGGGCGAGTCGCTGCCGGTCACCCGATGGCGCTGCGACCACTTCACCACTGAGGAGACGGCGATGTCGAACCGCTTCGCGACGACCCGACAGCTCTGACCGCCCGCAACTGCAGCCACGCGTTTAGGAAGATCATTCGAATAGGGTCGCGTCATCGATGCTGGCCTCCATCCCAGCACCCAGGATGAGACCCCATGTCCTTGGCCGACAGGGTGGCTCGTCTCGCATTATGTTCAGAACGAGGGTTAGCTGCAGAGCCAGAGCCTCAAACATAGGAGACGAGCCGTGGTCGATGATATCGCACTTTACGTTGGTTTGGATGTGAGTAAGGAAAAAATCGCGATCGGTCTGGCGGAAGCAGGCCGCAAAGGCGAGGTTCGTTATTACGGCGAAATCGCCAACCGTGCCGATGCAGTGCGCAAATTTGTCGACAAGCTTGCCGGACGTCACGGACGCCTGTGCTTTTGCTATGAGGCCGGCCCGACGGGCTATGGATTGTATCGTCAGCTTTCAGCACTGGGTTATGACTGCCTTGTCGTTGCGCCATCGCTGGTTCCGACCCGGCCGGGACTTCAGATCAAGACAGATCGGCGTGATGCTGTCGCGCTTGCCGCGTTGTTGCGAGCAGGTGAACTATCGTCCATCTGGGTTCCCGACGAGACGCATGAGGCCATGCGCGATCTTTGCCGGGCACGGGAAGCGGCCGTCTCGGATTTACGACGGGCACGCCAGCATCTCTTGTCGCTTTTGCTCCGGCACGGCCGGGTCTTCGAAGGCCGCTCTCATTGGACAAGAGCTCATCGAAACTGGCTGGCGACACAGCGCTTTGATCACCGTGCGCAGCAGATCGCTATGGAAGAATACATTCGTGCCATCGAACAGATCGAGGAACGGCGGGAACGGCTGACCTGGCAGATGCTGGCGCTCTTGCCGGATTGGTCGCTGAACCCTGTCGTCGAAGCGATCCAGGCCCTGCGCGGTGTCGCACAGATCTCGGCGGTGACACTGGTATCGGAGATCGGCGACTTCAGACGCTTCAGCAACCCACGCCAGTTCATGGCCTGGCTGGGATTGGTCCCCAGGGAACATTCCACAGGCGCCAGCGTGTCGCGCGGCTCGATCACCAAGGCGGGCAACACCCGGGCAAGACGCATGCTGGTCGAAGGTGCATGGACCTACAGATTGCCGGCCCGTGTCGGCCAGGAAATCTTGAAGCGAACGGAGGGGCTGCCTGAAGCGATCAGGGCGATCGCCTGGAAGGCGCAGGTACGGCTATGTCAGCGATACCGACGCATGCAGGCCAGCGGGCGCCCCACCAACATCGTCACCGTCGCCATCGCGCGCGAACTCGCTGCTTTCGTCTGGGCGATTGCGACAACAGTTCCCATTCCCCCCACAAAGGCAGCCTGACGAAGGGGGCGCCAAGTACAAAGGAGAGTTTAATTACATCACGCTGCTTATTGCTGGGCGTGGCGGCCGGTCAGGGCAACCCTCGTTGTGATTCTGCGAGCCTGAAACGGCAACACGCGCCACGTGAGACAGAGGAAGGCCCGAGACGAACCACGGTCCTGCGGTATTCAACCCGCGCATCAGAGTCTGATCAACCGTCGTCTCAATGCCGCCGCGTCCTGCAATAGGCAGCATATTTGTCCCTCGTCGACGCTGAAAAAGCGACGCGAAAAACCCATGCCCAAGCTCTTGAAAACGGACATGAGAATCACAATTCGGCTGATTTGGGAATCCCGACCCGATTCCGATAAGCAATGAACCGCTGCAATAACGTTGAGCACGCTTAGACTTACACGAATGACAGTCTCTTTTTCATCCGACGCTATGCGAAGGTGATGAGCGATGTGGCACCATCGGGACTTGTAAGATTCACGGGCAAGATACTCAAACTTTCAGTTGGCGCAGCTGCGGCATCCGCATCCACAAAACAGCAGCGAAGGCCACGACGACAAAGGCCATCAGTGCCATGGCAAGCCGTGGTCCCGTGGCAGTCGATAGAAGGGCCATGGCGGCGGTTCCCATCGGCATCAGGCCGCGCGTCATGAACAGCGAAGACAACACTCGCCCCCTGTAGGCGTCGTCCACTGTCAGCTGCAAAATCGTGTTGTTGGAGGAATTATAAGCAATATGCATGGCGCCTGCCGCAAACAGCACCGGGATCGCCAAATACATGGTTGGCGCCATGGAGAAGAGGATCAGCGAGAGGCCGAAGCTCGCCATGAAGATCAGCATGGTCGAGCCGCGCCTGGCATCCCGCTGTAGTCGGCTGGCAAGCAGGCCGCCGCAGATCGACCCTGCCGCGGCGACTGCAGTCATCAACCCGAGGCCGCTTGCGCCGGCATGAAAGACCTGGGCGGCAAATACCGCGAGGAACTGGATATAGGGCTGGCAGAAAAATGTCGGAACCAGCGCGACGAGTACCAGCATCAGCAAGATGGGTTCGCGGCCCATGTAGGCAAATCCACCCAACAGGCTGGCGATGAAGCTCTCCTGCTTGCGCGTGACCTTTTGCGGCGGCAAGTCGAGCATCAGCAACATCGCCATCACCACCGTGAAGCTTAACGCATTGGCTATGAAGCAGGCCGTGATGCCAAAGCCGGAAATGATCGCGGCCGACGCCAGAGGTCCGATGATCTTTGCGAGATTCAGTGTCATCGAGTTCAACGAAACTGCGCTCGCCATCGCCTCGTGTGGCACCAGATGGTAGACGAGTGAGTGGCGGGCCGGCAGGTTGAACGACACGATCATACCGCGGCAGACCGCGAGGATCAGGATCAGCCAGATCGATGCGTCGAAGAAGGCCACGACACATGCCAAACCGATTGCGACGAACATGGCAAGTGCCTGCGTCCAGATGAGCATCGTTCTTCGATCAATACGGTCGGCAACGACGCCCCCGAACATGGCAAACAGCATGATCGGCAGCCCTCGACACAAATTGACCAAGCCGAGCATGACCGGGTCGTTCGTCGTCGAAATCACCAACCAGTTCAAGGCGATCTGGTCGAGCCAGTCTCCGACGAAGGAGATCGAGTTGCCATACCAGAACAGTCGATAGTTGCGATAGCCGAGCGCCGCAAACGTACCTCGCCGAATAATCGGGGAAGAGCTTGCGGCGTGAGCCGTCGTAGTGTCAGGTAACGTCATGTGGAAAGGCTCGCGGTGAGAATCGATCTGTCACGGCACGGCTGTGCGTCGTTCTATCCGGCAGCAGCCCTCGTCGGATGGCTTGCCTCGAGATGTGCGACGACTTCTTCTACATGCATGACGTCGGCATACTTGTGATGGAGGTCGAACAGGTTCATCTTGTGGACGAGTTCATGCCTGTCATAAGTGCATTCTTCGACCAGGCTAACATGCAACCCGTTCGAATAGCCGTCGATGCAGCTTGCCCGCACGCAGCCGCTGGTGCTTTCGCCACAGACTATCAGGCTCTGTACGCCAAGAAGATTCAGGTGCGACAACAGCGGAGTCCCTTGGAAGATACTGGCACGCTGCTTGCGAATGATTACATCGCCTTGCTGTGGCGCGAAATCAGACCAGATCTCGAAGTCGTCCGGCAAACGCACTGCTGCGGTTGACGTCCTGCGACGCGTGGCGCCACCGCCCCGAAGACCAGCCATTGGGCGGTTGTCGGAGGTACAGTAGAAGATTGGCACGCCGGCCGTTCGCGCGGCGGCGATCAACCGTCTCGTCGGTTCGATCGCATTGTGGGCGTAGATCCCACAACTGCTGGGATACTGGTCCATCAGGCTCAAGGGCGGCACCGGTCCACCGCGATAGGCCAGGTTATAGAGATCGATCAGCACGAGCGCCGGGCGCGGCCCGACGTAGGTTTCACGTTGGTATGGGGCATAGAGCTGGATCAGGTCGGCGGGAATGATATCCGCCCATGCATGATCTTCGAAGCGGTCGGGTGACATGCTTGCTTTCCCTTGGCGGATCGTTGGAGTGGGATGCCTCGCCCACTGTCCCGGGCGAGGCTACAGTATCATTCGGCGGCAACGCGCGTGGCCATGCCCTTGCCGGACGGCAACTCGAACAGGCCGTCTTCCAGCGTGCCAAAGTAGTCCAGCACCTCGCCGCTCGGGCGCACGTTGGCGTATTTCGCGTGCATATCGCAAAGGTTGATCGCGTGACTGGCCTGGCTGCGGTCGAAGCATCCATCCTCCACCACCGTCAGCCGGAAGTTTTGAGAAAACGCGTCGAGAACCGTGGCGCGAACACATCCGGATGTCGTCGTACCGGTGACGATCAGGCTGTCACAACCAAGAAGCTGCAGGTAGGACTGAAGGGGGGTACCGGCGAACCCGGACGGCTTTTGCTTCCGCACCACAATGTCGCTTGGTCCTGGTGCAATTTCATCGACTATATCGTTTCCGTCACGATTGCTAACGTCGGTCACCGGCGTCTCTCCGCGGCGGCTCGATTTCCAGCTCCAGGAACCGGAATCCCAGTTATCGGCGCGTCGGGTGCCGGTGGTGTAGATCACCGGTATCCCCTTGGCCCGGCACACAGCAATCAATTGCTGAAGAACCGGGATGGCTTCCCAAGCGTCCTCCCCGCACGAAGTGCGCCATTTCTTGATGCTTTCGAGGATAGGCTTCGGCTCCTCGTCGCAGAATGCATAATTCACGTCGATGATGATGAGGGCGGGCCTTTTGCCCCAGTCGGCCATCGCCCCGAAGCCGGATGCGGCGAAAACCGCCTTGTCGCGCTCTGTGAGATACTTGTCCCATATACGTTCAGTCATGTCAGTCCTCCTTTGGACTAGGATTGCTCGCAGCATTCGCGACGCTGGTTCGCACCATGTGGCTGGCGTAAGCCGAAAAGCCGAACATGGTCGCAACCAGCACCGCACCGCCCGCGAGGAAGGCGGCGGTTAGTCCGACGAAGCTGCCAAGCAGGCCGAAGAGTGCCGGGCTGATCGTCTGGGAGAAGCGGTTGACGAGCAGGCGCAACCCCATCAGCTTGCCATGCTGGCTTTCGCCAACGGCATCGACCATGATCATCATGCTGACAGGCAGGTTGACGCCGGCTGCCGCACCAAGGGTGAAGATCAGCAGATAGGTCACTACCGCATTGGGTGCCGCAAGCGGCGTCAACACGACACAGATGGCGGCCAGCAGACCTGCGACGCTCAGGATACGCTCCAGTGAGAAGCGCCGCATCAGGGCCTTGATGACGAAGCGGCTGAGCATTCCGGCCATGCCCTGCCAGGACAGGATTGCGGCGATATGAAATGCCGAGTAACCGAATTGATCCAGGTAGACAGGCAGGAAACCGCTGTAGAGCGCCTGTATGTACATGATGACGAACGTGCCCACGAGCCCGAACTGCACTGGCCTATGCGACGTAAGATCCATCCCTTGCCGATAGCTGGTGGTAACGCCGCGGAAGGATAGGATCGAGCGGATCTCGCCAACCGCCGGAACCGGATGCGGATAAATGCGGCTGAGGCAGGCCAGCAGCAGCATGAAGACGGTGGTGGCGGCCGCCGCCGCCACGAATGTAAAGCGGTACCCATCCGCAGGAGCCTCGAAGGCGAAGGTGATTAGCCCGCCCAACAGCGGACCCAGCATGCTGCCCCCCGACATCCACATGGAATAGGTGGTGATGGCCTTGTTGCGGGTTTCCCGATCCCCGGTCGAGACCAGAACCTGAAGTGCGGTTGCCATGATGATGATGCAGGCCCCCATGAACAGCTGCGAGACGGTGAGCATGAGAACGCTGGTCGCGAAAACGGTGTTGAGCAGCGAGATCAGCAGCAATGCCGAGCCGATCTGCAGCATCTTCACAGACCCGATGCTGTCGATCAGTTGACCGGTTGGCATGGCGATGATGATGGGCAGCAGAGCCCGTGAGGTCACAATCAAACCGATGGCGAGTGTCGATGCCCCCATTTCCGATGCGTAAAGCGTGAAAAAGGGGGCTGCCATTCCGGTGATGGCGAAGAAAAGTCCACCGCCGAAGATACCGAAGCGCCGGAATGTATCAGCTTGCATAGTGGCACGCCGTTTCTCGTGTTTTGGAAAAGGGCTTCAGCACCATTTTATGGGTGCGGCAGTAATCCGTGGCCTCCGGGCAACGGGACGCAAAAGAACAACCGGTGGGCAGATTGAGCGGGCTCGGGAGCTCGCCCGAAAGCGGCTTCTGCGCCCGGGCTGCCTCGGCTTCCGGATCGGGTATCGGCACCGCGGTGATCAGAGCCTGTGTGTAAGGATGTGCCGGATTGTGAAAGACCTCGTCTGCGGGACCGTACTCCACGACCTCGCCGAGATACATGACGGCGATCTTGTCCGAGATATAGCTGACTGTCAGGAGGTCGTGAGAGATGAAGACGAAACTCACCCTCAGCTTCTGCTTGAGATCCATCAGCAGGTTTATGATCTGCGCGCGCACCGAGACATCGAGGGCTGATGTCGGTTCGTCGGCGACGACGACGGAAGGCTTGAGCGCCAACGCCCGCGCGATGGCGACGCGCTGGCGCTGCCCCCCGGACAATTGGCTCGGATAGCGATGCAGGTAGCTTTCATCGAGTCCCACCTGGGACAGCAACTCCCGCACCCGGCCCTGCCGTTCTGTCCTGGTGCCCCAGCCTGTCACCACCAAGGGTTCCTGTATGATGTTCGAGAGGGTCATCTTGGGATTGAAGGACGACGAAGGGTCCTGAAACACCATCTGCGCCATGCCGTCGATAAAGATCTCGCCGGATGTTGCGGGGTCGAGACCAAGCAGAAGACGGGCGACCGTGCTTTTCCCGCAGCCGGACTCGCCCACGATACCGAGGGCCTCGCCCTTGCTGATGCGCAACGAAATGCCGTTGACCGCACGTAGGACCGGAGGCTTCCGCCATGGCAAAGAGCTGCGGGAGACAAAGTGCTTGTGCAGATTGTTGATCTCCACCACCACCCTTGAGTCTCCCGGCTCTCCGGACGGTTCCATGGCCGGTATGAGTGCCTGCTCCACAAAACGATCCTGCCCCAGCCCATCGGGTAACCAGCAGGCGGCGGAATGACCTGGCTGACGCATATCCAATTCAGGCGCGGTCTCGAAACAATGCCGGTGAGCCCCGGCACACCGCTCCTTGAAAGCGCAGCCCAGCACCGCCTGCTTCATGTCGGGCGGGACCCCGGGGATTTGGACGAGGCGTCGACGCTCCTGCTGATGGGCAGGCGGGATCGTATCCAGGAGGCTCTGGGTATAGGGATGCAGGGGACGCGCGAAGATGTCCCGCACGGCGCCGAACTCCACTAGCTTGCCGGCATACATGACGCCGACCTTGTGGGCGAAGCGGGCAACCAGGCCAAGGTCATGGGTGATGAAGACCATGGCCGCGCCGGTTTCAGCGGTCAACTCCTTCAGCAGTTCGACGATCTGCGCCTGGATCGTCACGTCCAAGGCGGTCGTGGGCTCATCGGCGATGATCAGCCGCGGTCGGCAAGACAAGGCCATGGCGATCATTACGCGCTGCCGCATGCCACCCGACATTTCGAACGGATAGGATTCGATGCGGCGGGCGGCATCAGGAATGCCCACGCGGTCCAGCCAGTTGATCGCCTCCGCTCTCGCCTTGTCCTGGGGCAGCCCGAGATGACGCATGATCGGCGGAATCATCTGTTTGGAGATCCGCATCACCGGATCAAGGGACGACATGGGATCCTGGAATATGGTTCCGACCTCGCGACCGCGGATCTCGTTGAGCTGACGCTCGCTCAAGCGATTGAGATCGCGCCCGTCCAGGTTGATTTCCCCGGAAACGACCTTGCCGGGATAGGCAAGCAGGCGCAGCAACGACATTGCCATCGCGCTCTTTCCGGAGCCCGACTCTCCGACGATTGCCACGCGCTCGCCCTGACCGATCTGAAAGGAAACGCCGTTGACCGCCTTAACGGTGCCGGCATCTGTCAGGAAGTGCGCGTGCAAGTTGCGCACGTCAAGCAGCGAATTCCGAAGGGGACGCAGTTCGTTCATGGAGATTTATCCGGTGTGCTGTTGCGATGGTCACTTGCGCGAACGTGGATCGAGGACTTGCCGGATGCCGTCCGACAGGAAATGCAGGCTGATGGCGATCAGCAGGATGACCGTTCCCGGCAGAGTGGAAATCCACCAAGCCTGTTCGAGATAGGTCTGCCCGTCGCGGATCAGGTTGCCGAGCGAAGGTGCGGGCGGCATGATCCCCAGTCCCAGAAAACTGAGGCCTGCCTCGACGAGGATGGCATTCGCGGCAGCGATCGAGGCGGCGACAAGCAGGGGCGCAATGGTGTTTGGGATGATGTGTCGGGTCATCAACCACATCTGCGAGGCTCTCACGGTGCGCGCCGCATCAATATAGGCCCTGGACCGAAGACTGAGTACCAGCGACCGCTGCAAGCGGATGAAGCGTGGCACGTCCGACAACGAAATGGCCAGCACGACGGGAAGCATCCCCGTCCCCATCACCGAGACCAGGCCGATGGCAAGCAGCAGCGACGGGAAGGCAAGGAAGATGTCCGTGATGGTCATCATCAGCCGGTCGATAACGCCGCCGAAAAAGCCGGCAAGCGTTCCCATGACAAGACCGACGCAGAGCGACAGAAGCGCCACGGCGAAGCCCACGAACATCGAAATCTGGACACCGGCAAGCGTCCGGCTGAGAAGATCGCGCCCCATACGGTCGGTGCCGAACAGGTGATCGAGTGAGGGTGGTTTGGTCATTGCGCGAAGGTTGGTTTCCAGAGGACCCGGGATGGGGAGGAATGGCCGGAACACCGTCAGCAACAGGATCGGCACGAGGATCAGCAATGCCGCTTGTATCCTCCGATTGGACAGGAGCCGCATCAGGCCAGGCATGTCCGACACCTGCAGCTGGAAGGAGCGAAAGGCAGGCAGGGAAATCGAGATGTGAGCCATCGTTTTGTCTCCGGTCAGAACTGCACGCGGGGGTCGAACACGCGGTAGATCAGGTCGGTCGCGAAGTTGATCACGACAAAGATCATGGCGTAGAAGACGATGAGGGTTTGCACCATCTGGTAGTCGCGGCTGTTCATTCCGCCCACGAGCAGGTTGCCAATGCCCGGCAGGGTGAAGATGAACTCGACGATGACGGTGCCGTTCAACAGATTGCCGAAGCTGAGCCCGATCACGGTGACGATGGGCAATGCCGCGTTCTTCAGAGCATGGCGAAAGAGCACGTGCAGTTCCGACCAGCCCATGGAGCGGGCCGTGCGAACATAGTCCTCGTTCAGAACCTCCAGTACCGAGGTGCGGGTGATCCGAGCCAGGGTGGCGACTTGTGCCATGGACAGCACGAGAACTGGCAATGCGACACGGCGCAGGAGCGCAACTGGGTCATCGATGGAAACCGTACCGCTTGCCGGAAACCATCCGAGCGTCAGGGAAAAGATGAGAAGACAGACCAGTGACGTCCAGAAGGGCGGCATGAGGTCCAGCACCATGGCGATACCGGTGATGATATTGTCCAGCACCCGGTTGCCCTTGTGCGCCATATAGGCGGCAACTGTTCCCAGCGGGATTGAGATGAGGACCGTCAGAATGATGGTTCCGATGGCGATGGAAACGGTGATGGGCAGCGCCCCGACGATCAGCTCAATGATCGGCAGCTTGGTGGTGACCGTGCTGCCGAAATCAAGCACGGCGAGCCGAGCCAGGTAGCCGAGATACTGAACCAGGAGCGGATCGTTCAGCCCCATCTGGTTGCGCATCTGATCCAATGCGGCACCGGAGAGGCTGTCGCCGGCCATGGCTGAAATTGGATCCCCGGGGATCAGCCGCATGGTGAAGAAGACCAGGGTCACGACGCCAAGAACTGTGACCAGGAGTTGAACGAGGCGCTTGAAGCTGTAGGTCAGCATGGCCGGCAATCCCTTCAGGTTACTTGGTGACGTCCCAGAAGTTCACCTGGGCCAGGTAATTGATGTTGACGCCTTCAACATTGGTCTTGCTGGGCCAGAAGACGTTGCTCGATGTGGCGGGAATGTAGGGGAGATCCGCCATGACGATTTTCTGCGCCTTGGCATAGAGCTCCATGCGTCGCTCTGGATCAGCTTCGGCGCGCGCCGCCTCAATCGTCGTGGTCAGTTCCAGATTGTTGTACCGTGCGCCGTTGAGGCCCTTCGGCGCGATATTGACTGGATGCAGATAGCTGAACAGGATCATGTCCGGGTTGATGGCCGGCAGAAGGCGGCTGGCCGTCATGAACTCGCCCTTGTTGCGCCTCTGGTTGAAGGTCGGCGTATCGACCAACTCGAGCTCCATCTTGATGCCGACCTGGCTGAGGTAGTCGATCTCGAACTGCTGTTGCTCCGTCACGCCCTGCGCCGAGGTACCGAGAGTTTTCAGGGTGAAGCCATCAGGGTAACCCGCTTCGGCCAAAAGCTTCTTGGCCTTTTCCGGATCATAGGGGTAGGTGGGAGCATCCTTGGAGAAGACATCCATCCACGGCATCAGCATGGAGGTGGCCGCCCCCTGGAGCGATGGCGCAATCGCGGCCGTGATAGCAGGATAGTCGATTGCATGGGCGATCGCCTGGCGGACCCGAACGTCCTTGAGGATCGGATCGGAGAAGTTCATGACCTTCAGGGACGAAGCATAGTTGTCGACGTGGTTCATCTTGAAACCGGCGTCCTTGAGTATCTGAAGCTGTTCCTCCTTGCTCTGTCGCATCAGCAGATCGATCTCGCCGTTGCGCAGTGCAATCGCGGCGGTGGCATCATCCTTGATGATGTGGAAGTCCAGGGTAGCGATGGGGGCCGGGCCCTTGTAATAGCCATCATGTCGCTTCAGCACGATCCGCGAGCTGACGTCGATGGAGTCCAGGTAGTACGGACCGGTGCCAACCGGCTTCCAGCGAACCTGGTCACCTGCGGCTTCGATGGCCTCTTTCTTGACGATCTGGCCCTGGTGGTAATTTGCCACCGTATGCAGGAAGCCTCCGTTCGGGGCCTTGAGCCGTATGACGACAGTGTAGGGGTCAGGCGCATCCATTGTTTCGATGCCGGTCAACTCCGAGACGTAGGGCGATGCCGTGGCCGGATCGAGAATGCGCTTGTAGCTATAGAGCACATCGGCCGCGGTGAACTCGCCGTAACCCTTCTGCCATTGAACACCCTTGCGCAGCCGAAAGGTCCAGGTGAGGTTGTCCTTGGTTTCCCAGGACTCGGCGAGGTCCGGAACGATCTTGCCTGTCTTGCCGTCATAGGTCGTCAGACCACTGAAGATGTTGAAGGCAATATTTTCGTTTTCGATGCGGAAGATATTGGCGGGGTCGAAGCCGGCCGGATCATCGTAGAAGCGCACGACGAGGGTCTTGTCTTCTGCCGCGCTCGACGGTGTGGCGAGCGATAGTGTGGCAAGTGCCATGGCACTGGCGATAAGAGCGGCGGACAGCCATGATGGACTGAGGAATTTCATCTCTGTCTCCCTGCGGTGCGCGGCATCTGTCTTGGGAAAAGGCCGCGCCAAACGGTGGAAATGGATGGCCTGCGCGACTTGACGCGCAGGCACGAAGCAGAGGTCAGCTGGCCTTCAGCATCGGCGTCTTTTCGGCCAAGCCGGCCAAGTATTGCTTCGCCATGTCCAGATTGACCACATCGGCATATTTGTGGTGCATGTCGTAGAGGTTGATGTAGTGCGAGGCTTCGGTGCGGTCGAAGACACACTCCTTGACAACGCCCATGCGGAAGCGTGCCGTGGCGCCATCAACGACGGAGGCCCGTACGCAGCCCGAGGTAGTTTCACCGCACACGATCAGCGTATCGATACCGAGACTTTGTAGCTGGAAGGCCAGGGGCGTGCCTTGGAATGCGGAGGGTGCAGCCTTCTCGATCACGAGTTCCCCGGCAATCGGCTTCACCTCGTCGACGATCTGCTGGCCCTTCTCTATCATTTCCTCCGGCATGGTGGGCTTCGGGCGGTTGCGACGGCCCCAGGAATTCACGCCCGAATGCAGGCCTTTGACGTGGATCACCGGGATACCGGCAGCCCGCGCCACCGCGAGAAGCTCGGCGGTCTTGTCCACCGCTTCCCAACCTTCGAGACCGGTCGATCCGCGCCAGGTCTTCATGGACTCGAAAATGTCTTCACGCTTCAACCCAAGCACAGAGTAGTAGATATCGATCAGAAGCAGTGCCGGCTTTTCGCCGAAGCCATTCAGTTCCTTCTTTCCCCAGAGCTCAGAATGCTTCTTGTCACGCTCCGACAGGTAAGGCTCCCATCCGTATTTCATGATCCAACTCCTTTTGGTTTTCGTCGAGGCACAGCCGTAATGCGTCGGCGCGAGCATCGAACCTCGGGAGGTTGCTCCAAAATGCTGCAGTGCGCAGCAAGTCTGCCTAAATTTGCATCACGCAGATATTATGCTAATAATTTTAGCACGAAATGGTCAAACGACTATTCACACCGGTTTGCATAAGGCGTACTAATGGATCATGCATGTGCCCCAACTCCACCTTCTGCGCTCTTTCTCCGAGGCGGCGCGCCTGGGCAGCTTTTCGCAGGCTGCCGAGATCTTGAACGTGACGCAGTCGGCGGTCAGCCAGCAGATTCGCCAGTTGGAGCAGCAGGTTGGCACACCGCTGTTCCAGCGGGTGGGCCGACAGGTGTCATTGACGGATTTCGGTCGGGTATATCTGGAGTTAGTGCGAGGGCCGATAGCAGCGCTGGAGGAAGGCCACACCGCCCTCAGAGCGATGACCGGACGCAATTCCGTCGTACTGAGATTGTCCCGGTCGTTCGCGCTCAACTGGCTCATGCCGCGCATGCCGGAACTAGCGCGTCGACATCCCGATATCTCCGTTACCTCTCTTTATCTCAATCCGGGGGACTCCTTGGATGCCAATATCAGTGATGCCGTGGTACTCTCCAGCACCCGACAAAGTGAACTTTCGGATTTCATCATTGAACCGCTGTTCGTGACGGCGCTGTGCCCTGTGGCGGCGCCAGAGTTCGGTCCGGTGGACATCGAAAGATTGTCGAGCTATCCGATCATCCACACCCTACGACGTTACAACGACTGGAAGGTCTGGTGTGAAGCGGCGGGAATTCCTCCCGTTCCGCTGGACCACGGCTGGTCCTTCGAAAGTTCCAGTATGTCCTACGCTGCAGCAGAGCATGGCCTGGGAATCGTCATGGCGGAAATCGAATTGGTGGCCGAAGCCATTGCACAAGGCCGACTTCGACCGGTCTCGCCAATTGTCGTTGGCTCAGAGCATCATTTTCACATAGCTTACACACGCAGTCGCTTTGGTCGCCCAGCCATTCAGAAGTTTCGAGCTTGGCTGTCAGAGCACACACGCTCTCTCGACCAGAAGGCAGGTGGATGCACGGAAGTTCATCGGCAATGCAGGCTCGGAATTATTTGAGACCAAGCCGTTTGCGAAGGTCGGCGTTTTCGATGCGAAGCTTCTCGGAAAGAAGCTTTCTCAGCCGGCGGTTTTCTTCCTCGATCGCAATGAACTCAGCCCATTCTTCGTCATCCGCGGTTGCAGGCCTGATCGGTTTTGCGACGGCTGGTTGCGAGGCGGCTTTCTTCCATTCGTAATATCTCTGGTCGGAGCTTCCAGCGGTCTTGACCGCATCCTTCAGCGTCGCGCCATCAGAAACCTGCGCCTCTATCTGGTCGGTCTTCTGCTTTTTTCTTCAGCGCTCAGTCCGCGGCTCTTCGACTTTGCCGCCGCGGGGGCCTTCTCAGCGCCAGTCTTTTCGCGCGTGAAGTCCTTTTCGGAGCGGTCGTTGCTTCAGCTTCAGCGGTTGGCGTTACATCCTGCGCCGATCTCTGCGAGCTGGGCTACGGGGCTTGCCATACGACCGAACTGCCAGGATCTTTTGCGCCCTGGCAACAGCTCTGGACGATTTCAAGTTCACGCCCGCTGGCACGAAGACGAAGCGTCTGGCACTACATTGATATCGACATGCCAAACCTGATCCGGTCGGTTCTTGCGCCCTCGACCAGACCGAAGGCGATTGCATTTCCGCAGCCCTGAAGCGCGAGATCCTGGTGCTGTCCGACGACCATGCGGGCAAGAGCGCGCGGGCCGATGCCTTGAAGTTTGTCGTCCATCTTATCGGCGATATCCACCAGCCGCTGCATTACTCGGAGCGCGACGGCGGCGGCAACGGCCTTGCCGTCACCTTCCAGGGAAAAGGTCCCGACGGCAAAATACGCAATGCCGATGTCAGTTTCTACCAGTTGCGGGACGAGACGCTGATCGGAGCCCATAGTTTCAGCTGGGACGCCTATACTGTGAATCAACGTCGAAGGCCGACCTCTATTATAGCCACCGTAAAGCCTTGATTTACTGCAAGAAGTGGAGATCGTGCGGGGTCGCGATCGGCGCCGACGATGACCTCACCCTTGTTGCTATTTTGCAGGCAAAATCAGGCGCTTATTACATTTTCGTACGGGGTCAGCCTTCAGTGCTGTTTCACAGATTAATTATGGGAAACGCACCAGATCATTGTAGGCTGCCGCAAAGACAAGGGCGCATCCCGCACGCAATAGCTTTGATGCAGAAATCGGCGCCTATCACTACAAAAGCGCATTGCACTGTCATCCTTATAGCCTCATTTGAGTCCTTGGATCGAAGAGATTGACACTCGCGGGATCGACCGCAAAAGTAACCGGCTCTCCCCTTTTCCCAGCAAACCGCGGCCCCACACGGGCAATAATCGTTTGCCCCCCGATTATTGTCGTCAGCATCGTATCCGGCCCGGTAGGTTCGACGACGTCGATGATGCCTTCGAAGGCACCGGTCTCATGGCCTTCCACCACCTTGAGTTCCTCCGGGCGCAGCCCCAGGGTCACGTCACCCTCGCTCAACTCAGCGAAGTCACTTCCCAGATCCAGGCTCACGCCCCCTGCCAGGAATTTCCAACCAGAACCGCTCTTCACGAGACGGCCCTCAAGAAAATTCATGGCCGGAGACCCGATGAAACTGGCCACAAACATATTTGCAGGGCGCTCATAGATCGTCTGGGGATCGGCAAATTGTTGAATATTGCCGCCCTTCATGACGGCGACCTTGGTTGCGAGTGTCATCGCCTCGATCTGATCATGCGTTACGTAGACAATACTCGTGCCCAGCCGCTCATGGAGCCGCTTGATCTCGGTCCTCATCTCCACCCTGAGCTTCGCGTCGAGGTTCGACAACGGTTCGTCGAACAGGAACAGGTCCGGGTCACGGACGATGGCGCGTCCCATGGCCACCCGCTGTCGCTGGCCGCCGGAAAGGTTTGCCGGTTTGCGGTCAAGGAGATGCGTAACCTGCAGCATATCCGCAGCCCGAGCCACCGCCTCGCGACGCTTATCGACAGCAACACCGCGCATTTCCAAGCCGAAGCCGATATTACGCTCCACCGACATTGTCGGATACAGCGCATAGGACTGGAAGACCATCGCGATGTTGCGGTCCTTGGGCGGGAGAGCCGACACCGAGCGGCCGCCGATAGAAATGTCGCCGCTGGAGGAATCATCAAGGCCGGCGATGATGTTGAGCAATGTCGACTTGCCACAGCCCGACGGGCCGAGCAGCACTAGGAAACCGCCATCCTCCAGCTCGATGTCTATGCCATGGAGAACGTTGTGTGCACCGTAGGACTTGCGGACCTTCTTGAGGGAAAGCGTAGCCATGCAATATAGTCTCCTTTAACCTTTGACAGCGCCCGCAGTCAGACCCTGGACCATCGCCCGCTGAACGATCGCAAAGAGAAGCATGACCGGTAGAATGCTGAGAATTCCGCCAGCTGCCAGGACGCCCCAGGGGAGTTGAAACTCTCCAACCATCAACTGGAGCCCGACTGGCCAGGTGCGAGAGCCCTGCCCCGTTGTCAGCATCAGGGCAAAAATGAACTCGTTCCACGCCGCGATGGCGATGAAGACGGAACTTGCAACAAGACCGTTTCTCGCCAGCGGCAAAACTATGCGAACCATGGCGCCGAAACGCGTCGAACCATCAATACGGGCAGCACTTTCCAGTTCCTTGGGGGCAGCATCGAAGAAGCCCTTGAGCATCCATACGAACAGCGGCAGCAGGAAGCTGGTATAGGCGAGTGCCAGGCCGAACCGGCTGTCCACCAGCCCGACGGTCCGCATCATCACATAGAGCGGAATGATCATCATCACCGCGGGAAACATCCGGATGAGCAGGTAGCCAAGCATGAGGCTGTTGCGGCCGCGGAAGACCATGCGCGCAAAGGCGTAGGCGGCCAATGTGCCGGTAGCAACGCAAATCGCCACTGTGATCGTGGTAACAATCAGACTGTTGGTGATCAAAACGGGAAAGTTCGACTGGGTCCAGATCGCGACATAATTCTCGAATGTGACATGCCGCGGGATATACTGCATCTGCGAGGTGACGATGTCGGCCTCGGGCTTCAGTGACGTCAGAAACATCCATGCCATCGGGCCAATGCAGAAAATCCCGAGGCTGCAAAGTGCGATGTAGGTCAGGATATCGGCTGCCAGGCGCCTGCTGCGTTTAGACTTGAACATGGCGGGTTATTCTTTCGTAATGCGAGACAGGCGAATGTAGATCGTGGCAAAGATCATCAGAATGAGGAACATCACCACCGATAGCGCGCCTGCGTAGCCGAAATTGAAATCGCGGTACGCGGTCTGGAAAGCGTAAAGCGACAAGACCTGCGTGGCGTTTCCGGGGCCGCCTCCAGTCAGAACCAGGAGGAGATCAGGAGAATTGACAAGGCTGATGACGCGAAGGATGACCGCAGCCGTGATCACGGCCCTTAGCATCGGAACTGTGATCAGTCTGAACTTGGTGAAGGAGCCTGCTCCATCGACGGCGGCAGCCTTGTATAGATCTTCAGGAATGCCTTTCAGTCCGGCGAGAAACAGTAGCGCGAAGAACGGGAAGCCGTGCCATGCTTCCACCAGTATCGTTGCCGCAAGAGCGGTGGCCGGGTCTGCGAACCACGCCTTGTATGAGTTCAGAATGCCGATACGGACGAGAATGTCGTTGATCACGCCGAGACGCGGGTCGAGAAGCAAAGCCCACATATGCCCAGCGACGACATTCGGCAGGAAATACGGCAGCAGGATCAGCACGCCGAAGATCTTTGTGCCTGGCAGATTCCGGTTGAGAGCCACGGCTGCAATGAATCCCAGAGTCATCTCGATTGCGACGGCTGCACTCACCCATATCGCGGTGTTCTTCAACGAAATCCAGAACACCCGGTCCGACATCATCGCGGCATAATGTTTCATCCCTACCCAGCCGTTGAGGCCTGGCCTGGTCAGGCGCATCTCTCGGGCGCTGATGACAAAGCCGTAGATCGTCGGATAGGCAACAACAAGCAGCAGGAGAAGAAGGCTCGGCAGCAGAAGAAAATAGACCCAAAAACGGGTCTCGGAGACCTCGCCAAGGCGGCTGAAAGGCTTGCGGCGTGTGGTTGCTGTCATTCAAACCTCGGCGATATCGCCGTCCCCGGCTGGAGGCGCGACACCACAAGGGGAGCATCGCGCCTGAGAGAGTTAGCGAAGCGCTGCTTCGAGGCCTTCGATCATCCGATCCACAGCCTGTTCCGGCGTCAACTGGCCGGTCAGAACCGATTGGAATGTCGGATTGACGACGTTTTCCGACCAACCGGCTGCGCCCACAAAGCTGTTTGGAAGCCGCCCGAACTCCAGCGTTTCTGTTGCCGCGCTATAGATAGGGTTCGATGTGATGCGTTCGTCCTTCAGCGCCGCAGTCGACGCAGGGAAATAGCCCGTCGCCTCAAGAAGAGCGATTGCCGCATCGGTCTCACCCCAGAAACTGATCCACTTCCACGCAGCCTCGACATTGTCGTCCTTGAAGATGCCATTGCCGGCATAAGCTACTCGGGCGATATGTGCCTCGGGTCCTGCAGGCATAGGCGCGGTGGAGAACTGCTCACCGGGCTTCAGCGCAGCAGAGATTTCGATGAGCGAGCCGGTATGATGCCAGATCATGGCAGTCTGGCCGGTCCGGAAGCCCTCCATGATCTGCCGGTAGCTATCGTTCGGAGCGCTGGGCGGAACAACCTTCTCCTTGCGGAACAGGTCGGCGTAGAAGGTGATGGCCTCGATGGCTGCCGGCTTGTCGATCGCTGCCTGGCCGTCCTTGACGATCGGCGAGCCGAAAGCTTCCATGACGTCGAGGACGTACTTGAATGCACCAGCGCCGCCACGCATCCCGAAAGCATATCGATTTTTGGACGGGTCCGTCAGCTTGCGGCAGGCGACGAGGAACTCTTCGAATGTCGCGGGTGGGGCGGAGAGCCCGGCTTCCTCGAAATAGTCCTTGCGGTAATACATCCAGTCGACGAAGGCATAGGCCGGGACTGCGTAGACGGCGCCATCCTGAGACATGCCGGCCCAGCGCCCCTCGGGTAGATTGGCCTTGCCGGGCCAATTGTTGACGCGATCGCTAAGGTCGATGAGCGCACCCATTGCGGTCAGATCCGCAAATCGCTCGGCAATCACCATTCCGGTATCGGGCCGACCTCCGGCAACCACGGCCGACGAAACCTTCGCCATGTATTCCGAATTTGGAATGCTCTCCTGCGTCACGGAAATATCGGGATTCGCGGCTGCAAAAAGCTGGATGATCTTTGCCAGCCCTGCCATCTCCGACTGACTGGCGAAATGATGCCAGTAATTAATCGCGGTGGCCGCGTTGGCGTTTCGCAAGCCCGCTGCGAGCGTCAATACGGCGCTTGCCGCCAGGAATTCACGTTTGCTCAGATGCATTGCAACCTCTCAAGATATCAGATATCTTCTCTGATCGATCAGTGTGAGGTAACATCATTTTCCGCTCGCGGCAATATCCCATCCCGCCGTGCGCCAAATTTACCGAGATGCTCAAACCAGGCCGAGGTTCCGCTGCATGGCCGCCTGGAAATGCGCCTGCAAGGCTTTCTCGGCTGCATCCGCGTTTCTTGTGCTGCAGGCTTCGAGAATGTCGAGGTGTTCCTTTAGGGTACGGACAAGAATGGGCGCAGTGACCTTCCGCTCCAACCTGAGAAGCCTCAGGTAGTTGTGCATTCGCCGATAAGCGCTGTCGATAAGGGGGTTGCGCAAGGCCTGAATGATATGGCCGTGCAGATCCAGCTCGAGCGAATCCATCTCCAGCAATTGTTCCGGCCCAATTCCGTCACGCTCTACGCGACGTAAAAGGCGAGAATGCCGGACTTCAAGGGAATTCATCACCTGCTCATCTGCTTCCTCCGCAAATACACGAACTGCCGCACGCTCGACGATCGAACGGAACTGGTAGGTGGAGCGGGTCAATTCCAACCCCGGCCGGACGAATTGAATGCCGGAACGTGGATGAATGGTCAGGATGCCTTCTGCCTCCAGCACCCGCAAAGCATCCCGAAGCGGCGCTACGGGAACGTCGACGATGGCCGAAAGCTCGTTCTGCGAGATGAATGCGCCGACCGGAACCTTCCGCTCAAACAGGCTTTCCAGGATACGTTCGTAAGCGACGTCGCTGAGACGGGGCATGCCGATATCGGCAGCCTCGGATTTTAAATTGCGGGGCTCTTGTAGTTTCTTCATGGCTACGATATCTATCCCTTCTGATAGATCAATTCAACTATTTAAGCGATCAATGAGCTCCGGATGCCCATCTCTACATTTCGTATAACGCGTTTTCAGTTCGCCCGCGACCGCGTAATCGGCGATAGCCAGGTCCGCGCCGACGATGTCAACGTCGCAGCTCTGGAGCTGATTTCCGAAAGTGGGGAGGTGGGGCTCGGGTTCATTCAGACACTTTTCCACCCCCTGCCCGACCAGGATGAGATCGAAGCCGTGTTCAGCAACGAGGTCTGGCCGACGATCAAGGGGGAAAGAGCGATTGGGCTCGTGCACCGGGTGAACAGGCCGCGCGGCGGTAATCAGCGCGCTTACTCCCTGCCATTCCACGAGGCGCTGCAGGTGGCTCTTTGGGACTTGGCCGCCAAACAGGCAGACATGCCCCTGCACCGACTTCTTGGGAGCCGGCGCGACCGGGTTCGCGCCTATGCAAGCGGCCTTGACTTCCATCTGAGCGATGACGCGTTTTGCGCCCTGTTCGCGCATGCTGCCAGCATGGGCTATTCAACCTTCAAGATTAAGGTTGGCCATCCCGATTTTTCCCGTGACCTTCGCCGCCTCGATCTTCTGAAGAAGGTTGTGCCGGACGGGTCGCAGGTGATGATTGACCCCAACGAAGCATGGAACTCCAAGGAAGCGCTTGTCAAACTGACGGCGATCCGGGATGCGGGTCACGATCTGCTGTGGGTCGAGGATCCGATCTTGCGGCACGATTTCGAGGGACTGCGCACGCTGCGCCACACCGTCAACTGGACCCAGATCAACAGCGGCGAATATCTCGACCTCTCCGGAAAACGTGTTCTGATGGACAATTTCGGCACGGATATCCTCAACGTTCACGGACAGGTTACCGACGTCATGCGCATCGGTTGGCTGGCTGCCGAACTGGGCATTCCGGTTAGTCTGGGGAACACCTTCCTGGAGATCGGCGTGCACATGGCAGCGGCAATGCCGGAAGTCGAATGGCTGGAGTATTCGTTCCAGAATTTCGATCATCTCGTAGAGACACCGATCGAAATTCGCGACGGTTACGCCTATGCGCCCAACCGCCCCGGTCACGGTCTCGTGCTTTCAGAAGAGGCGAGGCGTCAGTGGGCGCGGCCCAAGCGCCTTGAACGATCGCAACTCGGGTCCGCGCCGAAGAATGATCGACTGCCTCTCCTGCCCTGAACATCATCTCGCAGGAAGTGTCACAACTTTGGGGCGGCGGGGCCGGGCCGTGAACAATGCGGCGGATCCCCGCAGCATGGGAGATAACATGACTGGCAGACTTGAAGGAAAGACGGCTGTCGTCACGGCCGCCGGACAGGGGATGGGGCGTGCCGCGGCACTCGCCTTCGTGCGGGAAGGCGCCCGTGTATGGGCAACCGATATGGATCCGCAAAATCTTGAGACGCTCGGCGGCCATGATGGCATCACGACGCGCAGGCTCGATGTGCTGAGCCCAGCGCAAATCAATGAATTTTCCGGGCAAATCGAAGCTCCGGACGTCCTCTTCAACTGCGCGGGCTTCGTCCATAACGGCGCTATTCTCGACTGCGACGAGGAGGCTTTCGACTTCTCCGTCAATTTGAATATCCGTGCCATGTACCGGATGATCAGGGCTTTTCTGCCCGGCATGATCGAACGCGGCGGCGGGTCTATCGTCAACATGGCGTCGGTTGCCTCAACCGTCATCGCCGCTCCGAACCGGTTTATCTACGGAACGACAAAAGCGGCGGTCATCGGCCTGACGAAATCGGTAGCGCTTGACTATGTCGGCAAGGGCATCCGCGCCAACGCAATATGCCCCGGCACGATCGAAAGTCCGTCGTTGCAAGATCGCATGCGTGCGCTTGGCGATTACGATCAGGCACGCGCGAGCTTCGTCGCCCGCCAACCCATGGGACGACTCGGCACGCCCGAAGAAGTCGCTGAACTCGTGGTTTATCTTGCCAGCGATGAATCTGCCTTCATGACCGGCAACGCCATCGTCATCGACGGCGGCTGGGCAAACGCCTGAAGACAATCCCAAGACAAGTGGACAATCGACATGAAGCTTTTGAGATACGGCCAGCGCGGCTCCGAAAAACCGGGCATCCTCGACAGGAATGGCAAGGTGCGGGATCTGAGCGGTCAAATCGACGACATCGCCGGCAACAACCTGACGGCGGCGGGTCTGGCGAAGATCGCGGCGATCGACGTCGAGAGCCTGCCGCTCGTCGCCGAACCCGGCCGTCTGGGGCCCTGTGTTTCGCGCACAGGCAAGTTCATCTGCGTCGGCCTGAACTATGCCGACCATGCTGCCGAAACGGGCGCTGCAATCCCTGAAGAGCCGATCCTGTTCATCAAGGCAACCAGTGCCATCACAGGTCCGAATGACGGTATCATCATTCCGCGAAAGTCGAGGAAGACGGACTGGGAAGTCGAACTCGGCATCGTGATTGGCGACGAAGCCCGCTACGTTTCGGAAGCCAACGCCATGCAACATGTTGCGGGTTATTGTCTGATCAACGATGTGTCGGAGCGCGAATTCCAGGCCGAACACGGGGGCCAGTGGACCAAGGGCAAATCGGCCGACAGCTTTGGGCCGATCGGACCCTGGATGGTCACGCGCGACGAGATCACCGATCCCCAGAACCTGAAGATGTGGCTTTCGGTCGATGGCGTGATGCGCCAGAACGGTTCCACCACAACGATGATCTTCGGCGTCGCCTTTCTCGTCCACTACATCTCGCAATTCATGAGCCTGCAACCGGGCGACATCATCTCCACGGGCACACCTCCCGGCGTCGGCCTCGGAATGAAACCGCCACTGTTCTTAAGTGCCGGCCAGACAATTAGACTCGGCATCGAAGGTCTGGGCGAACAGACGCAGTTCACCGTTGACGCAGCCTGAAAGCCTGTCGGGCTTCGGCGGCCAGATAGCTAAAAGGTGTCAAGAATTTGAGGCGGATATGAGCGACGCAATCAACATTTTCTATGGGCGGGGGCATCTGCCTCCCGAAAATCATTTGGTAAACCACCATGAATTCGATCGAGCGTGCCGCCAACGCTATCGCCACCATCCTCATCCGGGAAGGCATCGGCTATCTGCAGAGCAAGACGGTCATCAAACGCACCCGTGCGCAGGCTGGATTGTTCGCGCCGCCAGAAAAGCGAACCTCGATCGTCAGCCGGTTGATCGAGGAGGAACTGCCCTTCATCGACCATGCCTTTGCTGCCGGCGGGACGACGGGCCTGTTGCGGAGTTCATTCGCGCTCTCGATCCCAGAAAGAAGCTTCGCACACAGCGGACAGAACGCACTGAGGGAAACGGTCCCGGCACACCGAAGACAAAGGTACGACAGACCCCACTCGAGATCGACGATGCGAGGATCGACCATCGGTCGTCCAGATTTGCCCGAACACTTTCCCTCCCTTTAAAATTTTCGCACAGCCCTCTAGTGTTGGCCGCGCAAACGCTTTAGCGTCTGGGCCTCTCCTGACTTTTCCTCACTATTTCGGAGGCGACCGATGGCCGATCCTTCTCTCTTCGCCCGCTTTGTGGCCTTTGTCGGCCGAGGCGCTATTGCCATTCGTCATTCGGGTGATGGCCCGAGGCAACCTGTTTATGGCACGACGCCAGTCATTCCGGTGGCCAAACCGCAGGGTAAGATACCGACGTTGAAGATGCCGACGGCCAAGGGCTGGGAGGGCGAGCACAAACCGACAACGGCCGCCGGGCTTAAGGTCAATGCTTTTGCGCGGGGGCTGGTGCATCCACGCAATGTGCATGTGCTGCCCAACGGCGATGTGCTGGTGGCGGAATCCATGGGCGAACGTGGAAATCCGCGCACTTTGTTCGACCATGCCATGTCAGCCACGATGCGGCGGGCCGGCGCTTCCGGCGACAGCCCCAACCGCGTAACGCTGCTGCGTGATACCGACGGCGACGGAGTGGCCGAAGAACGTTACGCCTACATCGAGAACGTGCGGCAGCCTTTCGGCATCGCCCTTGTCGGGGAGACGCTTTTTGTCGGCACCAGCGACGCGCTTTTGGCCTATCCCTATGAGGCAGGCGCGACGAGAATCAGCAAGCCGGCCAAAAAACTGATGGATCTGGTGCCTGGCGGACATTGGACGCGTAATCTGATTGCCAGCAAGGATGGCACCAAGCTTTACGTGGCTGTCGGGTCACTGAGCAATATCGGCGACGCAGGCATGGCCGCGGAAGAAAACCGCGCCTGCATTCACGAATACGACCTGAAATCGGGGCAATCCCGGATTTTTGCCAGTGGCTTGCGCAATCCTGTGGGCATGGCTTGGGAACCCGAGAGTGGAATGCTTTGGACGGTTGTCAATGAGCGTGACGGGCTTGGCGATGAGACGCCGCCCGACTATCTGACGTCGGTACGCGATGGCGGGTTTTATGGCTGGCCCTATTGCTACTGGAACCGGGTGGTGGATGATCGTGTGCCGCAGGACGACGCCAAGGTGGCCTCTGCGCTGCAGCCGGATTATGCCTTGGGCGGCCACACGGCATCACTCGGCCTTTGCTGGCTGCCCGAAGGGACGCTGCCGGGCTTTCCTGCGGGCATGGCCATCGGTCAGCACGGGTCGTGGAACCGCTCCAAGCTCTCGGGCTATAAGCTGGCGTTCGTCGCTTTCGAGAAAGGCAAACCTGTGGGACTGCCGCGCGAAATTCTCACTGATTTCCTGTCGGCGGACGAGAACTATTCCTATGGCCGACCGGTCGGGGTGGCGCTGGCGGCTGACGGCGCCGTATTGATGGCAGACGATGTGGGCGACGTCATCTGGCGTGTCACCGGCGCCTGAAAACGGGACGCCCCGATGTTTCCGTGGAATGGCGGCTGTTGAGCTGGCAGACCGATAAAGCTGCCGGGCGCCACGGATTCTTCGACACCGTCGAATTCCTCTCACGAATTGCTGCTAAGCACGTCGCGGCTGTGCATCAGCCGGAAGAGGCGGCTGTTAGCTTCATGGCCGACCGCATCCCACATTATGAATTCCGCACCTTCTTTCGTGCGACTAATCTCGTCATCGTAGGCTCAGCGAGCCCTGGCAATCAGCGAGCGAAATTGCTCCATCACCTCTGGGTTTGCCGGACTGTAGACCATCATGTTGAGGTCGGACCGGCCTTCGACCGCGAAGGTCGAGAACTCCAACTCGATCACTCCAAGAACAGGGTGGTGAAGGCGCTTGATGCCTTCGCGCGTGCCTGTGATCTCGTTGTCGGCCCACATCGCCCTGAATTCCGGGCTGCCAGCGGAGAGTTCATCGACCAACTGGCGGATTTCCACCCCTGCGCCGGCACGCGCGGCATCGGCCCGGAATGCGCCAACGACGTAACGGGCGATGTTGCGCCAATCGTCCTGCGCAGCACGTACGCGTTCGTCGGAGAACATCATGCGAAGGATGTTGCGCCGCTCCTTCGGCAGCTTGGCGTAGTCCGTCAGAATTACGGTCGCAGCCTTGTTCCACGCCACCACATCCCATGTCGCCGTCCTGATGATGGCAGGACTGAAGGGCATGGCGTCCAGCACGTGTTGCAGCCGCGGCGTGATGCTTTCTCGCTGGTGGTAACGCGGCTCCGGAGGATGGCCGAAGGCGAGAATATGCAGATGATCACGCTCGGGCTCGGTCAGCATCAGTCCCTTTGCAATGCGATCGAGCACATGGGCGGACGGTGACCCGCCCCGCCCCTGCTCCAGCCAAGTATACCAGGTCGAGCTTATATTGGCGCGCTGGGCGACTTCTTCGCGGCGCAGGCCTGGCGTACGCCGGCGTCCGGCGGGGAAGCCGAATGTAGCTGGATCGAGGCGCATGCGCCGGTCGCGCAGGAATGTGCCAAGAGCATTTTCGGATGTGTTCTCGCTCATGCGATCCTATTGATTATTATACTAGGATAAAGTCACTACTTTAACAGGACAATTTTTCATGAGATCGCCTGATACGTCAATGCAGGAGATTCCCATGCGTGTTTTTCTAACAGGTGCCACCGGGTTCATAGGATCCCGTATCCTTCGCGAACTCGCGGCCTCAGGCCATGAGGTGATCGGCCTCACCCGTTCCGGCCTTGGAGCGAAAGAACTGATGAGTGCCGGCGCATCCGCTTATCTCGGGACATTGGAAGATCCTCCGGCCCTGGCGAAAGGAGCCGAGAATGCCGACGCCGTCATTCATACGGCGTTCGACCATGACTTTACGAATTTCGTGGCCAATTGCGAAAAGGATCGCCGCGTCATTGCCGCGCTCGGGGTCGTCCTGAAGGGATCGGACCGGCCGCTGCTCATCACTTCGGGCGTCGGCATCGGCGACCCGGGCAATGGCGAACCCGCACGCGAGGATGTGTTCGACGATCATCATGTCAATCCACGCATAGCCTCGGAACTGGCTGGCCAGGAACAGCTCGAAGCCGGCGTCAACCTGGGCGTCGTTCGGCTTCCGCAGGTGCACGACACTGTCAAACAAGGTCTGATCTCGCCCTATATCGAAATGGCGCGCGAGAAGGGCGTCGTCGCCTATGTCGACCATGGCGCCAACCGCTGGGCCGCAGGTCACGTGAGCGATGTGGCAAAGCTTTACGTTCTGGCACTCCTTCGCGGCGAACCTGGCGCCCGCTACAATGCGGTAGCGGAAGAAGGGGTTGCCGTGTGCGATATCGCCAATGTCGTCGCCACCGGGCTCGGGCTGTCCACTGTCTCGCTTGCGAAAGAAGAGGCGGAAGCCCATTTCGGCTGGTTCGCCATGTTCGCTTCGGCGGACATCACGGCTTCGAGCACACTGACGCGGAAGAAGCTGGGTTGGGCGCCGGAGGGGCCCGGCTTGCTCGACGACCTGAGAGACATGAACTATTCGGCGACGTAGGTCTGAGCCTCACATCTCGCCCTGCAAAAAGGCAGCTCCGCCGGGATACTATCGGCACCTCGAATGGCATCCTCGATCCATTCTTCGAGTTTCGCCGAAGTTCGGCCATGAAATATTCCGCGAAATCGCATGGAGAAGCTGCGCAAAACAGCAAACGTCTGTGATTCCTTTTTGAGGGCATCTACTTCCGTGCTTGATTGATGGTCAGCGCGCCGCGCGACTTGATGCAGAGAGTAGTGGCGACAACCGGTGAGATCCAATGACCGGTTTACGGATCACGCACAGGCGCATTGTCATATGTTCTGTCGGCGAGTCCGATCCGAGCCGGCGCCGTATCATCCTTATCCTTATCTGTTTCCGGCCTCTCGGCGCGGCGCCAGGTTGCCAGGTTGCCAGGAGGCGTTCAAGATTGGAAAAGCTGCCGGTGTATCCGCGGTGCTTGATGTCATGAAACAGATGCCGCCCACGACGGTTGCCGTCCTTCCAACACTGGGTGAGAAAGGCTTCGAAGTATAGAGGAGATGTCGGCTGTAGCGCACCCCTGCGTCGGTCGGGTGGGGTTTCGAACGTCAGCCATTTTGCGATGCTGCGGCGGCCATATCCCGTGCGACGCGCAATTCCCGAGCAGGTCAGGCCTTCTTTGCTCAAGGCGTGTACCATCTCGAACACCTCCTTCCGGGACTATCGATGTGCCCGGCGCCAAGGCGTTTCAGGGGGCTCGCAACCGACGATTCCTGCGATTGTTTGAATGCGAAATGCCGAAGCCGCCTGACTGCCGAAACTCAGCAGCCAGACGGCCGCACGCCCCCCGCCATTCACCGAGGATGTTGTCATTCACAAAACAAATATCGCCGGAAACGATCCCATAGAAGGAAGAGGGCGCCGCTGGGAGTCCCGACTGGACGCCTTCCCCCTTCCTAGCCGGCGGGAGCGACCGCCAGATCCGGGTCGTCCGCCGGCGGTAACGGCGGCAGCGGAAGACAAAGTTCGCCAATCACCTGCGTACCGATCCCGAGCACGCTCACCTGCTCGACATCGGACGTGCTGACGGCCTCGGTTCGGGGCGCCTGCAACAGAAAAGGTCCTAGGAACGACACCGGATTCTCCATCGTTGCGCGAGCTTCCGCTGTCCATGAACCACTAAACCGAACATTGCGGACCAGAAGCAGGCCCTGCGGCAAGCAGTGCGCATAAGCTTCGTCGGTTGATGGCTTGACCATATCGCCACGTCTCATGCCCGGTACGTACCAGTCGTCTTCCAAAATCAGATCGGAACGCCACCATGGGGTACCGGCTAGACGACGGGTGATCGCGACAAGGCAATATTCGAAATGGACGTGAAGCTCGCTGTCCGATGTCGTCACCTCCGTGACCGCCGGTGTCTGCACCAGATCGTGAAGCTGTACCGCCGAAAGCCTGTCGAGCATCCTCCTGTCGAAGGTTCTGACGGGCGCGGCCTCGCCGGTATGACCCTCTACGACGAGCGGCGGCTCCTCCATGTTCATCAGGTGCCTGCGGTTGAAAACCAGGCTGCGAGTGACCGGCCGCACGGTTGCCGCGCGAAGGTTGGCAGCACCGATCGCCCGCAACGCGACCGGCTCCGGTGCAGATGGCGATGATGATGCCACCCGCATCAACTCGATTGGCTGGGCGGCGAGTTCGGCCGGATTGGGCATCGTGCGCAACCTTCTGACGACTTCGGTGCGCGGCTCGACGGCCAGCTCCGCGGTAAACGCCCTGCGCCTTTCCGCAATCTCTACAGTCGACGGCAGCGTTGACAGGAAATCATCCGTAACCCGACGCATCTTCCACAATTGGGGATTGGCCCTTACAGGAGGAGAAGATGTGGTCGTCGTCGAGCTGCTAGCCGTGATCCTCTGGTCGAAGACATGCCAGGCCGTGCTGTCGGCCTGAGCGAAATCGGTCGGTTCGCAACTGAAAGGCAGAGCGTTGGGATTGTCGCCGAGATCCCGGCGCGCACCGGCGATCAGGGCGGCGAGGCGGGCATAAGCCGGGGAATCCGCGGGCACGCTCGGCTGTGCCCACGGGACCATTGCGAGATAGGTGGACTTCGCCGACACGGCGCCCACTGACGCCGTCGAGATGGACGAGGCGTCGGAGCGTTTCAGCCACAACGGATAGTCGTACTGGTCCTCAAGCCACTCCGACAGCCGCAGGGGATTTGTAACGCCGTTCTGGACGATGTCGTCGGCCAGCGCTTGCCCCGGATGGAGGGCAAGCGCTATCGACGGATCATTGGCCGGGTTATAGGTCGCGATCAGCGCGTCGATGACCTTCTGCCCGAGGATCGCGAGTTGGTCGGAATTGTGGCTCATGGAGCACCTCAGTTTTGCGGTGCGGCGTTGGCGTCTTCGGGCACGGCCGGCGATCCGCCGGCATCGGCGGGCGTGTCGTTCGAACCGCCATTGGCCAAGGCAGGATCGTCCTTGCGTGGCGCGGCCGGTTGTATCTGGCCGATCCAGCCGACGATCTGGGAACCGAAGAGTTCGAGCGTCCCGCCGGTCCCGCTGCTGGTGAACGAAAAGCCCTGGTAAGCGTCGTGCTGGTTGCTGAACGCGCCGCTGCTTTCCGAACTGGAGTGTTGCACGGAGCCGCCGAGGCCGAACCAGCCCACCTTGCCGCCGTAGCTCGTGGAACTGCTGTCCGTATGGCCGCTGGCGCTGTCGGTGGCGCTCTGGAAGACCGAGCCCATGCTGCCCCAGGAGTCGGCGGTGATCGTGACGTTCCGCACGATCAGAAAGGCTTTCGGAATCATCGGCAGCAGTTTCGGCACGTCGCCGATTTGGCCCTCTATCGTACCGTCGCTGATCGAATTCTTCTTCTGCCCGGCAAGGTACCAGCCGTCCATATGGAAGAGATCGCCCAGCAGCCACGGGCGTTCGATGCTCGCGACGAACCATTCGAAGCTCACGGTCGCGGACGAACTCTGGTCCTGGTGCCAGTTCCAGGACGATTGATCCGTGTTCCATCCGTCGTCGTGGCTAGTCGAACTGTGCGACGCATTGGCCGAAGCGCCAAAGCCGAAGACATGGTAACCTGCGCTGCCCGACGTCGAGGACGATTCATTGGTGTAGAAGCTGTGGCCGAAGCTGTGCTGTCCGCCGCCGCCGCTTGTCTGGTATTGGGTCGACGACGCCTTGACCTTCATGACGCCGAAATCACGATTGGTGTGGTCCCACCATGATACCGGATCGACATACGACCACGGAACCTTGACGGCGATTGCACCCCCAAGACCGATACTGTAGTCGTCGTACATCTTGCGCGCCTTGGCGATCAGGGCTGCGGCGGCGCTGCCGCCGATCGATTGAAGCGTTGCGATCGCGTCCTCGATCTCCTGCCCGCCCATGTCCCTGAAGTCGTTGTAAGCCTGGTCGACGGCGTTCTGGTATCTGGCGCTGGTCACCGGCCAGGCCTGTCCCTGGACCGGATCGGACATTGCTTGGGAATAGGCCAGCGCATACTCGCTGCGCGCGTCGGCCAGGGCTTTCTGATTGCGCCGATAGGCGGTATGGCGCGGCGTATAGCCGGTGAAATTGCCGTCTGCATCCATGAGGTAGAGGGTCTTCTGAGCGTCGGCAATACGCTTCTTGATGTCGGCGGAGGGCTCCGGTATCGGCTCGGCCTGCATGCCCGACAACGCCGTGAAATATTCGATGCTGACCGTCCGCTGCGGCCACGAGACGGCAACCCCCTTGTCGGTGACCATCAGCATGTCGTCGACGCGTCGCGCGGTGTTGAATGCGCTGTTGATCGCCAGTTGCAGCTGCGGATTGGGCTGCGGCATTGCCGTAAGCTGACCGGCAGGCGTTGCCGGCGTCCCCTCCGGGAGCGGTGGTGGCGTAGGCGCCGTAAAGGCGCCTGTGTTGGATACGGCACCGTAGGCGCTGCCGCCCGCCGGCGTCCAGGGGTTTGCGTACATTTTCGGATCGATCGGCTGGCCGACCGGAAGATGCATGTAGACGGCCGATCTCGATGGCGAGCCGTCCGGATTGACGAGTTGGGCCGCGACGGCGATATGGATCTGGTTCAGCGCATCAAGCAGCGCCTGGGTAATACCGCCTGTGATCTGAAGTTCGTTTCCAGGCATTTTTAGGCTCCTTCGGAAATGGTTGCGTTCATTGTCGGCCAGATGCCTGACCACCAGCGAGACAAAATCAGGCATGGCCGCCCGCGCTGCACGAATGCCGTATGGGCGGCCTGCAAGGCCGGAGAATTGCTTGCTGCTTGCGCGAATTGCGCAGATCGCCGTGCGCGCCTGTCGCTTTGCATCACAGCATTGCCGCCGCTGGGGCGATCCGGCGCGGTGTCGTCAGGCGTCGACGAGATAGTCGCTATAGCATGAGTAGATGCTGCGGCTGTCGCCGCGGCTTTCCAGGATCAGGTTCCAAAGCGCGACATGGACCTCTCCGGGAGAGCCTTGATGAACAACACCGTTCAGGAAACGGATATGGCGGCGAATGTTGTCGTCAAACGTCAGCGCCGCCTGCTTAAAGTCTTCGTCGCTGAAGTCGTCGTCAAAGCTGCTGCCTTCCAGCTCACTACGCACATGCCCCTGGATCATTCCCAGGAATTGGTCGAAGCTGACACCATCGGGAAGTCCCCCGGCGGTCTGCTGGACGTTGTAAAAGTCCCGGCTGATATAAGTGTCTGAATTGCTTTCACCCAGGACATGGTTGAAAATCTGCCATGTCCTGTTTCCCGGGTCGTCACTGCTTCCTTCGAAGAGATACAAGCCCCGATTTGCGCGATCCTTCCACATAGACGTTCCTCCTGGCGTAGATACCAACTACACGCATGAACGCTAGGCGAACCGCCCTTACGGATGGCTTACGGCTCAGCCACCGCTTGGCGAAAGTTTGAATCTTCTGACAATGGCCTGGACCGTCGGGGAAGGATCCAGCTCTCCGGCAGCTTTGCGCAGACGCAAATAACGTTCGTAGTCCTCAACCGCACCGGCCAGATCGCCGCTTCCCAGCCGCGATTCAATCAGCGCTCCATGAAGCCGGTCGGATTCGGGATAGTAGTCGAGCGCTCGTAAATAGATTGCCCTGGCCTGAACGCCGTCGTCCTCCGCCTCACGCAGCTGGCCAAGGCGCATGGCAAGATCGATATAGGTGTCACGAACGCTTTCCGCCGTTGCGACTGCCCAGGCCGGTTCGGCCTGCCGAAAGAAGAGCGGGCCGGGAAAGCTGTAGAACACACGCATTCTCTCTGCGGATATCTGTCCGACTTCACCCAAGACCGCCTTCAGCCGGTACTGCCAATCGTCGAGATCAATCCAGCTTTTGTCCGGCGCGAGCCGCAATATTCCTTCGCGCAGCGTAATCAGATCTGCCTGACCAAGCAGTTTTCGCAGACGGTGTAACGCCTGCTCAAAAGCGGCGTTTGATTGTCCCCCGTCGAGGTCCGGCCAAAGCCAATCCTGCAGCGTTTCGATCGAACAGGCATGATCCTTCGACAGGGCCAGGGTGCGTAGGATGTCGAGCGCGCGCGTCGGCGGCTTGCGACCAAGCTCGATGGTGGCGCCATTGCGCTCGAGTCGGAAACCGCCGAGCACATGTATCTTGAGAGGCCACGGCCAGCTGGCTGGACGGCGAGCCGGCGGCGCAAGACGGCGCTCGCGGATCAGGCTCGAGCAAAACTCGGTCTCGATGTCCCTTTCGATCGCATCGGCGAGAATATCCGAAAGCAGATCAGGCAGGTTCAGTAGAACAGCGCGCCAATCGGCAACAGTCAGTTCGGTCAAAAGGGTTCGCAAGCGGTCTTCATAGGCCGGGTTGCCCTGCCATTTCGCGCGAAGCGCCTCAGCGGCCATGACGCATAGCCGCGCGCGAAGTAACGATCCGCCTTGCAGTCGTGGCAACAGGTCCACGAGCAGGTCGGCAGCTTCTTGCGATCGGCGATCCGCGAGGAGCACCTGAAACTTGGTGATGTAATGAGGCAGCCGCTCGACGAGCGGTTCATCGCCCTCTTCGATAGCCGCCATGAAGCGTTCACAATCGCGATAAGCCTCGGTGAAGTTCCTCTGCCAGGTATGCAATGCCGCACGGCAATCGGCGACGACGGCAACTTGTGTCGTGTAGCGGCTGTCAGCAATTTCGGCGAGCCGCATTACCAGCCGGCTGAATGCCGAAAAGTCATTGCGTAGTTTCATCTGCAGTTGCAGATGATAAAGCGCTCCGAATTCCACCCCTTTGAGCGCTTCCCGCTCACCAATGTCGATGGCGGCATGCAGAGCTTCCTCTGCTGTCGTGTATGGAAAATCGCGCCTCGAATATCGAAAGTAGCGACCGTTGGCCGCGCCGAAAGCAACTAGCCAGAGGCCAAGGTGCCAGGCAAGCACATCGGGCTTCGCGATATCGCCGCGGACATGATCCACCGCCCGTTCAAAAATGCCGGCCTTGCCCGTCATGACCGCATGTTCGATCAGGGTCTCGCTTGCATGGAGGCGAAGCCCGCTCGGAAAGCTCCGGCTCGCGTCTCCTAGCCGGTCAAGCAGCCGTTCGGCTAGTTCATGCCCAATATCGCCGTCAGTCTCATCCGCGAAGTCGTGAGCGCGCAGCAATCCGATATGGACCAGCAGGTCCTCTTCATCCGGAAGCTGAGGAACCTCTTGTGCGGCAAGGATGATCGCACGCCTCGTCCATGTCGAAAGACCATGATGAGTGCGCCAACTGTCTGTCTTGACCAGCACGACACGTGCGACCGTCAGGTATTTGCCGCGTTCATCACCCTCTTCCTCGAATGTCTGCCAGGCTTGTGTGAACCAGCGTTCGGCCTCTGCATCGTCGGCCAGATGGGCAACGCCGGCCCAATAGAGCAGCCAGCCGGTCAATTCCCCCTGCGGCAGCCTGCCCAGCCATTCGATAAGCGATGCGCGGCGGCCCGTGGCTATCAGCGCATCAGCGCGCTGAAGCAGGAGGTCGCGGGCCGATGACCACGCGGCGGCATCCAACGCGAGCCCGATTGCGTCATCCACTCGCCCGGCCTCGGAAAGAACCAGCGACGCCTTTGCCCGTAACGCGGATTTTTCGGTATCCGAAAGCCTCTCGTCAAAGCGACGGTCCAGGAAATCGCGGAGCAGGTCATGCAGATGGAAGGTTTCCTTCTGGCCTTCGGCCCTCGTGACGAGAAATTGGCGCTCATAGAGTCGGGCAAGCAGCTTTCCCGCCTCGGTCGATCCGGTGATTGCGTTCGCCAAGGTGGCCGTGATTTCCGGCAACAGGTTAAGCGTGAGCAGCATCTCCTGCTCGGACGCCGGAAGCGTGTCAAAGAAATGTCCGCCAAGAGCAGCGAAGACCGACGGCTCAGCTTTGAGAACGTCGTCAACACCGCCTCTATCGGCCAGGAGCACAAGCCCGACGGCCCATCCTCGAGCACTGCTGATATCGATTTGCGCGGCTCGTTGTTTCAACCTGAGTTCGACTAAACTGCGAGCTTCGATATCGGAAAATTCCAACACGGATTGATCGATGATGGTCACCGCGCCGGAGCGCACTAGCCCATCAAGCTCTTCGCCGGGCAGGGTCCGAGAGAGGCACGCGAAACGAAGCCAACTCGGCCGCTCTCCAAGCATAACCGCAAGAACATCCCTGAAGGCAGGGGTGTCGACCGTGTGAAGGTCATCGAATACCAGGACCGTGCCCGCTCTCAGCCGAGCGAAGTAATCACAAAAAAATATGCGGGCGAAATCACGAGGGTTTTCGGCATATTCCACGCCGAAAACTGGCATGCTCAGGCCGGTGGACGATGGCAGGGACTGCGCCAAGTAGTCAAAAAAGCGCGCAATGTCCCGGTCCCCTTCGTCGGCTCGAAACCAGACATGCGACGCCCTGGCGCCCGACAAATAGTCGGCCATCACCGTGGTCTTGCCATATCCGGCTGGTGCGGCGATCCAGCATGCGCCAATGCCAAGCACGCGGTCGATCAATCCGGTGATCCTGGTGCGCCGGACAATTTCTGCGATGTGCGGCGCAGCCAGCTTTGCAATCAAATGGGCACTCAAGTAACCCCCCTCGTAGGCGATGCGGCTTTGAGCCCGACGCCGAGCCCGCGCGCCGACTAGGCGGCAAGGATATCCTCCCCATGAACACATCCAAGGCCGCATGCCTGCGAACGGATCATATGTGTCTGAACGCAATTATCTCGAGACGGAAGGGCAGCGTTTTGCGGCGATAATCATGTTTGTCTGCGAGCATGAAGAGGTAGTTGGTCAAACGAAGTTAGCCCGATCGGGTTCTTTTATACCAAGTCGGACCAAGAACCGAGGGCTCCTGAGGAATTGCGACGCCAACGTTGCATCGGCCACGGCGTTGGTGCGGGTATCAGCAAATGTGCGGAAGTCGGTCTTTGATGGGCCGATTACTTGGTTGCTCCCGTCGAGGCTTGGCAACGAACGGATTTCGGGCGTCCGCAGGCAAGCATTCGGTTCAGGATGGCGACGCCGATCGCAGCCTCTGTCTGTTGAGCGAGGAATGACCGAGCGTGCAAACGCAGTCCAATGACGCCCTTGTATCGACCCATCGCGGTTTCAACCAAAGCTCGTTTACCATAGCCGGTCAATGCCTGCCATTTCAGTCGACCATCTGCCTGCATGGATGCTGTGTGATCCTCTCTCTGGCAGGATGCTTGGATGTTGGGCCGTTCAACAGCGTTCGAGCGCGGTGGAATGACGACCCTTGCGTTTGCGCTGTGACGGAGAACTGCGTCGTAGGTTGGATAGCCATCATAAGCTCCATCGGCAGTGAACTGGTCGATCTCATCGTCGATCTGATTCAGCAACGGCTCCAGCTGCGAGGCATCGCCGGTTTCCTGATCTGTCAGACTATGTGCAATGATCTCCCCACTGTCGGCGTCAACAGCTAGATGCAGCTTTCGCCAGCTGCGTCGGGATTTTACGCCGTGTTTTTCTTCCAGCCATTGGCCAGCACCATAGATCTTCAATCCCGTGCTATCGATCAAGACGTGAACCGGCCCGTCCACCACGGATTGGCGGTCATTGCTTTTGCTCGATGGCTTCCAGGTTCTGGCCCTCCGGCTTAGCGTGGTGTGATCGGGCACGGGCAAACCCAATCGCATCATGTCAAGCACCGAACTCAGAAGCCCTTCGCTTTGTCGCAAACGCCGCCCAACACCATGCCCAGCATCAGAGCAGTTTCGATCGCCAGATCCGAATACAGAGGCTGACCACCGCGCGTTTTGCGACGTGGTGCTGCCCAGCCCGCCAACGCTTCCGGCGTTATCCAAAGGGTTAAACTGCCCCGGCGGCGAAGGCCCGCCTCATACTCCGCCCAGTTCGTTACCTTGAACTTCATCTTACCGATGTGATGGCGGCGGGCGGCGTTATGTTTGTGCGGCATGCTGGATCAATCTTGCTATCTTCGATCGCAGCCACATAGTTGCAAAACGTTGAAATTTGATCCCCGCACCAACGCCCCGATCCTCGCGATCGGCCTCGACGACGATTCCCACGGAACGCCTGCCGCGCTCGGTCGGCTACTGTCTTATTTTACGGCCAGTGCCTGGCGCCATTGGCATATCGCTCCCGAAGACATCGGCGTTGAGGCGATCGGACATTTCGCCTTTTTCCATGACCGCTTCAAGGACAGCCTGTGGCCCCTGGCGCTGACATGGCTTCGATCCGGCGAGATCCCGGCTGGTTCACCCGGCCGCCTTCTGACGCAAGCAACTCCCATGAAGGAGCACCAATGTTGACCATCAAGACTGGAGGCGTCAACGATCGACGGAATTGGCGGCGCTTGTGGGGAGAAAACTGCGCCGATTTCGGAGCCGAGGACATGGATGATGCTGTCGTTGACGGACTCTGGCTGCGGATAATCGATGACGCCTATCCAATGCAGGCTTGGCTGGCAGCCGGCGATGCGGGATCGGTTGGGCTGGCTCACACCATTCTTCACCCACACACATTCTCCCTGAAATCCGTCTGCTATCTTGAGGATCTTTGGGTTTCGCCTCGTGCGCGTGGTGCCGGAGTGGCTACAGCGCTGATTAGTCATCTGGAAAATCATGGGAAGCGCGAAGGATGGCGCCGCATCTATTGGGAAACGGACGCGCAGAATTCGCAAGCGCAACGCCTTTACGAACGAATTGCGTCCCGCCGCCAATCGATCATCTATCAAATCGACACGGCATCATGACGATGGCTGTCCGCTTCCACTCCGCCAGGAGGCACGATCTCATCGTTATTGCGTCGCTGGCCCTAGCCCCGGCGATTGGACTTGGCATCGCACGCTTCGCCTACGCACTGGTTTTACCCGACATGCGCGCCGATCTGGGATGGACCTATGCGGATGCGGGCTGGATGAACACCACCAATGCAGCGGGCTACTTGCTTGGCGCCCTGCTCGCGGCACGCTCAAGTGCGAGGTTCGGCGCATTCCGCGCGGTGGTCGCTGGGGCTTGGGCTTGCATCCTTGCCCTTCTGCTCTGCGCCTTCTTCCGCCATCCCTTGCCACTCAACGTCGCCCGCTTGCTCGCTGGTACCGGCGGTGGATTGACTTTCGTATCTGGGGGTGTGCTTGCGGTCAGGGTGGCGCAGCGCAATCCCGAGCGCTCTGCATTCATGCTCGGCCTTTTCTACGCCGGTCCAGGACTCGGAATCCTATTGTCTGGCATCGCCGTCCCCGCAATCCTTTACAGAAGCGGACCGGAGTCATGGGCAACTGCCTGGGCGGCGCTGGCCATCCTATCCGTGCCGCTGGCAATCGGCCTACTGGCAGCACGCGGCGAAAATATCGTGACCTCCTCCGTCGCGCGTGAGCAGCCGCGCTACAAGTCGATGCTTTGGCTTCTTCCCGGCTATGCCGTCTTCGGAGCAGGTTACATCGCCTACATGACGTTCATGATCGCCTGGGTGCAGAATAGCGGAGGAAGCGCGGGTTTTCAGGCGCTGTTCTGGTGTACGATTGGTCTGGCAACAATTGCATCGCCATGGCTCTATGCGGCCATTCTCAAGCGTTTTCGGCACGGCAACGCATTTGCGATCCTGACTGGCATTACAGCGATCGGCGCCGCCCTTCCTCTCCTGTCGGAAGGTGTCCCGCCGTTGCTGACATCGGCCGCCGTGTTCGGCAGCGCATTCTTCTCGGTTGTTGCATCCACGACAGCATTTGTCCGGCGCAATTACCGCCCTGAGCAATGGGCCGCCGCTATCGGCATGCTCACCATCTTCTTCGGAATTGGCCAGATGCTCGGGCCAATCGCGACTGGTTTCATCAATGACTTGATGGAGAACCTCGCAGGCGGTCTATGGACGTCGGCACTCCTGCTGTTCGTCGCCATGTTGCTCGCGAAGCTTCAACGCGATCAGAGCTTTGGGCCATAGGCCTGGAGCAAATCGCAGGTTTCGGATCGGCGACTTGCAATCGCCAGTCTCAGCCACGCGGGATTTCGGCACCGCGCCGCAATCTTTAGCAGAGATCGGATCTCCGAGCCGCTGCGGGAAGCTCAGACGAAGCCTCCATAGAGTCACACTTCGGACGTCTACCATGTCGACGCCAGTGAACGACCAGATCCAGCCCAAAATTCGGTTTTTTCCAGATCTCGGCGTGCCCCCACCACCACACCTGCGCAAAGCCCCGCTCCCTCCAACCAGGACGGGCAGGCCGCCACGAGGTTCCCAGAAACAAGGGGCGCCGATCATACCGTCTGTCCTAGGGTCCTCGTAAGCGCCGCAGACAGTCTGCCAACTCTTCGTCATGGGGCAAACCATTTCTTGATGATATTAAGCTGGCATGACTTCCAGAACTTCCAACTCTCTGATAGCAAGCCGCAACGTTCCTTGCGATTCCACAGGGCTCGCAACGTGCAGCGGATAACCGGTTTGCACGTCATAGGCCCACGTTGCGGTTACGGCCGGGCCGTTTTGAACGCTTTTCACGCTGGTGCCATACAAATCGGCGAGAAGCTTGGCGTAGCGGTCAAGCAAGCCTCTCGGACCCACCTCTATATGAGCGCTGTCTTGCAGAAATGCATGCGCCTGCGAGGCTGAAAATCCCCTCTTTTTCAAAACCCTGATAGCCGCAAGCCAATCTTCGTCGAGGCCGTCCCTACGAAAAGTCTTTTGAGCCCCGGCACTGGAAGCGCGACGGAGGGCCAAGGCTACCGCTGCAGAGATCTTCTGATAGCGATCTTCCAATTCATAGGGATAGGTGAAATGTACTATAGCATAACAACCGCATATCTCCACCCAGATACAATGGGAGGTTATATGCACATTTTCGTTATTCCACTGTTTTATCCTGCATTCACCTTTTGTAAGAACAGCACTCTCGTCATCGTAACGATATCGCCTGCCGGCGACACCGACCATCCGCTCCCGAACCAGTGTTTTGCAGTCGGGATAACGGTCCTGGATCAGATGCAAGTTTATTCCAATGCCGCGAATGGTCGCATTGCGGTCGACGCCTGCGCTTTGGAATTTGGCGCCGCCAGGGAGGGGCACATCAAATTCATATTTCGCGCCATTTCGGAAAAGTTCGACCGCGCTAACCCCATCGCACGCTGCTAATAATACGACGCCGGCAAAAAGCTGAATCAACAGCAATCGTAGGAGGAAGAAGGGCATGGATGCGGATTTTTCCGGTTATACTCTGTCTCCCAGAAGAGTAACGGCCTCGGCCGAACGGCACATGCCCCAAATGAGGCACGTGCTGCGCAAATGGTCTTTTCATGACGCGACACGCCGGATGAAACCTTGAAGCCAATCTTCAGTATTTGCCAACATAGGCTTTCAGCATGCCGTCGTCGCAGGCGGGAGCCTTTCGCAGCTTCACAATCATGGCCTGGCTTTTTGCCTTTTCGGCAGATGGCAGCGTCACCGTTTTTTCCGCCGCAGTCGTCATCGGCGCCATCGGCAAATCGCCTTTCGGTGTCCACAAGCAGAGGTCTCCATACTGACGGAAGTCCTTGTCCGTTACGGTCTTGCGGCAGAAGCGCTTCCATTTTTCCGTCATCATGCAGCCCATCCGCGAGTGATAGGTCATCTTGCATTTTCGGGCATAATCGACTTTCTTGTAGCAATCGGAAATTGAGCGGGCGACGTCCTGAGGCTTTACTGACTTCCCCCAGAAATCAAAGCCATTCTCCATATCGAATGCCAGGTCGGGTTGCCCGATAGTCTCATCGTTTCCGGTTTCCTCGAACGCCCACCTGGTCCCGGATTTCTTTTTCGCACCCCATATATGCGCGATGTAATCCACGCCCGCACGCCTTGGCATCCTGGGATCCGAAATGCCGTTGGCATGACTGTAGCCGAAGAAGCTCGTCTGGATGGTCAAGGCCATCCGGGGCGAAAAGCCGCGATCACGCAATATCCGAATCGCCGCCATCCAGTCGGCATCGAGCGCGGCAGAACCGTCCAATCGACCCTTGCTTGTCGATGCGCGGGCTGCCGTCTCCAACGGGCCGAGAACATGGTCCCTACTCGCCTCGAAATAACCACCAGAGACAGCCTTGTAGCGGAAATGTACCGCCGCGTAGCACCGACACATTTCAAGCCAGTAGTAATAGGAGGACATCATGTTGTCGTGCTCGCGACTGCCCAGGCTGATGACGCATTGGCGCGGCAGTATCAAGTTCTCGTAGACCTGCGTGTAGCCCTGCCTGAGGTAGTTGCGCTTCCTGCCTTCTATGAGCGTCCCGCATTCCGTCATCTCGTCCTGGATGAGTCGCAGCGTGCCGGAAATGTCAGGTAGATTGCCGAGACCCGCTATCGTGAACAGGCGATCGACCCCCTGCCTGGCAAAGGGAATACCGGACGGAGGCGGAATGTCGATGTCATAGCGCTTCTGGTTGCGCCAGAGATCGATCGCCTGGGCGTTCTGGGTGGCGAGCAGAGAGCCGACAAGCACGGCAACACATGATAATAGCTTCATTGATATCCGTTTTCCCCACAGTTCGTTTTGGCTCGTGATGACGGCTGCCCCACGGGACACGCCGCTCGCCCGGACAATCGCATGATTGCCGCGGCCGGTGTCGCATGACGTTCAGTTTTCTTCCTCGCCGCCCTCCCAGACGTCGATGCTGCTGCAGGCCATGCGGCCGGCCGGATTGTCGTTGCTCGCAACCTTCTTCTTGCCTGTCGGCTTCTTTGGCTTCTGTTGGTCGGCGCGGCTGGCTTTAGACAGATCGAAGGGCTCATAGGCTACCGCCACAGGTATCATCGGAATGTCTCCGAGCCCGTCTATCCGCCAGAGAGAGAGATCGCGGACGACCTTTGCGCGATCTTCGGGGCGGATCCAGCAGCCGACCCACCAGTGATAGCGCAGCGGTCGGCAATCACGTTCGGGATCGCCCTTCAGGAAGCACTTAGGCAGGTCACGTGCCCGGCTCTCCACGGAAGAGCGATCGACCTCACGACCGGAGATCGGATCGTAGTAATGCGGGAAATAGAATGCGAACTGGCTGAGAATCGTGGCGGGGCTTCTCCACGCCTTTTCGGAGACAGAGGCGCGCGGATCGTAGGCGGTATTGAAGACATTCGAGAGATAAAGCTGGAAAGCGCCATAGCCGGCATTGCCTTCATCGCCGTGGGACAGAGCTTCGACCAGATGACGCCTGTTGGTCGATGACATGCCGCGCTTCCTGAGGACCGCATCGGCGCGCTCGAGCGCAGCGTAGAACTTCGGAAGCTGCTTAAGCTCGTTGTTCGTGAGGTCTACGGTCGAGGTGGTCTGCCCAATGAAAGGCCTGTTCGTCCTTTTGTCCATCAGGGTACACAGTCCCTGTTGGAAACGACTGGGAACGCACTTCACGCCGCCTGTGCCTTGCCCGTTTGTCGCCGCTTCCGGCGCCGGCGCATCGGAAGACCGATGACGTCTCTTTTTCAGTGAGGCTATAATCGGAGCGGCGAGCTTGGCCATTGCGGCGGAGGAACTCTCCGCGTAGCGGAAATGGAGTGCTGCGAAACAGCTGCACACGTCGATCCAGAGATAGTGCGACGTCATCATCTGGCCGTCGAATGGGTTCTTGAGCGTCACCGAGCAGGCTAACTGGCTCAATGAACGATCCGAAGCGACCGTATATCCGTCCTTCCGGCGATTGCTTTGCCGCTCCTCGATCAGGTCAGCGCATGTGTCGTATCGGTCCTGAATAAGCCGCAGGTTGACATCGATCCCGTCTGCGGAAAACACCCTGTCGACGCCTGCCTCATGGAATTTGAGGCCGTCGGGCGTCTTCACATCTATCTCATAGCGCGTCGAATTGCGATACATATCGAGCGCTTGCGCACCGCTGTAACAGGCTCCGAAAAGGAGCGCGGTCAGACCAAGCAAGCAGATCAGGCCCGGATGTCTCATTTGTTCTTCCTTTCCGGGCCTTCTTCGTCAAGCCGGCGCAGAACCGATCCCGCGCCGCGCACTTGAGCCTGCTGCCCACCTCGTGGCGATGCCCTCGTTCAATCACCTCACATCGAATGTCACCGCATTCAGCGCGCTGTCGCCGGCGGGGCGCGCGGCCTTTTCCGCTGCCTCGATGATCAGGCCGCGCTTCAGCGGCTGGAAATGCTCGCGGGCAAACTTGAGCGCCTGGTGTGCCGAAAGCCGGTCGGCGCCAAGTCCCCCCTCCTTGCAAAACGCGAGCATGGTCTCGCCAAGCCCCGGTTCGTCGAAGCGCAATTGCAGGCCCGACCCCGGATAGGGGATCTGCCGTCTTTCGCCGGCCTCCAGGAATACAGGCCCGAGAACGCCAGCCGGCAGTTCCTCGATGTTCTTGTTGACCTCCACGTAAAGGATCTGCAGCTCGCAGCGCCTGTTGGCGCTGACGGTGAAAGTCAGGAGATCGTTCACATGAACCTTCACCTCGGGAACGGACAGTTCCAGCCTCAGGGCGCCGGATGCCTTAGCGGGCGCCTGCATCGGCCGGTAGGCTTCGGTCGCGGCAGGCGTAAAGGGTGCGGACGCCTTCTTGGTGATGGCGGCAAAGGCCTGCTCAACCAGATCGTCGTCGCTGCCGGCGGTGGCGACGTCGTCATGGACGAACGCCACCTCATGCGCTTGCAGCGGCGCAACATCGGTGAGGCGCGGCAGCAGCGCCGCCCAGTATTCCTCGTATTGCTCGCGCGTCAGGAGCAGCCCGCCGTCAAACTTGGAGAGCCAGTCGGCGACAACCTGGTAGAGAACCGGATCGCCGAGCGAGATCGCCCGCTCGCGGAAGGTTTGGGGATCCAGCCCGAATTCACGCGACACCATGTCGAGATCGAGATTGTCGAAGAAGCGGTCGGCCATAAAGGTGACGATCTCGCCGCCACCGGCAGAGGTGGGCGCCTGCAGGCTGACCGGACGCCCCGCCGCGCTCGGCTGCACGGCGTCGAGCGCCGTAAGTGCCGTGATGAAGCGGTCTGAATCCTGCTTGTAGCGCGCGTCGATGGTGGCCTGGTCGGGATAGAGCTGCAGCAGGATGTCCCGCTGGTCCCGGTCGAACAGCGTGCTGGTCTCGACAAACCGGCGCACCTCGTCGCGCTTGCTGATGATGCCGTTCTCGTGGCAATCGAAGCACGAACGCGCATTGACGATGTCCACCCCCTTGCCGATCTCCTTCTTGCGGAAGGACACGATCGAGGTCGGCCCGACGAGCAACCGGTCACCGGCCGCGGTCGACAGGTAATAGCCCTGCATGCCGTTGGCGAGGCTGAAGATCATCTCGCCGCCGTCATGCTCGAAGGCCTTGGTCCTCGAAGGCGTCGGGCTGATCCAGGCCGGTCCGTCGGGATGGGCAAGCAGTGACTGGCGCTCGCTGCTGCCGGCAAAATCGTAGGATTTCCAGTAGTAGCCGCCAGCCCCCAATTCGTGTCGCTCAAGCATGCGGTTGTGGTCGGACACGCCGGAGGCTCCGGCCGAGAAGCCGGCGCGTTCCACCCGCATGCTGCGGATATTGTGGTCGGCATTGATGCCCAGCCGGCTCTCGAGGTCGGCGATCTGCGGCGGCAGCCGCAGCAGCATGTCGTAATACGGCGCCTCCGAGGCGAAACGGACGAACCAGTCGGCCCGCATGATCGGCACCAGGTCGTCGGCGCTGGTGGCGATCGCCTTCAGCAACGGATCGGTCTGCGGATCGACAGCATAGGGATAGCGGCGAGCCAGCCGCGCCCAGGCGTCTGCGGTGAAGCCGGCGGCCTCCGCTCCACGTGTATAGACCCCGCGGGTCAGCGCCTGCCAGTCCTCGCCGGTCCAGCCGTAGTTCCTGATATCGATGCGCACCAATGCGCCGTCGGTGCCGGCAACTGGCTCCACCTTGGAAAGCGACTGCGCCCGCGAGACAGAGTTGACGAACTTGTTGAGCGCGGCGTGGAACGCGTGCACGGGATTGGCATTGTCGATGTCGGCGCAATCGACTGGCGGCAGCGGGAATTCCGCTAGCGAGAAATATCGGGTGAAGACGCGGTCCGCCTCGCGCAGGCCGTTCATGTCCTGCAGAGCCGCCAGGTGCAGCTCCGCGGGCGGCCCACCGATGAAGCGCGGCAGGATAGCAGCGGCTTGAGGCTCGCTCCGTGTGGGCGCGGCGGCAGCCGCTTCGGCCGGCCTGTCCTGGCCGAGCTGACGGATCCAGTCGGCCAGCGTCGTCAGTTCCTCAGGAGTCATCTTCTGGCCGATCGGCATGCGGTTGCCAGCAATCGATTCGTAAAGGCGCGAGGCATCGGGATCGCCGGGCACCACGACGTCGCCGTCACGCGCCATGTCGGCGAGATCACCGGTCAGAAAGCTCTTCTGGTAGGTTGTCCCGGGTCCGTGGCAGCTGCGGCAGTGCTTGTCGATGACACTGTCGGCACGCGAGGCCAGTTCCGGATCGACAGCGGTGGAGAGCTTTGCCGCCGGCCTGACGGCTGAGGCCGCAGCCGATGCCGTTTCGGCGGAACAGAAGGCGGCGATGCGCTGCTGGAGGTCACCAGAGCCCGCCGCTCCCTGTCCTGTCGCATCCGAGCCCGCCGCTGGCTGGGCATCGGCGACGACGACCGGCACTGCCGCGGCCTTGTCCGTAATCGTCGCGACATCGACGAATTTGCCTGACAGATAGGCATAGATGGCCGCCCGGTCGTCCAGGGAGAGTTGTGCCGTTTCGGCGGCGATCCGCCGCATCGAGGCGCGTGCCATCGGCGAACCACTCAGCTTGTGCGCTTCGGCGAGAACGCCGACGATGAATTCCTGCGGCTCGTATTCGGCAAGCCGCGCCGCCGAGATATCAGGGGCATAGTCGCCGAATATGCCGGTCTCGCCCTCAAACGGACGGGCCTCGTCGAATTCGTGCGACAGGCCGAAACCCGCCTTGCGCGGCGTATGACACTGGGCGCAGTGGCCAGCGCCCTCGACAAGATACTGGCCGCGCGCCATCTGCGCGTTCTGCTGTGGTGGCGGCAGCGCTACGCTTTCCGTCGACCAGAGCTTCAGCAGGCGCGCATTGAGGAAATTCACCTCATGCGGCCGCGAACCGGCATCGCTTTTCGGCAGCGTGGCGATATAACCCCTGATGTCGAGCACGTCCTCCGGCTTCATTCTGGAATAGAAGGCATAAGGAAAGGCGACGCCGTAATAGCTGTCGCCTTCCGGCGAGGTACCGTGGATGACGGCATTCAGATAATCGCTGTTGCTCCAGCCGCCGACCCCCGCCTCGCTGTCCTCGGTGATATTGGGCGCATAGAGATTGCCGAATTTCGTCTCGATCCGCATGCCGCCGCCGAGGATGGTCGGATCGCCGTCCACGCCGTGGCAGCTGGCGCAGGACGAGGCATGAAACAGCGTTTCACCGTTGGCGAGATCCGGTTCGTAGTCGTTGAACTGGCCAGCCGCAAACAGATCCGCCGCGAGAGTTGGCACGGCTGCGCAAAGCATCGTAGCCAGGGCGGCACCAAATATGGTGGCATGACGGTTCGATCGCTTCATCAGTCGTTTCCTCGTTTCAACGGAACTCGAATTTTTCGAAATGGATGCCCTGCGGTTGCTCTCCCAGCCGGCGCAGGTCGCGCGTGATGGCCTGGCGCAGCAGTGCCGGCCCGCAAAAACAGACGTCAGATCCCCGGATCGGAAAGGGCACCGCCTTCAATAGCGCTTCGGCATTCATGCGTCCGTCTCGCTTGCTGGCATGAACATGATAGGTGAAACCCTCGGCGCGTTCGGAAATCGCTTGCAGCCGCTCCTGCCCCACGGCATCTTCCGGTGTCGGCACGCAATGGATCAGCGCGATGGACTTGCCGTTGCCATCGCCAAGGCTTTCGGCCCAGGCAAGAAACGGCGTGATGCCGATCCCGCCGGCAAGCCAGACCTGCCTCTCTCCGAAGCGGTTGAGATCGAAACAGCCATAGCCGCCCTCGACCATGGCGCGGTCACCGACCGCGACGGTATCGCGCAGCCTGCGGGTAAAATCGCCCGCCGGGCCGATCGAAAACTGCAGGCTGCCATCCTCGCCGATGGCTGACACGGTGAAGGGATGCGGCTCGCGCAGCCCGCCGCGACGGATCGAGAGGAAGGCGAATCCACCGGGCCTCACCCTGATGCCGCGGCCGACCGGCCTCAGGCCGATCACCGTGGCGCGCGGCAGTTTCTCGACCGAGACGACCTCGTAGCGCCGCCGGCGCAGCCAGGCGAGCACCTGCGTGAAGACGAAGCTGACGACGCCGATAAAAGCCATCAGCGTCAGATAGCTGGAGATCATCGCATTGGCGCTGAACGGCACCTTGACGAAGAACTGGTGGAAAGCGATCGCCATGAAAGCCACGCCCAGCAGGCGATGGCTGACACGCCAGAACTGGTAAGGAATTTCGAAGGGCAGTCTGGGCAGCCGCTTCAGCGCGCTGATGACGAGCAGCGTGGCAAGCACCGGGAAGGTGTAGCTGGCGACATCGACCGAGAGCTTGGCGAGTTCATTGCCGGCGATCAGTCCGTCGAGGCGCATGCCGACATATTTGTGCGGCAGGATCAGCAGGAAGACCGAGATGCCGATCCACTTATGTGCGAAATAGATCCGGTCGAGCCCGCCGATCAGCCGCTCCAGCCCGCGCGGCCGTGCAGCGAGAAACAGGTTCACCGCCATCAGGCAGAAGGCAATGACGCCGCACGAAAGCGCAAGGAAGTTGCGCGCGTCGAGATGCCCCGCCGCCTCGAACAGCAGGAACAACGGCAGGACTGCTCCCAGCAGCAGCAGGATGGCGTGGGCGAGCACCGGCCGGGTCATCCGGGGCGCCCTCCGATGGCGCTCCGGCGACAGCGCGCGCAGAGGGGGCGGTCCGCCGTCATCAATATGCACCGAGATTGATGACTTCGACGCGACGGTTCTCGTCGGCATCGGGATGGTGCGGGTTCTTCAGCCGCTCTTCGCCGTAGCCGATCGCGATCAGCCTGTGCCCGTCGATCGGAAAATGATCGATCAGATAGTCGCGCACGGCAGCGGCACGCTCTTCCGACAGGTCCAGATTATAGGCATCGCCGCCCGCCGCATCGGTATGCCCGTTGAGGACGACGCGCGATTGCACGAGCGCCGGATGATTGAGCGCCGTGCCGAGCTTGACCAGGTCAGGGATCGAATCCTCGTCGATGCGCGCGGAATCATAGGCAAAATGGATCTCGAGATTGATCTTCGGCAGGTCCTTCTCGGCAACGATCTCATCGAGTTTCGCCTTGGCCTCGACCTTCAGCCCGCGGGCCGGCAGCGAGCGCAGGAAGTCCCTGTCCTCCGCATCCATGGAAGGCGTCGCCGGGGCAGGCTTGCCGATCACCAGCGAGCGAGTGTTGGCTTTCGGTTTGCGCGCCAGCCCCTCGATCATCTGGTCGGCCGAAAGCGACTGCGCCGCGGCAAAGCCGGGACCAAACGCAACGCCAGCGACCGCGGCAAGCGTAATGATCCGCGCCGATCCCAACGCGCCAGTCTTCCCCTTCATCGTTCTCTCCATGGCTACACCCGTGGTCAATTCAGATCGTAATGGGGAATGGTTTCCAGCAGCGACAGACGGTCGAGCGTCTCCAGCGTGGCGCCGTTCAGCGCCAGTCCCTCGGCCTTCTGGAATTCCTCCAGGGCGCGCTTGGAGCCCGAGCCGAAGTCACCGTCGATCTTGCCGTTGTAATAGCCGGCGGTCTTGAGCGCGCTCTGCAGGCGCTCGAATTCCTTCTGATGGAAAAGCACCGAAAAGTCCTGGTTGCGAAGCGCCACCTTCGACAGCCGGTAGCCAAGCCCGGCCGCGTGCTTCAGCAGGCGCACGCCCTCGACGAAGTCCTGGCCGGTGCCCTGTCCGTTGATATACATGACGCCGAGCGTGCTGTAGGCCGGCACATAGCCGAGATCGGAGGAGCGGCGATAATATTCGACGGCTCTGCCGTATTCGCTTGCCGCATCATAGGCGCGACCGAGATTGTGCAAAAAGCGCGGATGCTCGGGTTCGGCTTCCAGGGCCTCCTGGCAGGCGGCGATGGCGCGCGCAGGCTTGATGGAATCGAATTCGACGCCTGGAATGCCCACCTGGTTATAGGGCGCGATGGCAAAATAATCGCAATCCGACGGCTGCGGACGGGAGAAATAGACCTCGTCCGTCAGCCGCACGATATATTCCGGGCGTTGCAGGCCCGCTGTTTCCCGCATCACGTTGGCCGCCGCCGTCCTGAACATCTGGCCGACTTCTATTCCGGGGCGCACGAGCTGTTCGGAAAGGGCTGCGGTATAGGGACTGTTGGCGCCCTCGCCATCGGTGGCCGTGGTGCCGGCAGCAGCGGAAAAGGCGATGATCGAACCGTAGGTATTGAAGCCTTCGTGCTCCTCGACATGCGTCACTGCATCGGCCTCAACCACTGCAAGGCCTCGACCGATGCGGTCTTCCCCGTCCCCCCGGAGCGCATCCTCGAACGGATTGTTGCGGCAGGCATCCAGCACCACGATCTTGGTCTTGGCCAACCTGTCCATGTCGTTGACGATCGAACTGAGGCTGATCAGCTGCGGCCCGATATCTTTTATCGTCGTCAAGGCGGCATCGGTCGGCACCAGATAGTTCGTGCTGTCGACCTGGATCGCATGGCCGGCATAAAAGAACACTGCGATATCGGCGCCGTCGAGCTTCTGCACGAACTCGACCATGGCGGCCTGCAACTGCGCACGGTCAGGATCATTGACCGCGATCACGTCAAAACGTAGTCCGGACAGGGCCTTACCGATGATGCCGGCATCATTGACCGGGTTGGCCAGCGCCGGCACGTTGACGTAATCGGAAATACCAATCACCAGGGCGACACGCTTGCCTGCATCCTGGAACAGGTTGGTCTGGGCTTTCGCCCCGGCCGGCAAAAGGGCAAGGAACAATGCCAGCAATGCCGCAACCGCCGGCATCGAAAATGCGCTGATGCGCCCTGCGGGAACCTGCAGTTTGTTCAAGACCCCTCCCTCACTTCAACAGCCGTGCGGGGATGGGCGTCCCGTCCCGTTGAAGGGTCTCCCGCCAGTCCTTGTCGTTGCAATATTCGACGTCCTGCTTGGCCGCGAGTTTCTGCGTCGGCAGCTGCACGGTCTTTTCCATGCTGTCGCCGACACCGACCAGCATCGGCAGATCACCTCGAGGTTCCCACCAGCACAGGTCACCAAACTTGGCGTAGCTCTGGCCGTCTTGCCCCTGCCCTTCATAGGTGCAGGCATATTTCCAGCCTTCGGTCATCCGGCACCCCATCTCCTGATGAAAATTCACCTGACAATCGCGCCAGTATTTTCCATTCTGGTAGCAGGTGGAAACATGCGACGCGAAATCCTGCGGACTTGCCTTGTAGAGCGGATACCCGGTCTCCACGTCGAACCCCCAGTCGGGCGTCGCCACGTCACGCGCCTTCAGCGCGCTCACACTCACTCCATAAAGATCGGCAATGATCTCAGCGTAACGGTCGCTCAGCTGTCGCGAACCAACCAGGATGTCGACGCTGTCATCAAGGATCTTGAACACCAGTTCCGCGCGGAAACCCCGTTCCTTGAAGATCTGGAAGGCTTCGACCCAGTCCTTGTTGATCTCGAGGTCAACGTTCAGCCGTTCGAGCGGGATAGGCTTGTCGGGCGAATAGCGCAAAGCCAGGCGCAGCGGCGTCAAGTCGGGTATATCCTCGGCGCCCTGCTTAACCGCCAGATGATAGGCGACATAGCAGTCGCACATATCGAGCCAGATATACCGCGAATCGATGAAGCTGTAGTCTCCGCCGCCATTGTTGCCGAGACTGAGCATGCATTCCTTCTTCGACCCACCCTTGATGGCGTCGGAGATATAGCCACGGTGATACCAGGCGGAATCGCGTTCGGAGACCAGCTGGTTGCAATCGGCAAAGTCGTCCTGGATGAGCCGCATGCTGATATCGACACCCTTCACATGTGCCTTGCGGTCGATGCCTTTGCCGGTGAACGTGGCGCCATCAGGCAGCGGCGTGAAAATGTCGTAGACCTTGCCGTTGCGCTCCAGCTCAACCGCAAGGCCGTCGCCCGTCAATGTAGTCCAGGCTGCAAAACCGAAGAAGAACGCACCGAGAAGAAACCGCATACTCTTCCCTTGCGGGCTGGCCGTCATTCCTTACCTCATAAATCGACACTTGCCTCAATAAGTTATTTCGGTTTTCATGAAATCCGCTTTACCCATTTGGGGGGTCTGTCGCAAAATTTTGAAGGGGCGCAGAAACGGCTTTCGCTGGGCACGGTTGTGCAGAGAGCGTGGCAGATTGCTGAAATGCCGATTGTCCACTGGTTGGATTGCTGGTTGCGGATCATATGCGCCACTTCGATGCCATCCAATGTTACTGACGCGGATCGGAGGGATTTGAAGCTTTCCGAATTTGTCGACAGCGCGGTAGAAATAAGTCCACTTGCCTTTGACTTGAAATAGGTCTCGCCCATTCGCCAGGGATTGCTGGTCGTGGATTTTCGTCGATGAGCGCGGCCGGCAATCAAGGACGAATAGTTTAACAACCCCTCTGTTCACAGCGGCGTGGTCAGCGGCAACGCCGCGCTCAGCCATAATCCCTTCCAGATCACGATAGGCCACGGCGTATCTGACGTAGAAAAACACCGCATACAGGACCACGTCTTTCGGGTAGTGGCTGCCTTTGAAATCGACCGTGATCGGGATCAGCAATACCTGCTCGTCTTCAACCCAGATCTATAGCACGACCATACAGGTTGCAATTCCACCGAAAGGTTTGCGACAATCCCCGTCATTCTCGTGTCCGGCGGATGTCTTTGCGACTTGCGCCCATGTTTCGATAACGCTCGAAGGCGCGGAAAAGCTTCTTCTGTGTCTGCAGACCCATTTTTGCTAACGCCGACTTCAGTTGCTGCTGAACCGTCGAAAGACCGACATGCCTTGTTCTTGCATGCTCGGACAGGGATACGGAATTGAGCGAGGCATGCACCGCCGATGCCTCTGCGGAGGTAATACCGTAGGGCGCACAGAACGCGAGGACATCTTCGAACTTGATATCGAACGGATGATTTAACTCCACGATTGAAATCGCTTCGTATCCGGAAGCGCGAAGGGCTCCATCCCGGTAGCGGGGGAATACATCGTGCACAGAGACCATATAGGCTGTCCCGAGATCGGGCAGTTGCAGAAGCATCGCTTGGCTACGGTCCCTAGCTTGGTCCTCCACCGCCGCGAGTCTCCGATCGAGGGTGCTGTCTCGGCAGCGCAACCGCCCGCCGCTTATCGAGAACAGCCCCTGCTCGATCAGGCGCTGCGCAGCGTCGTTCACGTGCACGACAGTGCCTGACCTCGTCAAAACGAGGCCATTGGCGAGGAGATCCAGCGATCCGCGGGAGTGATCGCGAGAGAGTTTCAGTTCATTGTGCAGGGCAGTGATCTGGAAAGCACCGAGGAGGTGCCGCGACAGCATCCCCAGCATGCTTCTCTGGCGGTTATCGAACTCCAACGAAGGAGAGGCAGTGGAAATGCCGAACCATCCGATATGCCCGTCAATACAGAGGTTGGCGCCGCTGATGTTGTACACTTCATGGCGAGGCAGAAGTTCCTGATGTATGGGACTGGACCGGGACTCGCTGGCGGATACGTATTCTCGTTCGTCGGCGAACACCCCGAGGGGACGTGCCATGACGCGCGGTACCCGGAAGTCTTCGGCAGCGTACTCCTTTAAATACTCTTGAGCGAACCCGCTTTCGTCCCTCGAGAAGAGGCTGAGAATCTCGGATTCGGAATTCATCTGACTCAATAGCAGATGAACCGCGTGACCTCCTGCGATAGCAGCAACGTCTCGGGCCACCGATGTCCAATATTCCGGTTCGCGAGCGGCGTTGTAAATCTCATGAATAACTGAATCCAATCTATCCATAAACGCTCGCTTTATTCATTTCACGCCTCAGGCGAATACATCCCGTCCAACAACCCAATCAGCGCAACCAAACCGCTATCGACGCGATAATTATTTATCAACAGGCCCTAATGCAGACGATGCAGGTTTAGTCGAGGGTTTCGCGGCAGATCATCTGAACAAGTTCCTGCAGTTTTCTGGCCCGCTCGACTAACCACTCCAGTTCCTCAGCTTCGATTGCGTAGCTCGGTGAGTATCGCGCCTCGACGTAAGCGCGCGACAGCAACTCAAAGCGGCGGCGCGCGATACGAGTGTCACGAGGCCAAGCGGCGATTAGCCTTTTATCAAGCTCCTCGGATTTTGACCGCAGGATTTTAAGGCGATGAGATTTTGCACTGTAAAGGGTCAGGACCTCAAGTGCGCAATGATAGAGCGCCTCGACTGTCTGGTGTAAAAGAAACGCCGAATAGTTTTCATGTCCCTTCCCCAACGCAGATCTAGCCGTCGTCGATGCATCGACCAATTTCATCCATTTCGCGTAGTGCTGTTTCGCCTCGGCAAGACGTTCTTCCTTGGTCAACACCTTTGGCTCAGCGAGAGGATTACGATTGTCTGCATATAAGACTTTGCCGTCTCTTGCGATATCCACAAAGAAGGGCCGCCCACGCGACAGTTGATCGTTAACATCCTGAAGGCTATGCACGATTGGTACGACTGGCGTCTCAATCCGGTGGCCTATCTGCTCCTGCAAGAATCTTTCTTCCAGCGCAAGCCACAATTCCTGTTCCTGAGCAAAACTCTCTGAATTGACGACGATTAGAATGTCATAGTCGGAGCGATACCCGCTCAGTCTATCCTCGACCCAGTCACCACGGGCATAGGATCCGAAAAGAATGACCTTGAGGATTTTCCCACTGGCTTTCTTAGCTGATTGTTTGGCCGACCTGAACTGTTCGATCTCAAAGAAGATGATCTCCAGCGCGCGGGCGAGCTCGCGCCGTTTGTTGGCCGGCAAATAGTCAAGAACATCAGTCAGGGTCAAAGCCGCATCAAAGCCTTCGATAGGATTCGAATCCATAGTAGCGGTTAGCCCCATACAACGCATGCCTACAATTTAGCGAGTGCGGCGGCGAAACACAACCGTCAGGACCCCGTGGCCAGGGCGAGCCCGTGCATGACCCATGATCGTGGTAACGCATGAAAAGGGTTTCGCACGAAAGGTTGCAGATCGCGTCTTCTTCATGGAAGCGGGCGAGGTCATAGAGGTTAAAGAGCCCGATGCATTCTTCGACGCTCCGGAGCATGACAGCACGCGGCGGTTTCTGACGAACATCATGCACTAGAGCTCTTGCGGTGACGGTACATGCAGAAGAATGCCAAGCCGCGGGAAACTGTTGCGGCTGTCGGTTACGGGCGTAACGCTATATTCGGGCGGCAGCAGCGCCAGCTTCGTGGTGTCGGGAATTCGGTTTCGAAAGGACGGAACGCTGGGAAAGCTGCAGGAAACGCTGAATTTGTCTTTTACCGACGAGAGACAAACTCAAAAGTGAGAGCATCAGTGCCTGACGAACGCAGCCCCCAAAGCAGAGCCGTGATTCACGACAGGCGCTCAAACCAAGAGCACTTTAAGGAAAATCGACCAGACTCACACGGAGGTCATTGATGACCGCGGCGAGCCCTGGTGCGCCGATCAACGGCACGACCCGGGCTGGCGCCAGCTTGGAGACGGCACGCCCGAAGACGGCGATATTCGTATGGCCGTTCAGGCGAGATGGATAGATGATGCCGTCGGGAAGCGACTGGTGCTCGTGGAACGCAAGCGCCCAGGAGCGCGCAAGGCTCTGACGCGAGGATTTCGCCACGTCAGTTGGCACCCCCATCCTGATGGCGTGATCGTTACGTAGGTCAACAAGGCTGAGGTCTGCGACCGTCTCGATCTCAGCGTAGCGCCGCGCGTGGATTTCTTTTTCCTCAATCGGAAGATCGCCCATAAGACCGTCGCGGCGATCACGCAGGACCGCCTCAAGGAAACAGACCTTGAGTGTTTCGCCAAGATAGAGAACGCCAAAACGCTTCGTCGCGTCACGCCGGCGCGGATCGCTGAAACGGCTCGCCGTCTTTCCAAATCCCAGCGGGTCCGGAAAGGCGCTTCCGTAGATCCGGCCAAAGCGACGCCCTGAAGGGATCGTTTCGATATCGAGCGGCTGACGCTCGAAACCGGCAGGCGGCTTGAGACCCGCCATTTAGCGAAAGTCACCGCGGGCAATGCCCTCGGCTGCGGCGACCACGTCGCTATCCTGGCCCCGCTTCAAGGCGTCGAGCCCGGTACGACCGTCAAGCGCGCCGTGGGGCGAAACAAGGAAGCGGTAAACGGCCCAGGCACCCGCCAGGATCTCGTGCAATTTTGGAAGCGCCGCATAGGGCCGGCCGTCCTGATCGAGCTGCCAGGCCGGGAAACGGAACCCTCGCTTGGCGCCATCCAGGCCGAGCACCTGGCCGTTTTGGCGCTTTGTATTGACCGTGACCCGCGAAACGCCAAGAAGATCGGAAAAGGCCTCGGCGCTCAGCATGTCGTCCTCGCTGAGGATTTCCGCAACGCGGCGACGGCCGCGCTCTCGTGCGTCGGACAGGGCTGCCTTCAGTTCGTCATCCGGTTCGCCAGCCTCTTCGGCCGGAAACGCACTGTCGCCAACCAGTGGGTCTTCCTCGACAATCGAAATTGTCTGCGCTCCGGCGCGCGGATCCACGACGACGCGGAAACTCACCTGATGGCCAGCCTTTTGGCTCAGCTGCACCGCCTTGGTATACTGATTGAGCAACGCTTTTTCGAAATCGGCCTTGCGGGGCAGCTTCATCGATAGCGCGATATTTGGGGTTTCGGTTGCTGTCGTTTTCGTGACGGGCATGACAATCCACCTTTCGAAAATAATGTAGCCAGTCGTTGTCGGCTCGTCAAGTTCGTTAAATTCGTAAAGGCAATCGACCGACCTATCCAGACCAGTGTGTTTCCCAGAAAGCCTACCGCTCTTGAGGGGAACAGAACCAACGACGCCTTACTCAGAGGGGTTAAGTGCTTGATAGGACGGGCTTTGGGGGATAACGCCGATTTATGAAACTTGGTTGGGTGTAAAATGTGTACCGGCGCTATATCTCATCGCCGGTCGGTAATGGTGACATAACGCTTGCCGGAATCACACCTCACAGCCTTTCGCTGGCATGGCCCTCGGTCAACGTCGAACGGTCAGTCGCGGATGAGAGTAACTGCTGTTCGGCGATTAATCCGCTCGTAGCGGCGGCAGCGGCTTGCCGGCCAGCGATGAGGCCAAGTCCGATCGCCGTCAACAGTCCGTTTCCGGACAGATAACCGGACGCCTCATTGCCCGAAACGCCGCAAGCAGCGCCGCCTGCGGCATAAAGATTGGGCATCGGCCTGCCACTTTCACCGATCACGCGCGCGGACGTATCGACGACGAGGCCACCTTGCGTATGGAATAGGGCCCCGGTAACCTTCACGGCGCAATAGGGAGCCTGGAGCTCCGGCACATCTCTGAAGGAACGGCCGAAGGGGTCCGAGGCGCCGCCTTTCGCGTAGGACCGAACGTTTTCGAAGTTCGCCACAAGCACGTCGGCCGGCACGTTCATCAGAGTAGCAAGCGCCGGAATGGTATCCGCCGTCAGGACAGCGTCCATGCCTTCCGCGCGGCGAAAATCCTCGAACTGTCGGGTGATGCCTGCGATACGACTGTCGAACACCGACCAGGCGATCTGTTCGGGCTGGCGCAGCACCTCGGCTGCCTGTTCCGAATAGCCCTTCGCCTCGTTGCTGAAGCGCTCGCCCTCGACATTCACCTGAAAACCGCCTTCGGTGATCGTCGCCCAGGAAATCAGGATACCGGCCGGATGCGCAACCGAGCCGTGACCCTGATGACCGTTCAGATGCCGGCTCTTTGCACCCAGCGCCTCACCCCAGATCAGCGCATCGCCCTGATTTCCAGGATGGCCGAAATAAAGAGCGTCGGCCAGCGAGGTGATGTGCTTTGCCGCCAGCTCCTTGTTGCCGCCATAACCGTTGCACGCAAGCACGAGGGTGTCGCAGCCGACCTCTTCGGAACTGCCGTCCGGACGCTCGAAACGCAGGCCAAACACCCTGCTCTCCTTATCGGCGAAAAGCTCCGTGACATGAGCGTTACAGAGAACCGGAATCCCTGCATTCTCGACGGCTTCGCGTAGCGCATCGATCAGTTCCTCGCCGGAACGCGTTGGCAAACCATGCATGCGCCGCGCCGAATGACCAGGATAGGAGAAATCCGCAACGACCGAGAATTTCAGCCCGTATGTATCCGCTAGCCATTCCAGCGCCGGCCCTGTCGTGCGGGTGACAAGATCGACAATCTCGGCATCCGGTTCGTCATGCGCCTTCTTCATCACGTCGCGCGCAAAACTGTTTGCATCGTCGGAGATGCCAGCTTCGGCCTGCCATCGGGTCGCAGCGGCCGGCACCAGGCCAGCGGAAAGGGCGGTAGAACCGCGCGGCAGAGGATCGCGTTCGAGGACCAGAACCTCGGCACCTGCTTCATGCGCGGCAAGCGCGGCCACCATGCCAGCCGCACCTCCGCCGATGATCACTACCGGCACGGAATAATCGAACTCCCGGCTCTCTATCCGCGTCACCTTGGCCATTCTCGTCTCTCCGTTCCCGCATTGCAGACAGCTATCTGTCATTTTTGGAGGACAATAATCTGTATTATTTTTAAAACAACATTTGATTTTCGCGATCGCCCGTGCCTAGATTTGGAAAAAGGGAACGGAAGGAGGGCATCGTGCCAGGCATCGATGCTGGAGGCGGCAAAACGCTTTTCGACAAGGTTTTCGACGCGCATGTGGTCGTCAGGCGCGAGGACGGCCAATGTCTTCTGTGGATCGACCGGCACTTCCTGCATGAAGGCTCGTTCCACGCATTCAACAAGCTGAAGGACCGTGATGCGGAGGTCACTCGTCCGGACCTGACCTTCGGCATCGAGGACCATTATGTCCCAACCCGCACTCGGGATCTAAGCAAGATCGATCCGGCTATCCGGGGCATGATCGAGCAGCTGCGCGGCAATAGCGAACGCCATGGGTTGCGCCTCTTCGATCTCGACGACCCCGGACAGGGCATCGTGCATGTTGTCGGCCCGGAACAGGGGCTTACCTTGCCAGGCCTCACCATGGTCTGCGGCGATAGCCACACCGCTACCCACGGCGCTTTCGGGGCCATCGCCTTCGGCATCGGCGCTTCGGAAGTCGCGCATGTGCTGATGACACAAACACTCTGGCAGAAGAAGCCGAAGCGGATGCGCGTGACCGTCGATGGCACGTTGGCGCCGGGTGTCACGGCCAAGGATATCGCACTGTCGATCATCGCCAAGATCGGCGCGGACGGCGCGGCCGGTCATGCGATCGAATATGCTGGCTCGGCGATCCGTGGTCTTTCCATGGAAGGCCGATTGACGCTCTGCAATCTTTCCATCGAGGCCGGTGGCCGTTGCGGTATGGTCGCCCCCGACCAGACGACCGTCGACTATCTTCGCGGCCGGCCATTTGCACCACAGGGCGAGGCTTTCGAGGCCGCTGGGAAGGATTGGCTGGCGTTGGCCAGCGATCCGGATGCCGTTTTCGACCGCGAAGTCCTGTTTGATGCCACCGAGATCGCCCCCGTCGTCACCTGGGGCATCACGCCGGAAGATGCATCGCCTATTACCGCAACCGTGCCGGACCCGGAACAGATTGCCGATCCTGCCCGCGCCGCGCAGGTTCGCGATGCGCTGGATTACATGGACATCAGGCCCGGCCAGAGCCTCACTGATATTCGTATCGACCGGGTTTTCATCGGCTCCTGCACCAACAGCCGCATCGAGGATATCCGCGCAGCCGCCGCAATTCTCGCCGGCCGCAAAGCCAAGGTACCGGGCCTTGTTTCGCCGGGTTCGATGCTGGTGAAGAAGCAAGCCGAAGAAGAAGGATTGGACCGCATTATCCGCGACGCCGGCCTGGAATGGGTTGATGCGGGCTGTTCCATGTGCGTGGGCATGAATGGCGATCTCGTGCCGCCCGGCGAACGCTGCGCCTCCACCACCAACCGCAATTTCCGCGGCCGGCAGGGGCCGGGCTCGCGCACGCACCTCATGTCACCGGCCATGGTCGCGGCTGCCGCAGTCACCGGTCACCTGACAGACATGCGCCAGTTGATGCGCGAACCGGTTTCGGCCGGAAACTGAGGGGGAGGGAGCGCCATGAAGCCGTTCAAGACTCTGGATGCCATCGCCTGCCCCCTGCCCCAATCGAATGTCGATACCGACCAGTTGATCCCGGCCCGTTTCATGAAACGCTCGCGCGCCGATGGCTATGGCGGCTTCCTGCTCTATGACCTGCGTTTCGACGAGAACGGCGAGCCGAAGACCGATTGCCCGCTCAACGATACCATTCGTCAAGGAGCGCAGATCCTAGTCAGCCGCCGCAATTTCGGCAGCGGTTCCTCCCGCGAAGCTGCCGTTTATGCGCTGGTGGATTATGGGGTCAGCTGCGTCATCGCCCCGTCCTACGGTGACATCTTCGCCTCCAACGCGGTCAATAACGGTCTTCTGCCAGCGGTGGTCAGCGAAGAGGATTGCGAGGCGCTGCTGGCCGGCCTGCAGGATGGTGCCGACACGGCGACCGTCGATCTCGAAGCGCTGACGATCCGTTGTGCCAATCTCGTCGTGCCTTTTACCGTCGATCCGGTCTGGCGCACCAAGCTCCTGAACGGCTGGGACGATATCGACCTGACCCGCAGCCATTCCGAAGCAATCGCCGCCTTTGCCGCCGCGGACCGCGAGAGGCGACCCTGGATGCAGCCGAACCGGCCGACCACCGCGAAACCGGAGGCCTGATCGTGACGCTCGCCTTCTCGCCCGGTCGCATCGGTTCCCTGACATTGGCAAATCGCATCGTCATGCCGCCGATGCAGCGGTACGAAGGCACGGCGGAAGGCTTCGCGACCGATTATCACGTCAACCATTATGCGCGCCGCGCCCGCGGCGGTGTCGGCCTGGTCATCCTGGAATCGACGGCGATTTCGCCGGAGGGCCGGCTGATGGGCGACGATATCGGCATTTTCTCCCAAGCCCACGCGCTTGCTCTTTCAAGGATCGCAGCGGCGGTAAAGGCGGAGGGCGCCCCGGCGCTGGTGCAACTCAGCCATGGCGGTCGCAAGTCCCGGCCCTATGGCGGCGGGCCGCTGCTGGCACCGAGCGCGGTCGCCTATGACGAGCGCTACGGCATGCCGCAGGCGATGACGGAAGCCGACATCGAAAAACTGATCGCCGACTTTCGCATCGCCGCACGTCGAGCCATCGACAGCGGCTTTGCAGGTGTCGAGTTGCATGCCGCACACGGCTATCTTCTACACCAGTTCCTGTCGCCGCTCAGCAATCGCCGTGACGACGAATACGGCGGAGATGAAGACCGCCGCGCTGTACTGCCTGCCCGCATCATCCGTGCCGTCCGGGACGAACTCGGGCCGCAACCGGTCGTCACCATGCGCATCAGCGCCAGCGACAATGCAGACAGTGGCCTGACGCCCGAGATGGCGGCACGGGCGCTGTCTTACCTTGCCGGCCACGGGCTCGATGCCGTGCATGTTTCCGCCGGCGGCCTTGTGCCACCGGCTGCGCAGACAATGCCACTGGTCGAATCCCTCGCCTGCGCCGAGATCATCCGCAGCGCTCTTTCCATTCCGGTGATCGCTGTGGGAGGCATCAACAACCTAGCCGACGTCGAGGCCATCCTGTCGACCGGCAAGGCCGATTTCGTCGCGATCGGCCGGCCCCTGCTAATATATCCGGATCTCAGCCGCATTCTTTAATGAAGACGGTTGACACGGCATCAAATCTGTATTCTCAATAAGACAACTAAATGTCTTATAAAAAAGACAATCGGGAACGCTACAATGTCTTCGACCATGGAACCTCTGAAGGCGAGACGACTCTACCTCTTGCTGCGGGAACAAATCCTGCGCGGAGAAGTGGCGATCGACGAGCGCCTGCCGAGCGAGCCGGCGCTGGCGCAGGAACATGGTGTTTCACGCGTCACCGTGCGGCGCGCGCTCGACAAGCTCGCCAGCGACGGCATGATCGAACGGCGGCCAGGGTCCGGCACCTTCGTCAGCGGGGGCAAGACCAGCATGCCGGTCGTCGCAGACTTCTCGAACGTGCTAACCCACCTCGTCGAAATGGGCCGCAAGACGGGCGTACGGCTGATTTCGTTTGCCTATGTCAACGCGACGCCGGCTATGGCGGAAGAGCTACGGCTCGATCCCGGCGAACGGCTGCAGCGGTCCGTTCGTGTCCGCCTCATCGATGGCCAGCCGTTTTCCTATCTCGTCACCCACGTGCCGGAGCGGATCGGCATGTCCTATTCGGAAGCCGATCTCGCCTCGACGCCACTGCTGGAACTGCTGGAACGCTCCGGCCTCGTCGCCGAGCGGGCGACACAGGTGATCGGCGCGACGCTGGCCGGGCCGGAAGCGGCCGGCGCGCTTGACCTCGATATCGGCGCGGCACTTCTGTCGATGACGCGTGTCGTCTTCGAGCCTTCCGGCCGCGGCATCGAGCACCTTCAGGCGCTCTACCGGCCGGATCGCTACTCTTTCCATATGGATCTCGAACGCACCGGAGCCGATGGCGCCCGGCGCTGGACACCTGCCGATGCCGTGCGCGCATCGGAACAGAACAACGAAAACAAGAAGAATACCCGCACCAAGCGGCCGCCCCCTCAGAGGAGAACAAAACCATGAAATTTATCGATACGACATTGAACCGCAGAACAGCCCTGAAGGGTGGCGCAGCCGCCCTCGCAACCATGGCCGCCCCGGCAATCGTCCGTGGTGCCGAACCCTCACCGATAAAGGTCGGCATTCTGCAGCCGGTCACCGGTGCATTGGCTCAGGATGGTGAATACGGCCGCATGGGCGCCGAACTCGCCATCGAGGACATCAACAAGGCCGGCGGTATCAAGTCGCTCGGCGGCGCCAAGATCGAAATGGTCTTCGGTGATGCGCGCTCCACGCCGGAAGCCGGCACGCAGGAAGTCGAGCGCATGCAGGAAGCCGGCGTTTCGGCGATAATCGGCGGTTTCGCCAGTCCGATCTGCCTTGCCGGTTCGCAGGCTGCTGCTCGCTACGACCTACCCTATATCGTCGATGTCGGCGTGACCGATCAGATCATCCAGCGCGGCCTGAAGAACACGTTCCGCTTCGCACCGGGCTTCTCGCTTTGCACGGGCGCCGCGATCCAGAACCTCGTCAAGATCAACGAGGCTTCCGGCAAGGCAGCCAAGACCGTCGCCCTCGTGCACGAAGACGGCCTGTTCGGCTCGGGTCTCGCCAAGCTGATGGCTGCCGAACTGCCGAAATACGGTTTCGAAATCCTCGAACTGATCGCTGTTCCGACCCCTTCGCGCGATCTTTCCAACGTCGTCCTGCGCCTGCGTTCGCTCAACCCCGATCTCGTCATCCCGAGCACCTATTATGGTGAGACCGTGCTTCTGGCCCGCACCATGCAACAGCAGCGCGTTCGCCCGAAGGGAGTCTACAGCGTGCTGAACGGCGCGGCCTCCAACCGCCGCTTCGTCAAGGAGTTCCCGGAAGCAGCCGAAAACGTCATGGACTGCAACCACTGGCACGACCCGCGCAACGAAAAGGCCGTCGCACTGCAGAAGCGTGTGGAAGCCGCCGGCAAGATCTACAACTACAACGTCCCGCTCAACTATTCATGCGTCGGCCTCCTTGCCGATGCGATCGAGCGTGCCGCTTCGGGCGACCGCAAGAAGATCATCGAGGCACTCGGCACCTCGACCTTTGCCGGCCACCTGATGCCTTACGGCGCAACCAAGTTCGAAAACGGCCAGAACATGGGCGCAGCTCCGGTTTCGACCCAGGTTCAGGGCGGTGACATCAAGGTCGTCTTCCCGGAAACCTTCGCGAACGCCAAGCCGAAGTTCCCGGCCAACGGCTGATCGCCATCCAGTCGATGCCCGGGCCTGCCGTTACGCGGGCGCGGGCGATTGCCGGCCGAATGACGCGGGATAGAGCATGTTTTCTCCTACCATCATCATCGAAGCGATGATCAACGGGCTTTTGACCGGCGCGATCTATGCGCTGGTCGCCCTTGGTCTGACACTGGTCTACGGTGTGCTTCACATCATCAATTTTGCGCATGGAGCAACGCTCGCGGCTGCCATGTTCGCCGTCTGGGGCCTGAATGCCGCTTTCGGAATCGATACATACTGGACGATCCCGATCGTCACGCCTGCATTCTTCGTTCTTGGTTATGTGGTGCAGCGCTTCGTTATCGGCCCGGCAGCACATGGTGACGATGGCAGTATCCTGCTCATCACGCTTGGCATTTCCATCCTGATCGAAAACGCGTTGTTGGCCGGATTTGGCTCGGATACCCGCTCGATCCCCTCGGATTTTTCGTTTGCGATCGTCGAGGCCGGCCCGTTTCTACTGTCGAGTGCCCGCCTCGTCGGTGCAGCCGGTTCGCTGGTGGTGGCAATCCTGTTCTGGCTGCTGATGAGCCGCACGGACACCGGCAAGGCAATCCGCGCCGTGGCGCGTGAAAAGCTCGGCGCCAATCTCGTCGGCATCAATGTAGGGCATATCTACGCCATCACCTTCGGATTGGGCTGCGCGGCGCTCGCCGTTGCGGCAAGCCTGCTGATGCCGACCTTCTACGTTAATCCGCGCATCGGCGGCGCTTTCGTCAACATCGCCTTCACCGTCGTGGTACTCGGCGGCATGGGCTCCATTCCAGGCGCCATGGCCGGCGGCCTGATCATCGGCATGGTGGAGAGTCTGAGCGGCTTGCTGCTCGGGGAAAGCCTCGGTCAGATCGGCATCTTCATCATCTTCATTCTGGTCCTGCTCCTGCGTCCGACCGGCCTGTTCGGAGCCAAAGCATGATCGGACGCGGTTATCTTCCCATCATCCTGGTCACCCTGCTTATCGCGGCAACCCCGCTGGTGATCTCGTCGAATTCGTTCTTCAACTTCACCGTTCTGGTACTGATTATCGCGCTTGCCGCGCAGGGCTGGAACCTGCTCGGCGGCATCGGCGGACAGACCTCCTTCGGTCATTCGATGTTCTTCGGCATCGGCGCTTATACCGCCTCGATGCTCCAGACTCATCTCGGCGTGAATGCCTGGCTCTCGCTGGTCGCAGCGATTGCCGCCGGCGCGCTGGCTGGCCTGATCGTCGGTTTCCTTAGTTTCCGTGCAGGCCTTCGCGGATCATATTTCGCACTGGTGACGCTCGCATTCGCAGAACTGCTGCGCGTGCTCGCCAATGCCTCGGAACTGACGGGTGGAGCGGCCGGCCTGCTGCTGAAGCTCGATCTGGGCTTCGCCAACATGCAGTTCTCCAGCCGCCCGACCTTCATGCTGCTGGCGCTCGTCTTCGTATTCGCCAGTCTCGTCATCACCCAGAAGATCGTCAATTCCCGCTTCGGCGCACATCTCGTCGCCGTACGCGAGAACGAGGACGCGGCCAAGGCGCTCGGCGTCGATGTGCTGACCGTCAAACTGAAGGCCATCAGCCTTTCCGGCGCCATGACGGCGGCGGCCGGCGTTCTCTACGTCCAATATTTTCTTTATATCGACGCCGGTATCGCCTTCGGTATCTGGATTTCGATCGAGGCGTTGCTTGCACCGATGGTCGGCGGCCGCGGGATGGTGCTTGGGCCTCTGATTGGCGCCTTCACGCTGCACGGCCTTGGCGAAATCACCAAGAGCTTTGCGGGCCGCGTACCCGGCATAGACCTGATCGTCTTCACCATCGTGCTGATCGTCGTGATTGCCTTTGCCTCCAGCGGTATCCTCGGCCTTCTCAAGAAACTGGCCGACCGCTTTTCCTCGAAGGGAGGTGCGTGATGCTTAAGGTTGAGAACGCCACCATGCGTTTCGGCGGCCTCATCGCCGTCAACAATGCCTCGCTGGACGTCAGAGAAGGCTCGATCACCGGTCTGATCGGCCCGAACGGCGCCGGCAAGACCACCCTGTTTGCCATCATCGCCGGCTTCCTGAAGCCGACGGAAGGCGCGATCTCGCTTTACGGCAAGGACATCACCACCGAGCAGCCCCACAGGCGCGCCATCTCCGGTATTGCCCGCACATTCCAGATCGTGCAGCCCTTTGCGGGTCTCAACGTGCATGAAAACATCACTGTTGGCGCTTATCTTCGGCATGCAAAGCCTTCCGATGCCGTCGAAAAAGCCCGTGACGTCGCCCGCCAGGTCGGCCTTGAAAAGGACCTGGAAAAATCCGCCGCGAGCCTGACGGTCGCCGGTCGTAAGCGGCTGGAGTTGGCGCGTGCGCTCGCCACCGAACCGAAGATCCTGCTGCTTGATGAAGTGCTCGCGGGTCTCAACCCTTCGGAAATCCGCGACATCATCCCGGTCATCCGCACGATCCGTAATAGCGGTGTCACCATCCTGATGATCGAACACGTGATGCAGGCGGTGATGAACCTGTGCGAACACGTCTACGTGCTGGCCCAGGGCAAGATGATCGCGGAGGGCACGCCGACGGTGGTCTGCAACGACCAAGCCGTGATCGAGGCCTACCTTGGCAAGGGTTCCGCAGAGCGGATTGCACGCCAGAGCGCAGAGAATACGGGAGGCCCGAATGCTTGAAGTCAAAGGCCTTCGCGCCGGCTATGGCGCCGTCGAGGTGCTGCGCGGCATCGACATTTCCGTCAGCAAAGGTGAGATCGTTGCGGTCCTAGGTGCCAACGGCGTCGGCAAGACGACGCTGAACAAGGCGCTGTCTGGCGTCCTGCCGGTAACGGCAGGACGCATTGTCTTCGACGGTGTCCCCCTCAGTGGCTCGTCGACGGCTGCAGTTGATGCGGGCCTGATCCATGTGCCGGAAGGCCGCAAGATCTTCCCAAACATGACCGTGCTCGAAAATATCGAGCTCGGCAGCTATCGCCGCGGCAAGAAGAACCGCACCCGCAATCTGGAAAACGTCTTCGCCACCTTCCCGCGCCTCAAGGAGCGCACGGGCCAGGCAGCCGGCACGCTTTCCGGAGGCGAGCAGCAGATGCTGGCAATCGGTCGCGGCATGATGGCCGAACCGAAACTTCTGATCCTCGACGAACCCTCGCTCGGCCTTTCGCCGCTGCTGGTCGAGGAGATGTTCAACCTCGTGCGCCGGCTGAACCAGGACGGCCTGCCGGTCATGCTGGTGGAGCAGAACGTCGTTCAGTCGCTGGAGATCGCCTCACGCGCCTACATCGTCGAGAACGGCACGATCACAATGTCCGGCACGGCGGCGGAAATTTCCGCCAATCCGGAACTGAAGCGGGCCTATCTCGGGCTTTAGCCCGGGTTAGAATGAGGAGGACACGATCATGACCATCGTTACCCGAAACATCATTACTCCGGGCATCGTTCCCGCATCCGTGCTTCTGGCCGAACCCCGGCCTGACTGGCTGACTCGATGGGGCCGTTTCGGCGTGACGCTGGGCTTCGACAAGCTCCAGCCGGAACTGGTCGCCCAGACAAAACTTGTTCTGCTCGATTGCATCGGCGCCATGGCATCCGGCATGCAGGAGCCGGAACTGCTGAAACTCGCAGGACGCCTCGCCAAACGCGGTCGCGGCGACGTAGCGGCTGTCGGTGCCGGCATTTCGCTGCGCGGCGACGATGCGGCTTTCATCAACGGTACAGCCGGCACCGCACTGGAGCTGGATGAAGGCAACTCGTTCGCACGCGGCCATCCCGGCATACATGTTCTGCCGGCGGCATTGTCGACCGCGCTTGCCGGTGGCAAGAGCGGCAGGGATTTCATGACCGCCTTCATCCTCGGTTACGAAGTGGGCGCGCGGGCGGGGGCTGCCTGCCGCCTGCGCCCCACCGTTCATCCACATGGAACATGGGGAACGATCGGCGCGGCTTTTGCGACCGCCCTGCTTGATGGAGCCGACGAGGAAGCTCTGATCGAGACGGTCAATGTTTCCGCGACACTCAGCGTCGGCGCCAGCCTGCGCGCAATGTTGGAAGGCGCCACCGTGCGCAACAGCTTCTGCGGTTTTTCCAACCGCAACGGCATGATGGCCTGGGATATGGTCGCTTCCGGCTTCAAGGGTGAGATCGACTCTGTCTGCACCGTTTATAGCGGCATCCTCGCCGAGGGTTTCAAGCCGGAAATGATGGCGGATGAACTCGGTAGTCGTTACGAGATCCAGCGCAACTATTTCAAGCGCCACGCCGCCTGCCGCTTTACCCATGGTTCGCTCGATGTCGTCCGGTCGCTGATCACGGCCCACGGCAGGATCGGGCCTGAAGACATCGCTTCGATCGAGGTCGAGACCTATACCTACGCGGCACAGCTAGACAGTCTCGAACCCTCCAACATGCTGGCGGCAAAGTTCTCGCTGCCGTTCGCGGTCGCCACGACGATCATCAACGGCGAAGCCTCCGTGCCGGCTTTCCGCCAAGCCTCTGTCGACAACGAGACGATCCGCGCGCTGGCCCGCAAGGTCTCGGTCCGCGAAAAACTGGAATACACCGCCATGCTGCCGGACAAACGCCCGGCGCACCTGACCATCCGCCTCGCCGACGGCCGCGTGCTGGCTGCGGAGACCATGACCAATCGCGGCGATGCGGTCGATCCCTACACCCCGGATGAGGTCCGCGCGAAGTTCTTCGAGCTTGCCGTCCCGGTCTGGGGCAAGGCCCATGCCGATCGCATTCTGAATGCCATTGAAACGATCGAAACGGCGCCGGACCTGAAAGGCCTCAACAACCTGCTTGCCCAGCCTGCGATCAAGGAAGCCTGAAATGACCTTGAAAACTCTCCTGTCCCGGCCCGGCCCGATCGTGGCCCCTGGGATCTACGACGCCCTGACGAGTTCCATCGCAACCGATGCCGGCTTTGAAGCGCTTTATCTCTCCGGCGCGGCGATCGCCTACACCAGGCTGGGTCGTCCGGACATCGGCCTCGTCTCGATGACGGAAGTCGCCGATGTGATCGAACTCGTGCGCCACCGTGTCGAGACGCCGGTCATCGTCGATGCCGACAATGGTTACGGCAATGCGCTGAATGTCCTGCGGACCGTCAAGACCTTCGAACGGGCTGGCGCCAGTGCCATCCAGCTTGAAGACCAGACGCTGCCGAAGCGTTGCGGCCATCTTCAGGACAAATCGCTGATCTCGGCATCCGAAATGGCCGGCAAGATCAAGGCGGCCGTTGATGCCCGGACAACGGAAGAAACCCTGATTATCGCCCGCACGGATGCCGTCGCCGTCGAAGGCTTCGAAGCGGCGATCGAACGCGCTTCGCATTATGCCGATGCCGGCGCAGACGTGCTGTTCGTCGAAGCCCCCCGCTCGCAGCAGCAGTTGGAAGCCGTCTGCAAGGCACTCGGCCACCGTTTGCCGCTGCTCGCCAACATGGTGGAAGGCGGCAATACGCCGATGATGACAGCAGGCGAACTCGGCGCACTCGGCTTCAAGATTGTCATCTTCCCAGGCGGCATCGTACGGGCCATCGCCCGCACCGCACAGGATTACTATCATTCGCTCCAGGCCAATGGCAGCAATGAGCCCTTCCGCGACCGGATGTTCCAGTTCAACGACCTGAATGAACTGATCGGAACGCCGGAAATGCTTCAAGCCGGGCGCGAGTACGAAACCTTCGTTCCACCGAAGGGCGCCTCCAAGAAGGGCAATGCAGCATGACCACGAAAACGCTCGATCCCGTAACACTCGCCATCCTCAATGGACGGCTGGAACAGATCGCCGACGAGATGGACGCGACGCTATATCGCTCCGCGTTCAACCCTATCATCGCCGAAGCGCGCGACGCCTGCCACGGTCTCTACCACGCGGAAACCGGCGCGACGCTCGTTCAGGGCACGCGAGGTCTGCCGATTTTCGTGGGCGCCATGGCCTTTGCGGTGAAAGCGGTCATCGAGAAGGTGGCCCGAGATGGCAATCTTTCGCCGGGCGATACTTTCCTCTTCAACGATCCCTATGCCGGCGGTACACATCTGAACGACTTCCGGCTCGTGAGGCCGGTTTTCCGCGACGACAAGCTCTATTGCTGGATCGCCTCGGTCGGCCACTGGCTGGATATCGGCGGCAATGTGCCAGGAGGCTTCAACGCCAAGGCAACGGAAAGTTTCCAGGAAGGCGTGCGCATCCCGGTCGTCAAGCTCTTCACCAAGGGCGTCATCAACAACGACATTGTCGAGATCCTTTCTGCCAATTCGCGAGTGCCGCTATCCAACTACGGCGACCTGAACGGTCAGCTGAACGCGCTCGACCTTGGCGAACGAAGGCTCGGCGAGCTACTGGACAGCTATGGCAACGACACGGTGGAGGCAGCGTTCGAGGCCTTTTCGAACCGCGCCGAAGCAATGATGCGCGAGGAAATCCGCGCCCTGCCGGATGGCACATATGTCTTCGAAGACTATCTCGACAATGACGGGATCACGCCGGACAAACTCACCATCGCGCTCGACCTGACGATCAGGGGCGATGAGATGGTGCTGGACTTCTCCCGCTCCTCCGGCCCCTGCGCCGGACCGCTCAACATCGCCTATTCGACGGCGGCCGCCTGCTGCTACGTGGCGCTGAAGCATGTCTTCACCAGCGTGCCGGCCAATGCCGGCTGCCTGCGGCCGATCGAGTTCGTCATTCCGGAAACCACGCTGCTTGGCGTCAAGCCGCCGAAGCCGGTCGGCGGGTATACGGAAATCATCCTGCGCGTCATCGGCGTCGTGTTCGGCGCGCTTGCGCAGGCCGATCCCGCCCGCGCCACAGCTGGCCCGTTCGGCACGATCAATGCGCTTTCCATCGCCGGTTACCGCGATGACGGTTCGCGTTACGTGATGTTCTCCTTCTTCGGTGGCGGCCTTGGCGGCAATCCCGAAAGCGACGGCTTGAACCACGCCAACAACCCGATCTCCATGGCGACCATTCCGCCGGCAGAAATCATGGAAGCCTCCTATCCGGTGCTCTTCACCCAATGGGCGCTGCGGCCGGATTCGGCCGGTGCCGGTTATCACCGCGGCGGTGTCGGCGCGATCTACGAGGTCGAGGCCATGACCGACGCGGATGTCTTCCTGCTCGGCGAACGCGGCGTCTACGCGCCCTTCGGCGTCGCCGGCGGCGGGGAAGCGGCGCTCAACCGCTTCACCTGGCAGGCTGATGACGGCGAACACTCGCCACCGCTTGCCTCCAAGGTCGCGGATGTCCGCATCAAGCCCGGCCAGCGCGTGCGCATCGAAGCCCCCGGCGGCGGCGGTTTCGGCAATCCGAAGACGCGGCCTGCCGAAAAGGTGGCCCGCGACGTCCGCCTCGGCTTCGTCAGCCGTGAAGCAGCCCGCGAGATCTACGGCGTCGAAACCGATGCCGCAGGCAATATCGATATGACTGCGACGATGAAACTGCGTGAAGGAGCTGCCGCATGAACACCAACGTAAAGACGGGCGGCGCCTCCGTCGTCGGCGTCGATGTCGGCGGTACGTTCACCGACCTCTTTTTCCACGACGCTGCGACCGGCCGTTTCCGGACCGCCAAGGTTTCCTCCAACCGCGGCGATGAGGCGATCGGCTTCCTCGAAGGCCTGAAGACCTTCGGCTCGATCGCTGAACTCGGCTCTATCGTGCACGGCACGACGGTTGGTACCAATGCACTTCTGGAGCGCAAGGGCGCCTGCACTGCGCTCATCACTACGACCGGTTTCCGCGACGTTTTGGAAATGCGACGCCGCGACCGGCTGAATACCTGGGGTCTATGGGGCGACTTCGTACCCGTGATCGAACGGGACCTGCGTTTCGAAGTGAACGAACGTATTCTGGCGGATGGTACCGTTCGCAAAACGCTCGATCCGGAAGAAGTCAAGGCCGCCGCCCGCCGTGCGCTCGCTGCGGGTGCCGAGGCGCTCGCCATTGTTTTCATCAACGCCTATGCCAACCCGGCCAACGAACTCGTAGCGCTGGACGCCGCCCAATCGGTCTGGCCGAACGAGAACGTCGCGTGCTCTTCACAGATCCTGCCCGAGATCCGCGAATTCGAACGCACCTCCACTACGGCGCTTAATGCCTATCTGCAGCCAGTCGTCGGCGGGTATCTTCGCAAGCTGACGGATGCGCTGAAAAGCGAAGCCTTTAGCGGACGATTCCACATCGTCCAGTCGAACGGTGGCGTCATGTCGACGGAGACAGCACGTCGCCTGCCGGTGCGCACAGCCCTGTCCGGTCCCGCGGCCGGCGTCATCGCTGCGGCGGCAATCTCCAAGGCGGCTGGTTTCCCGAACATCATCACCGGCGATCTCGGCGGCACGTCCTTCGACGTTTCGCTGGTCGTCGAGGGCGAGACCTCCCTTGCTGCCCAGACAACGATCGACTTCGGCCTCGTCATCCGCACGCCGATGATCGAAATCACCACGATCGGCGCCGGCGGCGGTTCGATCGCCCATGTGGATGCTGGCGGACTGTTGCAGGTCGGGCCGGAAAGCGCCGGCTCGCGCCCCGGCCCGGTCGCTTATGGGCAGGGCAATACGCGCCCGACGCTGACCGACGCCAATATCGTGCTCGGCCGCATCAATGCCGACCGCCCAATCGGCGGCAAGCTCGCGCGTCTCGACGTCGAAGCCGCCAAGAAGGCCATCGAGGAACATGTGGCCAAGCCTACCGGCCTCGGTGTGATGGAATCCGCCGAAGCGATCGTAAAGATCGCCGACGGGCGGATGGCCGGCGCCATCCGCCTCGTTTCCATCGAACGCGGCCATGATCCGGCGAAATTCGTTGCCGTACCGTTCGGCGGCGGCGGCGCACTGCATGCCGGCTCATTGATAAAGGATGTCGGCCTGCAGGCCGCACTCGTGCCGCGTTTTCCGGGCGTCACCTCGGCGCTCGGCTGCGTCATAGCCGACATTCGCCACGACCAGGTGCAGACCGTCAACCTGACGGTCGCGGCACTCGACACCGAAGTCCTCGACAAGCGTATGGTGGCGGAGGCGGAAGCCGCCCGTCAGATCGTTGAGGAAGCCGGCCTGCAGATAGAGCGTATCGATGTCATTTTCGAACTCGACATGCACTATGTCGGCCAGACTCACACGGTTTCCGTGCCGCTGCCGGTGACGGTCGAAAATGGCTCGACAGGCGTAACCCGCGAGATTGTCCAGGCCGCATTCGATGCGGCATATCAGTCATCATTCAGCCGGCTGCTACCGGGCCTCCAGGCCAAGATCGTCAACCTGCGAACCTCGGCGATCGGTCGCCGGCCGCATTTCAGCCTCGGGGCACTGGCTCCGGAACCGGGTACGACCGTGGAACAGGCGAAGCGCGGCAACCGCCCCGTCTGGTTCGATGGCGGTTGGCATGACACGGCGATCTATGCCCGCCTCGAACTGCCGGTTGGCGCGGTGATCCAAGGACCGGCCATCCTCGAACAGCCGGACGCGACCGTATTGGTCGATCCAGACCTCATGGCTCGCGTCGACGACTTCGGCAACGTGATCATGGAGCGGAAGGGATGAGCAAGTCCGCCATTCCGGTTGAGAAAACTGGTCTGATCATCGTCGATCTCACCAACGATTTCCTGGCCCCGAATGGGGCTTATGGGCGCGCCGGCCAAGGCGCACAGGAGATCGCAGCCCTTCCGGAAAGGATCAAGCCGCTGGTCGACCTCCTGCGCGCCAAAGGCGGTTGGGTGATCTCGGCACAGTTCACGCTAGTGCCGGCCAAAGGCGGCGAGCCGATTATCTCGCCGCATCTGAAGGAACTGCGCCCCTTCCTCGGCAAGGGTGACTTCGCGCCCGGAAGCTGGGGCAACAGCCTGGTTGACACGCTGGCGCCGGCCGATCTGGTGGTGGAGAAAGTTGCATATTCCTCCTTCTACATGACGCGACTCGAATGGGTTTTGAAGAAATGCGGCATCGAGCGCCTGCTTGTCGGCGGCATCGTCACCAATGGTGGCGTCGCTTCCACGGTCCGCGACGCGCATGTCCGGGATTTCGACACGACCGTGCTTTCCGACGGCTGCGCCGCCTTTTCGCAAGCCACCCATAACGTCGCGATCGAGGCGCTGAAACCAGTCGCCCGCGTCGCCACCATTGCCGAAATCTGCGCCGAGCTCGGCTGAGCCAAACAATCGGAGGATATCATGCCCGTTATCGAGACCACGCTGATCGAAGGATATGACGCGGAGACGAAAGCGCGTCTGATGAAGGGCATGGCGCGCGTGGTGCGCTCTGTGATCGCGGCGGTGCCGGAAGGCACGATCACCGTCATCCGTGAAGTAAGCCCGAGCTCCTATGCCCGCGGCGGTATTCCGCGAGTGCCTGGTCCGCCACTCCCGCCGGCAACGGATTTCGTCGCCGACTTTGCGAAGGCGCTCGCAAGTGGCGATGCGGCGAAGGCGTCCGCATTTCTCACGCCAGAATTTACCGCCACGGATACCAAAGGTGCCACGATCAATCTCGCCGGGCTGATGAACGCCGCAGCCGGTCGGGTCTATGTTCGCTTCGACGAATCCGTCAACGACGAGAACGTGCTGGTGTTTGCCGAAGGTAGGGCCGGTTCCGCCCGCTTCATCGAACGCTTCACCATTTCCGGAAAGCTGATTTCCGGATACACAATCTGGACCACCGCATGAACAGCGCAGGTGACAAGGCCGACATCGTCATCATAGGCGCTGGCGCAGCCGGCCTTTGCGCCGCGCTTGCCGCCTGTGAAGCTGGTCTTTCCGTCATTGTGCTGGAGCGCGACACGGAGCCGGCTGGCAACACGGCGATGACACTCGGCATGCTTCCGGGCGCCGGCACGCGTTTCCAGCGCGAGAAGGGCATCAAGGATACGCCCCAGCTTTTCCTCGCCGACATCATGAAGAAGGCCAAGGGCAAGACCGACGAGCATCTTGCCCGTGCCGTTGCACAAGCTTCCGGTCCCGCCGTCGAATGGCTGCATGACCGGCACGGCGTGCATTTTGAACTGCTGGACGACATTCTTTATCCAGGGCATGCGCGCCATCGTTATCACGTCCCGAAAAGCCGAACCGGCGTCGAGATGGAGGCCAATCTTCTCAGGGCCGCGCAGGCTGCCGGTGCGCAGATCGTCACGGGCGCATTGGTACAGCAGCTGTTGTCGGCGGAAAACGGCCAAGTGGAGGCGGTCGGCTATAGCCTCAACGGTAAAGACAAGGTGATGGGTGCTGGCGCGGTCGTGTTGGCAACGGGCGGTTATGGCGCGGATGCCTCCATCGTCGCGCGACACATTCCCAGCATGGCGGATGCGGTTTTTTGCGGCCATCACGGCTCGACGGGCGACGCGCTGCGCTGGGGCGAAAAACTCGGCGCGGCCACAGCCGATCTTGGCGGCTATCAGGGTCATTGCGTGGCCGACGGTCCCGACCTGCCCGTCACTTGGGCATTGGTCATCCGCGGCGGTTTCCAGGTGAATTCGACCGGCAGGCGTTTTTCCAACGAGATGAGCGGTTATTCCGAGCAGGCCTCCGAATTGCTGAGCCAGCCCGACGGCACCGCTTGGACGATCTACGACAAACGCTGCGAAGAGCCGGCGCTGACGTTTCAGGATTATCACCGCGTGCTGGAAAGCGGTTCGGTCGTAACGGCGGATAGCATCGGCGAGCTCGCCGACAAGATCGATGTTCCACACGAAGCACTGCAGGCGAGTTTTGACCAGGTCTCCGCGGCGATCGGCGGCCTTTCGGCTGATCCGTTCGGCCGGGAGTTTACCGACTTGATGCCGCTCGAAGCGCCTTTTCTGGCGGTTCGGGTCCGAGGAGCGCTGTTTCACACCCAGGGCGGCCTGATGGTCGATGCATCAGCGCGCGTGCTGCGGTCGGATGGTTCGGCGCTACCCAATCTCTTTGCCGCCGGCGGCGCGGCACGTGGTCTCTCCGGCCCGGCTTCTTACGGTTATCTCGGCGGCAACGGCCTGCTGACGGCCGTTGTTCTTGGGCGTTTCGCCGGAGAAGGCGCCGCGGCGCTGCTGGGCAGCGCAAGACAAACGAAATGATGTGGAGGATCTGAGTTTGGCCAAGGTTCTAGTGATCGTCCCCTTTCCGATGGACGAGGACAATCTTTCGAAGCGTAAGGCACAACTCGACGCGGTCAGGCTTGGCGAGGGCATCGAGTTCGATTTCAAGCCGGTGCGCATCGCGCCGGTCAATTATGTCAGCCAGCAGGATTCGGTGCTCGCCGATGTCGGTATTCTGGAAGCCGGACTGCAGGCACAGGCTGAGGGTTACGACGCGGTTTGCATTGATACGATGAGCGATTCCGGCATGTCGGCGCTGCGTTCGGTGCTCGATATTCCGGTTATCGGCCCAGGCCGCCATTCCATGCTGCTGGCACTAACGCTTGGCGAAAAGTTCTCGATCCTCGCCATGTGGGATCGCTGGCGGCATCTCTATACGAAGACGCTCGCCGAGCTCGGTCTGCAGCACAAATGCGCCTCGCTACGTTCCGCCGGACTGCAACCGAATAACCAGAGCCTGCTCGCTGGCAAGGAAGACGAATTCTTCCCGGCGCTTTACGAAGCGGCGATGCGCTGCATCGAGGAGGACGGCGCCGATGTGATTATCCTCGGCTCGACCACGATGCACGAGGCACATGCCTATCTCGCCGAGCGCCTGCCTGTACCGATCATCAATCCGGGTCCATTGACCTATCGGCTTGCCGATGCAGCGATCAAACTGAAGCTCGCACATAGTCGCGTTTCCTACCCCTCCCCTTCGCAGATCGCAACCAAACGCCTGGCCGAAATGGGCAAGATTGCAGCCGGACTTTGAGGAGGACCAAAATGACCCGCATTCTTCTACTGTCGCCCGCCGACCTCGACCTAGCCGATGAGGTCATCGTCACCGGCGTCACCGATTCCGACACCGAAACCGTCCATCGCCGTGTCATCTATCCCTCCTGCCCGCCGATCGGCGCGCATGACTGGGCGCTTGCCGACCTCGCCATCATGGCCGCCGGACAGGACGCACAGGCTGAAGGCTTCGACGCAGTCTGCCTCGCCGATTTTGGAGATTACGGCGCCAACGCACTTCGTTCGCTGCTGGATATTCCGGTCGTCACCGCCGGCCGTGCGTCCATGCTGCATGCGCTTACGCTTGGCGCTCATTTCAGTGTGCTCACCGGAGAACGGGATTATGCCCGCGTTAAGAAACTCGTGCACGAATATGCGCTCGACTCGCAGTGCGCCGGCATTCATCTGTTGAGGCCCGGGGCCGAGGTCCTGGATGTGGTCGGTAAGGCCGAAGTGCTGGTGATCGCCGGGGGAACGCAAAAGTCCGGATTTGATGTGCCTAATATCCCGATCGTCGATCCTGTTTCGCTGGTGGTGAAAATCGCTGAAAGCCTCGTGGGCCTTTGCCTTTCCCACAGCCGCCGCGCCTATCCGGTGCCGCAGATGCGTAAGGCGGCATTGATCAAGGCTATCTCGCACCAAAGTTAAGGCAGCGATCGAAAAGATCGAAGAGCATGTGAATGACGCCCTCTCAAAGGCGCGCGCGTGGTCAAGGGCGGCAAGTGGCATGCGCGGCAGATCTGGTTCGTGTTTTCCGCGTTGCCGAGGCCTTGGAATCCGGCATGACCGGTATCAATACAGGCCTTATATCGACGGCTGAAGCACCGTTCGGCAGAGTCAAGCTCGTCGGTCTCGGCGACTTAGGATTGCGTTGCAGCATCGAGGCCATCACCAAGGTCAAATATGTGTGCGTCGGCAGCGTTGGCTAATCAAAATGCTCCCTTGCGGCGACCGTTCTGCAAGGCGCATTCCCGCGGGCGTATGAACTTCCGAATTCCCGAAAGATTTGAACCCGATAGTGTTCCTTTGCAGTTGATCTTCGCTTTTGATTGAACTCACCATTTAGCCGAAACCGTTTCATTGGCGGCGTGATCTGTTTACTTTTCGTCACAAGCTATGGCTTGTGGGGCTACGTGTTCTTTTGATCTCGCATTAAAAGGACACGTGCGCGGAGCACATGCTCTTGCTCCAGGCTAGGCCGTTCCGGAGGCTATGCCGCAGTGGCTTGGTAGGTCGGATACGTGACGGACGCCTTCGGACGAACATCGGCAACATCTCAACCCTCGATAATGCCGTCGCCGCATTCAACTCGACGGAGCGACAGACAGGCAAGACGATCATCCGCACTAGCGTATGAGAGACTTCGGGATGCGATCGAGCCGATAGTTAGCGGATCGCCCTCAAGCCGGTGCCGACGGCCGGATCAATTCCGGCCGTTATCAGCGATATGCCACCCAGGCTTCCGAAGTGGGCAACAACATCGTCTTGAGGATATAGAACATCGAGCCTGTGTTTTTTGCAGTTGATAAGATCAGAATGAACGCCTCTGTTACCACAAGTTCCTCCGCAACAGATTTGTTAGGCGTGCCAAGAATTTGGTCCGGCTGGAATGACTGATTGGGGACCGACTTCGGACTAACGGTCTCCGCCGGCATGCACCAATTGCGGAGACCGGATTACTCACTTTCCGGGATGAAGCCTCCGGTCTGGCGTTTCCAGAGCCGGGCAAACAGCCCATCGCGCATGACAAGTTCGCCGGGTGTGCCCTCCTCGACGATACGTCCTCCATCCAGTACCACAATGCGATCCATCTTTGCGATGGTGGAAAGGCGATGGGCGATCGCAATAACCGTCTTTCCCTCGTAAAAGCGCAAGAGCAGGTTCACCAGTGTCGTTTTCCCGGCGCCGGACAAGCCTACAAGGCCGACCTTCTCGCCGGATTTGATGGTGAGCGATAGATCCTTGATAACCCGCTTTTCCGCCCGATACGCGAAGCTGACGTTCTGGAAACGGACTTCTCCGCCTATGACCACGATCTCTCCTGCTTCTGGCGGATCCACAATGGTCGGCGGGGTCGTCATCACCGGCATGGCGTCCTTGATCGTGCCGATCGCCTGGAAAACCTGCTGCCCCATCTGGAGAAAGGTGAAGGTGTGTCCCGAAAGACGCTGCAGGACATAGACGGCCGCAACGAACTCACCGACGGATATGAAGCCCTCGACCAGTCCGGTGAGCCCGATCGACAGGATGGTGAGCCAAAGCCCGGTATTGAGCGCAACGACGATGAGTTCCGAGGTCCGGTAGATCCGTTGCTCGCCGTGCTGCGTGTTGACCGCATTCTGGAGGACGCGACGGATGGCGCCGGCCTCACTGTCTTCCGCGGCGAATTGCTTGATCATCTGCATGTTGCCGTAGAGATCGTTGACGGTGCCGGCGATCAGGCTGCGCAACTTGGCGGTACGCCGGGATCGCTCGGTGAAGATCGGCGCCATCTTTACCGCCAGCACAACATTGAGCACGATCCAGACCACGACCGGCAACGCCAGTTGCCAAGCCAGGGCCCCGAGCAGCACCACCGATCCGGCCATCGACAGAATGAAACGCGGAATGGTCTGGAACGCGGCAATGATCTGCTGCTGAACGGCGGACGCGACCTGCGAGAGGCGCAAGACGACCTGTCCGGCGAAAAGATCGTGAAAAAAGGCAATGTCTTGCCGTTCCACGGCCTTGTGGCCCTGCCATTGGATTGCGACTGGCATCGCGACGCTCAAGGTGTGGGACTGAAGCGTGTTCAGCAGGAATGACGCGATAGGCAGTCCTGGAAACAGCAGCAGGCCCAGAAACGTCAGCAGCGGCCATTCGGCTCGCAGGAAGTTCGCCGCGCCCTGCTGGCTGACACCATCCACGACAACGGACAAGCCCCAGACAATCGTCAGATTGATCGCCTCGACGGCCATGGCGGCGAGTGCAAGCGCAATCAGCACCGCCCGGAACATCGAGATGAAATGCAGAAGGACGGCAACCGGTCTTTTGGAAGGCAGCGGCCGGTAAGGAATGTCCAGAGGCCGGATCAGCTTCTCGAACGGTCGGTAGATGGCGTCTGAAATCGACATGTCTCTATCGCTTCGAATATCGGCAAATACGGCGGTTCACTATCGCCACCGATAAGACCATCGTCGGCGCCGGGAGGCAACCTCAGAGGCGCCGCACACAGATGGCGATTCAGGTCTGAGAGCAGGCGGCGATCACGATGGCATCGCCACCAGCGGACAAGTGGAGGATTGACCCTCTGCGCCCTTTAGGGCGAATCGAGAGCGACCACTTCCGGGTAAAGAAGAACATGCCCAAGATCGGTGGCTTCCAGTCATTTAACTCGGCACGCCGAACAATAGCCGGTTTGACGATTTCGGCTTGCGGATGGCGGCAGGCGATCAGCGCTTAATGAAGGCGCCGTCCTTCATGATCATCGGCATATGCATACCCTGACGCGTGAGAAGCGTGAGATCATCGAGAGGGTTGCCATCGACCACGATCAGGTCGGCGAATGCGCCGGCGGCGATCGTGCCGATCTTGCCTTCCACCCGCAGCAGGCGCGCGGCGATATGGGTGGCCGAGGCGATGACGTCTATGGCTGGCAGAACCCGGCCGCGGATGACGAATTCTTCCGACTGGTGCACATGCATGCCACCCAAGAGGTCGCTGCCATAGGCCATCTGCAGGCCGGCCTCGCGCATGATCAAAAGCGATTCCATGCCGGCGAGACGAACATCATCGACCTTGGCCACCGATGCGGCTGGCAGGCCCATGGCTTCACCCTCGCTCGAAAGCTTGTCATAGGTGACGAGCGTCGGAACAGCGAAAGCTCCCCTTGATGCGGCAAGCTTCGCCGTCTCAGGTCCGATCAGGTTACAGTGTTCCAGCGAATGCACGCCACATTCGACCGCCCGGCGAATGGCCTGGTCGGTATAAAGATGCGCCGAGACATAGGTGCCGGCATTTTTCGCTTCCTCGACCACGGCAAGCAGCTCTTCGCGGGAAAAGCCGAGAAAGTGGATCGGGTCGGTCGGCGAGGATACGCCGCCATTGGCCATGATCTTGATGAAGTTGGCGCCGCTCTTGATCTCCTCGCGCGCGGCACGGCGAACTTCCGGAACGCCATCGACGATACGGCCGAGCGCACCCAACGGGAAGCTGCGAAGCTGCACCGGATTATCATTGAAGGGGCCGCGATAATCGCAATGACCGCCGGTCTGGGCCAGGGCCTTGCCGGAAATATTGAGGCGCGGCGTCGGCCAGGACGCTTCGAGGGCAGCGGCAACCAGGCCCGAGGTTGCACCACCGACATCGCGCACCGTGGTAAAACCGCGATTGAGCATTTCGCCCATCAGCTTGAACGCGCGCACCGTGACGAGCGTATCGGGAAGCTGGCCGTTGCGGCCGAGATCGGCAGTCGAGGCGACAACATGAACATGGGCATCGATCAGGCCCGGCATCAGGATCTTGCCGGAGAGATCGATGCGTTCGGCCGACGCGCTTGAGACCGAGGTGCCGACCTCACGGATCATGTTGCCTTCGATCCGCACATTGACCGGATCGCTCGGGCGATCGGCAGTGCCATCAACGATGCGGGCGTTCTCGAAGAGAATGTTTGTCATGAAACTTGTCCTGGGAATGTGTTCAGGCGCGCCGCGCCTCAAGATAGGCAGGGATAAGCAAAGGCGCATAGGCAGCCGCCTTCGCAAGATGCTCCTCGGTATAGGCACCGCTTTTATCGAGCAAGTTCATCGTGCCGATGGTCTCGCCGTTGTAGACGACGGGGATGTTGATGACGGCACCGAGACCGAGGCTGAAAATCAGCTCATGGTCGTAGAACGCCCAGACAATGGCGTCCCGGTCCGGCCCGAGAAAGGTCTCCTGCCGGTCAATGACCTTCTCGCCCCACGGGGTCGGGCCCATGAGCTTGCGGCCGAACACCGGATAGGCAGCCTCGTTGCTTGAATAGACGCGAGCGACCTCGTCGCCATCCCGGTAAAGCAGGGTGAAGAGGCCAAAGCCGATTTCCTGCGACAGGGCCTCTTCCAGAGCCTTGTAGAGCGTCGCGGGCTGGCCGGGCGCGCTGAGCATCGACAGAAGTTCCTTCACGGTGATGTCTCCGGTTTCGGTGCGGGGGCGATACGTTCGGGCAGAATGCCCTGCGGGCGCAGATGCAGGACACAGAGCAAGGCGAGGCCGACGAGAATTTCGCGGATTGCCGCCACCTGCCCCGGTTCAAGCACGGTGAAGAGCTCGCCGAGAAAACGCGTCGCTTCGAGGAAGAACACGACGAGATAGGCACCGGCAAGCGCTCCCACCGGCCGACCGACACCGCCTGCCGTTACCGCGAGGAAGATATAGATGGTAATCAGCGGCTGGAAATGATCCGGCGAAATATAGGTCTGGAAATGACCGTAGAGAGCCCCCGCCAGACCGGCAATCCCCGCCGAAAGCGCAAAGGTCTGCATCTTGAAACGGGTTACGGATTTACCGGCGAAGGTCGCCAGTTCCTGGTCTTCGCGGATCGCCTTCAGCACACGCCCGAATGGCGACAGATCGAGGCGGCGCATCGTCAGGAACACCCCGAGTACGATGACGCTGACCAGCGCGAGATAAAACAGGTTGAAGCCATCGACGCCGAGCTCTGCTCGAAACGGCGCGGGTATCCCCGATATGCCATCCGAGCCGCGGGTCAGCCAGCGCTCGTTGAGCGCCACCATGCGCACCACCTCGGCAAAACCGAGGGTCACGATGGCGAGATAGTCACCGCGCAGGCGAATGGTCGCAAAGGTGGCGAGGATGCCGGCGGCGGCACCGATCAGGCAGGCAAGCAACATGGCAAGCGGCAACGGAACGCCGGCAATCGCCACCAGCGCCGAGGCATAGGCACCGACGGCAAAGAAACCGGCGACGCCGAGATTGACCATGCCGACGCCGCCCCAGATCAGATTGAGGCTGAGCGCCAAGAGCGCGTAGATGCCGCCGAGTGTCAGCGTGAAGATGAGGTAAGACAGCATCAGGTGTTCCTTTCACCCAGAATGCCTGCGGGACGCAGCGACAGGATGAGGAGAATGGTGGCGAAGCCGACGGCCGAACGATAGGTGGCCGGCAGAACCAGCACGGCCAGTTCCTCACCGATGCCGATCATGGCCGCGCCAAGTACGGCTCCGGGGATCGACCCCAGTCCGCCCAGCACCGCGGCGGCGAAAATCGACAGCAACAAACGTGATCCCGTCATCGGATCGATGGCCGTGTCGAGACCGAGAAGCACGCCGCCGACACCCGCAAGGCCCGCCCCGAGCGCAACGGTGATCATGGCGATCCGGGCCGGGTCCATGCCGAAAAGCCTGCCAAGATCAGGATTGTCGGCAACCGCTCGCATGGCTTTGCCGAACCGGGTAAATCGCAGGAACAGAAACACCGCTGCCATGATGGCGATGGCAATCGCCGCCGTCTGCAACTGTTGCGGCCCGAATCTGAGGCCGGCAAAACGCCAGTCACGGGCGATCGGTAGATCGAATCCCTGAAGATCGTTGCCAAAGATGAAACGGATGACATTCTCGAGAATGAGATTGACCGCGATCGAGGCGATCGCCACCGCAAGCGCGCCGGAGGGACGCAGACGGGCAAGTGCCGTCTGCTCCGCAATCAGGCCGACTGCGCCGCCGGCAACAAATGCCACCAGCGCGGAAGGAAACACACCAAGTCCGAGCCCGCTATTGAAATACCAGGCTGCGAATGCGCCGACCGTGGCGTAGGCCCCTATGGCAAAGTTGACATAGCGCAGCACGGCAAAGATCGCCGTGAGGCCAAGGGCGGGAATGGCGATCAGCATCCCCGTCATGATACCGTTCAGTATTGCCTGCGCCACGATCGTCATCACGGCCTCACGCGATCTTCAGGAGCTTGAGCTTGGCACCTTCGACCTGTTCGTAGCGGAACTGACTGTCGGAGATGTCACCGGCAGCGGTGAAATCGCAGGGGCCGGAAGCGCCCTGATAGTTCACCGACTTGCCTTCGGCGATCAGCTTGAGACCATCGACCGCATTGTCGACGACCATGCCGCCCTCGGCCTGGGAAACCGAACGGATCGCATCGCGGATCGACTTGCCGTTGGCGGCGCTCGCCTTGGCGATGGCCATGATCACGAGGTTTGCCTGGTCGTAGACCTGCGTGGTGTAGGGATCCGGATTCTGCATGCCGATCAGCGACACCAGGCGCTTGTAGGCGCTGGACGATTCGGCCGGCGACGGCGCAATCGTGAAGATGCCTTCGACAATTTCCGGGGGAACGCTGTCGATAAGCTTCTGGTTGACGGAATAGGCGAAGGCGATCTTCTTGCCTTCGTAGCCGGCGCGGAAGATATCCTTGAGAAGGACAGCGGTATCCGCCGCGTAGCCGCCCAGCACGATGACATCGGGACCATAGGCCAGCATGTCATCGACTTCGCTGCGATAGGACGGCTTCTTGTCGTCATAGATCAGCGATTTCGTTTCGCCGCCGGCGGCGTTCACCGCCTTCGTGATATTGGTGAACTGGCTTTCCGCAAACGGGGTCTGCGGCGAGAAGAAGAACAGCTTCTTCACGCCCTGCTCCACGGCGAACTCACCAAACTTGCGGCCCTGGAGAATGGTCGTCGGCTGCGTCCGGATTATGTAGCCCTGATGCGGCAGCGCCGTGATGGCGTCGGCACCGGAGACGGTGGCCAGCATGGTGCCGGATTCCCAGCAGATCGGCGCAACCGCGGTCGTGACCGACGAGGCCCAGGTGCCGAGAATGGCCGAAACGCGATCGACATCCACCAGCTTGCGGGCGGCGCGAACACCGGCTTCCGGGTTCGTCTGGTCGTCTTCCGAAATGATCTCGATCTGGCGTCCCAGAACGCCGCCGGCCTTGTTCACCTCGCCGGCGACCGCCTTGATCGCCTTGACCATCACCGGCCCGTAGGGGCCGCCCGAGCCGGTCAGCGGCGTCAATGCGCCGATCTTGATGGCCCCGTCCTGTGCCATGACAGTGTGCGGTACAAGACCGGTTGCGGCGAGACCGGCCACGCCGCCCATGAAGCCGCGGCGACTGAATGTGAAGCTGCTCATGCGTTGTTCCCTCTTCTTTGATTGATTGCTGACCGTCTTCTCAACCGCCCAGGAACAGGCGGCGAACTTCAGGATCGGCGGCCAGTTCTCTGCCGCCGCCAGTGGCCGCGTTGCGACCGGTAACAATGACATAACCGCGGGTGGAGATCTCCAGCGCCTCAAGCGCGTGCTGCTCGACCATGAGGACGGGCAGACCGGACCGGTTGAGTTCGATGATCGCCATAAAAAGCTCCTCGGCCGCCTTCGGCGAAAGCCCTGCCGTTGGCTCATCGAGCAGCAGCAGCTTCGGCTCGGTCATCAGGCTCATGCCCATGGCGAGGAGTTGCCGCTGACCGCCGGAAAGCGTGCGCGCCAGCGCCTTTCGTTTGTCGGCCAGAACAGGATAGCGGGCATAGACAGCTTCGCGCCGGGCCGCCATGCCCGAGGGATTGCCGAAGCTGGCGATGTCGAGGTTCTCGGCCACCGACATCGCGCCGAACACGTTCTTTTCCTGCATCACGAAAGCCAGTCCGGCCTTCGAGCGACCGAGCGCATCCTGGCGGGTCAGATCGGCGCCATTCATTCGGACGCTGCCGCCCTTCAGCGGCACCAAACCGGCAATCGCCTTGAGAAGTGTCGATTTGCCCGCACCGTTCGGGCCGATGATCGTGACGATCTCGCCCGCTTGCACGTCGATCGATGCACCTTTCAGGATTTCCTCTGCAGCGCCATAACCGGCCACAAGACTTTCAGCCTTCAACATGATCAGTGCCTTCCTCCGAGATAGGCTTCCTGCACCCGTTCGTCGGAGACGACCTCGGTAAAGCTGCCTTCGGTGAGCTTGCGGCCTTCGGCCATGACGATGACCGGATCGCAGAGACTCCCGATCAGCTTCATGTCGTGCTCGATCAGGCAGATGGTCACACCTTCGGCATTCAATGCCTTCAGATGCTCAGCGATTTCCGCTGTCAGAGTGGGGTTGACGCCGGCCATGGGTTCATCGAGCAGGATCAGCCGAGGCTTGGCCATCAGCGCCCGGCCGATCTCGACAAGCTTCTTCTGGCCGCCCGACAGCGCCGTTACCGGATTGTCGATCACATGGGTGAGGCGCAGCCGGCGGGCGATGGACAAAGCTTCCTCCGCCAGTTGTTCCTCGTGGCGCCGTCCGGCCGCGCTGCCGGTGAGGCTGGCCAGCAGGCCTTCTCCAGGATGGTTCTGGCCATAAAGCATGAAGTGCTGGAATACGGTGAGTTTTGGAAAACCCCGCGCGAGCTGGAAGGTACGGACCAGACCCGCGGCCACACGATCCTGGCTTCTGGCCCGGGTGATGTTGACACCGTCGAACATCACCGAACCGCTATCGGGCATATAAAGCCCCGAGATGCAGTTGAAGAAGGTTGATTTGCCGGCGCCGTTCGGACCGATGAGACCGGTGATGGCCCCCTCTATGACATCGAGATCGACGCCCGTCAGAACCTTGACACCATAGAAGCTTCGCCGGAGATCCCTTACCTGAAGAATTGACTTCATGGCTGCGGCTCCGAGTGTTTTGCGATCGTCGAAAAGTAGTCCCTGACCTGCTGCTTCCAGAACTCAAGCAGAGTTTCGTAATAGGTCGAATCCGCAGGACGTAGCACCGTCTGTGCAATCATTCCTCGGATCAGGCACATGGTGGCGTTCATGACGATGCGGACGCTGGCGGGATCTGCCTGCCGGTGGGCGGCAAGCGCCGTCCAGATCGCATCGAGACGATCATGAAACTCGTGCACGACGGGTATTAGGCCGGCGCGGAAGCCTTCGTTATGGCGCGCCTCGGGCAGGTATTCCAAGGTCACGTAGAAGAGTCGGTCGAACATGACCCGCCAGAGATAGTCGACGATCTCGTCGGTCGAACCGCCACGACGGCCGTAGGTGTCGGCAAAGGCCGCCAGCTTCGTGTTGACCTGCGTCAGGTGGTCAGCGACCGCGCTGATCACCAAGTCTTCCTTGGTGGCGAAATGATGGGTCAGCGCACCGCGCGACACCCCGGCTTTACGGGCGATCTCTGGGGTCGACATCTTGTTGAACCCCTGATCGTGAAGAAGTGCAATCGTGGCGTCGAACAACGCCTGGCGCGTTTCGCTGGATCGTTCACTTTGCGTGCGTGTACGTCGCGCGCCCGAAGGCCGCGTCTTGACTGAACTCACGATGTCCCCTCGGCTTTTTGCCAATTCTTAAGTCGGCAACCATTGGCGCCGCTTCTGTTGCAGCAATGGTTTACATGTAAAAAACAAACAGTCAAGTTTGTTTTTTACTGCACCTGCAACGGCAATAAGCAGGGCGCCAATCGTCCCTCGTGTCGCTTCGTCACGCTGATTTCCTCGATTTGCTTGTTGGCGCCGGGGAAGTCCGGCCCATAGGAACAAATCGCTGGTTTCAAAGCCATTCCAGCGTCGGCGGGCAGCTTTTCCAACCTCACCCCCTGGGGTTGCCAAAAGAGGCACGCGCGGCGTGTTTTGAATCTGGTGAGACGGCGGCTGGGGACGACGGGAGGGGTAACGTACCGGCGGCGGCGCTGATCATGCTGATGAGAAGACATCGATCATTCACGTCGTTCTCCGCTGACGGCGCGAAGCCCCCATACGGCCTCTCTTTTGGGCTGGTCTGGCACCGGACCGGCCCTGGCCTGCAACGACTCCGCCGACCTTCTTCCCCTGACCGCAGGCGGTCATTCCTCGCGAGCCAACAAGCTTGGCTGCCACCGTCCTTCGCTAACGCTGCGGACCTGCGGATGCATTCCGTCCAATCCGTCGCCTCTCGACCGCCATCGAGGCCGCATCGGGCGGCTTCGAACAACCTCAGGAGATCAAGACAATGGCTCAGATCGGCACCTTCACCCGCGACGAAACCGGCGCCTACAACGGCGCCATCAAGACCCTCACCCTCAACGTCAAGGCATCCATCAAGCCCTGCGACCGCGACAACGACCGCGCACCCGACTTCCGGGTCACAGCAACGGGTGTCGAGTTCGGAGCAGGCTGGAGCCGGACCCCCGCGAAACGGGCGCCGAATACCTCTCGCTCAAGCTCGACGATCCGTCCTTCACGGCGCCCGTCTACGCCTTCCTCGTCCAGGGCGACAAGGGCGAGCACAAGCTCATCCGGTCCCGCTGACCAGCATCACGGCGCTCCGCTCAAAGCGGGGCGCCCTCATTCGATCACATAGCCCAGCGCGCGATAACCCACTCGTCGCTTTGCGGCCATTCGGGCCAGCACCGGAACGGTGCTGTCGACATAGTCGACGACCAGGACGTCCCGCTTGCCATCATGCTGACGATGCAGACGTCCGACATACTGCGCCAAAGTGCCTTTCCAGGCGATCGGCATGGTCAGGAATAGTGTGTCGAGTCGGGCGTCATCGAAGCCCTCCCCGATATAGCGGCCTATCGCAAGTATCAGACGCTCATCATCGTCTGCGACATTCAACGCCGTGTTGGCTTGCTTGCGATCCTTCGCCGACATGCCGCCGCGTAGCACCACCAGATTTTTTACAAACGGCGAGAACTTCTGCTGCAGATAATCGAGGTGATCCTTACGCTCCGTCAGCAGGATGGGCGAACGTTTGGCCTCGAGGGATTTCAACACGTCATCGAATATCAGGTCATTTCGGCCTTCGTCCTGCGCAAGGGCTGCATAGATTGCTGGCATTGACGGGCGCTCGACCGAGGCGAGTGACGCTGGCAACTCAAACTTCGTCGAACGGTCGCGGGCACGATGGCGAATACCACGCTCGGCAGCTTGAACTCTTGCATTAACCCGATGGCGAACGGGGCCGCATTGCATGAAGATGATCGGATGATGGCCGTCTTTTCGGGCGACGGTGGCAGATAGGCCGACGACATATCGCGCTTTGGATCTGCGAGCGACAAGCTCAAAGCTTGCAGCGGACAGGTGATGGCATTCGTCGACAATCAGATGACCGTAATTACCCACGATGTCATCGACCTCGCCATTCCGAACCAGGCTTTGGATCAGCGCCACATCAATGATCCCAGTTGGCTTTCTTTTCCCGCCACCGATGATGCCGATCTGCTTTGGGTCGATGCTCAGGAAGGAACTCAGACGCTCCACCCATTGGGTGAGAAGCTCCCTGCGGTGAACAAGAACCAGCGTGTTGCGGCTTCGATGTGCTACGAGTGCAGCTGCGACAACTGTCTTGCCGAAGGCGGTCGTGGCGGCGAGCACGCCGTTATCGTTGGCGACAACAGCATCAAAGGCCCGCGATTGTGGCTGGCGAAGCATCCCTTGGAAGGAGACGCCGGCGGGTAAAGGCTCTCCGTCTTCGCGGTGATCCTCCAGATTGGCGGTCACGCCATAGCTCTTGATGAGTTCAATTGCTTCGTCGAAGCAGCCTCGTGGCAGCGCGACATGGCGCGGGTGAAGCTCGGCACAGGAGATGATCCGAGGCTTGCCAGATGTCGGCAATCGCATTGCTTGCGCGCGATAGAATTCCGGGTTCTGGAATGCTGCCAGACGCACGAACTGCGCAATCAGCGCGGACGGAAGCTCGGTCCTATCGATGTAAACCTGGTCGGCGATTACAACCTTGATGCTTTGCGGGATCGCAGCCTCAATTCGCCGCGGCTCGCTACGACGTGACGGCAACATCTTCCACGGCTCATCGGCATGTTCGTCATCGACCGGCATCCGGACGCCCAAGACCCGTCCCGCCAATTCGGCTTCGTCGGCAATCCTGAAGACTTCGTCCACCGATAACCTGGGCAAAGACGACAGGTACGCCCACTGGTCATCGTAAGGTCGTAAGTCGCCATCGACAAAAACGCTGTTGCCATTTTCACGGGCTTTCCTTTGCAGGGGAAGCGCGATCAGATTGCCGAAGCCGCCAAGTGGCATCGTGTCCTGATTGGGAAAGAAACGGTCATAAGACGTGAAGCCGATCTCAGGGCGGTTCTCCATCGTCTCTGTGATCAGCGCGGCACCCAGTTGACGGGCGATCCTGGCCGGAATGGGCTCGGCGAAGAATATCCAGACATGGCCTCCGTTTCCCGACCTCGAGCGTTCGAGGGCTGCGGCAATACCTTTTGCACGACATGTTACCAGCAAAGCTCTGGTATCATCCGCCCAGCTTTCCTTGTCGAAGTCAGCAGCAAGGAACCAGCATGTTTCGTCTTGCAGCAATGGATATACGCCGGCAGCAAAGTCGCTTGAGCGAGCATCGCCGCCACGGAGGTGCTTTTCGATGATATCTTCGGAATATGGGATGAAAGCCTGATGCGGGCAGTCCCCGCATTTCACCTTCGGCTTGCCGCAGATTCCTTTCGCCCACTCATTAGAACAGGCCGGTGAATAGCCGGAGCGTCCGTCCTTCTTATTGTTCCAGCGAACAGGGAAGACGTCGGGCCGACCGGCAAACAGCTGCCGAAATAACTCCACCTTCTCCATCGACGGTGAGCTGTTGGTAACAGGGGCGTCGGCGAAGGCTGGCTTCTCTGCGTCGGCCTGGCTATCGGAAATCAGCTGTTGCTCAAACGCTTCCAGTTCACGCTCAAGCGCCTTCCGCTCATCATTCAGATCAGCCAGCCGCCGTCGAATGCGAGCAATGTTCTCCCATGCATCATTCTTTTCCGCCAACTTTGCAGCTTTCGCCAAAATGATCGTGGGGATCAGCATAGGCCAAAGGCGTCCGTTTTTTAAGACGCACTATCCATCTCAGCCTCCGGAATTATGCGGAGAGAAATCCGCAGAAATCACCGGCAAATCCGGCCTTCAGCGACCGACACTCTGCATAATCACGTTCTCAGCATAATGCAGAGCGACATTTTGCGGTGCACCGCAAAACACCGAATTCGGCGCCGGCGGGCAGAAGACCGCCCGGAAAACCGAACGCGACTACATCTCCGTCAGGCTAGACGACCCGTCCTTCCCCCAGCCGATCCAGGCAATCCTCGTCGAGGTGGCCGGAGAGAAAGGCCTACAGCTCATCTGGTACCGCCCGAAGCAGCGGCCGCACTGAGGACCAGGACGATGTGGCCCCGCCGAGAGGCGGGGCCGGCTGACGTCGGAAGCGAAGATCGCGGGGGCAGGGCCCGTCGCGATCTTATTTTCGTGCGCCAGGACAGACAGGATTGCCGGATCGACCGGCGATCCTGTCTGTCGCACTCCATTGTCTCGCGATTCCAGGGAGGCCGGACTTGCTACCGCCAGCGTGCCGCGAAGCGCGCCTGGCGACAGCGACTTGCCATACATCTCGAGAATGGCCGCGACATCCTTCAGGATGCTGGTGAGCGGTGCCCCGCCAACATGTGAAAACTCCATGTCGCCGCGCTCGAACAAGGCGAGGCAGATCTCCCCGGAATCATGGCGCGACTGATAGGCAAGCCCGTCCGGCCGGTCCGGGTGATCCCAAAGCGCGTCGGTCCACAGGCCGCAAGGTCCATACGGGCCGGTGGAGATCGCGTTGTCGGTGCCGACCGCCTGCAGCCCAGTTCCGTGCATCCGCACAATCTTGAGAGGACGGGCACAGGCAAGCTCGCTCACCGAGCGGCCGGTGATTTCCGTCATCGACACCATCAGGCGCTGCGGATTGCGCAGGATGGTTTCCGCCAGCGCGCCGGCGCGGCTCGTGCCGACATAAAGGACGCCGAAGCGTCCGGTGGTGCTGTCGAAGCGGTTCGTCGCCGGCACGCCGCCGCCAGGCCCGAAAAAGACCGGCTCCAGCGCACTGCGATGCACGCGATGGAGGATCTGCCCCGCTGGAATAATATCGATCGGCAACCCGGACCCCACGAGCCAATCGGGGGGCGGTGGGGCAGCGCCCGATGGCCCTCTATCTTTTCCGGACGCCATCAGGCGAAGCCGTCCGAGCCCTCGGCGCGGACCAGCCGCGCGACCGCGTCGCGCTCGCCGGCGCGCAGCGCGGCAAGCGGCGTGCGACCGCCGAGCACCGCGTCGGGCGCTAGCAGGAAATCGAGCGCGATCCAGGGGCCGGCGGCCGAGAAGCCGCGCACCACGTCGGCGATTCCGGCAACTGTCTCACCCTGATCGAACTGGCAGGCCGGATACCGCCAGTCGCTGCCCTCGCGCACCGCAAGCAGCGCGCCGGTCCGCCGGCGCTTGTCGACGGCCTGACGGCTGATGCCGAGGATCCGGCCCGCCTCGTCGGCCGACACCGCGCCGCCGGCCCGCGCCAGCAACTGCTGGCGGTGTTCGACATTGCGCGCGAGTGCCGGAACAAGTGGATCGAGATCGGTGACGGCGGATCCCACCATCTCCGAATGGCTGAGCAATTGCGCCAGCGAACCCGCATCGGTCGGCGCAGCCAGCGCGTCGGCCAGATCCTTGGCAGACACATTGGCCGAGATGCGCTCCAGCGCCGACATGGCCCGGCGCAGAAATGCCGCCTGGATCGAGTCCGGATCAGTGTGAATATTGAGCACTAGGCCCACGGGTACATGGGACATGATTGCAATCTCTGCGGTTGTCGTCGTATCCAATATGGTGTATCGACATACAAAGTCAACCGAGCGTATGGAGGATACTCCCGTGCTCGACGTCGTGGAGACAATCATGGCCGATCCAGTCGATCGCGCGATTGCTGCTGCGAAGCCAAATGCTCGCCGTAGGCCCGCGCGTCCCTGGCCCGTCTGCGCTACTCTCATGATGCTGGCGCTGCCGTTCCTGATCGCCGAGGCGATTGCATGGATTGCCTTAACCCTGACATGGTGGGCATTTTTCGGCATTCTCTATCTGATGCGGCCCGCCGTCCTGCTCCTCGGCATCGCCGCGATCATGTCGGTGCCGATGGCGATCGTCGTCTGGCAGCATCCGGATGCTGCGAACGGAATACCCTTCTGGGCCTTTCCGCTCGGAGGCATCGGCGCGCTTTTGTTCGTGGTCGGCTATGTCGGACAGGTCGACCGGCTCCGGCCGCCGGATTTCACCGACCGATACCCGCCGTTCAGGACATCCCGGCCAGAGGAGCCGTCGCCGCCCGGAAGATTGGACGCCGATAAGGGGTCAACATTCCGCGCCGGTTGACGGGCCATAGATTGAGCACCGCTTTTGGCATTTTGGCGGATACCGTTGAAAAAGGCGCGTGTTAATCTCGCTCCGAGGTTCCCGTTGTAGGGACGTGCCGAGATGTATTTCCCTTCACGCTGGTTTTGGCATTGGTGGCGGGGTCAGCTTCGCGAGTTTCCGGAGGTTTTGGGCTGCTGCGGCGAGGTGGAACTCATCACGCGCTCCGTTTGGCCCTCGTAATCGCAGGCGATCCAGCTTGAGGATGCGTTTGAGGTGAGCAAAAAAAACCGGTAACTTCTCCGGGGTTTAGCACGGATTGTTAGGCCGGCTTCGTCCATGACCATTGCTTTTGCTCAAGGAGGCAACGGTGGCGGTGGAATGGACGATGACGATTGAGGGGAAGAACGAGTTCGGCGACGTTTGCCGCGGGGAGGTGCGAATTGATAAGAGTTGGGAGCACCTGTTCGACGGAGAGGTCGGCTTGTCGATCGAAGAGAGCAAGAAGATCATGGCGGCGCTGCAGAGCGCGGTCGTGAATCACGAGGCAGAGACCTATTCGCTCTTTCGTCGGGTCTGCCCGGATTGCTACACGTTCCGACCGGTCAAGGACTACACGGCGCGCCGGATCCGAACAGTGTTCGGGACAGTCGAGGTGCGCAATCCCCGCTGGGTGCTGTGCCGGGATTGTCACCCGGGCATAGCCGGCGCCTTCGCACCGCTGAAAGAAATCTACCCCGATCGGGCTACGCCCGAGTTGATGGAACTGACAGCACGGCTGGGAAGTATGATGCCGTACCGGCAGGCAGCGAAGGTGCTGGCCGAATTCCTACCCGTCGAGCCGACCGAAACGCACGCCACCGTGCGCAAGCGCACCATCAGGATCGGCGAGCGGCTGGACGATCAGGTTGCACAGGAAGAACGGCGCGCCGGGTCTCATCAAACGGATGAACGGCGCCAGCTCGAAATGCATCTACCCGGTGACCGACGCAAGGAGTTCGTCATCAGCATCGACACGGCTCATGTCCGCAGTGCCGATCCCAATTCAGCGCGAAACTTCGAGCTGGTTGTGGCCCGATGCGGCCGCGGCGGTCGCGGAAACCGACGGGCGCTATTTCGTCACCGGCAGCACCGACGAACAGGCAATCCGAGACCGAGCTCTGCATGCCCTTCGGCGTGAAGGATACTGCGGCTTCGGTGACGTCACCGTGATCTCGGTATAGCGCGGCATCTCGGATGCTGCCGAAATCCTCAAGCGGCTGCCACGGGCGATGCCGAAGCCGACAGCCCACATCATCGACTGGTTCCACATCGCCATGAAGATCCAGCCCATGCAGCAGATCGTCGATCACCTGATCCGCTCCAACTCTGACCGTGCCGAGGAACTGCTCACAATTGCCAAGGACATCAGAGCCGCGAAGTGGCGTCTATGGCACGGCACGCATCACGGCTTCGCAGATCGCCTCGGCGTCCGCGGCGTCATTTTTCTGCCTTTTCACGTAGGGCTTCACATAGGCCGGCGGCATCAGCCGCACGTCATGCCCGAAGACCGAAAGTTGTCGTGCCCAGTCATGGGCGGTCCCACAAGCCTCGATACCGATGAGGCAAGGCGGAACCTGCACGAAGAATTTCAGCATCTGTTGGCGACGTAACTGTCGCCGCACAACTACATTGCCATCGACATCAATCGCATGAACCTGGAACACCGATTTCGCTATATCGATGCCTACGGTAGAAATCTCTTTCATTCGAACGCTCCCGGTTTGTCCATCCTAACCGATGCCATCCTAGCACCGGCGGAGCGGGAGCCTTCCATCCCATCGATTTTCTGCAAATATCGCGGTAGGGATGCCCATTACTGGGCACCCCCCGCACAGATCCGGACGAGCGGAATTCCCGCATCCGGCTCCGCCGCCGAAGCGTCTGAACCCAGAGCCTGATGATGCGGTCGCGAAAGGCGCCGAGCGACCGAAAATTGGTCGGTACAGCGTGATAGGCATAGTAGACAGCAAGCACCTGCTTCAGCCATCGTCCCTGCTCTGGGATGGGCCAATGCATGCGCCGTCGCAACTCGTTCTTGACCTCCGTCAGCTTCGCCACTCTGCGGTCCCTCCGGCTTTTCCGGAGGATCTGGAACCGGCCCTGCCGGGTCTTGCCGCAGATGTGCGTAAAACCGAGGAAGTTGACGTCTCCGGTTTGCCAAGCCCTTTCCTGCGGCGAGCCTGAGCCGCATAGCGGCCAAACTCGATCAGTCGGGTCTTTTCCGGATGGAGTTGCAACGCAAACTCCTGTAGCCGTTGCCGCATCATGTCCCAGAAGCGCCGGGCATCGGCTTCGCGTTCGAAGCCAACCACGATATCATCCGCATATCGCACGATGATCATGTCGCCGGTGGCCTCGCGTCGTCGCCAACGATCGGCCCAAAGATCAAAGACGTAGCGCAGGTAGATATTGGAAAGTAGCGGCGAAATCACCGATCCTTGTCCCGTTCCCCTTTCACTTACAGTAACGATCCCGTCTTCCAGAACACCCGCCCTGAGCCATTTGCGGATCAGGTGGATGATGCGCCTGTCACCGACGCGATGCTCCACGAAACGGACCAGCCAATCCTGGCTGACGCGCTATAAGCCCGCAACGTCGGCGTCCAGAATGTAGCTCACCTTCCGCGTTTCGATTCCGACAAACAGAGCGTCCAGCGCATCATGCTGGCCGCGCCCTGGTCGGAACCCATAGCTGAACCCGAGGAAGTCCTCCTCGTAGGTTTGGTTCAGCACCGTCGCTGTCGCCCTCTGGACAATCTTGTCTTCAAGGGCGGCAATTGCGATCGGTCGCTGCCATCCGTCTGGCTTCGGTATATACGTCCGCCGAGACGGAAGGGCACGATACATTCCCCGTTGAACCCGACTATGCAGGTCCAAGATCCTTTGATCGAGGTCTGCTTCGTAGGTTCGCCACGTTTGTCCGTCCAGGCCGGGGGCTGCGTTACGCTTGAGTGCGTAGAACGCCGTCCTCAGCATCTCTGGATTGATGTGATGGAAGAGAGAGCGGTGAACTTCTCCTTCTTCCTTTGCCTTGCAGCATTCCGTATGCGGTCCAGCGCATGGGACACACTTTCCCGGTCCTGTGCCCGGCGCGTGCTTTGCTGGTCCGCATTCCCCTTGGTTCCTGCCCTTGGCTCCCCTTGCTCCGCCACCGATACTCCGGCGTTGTTCTCAAGGTTCGTTGCTACTATGGCAGGATCTGACTCCTCGAGATCGTTCTTCACCGGATTCGCCTCCTCGCCTTCCCGATGCGGACCAGCAGTGGCATCCCACTCTGGCCAATCCCGAGGTCTCCCGGTTCCCGCGCAAGGAGCGTCCATGCATGCCAGGGTCTCAGACCACGCCGGGTTCAATCGACACTCGCGCTGTCGCACCGATTCATATTGCCTTCCGCACACAAGACGAACGTCGGCACCCGAGAAGCGTCAATCTCGCGGTTCAATGGCTGGCCTACATGCTCCCCTGTCAACGCTTCACGCACAGCCTCACGGCTGCCCGCGCATGACTCGGGGTCAATGTGGATCGCTACTCCTTCATTGCAATGGACTTTCACCATCTACTCCTTGCCGGTTTCTACCGGCGCACCTTGTTCCGACCCCAACTCCCATCGTCTGAGCTGTTTGGCTTCTCGGGCCTTGTCGACGGACTACGCCGTGGGATTCGCCGACGCTGCTCCAATCCTGCTTGTCGGCACGCACGTGGCCGTGCAAATAGCCATCTGCAGGCATCCGGATCGCATGAATCTGCGTCAGAAGCTCTCCCATCTGGCGGTAGCCTGCGTGATATCACCCTCGGTCATCCCGTGACGGAGCGAGCGGCCGGGGAGGTGCGTCAACAACGAATAACGCAGCGGGAGAAGGAAACGCGTTTCATCAACGCGCAGCCACGTAGGGACCGGCACCGTCAAATCGCTCGTCCAATACCCACAGCGCGTTGGCTCCCCTTGCGATCAACCGCGCATCAGGCCCACGCTCTCCTTTAAGCCGAGCCGCTCGATCCGGACATAAAGCGTGCTCTTGGCGATGCCGAGGTCACGAGCAGCGGAGGTCAGGTTGCCCTGATGCTGGCGGATGGCGGCAAGGATAGCCTCGCTTTCAGCGCGCACCAGCGTGCCCGTGGCCGCAGCGGGTGACCCGAAGGCCACGTCCACCCGGTTCGTGCCGGCAAGCTCCGGTGGCAGGTGGCCGCCCGAAAGGCTCGCGCCGCCGCTTTCGAGTAGCATGCCTTCCAGCACGTTGCGCAGTTCGCGGATGTTGCCTGGCCAGTCATGACGATGAAAGACTTCGAGAACCTCCGGCTTCATGTCCGGCACCGGGATTTCGTATCGGCGGGCAATCTCGGCAAGAAGATGCTCCGCCAGCGCAGGGAGGTCGCCTGCCCGGTCGCGGAGAGAAGGCAGCTTCAACGTCGTCACGGCAATCCGGTAGAAAAGGTCGGGGCGAAAGCGACCCGCCTCGACCTCGGCCTTCAAATCGCGATTGGTTGCCGCAATCAGGCGCAACTTGACCTTACGCGGTTGATTTTCACCAATGCGGTAAACCTCTCCGGCCTCGAGCACACGTAGGAGATGCGGCTGGAGATCAAGTGGCATTTCACCGACCTCGTCGAGGAATAGCGTACCGCCATCCGCGGCCTCGATCTTGCCCGTCATGCCGCCGCGCCGTGCGCCGGTGAAGGCACCCTCGGCATAGCCGAACAGTTCACTGGTCAGAAGCTCCCGGGAGAAGCCACCGCAATTGATGGCGACAAAGGGCCCGGAGCACTGCACGCCGCCGGCATGCAGTGCCTGCGCGAAGGCATCCTTACCGACACCGGTTTCGCCAAGCAGGAGAACCGGCACGGGGCTTTTGGCTAGCAGGCGGGCCCGCCGCACCGCCTCCAGATAGGCCGGCGAGCGGCCGGTCAGGCGGTCGAAAGGGTCGGCGGCAGCCGGAGGGTTGCGCGGCAAGGCCCGCAGGCCGGCGCGACGCACCACCGCGCTGCGGTCCGGCAGAACCAGCACCGCCCCCAACCGCTCCCCTTCCAGCAGAATCGGTTCGATCCAGTTGTGGTCGATCCAGTCGGGCATGTTTTCCGGCGCGACGCGCCCCTCACGCCAGGGCAGCGTCAGATCGCGGATCGCGCTTGCCGGACTGCCCCGCCCCTTGGCCAATTCCGCCATCAGCGTGGCCGCCTTGTCATTGGTCTTGATCGCCCGGCCGGAGCGATCGAAAACGATCAGGCCGTCGCCACCTGGCGCGCGCAGCCGCTCGAGACAATGGTCGAGAAGCCGATAGCGCAGCTTCATTTCCCGCTGTCCCAAACGGTTCTCGATCCGCCCCGCGGCGGCCACAGCCAGCGCAAGGCTGTGTCGGCTGTAGCTCTCGCTCAGGCCAGAAATATCAATCGCCCCGAGTGTTACGCCGCTCAGCGGATCCCGGATGACGCTTGCCGAGCAGGACCAACGCTTGATCCCGGAACAATAATGCTCCGCCGAGTGAATCTGTATCGGTTGGCCGATCTGAAGCGCCGTACCAATGGCGTTGGTGCCGCAGACAGCTTCGCTCCAATTAGCGCCCGGCATGAGGCGGATGCGCTCCGTCGGATCACGCAGCGTGCGATCGCCCTCGACACTCAGAACCACCCCTTCCGCATCCGTCAGCACCATGACGGTGCCGGTTTCGAACAGAAAATCGCGTGCGGACGCCATGACCGGGGTGCTGGCTCTGACAAGGTCCCGATTATCGCCGAGTATGCCGTGCAACGTCTCTTCGACTACGGGATCAGGCGCATGCGAGCGCCCGGGATCGACGATGCCATGGCAGCGCCGCCAGGAATCGTCGATCAGCCTTCGGAGCGCATCCGAAGCCGGATCCTGCCCGCCCATGAAGAGCTCCCAGGATGACATGATCTTGTCGTCGTTTTCCGGACGTGAAAATGTCCGGTACGAACCGTTGCCAGTCACCATCGCTCCTCCTCCCTTTTGCGGCGCCCCCAAAACCACTCAACGACCGGCATCCCCTCCCCGGAACGGTTTCCAGCAGCCGCCTCTCCCAATCTATGGATCCAACGATGAGAGACGTTTAACACCAAAAAAGCATCTATTGCATTCATTTTTCGTGGGCCCTCGCCACCCGAAGGGCGCAGCTACGTCCGTCGGCGGCCGCTCTCCGAACGCCAACCGTCCGGTTTCCGGACGGTCCCGAAACAAGTCACATCCGCCATGATTTCGCTAAGCCGTTGTTCCGGCCTCAACCTTTCGGTTGCGCGGAACGTGGCAGGAATCCTGCTTCTCTTCTCCTTCGGGAGGACTGACAATGACGGACAAAAAAAGCAATCTCTCCGGCGCGAATGCCTGCGGCCGGGTGCCGGTGACGATTCTGACGGGCTTTCTCGGGTCCGGCAAGACAACCTTGCTCAATGCCCTCACCGCCCGTCCGGACATGGCGGGCGTTGCCGTGTTCATCAACGAGTTCGGCGATGTCGGCATCGACCACCATCTCGTCGAGCGCGTGGACGACACATTGGTCATTCTCGAATCCGGCTGTCTCTGCTGCACGGTTCAGGGCGATTTGATCGGGGCCTTGATGCGGCTGCATAAACGCATGTCGCGACGGGAGATCTCGCCGGTGAGCCGAGTGCTGATCGAAACCACGGGCCTTGCCGATCCCGCACCCGTGGTGCGGGCCTTAATGGAGGACCGGCTGGTCTCCGCCCGTTTTCGTTGCGACGGTGTGCTGACCGTGGTCGATACGGAGCGCGCCCGCGCGCAGATCGCCCGCCACCGTGAGGCACGGGTGCAAGTGAGCCTCGCTGACCGGTTGCTGCTTTCCAAATGCGACCTCGCCAGCCGTGCCGAGCGAACCGCGGTGGAGCGAGAGCTTGAAGCACTGAACCCGGCGGCGGTACGTCTTGCGCTCCGCCACGGCGAGGCCGATCCGCAGGTTCTCTTCGGCGGCGGGCTCTATGTTTCGGGTCAGGCGCCCGCCGCCGTAACCGGCTGGCTTTCCGGCCAGCGCAATGCGGCGAAAAGCGTCTTCCATTGCGAGCCGCATTCAGGAAGGGTCTCGAGCTTCGTCGTGACGCTGGAGGAGGCGACCGGCTGGCGCGGCTTTGCGGTCACGATGGGTGAAATTCTATCACGCTGGGCTGGGCGGCTGCTCCGGGTAAAGGGCCTTGTCTCCGTCGCCGGCCTCGACCAGCCGGTGGCGGTGCAATGCGTGGATAGCGCCGTCTATGCGCCCCTGCGGCTCGCAGCCTGGCCCACCTCCGGCCCTCTCATGGATCGGCAGGGCCGGCTGGTCTTCATCGGCGAGGATCTCGATGCGCACGTCGAGGCGGATATCCGCGCCCGGCTGGTGGCCCTGCCCGGCGACCGCGAAGCGCTTCGCCGGGCTGCCGTCGCGGGACTGCCGACGCGCACCTGGCTCGGCGAACGCATGCCGCTCACGCCCCGGCCCGGCCTCGTCTCGGATGCGTTCATAATCCAGCCGCGCGTTCTCGGCGAAATGCCTGCGCGGATCTGAAGGATGCGCGGCGCGACGGAACTTCGGCTGGGACAGACCCCTTCGCTGCGCATGACGCAGGTCATGCAGCGCGCCATGGCGCTGCTGCAGATGGACAATGCTGAACTGGCCGGCGCTCTGGCCCAGGAGGCGGCGGCCAATCCCTGCCTGCAGGTCGAACTGCCCTTTCCCGCACCGACGACCGGCGGTGGCCCGCCGCGCTGGCGCCCCTCCCCGTTCAGCGCGGAGGACGGGGAAAGCGAACGAGTTGCCGCGCTGGCCGCCAGCCTCTATGGCCACGTCACAACCCAGATCGGGCTGCTGTTCCGCACCCCGCGGGAAACCGCCATCGCACTGGTCTTCGCCGAAGCGCTGGAGCCGAGCGGCTGGCTCGGCATGGAGGTGAACGCGATTGCCGCGCGCGCCGGCTGCTCCCCCGCCGAGGCGGCGAGGGTGCTGGCTCGCCTTCAGGAGATGGAACCGGTCGGGCTCTTCGCCCGCTCTCTCAGCGAATGCCTCAGCCTGCAAATCGCCGATCAGGGCGCGCTGACGGAACCGATGCGATTGCTTCTCGACCGGCTTCCGCTGCTGGCGCGCGGCGAAATGGCGGCACTTGCCGGCCAATGTGGGGTGAGTGCCGAACAACTCGGCGTGATGGTCGCCCGACTGCGCCGCCTCGACCCCAAGCCCGGTGTGCGCTTCGAGGCGTCACCCGATTTTCGTCGCCCGCCGGATCTCCTGGCCGAGCGCGACAAAAGTGACAGGTGGCAGGTCATGCTCAACCGCGAGAGCGTGCCAAAGATCACGATCGACCCCACGGCCGAGCCGCGGGGTCCACGCGCACTTGCGGAAGCGCGCTGGCTGGAGCGCACGGTGGAGCGCCGCAACCGCATGATCCTGGAGGTCGCGGCTTTCGCCATCGGCGTCCAGCGGGATTTTCTCGAATACGGCCCGGCCCGGCTTCAGCCACTGACCAACAGCGAGGTGGCTGCAGCCATCGGCTGCCACGAAACGACCATCAGTCGCATCCGCACCGGTTTGACGGTCGAGACACCGGCGCGGATTCTGCCGCTTTCGGCCTTTTTCGCCCGTGGCGGCACGGCCCGTCCCGATGGCGCAGGGGTGCCCGGCCCGGCGATCACGACATTGATCGCGGAGTTCATCGCGGCGGAGCCAAAGGACAGACCACTGACCGACGCAGACATCGCCGAGGCCCTGGACGCCCGAGGCATTCGCGTTTCGCGCCGAACCGTTGCCAATCGCCGCCGCGAGGCGGGGTTTCCGGGCGCGGCGGATCGTATGAAGGAGAGGAGAAGAACATGACACGACCCGCAAGCGGGAAGAAAATCCATGGCTCGGCGAGACAGGCGCTCGACGGGCTCCTGTTCGACGGCATGACCATTGCGGCAGGCGGCTTCGGCCTCTGCGGCATTCCGGAATGCCTGATCGACGCACTGGTTGAAAGCGGTGTGAAGGATCTGACCATCGCCGCCAATAATTGCGGGGTTGATCATTTTGGCCTCGGCAAGCTGCTCGACACCCGGCAGATCCGGAAGATGATTGCCTCTTATGTGGGCGAGAATGCCGAATTCATGCGGCAATACCTGGCCGGCGAACTGGAAATCGAGTTCAACCCGCAGGGAACGCTGGCCGAACGCATGCGCGCCGGCGGTTCCGGCATTCCCGGCTTCTACACGAAGACGGGCGTCGGCACGGTGATCGCCGAGGGCAAGGAGCACAAGCAGTTCGACGACGAGACCTATATTCTCGAACGAGGCCTTGTCGCAGACCTCGCCATCGTCAAGGCGTGGAAAGCCGACGAGAGCGGTAATGCCGTCTTCCGCAAGACTGCGCGCAACTTCAACTCGCCGGCGGCGATGTGCGGCAAGATCTGCGTGATGGAGGTCGAGGAAATCGTGCCGACCGGCAGCCTCGATCCGGATCGCATCCATTTGCCCGGCATCTATGTCCACCGGCTCATTCAGGGGCCGCACGAAAAGCGCATCGAAAAACGCACGGTTCGTCAAAGGGAGGACGCTTGATGGCCTGGGACCGCAATCAGATGGCGGCACGCGCCGCACGCGAACTCGTGGACGGAACCTATGTCAATCTCGGCATCGGTATTCCGACCCTCGTGCCGAATTTCATTCCCGATGGCGTGTCCGTCACGCTGCAATCGGAAAACGGAATGCTGGGCATCGGGCCGTTTCCCTATGAAGGCGAGGAGGATGCTGATCTCATCAACGCCGGCAAGCAGACGGTTTCGGAAATGCCCGATACGGCCTATTTCGATTCAGCCACGTCCTTCGCCATGATCCGCGGCGGAAAGATCGCCATGGCGATCCTCGGCGCGATGGAGGTGAGCGAAACCGGCGATCTCGCCAACTGGATGATCCCCGGCAAGCTCGCCAAGGGCATGGGCGGCGCGATGGATCTCGTCGCCGGTGTCGGCCGCGTCGTTGTCCTGATGGAGCACGCCAACAGGGAAGGCGAATCCAAGGTGCTGAAGGCATGCACACTGCCGCTCACCGGCACGCGGGTCGTGGACCGGATCATCACCAATCTCGGTGTGCTCGACGTGGTCGAGGGCGGCCTGAAGATCGTGGAACTGGCGGACGGCACCAGCGACGCCGAGCTTCGCGCCGCCACGCAAGCGACCATCGTCGACTGACAGCCTGATCGCCGACACAGCAAAGCCGGGACCGAAAGGCCCCGGCTTTGCTTTGAGCGTGACGGAGGAGGAACAACTGTCAGGCGCGCATCCGTGCCAGCGCATCGAGCACGGCTTCCGGCGGATGATCGGGCGGAATGCGTGCATAGCGGAATTGCGTGGTGCCGATTTCGGGTAAATCGCCGCCGGCAAACAGCGGCAGGCTAACATCCTGGCCCTGCACCCGATCGCCGCCGCCGATCACCGCATCGAACAGGGGCTCCTGACCCGGTCGAACGCCGCGCCCGACCACGGCCCAACGATAGTGGCGGGCGGCGTTGAAGACGGGCGCATAGCGGTCCGCCGGCCCCGCTGCGCCTTCGGCCTCTTCGATTAGAAGGCCGCCAACGGGACGCGCGCCAACGCATCGGACGAAATCGGCGATATACATCGCCGCATCCTCCACCGCGTCGTCGTCGCGCCCTTCGGCTTCGCGTCCGACCATGCGTTGCGCTTCATCGAGCCAGACGGCTGGCGACGGCATTGCCAGAACCATGGGAATCTGGCCCTGAAGATTGGCCGCAACCGCCTCGGCTACCTCGTCCAGAAGCTTGCGTGGCCCCTCCTCCTCCAGCATCCGACGCAGGGGAAAGGTCGCGCGCTTCTTGGCTGCCATCTCCACCGCCAGTCCCGGATGGCGCGCTATCCAGGACCGGTAGAGATCGCCGACGGGCACGACGGCAACATCGGCCCGCAACAGGCCGCGCGCCTGCGAGAAGAAGGAAAGGTATTTTGCCGCCCCATCGGCCCAGGGATCGCCCTCGGGACCGAGAAGGAGCCGTCGGGCATAGCCCGACGACTCGAGCCAGACCCTCAGACGGTTTGCGCCCGACCCGCCGGGCAGCATCTCCGCGAGACTAGCGCTCATTGCTTCTCGCCTCCCATCGCGCCCAGGGCCATCAGGCGTTGCTCGAGTTCGGCAATCCGCACATCCTTCGGATGCGCCATGTAGTTCGGCTTCGGCTCGTTGCAGCGCCGGCTCTTGTCGGGCGACCCCATGTAGAGCGTGTCCACATCATCGCCCCAGCAGCCGAAATATTGCAGATGCGCCGGCGGCTTGGGCTTGTTCCAGCCCTTGACGAACTCCGAATAGGGCACCGAGCGGGCGATGCGCGCCTTGCGCTCGTCGGCACGGGCTTTTTCCGTGGCGTCGAAGTCGATGGCAAGCGTCACCGGATCGAAGACTACCTTGTAGAGCCGGGCCGCCACTTCCGGCGACATGAGGCCTTCCTCGATATCGCGGACGACACCCACCGGATCGCGCTCCAGAACGTCGCCATAGCCGGCACCCGCCCCTTGCGAAATCATGAACAACTCGCCGCGCTTCGAAATCTCGAAGCCCATGCCCATGTGGTGGGTGGTGTAGCGCGCGCCCTCGAAAGGCTGCTCGTTCATGATCTCCTCGATGGAGTGGCGGAACTTTTCCGGCTGGTTGAGCAGAATGTCATAGACATCGACGCCCTGCACCTTGGACAGCGGGTAGCAACCGCAGGCATAACCGCCGAACAGGCCCTGGATCGGAGGGATCTTGGCACCTTGCGCAGTGGTCATGAAGCCCCACTGCTCGCTATCCTTGGTGGCGACCATCATCGTGTAGCCCTGGCCGCCGCGATACTTGCCGGGCGCAATCGCGTCTCGCGTCATCTTCTTGGAAACGAGCTGGAGGAAAGGCACTTCCTCCTCGTTCAGTTCCTGCTCGCCGATGTCGGCCATGGTGGCAAAGATCGGCGCCAGCGCGTGCTCGCCATCCCGGTCCACCGTCGCGCCCGCGCCCATGCCGTTGAGGTCGGCGCAGAGGTTGCCGAGCGTTTCGCCATGCTGGCTGACCCCGCCCCAGATGAAGGTGTTGATCATGTTGAAGGTCGGGGCATGGACCTTGGTGAACTTCTCCGGGCAGGAATAGAGGAACTTCGCCACCGCATGCTGGCCGGCGGTGAAGCCGGTGAAGATCGACATCAGCGATTGCGAGTTCGGCGCGTCATAGGAGCAATTGACGATCGAATGCGGGTCGGTGATCACTTCGATCGGTGCGAACGCCGCCTGCCCGCGCGGCAAGTCCGGCCAGACATAGCACAGGAAGACCTGCGCCAGCATGCCCTTCAGGCCGGCGACGATGGTGTTCGTGGCGCGGTTGGTGAATTCCGGCGAGGAACCCCGGAAGTCGAAGATCAGCCGGTCGCCGGTCTTGGTGAGCTTGCAATTGATCTTCACCACGCAGTTTTCGCGCAGCGTCGAATCTTGGATGATGTAGGTCCTGACCGTCATGTCCGGCCATTCGGACACGCGGCGCTTCACTTCGGCGCGGACGTTTTCCATGGTCAGGCGCAGGGTCGCAACGAGTGCTTCCGGACCGTCGGAATTCAGTGTTTCCTCGATGCGCTGCTTGATGCGCAGGCAGGCGAACAGCTTCACCTTCATGTCTTCATATTGCAGCTTCGGTTCGCGCACAGAGTTCTGCAGGAAGGTGAGAATGTCCCGCTTGATCTGGTAGTTCTCGACCACCTTGAAGGGCGACATCTTCAGCCCCTCGTCGCTCGGGCTTTCGGCCATGGAGGGCATGCCGCCCGGCTCGATGGCACCGTTCTCGCCCTCATGCACGGTGGAGGCCACCCAGCAGACCAGCTTGCCCTTGTGGAAGATCGGCAGGATCATCGACTGGTCGGTGTTGTGGACATTGCCGTAACGGCTGTCGTTATGGATGAAGCCGTCACCTTCCTTTACGCCCACCGTCGGGTCGTTCATCCAGTTCTTGATGATGAACTTGATGGGGTGGTGCACGAGCGCGGAGAAAATCAGCACGCCACCCGCCGAGGCGATGGCAAGGTCGCCCGACGCCGAATAGACGCCGGTGATGACGTCGCCCCACTTGGCGCCGGGGGCCGCCCCCATCTGCTCGACCATTTCATAGCCTTCGTCGCAGCCGGCCTGGATGCGGTCGCGGATCTTGGCGACGATGTGGCTGTCGGAAACCCTTGTGACGGCCTCGTTTTCCTCTGCCGTGCGCGGCATCAGGTCATGGTTCTGCATGATCTCCGGATCGGGTCCGAGGAACAGCGTGGTATCGTCGAGGAACTTCTTGATGAGATTCATCTCTTCGAGCGAGGGCATTTTCGCCCGGATATCGATCTTGTTCATGGAATTCTCCTCCAGTCGGGTTGGGCGTAAGGCCCGGCGCTCCTCCAGCGCCGGGCTGGCCGTTTTCAGTGGCGGGTGACGGGATTTTCGTTGCGCAGGAACCAGGAGGCTCCCTGCTTCGCCGTTACATAGGTCCAGCCGGGATTGACGAGGAAGGTCGTGACCTCCGAGGCGACAATGGCCGGTCCCGCGATCTCGATGCCGGGTTCCAGATCCTTGCGCGCCCAGACCGGCGTTTCGAACGGCCCGTCGTGACCGACGAAATGGCAGGTGCGGTGGCTGGAAGGCGCAGGCGGCGCCTTGCGCTCCGGTTTCGGCACGGGCTTGATATCCTCGAATTTCACGGTCTCGTGCCGCGCGTAAGAAGCGACGCGGATCGTGTTGATGCGGATGCCCGCTTCCGGCGCCTGCGAGCCCTCGCCGAAACGCTTGCCGTAGTCGGCCGAGAACTGCGAGATGATCGACAGCACCTCGCCCGGCCCATGGACCTCGTGATTGGGAATGACCGCCGTCGTCTGCACGAGCTGGTTGCCGTAGCGCATGTCCAGTTCCAGATCGTGACGGATATCCTCCAGCGGCACGCCCTGGCGCAGGAGGTCCTGCCGGCCCTTTTCCTTCAGTTCGGCGACGATGGCGTTGAAGCGGTCGTAGTCGTCGAAGATGTGGCGCGTATTGCTGTCGTAAAGCACCATGTAGAGCGACTGCTCATGGATGTGGAGCTGGTGCATGTTGCCGGCACCGACCGCCGAGAAAACCGACGAAAGCGGCGGCGCCAGAATGCGGTCGATATTGAGGTTCTGGGCAATGCCGCAGCAATGCAGCGGCCCGTTGCCGCCATAGGCCAGCATGGTGAAGTCCTTGGGATCGTACCCCCTGGCGCGCAGCTCGGTGAAGAGGCCGTTGGCCATGTTGTCATCCACCTTCTCGCGGATCAGCTTCGCCGCCTCGATGACCGAGCAATCGAGTTCGTCGCACAGCGCATCCTCGATGGCCGCCTTGGCGCGGCGCGGATTGAGCGGGATCGAGCCGCCGGCATAATTTGCCGCGTCGAGATAGCCGAGCAGCAGGTCGGCATCCGTCACGGTCGGGCGCAGGCCACCACGGTCATAGCAGGCCGGGCCGGGATCGGAACCCGCACTTTCCGGACCGCATTTCACCGTCTTGTACATGCGGTCATAGGACGCGATGGACCCACCGCCGGCGCCGAGCGTGACGAGGTGGACCATCGGCACCGATACAAGCCAGCGGTCGATGACCGGATTGAAGTCGTAGTGCTTCACCCCGCCTTCCACGACGATGCCGATATCGTAAGAGGTGCCACCCATATCGGTGGCGACGACATTGCCGAGGCTCGCCTGCATGGCGAGATGCTCGGACGCGCCGATGCCCGAAACCGGACCGGAATGGATGGTCTGCAGCGCATCGGTGGAGTTGAGCTGCGCCATGCCGCCGGAATTGTGGATGACCAGCATCGGCTTGTCATACTTGTGGGCGCGCAGGTTCTGCTCCAGCGCCGAAAGCGCGTGATACATCGTCGAGTGCAGATAGCCATCGACGATGGCCGAGGTGGCGCGCACATATTCGCCCTTCCGGCCCGCCACCTGATGCGACAGGATCACCGGGATCGCACCGAGCAGATGCGAGGGGTATTCCTCCAGGACGATTTCCTCGATGCGCTGCTCGTGCTCGGGGTTCACCACGGCATTGACCAGCGCGACGACGATGATCTGGGCGCCGCGATCCACCAGTTCGCGAAGCTGGCGGCGCACGTCCTCCTCGTCCAGGGGCATGACGAGCTTGCCCTGGAAATCGAGCCGCTCGCGGATGCCACGGATCATGTGCGGCTGGACCAGCGGTTCGGGACGCTGGGCGTTCGGCATGTCCTGCTGGCCGAGATTGTCGAGGCCCTCGCCATAGCCACGGGCACGGCTGAGCGGCACCGTCGCCTCATAACCGGCCGTGACCAGCATGCCGATCTTCGGCCCCTTATGCTCGATCAGCGCATTGGTGCCGAGCGTGGTGGCATAGCGGACGCTGTCGACGGATTGCAGGATCTGCTCCAGCTCCAGCCCAAGCACGGCGCAGGCCTTGCCGAGGGCCTCATTGAAGCCCATGGCCAGATTGTGATGCGTCGTCAGCGCCTTGGTTTCGATATATTGCTGGCCCCAGACGACAAAGCAGTCGGTAAAGGTGCCGCCGATATCAACGGATACGCGTTTCATTCTCGCTCCCTATCTTTCGCAAGGGGATCGCGCCGCCCTCCCCGGCAGGCGCGTCCCTGTGAATGGTCAGATCCCCGCGCCCCATTGCGCGGGGCGCCGGCATCAGTGGCCGTGGCCGCGACCGGGTACCACGGCGGGGCCGGCGTCCGGCAGCATGTCCGGACCGCGCTTGGCCCACTGGGCCTTCAGCGCGGGCACATCGACCTGCATGTCCTGCAACGGCGGATGGCCGGGAACGGTATATTCCGTCTCCACCTGCGTGCCGCAGTTCGGGCAGCAGAATTCGAGAATGCGCACCCATTCCGGGTCCGGGCTGAAGGTGAAGCGGTAGCGCTCCGGATCGAGGATCGGCGGATGGATCTCGCGCGGATCACGGTTGTGAACCAGCAGCCCTTCCTTGTAGTTGCCCTCGGCGGGCGCGATCTCGTGGTCGCATACCCGGCATTCCCATGTCTCCTTGTCGAGATCGATGCGGAGATATTCGGTCATCGGAATTTTCATATGGTCAGTCCTCCCGTTCCAGAATGATGTCGCCCGCCTCCGAGACGACGAAGCCCCAGCCCGCCGGCACGCGGGCCGTGAAGTAGTCCTCCTCAAGGATCGCCGGTCCGCTGGCATGATCGCCATCCGCCATCGATGCGAGGCGATAGACGGGCAGATCGACGCGCCCCTTGCCGGCCACCAGAACGTTGCGCTTTCCATCGGCCTTCGCCTCAGCCCTAAGCGGGAAACCGATATGGCGGGTCTCGTCGTGACGCAGGCTCTTCACCGCGTTGAGTTCCAGTTCGACCGTAGAAGCCTGCGCCACTTCCGGCGGGAAGTCAGGCGCATCACCCAGCGACACGATCTTCTCGCCATCCGCCGTGTCGGCAACGAGGCGGGCGGAAACCGCGTAGCTGCCTTCCTCAAACCCCTCGGCGAACATGTCGCGGGCGGCCTTGCGCTTCAGTGCATCGAGGGCGGTTGCAAGCCCCGCCGTCGAGCGATCCTCGAGCGTCACGGCATAGCCCTGCGAGACATCGCAGGAGCCGATGCCATAGGCGGAAAACACCGCCGCCATGGCCGGCACGGCAACCCGGCGGATACCCGCCTTGTCGGCCACACCGCAGGCGTTCAGCGGCCCGGCGCCGCCAAAGGCCAGCATCACCGTGTCCGATCCGATCTTCGTGAAACGGTGCAGTTCATCGGCAATCTTCGCCTCATAGGCATCCGACATGGCGAGGACCGCCGTATCGAGATCGATGCCCAACGGTTCGGCGATATTGCCGCGAACGGCCGCTTCTGCGCGGCTCGCATCGAGCCCCATGCCGCCACCGAAATAGGAAGCGGGATCGAACAGACCGGCCAGTAGGCTGGCATCGGTGATCGTCGCTTCCTTGCCGCCGCGCCCGAAGCAGGCAGGCCCCGGCAGGGCGCCGACACTTTCCGGACCGATGGCGATATGGCCGTCCTTCACCTTGAAGATCGAACTGCCGCCGGCACCGGCACTCATGATTTCGCACAGCGGGAAGGACACGCTGATGCCTTCGACATGACCGCGCCGGATTTCAGCGACCTTGCCATCCGTGCACTGGCCGATATCGGTTGTCGTGCCGCCGACATCGATGGAAACGGCATCGCGGAAACCGTAAAGCGCCGAGAACGCCTTCACGCCTTCCATGCCACCGCGCGGGCCGGAGGAATAAGTCTTGATCGCCACCGTCTTCGCCACGCGCGAGGCATCGCCGTCGTTGCGGAAGATCAGCAGCGGGTTCTTGGTGCGGAACGCCCTCAGCCGGTTTTCGGCATTGTAGAGGAAGGCCTCCATCGAAGGATGCAGGAAGGAGTTGATGAGCGCCGACCAGGCGCGGCGATCCGGATTGCGGTCGGAGGTGAGATCCGACGTATAGAGAACCGGCACGGCCCCCAGAAGATGGCGTGGATACTTGCGCAGCACGATCTTCTTGACCCGCTCTTCGGCCTCCAGGAAGCCGGCGCCGCCAAGCGCGATGACCAGACGGTTCGCACCCCGGGCGGCGAGCTGGTTGATGACCTTGACGACCTCCACCTCCGCTTCGGGAGCGTCGAGCATGGCAAGGTCGATGAAGCCGACACGGTCGCCCACCAGCGCCTCGAACACTTCCGGATCGTGCGCCCTCAAGGCGGTCGGCAGTGCCGCAGAACCGGTGTCGAGAACAAGACCGAGCTTCGGCCCCTTGCGCTCGCAGATGGCATTGGTGCCCTGCGTCGTGGAATAGCGGATGAGGTCGACCTCTTCGAGAAGCCGCTTCACGTCCGCCGTGCCGTAGACCACTTCGGAGGCCTTCTGCAGTCCCTCGAAAAAGCACTTCGAAAGATCGTAAGGGGTGGTCAGAACCTTGGTTTTCTTCACGCCGTCATCCGACATGATGCACACGTCGGTCAGCGTGCCGCCATTATCGATGTTGATTTGCAATGCCATCGCGCATTTCTCCTCCCGTTCCTGTCAGGCGGACCTTTCGGCCCGTTCGGCGCGTTCTTCGCGCCGGGCTTTGCGGTTGCGGCGCGCGGCAGGCTCCTCCCCGCGGCACCGGACCGTCTATCCCGAGAAACAAGTGAAGCAGGTTTGCTTCCACGCAGCGGCGCTGCCGGAGGCAATCCATCAAGCAATTGAAACGATTTTATTATTTTCGGTATCCGCTGAACGCGGCACGGTGCCCCCAGGTTAGGGCGTCCGGTTTCCGGACGGTCGCGCGGCGTCTCCGTCCGAAAGAAGGAAGGTCAACGTTCGACGATCATCCGCGCGACCAGTTCTGCGGGGAGCGGGAAAAAGGTGGGGGTAAGAGATTTCGGGTAAACAGGTGCCTTTTCTGAAGGGGCATTCGTTGGCGTCGCAGTTAAAGATGATCATCTCGGTCGAGCTTGTTGGCGTTGACGGCGTGTCGCAGCGTTGCGAAATTGCCAAGGTCGACCGGTCTCTCGATGGCGCCCGTCTCAACGATTTTGGCCTCTCCCCTGAAGAAGCCAAGAAGATACAGCGGCGCTACAACAGGAACTGACGCAGTTTCAGACGGATCAAGCCGCCCAGCGAGATCGGAAGTGCCACGACTGTAGCCGCCGTCGCTCGGTGCATGATAGTAGGTATCGTACGATCCATTCGCTGTTTGGATCTTGCAAAGTGCGTGTGCCGCGGTGGTGCAACTGTGCCTGCGGATCGACCGCGAAGTTGGGCACGGGAAGCGTCGAGACCCTGTTGAATGGCCGAGCTACCCCGGAGTTGGAGCGCATCCAAGCCGACTGGGCTCCCGGATGTCATTTCGAGAAGCAGCCCGTGTACTTGATATCTTTGTGCCGGTCACGCGGCCTCATAATCATCGAACCGTAAGCAACCGGCTGGGCAAGGTTGCCGATCAGATCGAAAAGTGGGACGTCGCAGGCCCCTATCGTATCAGTCGCGCCGGCAAGTCTCCCGTTTCCGTTTTTATTGATGGCGCCTATATTCGCGCGGTTCCCGGCTATCAAAGCCGACATTTCGAGATCGCGATGGGACGCGTTGTTGCGCAAGGCCGAGCACCGCGTCAGTTTGCCGGTGCGCCGAATATCGCTACCGGCAAACACCATATCGTTCGCGCAGCGATGCGCGCGCAAGGATGGCTGCCTGGCCGAGACGTCACTGTCTTTAGCGACGGAGAGGTCGGGCTGCAGAGTATCGTCCTCAGCGCAACACGCGAGCCCGTCACGCATATTCTCGACTGGTTTCATCTATCGATGCGGCTGCGGCACATTGAGCGGGCCTGGGAGGGCATCAGGCATCTGCAAAATCTGGATGTCTATCTGCAAAACGTCGCGGTCCATGTGCCCAGGCTTCGGCATCTCCTCTGGAGCGGATATGTCCGAGAGGCAAGCGAAGCCGTAAAGCAGATGCTCGCCCAATTGGATCAGCATCCCGGATTTCGCGACGCCCCCGGCAAAATCAGGCGCCTATACGAGCTGATCAACAATCTTGGCACCTACCTGGGGCAGAACGCAGCTTCGATCGTCAACTACTGTCGGCGATACTGGTCCGGTCAGCCGATATCCAGTTCGCCGGCCGAAAGTGCCGCCAACAGCCTCGTCAATGCTCGTATGAATAAGAAGCGGCAAATGCGTTGGACACCGATCGGCGCTCATCGGGTTCTTCAAGTGCGAGCCGCCATCGCGGACGGCCGTCTAAAACAGGCAAAGCTCGACCTCACAGCCTAACCCCAGCTTTTTCCCGCTCCCAATCTGTTCGTCATGATGCTGCAGTTCACCGGCGAACGGCGGGATTGAGCATTTCAGGTGCGCATGGTGTCATATCGACCGCCTATACCCCTCGCTCGCGGGCAGGCCTTTTCATCGGCCGCACCCCCGCAGCTTCGATTGCGGTGCCATATCAGGCGGCGCGTCTGCCGGTCACTGATGCGGTAGTAGAGCGTATGGAGCCTGGTCTTTCCCGGTCGTTCTCCAATCGGAACCGGCTGACCAGTTGCGCCAGATCGGTTGCCTCCTGGGCGAGAGAATGGCTGGAGGCTGCCGTTTCTTCCACCATCGCAGCGTTCTGTTGCGTCATCTGATCCATCTGGTTCACGGCCGTATTGATCTGATGCAGGCCTGTCGACTGCTCCTGCGTCGACGATGCGATCGCACTGACCAGACCGGTGATATCGCCGATCTGCTTGACGATTCCGCGCAGCGCTTCACCGGTCTGTCCCACCAAAGCGACGCCCTGACCAACCTGCTGTGACGAGGTGGAGATCAGCGTTTTGATGTCCTTGGCCGCGTTGGCCGACCTTTGGGCCAGTTCCCTGACTTCCTGGGCGACGACCGCAAATCCCTTGCCCGCGTCGCCGGCCCTTGCGGCTTCGACACCTGCATTCAGGGCGAGAAGATTGGTCTGGAAGGCGATTTCGTCGATGACGCCGATAATCTGCCCGATCTGGCTGGAGGATTGCTCGATCTGCGACATGGCATTCACGGCATTGTCGACAATGACGCCGGATTGCTCCGCGGCTGCCCGTGCCGATGTCGTGACATCGGCAACCTGACGCGCACCTTCGGCCGTCTTCTTCACCGTTGCGGTGATCTCTTCGAGAGCTGCGGCGGTTTCCTCCAGCGAGGCCGCCTGCTGTTCGGTTCTCTTCGAGAGATCGTCGGACGCGTGGCTGATCTCCGTGGAGCCGCTGTGCATGCTGGTGATCGCCGTGGTAACGGCCTTCAGGATTTCCTGCAGATTGTCTGCCATCGTGTTGAAATCTGATTTCAAGGCGGCTGCCTTCTGCGCAAAACCGGCGGTAATCCGGTAGGTAAGATCCCCGCCGGCAAGCGCCGACAGGCCCTGGCCGAGCGCCTCGACCGTAATCCGGTCTTCTTCCGCTTCCCTCGCCGTCTTCTCCTTCAGCAGGATTTCCTCGTGGACATCCGTCAGGGAGCCGCAGGCCCGGATGGTGATGCCATCGGCTTGATGAATGCACCCGCCGGTCGCGCGAAACCAGCGGTAGGAACCGTCCCGCATCTTCAGGCGATACGTCACATTGTATCGAGCACGTCCCGTTTTGTCCGTCAGGTGCCCGCCGAATGCTGCGAATGTCGGGGCGACATCATCGGGATGAAGGCGCTCGGACCATGACTGAACGACGTTGGGGAAATCCTTGGCGCTGTCGTAACCGATCATGCGCCGGAACTCGGCGGACCATGTCCAGCGGCTTTGCGGATGCATGGCGTCGCCATTGTGCAGGACAGCCTCCCACAAACCGATACCGCATGCCTCGTCAAGCAGGCTGGAACGCTCGCTGACAGCCTGTAGCTGGGCCTTCAATTCTGAAATATCTTTGGTCTTGCGTGTGGTGAATATAGACATGTCCCCTCCCGGATCGGCAAATGCCAAATCAGTATCGCGGATATGAAAATAGAGTCCGGTTAATTTCCAATGAAGCCCTCGCGAAGACTATTTTCACAGGCGGCGTCCACCGCTGCTCGATGTTGAGAGGTTCGGACCGGGATGACATTCCTGCAGCAGGGAAAGTGCCCATCTCGCCGCTCCCCAGCGCCCGCATCAGTCCGGAATGTCGACCTCGACATCCAGGAATGGCGCATATTGCTGGGCGCCGAAGATGTCGGCATCCCCGGGGCTGCCGCTCGGCCGCAGCCGCAAAATGGTGAACTTGATGGCCGAGGCCGGATCGTATTCGACGAAATCGGTTAGCCCTGCCGGGAGAGCATGAGGAATTGTGGGGAGGGCGTCTCCCGCCGGTCTTTGCTTTCCATTTTGCCCTCCTTACGCCCGGCCGACCTCATCGAAATTCAATGCCGGCTACATACTCTGTCTAACCCCGCCCCACAATTCCTCATGCTCCCCTGCTTCGGTCGGGAGCTGCCACCGGGTTTTGCGGCAGCCCCTGGCTGTTTTCGTCAGATCACCTGGCCGCCTGATACTTCAATCCGCTGTGCGGTAATCCAGCGGTTGTCCGGGCCGAGAAGGCTCGCCACCATGGGCCCGATATCGTCGGGGACGCCCACACGACCGAGCGCAATCATGCCGGCGAACTGTTTGTTGAGATCGGGCATGTCGCGAACGGCACCGCCGAGGAAGTCGGTCTCGATGGCCCCCGGGGCCACCGTGTTGGCGGTGATGCCGCGTTCGGCCAGTTCCTTGGCCATGTAGAGGGTCAGGATCTCGACGGCGCCCTTGGCCGCGGAATAGGCCGAGAAACCGGCAGCCGAGACACGCGTCAGGCCCGAGGAGAAGTTGACGATCCGACCGCCATCTGCCAGCAGCGGCAGCAGGGTCTGGGTGAGAAAGAAGACGCCTTTGACATGGGTGTTGAAGAGGGCGTCGAACTGGGCCTCGGTCGTCTCAGCGAAGCTTGCCATTTCGCCCTGGCCGGCATTGTTGACGAGATGGTCGAATGTGTCGCGGCCCCAAGTCGCCGACAGGGCATTGCGAACATTGTCCGCGAAGGCCTTGAATGAGGCGACGTTCGTCACATCGAGCTGCAGGGCGACCGCCTTTCGGCCGAGTGCTTCGATTTCGGCCACGACGGCTTGCGCATCGACAGCACCACTGCGGTAGGTCAGGATGACGTCGCCGCCATGACGCGCGATGCTGACTGCGGTGTTGCGGCCGAGGCCACGGCTGCCGCCGGTGATGATGGAAACTGTATTCATATCCGTTCTCCTTCAATCCGTTTGTTGGTGACAGGAATTTTATGACAGGGGTCGCGGTCCGGCGGTTGCCGGATCCTCGGCGAGCCTTGCCTATTTCTCCAGCTCGGCACGTGGTGCGGGCTGCAGAATGCGATCGACCATCTGCGATCCAGAGCCGAGATAATTTGCGGGATCGGTGAGGTGACGCAGGCGCTCACGGCCGAGCGGTATCGCCACCTCCTGCGTCCCCGCGAGTACCTCGAAGAGCGGCCTGCCGGCTTCCACCGCGCGACGGCAGGCGGCATAGACGAGATCATGTGCGGTCTGGCGACCGGTCAGGGGGGCGAGTGCCATCATCACCGCCTCTGCGACGATCAGGCCCTTCGAGATCCCCAGGTTCGCCAGCATCCGGTCCGGATGGACGACGAGCCCGGACAGCATGAAGCTTGCTTGTAAAAGAGCCCCGAAGGTCAGGGCAAAACTTTCCGGGATGGCGGACCATTCGAGGTGCCACGGTCCCGTTGCGCGCTCGAAATCGTGGACCATTGCGTCGAGCATCAAGCCCGAATGCTGCCTCACCACTTTGGCGGCCGCGATGATGAGTTCGCAGGAGATCGGATTGCGCTTTTGCGGCATGGTACTGGACGCGCCGCGATGACGGGCAAAGGGCTCCGAGACCTCCCCAAGTTCCGTCGCCATCATGACGGAAACGTCGAAGGCGATTTTGGCAAGGCTGCCGCAGACCAGCGCAAGGACCTGCACGACCTCCGCCATGCCGTCGCGGGCGGCGTGCCAAGTGATCCTCGGGATCGCGAGGCCCAGGATTTTAGCGAGTTCCGCCTGGACGGCCAGCCCATGCTCCCCCAGGGACGCCAGCGTTCCCGACGCCCCGGAAAACTGCACCACGAGAACGCGCGGGCGCATCTGCGCCAGGCGTTCGCGATGTCGCTCAAGACCTGACAGCCAGACGCCGGCCTTATAGCCGAATGTGATCGGCAACGCCTGCTGCAGGTGGGTTCTCCCGGCCATCGGCGTATCACGATGTTCGGCGGCCAGGTTGCGCAACGCGGCAACAGTATCGTCCAGCTGCCGTTCGATGAGATCGAGCGCATGCCTGATTTGCAGGACAGTGGCCGTGTCCATGATGTCCTGTGTCGTCGCGCCCCAGTGCAGATAACCTCCGGCCTCGCCACAGGCATCGGCCATTTGCTCGACCATCGGCAGGATCGGATAGCCGACGAGCTCCGTCTCGCGCGCAAGTCGGGTCATGTCGAAACGGATCGTCCGGGCTGCGGTGGCGATCGAAGCGGCTGCGGCCTCGGGGATGAGACCAAGACGCGCTTCGGCTGTAGCGAGTGCGACTTCGGTTTCGACGCACCGGTCAACAAAGGCACTACTGTCGAACAGGCTGCGCATTTCGCCATTGACGAAGCCGCCGCCGAACAAAGGGGAGTCGAGGAGAGACAGCGAGCTCACGGCTGATCTCCGGCGGCTTCCGCCTGAGAAGGCGAGCTGAGGAAATGCACGCGCATCAATGCACGCGCACTGGCGCTTTCCTGGATGACGGTCAGGGCCACCGTCATGAGAATGAGAAGCCCGACCGACGCGCAGAAGATCGTTGATACGGAAAAAAGTGCCGCGCTCCGATTGATTTCCGCATTGGCGAGTATCGACCATCCGAGTGAAAGCAGGCTGGTCACGCCGAAGCTGCATGTCCCCAGCGTCAACAGTTCCGTCGCACGCAGCTGAAGGCGAACCCGTCGGCCGGAAAGCGCAACTGCCGCGTCAGTATCCGAGTAAAGCCTGGCTGCCTTTCCGCCTTGCCCGGCGCGGAGGGACTGAAGACTTCTCCACTGATCGACCGAATGGGCATGGCGAATGTTCACCCTGTCCTGGAGAATGGCGCAAACATTCGCCAGAACGGCCGGTCCGGCCACAAATGAGAGGGGAATTGCGGGGTAATCGATGGGCAACATGGGTCGGGCTCCGCTCGCGCCCCAGGTGCCGTTCGTTCGGCACCTGGTTCGTTGCTGCTTCGGTCAGGCGAGGTTGACGTGCTTGGTGATGGTGTAGGGCTCGAGGATCTCGATGCCGCCCTCGGTCCCGATTCCGCTGTCCTTCCAGCCGCCCAGTGGGGCTTCGGGCAGATGCGCCAGGCTGCCGTTCACCGAAACGGCGCCGTATTGCAGCGCGTCGACAAGTCGGTGCTGCCTTCTGCCGTCATGGGTGAAAACATAGGCCGACAGCCCGAATTCGAGCCCGTTCGCAGCCTCAAGCATAGCCTCTTCATCGGAAAAAGGCAGGATCGGCGCGACGGGACCGAACGGCTCCTCGTGGAGGACGGCAGCGTCCTCCGGCACCTCCGTCAGGACTGTCGGAGCATAAAAGAAGCCGCGCTCACCGAGGCGTTCTCCACCGGCGAGGATGGTCGCACCCCGTTCTCGCGCATCGTCGACGAGGAGGGCTATGGCCTCGACACGCCGCTCGCTGGCCAGGGGGCCTACATCGGTGGCTGGATCCAGACCGTCTCCGACTTTCAGCCCCTTGGCGACCTCGGCAAAGCGTCTTGCAAAGGGCTGGGCAATGCTTTCCTCGACGAAGAAGCGGGAGGGGCAGAGGCAGATCTGTCCCGCATTGGTGAACTTGGCCCGCGCCAGCAGTTCCGCGGTCGCCGCCGGGTCCACATCGCCGCAGACGACGACCGGCGCATGGCCACCGAGTTCCATGGTCACCGGCTTCATGCGAAGTCCCGCCGCCGCAGCGAGCTTCTTGCCGATCGGGATCGAGCCCGTAAAGGTGATCTTCGCGATGATCGGGGACTCGATGAGCTGGGTTGAGATTTGATCGGCGTCCCCGAAGACGACGGCCAGCGCCGCCGGGTGAACGCCTGCCTCCAGCAGGGCCTCTCCCATTGCCAGGACGCAACCGGGCGTTTCCTGTGACGGCTTGCAGATGATGGCGCAGCCGGCCGCCAATGCGCCGGCGAACTTCTTGGCGGCGAGCGCCATCGGGAAGTTCCAGGGCGTCAATGCCGCGACGACGCCGATCGGATGCGGCTGGACCTCAATGCGCTGGCCAGCTTGCCGTCCCGGCACGATGCGGCCCGCGATCCGTCGGGCCTGCTCCCCTCCCCATTCGATAAAGTCGGCGGCGCGATGAACCTCGTCGCGCGCCTGGGAGAGGATCTTGCCCTGCTCCAGAGTCAAGATGTGCGCGATCCGGCCTGCGTCGCGGCGGATGATGCTGGCGGCATCCTTCAGGATGCGGCCACGCTCCCAGGCCGGCACCGCCTGCCAGGATTGCAGGCCGCGCCGGGCGGCGGCGAGCGCGTTTTCAATATCCGCCGTCGAGCTGTAGGCCACCTGTCCGAGACTGTCGCCCGTGGCAGGATTAATTACATCGACGGCGGCGCCTTCCGAACCCTCGCGGTGATCACCGTTTATCAGAAGCTGAAACTTGCTCGTCATTCTCGCGTCCTCTTGATGTTCGCCAGTGCCATGCCCCGGAGGTCAGCCCTGAAGCGAGCCGACGATCGCCTTCGTGAAGGTAGGGATGTCGGACGGCATCCGGCTGGTGATGAGGTTGCCATCCACCACCACTTCGGCATCGACGACGGTCGAACCGGCGTTCTTCAGATCGGTCCGGATGGAGTACCAAGCCGTGGCGCGGCGACCGCGCAGCACATCGGCCTCGACCAGAAGCCAGGGGCCATGGCAGATCGAGGCGATCGGCTTACCGGCGGCGGCGAACTCCTTCACCAGAGCAATCGCCTTCTCGTCCATTCGCAGCTTGTCGGGATTGACCACGCCGCCGGGCAGGACGAGGGCATCGAAGTCAGCAGCGTCGATATCCGCGATCAGTCGGTCCGGCGTGATCGTCTCGCTCGACTCGTCCGAGTTGCCGGTCTCGGCATTGTAGACACAGCCGCGGATTGGGCCGCCCTTGGGCGAAGCCAAGACAACTCGCGCTCCAGCGTCGAGGAGCGACTGGCGCGGGCTGTAAAGTTCGGCATCCTCGAAGCCGTCGGTTGCCAGTACCAGGATGTTGCGGTCCTTCAGGTTGGTCATGACTTTCTCCTTGCTCATTGATCCGGAAGCCGGTCGCTTCCGAATGAGAGCAAGCTATCGCAAGCCACCCCGGTCGGGGTTGCCGCCGAATCCAGAATCCTTGCCTAATCCGCCAAGGCCGCTTGCGGGGAGGTCCGCTCGCCCTTTAGGATGTCTGCATTCTGATGGATCGGAATGGACCACAATGAACAGCACTCTCCTGGAATGCGTGTGCCGTTTCGCCGACGCCAATGCCGACAAGTACGGTGTTGCGCGCACGCCTATACCCGGGCTCTTTGCCATGCGAGCGACGGCGCCGAGCGAAATGCAATATGCGATTTCCAAACCGCTGGTCGCCCTCGTTCTTCAGGGAGCCAAGCGCGTGACCATGGGCAGCACGACCTTCGATTTCGGGGCTGGAGATTCCTTGCTGATTGCCGCCGACGTCCCGAATGTCAGCCAGATCACGCGGGCCAATGCCGGCGTCCCTTACTACTCGCTTGTTCTCGATATCGATCTGGCGGTGACGCAGTCGCTCGTCATGGACATCGGCATTGCCCAAGCGGATACGGGCGTTCCCATCCGCGTCGACCCGACAGAAGCGGAAGTCGCCGACACGGCTCTGCGCCTGATGCGACTTCTTGATCGTCCGGCTTCGATCCCTGTCCTGCAAAATCAGCTGATCCGCGAAATGCATTTCTGGCTGCTGACAGGTCGGCACGGCGCAGGCATCCGTGCGCTCGGCGTCACCGACAGCCATGCAAGCCGGATCGGGCGGTCCGTCGCTCTCATCAGAAGCGCTTATGCGGAGACGCTGACGGTGGAACAATTGGCCGAAGTCGCCGGGATGAGCCTTTCCTCATTCCACCACCACTTCCGCGTCGTCACATCTCTGTCGCCGCTCCAATTCCAGAAGCAACTGCGCCTCATCGAGGCGCGGCGGATGATGATTTCCGAAGGTGCGCCGATCAGCAATGCGGCCTATTCCGTTGGCTACGAAAGCGTGCCCCAGTTCACGCGCGAATATGGCCGGATGTTTGGAGCCTCACCCGCAAGGGATGTTCGCGACAGCTTTGGCAAGAGCCAAGTCGCGGCGTGAGACCGCCACCATTGCATCATTGAGGTCGCTGATCTGCCCCGTGGTGCCTCACGCAGACGCTGAAATTTGTAATCTGGACATAGCGGTGCTCCGTCGAGGTCACCTCGGCGGTGGCGCCTGGACATGTTTGCATATGGCTTCCTGGGTAAAGGGTCTGGAACCTGCCCCCTTCATCCGCGATCATTTGCAGTTGAACAGAATCGAACCGCGGGTAGTGCGTCTGATTATCTAACGCACTGAGAAATCAACCTTCTTGCATCGAACGATGCGGATCTTAAAGTTGTCACTAGGGTGACGTCTCAGAGATTATGACGGGTTGTTCTATGCCCAGAATTGGCAGGTCTTGCGGGGGGACGAGCAGTTGGATGCTGCGCGCGACACCTGGTTGCTTTTGGATCAATCCGATTTTCTCAAGTGTCTTTAGCATCTGGTGGACCGAGGGTGGGGTGACTTTGAAGTATCGCTGGAAGTCTGCCTCGGCTGGGGCACGGCCATTGATCTGTGAATAGGCCCATATGAAGGCAAGATACTGGCCCTGCTTTGCGGTGAAGGGGGTTGGTCCGCCCGGCTTCTTTTGGTCAAGCAATTGATTCATTTCGGATTCATCCAAGGTCCCTCGACGATGAGGGATATTGTGATGAACGTACGATATCGAGTCGATCTTAGCCAGATCGAACGCGACGAGCTTGGCGCTTTGGTGAGTGGTGGCAAGCAACCAGTCCGACGGCTCAAGCGAATGCAGATACTGCTGGCGGTTGACGCCGGCGTCAGCGATGAGGCCATCGAAGCCTCGGTGCAGACCAGCGGCTCCACCATCTATCGCACCAGGAAGCGCTTTGTGGAGATCAGCCTGGAGGCCGCCCTCAGTGAAGAGCCGCGGCCCGGGGCGGCTCGAAAGCTGAGCGGCAAGGACGAGGTGCGACTGGTCGCCCTGGCTTGCTCGGATCCACCCAAGGGCTGCGCCCGGTGGACCTTGAAGCTTTTGGACCTTGAAGCTTTTGGCCAACGCGCTGCTGGAAGTGGTCGAACATCAGAGTGTCTCACGCGAAACTATCCGCCGCAGACTGGACGACAACGACCTGAAGCCCTGGCAGAAGAAGATGTGGTGCATCGCCAAAATCGATGGCGAATATATCGCCCGGATGGAGGATCTCCTCGATCTTTACGCCGAGCCGAGTGATCCTAAGCGGCCAGTCGTCTGCTTCGATGAAAGTCCGATCCAGCTCATCGGCGAGGTGCGCGTGCCTATCGTGCAGAAACCGGGGAAGCGATACCGCTACGACTCCGAATACAAGCGCAATGGCACGGCCAACCTCTTCGTTATGGTCGACGCCAATAGGTCATGGCGCAAGGTCAAGGTCACTGATCGGCGCGCCAACGAGGACTTCGTCGTCTGCATGCGCGACCTGGTCGACCTCGATTATCCCGGCGCCAACCGGGTCCGTGTCGTGATGGATAACCTATCAACCCACACGGCCTCCGCTGTCTATCAGACCTTCCCGGCCGCCGAGGCGCGTCGGATCTTGCGACGTCTGGAATTCCACTACACGCCCCGCCACGCGAGCTGGCTCAATATGGCCGAGATCGAGATCGGCGTCATGCGCCGACAGTGTCTTGACCGCCGTATCGACAACCGCGACTTGCTCAAATCCGAGGTTGACGCCTGGGAGCGGCGTCGAACCGAAAGTGGCGCTCAAATCCGATGGATGTTCTCGACAGACCAAGCCCGCGAAAAGATGGCAAAGTCTTATCCAATACCTTTGCTCAACGAGTCATAATCTCTGGGACGTCACACTAGACGAGCTTCACGTTTTCAGGTCGCGTGCTCTGCGCCGGGCCGCTGCTCGACGCTCCGCGAAATGGGCCTCGACCTCATTGTCCGGAATGTCGGACCGGGTGTCATTCAGCGCCTCGAGCACCTTCGACCGGAACCAGGCATCATGTCCCTCGCTGCTAGTCACGAGCTCAAGCGGGAGAGAGCCTTCGTTGGCAGTTCGGGTCAGCAGGATCCGCACGGCATCTGAAACTGTCAGCCCCATGCTTTCAAGCACGGCGGACGCACGATCCCGGACCTCGGCATCGATGCGAGTTTGAACAAGAGCATTTGCGGCCATGAGCGATTCCTCTTTCAGGCAAAATGTAATGCAATCGAATGACAAATACTAGCATTCTCTACATGCGGGAGATGTTTCTGCATACATAGGACCGCAGATCTGCGTGCTCGCAGTCGGGAGATGAAGCGACCTGAGCACGCTGACTACCCGGCTTCTGGTTGAATAGCTCGTTCTCGCCTCGGTTCTGATGTCGTATGCCATGTTGGTACTCTCTGTTGATCTCCTAGGCCGCTTCCAAGCCTGCCCGCTTTACGGCAGCCTTATGCGACGACGGGTGCTGACTTGCGCTGCTCCCTATGCCGCCTGGGCATTGACCGACGAAAGCCCTGCCGGGGTCTGCTTCGAGAACCGGTACGTCGTCAAATCCATCCGCTCAAGCCGCCCGCGCCTCGGCGATCGCCTCTTTCAGCCCCTTTTCGTCGAGCACTCCGGCGAACGTGGTACGCCCGATCACGAACGAAGGCGTGCCTGCAAAGTTGAAGGCGAGCGCCTGGTTGTAGTTCCGGTCAAGAAGACCGGAGATCTTGGCGGTGTGCGTGTTCACGGCCGCCGCGATCTCCTTCATGGTGAGGCCCGCGCCCGTGAGGGCCTTCTCGACGTCTTCTTCCGTCAGCTTTCCTGTCGTCTTCATCAGGGCTTCCATGGCTGTCTCGTATTTGCCGATCTGTGCCGCACCAAGAACAGCCTGGGCAGCGAAGATCGAGGCGCCACCGAAGACCGGCCAATCCTTCAGCACGAGCCGGACATTGCCGTCCTCCCGGACGACTTTCTCGACCGTCGGATGAATCTTCTTGCAGTAGGGACACTGGTAGTCGAAAAACTCGACGACGGTGACGTCGCCTCCGGGATTACCGAGAACCGGTGCGTCCGGATCATGGAAGACGGTCTTCTCGGTGATCTCCTGGCTGAAGGCGAAGCGCGGGAGGACGGCGCCAAGAGCGGCGCCGCCGGCGGTGACGGCGAGCAGGTTTCTGCGGGTGATCATTTCATACTTCTCCTTTTCCAGATTCTTCCGGTCCGAGCACGACAACCTTCGAGCCCTTCGGCACGCGGCGGTTAAGATCGATGATGTCGTGGTTCAACAGTCTGATGCAGCCTGAGGACACGGACTTTCCGATCGTCCACGGCTCATTGGTCCCGTGGATACGGTAGAGCGTGTCCTTCCCTCCCTGGTAGAGATAGAGGGCACGTGCCCCCAGAGGGTTTCTGATGCCACCCTCCAGGCCCGCCGCCAAAGGGCCGTAGCGCTCCGGATCGCGCTTGATCATGTTCTGGGTCGGCACCCAGCCCGGCCACTGGGCCTTGCGGGCGATATCGGCTTCGCCCTTGAATTCCATGCCGGCCCTGGCGACGCCGACGCCGTAGCGCATCGCCTTACCGTTCTCCATGACGAGATAGAGAAACCTGGCATAGGGGTCCACGACGATGGTGCCCGGCGGATATCCGGTCTTGTAATCCACCACCTGACGGACGTTCCCCGGATCCATTTTGGAGACATCGACGCCGGGAATGGTCTCTTTCCCATCTTGTATCGGCGCATACATGCCGGCCAGGGACGGATCCCCCTTCGGGGTTTCGATTTTCGGAGGTTCCGAAGCCGTTTGGGCACAGGCCGACAGCCCCATGACCAGGAGCAGCGCGATCAGCGGGAGCCGCGGAGCGATCACTCGGGCAGGTGTCATTCCGATATTCCTTCCTGAGTTTTAAGTTCCTGGATCTTCTGCGCGAGAGCCTCGCGGGAGATCTCGCCGAGATGGGATCCGATCAGTGTGCCGTCGGCTGCCAGGAAGAGCGTGGCGGGAAGCCCGACTGCCGAATAATGGCGGCTCAGGAGAAGCTGCGGATCGAGCACGACTTCCGACGGTTCAAGGTTCTCGTTCCGAAGGTAGTCAGCCACTGTTGCCGACTGCTCTCCCTGGTTTGCAAAGACGAAGCCGACATCCGACGTTCTGGCGGCGAGTTCGGCCATCATCGGCATCTCGCGGCGGCAAGGCGGGCACCAGGTCGCCCACAGGTTCAGCACCGTGGGATGTCCCTTGCCGCCGACCGTGCTTTGGGTGCCGGTCAGGGCTCGGAAAGTGGAGGCCATAGGTGGGATCTGCGTGCTGGAATAGGTGAATGCCGCGGTCGCCGTTGCTGCCAGGACGCCCGCCGCAACGCTTGCAGCACCCCATGCGACAAGCTTCCGGCTGTTCAGGAACAGCACGACCATCATCAGGGCCATGCCTGCTACGCCTCCGCTCCAGGAGAAGCCGCCCTGCCACACAGCCAGGACGCGCCAAGACTCTGAAGCGAAGCTGTCGAGATGCTGCAGGACATGCCCCAGACGCGCCGCGGCGAGACCCGCGAGCGTCGTCCACGACGACCATCGACCGAGCCTGTCGTCGACCCGGTGCGCAAGGACGGCGGCCACGGCAAGAAACACGATCATGCCCACGATGGCAGCGAATCGTTCCGCATCGAACGCGAAAGGGCCGAAAGATACGGCGTTCATCAGAGGCTTTCCTTGAGCGACGCGGCAGAGGCGGCGACGGCCTGCGTGGTGATGTCACCGACCAGCCGGCTGGCTTGGACTTCGTTGTTGCCGGCGTCCAGAAACAGCATCGTCGGGGGACCGATGACCTGCAGTTCCTTCATCAGCGACCGGTTGGCCTCGGTGATCTTGCTGAGATCGACGGAAATCAGGCGAACGCCCTCAAGCGCGTTTGCCACCGTGGCGTCCGAAAGGACGGACCGCTCGATCACCCGGCACGTGACGCACCAGTCGGCCGTGAAATAGACAAGCGACGGAGCGCCGTTTGCATCGGCTTTCAGCAGCGAGGACAGCTCGGCGGCCGAGGCGGCGGACTGGAACGAGTCCTTGATGATTTTCTTCGCCGTTGTCGTATCGGACCGCGCAGCGGCGATGGGCGCGAGAGGTTTCAAGGGATCGGTTGCGCCCGAAAATGCGCCGATCGCCAGCAGGACCCCATAGAGACCTGCGAGGAGGCCTGCGGACTTGGCAAGCCGCGCGGCACCACCCGCCTCGGGTCTCATCTGGTCGAACGCGCCGATGAAGACCGCGAAGGTGATCGCCAGAACAGACCACAATAGCAGACCGGTGCCGGCCGGCAGGAGACCATCCGCAAGCCACACAGCGGTGGCGAGGAAGAGGAACCCGAAGACCTGCCGGACGCGTTCCATCCACTGCCCCGCGCGGGGAAGAGGACCCGAGCCGAACGTCCCCATCAGGATCAACGGAATTCCCTTGCCAACGCCGAGTGCGAAAAGTGCCGTCGCGCCGAGAACAACGTCTCCTGTCTGCGCGATGTAGAGGAGCGCACCTGCTAGCGGCGCCGTGACGCATGGGCCGATCACCAGCGCCGAGGAAAACCCGAGTGCCGCCGAAGACGCCAGCGACCCCCCGGAACCGCGGGCTGGCGCGACCCGGTTCCTGAGGAAGGAGGGAAGCTGCAGCTCGAACAGCCCGAAGCTGGACAGGGCGAGCGCCATGAAGATGGCGGCGACGACGAGCGTCGCGGTGGTCGATTGCAGTGCCACCTGGAAGCTCTGGCCCCACCACGCGGCGACGACGCCGAAGAGGCTGAAGGCCGCAGCGAGCGAGAGGACGTAAGTCAGCGACAAGGCAAATCCGCGTCCGGCAGAAAGGCTCTCGCCTTCCCTCGAAAGCGTCGCTGCGAGGATCGGGTACATCGGAAACACGCATGGCGTGAATGCCAGCAGCACGCCAAGACCCAGAAACCCAGCAATCAGAAACAGCACGCCGCCGCGGTCGAGGAGAGAACCGACCACCCCGTTGGCCGACTGGTCTGATATGCGGATGCCCGGACCGTCGACCGGCTCCGCCGCCGCCTTGGACACGAGTGGAAAGGCTGCCTGTGACTGAGGCCTTGCTGGCGAAACTGGCCCGTCAGCAGCCGGATCCATAGCTTGTGCGAGCGTAGCGGGATCGATATCGACCGTGGTCGGAGGGTAGCAGAGACCGCCGTCCTGGCAGCCCTGGTAGGTCACCTTTAACATACCCGCCGTCGGGGCGACGAGAGTCGCGGTGGCCGTGCCGTAGTAGACCTCGGTGCTTCCAAATCCGGGATCGTCCTTGATGACGCCGGGCGGAGTTGACATTTCGACAGGCTTTCCGTCGTCGCCCGTCGCACTCAGATATTCCCGATAAAGGTAGTAGCCGTCCTCAAGCTGCCATCTTAATGCGATGTCAGGACCGTCGCGGCGGGCTTCCATACGAAAAGCCTTCTCCATGGGCAGCGGCGGTTCAATGACAGGCGCGGCCGCGGCGGCGGCAAAGGTCAGAATGAAACATGATACCGACAGGAAGAAACGCAAGGCTCCGCTCCGTAGCTTGGTTGGAGCGGCGGTCTCGCTTCCCAACCTTAAGGCAGCCTTAAGGTGACGGGAGCAGGGGGAGAACGAACTGCGATGAGGATGTGATGCGCCTGCTGGTGGTTGAAGATGACGAGATCCTGTTGGACGGTCTGAAGGTCGGGCTGCAGATGTGCGGCTTCACGGTCGATGTCGTGACCTCGGTTGCCGACGCCGACGCGGCCATTGATGCCGACAGCTTCGACGCTGTCATTCTCGACCTCATGCTTCCCGACGGATCAGGGCTCGACGTGCTGGCAAGGATGCGCCGATCCGGCGACCGCACACCCGTCCTCCTCCTGACCGCAAAGGACGAGGTCGCCGATCGGATCGCGGGACTGGATGCCGGAGCTGATGACTATCTGGGCAAGCCCTTCGATCTCGACGAGGTCGCTGCCCGACTTCGCGCCATCGTGCGCCGCGGGCACGGCAGGGCTGCCGGACATCTCGAATGGAAGGACGTGATCCTCGACCCGGCACGTATGTCTGCATCGCGTGCCGGCATCGCCGTCCCCCTCTCCCGACGGGAGTTCGTAATCCTGCGGGCGTTGATGGAGACGCCGGGAGTCATCCTGTCCAGGTCGAACCTCGAGGAGAAACTGTATGGATGGCAGGAGGAAGTGGAAAGCAACACCGTCGAAGTTCATGTTCACAAGCTCCGGTCCAAGCTCGGTGCGTCGATTATCGAGACCGTGCGTGGCGCGGGCTATCGGCTGAGGGCGGCGCAATGAATTCCATACGGGTAAGACTTTTTGCGATCCTGCTGGCCACGACCGGCTCCGTCTGGCTCTTCGCCGCGGCCTGGATCTACGCCAGCACCCAGGCCGAGGTCGAGCGCGTCCTCGACGCCCGCCTGATGGAAGCGGCGCGGATGGTGAGTTCGTTGATCACGGATCATCGGATAGATCCTGCCGCGGCGGCAGACGCGGCAACCGCGAATGCTCCGCCTCCACCGTTCGAGGAAGCCAGCGGCAGCTACAGCCGGCAGCTCTCCTGTCAGATCTGGTCGCTGCAAGGCAACCTTGTCAGCCGGTCCGAGAGCGCGCCCGAGACCTCGCTGGCCAGCCACACGAATGGCTTCGAGGAGACCGAGATCGACGGAGAGCGGTGGCGCGTCTATGCCGTCGTCAATCCATCGCTGGGCGTTCGCGTGCTGGTCGGAGACAGTCTCGAAATCCGTGACCGACTGATCGGCGACGTCATCAAGGGGCTTCTTCTTCCCGGAATCGTCATTCTCCCGGTCCTGGCGGCTCTGATCTGGCTGAGTGTAGGTCGCGGCCTCGCTCCGTTGACCCGCATTGCCGAAGGACTTGCAGGCCGTTCCGCCTCCGAACTGCATCCGGTCGACGACGGCACGGTCCCGCAGGAAGTGCGCCCGGTCATCCGGGCGCTGAACAGCCTGTTCGGTCGCGTGGCCGAAGCGCGCGACCGCGAGCGGAGCTTCACGGCTTATGCCGCCCATGAACTGAAGACGCCGCTCGCAGGGCTAAAGACCCAAGCGCAGATCGCTCTCCGGACCGACGACCAGAACGTCCAGCGCGAGGCGCTATCGCGCATCTCCACCAGCGTCGACCGAACCAGCCGGATGGTCCGGCAGCTTATCGATCTTGCCGCCATAGATGCGTCGCAGGGTGTCTCTACAGACGAGCCAGTCGACATCGCCGTCCTTCTCGGCGAGATCGCCTCGGAACTGGAGACGCAGCTTGCGGCCAACGACGTCCACGTGGCGGTGGAACTCGCCGATCAGACGCAGCGCCCGACCATTCTGCGAGGTGACAGGGTCCTGGTCCGTCTGGCGATCCGCAATCTGCTAGAGAACGCCATCCAGCATTCGCCGAAAGGCGAGGAAGTCAGGTGCCGCATCGTCGCGGGTCTAAGTGAGGCTTTCGTCGAGATCCTGGATCAGGGACCGGGAATCCCGCAAGCGGAAGAGCAGCGTGTCACGGAACGCTTCTTCAGAGGATCGAAGGCCCATGGCCGCGGGAGCGGGCTCGGACTGTCGATCGTCCAGATGGCGCTCGATCGTCTCGGGGGCAGCCTGACGTTCGAGAGAGGCGGCCGCTGGTTTACAGCAAGAGCCTGCTTTCCGCTCCGACGGTCTCAGACCCGCGTCCAGTTGAAGCATCCCGCTGGCAGGATCGAGTTGCCGATCAGGAGCGCGCCATGATCGTAAAACTGCTTCGCATCCCCTCCGCCGGACACCGATCCACGCGAGAGCATCGGCATGGCCGAATTGCATGACTGTTTCTCGATCACCGAACTGGTGACACTGGAGGATCTCGGCCTCAGCACCGAAGGGCGCGCCTGGAAGGACATGCTCGACGGTCTCTATGATGCAGATGGCAGCCTGCCCTGCCAGATCGACGGCGGCCTGAAATGTTTCGGCCATCCGGTCGGCGCATCGGGCCTTCGCATGCTCTATGAAGCCTGGCTGCAATTGACCGGCCAGGCCGGCAAACGCCAGCTCAGAGATCCGAAACAAGCGCTGACGCATAATCTCGGCGGCGGACCGGCCCAGAATGTCTGCTCCATAACAATTCTTGGTGGAACTTGATAACGACTTAAATCTGCATAGAAATCGGCAGATCGGCAGCACCCACACTGTTTGGAGGCTGTAAAGGCGGCAGAGACGTTTTCAGGCTCGTTGTCTCCCTACTGACCTTGCCGGAAGCATTGCGGTGCATTCGCTTAGCGCCGAATAACATTGCTGGAGCTTTACCAAACATTATCCAATGGTGGGCGAAGTTGAAGCTCCTCCACAACCCGATAACGCTTCGTAGCCGACAATTTCGCGCTCACTGCAACTTCGGAGCGAAAAACACCGTTTTATTTGCGGGTTCTTGATGAGAATCGAACCGTCACTCTACAAGTTGTGGGAGCACTGACTTCATAAGCTTTTGATTTGCCGGCCGTTATTATTCCCCACTTCAACCCCACCGCGGCGGTACGCCGATATGGGCCTTGAGTGCTTCCGTAAACGCCCTGACCTTGGCGGACGGCACCTGGAGGGCACGCAGGAGATAGATGCTTGACGATCGCTCGTTCCATCGCTCGCCGCGGAGCTTCAGCCGGATGAGATCACCTGCCTGGACGGATGGCCCCGAAACCCAGCTTGGCAAAAAGGCCACCCCCATTCCGGAGATCGCGGCGCTATTTAGCGCTTCAAAATCATCGGACCGGAAAGCCACCTGTTTGCAGGCTTCGCCGGCGGGGCTTCCGAGAATGTCAGACCATCCGAGCAGATCATTGCCATGGAGCTTGTCGAGAAGGCGATGATGGCGGAGCGCATTCTCGTCTTCCGGCTCGCCATGCTGTTCGACATAGCCACGGCTTGCAACGAGGATGCGGTCAAGCGGAGCAAGCTTCGTGGCAATCAGGGAGCTGTCCGCAAGCTCCCCCATCCTCACCACTAGGTCGAGCCGTTCGGCCACGGGATCAGCCAGCCGCTCGGTAAGATCCAGCTCGACATGCAGGCCCGGGTGTTCCTGCGCTAGCGAGGCGAGAACAGGAATAACATAGCGTTTCCCGAAAGTCGGGAAACAAGCGATCCGTAGCGTGCCGCTGACCGCACTATCGAAGGCGGCAACCTCGGCATGGGTATCGGCCAGATCATCGAGCAGGCGCTGGGCGCGTTCAAAGAGGTGACGGCCCGCATCCGTCAATGACAACGCCCGTGTCGAGCGAACAAGGAGAGTAACGCCCAGGTCCTGCTCGAGCGAATCGATCTGTCGAACGACAGCCGAAGGCGTGACAGCCCTACGCCGAGAGGCAGCAGAGAAGCTCCCACTGCGGACAACATCGACGTAAACAGCGAGATGTTCTGCGAACCGTGGGTCTCTCATCTTTGCCTACAGCGCAAAACCGTTTCGACCATTCAGTTCGTTATCATCTGCGGGCATCCGGAGCACTTTCCTTCTCGTCAACGGGCGGCAGCCCAACAAACAGAAGGAACACTCCAATGGTCAAGGTCTTAGATACAATTCTCTCCCAGTCCGCCTATTCCGCAGAGATCGACGTTCCGCTCGAAAAGATCGACATTGCCGACTGGCTCTTCACCCTGCCCGAAGCCGAATACCTGCGCTGCTGCCCGCCTGATCACATTGCAGCCGGCGTCACATGGACCGACGACGGTCGTCGCATGTCGATCAATGTTGAGCAGATCGGCTCGGGCCTCGTCGTGCAGCATTATGTGGCTGAGGTCGCCGAGCCTGCCTACTGCCGCATGAACTCGATCTCCGATGTCTTCACAGCCAACGGCCGGACCCAGGTCAATGTCGTTTGGGAACTGATTGCCGAGAAGATCGACGATGGCAGGACCCGCTATACCAACAGGGTTACCGCCCATCCGACGGATGTGTTCATGGCTTTCCTCAGCGAGCACAGCATCAAATTCGAAGATGCTGCAGCAGCACGTCAGGCCGCAGGCGGCGACCACAACAGTCGTGAGACACCTCTCTTTGCTGCAAGCATCGCCCGCCGGGCCCTTTCCAAGTAAGGAGATATCCAAATGAAGGCGATCATCTTCGATGACTTCGGAGGCGCGGATGTTCTGCGCCTCGCCGATGCACCCATCCCCGAATTGCGCCCAGACGATCTTCTGATCAAGGTCGTGGCGGCTGGTGTCAACCGCGCCGACCTTCTTCAACGCGAAGGCGTCTATGGCTTGCAGAGCTACGGAGACAGCCCTATTCTCGGGCTTGAGGTCGCTGGCGAAGTCGTGGCCATTGGAGACACCGTTAGCGGTTTTGCTGTCGGGGAACGTGTCATGGGCATCGTTGGTGGGGGCGCATATGCCCAGTATGCGCGCGTCGATAGTGGAATGGCAGTTGCCATTCCGGCCGGCTTGTCCTTCATGGAGGCTGCCGCAGTTATGGAAAGCTTCATCACGGGCTGGGAAGCGCTTGCACATCTCGGACAAGTCGCAAAAGGCGAGACCGTTCTCGTTCATGCTGCTGCAGGCGGTATCGGATCGGCTGCCGTCCAGCTTGCAAAGACTGCCGGAGCCACTGTCCTGGCCACTGCTTCGGCAAGCAATATCGACAACGTGCTGTCACTTGGCGCCGATGCTGTTTTTGATTACAAGCGGGTGGATTTCGAGGCGGAAGTTGTTGATGCGACGGCGTCTCGCGGGGTCGATCTGATCATCGACTTTGTCGGCGGGTCCTACCTCGCCCGCAACATTCGTAGTCTTGCTCCCGGTGGTCGGCTTGTCCAAGTGGGCCTGTTGGGGCGCGATGATAACGCCATCATTCCACTCGGCATCGTTCTTCACAACCACCTGCAACTGATTGGCACGGTCATGAAATCGAGGTCACGATCGGAAAAAAGGGCAATGATTCGCCGGTTCAAAGAACAAGTACTGCCGCTGGTGGGACAAGTGCTTAAGCCGGTCATCGGAGCGGTATATCCGCTCGCGGCTACATCGGAAGCCCATCGCCGGATGGAGGCTGGCGGGTTGTTTGGGAAGATCGTTCTGACTGATTTTCCTGAATGACGCAGGCACACGGCGCGTCCGACCAATCGCCTTGATGAAAATCGAACCTTTGACCCATCTATTTTCATGAACTGAGGGGCAAGGGATCGGTGCCTTCGTTCAGGATTGCAAGATATCGCTGATAGCTGAACACGCGGCCGCGTTTGCGGCCGGTCACCTCATCAACGATGCCCAAACGCTCCAGATCAGCAAGTGCGGCATTGACCGTTGGCGCGGAAAGACCCGTGATCTGAACAATCTGGTTCGCAGTGTGGAAAGGATTCTGCTGGAACAGCTCGTGAATACGAAGGGCCGACCCTGCTCTATCGCTCTCCATCGTGATTCGCTCCCGATCTTCCTTGAAAAGATCGACGATCTGGGTCGCAGCCTCAAATGCTTGATTGGCAGTGTCGGCAACGCCCGCCAGGAAAAAGTCTAGCCAAGCTTCCCAGTTTCCATGCTCACGCACCTCTTGCAATAACCGGTAATATTCTCTCCGATGGGACTTCAGATAGAGGCTGAGGTAGAGCAGCGGCTTTCGCAAAACCCCGTTCATGCAAAGATACAGGGTTACAAGCAGACGGCCGATGCGACCATTGCCATCGAGAAACGGATGGATCGTTTCAAACTGCACATGCAGCAGGCCAGCTTTGATTAGCGCCGGTAAACGCGATTGGTCGTCATGCATGAAGCGCTCGAACGCATCCAGGCAACCGGCCATTTCAGTGACGGGTGGCGGTACAAAGAGTGCGTTACCGGGGCGCGTCCCACCAATCCAATTCTGCGAGCGGCGGAACTCTCCAGGATCCTTGGTGCCTCCCCGCCCACTGTGTAGGAGCCTGGCGTGCGTCTCACGGATCAGACGCAATGACATGGGCAGCGTTTCCAGCCGCTCTAAACCATACATCATGGCGTCAACGTAGTTGGATACTTCACGGATATCATCAACCGGCTGTCCGGCTTGGGCTTCGGTCTCAAACCGCAAGAGATCAGAAAGCGTGGACTGCGTGCCTTCAATCTGCGAGGAAAGAACGGCTTCCTTTCTCACATACATATAAAGAAACAGCTCCTGTCTCGGCAGCAGCATTGTGATACCATCCAGGCGTCCTAGCGCGCGTTCCGCCAAGCTGAGTCGCTCTAGCAATGAAAGCACATCAATCGCCGGCTCGGGCGGCAACGGCGGGGGTACAAACGCCCGCACTGTTTCACTGGCCGCGACCGTCTCGACGAAACGACCCAGGCGGTTTTTGGATTGGGAATCAGACATAACCAAATATCAGCCGCGCCCGTTATTTAAGCAAGACGCATTTCATTTAATTAATCGACAGACTTAGATAAGCGCGCTTAATTAACGTCGACATTGAACTCCTGAGCTTTGATCCGGGCGACATCGGCGCCTAACACGATGAACGGGCGCCATTAGAAGTGACACGCCCGATACATGCTTTGTTAAAGCTCGCGTCATATTTCCGCTCGCCCTCGGCACTGTTGCCGAGAGAAACGGAATGAGCATGCCCAAACACGATCTTTCATCACGTCATTTTCAGCGAAAAATATCCCAATTCTGCGAACTGCGTATCGCGCCGATCACATCCAAACGGGTGCTGGAAAACATCCGGCCCTTCCTGATGAGCTTAATCATCTATCGGAAATCGCCCCCGCTCCGGAGTGGCCAACTCGACTGGACGGCGATAGGCCAAGCCTGTGGTGTCGAAGCCGAGCTGACAGTAGAACTGAAAAAGCAGCTTCAGCCAGGCCTGGATGCAATCATCCGATGGCTAGACGGACCGCCAGCAGTCGAAGAACAACGGCCACCAAAGCCGACCGCTCGCCCGGACAAGATGGCGCCCGCCAAAAAGGCAGCCTCCGCGACTTCAACCAGAAAGCCTCAACGTGCGACGGCCGATGGCATTGTTGCCCCATATGAATCGGTGCCACGTGGGCCGACTCCAAAACCGATCAGCCCTTTCCCAGAACCACTGTTCGACGCGACCGAGGACCCGGCGAGCTTTCAGAATGCACTGGTCTATCATATGCGTCGGTTCGGCGACACCTATTGGCAGCTTTACCGCGCCGTTGTTCATCTGAATGAGACCTTCGACAATAAGACACTGCTATCCTGGATCCAGGGAGAGCGCGTGCCCCGATCTGTTGCCAGTTTCAATATCCTCCGCCGCATCGAGCGACGCTATCGACTTTCAGAGGGATATTTCAAAGAGAAACTGCCGCATCAGGCGCGCTCGCTGTATGGTCACGATCTCGGTGACATCAGCCCAGCTGAGCGTCGACGGATTTCATTGCACCTGCCCGAAGACTTCAACAGCCTGCCCTTTACCAAGCGCGAGGAGATTCTCGATTGGGTGCGCCGGGTGATCATTTCCGGCTCTACGGAATATCGCCGCTATCAGGCGGCGGCCAGCAAGCAGCGATATGCCATCCGATTTCCCGGCGTCACCTATGGCAGCAGCTTTCTTTCCTCTCGGTCGTTGGCCTCGGCGGCCGGCACCAATCAGAACGTTGCCGCAGAACTTGATGATCCTGATCTGCTCTCCGGCATTGTCGACGCACCGCCGAGACTTGCCATGGAAATGGCTGATCTCATCCGCTTCAAGACTTCGACGCTGACGGCGACGGGGTTCCAACGGAACGGCGTCTGGGGTGAAGAAACGGCCTCCCAGAAGATTGAGCACCTCGGCTTGATGTTTGGTGCGCTTGCGGCCTCGCCAAACGGTGTCGTGAAGGGTTTCGGTGTGCCAGTCAGCCAGTTAAGCTTCGGCCTTCTCGTCTTCCCCGGCGTTTGGGACTGGTATCTGCAGTGGCGGGAACAGCGACGTGGCTTCTACACCAAGTGGGAAGAAGACATGCTGATGGTCGCCCAAGCCCTATCTCGCGCGGACGTCGGTTGGATCCGGCAGCATCCGGAACTGCTTCGGAATGTCAGGCCCATTGCGGGCTTGATTGAGCAGGAAGAAATCGATTTCGCGGCTCGCGACTGGCATGGCGCCTGTGATGCGTTTCACCGACACGCCGCTAACCGTTCCAAGGAGATCCAGCGAGTGATGCGCGTGCATCGCGATCCATTTGAACCGATCATGTGTGTACTTGAAGCGGACAGCCCGCTGGCGGAATATCGCAAGATCACGGACGAGATCGTGAGACGTATGCCGGATGAGAACAGATATCCACGACCGGCTGCCGAAGCCGTTAGATCATTCCTATTGCTTCGACTGGGCCTGCACCTTGGTCTCAGGCAAAAGAACCTTCGCCAACTTCGTGTCTGCCCCCGTGGACACTATCCGACGTCAGAACGCCGGCTGGAGGATTTGAAATGCGGTGAGCTGCGCTGGAGTGATCGCGACCATGGGTGGGAGGTCCTTATCCCGTCGGTCGCATTCAAAAACTCCGGTTCATCCTTCTTCGGACAGAAACCGTTTCGGCTGATATTGCCGGACCTGCTCGACCTCTACGAATATCTCGATGCCTATATCGACCGTCATCGTGGTGTCCTCCTTGGCGGCGCCAAAGACCCCGGAACCCTGTTCGTCAAAACGGTGAAGACCACCAGCACCGACGCAGCTTACAACTCGACCACGTTCTACGAAGCCTGGAGGACCGTCATCCAACGCTATGGAATTTATAATCCTTACACTGGGCGAGGTGCCATCAAAGGCTTGTTGCCGCATGGACCCCATAACCTACGGGACATTCTTGCGACGCATATTCTGAAGCAGACCGGATCCTACGAGCAGGCGAGCTACGCAATTCAGGATACACCCGATGTCGTTCAGCAGCACTACGGTCGCTTCCTTCCGCAAGACAAGGCCGCACTGGCCGCAAAGATCCTCAATCAGGTTTGGGAAGCTGCGTAAGATCGAATGAGATGCTCGGCTCGGATACTCAGACCATGTTGCATCTGGGCCGAGCGTCCTCGTCTCCGCCTTGAGCGGATTCGAACCGGCGCCCCGCGATTTAAAGGGAGAATTTCAATGACGATTCCGCGCGTTGGTGGCCCACGCGAGGAAACGCATCTACGGTAGCTGCAGGCCCGCGTCCAGCAGATCGTCAAGATAATGCTCTCGCGACTGGAACGCGCCGCTTCTGGCTGGTTCAATTCTCGCACACACCACGCGCCTTGCCAGCGACCGCGCGTCGACGGGGTCCCGGCTGCTATGTCACCCATTGGCCGACCAAGCAGAAATGCGCTCCTTATATTGAACAACCGGTCGAACTGGTCACCGAAGCTTCGGTTTCCAAGGAGGCCACGGACACGATGACGCATTCGTTCCGTCGCCCACAGGCGCGACATTCGCGGCGACCTGCGTCACCTACGATCATCTGGCGCGTCAAGAGTCTGATGCACCGCTAAGACGCGGCGGGGCGGGGAACGGTAAAGGATTTGTCGCGTGAGCCTGTGGCGTGGCCTGCATAGCCATCAAAGACGGTTATCGACGTCCATTCTTTGATGAAGGATGCGGATAACGACGATCTGCCCCGTATCGTTGCTTTTGAAATAGATGAAGTGGGAGCCGACCGAGACTTTCCGGTATCCTTCGCGAATATCGACGGGGCGGCTGACGCGGGTGCCGGCGGCCAGTGCGCGGCATGCGTCCCTAATATTCTGGATATATCGCTCTGCCTGATCGACATTCCACCGTGTCGCCGTGTAGTCCCAAATCCGCTCGACATCGGCCTGCGCGGCGGGGGACAGTATGAAGCCGGTCATTTCGCCTCAAATGCGGCGCGCTTGCGCGCATTGAAGGCGTCGAAATCGAAGGCGGTTGCAGGGCCGGATTCTTCACCTTCGATCAACGCGGCATGCAATGCCTTCACTTTGGCCTCGTGCTCTTCGAGCAGGCGCAGGCCTGCACGCACCACGTCGCTGGCCGAACCGTAGCGCCCCGCCTGGACTTGCGTGTCAATGAAAGTGGCGAAATGATCGCCAAGCGAAATGGATGTGTTTCGAGCCATGTCGGAATCTCCTATCTTTTAATTATATACCAAAAATTGGTACAATGGCAAAATTTATCGTGCGGCCAGCAAGGTCAGCCTCCTGCGCGTGGCGGCCGGGGCTGCCGCACGCAGGAGGCGGCTCCGTTGCAAAAAATTGGTTGCCGCGTGGCGTTGGTGCGGGTATCAGCAAATGTGCGGAAGTCGGTCTTTGATGGGCCGATTACTTGGTTGCCCCCGTCGAGGCTTGGCAACGAACGGATTTCGGGCGTCCGCAGGCAAGCATTCGGTTCAGGATGGCGACGCCGATCGCAGCCTCTGTCTGTTGAGCGAGGAATGACCGAGCGTGCAAACGCAGTCCAATGACGCCCTTGTATCGACCCATCGCGGTTTCAACCAAAGCTCGTTTACCATAGCCGGTCAATGCCTGCCATTTCAGTCGACCATCTGCCTGCATGGATGCTGTGTGATCCTCTCTCTGGCAGGATGCTTGGATGTTGGGCCGTTCAACAGCGTTCGAGCGCGGTGGAATGACGACCCTTGCGTTTGCGCTGTGACGGAGAACTGCGTCGTAGGTTGGATAGCCATCATAAGCTCCATCGGCAGTGAACTGGTCGATCTCATCGTCGATCTGATTCAGCAACGGCTCCAGCTGCGAGGCATCGCCGGTTTCCTGATCTGTCAGACTATGTGCAATGATCTCCCCACTGTCGGCGTCAACAGCTAGATGCAGCTTTCGCCAGCTGCGTCGGGATTTTACGCCGTGTTTTTCTTCCAGCCATTGGCCAGCACCATAGATGGCCGTGCTAGAAATACAACCCGCGATTTATTATCGATTAACCAGAAGATGCTGTCATTCGGGGAGGTTTGGTTTTGCGTCCTTTTAGACTTGTTGTCACGGAGAAGGACGATGCGCAAATTCCAGGGGTCAGCCAGAAGCCCCGAATTCATTCCAGTTGCCTCGATGCGCGGGGTCTTTTTTCATCCATCGCCGATCGGGGCGGCTTGCACGTGGTTCTTTTCGTCAAGCTCACCCATGCGGGTGCGAACCGGATGTGAACCAGCCACCAGATGGTACAATCTGCGCCTGCCGCGCGTTGCGTTGATTGGCTGCTTGATCACTGGCGCCGCATACCCTGCCTTGGCGCAGACTGCCTGGACCGGCGCAGCAGGGAACGACGATTGGTTCGACGCCGGAAACTGGGACACGTCCACCGTGCCGGATGCCTCCAACTCTATCGAAGTCGACCCCGGCAACGCAGTGATTTCCGGCAACGCCGCTGAAGGCGACAATGTCTCCATAGGGTCTGGAGGGACGGTGACCGTAACAGGAACAGGATCCACGTTGACGACCACGGAAACCCGTACGGATGGGGGAACGTTCACTATCGAGGATGGCGGCCTTGTCACCAACAGCAGCGGCGTCGTAGGTGGCATTGCTACTATCTCAGGCACCGACGCTGGCGGCAATGCATCAACCTGGATCAATAACGACTATTTCGCGGTCGGCGATGGCGGGGCCGGCACACTGAATATCCTCGACGGCGGCAAGGTTATCGTCAACACCGATGCTATCCTTGGCCAATCATTCCACGGCAATGCATTGGTCTCAGGGCCCGGGTCGTCCTGGGAAAATACCGGACGGCTGACCATCGACAACGGAAGTTTGCGTATCGAAGACGGCAGCAGTGTCTCGAACACATTGGGTATCGTCGGTGATTCAGACACTGGTGATGCAGTTGTGACTGGCCCAGGCTCGAACTGGCTCAACACGGGACAGCTGACGATCGGGAGCTTCGCTACGGGTACTATGCGCGTCGAGAACGGCGCTGCCGTCATCAGCAACCAAGGCTATGTCGGCGCCAGTGTCGGCAGCGATGGAAGTGTCACCGTGACGGGGAATGGCTCCAGCTGGCAGGTGACGGATTTTAACCTCACCCTGGGGAATTTCGGCGTCGGCTCGATGACCATTGACGACGGGGGGCGGGTGTTCGCAAAGACCGGGGTTTGGCTTGGTGTTTCGGCAACTGATGCAATCGGAACGCTGAACATTAACGGCACGCCGGGTGCTCGCGGGGTATTGGAAACCAGTGGATTTCGGGGCGGCATGGGAACCGCGGATCTCACGCTCGATGGGGGCATCGTGCGAGCCATCGATGACAATGCCGTGTTCTTTTCCAACTATGGCACTCAGCAGGTGCAGTTGGGAGCTGGTGGCGGCATCATCGATACCGATGGCCATGACATCGGCATCGCTCCTGTAATTACCGGCGTCGGCCGCTTGACCAAGGACGGCCTGGGCACCCTCACCCTGACCGGCGAAAACATCTATGGTGGCGGCACTACAATCACCGACGGCACGTTGCAGCTCGGTGACGGCGGAACGACGGGCTCTATCCTTGGCGACGTGACCGATGACGGCATCCTGGCCTTCAACCGTTCGGATGTCGTGACGTTCGGCGGGACGATTTCGGGAACGGGGGGCGTCTATCAGATCGGCACGGGGCAGACTATCCTCACGGCCGACAGTTCAAGCCTCACCGGTGTTTCACAGGTCCAGAACGGCATCCTTTCGGTCAACGGTATTCTTGGCGGCGCGATGGAAGTCAGAGGCGGGCGGCTTCAGGGCATCGGCGAGGTAGGAGACACCACCAACTTTGTCGGCGGCGTCATCGCGCCCGGCAATTCGATCGGCACGCTGACTGTTTCCGGCAATTATATCGGCAATGGCGGTACCCTGGAAATCGAGACAGTGCTCGGAGACGACAGCTCCACTACCGATAAGCTGGTCGTTACCGGGAACACGTCCGGCAGCACCGATGTTCACGTCATCAACGTCGGCGGCGCCGGGGCGCAAACCAGCGAGGGCATCAAGATTGTCGATGTCGTCGGCACGTCAGCCGGAAGCTTCACACTTTTGGGCAGTTACACGTTCGAAGGTGACCCGGCCGTAGTCGCGGGTGCTTATGCCTATCGCCTTTATCAGGGCGGCGTCAGTACGCCCGCCGATGGTGACTGGTATCTGCGCTCGGTCCTGTTGAATTCCGATGCGCCTGATACTCCACTCTACCAGCCGGGTGCTCCGATCTACGAGGCCTATGTCGGGGTATTGCAGAGCTTCAACGAACTCGACACGCTGCAACAGCGCCTGGGCAACCGCTCGTGGTCTGACGGCTCGGTTACAGCGGACGCGCAGCCCAATGCCGATACTGCCGGACGCGGTATCTGGGGGAGAATCTTGGGCCGCCATACCAGCATCGATCCAAGGGACTCGACGACCAGGGCCAACTACGACGCAGATATCTGGCAATTGCAGGTCGGGGCGGATGGTCAGCTCTATTCCGGAGACTTAGGCGATCTCATCGGTGGTTTTTCTGTGCGCTACGGCACCATCTCCGCCGATGTGTCCTCAAGTTCTGGCGGCGGGTCGATCAACAGCACGGGCTATGGTGTCGGCGGATCGATGACCTGGTACGGGAAAACCGGCTTCTATCTCGACGCCCAGGCGAACGCCACCTGGTACGACAGCGATCTGTCCTCCTCCACTGCCGGCACCAGCCTGATTTCGGGCAATGATGGCTTCGGCTATGCATTCGGGCTGGAAGCCGGCCAACAGATGGCGCTCGATACCAATTGGTCAGTTACTCCGCAGGCGCAGTTGACCTATTCGGCAATCGACTACGACGACTTCACCGACGCTTTCGGCAGCACAGTTTCGCTGACGGAGGCCCACAACCTCAGGGGACGCCTCGGTATCTCCGTCGACTACGAGGATAACTGGATTGACGGCACGGGTCAGACAAGCCGCCTCCATGGCTATGGCATCGCGAACCTCTACTACGACTTTCAGTCGAATTCGGATGTCAGGCTTTCCGGTGTCAAGCTCGCAAGCGAACAGGACCCGCTCTGGGGCGGCCTCGGCCTTGGCGGCACTTACAATTGGAGCAATAATAAATATGCCCTTTATGGCGAGGCCACGGTCGACACCAGTCTGAACAATTTCGGGGACAGCTATACCCTGACTGGGAGAATAGGTCTGAATGTCAAATTCTAGGCTGCAAAGATTGATCGGAGACAAGATCGACAATACGAAAATATCAAACGAAGATTGCAATAGCTTCTGGGGTGATGTCAGGTTAACTTGGGCTGAAAGATTTGCGGCTATTTCGCGGTGATGAGCAAGAGCCCAGTTAGCTACAAGCGCCATCGTTTTCCTCGCGCTGTGACCGCCCATGCGGTCTGGTTGTATTTTCGTTTTCCATTGAGCCTGCGTCTGGTCGAGGAAATGTTGTTGGAACGCGGCATCATGGTTTCCTATGAGACGATCCGATGCTGGGCAAAGAAGTTTGGCCCGGACTATGCCGCTCGCTTGCGTCGGAAGCCGCCAAATCCGGATGATATTTGGCATCTGGACGAGGTGGTCGTGATGATCGGTGGCCGGAAGCACTGGCTCTGGCGCGCGGTCGATCAAGACGGCTATGGACTCCACGAGATCGTCCAGACCCGCCGCAACGCCAAGGCTGCCAGGCGCCTGCTGATCCGGTTGATGAAGAAGCAGGGATGTCAGCCGAAACGTATCGTCACCGACACGCTTCGCTCTTACGGTGCGGCCCGGCGGCAGTTGATGCCCACAGTCGAGCATCGATCACACAAGGGGCTGAACAACCGCGCCGAAAACTCGCATCTTCCTCTACGGAAACGAGAGCGGGTGATGCAGCGATTTCGCTCGCCAGGCGGACTGCAACGTTTCGTCAGCATCTTCTCTGCTGTCCGAAATCTCTTCGTCCCAGCACGATCTCGGCACTCAGCCTTCAACATCCATCTACATCGCCTTGCAGCGATGGCCCATTGGAAGGGCGTCGCTGGAATTGCCGCCTGAACACTCCGCAGCACCCCCGATTCCTAGCCGCGGGACTTAACCTGACATCACCTCGGGAACTCGTGCATCATCGCTGTATCGGATGGCGTCCGTCTCCAAGTGCTGCGCCGTATCGATGGGAGTTCGAGGAGGATGGCATACCTTTCGACGTCGCCGTCAAACCGCAAATCACCACAAACGATCTGCATCTTATGGTCCGGACCGCGCTCGCCGGCAGCGGCATTACATTTGCACTCGAAGAGACGTTTCGTCCATATATCGTCCGCAGCGAGTTGATCACGGCGTTAGACGACTATCTGCCGCCCTTTCCGGGGTTCTTCATCTACTTCCCCAATCGCCGGAATATGGCGCCCAAGCTGCGCGCGCTCATTGACCACGTTCGCGCGTATAGACTGACGTCGTCCTAGCTGTCAGTAGCTAGAGCTCACTGGGTTTTGTGCGTCGGGTTGGGCACCTATAACGCCCAGCAATTCCCTGGTTCGGCGGGCCCAAACCAGGCCCAGGTGGCGCAGATTGCTGAGAATGGGCACGCGGCTCCAGAAGGTCAGACTGGCAAGACCCGCGGCGAAAACGACGTTCGTCACTATGGAAGAAGAGGCTGTTGTGGAGCCTCTTCACGGATCCGCCTGTTTCGCCGGATGACAGCCGGCTGTCAGATCTTAAGCGTAGTTGATGGGCAGCCAGTCGTAATTCGTGCTGTCTTTGCGGACATGGCCGATGCCCGGAAAGGCGATATGCGCGCCTGCCACCAGATATTTGCCGTCCACCGCCTGCCTGAACGCAACCTCGCGTGCAGCCACAGCGGCTTTCTGGTCGATATCGAATTCGATAGCGACGCCGGGTTCATCGAACTGCAGAATATCGCCATGAGTGATGTCGCCCCAGAATACGATCTTCTGGCCTCCGCCTTCCAGCGTGATGGCGCTGTGACCCGGCGTATGTCCCGCATACAGAATGGAACCAAGACCGGGAACGGGCGCTGCGTTGTCCGCGAAGGTTTCGAATTTTCCGGCTTCAACGTATGGCGTCACGCACTGATCCGCCTCGCCAAAATGCTGCTTGACGATGCCGGTCGCCGCCTTGGCGTTTGCCGCACTCAGCCAGAATTTCGCCTCGCGTTCATTGACCCGTAATGTGGCGTTGGGAAAGGTGCGTTTGCCATTTCTTATCAACCCGCCGGAATGATCAGTATGAATATGGGTGAGGACGACATCATCAATGTCATCCATCTTGTAACCGGAAGCCTCAATGTTGGACTCGAGTTTGCCGAGCGATGGCCCTAGATAGGCACCAGTGCCTGCGTCGATCAGCACCAGTCTTTCTCGAGTGTTGACAAGGAAAGCGTTGACGGAGGTTGGGACCATTTCCGGCAGAAACGCGTCTTTTAACACGTTTTGTGCATCGTGCTCGCTGGTGTTGGTGTAGAGCTTGGCAAGCGGCAGGGCTACAGTTCCGTCCGACAGCGCCGTGACCTCCACGGAGCCGATTTTCAGCCGGTAGAAACCCGGTGCCTGAACAGCGGCATAGGGTGCCTTGGCGAAGGCGATTGATGGTGCGACGAAGGGTGCTGTGACCAGACCGGTCAGAGCGCTTTTGAGAATGGAACGGCGGGATGGCATGGCTTTGCTCCTTGGGTGAGGGTGTGGAACGGCTTGCAAGTTCCTGCCCTTGAGCTAAGGATGTCTCGGTCAGCAATCAAATCGATACCACGCATGCAAGTCATTGATCATTTCAATCTACGTTCCTTCGACCTCAATCTTCTCGTCGCCTTCGACGCGATGATGGAAGAGATGAGCGTGACCCGCGCGGCGCAACGGCTCAAAATTCAGCAGCCTGCGATGAGCCACAACATATCGACCCTGCGCACGCTTTTTCAGGATGAGCTTTTCATCCGTGTAGGACAGGTGATGAAGCCCACCGCACGAGCGCTGAATTTGTCCGGCCCGGTGCGGCAGGCTCTGCGGCAGGCGCAGGCGGCGGTGTTGATGGCGGATGCATTCGATCCGGCCACCGAGCAACGTACATTCCGGCTGGGACTTTCCAGCGAGGTGGAACTGCTATTGCTGCCCGATCTGACGGCACGGCTGCGGGATATCGCGCCGGGTATCCGCATTCTCGCCCGCGGTGGTGATGCGGCGGAGGTCGACGCGATGCTGGATGCGGGCGTCATCGATCTGTCTGTGGGGTGCAGCTATCTGCCGGACTCACGGCACCATAGCGAGCCGCTGTATCAGTCCAGCGTATTGTGCTGTTTCAATCCGCAATTGCTGAAGCTTTCTAACCCTGTGGGTCTGGATGCGTATATGGCGGCACAACACGCGGTGATCTCCCAAACTGACAGCCTGCATGGCTGCGTTAAGGATGCGCTGGATCATGCGGGCGCAGAGCTGGAAGTGGTGGCGGCAGCACCCGATTTCATGTCGATATTGGCCACGGCGCGTTCATCTGCGGTAATTGCCACCGTGTCTTCGCGCATCGCGCTTCGTTACGGGCCGCTGTTGGGGCTCGAGGTCAGCGCGGTGCCGTTGGCACTTTCTTTTCCACCGGTGGCTATGGTCTGGCCGCTTCAGACAGACAGCGATCTTGGCTGCGCATGGTTGCGGCAGCAAATCCGTGAGGCCATGCTGAGGACGAACGGGGGTAATGTCGCGGATATTGCGGCCTGACGTTTCGTAATGATCAGCGTGTGTTTCGGGGCCTCGCCTTGAACTGACTCGAACCATCGACCCCGTGATTTGAGTCAACTGCACAACACGCAGTCACGAAAAAGCGACAACCTCTTGCAACGAATACCGGCTGCTCTCTTTCAAGAGCATCTCGACATGGAGCGCCTCGCACACTCCTTAGCTCCGAGCGGGTTTCCACCATATCGGCAGCTGACAACACCGACGTACTTGCCATCCCAAACCAAGCGCATCACAACTAGAGTCATGAAACTGGAATTTCATGGGATCAGTTGTGCGCACCAAAGAGCTATCGTTTCTAACCCGTGTTCGGCAAATCTTGCCGCGTCTCCATCCGGCTGAACGGCGCCTGGGGGAGTTTGTCTGCGATTTTCCCGGCGAACTCGCGAGCTATTCGGCGCAGGAACTTGCGGCCCTTGCCCATGTGTCCAAGGCAACCGTCTCGCGTTTCGTCCAGCGTCTAGGTTATGAAAACTATGATGAAGCGCGGCGCCATGCGCGAGCAGAAAAGCAGACCGGTTCGCGGCTGTTCCTGACAACAGCGGCGGATGCCGGCGCTGAACAGTCCGTCGCAGCGCATGTGGCCCAGGGCGTCGCAAATCTGGAATCGACGTTCCTGGCCATATCGGATAGCCAGATTTCATCCGCCGCATCGGCCATTGTCCAGGCGCGCAAGGTCTGGGTGGTGGGCTTTCGCGCCAGTCATCCCTTCGCAAGCTATCTGCAGTGGCAACTGACACAGGTTGTGGAGAACATCGTCGCCATTCCCGGCGGTGGCCAAACCCTGGGCGAACACCTGGTAAGCCTTGCCCATGACGACGTGGTGATCGTCTTCGGCCTGCGCCGGCGCATTGCCCGCATGGACCTTGTCCTCGAGCAGATCGAAAAATCGAAAGCCAGATTGCTTTACGTGACGGATGAAGGGGTCTCCTTTCTCTCCAGCGCCACCTGGCATTTCCGCTGCCACACCCTGGCTCCGGGGCCACTGTTCAACCATGTCTCGGTCATGGCCCTGTGCCATCTCATCACCACGCGCTGCATCGAAATCTCAGGCGTTTCGGGGCGCAACCGGCTACGCGGTATCGAAGTGTTGAACGATAGCCTCGAAGAGCTGTGAGCCGCTTTTGTGCACCTGCATGAAATGATCGGTCATTATTTAATCTAAAGAAAACTTCGTTTCATCACTGGTTTTCGGGTATCGTGCATTCAACTATCTGATTCAAAATATGAAACTATGATTTCATGTAATCTGGCATGAAATCTGCATTCCATATCGGTACTGAAAGGCGCATAAGACGCCGGGGGACGAACTGCTGGAATTTCAGGCAATAGTAATGCTGATGCTGATGCCTACCCCGATGTCGATCGCGTCCGAAAGTGTGAATTTGATTTTCTGAACACCGCGCCTGTTGGCCAAGAAAGGATAATCGCATGTTCAACCGCCTCATGATCACCCTGACGAGCGTTTTGTTGTTTTCCACCACGCCGTTTTCTGCGGCGCGGGCCGAAACCATCACACTGCGCGTGCTTGGCCAGCCCTCGGGATCAGGCCTCATTGCCCAGCAGAAGGAAAAGCCGTTTTTCGAGGCGCTGGCCGAGAAGACCGGGCTCGACATCAAGGTCGAATACCTGCCCGTTGACGTCGCCGGCATTCCCGATACCGATGGGCTGCGCATCCTGAAGTCGGGCCTGTTCGACATCGTCTCGATCCGCGGCCCGCAGGTCAGCCGTGATGAGCCCTCCGTGCTCGGCCTCGACCTCGTTGGTCTCAACACCAGCTTCGAAGCCGGCAGGAAGCATATAGACGCTTTCAGCGGCTATGTCGGCGCAAGGCTGGAAAGCCAGTTCAATGCCAAACTGCTCGGCGTCTGGCCGGCTGGTCCGCAGGTGATCTTCTGCAAGCCGGAGGTCAAGGGACTTTCCGACCTTAAGGGCATGAAGGTTCGCGTCGGCGACCAAAGCGCGGCGAACTTTGTCGCCAAACTCGGCGCCACAGGCATTTCCATGCCGTTCGGCGAAGTGCAACAGTCCCTGTCACGCGGCGTGGTCGATTGCGCTATCACCGGCCCGGCCTCGGCAAACTCAGGCGGCTGGCCTGAGGCCGCAACCACCGTTCTGCCCGTTGCGCTGCAGCTGGCGGTCAACGGGTACGCCATCAATCTGAACAGCTGGGCCAAATTCACGCCGGAACAGCAGACAAAGCTCGCAGGCGCCATCAACGAACTTAATGCAGATATCTGGGCGTTTTCTAAGGAGCTCTATGAAGACGCCATGCGCTGCAATACCGGGCAGCCCCCCTGCGAACGCGGCAAGCCCTACAAACTGATTGAGGCTGCGGTCTCCGAAGCCGATCTCAAGACCGTCGCCGCTGCAGTTGGCGAAGTCTCCCTGCCGACCTGGGCCAAGCAGTGCAACGCCGTCGCTCCCGATTGCGAAGCTGAATGGAAGAAGTCGGTCGGCGTAGAACTCGGCCTCTGACACCATTGACCGGCGAAGGAGAGGAGACCATGCAGACCTATGCACGCATACTTGGCATGACATTCGGGATCATGATGATCCTTTTGTCTCTGGCCATTACGGCCGAGACACTGCTGCGAAAGTTCTTCTCCTATTCGCTGGGAGGGATTGATGAACTGGGCGGCTACGCGATTGCCATCGCCGCCCCGCTCGCCTTCACCGTGGCTCTCGTCGAGAATTCCCATATCCGCATCAACCAGTTGACGGCGCTGATGCCGAAAACGGCCCAGGCCGTGCTTAACGGCATCTCGGCGATCACCATCGCGCTGCTGGCGGGATATTTTTTCTACTTCACCGTCGATACGGTTATCGATACCCAGACCTATCAGTCGATTGCCCAGACACCCTGGGCGACGCCACTGATTTATCCGCAGACCGTATGGCTAGTCGCCATGGCAACCTTCCCCATTGCCGCACTCGTTTTTGCCGGCAGAGCCGTGATGTTGATGTCACACGGCGAATGGCAGGTGCTCAACCGGCACTTCGGCCCGGTCTCCGCCCAGGAAGAACTGCAGGCCGAGCTCGACGACCTCAAGAAGCGCGAAGGAGCTGCCCAATGAGCATTGCCATCGTGGGTATCGGCTTTGCAGCCATGTTGGTCCTGATGTTCCTGAGTTTCCCGGTCGCGGTGGCGATCATCGCCGTTGGCGCGCTGGGCGGCTACCTGATGTACGGCATGCCGCTCGTCGACATGATGGGCGGGGTGATCTGGTCGAGCCTCAACAGCCCGTCCATGCTGGCTATCCCGTTGTTCATGATGCTGGGGGAACTGCTTCTGCGGGGCGGCATTGCCGACCGCATGTTCGACGCCTTGGCGGTCTGGCTTGCCCGACTGCCGGGTGGCCTGCTGCACACCAATATCGCGACCTGCACGCTGTTTTCCGCTACGTCAGGCTCGTCGGTCGCAACGGCGGCAACAGTCGGCACCATCGCGCTGCCGGCGCTCCAGCAATACAAATATCCGATGAAGCCGTCGCTTGGCTCACTGGCTGCAGGCGGCACACTGGGCATCCTCATTCCGCCAAGCGTCAACTTGCTGGTCTACGGTTCGCTCGCCAACACCTCTGTCGGCCAGCTCTTTGCCGGCGGCGTGGTGCCCGGCATCCTGATGGCGCTCAGCTTCTCGATCTACATCTTCCTGGTCCATGGCAAGGCCGGGGCAGAGGCGAAGGATTTGATTGACATGCCGCTACGCCAGAAGCTCGCACTTGGCAAATACCTGATCCCACCCTTCATCATCTTCGGCGTCGTCATGGGCTCGATCTACGGCGGTCTGGCAACGCCCACGGAATCGGCGGCCATTGGCGTAGTCATCGCATTGTTCTTCGTCGGGATCAACGGCCGCCTCAATTTCGACCTGCTGGTCAATTGCTCGATCCAGGCCGCCAAAACCAGTGGAATGGTGATGATCGTGCTGGTCTGCGCCCTGTTGCTCAATGTCACGATTTCCATGACCGGCGCCGCGCAGGCCATGACACAGTGGATCGCATCCTTCGATCTCAGCCAGATCGCTTTGCTCTTCGTTCTGCTGGCCTTCTACATGGTGCTCGGCACCTTCATGGACGCCATGTCGATGCTGGTGCTGACGGTGCCGATCGTGATCCCGATCGTGATTGCCGCGGGCATAGATCCGGTCTGGTTCGGCATCTTCATCGTCATTATGTGCGAGGTGGCGCTGATCACCCCGCCTGTCGGCATGAACCTGTTCGTTGTGCAAGGGGTGCGCATCGACGGTGGCCCCTACAGCGACGTGATCAAGGGTGCCGTCCCTTACGTTGTCATCATGATGGTCTTTGCCATCGTCTTGATGTTCTTCCCCGGCATCGTTTTGTGGCTTCCAAACATGCTGGCGGGCCGATGATGAGCAGCCTCGCGTCCTCAGAAAAGGAGGCGCCGCAACGGCGCCTCCTGGTCATCAACCCCAACATCAATCCGACTGTCACACAGCGTGTCCGCCAAGTTGCAGAAGCAATCGTAACGCCGGAAACCTCGGTGACCGTCGTTAACCCGGCGGAGGGACCGTTTTCCATCGAGACGATGGAGCATCGCGACGCCGCCGTGCCGCAAGTGCTCGACCTCGTGCGCCGCACGCTCAATAACCGTTTTAACGCCTATGTCTTTGCTTGCTTCGACGATATCGCGCTGTTCGAAACGCGGGAGATGACCGGGGTTCCGGTGGTTGGAACCTGTGAGGCAGGGATTGCTGCGGCGCGCACCATGGCCGCACGGTTTTCCATCATCACCACGGTCCATTCCGCCGTGCCCGGCATCCACCGCCTGCTGGCTCGCTACGGGGCTGCCGATATTTGCACGGTTCGAGCGGCTGGTATTGGTGTCGCTGCGGCCGCGGGAGGAGACAGCGATACGGAGAGACGTATCCTGTCAGCGGTGCGCGAAGCAGTCGACCAAGACGGTGCGAAGGCAATTCTGCTTGGTTCAGGTGGCCTGACCGGACGCGCAAATGACCTTGAGCAGCAGTTTGGTATTCCGGTGATCGACGGCGTCGCTGCTGCTATTAAGATGGCGGAAGGGCTAGTTTACCTGAGGAGCCAGATTCTTTAGCCGTGTTCAAGCCAGGTCCATGCAGGATCTGAGCTTATTGCTCTTGATGCGATTAGAACTGGCGACCCCCCTTTTGACCACGCGATGACAACGATTTGTCGACCTTGCGCTCAGGTAATCTCGCCTCCGTCCAACATTATTCGTTCAGACGATCAATCAAACGCTTCATGAGATCCATTCGTTCATGAAGAATCGCCACGATGAGGGCGGGCGCATCCTCTCGAGGCAGACAAAAGACGTAGTGGTGTTGGCATCGCGCCATTCGTAACGCCGGATAAAGCGCGCTCATATCCTTGAAAGGACCTTTGCCCTCGGCAAGGTTTGCGATACCTCGCTCCAAACCCGAGACGTAGCGGCGTACCTGGGCAGCACCCCATTGCGCACGTGTGTAGCGGATTACCGAACGTAGATGCGGGTTTCGGTAATTCGCGGACAGGGATTCCATTAAATCCCGGACAGCAATTTCACTAAATCCGGGACAGCATTTCCGCTAATTCGCGGACAGCGATTCCGGTAAATCCCGGACAGTCTTTCGGGATAAAGAGATCGACTTTCGCACGCGCCGTTTTGCCATTCTGGACCTCGATTTGAACGAGGGGCTGATGAATGGCGAGACGGAAGCAGGCGAGACTTACTGACGTGAAGGACATTCGATCGATATTGCGACTGACGTACGAACAGGGGCTTTCGGTTCGTGCGATATCGGAACGGCTGAAGATCAGCAAAACGACCATTTCGACCTACCTGCTGCGGGCGCGTGAGGCCGGGCTGACAGGCTGGCCGTTGCCGCCTGGGCTGGACGATGATGGCATTCTGCAGCGCCGCCTGTTCCATCGTCGCGGCCGTCCGCCCCAGGACATGCACGAACCCGACTGGGGCAAGATCGCCAGTGAATTGAAGCGGAAGGGCGTGACACTGACGCTGTTGTGGCAGGAATATCGCGAACGGCACCCCAACGGTTACGGATACACGTGGTTCTGCGAGCGGTTCGCCGCTTTCGAACAGCGCGCCAACGCCACCTTCCGCAATCGCCACACAGCCGGCGCGGCGATGCAGACCGACTACGCCGGCCAAACCGTCCCGGTGATCGATCCGGTGACGGGCGAAATCCGGCTGGCGCAGATCTTCGTCGCGGTTCTGCCAGCCTCCTTGTACACCTTCGCCTATGCAAGCTTCACTCAACGGTTGCCGGACTGGATCGAGGGTCAGCAGCGGGCGCTGGGTTTCTTCGGTGGTGTGACGAAAGCCATCGTCTGCGACAACCTCAAGGCCGGCGTTGCCAAGCCCTTGTGGTTCGAGCCGACCATCAACGCCACTTTTGCGGCATTCGCCGAGCATTACGACACGACGATCCTGCCGACCCGTCCGAAACGGCCGAAGGACAAGGCTAAGGTCGAAGGCAGCGTTCTCATCGTCGAGCGCTGGATCCTGGCGCGGCTGAGAAACGACCGTTTCTTCAGCCTTGTCGATCTCAACGTGCGGATCAGCCAGCTTCTCGACGATCTCAATAGCCGGCCGATGCGCCGGGTTGGCAAATCCCGGCGGCAGCTCTTCGAGGAGATCGAGCAAGACGCGCTTGCGCCCTTGCCGGCAACGCCATTCGAATACTCCGAATGGAAGTCGGCAAAGGTTCATCCCGACTACCATGTCGAGGTCGACAAGGCCTTCTATTCCGTGCCGCACCGCCTGATCGGCCGCAAGGTCAATGTCCGGCTTACAAGCCGGATCGTCGAGATCTTCCATGATCACCAACGCGTCGCCAGCCACCGCCGGACGTCGCAGCGGGGCGGTCATGTCACCGTCAACGAGCACATGCCGAAGACACATCAGCATTATGCCAACACGACACCTGCGAGCCTCATCAAGCAAGCTGCAAAGATTGGCCGCAACGCTGCAATCCTGATCGAGCGGCTGATGCGCGATAGACCTCATCCTCAGCAAGGATACCGCGCCGCTCAAGGCGTTCTATCGCTTGCGCGCCGGTACGGCCCCGAGCGTCTGGAAGCGGCGTGCGATCGGGCACTGACGATCAATGCGCTCAGCTATTCCTCCGTCAGCACCATCCTCAAATCCGGTCTCGATCAGACCCCGCCTGGTGTTGAGCCGGTCAAGCCCACCCCGGTGCATGGCAACATCCGCGGCAGCTCCTATTACCAGTGAAGAAAGGAAGATACTCACATGCTCACACATCCAACCCTCGACCAGATGCATGCGCTCGGCCTATCCGGCATGGCGGCAGCATATCGCGACCTTGCCAATCAAACTGAGGGCATCGATCTCAACCGCGATGAATGGCTCGGCCTGATGCTCGATCGGGAGATGGCCGTGCGCGGCGACAAGCGCCTGACCAACCGGCTTGCAATCGCCAAACTGCGTTTCCCCGACGCTTGCATCGAGAATATCGACTTCGCCGCCCATCGCGGCCTCGACCGCCGACAGCTCCTCTCGCTTGCCCAAGGCGAATGGCTCAAAGCCCATGAGCACTTGATCCTGACCGGACAAACGGGAACGGGCAAAACCTGGCTCGCCTGCGCCATCGGACGGCAGGCGGCCCGCCTCGATTATTCCGTTCTCTATGTCCGCATGCCCCGTCTCTTCGAGGATTTGGCGCTGGCGCGCCTCGACGGGCGGTTTCCCCGATTGGTCGACAAGCTCGCGCGTGTTCAATTGCTCATCCTTGATGACTGGGGAACCCACGCGCTCAGCGATCAGCAGCGGCTCGATCTCCTGGAAATCTTCGAAGAGCGCTACCGCCGGAAATCCACTCTGATCACTGCCCAGCTTCCCGTCGCGCAGTGGCACGAGATGATCGGCGAACCAACGATCGCTGACGCCATCCTCGATCGTATCGTCCATAACGCCCATCGAATTGCGCTCGAGGGAGACAGCATGAGGAAGCAAAAACCAAGACCGCTCTTGACCGAAGCGCAAAACGCCGAAATCAATAACCAATGACATCAACCAGGCGAACGAAAGTCGATCCCGCCAGACTGTCCGCGATTTAGTGAAACGACTGTCCGGGATTTACCGGAATCGATGTCCCGTTAATCCGAAATCCGCAACGTAGATCCGATTCCGCCTCCGCGGTAAGAATGTAGGCCGTCAAGCACGACCCTCGGCAATCTCCTCGTCGAGGATCTCACCTACGGTTTTGGTCGACAGTCTTCCGGCGAGCCCCTCATTGACGCGCGTGTTCATCAACGTCCTCAACTCCTCCCAGGCTCGTTCTCCATCTGGGTCACCGGGAAAGAGGCGCTCAAGTGCATACTGCTTGATTGTCTTGCCCTGCAAAGCGGCCAGCGCCTTTAGGCTTTGATGTTGTTGGTCCGTTATATCGATCGTCAATCGGCTCATCTAACGTGCTCCTGAACTGAGAACTCCCACATTAACACATATGTGGGTATGTGGCCACCGCCGATACCTCTGATCCGATGTCGCCTGGAGGGATCTGCTATTTCGAAGAAGACCGATCCGCCCTAGCTACCTCTGCTCGAGCAGACCCCCAGACACCGGTCACTAGACGTGTGCGTGCAGTTGATGAGAGCTGAACCGGCGGCCCCGCTCCATAACGATAGCGGCATAACGCCAATTCATGGACGTGCGACCTTCAATATCTGGTTCACCTGGAACCACCGATACTGCGACTAGATCCTGCGCCCAGTAGCCTCATCGAACAGATGCAGGCGCTCGATCGGAAAGATTAGCGAGATGTCATCACCCGGCCCAAGCCTTACCCGCTCACGGGAGACCACCACCGTGTTGACGCTGCCGACCTTGCAGAGGAGCAGCGTCTCAGCGCCGGTCGGCTCGATCGTGCTGATGCTGGCGACGACACCCGGGCCTGCCCCGACGACGATATCCTCCGGGCGGATGCCATAGACAATCCTGCGGCCTGCGAGATCCGAGCGGCCGCTGGGCAGCGGCATGACCACATCTTCCTGCGTGCGCATGACCAGGCCGCCGTCACCGGCTTCCGCCGTGCCGGAATAGAGGTTCATCGACGGCGAGCCGATGAAGGTCGCGACGAAGACGTTGGCGGGCTTGTCGTAGAGTTCGAGCGGCGCGCCGACCTGCTCGACGATCCCGCCCTGCATGACGACGATCCGGTCGGCCATGGTCATGGCCTCGATCTGGTCGTGGGTCACGTAGATGGTGGTCGTCTTCAGCCGCTGGTGCAGTTCCTTGATCTCGGAGCGCATCTGGACGCGCAGCTTCGCATCGAGGTTGGAGAGCGGCTCGTCGAACAGGAAGACCTTCGGATCGCGGACGATCGCGCGACCCATGGCGACGCGCTGGCGCTGGCCGCCGGAAAGCTGCTTCGGATAACGCGCCAGCAGGGCATCGAGCCCGAGGATGGACGAGGCGCGCTTCACCGCCTGCTCGATCGCCGGTTTTGCCTCGCCCTTCAGCTTCAGCGCGAAGCTCATGTTCTCGGCCACCGTCATATGCGGATAGAGCGCATAGTTCTGGAAGACCATCGCGATGTCGCGATCCTTGGCGGCGATGTCGTTGACGACAGTGTCGCCGATGCGGATCTCGCCGTCGGTGACGCTTTCCAGCCCGGCGATCATGCGAAGCAAAGTGGACTTGCCGCAGCCGGAGGGACCGACCAGCACGACGAACTCGCCGTCCGGAATATCGATATCGATGCCGCGCACGACTTCGGAATCGTCGTAGCTTTTCTCAAGTTGGGAAATCTCGACCCGAGCCATGGGAAAACCTCTTCTTATTGTTTGAGACCGGAGCCTGCGACGCTCTTGATGAAGTAGCGCTGAAGGAAGGCGTAGACGAGCACGATCGGGGCGAGCGCCATCGTCGCTGCGGTCATCAGCATGGGAATGTCGGTGCCGTAGCGGTCGTCCTGCAGAAGCGCCAGACCGAGCGACATGGTGCGCATGTTTTCGCCATTGGTGACGACGAGCGGCCAGAGCAGGCTGTCCCATTCGCCGAGGAAACGCAGGATGGCGAGCGAGATCAGCGACGGCACGTGCATGGGCAAGACGATCTGGAACAGGATGCGCCATTCGCTGGCGCCGTCGATGCGAGCGGCCTCCAGCAACTCGTCCGGCGTGCCGAGGAAAGCCTGGCGCATCATGAAGATGCCGAAGCTGCTGATCGCGGCGGGAATGATCAGGCCCGCATAGGAATCCAGCCAGCCGAAATCGCGCACCAGGATGTATTGCGGCACGAGGATGACGATGAACGGGATCATCATCGTGGCGATGATCGAGCCGAAGACGATGACGCGGCCGGGGAAACGGTATTTCGCCAGTGCAAAACCGCACATCGACGAGAAGAACAGGTCGAGGACCGTAATCGACGTCGAGACGATCAGGCTGTTGAGGAAATAGCGGATGAAGTCGATCTTGCCGAATACGTGCCCGATATTCTCGAACAGGCGCGGCTGCGGCGGGATGTACCAGAGCGGCTTGGTGAAGATGTCCTGCTGCTCCTTCATCGTCGTCACCACCATCCACAGGAGCGGCGAGATGATGACGGCGGAGGCGGTGATCAGCAGGACATGGATCAGCAGGCCCTGCGGATCGAGCTTGAACTTCCCGCGACGGGACTTCGCCTTGCGGCGCACGGCGGTCGCCTGGTTTTCGCTGGCTGTGATCGTCATGCTTGCGGCCTCAGGACACGGAACTGGATCGCGGTGAGCACCAGCAGGAAGCCGAACATGACGACGGCCATGGCCGAGGCATACCCCATACGGTTGAAGCCGAAGGCGACCTCGTAGATGAGATAGGGCAGCACCTTGGTGGCGCTCGCCGGCCCGCCGTTGGTCAGCGAATAGAACAGGCTGAAGGCCTGCGAGGCGCGGATGATCGAGACGACCATGACGAACAGGATGAAGGGCTTCAGGAGCGGCAGCGTGATATGCCGGAAGAGCTTCCAGCTGCCGGCGCCGTCCATGCGCGCCGCCTCGTAGTAGGAGGTCGGGATCGCCTGCAGGCCGGCCAGGAAGATCACCATGTAATAACCGACATTCTTCCAGACGCTGACGATCAGCACCGCCGGCATGGCGAGATCCTTGTCGTTCAGCCATTGCAGGCCGGCTATGCCGAAAGGCTCGGTAAACATCAGGTAGAGGCCGCCGACCGGCGTGTAGACGACGCGCCAGATCATCGCCACCGCCACCATGGTCAGCACGGCCGGCGCGAAGATGATCGCCTGGTAGAGTCCCCTCCCCTTGATCTTGCGGTCGAGCAGGATGGCAAGGCCCAATGCCAGCGGCAGTTCGAAGGCGATCAGGATCAGCGTGTAATAGATCGTCACCAGCGCCGAGTTCAGGAAGGTCTTGTCGGAAAACAGCCGGATATAGTTCCGGAAGCCGATGAACTTCGGGGCACTGACGAGATCCCATGAGGTGAAGGACACGTATATCGCGTTGGCGACCGGATAGAAGACGAAAACGCAGAAGAACAGGACGGCGGGCGCCACCATCAGCCAGGCCGTGCCCGGATAATGGTAGGTCTTCGTTTTCCGCCGTCCCCTTTTAGGGAGGGAGGGGCGCTGCAGGGTTGCAGCGCCGGACATCGGCTCAGTCATTGGGTCGATAGCTCCCCTTTTTTTATGTCATGCGCAGTCGGATCAGCGGATCATTCCGCCACGAGATTGTCGATCTGGTCGGCGAGATCGGACACGACGGCTTCCGGCTTGTCGCCATTGGCCGAGATGCGATCATAGGCTTGCGACACGGCGCTCGCCAGTTCGGCGAAGCGGTGCGTGTTCGGCAGCGGCTTGCCGATCGCCAGATCCTGGAAGAACGGCATCGCATAGGGCAGCGCCTTGACGACCGGAGTTTCGCGGAAACCCTTCCAGGGCAGGACGTAGTTGGCTTCCTTGAACCAGATGTCGCGGCTTTCCGGACGCTGGGTCATGTAGGACACGAACTGCCATGCTTCCTTCTGCATCTTCGAGGTCGAGCTGACCATGTAGATCCACGGGTTGAGGCGGGTCGCCGGCGTGCCGTCCTTGAACTGCGGCAGGCGGGCGACGCCATAGACGCCGTCCTTGAAGGTGACGTTCGGGTATTTCTGCTCGATGCCCGGCGCAAGCCAGAGGCCGGCATTCAGCATCGCGACGCGGCCGGAGGCGAAATCGTCGACCGGATTGATGGTCGGCGCGAGGCCGAGCGCCGACACCTGGTTCGCTCCATGGAACGTATCGTAGACATACTGGAAGGCCGCCAGGCCGGCGTCGTTCTTGAAGCCGTTGGCCGAACCGTCGGCATTGAGGAAATCGACGCCCTTCTGCGGCAGCAGCGAGCCCCAGTAGTAGAAATGCGAGGAGGCGCTGCGGGCCATCCAGCCCCAGCCGGCGCGGGTGACGGTGCCGTTGCCATCACGCTTGATGAGCTTCTTGCCCATCTCGGTGACTTCGTCCCAGGTCGTCGGCGGCTTTTCCGGGTCGAGGCCGACTTCCTTGAAGAAGTCCTTGCGGTAGTACATCGAGATCGAGGCCAGATCCATCGGCATGGCATAGAGCTTGCCGTCGACGATGAAGCCGTCCAGCGCGCCCGGCTCGAACGCATCGATCAGCTCCTGCTGCGACTTGAAGCCGAATGCGGTGTAATCGACCGGCGAGACCAGCTTGCGGTACACATAGTTCGCAAAGTTGTTGGCGCCGACCGAAACGAGGTCCGGACCACCGCCGCCGCCGGTCCAGGCGGTGAGGATCTTGAGCTCGTTCTGGTTGGTTTCGAAATTCTCGTGCTGGACCTGGATGCCGGCATCCTTTGCGAAGCCCGGAACCATGGTCTGGTTCACGATCTTCACGCGGGTGTCGTAGTTATGGCCCCAATATACCAGCTTGCCGGCGGCCTGTGCAAAGGCGGCGCGGACGCTCGGCCCGGCAAGCGTCAGGGCGGCGGTGGAGGCGCCCAGTGTCTTCATCAACGAACGACGTGAAATTATCATCATGCTCTCCTCTGTTTCTTCGTTTGGGTCGTTTGCCGTTCCGGCGGTCGTCTACCTGCCCATGGCGTAGCTCATACGCCTTGGATCTCCGGCGCCCGAAAGAACGCCGGTTCCGGCGTCCCTGCGGATGGCGCATATTCCTCCCGAAAGCGCGGCCAGACGCGGCCAGGGCTTCGGGTCGTGTCCCAGGTCCTTCAGCCGCGGGCCGACCTTGTTGATCAGCGGCTCCTCGACATAAACGAGGCCGGGCCTGGCCGAATGCGGATCCTCGGTCGCCGGCACGCCGTAGCTCGCCCAGCGCGGCGTCTCGACGGCGGCCTGGAGATCGGCGCCGCGATGCAGGTGGTGCATGAGAAACTGCAGCATGGCCTGGGTCTGCACCTCGCCGCCCGGCGTGCCGTAGACCATCAACCCTTCCGGCCCCATCATCAGGCCCGGATTGGGGGTCAGCCGCGGTCGCTTGCCCGGCGCTACCGCATTCGGGTTGGCCGGATCGAGCGAGGCCTGCAGGCCGCGGTCGGACAGGCCGAAACCGAGGCCGGGGATCATCGGGGTCACAAGGATCGTGCTGTCGCTCGGCGTTGCGGAAAACGCGTTGCCGTGACGGTCGACGACGCAGACATAGGTGGTGTCCGGGCTGCGGCGGCCAGGTCTTGGGAGGGCATCATTGTCCGCAGCCCGGTGGTAGGCGTCGAGCCCACCGGTCAGTTCGGCCGCATGCGCATCCGACAGCAGCCATTCGGTATCGATCTCGTTGATGCGCGGATCGCCGTAATAGCGGTTGCGCTCGTGAAGCGCCCGCTCGGCGATCTCGATCAGCAAGTGATGCAGTTCGGCTTCCGGCAGCACGGCGATGTCGTAACGCTCCGCCATCTTCAGCATCTGCAGCACGGCAGGCCCCTGCGACCACGGCCCGCAGCCGTAAAAGCACCGGCCGTGATAGGTGACCGACAGGACCGGTTCCTCCGCCGCCTCGTAGGCCGCCATGTCGGAGGCGCGCAGGAAACCGCCCACTTCTTGCGAAAACCGTCCGGCGATCTCGGCGATCTCGCCGCGGTAGAAACAGTCGCGGGCGGCGCGGATGCCGTTCTCACGGCTGCCGCCGGCGGCCTTTTCGGCGGCGGCGAGCCGCTCCAGAGTTTCGGCGAGCGCCACTTGGCGCAGCGGCTCGCCTTCCTCGGGCACCCTGCCGTCGGCCATGTAGACTGCGGCATTAGACCAGCCGGTCCAGAGAGGAGCTGCCTCGATCAGGTTGTGCCTGAGGAAATAATAGACGGGAAACCCGTGGCGGGCGAGGTCGATTGCCGGCGCCAGGGCCTCGGCGGCCGAAATCGTGCCGTATAATTCCAATGATTTGAGCCAAGCATCGAGCGCGCCCGGCACCACCCAGCGCTGCGGAGCGGCCGGAATTCGCCCGTTCCCCGCCGCCTTCACGGCCTCCAGCGTGGCCAGCGCCGGCCAGTGGCCGATGCCGGCAATGCTGGTCACCAGATCGCGCCCCGACATATGGATCAGAACCGGCGCCACGCCGCCCAGGTTTGCCATGTCCGGCTGGGTCACATTCAGCGCGAAACCCGCTGCAACACCGGCGTCCACGGCGTTTCCACCTGCCTCCAGGACGATGAGCGCTGCATGGGCGGCCAAGGGATGCCCCGCAGACACCATATGGCGGCTTCCCAAAAGCAGCGGCCTTGTGGTGCGGGCATTGGCGAAACTCATCCAAATTCCCTTGCGTTCAGAAGCGGGATGATGCGACAACCACGAAAACTTTGGTCGGCTGCTTTTAATCAATCAATTGGATTTAATCAGTCTCGCCGAAGAATTGCAACAAGATTCTGACAAAGTCCGTTCAGGAGCAGCCATGCTGTTTGGTACCAATCTCGACCGCGCCCAGCGTTTCAACCGAAGGGTCGTGCTGGAAACGATCCGGGTGAACGGACCGCTCTCCCGCGCCGAGGTGGCAAGGCTCACAGGCTTGTCCGCCCAGACGGTCACCAACATCATCGACCAGTTCAAGCCGGCGGGCCTCCTGATCGAGAAGCCGCGCCGCACCGGCGGCCGCGGCCAGCCTCCGATCGACCTGGTCATCAATCCTTCGGCCGCCTTCTCCTTCGGGATTTCCTTCGACGACCGCAGTCTCGTCGTCGTCCTGCTCGATCTCGGCGGCGAAATCAGGGCCGAGGTGGAACTGCCGGTGTCGCATCCGACGCCCGGCATCATCCTGCCGCTCATGGAAGCGGCCGTGAACCAGCTGATCAGCAAGACGCGGATTTCCCGCGAACTCATCTGGGGCGCGGGCGTCGTCATGCCGGTGCTCGTCTCGCAGGGCAATCCGACGGCGCTCGGCCCTAGCTCGGTGCCGGACTGGCAGAATTTCCCGGTCGCCGAAAAACTGCGCGAAAGGCTGGACCTGCCGGTCTTCCTCGACAACGACGCCACCGCGGCGGCGATCGGCGAGCTTCTGTTCGGCGCCGGCCGGCAGTTCTCGGATTTCTTCTACATCTATCTCGGCGTCGGCGTCGGCGGCGGCATCATCATTTCCAGCCGGCCCTATCGCGGCGCCTTCGGCATGTCCGGCGAAATCGGCCATATGATCAGCATGCCCGGCGGTCGCCCCTGCCCCTGCGGCAACAGGGGATGCCTGGAGCGCTACGTCTCGCTTTCGGCCGCAGACGCCGCCTTCCGGGAAGAGCCCGAAACCTTCGGTGCGATCAATCTGGACGAGCTTTACGAGGGGTTCGAAGCGCAGGATCCACGCCTCGTTGAGTGGCTGGACGAGGCCGCCGAACATCTGCGCAACGCGATCGTCTCGGTCGAAAACCTCTTCGATCCGCAGGCCGTCATCCTTGGCGGACCAGTGCCCGACACCATTCTCGACGCGCTGATCGCGCGCATCGAGCCCTCGCTGATCAGCGTCAGCCACCGGCAGGGCAATGCGTCGAGCCGCCTGCTGAAGGCCGAGACGGGGCTCGACAGCCGCGTGCTCGGCGCGGCGTCGCTTGCCATCTTCGACAGCATGACTCCGGATTTCTCCGTGTTGAAAAAGGAAGCGGTCGAGGCCGAATGACCCCGGCTATTGCGCCGCCGCGTGCATCTTTGCGGCATTCTGGGCAAGCCAGGCGACGCCCAGCAGACCCGCGTCGTTGCCGCAGGCAGCCTGCAGGACCTGGTTGTTGCGGGCCAGCATGGGCCAGGTGAGTTCCGGCAGATAGATCCGGATCGGCTTCAGGAGGGCTTCGCCCGCCGCCGCCACGCCGCCGCCGACGATGCAGGCTTCGAGATTGAGCGCATTGATTAGCGGCGCAAAGACGCGGGCGATGATCCGGCCGATTTCATCGACGGTTCGTGCTGCAGCCTCGTCATGTCCAAGGGCCTGGAACAGCTCCGGCAGGCTGCCGATCTCCTTGCCGGAATGGCGCTTGTAACGTTCGAGGAAGGCACCCGCGCAGGCCAGCTTCTCGAAATTCGCCGGCGTGCCGTCGTCCTCGCGCAGCATGACCGCGCCGATTTCCGGCGGTTCTCCGCGCGAGCCGGTCACCACCGACCCGTCGATATAGACGGCGCCGCCGATGCCGGTGCCAATCGTCAGCAGCATGAAGCGGCGGAGCCCGCGGCCCGCGCCGAAATACGCTTCGCCGACGGTTGCGGCCACACCGTCGTTCTCGACATGAACCGGCAGCCCGGTCGCGGCGGAGAGCGATTTTGCCAGCGGCTTCTCCCGCAGCGCCGATACGTTGGCGCCGCCATCCACCAGCATGCCGGTCAGGCGGTCGACGAAACCCGGCAGGCAGACGCCGATCGAGGACGCCGTTTCACCGGCCTCCTTCTGTAGGGCTTCGGTCAGTTCGGAAAGCCTTGCAATCAATGCATCGAAGGCAAGGCTCCGGTCGAAAACGACCTGCCTGCGCGCCCATACACGTCCACCACCGCCGACGGCGCCGGCCTTGATTGCGGTTCCTCCAATATCTATCCCGATCAGCATCGGCATCACCGCGTGAAAGTCTTGATCGCCAGCGCCTTTGAAAGGCCCGGATAGGTCATCGCGTCCGGGATCATAACCCGGCGCAAGGCCAGATCCACCGCGAGCCGCTGGAAGGGAATGCTGGCGAGAATGGTGTCGAGCGGCTGGACCGCTCCGGCGTCGAGGTGGAACCAGTCGAACGGCGTCGCCGCTTCGGTGAGGTTCAGGAGCACGACCTTCACGCCCCGCTCGGCCATCACGACGGAGGTGTGGGAGGCCAGATCGCGCTCTTGTTCGTCGGCGGCGATCATGATCACCAGGCTGTTCGCATCCGTGCCGTGCAGCCGGCCATGCAGCAGTTCCTCCGGCTCGAAACCGGCCGTCGCCACACCGGCGATCTCAGCGATTTTCAGCGAGGCTTCGAGCGCCACGCCGAAATGCCGGCCGCTGCCGGTGACGACGATATAGGACGGCAGGGCCTGCCCGCCGATCAGCGATGCAACGGCCATGCGCGACGCTTCGGTCGTCGCATCGACCGACTGCGCCGCAAGCTGCGGCAGGTCACGCCTCGCAAGCCCCGCAGCCAGCCGGAAACAGGCGGCGATGCTGGCGGTAAAACCCTTGGTCTTCGGTCCGATCGGCTCCTCGCCGATCGGCAGGAGGATCATTGGCAGGCCGAGCGCGCCGATCGGGCTTTCCGGATCGGCGGTGATCACCACTACCTGCCAGCCCTTGCCGCTCACGACCCGCGCCGCTTCGATGGACGTACTGCTGGTGCCGCTCTGGGAGAGGATCACCACCAGCGGATTGCCGAAAACCGCCCCGATATCCCTCAAGAACACGGCCGGATTGACGACCTCGACCGGCCGGCCGATGGCCGACTGCAGCCAAGGCCGCACGATGGTCAGCGCATTGAGCGAAGAGCCGGAACCGACGAAGAGCACGCGGTCATAGGCCGAACCACCGTCCAGAACACCGCGGGCAAAGTCCTGCGCATCCGCCCTTTCGAGCGTCCTTGCGGCCACCTCGCCCTGCTCTTCCATGAAATTTTCTATCGACATCGGCGCTCCGGCCAGTTCGCCGGATCAGCAGTTCCGGCGTCACACAGCATTTAATCTATCATCTGGATTTAATCGAGGTTGTCAATTAAAACAAGCATCAAGATGGCCGGCGCACAGGAATCCGGTTGCGAGAGGCAGGATGGAGACGGTCGAACTCTACAACAGCAGCATGGCGGCGCGCATAGGCCTCCTCGGCGCCGAATTGCGGGCGCTGAGCCTTAACGGCGCTGAGCTTCTCTGGACGCCCGATCCCGCTCTCTGGGACGGCACCTGCCTCGTCCTCTTTCCGGTGATCGGCCGGGTGAACGACGATGCCGTCAGCGTTGGGGGCACCGCCTACCCGATGCCGATGCATGGATTTGCGCTGACCAGCCGGTTTTCCGTCGTGGCGCAGTGCGACAACCGCTGCACCCTTGAACTGCGCGCCGGTCCGGAAACGCGGCGGAGCTACCCATACGACTTCGCGCTCCGGATGACCTATCGGCTGTCGGGATCGGCACTGCAGATCATCGCGGAAATCCGCAACGACGGCCGCTTCGCCCTCCCCACCAGCCTCGGCCTGCATCCCGGCTTCCGCTGGCCACTGGTGCCGGGTGTTCCCAAAGGCCGGCATCTGCTCACCTTCGACGAAACAGCGCCAATCCTCTACACTCGACCGGTCAAGCGGCTGATCGGCCGACCGGTTCGAACTCCCGCTGGAAGGCGGGTCGCTGAGGCTCGACGAGGCGCTGTTCGAGAAAGGCGGGCTGGCGCTGCTTTCACTGAAAAGCCGCAGCCTTCGCTTCCAAACCGAGGACGACAGGGCGGCAATCCGCGTCGCTTTCCCGGACATGGACGGCGCCATCCTGTGGTCGCGGCCGGGCGGCGATTTTCTCTGCATCGAGCCGCTGCTCGGCCATGCTGATCCGGTCGGCTTTACCGGGGACATCATGCAGAAACCGGGAATGGCGCATATCGCGCCCGGCGAGACGTTGAAGCTTACGGTGACGATCACGCCGGAATTTTCGCCGGCGTGATCGGATATACGTCGCCTCAGAGAGCGTGGTCGGCCTTCAGGATCGGCTTCGCAGTCAGCATGGCGTTACGGTAGCCTTCACCCTTGCGATAAACGAGTGTGCCTTCCTTGAAGACCATCGCAGTGGCGCTGAGCGCTGCGATATCCTTCGTTGCATCGCCGTCGATGACCAGAACATCAGCCAGCTTGCCAGTTTCCAGCGTGCCGACGATATTCGAGACACCGCAGATGTCCGAAGCCGTGCTGGTCGCCGAACGGATCACTTCGACTGGGCTCATGCCCGCCTTCACCATCAGGTCCATCTCATCGGAGAAGTCGCCGACCGGGTTGTAGAGCGTTGTCGCGTCCGTGCCGAAGACGATGCGCACTCCGGCCGCGACGGCCTTGCGCAGGCTTTCGAAATGCGGCGCCAGAAGCGACACGGACTTTTCCATGACGAACGGCGCTTCGCCGCCGGCCGGGCCCCGGTTGATGATGCGCGGGTAGACGGAAATGGTCGGGCAGAGCGCGACGTTCTTCTTCAGCATCAACTCGATCGCCCAGTCGTCGAGGAAGACGCCGTGCTCGATCGTGTCGACGCCGGCCTCGACGGCGCGGATGATGCCTTCGGTCGCCAGCGCGTGGGCCGCCACCGGCTTGCCGGCATCATGCGCCACGTCGACGGCCGCACGGATTTCCTGCATGCTGAACTGCGCCTGGGTCGGCAGTTCGCCGGGCGTGCCGGCCCCACCGCTCGCCATGACCTTGATAACGTCGGCGCCGAGCTTGATCTGCTGGCGGGCGAGCAGGCGCACGCCGTCTTCGCCGTCCGCTTCGGCGGAAAGGTTGGCCCAGCCGTGGCCGCCGGTCATGCAGATCGCCCGGCCGGACACGAGATAACGCGGTCCGACGGTATAGCCTTCGTTCAGCGCCTTCTTGAGGCCGAACACCGCGCCGCTCTGGGCGCCGAGATCACGCATCGTAGTTACGCCGGCGCGCAGCGCCGACTGCGCATAATTGGCGCCCCAGATGGCGGCGGCGCCTTCCGAAAGCCGCAGCATCTGCGGCTCGTGGAAGACGTGCATATGGGTGTCGATGACGCCCGGCGTCACCGTCTTGCCGGTGGTGTCGATCACCTCGCCATCGAAACCCGAGGTCAGGTCCGCGACCGCGCCGACCGCGCCAACCTTGCCGTCGACGATTTCTACGAAGCCGTTCTTGATCACCTTGTTTCCGAAACCTTTATAAACGGTCCCGCCCTTGAGCAAAATCCGGCTCGCCATAATTACCCCCAATTAAATCCATGCATTTGAATTAATCGCGGACGGAGCACATTGTCAATCGTCGAGTTGGTCGGGGCGAACGGTGTACGCAACGTCGGGGATCGCAGTCGTCGAGCGCATTGTCGACGGAGCGGGGCTCGGGGATTTCGGCCTCTCCTTGTATGAAGGGAAAGAGATACAACACCGCCGACAAGAAGAACTCACGCAAATGCAGGCGGGTCAAGCGGGCAAGACGAGCGGCATCGGAGAACGGCTGCGAGTTAACAGCAACCTCTGACGACGAGGCTTCTATGCCACGACGGTCCGATAGATTGCGCGCTCGCCGTATCGTGAGCTCAGAGTGAAAGTCAGCCCGGTCCAGAACATCGTGAACACGGCAAAAGTTGAACTTCCGATCAGAAACGTCACCTGAGCGGCGCGATGCCGTTTGACGCCGTCAACCATGAACATGAGCACGCTGCGATATGAAATCGACGTCACGGTGAACTCCTCCTTGGTGACCGGCTCGCACCATTGGCGTCGGGGCAGTGGCGTGCGATAGGATACGGCATGGGGCGATCAAAAGGTCGCGTCCTGATTGGAGTGCGCGCTGAACAGCGGCCTTGCGGAGTTTATTCGAGACGCTCAAAGGCGAAGCTTTCGGCGAGACGTGAAACCGAGGTTTCAATTGTAAGCTGTGCTTCACGTATGGCCTCCGTCTGCAACCGAGCAGACGGTCGTAACAGGAAAAGCGTCCGGGTGAGCGGTGGGTTTACGATCCGCCGGGCTATGAGCGTTCCAGCCTTCACTTCGCGGGTCACCGTCCCGAAAGGCAGCGCGGCGCAGGCAGTTCCGTCAGTGATGAGACCTTTGATCGCATCCATAGATTCGATCTGAAAGGCGACATTCAGCGGAAGGTCGAATTGCGCCATTGCCTCCTTGAGGAGATGTATGATCTGACCTTTCTCGGTCGGAATGACGAAGGTGGCCTTGGCAAGTTCGGCCATCTCGATCGGCTTGTCCTGTCCGTAAGGCGAATTCGGACTGGTGATGAAAAAGATCGACTCCTTCAGCATCGGCTGTTTCCGTATCGCCTTGTGATCCGGCACATTAAAAGCAAGCGCGAAATGGAGATCGCCGCGGGCGACGCGATCGCCCAGCAAATGGCTCATATCCTCCACGACCTGGACCGAAACCGATCGCGAAAGATGGCTGAGATCCTGCGCCAGGGCCCCGGCCAGCATCGCCGAAAGACTGGCCGTCAGCCCGACGGACAGAGGTTCCTTCTGGTTCGGTGCGAAACTCCTGATCGTCTTCTTCATCGTCGAGACATGCTCGAGCATCTTTTTGGCCTCGGCGAGGAAATATTGCCCTGCGGGCGTCACGGTCGTGCCGCGGCGCCCGCGCTCCAGCAACTGTACCCCGAGCTCTTCCTCAAGAGCAGTGATCTGGGCACCGAGCGCAGGCTGCACGATGTTCAGTGCAGCGGCCGCCTGCGTGATGCTACCAAGTTCACAGACGCAGACGAATGACTCAAGCTGGCGAATGCGCACGGAATCGTGCCTCCCTTTCCGAACGGCGAGCCAGCATGAATATCACGGAACGCCTTACCGGTCAGGGTCGGGGGCTGCGTCCTCAGTAAGGTGGTATAAAGGCGTTCAGCCGTCCAGGCCTGCACGTGAGAGATGATAGTCCCAAACCCGTTCAAGCACGCGCGGCTCAAGGTTCTTGGCACCAGAGAGAGTAACCTCACCAGGGGTCAGCGACCTCGGCTCACCGACAGCCAAAGATTGCATCAACACGTCGGCATTGCGGCAAAGCTGTATGCTGCGCATGACGAGTTCAGGAATGCCGCCACCAACCACGACAGCGCCGTGATTACGCAACAGGACGGCAGAGTGTGCTCTAAGTGCTGCCGCCAGCGAGGCCCCCTGCTCCGCCGTCGAGACAAGCATGTCCGTATCGCCGAATTTCGCCTGTTCGTCCCAGAAGGGCACGGTCATTCCAACCGTCGCCCCCAGATGCGTTACCGGCATCCAGGGCCTGCCAGTAACGCAGAAGGGCATGATCGAGGGCGAATGGAAATGGCAGACCGCTCGCACGTCAGGCCTGACCCGATAGATCGCGCCGTGGATGACCCGCTCCAGATACCCGCCTCGCGTGTCGGAGCCGACAATTTTCGAATCCGCGTCATAATGCTGGATATCCTCCAGCGAAACCAGTTCCGGGCTGCGAGACCGGGAAATGTGATAACCCGCCTCGGTATCCCTAATGCTCACGTGGCCGAACGCGTCCAGCACCCTTTCATGCGCCAGGATGCGATTCGCCTGCACCAGTTCCAACAATGCACCCTGATCGCTCATTCGATTGCTCATGGGGCCGCCTCACACCACGACCTTGGTCATGATGCCCGGCGTGAAGATTTCCTCCGGCGTCATGTGCCGTTCGGCAATGCCCTGCTGATAAGTATAGAGGAGCATCTGCTCGAAGGTCGGACGGTTCTTGTCGATGCCGAAGGGGAACGGATCGGCGCCGAAAAGGTCCCGCATCTTGCGGGCGTAGGTCGGCAGCCACGCTAGTGGATAACGAGAGACCGCCGGATCGAAGAGACGCTCCAGACTGCGGCGCTTCGATTCCTCGAAAGCGTTGTAAAGATTGCGCGTAACCCACTGATTCTGATCGACAATTCTCTTCTTTATGGCGATGATATGCATGATCGGCCAGACGCCGGTTGCCTTGTAATACTCTTCCTCGCGCTCGAGGAAGTCCGGGATCAGGCGCTCGACGCGCGGGTCCTCCTCCAGGAAACAGGTCGGCGGGCGTGCAATGATGGCGCAATCGATCTCGCCGAAGGCCAGCATTTCGGACAGCGACTTGTCTGCGATGCGCTCGATCGTGACACCTTCCGGCAATTTCAGGTCCACCTTTTCGATGCGGCCCGGCGCATTGGCCCCGGCCTGTACCCAATGCACATCCTGCAGCTTGACGCCTGCCTCGTTGTGCATCCAGCCGCGCATGTAGACTGCCGCCGAATGCGCCCATTCCGGCACGCCGATCCGCTTGCCCTTAAGGTCCGCCACGGTTTTGATGCCGGCCGCCTTGTTGACGTAGAAGGACGAGAAGCGGAACAGGCGCGAGCAGATCACCGGCAGGCCGATGATATCGCTGTCCGGACGGCTGACCTGCGCCATGAACTTGGCAAAGGAAAGCTCCGCGACATCCCATTCGCGGTTGAAGGTGAAGCGAGCAAAGACCTCGTGGTGCGAGAGCATCGACCAGTTATGCTCGATGCCTTCGGCGTGGACCGTGCCGAGGCGGAAATCGCGGAAATGATCGTAGTCGGTGGTGGCAATCGAAAGCTTCAAGCGGTTCATGACAATATCCGGAACTCAGCGAGTGATGACGTTGACCTTGGTGGGGTCGATGTTGACGAGAATGGGATTGCCGATCGGCGTGCGCAGGCTCGGGTGAACGCGAGCAAGGAGCCGCGTCTGGCCGACGGACACCATGTAGTCGACGCATTCGCCAAGGAAGACCTTGGTATCGACGCGGCCTTCGAGCAGATTGCCCGAAGCGCTATTCTGCTTGCCGGGCTCGATCAGGTGAACGTTTTCCGGACGGATCGCCACGGTGAGCTTGTCCTTTACATCGAGAGCCTCTTCCGAAGCCACCTCGATCGTTCCCATCGGGCTCTCAACCGCCCAGCGGCCGCTCTCGCTACCGCGGGCCGTCACCTTGCATTCCACGAAGTTCGACGAACCGATGAAGTCCGCGACAAACCGGGTCTGCGGCGCTTCGTAAATCTCGCGTGGCGAGCCGAGCTGGACGATTTGGCCGTCGTTCATGACCGCGATCTGGTGCGAAAGCGCCAGTGCCTCCTGCTGATCGTGGGTGACATAAAGCGTCGTCAGGTTCAGTTCGCGCTGCAGACGCTTCAACTCGAAACGCATCTGCTCGCGCAGCTTGGCGTCGAGGTTGGAGAGCGGCTCGTCGAGAAGCAGAAGGCGCGGTTCCATGACCAGCGCGCGGGCAAGCGCCAGGCGCTGCTGCTGTCCGCCGGAGAGGCGTGTTGCCTCACGGCCGGCATAGTTTTCCAGCGCAACGGCCTTGAGAACCCGCTCGACCTTTTCGCCGATCTGCTTCTTGGAGAAGCTGGATTTACCGACCCGCAGCGGGAAAGCGGCATTCTCGAAGACGCTCATATGCGGCCAGATGGCGTAGCTCTGGAAGACCATGCCGAAATTGCGGCGGTTGGGCGCCACAAAGACCCCCTTGCCGGCAGAGTAGACGGTCACGTCCTCGACGGAGATATTGCCCTTGATCGGCCGCTCAAGACCGGCGATCGAGCGCAACGTCGTCGTCTTGCCGCAGCCACTCGGCCCCAAAAGGGTGAAGAGCTTGCCCTGCGGCACGTCGAAGGAGATATCTTTGGCGGCGCGGACGGCCTTGCCCTTGCCGTCGGCATATTCGGTCGTCAGTCCCTGAACATTCAGCATTTCTATCTCCTCACCTCCGCCGTGCTCCCCGCCCGGCCGGCTTCATTCCCGGGACATCGCAACAGCTACGATGTCCCCGTTTCGTCATTCGTTATTTGACGGTCTTTTCGAAAGTCTCGCGCCACTGGGCGAGCTTGTCGAGCATGGCGGAGCCGTCGACGACCTTGACATTGAGATCCTTCGGCAGCGGCGCGATCTTCACATTGGTCGGCGTGAAGCCACGTTCGGCAAGAATCTTCTGGCCTTCTGTCAGCGTGAAATCCTGGAACAGGATCGCCGCATTTGGATGTTTTGCGGTCTTGGCAACGCCGAGGCCGTTGATACGGGCGACCGAAGGGCCGAGCTGCAAGACATTGATCGGCGCGCCATCCTTGTTCATCTGGTCGACCTTGTAGAGATAGGTCGTCAGCGCCAGCGGCACTTCGCCGGATGCGGTCAGGTTGGTCAGGAGCGTGTGGCCCTTGCGCAGAGAAATGCCATTGGTCTTGGCGAGCTTGGCGAAGAAGTCGATGCCCTCCTTTTCGCTCGGGAAGCTGGCATTGACGGTCGCAAGCCAGTCATAAGCCTCCGCTTCGAGACCGATCTTGCCCTTCCACTTCGGGTCGAGCAGATCATTCCAGTCCTTCGGCACGTCCTTGTCGGCGACGAGATTGGTATTATAGGCCGCGGTGATGATGTTCAGGCGGCTGCCGACCCATTCCTTGTGCTCGGGAACGGCACCCGGGAAGATATCCGGCGTGGCCGGCGATGTGATCGGCTGCAGGATCTTTTCGCGATGCAGGGCTTCGAGTTCGGGGCCATTGGTCTCGATCACATCCGCATCATAACGGTCGGCCTTGATCTCGGTGACGGCACGACGCAGCACATCTTCGGAAGAGCCGCGCCAGACGGTGACCTTGATGCCGTATTTCTTGGTGAAGGCATCGGTCATCGCGGTCACGTCTTCCACCGGCGTTGCGGTATAGAGCGTCAGTCCGCCTTCGGTTTTAGCAGCAGCTGCCAGCTTTTCCAGCCGGTCAGCGCCGCTATATTTGGAAATCTCGTCGATCGATTGAGCCGTGGCCGAACCGGCCAGCAGCGCGCCGACGGCGCTGGCGAGAGCAAGCGTCTTCAGGCTCTTCAAGGTATTGCGCATAGTATCCTCCTCCAAGAATTATGAGCGTTGTTATTGGAATGTCTTCTCGAATGTCTGCCGCCAGGCCGTCAGCTCATCCAGCATGCCGGTCGGTTCGATGACCTTGACCTCCATGCCGGCCGGGAACGGGACTTCCTTGGTGTTGGTCGGCGTGAAACAGCGGGACGCCAAAATCTTCTGCGCTTCGGTAAGTGTGAACTGCTGGTAGAGGATCGCGGCATTCGGATGCGAAGTCGTCCTGGCGATCCCGAGACCGTTGATGCGGGCGATCGACGGGCCGATGGTCAGCGCCTTCACCGGCGCGCCTTCCTTCTCCAACTGCAGCACGCGGTAAAGATAGACCTGCATCGTCAGCGGCTTTTCGCCTGACGCGGTCATGTTGGCGAGCTGCGGATGGCCCTTGTGCAGCGAGGGATGATTGGTCGTCGCCAGCTTCTTGAAGAACGCGAGGCCTTCCTCCTTTGACGGAAAGCTCTGGATCACCGTCGCCAGCCAGTCATACGCTTCGGATTCGATGCCGATCTTGCCGTTCCATTTCGGATCGAGCAGATCGTTCCATATTTTCGGCACATCCGCCGGCTTCACCGCGTCGGTATTGTAAGAGGCCGTGATGATGTTCAAACGGCTGCCGATCCACTCCTTGTGGGCGGGCACCGCGCCCGGAAAGATTTCCGGAATTACCGGAGAGTTCACAGCCTGAAGAATGTTTTCCCGGTGCAGCGCTTCGAGCTCCGGCCCGTTAGTCTCGATCACGTCGACATCATGACGGCCGGCCTTGATCTCGGCGACCGAGCGGCGCAGCACGTCTTCCGAACTGCTGCGCCAGAGCGTGACCGCAATGCCGTATTTGGCGGTAAAGGCCGATATCACTTGATTGACGTCATCTACCGGCGTCGCCGTGTAGAGCGTCAGCTTGCCTTCCTTCTTGGCGGCAGCGACCAGCTTTTCCATCCGGTCCGGGCCGCTATAGGCGGCGACGTCCGCAACAGTCTGTGCGAGCGCCGGGCCGCCGACAAGCGTTGCGACGAAGCCGAGCGCCAATGCCCTGCGGGTAATAGCTTTCAAAATATGCGATTTAATCATGCGTTCCTCCCCTTTTTGAAAGCCGGACCTCCCAATCCGGCTTAAGCTTCCTTGACTCCGAACCTCTTGCCGACCAACTGGGCGAGCATCACCACGATGAAGAGCGCGATGATCATCATCACGCCGAAGGCGGAGAGTTCGACATACTGGCCGTTCTGCCACAGCTCCCAGATGACGATCGACACCACTTCCGAACCGGGACTGTAGAGCAGCACGGAGCTGGAGAGTTCCCGGATCGAGACGACAACGATGTAAATCCAGCCCGCCAGCAGACCCGGTTTCAGCAGAGGCAGCACGATGCGGACGAAACTCTGACTCCAGGACGCGCCGCTCATCGCGGCCGATTCTTCGAGATCCTTGTGGATCTGCAGCATCGAGGTCGTGTTGTAGCGGACGCCGTAAGGCATGAAGCGCGTGACATAGGCAATGAAGATGATCCAGGTCGTGCCGTAGATGCCGATATCGAGATAAAGGTAGCAGATCATCACCGACAGGCCGAGAACGAGGCCTGGGAAGACCATCGGCAGCGAGGCGACGTTATCGAGCAACCAGCGGGCTGGCAGCTTGGTGCGGATGACAATCCAACAGATGACGGCGGTGAGCAGCATGATGGTGGTGGCGGCGCCGAGCGAGAGCAGCGCGCTGTTCCAGACCGCTTGACCGACCATCGGATAGTTGATCACCTTGGCATAGGCATCGAAGGACAGCCGGCTCAACCCCGCCCAGGACGGCACGCTGTAATACTTGTTCAGCGACGACCAGAAGAGCACGAGGAACGGCAGCACGATCACCAGGATCATATAGCAGACGATCAGGATCGCGGCCGGAATACGCCAGGGACCAAGATCGAACGGCCGCGGGCGGAAACCCTTGCCGGTGACGGTCGAATATTTGCTGCCCTGGCTCGAAAGCCTCGACTGGAAATAAATGCCAAAGGAGGCGATCAGCAGCAACGCCGCCGCATAGGCCGACGCGAGCCCGACATTGCTCGGATACTCGCGGATCGCCTCGTAGATCGCTGACGTGAAGACCTCGATGCCGACCGGCATGCCGAGCAGCGCCGGAACCTCGAAGGATTCAATCGAGCGGATGAACAGGATGAAGAAGGAGGCGATCAGCGCCGGCCAGACGAGCTTCAGCGTGATGCGGAACATGATCTGGCCGATCGACGCGCCCGACATCAGGGCGGATTCCTCCAGCGACGGATCCATGGACCGGAACGCCGCTGACATCAGCAGGAAGGCGATCGGCGAATAGTGCAGGCCTTCGACCCAGATCATGCCGCCCATCGAATAGATATCGAAGACCGGGCCAGACAGGCTGAACGTGTTCTTGAGGACGAGATTGAAGAGCCCGATCTGCGGGCTCGCCATCATGATCCAGGACACGGTGAACAGGATCGACGGGATGACCAGCGGCACGATGGAGGCCGCATAGAACATCATCTTGAACGGCGTATTCGTCCGCTCGTTGAGCCAGGCGAACAGCGTGCCGATGACCAGTGCGAGACAGGACGTGCCCGTGGCGAAGACCACCGAGTTTTTAAACAGCGGCAGAATGCTGCTTTCCGTCAGCGCCCAGACATAGTTTCCGAGCGTGAAGACGGCCGGAACGTCGCTTGCGGCAGGTGTCATGAAACTCTGCCACAGAAGGAAGCCCAACGGCACGAGCGCAAGCCAGCCGACAATCAGTACCGCACCGCCAATGATCAGCCATTCGGCCCGAATACGGCCGAAGAAGCTCGACTTTTCGACCGATTTTGCGTAACTGCTTTCCTGTAACGACATCCCGACCTCCCGAACGAACTGCTGTCGACGAGCCGGGAGTTAAACCCCGGCAGGCGACATCGCGAGGTTTTCCTTATGGTAACCTGCGATCTTCTGGTAGCTGGTGGATAGCTTCTCGAGGTCCTCGTGGCTAATCACCTTGTTGATGTCGTCGAACGGCTTGTCACCCGTCCGCTCGAAGACTTCGCGCAGGATGGCATCCGGCGGGTTCTTACGGTTGGTGAGCACGACCTGTGCGGTTGCCGGACGGCGCACCGCTTCATAGGCATGCATCGCCTTGATCGGATCACCTTCCTTGACGATGGCGTCGGTCAGCGCACGGCAATCAAGGATCGCCTGGGCGGAGCCGTTGGCGCCACGCGGATACATCGGGTGCGCGGCATCGCCGAGCAGCGTCACGCGGCCGAACGTCCACTGGTCGAGCGGGTCCTGGTCCACCATCGGATATTCGAGGATGGCGTCGGCCGCGTTGAAGAGCGCCGGGCAATCCAGCCAGTCGAACTTCCAGTTCTTGACGACATCGAAGAAGTCTTCGATGCGGCCCGGCTTGTTCCAGTCACGCTGCGACTTGTAGTTCTCGGTGGCGATATCGACGACCCAGTTGATGAGTTGGTTGCCTTCGCCGTCGATATTGTCGCGGATCGGGTAGATTAGTACCTTCGCCGTATTCAGCCAGCCGATGCGCACCATGCTGGCGCCGGTCAGGAACGGCTTCCACTTGGTGACGCCGCGCCACATGTTGATGCCCGAATAACGCGGCGGGCCTTCGTTCGGATAAAGCTGCTTGCGGATCTTCGAATGAATGCCTTCGGCGCTGACGACCATTTCGGCCTTGACCGAGGGACGCGCCGAGCCGTCGCGCGGATCGACGAAATGCAGCGTGACGAGGTCGTCGTCCTGCTCGAAGCCGGTGCACTGCCAGCCGGTCATCAGGCGATCGGCACCGCAACGCGCCTTGAATGCCTCGACCAGAACCATGTGGAGATCGCCGCGGTGGATCGAGAATTGCGGCCAATGATATCCTGCATAGCGGCCGGTCGGCTCGGTGAAGATATGTTGGCCGTAACGATTGTAGAAACCGGATTCCTTCGTGGTGATCGCCACCTTGACCAGGGCATCCTCAAGGCCGAGCCGGCATATCTCGCGTGAGGCATGCGGCAGGAGGTTGATCCCTACGCCCAGCGCCTTCAATTCCGGGGCTGCTTCGTAAACGCGCGAGGCGATTCCCTCTTCATGAAGCATGAGCGCAAGCGTCAACCCGCCAATGCCTCCACCTACAATCGTCACTTCCATTGTCTGCTCCCATCTCCCGTCGAGAATAGCTGGCACCTCCCGCCGGATACCGCCGGAAGACACTCGAAACTGGTCGGGGTTTTGGGCAAAGCTTCGCCACCACAGGAAGTACCTGCCGCGGTTAGTCCTAAAGCTATTGCAATCCTCCCGATCATCGCCATCAACAGAGCTCGAAGAAGCGCCGGTTCATTTGATGTCCGATGTATGACCATCGCTAGAGCTATTCTTGACGAATGACAAATAGTTTGATTCTTTGAAGTCATCGCGAAAACAGATCACTGAAAAGGTGATGCGCCAGTGACCGACGTTGTCGCGATTTCATGGTTCCCGGCTGTCTTGAGCCGTTCCCTTAACCCATATCGACCCCAGGGAGCGGCGCCGATGCGACGCCTTTGACGATCTTAAGATCGCCGCGAAACTGGGTTGAGGTCGGTGCGCGTGACGAGGAACAATTATATGCCCTGCGCCTGGGCGCAGGTTTGATTTTCGGGACGCTTACTCACAATCCGACAACTCGAATTGTGAAGGTCCGACGCGCCTTTCGATGACGTTGGCAGGACCGTTGAGAAGCGTTGCTAGGTTCATCAGCACGAAGAGGGCACGAACATCATCTCCCTGTCGAATGGTTGACGGAATCGATGATGATCCCACCGTGGGTGGAAATCGCTGTGAAAAGTGTGTCCTCGCGGCCATCAAGAAATGTGAAATTGAACATTGCGTGCCAGGACGGGCTATCAAGTCCGGGCCGGGCGCGCTGGAAACGGCAGCGCCTGCGGCTAGGAGCTTCTCGTCTTCAGAGACTTTCCACGATCGACTGGCTGATCCGCACGCCCGCAGTCGCGATATGATCACGCATGGCGTCCTCAGCTGCCTGCGGATCCCTCGCCGCAATCGAGGCGACGATGGCGTTATGTTGACGGACCATCTCCTCGCTCACTCCGCGGGTGAAAACACGTGTCCGCGAATTCACCCAATGCTGTTCCTTACGCACGGAATTGATGAGGCGGAATACGCCCCAAAACATTGTATTGCGAACACTTTCCGCAATCTTGGTATGGAAGGCGCTGTCCCATCGTTCGTATTCCCGTGGTGTTGCAGCTTGCGCCGCCCTGCGGACGAAAAGCTTCATCTGGTCGATGTCTTTCGGCGTCGCGCGCGTCGCGGCAAAACGGGCCAGCACCGGCTCGATCTCCAGTCTGACCTCAATGATGTCATGGGGGCTGGTCCGGTTGGTGAGCGATTTGAGGCTCGTGGACTTTGGCCCTACCTCTCGAACAAACGTTCCAAGCCCCTGCTTTCTGAAAAGCAGCCCCTCCCCTTCGAGTTCATTCAATGCCTCTCGGACGGCACGCCGCCCTACACCGAACCGATCGCTCAGTTCGCGCTCCGGCAGAAGCCGCTCCTCCCTAATGAACCGTTCGTCCGTAGCCTCGATTGCTGCACGTAGCGTATCGAGCAGACTTTGCTTGTTTCTCGTCGACACGATTATTCCTCATATTCGCGGCCACAACATGAACCATTGCGAACCATTTATCAAGATGTGCACTGCGCCATTTTTTTAGGCAGACTAATCAATTTGATTCATTATATGGCATAATTGCGGGAAATTAGCTTGACTATGCCCGTCGAATGACAAAAAAATAAGACCCGATCGCAGCAGCAGACGTAAAAGGCTCTGTGTATTTATAGAACCAATTTGAAATGGTTCATTTAAGGGGAACAAAATGGACAGACGTAATTTTATGAAACTCGCGGCCTCAGCCGCGCTTGCCTCTCCAGCCATCGGCTCGGCGCGCCTCGCCTTCGCACAATCGAAACCCGAGTCACTTGCAATGATGACCTGGGGCGGTCTGTGGGGCGATGGCATGGCCAAGAATGTCGATACGCCCTTTGCGGAAAAGACCGGCGTCAAGATCGTGCAGGATCGTGGATCCAGCCCCGTCGAGCGCATCACCAAGCTGAAGATCAGCCTCGGCAACCAGGTCTACGATCTCGTTCAGCTCCATGATGGTGTCGTCCCGCTGGCGGAGGCTCAGGGCGTTCTGGAAGAACTGGATCCGAACTCTCAGAATTTGCCTTTTCTTGCCGCCGTGCCTGACCGCTTCAAGCGCAAGGGTTGGGTGGCGATGATCTATTCCGCCCTCGGGATTGCCTACAACCCGAACCTGGTCAAAAAGCCTCCCACCAGCTTTGCGGATCTGTGGAACGAGGACTATCGGGGACAGATCGTCCTGCCGGAAATCACCCATTCGATCGGCCCCTACATCATCCCGATCGGCGCAATGGCAGCCGGCAAGGACGCCAGGGACGGCGAAGCCGGCTTCGACATGCTGGGCAAGATGGCCGCTCTCGATCCGATCTGGGCCAAAGATACGGACACCATCATGAGCGCGCTGGTCAACGAGGAAGCGGCCGTCGGCCTGCTTTACAAGTCGCAGACCTATACGGTGCGGCAGCAGGGTGGAAAGGTCGAATGGGTCTTTCCGAAGGAAGGAGCGATCTCCTACCTCTCCGGAACCGGCATTGCCAAGAATACCAAAAACAAGGCGCTGGCCGAGCAGTACGTGAACATGACGATCGACCCATCGACGCAAGGGTGGGTCGCCGAGGTGTTCAACTACGGCGGCACGCATCCCGACACGCTGGCCAAGCTGCCCGTGGAACTGCAGGAGAGAGTTCAGTTCTCGCCGGAAGAGACGGCGCGTATCGTCGACCTAGATCAGGAATTCATGTCCGCCAACCGCGGCCAATGGACTGACCGCTGGAACCGCATCGTTTCGGGCGGTTGAAGACAATGGACGGCGGCCTTATGGCCGCCGCACCAAATGGCAGGAATCCCAATCTCATGACGATTTTCAAGCTGGCTGACCGCGGAGCGTTCACCGGCATTCCTCTGACGTTCCTCAATCGATGCCGCGCATATCAATTCCCCGCGGCCGACGGTGCCGAAGGATTCGTGGTCGACGGGCAACTCGCTGAAGCCGCTGCGAGACTTGGCCTGACCGGCGAAGCTGCCGAAGGTCTGCCTGAGACAAGTACGCCTCCGCGCATCGCAATCTACGCGGGCGAGGCCGTCGGCTATCCCTACTGGGCCTATTATGCCCATTCCCTGCTCAGCCTGGGGCTGACCTTCTCGCCAATCGACGGCCGGCAGATCTTGGCCGGGGCGCTTTCGGATTACGATCTGCTCGTCATGCCCGGCGGCTTCGCTACCTGGGGCCTGGATCGCGCCGAAAACCTCGCCGGCATCGACGCGGCAATCCACGCTTTCATCTCCGCGGGCGGCGCGTTCATGGGTTCCTGTGGCGGCGGCTTCTATGCCTCGGACGGGCGGCCGGGCTGGCTGCGCGCGATCGACGCGACCCCGAATTATACGCAGGAATATCTTTCAACCGGAGCAGCGGTGCTGGGCATTTCGGTCAGCGACCCGGTTCTTGGACGCGGCCTGCCGGAGGCGATCGAACTGCCATACTATCACGGACCGGTATATTCGAATTCGGTTCGGGCTGCAGTCTCGCTCGGGCACTTCCGCAATTTCATTTCTGAAAGCCGGCTGTTCATCGACAACCCGCTTGCACCGTCACTCTTCGATCGCGAGATGAAAAACACGCCCGCCGTTCTTTCCGCCAATCTCGGACGCGGCAAGGTGATCATCTTTTCGCCGCACCCGGAAATGGGCGAGTTCCTGCGTAAGGGCATCGTGCTTGAAGCCTACGTTCGGCGGTTTCTTCCCATTCGCGGCTTCAAAGTCATGGACGAGACGCTACGCTTCTTCATGAAGGAAGACTGCGCGGGTTTCAGACTGATCTACAATGCGCTTGTCTATCTCGGTTTGTTCGAAAGGCGAGGCGATGGCGCCATCTCTGAAATGGAGAAGGTCTCGCCGCACGAACTCCTGCAGCTGCTCAACGAATTGGACGCGGCCATGATCGCCTCGTTTGTCAGGCTGGAGGCCCTGGCGTGCTCCGAGACCGAGGCAATGCACCACCTCCTCTCCGCCGAATTCGGAAGGCTGAAGCAGGAATGGCAAGACGTGCTGGCGGGCATCCGGACTGAATGTGCCGCAGGCCTCGTCGACATCCGGCTGGTCGATGGCCTTGTCGGCGTCCTGCAGGCATCCCTCCCCTCGCTCGAAGCCCCGTCGAAGCCTACCGAAACCCTGGTGTTGACCGAAATGCCGATCAGGCTCTGCGCCGCAGGACTGCGTATCATGCGGTGCGACAATGCCCTGGAGACATCCCATGAAAACCGATAGCACCACCTCGGCCGGCGCATCCGATGTACGCTTCGTCTCGGTCGAAAAGTCGTTTGAAACCGCGACCGCTCTGCACTCCCTGGACCTCGAGATCGAGCGTGGGACGCTGTTTGCGCTGCTCGGGCCGAGCGGATGCGGCAAGACAACAACCCTTCGCCTCATCGCCGGTTTCGAGCAGCCGACCAGGGGACAGGTATATATTCGCGGAAAGGATGTGACGGGCATACCGGCCTACAAGCGAAGCTTCGGCATGGTCTTTCAGAATTTCGCGCTTTTTCCGCATCTGAGCGTCACCGAAAACGTGGCATTCGGTCTGCAGATGCGCGGCATCGGAAAGGATGTCATCCGCCAGAAGGTTGCCGCCGTTCTCGACCTCGTGGCACTTGGAAAGTTTGCGGACCGCTACCCGCGCCAGCTTTCCGGCGGCCAGCAACAACGCGTCGCGCTTGCTCGTGCCGTCGTGTTCGAGCCGGACGTACTGCTGCTCGATGAACCCCTGAGCGCGCTGGACAAGATGCTTCGCGAGCAGATGCAGGTGGAAATCCGCCAGTTGCAACACCGCCTCGGCATGACCACGGTCTTCGTCACCCACGATCAGGAAGAGGCGCTGACCATGTCCGACCGGGTGGCGGTGATGAACCACGGCCGCATCCAGCAGGCCGGCACACCGAAAGACATTTACGATCGGCCGCGCACCGAATTCGTCGCGACTTTTCTCGGCGCGAGCAACATTCTCGAAGGACATGTGCGGGGCCGCGAAGGAGTTCGTGCTGTCGTGGACGTCGCCGGTAATCTCGTTCAGGTTTCCGGCACGCCCGTCAGCAAGGGGAAGCTGCGCTTCGCCTTGCGGCCGGAGAAGATCGTGCTCGATCCGCAAAGCGGCATTCGGGCGGTGGTGAAGGACGTCATCTATCGAGGCGCCCAGACCTTCCTTTACCTCGATATGGGAGGAATAGCCCTCAACGCGGTACTGCAGAACACCGCCGCGACGCCAGCCGATATAGAGACCGGCACCTCCGTGGGGCTGTCATGGGAAACGGCAAGCGCCGTCGCACTGGAGGATCCGACATGAACAGGGTCCTTCCCGCATCATCTCTGCTCTACGCTGTCGCCTTGCCACCGTTGGTGATCCTCGGCCTGTTTTTCGTTGTGCCGCTTTGCTACCTGCTGTTCGTCAGCTTCATGACGAATTCGGGAACGTCGCTCTTTGATCTCGAGCCGACGCTGATCAACTATGCCGAAATCTTCACCGACTCCTTCTACCTGCTGATCATCCGGCGGACATTGCTGTCTACGGCCATCGTCCTCATCCTCTGCCTGCTGATCGGCTATCCCGTCGCTTTCTATGCAGCCCGGTTGTCCGCCCGAGGGCGCATGATCATGCTGATGGTGATGATGGTACCGCTGATGGTCAGCAACGTGGTCCGGGCCTATGGCTGGGTCGCTATCCTGGGACGGCGCGGTTTGGTCAGCAGCTCGCTGACAGGCGTTGGCCTCATCGAACGGCCGGTGCAATATCTCTATTCCTTCGAGGCGGTAACGCTCGGACTGCTGACGATCCTTCTGCCCTTCATGATCGTCTCGCTCACCAACTCGCTGACCACCATAGACACGCGATATACCGAAGCCGCCTATTCGCTCGGCGCCAGCCCGTGGCGTGCTTTCCTGCGCGTTACCCTGCCGCTTTCCAGCCCAGGCATCGCATCCGGCCTTATGCTTGTCACCTTCCTGACGCTGAGCGCCTACGTGACCATCGCGCTCCTCGGCGGGCCACGCTACAAGCTGCTGGTAAGCTTGGTATTCGACAGCGTCACCACCTTCCGGTGGCCCCGTGCTGCGGCTCTCTCTTTTGCGCTGCTGATCATCGCCCTGATTATTGCGGTCATCATTCAGCTCGTCGTTCGACCTAATCGCGTACAGGGGAAGGGCTGAACCATGGGAGCCGTCTTCCTCCGCCTTATCGTCGGCATCGCGCTTACCCTGATCATGGGGCCGATCCTTGTCGTGCTGATCGTGTCGTTCAGCTCGGGCGATGCGCTTGTCTTTCCGCCACCCGGCTTCTCGCTGCGCTGGTTCGTCGAATTCTTCGGAATAGCCGAAATGCGCAACGCCTTCATGCTCAGCATCGTTCTGGCGCTCACCTCGGCCTGTGCTTCCGCCCTGCTCGGACTTCTGGGCGCCATCTATGTCTCTCGCAACCGGAACGGCCTTTCGACCTTCCTGCAGATGCTCATCATGGCGCCGCTGGTGTTTCCGGCGCTTATCCTCGGGCTTGCGCTGTTGCTGCTCTACAAAACGGTCAACATGAGCGTGTTGCCGGGCCTTTTCATCGCGCATGTGGTCGTCTGCCTGCCTTACGCCTTCCGAGCCGTGCTGACCTCGCTGCAAAGCTTCGACACAACACTGGAAGAAGCAGGCCAGAGTCTGGGCGCCGGGCCGGTGCGTTCATTCATGCTGATCACCCTACCGATCATCTGGCCAGGAGTTCTCTCTGGCTGGCTGTTCGCCTTCGTCGTCTCCTTCGGGGAACTGAACACCGCGCTGTTCCTGACGGGGCCGGGCATCGTGACACTGCCGATCGAAATATTCAGCTACCTGCAATTCCAGGGCAACCAACTCGTCGTCGCCGCGGCCTCGGCATTGCAAGTCCTCATCATCCTCTTCGTGCTTGTGCTGGCCGAACGGTTGGTCGGCGCCAAGCAACTCGTCCAGAGATAGGCAGTCGGATATGGCACCCTTTATCACACGCCCCGAACTCAGCGGCACTTTTGGCGCGGTCAGTTCCACCCATTGGCTGGGTACGTCCGTCGGCATGTCGGTGCTGGAGCGCGGCGGCAATGCGTTCGACGCGGCTGCCGCCTGCGGCTTTACCCTTCAGATCGTCGAACCGCATCTGAACGGGCCCGGCGGTGAAGTCCCGATCATCCTCAAGAGCGCGGGCGAGGACGAACCGGTCGTCATCTGCGGTCAGGGCGTGTCTCCAGCTCTGGCCAGCCTGGAGGCTTTCCGCTCGCTCGGCCTCGACATGGTGCCCGGCACGGGACTTCTGCCGGCCGTCGTTCCCGGCGCCTTCGATGCCTGGATGCTATTGCTGCGCGATTACGGCACTCTGCCGCTCGAAGATATCTTCTCCTATGCCATCGATTACGCGGAAAACGGCTTCCCGCTGCTGCCGCGGGCGATCGCGTCGATCATTCCGGTCGAGGATCTGTTCCGCAACGAATGGCCGACCTCGGCCGAGGTCTGGCTGCCGCATGACCGAGTACCGAAACCCGCCGCCCTGATGCGCACACCGGCCATCGCCGCGACATACCGGCGCATTCTCGACGAGGCAAGGGCAACGGGCGGTGATCGTATTGACCAAATCGAAGCCGCGAGAACGGCTTTTTATCGCGGCTTCGTCGCGGAAGCTATCGACCGCTTCTACCGGTCGGCGGAACTGTTCGACACGACGGGCCGCCGCAATGGTGGTCTGCTTCGCGGCGATGACCTTGCCCGCTGGTCGGCGACGAAGGAAAGGACCGTGTCCCGCGATTTTCATGGGTTGACGGTCCATAAGACCGGCCCGTGGGGACAAGGACCGGTCTTCTTGCAGCAGCTAGCACTGCTGTCGCAGCTCGACATCGGCAGTCTCGACCCATACGGCGCCGACTTCATCCACACGGTCGTCGAAAGCGCCAAACTCTGCTTTGCCGATCGCGAGGCGTTTTACGGCGATCCGAACAGTTCAGACATTCCGGTTCAAACCCTGCTTTCCGACGACTACGCCCGGGAGCGGGCCAAACTGGTTGGTTCCGAGGCTTCGCAGCGGCTGGCCGCCAGCCATCTTTCCGGGGCGGCGGAAAGGCTGGAGCGGATCGCAGCCCGCGCCGGCAGCGAGGTTCCGCAGGGGCCGGGCGGCGGCGAGGTCACGTTCGCCGCTGTGCCCGAGATCGAGGGCGACACCGTCCATCTCGATATCGTCGACCGTTTCGGCAACATGGTCTCGGCGACACCGAGCGGCGGCTGGCTGCAGAGCTCGCCCGTCGTGCCAGGGCTTGGCTTTCCGATCTCCACCCGAGCCCAGATGTTCTGGCTGGATGACGGCCTACCTTCGACGCTGCGGCCCGGAACCCGCCCCCGCACCACCCTCACCCCCACATTGGTGACCAGAGACGGAGAAGGTTTCCTTGCGATCGGGACACCGGGCGGCGACCAGCAGGATCAATGGTCGTTGACGGTATTCCTGCGGCATGTCCTGCACGGACACGGCCTGCAACGCGCGATCGACGCTCCCATGTTCCACAGCAAGCACTGGCCGGGATCCTTCTATCCACGCGAATACGAACTCGGCCGTCTTCTCATCGAAGACCGGTATGACGCGTCTGTTCTTGATACGCTGCGCGAGCGAGGCCACAAGCTCTCCGTCCAAGAGAGCTGGGCTCTCGGCCGCGTCTGTGCCGTCGAAAGACGAAACGGTCTGCTCTACGGCGCGGCGACGCCTCGCCACGCCCAGAGCTACGCGATCGTACGCTGACCGATCGTCCTATCGGGCACCGTCCCCATTCCATATCCTGCTTGTCCATGCGACCCTTCAGCGGATAGACATCGATGTTTCTGGAATGAAAATGTTGAGTCCTCTATCGAGACCGCGGGTCCAACGCGTCGCGCAGACCGTCGCCCAGAAGGTTGAACGACAGCACGGTCATGAAAATCGCCATGCCGGGCCAGAGCGCCATCCAGGGCGCATTGCTGAGGAAGCGTTGCGCCGAGTTCAGCATCGAACCCCAGGACGGGGCCGGCGGCTGGAGGCCGAGGCCTAGGAAGGACATACTGGCTTCTGCGATGATCGCGGATGCGATCGTCAGTGTCGCCTGCACCATCAACTGCGGCAGGATGTTCGGCAGGATGTGGCGCACTGCAATGCGCCATTGCGGATTGCCCACGGCGCTCGCAGCCTCGATATATTCCTCCGCCTTGATCGACAGAACCTGACCGCGGGTCAGGCGGATGAAGAGCGGCGTGGCGGTGATGCCGATTGCAAGCATGGCATTCGTCAGGCTCGGGCCGAGGAAGGCCGCGAAGGCGATCGCCAGGATCAGGAACGGGCAGGCGAGCATGGCGTCGGTAAAACGGCTGATGAAACCGTCAATGATGCCGCCGAGGAAACCGGCGGCAAGGCCGAGCGGAACGCCGATTGCCATCGCGATCGCAACCGAGGTAAGGCCGGCCATCAGCGAGGCGCGCGCGCCCCAGATGATGCGCGAAAGCATGTCGCGGCCGGCTTCGTCCGTGCCGAACCAATGCGCCATGGACGGGGCTTTGCGGACCAGTGTCCAGCTCTGGGCAGCCGGATCGTATGGGGCCAGCAACGGCGCGAAGACGGCGACGAACACCATGAGCAGCACGACCGCGAGGCCAAGAAGCGCGCTCTTTCGTTTCGACAGCCGCCGCCACAGGCGGCCGCGGAAGAAGTGCGTGACGGGGTTTCCCCTGGGAGTGGCAACAGATTTGGTTTCCGAGATCGTCAGCACGGTCAGCTTCTCAGTCTTGGGTTGACGAGGATGTATCCGATATCAGCCAGAAGGTTGAGGATGATGTAGAACAGCGAAGTCACGAGCACGACGCCCTGCACCACGGGATAGTCGCGGGTGAAGACCGCATCGACGATCAGCTTGCCGAAGCCGGGGATCGTAAAAATCTGTTCGGTCAGCACCGCACCGGAGAGCAGCGCGCCGAATTCCAGCGCGCCGAGCGTGATGATCGGCGTCAGCGCATTGCGCATCGCATGTTTGAACACGACGACCCATTCGCTGAGGCCCTTAGCGCGGGCGGTGCGGACGTAATCGCTTTCCAGCGCCTGCAGCATGGCACCACGGGTGTGGCGCATGATGACGCCAGCGATACCGGTGCCCAGCACGAAGGCCGGCATGATCGTTGTCGACAGGTTCATTTTCAGATCTTCCCAGGGGCTGACGAAGCCCGACGCCGGCAGCCAGCCGAGGTTTACCGAGAAGAACATGATGAGCATGATGCCGAGCCAGAAGTTTGGCAGCGAAATACCGGCGAGCGACACGACGTTGGTCGCATAGTCGACCGGCGTGTTCTGGCGAAGCGCCGAAATGACGCCGCCGGCAATGCCGAGTACGAGCGCCACGATGATGCCCATGACGGCAAGCTGCAGGGTAACCGGCAGCTTCAGCAGGATCAGTTCGAGGACCGGACGGTTGTGGCGCATGGATTCGCCAAGATCGCCGACGAATACGCCCTTTACCCAGTAGAGATATTGAACGATCAACGGCTGATCGAGATGGTACTGGGCGCGGATGGCGGCAAGCGTTGCCTCATCCGGATTCTCGCCGGCCAGCACCAGCGCCGGGTCGCCCGGCAGAAGATGCTGCAGCGAAAAGATGATCAGCGACAGCAAAACGACGGTCGGGATAAGCTGCAGAAGGCGGCGTGCGAGAAGCGATGACATGGTTTAGCCTCCTGTCACGGTCTGGGCCGGCCGCTTGGCCATGGCTTCAAACGCCGCGAACAGTTCTTCGAGCTTAGGATTGCGCGGCTCGCGGGCGACTTCAGCGGCATCCTGCGCCGGTAGTTCGCGCCAGAAGGCGCAGGCATTCGCATGGCCGTTCGGCTCCACGTCGAGCTTCATGCTGACGGTCTTGCATTCCGGCCGCACGTACGGACAGCGAGTATGCAGGCGGCAACCTTCCGGCGGCGAAAGCGGGCTCGGTAAGTCGCCACACAGGCGGGCGGCCTTTGCGCGCTGGTGACTCGGCGGAGCGGCGACTGGAATGGCCGACAGCAGAGCCCGCGTATAGGGATGGCGGGGCACCGCGAAGATTTCGTCGGCGGTGCCCATCTCGACGACATTGCCGAGATACATGACGGCGACACGGTCGGCGATGTGCTTCACGACGCCCAGATCGTGCGAGATGAAGACGAAGGCGAGGCCGAGGCGCTTCTGCAGGTCCTTCAGGAGGTTGAGCACCTGCGCCTGGATCGAGACGTCGAGAGCGGAAACCGCTTCGTCGCAGATGATCGCCTTCGGCTCGGAAGCAAGCGCTCGTGCAATGACCACACGCTGGCGCTGGCCACCGGAGAATTCGTGCGGATAACGGCTTGCCTGTTCCGGGCGAAGGCCGACCATTTCGAGGAGTTCGGCGACGCGCCAGGCGCGTTGGCCCGCTGGAACGATATTGTGCAGCATCAGCGGTTCGGCGATCGTTTGAGCGATCGTCATGCGCGGATTGAGCGACGCATAGGGGTCCTGGAAGATCAGCTGGACATGCCGCCGCTGTTTACGCATCGCCGCATGGCTGAGATTGGTGACATTCTGGCCATCGATGAAAACTTCACCGGCGCTCGGTCTAATCAGCCGCATCAGCAGGCGGCCGAGCGTGGACTTGCCGCAGCCGGATTCGCCGACGATCGCGAGCGTTTCGCCCGGCATCAGCCTCAGGGTGACATCTTCGACGGCGCCGACTGATGCCAGCGGGCGGCCGAACACGGTGCGCTTGACCACGAATTTCCGGCCGAGCCCGCGGGCTTCGATAATGGGAGTTGTGGTAGTCTGGGTCATGGGACGAGGTCCTGCATGGGCGCACGCCAGCAGCGGCTGAAATGACCGGCGGAGACTTCGATCAGTTCGGGCATTTCAGCGCATTTTTCGATGCGGAACGGACAGCGCGACTGGAAGCGACAGCCTGACGGCGGATTGGCCATGTCCGGCACCGTGCCGGTTATGGCGACGAGTTGTTCGCGCTTCTCATCGAGACGCGGCAGCGAGCCGAGCAGACCGACTGTGTAAGGGTGCTGCGGGAAGGTAAACAGTTCCTCGACGGAACACTGTTCAACCACTTGGCCCGCATACATGACGATCACGTCGTCGCAGGATTCTGCGACCACGCCGAGATCGTGGGTGATGAGGATGATGGCCGTGCCGGTCTCCTGCTGCAGTTCGCGCATCAGTTCCAGCACCTGCGCCTGGATCGTCACATCCAGCGCGGTGGTCGGTTCGTCGGCGATCAGCAGTTCCGGATCGCAGGCAAGCGCCATGGCGATCATCACGCGCTGGCGCATGCCGCCGGAAAGATTGTGCGGATATTGGTGGTAACGGGTCTCGGGCGAGGGGATGCGCACCAACTTCAGCATGGCGATGGCGCGTTCGGTCGCTTCCTTCTTCGACATCTGCCGGTGCCGCAGAATGACTTCGTTGATCTGTTCACCAACCGTATAGGACGGATTGAGCGAGGTCATCGGCTCCTGGAAGATCATCGCCAGCCGGTTGCCGCGAAGGCTGCGCATGCCGCTCTTCGTTTCCTCGAGCAATTGCCGTCCGTCGAAATTGACGCTGCCGGAAATGCGGGCACTGTGTTCGGGCAGAAGCCGCATGATGGCAAGCGAGGTAACGCTCTTACCGCTACCCGACTCACCGACGATCGCGAGGGTGCGGCCCTTCCCGACCGAAAAGCTGACTCCGTCCACGGCGGTGACCGTACGCATATCGCCCTCAAAGACGACGCGCAGGTTATTGACGTCCAGCACCGACGCACGTGCGTCGTCAGCCCGAACAGATCGGGCTGACTGGTTTTCAAGTGTATGTTGAGACGTGCTCATCGAAGCTTTTGTGTCAGCTTGGGTATTATTTACGGCTGACGCCAGCCAGACGGATGATGCCATCCGGAGCGGGCTTCATGCCAACGATGTTGGAGTTGTGGGCGAAGATCCACTGCGAGTGGTACAGGTAGACGATCGGCAGGTCCTTTTGGAGGATTGCGACGGCCTTGCTGTATTCGGCCTTGCGAGCTTCCACGTCGCCGATCGAACGAGCCTTTTCGAGCGTCGCGTCGAGTTCCTTGTTGCAGTAATGCGCATCGTTGGTCGGCGCACCGCAGGAGAGCATCGGAGTGATGTTCAGGTCAGGGTCGACACGACCGCTCCAGCCGACGAGGTGGGACTGAAACTTGCCCTGGCGGGCGATGTCGAGCAGCGTCATCAGCTCGGTCGGCTTGATCGAAACATTGATGCCGATTTCCTGGACCATGGCCTGGATCAGAGTCGCGACCTGCTGGCGCTCGGCGTCGGTCGGCACGAGGAGTTCGAGATCGACGGACTTCACGCCGGCTTCCGCCATCTTCCTCTTGGCGGCTTCGATGTCACGGGCCGGAACCGGGAACTTCTTGTCGTAGAAGGGACTCGACGGGGGGAACGGCTGGTTGCCGATCGATGCCTGGGCGTCGAAGACGACATTGCTGATCGCTTCGCGGTCGATTGCGAGGCTGAAGGCTTCGCGGATTGCGGCCTTCTTGCCGGCGTCGAGGTTTGCGCCTTCGCCGCCGATGCTGAAGGTGATGCCATAGTAGCCGAGGCCGACGACCGGATCGACGGCCAGCGCCTTGTCCTTCTTGACGGCTTCGACGTCCGTTGCCGCGAGACGCTCGATCAGGTCAAGCTGGCCGGAACGCAGGTTCAGCAGACGGACGTTGGAATCCGGCATGCCGCGATAGATCAGGCGGTCGAAGCTGTACTTCTTGGCGTCATAATATTGCGGGAACTTTTCAAGGACGATGCGGTCCTGAACGACGCGCTCGACGAACTTGTACGGGCCGGAGCAGACCGGAGCATCGGTGAACTTCTCGCCGAGCTTTTCACCTGCCGTCGGGCTGATGATCATGCCGGCGCGGTCGCTGAGGGCCGCGAGCAGCGGAACGGACGGCGACTTCAGATTGATCTGAACCGTGGTCGGGTCTACGACGTCAACCGTGTTGATCGCGCTGATTTCCGGCTTGCGGCGAGAGAATTTTGCGTTGAGGGCCCGCTCGAGATTGTACTTGATCGCAGCGGCATCGACCTTGGTGCCGTCATGGAAAACGGCGTCGTCACGAAGCTTCAGGGTCAGCGTCTTGCTGTCGGCGCTCCATTCCCAGCTTACGGCAAGCATCGGGATGATCTTGCCGTTTTCGTCGATATCGACGATCTTATCGCAAAGCGACTGAAGAACGTGGCGACCGACGAAGCTCCAGTTGGTCGATGGATCCAGCGTATCCGGATCGTCCTGCAGGCCGATCTTCAGAACGGATTGGGCAGCGGCAGGTGCCGTGGCGGAGGCCAGGCCGCCAAGCGCCAGGCCGGCTACCAGTGCGAGGTAAAGTGGTTTCATCGAATTCCCTCTCTTGTTTAGAACTCTTTGTTTCGGCCTAGCGTGCGACCGCGTAACCCTGGACGCCGCGCGGGTTGGAACCAGCCTTGATCAGCTGAACGTCGCCATCCATTTCCCGTGCGACGGCTGCAAGACGGCCCTCGGACCAGGCATCGGCAACGGTAATCCTGTGACCACGGGCCGCGAGATCTTCGCGCACTGCCTCCAGGAAGCGGGATTCCAGCGTGACCGCGCCATGGCTGATCTCACGCGGCCAGAACGAAGATGGCAGGTGGTCGGTGTGGAAGGACGGCGCGTCGATCGCCTCCTGCAGGTTCATGCCGTGATGGATATGGTACATCAGCATAATGAGCTGCCACTGGTCCTGCTGGTCGCCGCCCGGCGTACCGAAGGCCATGTAGGGCTGGCCATCGCGGAAGACGGTGGACGGGGTTAGCGTTGTGCGCGGACGCTTCGACGGCATGAGTGACGAATTTAGACCTTCTTCGAGCCAGAACATCTGGCCGCGGGTGGTGAGGCTGAAGCCGAGGCCCGGGATGACCGGGCTCGACTGGAACCATCCACCGGAAGGCGTTGCTGAAACCATATTCCCCCAGCGGTCGACGGCGCTGACCTGCACCGTATCGCCGCGCTGTGCGCCCTCTAATGTGAGCGCCGGTTCGCCATACCTGTCGTTCGGCAGCTTGGGTTCACGGGCGACTGTCGGCTCTCCGCCGCCAAGGCCGGGTTGATGAATCGTGCCGACTGTGCGCAGCGGCGGCATATTGGGATTGCGGCCGTCCGGCGTACCGGGGCGCACTTCCATCGAGGCCGTGTTGGTGATCAGAGCCCGGCGGGTATCGGCATAGTCGGAAGACAAGAGCGCCCCCATCGGCACGTCGGTACTGTCGCCATACCAGGAATCGCGGTCAGCCATCGCAAGCTTGGTGGTCTCGACGACGAGATGCACGAAATCGGCACTCATCGGGTCGAGATCGGCGATATCCGTGCCCTTGAGGATGTTCAGCATCTGCAGAAGAACCGGGCCCTGCGACCACGGCCCGCACTTGAAGACCTCGCAATCGCCATAGGTGGTGGAAACCGGCTTTTCGATCAGCGGCTTGTAATCGGCCATGTCCTGGGCTGTGATCAGACCCTTGTGGCGACGGCCGGACACATCCCAGACTTCTTCCGTTGCGCAGAATTCCTCAATCCGTTCGGCGACCGGGCCGCGATACCAGAAATCAAGCGCAGCATCGATCCGCGCTTCGCGAGTCTTGGCCGATTTCGTCTGGTCGATGATCTTCTGGTAGAGGTCTGCAATCAGTGGATTGCGGAAAAGCTTGCCGGATTGCGGCGCCACACCGCCAGGCAGGTAAACTTCCGCCGAGCTCGGCCAATGCGTTTCGAACAGCTGGCGCATGGAGGCGATCGTGTTGGCAATACGCGGCACCAGCGGATGGCCGGTCCGTGCATAATAGATCGCCGGGGCCAGGACGTCTTCCAGTTCAGCCGTGCCGTAGTCGCGCAACAGGGTCAGCCATGCGCCGAATGCGCCCGGTACGCAGGCCGCAAGCAGCCCGGTTCCCGGAATAATATCGAGGCCAAGTTCCTTGAAGTACTTCATCGTGGCCTTGGACGGGGAAGGCCCCTGACCGGAAATCACAGTCGGGGCCGTTGCGCCGGCAGGTGTGACAATGATCGGCACTTCGCCCGCAGGGCCGTTGAGATGGGGTTCGACAACCTGAAGGACAAAGCCGGTCGCAACCGCGGCGTCAAAGGCCGTATGGCCTTTTTCCAGCATGGACATGCCGACTGTTGAGGCGAGCCAGTGGGTCGATGACACTGCTCCGAACGTGCCCCTGAGTTCCGGTCGTGTTGTGAAGGTCATGGCAATTCCCCGGCCAGCCGCGTGCGTCCCATCTTTCAGCCTCTTCGCAGAGGTTACCGGCGGGACCGCATGTTGGTGCTAGATTATATACAAATCTAAATGTTAAGTGCCGCATCGCATGCGACAGCCCCTCTCTGTGGACATACTGTATATTTGTTCCCGACATTGCAAGGGGATTGTGTAATATCTTGCCGATTGGGCGATCAAAACGATACAAGCAGACAGCCCGAAATGGGCAAAGGGGGATGCCTGATGCTGGAAACTCCGGCTAACGCCAAGAAAAGTCGAAGTGATTTCGTTGCAGAACAGTTGGAGGAAGCTGTGATCAATGGCGACATCCCGGCGGGTTCACGTCTCGATGAAACATCGATCGCGGCGCAGTTCGGCGTTTCGCGGACGCCGGTTCGCGAGGCATTGCACATTCTTTGCGGCCGCGGTCTTGCCGAACGTGAGCCTTACAAGGGCGTCGTCGTCATCCAGATTTCGGCGCAGCGTATCGACGAGATGTTCGAAGCGATGGCGGAACTTGAGGCAACTTGTGGCCGGCTTTCCTCACACCGGATGACGATGAGCGAGCGAGCGGAGCTCGAAAGCATGCATCGGGACATGAATGCGTTGGCCGACGAGGGCGATCACGAAGCCTATAACGAGATCAACACACGGTTTCACAGCCTGCTCTTCCAGGGCAGCCACAACAGCGATCTCATCTCGGCCGCGCAGACCCTGAGGCTGAAGCTTGCACCTTTCCGCAAATATCAGCTGAAGGACAAAGGTCGCCTGAAGCGTTCCTGCCGCGAGCATCAGCAGATCGTTGACGCCATTCTCGATCAGGACCCGAAAGCCGCAGAAAACGCGTTGCGCCGCCACCTCGTTTCCGCGGCCCAGGAAGTCCTTCTCAAGCGCCAGCGACAGGAAGACGAAGCCGCCGCCAAAAGTCACCTTTGAAGAAAGCATATCGATGTCCGATACGATCGAAAAAGACGCCATTCGCAATGTCATCGCAGAGATGCAGGCCGCCTGGAACCGCGGGGATTTCCACGGATACATGGCTGGGTTCGCAAATCCTGACGTGATCTTCGTCTCGCGAGGCAAGATCCAGAAGGACTGGCAGGCAACGCTGGACCACTATATCGACGATTATGGCGGGTCCCCCGGCTCACAGGGCGAGCTTGCCTTCTCCAATATCCGGATCGAAATGCTGGCACCGGATGCAGCGCAACTGATCAGCGATTACAAGCTGGTACGCGCCGTCGGAAACCAGTCCGGCGTGAACACCCGCCTAGAGCGGGATGATTTTAGATCCGTTCATATCCGGCCTCGTTGAAATAGTTCTGGCATTCTTTTGGAGAAACGGTTTGGAGGATGGTTGCGAGCGCGTCATGGATGGCGTTGCGGCTTCTGGCCTGCGCCTCGCGTAGCCGGTGTTTGATCTTGGCGAAGAGCTTTTCGATCGGATTGAGATCGGGGGAGTATTGCGGCAGGAAGAACAGCCGCGCGCCGGCCTTGCGGATGGCGGTGCGGATCGCCGCGGCCTTGTGCGAGCCGAGATTGTCCATCACGACGATGTCGCCGGGCGTGAGCTCCGGCACCAGCACCTTTTCGACATAGACGAGGAAGCTCGTCGCGTTGATCGGCCGGTCGATGACCCAGGGCGCGCTGACGCGATCAACGCGCAGGGCGGCAATGAACGTCATGGTGTTCCAGTGGCCGAAGGGAGCCTGGCCGAACAGCCGTTCGCCGCGCGGCGCCCAGCCTCGCAGCGGCGCCATGTTCGTCTTCGTCCAGGTCTCGTCGATGAAGACGAGGCGGGCCGGATCGATGCGATGGCGATGCTTCAGCCAGCGGCTGCGTCGGGCGGCGACATCGGGCCGGTCGCGCTCGCTGGCGACCAACGTCTTTTTTTATAACTCAGCCCTTCCTCATGCACGCAGATCCAGACGGAGCGGTAGTCGACCTTCAGGCCCCGCTCCGCCAATTCCGCGACCAGCCCGCGCAAGGTGAATGCCTGCGCGCGGCAGCGCTCGATTAGCCAGGCCCGATGCTCACCGGCGATCGCTCGCGGCTTGTGCCCGCCCATCTGGCCGGCGGCGGCGCTGCCCGTCTCACGGAAGCGCCGTACCCAATCGATCGCCGTGCTGATGCCGATGCCGAAGCGCTTCGCCGCCGCCCGACAGGACACCCCATCGCGCGTCACTGCACCAACAACACGGTCCCTAAGGTCATCCGAAAAGGGTCTCGCCATCCTGGCCGGCCTCCTGCACCGGCCTGAATAGTGAATCTGATTTGCTCACAAAAGGGAATCCCCATGCCGATTCCGCCTAAATTCATCCCGCTCTAATGCGCAAGCGCGACGGCAAATGGATTATCGCACTTAACCACGTCTCAAACACTGAACGGTAGGGTGCGCCTTCCAGATGAATAGCAATGCGCCAAACCAAGATGTTCTACTTTTATTGCCGCTTCTGGTCCTGGATTGTCTGCCAGAAACGTAGAGACGAGTTCGCTCAATGGCTTTGCACAACATCGCTGTTGCCAGAACATAGTAAGGTCTTGAAAGGATTCGAACCTGTGACCCACAATGTGATTGACATCAAACCGCTGAATATATGGTAAGCGGTCAGCCGATGGCGTGGGACTTGAAGTTCCAGGGCATGAGCGCCTCGATTTCAGATACGGGCCAGCCTTGAGCGATGCGGTTCAAGGTCTGGGAGAGCCAGTCAAGCGGATCGACGTTGTTCATCTTGGCTGTCTGCAAGAGGGTGGCGACCGTCGCCCAAGTGCGTCCACCACCCTCGCTGCCGGCGAATAGACTGTTCTTTCTCGTAATTGTTTGGGGCCTGATCGCGCGCTCGACGATATTGGAGTCAATTTCGATCCGGCCGTCCGTCAGGAAGCGCTCCAGTGCTTCGCGCCGGGTGAGCGCGTAGCGGATCGCTTCGGCGGTCTTGGACTTGCCAGAGACCTTGCCCAGTTCCTTTTCCCAAAGATCAAAGAGGCCGGAGACGATGGTTACAGATTTTTCCTGACGCAGCATGGAACGGCTGTCGGCATCCCGACCGCGGACCTCATCCTCAATGCGCCACAGCTCGATCATCGCGATGATCGTGTCCGTTGCAGCCTTTGAGACACCACTGATGTGGAGGTCGTAAAACTTGCGGCGTAGATGCGCCCAGCACCCTGCGAGCCGGATCGTTTCATTGCTGCCGGCCTTGGCACGCGTCTTGGCGAGATTGGTATAGGCCGAGTAGCCGTCTACCTGCAGGATGCCGCCAAATCCGGCGAGATGACGCGCCACGCAATCAGCGCCCCTGCTGTCCTCAAACCGATAGGCCACCATCGGCGGGCTGGTTCCGCCATAGGGTCTATCATCGCGAGCATAAGCCCAAAGCCAGGCCTTCGTCGTTTTCCCCGAACCGGGCGCAAGAGTGGGCAAGGTCGTTTCGTCGGCGAAGACCCTTTCGCCCTCCTTGACGCGCTCAAGGATGTAGTCGGCGCATATCTGCAGTTCGAAGCCCAGATGCCCCATCCATTGGGCCATCAGTGATCGGCTGATCTCGACACCGTCGCGTAGATAGATTGCCTCCTGCCGGTAGAGCGGAAGGCCGTCGGCGTATTTGGAGACGGCGATATAGGCGAGCAGCCGCTCCGTCGGCAGGCCACTTTCGATGATGTGTGCCGGTGCCAAAGCCTGGAGCACGCCATCGTTGCCCCGGAAGGCATATTTGGGGCGACGCGTCACGATGACCCGGAACTTCGGCGGCACGACATCCAGTCGTTCCGAGCGATCCTCACCGATCAGGACCTTTTCCAGCCCCTCGCAGCCGGCCGGGATCTCCGGCTCGATCACTTCCTCGATGCGTTCGAGATGAGCGGCAAAACCCTTGCGCGGACGTGGTGCTCGTTTCGGCTTGTCTTTGGCCGCATGATCAAGCTCGCTCTGGATTGCCGAAAGGCCGGTCTCGACTTCCTCGAAGGCAAAGGACACCTGTTCGTCGTTGACGCCAAGCCGCAATCGCTCGGAACGGGTGCCATGTTGGGTGCGCTGCAGAACCTTCAGGATCGATGTGAGGTTGGCAATCCGCTCGTTGGCACTCTTCTCCACCGCCTCCAGCCGCGCGATCTCAGCTTCAGCGGCCTTCAGCCGGACTTCTTTCGCAGCCTGCTCGCGCGCCAGCGCGAGAACCATCGCTTTCAGCGCGTCAACGTCGTCCGGCAGGTCGTGAGGGGGCAAATCCATGGGAAGGATTAGAGCACAAAAACAGCCGTTTTCCCAACCATTACAGCGGCATGATTCATCTTGCCGCAGGCGCGGTCAGCCCGTCAACAAGGGTCGCCTGACCTTGTTCGGGCGGATCTTTTTCCAATCCATTCCGGCCAGCAACGCCATCAGCTGAGAATGGTCCAGACGTATCCGTGCCGCCGATATGCCCGGCCAGCAGAAGCCTTGATCTTCCAAGGTTTTCGAATAGAGGCAGACACCGCTGCCATCCCACCAGACAATACGAATACGATCGGCTCGTTTCGACCGGAAGACGTAAAGCGCGCCATTGAAGGGATCGAGACCGCCATCCCGCACCAGCGCCATCAACGACGCGGCCCCCTTGCGGAAGTCGACCGGCTGGCACGACACATAAACCACCACACCGGAGGCGATCATGCCTTGCGAGCCGCCCGTAGAACCCTCACCAGATGATCAGGGTCAAAATCGCCGCCGACGCGCACCACCATATCTGCAACAACAATATCCACCGAGCCGCTGCTTACCGTTTCAACGCGCGCGAACTTGATCTGCTTGCCCGTTCCCTCCGTCAGGGGCGCAACAACTCCCGATGCCAGTGCCTTGCGACGCCACTCATAAAGCTGCGAGGGATCCAAGCCTTCAGACCGGGCAACCGCCGAGACATTCGCCCCAGGCTGCAGCGTCGCGGCGACGATCCGCGCCTTTTCGTCATCCGACCAGGCACGCGGCTTGCGTCGTCTTCGCACGGGCTCCGCGGTCAAAATCTCAAAGGTTCGAGGGTGATTCACACTGTCGCTCATAGAATTCTCCGCATGACTCATGCAGAAAATCGCCGATCAGCAGTACGAAAGATACGTGGGGTGGTCTACGCGCTTACAATATATGGATAATCTCCGCATGTGAGATAGGATCTGACTATTGGAGCAGATTGAAACTCTCGCTCGCCAGTTCCGTGACGCGATCGAACGGTTCATGGTCAACCAGCCTCCCACCATTATGCAAAACTTTCCGCCTGCCGCTCGAAACGACAGCAGGCCAGATTTTGCTACCCAATGCCGGAACTTATGCTCCCTGAAGTTTCGAAAAAAATTGAATCTCAGCTAGCGCAATCCGGTCCGCCATTGAGAAAAAAAGGAGTTGAGTGCGGTCATTCAGCGTAAGCACTGATTTGACTTCGGTTACGTCATCACAGCGCGCTTCTGAAAAGGCGATGCCCTCTCGCTCCAACTTTTCCTTCACCAAATCAAGATCGGCTCCAGGGAGATAACCGGATAGATCAACTTCTGTTCTCTTTGCGATTTCAATTTTATGATGTTTTGGAGCGGGTTCTCCTCCAGAGGCTTCCCACAATTGCAAACCAATTCGGCGCACTTCGACTCGATTTTCCACTGCCCAAATAGCTATTTGAAAGTCACCATATCCCAACAAGGCACTAAAAGGGTCGGAACCACCAAAGTCCCACCATTCCGGCGGGCCGAGCTCCTTACCCAATATTGACAGGGACATGTCAGGCCTAATGGGGCAATCGTTTCTATTTTTCAGTAGTTTTCCAATATCGATAGTTCTCATTTACGAGGACCCTTATCATCCTGACTGTTTTTGTCGTCAGAGGAATCACTGTCACTTTTTTTATCAGTGCTGTTTTGGGAGAGCTTGCTCTCAATCACATCGGACAATTCCTGCAGTTCCCTTTTTCTATCTGCATATCCTTTGCTGCCCTTCAGGTGATCTTGTGCCGCGTTCACTTGATCATGAAGCTTTTCCAAGCCTTTTGTTGAACCTAAGGTAGGCTGGAGTGAGCCTATGGCTTCATCAAACGCCTTACCTGGAACAGCGCCTCCTACTGGTTCAAACTCGAAATCTCCCTTTGCGCCTGGGCGTATCCCAACCTCATGCTGGCGACCCTTGGAATCAACCCCTTTCCAATGCGCTCCTTTATCACCCCAGTCATTCAGCGATCCGGGGCCGGTATAAATGCCGTCTTTGCCAGCCATATTGGATGCGGTGCCAGCCAACGGCGAAAAATTGACCTTGCCGTCATCGGCGAGGTCGATACCTCCCCATATACCTAGTCCGACCGCGACACCCACCAGGGCTTGGCAACCTCCCGATGCACAGGCGATACCTAGACCGATTGCGATATCGTCTAGCAAAACGATGTGACCGTTCGGATCGCTTTTGTTGATTGGGTCATTCAGCGAATACGAATATCGATTGGTGCCGACGCCCGGCGCCGCCGGGTCCATGGTATCGGGCGAGATAAACCGCGCGTTCGCGGCCGATCCGAACGAGACGGACACCATGCTGCATACAAGCAACAGACTTAAAAACCGGGCCAAGAGCCCACCGGAAAAGAATTTCATGAACAAGCCCCCGATTACGTTCGTTCGTCATTGAACCTGGCCGTCTTGCTGCCGCCACCCCAAGGCTTCCGCTTTCGCAAATGCTTCCATATTCCGCCCATACCACTGATCGGCCCTGGTCTTCAGATCGGCCGGAATGTCTTCCAACCTTGTGTACTTCCCCGCCAATTCCCGCCGCAAAAGGCCGTTGTAGGCGCTGCCCTTCTTGACCAGCCCATAGGCGAAGTTCGGATAATGCAGCAGCAGCACGTCTGAGACGGCGATCGCACTTTCGAACTCACCTTTGGCGATGTGATCTTCGATGAGAAAGGCGGCGATCAGCGCCGTTGCTTCGTCGTGGGTGAGAGCACGGAGATAGACGCCATTTGCAACGGCTCGGTCGGACATCGGCAGTTTCTGCCGATACCAGCCATCTCGGGTAAAACCGCCACCACTGGTGGTTTCCAGGTTCCAGACCTTGCCGTCATCGTCGGTATATTTGACGAAGACATGCAGCGGTGCCTCAGCCAGCGCCATCGTCAGGCCGAGGCGCTGGCCGAGCGCCAGGAACAGGAGCGGCATGGTGATGCAATTGCCGCGCCGGGTGGTCAGATAGCGTTGCAGCAGCCGGTTTGCAGGCTTCTCGCCGAGCGGATCGTCGAGATCGTACCGGAACGGTTTTTTGCCGTTCCAGGAACCGCTCTCATACAGATATCGTTTCAGGGCGGTGAGCTTGGCGGTGCTATCCACATCCTTGCCCGCCATCTCGGCGATCTCGGCCGCCATCCGGTCGACCATAGATTTGACGGCGGCCGTGTTCACAGACGGGTCGACCATGGCATCGACGGTCAGCTTGACATCGAGAAGGTCCCGAGAGGGTTCAAACAAGGCTTCGACCTGTCGCTGCACCGGGACGGGATCGGGTCTTGGCGACTGGGCAAGCGCGGCCGCCAAAGGTGCCAGCACCACCGCAATGGCAATGGAAAAGCTCCTCATCATTTGCCACCGGCTCGACGGCTTGCTGCCGTTGCGGAAGAGCCGGCGTCGATCGACTTGGAGTCAGCATTGGTCATTGCGGCCATTGCGCTTGCTGCCGCCCTCATGAGGATCGACGTGTTCCGCGGCTCGATGACTGGTTGACCGCCCGTCTGTTTTGCATCAGGGCGCGCGCCGTCATCCTTCGGGATAAACCTGCCGAATGCTGGATCGTAGTATCGTGCGTTGAGGTACATGAGGCCGGTTTCGGCATCGAAGCGTTCGCCGATATAGCCCTTCCTGGTCTGCATCGCCGTGTTGGTCGGCTGGCCATAGGCGGCATAGGCGGTCTGCTCGGCCGGCGTGCCGGTGTCGTTGGTCACCAGCCGGACCGAGGCGAGATGATCGCGGTGCAGGTAGCTCTTGGTGGTAGCCCCCGCCGCCGTGGTGGTGACCTTGAGGTCGGGATGCGGATAGCGGGTATAGATCTCCGCGCCGGGCGTGGTGCGGTCGATCTCGACATCGGCACTGGCATAGAGCGTCTTGCCGAAGGCCCAGGTCTTCATCGCCCGCGCTCCGTCCGGTCCATAGGCGAAGGTCACCGCCGATCCCGACTGCGTGACGCTTCCAAGCAGGTTCGACCGATCCCACACCAGCGTGCGGGTGCCGTCCGACAGCATGTTGCCGTTGGCGTCGTAGGAAAGCGTCTTCGTGCCGATCTTGGTCGCCGCATGCGGTCTCGCCGCAGTTCCGGCCGGATAGGTATAGGTCCCCATCTTCGTGCGCGACGTCAGATTGCCGGTCACCGAATAGCTGTAGGTCTCGTCGAGCGTGTTGTTGCCGAGATTGTCGGCCTTGGTCAGGCGGCCGAGATCGTCATAGGTGTAGGTCCAGCTGTCGGCAGTGGTCAGCCCGGTGATCGCCTTGATCCGACCGAGCTTGTCGCGCACCGTGTACTGATTGTCCATCAGCACCGTGGTGCCCTTCTTGGTCGTCACCCGCGTCAGCCAGCGCCGCTCCGGCGCATAGGCGAACGTCGTCGACACTCCGTTGGCATAGCTGATCGAGGTCGTCTGGCCGGGCACCGTCAGAAGCCGGTTGGAGATGTTGTAGGTCCACGGGGCCGACGCCGTGCCGACGTTGACGGCCGCCGGACTATAGGCGATCGCAAGCGTCAGGCCCGCCCTGCCCCTCGTCTCCACCGTCGTGTGGGTGATCCCGTCGATCACCGTCTTCGTCGTCAGCTTCGTGCCCGAGCCCGTCAGGCTGCGGCTGTAGCTGTGCTTGGCAAAGCCGTTGGAGGACACCGTCAAGAGCCCGACATCGTGGAACGGCGCGGCGCCCACACCGGCTTCGGCCGTGTCGTAGGTGTTGGTGGCCGTCACCGTCGCCGCCGTCTCGCCCGCACCCTTGACCGACTTCGTCCGCAACCGGCCCATCTGGTCGTAGGCAAGCGTCGTCACCGCGCCACGCGCATCCGTCTGGCTCACCAGCCGATTGGCGTTGTCATAGGTGTAGGACCAGTTGCCGAGATCCGGATCGCTCGCCGTCAGCCGGTTGCCCACAAGGTCATAGGTATAGGTCCAGGTCGCACCGCTATGATCGCGCACCCCTCTCAGCCGCCCCATCACATCGTAGGTGCGGCTTTCGTTGACCCAGGTACCGGAAAGGTTTCCGGAAGTGAGAATGACGTTGTTGTCCTTGTCGGTATAGGTGCGGCGGACCTTGCCCTCCTCGTCCGACATGCGCATTTCCATCACCGGCAGGTTCGTCGTGCCGCCGACCGCCGTCGCCGGCTGGACGTTGTAGGCGTAGGTCCGCTGCGAGGCGTCCGGATTGACCACCTTCACCACCCGGTCATTCCAGTCGTAATAATTGACCGTCAACCTGGACGCCTCGTTGGAGAAGCGGGTCGCGGCCGTCTGCCCCACATTGCCGCGGGCGTCATAGCGCGTGTCGGTGACACGCGTCGCTCCACCGGCCACATCCGGCGGCGTCTGCACCCGCCACTGCCGCGCCAGTCCGTCATAATAGGTGCGCGTGTAGACATTGCCCGATCCGGTCGCCAGCGGTTCGTAGACCACCACCGACTGGGTCGCGGGAATACCCTCGTCGATATAGCGGGTGTTGACGTATTTGCCGGTGCCGGCGTTCGTGTAGCCGTACGGCCGGCAATAGGCATCGTAGGTGAAGGTCTCCTTCACCCCGTTCCAGTCCACCTTCGAGGCCGGCTTGCCGCACACATAGTCCGGCGTGTAGCTCGTCACGAACCGCGTGTCCGCCGGCAGGCCGCCGAGCACAAAATACTTGGGCGCCCGCTCCTTCACCACATGCAGGTGATAGGTCGCGTCGTAGTCCCATTCCGTCCGGTTCCCCACCCCGTCCACATGCGACAGCCGGTTGCCGTACGCGTCGAAGGTAAAATATTCGAGATAGGAGGCAGAAGTCGGCTCGACAGATTTGTAAGACCGCAGGATCGTCAGGTTGCCCTTGGCCGGCGGTGCTGCATTATCCGTGGAACCATCGTAGTAAAAAGCCTGGTGCCGCTCATACACATCCGTCGAGGTGCTGAACCCGCCCGAGCGGACGTTGCGTTGCCGCGGCAGCGACACGATATAGGCCGTCGTGTTTGGCGCGTAGGACGTCACTGTCCAGGTCTCGTCACCGGTCAAGTCCGTACGGCCGACATCCCGCAGCTGGGTTATGTTGCCATAGGCGTCGAAGATCCGATCCTTGCGCAGCACCAGCGAAGTGCTGCCTTCCGTCAGGGTCGTATCCGTCCGGGTGTTCAATGCCCGATACGGTTTGGTCGCCGCATTGACCGCATAGGTCTCCACCACCTTCTTCGAGGCGGTGTTCGCCGCGTCGCGGCTCACCGTCTGCGCCGGCAGCCCGTAGCTGGCCAGGTCCTGACGGTAGGTGATCTCTACCACGGGACGCGTCGTCTCGCCCCAGGCCAGCGGCTTCGTCACCGTGATCGTCTTGTAGCCCAGGAACTTGCGCGCCTTCGGATCGTAAAGCCCGCCCGCATAAGCATAGTCCGTCACCGCAGCCGTCGTGCGCCCGTCGCTCACCGTCAGCTTCGTCACCGCATGCAGAACCTGCGGCATGTAAACGTTCGTCCAGCGCGTCGACGGCGTGTAGTCAACCGCAACCGAACCGCCCGTCTCGAACTTCACCGTGCGGAGAAGATTCGGATTGCCGGCGCCGGGGTTGGAGACATAGGTGCTACCGGTTCCGCTCACTACGTCCGGCAAGCCGTCGCCGTTGAAGTCGCCAAAGGCAATGGTCTGGTCGAAGTCTTTTTCGTCTAGCCGCCATTGCGCCCCGCTCGCCGTAAAATTGAGGCGCCAAGGTTTACGGGTCGGAAGGGCGATATTCTGGCCCGTGCTCTTCGGTGCGAGTATCTCGACACGACCATCGCTGTCGACGTCCAGAAGCGCCGGAGATCCGGGGATCTCGCCACTTGCCACCTGCACAAACGACTTGCCGGTCGACAGGTAGACGACGAGTGAATAGTTGGTGCCGGGCTCTCCATAAAAGCGCAAGATATCAGGGGCCCCGTCTCCATTCAGGTCCCCAACGACACAGCGATAGCTGCCGCAATTGACGCCGGTACTGGATGTCGCCCAGGCGCCGTTCGCGAAACGATAGGCGACCGCATTGCTCTCCCGGGTCAGCACTCCTTGGAGGCCGTTGCCCGCGAAGTCTGGTGCGCCGACGAGCGACTTGCCGAAATCGATGACTTTATCCAGCCCGTCACCATCGTGATCCAGAATCGCCCCATTCTGATCCACTGCAGCGCAGACTGCAGAATAGGTGCTCGAGCAGGCTGTCAGGCTCATGTTGAGGTTCTGGTCCAGCCGGCCGACGCGATATTCCGTATGCTTCTCGGTGATCTGAGAATCGCTGGTGCCCCACGTAAAGCGCCATTTGAACTTGAATGCGGTGTCTCTTGGCCTGCCGGCTACAAACCGTCCTCCGACGATCTTGATCTCCAGGGAACCGGGATCGGCCTGGTTCGTCCACTCCCCTTCTGGAACAAAGGTACCGGCCACCGTACCGTCATTGTTGAACCTGACATAGCGCCAGGAACGGTTGCGACTAAGATATTGCTCGTCGCAGACCATCTCCCAGCACCGGGACGTATTGGCAAGCCAGCCGTAAAGTTCGTCCTTTCCGTCGGAATTGAAGTCACCAGCGCTCATTTGGACAGGCGAAGCGGAGTTTGGGGTGAATTTTACCTGCCCACCCGTTGCCCCAGGCTTGGCGGCATAGCTGTACGCCAGGTTGTCGTAGGTCATCTGCCGGATGGTTTTGACGGTGGTGCCGGTGATGGTGCCGTCCGCGGCGACAGTGGCATCCTTGCCGTAACGGTCGACCTTGACGAGCCTGGACGTGTTGGAGAACGGCGCCTGGTCGTAGGTCAGGGCATAGACGTTCCGGACCGCCGTCCCCACCTTCACCGAGATCGTCTTCACCCTCTTCTTCGTGTAGGACAGGCTCAAGCCGTTCGCCATAACGAGGAAGTCGGGACGGTCCTCGTAATAGAACGTGATCCCCGCACCCGAATAGCTGATCGACTTGGCATAGCAGCCAGGCAGGTCCGGGCAGCTATAGCCGTAATTGACCACCTGCCCGTTGGTGTCCTTCACCTGGGTCAGCAGATAGCGCCCGTCGTGCTGCAGCTTGTAGTCCGTCGTGCCCGAGGCCGGGCTGGTGCCGGCAATCGCCATCACCGACTTGAACAGCGACACCGTCCCGTCCCGGTCGGTCACCGTCCAGGTGTTGGCCGCCGCGTCGAAGCTCACCCGCTTGAAGTTCTCGTTCTCCGTCACATGCGTGCCGCCGGCCGTACACGAGGCCGCCACCATGCCCTCGGCGCAGGCCACCAGTTCCTCGCCGTTCAGCAGATAGACGTCATTGGCATCGAAATAGGGATAGCCATAACCCGGACTTGCCCGCTCGATCACATCGAAACCGTCGAGCCCCCAGGCATAGCCCAGCCAGCCCTGGTAAAGGCCGCCCAGCCTCGTCTTGCGGGCAGAACTGTAGGAAAGCGCGATCTTCGGCTCCAGGCCGCGAAAGGCAGGGACGTCGATGGCAATCTTCTGGGTGAAGAAGCCGTTGCCGCCGATCTCCGGCACCGATGGCCTTTCCGGCGCGTTGACCGCCGGTGCTTCCTGGCTGGTTGCCGCCGCCGCCATCGCCGTCATCGCCTGCGGTTCTGCGGCATTCTCGTCCGTCGCCTCGGCATCCGCCTTGTCAGCCTGCGGCTCTTCGCCTTCGCCGTCATCATCGGCCGGCTTGCCGAGCGCCGTGCCGTTCGCCTGACCGGCCTCGTCCTGACCGCCCGAAGCGCCGGCAGATCCACCCTGCCCCGCCTCCACGGAACTCCCGCCGAGACCACCGTTGCCGAAGCCACTCCCGCCACTGCCGAAGCCGCCGCCCGCCGGCCCCTGTTCGCCGGCAAACGCAACACCGCCGAACATCCCATCCAGCAGCACCGCTCCCGTCACCCCACCCGACAAAACGCAAAGCGATACCGTGGCGGCCAAAGCCGCAAACCTTACCCGACTATCTCGCATGAGCCCCCTCGAATGCGAATCAGAACGTAATCAAAACACAACCCATCCTAGAATGCCCCGCCCCCAAAATCGCAACCCCCAAAATCAGGGGGTCATCGAAATATTATAAACCGCAAGAGCTTATGAAACTGACGCCGACGTTTACCTGCTGTTGCCACTCCGCGGTCATTTAATCCGACCGGAACAGCAAGCCACCAAAAATTGTGGACAGGACGAAAGAGCTGAATTTCGGTCATGGCGCGAACAGCCACGTTCGATAGGATCGAGGGCGGGGCGCAGGCAGGTTCTTTCATGAAGTTTTCAAGGCAGCTTTATCTTTTAGGCTCAATGCTATTGAGCGCCTGCAGTACGAGCGATTCCATCGAAGACGTGTTCTCGGTCAAGCTGAACGAGTTGGACTCAAGTGGCAAACCGCTTCCCGCTTCACATCGTTCGTCCCACGGCTTCACGACACGCTCTGCAGATGGGTCGGTTTTCGCAGGCGCTACGCAATATGGAACCGGGAGCTTCCTCAATACGCAGCCGGCGATCAGTGCAGGCAAGACATCCAAAGGTGCGGACGGATACAATCTCAATCTTCTTGATGCACCGATCAATGCTGCGGCAAAAAGTGTCCTCGGCGACACGTTGGGGGTCAACTATGTCGTTGATCCGCGCGTCAGCGGCAAGATCACTCTCCAGACTGCCGCTCCCGTCTCGAAAGAGGTTCTCCTCGACATCTTCGAATCCGCCCTGACCGTCAACGGAGCCGTGATCACCAAACAGAACGGCAGCTACCAGATCGTTCCTGCGTCCGAAGCCTTCTCGTCCACACCCGAGATCACCACAGCTGTCTCTTCGCTCGGCGGACCGGGAATCAAGGTCCAGGCGCTCGAGCTCAAATATGTTGCCGCCGCCGAAATGAAGAGCATCCTGGAGCCCATCAGCCGGAAGGGCTCCATCCTGAGAACCGACGATCGCCGCAATATCATTGTGCTCGCCGGCACGAGCAATGATCTTTCGGCCATGCGCAACGCAATCGGCATTTTCGACGTCGACTGGATGAAAGGGATGTCGGTTGCGCTCCATCCCTTGAAAGCGTCCCAATCCAGCGCCGTTGCCAAGGAATTGGGGGCAATCTTCTCCACCGAAAACGGACCTGGAAGCAACATCATCCGCTTCATTCCGAACGAGCGGCTGAACGCCGTTCTCGTAATTACCTCGCGGCCTGCATATCTCGAGCGAGCCGCGGCGTGGATTTCCAAACTCGATCGGCTGGCCGCCACGAATGAAGAGCGGCTGTTCGTCTACAATATCCAAAACCGCCCAGCCAAGGAACTCGCACAGGTTCTGCAATCGGTCCTCAAGGGACGCGAAGGCCAGGCGGCCGCTCAAGGGAGCATCGAAAACCCGATCGCACCCGACCTTCAGCCGGCGACTATTTCCAGCGCTTATGACGCCTCGCAATCCGAAGTACCGGCGAATGGCGAGGCCGCATTGCTTTCGAACCCGATGGGACAACCCGGGAAACCAAGAACATCAGTCGTGGCGGATATCGAAAATAACGCACTTCTTATTTCGACCACCGCGCGGGAATACGAGCGGATCGAGCCTTTGCTTCGACAGCTTGACGTTGTCCCAACGCAGGTCATGCTGGAAGCGGTCATTGCGGAAGTCACCTTGAACGACGAGTTGCGGTTCGGCCTTCGGTGGTTCTTCGAGAATGGCAATTTCCGGGTCGGCTTTTCCGACCTCTCGTCAGGCGGAACAGGCGCCAGTTTCCCTGCACTCGCCTGGAGCTACGCGACCAACGACATTCGGGTGACCTTGAATGCTCTTTCGAGCATCACTGACGTCAATGTCGTCTCCGCACCGACGTTGATGGCGTTGAACAACCAGAAGGCCATTTTGCAGATCGGTGATCAGGTGCCGATCGTCACCAGACAGGCCCAGAGTACCGACAACAGCGATGCGCCGGTGATCAATTCGGTCGAGATGAAGGACACCGGTATCATTTTGACGGTCACACCGCGGATCAACACGTCCGGCAAGGTGATGCTCGACATCCAGCAGGAGGTCAGCGACGTCGTCAAGACGACCTCGTCCGGAATCGATTCTCCCACAATCCAGCAGCGGAAGGTTTCGACCCGGGTGGTCGTCAACGACAACGAAAGCCTGGCGCTTGGTGGGTTGATCCAGCAAAGGAACGATCTGGTGCGCAGCCAGGTGCCGATCCTGGGTGACATCCCGCTGCTCGGCAACGCTTTCAAGCACAAGACGGATCAAATCAGGAAGACCGAGCTGATCATCTTCATCAGGCCGCGCATCGTCAGAGACGTCAACGAGGCGAGAAGCGTGACCGAGGAGTTCAGGCAGCAGCTCGACTTCAGCTCCGACATCAAGAAACGACGGGGCGGCTCAAGCAAGCTGGAGCAAGACATGAAGCGCCTGAGCTATTGATGGTCGACATGACACTCCTTTTGATGGCGGTATTGCTCATCTGCTTTGGCCTGATCTGCTATTCGGATTTTCGATGGTTCGTCATTCCGAATGCAGTCAATGCAGCCATCCTTCTCGCTGGTTTGATGTACCGCGCAGAACAAGGAGCATCATCGGTCGCCCCGGCATTCGCCTTTGGCCTGGCGATCGCGGCCTTGATGTGGACCATTCGCCAGGTCCATTTCAAGCTCACGGGCCGGCTGGGGCTTGGTCTCGGAGACGTCAAGCTTGCGGGCGCTGCTGCAGTCTGGTTCAGCCCGTTGATGTTTCCGGTTTTCCTGTTTCTGGCCTCGGCATTGGCGCTGCTTTTTCTGGCAGGTTCGAGCCTCAGGAAGCGGAAATCGTTGACGACAAAGATCCCGTTCGGACCATTTTTGGCTGCGTCCCTTATCATCACATGGAACATCGAACGCCTTTTCGACCCCTTTATCGGACCAATCCTATGACAAATTTCGAGCAGCGCCTCATTTCAAAGGCCAGCCGCAACCGCGCGGACGACGGCTTCACCCTGGTCGAACTCCTCGTCGTGCTGGCAATCATTGGACTGATCGCGGCCCTCGCCACTCCGCAGGTTCTCAGATATCTGGACTCTGCGAAGGTCGATACGACGAAGGCGCAGATCAAAAATTTCGAAAGCGCGCTTGAGCTTTATTATATCGACACGGGCCATTACCCGACGACCGAAGAGGGGCTGGCGGCGCTTGCCAACCGTCCTGCCAGCGGTGGCACCTGGAACGGTCCCTACATCAAGAATGCCGGCTCGTTCGTCGATGCATGGAATACGCCTTATCAGTATCGCAGTCCCGCCGAGGATAAGCCGTTTCAGATATTGTCATTCGGCCGCGACCGGAAAATGGGCGGGACCGGCCAGGATTCCGACCTCGTCAGCAACTGATCATTTGCCTGCCGGTATAGCCGCGATCCGTTCGATGATTGTTTCATCAGAGAACCGCCCGGCTGATAGCTTGATCCTGACCGCCGACGGCAGCGCCTCTTTGTCAGTCCAGCGATCCAGCCATTCCGGTTCGGTTGTCCTGCCGGGACTTGTCAGAAATTGAAATTCTACCGAACTCAGCCCGGCGCTGATCGTAAATTCCTCTATCGGAGTATCCGAGGGCATCCGCCGTGGACGGTTCCGCTGAATGAGGTCGATGCCGTCGTCGTCTCGCGACCGCGTGACGATCTCGATGTCGCGCAAGGAGGAGCGGTCACTTTCGACACGAGCCAGGGAAACGAACCGCATGCTCGAGCGTTCTGCGACAAAAACGAGCTTTTCGTTCGGATCATCTCCAATAAGCGCCAGTGAACGCGCGTTCGAGAGCAGACGTTGCAGATAAACGGCGGTCGCCCCTATCTCCGTATCGGCTTCGCTCGCGTCTGTTGCGCGTTGCATAGGCCGCAGTTGAAGGATGGCAACCGCAAGCAGGCTGGACAGCAATGCCGTGATGCAGAGCGCCACCAGCATCTCAACGATCGTAAACCCGTCCTCCTGGAAATCTGGTCTTCTGCCTGCAATGGCGCGGTGGGCGTTGAGCGTCATCATTCGATGCCCGCGTCAGTGCCGAAAAGGAGAAACTTGTGCGCTCGGCCTGAAGCGGACGAAATGGTGATCAACGCAAAGCTCACATCTTTTCGTGAGGCTTTTGTTCCCGCCGGAAATGCTTCTATTTTCCACCGCTGAACGCCATCCATGCCCTCCAAAGTTCGCTTCGCCCGCAACAGACCTGGCAGTTTTTCTGCCCGCAAAACTCCAGCCAGTCTGGCGGCATCCTGCCGCTCTCTTGCACTCGAAAGGCTCTTCGATGCGATTGCGACGGTCTCGGCCGAAATCGCAAGCGCAATCGAGAGGATCATAAAGGCAATCAACGTCTCGAGCAGCGTAAAGCCGCTGCTATCATTGGCGAGCGTCATTTGACTGCCCCCGCCAATGACGGAATTCCGATAAGCCAATTGATCGAGACAACTGCTTCGACATTCTCCGCCGATCCGAAGCGGAGCGTCCCTCCGCTCGCCCCGCCGTCAGGGAAAAATGTAATATTGCCTCGATCCGTGGTCGTCTTTTCATCACGACCGACCGTGGCCGAAAACGATACTGTCGACGGTATCTCTATCGCGTTAGCCTTGGCTTCGGACCGTATGGACCTGGCGGCGGCATCCAGCATGAGGGCTTTCGGGGTCCCACTCTTCAGTGCGGACAGACGGGTGAGCTGCGCCATAGACAGAACTTCGCGCGCCACCCGCGTCGGCGTGGGTTTCGTCAAGCCCTGGACGGACGGAATTGCAATCGAGAACAGAAGCCCGATGACAGCCAGGACGACGAGCATCTCAGACAGGCTGAACCCCTCGCTACCGGCATTCAAGGCCTGTTTGCCGCACCGCATTATTGAGCGCTCAATTCGTTGATGCCGAGAAGTGCCGTCATCACCGATATGACCAGACCGCCGACCAGCAGACCTAAGAAAATGGTAATGGCAGGCGTCAGCAGGACAAGCATTCGGTCGGTTGATCGCTGGGCATCAGCCCTGAGAATTCCAGCTGCGTTTTCAAGAACGGCAGAAAGCCGGTTCACTTCGTCTCCAATGGCGACGAGCGAAACCACGCCGCGAGGAAAAAGACCGATGGTCGCAAAGGCTTCCGGCAACCTCTTTCCCGAAATCACCTGTTCCCGCATTGACAGAAGCGGCTCTCTGTAAGATTGCGCCGGACAACAACGTGCCGCGAGCGCGAGGGCTTCCGGGAGGGGTACGGCATTTTCCAACAGCAACGAAAGGCTCTGCAGATATCGTCCAAGTGCTGATTGCCGAAACGCTCCGCCGATGAGCGGAAGCTTGAGCAGGATCGCCCCGAACCACTCACGAAAGAAGGAGGGCCGCAAGATGGCAATCGACGAGAGAAGGCCAAGGCCTGCGAACAGGGTGATGATGACCGAAGGCTCACTAAGTGCTCTTCTTAATCCCGAAAGCAGCGCAACGATCCAGGGAAGCGCGCGGCCTGAGCTTTCAAAGATCGGCTCCAGCGTTGGAACCAGGACGAAGGTGACAATGCCCACCGCGACGAACATCATCACCAGCAGAAACAACGGATAGACCAGAGCGTCGACGATCTGTTTGCGCTGCAGATCACGCCTTTGAAGATCGGCCGTGATAACCTTCATGACGGAGGGCAGACGCGCGCTGCGCTCACCGCTCGCCACCAAAGCAAGTGCTTCTTCGGGCAGGCCATTTATGCCGGAAAAGGCGGCGGAAGGCATGGCGCCGGATGCCAGACGCTCGATGATATGTCCGATGATCTCCTTATCCGCACTGCGACCACTTGCTTCATACAGGGCGCGAAGCGCCTGGTCGATGCCGAGCCCGGCATTCATGAGGACAGAAAGATCGCCAAAAAAACGGGTTTGATCGAATTTTGCGCGCAGCAACGCTCGCAGGCGCGCTCCCGATCTTGGGGGGGGTGCCTCAAGAATATCGAGATCTGCGACGGAAAGACCCCTCGCCTTCAGCTTACGACGAGCATCCAGAAGATCGAGCGCATCAATTTGACCTTTTTGCTGCCGTCCTTCGGAGTTGAAAGCCCTGTAGTAAAAATGTTCCATCAGCGGTCTTCCAGTTCCACGACCCGTACGGCCTCGGCAAGGGTTGTGATCCCATCTGCCGCGAGCCGATACGCGTGGTCCCGCATGGGCATCATGCCTTCTTGCCTGGCGATCGTTTCGATTGCCTCAAGATTTGCTCCGCTGACGACCGCGCGGCGTATCTGATCGGACATCTCAAGGATCTCGAACGTCGTTTGCCGCCCTTTAAATCCTGTTCCCGAACAGGCCGGGCACCCCGTCTTGTCACTCCAGTCCCGGCACGCCTCGCAGCACCGCCGCACAAGGCGTTGGCCAATCACCCCTCTCATGGTCGCATCGATGAGAAACGGCTCGACGCCCATGTCGCGCAGCCGGCTGAAAGCACCGACTGCGCTGTTGGTATGAAGGGTGGAAAGGACCAGATGGCCTGTCAACGCCGCTTGGACGGCAATCTCGGCAGTTTCACGATCACGGATCTCGCCAACCAGGATGATGTCTGGATCCTGCCGGAGCACCGAGCGCAAAGCGGATGCAAATGTCAGCCCGATCGCTGGATCGATCTGCAACTGCGTAATACCTGTCAGGCGATACTCCACCGGATCCTCCACGGTGAAGATCTTCACCTCGGGGCGATTGAGCTCCGCCAGAATGGAATAAAGCGTCGTGGTCTTGCCCGAGCCGGTTGGACCGGTGACCAGAACCATCCCGTTTGGCCGGCGAATGATTTGCCGGATCTTCTCCGCTGACGCCGCATCATAGCCCAGTGCGCCAAGTTCAAGTCGAACCGTCTCCCGATCAAGGATGCGCAGGACGACCGTTTCTCCGTGGATTGTCGGAACAACCGAAAGGCGGAAATCGACTTCCAGGCCTCGTACGGCAAGTCGGAGGCGTCCGTCCTGGGGCAAGCGCCGCTCGGCGATGTTGAGCCTTGCAAGAATCTTGAGGCGGCTTATCACGCCGGGATGAAGCGTACGCGCCGTGTTCTCCACACTGGTCAACATTCCGTCCCGTCGAAAGCGGACGCGCATGAAATCGGCCTCCGGCTCGATATGAATATCGGTAGCCTTTTCGTCGACCGCCTTTTGGATGATCCTTGATACAAATTTGACCACCGGAGCATCGCGTGCGATGTCCTGCAATCGCTCGAGATCGACATCGGCCACAGCGTCGGGATTATCCGCCACCTCCATACGATCGCTGCTTTGGCGGACACCGCGTATATAGTCGTCAATGGCGCTTCGCGGGGCGATTTCGAGGCGTAACGGCAACTCAAAGAAGTAGCGGACGGCTCTGATTGTCTCGAGGTCGAAAGGATCGGCGACTGTCAGCAACAGATCCCCATTCTCGACTGCGCGGGGAACAAGCGCTTTGTCCGCGGCAAAATCCAGACCGAGCCGTTCGACAAGCTCGTGGCTCTCTATCTGAGGCAATCTGGTTAGCGCGGAAATCTGCAGGAAATCTGCCATCTCCGTGGCAATTGCGGCTTCCGGCAGAATGCCGAGTTCGCGGATGATGATATCGATGGGTTGACCCGTTTGCCGTTCGGCCGATCGGGCCCGCTGTGCGGCTTCGGCGGTTATGCGTCCGGAACTCTCCAGAAAAACCAGAAACTCCTGAGGCGATGCGGAATGCAGGGTCACGTCAACACCTCTCCTAACAACTGGACGACATCATGGCCGAGAACCGCCTCGCACCCCCTCGCCCGCAGCGGTCGCTCCGGCTTGGCATCGATATCGATTGATGCAATTCGCTTGCTCCGTCGCCCCTCATTTCCTGCCAGAAAAATGGCCGCATCTCCTGCCGAGGAATCTCGATCAAAAAGCACGGTCTCGATGGTGTAATTCAACGAGGGACCCAGGCTCTCGATCGACTTTGACAAGATGGCCCGGCCAGAATTTACGGAGAAGACGCGACCAAGTTCGATCACGGAAATATCGAGAAGCCGATCGAAATCGTGAAGCTCGGAGAGGTCTTCGAAGGGAGCATGCTTGAGGCCTGCCGCAACGCCCGTCGCGGTCTCCCCGTCCGTCACGCGCGGCGAGCGAAACTGCATCACCAGGCTCGCAATGGTCTGCGCATCGTGCCCTGACAGGCCCGCATTTTGAAAACCTTCCCTTAACAGAGGTTCTTCCGCCGTATTCAGATTGATGAGGCGGGCATGCGGCACAATCGAGATCCTTGCGGCAGCATGGTCGATCAGGCAATCCAGCGACAGGAATTCGCCTTGCTCCGCCTGCTGGCGCCAGCGAGCATCATCGCCAAGGCGCCAGGCAAGATAGCCGTTGAGCGCTTCGGCGGCATATCCGAGCCGCGTACGATCATATTCATAGGAGGTGCTCAGAGCTTTCACGCGCGACGCCGCCGCAAACGGCATGAGGACCATGGCAAAAAGCAGCATGAAACCGAGCACCGCCAGCAGGGCAAAACCGCCCTCTCCTCTGCTCTGGCTCGCTTCAATCCTCGGCTCCACCGATCTGCGCCTTTCCCGCTTCGTAAAGAGAAACCACCGCGCTCTGCGAACCGGAGCTCAGCGACATCGTCTCAGCCGTAATCGAGACGATCGTCCATCCGGCAATCTTTGCTCCCTCGCCGAACCAGTCGGCGCTCGTCTCGCCGGTTGCAACCAGAGCCGAAAACTTGCCGTTGATGGCCCTCGTTCCCTGGAGCTTCAGAGGCGGCAGGGAAGACCCCGGCTCCGCTAGAGCCTGCTCCACGACCACTTCGGCGGGCTCCTCGGCAGGCGGCGGCTGAACGAAGTCGCGCCGCGTCGGACTGAAAACAGGGCGCGCAAGCGTTTCGGGAAGCGTGAGATCGGCCAAAAGCGGCGACTGATCGGTGCCTGCGGATCTTGCGGACGAAATGCTTTCCGACATGGCAACGGGCAGCGGTGAAATATCGATCACCGTCCCTGAGATCACGACGTTCAGCCCGAGGAGACAAAGAAAGGCCGCGACCATCGTCAGCAGTGCCTTCCACCGTCCGTCCAGCGATCTCAGCATCTCACGGTCGTCCGTTTTCGGGCAAGATGATTGCCGGGTCGATCGCGCCGTAGATCATGATCTGCCCGGCAAGCTGCAGCGGTTCCGACAGCACGCCCTGGACCAGCATGTTCGTGCTGTGGATCGAGGCCTGCCGGATGATCAGCGGAGGTTCGGATGTTTCCAGCTGTCGGACGACGTCATGAAACGCCTGCAAGCTGCCTTCAAGGTCCGCACGCACGCCGATATAGGTTGCGCCGTCGATCTCAATCTGCGGCGTGCCGCTGATCGAGGCGACCGTCGCGCCCGTCGCGCTTGCCACCGTGTTGATCCGCTCCTGAAGCTTGGCCTGAATGACGGGCAGGCTATCGCCTTCGATGAAGAGGCCTGTGCTTCCGGCGCCCCCATTTGAAAACTGAACGTCGGCGGAAGGCCTGCGGGCGATGATCTCATCAAGCCGGAAAAGTTCTGCCCGCATCTCCTCGATATTGCCGATCTTGCTGGAGAGGATCGACGCAAGTGAACCGATGATCACCACGATGATCGCGATGACGACGGCGAGGAGGCCAAGCGCCACCGAGCGCTGCACGGCGCGCGGCGCATTCATCAGTGTGATCAGAAGTTCCGTCATGCCGCCTCGATCCGAAGCCGGATTTCGAAGCGCTCACCGGCTTGGCCAGGAATGCGCACGACGGGGGAAATGAAGCTCGGCTGAGAGAACAGGTCGGACGCGTCCAGTGTCGCGATCAGGCTGGCGGCGGATTGCGCGGCAAAGCCGATGATCGTCATCGTATCGCCGTCGACCGACACATCCGTCAGCCAGGCGTCATCCGGCAGAACCCGTGTCAGTTCCTCCCAGACGCGCACCACGGGGACGGCCTGAACCTTCCCTTTCCGTGCCGCTTCGACGGCCGAAACGCTCTTCTGCTGCCGGTCGAGAAGCTTGCGAATCTCTAGGGCCTCAGAGCGCTTGACTTCAACAGCGGCGGCAAGCTCCTGTTGCGCCGCCGAATATTTGAGGAAAACATGCGCATAGGTCGCGCCGCATGTGACGAGCAGGATCGCGAACGCGGTGAGCAGGCCATTCCGCCAGTGGCAGATATGATGGAAGACAGGATGGAGGGTTTCGAGGACGCGAGAGGAAATCCAGTGGATTTCGTGGCCATCGCGAATGCCGAAACGCCGAATTTTGGTTCCCGATACCTGCAGTTGCGTGAGTGAGGGATCGATCACAGATTTCTTAATGACGTAGAAGTGAGCGCCGCTACCTGCAACAAATCCGGGAATTATGTGGACTTCTTGGGCTGTGAAAGGCGTTTTTTCCGAGAGCAACGCAGAAGCCACAGCAATCGATCTGTTAAAAGGCAACCTCTGTGCGGCTGAAGGCAGTTTCAAAAACTGCTCTCCGAAGACGATACTTTGGTCCGGGAAAAACTGAACCGGTCTTCGAAAGCTACTTCGCTCAGTATCCACCGCCGGACTTCCGACATCACCTGCGTCACGCAATTTAAAAAGTGCGCGAAAATTTTTCGCAGCACAATTCGACAGCAATTCGAAGAGGTCCGTGAGCTCCCCGCTCCACCAATCCAGAAAATCTCTTATCCTAGACATTTTGATCGGACCCACAAAGCGCATTGCCACGCCTCTACACATCTCTATAAAGACGCTAAGCTGGTTTCGATTTCCACCTCCGCAGCGATAGCCCTGAATAACGACAACTAGCTGAGAGGAACAATTACTCCCCTAACGATTTCAACAAATTGGCTACTTCCCGATTATTCGCGTGATTAGGCATAATCCCAAGCTCATCACTTTCAAGTTTCGAGAGATGATCAGCGATCTCCGATGCGACTGCCCGCTGGTGTAGAAGCCTTAGGATACCCGGGACGTATGAGTCGTACTCATCACGTGCCTGCGGCACGTCGTTTACGCCCAAAGGATCCCATTTCTCCAGCAATATGGCTTTAACGTCTCCAGATATATTCTTGCGGAACATTTTATTACCCTTCATTGAGGCCACACAGTCACAATATTTCCTTCTGGATTGATCACGACAGTAGCGTCGGCTCCGCGGTATTGAGTCGTTCCGTTTGACCTTGGAACGATCTTTAACGGGTTTCGAAGCGCGTCCAATATAGCTGAAGGTCCCACTCCTCGATTGATAACTTGATTGATTCCATGCCGGCTTATTCCTGTAACTTGTTGAGCTAATTCAATGCTGATATTTCCATCACGTGCAATTCTATCAGCTACAGACGAATTTGAGCCGCTTCCACTATTTGTGTTGATAAGGCCGTGTCCCTCGATTCCTGATCTCCCTCCGCGGCCGTCAAGCAAGATCGGATCAATTACTGTCGGGGAATGCCCAATCTGTTGATGCACACCTCCCGAGGAGCGCGTGCTTGCGTCGATAGCATCGGCACCAGACAAACCTACCATTCCGGAGCCATGTTCATCAACTCGGGCATATCCCATGAGTGCCTGATCCGCATCCTCTTCTTTCTTATCGCGCTGATTGGGCTGCAAATCTTTCGCTGCCTCGGTAATGTCCTTTGAGGCCTGGGTTTGAGGTTCAGTCTGCTCGTTGTCGGAGCCGCTATCGCCGCCTGTGCCTTCGCTATCCAACTTGCTGATGTCCGGACTGATGGAGTGCCCGTTCGGATCTGAGTTATTGACGGGATCGTTCTGGGCATAGGCGTACCGGTTGGTGCCGACGCCGTCGATTGTGGGGTCCCAGTCGTCAGGAGAGATAAACCTGCCGAATGCTGGATCGTAGTATCGTGCGTTGAGGTACATGAGGCCGGTTTCGGCATCGAAGCGTTCGCCGATATAGCCCTTCCTGGTCTGCATCGCCGTGTTGGTCGGCTGGCCATAGGCGGCATAGGCGGTCTGCTCGGCCGGCGTGCCGGTGTCGTTGGTCACCAGCCGGACCGAGGCGAGATGATCGCGGTGCAGGTAGCTCTTGGTGGTAGCCCCCGCCGCCGTGGTGGTGACCTTGAGGTCGGGATGCGGATAGCGGGTATAGATCTCCGCGCCGGGCGTGGTGCGGTCGATCTCGACATCGGCACTGGCATAGAGCGTCTTGCCGAAGGCCCAGGTCTTCATCGCCCGCGCTCCGTCCGGTCCATAGGCGAAGGTCACCGCCGATCCCGACTGCGTGACGCTTCCAAGCAGGTTCGACCGATCCCACACCAGCGTGCGGGTGCCGTCCGACAGCATGTTGCCGTTGGCGTCGTAGGAAAGCGTCTTCGTGCCGATCTTGGTCGCCGCATGCGGTCTCGCCGCAGTTCCGGCCGGATAGGTATAGGTCCCCATCTTCGTGCGCGACGTCAGATTGCCGGTCACCGAATAGCTGTAGGTCTCGTCGAGCGTGTTGTTGCCGAGATTGTCGGCCTTGGTCAGGCGGCCGAGATCGTCATAGGTGTAGGTCCAGCTGTCGGCAGTGGTCAGCCCGGTGATCGCCTTGATCCGACCGAGCTTGTCGCGCACCGTGTACTGATTGTCCATCAGCACCGTGGTGCCCTTCTTGGTCGTCACCCGCGTCAGCCAGCGCCGCTCCGGCGCATAGGCGAACGTCGTCGACACTCCGTTGGCATAGCTGATCGAGGTCGTCTGGCCGTCCGCCTCATAGGTTGCCGCGGTGATATGGCCGGGCACCGTCAGAAGCCGGTTGGAGATGTTGTAGGTCCACGGGGCCGACGCCGTGCCGACGTTGACGGCCGCCGGACTATAGGCGATCGCAAGCGTCAGGCCCGCCCTGCCCCTCGTCTCCACCGTCGTGTGGGTGATCCCGTCGATCACCGTCTTCGTCGTCAGCTTCGTGCCCGAGCCCGTCAGGCTGCGGCTGTAGCTGTGCTTGGCAAAGCCGTTGGAGGACACCGTCAAGAGCCCGACATCGTGGAACGGCGCGGCGCCCACACCGGCTTCGGCCGTGTCGTAGGTGTTGGTGGCCGTCACCGTCGCCGCCGTCTCGCCCGCACCCTTGACCGACTTCGTCCGCAACCGGCCCATCTGGTCGTAGGCAAGCGTCGTCACCGCGCCACGCGCATCCGTCTGGCTCACCAGCCGATTGGCGTTGTCATAGGTGTAGGACCAGTTGCCGAGATCCGGATCGCTCGCCGTCAGCCGGTTGCCCACAAGGTCATAGGTATAGGTCCAGGTCGCACCGCTATGATCGCGCACCCCTCTCAGCCGCCCCATCACATCGTAGGTGCGGCTTTCGTTGACCCAGGTACCGGAAAGGTTTCCGGAAGTGAGAATGACGTTGTTGTCCTTGTCGGTATAGGTGCGGCGGACCTTGCCCTCCTCGTCCGACATGCGCATTTCCATCACCGGCAGGTTCGTCGTGCCGCCGACCGCCGTCGCCGGCTGGACGTTGTAGGCGTAGGTCCGCTGCGAGGCGTCCGGATTGACCACCTTCACCACCCGGTCATTCCAGTCGTAATAATTGACCGTCAACCTGGACGCCTCGTTGGAGAAGCGGGTCGCGGCCGTCTGCCCCACATTGCCGCGGGCGTCATAGCGCGTGTCGGTGACACGCGTCGCTCCACCGGCCACATCCGGCGGCGTCTGCACCCGCCACTGCCGCGCCAGTCCGTCATAATAGGTGCGCGTGTAGACATTGCCCGATCCGGTCGCCAGCGGTTCGTAGACCACCACCGACTGGGTCGCGGGAATACCCTCGTCGATATAGCGGGTGTTGACGTATTTGCCGGTGCCGGCGTTCGTGTAGCCGTACGGCCGGCAATAGGCATCGTAGGTGAAGGTCTCCTTCACCCCGTTCCAGTCCACCTTCGAGGCCGGCTTGCCGCACACATAGTCCGGCGTGTAGCTCGTCACGAACCGCGTGTCCGCCGGCAGGCCGCCGAGCACAAAATACTTGGGCGCCCGCTCCTTCACCACATGCAGGTGATAGGTCGCGTCGTAGTCCCATTCCGTCCGGTTCCCCACCCCGTCCACATGCGACAGCCGGTTGCCGTACGCGTCGAAGGTAAAATATTCGAGATAGGAGGCAGAAGTCGGCTCGACAGATTTGTAAGACCGCAGGATCGTCAGGTTGCCCTTGGCCGGCGGTGCTGCATTATCCGTGGAACCATCGTAGTAAAAAGCCTGGTGCCGCTCATACACATCCGTCGAGGTGCTGAACCCGCCCGAGCGGACGTTGCGTTGCCGCGGCAGCGACACGATATAGGCCGTCGTGTTTGGCGCGTAGGACGTCACTGTCCAGGTCTCGTCACCGGTCAAGTCCGTACGGCCGACATCCCGCAGCTGGGTTATGTTGCCATAGGCGTCGAAGATCCGATCCTTGCGCAGCACCAGCGAAGTGCTGCCTTCCGTCAGGGTCGTATCCGTCCGGGTGTTCAATGCCCGATACGGTTTGGTCGCCGCATTGACCGCATAGGTCTCCACCACCTTCTTCGAGGCGGTGTTCGCCGCGTCGCGGCTCACCGTCTGCGCCGGCAGCCCGTAGCTGGCCAGGTCCTGACGGTAGGTGATCTCTACCACGGGACGCGTCGTCTCGCCCCAGGCCAGCGGCTTCGTCACCGTGATCGTCTTGTAGCCCAGGAACTTGCGCGCCTTCGGATCGTAAAGCCCGCCCGCATAAGCATAGTCCGTCACCGCAGCCGTCGTGCGCCCGTCGCTCACCGTCAGCTTCGTCACCGCATGCAGAACCTGCGGCATGTAAACGTTCGTCCAGCGCGTCGACGGCGTGTAGTCAACCGCAACCGAACCGCCCGTCTCGAACTTCACCGTGCGGAGAAGATTCGGATTGCCGGCGCCGGGGTTGGAGACATAGGTCTTCCCGTCTCCGCTCACCAGATCCGGCAGACCGTCGCCGTTGAAGTCGCCGAAAGCGATGTTCTGGTCGAAGTCCTTGACATCAACCAGCCATTGCGCCCCGCTCGCCGTGAACGCGAGACGCCAGGGCATGCGGGTCGGGCGTGCCAGGTTCTGGCTGCGGTTCTTCGGCCCAAGGACTTCCACGCGGCCATCGTTGTCGACGTCCAGCAGCAAGGGAGATCCGAAGATCTCGCCATTGGCAACGCGGACGAATGACTTGCCGGTCGAAAGATAAACGACAAGCTTGTAGTCCCCTCCCGGCTCTCCGAGAAACTGCAGGATGTCGGTAGCGCCGTCTCCATTGAGGTCGCCGAGGACACAACGATTACCCGTACGCCCCTCATTCTTGCACTGTACGCCGCTGGCCGAGGCAGCCCAAGCGCCATTCACAAAACGAAAATTTTCCGCATCGTTCGCCGCTGCTAAAACGCCCTGGCGTCCATTGCCGGCGAAATCGGTCTTTCCGACCAGCGGTTTCGAGAAATTGATACGCGTATCCAAACCATCGCCGTCATGGTCCAGAACCGATCCGCCCTCGGTCAGGAGAGCACACACAGCGGCATAGGTGCTCGAACACGCTCCGAGACTTATATTGAGATTGGCGTCCGCTCGACCGGCGCGGTTTTCCTTATAGTCGGTGTGCGTAGTGCCTTCCTCGGGGGTGAATGATGTCACACGCCACTTGAACTTGAATCCGAGGTCCCTTGGTCTTTCGGCGGCAAACCGCCCGGAGGAAAACTCGACCTCCAAAGAGGTGGAATCGCTCGGTCCCGTGCTTGGCGGCTTTGGGAAATTAACGCCTATGCCGGCCGCCGTGCCGTCATCGGCAAATTTGGTAAAACGCCAGGACCGACGGGGACTAAGATATTCTGCGTCGCAATTGACCTCACCACATTGGGACGTATCGGCGACCCAGCCATAAAGCTCATCCCTGCCATCGGCATTGAGATCTATTGATCCCGCCTGGGCGGACGGGAAACCCCCGTATTCTGTTACCCGGCCTCCGGTTACACCGGGCTTGGCGGCATAGCTGTACGCCAGGTTGTCGTAGGTCATCTGCCGGATGGTTTTGACGGTGGTGCCGGTGATGGTGCCGTCCGCGGCGACAGTGGCATCCTTGCCGTAACGGTCGACCTTGACGAGCCTGGACGTGTTGGAGAACGGCGCCTGGTCGTAGGTCAGGGCATAGACGTTCCGGACCGCCGTCCCCACCTTCACCGAGATCGTCTTCACCCTCTTCTTCGTGTAGGACAGGCTCAAGCCGTTCGCCATAACGAGGAAGTCGGGACGGTCCTCGTAATAGAACGTGATCCCCGCACCCGAATAGCTGATCGACTTGGCATAGCAGCCAGGCAGGTCCGGGCAGCTATAGCCGTAATTGACCACCTGCCCGTTGGTGTCCTTCACCTGGGTCAGCAGATAGCGCCCGTCGTGCTGCAGCTTGTAGTCCGTCGTGCCCGAGGCCGGGCTGGTGCCGGCAATCGCCATCACCGACTTGAACAGCGACACCGTCCCGTCCCGGTCGGTCACCGTCCAGGTGTTGGCCGCCGCGTCGAAGCTCACCCGCTTGAAGTTCTCGTTCTCCGTCACATGCGTGCCGCCGGCCGTACACGAGGCCGCCACCATGCCCTCGGCGCAGGCCACCAGTTCCTCGCCGTTCAGCAGATAGACGTCATTGGCATCGAAATAGGGATAGCCATAACCCGGACTTGCCCGCTCGATCACATCGAAACCGTCGAGCCCCCAGGCATAGCCCAGCCAGCCCTGGTAAAGGCCGCCCAGCCTCGTCTTGCGGGCAGAACTGTAGGAAAGCGCGATCTTCGGCTCCAGGCCGCGAAAGGCAGGGACGTCGATGGCAATCTTCTGGGTGAAGAAGCCGTTGCCGCCGATCTCCGGCACCGATGGCCTTTCCGGCGCGTTGACCGCCGGTGCTTCCTGGCTGGTTGCCGCCGCCGCCATCGCCGTCATCGCCTGCGGTTCTGCGGCATTCTCGTCCGTCGCCTCGGCATCCGCCTTGTCAGCCTGCGGCTCTTCGCCTTCGCCGTCATCATCGGCCGGCTTGCCGAGCGCCGTGCCGTTCGCCTGACCGGCCTCGTCCTGACCGCCGACGCCCTTGCCGTTGGCGCCCGAGCCCTGGCCGATCGCCTGGGCCCGGTCCACCGCCCGATCGTCGGAAGAAACGCCGGAGCCATCCGGCTGCACGACCTGACCGCCCGAAGCGCCGGCAGATCCACCCTGCCCCGCCTCCACGGAACTCCCGCCGAGACCACCGTTGCCGAAGCCACTCCCGCCACTGCCGAAGCCGCCGCCCGCCGGCCCCTGTTCGCCGGCAAACGCAACACCGCCGAACATCCCATCCAGCAGCACTGCTCCCGTCACCCCACCCGACAAAACGCAAAGCGATACCGTGGCGGCCAAAGCCGCAAACCTTACCCGACTATCTCGCATGAGCCCCCTCGAATGCGAATCAGAACGTAATCAAAACACAACCCATCCTAGAATGCCCCGCCCCCAAAATCGCAACCCCCAAAATCAGGGGGTCATCGAAATATTATAAACCGCAAGAGCTTATAGCGTTCACGACCACAGTCACCCAGTGGCCTGCCACGCCACCGCAAAGCGGAGGCCACCAAGCCAGCAGTTCCGGCGACGATTAGTCCGGGACAACCCGGCGGAAGAAGGTTTAGGCTTGAGCGAACAGCTGCCGGAGGCCTGTTATGTGGATTAGACGTTCCCAAGCCCAGCTCTTGGAAGAGTTGATCAGGTCTCCTGACGAGATCGCACCACAGAGATAAAGTCGGCAACATCCATCAGCCACGCCTGCTGCGTCAGTCGATAGGTATTATGCAACCGCTTCGGCACGACGAGCTGTAGCTTCTTGGCCTGCATCTCGTCAGTCTGGTTTTCTGATATCCCGGGCTCAAGGGTAAGAAGGTGTTTTTCCCGGATCCGGAGAGCCTCCGACAGAACCTGGCGCCAGCGATCTTTCAGCGTCGACTTGGCACCGAGCATGGTCAGCCGTGCGTCCGGATAAAGCGGATCACGATACTCATTCTGCCCCGGGAACAGAAAATCGGGCTTGTTCCGGTTTTCTGTCTCCGCGCCCCGAACGTATCGAATCTGCTGGGCGGCAAAAACTGCCTCAAGATGATTTTCGAGGGCCTGTCCCGCCCGCGCCTTTCGTCGGTTCTGTACGCTCAACGAAAACGCCAGAAATCCTTCAACGTCAGCGTCGCCAGCCGCACCAAAGCCGCTGCCAATACGTGCGGCGACGATACGCCGTTCCAACCTTTTGAAAAGCTGCTCCTCGCGATCCATCCATGAGATCAGCGCGAGGTCCGGATTATCTGCAGCCGAAACCTCCGGCATCGATGTCCGCGCAAGCTCCGAAAACACGCGTGTTTTCGGGAAGTCGAGACCGAAGCGTTCGATGAGGCTATCGAGCCGATCGGCTTCAGGCTCCTCCGGCTCGATCCCCAGCTCATCAAGAATATAGCGCGCTGCAAAATCGAGTTCGGCGTTATGTGCGCCATCGATCTCCTGGAATGTGAAGGCGAATTCAGGCTGCTCCTCCAGCGCAAATAACCAGATGAGCTGGTTCTGGATTGTAGCAGAGGGCGTTACAACGACGAGGATCGAGCCATCTTGTTGCAAAGCCAGAAACAGCATGTCGCCAGGCTGCATCAGCTCGGTGACGGCGTTTGAGGAATAGTAGAGGTGATACTCCGGTGCGCGCGGCTTTCCTTTGCGGACATTAGACCAGCTCATGAAGCCTTCTTCCGCCATGGCCTCCTGTTCGCCGGATATCCAGATGAAGCGTGTAGCGATACCTCTGCGATCATCGTCACCCAGAAGCCGGCGAAGTGGTCTCGTGCCCTGAAACTCGTGCTGATTGGATTTGTGCGTGATTGTTTCCACCAGCGTCAAACGCTTTGCGACGACTCCGGTGAAGAGATCTGACAAAAGCCCGCGGCGCATTCTACCCTCCCCTGATTTCCAGTCGCGGCTGGTCCGATCTCAGCCACTCAGCACATGACTGAATGACATCCTCGAGAGGCAGTCGCGTTTTGCCCTTCAGGGCACACTCCCACACGACCGCCTGGCGCCAACCGGCCTCTGTCAGAGCTGCATGAGTCCGCTCATCGACGGCCCGATTTCGCGCTATTTTTGCCTGCCAGAACTCCGGGCGGGTTGTAGGCCATTTGAACAGGTGGCAATCGTGGCCATGCCAGAAGCAGCCATGCGCGAAGATGACCGCGTTGTATCGCGGAAGGACAATATCTGGCTTTCCGGGAAGCGAGCGATCATGCAGCCGGAATCGAAACCCCATGGCATGGAGCCCTTTGCGCAGCAGAAGTTCCGGCTTCGTGTTGGTACCACGGATACCCGACATCATCCGGCTGCGAACTTCAGCCGGGACGATGTCAGCCATGCGCGCTAACTGGCTCCCGATCGGGGCGAGTTACAGTCACAGGCGCTGCTAATGAGCGACCGGCGCCTCTCAGCAATGCGGACTCGATAAATGGCTTCATCGCCTCCGCAAGGAACTCTACCACCGGAACGACAACGGCATTGCCAAATTGCCGGTAGGCCTGAGTATCTGAAACCGGTATTTTCCAGCGGCGATCGCCCCGGTCAAAGCCCATTAGACGAGCGCACTCCAATGGTGTCAGTCGCCGCGGCCGCTTGCCAGGTTGTGCGACGAGAATTTCCGACCCGTCCTTGTAGTAGCGGGCAGAAAGCGTTCGCGTCACATCATCAGGACCAAACAGGCTGTATCCGAACCCGTTGCCTTTCGAATTATGCTTTTCCTTATAAGCCTGCAGATATTCCCACAGGCGTGGGGTCAGGGTGTATTTCGGATCGACCTCGTCATGCGGCTCAAGAATGCTGCCAAGTTTCGGTCCATTTCCCGGAAGCTTGAGGGATTTCAGATCGAAGTCGGTCGGCTCACGGAAACCGACAATGAAAATACGTTCGCGGCGTTGTGGTACCCAGTGCTCGGAGCTGATCACCCGTGTCTGAACGTTATAGCCAAGCTCGTTCGTGAGCACATTGATAATCGTGGCGAACGTCCGGCCCTTGTCATGACTTTCAAGGTTCTTGACGTTTTCGAGCACAAAAGCTGCAGGTCGATGATGCGCGATGATCTGGGCGGTATCAAAGAACAGCGTGCCCTGAGTATCGCATAGAAAACCGTGGGGCCGACCAAGTGCATTCTTCTTCGAAACACCTGCGATCGAGAATGGCTGGCACGGGAAGCCGGCAAGCAGGATGTCATGCTCCGGGATCAGGTCGGGGTTTTCGGCATATTCGCGAACGTCCCCCGCAAGGCGATGATTGTCGCGGAAGTTCAACCCATAGGTCTTTTGGGCATTCTCGTCCCACTCCGAGGTGAAGACGCAGTGTCCCCCAATACCCTGAAAGCCGATCCGGAGCCCACCAATACCTGCAAACAGATCGATGAACCGGAATGAGATTGGCCCCTTGCCGGCACATCTACGATCGGCAAGGTCTTTCAGCACCCTGAGCGCGAGATCAGTCGGGCGTCCCTCGCCGCTGACATAGCGGGCGGCGGTACGATCGGAAACTGAGATCAGGGATGCAGCCTCAGCTGATGTGAGACCGGCGCGCTGACACAAATGATTGAATTCGTTCTCGTCGGGTAGCGCTTGCTGCACGAATCACCTGCCGTCTATCTGGGTCATTTTTTGCCAAACTGGCAAAATTCTTCCCAGACAGCAAGCCATGTTCGCAAAATGTTCCGCCGCTTTTGGTCTTTGCGGCGCAAGGTACACAGTTAAATCAGATGCGAACTTACGATCATGCCCGGCCCTTCGAGAACTCCCTCGGAGCCAGCATGTGAAGGCGATCCTCCTCATGCGGCCAGTAAACCGTAAAGGTTGCGTCAGGATATTCCGCGGACTGGCATCGCAACTCGACGATCTGTCCGCGATCGATTAGCACCCTCGTGCTGCCCTCGTGCTGCCGCTTGGGCACGCAACAGTTCTTCGAGTGCCCGTGGCATCTCGATCATCGTGAGCTCGGCGAGCGGGTAACGACGGTCGATGAACGGATATTGCCCATCGGGCAATTCGGTTTCCATGCCAGAACTCCTGCCAAAGGTTTGCATGCCCCTCGCCTACCAGTCTCCTTCTTTGAGAGCAACACAAGTTGGAAAACAGGTTTGCAGGCTAAACCAAAGTGCCTTCTGGTGCAGCATGCTACCACTCGGTTCCAGATATCCCGAAAGGACGTCGGTCCGGGTAGGAAATCCAGCGTGCAGAAAGGTTTGGGGTGAAGCACGCCAGGTTCCTTCACGGGCGTTGTTTTTTTACTTCTGCAATGTAGAGATGTGTCGGGGCATATATACGGGGGAGTCGGGTGCATAAATCAGTCGCGACAAGAAGTGATGGACGCTTCCGGTGAATGGTCATGTCCGCGAGCTGTCCTCCCCCGCCGCCAGTATTTCACCGCTGTTCCGTCTGGCATTGATAAAAGGCGAGGAAGCATCGGTCCTGCTTCATCTTCGTCGACACGCACCTGTCAACGGAAGGGACGTTAACGGCAGAACGCCGCTAATGATTGCCGCGACCAATGGTCGACCGGGTATCTGCGAATTGCTCGTCCTCGAGGGTGCAGATGTGTCCCTCAGGGACCCTGATGGACGCACTGCCGTCGACCTGGCCATAAGGTGCGGTCATCATTTTATCGCCGCCATCCTCCAGCCCAGCATGGTCGTATCACCGCCTCCGGTCATTGAGGCCGCTGCAGCCGCAGATCCGGGCGAGGAGAGTATTGCGGGCTGGGAGGCCGAAACGGAGTTTCATGCTCCTGCTGACAATCGTGTCGCTGATCAAGATGTGATTGCACTACAGGTTGCTATCGCGTCACACCGTGTGACCCGGGAACGCGACGACTGGGAAACCGCTGATATTTCTCTCCCCGCAAGTACGACGGAAAAGGCCACCGTCGCGATCCCGCAGTCCGTTTACGCCGTGATTGCCAGCGGTCTCGCTGCGGGATGGCTTACTGATGACGCGGTAAGTACTGCATGGGCGCGGGCCAATCCGCAGCATATCCGTCAACTGCGGCAGGTGCTCGCCGCGGCCAACGTCAGGATATTCCCTGCCCGTCCCGGAAATCCGTTCCAGTGCATCAGCAACGCGGAACCGGCAAGTCGGGATCTCCATCTCTGCCAAGAGGTTTTCGACAGTTTCCGCGATACGTGCACCAGCCAGCTGGACACAGCTGAGAAATACGGGTTGGAGATTGCCGGGTTCGGACCATTCAGCCCCGATCGAGAGCTCAGAATTTTCGGTAAGGTTGCTGAAGCCCGAGCGCGCCTCGTAGAAGCGTTCACCGGGTTTCTGAAGATAACTCCCATGGCTCTGCAGAGTGAACTTCTGCAAACCGAAGAGGTTGTGGACGATTCCGAGGAGGCTGATGACGGCGGCGATGTCTCCGAGACCGGAGATGATCTGACAGTCGAATCGGGCGTCAGCGAACCCTCAGCAACGGAGCTCTTCTTCCGGGATTTTGTGAAGCTCTTCAATGAACTCGAGCAAAAGAGTTCGGACAGGCAAGACCTCGAACCTCTCAGACTGGCGCTCGAAAACTACAGGAAGGCCCGGGACCGGGGTATGGAGGGAGGCCTGAAGCTCGTGCCCTGGCTGGCGTACCGATACCGCAGAAGAGGATTACCAATAGAAGACCTGATTCAGGAGGGCAACATCGGGCTGATGCGGGCGGTTGAAAAGTTTGACAGCACAAAAGGCAGCAGGTTCGGTTCCTATGCGGTCTGGTGGATACGTCAGGCAATGTTGCGGGCCATCGAGGACCAGTCTCGCCTGATACGCGTCCCGGTTCATATCGGTGAGTTTGTCAGAAAGACTGAACGCATCCGGCAGCGAACGAGGGCCGGGCTCGGTCGCGAGGCGAGCGTAGAAGAGATTGCGGGCGAACTGGAAGTTTCTCCCGGAAAGATCAAAAACGTTCTCGCTATCCCGGGCTCCCCTTTCCCTGCTGTTTCGCGATTACTGGTCGATGACAGAGTTCCGCTGCCCGACCACCGACACGACCTGTCAAACCTGCGCTCCCTTACGAGCGAAATGCTTTTGATGCTGCCGGCGAGAACGGAGCGCGTACTTCGTCTCCGTTTCGGTATGGGGGGCGTTGAGGAGCACACGCTCGAAGAGGTCGGAGAGAAATTCGACGTGACAAGAGAACGCATCCGGCAGATCGAAACGAAGGGCTTGCGAATTCTCCGGCACCCGAACAGGTCAAGGAAACTGGAGGCGTTCCTTTGAGTGGACCGATCACAGGTGCGAGAAATGCGCCACCGCGCGCCAGTGCCATGATCGAGGCACTGCGCGGGCTGGGCTACTCCGCAGCCACAGCGCTTGCTGACATCATTGATAACAGCATCGCCGCCAATGCCACGATGGTCGATCTCACGTTCGTCTGGAACGGGACATCGAGTGCCATTTCCATTCTCGACAACGGCGATGGAATGGATGACGTGCTTCTTGATCGGGCTATGCGGCTCGGTGAAAAGGGTCCCCTCGAAGAACGCGGCAAGAGCGATCTCGGGCGGTTCGGCCTCGGTCTGAAAACTGCCTCTTTTTCGCAGGCACGACGCCTTACCGTAGCATCACGGAAAGGCAATGTTACCAGCGTCCTTAGATGGGACCTCGATGTCCTGCGCGACGACAGGAGCGGCTCCTGGTCACTGCTTGAGGGACCAGCGCCCGGGTCAGAGGAGCTTTTGAAAAATCTGGAGCCTCTCGACCATGGGACGCTCGTGCTTTGGGAGAAAATGGACCGGATTGTCCCGCGCGGTGCACGGTCGCAGGATTTTCTCGAGGTGATCGATGTGATCGAGAAACATCTGGCAATGGTTTTTCATCGGTACATTGCCTCACGGAAGCTGACGATCCGTATCAACGGCAAGCCAGTGCAGGCATGGGACCCTTTTCTCGAAAGCCGATCGGACACGTGGCGCTCCGGCCGCGACCGGTTCGCTGTCAATGGTTACGAAATAGCGGTCGAAGGGTTTGTTCTTCCGCACAAGGATCGTCTTCCGGAGAAAACCTGGGCCGAGGCGGCCGGACCCGATGGCTGGACATCGCAGCAGGGCTTTTACGTCTATCGGAACGAACGCCTTCTCGTAGCGGGGCACTGGCTCGGACTTGGTCGCGGCCGTTCATGGACGAAGGAAGAGCCTTTCCGTCTTGCAAGGATCAGGCTGGATATACCCAACAGCGCCGATGAGGACTGGAAGATCGACATACGAAAATCGACAGCGCGGCCTCCATTGGAGGCCCGTCCCCGCCTGTCCCTGTTTGCCGAAGATGTCCGTCAGCGGGCACGAAAAGTGTTTGCGTTCCGCGGCAAACCGGATCGAAGCGCAAAAACCGGACCGGTCGCACCGGCGTGGCGTGCCGATCGTCTGTCCGGCGGTATCCGATACAGAATAGATGAACACCATACAGCGGTAGCCGCAGTGCTCGAGCAGGCGGGTCAACTGCGCGCCGACGTTCTGGCGATGCTCCGGATCATAGAAGAAACAGTCCCGGTCCAGCAAATCTGGCTGGATACGGCTGAGGCGAAGGACACGCCCAAGACCGGCTTCGAGGGGACCCCGCCGGACGAGCTGAAATCCATCATGCAGACAGTATTCAACAGTCTCGTCAACCGAAAGGGCCTGTCGCAAGAACAGGCCCGCCGGCAGATGGCAGTGACAGAACCGTTCGATGCATGGTCCTCATTTGTCGAAACACTCACATTTGAACCAAAGGAATAGTTTTTTGAGCAACGAAAAAGTTGTCAAGTTTGCCCAGGAACTCCTGATGGAAGAAGAGCGTAGCGCGATTAGTCCTGGATTGATCAGTACAAAGATCGATCAGGTTCTGATGTTCAAACCTGCCTGGAAGGATGGACTGGATCGCGACGCTGTCATCAATGAACTGGTTCGCCGTTTCAGCATCTGGGTAGGCGCGGATTCGACAATCCAGAACGATGAAGGTCACAAAGCGTGGCTTAACGCAGGTCGGAAAGGCGACTGGCGTTACTGGCAGCGTTACCGCGAATATCTCGAGGGAAAAATGTCGGTTGTCGCTGTGGAGGGGCTCGACCGGTCGACGGATACTATACTTGGCATGCTCGAGGACCCTGCACGTGAGGGGCCGTGGGACCGGCGCGGGCTGGTGGTCGGCCATGTCCAGTCGGGCAAGACTGGAAACTATACCGGGCTTGTCTGCAAGGCGGCCGACGCAGGCTACAAGATCATTATCGTACTCGCCGGCCTCCACAACAATCTCAGATCCCAGACCCAGATGCGCCTCGATGAAGGTTTTCTCGGTTATGAAACCCGACCGATCGCCGATGATATCCGTGAGATCGGCGTTGGCCTTATCGACCGGGATCCATCCATCCGTCCCAACTACGTTACCAACCGGACCAATAACGGCGACTTCAGCACCGCGCGGGCCAATACCCTCGGGATCACGCCCGAACAGCGCCCCTGGTTGTTCGTCATCAAGAAAAACAAGACGGTTCTGGAGCGCCTGCTCGGCTGGATTCGGCATCACGTCGCAGATGGACAGGATGAGAACGGACGCAGGATTGTGCAACGGCTGCCACTCCTCCTGATCGATGACGAAGCCGATCACGCTTCGGTCGATACGGGAGAGCAGGTATTCGGGGAAGACGGAGCGCCCGACGAGGAGCACCAGCCGACCGCCATCAACAGTCTTACCCGCAAGATCCTGCATACGTTCACGCGCTCGGCGTATGTCGGATACACCGCGACGCCGTTCGCAAACATTTTTATTCACGAAAGAGGACAAACCAAAGAGGAAGGCCCAGATCTTTTCCCGTCGGCCTTCATCGTAAACCTGGCGGCACCTTCGAGTTATGTCGGCCCGGCACAGATCTTCGGCTTGCAGTCGACGTCGGGGCGGACAGCAGGGCTGCCCCTGTTCCGGCCCGTTGCAGATCACACCGGCGAAGACGGCAAGGGCGGCTGGATGCCGCACACACACAAGAATGGCTACGTGCCCCTGACAGACCGCGAAAGTGGCCTGCCGTTGACACTTGAACAGGCAATTGACTCGTTCCTCATTGCCTGTGCCGTCCGTGATCTGAGGGGTCAGGGCGATGCCCATTCCTCGATGCTTGTCCATGTGACGCGATTTACTTCTGTCCAGAAACACGTCCACGAAAAGGTCGAAAACTACGTTTCCAAGCTGAAGCAGCGTCTTGTCCGTCGGATCGGCCACGAAACGGCTGTTGGTCGCCTTGAGAAACTCTGGCTCTCGGACTTCGTGCCGACAAGCGCCACAGCACAGTCAGAATTTCCGGTTTTCGCGGACGACGCCAGCCTCCCCGAATGGTCCGAGGTACTGGAGATGGTCACCCGGATCATCGCCGACGTCGACGTCAGAATGATCAACGGGACAGCGAAGGACGCGCTGGATTATGCCGATCAGCAGGGTCAAGGTCTGAAGGTAATCGCGATCGGTGGAGACAAGTTGTCCCGAGGTCTCACTCTTGAAGGCCTTTGCACAAGTTACTTTCTGCGCACCTCCAAGATGTATGACACTCTTATGCAGATGGGCAGATGGTTCGGGTATCGGCCGGGCTATATCGACCTGTGCCGACTGTATACGACCGATGAACTTGCTGACTGGTTCGGACACATTGCGGACGCGGCGGAAGAGTTGCGGGAGGAGTTCGATCTGATGGCAGCAGCAGGTTCGACACCGCGGGACTACGGGCTTAAGGTCCAGTCCCACCCGGTGCTGCTTGTAACATCGAGGCTCAAAATGCGGGCAGCGCGAAGCCTCATGCTGTCGTTCAGTGGGCAAGTTTCTGAAACCGTATCGCTTTTTTCCGAGAATGGCGTCTTGCAACGAAATCTGGACGCGACAGCCAGCCTGGTGCGCCAGCTCGGGACTGGCGAGAATGACCCCGTCCGACAGCGTGGTGACAGTACACAACGATGGAAAGGTCGCCTCTGGAATGACGTTCCCGCAGCAAAGGTCATTGATTTCCTGAACGCATACAGGACCCATCCTGATGCCTACAAGGTGAACAGTGTTTTGCTTGCCGAGTTCATCACCCGGATGAACCTCGAAAGAGAACTCACCAGCTGGACCGTCGCTGTAATCGGCAGTGGACGCGGAAAATCCTTCCCGCTGACGGATGACCTTGAAATCCAGATGCTGACACGTGCAGCCGAAGGCGCTACCGGGAAATATTCGATCGGTCGACTGCTCTCACCACGGGACGAGGCGATCGATCTGACGGACGAAGAATGGCTCGCGGCGCTGGATATGACAAGGAAGGGCTGGAAGCCCGATCCGGCTCGATCAAAATCAACCGAAGGGCCCGACGAACCATCAGGACCATCTATCCGGAAACTTCGGGGCGAAGGTATGCCTGGCCAGGCTGGTCATCCCGAGCGCGGATTGTTGCTCCTCTATGTCCTCGATCCGGCAGAAGCCGGGGGCCACATTGACCCGCTCCTTCCGCCGGTCGTCGCGTTCGGTATCAGCTTTCCATCAAGTCATTCCGGTACGAAGGTCGAGTACAAGGTCAACAACGTTGCATGGACACAGGAGTACGGCGGTGCTGACTGATACCGACGAACTGGAAACTGCATGGCGTGCACTGGCTGGCCAGACCGCCGACAAGGGCTGGCTGACCGTGGCGCTCGGTCACTCCAGTCCACGCTTCAGGGGTGGCATTGTTTTTCCAGAGGGAGGGGAAACCCTGCTGGTCGGCTTTAACGTTGGTTCAGAACTCCGGAAGGCTGATCTTCCTGAAGGGACCGGCTTCCGGGTCGAGATCTCAAAAGAGAGCTTTTCGGCAGGTTTCAGCACCTGGTTATGCCTGACGCGTCGGTCCGGCGCCGGCCGTGATCTGTTTGTTCAGATGGCAGCTGATATCGTTTCTGCACTTTCCCGGGCGACAACACAGTCCGATTCCTGGCTTTTGACTCTTATGCTGGCCAGAATCCGGGCATGGCAGGAATTCATGCGAAAACCACGCACCGACCTCTTGCGCCCTGAAGAGGAGCTCGGTTTGTTTGGCGAGCTCACCTTCATGCGGGAAGCGATCGCCGGTGGAGCGGCTGTTGCAGATGTGGTGCATGCATGGAACGGTCCCTCACGAAGCCTCCAGGATTTCCAGACTGCTGTGATCGGCGTTGAGGTTAAGGCAACACTGTCAGCAAACAGCTTTTCTGCACATATCAGCTCACTGGAACAGCTGGACGGAATGAGAGAACGGGCTGTTCTGCTGGCCGCCATCCGTTTCAGTTTGCAAGATGAAGGCCAAACCCTTCCCGAACTTGTTGTCGTGGTGAGGCAACTCGCCGCCGACCGAGGGCTACTCTCCACACTTAACCGGACGCTTATGCTGTCCGGTTTCGTCGACGAGGCGTCGGAACTCTACAAACGGCGGTTTGTCCCTCTAGACATCAGGGTCTTTGAGGTGAACGAAACATTCCCCGCACTTGTTCGCAGCAGGACAAGCCCGGAGATCCGCGCCGCCGAGTATGAAATTGATCTTGATCTGGTGGCTTGCGTCCCTCTGACGCTTGGAGACGCAATGCAGCAATACGGAGTTTTCAGCGAATGACACTTGAGGAATTTCTCGTCCAGACCCAGTCAGAGGTGCGGTCCATGGTATCGGACCGGATGGTCGCCGGAACCTATCTCAAGGACGAAGCGGCATTTACGGACGTCGTTATGCAGCACATGGCAGAATGCGGGATGACGTTTGATCCTCGAGTCCTGCATATAGAGCGTACCGTTTCGGGTTCGAAGCTGAAGCTCAATGGGTATGCGGTATCCGACGATGCTGACCAGGTAGACCTGTTCGTCACGCTTTATGATGGCGTCGATACCGTACAGCCGATTGCCGATGCGGACGTCGTACGAGCCGCGGAACAATGCCTCAAGTTTCTTGGAAAATCTGCCGACGGAAAACTCGTGGCAGCAATCGATCCCTCCGATGACGCCTATGAGTTCAGCCTTACGATCAAGGATTGCTATGAGGATCTCGAGCAGATCAGGGTCTACATTCTGACGGACCGACAGGCAAAAACGCGCGTCTTCAAGCCGCGGGATGTCGCAGGGAAATCAGTCCGGCTCGAGGTCATGGACATCGAACGTCTCCACCGTCACTGGTCCGAAGGCAAACCTCGCGATGAGCTTGTGGTCAGTTTCGAGGAAGTCTGTGGCTCGCCTCTGCCCTGTGTCTATGTCCCGGGCGAAAACGAGGAATACGACTACGCGCTCACTGCAATTCCAGGGGCGACGTTGCGGCTGCTGTATGAGCGATACGGAGCAAGGCTGCTCGAAGCCAACGTACGATCGTTCCTCAGTCAGACCGGCAAGGTCAACAAAGGCATCCGCGATACGCTACGTGATGCACCCGAGCGTTTCATGGCCTACAATAACGGTATTGTGCTAATTGCCGATGAAGCGAGCCTTGCACGCGCAGCCGATGGGTCTATGGGGCTTGCATGGCTCAAGGGCATGCAGATTGTGAACGGCGGCCAGACGACTGCGTCGATTTATTTCACAAAGCGCAAGCATCCCGACATCGATCTCACGCGCGTACGTGTGCCCGCAAAGGTTATTGTCCTGCATTCCCATAACCCCGACGCCGAGGAACTGCTGATCAGCGATATTTCGCGATACGCAAATAGCCAGAATGCGGTGAAAGTATCGGACCTATCGGCAAACAAGCCGTTTCACGTCGAGCTGGAGAAGCTCGCGCTCTCAACCTATTGCCCGGATGGTACCAGCAGGTGGTTCTACGAGCGTGCGGCGGGAAGCTACAACGTAATGCTTGCCCGTGAGGGGACAACGCCAGCCAGACTGCGACAGATCAAGGAAGCTATCCCGCCCGGTCGAAAGATCACAAAGACCGATCTGGCGAAGTACGTTCAGGCATGGGGCCGAAAACCTCAAATCGTGTCCCTCGGCAACCAGAAGAACTTCGACCGCTTCATGTCGGATGACGACACGGTCACCTCGGTTGTTCCAGACGTCTTGAGATACAAGCACGCGATTGCGCAGGCTATCCTTTTTCGAACGGCTCAAAAGATCGTGCGGGCCGGGGGATTCCAGGCGTACCAGGCAAATATCACCGCCTACACTGTCGCGTCATTGTCTGAGATTGCCGGCAGCAAGTTGTCGCTGGATGCCATCTGGCAAAAGCAGGGCCTGTCATCGCAGCTTTCCGGGTACATCGGCAAGCTGGCCGCACGGGTAAACGATATCCTGAGGGACGATGCGGGTGCCCGGCAGGTATCGGAATGGGCTAAAAAGGACGAATGCTGGGAGAGCCTGAAATCATCGTCGTTGCCGCCTCCTCCTGCAGATATCCCTGAAATATCGCGTAGTCACCCATGACGGGCGGTGTTCTCTCAGCAGCCTTCAGTGGTGCTGTGTTCAAGCGATTGAGTGCGGTCGAGACGGACATCACTCGCTCTAACCAGCACGAGTTTAACGGATCAAAGCCCCTTATCGGACTGTTCGGGAAGGAGCATCCGCAAAAGTTGCCAACAGACTTCATCAGGATGTCTGACGACGGCGGTGTCCTGGCTGAAACCGGGATGCTCACGTGGTATGACGCCCGTGCTCGGCATCCCACGCGATCCGAGTACAGGCTGTACTACTACGACAATTTGGTGACCGCTAAGGCGCGCGAAGGCGACTTCCTCCTTATCGGTAAGAGGCACGACGGTTCGACCCTCGTTTTGATGGCTCCCGGTTCCGGCTTGGCGGCAGCCCGAATTGCATGGTTGTTCGGGATCGAAGTTGAGCCAGGTGCCGCGTTTGCCGCTCTGGACCTCAGCGAAGATGAGCGCTCGGCCCTTGGTGATGAGTTTGGGATCCCGAAAGACACAGGATCATCATGGGAAGGCGAGCTGGATCCGGTCTTGTCAGATGATGGAAAAGGCGGGTTGCCGGCTGTCCAGGCGGTACAGCAGCTTGTCGGCTTGGAAAGAGACTGGAAGAGTGGTGGTGACTGGCTGACCGCTTCCGGCGAAGAGGATGGTTCTCCATCGTCGCTGAATGACATTGCTCATCTGCTCGCCGGTTCCGGCTTGGGGAAGTTGCCGAGTTAATAGCGATGAGCTCGAAGATTATCGGTCCTCTAGCGTGCCCTACTCGCGTGGGGTTTCTCAACGTCAACCTGGCGTAGCGAAGACAGTCTTTCCTTTAGCATATCTCTAATATGCATATAGTTCTCGCTACCCTTCGCCATGTAGATGTGAACCGCCTTATGGCAGTTCGGGCACAGGAGGGCGAAATCTGCGGCTGTAACCCTGTATTCTGCCGTTTTGCTGGCGATCGGGATAATGTGGTGGGCTTCAATATAGGGAGCTCCGTAGCGCAAGTTGAAATCGTCATCGCATATTTCGCATCGGCATGCGTTTTTGCTCTTAACCAGGCTCACAGCCAGTGTGCTTCTTTCGGTACGGATGTGTGTGACATACGTTTGACGCCCCTCCGGCAGTGACCAATCATCGACATCCTGCACATCTCCGATATTGGCCCACCGCTCCAGCGTGACGAATTTCTTTTCAATGGAGGCTACGGCAAACAGTCCTTCGAAGTACCAGTTTCTTCCACGATCCGTGAAAAGCAGGATCGGATATCCTGCCTGGGGCTGCTCCAGCAGGACCCTGTTTGCTATCTCATCGTAGGAGATGACATCCTTCCTCGCCTTGAACGAGTAGTTGTAAGTAGTCATTGTCTCGTCGAGCCAGCCATCGTGCTCATATGAGCCAGGACGGGTTTTGATGATAACCGCACGGGTTTTCTCTCCCGACCTGATCCAGTTTATCCCCTGTTGTGGCGTGTTGCCGATAACGAAGTCCGTTCCATCGTAGTAGGGGGATTCAGCGACTTTCGAGAACTGGATTACATCAAAGAGGTTTCGCTTGCTGATCATCACGCCTTGCTTGATGTCGAATATTTCCTTCGCACTACTCAAAATCATTGGAACTTCTCGGCCTTTTTGCCGTCACGCAGACGTCTATGAAGATCCTCTTTCCGGAGGCAGTGTGCGTATGTTTACTTCCCATTTTATAAAATCGAAAGCGCAGACAGCGTCGCTGCTCCTCGGTGAGAAATGCCAACTAGGGGCAAGACCAATGTGCTCTTGAACCATTACGAACCGTTGACCCAGCAGTTTACGACTCGGCGACCGGTTCGATCCGAGCGCCGAGTCGTAATAGATTGCTTCAGCCAGCCTGGGTCTGGTTTGCTCGGACCGCAGCGGAACCGTGCTTTTTCCTGATCATATCGGCCGCCCGCTCTCCGATGACGACACAAGGGGCCATCGTGTTGCCGGTTGTGATCCGCGGCATGATCGAGGAGTCCGCAATACGGAGGCCGTCGATCCCGTAGACTTTCAGCTCGTTATCGACGACAGACATGCTGTCGCGCCCCATCTTGGCTGTGCAGGACTGATGCCAGTATGTGACGGCCGAGCGCCGGATAAAGTCGATCATTCCTGATCTGTCGCGTGCCCCAGGAGCGGTTTCGCCTGTCACCAAAGGCGTGAAACCGTCGCTGTTCCCAAGTTCGCGACACAATTCCACGGCGGCCAGGGCAGCAGCCATATCTTCCGGCTCACTAAGTGAATTTGGTTCTATGAGAATCTGGTCGCCTACTTCGGGTCCAGAGAGCCGCAACCGGCCCCGGCTCTTCGGCTGGGCAAGTCCGTTGAACATCGTCCAACCATGTTCCGGTGTTTCCAGACCTGTTTCGATCGGCGAAGGTACTGCAAACTCCAGCTGACACTGAAGAATATCCGGCTGGGCGAGACGCGAGTCGCTCTTCCAGTAGAGTTTCGCTTCGCAGCCACTACCACCAATGGCTTCCGGTTTTCGGTAGGCCCAGGTGCAGCCGAATGCGAGATGATCCTGATGATTGCGACCGACACCAGGCAGGTGCTGCACGACAGCGATACCGTGTGATTGCAAATCCTCTTCCGGGCCAATACCCGATTGCATCAGGACCTTCGGCGTGTGGATCGCCCCGAGCGAAAGAATGGTCTCGTACTCGGCCATGAACTGGTGCACCTTGCCATCAAGGATAACTTCAACCCCGATCACGCGCTGGCCTTCGAATATGAGGCGCGTAACCAACGCCCCAGTCAACACGGTGAGGTTTGGTTGTAACATGAGCGGACGCACGTAAGACGCGAACACGGTCTCCCGTTTGCCATCGCGGATCCGAAGTTCAGCGATCGAGGCGCCGCCCGCGGACTCCATCATCTCACCGTTCGGGGTATCGTAGACAGGAATGCCGATAGCAGACGCGGCACTCAACAAAGCTTCAGCAACAGGCTGAGGTGACCGTGGCTGCGCGACATAGGCCGGTCCTCCTACACCGCGACGAAATGGATCCGGGATGCCCTGCCAGTTTTCGATGCGGCGATAGTAGCCCAGGATCGACTCATAGCCCCAGGCGTCGTCGCCGGCCTCGGATGCAAAGTGGTTCCAGTCCTCTTTATGCCCCCTCGCCCATACCATGACGTTGATACTCGAACCGCCGCCAACGCCCTTGCCCATGCTGAGTGGCAGACGTCGCCCATCCAGGCCAGGTGCCGGCTGACCAACAAAACCCCAATCCCGACTTGAGCCGAGATTGAGCGGCCATAGCGCAGGGTTGCTGACGGCTTCATCCGCATCATCCTCGCCAGCCTCGAGAAGAAGAACGCGTGCGTTTCCATCCTCCGCCAGACGTGCCGCAACAACGGACCCGCTGGATCCTGCGCCGCAGACGATGAAGTCGAAGACATCATCAACCTCGCGCTGAGGATTTGCCTTACGTTCACTTGGGTTTTGGTCATGAGTATTCAGCGTCACGTGATTACCTCCGTGAAGGATTGCGCTCAAATTTTTGAATTGTGGGACTACGAGGGCAGCCGTAGAGGCTCAGCCCGAAATCACCGCCCCTCGAAAGGTCGCCCCGATCCGCCTGTTCTGCCCCGGCAGGTACTGCGTGTCGTCACCGGGACAGACTTGCCGTCCCGATGACGCTGTGCCTGTCATTACTTCTTCGCCGAGACGGCCTTGGCGGCCTGATCGATGGTGTCCGCCACGACCTCCGGCTGGGTCATGAACAGGGCGTGACTTGCCGATACTTTGGTAATCGTTGCCTTGATGCGCTCGGCCATATGGATCAGCATCGCCTGATCGAATGCCTTGTCTTCGGTGGCAATGACGGCCCAGCTAGGCTTGGTCCGCCAAGCGGCATGCTCGAGCTTCGTGCCGAAGGCTGACATATTGATCGGGACCTGTGCATCCCTCATGAATGCGACATCCGCATCGCTGACGTCATGCGCGAACCCGGCCTTGAATTTTTCAGGGCTGACATAACCAAAGCCGTCCTTGGTGGTTTCAATGACGAATTCAGACGCGGGAGCAAACCCCTCATATTGCTGGGCCGTCGTTTCGCCGGCATCCGGAGAAAGCGCGGAGACATAGACGAGGCCAGCGACCTTCTGATTGATACCGGATTCGGTGATGACAGTGCCGCCCCAGGAATGCCCGACGAGAATGACCGGACCGTCCTGCCGCTCAAGTGCACGTGTGGTCGCGGCAACGTCATCGGCGAGAGACGTCAGCGGGTTCTGGACGATGGTAACGCGATAACCGCGCTTGGTCAGATTGTCGTACACACCCTTCCAGCCGGAGCCGTCCGCGAAAGCTCCATGAACGAGGACAACGTTTCTGATGGACTGATCCTGAGGAATGGTGTCGGCGGATTTTGCCGGCAGAGCGGCAGTCAGTGTGGCTGCGGCTGCGATTGCAGCGACGGTAGTCGTGGTCTTGCGTGTCATGGCTTTCTCCTTTTTAAGTTGCAATAACTATTATCGCGATATGATTAGGCTGCCAGATGTTGATATGCGCGTCAACATAATTATTATCGCGATATTGTTTTTCGTCGTTTGGGCCGTTACCTTTCACAAGAACAGGAGCTCAGAATGACCGAACGCCACAATGATCCACCGCCCTTGCACGACCAGCTTTGCTACGCGATCTACACCGCGGGCATTGCAATCCAGCGGGCCTACAAGCCCCTTCTCGATGAGCTGGGCCTGACATACCCGCAATATCTCGTCCTCAACGTGTTATGGAGCGAGGACGGACAGACGGTCGGCGCCATCGCCCAGGCCCTTGCTCTGGAATCCAGCACCCTGACACCGCTGCTGAAGCGACTAGAGACCGCCGGCTTGCTGCGCAGGACACGAAACCTGAGCAACGAGCGGCAGGTCATCATCGCCTTGACCGACGAAGGCCGTGCCTTGCAGCACAAGGCAGGCTGCCTGAGCGACACTTTGCTCGCAGCCTCGACCCAGACGCCAAAGGAACTCGCTGCTCTCAACCGCGATGTGCGCCATCTCCGTAACGCGATCTACTCCCAGATCGGCGGATGGGACGCACCCGCCTGACCTTCAATGGGGGTAAATCGCCTCGATGCTCAGGCGGTCGGTACAGTCCCACCGTCGATCACATGCTCTGTACCCGTGATCGACGACGCTCGATTCGACGCGAGGAACGCGATCAGGTCGGCGACTTCTCCCGGCTTGGCCGGCCGCCCCAGCGGTATGCCGCCAAGCGAGTCCATGATCGTCTGCACCGCCTGGTCGTAACTGATACCGGCTTCCTCCGCGATACGGAGAGCAAGACCGTTGGAGCCCGGATCGGCGATCCAACCGGGGGAGACCCGCACCACCCGTACACCCTTCGGAGAGACCTCCTTGGAGATGCTTTTGCTGTAGGTGTTGAGCGCACCCTTCGCCGCTGCGTAGCCGGTTGTCGCTTGGTGCAGCGGAAGGATCCTCTGGATCGAGGTGACGTGGATGACGACACCACTTCCCTGAGCGATCATCCCAGGAATAAGAGCACGATCGAGCCTGACCGCCGGAAAGAAATTGAGGTCGAACTCCTTGTCCCACTCCTCGTCGGTGAGCGCGGCAAAACCGCCTGAAGGAGCGGAAGATCCGCCCAGCACATTTACAAGGATATCGAGCCCACCAAGTTCCCGATGCACCGCATCGACGACAGCCTGCACCCCTGCCCTGGTGGTCAAGTCGGCTTCGACGAATGCCGCACCGGATAAATCCGCCGGCCGTTTGCGGGCAGCGGTCAACACATGAGCGCCGAGCTGATGGAAGAGCGCCACAGTTGCAGCGCCGGCGCCCGAAGTGCCACCGGTGATCAGGGCTCGACGCCCCTGCAGTGTGAGGAACGGGGTCATACGGTTATCTCCAGTTCGGCGACCTTGTCGTCTGCCAGGACGAATAGGAACCGCAGATCAATCGGACTGCCAGGAAAGGAACCGACGGTGTGGGCCGTCACCACGGTCTTTCCGTCTTCAAAGGCGATGAGGAAGGGTTCCACCGTGTAGTCGTATTGCTGGCTTTCGCCCGCCATCCACGTGCAAATGGCGTCGCGCCCTCTATGGATCTCACCCTTATCTTTCACGATGCCATTTTCGGTAAAGGCATTTGCGACGAGTTCCGGGTCTCCACTTCTGTCCGCGTCGAAATAGGCTTCAATGGCCTTGGGCAATTTGACGGGCATCTTTGTACTCCAATCACGTTTCCAGCCTTTGCCGACTGCAGGCCTCGGCCCAACGGGGTCGATAGGCCCTAACTTAGTTCAGTGCGATTGACACGATAAGCGGGACTAAATAGGATGAGACGTTGCGAAAAGAGGGACAATGACGAGGTCTGTTCTTACCGATCTGGATGCTGTTCTCAGCATCGCCCGGCACAGTTCGTTTCGGGCTGCAGCGCTCGAGCTCGGCATGTCCACGACAGCCCTCAGCAATGCCATCGCAAAACTTGAAAAAAATTTGGGCATTCGGCTGTTCAATCGGACGACTCGAAGCGTCTCGCTTACCGATGCTGGCACAACATTTGTCGAGCGGATCGGGCCGGCTATGACCGACATCCACGATGCCATGCTCGCGGTTCAATCGCTTCAGGAGATCCCGACCGGCACATTGCGCATCAACGCATTTGCGTCGGCAGCCCGAGAGGTGATGGCGCCGCTCATCCTCTCATTTCTGCAGCGCTATCCCCACGTGCATATCGATCTGGTCACCGAGGGCCGGCTCGTAGACATTGTTTCGGCCGGCTTTGACATGGGCCTGAGGCCCGCCGATCTAGTGCCAAGCGACATGATCGCCCTGTCGCTTGGCCTCCACAGAAGTAATGCCGTCGTTGCATCGCCGGATTTCCTGCGAACTCACGGCAAGCCAATCGTTCCGGCCGACTTGTATCGGTTTCGCTGCATTCGTGCCCGGCTCCCCAGTAACGCACTTTTCCGTTGGCGCTTCGAGAAGGATGGAAATGCGCTCCAGATCGACGTGCAAGGCGCGATCACTCTAGACGAGCCAAGCCTTGTTAGGATAGCGGCCCAGAATGGGGTTGGGCTTGGTTACATCATGGAAGCGGATGTTCGTGAGGATATTGCGGCCGGGCGACTGGTGCGCGTTCTTGAGGACTGGACGCCCTCGTTGGCCTCGCTGGCGTTGTATTACCCTGGTAGGAAGAATCCGCCCGCAGCGTTCACCGCATTCATTCAGGCTGCTCGCGAATTTGCAAGAGAATGACCGACGTGCAGATGTTTGACGCCGGTGAACGCTGGCCGTTCTTAAGCTCTTGAATGAACCGCCGACCCTGCTACTCTGCTCTTCGAGAGCCTTGGAGTAATGTGAAACTTCGTCGCAATCGGCGAGGTCACTGATCGATCAGAAAATCAGCGGTACAAGATAAAGCGGGCGACATCCAACACCTATAATGCGGCGCGTACGCAAGAGACTGCGTAACGATAGATGTTTAACAGGCACGGAGCTCAACGAACTCCGTGCGTTTGATGAATTCAGTGCCCCTTGGCGTCTTCAGCTGCCGAGCATGCCCGACAGCTTGTAGACTAGGAGGCCGCTTGCAGCCAGGATCGACAGAAAGCCGCAGACGCCGAGCACGTTCTGAAACAGCTTGTTGCGCAGTGCACCCATCTCCCGACGATTGGAAATGATCAGCATCAGGCCGGCAAGGAACGGTGCCACCAGAACCGTCATGGCCTGGGCGAAGATAATCAGCTGAACCCGCGACCCAGGCGCAAGCGCTACCACGAAGGCGCCGAAGGCAAGTACGCAACCGACCAGGATCTTCGTTCGCAGGGCATCGAACGAACCACCCCAACTAACGCCGTCCGAGAGCAACGTCCCGCCCGCGGTTGCATTGGCGAGCATGGACGAAAAGGCAGCTGCGAAGAAGCCGAGGACGAAGAGCGTGCTACCTAGGGACCCCGCCAGCGGCTGAAACACATTGGCAAGCTGCACAAGGGTCTGCACGCGCTCCCCCGTATGGCCGAGCACAGCGGCAGCCACCATGATGACGAGGCAGGTCATGATGCCTGGCGCGATAATGCCCGGGAGTGTGTCGGTGATTGTCGAGTCCCGGTATTGATCGAAGCGCGTTCCCTTGGCACGCGTCGCGTAGCTGGTGAAGAAAGCCGCATTGATGGAAAAGTTTGTTCCAACCAGCGCAATGATCAGAAGCTGGGCGCTGGGGGGAAAGGTTGGAACGAAACCAGCGGCGCTGGCGACCCAGTCTGGTCGTGCGAGAACGGCGCTAAAGACAAAGCCCAGCGCCATCATGGCAACGAGCGCAAGTAAGATGCGCTCCACTACGCTGTAGACATTGCGCATCATCAAGATGAACCCGACGGCGACGCTGCAAACGAGTGTCCACAGGATCGGCGATCCGCCGAAGAGCATGGAGAGCGCGAGACCCGAACCCGCTGCATTTCCCACGGAAAAACACAGAGTGATGAAAAAGACGCTGATGCCGGCAAGCACGCCGACCGGCTTACCGAGCGTCTCCTTGATGGTCTGGATCATCGAACCGCGGGCGATGATGCCAATACGTACGCTCATGTCAGTGAAGGCAATCATCAGGACTGTCGACAGGACGATGACCCAGATCAGGGCATAGCCATAGGCGCTGCCCGCTTCCACGGCAGAGGTCAGATTGCCGGGACCAAATTGCCAGGCGCCAGCGACGAAAGCCGGGCCTATCAGGGCCAGCCGCTTGCTCCAGCTCAAGGCCGGCAGTTTCGAATTCTCGGTAGTTGCGGCGCGCATGGCCGGCAGTATGGAATCATTTTGCTCACGCACAGGCGTGTCCTCCTCCTCGAGCCGCGTGCACGCTTCGTCCTCCCGAACAGTGCGGCGGCATGACTTCCATCTTGATACAGGGCCGTCACACTCGGCGTCGATCCTGTATCAATTGCGGGGGAACAGGCCCCGCCTCAAAAGGAAGGCGGGGCCGAGTTCTCATTCGGCTGCGATCAGTTCCTTGGCGCGGCTGATCCCAGCGGCTTCGAAGGCGGCGAAGATTTCCGCCTCGGCCTTTTCGCCAAGGTTCTTCAGCGGCTCGCGGATCGTTGCATGGTCGAGGAGGCCGCGATGGACGAGACCAAGCTTGAGCGCAACTGTGCCTTCCATGTGAGAACCGCGGTGATAGACAGCACGCGTGATCGGCAGCAGACGCTCGAAGATCTCCCGAGCACGCGGATAATCCTGTGCCTTGCCGGCCGCGATGAGCTCGATCAGAAGCTCGGGTGCAATATTGCCGTATCCCACGAGCAGACCATCGACATCGAACATTGTGGGAAGCAGCCATTCGTCGTGGCAGCTGAGAATCTGGAGCTTGGGGTTGGCCCGTTTGATCTCAGGAATTTCCACATACCAGCGCTTCATGTTGCGCACGCCGTTCTTGGTGGCGACGACGCCGTCCTGGGTGGCAATTTCCAGCTGCGTATCCAGATCGTAGCTTGCCTTGGTCGCGTCTGGATATTGGAAAAGGATGCACTGAAGCCCGGATTCCTGCCAGATCGCCTTGTACCGATCCTGCGGTGCGCCTTTTTGAAAGCCGAAGCGCAACCAGCCGTGATTGGGATAGACCAAGGCTCCAGTTGCGCCGGCAGCCTTGCACTTCTTGGCCTCTTCTGCTGCCACCTTCGTACCTTCGCCGGTAATGCCGGCAATGATCGGGACCGCGCCATCCACGGCTTCGACATAGGTCCTGATAAGGTTCAGACGTTCTTCTTCCGTCAGGAACGTGCCCTCGCCGGCATGCCCCAGAATAACGAGGCTTTTCACACCGTCCATGCTGACCAGCCATTTGGCCAGACGTGCATTGGCTGCGTAGTCGACCTCACCGTCACAGGTGAAAACGGTTACCGGAGCGGGGCTCAGACCTCTCAAATCCATCACTTGCATCGAATATCTCCTCCTGTCGTGCTGGCTGCCTTTGTTCAAAACAGCTTAGGGATCGTTAGCGGGAACGTTCCCACTATCGTTTTCAATTCTGGTGGTGTCAATCCCTCTTTTCGTGCATGGTGGGGGCTCAACGAAGAATCGGCGCGAGAATGAGCAATACTGAAGCGAAACCGGACGAGGCGGCTCGCCAGACGCGAGTGACGATAATCGACGTGGCATTGGCGGCGGGGGTATCGAAATCCACGGTATCGCGCATTCTCGACGAGCGCCTGCCGCGCTCGGACAGCGCCACAGCGCGCCGGGTGAGAAAAATTGCTGAAGACATGGGCTATGTACGCGACGTGTCTGCGGCAAGTCTGCGGCGGGGGAGCACACAGACGATCGGTGTCATCGTGCCGCGACTGACCGATACCGTCATGGCCATGCTCTACGAAGCGCTCGCCAAGGCATGCAGCCGCAACGGCCTCTTTGCCATCGTAGCGACGACAGACGATCAGCCAAAGGCTGACCGTCTCGCCGCTGAATCGCTCTTGAAGCGGGGCGTGGACGGACTGATTCTCTCTACGGCGCGAGAAGGCGACGATTTTGCAGATACTCTGGTGGAACGGGACATCCCCTTCGTCCTGGCCCTGCGGACCGATGGCCGAAACCTCTCGGCCATCGGCGACGACCGCTTGGGTGGCTATCTGGCAACACGCCATCTTCTCGATCTCGGGCACCGCAGGATCGGCGTGATTGCGGGTCCTTCCTATGCCTCCAGCGCCCGCGGGCGCCTCGAAGGTTACCGCCAGGCCTTTGACGAGGCCTGCCTCGAAGTCCACCCGGATTGGATCGTGCCGTCAACCTTTGGCATAGAAGCAGGAGCCGATGCAGCCGAGACGTTGATGAAACTCGAGAGTCGGCCGTCGGCCATCTTCGCCGTCAACGATAATACAGCCATTGGAGCCCTCTCAAGCCTGACGCGCCTGGGTCTTTCAGTGCCGGATGAAGTGTCGGTGGTCGGGTATAACGATATACCGATTGTCAGCCACTTGCCGACCTCGCTGACGACCGTACGCGTTCCATTTGAGCAGATCGCCTCCAATGCACTCGACTTGCTGACCAATGGAGAGGCGTCACCGGAGGACCGCATTCGCTTGTCAGCTCCGACACTCATTCCACGTAAGTCCACCTCCCGCGCCGGACCTGACTCCTGATAAACAACCGGTGTATCCGCGCTGAGCGGGTACTGGGTCTTGAAGGGATTAGAACTCGCGACCCTCGTTTAATATCGGGACCTTCTGGCGAAAATTCAGCGAGTTAGAAGCGAGATGGATTGCATCAACCGAAATTTTGAGGAGTTCCGCCTAAGGGTTCAGCGCGTTATTGAGGTCATGCAATCCGACCATCAGCATCATTGGATCGGAAGGAGAAGACAGGAAGCCGACGGCCTCGTAGAAGGCTCGTGCGTCATCTGAAATCGCATGAACGAGCATACCTCGAATGCCAAGTACTTCCGCGGCATTGAGCAGGCGTAGGCCCGCGTCGCGCACCAATGCCCTGCCGATACCTCGCCCCTGGTAGGATTGATCAATAGCGAGGCGACCAAGCACAGCGACCGGAATTGGATCAGGCATATTGCGCCGAAAACGGCCAGGCGCTTCCGGCTGTTTCACGGCGCCGGAGGCGAGCGCGTAATAGGCGATGACGCGGCTCTCGTCGCACACGACGAAGGTCCGCGATGCCCCGCTTGCTTGATTAGAACGAGCGCGGCGTCGCAGCCAGTCGTCCAGTTCGGCGACGCCGGAATTGAATTCAGCCAGCTCGTGATGTTCGGCCAGGGGTGCCGGTGCGCTGAGGGTCACGCCTCATCCCACGGCGCTTTGGTCGACATCGTGCGCGTCAAACGCTCATTGGGCTGCGTAGGTGCATCGAGCCGGGCAAGGTATTCAGCATAGATTTCCGGGCCTACCGTAAAGATAGTGCGGTCGAGGAGTACTTCCTCGGCTCGGCGCTCGGAAGCCTCCAACATGAAATCCGTGCGCGTCTTACCAAGCAACTCAGCGGCTCGATCAATCAAGTTGCGGGTCGCGGGCTTGATGCGCATATTCAGCGGCACGCTTGCGTCCGAGCTTTTGCTCGTGTGTGAGGTTGGCATGGCAAACTCCTATTTGCACCTATATAGCGTAACGACAATATCTTTACAAGATTCCCGTAAAGGCATTGTCGTTACACAATGCGCGCGTTGCTAATTCGCGGCATTTAGCTTATCTAAGCTCTTGAACGGATATGAACCTATGTGCCGCACTGCGCGAAAAAGGCCATTGTAATCACAGCCTTAAGATTTCCTCTGCGTCGTTTGACTTCATCTTGAACCACAGGGATCCACCCGCCTTGAGCTAGGCCTCAGGCCCAAGACGGAAACGCATCCCGTCCGTCAGCGCGCCGGAATGACGTGGCGCTGCGCCCCGGCGACGGTCGCCGGCACGCGCACGTATTGCGCGATCCCAACATCATGGTCGTAGTCGCCGAGGTGGAACTGCAGTCCATTCAGGATCCGCTCGCAGGCGTCGACGATCTTTTTGCGGTCCTTGATCGGGTTGCTGTGAAACAGCTCTTTGCGTGTCTCCTTGATGACCCGCATCGTGTCGTTGAACATGGTTTTCGTGAAAGTGAAGCCGAGCCAGGGAAATTTTCGCTGTGACGTGCCATGGCGGCCCCCTATCTTCGGCGATCCGATCCAACAGCACCTTGCTATGAATCGCGTTGTCGTGCATTTTAAAACAAACGAACTAAAATGCATTTTGGAGGTCGAGATGATCTTAGAGGCTGATGATGTTGTCGGCACTGTATCCGAACTGGTTAAACGCGGCTACAGCCGCGAGTACCGGATCAAGGACCGGCAACTCTACGACCTCTCCGTGGACGAGCCTGTCCTAGTTAGCGACATATGTGTTGATGCTTCCGTGCGATTCGGAAGCAATCCTGACGCTGGTGACGGGACAAATATCTATGCGATCTCCGACCGTAGCACCCGCAACAAGGGACTTCTGATCGATCCTTTCGACTTGTTGGATCAGGAGTGCTCAAAAGAGCTTTTCGCGCGCCTCAAGACAGCGCCGCGAGAGACTCTCAAAGGTGAAGAGGATGTGCCAAGTCGCTACGGACTTCGGAAAGTCTATAAGAGCGAGTTCGAAAAAGATCCAGACCGCTTCGTTTTGCGGATCGGCTTTCCTGACTTCCCTCCCTGCCCCTTTGCGCAGTCCTTCTCCGTCCTGGGTTTCGACACCGCCGAGCAGCAATATGTCTGGCTCGTCACCGCTATCCTCCGCGATTCTCGGCTTGCCCGCATACCTTATCAAAACGCCGACACGCCGGATAATGATTGAGCGAACGAAAGAATCCCATGGTCGTGAATCAATCGAAGAATAGTAACAAGACGCCAGGTCACGGATATTGGCGGGCCAGAAAGGCAGCCGCGAGGAGGTGAAAATGGACAAACACATTATTCGGGAAGCAATGCTATCGCTGGAAACGAGCGCGCTCCAAAGCGCAAGGGAGAAATACCTGGACTATGTCGCCAGCGCGCTGCTCGACCGGAGCGAGCCCATCGAAAATGACGAACAGGCTCAAGCCAAGATGGCAAGCGATCTGTCCGAGGCCCTAGACGACACCGTTCACGACCACACAGACAAGATCGCCAAGTTGGGTATGATCGATTTCGGGCCCAAGTCGAGGGTCGAAGAGGGAGCGCTCATCAAGCTCTCCGGTCATCATTTTGTTATCGCCGTCTCCACGGGGAAATTCTCCTGCGATGGGCGCGACGTGATGGGAATTTCAACTAAGGCGCCGATCTACGCGGAGATTGAGGGCCTAAGAGCAGGCGAGAGCCTCCAGTTCAATGGGAGGAAACTCGTTGTCGAAGAGGTTGATTAGTATAGCAACTCGTCTCCCGTTCCGCTGAGTGGGCGCCAGATGGCATGAATATCGCGGCATCTCCGCTGCCGCATAGCCTTCCGAAGGTTGACGACCGGCTCGTGGTGAGCGCCATCGTCTACGGGTCTCGTCGGCTGTCCCCCGAGTGGACCAAATGACCGCCAACCTAAGCCCCGTACCGTTCCGTCTTGATTGAAGTCGTATCCAAGCCGGCGGCGAGCGCGCCGTCCACAGCAGCTTCGACGAAACTGTTCAAGCCGCAGATGAATACATAGCCCGGCTGTGCAGGAAGCCTTCCGGTGACGTCACCGACCATCGCTGCGTCGATGCGCCAGGCAAAGTCCGTCTAATTGTCAAAAACCAAAGAACCAGCACGCTGCCCCGAAGATAGGAACGTTAGATTTTCATCGCAATGGCAACCATAACGGGTTCTTCCACGCCTTCAATGCAGCCAAGAACATCTGCGTTTTCGCCGGAAGGAAACGACGGCTTGGATAAACAGCTTGAACAGCGATCTCAGGCGACGCCCAGTCGGATAACAAACGAACAAGTGAGCCGCGCCTGATGTGCTCTTCGCAATAATTGGTCGGAAGAAAACCAATGCCATGGCCTTTGTAGGTGAAGGCGCTCAGTGTCTGCAGATCGCGTCCGGAGACCGGGCCTCTGACTTGCACTTTCACCTCTTTCTTGCCCCTGACAAGATGCCACTCGGCTTCGTTATTGCGGCCGTTCAGCACAATGCAGCGATGCTGGCTCAAGTCTTCCGGTCTCATTGGGATAGTCCTCCCCCGCAGATAGTCGGGAGAAGCAACCAAATAGCGAACATTTGTGCCGATGCGCTGCGAAACGATCGTTGAATCGATCATTTCACCGAAGCGGATCGCGACGTCGACATTTTCAGCGACCAGATCGAGAAACGCGTTCGTCACCGCAAGATCAATTTGAATATCCTCGTATCTAAACAGAAATGATGACACGAATTCATAAAAAGCCTCATGCCCGAGCACGACGGGGACCGTGATCTTCAGCAAACCTTCCGGTTTCCGCTGTGTCTCAACCAGAACTCTCTCGGCCTCGTGGAGGTGACCCAAGGGGCCGCTACACTCTGTGAAGTAAGCTCGCCCCTGCGTCGTCAGGCTGAGTTTCCGGGTCGTCCGATGTATTAGTGCCGTCTGCAGCCGTTCTTCCAATCGGCTGACGCGGCGGCTAACGGTCGAAACCGGCATGCCCAAGGCAGCTGCCGCGTGGCTGAAGCTCTCCATCTGCGCGACCATAACGAAGATCGCGATATCATTCAAATCGGTCACGCTTCATTTTTGCATGAATGCAAAAGAGTTTCCATATTTTTCCATCTAATCGCCGTTGTCCGGATCTGTCATATTCATCTTGTCGAACAGCAACCGGCGTTGACAGAAGACGCAAGGTGTCAAGTTTCGCCAGGCTCAACCCAAGATTGATGTGAGAGACATCAGGCGCGGACTGCTTACGCATGTCCGAGTTCTGGCGCCGCATCACCGTGCTTCAACCAAGGCCAACGGCTCAACGGACAGGATTCAAAACGATGGAAAAGAATAAGACGGTTATTATCACGGGCGCCTCACAAGGTATTGGCGCCGCTCTTGCCAACGGTTTTCATTCACGTGGCTATAATGTCGTCGCGACATCTAGGCAGGTCAGTCAATCGAAAGAGATCGCGCAGTCGGAGCGTCTGGCTCTCGTCGATGGCGACATCGTAGATCCGACGACGTCGGTCAAGGTCGTCGACACCGCTGTCAAGCGTTTCCACTCCATCGATGCTCTTGTCAACAATGCTGGCATTTTCTTCACCAAGCCCTTCCTGGACTACACGCTCGACGACTACAGGAGACTTTCCGCGACAAACGTCGAAGGTTTCATCCATATGACTCAGCAGGTGGTGCGCCAGATGCTCCGTCAGGGCGCCGGTGGCAGCATCGTCAGCATCACCACCCCCTATGTGCATCACCCGATAGCCGGGTTGAACATCTCCTTGGCGATGGCAACGAAGGGAGGCATCGAGGCGATGTCTAAGAACCTCGCGATGGAATATGCCAATGAAAAAATCCGTGTGAATACAGTGGCTCCGGGCATCGTCGACACGCCACTGCAGAAAGACAATCCGGTCCAGTTCTTGAGGACGCTTTCGCCGATTGATGGCATATCGACGGCCGAAGAAATCGTGGATGCAGTGGTGTTTCTAACTGAAGCCCCGCGGGTCACCGGCGAAACACTCAACATAGACGGCGGCGCGCATCTCGGCCGCTGGTAGTCCGAACTGTACTAAACATGGAATCCGCGCGGTTGCTGCGCGGTTCGCTCCATTCAGATCCCAATGAAATGCCTGGCAACGATAAGGCTGCATGCGGAGCCTTATTGTCTCAGCAGGGAGTACGACGGAGATCAAAACACCTCCGGGTGGGCTACGAGCCTAGCCGGTCGTGGACACCGGGGAATTGGCGCTGACCCGGGTCCGAAACGCTTGATTGAAACTGAGGGAGGCCAAGAAGGCTCGTGCGAGGATGGCTTCACATCTCAGCCCATGGCGGTTGAACTCGACGCTCAGATGGCGAGGATCGCGTCGCGCGTGATCGTGCCGATAGCGACGTGAGAGGCATCTGTCACCATGACCCGATCGATCTTCAAAGCAATCATCTTCGAAAGCGCCTGGTGCAGGGTTGCGTCGCGACTGATCGTGGCGATCGCGTTCCCGATTTCACCCAGCATCATTACCTCGCTGACGGTAAAGAGCTCCAGCCTACGCAACGCGTGATCCGCTCCGATAAAATCCGTCACGAACGTGTCGGCGGGCTGCTGAAGTATCACGTTGGGAGTATCGTGCTGGATGACCTGGCCATCACGCATCAGGGCAATCGTATCTCCGAGCTTCAACGCCTCATCGATATCGTGCGTCACGATCACCACGGTCTTACGAACATGCGCGAGAATCTCTTTAAATTCATTCTGGATGCGGCCTCGTGCGATCGGATCGATCGCCCCAAAAGGTTCGTCCATCAAAAGGATCGGCGGATCTGCCGCCAGCGCGCGCGCCACGCCAATCCGCTGTCGTTGCCCCCCCGACAAATGTTTGGGGTAACGTCTAGCGATCTGGGCTGCGTCAAGCCCCACGAGATGGAGAAGTTCTTCCGTGCGCTGCCGGATTTTCCCCTCGTCCCAACCAAGCAAGCGCGGCACGGCCGCGATGTTCTCGTCGACCGTCAGGTGGGGGAACAATCCGACGTTCTGGATCACGTATCCGATATGTCGCCGGAGGATCACTGGATCCACGTTGGCGATCTCCTTGCCGTCAACGATGATAACGCCGCTGCTCGGCTCAATCAGCCGGTTGATCATGCGCAGAACCGTGGTCTTTCCGGACCCCGATGGCCCGATCAGTGCCATGGTCGTTCCCTCCGCAACGTGGAGCGTCAGATCGTCGACCGAAGGACGCCCCCGCTGGTCATATTTTTTTGTGACGTGCTCCAGCCTGATCACGGCAGATGCTCCCTGGCGAAATACTTCCGCTCCAAACTGCTGAGAAGCAGCTCGGCGCCGAGCGCCAGTATCGCGATTGGAATCGCACCAATGAGAAGTGTCGGCACATCAAGCGTGCCGATGCCCGTGACAATATAGTCGCCGAGCCCGCCCGCACCGATGAAGGGCGCAAGCGTAGCGCCAGAGATCACTTGAATGGTAGCCGTCTGGCCGCCAGCGAAGATCGCCGGGGCCGCCAGCGGCAACCTGACCTTCCTCATAACTTGGTGCCATCGCATACCCAGCGCGACTGCCGCATCGACCGCGTCCGGATCGGCGTCCCGCAGGCCAACATAGCCATTGAGGAGAATGGCCGGCAGGGCGAGGACCGTCAGCGCGATGATTGCGGGCACCACCCCAATTCCCATCACCGGTACCGTGAGGGCCAGCACCGCCAGGCTCGGAAATGTTCTCAGGCCCGAAGCGACGTTGATGACAACAAACGCAATCTTCGGCCGGCCCACAACGGCCGCTGCGAGGGCTAACCCGATCAGGAAAGCAATTGCCAGCGAGAGAACCGACATGGACACATGCCGGCCGAGCGCCGTCAGAAACTCGCGATCATGCTGAACGATCCAATCGGTCAATTGCTGCATCAACTTCCTATCTCCAAGGCAAGAGCATGCGCTCAGCAAACGAAAGACCGATGTCGCAGGCGAGAGCTATCAGCGCAGTCAACAGCGAGCCAACGAGGATCTTCTCCATATGCTCTTGATTGACTCCGATGAGGATGATCGTTCCGAGCCCTCCGCCGCCGATGAACGCGGCAATCGTCGCCACACCGATCGAGGTGACCAGGGCCAGACGAAAGCCTGACATGATCAAGGGCAGGGCAAGCGGAAATTCGACCCGCAACAAGCGCTGGCGCCGACTGTAGCCCATGCCATCCGCCGCATCCAGAATCTCTCTTGGAGCGCTCCTGAACCCCGTCTCGACATTGCGCAGGATGATCAGGAAGGCGTAGGCGGAAAGGCTTATGAACGCGGGCCTGAAACCGAGGCCGACGAGCGGAATAAGAATGGCGAACATCGCCAGGCTCGGGATCACATAGATCAGATTGGCAATCGCCATGACGGCTGCGTGCAGTCGCGGGCGGCTGACCGTCATTGCGCCAACCAGAACCGCCAGGATAAGGGCCGCAAGCGTCGAGCTCACGGAGAGGAGAAGGTGTTGGCCGATGGCCATTAAAATCTCGTCGACGTGCTTCGGTGCCCAGTTCAAGCCGGCCTTCCCCTTTCAGATCGGACGGAACCTACAAACCGAGCCTAACAAGAAATTCCTTGGCGACATCGGCCGGTTCTTCTTTGTCGCGATCGACCTCCGCGTTCAGCGCCCGCATATTTTCGCTCGTCAGCAGCGGGCTGACCTTGTTCAGGACCTCAGCAAGCTGCGGGTTCTTCGCGATTACATCCTGACGAACGACGGGAGCGAGATAGTAGGGTGGCCAAAGATGCTTGTCGTCATCGAGAACGACCAGTTGCTTATCGGCGATTTGCCAGTCGGTACCGAAGCCGATCGACACGTCGATATTGCCTGCCAGCAGCGCTGTATATCGGAAATTCGGGCTCGCAAAATTTTTGAATTCCCTGAATTCGATGTTGTAGGCTTTTTTCAGACCGGGCAGTCCGTCGGCGCGGTTCGAATAGCCAGCCTCTGCACCAAAAACCAGTTCCTTCGACACGGCGCTCAAATCAGACAGAGTCTTCAACTTGAACTTTTCCGCTAAATCCGGCTTCACGATCATCGCGTAACCATTGTTGACATTCGTGGGTGTCAGCCAAGTCAGCTGAAATTTCGCTTCATAGAAGGCCTTCACGTCTCCAAAGATCTTCTCCGCCGACCCCGTCAAATCGCCTTTGACAACGGAGGCCATCGCAGTGCCGGTATATTCGGGGTACAGGTCGATATCGCCATGCACCAGGGCAGCTTGAGCGATCGCGGTGGCTCCGAGGTTGAGATGGCGTTCCACAGTGAAGCCGGCCTTCTCGAGAGCCTGCGCGTAGATTTCGGCTACGACAAATTGCTCAGTAAAGTTTTTGCTGCCGATTTTAATGGTCGCAGCGTTTGCCTCACCGAACAGCGATAGTGTGAGCGCCAATGCTACGCCTGCAATTCGAAGTTCCATCTGTTTTCCTCCGGCTGTCGTTCGATTTTACATCTAGAGATCAGCCGCGACGGAGAGATGTAGAGCAGGCAAACATCTGTTTCCGTCATATGCAACAAATGACGCGCTATTTGCCACCGGCGGCGCCAATGTGGGTCTTCGCTCTCGTATACGCCTTCACGATGTCCTCGGCGATCGTCTGTATCACCGGCAGGTTCCTCGATTTCGAGCGGTACACGATAAAGGTGGCTTCCTCGTCAGGCACAACCGGCGTTGACAACCTGACCAACTGGCCGGTCGCTACCCACGGCTTTGCGAGATGTTCGGGAAGAATACCGACGAAGCGACCGCTCAAGATGAGTTCGAGGCCTGCTTCCAGATCGTTCGCAATCGCAGTAGACCGCCCACCGCGCAGCAGCCGTTGCTCCCGCCGAAGATACGCACGTGCCACGACATCGAGGTCCGCAAGGTCCGTCGCCTTCGCTTCCTCCGGCGTCTGCGCGAGCGTGTGTCGAGCGGCGGCATAAAGAGCAAAACGATGCATTCCAACCGGCCGATATGAGAGCCCTGCCAACCCACTATTGGAACAGGTCACCGCGACATTGGCACGGCGCGTTGCGACCGCCTCCTCCGCCTCCTCCGAGCTTGCGCTCCTGACATTCAGCGTCACGCAACCGGGGCGATCCGCAAACTTCCCGAGCGCCTGCGCCAATGGGTTGCCGTCTTCGAGATAAACGCCGTGCATGATGCAAATGTCGATCGAGCCTGTCAGCGTGCCCTTCGCCGTCGAAATCTGCGCGCGAAACAAATCCAGCGCATCGAGAAGTTCGATCGTCGCGCGATACACGGTCTCGCCATAGGACGTTATACTAAACCCGGAGCGGCCGCGTTCGCACAATCTCACCGTCAGGCGGGCCTCCAAATCCGAAAGGTGCTTGCTGATTGCTGACCGTCCAATGCCCAGCGTGTATTCGGCCGCCGACAACCCGCCGCATTCGACTACGCATTTGAATATCCGCAACAGCCGGATGTCGACGTCGTGCAGCGGCGGAATCGCGTGATTTTGAACGTTCATGGCATTTCACCCGTCCCAGGGGCACACCGCATCATTTGCCGTTACTATCTGACCAGGCGGCCAACGCACCGAAAACGATGCGAATAACCTGCCCAATTGCCGCCATCGCCTCGCGACCACCGTCAGTAGGCGCCGCACCGGGGCTGTGCGCGGTCGTATCCTCGACAGCCATACTCGGAACTACGATCATGCCGACGGTCATTCTCGTCATGGGCGCCTGCGCGCCTCCGGATTTACGCATGAGCTTGAACTCCTCATCAGGCTCGCTTTTTCCTGTCGCCGCACGGTCTGTCGGCCAAGGCCGGCAAAGAGGTTAGAAGGTCGAGCAGGTTTCGGTTTCTCTTGGCTTTCAGGACCGCGTTACGCCCCGCGCAGCCACCACTAGGGTCGTTACGGGGCATGCCGTGGGCATGGCTCAAGTTGCCTGACGCCATGGGCCTCATTCACCGGCAGCGAAAACGCCCTTGATCGCGGTCGCGATTTCATCGCAGTGCGTCTCGAGGGCAAAATGTCCGGTATCGAAGAACCGAATGTCTGCATTCGGGATGTCGCGCTTGAACGCCTCGGCGCCGGGCGGGAGGAAGAACGGATCGTTTCTGCCCCACACTGCCAGGAAACGCGGCTTGTTCGTGCGGAAGTATTTTTGAAATTCCGGATAGAGCGCTAAGTTGCTCTTATAATCGCCAAAGAGGTCAAGTTGCGCATCCGCGGCGCCGTCTCGCGTCAGGTAATAGTTATCCAGGCTATGGCCGTCCGGCGAAACCAGCGTCACGTCAGGAACGCCGTGGGTATACTGCCAAATCGTAGTCTCCGGCGCGAGAAACGCCTTCAGCACATCCCGGTTGGCCTGCGACGGCTCGTTCCAGTAGTCCCTGATCGGGTTCCAGCCCTCGCTTAGGCCTTCTTCATAGGCGTTTCCGTTCTGAGAGATAATGCCGGTGATGCGATCCGGATGCCACGATGCGATGCGAAAGCCAGTCGGCGCGCCATAATCGAACACGTAGATGGCAAAGCGCGTCAGACCGATCACCTCGGTGAAGCGGTCGATGACCTTGGCGAGGTTATCGAACGAGTAGGTAAAGTCTCCGTGCGGGCGCAAATCGGTCTGGCCGAAGCCCGGCAGATCCGGGGCGACGAGATGAAACGTGTCAGCCAGCGCCGGAATGAGATCACGAAACATGTGACCGGCACTTGGAAAGCCGTGAAGCAGCAGGATCGTCGGTTTCGACCGATCCCCCGCCTCGCGGTAAAAGACACCCAAGCCGTCGACGTCGACTTTATGGAAACGCACCCTCGTCATCGGTTCATCCTTCCGTTGTAACCTGTCCAATAACATTTTAAGGGTTACAACGGATAAGCTAACTGGTCAACATGTTTTTAAGCGGTTACGCATTAATTACTGCAAGACGCGTGGCGAACTTACAGAGAGCCGCCGCGAAGTCTGTTTCGAAGTAGGAAATCAATGTTGAAGTCTTGGAAATCGATGTTGCCGCATCAAGGCGTGATAAGATTTGATCGGCTCAGCCCATGATGAATCAAGCAGGGAAATAGATCGATGCCCCGTCTCCTTTCCGTGAACGTTGGCCGACCGAGAGACGTTATCGGACACGGACGAATGATCCGCACCGCGATCTGGAAAACCCCAGTCGACGGCCGAGTGATGGCAAGGCAGTTGAACATCGATGGTGATGAGCAAGCGGATCTTGCAGGCCACGGCGGCGAACAGCGGGCCGTTCTCGTCTATCAGCTTCAGTCCTACCGGTTCTGGGAGGAGTTGCTTGCGCGCGCGCCGATGGAGCCGGGTCAATTCGGCGAGAACCTGACCGTCGACGGCATGCCGGACGACGAGGTTTGTATCGGGGACCAATATCGCATCGGACAGGCGCTCTTCGAGGTCTCGCAGCCACGGGTCACCTGCCATAAACTCGGAGTGCGGCTTGGCCGCAACGACATGCCGTCGCTCCTCGTCAGCCACCGAAGGCCCGGCTTCTATATGCGGGTCATCGAAGAGGGCGAGCTTGGCGTAGGCGATCGGATCGAAAAAATCGCCTCCGGTCCTCACGCCATGACAGTCGCCTCAGTCAACAGCCTGCTTTACAGCCCCGAGCATCCGGAAGATCAATTGCAGAAGGCTGCAAAGCTCGAAGCGTTAAGCCCTGGCTGGCGGCAATCCTTCGAAGTGCTTCTTGCAGCTTCCGGTAAATCACAGGGAAATCCCGGATTAAGGCCGGAGCCACGAGCGGCGCCGGCGTGGTCTGGCTTCCGCGATTTCAAGGTCATTGGTCTTTATGACGAGACGGCTGATGTCAAAACGTTTGAACTTGCAGCGGCGGACCGCAGGCCGCTGCCGAAGCCAAAAGCGGGACAGCACGTGGTACTGCGGTTGCCAGCAGGAGACCAAAATAGTCTCATCCGTTCCTATTCGTTATCCGGCGACCCGCAGAGCTCGCACTATAGAATCAGCGTAAAGCGCGAGTCGGGCGGGCTGGCGGGCACTTATTTGCACGAGCGGATCGGTTTGGGTGACATCCTCGAGGTCAGTGCTCCGCGTGGCGCCTTCATCCTCGAACCCATGAGTTCGGGCCCCGTTACTTTCATCAGCGCCGGGATAGGGATTACGCCGGTTCTCTCGATGCTCCACGCGGTCCTCGCGGAACGACCGACCGGAGAGGGTATCTGGTGGATCCACGGCGCTCGCGACAGATTGCATCACGCCTTTGCGGAGGAAACCCATCGGCTGCTGGGGAATGCATCGAAAGCGCTCGCCCGCACGGTCTTCAGCCAACCCACATCCGACGATCGCCGCGGGACCGATTACGACGTTGCCGGCCACATCGACCTGCAACTGATTCGGGCGATGGGCATACCAAAGTACTCGCAGTTCTACCTCTGCGGGCCACAAGCATTCCTTCGAGATATTTGCGAGGGATTGCAGGAATGGGGCGTCGTGACGGACGACATCCATGTTGAGACGTTCGGTTCGGCGCTTCGATTTGGCCCCGATGTTCCTCCCCATCCTCCGGTTCTGGCAGAAGGCGCCGGTCCGGCGGTGACATTCCTGAAGAGCAATCTCACGGTCCGCTGGGATAGTCGGTACCCATCCATTCTGGACCTCGCGGAAGCGTGCTCGGTGCCGGTTACCTGGTCCTGTCGCGCGGGCGTCTGTCATCGCTGTGAGACGGCTGTTGTTGACGGAATGATCGACTATTCACCTGCGCCGATCGACCCGCCCCAACCGGGGGTGATTTTGATTTGCTGCGCCAAACCGACTGCAGATCTGCAACTCGACCTGTAACTGCCGTACAAATCACGAAACCTCTCTGGGCCTTGTTGACAGGTTACTCTCGTTCATATAACCTGCATTCGTTATTTAGCCAGGTTACTTTAGGAGGAGCAACCGCAATGACCTGCGACGTCTCGAACGCGGTGAACGGAAAAGAGCTGGCGGCCGATTCAGGAGTGATGTCGGGTGTCCTGACGATGAGAGCGGGCGCGACGCCCCAAAAGATCGATGATAGACAGCTCGACAAGGGGGCCGCCCCCTTGATTTCGGGCTCGACGGCCGGCGCAGCAGACGCCGACCCCTCCGACTTCAAGGCTGCAATGCGTCTTCTGGCTGGCGGTACCGTTGTGGTGACGGTCGGCGCTGGAGATGAACGAACTGGATTTACCGCCACGTCAGTGGTTTCTTTGTCAGCTGAGCCACCGAGGCTGATGTTTGGGATCAGCAAGACTTCTTCGTCATGGGAGGTGCTGTGTGGGTCCGGCACGTTCGCCGTGAACTTGCTGCGAGATGAAGACAAACCGGTGGCCGACCGCTTTGCAGGGCGTGGCGGCGTAAAGGGAAAAGATCGCTATGCGGGCCAGGAATGGCGGGTACGAAAGACCGGCGTTCCGACTTTGACGGGTGCCATTGCAGGATTTGATTGCGAGGTCGAGGAATTTTTGTTCCGCTACGACCATGTCATTGTCATCGGAAGGGTCAGGGAAGCCTGGACTGGCTCCGCGGCGCAGCCTCTCGTTTACTGGCAGGGAGACTACAGATCACTAGAATGACGATATCGCCGCGGCGTCGTTTTTTAGCGGCACTTTTGCCGTGACCACCGCGGGAGAGCGTTCCATCCGCCCTCCCGTTTGGTATCCGACATTGAACAGGATGAACTTGAAGATCATACTGTTGAAAAGGGCGATGGCAGAGCGGCCGCCGCCCCTCTTCTAACGACAATCAATTGGCCCGCGCGCGATGTGCGGCCTGCTTGGCACGGTTACCGCACACGGCCATGCTGCACCACCGCCGGCGCCTTCCGCGGGTGCGGTCTATGAACAGCAGCGTGCAATCGTGCCCTTCGCAGGCTTTGATATCGGTAAATTCTTCCGTACAGACGAGTTGGCCCATTGCCTCGGCGATTGGTGCCAGCAGTGTTTCCGGTGACTTCCATCGACGCTGCCTGTCCCATTGAAGACGAGGCTTGGAGCGTTCGTCTTCCGCGATAGTGATCTGGATGAACTGCTCATCCCTTGCCAATAGCCGGTTCAAGGGCTCCAGCTCAGTGATCGCCTTCGCGCTCAACGGTTTGCCCTTATGCTCAAGCACAAAGCTGCGAAACCATTCGCGCAGCGAGCGGGCGTGTGATGCCACGGAATCGAGTTCACCGGGCATCGCGTTGTTCGCAATAGCTTCGAGCGTCCGTTCCGGCACCAGATCTGCCTCCCGCAACCATTGGATCAGACCAGCGCCGTCGCCCAGCCATTCAACGGGCCTGTCGACCGGCGTCGCAACGGAGTTCAGAAAATCAAGGCCGACAGCATCCGCGACGAAGATTGCCGGTGGGTTGGGTAGGACCATATTCGCCTCTTATTTTTCGATTCATCGCGTAACCGCTCCGCCCATCCATCAAAAGCGCATCACACACTTGAGATAACTCACTAACCTCCGAAAATCTAGTAGCATGGTTACTTACGTAACGACGATGATGCGTCTTCATATCGTGCGGCATGTCGAATTGCGGAGAGGTCGATAGGACAAACCGAGACACGGGATCGCTGCCCCTTTTCCGGATGGGGGGCTGGCAATCCAAAAGCCGTGGCCGGCCGCTATGGCCCCCACCAGTGGATTGTTTCACCCGGGTGGAGCTGCAAAACCTCGTGGGCGCTCGCAGGTACATGACTGTGAAGTGGCATGCACCGGTCTTGCCAAGCCGCGGCCAGCGAAACAGTGAATTTATTCGCTGGTGATTCTCACGCTACTTCTGTGTGCAGCATGGACCGCCCTACGGAGTCCGCTCGTCCTTCGAGAGATCACCGATTTCGGTCTGTTGCCTGATCTGCGACCTGATGTTTCCGGCCAGTGGATGTGAGCGGCTTTTCGCCGAGATAACCTCATGCAGGCGCTCGGGCAGGCGCAGCTCGATCTTGAGCACTACTTAGCCCATTCTTAGGAGCAGATTATGTCAACGACAAGCAAGCGAGCCACGGTCATTCTGGTTCATGGTGCGTGGGCGGACGGATCGAGTTGGGAAAAGGTGATAGGGCCTTTGCAAGACCTCAGCTTCGAGGTCCTGGCGGCACCGATCCCCATGACCTCGCTCAGCGACGATGTTGCGGCCGTCAAGCGGTTCCTGGACCGCGCCTCGGCACCTGCCGTTCTGGTGGGACATGCTTATGCAGGCGCGGTCGTATCTTCCATCGACGATGATCGGGTTAGATCGGTCGTTCTTATCGCCGCGCTGGCTCCGGCTGTCGGGGAAACGGTGGCTGACGTTTTCTATCGCGAAGAGCTTGATGAGCACGCCCCATCGCTGGCTCCCGATCTCTACGAATATATTTGGATGCCGGAAGAGGGTTTTCAGAAGGCCTTCGCGCAAAACGCAACGGACGAAGAGAAGACAGTTCTTTCAGCGATTCAGCGTCCGATCGCGCTTGCTTGTATCAAGGAGGCGATCACTCACACGAACTGGAGCCAAAAGCCCAGCTGGTATCTTCTTGCGGAGCAGGACCGAATGATCAAGCCATCCGTGCAACGCTTCATCGCAGAACGGATGAAGGCGAAGATCCGGCGGATTTCCTGCGACCACACGCCTTCGATCACCGAGCCACGCGCAGTGGTTGAGATTATTGCGGAAGCCGTCACAGATCACGAAATCCCAAAGTAAAGTGATGTCCGGCCGCCGGTTGTCATTCCAATTAATGGAATGATCCATTCCGCTAAATCCGGATTGTCGTCATGTAACCTCTTTATTAATTTTATTTCGGTTACAACCGAGGCTGACAAGGGAGGCAGATATGACGGCGACAAGATATAAATTGGTCGGGGTCGGCGGCATCGACATCTTTTACAGAGAGGCCGGGTTGGCCGGAGCGCCGGAGATCCTACTTTTGCACGGATTTCCCACAGCCAGTCACATGTTCCGCGACCTGATAGGGGTGCTTGGTTCGCATTTCCACGTCGTAGCTCCCGATCTTCCGGGGTTCGGACGTTCGGAAATGCCGCCGAGAGGCTTTACCTATTCCTTCGCCAATCTGGCAACGACAATGACTTCATTTGCCGAGGTAATAGGTCTTTCGCATTTTGCGATTTATGTTTTTGACTATGGTGCGCCGGTTGGTCTTCGCATGGCGGTCGAGCATCCGGAAAGGATTTCGGCGATCATTTCCCAGAATGGAAATGCCTATGAAGAGGGATTGGGCAGCGGCTGGGAGCCGATGAAGGCCTATTGGCAGGCGCCCACCGAAGAGTTTCGCAATTCGCTGCGCGCCGCCTTCAGCCCGTCAGCAACACGCTATCAATATGAAGAAGGCGTCTGCGATTTGACGCTGATCAGCCCGGACGCGCAGACCCTCGATAACTATTATCTCGCGCGGCCGGGTGCGCACGAACCACAGCTCGATTACTTCACGGACTATGGCGACAATGTCGCGCTTTATCCGGTATTCCAGCGATATTTCCGGGAACATCAACCACCGATCCTGGCGATCTGGGGTGAGCGCGATCCTTATTTCGTGCCGGCTGGCGCGATGGCCTTTGGAGGCGATGTGCCGGACGCCGAAATCAAGTTTCTGCCGACGGGACATTTCGCACTGGAGAGCCACGGCGACGAAATCGCCGCAGACATCATCGATTTCATGAACAGGAAAGTAGCCACCACCGACCGGTCTTTCGGGCCGATCCAGGCAGCGAACACGTGAAAGGATATAGGAATGGCAAACCGCCGAATGATCATGAGTGCATTCTTCTTTAATCCCCAGGGCGACCACCGGATGTCATGGCGTCATCCGGGTGCCCCCGGCAAAGAGATATTCGGCCTGGACTACTTCCGCCGCCTTGCAGGGGCGGCCGAGGAAGCAAAGATGGACGCGATCTTCCTGGCCGACCACGTGGCGATCTGGGATAGTTACGAAAGCAATATCGCGCATTATGCCAACACGCGTCTTGAACCCTTGACGCTGCTCTCCGCACTGGCTGCCGTCACGAGCAACATCGGCCTGATATCGACAGCCTCGGCCTCATACACCGAGCCCTATAATCTTGCGCGAACATTTGCCTCGCTTGATCACATCAGTGGTGGCCGGTCAGCGTGGAATGTCGTTACCTCGGGCATGAACGAGGAGGCGATGAACTTCGGCCGCGATGGCAATATCGAACATGCTTATCGCTATGAGCGTGCGGCCGAGTTTCTGGAGACCGCCAAGGCTCTCTGGGACAGCATCGAGGAGGAAGCACTGCTGTTCGACAAGCGGTCGGGCTTCTTTGCCGATCCAGCTCGTGTTCACCGCATCAATCACGTGGGCAAGCATTTCAAGGTGCGCGGGCCTCTGAACGTACCGCGACCGCCGCAAGGCTATCCGATCATCGTCCAGGCCGGCTCGTCAGAAGACGGCAAAGTGCTGGCGGCAAAGCATGCCGAGATCAACTTTTCCCTTTCCCGTTCGATCGAAGAGGGAAAAAAATATCGGGCGGACTTCGATGCGCGGCTGATCACCAACGGCCGGACACCGGACAGCTTGAAAATCCTTCCGGGCATCCTGCCGATTGTCGCAGCTTCGGCGTCCGAGGCCGAGGAAAAAAGGGACTTTCTGGAAAGCCTCACTCCTCCTCGTCTCGCAGTCGATCTGGTTTCAAGCTGGGTCGGCAAGGACCTTTCCTCGTTTCCGGCAGACGGGCCCGTACCCGAACTGCCTGACGAAGGCACCTTTAACGGCCAGCGGACCAATCTTATTCGCGTCAAGGCAATGGCTGCGCAGGGCATGACGATCCGCCAGATCGCAAGCCAGGTCGCCAAGGCTGGAACCGCCCCGGTGATGGCGGGAACGCCGAAGCAGATCGCCGATGAAATGGAAGCCTGGTTCATCGAGGGTGCGGCGGACGGTTTCAACCTGATGTTCCCGGTTCTTCCGGGGGACTGGCAGGATTTTACGCGGGATGTGGCGCCGGAGCTTCAGCGTCGGGGTTTAGTTCAGCGGGAATACGCGCCGGGCACGTTGCGTGACAAACTCGGTCTGCAGCGGCCGGCGAACATGTTCGTCTCTGCGCGCTGACAGCCTGGATTTCTTTCGATAACAAAGAAATGCCGAGACCCTGTTCTTGGGTCCCGGCATTCATGATTCAGGGCAAGAGGTTCACATGGATCGCTGGTCGTCAATGCGAATATTCGTGAAAGTTGCCGAAGAGAGCAGTTTCGCCGAGGCGGCGCGTAAGCTGAACATGAGCCCTCCGGCGGTGACGCGAGCCGTTGCGTTCCTGGAAGAGGTGACGGGGGCACGCCTTTTCATTCGGACGACACGAGCGGTGAATTTGACGGAAGCTGGCGAACGCTATCTGCGCGATTGTCAGCGGATCCTCATGGAGATCAGCGAAGCCGAAGCCGCGGCCGGTGGCGTTCACGCGCGTCCGAGCGGCTATCTCTTCGTGACGGCTCCTGTGATTTTCGGAAATATCCACGTCACGCCGATTTTGACCGCATTCCTTCGAGAATATGAGGGCGTGACCGCAAGGACATTATTTGTGGATCGTCTCGTCAACATTGTTGATGAAGGTGTCGATGTCGCCATCCGCATCGGACACTTGGAGGATTCCGGCTTGAGCGCGATCCGGGTCGGAGCTGTGCGCCGGGTATTATGCGCCGCCCCTTCCTATTTGGCAGCCGCGGGGATTCCGGCCAGGCCAGCCGAACTGCCAAGACATAACATCATTGCTGCGGTTCCGGGCGGCAACGGCGTTGAATGGCATTTCGGTCGGAACGGGGAAACAAGCGTTAGCCTTCGTCCACGGCTCTTTTGCAACACCAATGAGGCAGCCATGCGTGCCGCCATCGATGGTTGGGGAGTAGCCAGGCTTCTCTCGTATCAGATCGAGGGCGAACAGGCGCGGGACGAGCTGCAGATCGTTCTTGCCGACTTCGAGGAAGATCCATTGCCCGTACATGTCGTGCATCCGGAAGGTCGCCTCACCTCTGCGAAAACCCGTGCTTTTGTCGATTTCGTGGTGGCCCGTCTGCGGACAACCGCGGCTCTTAACTCTCACTGAGAGATGCGGAGAGGCGCCGGTCTCGCTTACGACGGCGTTCCGCATAATGTAATAATCCATTCCGACGAATCGATCTTAAGCTATCGCAGCGACGAAAGATAATAGCCTCCAGCCAACATAGGAGGCAGCGATGAAACTGATCTGGCTTACTCTTCTCGACTATTGCTTGCTAGCAAAGCTCTACCTCTTGCTGTTGTGGGATCAGCAGTGCGGATGCTCCGATGTCCATCGTGAGGGAGTGCGGAAGGCGGAGTTCCCAAACGGCTGAAATGTGCCGTCGAACAAGGCGCTGCAATCCTGCCAATGGCGGATTTTGTAAATGATGAGAGCTGGAGTAGCGCAATGGAAAATCAGCGGGATCGCAGCGATCGGGGTCGATTGCGCGAGATGCAAGACGGGCCCTGGCACGAGGGGGAGCTTGCGCTGCAGGCAAAAGCTGGCGCAGTGGAGAAGATGGCCGCCATCGGAGACAGGTACATAAGGCCCCATCTGACTGAGCAGCATCGCAGTTTTTTCCCCGAGCTGCCTTTCCTGGTGATTGGGACGGTCGATGACGATGGCTACCCCTGGGCAACGATACGCGACGGCAGCAAAGGGTTCCTGTGCTCTCCGGACGAGTGGTCGCTGGTTGCGAATATAGGGATCGACACGAGCGATCCGGCGGAAGCTGGCCTTCACGCGGAAGCAGCCATCGGCTGGCTCGGAATACAGCTGGAGACCCGCCGCAGAAATCGCGTCAATGGCGTGTTGCGATCGCGCACCGACCGGGATTTTGAATTGTCGGTGGAACATACGTTCGGGAATTGCCCACGCTATATTCAGCAACGCGAGGAAGTGATCTCCGATGAACATGAGGAGCCAGGCGAGCCATTGGCTATCTCAATTGCTGAGATTCGCCGGATCGTAGAGATTGCTGATACGTTTTTCGTTGCTTCGTATGTGGATGACGATATTAAAAACCGTCACGTCGACGTGTCCCATCGCGGGGGACAGTCAGGTTTTGTGCGTTTCGGGGTCGAGGGCGAGCTCACAATTCCCGACTACAATGGGAACCATTATTTCAACACGCTCGGCAACATACTGACAAATCCGTCGGCTGGGCTGGTTTTCCCTGACTTCTCGAGCGGCGCGCTCCTCCAGATGACGGGCCGGGCGGCGGTACTCCTTGATAGCGAGGAAATGACGCAATTCCCGGGGGCCGAGAGATTGTGGCGCTTCAGCCCCGCGAAGACGATTTACCGACGGGCAGCGCTTCGGACGCGGTTCCGCAACAGAACTGAAAGATAGCACTCGGGCATGTCCTGCAGCGGAGTGCGACATCTAGTTGCCGCTCTGGTCAAGAGCCTCAGGCCCCTCAATTGGGACAGATGGCTCGGAGAAGAGTTTGGGCAGGCTCGCGAGGTTCGGAATAGTGAAATCTGGCTTGAGCTGCAACTGCTCTTCCTGCGTTCGCATTGCCTTGAAAATTTCGGTTGGTCCGAAGTTGACCGCAGCCGCATTGACAAGATCACGGGTCAGATGCTCACTCGACACCCTCTCCACCCGCACGACGGTGAAACCGAAGCTCTTGGCGCCGGCGATATCGAACCCATTCGAAGACACGAAGATTACTTCCTCGCGCGTTGCGGCGAGGCGATCGATGATGAGTTGATAGGCTCTGGGGTCGGGCTTGAACACCTTGCTTTCCTCCACGCTTAGGATGTGGTGGAGGTGATTGTTTAACGCGGAGTTTCCGACCAGCTTCGTTAGCATGTTCTTGGTTCCATTCGACAGAATGGCAAGACGATGTGTCGCAAGCTGAGTGAGACATGTCTCCGCATCCTCGTAATCTGAGAGCTCGTTGAAAGTAGCGGCAAGGGTTTCGAGGCGCTGCGGTGGCAATTTGAGACCGAGAGTCTTCAGCGTGTATTCCAACGCATCGAGCGTGATCGTCCAGAAGTCCTCATTCCTTCCCATCAGCGTCGTCAGCCAGCTGTACTCAAGCTGCTTCATCCGCCAGATCTGCGTTATGTAGTGGCCATAGCCGGGAAACGCTTCCTCCGTCGCGGAGCCGATCGACTGCACGTCAAAGAGCGTGCCGTAGGCGTCAAACACAAAAGTCTTCGTCATGATTTCCTCTAGCAACTGCGGTTCAGAAAGCTGGTTCCTCTTCAAGGCAAGGAGTCTCTATCCGTGGCATAGTGCGGATCGCCCGCCTCAGTGACGATGTCCCGCTCAAGATAGCTCTCGCATGCGTCGATCGACACGCTTAGGCGAGCGTCCGCGTCCTCTCCCCAGAGCTCTCGCCCCGAAAAGACCACCGTATAGACCCATTGCGGATTGGCGCCGCGTCCGTGTGCATTGTCATCCGGAAAGACGTAGCTCCCTTGGACCTGGTCTATGATACCGCGCCTCGATCGGGCATATCGTGGCAGCCGGGTATGGCCGGTCGGATTGATGTTTCGAGTGCGCACGAGGTCGCCTATGCGATACGCCGGCGGAGTCAGGCTCGGCTGCTCGGCTGGGCCGTGCAGTAGCATCTCTGCGACGTCGGACTCTCTGAGAATATCGTCTGCCGCTGCTTGCACATCGCCGATCGGTTTTGAAAGGAAAATCTCATCATGGACAACTAAGCCGTGCTCGACCAGCAGCTTGTCGAGACCGCGGATCCAGATTTCGTAATAGCTCGCTCTGAGGTAAGTCGCCGGAGCGATGCGCTCATATGAATGGCGGTTTTCATCGATGTTCCAAACGCCAAGGCCGGCTATACAGAGCGATACGCCAAGCGCGCGCTTTTCCCATTCCCAATGAAAGACGGGCTCGTTTGGTTCAAACGGAATTGCCCCAAACCCCATCAGTCCTCCGAGATCGTGGGGTCCGTTCATCTGACGCGGTCCTGCAACATCACCAGCGCGGTTCCAATCATGGCGTCGCGGCTGACAACCGCTGCGAGCTCCCGCTCCGTCATATCTTCACTCCCGATCGGCCGCTCGGGGATGACCAGGTAGCGCAGTTCAGCGGTTGAATCCCACACCCGGACCAACTTCTCTTCCGGAAGGACGACTCCGAACTCAGCAAGTACACTCCGTGGGTCGATGACTGCCCGTGAGCGGTAGGCCGGTGACTTGTACCAGACCGGCGGTAAGCCGAGAACGGCCCAGGGATAGCAGGAGCAGAGCGTACAGACGATCATGTTGTGCACTCGCGCTGTATTGAAAACAGCGCGCATTCGTGTCCCGTGCCGCTCGCCGAAACCGAGGCTCGCGATCGCTGACGTTGCGTCGCGGACAAGCCATTTCGCAAAGGCCGGATCGCACCACGACCTCGCCACGACGGCGGCGCCGTTTCGCGGCCCAACCTTGGTCTCATATGTATCGACGATCGCTTCGATCGCCGCAGGATCGATCAACCCCTTGTGGATCAGCAGCGTCTCGAGCGCACGCATGCGCGCCTCCATGTCGGAATAATGATTGGCGTGTTCATGTTCATGGTGATCGTCGTCATGATTTCGGGTCATGGAAGCTCCTGAGAATGCCGCCATCCATTCTGCAGCAAACGACAGTGTCTCCCGCCCGGCTTAAGTGCAAGATCATACGCCAGCACCTTGGTTGATCAGAAATGCAACGTCTCGGCGGTATCGGATGCTATGCCCATTGACGGAAGCGCAGACACATCATGACTGTCCACGGCATGGCGTTTCCTCAACACACATCTCAATGAATGCGAATCGAAGGGACATTTAGATGACGAACACCGTTGCGATTGTGACCGGAGGCAGCTCCGGCATTGGCAGAGCAACGGCTCTGCGCCTCGCACGCGACTTTTCGGCAGTGGTCGTTACGGCGCGCGACGCCGAAGGGCTTGCTAGCGCGGCTGACGAGATCCGTGCCGCAGGCGCTGATGCACTGGCGATCGATATCGATCTTAGCGAACCCGAAGCTGCCGGCTTGGTCGTTGAGAAGACGCGCAATGCCTTCGGACGGATCGATGCGCTCGTGAACATTGCCGGCGCCGTACCGGGAATCGACCTCTTCGATCTAACGGACGCCCAATGGGACATGTCACTGAAACTGAAATTCCATGGAGCGCGGCGTTTGACGCTCAAGGTTTGGGATGCCTTGAAGATGTCGAAGGGCGCGGTGGTTTTCACTTCGGGAACCGGCGCGGAGATCCCGAACTCCGCAACGGCGGCAATCGGCACCATCAACGCCGCGATCGAAGCATTGGCCAAGGCATTCGCCGACCGTGGATTAAAGGATGGCGTGCAGGTCAACAGCGTTTCGCCCGGGCCAATCATGACCAAGCGGCGCCAAGGTCTGATAGAGGCTGCAGCTTCCGCGCGGGGCATTACAGTTGAACTGGCAAAGCAGAAGTTTCTGGAGCAGGCCGGCATCACCCGATTTGGTGAGCCGGAGGAAATAGCGGAGCTCATGGCTTTCGCAGTTTCACCGGCAGCACGGTGGATGACTGGCACGGTGTTGCGGATGGACGGGGGCGAGGTGAAATCGATTTAGCGGCGGGGTGCAGATATCAACAACAAGATCCGCGGCGGCTGCGGTCGGATTGAGATACCATATAGGTTTGCGGATGGGGAGCTCTTCCCCGCAAGCTTCTCGCCGATGAGCGGGCTTTTGAGCAGGATCGCGGCAGCGTGATCTCAGAGAGATTGCGCTTCGTGTATCTCGGGAGATGGTACAATTGCAGTGGCTGCCCGCCGCCACTGCGCTGGCGTAACGCCCATCTTCTGCTTGAAGACCCTTTGAAATGCTGCTTCGGAGCGATATCCAACGTCCTCGGCAACAGCAGCCGTCGATGTCCCGGGTACTCTGAGCGCATTTGCTGCGTAACCGATGCGAATGTCCAGCAGCAGTTCTATCGCCGAGTGGCCGAGCTTATCGGCAAAATGGCGAGCCAAACTCGCACGCGACATGTTGCAGACGTTGGCGAGTTGGGAGAGCGTCCACGCGTGGGCGGGCTTTGAGAGCATCGCCGAAAGTGCAGGCGCAATCCGAGGATATCCCGCAAGTGCAAGCAAGCCCGTTGGGGCTTCCTGCTGCTCACTTGCCCGCCGAAGCGTCAAGGCGAACAGGGCTGATGAAAGCGCATTGAGCATCGCCGAGCCCCCGAGCCCGTCGAAATGCGTTTCAGCTTTCATGAGTGATACAAGCTGGTCGAGCTGCGCGCCGGTTCCGCTTGGGGCTTGGCCGACGCGATCGCGCCGTACGATCAGCCTTGACGGCAGATACCTATGGATAACATGATAGTGAGGGTGCGAAACGGTGAAATGGCCACAGAGCAGTTCCGTTGCCTTGCCCTCACCGTCATTCTCACTGATGGTATGATTCAAGGCCGGACGGTATCGCGCCGGCGGCGGGTGGACAGCAGATCCATCGTGCAGGACGTGAGCCGCTCCCGCAGGCAGCAGCAGAATGTCGCCCGCCTCCAAGCAAATCGGCGCGCCGCCCGCCGGGTCGTCCATCACCGCCTTACCGCTCAGCACGATGTGATAGGGCGCAACGCCTGGTTCCGACATCTTCGAATCGATCCGCCATGGCGCGCCGTAATGACACCGCAAGTCCAAGCGTCCAGCAACGGGCATCAACGCCAGCAATCGGCTCAACCAATCCATCTTGCATCCTCAATTTGAGACGGTTGAGCATATCAATGACGACTTCTAGCATCAACAGCCTCGTTTCGATCCTATAAAACCACTCCTGTCTTCAACACGTACCAGGAGCATTCATCATGACTTCACGCATCTCAACTCTTCCGGTCGAATCCGCAACCGGCGAAACAGCTGAACTATTCACCCAGATCAAGAAGGCAGCGGGCAGCGTCCCGAACACCTATGCGGCGATCGGCGCACTTCTTCCGGCCGGCCTGAAGTCAATTCTTGCAGCGGAAACGGTATTGGCCTCTGGCTCGTTGGGCAGGAAGGATCTCGAGGCGATCAAACTCGCTACCAGCAGAGCCGTCGGCTGCGAATATTGCGTGGCTGCACATAGTCTCCTTGGCAAGATGGCGGGTCTTTCGCAAGCCGACCTTGAGCATATCAGGGCGGGCGAGCCGACCGGCAACGTCAAGCGTGACGCCCTGGTGCGTTTCGTCCATCACCTGCAGGCACATACCGGTACGGTCGACAAGGAGGAATTCGCGGCAATCAAGGCGGCTGGCTATACAGACGTGCAGTTGGTGGAAATCAGCCTAGCCATCGCGTTGACGAGCTTCACGAACACTTTCAATCGCATCAACGACACCACGATCGATTTCCCAGCTGTCGGAACTCTCGCCGCGGCTTGAACGCTCTTCACCGGCGGTTCCGGTTCAGACTGGACTGCCGGATGTCGCAACATCGGCTTGAGGTCGATGTTCTGGACAAAGGTTGAGCACAAAAACAACCACGGATTCCTCCCGCCGACGTACGGAAACGAAGGTTTCCTCTTCGGTCGACGATCACTCAAGGAGATATTATATGTCCGAGCACGAAGAATACGACGTTGTCATCCTTGGCAGTGGCCAAGGTGGCAAACAACTCGCATGGCATCTTGGCAGGCAGGGGAAAAAGGTGGCCGTGGTCGAACGGCGCTGGGTGGGTGGTTCTTGCCCAGCTGTAGCATGCCTGCCCTCAAAGAATGAATTGTGGAGCGCTCGCATCGCGCACGTTGTGCGCAATGCGTCACAGTATGGAACCAAGACGAGTGGCGCGGCGACCGATATGGTGAAGGTGCGCAGGCGCAAGCAGGACATGATTGAGCGCGAGATCGAACTGCATTTGGCAGCCTACAAGGCAAGTGGCGCCGAATTGATCATGGGAAGCGGTCGCTTTGCTGGCCCGAAGCTTCTGGAGGTCGTGTTGAACGACGGGGGTACGCGCTTGCTTTCGGGAAATGATGTTGTCATCAATGTCGGCTCCCATGCAGCGATCCCTGACATTCCCGGCTTAGAAGCAGCGCGCGCACTCACCCACATCGAGGCGTTGGAACTCGATTACCTGCCATCGCACCTCATTATTCTTGGAGGTGGATACATCGGCGTCGAGTTGGCCCAGGCTTACCGGCGGTTCGGCAGCCGCGTCACCATTATCGAACCGGGACCTCACATCGTTGGACGGGAAGATTTGGATGTCGCCAACGAGATGAGCGCAATTCTGGCAGACGAAGGAATCGATATCGTCATCGGTGCCCAGCCGACAGCCGTGCGCGGTCTTTCGGGCGACGCCGTGAGCGTCACGGTACGCACAGCCGATGGCATGCACACCATCGATGGCAGCGATTTGCTCGTTGCGGTGGGTCGGATCGCAAACACCGCCGACATCGGTTTGGATAAGGCTGGTGTAAAACTCGACAAACGCGGGTTTATTCAAGTCAATGAGCGGCTCGAGACCACAGCCGATGGCGTGTGGGCGATAGGCGAAGCGGCAGGCAGTCCGCAGTTCACTCATGTCTCCGTCGACGATTTTCGCATCGTTCGCGACAATATGGCCGGCGGCAACCGCCGCACTGACGAGCGGCTTGTCCCCTACGTGATGTTCACGGATCCACCTCTTGCCCGTATTGGGTTGTCAGAGGCGGAAGCCGAGCGGAAAGGAATCCCTGTACGAGTGGCAAATCTGCCGATGTCCCGCGTCTTGCGGACAATGGCGACTGACGAAAACAAGGGCTTCATGAAGGTTGTGGTGAGTGCCTCAGACGACCGTGTTCTCGGCTTCACGATGATTGGTTCCGAAGCCGGGGAGGTGATGGCGGTGGTCCAAACGGCGATCCTGGCCGGTCTACCCTATCAGAAGCTGCGAGATGCGGTCATTGCTCACTTAACCATTGCGGAGGGCCTTGGCCCGCTGCTTGGCATGGTGCCGGAGAGAAACTGACGCCTTCAAAATAGCGTCACCTTCCGTAGCAGGGCTATCGCATATGGGTCAGCGCCTGGATGAGATAGTCATCATTCCAGGCACATTTCTTGATGCGATGGCTGATGGGGACTTTGTCGGCATCAGCGGCCTGTAGGATGTTTCTGGTGATGCGGTTGAGGAGTGCGGTGTTGGCCGGAGCATTGTCCTTGCGACCGCCAGGCACCGCCGGGTTTCGGCGGCAAAGGCTGACACCGTCAGGGGCGGACTGGCCGCAAGGCCTTTCTCATAGGCTCGTCGCAGCGCCTTGCCGTCGAGCGAGACAACCTCCTGGCAGGCGCGCGCGAAGCCCGCGGCAAAGGCGGCGAAAGCACGTCCGAACGCCACGGGGTCGAGCAGCCGCAACAGCCGCGAAAAGGTGTCGTGGCTGGGCGCCACCTCATATTCGATCAGCCGCGACAGCGCCTGCTTGCGCTCGTGCGCGAACAACGAGAACTCCGTCGCATTGCTCGCGCCGCACAGGCTCGCCGCGATCATCATCACGATCAGGTCGCCAAGCCGGTGCGTAGCGTTGGCAGCACGCGGATCAGGCACCGTGCCGAAATAGCTATCAAGGCTGGAAATGGCAGTCTCTCCTTCGTTCGACTGCCTGCCCAAAGAATCCCTTCTCAGGCTAACTTCAAGCCCCAAAACACATATGCGATTCCCCTGCCTTCCGTAGTGTGGGGTGGCGCTCTATGATTGCAGCTGGAGGATCGAGAGAAGGAAACCAAGCCAGCTCAGATGCGGAGAGAACGCGAATAATCTTCGTGCCGGTGACCTCGAGATCCGGACGTCGTCGCCAGATGATAGGCGACGATCGCCATGACGAACAGGTCGCAGCGTTGGTTAACTTGCATCGCTTCTTCCGCAGTTCGGATATCGCGTGACGCACCTCATCTCACGGAATTTACGACGAGTGTCTTAATCGGCGTCAGCGACAGCGTTGCAGCATAATGAGGAGCTCTTTGTTTTCCGCCCGAAGCTTTATGATCATCAGCCGCTTGAGATGAAGATTTTCGACTTCGAGAGCGGCGAGTTCGTCTTCAGCTCCAGACGCTTCAACGGTCAAGTCTCGATTGCCGGGCACGGTGGACGGTCTTGCGCCAGAGGGGCGCGTCCTCCTTTTCCGCGGTCGAGGTTCGGAGACATACGATGGCACGACGGTCTTCTGTTTGGCTGAAAGAGCCTGATCGGCATCGATCGTCGGCTCATCCGGATCCTTGACCTGCGGCTCGAAGGCCGCTGGAACCGGATCACGAACCTCGGTTCCATGTGGAGCGTCCGATGTGATAATCGTGGTCTCAGCCGCCGGCACCATGGTCGTCTTGGGCTTTGCCTGAGGTAAGGCGTCATCAGTCTCGACGGCGCGGGCAACCGCCTGCAAATCCAGGTTTCCCCAGATTGATTTCGGCTGCGCCTTCGATAGCCGTCTGGTCGTCTTATATTCGACGACGAAATTGCGCCTGGGCGTTTTCATGTTTCGGAAGCTTGCGATTGGAAGACACGGATGGAACCGCCGAACTCGATCATAGGTTCCGAATTTGACGACTCAGTCGAACGCGCATAAGCGGGCAGGCAGTCGGCACCTAAGATCGCTACTTCAGCCCAAGCCTCTTGCGCAGCTCGGCGTTTTCGTTGCGCAGCTTTTCGGACAACAGTCTTCGCAGCCGACGGTTTTCTTCCTCGAGCCGGATAAACTCGGCCAGTTCGTCATCCACAGCCTCGGAAGTGGCGGGCACTTCCGCCACGGACTTTGCCGTCGCTTTCTTCCATTGATAGTAGGTCTGGTCGGAGATCCCGACATCGTTGACTGCATCCTTGAGCGTCGCGCCACCCGAAACCAGGGCTTCGATCTGCTCGACCTTCGCCAGCTTCTCCTGATCGCTCAGTCCGCGGGTCTGCGGCTTGACAGGCGCGGACTTGGCAGAAGGTTTTTCGCCGGCCGCCCTTTTCGCGCGCCGCCTCTTTGCCGGAGCTGCGGGTTCCCTCGGCTCGGCTTCAACCGATGCGGTCACGTCCGGCGGTGTCTGGATCTCGTCTTCGGCCATCTGAATATCCTTATCTTTTTCGCTTTGTTGTCCAACACTGTTGAAGAGTCAATCTTGGGCGGGCCTCCAAGCCTCGCTACCCTTGAAAACGATCATGTCACACAATGACTCAGGTCGCCGAACGCCGGCGAGCGGATTGCCCGCAATCTGCTGCGGATCAAGCGGTACCTCTGGCATGGCAATTCCCGCGCCGGCCCGTTGTGGAGCCAGGACCTGGCGGATGACCTCTATGGACTCGAAGAAGACTGCAGCTATCCCAACCTGAAGGCGTTCTCCCAGGCAGTCGCGGAATTCGCCACCTATATCGAGCGCAACGCCCATGCTATTGCGAATTATGGCGAACGCTATCGCTACGACGAGCGCATCGCCACGTCGTTCGTGGAGTCCGCCGTCAATGTCGTGATCGCCAGAAGCAGCAGATGCAATGGTCGCGACGCGGCGCCCGCATGCTCCTACAGATCCGCGCCCGAACCCTTGATGGCGCGCTCCGCGGCCAATTCGAAACATGGTATCCGGGCCTTTCGGCAAATGCTGACCAGACATCAACTCAAGCTGCGGCCGCCTGAATGCCCCACGCTTTTTCCTGCTCTCCAAGGCGAAGGCCGGCCCTTAGCGAACATGAAGCAGGGCGTAGTGTCGGGATTGCAGTCAAGATAACGGGCTACTCTTCCAAGTTAGGCCAAACACCCTGAGCCAGTTCTCAAAAGCGAACTTTGATATCGCTTGCTGATCAAATCCAGCTCTACCCATGGCCTCGAACAGGTGCGGTAAGCCGCTCACATCCTTAATTTGGCTCGGCACCGTAGTACCGTCGAAATCCGATCCAAGCGCCACCCGGTCTTCCCCCATACGGTTGATGAGATATTCTATATGGCGAACGACTGTGTCGAGAGGCGTATTGGCATCAAGGTGCCCGTCGACGCGAATGTCGTAGACTGCAAGATTGAAGCCGATGATGCCATCCGTATCGCGAATGGCATCGAGCTGCCGGTCGGTTAGGTTTCTGGTGGACTGGCTCATGGTGTGGGCGCAGGCATGGGTGGCGACAAGAGGGGCGTCGCTCAGAGCTGCAACATCCCAAAAACCCTTCTCATTGAGGTGAGCCAGATCAATCATTATGCCAAGGTTGTTGCAGGCCTTAACGAGCTCCTTCCCCGCGTCGGTGAGCCCCGGACCGATATCCGGCGACCTTGGAAATGCGAACGGAACACCATACCCGAAAATATTCGGACGGCTCCACACTGGCCCCAAGGACCGCAGACCAGCCGCATACATAGTATTTAGATATTCGAGGTCTGGATCGACTGCCTCGGCCCCCTCCATATGTAGCACGACCACAAACTGCCCTTGAGCTTTCGCAGTCAGAATTTCATTGACGCTCCTTGCAAAGCACATTTTACCGGCGGAGCGCTCGACTACGCCTCTCAATGCCGAGAGCTGCGCATCAATCTGAGGCCTTGCAACTGGAAGCGGCAAGGTTTCTGCGTAAACCACTTCATATCCGGTGTCGGTCCTTATCAGATTATTCTCTGGTTCACGTTCCGGCTTTGCCATCAGCGCAAACAGTCCGCCGACCATGCCGCCTTCCATGGCTCTAGGCAGATCGAGGTGACCGACCTCGGACCTGATTAGAAAATCTCGGCCGGGCGATCGGTACTCCGCCATGAATTGGACTGCATCGTTATGGCCGTCGAAGACTTCGGTTTCGAACATTGTAATCTCCGCCTATCTCTACCCGGATGATTAGGGAAATCGGGCATTATTTCAACCGCGCCCCCCATCCTGCGGGTTCTTCCCCTCCAGCCATCATCGCGAATTGCGCGCCGCCGCAATGGCCCAATGGGCCAAAATCGCCCCGGCATGACGGACCGCGGAAACCCGGCATCTCCGCTTGTCTCATGAACGTTAAGTTTACGATGCTTACAAGGCAAACGCCGGAGCATCGTCGCGCAATGCGATGTGCTTGAGCGCTGTAAGCGGATCGCCACCGCGAACGCGCCTGCGGCGGTCATCCAGAGGGTCCATTCAAACCCCGTCACACTTGTTACTCACGCCGCCTGCCGTGCGGCCGTACATCTTTCTCAGGTTTGCGCCGAAAAGTCTTGGCGAAGCTTAAACGGCTCGGCCTCGCCCCTAACAGACAGCAACGATACCAGCGGCACCAAGCTGGGTAGGTCTGCATGGACGAGCACCTGCAACTAGAATCGTCACGCGCCACCAGCCGCGGCGACATTAGGATGAGGAGGATATGATGTCCGCAACCGTTTCAAATAGAAGCTCTTGGTCCATCTCGACCTGGCTGTCCGTCGTCTCGCTTACCTTCGGCAGCTTTGCACTGATCAGCAGCGAACTACTGCCTATGGCGGTACTCACCCCGATGGCCGCTGATCTCGGCGTTACTGAAGGCGCCGCGGGTCAGGCGGTGACTCTTACGGCCCTGCTTGCCGGCGTCGCAGCGCCCACGGTGGCACTCATCATCGGCCGCCTGGACCGTAAGCTGATCAATCTAGCCCTCTGCGCTCTGGTTATTGCGTCCAATATCGCGGTAGCCTTCACATCCGACTATTTCGTGCTGCTGGCCGCCCGCATGCTCCTGGGCGTGGCCATTGGCGGGTTTTTCGCCCTGGCTGGCGCAACCGTCGTCCGGCTCGTCACCATGGAGGACATGGGCAAGGGCATGTCGACCGTCTTCATGGGTCTCTCAGCGGGGCTCGTTGTCGCCCCGGCAATTGCCACCCTGATCGGAGAAGCGTTTGGCTGGCGAGCGGCATTCATGGCCGCCGCCGGGTGCGGTTTGCTCGCGCTGCTGTTGCAAACGGTCTGCTTGCCGAGCGTGCCGGCGACAAGTGCAACAAGCCTTTCGAGCCTGTTCGGCCTGCTGAAACGGCGGCCTGTGCGGGTGGGATTGGTCGTTGGACTGCTGTTCTTTGGAGGCGAAGTCAGCGGCTTCACCTTCATGCGGCCCTATCTGGAAACCAGTGGCGGGCTCGATCCAACTGCCATCGCCGCCGTTCTGTTGACCCTCGGTCTTGCCAGTCTGGCGGGGAGCGCAATTGCGGGCGTATTCGCCGATCGCATGTTGCGCGACGGTTTTGGCGCTACGTTCCTGGTGCTGGCGATCGCTACGATCGGCCTGTTGACGCTCAGCAACGCCTACATTGCGATCCTTGTCTTCGCCGCTGCCTGGGGCATCGCCATAGGCGCGGGGCCGGTGATGACCCAGACGTGGATGGGCCGCGCCGCGCCCGATCAGCTTGAGGGTGTGGGCGGGCTCTTTCTGGCCGTCATTCAGTTCGGCGTCACTATGGGCGCGATCGCCGGCGGTGTCGCTGTAGATGTCGTTGGCACGAGCGCTCCGCTCTACGTGACCGCAACCTGTGCCACTCTCGCGGCCATACTGATTACAACGCAGCAAGCTCCCGATGCGGTTTCGCAGACGCCTGCAGTGGCGTCAGCCGCTGCCGAATAAGCGAAGGGACCGGCAGACTCGCGAAGTCGAGCACGGCCCATCAACAACAGGAGATGATCATGTCCAATGGCAAACCCGATTTCGCAGCCCCTGCAATCGTCGATCGAGCTACGTTCCAGGCTGAAGTGGACGCATTGCGAGTGCGCGAGAAGGCTCATACGAGAGAAGGCGATGCAATCGCGGCCGCCCGACGGCGGCTTCCGATGGTGAAGGTCGATGGCACCGTTGCGCTCATTGGCGAAAACGGGCCGGTGACATTGCTGGACGTCTTCGAGGGGCGTCGGATGCTCATCGTCTACTATTATATGTGGTTTGACGGCCAGCCGGCGGCCGAGCAATGCGAGGGTTGCACCTTCTTCACGACGCAGGTGCGCGAGCTCTCCCATATTCACTCCCGCGACGTCACCTACGCCACCTTCTCCCAGGGAGCGTTTGAGGAGAGCCTGCGATACCGCGAGTTAATGAGCTGGAAGATGCCCTGGTACTCGGCCCAGGCGTCACTTGACACGTTGCTGGTCGGCCGCCGCATCGGAATGATGCATCTCGTTTGCTACTTGAGGCGCGGATCCGACGTGTTCGAGACCTATTGGACGACCCGTCGCGGCGTCGAGGCTATGGACAACAGTTACCGCCTGCTCGACCTGACAGTCTACGGGCGGCAGGAGGATTGGGAAGACTCGCCCGCCGGCTGGCCACAGCACTGGGGCGAAACCAACCATCCGTTTCGTCGCGACGGCCGGCCCATCTCTCAATGGCGTCGTCTGAAGGCGGGGCATTCCGACGCTTTATGAGCGGGCAACCGCCGACATTGTTCGTGCAACACAAACAGCAGCGTTCACGCGATATCTCGCTCTGTAGCGGTTGTTCTGTAGGGGCTACCCGTTCATGGTATCCTCTGGTGATGTCCGTTGATAGGCGATACCAGGCCGCCGTGAAGGCACAAAACTGTCTGAACGATTTTTGTTCTTGATGGGATTCGAACCTAGATCCCTCTCCTCGCGAGAGGCAGTAGTATATGTCTTTTCAGATGCTTGACCAATTCAACGGCAATTATGAGCTGATTCTGATCGACAAACGGATGCTATTGAGGCGGTTCTACGGCTGCCAATCTGTCATGTGCAACACATTTCCTCCGAGCTTCTGAAACTCTCGCTGGCGACAAGAGAAGACGATAATCTGCTGGTCCCGAGATTGCCTGTGCAGTGCGTCGAACATCTTCTCGATGCGGTCGTCGTCCGAATAAACTAGTGTGACGTCTCAGAGATTATGACGGGTTGTTCTATGCCCAGAATTGGCAGGTCTTGCGGGGGGACGAGCAGTTGGATGCTGCGCGCGACACCTGGTTGCTTTTGGATCAATCCGATTTTCTCAAGTGTCTTTAGCATCTGGTGGACCGAGGGTGGGGTGACTTTGAAGTATCGCTGGAAGTCTGCCTCGGCTGGGGCACGGCCATTGATCTGTGAATAGGCCCATATGAAGGCAAGATACTGGCCCTGCTTTGCGGTGAAGGGGGTTGGTCCGCCCGGCTTCTTTTGGTCAAGCAATTGATTCATTTCGGATTCATCCAAGGTCCCTCGACGATGAGGGATATTGTGATGAACGTACGATATCGAGTCGATCTTAGCCAGATCGAACGCGACGAGCTTGGCGCTTTGGTGAGTGGTGGCAAGCAACCAGTCCGACGGCTCAAGCGAATGCAGATACTGCTGGCGGCTGACGCCGGCGTCAGCGATGAGGCCATCGAAGCCTCGGTGCAGACCAGCGGCTCCACCATCTATCGCACCAGGAAGCGCTTTGTGGAGATCAGCCTGGAGGCCGCCCTCAGTGAAGAGCCGCGGCCCGGGGCGGCTCGAAAGCTGAGCGGCAAGGACGAGGTGCGACTGGTCGCCCTGGCTTGCTCGGATCCACCCAAGGGCTGCGCCCGGTGGACCTTGAAGCTTTTGGCCAACGCGCTGCTGGAAGTGGTCGAACATCAGAGTGTCTCACGCGAAACTATCCGCCGCAGACTGGACGACAACGACCTGAAGCCCTGGCAGAAGAAGATGTGGTGCATCGCCAAAATCGATGGCGAATATATCGCCCGGATGGAGGATCTCCTCGATCTTTACGCCGAGCCGAGTGATCCTAAGCGGCCAGTCGTCTGCTTCGATGAAAGTCCGATCCAGCTCATCGGCGAGGTGCGCGTGCCTATCGTGCAGAAACCGGGGAAGCGATACCGCTACGACTCCGAATACAAGCGCAATGGCACGGCCAACCTCTTCGTTATGGTCGACGCCAATAGGTCATGGCGCAAGGTCAAGGTCACTGATCGGCGCGCCAACGAGGACTTCGTCGTCTGCATGCGCGACCTGGTCGACCTCGATTATCCCGGCGCCAACCGGGTCCGTGTCGTGATGGATAACCTATCAACCCACACGGCCTCCGCTGTCTATCAGACCTTCCCGGCCGCCGAGGCGCGTCGGATCTTGCGACGTCTGGAATTCCACTACACGCCCCGCCACGCGAGCTGGCTCAATATGGCCGAGATCGAGATCGGCGTCATGCGCCGACAGTGTCTTGACCGCCGTATCGACAACCGCGACTTGCTCAAATCCGAGGTTGACGCCTGGGAGCGGCGTCGAACCGAAAGTGGCGCTCAAATCCGATGGATGTTCTCGACAGACCAAGCCCGCGAAAAAGATGGCAAAGTCTTATCCAATACCTTTGCTCAACGAGTCATAATCTCTGGGACGTCACACTAGTATTGCAGCGCAAGCTTGAGACGAAGCCCGAGGATGGTTCTCAGGCTTCGCCTTTCCTATCATTGCTGCGGGATATTGGCGACCTTCACCAGGTCAGCCCAGGCGGCGATTTCCTTCTTGAGGAAGGCCTGACCCTGTTCCGGCGTACTGATATAGACAGCGCCGCCCTGTTCCTCGATGAACTTCTTCACGTCATCGCGCTTCAGGAGTTCGTTGAAATAGCCGTTCAGCTTGTTGACGATGGGTTTCGGCGTGGCGGCCGGCACCATGGTGACGAACCAGCCGACCTGATCCATTGGGAAGCCGGACTCAGTCATCGTGGGCACATCCGGTATTGCCGGCAGGCGCTCGGCGGAGCTGACCGCCAGGATGCGGTAGCGCTTTTCGCGATACTGGCCGAGCGAAAAGATCGGGTCCTGCGAGGCGAAGGCCACGGCGCCGCTCATGATGTCGTTCATCGAGTCGGCGCTGCTCTTGTAGGCCACTTCCACCGTTTCAAGGCCGGCCATCTTGACGTAGGTGGCAGCGAGCACCTTGCCGGACGTGTTGTTGACGGCGTAGCTTGCGTTTGAACCTTCCTTTTTCAGCAGCTCGGTCAGTTCCTTCATGTTCTGGATCGGGCTCGAAGTCGGTACGTTGATCATGAAGGGCTGTTTGTTGATCGTCGAAACGACTGCAAGATCCTTGTCCGCATCGAAGGGCGGGTTCTTGAACATGTGCATGTTGCCGGCGAGCGAGCTGCCGGTGTGGAAGAAGATCGTATAGCCGTCCGGCTTGGCGCGAACGACATACTGGCCGGCAATATTGCCCCCGGCGCCCGGCTTGTTCTCCACGATGACGGTGGAGCCCGTCAGCTTGCCAAACTGGTCGGCGAAATAGCGCACGACGATATCGGCGCCGCTGCCGGCCTGGAATGCGCAGATGAAGCTGACTGTCTGCTTTTTCGGATAATCGGCAGCAGCGTCCTGTGCTGAAGCCGGAGACCAGGCGGCGCCTGCAATGCCAAGCGCGATGCCTGCTGCAAGCATGGATCTGCGAGTGATAGTTTTCATCAAAATCCTCCCAATATTTCCCGCTGCCCAAGCGGCGCATCGGTATCGCCATTAGGACAGTGATTGGCGATTGTATAATTAAATTTAATTATGGCAATCTTCCTTGGCCAAGTGAGCTTTCGTTTTTATGCGTTTCTATCGGGCATTCTGCGATGCAGTTGAGTTCTCTAGGGCACTTTCGTCATCTGCGAAGGGTGCATGCAGACTTGTCTCAAATGCCAGGCGATAGGAAATTGCTGAATTCGATTCTTATGTATATCGTCAGGCGAGCACGAATTGGATATTTGCTGAATTTCATACAGTCATCATTGAGCTCGGGGAGGGAGTTTTATGAACCAGCCGTATGACGTCCGCACGCATGAAGCGCGGCGGCATGAAGATCTTCGCCCATTCGGCGGCCAGAAAGGCGCCTGCGACCCTCTTCGACAATTTTCCCGGTTACGCGCCCGGCATGCGGATCGTCTCGGGCATTCACAATTCCACGCGGCGGCTTGCCTACACGCTTGGCCTTCCCTCGACCGACAGCCAGATGGAACTGGTGAAGTCCTACCGCGCGCGGACGAACTCCGAGTTCAAGTTCATGCCCCCCGCGAGGTGAGCAGCGGGCCGATCCAGATGCGCACTCGCCGCTCAGACAGTTTCCAAGACCGCAGCTCCGAGTTCGGTGCTGATCTCCCGGGCGGCTGCGCGGATGCCGGAGGCGATCGGACCCTCGGGGCTAAGATCGATCGCTTCGCTGAGACCATGGGCGGAAACCGCGGCGCAGATGCGGTTCTCGTTATCGAAGATCGGCGCGGAAACGCCGAAGAAGCCCGTATGAAGCTGGCCATTCGTCACCGCGATCTGCTGACTGCGGACCGCGTTCAGCGTCTTGCTCGTCCATTCGAGAAAGTCCGGCGAAAGGCTGGCTTCGGAAGAGGCGATGCTCTTCCATTCCTTTTCCGGCAGATAGGCCATGAAGATGCGGCCAGTCGCCGTCTGCAGCACCGGAAGCACGTGGCCGACACGCACCGAGGCAGGTACAGGCAGGCGGCCGTCGACCCGGTATATGATTGTTGGGCCGCGATTGGACCAGACCGCCAGACTAACCGAAATGCCGTAGATTTCGAGGAAACGTTCCAGATGGCGCCGGGAGACTTCAACTACATCGAGCTGGTTGATCGCCGCGATGCCAAGCCGGATCGCCGCGGGGCCAAGCCCGTAACGGGCCGTCACCGGGTCCTGGACCACCAGACCGAGCCGCGTGAAGCTCACGAGATAAAGGTGCGCCTTGCTGGGAATCATGTCCGCCGCCGCCGCCAGCGCCTTCAGCGGCATCTTGGCGGGCGCCTGGGCCAGGACCTGGATCAGGGAAAAGCCCACTTCCACGGATTGGATGCCGCGGCGGTCGTCCGTTTCCTTTTTCTTCAATTCACTCATGACCAGCCTTCGACATTGACGACGTCCAATTCTTCAGAATAGTACAACAAAGTTCATTAATTTCAAATATCGCCGAAGGTCGAGTGGAGGATTGAATGTCGAGCGGTCTCAAAAAGGGTGATAGCAATTTCGCGCTGCAGGCTTTTCTGGATCGCCTGAAGGCGGCCGGCGAGCTTGAGGTGGAGGACGGCCGCACCGAGCTTCTCGACGTCGCGCACCGGCTCGACGGCAATTCCAGGGCGGTGCTGTTCAACGACGTCTGCAATGAGGGCATTCCTCTGGTCGGAAATGTCGCCGCGACCCGCGAACGGCTGGCGATCGCTTTCGATACGACCGTGCCGAACCTTCTCGCGGAAGTCCTTCGCCGGCTTAGCAAAACGCCCACCTTCAGGCAAGTTTCCCGCGATGAAGCGCCGGTGCAGGAAGTTGTGAAGCTCGGCAAGGACGCCGATTTCACCAAGCTTCCGGTGCATCTGCAGCATGAGATGGATGGCTCGCTTTATATCTCCGCCGCTGTCGATGTCGTGAAGGATGCGCGCACGGGGTTGACCAATGTCGGCATGCGCCGGCTGATGCTGCGCGGGCGCCATGATGCCGGCGTCGATCTCGTGGCGCCGAGTGACCTCAAGGCGATCTACGAGTATGAGGCGCAGCAGGGCAAGCCGCTGCCGATTGCCTTCGTGGTCGGATCGCATCCGATCGATCAGGTGGCCGCGACCATGCGCATTCCGGTCGATGAAGTCGGCCTCATTGCCACGCTGCGCGACGAGGCGCTGCCGCTCGTGAAATGCGTCACCAACGACCTCATGGTGCCGGCGGACGCGGAATTCATCCTGGAAGGTTATCTGAGTGCCGAGGGTCATGTGGAACCGGAAGGGCCATATGGCGAATTCCTCGGTTACTACGGCGGCGTGAAGATGAACCCGGTCTTCCACCTGACCGCCATCACCCACCGCGCCAAGCCGGTCTTCCAGACCTCGACCATTGCCGGCCGCCAGCTTGCGATCACCGATGCGGCGCAGCTCATTGCGTTGCGCACCGAAGTGACCGTCTGGCGGGCTCTGCAGAATGCCATCCGCGAGCCGCTCGGCGTCTATGCGACCACATCCTCCGGCGGCATGTTCAACGTGCGCATCTCCATGCGCCAGCGCGTGCCGGGCGAGGCACGCAATGCGATCGCCGCCGCTTTCGGTTCGCTCGCCAACGTCAAGCACATCTTCGTCTTCGATCCGGATATCGACATCTTCTCCGACCAGCAGACCGATTGGGCCTTTGCGACGCGCTTCCAGGCGGATCGCGATCTGATCGTCGGTTCCGGTTATCGCGCCCTGCCGCTCGATCCCTCGCTGGCCGGGGCCCATCTGGGTTCGAAAGCGGGTTTCGATTGCACCATGCCGATCGAGGTGGCCCGTTCCATCGAAGGCCGCATCCCGAGCCCGCCGGCTCTCGAAGGCCCGCGTTTCGCTTCGCTGGAAGCGGCGCTCCTCGATGGCCCGAAAACCTTCAACGCGCTGATGACCGCCACCGGTTCGCGTGACGGTCGCGAAATTCTCGAAGCCTTCGACGATTTCCGGGCCGCGGGGCGGCTGAGCCGGACCAGGGATGGCGCCTGGACACTTGACGCCAAGGCTGCCGGTTGAACGGGGTGTAAAGGCATGTCGATGGAACCGCCCGCCAGCAGACGCCCTTTCATCGGCCGACCGATGCCGCGGTTCGAGGACCGGCGGCTGGTCACCGGCAACGGGCGCTACACGGATGATTTCCGGCTCGAAAACGAGTGCCATGCGGTGTTCCTGCGCAGTCCCTATCCGTCGGCGAAGATCGTCTCGATCGATCCGTCGGCGGCGTTGGAATATCCAGGTGTTCTGGGCGTCTTCACCGGCGAGGACTATGTCGCGGCGGGCGGCAAGCCGATCAACCATCTCGCCGACCCGGCCGATGCGCGCGACCACACGAAGCGTGCCTTCCGGCACAACCCGGACAACATTTCCTTCGATATCCACCAGCTTCCGCTGCCGCTCGACCGCGTGCGCTATGTCGGTGAGCCGGTGGTCATGGTGGTCGCCGAAAGTGCGGCCATCGCCCAGGATGCGTCTGAACTCGTGATGATCGAATACGAGGAGCTTCCCTTCGTCATCGATGCACGGGAAGCCCTTGAGCCGGGCGCCCACCTGCTGGAACCGGAGATCCCAGGGAATTTGGCCGTTCGGGCGACATTCGGCGATAAGGAGAGGACGAAGGCGGCGCTTGAGGGCTCGGCGCTGGTCATCGAAAAGATCTTTGTCAATCAGCGCATTGCCAATGCGCAGATGGAGCCGCGTTCGGCCATGGTGCGCTACGATGCGAAGGCCGGCCGATATCACATGATCGCCGGCAGCCAGGGTGCCATCCGTCATCGTGACACGATGGCCGCATGTCTCGGTATTACCAAGGATGAGATTGAGGTTATCTGCCCGGATACAGGCGGCGGTTTCGGCCCTCGCACCAATCTTTCGCCGGAACAACCAATGCTGGCGATCGCGGCAAAGCAGCTCGGCCGGCCGGTGCGCTGGACGAGCACCCGCACCGAATCTTTCATGTCCGACTATCAGGCGCGCGACATGGTGCATCACGTGCGGATGGGGTTTACGAAAGACGGGCGAATCACCGGTTACGCAGTGGAAATGACCGGCAATGTCGGCGCCTACACAGTCGCCTACGTGCCGATGGCGAACAGCTATCGCGTGCTGACAACGGTCTATGACGTGCCCTTTGCCTCGGTTGAGATCCGTGGCGCGATGACCAATACCGTGCCGACCGCGCCTTTCCGCGGCGCCGGCCGGCCGGAAGCACATTTTGCGATCGAACGGCTGATAGATATCGCCGCCTTCAGGCTCGGTATCCACCGGCTGGAAATCCGCCGCCGCAACCTCGTCCGTAAGGATCAACTGCCCTATACCTCCGCCATGGGCCTGACCTATGACAGCGGCGATTTTGCCGCCAACATGGACAGGGCGTTGGAAGCCGCCGACTGGCAAGGTTTCGAGGCGCGCCGCGCGGAATCCCGCTCGCGTGGCAAGTGGCGTGGCATCGGTTTTTCCAACTATGTGGAATCGCCGGTCGGCATCCCACATGAGCGGATTGACATGTCGGTGAGGCCACGGGAGCGGCGCATCGACGTGGTTACTGGTACGCAATCGACCGGCCAGGGGCACGAGACGACCTTCGCCCAAGTGGTGGCGGACCTCCTGCATGTGGAGCCGCAACAGGTACGGCTGATTTCCGGTGATACGCGGATCGTGCAATCCGGCGGCGGGTCTCATTCCGACCGTTCCATGCGGCTCGGCGGTATGCTGCTTGTCGAGAATTCGAAGAAGCTCGTGGCGCAGATCAAGGAGATCGTCGCCGACTATCACCAGACGACGGTGGACAACGTTTTCGAGAAGGATGGGCTCTGGCGGGTCAGCGACAGCAACGAGGCGCTGACGATCTTCGAGGTGGCGGAAATTGCCGAAGAGGTGGGCACCGTGCTTGCCTCGACGGCAAGTTTCACGGGCCGCATGCCGGCCTATCCGACGGGCGCCGCGGTCTGCGAACTCGAAATCGACATGGAGACCTTTGCCGCTCGGATCTTGCGCTACACCTCGATCGATGACGCCGGCCAGCCGATCAATCCGCTGATCCTCGACGGGCAGGTGCATGGCGGCATCGTGCAGGGCACCGGCCAGGCGCTGGTCGAGCAGGTGATCCACGACAAGGCAAGCGGGCAGCTGATTTCCGCGACCTTCCTGGATTACGCCATGCCGCACTCGGATCAGTATCCGAGCTTCTCTGTCGCGCTGGTCGAGGACCCGACAAGCGGCAATCCGCTGCGCGTGAAGGGCGGCGGCGAAAGTGGCATCACGCCGTCGCTTGCCACGACGATCAACGCCGTCGTCGATGCGCTTTCGGATTTCGGCATCGAACATATCGACATGCCGGCGACGCCGGCACGCATCTGGTCCGCCGTCCAATCCAAACGGGAGAGTTCGCGATGAGCTCCGTATCCAGCACAGCCGCCGGAAATGTGTCGAGCACCCTGGCCCCTGACGGCTGCCTCGAAATCGTCATTGGCAATCCGGCCGAGGCCAATCTGCTGACCTTTGCGATGACCTCGACCTTTCTGGCGGCCATCTCCGACCTGCCGGAGGGCACGAAATTCGTGCTGATACGCGGCAACGGAGCGGATTTCTGCGCCGGCCGCACCTCGCCCATGCCCGACCCGTCGACCAAGCCGACGGCACGCACGATCCGCGAGCGCGTCGCCGATCCGGTGCTGGATTTTTACGAGGCGTTGCGGTCCGTGCCTGTGCCGGTCATCGCGGCGGTTTCCGGCCGCGCCTTCGGCGTCGGCTGCGCGCTGGCGGGGTTGGCGGATATCGTGATTGCCGACGAGACGGCGAAATTCGTCGTGCCTGAGCTGGAGCGGGATATTCCGCCGCTTCTCGTCATGACCGGGCTTGCCGATCGGATCGGCCGCGCGGCGCTCGCTCGCCTCGTCCTATCGCGCGAGGCGTTTTCCGCTACGGCGGCGGAAAAGCTCGGCCTCGTTTCGGAAACCTGTGCCGCCGACGAACTTGATGCGCGGATCGCCTTCTACCGGCAGAAGCTTTCCGCCAATTCGGCGGTCACGCTTTCTGCCGTGAAGGCGTTCCTCAATCTTTCGCCGGAAATGAGCTTTGCCGCAAGGCGGGCCTATGCGGCGGACAGTATTGCGACGGCGGTCTCGGCCCGCTTTGGCCAATCGGCCTGATCGGCATCCAAGAACATCGAATTTACAGGGGAGTAGGATTTCATGGCGGATCGGGCAAAGGTGATCATCGGCGGTGCCGGCATCGGGGGCCTCATTGCGGCGCTTGCGCTGATCGAACGCGGTTTCGAGGTCGAAATCCATGAACAGGCGCCGGAACTGAAGGAAATCGGTGCGGGCCTGCAGCTTGCGGCCAATTCCACCCGGCTGATCATCGATATAGGTCTTGGGCGCGAACTTGCCGACATCTCCTGGGAGCCGCAGGGCAAGGAAATCCGCCTGTGGAGCACCGGCCGCGTCTGGACTCTCTTCGATCTCGCGCAGGAATCCGTCGACCGATTCGGCGCCCCCTATTACATGGTTCATCGCGCCGATCTGCACCAGATGCTGGTGGATGCGGTGGACAAGCGGGCGCCGGGTGCCATCCGCCTATCGTCGCGGATCATCGACTTCATTGAGGACGACAGGGGCGTGCATGTGGTCAATGCTGACGGCCGGCGCTTTTCCGGTGATCTCCTCATCGGCGCGGACGGCGTCCATTCCGCCGTGCGCGGAAAAATCTTCGGTGCGGCCAAGCCTGAATATACCGGCCTAATGGTCTGGCGCGGCATCATCCCCGCGAAGAAGCTGCCGGAACATCTGCTGCGACAGGTCGGCACCAATTGGGTCGGGCCGAACCGGCATGTGATCCAGTATATGGTTCGCCGCGGCGAGCTGATGAATTTCGTCGGCGTTGTAGAGCGCGGCGACTGGACGGTGGAATCCTGGACGGCGGCAGGCAGTCATGCGGAATGCCACGCGGACTTCGAGGGCTGGCACGAAGACGTGCATACGATGATTGAGAATATCGAAGTGCCCTACAAGTGGGCGCTGATCGGCCGCGCGCCGATGCAGGCCTGGTCCGAGGGCCGGACGACGCTGCTTGGCGATGCCTGCCATCCGACGTTGCCTTTCCTGGCGCAGGGTGCCGGGATGGCGATCGAGGACGGCGTGGTACTTGCCCGTTGCCTAGATGCCTTCTGGCCGGATTACGAAACGGCGCTCTTGCGTTACGAGGCGCTCCGCCTGGAGCGCACCTCGCGGGTGGTCACCGGCTCGCTCGAAAACGGACGGCGCTTCCATAATCCCGAAATGGCGAATAAGGAAACAGCGGAAGCTTATGTAACGCGCGAATGGCGGGGCGATCGTGTTAATGCGCGTTATAACTGGCTATTCGAATATGATGCGAGTTCCGTTCCCTTGAACGAAAAATCCGTCGCGGAGATTTCATGAATGTAGAAGACAGCGCTGAGACCGACCGCGAACAGGGGTTCGTGCAGACCATCACGGTCGGGTACCGGTTGGTTCAGGCGCTGGAACAGGGTGGCCGGGGGCAGACGCTGAAGGCTGTCGCGGCGGCGGCGGACATGCCATCCTGGAAAGCCTATCCCTACCTCGTCAGCTTGGCGCGCATGGGGATCGTCGTCCAGAATCCCGATACGCTATGCTACGGGCTCGGCCCCGGCGCGGCCATGCTAGGACTTTCTGCCATTTCCCAGGCAGATGTCCTCTCGCTTGCACCAGAAAAGATGCAGATACTGCAGGATCAGGTGCAGTTGCCGGTCTATCTCTCGGTGCTCGGCAATCTTGGCCCGACCATCGTGCGCAAGTTCGACTGGGATTCGCAGCTTCTGGTGACGATGAAGCTGGGGCATGTGTTACCACTCATGTCGTCGGGCACGGGCGCAATCTTTTTAAGCTATCTCCCGCTGCATCAATTGACCGGTATCATCCGGCAGGAAACGGGAAGAGATCCGGATCTTGCGGCGATTGAGGAGATTGTCACCCGGACGCGACGCGACGGGGTGGCGGTGTCCGAACGGGCGTTCGACCTCGCTTTCTGCTCCGTTTCAGCCGGCATCTTCGATCACGAGGAACATCTGGTTGCGGCAATCACCATTCTCGGCATTAAGGGCCGCACCGATCTTTCGCTGGAGAGCAGAGCGGCAGAGCTGGTGCTCGATACGACCAGGGACCTCTCCCGAACACTTGGATCGTCTACCTAGATGTTTGATCCTGGGCGGAGTTTCAAGCAATGATACTAGCAGGCCCGAGACCTTCGCCCGAACTTATCAAATCGCCGACTTTCGAAACAGCTGAACCGATTCATCCGGCAACTGATCGGCGCGCCGGACCGAAAGTCTGATGGTAGACGCGTCATTCGGATCCGGTGCCAATCGCGGCGAGGCGCGACCCAGCAGGAAGAAGACAAGATCCCCTGCCCGGCTTCAAACTCGTTGCCGTCAATGACGAGCTTGAAGAGGCTCGAAACCATGGCAAGGATCTGTTGTTTTCTCCTCAAGGATAGCGTTGGCGACCGTCTCCATGCGAACGGCCGAGATCTTGCGGCGCAAAATACTTTTCGGGACGGACCTGGTCATGTCGACGACATGCCAGCAATTTCTCCCAATCGATCAACATTGTTGTCTCAAACACTTGCGATCAAACCGCCATCGACACGGATGACAGAGCCGGTGAGGTAGGATGCCCGGCTGCTGGCCATGAATGCAACGACATCGGCATACTCGTGCGGATCGCCGTAGCGGCCCACAGGGATCGAGGCGGTGCTGGCGGATGAGATCTCTTCCAAAGCCTTGCCTTCCCGTTTCGCCTTCTGCTCGTCGAGGAAGGTAATACGTTGGGTGGCTACGCGACCGGGCAGGACGACGTTGACCGTTACGCCATCGCGGCCGACTTCGCCGGCCAGCGTCTTCGACCAGCCGAGAAGCGACATGCGCAGCGAATTGGAAAGTCCGAGGTTGGGGATCGGCGCGACGACACCGGACGATGTCGAGGTGATGATGCGGCCCCACTTGTTTTCGCGCATCTTCGGAAGAACGGCATCGCTGATGGCGATGACCGACAACACCATGCTGTCGAAATATTTCCGCCAACTGTCAGCGCTCTGACCGAAAACCAGCGTCGGCGGCGGGCCGCCGGTGATATTGACGAGAACGTCGACCGGACCAAGCTGGTTTTCGATGACGGCGAGGTTGGGTGCGATGACGTCGAGATCGGCAAGATCCCATCCAAGCGGCATTGCCGAGCCGCCGGCGGTGCGGATATCGACGACCGTCTTTTCCGAAGCGTCCTTATTGATGTCGGCAACTGCAACCTGTGCGCCTTCTCCGGCAAGCGTTTTGGCGATCGCTCCGCCAAGTCCGCCGCCAGCTCCCAGTACAAGTGCTGTCCTGCCCTTCAATCCCAGATCCATGGGCTGTTTCCTTTCGGTTCGGTTGTTGTCGGTTTTCCGGCGCGCGATCAGCCGGCCATCCAGCCGCCATCAACCATCAGATTGACGCCGGTCATGTAAGTCGCCATGTCACTGGCGAGAAAGGCGGCAGCACTCGCCACGTCGCGGGGCTCACCAAGCCGTGGCCACGGGGTGCGCCGTCGCGAATAGTCGAGAGCATCGGGATCGTTGGCGACACCCGGCTTGCCGGTAATGATCTTGCCCGGCGCGACCGCGTTGCAGATGATGCCGTCCTTTGCATGATCAACGGCGATCTGCCGGGTCATCTGCACGATGGCACCTTTGCTGACGCCATAAGGGAAATCGCCGGGGCAGGCGACCATGCCGTGTTGAGAGGAAATGTTGATGATGCGCCCGCGCGTGTCGCCGACAGGATCCTGCGTCAGGAATTGTTGCACCGCCCGTTTGCAGCCGTGGAAATAGCCAGTGACATTGACGGATAACACCCGGTGCCATTGTTCAGCGGTGGTCTCGATCAGATTGGTGGAGGTGTAGATCGCGGCATTGTTGACCATGACGTCAAGGCGGCCGAATTCATCAACGGCCGCAGTGATCAAAGCATCGACCTCGCTCCACCTTGAAATGTCCGTCTTGATGAACGCACCGCTGCTGCCCCGTGCGAGAATACGGCTAAGCGTCGTTTCTCCGCCCTCGATCGGGTCTTCGATGATATCCGCCACGACGACGGTTGCACCCTCTTCAGCGTAGCGCAGGGCAATGGCGCGACCGAGACCGGAGCTCGCGCCCGTCACGATAGCGATTTTCTTATCCAGCATGGGCATAAAATGCTCCTTAGTCGCCGTGCCGGACAACCCGGCCCCGGTTGGGCAATGTCAGGACGCCGTCGCGGACGATATGTTCGCCGTGCAGGAAGACATCGGTCAGCCGGCCCGCAACGACACGACCATCGAAGGGCGTGTAACCGGCACGCGTGGCCTGCAGTGCATTGGAGATGACGGTGGATTGGTTGAGATCGACGGCGATGATATCCGCATCAAGGCCCACGGCGATCGCCCCTTTCGAGCGGCCAAGTCCGAAGCGCCTCGCGGGATTGAGCGAGCACATGCGGACGAGCCCGGACAGATCAATGACGCGGCGCCCGACAAGCTCGAGCATCACGGCAAGCAGCGTCTGTAATCCGGGCATGCCGCCGGGAATATCTGCGAAGGTTGTGTAGCGCGCTGCCTTTTCGGCCGGCATATGCGGCGCGTGGTCGGTCGCCATGATGTCGATCAGGCCATCAGAGATGGCGCGGTGCAAAGCATCGACATCCCGCGACTCGCGCAGTGGTGGAGATCCCTTGAGGTTGGCACCCATGCTCGCGTAATCGTCCGCCGTGAAGAAGAGGTTTTGCGGCGTCGTCTCGACCGTCGCGTCGGCCAGATCGCGCAAACGCCGCCAGATCTCGACTCCCAATGCGGAATTGATCTGTCGGACATGGATGCGCGTGCCGGTTTCGGCAGCTGCCAGGATCGCGCGGGCAATGCCGCCAGCTTCCGCAAGCGGCGGGCGGCTGGCAAGGAAATCCTGGATGTCTCCCTTACCACCAGCTGAGGCACAGCCGGCGAGGATCGACTGGTCTCCGGGCGAAATGCCGATCAGAATGTCGAGGCCGGCGAGCCGCCGCAAGATCCGCGTGACCGCGTCGATATCAGAAAACAGATAGGCTTCGGGCACGTCTGCCGTGAAGAGCTCCAGCGAAACGGGCTTGAGGTCAAGAAGCGCGTCGAGATCTTGACCGTTCCGCTTGATCACCGCCTGGAAACCAACATCGATATGCAGCCGCTCGCGCGCCATCTCCATCTTGTCTGATAGCTGGGCGGCGGTCGCCGTCCAGGGATCGTCCGTCGGCATGTCGAGGATGGTGGTCACCCCGCCGAGAGCCGCAGCTTTCGTACCGCTCTCGAAATCCTCCTTATGCGTCAATCCAGGTTCGCGCAGATGGACATGCGCATCAATCAGGCCGGGAAGCAAAAGCCGTCCACCGGCATCGATCATTGTCCGGGCATCGGACTGCATTCCGGGCGGCAGCAATGCAGCGATGCGCCCATCGCTGATGCCCACGTCGGCCTGCCTTTCGCCATTTGCATTGATGACGGTTCCACCGGTGATCAGCGTGTCGAACATACAAGGCCCCAATCTACCAAAGCCCCGCAAGACGCGGTTCCTCATGGGTCACGACCTCGATGAGGGCTGCCTGCCCCTCTGCGACGCGTTCGAGGCCTCGCAGTAATGCCGGACGGACTTCGCCGGATTGCGTGACACACTCGCCACATCCACCAAGCGCCTCGGCGATCGGAGCATAGCTGCCGCTCATCCGGTTGGCGCCGTATTTGCGGGTGGCGATCGGCATGCTCCTGGCGTATCCGCCGAGCACGTCGTTGCGCAGCAGGACCGTCAACACCGGCAACTTGCAGCGGACTGCCGTTTCGAAGTCGATCGCCACCATACCGAAGGCGGCTTCGCCCATCAGATTGACGACCGTCGCTTCAGGCCTCGCGAGCTTCGCACCGATCGCAAAACCGAGACCGCTCCCCAGTTGCGTTGTCTTGCCCCAACCGAGATAGCTGCCGGGGACGCTCGCCGTATAGAAAGGGCAAAACTGGTCGCGGGGATTGCCGGCGTCATGGGTGACGATGGAGGTTTTCGGATCGACCGCCTGAATGATCTCCCATACGACACGATAGGGCGAAATCGGTTCGGAATCCGACGTAAGCAATGGCATCCATTTAGCAATGAATCCAGCTCGCAGCTCTGCGATCGTCCGGGCGACTTGAGGCCTTTCGGCAAGCGACAGCTGATTGTCCGCGATATGGGCGATCATCTGTTTCAGCACCGAACGCGCATCGCCGACAACGCCCTGAGCAATCGGATAGTCCTTGCCGAGATCGGCGTCGTCGAGCGTCACCTGCACGATGACCTTGTCCTCGCCAAGCGGCAGTATGTAGTAGGATCGCGTCAGGCTGGTGCCGAGCGCCAGGACGACATCGGCCTTCTCCAGAAAATGATCGACAGTGGTAGGGCGAGCGCGACCCGCCGTGCCGAGCGCAAGCGGATGATCTTCCGGAAAGCCGCTCTTTCCATTCGGTGTCGTCATCACGGGAATGTCGAGAAGTTCGGCAAACTGTACGAGTTCGGCACTTGCGCCGGCGGCGAGCACGCCCTGGCCTGCGAAGACGATCGGGTTCTTGGCCGCGAGAAGCCGGCCCACCAGTTCAGCGACCTCCCCGTCATCTGCCTGCGGGATGCTGCGACGCGGGCGCAGGTGACGGACGGGCGAACTATCGAGCTTGTCGGCAAGCAGATCGACCGGCAATTCGAGGAGGACCGGCGCCGGCCGGCCATTCCTCACACGTGAAATCGCCGCATGCATCAGCTTGGGCAGATCCTCAACCTGGGTCGCCGTCTCGCACCACTTGGTTATATGGGAAAAGTTGCGGCGTGACTCGAAATTCGGCGAGACGGCTTCGGAGCCGCGTGGGTAACCGGTCGGCAGGAAGAGCATGGGCACGCGGTCGTTGAAAGCCTGCGCAATGCCGGCAAAGGCACTTTCCGCACCTGGCCCGTATTGCACGGTGACAACAGCCAATTCCTTGCCCGATGTGGCGCGGGCGTAACCTTCGGCGATATTGACGGCGACCCTTTGCGTGCGCGCGATGAGCGGCGGAATGTCGAGTGCTGCCGAGGCGTCGAACAGTTCGCTCGCCGGAAACCCGATGATCTGCTTGACGCCTTCCTGCTTGAGGACGCCCGCAATATATTCCGCGCCGCTGAGGCTTTGCGGCTCGCAGGCCGACACGTTTCCCGTTTGCGTCTGCAATGTGTCGGCCATCTCAGGTGAGCCTTTCATGGTTATCCGCCCAGTGGCGGGCAATATCCTCGCGGCGCATGAAAGCCGCGCCCGGCGTCCGCAAGACATGCTCGATGACTTCGCGAAGACCGGAGGCCCGGTTGGGCTGGCCCATCCAGCGCGCATGGACGCCGATCGTCAGCATGCGTCCTCCGGTCTCGTCGGCTTCACCGACCATATAGTCGATCGCCGACCGACAATCCTCGGCAAAGTCGCGCGGATTGCTGTAGCCAGGCGCGATCAGGTAACGGCTGTCGTTCAGCGTCTTCGAATACGGCACGACGAGAAGCCGTGTGCCCTGATGATCCACGAAATAGGGAAGATCGTCGTTGCAGGGGTCGGAATAGTAGAGGAATCCACCCTCGCGGACGATCAGGTCGCGCGTGTTGACGCTCGGAAAGGACCGGCAGTTCCAGCCCATCGGCCGCCTGCCTGTCAGTTGCGCATAAAGGGCAATTGCCTCATGGAGCTGCCGTTCCTCATCCTCGCGCGACATCGTTGAATATTCGCTCCAGCGCAGGCCGTGACCGAGCAGATCATGGCCGCGTGCATTCATCCAGTCGACGACTGCCGGGTTCTTCTGCAAGGCGACGGCGCAAGCCGATACCGTAACCGGGATGGCGTAGCGGTCGAACAGGCGGGCAAGGCGCCATATCCCAGCCCGGCTTCCATATTCGAAATGCGTCTCGGTGCCGAGGTCACGCACCGGCGGGCTGTTCGGGATGTTGTATTCGCCCCAGTTATCGTTGCGGCCATCCTCAAGCCAGGAGTATTCCGAACCCTCCTCATAGTTGAGAACGAGATTGATCGCGAGCTTGGCGCCACCCGGCCAGGTTATTGTCGGCGGATTTGGTCCGTAGCCGACGAAGTCGCGTTGTTGGTCCTGTGCGATAACGCTCATCACTGTTCCTCGCCCTGCATTTCGTTTTCGCTGATCCAGTTCATGTAATCGTGGAAGCTCTGCTTGAGATCACGCGGCCGCCAGGGCGTATCCCGCTCGATGCGAGCTATGTCGTATGCACCCCACATGCCGTCCTTCAACGAGAGGTCCTGGACGATATTCGCCGTATCGGCCGTGTCGATCTCGACGGTCAGTCCTGGCTCCCGCTCCTTGGCCCAGGCAATCACGTCGCCGATGGTCGTCGTCTGGCCGCTGCCGATATTGTAATGGCGATAGCGCAGCCGCTCGGCATCGAGCAGCGCGGCGATCGCTTCGGCGACATCGGCCGAGCTCAGGTAGTCGCCGACCGGTTCGAGGCTGTTGGGGCGGATCGTTTCGCCGGCAAGCGCCATATGTGCGACCCGGTTCGGGACGTGTCGGAAATTGCGGCTCTCGGTCGCCCGGTCCATCGGCCCGTAAACAGAAGCCAGCCGGACGGAGGCCGCCGAGAAACCGAAGAGATCGGCATAACGATTGACGACCATTTCCGCAGCGAACTTGGAGATGCCGTAAAGCGTCAGCGGCGCGACATAGCCGTCCTCCGGCAATGGTTCGCCGCTCCAATCCGGTCCGTGATGGCGATAGACGGAACCCGAACTGACATAAATCAACCGCTTCAGGTTTGGATTCCTGCGCGCCCATTCGAGAATATGCACCGCACCCATCAGGTTGACGTCGACGATCCTGGCAGGCTGTTCTGCCTCCGGCTGCCGCTTCGCCTCCAAGGCACTGCCGCGCGAAATCGGCGTGACCGTCGCGCCGTGCACGACGTAGCGGATATCGTGATCGGCAAGAGCCGCTTCCCAGTGGTCCGGATGGCAGATATCGGCGGTGACGACCGAAAGCCTGTCGCAAACCGGAGCGAAATACCGCTCCGCCGTGGAATCAAGGTCGGCACGATCGAGAATGACGACGCGTTCATTGGGATCGCGCTCGAGCCAAGTGCGGGCGAGCACGCTCATGACAAAACCGGTACCGCCGGTAATGAGAAGGGTCATTTGCACATCCAATCCAAAGTCTTCATCAGTCCTGTCAGCGTGTTGCGTAACCGCCATCGGCCAGCAGGTCCGTGCCGGTGACGAAGGAGGCATCCGGCGAAAGCAGGAAGGCTGCCGCCGCAGCGATCTCCTGAGGGCGCGCGATGCGTCCGAGCAGATGCGCCGGACCGAGCCCGGCATCCGCGGCCTCAAGGCTCGGCCAGCGTTGCAGAAGCCGCGGCGTTGCGACCGCACCGGGAGACAGCGAATTGACGCGAATGCCATCGGCGGCGTGATCGACGGCCATAGCCTTGGAAAGATGCACGAGGCCGGCTTTGGCAGCGCAATAGGCGACAGCCTTGCCGACAGCCACATGCGCGAATTGCGAGGCGACGAAGACCACCGAGCCTGCTCCCCCGGCGATCATCGCCGGTATTGCATGTTTACTCGCAAGGAAGGCGCCCGTCAGGCTGACGTCGATTTCGAGGCGCCATTGCCGTTCCGAAAGATCGATGACGGTGCCATCGAGGGAAGGCGCAGCCGCGTTATGCACGAGACCGTCGAGTCGACCAAAACGCGAAAGGCCGGCCTCGATACTGGCTTTGACCGAAGCATCCTCCGTCACGTCGCAGGACACTGCCAACGCCCTGTCCCCGAGTTCGGCTGCCAGGATGCTTGCGCTCTCAAATGCATGATCGGCGCAGATCACCGAGGCGCCTTCGGCGATGCAGCGCCTCGCGATCGCGGCACCGATTCCGCTGGCCGCGCCCGTAAGCAGAACGACCTTGCCTTTGAGGCGTCGTGCGGTCATCGTCATGATGCCAGCACCTTGGACAGACCCTGCTGCGGTGGGAACGGCCGTTGGCGCGCGATGAACCGGCCACGGCCGGGCTCAGCCAGCACCTTGCCGTCGTCGAAAACGATGTCGCCCCGTGAGATGGTCATGACCGGCCAACCGGTGACCGTCTGGCCTTCATAAGGCGTGTAGTCGGTCGCGTGGTGCAGAAGGCTGTTGGTGATCGTGACGCGGCGGTGTGGATCCCAGATCGCGATGTCGGCATCCGCACCGACGGCAATGTGCCCCTTGCGCGGATAGAGGCCGAAGAGCCGCGCCGGGGCGCCGGAGGTCAGATCGGCGAATTTCTGCAGCGATATCCGCCCGCCATTGACTCCGGCCGAAAACAGGAGCGCCAGACGAGTTTCAATCCCCGGAATGCCGTTCGGGATGCGATGAAACGGCGTATCCGGCCCGCCGGCGATCTTGTCGGCGTAGTGCCACGGAGAGTGGTCCGACGAAAAGACTTCCAGCGTCCCGTCGAGAATACCGGCCCAGATTGCTGGCTGGTTCGACTTATCACGCGGTGGCGGTGTGCAGACGCATTTGGAACCGGACAGATCATGGGTGTCGATGTCTTCCGCTGACAGGAAAAGATATTGCGGGCATGTTTCCGCATAGATCGGCAGCCCCCTCGCCTTGGCCCGGCGGATCTCCTCGACGGCGCCGCCGGCTGCTACGTGGCTGACAAGGATTGGCGTCTCGATCAATTCCGAAAGGCTGATCGCCCGGAATGTCGCCTCACGGTCGCCGATCTCTGAATGTGCCTTTTCATGATAACGCAGCTGGGTCTTGCGCGCGGCAATGAACTTCTCCGTCAGCCACCGGATGCAGGCATCGTTTTCGGCGTGGACCATTACCATAGCGCCCTGCGACCGCGCCAGATCGAGGACGTTGAGCACCTCGTAGTCGTCGAGTTTCAGCCCCTCGTAGGTCAGATAGATCTTCATCGAGGTGCAGCCCTCGGCAATCAGCGCAGGAATTTCCTCGCGCAGCACCTCAGCAGACGGATCGCCGACAATCAGATGGAAACCGTAGTCGATGCGGGCCTTCGGTCTTGCCCGATCGTGATAATCCTCAACGATGTCACGCAGCGACTGGCCGCGCATCTGCATCGCAAAAGACACGACGGTCGTCGTGCCGCCGCACAAGGCAGACAACGTACCGGTGTTGAAGTCATCAGCCGTCGCCTTGCCTTCCCAAGGCTGCTGGTCCATGTGGCAATGACTGTCGACCCCGCCGGGAAGAACCAGGCGGTCACCGGCGTCCACCTCATTGCGCCCCTCGGGAAGATCGGCGTCGAGAGCAACGATGATGCCGTCGCGGATACCGACATCGAGCGGCCTGGTCGCATTCGGCAGCACCACATTGCCGCCGCGGATGACGAGGTCAAAAGGCTGTCTTACACTCATTCGCTTCCTCCAGATGCGAGGCATGGTTTCACGCCGACGGAAGGCTGGCGCAGAAGGTTGAAGACAGCGGCGATGGTGACGACCAGCGCTCCGCCGCCAAGCAGAAGGAAGAGCGCCTGCGGCGCGAAGCGCTCCATCAGGCCTGCGGCAATTCCCGGCGTCATGATATTGCCGACGGAGTAGATCAGCAGCAGGCAACCGGAGGCCGACACCATATGCCGGCCATCGAGCTGAGAATTGGCATAGGCGATGCCGACCGGATAAATCGTCAGCGCGACCGCCCCATAAACGAAGAACAGCCCGTAAAGCAGAGCAAGCGAATGTGTCCCGGGCCAGGCGACCGCCGCACAGAGGCAGACGGTGACAATGCCCTGCAGGAAAAGCAGCAGGCGCCTGTCCATCCTGTCCGAGAGCCAGCCCGCCGGAGCCTGCGCCAGCATTCCGCCAATGCTGAAGACTGTGACCAGCGTGACGGAGGATGCCGCGTCGAGACCGACCCGCTCGCCGAAGATCGGCGTCATCGTGTAGACGTTCATGTTGGTCATGCCGGCCTGGAAGACGGCGGCGACGGTGACGGGCGCAAGGCTCGCCAGTTGCAAGATGCCGTAGCGATGGGCCGAAGCTGCATTGCTGGTCCCCTCGATGGGCGGCGGCAACGGCAGGACAGGCCAACGTCCGCCGACGAAGTGGGCGTAAAACAGGCCCGACAGGATGACCCCAAGCACGATCAGGAAAAGATAGGGTGAATGCGGGCCTGCCGCCTGGATGAGCAATTGCCCGAACAGCGTGGCAAGCGAGGTCATCAGCATATAGAGAGAAAAATACGCTCCCCGGCTTTTGGGATCGGCATAGAGATTGATCCAACTTTCCGAAATGACGAACAATGTCGCAATCGCAAAGCCGTTGATAAGGCGCAGCCAAAACCAGGCCCACGGCGTTTCCGTCAGCATGTAGCCGCAGGCGGCGAAGGCGGCGAGCAACGTCACGGTCAAAAAAGCGCGTTCATGGCCGAGACGGGACACGAAAAAACGGGCCGACAGGCAGCCGCCAAGAAAGCCGATCGGAAATGCAGTCAGCAAGAGCTGCACGATGCCGCCATCGATTGCGGGATTGCTAAGATCAAGCGAGACGGCGGTCGTCAGCAGCGAATTGGCTGTGGCGACGACGCAGATGCTTGCCAGCACATGTCCGATCGCCCGAAACCGTGCCGCTCCATGCCAGATACCACCCATCACCTTTTCGAGATTGCGCATGGTCAGGCTTTCCCTGCCGGCAGAAGCACCGGCGGACGGGCTGCAAGCTCGCTCGCGTCGATATGGCAAAGAATGTCGTGCGTCATTGACATTTTCCGCAGCGGCGGGGCGACTGTGTCGCAGATCGAACCGATCTTGCGGTGGCACCGCGTTGCGAAACGACAGCCGGCCGGCACGTTGACGGCGCTCGGCGTCTCTCCGGAAAGACGGATGCGCTCGCGCGGAACCTCGTCGAGGCGTGGGCTGCGGATGGCCGACAAAAGCGCTTCCGAATAGGGATGGGCGCCTTCGCCGAACACTTCCTCGACGGTACCCTGCTCCATGATCTTGCCGAGATACATCACCACGACCTTGTCGGCGACGTGGCGCACAAGTGCGAGGTCATGGCTGATAAATAGCATCGTGGCGTGCTTCTCCCGCTGGATGTCGAGAAGAAGCGTCACCACTGCGGCCTGGACAGAAACATCGAGGGCCGAAACGGGTTCGTCGGCGACGATCAGCGATGGGTCGGCGGCGAAGGCTCGGGCAATCGCAATGCGCTGCTTCTGTCCGCCGGACAACTGGTTCGGCTTGCGATCGGCGACTGCGGGAGAAAGGCGAACCATTTCGAGAAGCTCGCGCACCCGCGCGTCGATCTCGGCCTTGGTCTTGCGGATGCCGAACTTCTTGATCGACCGGCGGATGGAGAAGGCTGCAGAATGCGACGGATTGAGGGTGCTATCGGGATTTTGAAAGATCATCTGGATCTGCTGCAGCATGGAGCGCGGACGCTCGCTGGCCTGCAGCGCGGCGACGTTCTCGCCGGCCATGCGGATCTGACCCGAAGTCGCCTTGTCGAGACCGGTCACGATGCGCGCAAGCGTCGACTTGCCGCAGCCGGATTCGCCGACCAGAGCGACTATTTCCGCCTTGGCTGCCTGAAATGACACGCCTTCATTGGCCTTGACTGTGCGGTTCTGGCCGATCGAATAGAAGCGGCTGACATCGTCGAGCGAAATCGCGACCGATTGCTCCGCTCGCGCCGAAGATACCGGCGGGGCGGCCTCCCGCGTCACGTCGATCTCCTGCCAGCGCGCGCAACGGACCAGATGGTCCTCGGCTGCCGGCTGCAATTCAAGCGAAGGGTCGTCACAGCGACCGGCGACGAAACCCGCGCAGCGCGGCGAGAACAGACAGCCTTGCGGCCGCTCGGACGGCAGCGGGATATGCCCGGGGATGGCCGCCAGCGCCCGGCTGCGCTTGTCGCTCGCAACATCTGGAATACAATCGATCAGGCCGCGCGTATAGGGATGTTTCGGCCGGCGAAAAACCTCGCTCGTCGTGCCCTCTTCGACCATTTCTCCGGAATACATGATGCCTAGCCGGTCGCAGCTTTCGGCAATCAGGCCGAGATTGTGCGAAATGAACAGGAGACTTGTCGAATAACGCCGACGAAGCTCGCCAATTAGATCGATGACGGCAGCTTCGACCGTGACGTCCAGTCCGGTGGTGGGTTCGTCGAGAAGCAGCAGCGACGGCTTGGCGAGAAGCGCCATGGCAATCACCACCCGCTGCTGTTGTCCGCCCGATAGCTGGTGCGGGTACCGTTTCAGCATGTCGCCGGGGTCCGGCAGGCGCACATCGTTCAGCATCGCTTCGGCCATCGCAAGGGCTTCCGCCTTCGACGCGCCGAGATGCAGGATCGCCACCTCGGCCAGCTGTGCGCCAATCGTCTTGACCGGATTGAGCGCGCTCATCGGATCCTGATAGACCATGGCGATCTGCCGGCCGCGGATGGAGCGCAGTTCGCGAGAAGATGCGCCGACCAACTCCTTGCCGTTGAAGCGGATGCTGCCGCCGGCAATCACCCCGGTATTGCCGAGATATCCCATAATGGCCATGGCGGTGGTGCTCTTGCCGCAGCCGGATTCGCCGACCAGTCCATAGCTTTCTCCCGGCATGACCCGGAAGGAGAGGTCGGGGATGGCCACCACCGTTTCGCTCTTGCCGCGAAACTCGATCCTGGCGTTGCGGACATCGAGCACGGGTTCTTCAATGACCAGGGGCGTGACGGGCATGGGCGCTCCTTGCAAATGGGGCACAGCGACGTTCATGGCTTCCAAGCCTCTCTCATGCCGTCGGCGAGCAGGTTGAAGCCAAGCACCAGGCTGACAAGGGCAAAGGACGGTATGAGGGACATGTGAGGCCAAACGTTGAGAACGGTAACGCTCTCCTTGACCATGCCGCCCCAGTCCGGGTTCGGCGGCGGCAGGCCGAGACCGAGAAAGCCGAGAATGCCGATGGTGATGATGGTATAGCCGATGCGAAGGCAGGCATCGACGATCAGCAGGCTGCGGCAATTGGGCAGGATCTCCACAAGCATGATGTAGAGCGTGCTTTCGCCGCGCAGCTTCGCCGCCGCGACATATTCCTGCTCTTTCAGACCCAACACAAGGCCGCGGGTGATGCGGCCGATGCCGGGGGCCGAGGCAATCGTCGTCGCGATGACGATGTTCATCACCGAGGGGCCGATATTGGCGATGAGGATGACGTAGATCACCAGGACCGGGAAGGCCAGAATGATATCGGAGAAGCGGCTGATGAGGATATCGATCCAGCCGCCGTAGTAGCCGGCCACCATGCCCATGGCGATCCCGACCATCATCGCGACCGCAACCGACAGCGGCGCGACCGACAGGACCGTGCGCGCGCCGAAGATCAACCGGGACAGCATGTCGCGTCCGAGGATGTCGGTCCCCATCCAGTGTGCGGCCGAAGGATAGGGATTACCCATGGCCATCACGTCGGAATCGGTTGGCGACGGAAGCGGAAGGATCGGCGCGGTCAATGCGGCGATCACCCAGAACAGCACGAGGCAGAGGCCAACGACTGCGGTGCGCGAATGAAAGATCCGCATCCAGTTCGGACGGGCTGAGCGCTTGGGGGCTGCCTTGACGGCGAATGCGGGATTGTCCTGGACGGCCATGATCCTACCTCACCCGGATGCGTGGATCGAGCAGCATGTAGCCGAGGTCGCCGAGCAATTGCGTAACGACGGCGATGGCGACCGTGATCAAGGTCGCGGCCTCAAGGGTCGCTATGTCTCCGAACAGGCTCGCTTCCAGGATGAGGCGGCCAAAGCCCGGATAGGCGAACACCAGTTCTGTGACGACGACCCCGCTGATCAGGAAGTTAATCTGCAGAAGAAGCACGGTGAACGGCGCGATCATCGCATTGCGCAGAGCATGGGACAGCACCATGCGGCGCGTGCTCATGCCCTTCAGGATTGCCGTTCTGATATAGGGCCTTTCCATCACGCCGATCATCGACACGCGGATCATGCGAGCGACATAGCCGAAATCGTAGATGACCAGCACGGCAACCGGCAGGACGAACTGATAGGCCACCGCCCAACCGCCATCGGAGTTGAGCGGGCTGGTCCCGGGAAGGATCGGCCAAAGGATCACGAACAGTGTGACCAGGAAGACGCCCGAGGCGAATTCGGGTATAGAGGTGAAGGTGATGCAGATCACCGAAAGCGTGCGGTCGAGGACGCCGCCTTCCTTGAGGCCGGACAGGATGCCGAAGACGATCGACAGCGGAACGATCAGCAGAAAGGCGAGGCCCGCCAGGATCGCTGTATTGCCGAGCCTGTCCCAGATGACGTCGTTGACCGGCAGCTTGTTTAATGTCGAATAGCCGAAATTGCCGAAATATTGAGCGCCGCGGGGATCGGTGAAGTTCAGCCCTGTGGCCGGATCCTGCAGCTGATCGGGAATTGCACCGACCAGCACCCCGAGCCAACGGCCGTAGCGTACCGGCAAGGGATCGTTGGCCTTCAGCTTTTCCGACAGCAGGTCCACCTGCTGTTGTGTTGCAAATGGACCGAGTGACTTGCGCGCAACGCTGCCGGGGGTGAATTCGCAGACGGCGAAGACGAGGAAGGATGCACAGAGCATCGTCACCAGCATCATCACCAAGCGCTTGAGGAAGAAGTTCGCCATACAGGAAACCCGCATATCCAAAGCCCGGCACCCGACCACCCGAAGGCGGCCAGGCACCGGCTGGGAGATTACGCCGCGATCGCGTATTGGTGCGCGAAGATATATTGCGAGGGATGCAGCTCGAAACCCTGGACCTTTTTGTCCATGACCGTCGAGAAAACACGCCAGAAGGGCTGAACGATCGGTCCGTCATCCTGCATGATCGCCTCGATCTTCGCCATCACCTTGCTGCGCTCCTTCGGATCGAGGATCCCCTCCGCCTGCGTCAGCAGCTTGTCGAATTCCGGGTTCTTGTAGTTGGATTCGTTCCAAGCGGCGTTCGACCTGTAGGCAAGCGACAACGTCATGATCGCCAGCGGCCGGTGGCCCCAGGCGGTCAGGCTGAAGGGCGCCGTGGTCCAGACCTCCCAATACTGGGCGCTCGGCAGCGACTTGATGTTGATCTTGACGCCGATATCGGCGAACTGCTGGGCTAGCACCTGCGCGGTGTTGAGCTCCCAGATGGGATCCGGGCGCGTGACCATGTCGAATGTGAAGCCGTTCGGATAGCCGGCGTCCGCCAGCAGTTTCTTTGCCTTTTCGATATCGCGGGGATATTTCGGCAGGGCGGCATATTCGGGATGCGACGGCGCGACGTGATGGTCTTCGGCCGGCGAGCCCGCGCCGAGAAGCGCAGTCTGGATGACCTTGTCGCGGTCGACCGCAAGCCGCATCGCCTGGCGGACACGCTTGTCCTTGAACTGCTCCACTTCCGGATGCATGCGAGCAACGACGGTCTGGGTCGTTTCGACCTTATAGACCGAGACATGCGGGAAGTTCTTCATCGCGTTGATCTGGACGGCATCGGCTTCCGACAAACCATCGACCTGCTTGGACGCCATGGCCGCAATGCCGGCACCGGGATTGTCGCCGAGATCGACATATTCGAAGGTATCGAGATAGGGACCCTCACCCCAATAGTCACTGCGGGCCTTGTATTTGGCGCCTTTGCCGACTGTGTATTCTGTCATCACAAAAGGACCGGTGCCGTTGCTGTCGGGACCGAACGCGCCTTTCTCGGCGGGGTCGAGAATGAACATCGGATAGTGATAAAGATGTTCCGGCACTGCGATCTGCGGTGCATAGCAGTTGAGGCGCACCGTATAATCATCGACTTTTTCGATCGCGTTGTCGGCCCACAGTTTGCTCGACTTTTTCGGATTGCCTTTCGCATCCTTCTCGCCCGCATCATATTCCTGAACGAGATAGCCTGTGAAGAGACCGAGCACGGAGGAACCGACTTTCGGGTCGCTGACTCGCTTCAGGTTCCAGACGACATCGTCAGCCGTCAGCGGGCGACCGCCCTTGCGCCATTTGACATCCTTGCGGATATGCAGCGTCCAGGTTTTCAGGTCATCGCTGACATCCCACTTTTCGAGCAGGTAGGGATGGGTGATGTTGTTGCGGTCGGTCAAGGTCAGATATTCGCAGACCTGGCGCACGACATTCGACTTCTCCGCGAAGTCGGCCAGATGCGGATCCCTGATCTCCATGCAACGCATGCCGATCCGCAGATTGCCGCCTTTCTTCTTGTCCGCCGCGTTGGCTATGGTCGACGGTGTCGGAATGCCGGCAAGCGAATAGGCGGCTGCCGCAGACAGGCCAAGCAGCGTGGCCTTTCGCAGAAATTCGCGACGGCCGATCGAGCCATCCGACATTTGTTCGACGAGGGTCGGGATATAGGAATGCTGATTCTTGTCCAAGATGGTCATCTCCGAGTTCGCGCTTAGCTGTTCCGTGTCGTTTTTTTAAAGACCGGTCAGTGGATGTTTCCCACCGGCGCAGTCGCTGCGGACTTTTGTCCGTCAGCCGTCCGTCATCCCAAAAGTTAGGACGTGCCGATTGCTGGCAACATGCTCTGAATCGACATCTTTTCTGCGTGGTTCGACATTGTTCAAAGATGGTTCGCCTCATCGTGCCTTTCCGCTTTCCGTGTCGCGGCGGGACTTTCATGAAACCGCGTCCGATAGAACCGACCGAAATGGGAGGCTGACTCATAGCCGCAGAGCTGTGCGATCTCGCCGACCGTCAGTCGGGTATGGACCAGCAGTTCCCGTGCACGCGCCATGCGCAGCTCGATGTAAAACCTCATCGGGCTTTTTCCGAGATTGGCGTGAAAAAGGCGCTCAAGCTGCCGGAGAGACAATGCAACGCTATCGGAGAGATCGGAAATATCGAGGGGGTCGCCGAGGGTTGCTTCCATCCGACGAACAACAAAGGCGAGCTTGGCATTTCGGATACCAAACCGATCTTCGGGCGACATGCGTTGAACGTCGTCCTGACGCCTTATGCGCGCATGGTTGAACTGGTCCGAAATGAGCGCGGCGAGTTCCCGTCCTTCGACCGCAGCGATCAGGTAGAGCATCATGTCGAGCGTGACGGTACCTCCCGACGACGTTAGAAAGCGCCCGTCGATCGCAAAGATGTCGTCAGTCGCAAGGCAATTCGGGAACTCGCTGCGAAAACTCGCCAGCGACTCCCAATGGACCGCGCATCGTCGCCCTTCCATCAATCCCGCCTTGGCCAGGAAAAACACCGCAGTGCTGACTGCTCCCAAGACGCACCCTTCAGAATAGATGCGCCGCAGCCATGCAAATACGTTGGCATCATAGGCACCCGCATAGTTGATGCCGGCGCACAATATGACGACGTCGCAGCGCGGAGACAGACTGATTGCTGCGTCGGCATCGAAGCCAAGGCCGCTGCTTGAATTCACGCGTCTTCCATCGGCCGACAAAATAAGCCACTCAAACACTTTTCGTTTCGCAAGGCGGTTGCCCTGTCTGAGGGAATCGAGCGCGGCGGCAAAGGTCATCAGTGGGAATTCAGGAACGAGATAAAAGCCGATACTGATTGGGCGTTGGCCGAGCGCCAACTGCTTTAGGGAATAGCTCTGCTCCGTCATTTGCAGAGGCCTTCTGCAGATAGCCGCGCGCAACTCGCTCGTTCGGGCCAGAGAACAGTTTGCTGATGGCGAAAGATGAATCCGCAAAAATATAGCAATCGTATCTCCTTCCCGCTCGAGCATTCATTTCTCGGTCACATCGAAGCCTGCTGTCGTTCTTCCTTCGCGCGCGGCATCGGCCTGTCGCTGGTAGAGACAGGGCCGAAGCTTCTTCGGCGAGACGTTCTATACTGCCAGCCGATCACGCGGCGTTGCTGTGTTGGTGGGCACGTGACTGCGTTTATCTGTCAGCATCGTCTCGAACTGTAGCCCGACGCCGGTTAAGCCGCAGGCGGCCAGACGTTCGGCGCTCACTGCTCCATTCGTATGGAAATCCCGATGCAATCCCATTGGTATCCCAGTTCAATCGTAACAGCGACGCTTTGATTAAGTCAATCGTCTCGAGTCAGGTGAGCGGTGCAGATACCGTAAACCGGTGCAGGAAGCCGGGGGCCAGCTCGGGTTTGAACCGTGGAAAGGCTCCATTCCAACGCGTGGATCAGTTGGGGGCAGGGCTTTTGCTTCTGGGATTACCGTGTATCAATCGGCGAAGAGCCAGCGCATGAAACGTTCGCGGACGCGATCAATATGGCCGGACATTGCCTCGCGCGCCTCGTCGGGCTTCTTGTCGGCGATCGCCTGCAATACGGCTATATGTTCGAGCGCCTGTTGCTCGAAGTTTTTCTCCATTCGCACGACATGCGCCATCCTTGCTTTGTCGCGCAGATTGCGGATGTACTGAGCGAGCATCGGTTTGCCGCTGGCGTCGGCCACGAAGAGGTGGAACTCGTCGTCATATTCCCAGAATGGATCGAAGTCCAAGCCCGGGTCTGCGGCGACCGCACGGCTCTTTTCCAACATGACGTCAACGCTTCCGGGCGTGCTGCGATGAGCGGCCTGCGCGGCCGCCTCACCTTCTAGCAGCCTGCGGATGACGAGGATTTCCATCAGCTCTTCGACCGCGACCTGCCTGATGACGATGCTGCCACTCGACAGGCGTGATACCAGTCCTTCGCCGACAAGGCGGTTGATGGCGGCTCTTAACGGGGTGCGCGAAACATTGATCTGTTCGGCGAGCTTACGTTCGGTGAACACATCCCCCGGGCCAAGTTCACGAGCCAGGATGAGGCTCCTCAGATACTGATAGGCCTGTTCGGATAGTTTCGTCTGATCCCGCCCGGATGTGGGAATTGCATCGTCCTTCACATTCAATCCTTGAGATTCTTCCTCACCAAGACCCTCTTAGACGATAGGAACGCATCAAGCAATCCGCTGGGATCCCACTGGTATATTCCCGAGCGTTTTCCCCTTTACAAAAAGAATTTTTTGTCCTTACATTTGCCCCGTGTCCCGTTGGTATCCCAATGGGATCTAGATGGAGTGTCGCGTGATCCGGATCGTGAAAAAGCTCAACCAGACCGATTTTTCAAAATTCGGCGATGTCATCGAGCATCGCGGCGATCAGCGCCGGAGCCCGCTCTCAATCGACTTCACCAACGACCGTGCCGACATCCGTCGTGCTTTTTGGGTTTCCAAGGTCGTCGAGGCGACGCATCTTCCCGCGCAGATAAAGTTCATGGAGCGGCATCCCTATTCCGATCAGGCGTTTGTGCCGCTCCGCGATACCCGTTTCCTCGTCGTGACCTGCCCCAGCAGTGCGGACGGCAGCCCGGATTTGGAAGGCTTGCGCGCGTATGAAGCCGGTCCAGGACAGGGCGTCACGTATAAGCGCAATGTCTGGCATGCGCCACTTTCCGCATTCACGGCCCCCGCGGAGTTTTTCGTCACCATGGGGGTTACCGACAGGGCAGCCAATGATGAATTCTATGAACTGCCGATTCCGATTGCGCTGGACCGGGAGGCTTGAATATGGCTTCCGCAAGTCACTTGACACGGGATTTCGTCGGCTACGGAGCCAAGGGCTACGATCCGAGATGGCCAAATGGTGCCCGCTTGGCTTTGAACATCGTGCTCAACGTCGAAGAAGGATCGGAGCCTTCCGTTCCGGATGGCGATCCAAGCAGCGAGGCGGCGCTCACGGAAGGTGGCTCGGGTTCGTTTGAAGGTCGCGACCTCGCCGCGGAATCGATGTTCGAATACGGAAGCCGCGTTGGTTTCTGGCGTCTTGCGGGAATGCTGGAAGAGCGCGGCCTACCGGCAACGGCCATGGCATGTGCTGTAGCGTTGCAGCGCAATCCCGAGATCGCCGACTATTTGCGCACCAGCCAGTTCGACGTCTGCGCGCACGGTTGGCGCTGGGAGCACCATCGCGGCCTGTCGCTGGAGGAAGAACGCAACCGCATCGCCAAGACCGTGAATATCATAAAAGCCCTGACCGACACGGCCCCCGACGGCTGGTATTGCCGATATGGCCCCAGCCTCAACACGCGCAGTCTGCTGATCGAACACGGGGGCTTTTCCTACGACAGCGACGCCTACAACGAGGAATTGCCCTACTGGGTGAAAGTCGGCGAGCGCAATCATCTTGTCGTGCCTTACAGCCTGACCAACAACGACGCGAAATTCATGCGCGGTGCGGTCGCGACCGGGGACCAATTCTTCCAGTTCCTGCGCGACGCATTCGATGTTCTCTACGCCGAGGGCAAGCACAGGCCGAAAATGATGTCGGTCGGGCTGCATTTGCGCGTCGCGGGCCATCCAGGGAGAGCGGCAGGAGTCCAGCGCTTTCTCGATCACGTCTCTCGCCACGACGGTGTCTGGGTCTGCCGCCGCGGCGACATCGCCAGACACTGGCATCAGCATCATCAACCGTCATCATGATCAACACCAGATAGAAAAAAGGGGAATCCAATGAAAGGCAGAACAATCAGACCGATCGCGCTCGCAACCGCCCTGACGGTCCTCGGGTCTTCAGGCCCATCCGCCCTTGCCCAGGACCATCCGCAGGACAAGCCTCTTGTCGTAGGCTCGGATTTCGGCGTCGCGCCATGGATGGTGCGCGGTACCAACGGCCCGGAAGGTTTCGGCGTCGATCTCATCACGGCGATTTCGAAGAAGGTAGGCCGGCCCTCCGTCGACATTCAGGACATCAACTTCTCGGGCCTGTTTGCAGCGCTGTTTGCCAACCGCATCGAATTTACCGTCAACCCGCTGAACATCACCCAGGAGCGGTCGGAGAAAATGCTCTACACCGAGCCCTTCTTTGCGACCGGCAACGGCTTCATCGTCGCCAAGGGCACCAAGCTTGATGGCTTCGAAGGGTTGAAGGGTAAGACGGTCGCCGTCAATCGCGGTACCATCTCTGATACCTGGGCCACCCAGAATGCCGAAAAATATGGTTTCGAAGTCCAGCGCTACGAAACCTTCCCCGACTCCGTCCAGGCCGTCATCACCCGCCGCGCCTTTACCGCCCTGAACGAAATTCCGACGACCGTCTACGCAGCCAGCAAGAACCCGGCGATCGAAGTTGGCTTCAAGGACTTTAACGGGCGTAACTTCGGCTATGCCTTTCGGATTGGCGACGAGGCCTATCGCGACAAGGTCGAGGCGGCCATCGAATGCCTGAAGACGGACGGCACGATGGCTCGGCTCTACGAAAAGTGGTACGGCGAAAAGCCGGCGGAAGGAACGTCTCTCACCACGGTCTACGTGGGATACGGCGCGCCCGGGTTCAAAGGCCACGATGAAAAGCCACACGATCTATCCTGCAATTGACCTGCCGGAAGCCCGGCGCGGCAGATACCGCGCTGGGCTTCATTGCGAGGATTAGATGGATCAGATCCTTGAGAACTACTTCAACCTCACGGTCATGGCACAAGCCTTTCCGGACGTCTTGCGTGGCTTTCTCATAACAGTTCAAGTCGCGGCCTGCGTCATCGTCATTGGCGTGGCGACGGGTTTGTTCTTTGCCTTGCTGCGCGCTACCCGTAATCGGGTTCTCAGTGTGCTCGTAACAATCTACGTCGAGGTTTTCCGGACCCTGCCGCAGTTGGTCATCATCATCTTCATCTACTTCGGCTTGCCTTACATGGGCATCGTGTTCTCACCCTTTTTTGCAACCTCGCTCGCGCTCGCAGCCGTGCTCGCGGCCTTTTCGGCCGAGATCTTCTGGGCAACGATCATGGCGGTACCGAAGGGACAGTGGGAGGCGGCCCACGCATTGGGCGTCTCGCGTCTCGTAACGATGCGAATGGTGATCCTTCCACAAGCCATCCGACTTGCCATTCCGCTTATCACCAACAGGGCGATCGCCATAACCAAAGGCACAGCGCTCGGCGCTGCCATCTCGCTGCCCGAAGCGTTGGGTAGCGCGCAGAGCGCCATGTCGATCCATGCCAATCCTTCGCCCCTGACGCTCGCGGCCGGCTTTTATCTGGCGTTCTTCATTCCCTTGGTCTGGTTAAGCCGGGTCCTGGAAAAACGTTTTTCCAGGTCACAGTGAGACGCCGCTATGGACCTTTTTCTCGAGAATTTCGCCAGCCTCGCATCCTTGCAGCAGATCTATCCTCTGTTGTTGCAGGGCCTTGAATTGACCGTCCTTCTGGCGCTCGTCACCCTGCCATTATCCATCGCGACCGGTCTCGCAGTCGCTATCGTCTACAGCTTCGGCGGCTCGCTCGTACGGCGTATCACGATCATACTGATCGATCTTCTGCGGTCCTTCCCGGTCATCGTTTTGCTGATCCTCATTTTTTACAGCCTCCCCTTTTTTGGGATCAAGCTTGGAAATTTCACAGCTGTCGTCGTGGCGCTCGTCATCAACAATACGGGATATTTCGGTGAGATATTTCGCGCCGGGCTGCTTTCGATTCCAAAGGGACAGCATGAAGCCGCAGCCGCCCTCGGTCTTCATCGGGGTCACACAATGTTGCTGATCATATTGCCTCAGGTTCTGAAAAAGGTGCTCGCGCCTCTGGCCAGCAATTCACTTGAACTCGTCAAGACGACCTCGATCGCCTCGATGGTGGCACTTCCCGAACTGTTGCGGTCGGCCCGCGTCGCACAGGAGCAGACCTACAACCCGACGCCGCTGACCGCCGCAGCCGTCATCTTCTTCGTTATGCTCTGGCCCTTCTCCCATTGGGTATCCAGGATGGAGAGGCGCGCCATTATCGGGAGTAACCAGAGATGAGGATTGTCATCACCGGCGGCACGGGGTTTGTCGGCCTGGCGGTCACCGAGGCCTTGAAACAGGCAAATCTTGAGGTGGTTCTGTTCGGACGCGGTGCCGTTCCCGCACGCTTCTCGGCGCAATTCGGCAGCATTCCCTTCGTGGTGGGAGACGTTACTGTCCCAGCCGATCTCGAGCGGTTGTTTTCCTCCGTCGAGACGCAAGCCGTCATTCATCTGGCTGCCGTCACCCCGGATCGCGACGCGGAGATGGGCGATCCAGCCGCCGTGATCGCCGTCAACGTCGCGGGCACGGCCAACCTCATGCGATCGATCGTACGCCTGTCGCCCCGCCCGCGCCTGATCCTCGCAAGTAGCGTTGCAGTCTATGGCGAAACTGCACCCGAAAAGGGAGCCTATCGGGAAGGCGAATTCATCCCGTCGCCGACGAGCCTTTACGGCATCTCCAAACTTGCCGCCGAGGCGACCGCCATACGGCTGGCCAAGCTCTATGAAATCGATCTGGCGATTATCCGGCTTGGCCCGGTCTACGGCCCCTGGGAATATAAAACCGGCCTGCGCCCGATCCTGAGCCCGCATGCCCAGGTCGTCGACCTTTGGCAGCAGGGCGAAAATGTCGTCTTGCCGCGTTCCCTGAAGGGGGACTGGCTCTACAGCCGCGACGCCGGCGCCGGCATCGCCGCCATTCTCGGCGCGAAGGCACTCAACCACACCGTCTACAATCTCGGCGGCGGCGTCATCAGCAGCGTTGCAGACTGGTGCGAAGAGCTGCAGGCGTTTCCTGGTCACCGCGGCTGGAAGATTGCCGGTGAAGGCGACACGCCCAACCTCAAGTTTGGACTGGCGGCGGACCGCTCCCCTCTCGATATCGAACGGTTCGTGGCGGATACGGGCTTCCGCCCGACGCTTTCCGGCCGTGAAGCAGCCGAAGATTATGTCCGCTGGTTATCTTCGGTGAACGGCTAGGCAATTTAAGAACGGGGAAAGCTCGTGCGTCTTCAAAACAAAACGGTCATTATAACGGGCGCGTCTTCCGGAATTGGTCGCGCCATCGCCATCCGTTTCATGGAAGAAGGCGCCAACATCGTCGCGGTCGATATTTCGAAGGATGTCGTCGAAGGCGGCAGACCCGTTATCGAGGCGCTGCACGCGATCGGAGGGAACGCCATTTTCCTGCGGGGCGATGTCGCAAGTTCCGCCGATGTTGGGCGGGTTTTCGCCGAGGCGCAAACCTGCTTCGGCAGAATCGACGTGCTCGTCAACAATGCCGCCATTCACGCCCCGACACCGCTTGCCGAGACCGAAGAGGCCGAATGGGATCGGGTCATGGACGTCAATTTGAAGGGCGCATTCCTGTGCAGCCGCGCTGCTGTTCGCATCATGCTCGAGCAGGAGATTGTCGACGAAGCGCGCGGCAGGATCGTAAATATCGCCTCCCAGCATGGCATGGTGTCGGCTCCAAGCGATTTTGCCTACGGTGTCAGCAAGGCCGGCATCGCCTATATGACGAAGCAGATCGCCGCGGATTATGCTGCGCAGAACATCATCTGCAACGCGGTTGCCCCGGGCAAGGTACTGACCGGCAAAGGCGGCCGCGCCGTCCTGCCTGAAATGCTCGAATATTCGCGCCAGCGCACTCCGATGCCGCGTTTGGGAACGCCAACCGACGTGGCCAATGCAGCTTTGTTTCTGGCGAGCAACGAGTGCACCTACATCACTGGTCACAATCTGCTCGTCGATGGCGGATGGATGGCGGCCTGATTTTTAGAGCGGGATGAATTTAGGCGGAATCGGCATGGGGATTCCCTTTTGTGAGCAAATCAGATTCACCATTCAGGCCGGTGCAGGAGGCCGGCCAGGATGGCGAGACCCTTTTCGGATGACCTTAGAGCCTGACCGAAGAGAAGAGTTGAGTGAAATCAGCCAGTTGTGATTCCTTCGGATTTGCTTAGGATTCGATGGAGACCGCAATGGGCTGGACTGATTTCACCCGCCGCCAATATGGCCGACGGACGGTGCGTTATGCAAGTGATCTGACGGACAGGGAATGGCTGCTGATCGCTCCCTTTATGCCGACGCCACGCAGGCTCGGTCGACCGCGCAAGACGGAATTGCGTGAAGTTTTGAACGCACTGCTTTACATCGCATCGACCGGATGCCAATGGCGGATGCTGCCGAAGGATTTTCCACCCTATTCAACCGTGCAGGGTTACTTCTACGAGTGGCGGGCGACTGGCTTGTGGCTGCGGATCAACCATCATCTCGTTATGGAGACGCGCGAGCTGGAGGGAAAGGAAGCCTCGCCAACGGCGGGCGTGATCGACAGTCAGAGCGTCAAAACGACCGAAAGTGGCGGGATTGCGGGCTATGACGCGGGCAAGAAGACCAAAGGTCGCAAGCGTCATATTGTCGTCGACACGCTCGGCTTGATGGTGGGGCTCGTCGTTCACGGCGCAGACATTCAAGACCGCGACGGTGCGGCTGCAGTCCTTAAAACCATCCTCAGACGCTGGCCGTGGCTCAGGCACATCTTTGCTGACGGCGGTTATGCCGGTCCGAAACTGCGGGCAGCATTGCAGAAGGTCGCGAAGTTCACGCTCCAGATCGTCAAGCGAACAGACAAGGCAAAGGGCTTCGAAGTGCTGCCGCGTCGCTGGGTCGTGGAGCGCACATTCGCCTGGCTTGGTAGATGCAGGCGACTGACCAAAGACTGGGAGAAATCAATCGCCTCCGCTGAAACCTGGATGCTCATCGCCCACATCCGCATTCTCACCCGGAGGCTCGCAAGGTATTATGTCTATTGAGCTCTTTTCGAGTCAGGCTCTTAGGGACCGTGTTGTTGGTGCAGTGACGCGCGATGGGCTGTCCTGTCGGGCGGCGGCGAAGCGCTTCGGCATCGGCATCAGCACGGCGATCGATTGGGTACGGCGCTTCCGTGAGACGGGCAGCGCCGCCGCCGGCCAGATGGGCGGGCACAAGCCGCGAGCGATCGCCGGTGAGCATCGGGCCTGGCTAATCGAGCGCTGCCGCGCGCAGGCATTCACCTTGCGCGGGCTGGGGTCAACTGATCTTCGAGGACCTGGTCAAGTTCGATTGACGAACACGACGTGCCCACCGGGTGCACCGGGATGCACGGATCGGATCGAGCGCGATCCGATCCGTGCAAAATGGAGAAATTCCAATGAGTAACGAGTAGAACATCCACACCGTGAGGACTTCTTCGCCGCGATCGGCTGCGGCGACAGGGAGGCTCTGCTGGCGGTGGTCGCCGAAGACATCGGGTGGATCATCCCTGGCGAGGACTGGCCGCGGGCCGGAACGTACCGCGGATACGTCAACAGCGAGCGCATGCTGCTGCGCGTCGAGCGTGGCAACGGCGGGCGCTGCCCCGGTCCGCAACCAGCTTCTGGGGGCCGTCCACATATGGGATCTGAACCATCACTTTGCCAGTCTCTCGCTTCTCAGTTTGAGAACAACGACGACCCCATCGGGCGACCAGTCGTATGTAATCGTCCCCCCAAGTTGACCGGATACACTTCGGTTGAGCAACTTGCTTCCATAGCCCTCAGCCTCATTTGGGGGTGCTACCGCCGGCCCGCCCCGCTCGGTCCATGTCAGCGTAACCTCGTCATTGTCGGCAGACCCTGAAAGGTCGAGCGTTCCGGTATCCACAGAGAGGGCGCCATATTTCAAGGAGTTTGTCGCCAGTTCGTGGAAGATGAGAGACAGCGCGGTTGCAGCGGCTTCCCCTACGCCCATGCGCGGCACCGCAACCCGAATACGCCCTTTAAATGCTCCAATATCTTCATAAGGCGAAAGCAGGACCGATAGGAGGTCGGCCAAAAGGGCAGCATGCCCCTGATCGCCGGGAATCGGGCGCACAAGATCATGGGCCCGACCGAGAGCCGCCAATCGCCCTGTCAGTTCTTGCGCCATCTCCTTCGCGGTTGTTGTCGATTGCGAGGTGATATTGGTAAGACCCATGGCAATGGCCAAGAGATTCTTGACGCGATGACTCATTTCGCCAGCCAGCAGCTCGTTGCCTTCTTCAGCCTGCTTGCGTCCGGTGACGTCCAGAAAAACTCCAAACATCTGTCCCTCGTGGAGGGCGGCGTCATCGCCTATGCCCCGCGCAGAGATCCACCGGATCTCGTCTCCAACTATAATTCGGAAATCGATCTCGTAGGCTCCGACAATTCCGCGTGTTGCCATGAATGCGGCACGCACCCGATCCCTGTCGGCCGGGTGGATGCGGGCTGAAAGGTCTTCGAATTTTACCTCGCCACTTTTGACAAGCCCCCATAGTTTGAATGCCTGCTCGTCCATGGCAAAACGATCGTTCGTTACTTCCCATGACCAAAGCGCCACCCCCGCCGCATGGATGGCGCGACGCAGGTTTTCGGGCTTCCAGAGCGGATGGTGAGGGTCGCTAAACGGCATAGAGGCATCTCCATGAAAAATCGTCGCTTCATTTAATACCGTAGAACCCGAAAACTATCTTTTTCTTCACGTGCGGCAAGTGGTCGTCGCCTTGAAGGGATACGAACCATCGACCCTTTGTTTGTCGGCCGCATTTTGTTAATTTTTCCCAATTGTTGCAGCTACTTGCTTGTCGGAATGTCAGGTCATCACGCCGTCTGCGGTCCGGGGCAGGTTCGCTCGGATAAAAGATTAGCATTACAATCCGGTTGACATACGTGCCGCACCAGTCTGATCGGGAAATTCAAGCGCGCGGCAATTACATCGGTTAAATTTGACAAAACAGTTAGATGCAGACTAATGTCCTCAGTCCCAGGACAGAGGACAGATGCAATGAAAAGTCAGGATATTGTCGTCCTGCTGAAATTGATCAGCTTGCAGGATCAAGAGCTCGAGAAGGGCTCAGAGCGACTGCGATCGGAATCGATTGGGGGGGATCCCTATGCTGTCCGAAATCTGGAAAATCTCACCGGCATCAGCAAAACAGAAATTGCGCAATCCATCAAGCGAAGCGTAGCATCCGGTATCGCGCGGAAGGACAACGCGAAAAATGAACCACGCCCACACCGACGAAACCTGTTCAACTTCATCATTCACGGTTTGAGGTTCGTGTTCCCCGCAAACCCAGGCCCAATGCAACGCGGCATCCCGACGGCGTTCGCGGCCCCTATGCTCGAAGGATTGCTCGTCAGCGGTGGAAGCTACAACTACGTGTGGCCATACGCCGAAGGGCGAGAGATGGGGCAATCGGTGGAACCGTTGTTCAAGAGCGTGCCGGAAGCAGCCTTGAAAGACCAGCACCTCTACGAATATCTGGCTCTGGTCGATGCCATCAGACTTGGAAACCAGCGCGAAGTTGGACTGGCAAGCGATCACCTCAAATCAAGGATGCTCGCGAAATGACTGAGATCCGCGAGCAGCTGTTGGAGATGCTGAAGGCCGTCGCTACCGCTCTTGGCGATGACCTCCGCAACCGTCTCGTCTTTGTCGGAGGGTGCACAACGGCGCTGTTCATCACAGACCCGGTGACGCTGGAAGACGTCAGGTCGACGGACGATATCGATCTGATCGTCGATCTTGCCGGATTGCATGAATGGGCAATGCTGCTGGAAGACCTGCGCACAAAAGGTTTCGTAGAGGCTGCTGACGATGATGTAATCTGCCGGATGCGCCTCGGCAGGCTCAAGGTCGATTTCATGCCCGATGATGAAGCAATCCTCGGTTTTAGCAATCGTTGGTATGCGACCGGGATCGAAACGGCTCAGCCGCACATCCTCGACGCCGGCATAGACATAAAGGTGCTGACACCGCCCATTTTCGTAGCGACCAAACTTGAGGCCTTCCTAGGGCGCGGCAACAATGATCTTTACTCCAGTCGCGATGCAGAGGATCTGTTGTTGATGGTTGACGGACGCGAGGAGTTACTAGCCGAGATTTCTGCTGCCTCAGTTGACGTGCGTCAATTCACCGCCGAGGGGTTCCGCGCACTTCTCGCCAATAGTGATTTTGACGACTTCCTTGAAGGAAATCTCCGTAAACAGCCTGGCCGCTCAGCCATCGTAAAAGCGCGCTATGTGGCGATCAGCCAGTGTGATGGCAAAAATGCGGGCTAACCTCGAATGGCGCACGCTGAAGGGAACCCGCACAAGCGACAACCGGGACTTTGCTGGCATCGGCATTAATGCTCACGGCCTGCTGATGATCATCACAGACGGATCGACAGCCGGCGAGAGCAATGGAGACCTTGCCCGCGTGCTGGTAAAAGAGATGGTCGATTGGTTTGCCGCGGCTTCTCCTGTCTCAGCTGAGGTCCTATGCGACTTCCTCCGCGATCTGCACAGTGATCTGGCACCACGCTTTCCGCGAGGGTCTGCTAGCTATCTCGTAGTGATTTGCGGCGTGGAGGGCTGCTTTGCCGCCTATGCAGGAGATTGCTTATTGGGCATCAGGGGTGCGGATGGATCAGTATCCTGGATAACCGCCCCACACACCTTGGCGAATGCAGTAAAAGACTTACCGCATGCTGAAATTGCGAAATCAAAAGCGCGACATCTCTTAACGTCAAGCTTCCGATCCAGGGAATTTATTGCCCCGACGATTGAGAAAATCGAGGGAACGGCAGCGCATCTGATCATGGCGACCGATGGCTTCTGGGCCGAGTTAAGTCCCGATCAACAGACGACGTTCCTTCATACAGGCAGCAGGACGGCGTCAGCCGAGCAGGACGACTGCAGCGCCCTTTTGATCAGCCTCGCCCAGACGGAAAACGTCGATGAGATTCATCTCAAAGAAGGTGGCTCGGATGGGCTCTACATTCGAAGGCTCGACTGACGTCTATAGGTCGTCGGTCGCGATGTTTATCTGCGTGTATCTGCACCATACGGATCCAACCATGGGACGGAATATGAATGCCAACAAAAGCGTATTCACCAACAAAAGTTGTCAGATACGTTTCCCCAAGCGGCACTGGTGATCTCGGGGGCCAGTGTCTCCGGATTGCGCCTGTAATCGATCGCCGACCTCGGCAGGCCATAAGGAATGGGAAACTTCCATCTCTTACGCGCTTCGCTCATCACTTCCCATTCCTGGCTGGCTTAAAGCGCTTCTGGGGCAGAGTGACGTGAAATAGGCGCTTCAGCGGACACCACGACCTAAGGCACTGGATGTTCGCAACCAACTTCCTCCGCTTCCAGGTAAGCTAAACTAGCAGAAAACGGAATAAGACTCGCTGACGAGAAGCCACGGAAAAAGAACAGAAAACTGGTTCGAAAGTTCTTGTTCGTTCATCAGCGCTTTTTGTTGGATTGTGAGAGCACGGATCCTGCCAACTGCTTGGTAGCAGTGCTGTATTTTGTGCTCGATAGAACCTGCGAAGCCTTATCCTCCATCGCAGCTCCTGTCTGCTTTGAGGTGCCAGCCTGAGCAAGCGCAGATCCCGCTAGACTCTTGGCGGTCGCAGACGCACTTGGATCCCGTAGAGTGCCGCCAGCCTTGCTCGCGATTGGTGATGACGTCTTTTTGCCGTTACCTGCCATGTCCCAAACCCTCAGTGAACATACACACCTTACATGATGTTCCCTCTTTGTTCAATAGATTGATAAAGGCAGTTTGCTTTCCGGAAACCAGACTTTATCGAAAGGCAAATACCTTTCGGCTGCGCCCCCGCACCGGCAACGGGGCGGTCTCTCGAGGCACTTCGATGCAGTTGGGCGCCCGGCGCCTGAGACCCTTGCTTGCGATCCCCCAGACCTCGCCGTTCAAGGAAGGCGGCGTGAGATATGACCCCTGCCATTGTACAGAAGAGCACTTGTATTCGAGGAAGAGATTTGTACGTTACTTGACGTAGGTGTATCGAGAGCAAATGCCGCATGTCGTTTAAGATTACTGGGCTGGATAAGCTCGAAAAGCAATTGAAGGATGCCCAGCGGGCATTCCAGGCGCTCGACGGTAAGATCACCACAGTGCACTTCGATCCCCATCAGCCGGCAAGTATTCTTGCTGCCATTGGGCAGATGGAGAACGCCATCGACAACATTGCTGACGGATATCGCAACAATCCTTTTGTCCAGAACATGTCTGTACAACTCAAGGAAGCTTATTCAGAGCAGATCCATGAACGAGCGGCTCAGGCACGCACAGAAGCGAATTCAGAGGAATCCATAATGCCGACCGAGAAGGTGCCACTCCTCCTTCGACAGATTGAAAACATCATCAACGACCTGAAATGGGCAGAAGCCGGTTCGTTTGACCGGCATATCAAAAAGCTGTCTCGCATTCTGCATGACCCCGAGCTTGAACCTGTTTCGGCAGAGCTTACCGAAGGTCTTCAATTAGACGCCTGGCTTGCGGCCGGCGAAGAGACACAGGGATCGATGGTCGGATCCGCAACGCTCGATTGGCCAACTGAACATGAGCAGGAATTGGGCATGACCATCTTGCTGGTCGATAAGTTCGCGTCTGATGAAAACGCTGCGCTACATTTCGCGCATACCTTCTATTATAACGGCAATAAATATACAGCCAACCTGCAGAACATGACCGGTCAAGTCCTGGTACCATTCGCCCGAGACTATATCGACTTCGTCAAGCGGTCTCTGAATGTGGAGGAAGCTGTCAAGCTTCCGGTCAAAACCGGACCGGCCCCCCGCAAGGTTTTCGTGGTTCATGGCCACGAGGATGGGGCCAGAGAAGCAGTCGCAAGGTTTCTTGAGAAACTGGGTTTCGAGGCGATCATTCTGATGGAACAAGCCAACCAGGGCCGCACCATCATCGAGAAGTTTGAGGCGCATGGCGATGTGGGTTTCGCCGTAGTTCTGCTTACACCGGATGACGAGGGTTATGCCAAAGGCAAGCCGCCGCAGCCTCGCGCCCGACAGAACGTGATTTTTGAACTCGGCTACTTTGTCGGACGGTTGGGGCGCAGCCGGATTATGGCCCTTATCCAGGGGGAACTGGAGATCCCTTCCGATTTCCAGGGCGTTGTGCACGAACCCTATTCGTCGGGTGGCGCATGGCGACAGGCCTTGAGTCGGGAGTTGAAGGCTGCTGGCTTCGACATCGATTGGAATCTGGTCATGAATCCATGAATCCCGGCCAGAGGTGCTGTTGAGTCGCATGAACCACGTTCACTAAAGTGCAGCTGGACGCCGTTTTGCACAAGACTCAAGCGCGCACGCCGTGCCGCCTGAGGCGGATCTAACGCATCCGCAAACCTCCCACTGATACATCTAAGCCATAAGTTATTGATGGGACCTGAACCCTCGGGCCTCGTTAGGCGGCTTATTTGGATTGCTTTTCCTAATCAGCACAACTGCTTGCTCTCAAGAATGGGCGGCTGGCGCCGGTAGCGGACCGGGAGCGCTGAGGGGCGGTGCTCAGCAACGCGGCCATTCGCACTCATCGCGCAGAGGCAGCTGCCGATCCGGTTCGGACATTGGATTGCTCGGTTGTCGCGATCGTCGAACGTTGACCTCTTTGCTCGCCGGCACTGTGCTGCCGTTGCTCACTTCTCGCATCCAACGTTACATGGCAACTAGATCCGCGAGCTTTGTAGCGACTTCGGCCATGCTGTCTTCCGCCGTGTTGAGCCCGTTGCGCGAAGCGAGCATGGGACTTTCCTCGTTTAGTTCAGCGAAGGTGGTGCCGTGGATGACAGGAACTAACTTACCTCCATGAAGCAGCACCGAAAGTTCCTTGTCGGCGATGCTACGGCCGTGAATTCGTTTAAGAAAGTTTGGGGTCACCAAAACAATCCCGACTCGTGATTTTGTGAGCCCCCTGTCGATCTCTCGAAGAAATGGTTCACCGAGTGCGATATCTTTCTCGCTGAACCAGACTTTCACTCCACGCGCCTCAAGCAAATCATGCAATTCCTTTGCAGCTCCCTGCCGGTCGTCCCAAGCATGACATAGGAATACGTCCCGAAGATCAGGCACTGTCGCCCGTCTCTCGATTTGCTCGCGTACGGGCTCAAGTTCCCGCACCTCTGCTGGTGTGTACCACACGGTTGAACTGGCTCGCGCCCACCTAGGTTTCGAGGTTTTGCCCGACACGCCCCCGCCTCGGCTCCCGCCGCCACTACCAGGCGAGGAGTAAGAAGTCGGCGACGACGGCCAGGAGCCGTAACCGCCAAAGCGACTGCGGCCCCATCGACTGCTACATGCCGGACAATTCGCTGCGCCGTTCCCTGTGTGGCCTCTTACTGGTGCAGTGCATTTAGCCATTGAAGGCTACTCCTCGGTGGATGTTAGGATCGCAACGCTCGTTTAGGACTAAGAACATTATCGTAATTCGGAAGTACTAGCTGACAAGATCTTCGCTGACGTACATGGCCTTTACAACTTCGAAGGTCGATATTTCCCAATCAGCGGGCTCAAGCGAACGAAACTGAGCTTCATAGACAGCAGCCTCAGCCCGCCTCCCAAGGGCAAGCATGGTATTGGCGAGCGTCGCAAAAACCCACTTTCTGTCGGAACGCTCGTGAAAGGACGGATCCGAGAGTAACGCCGAAAGAATTTCCACAAGTGCCAAACGAGTCTTCTTGGCACTCATGCGATCAAATAGCTGCTCCTCCGGATCGGTTTGTCTGGAGGCTCTCAAATCGAAACAGGTGGCGAGATTCTCACCATTGTAATAGTCGCGCCTGACTTCAAAACCTCGTCCATAAAAGCGCAAAGCCTTGTCCAGATGAACGGGGTTCTCCTGAAGGAGCCAGAGCCGCTTGTGAATTGCCCCGGTTATGCCGAGAGTTTCAGGGTCGTTGGAATCTTCCGGCTGCAGATGCTCAATGATCTCAAGGGCCCGCTGCAGCGCCTCGGCTTCGGTCGGCAGCTTAGTCTTGTAGGTCGCAAGGGCATATTGCTGGCGAAAGGATGCTTCCTCAGGCTTAAGCTCGCAGGCGCGGGCAAAAGCTGCGGCGGCCGCCTTCATGTCGCTACGGTCGAACGCATCGCGTCCGGCTCGAAGCACAGCGCTCAGCATTTCATGATTTTCCTCGGCCTCATCGAGTAGTTCGGCATATTGTTCGTCTGATAGGCGGGGCCGCTGTAGAGTCGGAAGAAACGTATAGACGGGGCTGTCTGGCGTTGTTGACGACATCGCCCTAACGATCAGTTCGGAAAGCGCATCCGTCGCGCGGATCGCCTCACGACTACCGATATCTTCACCAAGATGTTTGTATTGGAACGTGTTAATATGATTGAGATCGAAATGAAGTTTTCCTTGATCCTCTTTGATGATCACCGTCGTATTCGGGCGTAGCGCGTGACGGACGCCCAGTTCGTAGACCGCATTGACATTCCCGGTCGATATATCGGCGACCACGACATCCGCTCTCAGCAGCAAATCGTACATGGAGACGTCGATCACTCCGCTTCCGTTGATGTCAACGGCACGGATCGGACGCAGACCTGCCTTTTCTGCAGCTGGCTTGATAATTGCATCGAACGTTGCGTCAAGATCAAGCGTCCGTCCGCTTTCATAGTCGGTTTTTTTGCCGAACCCCATGACAACGAAGCAGACGGGACGATGGTCAATGTCGTTTTGAACTGCAGTCATAACTGCTCCGTACCTTATTCATACACTCGTTTTACGTGAAACAAGGTATAAATCCAGTCTGGCACGCTCCGCTTTCCACTGGCTTATTTGTTATACTGCGCCTATCGCGGATCGACCCCGGCTCATATTTTATCGGAAGTCGGAGCTTCGCTGCGGGTTGGGTGCAGATGAGGAAATACGAATGCATATTGCGGGTGGACTTTATCGCGAACTTTGCTTTCACCCGCACTGGGATGCTCTTCTCGGTTCCGGCGGGCGAGCTGCCCGCGCCCTTTCCCGCTTATCACCTGGCAACATCTTCAGCTGCTACTTCGAGCGCCCGCACGAGGTAGACACCGTCCTTTCTGCATTAGGGGTGAATGGTTCGTGCGCCTTTCGTGCCGATCCGATTGCATTCGCTTATTTTCATCCGCTGTCGCGTCCGCACTTGCAGCCGGCGCGATCGGAGTTGCGAAAAATGCCTCCCCTGAAAATCGAGGGAAGGGCGGTTCTCCGGTTCGGCTTTCTCGAGGGCGATGCTATCGTGAATGCAGAAAAGGCTGTCTACGATCCCCAAACCACCGGCGAATTTCCTCCCTTTTTCAGCAACGGTTCGACTGCGAAACAACTGGCTCTCGTCTTAAATGAACAGGAGCTCCTGAGTGTTGCGAGGATTGACGACGTCGAGGTAGCCGCAGCTTCGATTCTTGAAATCCATAGGGCAAGTTGCATCGTCGTCAAACGGGGCATCAAGGGTGTTGCAGTCTTCGAGCCTGGTACCGCATCGCGTTTCATTCCCGCATTTCGCAGCACGCGTGTTTTCAAAATAGGTACAGGGGATGTGTTCAGCGCGGCCTTCGCATATTACTGGGCGGAGCTCGGACAGGATCTCTTCACCGCAGCGCTTTCAGCATCGAAGCAGGTAGCCCGCTACTGTGACAATCCGCTTGCCCCCCTTGAGCCGCTTGCGTCAGGTGCGCACGATGTCCGAGAGGAAAGGCATCCGGTCTGCGAGCCTCGAACAGTCCTTCTGCTCGGCGCGATCAAGACGCTGGGACAACGCTATTCGATTGAGGAAGCAAGATATAGTCTGGCTGACCTCGGTCTCACCGTGATCTGCCCGGCCCTGGAAAATGTTGAACTATCGCACATTCAGGTTTCTACAGTTCTCGTGTTGGCTGACGGAATTGAGCCTGACATGCTCTCATTGGCACACACACTGGTCAATGAGGGTGTCAAATGCGTGGCTCTTGCAGAACTGCCGCAGTCCAGCGACCAGCTTACCCGCCTGGTCAACTGTGAAACGACTGATGACTTTACGACCGCTTTATACCTAGCAGGCTGGAAGTAATTGATCAGGTTTAACATCAGCTCCATACAACCCCCATTGCGCAGCCCTCACGTTGTTACTACACCATAGATAGGCCATTTGCGATTCGGAGGGGGCGTGGCTGATATCTATTTGATCTATGCCGGAGAAGATCGGGCGAAAGTAAAAAAGCTATTCGAATTTCTTTCTAAGACCTGGAGCGTGTGGTGGGATCAGATGATCCGGCAACGCTTTGCTGCCGAGATCGAAGACGAGATTACCAGGGCGGGATGTGTGCTGGTCTTCTGGTCGAAGTCCTCTCGGCTGAAGGATACGGTCACCGACGAGGTTCGCTTGGCTCAGAAGGCGAATAGGCCAATCGTTTGCGTCACGCTGGACGGAAGCGAGGCTGCCTATGGGTTCGGCGGCTATTCGAGCAGCGATCTGTCGGCGTGGAATGAACGCCCCGATCACGGCGATCTCAGGACACTTGCCAGCCGGATTAGCACGATCGTTCCCGTTCGCATGAAACCGCAGCGACCAGTCGCCCTGCAAGGGCGCCTGCCCCTCCCCACCCTCTTTCTCTCGACCTCCTCCTTCGAGACCCGGCTGAAACCCAGCGAGGCGGTGAAAGCGCTGAATCTTGCCCGCTATCCCTCGTTGCTCGTTTCCGCGTGGGATCTTGTCGACAGGCGAAAACCCACCGCACTTAAATCAGCGCTGACAGAGTACCGCGAAAATGGCGGATTCGTCCTTGTCGATTCCGGGAACTACGAATCTTCACGTCTGACTAACAAACGATGGAAGCCCATCGATTTGGTCGATGCCCTGTCGGGTGCTTCCTACGACCGGATCTTCTGCTTCGATGACATGAAACCCGGCAGAAACCCTGCGAAGGCGGCCGCCTCGATTCTCGCCGCCGTCGAACGGGACCAAAAAGCAACCAAAGCCGGGGTTCTGCCGATCGTCCATGCTGCAAAGCTGAAAAACGGCGGTCACGATGTCGACACGCTGATCGAGACTGTATTTGCCGTTGCCCACGAGCTGCAACCAGAGCTGATCGGCGTTGCCGAACGCGAGCTTGGCGCAGGGCTTTTTCAACGTTGCCGGACGATGATGGCGATCCGGGCAAAGCTGAGTGAGCTTCCCTTTTATCAGCCCATCCATCTCCTCGGCACCGGCAATCCATGGAGCATCGCGGTCCTGGCCGCAGCTGGCGCGGACACCTTTGACGGGCTCGAATGGTGCCGCGTCGTCGCCGACATCGAAAACGACCGGCTCTATCATTTTCAGCACTATGATTTCTTCACCTATCAGACAGGCGTCGCCGATTCCGACGTTGCCCGTTCGGCGTTTGTTGACGACAAGATCGATTTCGCGGGGAAAGCTGCGTTTCACAATATTGATTATTATACGAACTTCATGAAAGACCTTCGAGAGGCTGTAACAGACGACCGCCTCGAGGCCTTCGTCGCTGAGCGGATCGGCAAGGCGCCGATACAACAGTTGAAGCGAGAGGTGGAAGGATTGTTCAGATGAAAGCTTTCTCGGCTGGGAGAATCACCGACGCCGTCTGCGCCATTTGTCCGGAGATCGAAGAGCGGATCGCAAATGGTGCGGCCGAGCGGAATGAGAGACGCCTGTGGTGGGAGCTTTCCACCTGTGTTCTCAGCAGCCAGGTTCCCTATCCGCTGGCATGCGAGGCTGCCTCGGCGATCGATACAGCTGGCCACCTTTTCGAGCCATACTGCTTGCCCGACCTTTCCGACCGGCTGAGCGAGATATTACGGCGGCCGCTGACTGCGACCGGGCGAAGCTATCGCTTTCCTGGCGCGCGAGCGCGGCAGCTGGCGGCGACAAAGGAACGTATCACTGACCGGTTCGGCACGCTTAGCGGCCTGCTGACCAAGCTCGATACTCCGATTGCCGCTCGCAACTGGCTCGTCGACTGCGCGCCGGGGCTCGGCCCGAAGCAGGCGAGCATGTTCCTACGCAACAGCGGCTTCAGCTACGATCTCGCAATCCTGGACAGGCATGTCCTGAACTACATGGAACTCACTGGCCTGCGGGCAGAAAACTCCAAGCCAATCGCAACGATGCGAGAGTACCGGCTCGGCGAGGAGAGTATGCGCGGCCATGCGCACCAACTCGGCTTTCCTGTCGGCATTCTGGATTGGGCGATCTGGATCGTAATGCGGGTCGCGAGAACGGAAGAAGGGGCAAGAGCATGAGCATCGTTACACTCGTCTCGGGAGGGCTCGATTCGACCCTCGTCGCGAAACTCGCCCAAGAGGAAGGTCTTTCGATCCACCCGCTCTTCATCGACTATGGCCAACGGTCACGAGACCGCGAGCTCGCCGCCTGCCGAGGCATCATGAAGAGGCTCGGACTTCCCGAGCCGAAAATCGCCGATCTGTCAGGGTATGGGGCATTGATCCGCTCGGGCTTGACCGACCGATCGCTGCACATCGTTGATGACGCGTTTACGCCAGGCCGGAACATGCTGTTTCTGCTAACTGCTGCAGCCTACGCCTTTCAGAGGAATGCGGATGCGGTATCGATTGGGCTGCTTCACGAGGAAACCAGCCTCTTCCCCGACCAAACCTCTGCTTTTCTGCGGGATGCCGAGCAGATGATCGCCCGCTGCCTAGGCCGTTCGATCCGGGTGCTTGCTCCCCTTTCGCAATTTCACAAGATCGACGTCGTCGAGCTTGCACGCCAGAAAGGCATCGTCGGTACCTATTCCTGCCACGAGGGTAGCGAAGAGGCGTGCGGGGTATGCATTGCTTGCAACGAATTCAAGTTTGAAAGGGCATAGAGATGGGCGGCGGCGGAGGTGGAAACTGGAACAGGCTGGGGGACGTGCGCTCGCTCGAAGAGAAGGCGAAGGCGGCGCTGGCAGGCGGAAAGCGCAACGTCTTCATCAGCTTTGCGACCGAAGACATGGCCGAAGTCAACTTACTGCGGGGCCAGGCCAAGAATGAGAACAGCGAAATCGAGTTCAACGACCATTCGGTTCGCGAACCCTACGATAGCGAGCGCGCCGACTATATTAAGAGCAAGATTACCGAGCGAATTAATCGCTGCTCTGTGACCGTGGTTTATGTTTCAGAAAGTACGGCGCAAAGCCGCTGGGTCCAATGGGAGGTCGAAAAAAGCCTGTCACTTGGCAAAAAGGTCGTCGCGACGCACGCGGGTGTGAGCCCCGCAAGCCCAATACCGAAATGGCTGTCTCGGCCGGAGATCAAGGTGGTACCGTGGAGCAAGCTCTCTGGTGAGCTGAAGTAAACATCGGCAGAAGCAAAGCTAGACAGACCCGGGAACAAAGCCATGATGAACTATCCGACATTGTTCGAAAGCGCCGATGCGGCGTCCAACAGGAGTCAGTGGAGGTTTTTGGCGCTGGTCCGGCTCGAATACGGCCTGTTGATCGTTACGGCCTTTTTCTCGCTTGGGTGGAGCGACACACGCGCATATTTTGCCGCTTATGCGATCGTTTTCGCATCGTCGATGATTGTCATGCTCTACCGCTCAGTAAAGAAGCCTGAGCGAACGTGGTATCAGGCCCGTGCACTTTCGGAATCTGTCAAAACACTGAGCTGGCGATTTGCCATGCGTGCTGAGCCTTTCGATGATGCCAAGTCGAGCGACGCGCGACGCGACTTCCGAGATCTGTTGAGTGATGTTCTTAAAGCTAATCATTCGATCGGTGACGCGCTGAGCGGTTTGGAGCTGGGTGGTGAACAGTTGCCAAGCGCTATGCAGGAAATGCGGGAGAAAAAATTAGAGGAGCGTCGCGCATTCTATTTGCTACATCGCATCACCGATCAACAGGTCTGGTATCAAAAGAAGGCCAAGGCAAACAGTTCTGCCGCCCAATGGTGGGTAGCGATCTCATGTGTCGCGTACGGTCTCGGTCTTGTCTTTATTCTCACGCGAATCGTAAATCCCACATTCGTCGGCTGGCCAACCGAGCCATTGGTCGTCTTCGCTTCGGCCGCGATTGGATGGACGCAAATAAAGAAGTTCAACGAACTGGCAGCTGCTTACACGCTTACAGCGCAGGAGATCGGTTTAGTGAAAAGCCGTATCGAAGACGCAGAAACCGCGGGGGAGTTCTCTGCCGCTGTGAACGAAGCCGAACTCGCCTTCTCCCGTGAGCACACACAATGGGCTGCCCGCCAACAACAGGGAAATTAAAATGAGCTCGCACACCGATCCTTCTTACGTCATTTTCGACGGCGACAACGATGGCTGGGCTTATCGATTCATGCGTGGATGGAAGGCAAATGAAAAAGTCGATTTTAATTTTCTCGACGCCCACGACCTAGATACGATGACAAGCAAGGCTCAGAGCGAAGCCTATGTGAAAAGCAACCTCAAAGAGCGCATGCGTCAGTCATCAGCTGTGATTGTGCTGATTGGAGAGAAGACCAAGAATCTGTACCGGTTCGTTCGTTGGGAACTGGAACTAGCAATGGAGATGGGACTGCCAATCATAGCTGCAAACCTAAATGAGAGCAGACAGCAGGATGCAAATTGCCCGCCCATCATCCGCGATGAGTGTGTTGTACACGTACCATTCAAAATGAGAGCTATCCGTTTTGCTCTTGACCACTGGCCAGACGAGTACCGCCGCATGAATACAGCAGAAAGGAACGGTGGCTCACGCCATTATAATGCTAGAATCTACGCTGACCTGGGACTTTAAACAAATCCTAGCGTCTCACAGACCGCCTGTGAATGAGGCATGCAATCCCTTCAATTCGGAAGCGGGTGGGTTGCAGGCCCGCCCCAATAAAGCGGAGCGGCGCTTCCGGACCAGTGCTGAAGCCAGTGTCGCACATCCGTCTCACCACCTTGCGTTTTCCGAGCGAGGCGCAAATAATCCCCATGTAACCTTAGGTTTGTTCTTGGATCAAACCAGCTCCCGCAGTTTGATGATAGGCGTTTCCGATCGCGTAGCCTGCCGAATTCACAAGGAATCCACTGTGAACGACGGCTTGCTCGCGTATGGATCGCGATGAGGTGCGAACTGTTTAGCAAAGCCATTTCAATTATTCCGGCAACTAGAGCGTTTCCCTTTCATGCTGGATCGTATCCGCATGATGTGAAGAAATTGCGCGCCTCCTGAGGCTCGATGAGGTCGAGCAGTTTTCCGATCCTGTCCCAAAGGCCCGATACGGTGCGCTCTGCCGCCTTGCGTAGGAGCGCTTTGAGCTTTGAGAATGCCTTCTCTATGGGATTGAAGTCTGGGCTGTAGGGCGGGAGGAAGAGCATGCGCGCACCGGCAGCCTCGATCATCTCACGCGCCGCCGGTCGCTTGTGGCTGGAGAGATTGTCAAGGATGACGACATCGCCAGGCTTCAGGGTCGGCACAAGAACCTGGGCGACATAGGCCTCGAACCATTCTCCGTTGATCGGCCCGTCGATGACGAGCGGCGCAACCATTCCTGTGCTGCGCAAGCCAGCCACCAGCGTCGTGGTCTTGCGGTGGCCGTGCGGGAAGCCCATTCGCAGGCGCTCTCCCTTCCTGCATCGTCCGTGGGTGCGCGCCATGTTCGTCGCGGTCCAGGTTTCGTCGATGAAAACGAGCTTGGCAGGATCAAGGTCCAGTTGATCATCGAACCACTGCTGACGTTGTTCCAGGACGTCGGGACGGCTTTGCTCTACCGCGTGGCCAGTCTTTTTTTGCGAGTCTGGCCGTGCCGGACAAGAAACCGGTGCAAAGCCGATTTGCTGATCGTGATGCCCTGGGCAGAAAGCGTGTCACGCAGCTCGAACAAGGTTCCATCGCGGTGCTCAGCGAGCCATGCCATGATCGCCTCGCGATGGGCCTCTGTCTTTCGGGAATTTCGATCTCCGCCAAGAGGACCAGGTCGCACGTCGCCCTGGTGAAGTTGCAGATTTCGCCAGCGGCTGACGCTTGCGGCACTCACGCCGAACCGTTCAGCAGCTTCTCGGTGGGTCGCACCAGCGGAAACAGCAGCAAGCACGCGAACACGCAGATCGACTGAAAGGGCTTTCGACATATCCGCCGACCTCCATCGGCAGATAGTTTGAATCAGACAGCGCCTGATTTGCAAAGCCCACAAAGATTCAATCAGTCAGGGAAACGCTCTAGAATGGGATACAAAGGATTTGCTCTTGGAATATTGTGGTTGGCATATTTCAGGAATGGGTCATGAACATCGAGCCAGTAATCCATCCCAGCATCGCATGCCAGCCAAGCGACGCGCTCCGCAAATTTGAGGTCGAATTGCCTATGCGATACGAAGACCGTGGGCGTCTGTACCGTCGAATTCGCGGTTAGGTCGAACTTCGAGAGGGCCTCGCCAGCTAGAATAAGCAGCTCGGTAGGTAGTACAGTTTCATCACTCACAAGTGTACTCAGTGGAGCTGATAAGAGCTCCAGAAAACTCTGCCATTGTTCATACCCATTTGTTTCAGGCTTGAAGCGCTCAAAGATCTCGGGGTTTGCCTCGCTCCAGTTAAATTTCATGACGTCTCCTTTTCGATCACACGGAAGCTATTCCTGCCGCGATAAGCTCGGCTATGGCAAAGAATACTGGGGCCACACCACCTTCAAGCAAAACAAAGACAGTAGCTAGACCCGATATCAAAGTAGGATTTCGCCGAGTGGGACCCAAGGTGGCTACCACAACAGCGCAGAACTACAGAATTCCCCACGCCCGAAACCTCCCCCTCCCCGTCATCTCCCTCAGGCCGAGTTCCAAGACGATCCGCCGCGCCGCCTGCGGCGTGACCTCGAGCGTCTTCGCCACCATACCGGCCGACACCAGCGGTTTCGCCATCACCAGCTCGACCAGTTCCGGCAGTTTTGATGACGTCCGGCGGCCGTCTAGCTTTCGGTCCATCATCGTCTTCGCCAGCTTCAGCCGGTCATGCTCTTTCATGCCGATCTCGGCGGCCGCCAAAAATCCGTGGGCGATGGCCAGCAGCCGGGTTTCCCGATCGCGATGCCGGCGCCGATCGACGGGAATGGTTTTGAGGCCAAGGTTGATGGCAGCGAGATGAGCACCTGACGTGATGCCGGCCTGGCGCAGGACCGAGGCGGAAAACAATCGGCCGAGCCATGGGGCGTGCTGCAGGACGGCAAGCTCGTTCCAGGCATCGAGGACGACAATGGCCTGCAGCACCGCCGGCAGGTTTTCGGCCTGGCGGATCACGCCGCGCCATTCCTCGAGCCGGGCATCCTCGTCCCAGTCGAGATCATAGACCAGTGCGTCTCTGTCTGCCGCGCCGGCGCGGCCGGGCCGCGTTGCGTTTTCGATCGCGGCCTCCGATCGGGCAAGTACCGCATCGATGGCGGCATAGTCGACGCCGAGGAGATCTTCGACGTCACCTTCCTCCCCCTCCCCTTCCGCGTGGATCGCGGCCGCTGGCCAAATAGCCTTGGCCGTCGTCGCCTCGTCCCCGCCGCCCGACCCGATCTCCGAGGTTTTCCGCAGCGAGCGGATGCCGTCGGCAGAGAGCGTCCAATCCGGGGATTGGCCGGCGATCCGACGGCGCGTGCGCAGGACGTCGCGGGCGATTGTCAGCTCATGGGTGGGTGTGCGAATATCGCGGGTGGCGTCGTGGAGGACGAGGTCTTCGAGATGGACGAGTTCGCCGTCGATCCAAAGGGATGCACAGGCGTCGGCGAAGTTTTGGCGTTCGAGAAACCCGGCCCCGACGGACGAGCGAGCGATACGCTCGTCGAGACGGGTCAGGGCGACGGCGGCGTCAAAAGCCGGTCGCATCAGATCACTCATGCTGATTTTCGCGAGATCGTAAGCCATTGAAATCATGGTAAATGATTTGCTAAAGGAACTCTATACTGAAGTTAGTATTCTTCACATGGTATGACTAGGAGTTGGCGTTCTAACCATCGATAAGTAACCCTTATCGTATGTTAGAAGATCTACCGATTGACCAACTGCCGCAGCCGCCTTATCCTCGGCGAAAATCACCCGTTTTATGGAAGCGCGTCATGAGCACCACCGTCAAGGTTTCCGAGGCCAAGGCCCATCTGTCCGAATTGCTCGTCCGGGTCGAAGCCGGCGAAGACGTGATCATCTCACGCGGAAACGACCCGATTGCCAAGCTGTCCCGGATCCGCGGGGAAACCGATCTTCAGCTTCTGGTCAACGAAGTGCGGGCCGCCCGTGGCCGGGCAAAGCCCTCTTCTCACGATGAGATCATGTCCTGGCGGGACGAAGGGCGCCGATAATGTCCTTCGTCATTAATGCATCCCTGGTAGCGGCCTGGCTGCTACCGGAAGAGTATAGCGATGCGGCCGAGACCGTTATCGCCTCGATTGCGGAGCCCTGCCCTGCGCCGTCACTGTTCTGGTTCGAAATTCGCAACATTCTGGTCATGTCGGAAAGGCGTGGCCGGATTGCTTCGGGAGGCGCGCTCCTTGGCATGGAGCGGGTGCGACGATTGCCGCTCGACGATGCAGGGATTGGCGGCGACGGATCAATCCTGCTCCTGGCTTCCAATCACATCCTCAGCGCCTATGACGCGGCCTATCTTGCCCTGGCCATCAATAGAAACGTGCCCCTGGCCACCCTCGACCGCAAGCTGGCCGCCGCAGCCCGGAAAGAGGGGGTAACCGTGCTCGGCCCTTACGCTCATGGCGACTGACAGCGAAGTTCTCGTCTCTGCCCGCGCCAAACAACTCGACACGATCGCCGCCGTCCTGCCGATCGACCGGCGCGACGAACTGGCCGAATTGTTGACCGACCAGGACATCGAAACACTGCGCCATCTGGTCAACGAGGGCATGGGCGAAAACACCCTGCGCGCCCTCACCTCCGACCTCGCCTATCTGCAGGCCTGGTCGCTGGCCGCAACCGGCGCCTCCCTCCCCTGGCCGGCGCCCGAGGCACTGCTACTGAAATTCGTCGCCCACCATCTGTGGCAGCCCGACCAGCGCGACATCGATCCTCACCACGGCATGCCTGCAGCTGTTGAGCAAAGCCTGCGCGAGCAACGCTTCCTTCGATCTTCCGGACCGCATGCGCCCGACACGGTGCGCCGGCGGCTTGCCAGCTGGTCGACGCTGACGAAATGGCGCGGCCTGACCGGCGTCTTCTCCTCGCCTTCCCTGAAATCGGCGATACGCCTTGCCGTCCGCGCGACGCCGCGGCCAAGGAAACGCAAGAGCGTCAAGGCGGTGACCGGCGACGTCTTGGCAAAAATGCTTGCTACCTGCAGCGCCGACAGCCTGCGCGATAGTCGAGATCGAGCAATCCTGATGGTCGCCTTTGCCTCTGGCGGTCGCCGGCGTAGCGAGATCGCCGGTTTGCGCAGGGAGCAGCTCTCAGTCGAGCCGCCGATCACAGTCGAAAACGGCCCTCCCCTCCCCTCTCTCGCCATCCATCTGGGTCGCACAAAAACGTCTGGTTCCGAGCACGACGAGGTCGTTTATCTGACGGGCCGGCCCGTGGATGCGCTCAACGCATGGCTTGCGGTTGGAAGAATCGAAACGGGGAGTATTTTTCGGAAGATCGATCGCTGGGGCAATGTTTCGAAGCGGGCCCTGGAGCCGAGTGCGGTCAACCAGATCGTGAAGCAGCGGGCGGTGATGGCTGGGTTAGATCCGCGGGAGTTTTCGGCGCATGGACTGCGATCGGGATACCTAACCGAGGCTGCGAACAGGGGGGTTCCGCTGCCAGAGGCCATGGAGCAGTCGCGCCATCGCTCAGTGCAACAGGCCTCAAGCTACTATAACAGCGCAACGCGTCGCAGTGGTCGGGCTGCGAGATTGCTCTGATCCGAGTAGGCGTGGTTCAAGGGACATACAGCTAAACGATTGATAAGATTGCCTTATCCTTCCTTTGTTTCCTTATATGGAAAGAAACGCGAAACAGCGGCAAAACGGCCTCTCTCGTCGAGCAGAAGTCAAGTCTGATCGGAACCACCTGCTTGCATATCTCTACGGCCTTCAGGTGGTCCACAAAGCATAAAAGTAGCCAGGAATGATCCTGGCTACCTTTCTCAATCTTGAATTCTTGATAGGCCCTTCGCGGCAATCACCATACAGGTGGGCTCGTGAACGCCGCCGGAAAGCAATTTCTTTCAGGCCTATTGCCGTGCCATAGCGAGCTGAATGGCCATGACCGGATCCACCTTGTGTTCCGCATTCTCGGCTGCGTCGTCAATGGCGAGTTGGAGGCCCTTGATCTGGCTCTGTTGCAAAGATTTTAAGCGCCGGGGAATTCCACCGTTCTCTGCTATCAAGCGGCCTAATCTTCGAGATTCTGGGCGAGCAAAGCCACGGCTTCGGTCAGAGCACTCGGCCCGATACCGAAGGCCCGTTCAACGATACGAGCCTCTCCACAGATGTCTTTTGTCAGGTTGAAAATAGCAGCCTGGCCCTTGCGTAATGCCCGCATGACTTCGAAACCCTTGATCGTCGCATAGGCCGTCTTCAACGTCTTGAACCCTCTGACCGGCTTGATGAGTTGTTTCAGCTTGCCGTGATCGGCCTCGACGACATTGTTCAAATATTTGATCTGCCGATGTACCAGCTCGTCGGGGCATTTGCCTTTGGCCTTCAATTGAGCGATGGCAATCCCGTAGGTTGACGCTTTGTCAGTGTTGATGACAGTCGGCTTTTCCCAGTCTTTCAGGCCATTCAAAGCCTTACCCAAAAAGCGCTTGGCTGCTTTGGCATTACGGGTCGGAGACAGATAGAAATCGATGGTGTTGCCGAATTTGTCGACGGCCCGGTAAAGGTAAGTCCATTGCCCGCGGACCTTCACATAGGTTTCGTCGACACGCCAGCTCGTTGACTGTGGCCGGCGCCAATGCCAGCGCAGCCGTCTTTCCATCTCCGGCGCATACTTTTGAACCCAGCGATAAATCGTGGAATGATCGACAGGCACGCCCCGTTCGCCCATCATCTGTTCAAGATCGCGGTAGCTGATGCCATAGCGGCAATACCACCTCACCGCCCATAAGATTACGTCACCCTGAAAATGACGCCACTTGAAATCGCTCATCAAAAGTCTCGCTGAAAATTGTCAGCGCTCTTTCGGCCATCAACCGAGTTTTTGCAACAGAGCCCGCTTCCGTCACTTCCTGATGAATGACGGCGAGGTGACGGCGATGTGATCGGGCCATGCCTTGCCGGTCCGTGTCGTACCTGGCTACTAGCTTTCAAGTTCCGATTTCAGAAAGTTCTTTCGATCCATGTCCAGCGAATATCGGCTGTCGCGGCGAGCCTTCGTTTTCGCCTCGGTTTCAATGACCGCGACGCTCGCAGGCTGCGCCGCCACGACATCATCTGCCCGACGGGCTCCTCTTCCCGAAAAGGTCAGCCTTCCGATCGGTCCTCCGACGGATGCCGAGTTGCAGGCGAGATATGCGGCCCTTGAGGATGGCAGTCATCTCATCCCCGCCATTCCCTATCAAAAGATGGATCCGAAATATTTCCGCCAGCGGGTGGCCGATCCGACCGGCGAGACGCCCGGCACCGTCGTCGTCGATACGCCCGGTCGTTTCCTCTATGTGGTCGAGCCCGGAGGGACGGCGATGCGCTATGGCGTCGGCATCGGTCGCGACGGCTTTGCCTGGCAGGGCGAAGGCATCATTCATTGGCGGCAGCACTGGCCGCGCTGGAAGCCGCCGGCCGAGATGATCGTGCGCCAGCCGCATCTCGAAAGATACTCGATCGAGAACGGCGGCATGGAGCCCGGGATCAAGAACCCGCTTGGCGCGCGGGCCCTCTACATCTTCCAGAACGGACAGGATACGCTCTACAGGCTGCACGGCACCCCGGAATGGGATTCGATCGGCAAGGCTACCTCCTCCGGCTGCGTCCGATTGGTCAACCAGGATGTCCTCGATCTCTATACGCGGGTGCCATACCACGCGCCGATCGTCGTTCACCAGGAGCCCCTGGTGCCGGTTTCCGCCGTTTGATAGACCGCTGCTGTTTTATCGCAGGCGGGTCATGTAGAGCCCGCTCAAAGGCGCAGAGAGCGGGCGAACGGGCTGGAGGGCAAGCTGGAACTGGACGAGGAAACGCCGCAACCCGACACACCGACGCCGCGGATGTTGTCATGGGCCCGCAACTCAACGATCTATCGCCTCGAGCGGCGGATGCATACGGAAAAGCAGCTCTTTGACGCCATATGGCGAAAGGCTCGGCAGAAATTCGAAAACATCAGCGAAGCACAGGCCGGGGCATTGGCCGACTCCGCTGTGAAGTTTGCCTATGACAACAAGGCGCTGGATGATGCGGCCTATGCCGAGATCAGCACTCGTTCGGGCATGCGCCACGGCAGGTCCAAACGAGCGATCGCCCAGAAATTGTCGCAGAAGGGTGTCGCCCGAAGCACCGTCGCGGCTGCCGTCGCCGAGGCGGACGACTTCCATGCAGCTCTCGCCCTTGCCCGCAAACGCGCTTTCGGGCCGTTCCGCAAGGTCGCGCTCGATGAAAAGCGCAAGGCAAAGGAGCTTTCCGCCTTTGCCCGGGCGGGCTTCAGCTTCGATATCGGCAAAAGGGTATTCGAGATGTCGCTGGACGAGGCTCAAGAAGCGCTGGATGTCGGCCGCAGTCTTTAAACGACGGGCATCGGCAATCAGGCACGCCTGAGTGCGGGGTCGTCGAGTGCCGGATTGTAGAAGAGCGAGAGCGTCAGGCTTTTGGCGATGCGCTCCGCCGAGGCCATGAACCAGGCCTTTGCTTCCTCGTTCGGGGCGATGTCGTCAAGCGTCGCGGCAAAGAGCTCCAGCCATTTCGGGAAAAGCTCCGGCGTCAGATTGGCGACGCCGAGATGTGCCTGGACCGGTTTTCCGCCATAAGCGCCCGTGCGCAAGGCGACGGAAGACCAGAAGCTCTTCATTTTCTGCATATGCTCCGGCCAGCGCCCCGAAAGCCTCGCGTCGAAGACAGGTCCCAATTCCGGATGAGCCAGCACCCGGCCATAAAACGTGTCGACCAGATTGCCGATCAAGACCTCATCAATACCGATCGCGTGCATTTCCGCTGCGGCGCGTTCGCGGATCTCTGCGGCATGCGCAGCACGGCCCTGTAGTTCGTTGTTCATGTAAAACCCCGCGGCTCCGACACCATCTACGGCTCACCTGATATAGGATCTGCCGATGCCTGGCCAAAGGCCGAACTCTCGGTTGCGACGATCTGTCAGACAGCGGCAATCGTCCGGCCAGCCATTCATTGAGGCTTTGGTCGTTGATCGCTGCGGCGATTACCGCAGCGAATAGATGAGCTCAAGCGCAATACGATGGCGCTTCTTCATGTTGGATAGTACCACAAAACAGTGGCCCGACGTTGCGCCGGGCCTCCAGGAAATCGGAAAATGCGATCGGATCAGACCCGTTCGAGCGCGACGGCGATGCCCTGCCCTACTCCGATGCACATGGTGGAGAGCGCATAGCGGCCCTTGCGGAGCGAGAGTTCGAGTGCCGCCGTGCCGGAGATGCGTGCGCCGGACATGCCGAGCGGATGGCCGAGCGCGATCGCGCCGCCATTCGGGTTGATGTATTCGGCGTCTTCCGCAAGGCCGAGTTCGCGTAGTACGGCGATGCCCTGCGACGCGAAGGCCTCATTCAGTTCGACGACGTCGAAATCCTTGGGCGTCAGCTTGAGCAGCGCGCAGAGCTTCTGGGTCGCCGGAGCCGGGCCGATGCCCATGACGCGCGGCGGAACGCCGGCGGTGGCGCCGCCCATGACGCGGGCGATCGGCGTGAGCCCGTATTTCTTCGCCGCCGCTTCCGACGCGATGATCAAGGCCGCCGCACCGTCGTTGACGCCCGATGCGTTGCCCGCCGTGACAGTGCCGCCTTCGATCTTGTTGACCGGTTTCAGCTTGCCGAGCGCTTCCAGGCTCGTCGCGCGGGGATGCTCATCCCTGGAAACGACGATCGGATCACCCTTGCGCTGCGGCACGGTGACGGGCGTGATCTCCTTCTCAAGCCGGCCGTTTTCCTGCGCGGCGGCGGCCTTCGCCTGAGAGCGCACGGAGAAGGCGTCCTGGTCCTCGCGGGAGACCTTGTAATCGATCGCCACGTTGTCGCCGGTCTCCGGCATGGAATCGACGCCATACTGCTTCTTCATCAGCGGATTGATGAAACGCCAGCCGATTGTCGTATCATAGATCTCGGCATTGCGTGAAAACGCAGTCTCCGCCTTGGGCATCACGAATGGCGCCCGGCTCATGCTTTCGACGCCGCCGGCGATCATCAGTTCCGCCTCGCCCGCCTTGATGGCGCGCGCGGCGGTGATGACGGCATCCATGCCGGAGCCGCACAGCCGGTTCATGGTCGTGCCGGTGATGGAAACCGGCAGGCCGGCAAGCAGCACGGCCATGCGGGCGACATTCCGGTTGTCCTCGCCGGCCTGATTGGCACAGCCGTAGATCACATCGTTGACGGCTTCCCAATCGACCGATGTGTTGCGTTCCATCAGCGCCTTGATCGGGATCGCGGCAAGGTCGTCGGCGCGGACGGAGGAAAGCGAACCGCCGAAACGGCCGATCGGGGTGCGGATATAGTCGCAGATATAGGCTTCGGTCATGGCTGTCTCCTCATAGTACCGGCACGACGAGGTCGGCGACCGGCCCGTCGATGTGAAGTTTCGCTCCCGTCATGGCCTGCAGTTCTTCGATCGTCATGTCGCCGAGCTTTTCGCGCAAAACGAAATGGCCGTCCTTGATATCGACCACCGCATGGCTCGTATAGACACGGGTGATGCAGGCGACGCCGGTCAGCGGAAAGGTGCACTTTTCGACCAGTTTCGGATCGCCGTTCTTGGTGACGTGTTCGGTGATGACGGACACCTGCTTGGCGCCGTGCACGAGGTCCATGGCCCCACCAACGGCAGGCACGCCCTTGGAACCGACGCGCCAATTGGCAAGGTCTCCATTCTGCGCCACTTGCAGTGCACCGAGGATCGCGACGTCCAGATGGCCGCCGCGCACCATGGCGAAGCTGTCTGCATGGTGGAAGAAGGCAGCGCCAGGCTTCAGTGTTACGGCTTTCTTGCCGGCGTTGATGAGGTCCCAGTCCTCCTCACCGGCCGGCGGCGCTTCGCCGAAGTTCAGGATGCCGTTTTCGGTGTGGAAGATTGCTTGCCGGCCCGGCGGCTGGTAGCGGGCGACCATTTCAGGAAAACCGATGCCGAGATTCACATAGGCTCCATCCAGAATATCCTGGGCGGCGCGCCAGGCGATCTGGGCGTTGGAGAGCTTGATGTCTTCACGGGTGTTGACGATCATGCTTGGGCTCCCTGGGATTCTGGGGCGGCGTAGGCCACTCCGGCTCGGATGAGCTCTTCTTCCTGGCTCGGGTTCGCGACTTCGACGACGCGGTCGACGAAGATGCCGGGCGTGACCACGTGCTCGGGATCGATCTCTCCGGCCTTCACGATCTTCGAGACCTGCACGATCGTCCTGGCGGCGGCCATGCACATCAGAGGATTGAAGTTGCGGCCGGCCTTGTTGTAGGTCAGATTGCCATAGGTGTCGCCGCGATGCGCCTTGACGATCGCGAAATCTGCCTTCAGCCAGCGTTCCTGCACATAATGCCGGCCGTCGAATTCAGCAATCTCCTTGCCCTCCGCAAGCTCGGTGCCATAGGCCGTCGGGGTGTAGAAGGCCGGAATGCCGGCGCCGCCGGCGCGGATGCGCTCGGCGAGCGTGCCCTGGGGTACGAGTTCGAGCTCGATCTCACCCGCAAGATACTTATCCGTGAACGCCCGTGGATCGGAGGATTTCGGGAACGAGCAGATCATCTTCCTGACCATGCCCGCGTCGATCATCGCTGCAATGCCGATGCGGCCATTACCGGCATTGTTATTGATGACCGTGAGGTTCTTCGAACCCTTGTCGATCAGAGCATGAATAAGCTCGATCGGCGCACCGGAACCGCCGAAACCGCCGATCATGACGGTCGCGCCATCGCCGATTTCGGAGACGGCTTCCGCCAGACTCCCGATTGTCTTGTCCATAGGGGATTTCTCCTTGCCTCGCTTCAGGCCCGGAAAATCGGTCCTCCGCGCCTCCTCGATCAGACATAGATCGCAGCGGGATCAGCAGCAAGGGATTTGTGCGATATTTGACATTTGTTCATATATCGCACAAATTGAACCAGCGCTGTTGAGGCTGACGAGGGGCGGAGGCGGGCGTCGACCTATCAAATGGAGAGGGATCGAGGAATCACGAATGCGGGAAACGGATTTTGTCAGCGGTTTTGCGCGGGGACTGAAGGTGATCGAGGCTTTCGGCGAGACGACGCCGAAACTGTCGATCAGCGATGTCGCCAAAGCGACCGGCCTTGACCGGGCCACGGCACGACGCTGCCTGCTTACGCTCGCCGAGCTCGGCTATGCCGATTACGACGGGAAATTCTTCGCGCTGACGCCGAGGATTCTACGGCTCGGTCATGCCTATCTTTCCGCCACTCCCCTGCCCCATATCGTCCAGCCCTTTCTGGACAAGCTTTCGGAGGAAGTGCAGCAGAGCGCATCGGCGAGCGTGCTGGATGGCACGGAGGTGGTCTACATCGCCCGTGCTTCGCAGAAGCGGGTGATGTCGATCAACCTGATGCCCGGCAGCCGCCTCCCCGCCTATTGCGCCTCCATGGGGCGCGTGCTGCTCGCGGCCCTGCCGGAAGAGGAGGCGCGGGCGCTTCTCAGGCAGACCGCGCTGAAGGCCTTCACCCCGCGCACGAAGACGGACCCAGCCCGGTTGATGGAGGAGCTTATCCGCGTTCGCGCTCAGGGTTTCGCCGTCATCGACCAGGAGCTCGAACTCGGCCTCTGCTCCATCGCCGTGCCGCTGGAAAACGACCGTGGCCGGGTGGTCGCCGCGCTCAACATCGGCGCCCCGGCAGCCAGCGTTCCGGCTGAACAGATGGCCGAGCGTTATCTGGAGCCACTCAAGGCCGTGGCCAGAGCGCTCAAACCCATGCTTCGCTAAGCCCCCTTCCCTTCTCTCGATTTCGCGTCTCCCCGAGTGGACAACTCTCGTTCCTCTCGCTATTAGCGTAATGTTATTACATATCATAAGGAGTTTTCGATGAGACGTATGAGAGAGGGATGGAAGAAAAGCGCCTTGGCCTCGGCAGCAGTGTTCTGGCTTGCCGCCTCCCCTGCGGGCGCGGATGACGCAGAACGCGAGGTCTGGCGGCTGTTCGTTGCCGATCACACGGCACCGGTTGTCCGTGCCATCGATCTTGAGACCGGCGCCGGGCTCGGGAATTTCGACCTCAAGGGTTTCGCAGCCCTGACCGCAAGTGCATCGGGCCGAACGGTGTTTGCGATTCAAACGGAAGCCGACATGGTGCAGGCGATCAGCACCGGCATTGCAGTTTCCGACCATGGCGAGCACCGGGACGTGGACATCAAAGCGCCGGAAATGCTGCCAGTGAGCTTCGCAGGTCGGCGGCCCGTGCAGGCGGTGCCCCATGACGACAGGATGATCCTGTTCTTCGATCGCGAAGGACGGGCGGATGTCGTCGATGAGGGTGCTTTGCTGGAGGGAAAGACGGATATCCGCGCCGTCGATGCGACTGCGCCGCATCATGGCGTCGCGGTGACCATGGGCAGGCACACGCTGGTTTCCGTCCCGGATACCGAGGCAGAGGTGAAGCCGGACGAGTTGCCTCCGCGGTTGGGCCTGCGTGTTCTCGATGAGAGTGGCAAGCAGGTCGGCGACGTTACGCCCTGCACCGCCCTGCATGGCGAAGCTCTATCGGCGAGGCTGGTGGCTTTCGGTTGCGAGGAGGGCGTCCTGTTGGCTCGCCCTGGCGGCAACGCCGGACCGAAGCCTGAGATGCTCCCCTATGGAAGCAGTCTCCCGAAGGGCAAAGTGACGACTCTGCTCGGCGGCAAATCAATGCAGTTCTTTCTGGGGAATTTTGGTGAAGACAAGCTGGTCGTCATCGATCCGGACGCGGAGGAGCCCTATCGGTTGGTCGAGCTGCCGGCCCGGCGGGTGGATTTCGCGCTCGACCCTGCCCGCGCAAAGAACGCCTATATCCTGACGGAGGACGGCGATCTGCATCTGCTCAACGTGCTGAATGGTTCGATCGTCAAGACGGTCAGGGTGACCGAACCTTATAGCAAGGATGGTCACTGGCGCGACCCGCGGCCGCGGCTTGCAGTCGCCGGCGACGTAATTGCGATCACCGATCCGCGTCATAGCCTGGTGCGGATCATCGATATCGAAACACTTTCCGAGAGCCGCACCATTCCCGTGGAAGGAATGCCGTTCGCGATCGTCGCCGTGGGCGGATCTGGCCTCGATCACTGAACGGTGGCTTCGCTGAACACTCCAGCGCCGCGCTCCCGGGAGCGCGGCGCCTTTCGGTTGTCGGGGGCGATCCATCATCAGGATGAATCGATCGGGCCGGATCGATTCAATCATCTCGTTGGACGATGGAACCTGGCTTTGCGATTCTGCTGCCATGGATACCGAACCTCTTCTTCTGACCCGCCGCGACCCGGTTCGCAACATGGCTCGCTTCTATGTGCTCACCGTCGAGCCTGATCTGTTCGAAGGCACGGCACTGACCCGCAACTGGGGCCGTATTGGCACCAAGGGCCGGACCTGCATTGAGCTCTTCCGTACCAGACAGGAGGCCGAGCACCGGCTGGCGGCAATCGCGCGCAGCAAGGTGAGGCGAGGGTATAGAGCGACCGAGAAGGCGAGTTGACAGCTGTCAACTCAGCAACCCATGACTTTGATCTGAACGATAGATACCCATCCGGTCGAACCTCTCCTGCCGCATCAGCGAAGGAAGGCGAGGAAGGACGAGTTGACAGCTGTCAACTCGTCCTGGAGACGAAGCCATTGTCGACGCAGGAAAGGCTGCGCTGCTGTAACTTTCCTGCCAGAAGACCAACTCCGCCCTTCCGATCAGTTTCTGTTCCGGCCCATTCCGGCGGCGTACAGCCTGCCGACCATATCCTGCCGCTATCGCAAAGTTGCCGCGATAGGCCATCTGACCAACAGGGGGCCGGAATGAAATGTCACCACCTCGGGAACGCCCCCAAGGCACGCGGACGGAGCAGGAGAGACGCCCACAGGGCTCGGATGCGGCTGCGCCGCCGTCAACGGCAGATCACAAGCTTCTCTCGATTGCCTAGCCGCCAAACGCATCATCTCGATCGCTTCGTCATGCTTCGCCCCACGATTTCTAACTCGGGCAAGGGGAGGGGTTCCAGCCACGCCGGACTTCACAGCGCAAACATGTTCCCGCCTTGGCCCGCGAAAAAGGGGCGGGGTCGCGGCGTCGCCATCCGCCATAGATCGGCGTTTGCCTTCGGCAATCAGCGGAGTAGAATCGCAACGGGCAACCTGTTGATCGATTCGGTGTTTCCCTCACCAATCTCAACCCCGGGGCATTGCATCTCCGAGAAACAGGCCTCAGTCCGACATCTCCCGACCGCTAGCGTGAATTATGGTTAACGCAACGGTAACGAAACTCAACCTCTCTATCGCTTTCGTAACGAAGATCCTCTATAACAACAACAATGCGTTACGAACTTTCGAAATTGCCGCTGCAGACCCTTGTCACGCCCGTAGCGACGGCGACCGCCGCTCTGGTGCGCCTCGACGAGCGTCTTAACCGGTCCGACTTGCGCCAGGGCTGCATCAGCCGCGCCGATTTTGCAGACGCCTGCGCCTCGTTGTGGATCGACGGCGAACTTGTTCACCTCGAGGATCTGGTCCTGCACGACGCCGGCATGGGCATTCGCGCACCCACGCATGAGCTCGCGATTGCGCAGGACGTGCTGCGCACCCGTCGTCGCATTTCCGGCCATCCGGCCGGCTGGGCGCTGAGCCCCGAAGGCCTCAGAAATCTCCGGGGCAGGGGAGGGGGGAACGACGCTGCGACCCTGCCTGCTCCATTGCCGGAAGAGGAGGCACTCAGCGAACCGATCGCCGAGGATGAGGACCCCTTGGCAAGGGAACTGGCGGAGATCGATGCCGTTCTTGCTCGCTCCGAAGCTGTTCTCTCCGGGACCATCCAGCCATCACGATCGTCGCGGCAGGAGCGTGCCCCGCTCGTCTATGAGCCAGGCTGGGATGAGGACGAGCGCCTCGAGGAGTGGCGCGCTATCCTGATCGAAACGGACGGGTTGCCAGCGGCACTGCGAGCCGCGGTGTTGCTCGATGCCTGGAACCAGTTGCAGGTCCTCCAGCACGCGCCCTGGCTCGGCCGGCTGCTGGCAGCCTCCTTGCTCCGCAAGGCTGACATCACCATCGCGCATCTTGTCGCCGTCAATCGGGGCCTTAGAAACGTTTCACGCGAGCGCCGCACCAGTCGCGACCGCAACACGCGACTGCTCGCCATCCTCGATGGGATCGGCATCGCGTCCGAACTAGGCCTGAAGGAGCATGACCGATTGCTGCTTGCAAAACAGCAGATGCAGCGAAAACTCGATGGCCGTCGCAGATCGTCTAAATTGCCGAAGCTGATCGAGCTCGTCCTCTCCCGCCCGATGGTCTCCGCCGGCATGATTGCCGAGGTGCTTGACGTGACCCCCCAGGGGGCACTCAAGATTGCCGGTGAACTGAACTTGCGCGAGCTGACGGGCAGGGGAAGGTTTCGGGCGTGGGGGATAGTCTAGAGTACCCGCGCCTTATACGAGAGTAACGTCGACATTGCGGAGTTCACGCTTCGCAGCCCTTCAAGGCAATCAGCTCCAGGCAATTCGATCGCAAGCCATGGCGCGCGCATCATGCCTCCACAAGCGGCAGGATGACCACATCGCGCGGGGGAACTTCGACCTGGCCGCCGTTATGTTCGTGGCCGATCGGCCAAACGGCCTTGCCGGAGCTGATGCTGCCATGGCGATCCGCCAGCGCCACGTCGGTGGCCTGTATCGTACGGGTCGGATTGACCAGCCATAAAAAGCTGCCTTTCTCGCCTTTGTGAATGCGGGCGAAGAGCGTCTTGTTGGAGAGTATCACATGACGCTCGCGGCCGCTCCATCCCAGGAGCTCGGCGAAGAAGGCCGCATTCGCCTTGCCGTTGCTGCGGTAATAGGCGACGGACGGGTTGGTGCCGATCAGGAGCGTACGCCCCTTGCCGAAATTGTTCTCGACAACGGCAAGGCGGCCGTCGGTGAAGTTGCCCCGGGCCGTACCGCCGTTGAGACGATAGGACTGCAGGAGGCCGCCGCCATCGACGGCAAGCTCGCCGAACTCGAAATGGATGCGATCGCCGATATCGGGCATGAATTCGACGGTTTCCTCCTGCGCGCCGAAGACGGCATCGAGGCCCATGTTCGGCTGCACCTGACCGACATGGCCGCGGTCACCGAAATAACCGGGGCAGGCTTCGGTGATCAACGTGCCGCCATTCTCAACCCAGGTTTTCAGCCGGTTGGCCTGTTCCGCGGTAAACATGATCGGGTAGGGGAAATAGAGAAAGTCGTAGGCACCGATATCGTCGATATGCACCCAATCCGGCTGCACACCATTGTCCAGAAATGCACGATACGCGCCCCACATGGCTTCCGGATAGGGTTTTTCCTTGCGGTCGTAATTGAGCAGATAGTCCCATTCCTGGGTCTCGCGCACGACCAGGATGCCGATTTCGCCGCGCACCGGCTTTGCGTCCCAGAGAACAGCCTGTGCCTGATCGTTCGCCCATTTCGCCATCGCGCTCTGCATGTCGGAACGCGGTGTGCGCGAGCCGTCCATACCGTAGGCGCCGAAGGCGCCGAAGAGCGGCCCATCGAGCAGCGGCCGCCACCGCAGGTTGAGCACGCCGCGAGCGCCACCGGCAAGCGAGGTCATGCTCCAGATGCGGATATCCTCCGGTTCCGCCACCCGGCCGTCCTCCTTGTTGCGACCGATCACCTGCGGCTGTAGCCACAGCGGCCCGCCCTGGCGCTCCGCATGCCAGAAGGTTTTTCCGCGGGCAGCGGCACGGTTGATATCGACGCCATACCAGGTCTTCCAGGGCTCGGTGCCCTTGCGGGCTTGAACCCACGTGAAGCCGTAGATCTCCACCTTGGAGGCGGCAAGCCAGTCGTCACAGCCATTCGCCGCCATGTTCGGGATCGCACCCGAAATGCCGTGGGCGGCGATAACATTCTTGCTGTCGACCGCGCGGATCGTATCGATGCGCCACTGCATCTGGTCATAGAAGTTATCGCGCTTGAACTGCAGCCAGTCGATGCATTCCGGATAGGGTGCCATGTGTACCGGAGGCTCAATGTCGTCCCATTCGGCATAGCTGTAGCGGTGCCAGACCTTTGCGAGCGCCTTCAACGAGCCATATTTCTTCTCCAGCCATTTGCGGAAAGTGGCCTTGGCATAGCTGCTGTAATCCACGTCCGCGGAATAATTGCATTCGTTCCAGACGTCGTAGCCGTAGATTGCCGGATGGTCCTTGTATCGGGTGGCGAGTGCCGTCAGGAAATTGCCAGCGGCCTCCTTCACCTCGGGGCAGTTCAGCGTCAGCGCACCGGCCCCCCCGCCATTGTTGGAGAAGCCCCCGGTCGCGGCCGAGACACCCATCCAGGAGCCGAGCTTCGTCCCGTCGGCGTTGACCTGCAGGGCATGAGAGAATTTGCGAACCGCCCAATCCGGCACCGCGTGGATGAGTTCGGCGATCACCGTCTTGAGGCCGTTCCTCGCCGCGAGATCGAGCTGCCGATCGTATTCCTCCCAGTCATAGACACCGGGCGCCACCTCGATCGCTCCCCACATGAACCAGTGGCGAAAGATGTTGAGCCCATCCTCGGCGGCGACACGGTAGTCGCGTTCCCAATGTTCCTGCGGCGGGTTCGACTTGCGGAAATAGACGGCGCCATAGGGAAATTGAATATCGTTTCTGAGCATTGTCCTGTCCTTCTTCAGTTCGGACACAGCTTCGCCGCCCGGAGAGGAGGCTCCGGCTGACGCAGGCGAAGATATCGTCCGGCAGTCCTAAAAAGCGTTGGTCTTAGCGCGGCCCTCCGGCGAGGAGTTCGAGCGTGCGGATGAGGGCGGAATGATCACGGTCGCCATCGCCGTTGGCGATCGCGGCATTCATGAGCTGCTGGGTCGCGGCGGTATTGGGCAGCGCGAGGTCGAGCGACCGGGCGGCATCGACGGCGAGCGTCATGTCCTTGCGGTGCAGACGGATGCGGAAGCCGGGCTCGAAGGTCTCCTTGACCATCCGCTCACCATGCACCTCGAGGATGCGGGAGGCTGCAAAGCCGCCCATCAGTGCGGCGCGGACCCTAGCCGGATCGGCGCCGGCGCGTTTGGCAAAGAGCAGCGCTTCGGAAACAGCCTCGATGGTCAGGCCGACGATGATCTGGTTGGCGACCTTGGCGGTCTGCCCGTCGCCGACGCCTCCGACCAGGGTGATGTTCTTGCCCATCTTCTCGAACAGCGACCGGGCCCGCTCGAAGGCCGCATCCTTGCCGCCGACCATGATGGTCAGCGACGCCGCCTTGGCTCCCACCTCGCCACCGGAAACCGGCGCGTCGAGATAATCGCAGTCGAGCGCTTCAACGCCTCTCGCAAAGCCCTTGGTCGCGACCGGCGAGATCGAGCTCATGTCGATGACGAGTTTGCCTGCGGAGAGGCCCGACGCCACGCCGTTTTCGCCGAAGAGCACCGCCTCGACATCCGGCGTATCGGGCAGCATCAGGATGATGATATCCGAGGCTTGAGCTACGGCCTTTGCACTGGCGGCCGCCTTGCCGCCCTTGGTGATGAGATGCTGGGAACCTTCCTTCACGCGGCTGAGATGCAGCGTGTGACCCGCGTCGATCAGGTGTTCCGCCATTGGGCGGCCCATGACGCCCAGTCCGATGAATCCGATATTCATGACAACCTCACTTCAGATAGGGCCTCATCCAGCCGAGGCCCTCGCTGGTGCCAGCCTTCGGTTTATATTCGCAGCCGACCCAGCCGTCGTAACCGAGGCGGTCGAGTTCGGAGAGGATGAAGCCGTAGTTGATCTCGCCCGTGCCGGGTTCGTTGCGACCGGGATTGTCGGCAATCTGCACATGGGCGATCTTCTCCTTCAGCCGTGTAAAGGTGGGGATCAGGTCGCCCTGCATGATCTGCATGTGGTAGAAGTCGTATTGGATAAAGAGATTGTCGGAGCCGACCTTATCGAGGATGCGCTCGGCATGCTTCGTCGTCGACAGGAAGAAACCGGGAATGTCGCGCAGGTTGATCGGCTCGATCAAGAGCTTGACGCCGGCATCGGCGCAGCGCGGTACGGCATATTTCAGGTTCTCGACCAGCGTGTTTTCCAGCACGTCGGGGTCGGCATCTTTCGACACCAGACCTGAAATGACGTTAAGCTGCCGGCAACTGAGTGCCTTGGCATAATCGAGCGCCAGCGACACTCCATCGCGAAATTCCTGCACGCGGTCAGGCAGGCAGGCGATGCCGCGTTCGCCGCCGGCCCAATCGCCGGAGGGCACGTTGAAAAGCGCCTGTTCGAGACCGCTTGCCTTCAAGGCATTCGCGACTTTTTCCTTCGGCTCGACATAGGGGCCGAGATATTCGAGCGCTCCGAAACCGTCTTTCGCTGCGGCTGCAAAACGGTCGAGAAAGGGCAGGTCCTGATAGAGGAAGGAGAGATTGGCTGAGAATTTCGGCACTGGAACATCCTTATGAATTGACGGGTGCGACGAAACGCTGCCGGTGCATCATGCGCTTGTCGCGGGGATCGGGGTTAGGAACGGCAGAGATGAGGCTTTTTGTGTAAGCCTCCCGCGGCGCGGTGCAGACCTGCTCGGCCTCGCCAAGCTCGACAATCCTGCCGCGGTGCATGACGGCCACGCGGTCGCAGAAATAGCGCACCACGGAAATGTCGTGCGAGATGAAGATGAAGCTGAGGTTCAGCCGCCTGCGGATATCGAGCAGAAGGTCAAGGATCTGGCTGCGGATGGAGACGTCGAGCGCCGAGGTCGCCTCATCGGCGATGATGATGCGCGGTTCGAGCGCGAGCGCCCGAGCGATGCCGATGCGCTGCCGCTGGCCGCCGGAAAAAGCGTGCGGATAACGCTCCATGCCCATCGGGTCGAGTCCAACGAGGCGCATCAGCTCGGCAACGCGATCCTCCAGTTCCTTGCCCTTGGCAGGGCCGTTGACGATCAGCGGGTCGCCGATCACCTCCTTGACCGTCATGCGCGGATTGAGGGAGGCGAAGGGGTCCTGGAAGACAAGGCGGACCTCGCGATGAAAGTCCCGAAGTCCCTTCTTGCCAAGTCTGGTGACCTCGATTTCGCTGCCGTTCTTGTTGCGGTAGAAAACGGCGCCAGCTGTTGGCTCGACAATGCGCAGGATCAGCCTGCCGAGTGTGGTCTTGCCGGAACCGCTCTCCCCGACGATGCCGAGGGCCTCACCCGGATAGAGGTCGAAATTGGCGTCGTCGACGGCCCTGAGCGTATTGTTGCCCGCAAAGCCAAAAGTCTTGCCGAGATTGCGGACAGACAGAACCGGCAGCGGCGCTTCGGCCGACAGCATCACCGCCGGTTTCCCGACATTCGCCTGGCGAGTGAGCTTGACGGTCGAAGCGAGCAGTTGGCGGGTATAGGGATGGCCGGCCGCATGATAGATCGCATCGACGGTTCCATGTTCGACGATGCGGCCGAAACGCATGACGGCGACTTCATCCGCCACCTCGGCCACCACGCCCATATCGTGAGTGATGAGCAGCATGGCCATGCCGCGCCCGACCTGCAGGCGCTTGATGAGATCGAGAATTTCGGCCTGCGTGGTGACGTCGAGCGCGGTGGTCGGCTCATCGGCAATCAGGATGTCCGGATCGCCGGCAAGCGCCATGGCGATCATCGCGCGCTGGCGCATGCCGCCGGAAAACTCGAACGTATAACGGTCGGCCATCTTGTCCGGATTGGGGATTTCGACCTGGCGCAACAGATCGATCATCCGCTCGCGCGCAGCCTTCTTGCCGAGGTTGGTATGCAGGCGGATCGCTTCGACGATCTGCGAGCCGATCGTGTGGACCGGCGAAAGCGAGCTCATCGGCTCTTGAAAGACAAGGCCGATGCGCCGCCCGCGGATCGCGCGCATGGCGTTGCTGTCGGGAGAAAGCGTGGCAATGTCGGTGATTGCGTCGCCGCTCTTGAGCAGGATACGTCCGCCGACGATCCGGCCAGGACGGTCGATGATCTGCAGCAGCGAACGCGCCGTGACGCTTTTGCCGGAACCGCTTTCTCCGACAAGGCAGAGCGTCTGGCCGCGTTTCAGCTGGAAGCTCACCTTTTCCACCGCATGCAGAATATGGGTGCGCAAGCAGAAATCGACCGAGAGGTCCTCGACGGAAAGCACGACATCGTCAGGAAGAGTATTCATCGCTCCCTCCTCAATTGTCATAGGGATCGGCCGCATCGCGCAGGCCGTCGCCGAAGAAGTTGAAGGAAAGGACGGCCACAATAACCGCGAGCGACGGCCAGATCAGCAGCCAGGGTGCGGTCGCGACCGTACGGATGTTTTGGGCATCCTGCAGCAGCACGCCCCAGCTCACGACCGGCGGCTTCAGCCCGATGCCGAGGAAGGAGAGCGATGTCTCCGCGACGATCATGGTGGGCACGGCGAGCGTCACCACGGCGAGGATATGGCTCGTCAGCGACGGCAGGATATGGCGGAAGATTAGCCGCGCCTCGCTCGATCCGTCGAGCCTCGCGGCAGTGACGAAATCCTCGCTCCTGAGCGCCAGAAACCGTCCGCGCACCTCGCGCGCGAGACTGGTCCATCCGAGCAGCGAGACGATGATGGTGATGACGAAATAGACGCTGACCGGCGACCAGGTAAGCGGGATGGCCGCCGCCAGCCCCAGCCAGAGCGGGATGGTCGGCATGGCGCTGATCACTTCGATGATCCGCTGGATGACCGTATCGACCCAGCCGCCATAGAAACCGGAGATGGAGCCGAAGACCACGCCCAGAACCAGGGACACCGCGACGCCCACGAGGCCGATCGACATGGAGACACGCGTTCCGTAGATCAGTCGCGAGAAGACGTCGCGCCCGAGACGATCCGTACCGAGCAGGTACATGGGATCATTGGGGTTAAGCGGGCCGATCAGATGACGATCCGTGGAGATTAGCCCCCATAGTTCATAGGCCGGGCCTTTGACTAAAAACCCGATCGGCACGACCTTGCTGTCATCGACGACGAATGTGCGCCTCAGGGCTACCTTTTCGATTTCGACCTTGTAACCCTTTACATGCGGATTGAACTCCGTACTGCCGTCCGGCCGCGTCACGAAGAGACTGATCCCTTGCGGCGGCGCGTAGGTATATTGCGGCTTCGACGTCGCAGGCAGGGCAGGGGCCAAGAACTCGGCGAACAGGCCGACCAGATAGAGGAAAAGGATGACGGCGCCAGCCGTCATTGCCACTTTCTGGCGGATCAGCTTGCCGGCGATCAGCTTCCAGGGTCCAACTGTGGCTGTCGAGACCGACTTGCCCTGCTTGAGCGGGCTGATCGAAGGCCCATCGACGACCATCAGCGCGGGTTCAACATGTTTCCCGATAGTATCGTGTACGCCCATGCCGGCCTCCTCAGCTGAACCGGATGCGCGGATCGAGCAGCGCAAGCAGCAGATCCGAAAACAGCATGCCGACAAGGGTGAGGGCGCTTAAAAGCAGGATGAAACTGCCCGCGAGATACATATCCTGTGAAACCAGCGCGCGGAAAAGAAGCGGCCCGGCCGTTGGAAGATTGAGCACGATCGCCGTGATCGTCACACCGGAAACGAGATGCGGCAGGACCCAGCCGATCGCCGAAACGAAAGGATTGAGCGCGATACGCACCGGATATTTGAGGATGACTTTGTATTCCGGCAACCCTTTGGCGCGGGCGGTGATGACATAGGGCTTGTGCAGCTCGTCAGTCAAGTTGGCGCGCAGGATGCGGATCAGCGCAGCCGTTCCCGAAGCGCCGATGATGATGATCGGAATCCATAGGTGCGCCAGGAAGTCGCCGGCCTTTGCGAAGCTCCAGGGCGCTTCGGCAAATTCTGGGGAGTTGAGGCCGCCGACGCTCTGGCCGAGATATTTATAGGCGACATACATCAGGATCAGCGCCAGGATGAAATTCGGAACCGCAAGGCCGATGAAGCCGAAGAAGGTAAAGATGTGATCGCCAACGGTATGACGCCGCACGGCCGAATAGATGCCGATCGGAAGTGCGACGACCCACACGAAAAGAAGGCTCAGCAGCGAGATCACCAGGGTCGATCCCATGCGGGCCCAGATGAGGTCGGCAACCGGCTGATTCCATTCGAAGGAGCGGCCGAAATCGCCGCGGCTGAGAATGCCCCATATCCATTTCAGATACTGGATATAGAACGGATCATCGAAACCGTAGATTTCCTTCAGCCGTTCGATCTCAGCCGGATCAACCGCCTGGCCGCTGTCACTCATCGTGGCAATCATCGAGGTCAGATAGTCGCCCGGCGGCAACTGGATGATCAGGAACGAAATCAGCGACATGCCGAACAGGGTCGGGATCATGTAGAGCACGCGCTTGAAGATATAGCCAAGCATCGGAATGTTTCTCCTCCCGTTGAGAGCGTCGGACCGGCGCTTCCTCCGGATCTCTACCCCGCTACCGGCCCCTCCAGGCCGGCAGCGCTCTTCCGTTTCAGTCGATCATCTCACGTCCAGGTGAGATGCAGCACCTCCAGCCGCTCGATACCGGGTACTTCCACCTCGGCGCGTCCATTCCGGAGGCTGAAATCTGCGGCGCGGTCGGCGACAACGAGCCAAGCCTTGTCTACCGATTTGCCTTTCGGAATTTCCACGGAAACCGTCTGGCCCGCCAGAGGGTAATTTTCGCGGATCGGTCCCTTCATCATCATTGGATTGGTCAGGTTGAAGAGGCTGAGCGCGATGCCTTCGTCGTTTTCGCGTAGCGCCATGTCGATGACCCCAGGCCCTTCGATCACGACACGCGGCATCTTGCCGAGCGCCCACCGAACGGCGTTCGCGATCAGTCGTGCATGGTCCACGGCAAAGACCTCCCAGAAAATCTCGCCGATATTCCACGGAATATAGACCGCCCGCCCACCCCTGCCGGTTTCGCGGGCGATGACGGCGGCTCCTTCCGGTGCCTTGCGTGGATAGACTTCCTCCATAGGCAGGTCCGGGAAGTCGGGGATGTAGAGAAAGGGCGTCGCGGTGCTGGTGACCGGCTCGACATGGATGAGCCGCGTGCCGCCCATGATGCGGCTCGCTCCTTCATACCCTTCGCCGATCGGATGGTCTCCCGAAAGCGCCAGATAGGTATTCTTGACAATGCCGCGGGGGCCGGAGACGAATTTGACGCCGAAGACATCCGCAAGGCCGAATTCCGGCCGCATCTTGCCGTTCTCGTCGCGCAGCGAGGTTTCATAGGCGGCGATGATGCTGCCGCCACGCTCCACATAGGCGCGGATCGCCGCGTTCTGCGCGTCCGACAGGCAGGAGGCATTGGCGAGGATGATCACTCTGAAGCGATCGAGGTTGTCCTTAGTCAGAACCTGATCGGAGAGAAGCTCGAAGGGCAGACGGGCCTCTACCAGGGCGTGATAGAAGCCGAGATCGTGTTTTTCGGCACTATGCCGATCCTCCGGTGCCCAATGACGCAGCGTGGTCGAAGGATCGATCACGGCGATTTCGGCCGTAGGCTTCATGCTTTCCAGTACCGGCTCGACTGCGGCCTGCAAGTTGAATGAATCGGCGACCGGCTCCACCCAGCGTTTATCCGGCACTACGCCATTGAATTTCGTGAACCAGGCATAAAGGCCGTGAGTCGTGCCGTTGTTGATCCAGAGCTGGATTTCCTCCGGCGAAGTCACGGCATCCTTCCAGCGATATTCCTCCTCGGGACCGATCGAGGTAATGAGCATGACGGGACGGTCGGGAAAGGTCGCCCGGATGCGCTTGCCATTGCGGCCTGCCGACCAGCCGACTTCCAGCCCCTTGCGACCCTGGTGGTCGACGACGAGGAAGGGGCAATGCCTCGTGATGACGGAAAGGTCGAACTCCATCAGCGACGCCCCGCTCATGTTGGGAATGAAGCTCGCATGCGGCCGGATCGCCTTGATCGCGTCATCCCATTGCGCGATCACGCCCGTCAGGACGTGGCGGCGCCATTGCAGCCAGGCCTGCCAGGCCGGATCGTCCGCATCCGCCTTCCGAGGCAGGCCGTAGCCGAACATGTCCTTGAAACGACGTGCGCTGTCTTCGCTGTAATCGACGCCATGCCCCTGCCAGCGATTGGCGAAGATCGCGTCGATATCGTATTCGCGAATGATCTCCTTGACCACGTCCGGCATGAACACCGTGTTATAGTCGCCGTAGGCGTTGGTGACCCAGACATCCGGATAGGCCCAGTGTCGGCGGGGCGTGCCGTCGGCATTGACCATGACCCATTCCGGATGGGCTTTGGCGGCATCGTCGTGGATGGCGTGCGGATCGACACGGGCCATCACATGCATGTCGAGCTTGCGTGCCGCATCGACGAGAGCGCCGAAGATATCCTTGTCGCCCAGGTATCTGCTGACATAGTGATAGGGGACCTTGCTCGGGTAGTAGGCGACATAGCCTCCGGCGCTGAGGCAGACGGCATTGGATTTCGTGCGCTTGAAGACATCGATCCAGAAGGCGGGGTCGTATTTTTCCGGATCGTCCTCGACGAAGGTGAGCTGGGTCCAGCGTGTCGCGGTCTTGTACCAGTCCGGAGTCCTCAGCGTGTCCGTATTCTGTTTCCTAGCGTCGAGCATCGTCTTCATCCAATCATAGGCAAAGAGGGATCGCGGCGCCGACCGGCAGGCCGGCGCCCGAAACGTGTCATTCCGTCGAATGCGGTCAGACCTGGTAGAATTGCTCCGGCATGGTGGGAGCGGGTGTCGGCCAGCCGAAAGAACTCGGCATGGTTTTCGTGATGTTTCTCATGTTGTTCTTGACGATGCCGTATCCATCCGGCGGCTGAGAAATGCCGAAGACATAGAAGTTTTCAGCCGCGCCCTGGAGGATCTGTTTCATAATCTCCTGCTGACCTGCGGGATCAGACGTCGCTTTGAGCTTGTCGTAAAGCTCAAGCTGCCTCTTCGTCTCCGGCGGCGGTTCCTCCGCACTGGCATTGTTGCGGTCGAGATACCAGAGCTGCCAGGCCGGGGCATACATCGCGTTGGAGTCCGTCGGCACATAGTAGCGCGGGTCGAGCATGGCCGCGACACCGCCATTGGCGCCGAACTGATGCGCAGTCGCGTCGAAATCGCGGCCCTGACGGACGCGCGTCTCCCAAAGCGAACGGTCCATGGTCCGCATCTGTGCATCGATGCCGACCGCCTGGAACATCGGGATCACCAGTTGGAAGAGATCAAGGAAGATCGCACGCGCCTGGTCGATCTCGAAGATGATCGTCAGGCGTCGGCCTTTTTCGTCGAGACGGAAGTTCTGGTCATCACGCTTCGGAACGATCTCATCGAGCATGGCGTTCGCCTTCTTGACATCATACTCCGTAAACTGCTTGGCAAGCTGTTCGTTGTAGAGCGGATCGCTCTCCTTGATGGAGGGTTGAGCAGCGGCCCCCTGTCCAACCAGCACGGCATCGATCAAGGCTTGACGATCGAGAGCCATCGAGAGAGCCGCCCGGAAATTCCTGTTCCGGAAAAGCGCCCGCTTTGTCTCGTCGTTATGATTGAGGTTGAAGATGAAGTTCATGACGTTGGCCTCCGTCGAGGTCAGCGTGCAGAAATCATAGTCGCCCTGCTGGCGCGCATCGTAGAGCACCGACTTGTTGTTCGGTGTTGCGATATACTGGTCCATGTAGTCAATTTCGCCCTGCATGGCCTTCAAGAGCAGCACCTGCGGATCGGCGACCATCTGGTAGACGATGCGATCCATATAGGGCAGCTGGTTACCCTCGGTATCCACTTTCCAGTAATAGGGATTGCGCTCGGCAACCGCCCTTTCGGTGTTCTCGCCGGGTGCGATCGTGAACATCCAGGCGTTGAGGCACGGCTTCTTCGAGGAGTTCAGGAAAAAGGCATTGTCGTTCTGGAACCCGGAAACCGATTGAAAGGCGGCAATCCAGCTTTCGAAGCCGTGCTGTTTGGCAAGTTCGTCGGCCTTCGGATTGTAGTCGATATGGAACTGTTCGAGATAATGCTTGGGGCAGCGTGTCGTGTGATCGTTGTTGGCCCAGGCGACCTGCAGCGGGAACATACCGTTAGGTGCCTCGAAGATCACCTTGAAGGTCTGTTCATCGACCACTTCCAGCTTCGCCGGCTTGCCGGCGGTCTTCCAGTGGCCCTGGCTGGTGACCGCGACCCGCTTGTCGGTGAGCACGGTATCGTACCAGAACTTGACGTCCGCCGTCGTGTAAGGGTGTCCATCGGACCATTTCATGCCCTTGCGCAGCCGGATCGTGTAGACCGTGGCGTCCGCATTTGCCTCGAAGGCTTCCGCGACGTTCAAGGTCACCCCCGACCAGTCGGGTGTATAGCGCAGCAGAGGCTCATAAGCCTGATAGCGGAACAGCATGGAGAGCGAACCGCCTCCCACCAGGGCCATTCTCCAGTCACCGCCATATTTCCCGATGCTTTCGAACGGTTTGACGACAAGGGGGGTCTCAGGAAGCCTATCCGCAACAGACGGCAGGGCGCCGTTTGAAACCTTGTCCTTCAGAATGTCCGCTTCCTTGTAGGTAGCGGCGGCGACCGGCAAAGCCGGCAAAATCAGAGCGGCCGAACTTCCGGCCAGAAACGTACGACGTTTCAGCTTGATCATCGGTATCTCCTCCACAAAATCCTTGCCCCTGTTTTTCCTTCTCCCGGGCTTGGATAACGTGAGGTTTGCATTACAATATCGTTAGGTAAAGTGTTATGTTCCGTGTTTGGAAAATTTGTGTTTTACAGCGCAGCCGTGTAGCGAGGCTGCGGCTGCAGAAGGATGCGGGAATGGAAAAGCGCGGACGCGTCACCTTACAGACGATTGCACGGGAAGTCGGCCTGTCGAAATACGCGGTATCGCGATCATTGTCCGGCAAGAGCGGTGTCAGCGATGAGACCCGCGAGCGCATCCGCGAAACGGCGCAGCGGCTGGGATATATCAAGCCGCTGAACAAGGTTGCGGCGAGCGAGGTCGCCATCGTTTTTCATGATCACGATCCCGTCAACAGCGAACTCTACATGCAGATCCAGAACGGGGTTCAATCCGAGGCCCATCGGTTGGGCATGGGTTTGCGAATGCGCTGGACGCACCACGCGAGCCAGCTTGAGGATCTGGCACACACCTGTGCCGGCCTGCTGCTCGTTGGACCGCATGCCCCTGAAGCGATTGCAGCCGCGACGGCGACCGGTATTCCGATCGTCCGTTTCGGCTGGATCGATCCCCTGGAAGACGCCGACCACGTTTCCGGCACCGACCATGAGGCGGGCCAGGCTGTAATGCAATACCTGTTTGGCCTCGGGCACCGATCGATCGCCTATGTCTACGGTACGCCCGGCTATCGCGGTCGCCGCGAGCGTTTCTATGGAGCGCGCGAGATTGCCGAACGTTACCCCGATGTCGCATTGCATGCCATGGAGTTCGACGAGCAAGGCGGCTTTGCCGGCGCCTATCGCGCGCTCAAGGAGAAGGGTATTCAGCCAACGGCGTTCTTCTGCGCCCATGACGGTCTCGCGCTGACTGTCGTGTCCGAACTTTTGGGGCAGGGCTACCGTATTCCCGATGATGTTTCCGTCGTCGGCTTCGGCGATTTTTCGGCTGCAACACAGATATCACCGCAATTGACGACAGTGCGAATGGAAGGCCAGGAATGCGGTGCCGTCGGCCTGAGGCTTCTGATCGAGCGCATCGAACACCCGCGCCAGCCGGACATGCCCGCACGCCGCGTCAATATCGCATCGAGGATTGTCGAGCGTCGGTCCACCGGCCCGTGCAAGCAATTGACGAAGCATCACGACGACTTTGCGGCGGAGGAACGCGCGTAATTGCACTCGGCTCATCGGCGCGCATGGTCTCTCATATGGCCTTGGCCAGACTTCCGTCTCTGACGAGACGCGCACGCTTCGCTCCGCCCCAAAAGTACGTCGAGTGATCTTTCCAGAAACGGCGTGTTCTAAGGTACGAATTCGCATGATCAGTCATATTCTGACGATACACGCTGCATAGCCGACAGCTGTGATCGAAAGGTCCTTATCTTACCGTTTTGCACTTCCGCCATATATTCCAGATCATGAACATTCGACGGAAGACCATGCGGTGTTTGAGGTTCTGGCGGTTGATGGCCCGAACCATCCTCCTGCTGCTTGCCCTGCCGGTTTTTGGTCTGAGCGCGGCGCCGTCAACGGAACCCGCACATATAGCGATAGTGCTGAAGCTGAACGGCGCCATCGGTCCGGCGACGGCAGACTATGTCAGGCGCGGACTTCAGCGTGCCGATGAAGGTGGAGCGGGTTTGGTCGTCCTGCAGATGGACACGCCCGGCGGTCTTGACGCATCGATGCGCGACATCATTCGTGCGATCCTTGCCTCGCCCGTGCCGGTAGCAGGTTTCGTGGCCCCAAGCGGCGCGCGGGCTGCCAGCGCCGGCACGTATATTCTTTATGCAAGCCACATCGCGGCGATGGCGCCGGGTACCAACCTGGGGGCAGCAACACCGATTTCCCTCGGCGGAGGGTTCGGTCGTGGTCCGGAACCAGGCAACGATCGTCCGGACGACCCCAACGGCAAGCAGCGACAATCCCCGGATAACGCAAGCGAAGCAAAGGCCGTCAATGATGCGGTTGCCTATATTCGCGGTCTTGCGGAACTGCGCGGCCGCAATGCCGATTGGGCAGAACGTGCCGTACGCGAAGCTGCCAGCCTTTCATCGGTCGTCGCCCAGCGCGAACATGTCATCGATTTCACGGCGGCGACCGTGGAGGATCTCCTGGCGCAGGCTCAGGGTCGCGTCGTGCGTGTTGGCCAGACAGATATTCGACTTGAGACCGCAGGCCTCGCCATCCGTGATTTCGAGCCGGATTGGCGAACCAGGCTGCTTTCAGTGATAACCGATCCAAACATTGCACTCATCCTGATGATGGTTGGCATCTATGGTCTTATCTTCGAATTTCTCACTCCAGGAACATTTGTTCCCGGCACGATCGGAGGTATCAGCCTGCTTCTCGGCCTTTATGCGCTTGCATTGCTGCCGGTGAGTTATGCCGGTGTCGCGCTGATTGTCCTTGGTGCCGGGTTGACGGTAGCCGAGGCACATTCGCCATCCTTCGGTGCCCTCGGCATCGGCGGCGCTGTAGCGCTGGTACTGGGCGCGACCATCCTGTTCGATACGGATGTGCCCGGCCTGGAGATTTCCTGGTCGGTGCTGGGGGGCATAGCCATTGCCAGCATCGTCTTCAGCGTTATCGTTGCTCGCCTTGCATTCACCTCGCGCCGGCGTGACGTCGTCACCGGCACGGAGCAGATGGTCGGTATCGCCGGCAAGGTTGATAGCTGGAGTGATACCTCGGGTTATGTGATCGCGCATGGCGAGCGCTGGAAGGCAGTATCCACCGAACCGCTCGTCGCCGGCGATGGCGTCAAGATAACCGGTCGAACCGGGCTGACGCTCGAAGTCACCAGAATTGCGCAGGAACGCTAGGGGCTTCTGTAAAACAGGAGGAAATCATGGGTATGTTTACGGATATCGCCTTCTATCTCGTCATCGTCCTTCTTCTGCTGCTCCTCATCGGTTCCGCGATCAAGATCCTTCGGGAATATCAGCGCGGCGTCGTCTTCACGCTCGGCCGTTTCACCGGCGTCAAGGGACCGGGGTTGATCCTTCTCATTCCCTACGTGCAGCAGATGGTGCGGGTCGACCTGCGTACGCTGGTGCTCGATGTTCCCAGTCAGGACGTCATCTCTCGCGACAACGTTTCCGTCCGGGTCAATGCCGTGATCTATTTCAGGGTCATCGACCCCGAGAAGGCGACCATCCAGGTCGAGGACTTCATGATGGCGACGAGCCAACTGGCCCAGACGACCTTACGCTCGGTGCTTGGCAAGCACGATCTCGATGAAATGCTGGCCGAACGCGACAAGCTCAACAACGACATTCAGGAGATCCTCGACATTCAAACCGATGCCTGGGGCATCAAGGTCGCGAATGTCGAGATCAAACATGTCGACATCAATGAATCCATGATCCGTGCAATCGCCCGCCAGGCGGAAGCCGAACGTGAACGGCGAGCCAAGGTGATCAATGCCGAGGGCGAACAACAGGCCGCGGCGAAGCTGCTTGAAGCGGCCGAAATCCTGGCAAGACAGCCCGAGGCGATGCAACTTCGCTATCTCAACACGTTGAACGTCATTGCAGGCGAACAGAATTCGACGATCGTCTTTCCGTTCCCGATCGATCTCGGCAATCTCCTCCCGCTCAAGACGGGGAAATCGCCGGAATAATTCAAGAATAACGTGACAGCCTCTCCGATCAGGTCGTCGCGCGGACAATCAATTCAGGCTCGATCAACTGAGTTTCCGCGGGAAGCCGCGCCTCCTTGTTTTCCAGACGATGAAGGATGCGTGCAACGCCGATTCGACTGATTTCATCGGCTGCATAGTTCACGGTCGTCAGCGGCAAAACGCTGAATTCGGAGACTTCCGTATTGTCGTATCCGGCGATCGCCATTTGGCCAGGAACCGAAATCCCGTTTTCGCCGCACCAACGCAACGCTCCGGTGGCCAATGCGTCGGTTGAGGCGACAAGCGCAGTGGGCTTGTTGGGATCGGCCATCACGGCAGGCATCATCCGGTAGCCTTGGGTAGCTGAAGTTCCCTTGGCATTGTGAACAATAAGCGTATTGGCCGGAAGGCCGGCCTGACGGATTGCCCGGCGGATACCGCGGCGTTTGTCGTCATTCCCGGACATGAAGCCGCCGTCCAGCATGGCGATCCGGCGGTGACCGAGCCCGAGAAGATGGCAAGCGACCTTGTAGGCACCTGCCATATCGTCGATTGCCACCGTATCGAGGCCCGATCCGCGCAGTTCGGCCAGCAGCAAAACAGGTGTCCCGGCCTCAGCGACGGCGACGATATGATCGAATTTTCGATGATGAGCGGGATATACCAGAATTCCGTCCACCTGATAGGACTGGAAACGCAGGAGCGCCCGTTTCTCACTTTCGACGCTGGTGTCGCTTGCCGCGAACATCATCCCGTAGCCGGCTTTGGTCAGTTCCCGCTCGATCGTGCGGGCAGCCAAGGTCAGCGTAGGGTTCATGATGTCCGTCAATACCAGCCCGATAGTCCGCGTCGCATTGTTGGCCAGCGAGCGGGCGATATGGTTGGGAAAATAGTTGAGTTCCTCCGCCGCCCTAAGAATCAGGTCACGGGTCGACTCCGGCAGGCGGGGACTGCCCCGCAGGGCCAGCGATACCGTATTTTCTGAAAAACCCGTAGCTTTGGCCACATCCTTCAGCTTGGTTTTGGGTTTTGGTTTCACGAGGCCCTTTTCCATGGAAGTGACTTTTCTAGCCTGCCTGTGCCGGCATTCCGTCTTCCAGATGCAACAGACAGATTGCCGAATTCAAGCGCCAATCACCAGTCGGCAACGCGGTCACGGCCGGTAAACTGAGCGCTCTTATCTGTATATTCAAACAGTTCGATCCTCACTCCGTTGGGATCCCTTATCCACGCCTGATAGGTGTCGTCGCACGCGTACTTCTTGTTGGTGATATCGATACCCTTGGATTTGATATGCGCGATTGCCTCGTCGAGATTTTCGACCTCGAGACAGAAATGGGTGATCTGGTTCGTGTCGCTATATGAGGTTCCATCCTTCTGGAAAACCTCGACATGGCTTCTGCCGCCGCAATTGAGATAGAAGCCGAAAATCCTGCCGTCACGCAGGAAGTTGAACTGCGTGTCGAGCCCCAGAACATCCTCGTAGAACGCGCGGGTCTTATCCAGGTCGTGTGCAAAGATGCAGACATGAGCGATCTGTTTTACCTTGATCATGAAAATCCTCCCGGCCGATATTGTCGGCCTCGTTTTGCGGTTTTCGACGGTTGCTAATAGACAGTCAGGACGTGGGGCTCACCGCCGGCGACAAGTGCTCTTTCAGCTTCGTACTGGATGCAGTTCGGCGCCATTTCCTGGATTTCGATGCGATTCCCGTCCGGGTCTTCGATCCACATGCCCCAATTGCCGTCGACACCGCGTGTTTCCTTGCGGGGACGACGAAGCTTGATGCCGGCTTCCGCAAGGTCCCTTTCGGCCTGATCGGCATTGGCGACCGTGAGGCAGAAGTGGTTCAAGCCGGTTTTCTCATTGGCCGGAGCAGGGGTGCCATCTCCTCCAGGGAATAGTTCAAGATAAAGATTGTCGTTGATGCGGTGATAGACGATCCAGGGTCTGCCCTCCGCATCGAGCAGGCGGAGCATTTCGGGAAATCCAATCCTGTTGTAGAATGCCACCGACCTATCGAGATCGTTGACCTTGAAGGCAATGTGGCCAAGCGTCGTGAAGATACCCATCTTCTCCTCCAGATATGGCCGGTGTCTTGCCCGGCCTCCTCTTTAAATCAGTCCCACGCCGGACCCCATTCCGGGTTGATGTAACGCCTGCCGCAATCGAGACCTGCGATCGCCTCAAGGTCTTGTGCGTCGAGCTTCACGGATTTGGCAGCGAGGTTCGATTGCTGGCGGGCGCGTGAGCCCGATTTCGGTATGATGATCGAGCCCCTGTTGAGCAGAAAGGCGAGCGCGACCTGGCTTGCGGCAACGCCATGTTTTTGCGCAACGGCATTCAGAACGGCGTCGTCTGAAACGTTGCCGCCTGCCAACGGCATGTAAGCGGTGACCCGTATGTTCGCCGACATGCAGTGATCTTCCAGAACGCGGTTCTGCAGATAGACGTGCTGTTCGAACTGGTTGGTCGCCAGGCGATTCTCACCTATTTCGGCGAGTGCCTCATCGAGATGTCTGCGCGTGAAATTCGAAACGCCAATCAACTTGCACAGACCTTCGTCCTGCGCTCTCGCCAGGTCTCCGATATAAGAGCGCACGCTCACCTCGTCGTAAGGTGCGGGCCAGTGGATGAGCACAAGATCGGCGTGATCAAGCCCCATAAGGATGAGGCTTTCCCGAATGCTCTGCCGAATGCGTCCGAGGTTCTTGGCGGTGATTTTCGTCGTAATGAAAAATGAACCCCTCGGCAGTTCCGATTCACGGACAGCCTGTCCGGCATTTTCCTCCGTGCCGTAGGTTTGCGCGGTATCAAGATGCCGGTATCCGAGCAAAATTGCCGATTTCACTGAGGAAAGGCCGTCGTTTCCGGTCAGCCCGTATGTACCAAGCCCCACCGCCGGTATCTGGTCCCCAAGCATCGCCTTCCTCCCCGGCCTCTTTTCCGTGATGGCTTCCCGGCATCAACAAGGCCATTGACGTTTGGCAATGCTTACCTTTATATTAGCGCTAATACAAGATCTGTTTGCGATCATTTGCGAATACCCTTCGCAAGCGACCACGGCGGGTCGGGGAGGAACAGATGGCAATTCGGTGGAGCTGGGCATCGCCCAGGATTGCGCTTATTCCCGCACTGACGACGACCGCCGTTGCGTTTCTCGGCGCGATTCTCTGGACGATCTGGATTTCGTTCACGCGCTCGCGGCGGTTCCCCGAATATACGATCGATCTCAGTTCCTGGAGCAGACAGTATGAACGGCTGTTCAATGACAGTTCCTGGACCACGGCGCTCGGAAATATCCTTATTCTCGCAATTGGAAATGCGCTGGCGATTCTCTTCGGCTTCATACTTGCCGCGATGATCGAGCGGGAAAAGCGAGGGGAGGGGTTCTTCCGGACGATATTTCTCTATCCGCTGGCGCTTTCTCTCATCGTGACAGGCATTGCCTGGCGATGGATTTTCAATCCGGATCTCGGCGTCCAGAATTTCCTGCGGGGGCTCGGCTGGGAAAGCGCAAATTTCAACTGGCTCGCGGACACGCGGACAGCCATGTACGGAATCATTCTTGCCTCCATCTGGCACGGTCTCGGCTTCTACATGGCACTGATGCTGGCGGGATTGAAATCGATCAATTCCGAGATATGGAGCGCAGCAAGGCTCGATGGCGTGAGTCTCTGGAAATTCTACACAGAGATCATCATTCCCATGATGAAGTTCACCTTTCTGACCTGCGCGATCCTGTTGTCTCTTGGTGTCGTCAAGACCTATGACATCGTCCTTGCGATGACCAATGGCGGGCCCGGCACATCAACCTGGACACCGGCCTATTTCGTGGTCAATTCGTTCGGCGCACGCGGCAATATCGGCTACGCCTCCGCTGCGGCCGTCATCATGCTTCTCATGACGGCGGCACTTTTCCTGCCTCTCATGCTCGTGACAGCCTGGCAGGCCCGCCGGCGGGAGGAGCGTGCATAATGACAGCTACCATCGAAGCCACGGCATTTGCCGCTGACCGGGTCAAGGTCAAACGGCGCCGGAGACGGATCCGGGGATCGAGCATCGCCATCCTCGTCTTCCTGACCATGTGCGCGGCCTTTGTGTCGGTTCCGCTCTATGTCGTGATCATGACCTCGTTCAAGACGATGGACCAGATCGCGCAGGGGCAGATCTTCTCGCTTCCGACGGAATGGACGCTGGAACCCTGGCGTTACGCGTGGTCGCAGACGTGTGCGGGCATGACCTGCAATGGGGTGAGCGCCGGCTTCTGGACGTCGCTCAAGATATTGTTTCCGAGCCTGTTGCTGTCGATCGGCGTTTCGTCGGTGACGGGTTATGCGCTGGCGCTCTGGAAGATCAACTGGGCGGGAACCTTCCTTTTCATTCTGTTCCTCTGCGCCTTCGTCCCCTTTCAGATCATCATGATCCCGCTTGTGGTACTCGTCTCCTCGCTCGGGATCTTCGGCACGATCTGGGCGGTTGCGGTTGTCCACGCCATCCTGTCGATGCCGTTGCTGACGCTGATTTTCCGGAATTTCTACAAGGACATTCCAGACGAGATCATCAAGGCGGCGATCATGGATTGCGGCTCCTTCTGGAAGATATTCCTGGAAATCATACTGCCGATGTCGGCAAACATCATGATCGTCGTGCTCATCCTGATGATTACCAGCGTGTGGAACGATTATCTGATCGGGCTTACCTTCGGTGGCGTCGGCACACAACCGATGACCGTCATCCTCGCCAATACCGTGATCACCTCGTTCGGCGAGGTTCGTTACAACGTGAACATGGCCGCAGCACTTCTGACCGCCATCCCTCCGCTCGTCGTCTATTTCGGGCTTGGCAAGTTCTTCGTTGAGGGCATCACCGCCGGAGCAATCAAGGGATAGTCCATGCCTGACGTCGAGTTTCGCAATATTGTCAAGCGTTTCGGCAGCCTGACCGTGCTTGAGAACCTGAATCTCAAGATTGCCGATGGCGAGTTTCTGGTGCTTCTCGGACCTTCGGGATGCGGCAAGACCACGCTGTTGAACATGCTCGCCGGCCTGCAGGAAACTTCGGACGGCACGATTGCGATCGGTGACCGGGATGTGACCGATCTCGATCCGAAGGATCGTGGTCTGGCAATGGTGTTCCAGTCCTACGCCCTCTATCCGACCAAGACCGTGAAGGGAAACCTGCTGTTCGGTCTTTCTGCTCAAAAGCTCGACAAGGCCGAAATGCAGCGACGTGTCGAATGGGCGTCAAAGCTTCTGCAGATAGATGCTCTGCTGGACCGCAAGCCGGCGCAGCTCTCCGGGGGGCAGCGCCAACGCGTCGCCATCGGCCGGGCGCTGGTGAAGAATGTCGATGTCTTCCTGTTCGACGAGCCGCTCTCGAACCTCGACGCGAAGCTCAGGACTGAAATGCGTCTCGAGATAAAACGCCTGCACAATGAACTGAAGAAGACGATCGTGTTCGTCACGCATGACCAGATCGAGGCAATGACAATGGCGACGCGGATCGCCGTCATGAATGGCGGTGTCATCCAGCAGATCGGAACGCCCGACGAAATCTATGAACGGCCGAAAAACCTCTTCGTCGCCTCGTTCATAGGTTCACCGGCGATGAACATGGTCCCCGCGACGGTCGTCGCCAATGGAGGCGCGTGTGTTGCCCGGCACGAGCCGTCAGGCGTCCCCCTTCATCTCTCGCGCTATCAATTCGAGCACCAGCCCAAAACGGGGCAGAACGTCATCGCCGGCATGCGGCCGGAGCATTTTTCCGTTGGGGAGATGCCTGAAGAGGCATGTGGCGCATATTTCGAATTGCCCGTCCGCTACACGGAAAAAACCGGAAGCGACGTAACTGCCTTTCTTGAAAGCGGCGGCGGACTGATCGCCGTCCGTTTCGATTCCAAGCATTACCACGTACCGGCAGCGGGCGAACGTCTTCGGGTCAGCTATCCGGCTGACAAGTTCGATCTGTTCGACCCGAAGACGGAAGTGCGAATCTAGGCCGGACGGCCTGATGACAGGGAGGAAATGGCATGAGATCCAAACTCGCAGGCATCGGGCTGGCGCTCGCGCTCGCTATCGCCCCCATCGCCAAGACCAGCGCAGCCGATCTGACAATCTTTCATTCTTGGTCGAATGAAAGCGAGATCAAAGCTCTCAACGTATTCGTCAAAGCGCTGAAAGCCAAAGGCAACACCATCAAGGAACTGGCGGTTCCGCATGAGCAGTCCGGAGCAGGGGGGCCGATCGTGAGCCTGGTGATTGCCGGAACGCCGCCGAACATCTTTCTGACCGGCAATGCTGACGTCTATCGGGATATTCGTGATCGCGGGCTTGGCCAGACCGTGGGCGAATATTTCGACAAGATCGGCGCAACGCCGAATTTCCCAGCCGCCGTACAGGAAGCGATCAAGGTCGACGGCGAGGTGCGCAAGATCCCGCTCGGAATTCATATCGACGGCATGGTTTACTACAATATGAAAATCGCAAAGGCTGCGGGCGTCGATCCGACGCAATGGAAGTCGGCGGACGATATGTTTGCCGACATGGATAAGGTGAAGGCGGCCGGCTACAATTTCATCGGCGTCGGCGGCAATACGTTTCAGGCAGGCTACCTGTTCCACGCTCTCATGGCGGCGGTAGCCGGCCCTGAAGTCTACAAGAAGTTCTACAACGTATCTGACGGCGGCAAGCCGGATCCGTCGGTGTTCGAGGAAAAGGGTCTTCGCGACGCGATCGAGATGTTCCGGAAGATCACTGCCCAGGCTGACGAAGGCTGGACGAACCGCCAGTGGAACGAAACCACGAATACGGTGATTTCGGGCAAGACGCTGATGCAGTTCCACGGGGACTGGATGAAGGGGCAGTGGAAAGCCAACAACAAGGTGCTGGGCGAGGATTTCAACTGCATCAACTGGCCGGGCACCAAGGCTGTGGCTGTCACGGTCGACGCCATGGGCATCCTCGGTGGTGCTCCTGTCAGCAAGGATCAACTCGCCGCGGAATTCGACATGGCATCAATTGCCGTCGATCCGGCCAATAATGGACAATTCGCAGCCTATAAAGGATCGACCCCGGTTCGGGTCGATGCGCCGGAGGACAAGCTCGACGCCTGCAACAAGCTGGTTCTGAGCAATCTCGCCAAGGACAATTCCAGCGTGCTCAATCCGTTCTATATTTCGGATTCGGACTGGATCAACTCGATCTGGAACACGATGTTCACCTTTCAGGGGGATCGGAACATGACGACAGACGATGTGATCGCCATGCTGAAAGGCGAATACGAGTCGATTTTCAACTGAAGCCCTCCCAGTGGACTGACTGCAAGCCGGGCGCGCGAATGCGTCCGGCATTTTTGTTCCCCGAGTTGTCCTCACGGGCCGAAGCCGGAGTGATTGCAAACCTCGGGCAAAGATGCGCAGGCGATCGGCGAGCTTGAAAGGAGGCTTCGGCGTCGCGCCCGTCAGGGAGCCGTTCCAAAGAAGGCGAGCCGGGTGAGGATGGTATAGTTTGCCTCCGAGACCATGAGGGCCGTGAAGACCAGCACCAGCGCCGGTGGCAGCAGGATGGCATAGACGAGCGCCAGCCGTTCCCAGGCCATGTGCATGAAGATGGCGACTATCAGTCCCGCCTTGAGCATCATGAACACGAGAATCAGCGACCAGCGGGCAAAGCCCTGGATTCCGAGATAATCGACCATGTAGGAAAAGGCGCTGAGCACGAAGAGCAGGCCCCAGACGAGAAGGTAAAGCCGGATCGGATGTTGCTGCCCGGTATGCGTCTGTGTGCGTGCCTGCGTGTGCGTTTGAGCATGCGCGGTTGTCTCGCTCATGACGATCCTCCTCACCACAGATAGAAAAATGCGAAGATGAACACCCAGACCAGATCGACGAAATGCCAGTAGAGGCCCATGATCTCGACGGCTTCGTAGTGACCTTTCCTGCTGGTGAAGAAGCCGCGCCGCGCCTCGTCGAAATCACCCCGCCAGACCTTGCGGGCGACGATGAAGAGAAAGATGACGCCAATCGTGACGTGAGTGCCGTGAAAGCCGGTGATCATGAAAAAGGATGAGCCGAATTGCGCCGCCCCCCAGGGATTTTCCCAGGGGCGCACCCCTTCCGATATCAGCTTCGTCCATTCGAAGGCCTGCATGCCGACAAAGGTCGCACCGAGAAGCGCTGTCGCCAGCATCAGGGCAGCCGTCCGGCCGCGTTCCCGGCGATAGCCGAAGTTGACCGCCATCGCCATGGTGCCGCTGCTTGAGATCAGCACGAAGGTCATGATCGCGATCAGGATCAGCGGAACATCCTGCCCGCCGATATGGAGCGCGAAGACCTCGCTCGGATTGGGCCAGGCGACGGGCGTCGACATGCGCGCGGTCATATAGGCCAGCAGAAAACATCCGAAGACGAAGGTGTCGCTCAAGAGAAAGATCCACATCATCGCCTTGCCCCATGAGGCGGTTTTGAAGGCGCGCTGATCCGAGGCGAAATCGGAAGCGACGCCGCGCAGTCCGGCGGGGTGGAGATCAGGATTGCTGTGTGTCTGGAGAGACTGTGTCATCCAGGAATCCCCTGGTTCAGCAATTGGCGGCAGAGATCGACAAAGTCGTTTGCCCAGCCGGCAAAGAGCGCAAAGAGCATGAGCCAAACGGCGAGCATGAAATGGGAGTAGATGGCGGAAAGATCGACGCTGAGGCGCAGCCTGTCCTTCCGAGCATCCGCCACGAATGATCTGGCGGTCGTTCGGCCGAGCACGACAAGGCCACCGAGGACGTGCAGGCCGTGCAAGCCCGTCAGCATGTAGAAGAAACTGTTGGCGGGATTGTCGGCAAGCACGTAGCCGGTCGACATCAGTTCGCGCCACGCCTGGATCTGTCCGACGAGAAAGAGGGCAGCGAGAAGGAAAGCGGCGGCAAGCATTGGCTGCAGGGTCTCCATATGGCCAAGCCGCGCTTCTCTTCTTGCCCATTGCAGCACAGCGCTGCTCAGGACAAGCACGGCGGTATTCACCCAGAGCAACCGGGGGACCGGCATTCCTCCCCAGTCCGAGGCCTCCATCCGCATGAAATAGGCGCTGACAGAGAGGCTGAAGAGGGCGCCGACGACGCCGAGGAAGACATAGAGGCCGATTTTTACCGCCACAACAGGCGGCTCTTGCCCGCCTGCCACCGCCTGCACCGGACTTGCTTCAAGCCAGGGCTTCGAGGTCAACCGCTGCCCGGCCAGCCACCAGATAATGATGGCACCGATCGCGGCAAGAAAGACCAGTGCGACGTTCATGCGACGACCTCCCTTGTGACGCCGCTTGCCGGTTCCGTCTGTGGGATGAAATCCTCGGTCGCTCCCGGCACGCTGTAGTCATAGGCCCAGCGGTAAACCACCGGCAGATCCTTGCCCCAATTGCCATGTGCAGGCGGGGTCTGCGGCGTCTGCCATTCGAGCGTCGTCGCCCGCCACGGATTGCCGCCTGCCTCCCGGCCCCTGAAGAGGCTCCAGACCAGATTGAACAGGAAGACGATCTGAGCCGCGCCCACGACGAGCGCCGTGACAGTGATGAAGACATTCAGCGCATGGGCCGAAGGCGGAACAAAGGCTGTCTCTCCAAGCTCGTAGTAACGGCGCGGCACACCGAGCAGGCCGAGATAATGCATGGGAAAGAAGATCGCGTAGGTGCCGAGGAAGGTGATCCAGAAATGGATCTGGCCGAGTGCTTCGTTCAGCATGCGCCCGGTCACCTTCGGATACCAGTGATAGATCGCCCCGAAGATGACAAGGATCGGCGCGACGCCCATGACCATGTGGAAATGCGCGACGACGAACATGGTATCGGACAGCGGGACGTCGACGACGACATTGCCGAGGAAGAGGCCGGTCAGGCCGCCATTGACGAAAGTGACGATGAAAGCCAGCGCGAAAAGCATGGGCAGCGTCAGATGAATGTCGCCGCGCCACAAGGTCAGCACCCAGTTGTAGACCTTGATTGCCGTGGGGATGGCGATGATGAGCGTGGTCGTGGCGAAGAAGAAGCCGAAAGCCGGGTTCATGCCGCTGACATACATATGATGCGCCCAGACGATGAAGCTCAAGCCGCCGATGATGATGATCGCCCATACCATCATGCGGTAGCCGAAGATGTTCTTGCGCGCATGGGTGCTGATCAAGTCCGAGACGATGCCGAAGGCGGGGAGGGCGACGATATAGACCTCAGGATGCCCGAAAAACCAGAACAGGTGCTGGAACAGGATCGGGCTGCCCCCGCCATGCTGCAACTGCTCGCCCATTTCGACGATGGCGGGCATGAAGAAGCTCGTGCCGAGCAGACGGTCGAACAGCATCATGACGCAGGCGACGAAGAGGGCAGGGAAGGCCAGCAGCGCCATCACTGTCGCGGTAAAGATGCCCCAGACGGTCAGGGGCATGCGCATCAGCGTCATGCCGCGCGTGCGTCCCTGCAGCACCGTCACCACATAATTCAGGCCGCCCATGGTAAAGCCGATGATGAAGACGATCAGCGAGGAGAGCATCAGGAGGATGCCCCAGTCCCTGCCGCCGGGCGTGCCGGACAGAACGGCCTGTGGCGGATAGAGGGTCCAGCCGGCCCCCGTTGGCCCGCCCGGTGCAAAAAAGCTGGCGACCAGGATCAATACGGCGAGCAGGTAGATCCAGTAGCTCAGCATGTTCGCATAGGGGAACACCATATCGCGTGCGCCGACCATCAGCGGAATGAGGTAGTTGCCGAAACCGCCGAGGAACAGTGCCGTCAGGAGATAGATCACCATGATCATGCCGTGCATGGTGATGAACTGGTAATAGCGGTCGGCATCGATGAAGGCGAAATAGCCGGGAAAGGCAAGCTGCAGGCGCATCAGCCAGGAGAGTACGAGCGCCAGAAGACCGATCGAAATGGCCGTGACCGAGTATTGTACGGCAATGATCTTGGCATCCTGGCTGAAGACATATTTCGTCCACCAGCTTTTCGGATGATAGAGTTCAACATCCTCGACTTCGGCGGACGGGACGGTGCCTGCGTCGCCGGATGGAATCTCGACCATGATATCTCCTCCCTTTCCTTCCGATGCTGCCTTCCTGCCCGATTCAATTTGCCGGTTGCGGCTCTCCCAATGCCAGGAGCTGGGTGAACGTCTGTTGCTGCTCCAGCCATGTCTGGTAGTTCGCTTCGTCATCAACGACGACGGTTCCGCGCATCTGCGAGTGGCCGACGCCGCAGAGTTCGGCGCAGAGGATCTCGAAGGTTCCCGTTCGCGTCGGCGTAAGCCAGAAATAGGTCACCATGCCAGGGATCATGTCCATCTTGGCGCGAAATTCCGGCACGTAGAAATCATGAAGGACATCGACGGAGCGCAGCAATACCCGGACCGGCTTACCGACCGGCAAGTGCAACTCTCCACCCTCGATGATCACGTCGTCCAACCCTGCGGAATCGTTCCTGTTGAGACCGAGCGGGTTTTCAGGGGTAACGTCGCGCGTATCCGACCGGCCGAGTTTACCGTCGGCTCCCGGCAGCCGAAAGCTCCACAACCATTGCTGTGCCACGACCTCCACAGGGACGGCTTCGTCCGGCACCGTGACGAACTGGTTCCACACCACAAGGCCGGGCGCGAGCATGGCTGCGACACCGACCGCCGTTACCGATGCCAGCATCCATTCCAGCTTGCGGTTCTCAGGCTCATAGGCCGCTCGGTTGCCTGGTCTGTGTCGGAAGCGGAAGACGCAATAGGCCATGAAGGATACCACAGCCACGAAGACGATGCCGGTGATCCAGAAGGTAATGACCAGCGTGCTGTCGATATAGGACCAGTTGGACGCGATCGGCGTCCACCACCAGGGGCTCAGCATGTGGAACAACACGGAGCCCACCACCAGCAAAACGAGAACCAGCACGACAGCCATTATCGCCCCTCCCTGAGCCGATCCGACCGTGGATATGAACCGCATTCCGCAAATATTGGCCTTAGTATCTCATAAACAGAAAATGCGTGTAATTACAGAAAATTAGGCATTTTCAACCGATCTGTTCCGCAGTCGGTCAACTTGCAGCGCCCGTTTCGGACAGCTGATTTCTGCTCGTCCTTCAGGTCGCCGAATGCCGTCTTCGCAGCCTTCACATTCAATTTTGGGTTGCCAAGATGGCCACGTAACGTCGTTGCGTCTCCCACGCCGATTAGCAGAAGAAAACGATATTCCATGGCAAACCTCATCCTCCTCAAGGTTGCCCAATCGCTTCAGCATCCACTGCTATCCTTGTGCGGATGAATTTGCGATCTCTAAAAAGTAGTCCTTCGCAGTAGCAAGTCAATCGGTTCCACCATTCGAAGGTCTCAAGCAACATATTTGGCTCCACGGGCAGTCACCTGATTTGAGGTTCGCAAGGCATGAGATCGCATGCTGCTCGATAGAACTCCTCGCTGATAACGGAGGGCAGGGGCCTAGATCCTGTGCCATCAAAACGCGGGGACCGTGCCATTCTTACTTTGCAGGAACACGGCACTCTAACTTTGTGGCTACACACACAATAATTTCATAATACATATTATGGAACCAAAGACCGTACCTAAGGTCCAGAAATCGAGTCTTCTTGGCATATAGGGATTTTCTGTCGACACAATGTGTGCAATTGTCGCCGCAGCATCGCTGACGTTACATAGGACGGTGATTGATAGTGACGAAAGAAACGGCAAAAAACGGTGTTACCCGCGTCCGCGGCTCCGGCACCCAGAGCGTCTATACCGTACTCCGCCGTGAGATTCTCGCCATGACGCTGACGCCGGGCAGCCCGCTTGACGAGGTCCGGCTGTCGGACCGTTTTGGCATGTCGCGCACACCGATCCGTGAGGCGCTGCTGAGACTTTCCGGCGAGGGCCTCGTCACGACGCTGCCCAATCGCAATACGATTGTCGCGCCTATCGATTTCGCGGCACTACCCACCTATTTCGACGCGCTGACGCTGATGTACCGCGTAACCACTCGCGGCGCAGCATTGCACGCGACATCGGAGGCGATGGGCGATATCCGCAGGCGTCAGGAGGAATTTGCCGCGGCCGTGGTCGCCCGCGATGCCTTCGCGATGATCGAAGCTAACCGCGAATTCCATGTGGCAATCGCCGAACTTGCCGGCAATCCCTATTACACCGCCTTGTTTACGCGGCTTCTCGATGAAGGACGACGCATCCTGAGGCTCTACTACCGCACCTTCGATGACCGCCTGCCCCGCCAATATGTCGATGAGCACGAAGAGATGATCGCTGCGATCGAGGCCCGCGATCCAGAGCGTGCCGACCAGCTCGCCATCAGGCATGCCGCCCAGATCGTCAAACAGATCCAGGACTATGTCGCCCGCGATCTCGGCCATCCGATCGATCTCTCGGCCAGCTGACCCATACCTTCCGAATTCGTCACACAGGATAGATACCATGAACAACCCTTCGGTCGACGTCGTCGTGATCGGCTCGGGTATCATTGGCGCGATGGCGGCGCATTACCTGCAGCAGGATGGCCATTCGGTGATGATGATCGAACGCGGAGAGGTATCGAGAGGCGCAAGCAGCGGCAATGCCGGCATTCTTGCCTTTCCGGAAATCATCCCGATCGCCGCGCCCGGCACGATATGGAAGGCGCCGAAATGGTTGCTCGATCCGCTCGGTCCCCTCAGCCTTCCGCCCTCCTATGCGCTCGCCATGGTGCCGTGGCTGTGGCGCTTCTGGCGCGCCGGCGCTCGCGCTGCTTTCAATCGAACGGTCGAGGTGAACGCGAAAATGATGCCGCTGGCACGCAGTGAGATGCTTCGGGTCATCGGGCGCACCGGCCTCGAGAAGATGGTGAGCCGGACCGGGACACTCGACCTCTACGACAGCGAAGAAAGCCTCTTTGCAGCATCGACCGATTGGGAGGCGAAACGCAATGCCGGCTTCGAGTTCAACCGGGTGGGCCGCAGCGAAATTGAAACCCTGCAGCCAGGACTGGCGCCGCAGTTCCGGCATGGCATCTTCACCCCGGATGGCCTGCAGGTTTGCGATCCTTACGATTTCACGAAAGCACTTGTCGACCACGCCATCTCTTGCGGCGCCTCGCTCAGGATCGGCGAGGTCACGCGCATCGAACCGACGGCATCGGGTGCCCGCGTAGCGCTTTCGGATGGCGCGGCCTTCGAAGCAAAGACCGTCGTGCTTGCCGGTGGTGCGTGGTCGAAGTCCGTCGCCGCAAGTCTCGGCGATTATGCGCCGCTCGAAACCGAGCGCGGCTACAACACGACATTACCCCCCGGTGCCTTCCCGCTGCAGCGCCAGCTCTATTTCAACGACCACGGGTTCGTGGTGACGCCGCTTTCTTCCGGCATCCGCGTCGGCGGCGCGGTCGAGCTCGGAGGGCTCAATCTGCCGCCCAACTACAAGAGGTCGGAAGCCATGCTGAAGAAAGCGAAAGCTTTCCTGCCCGCATTAAAGACCGAGGGTGGCCGCCAATGGATGGGTTTTCGTCCCTCCATGCCGGACTGCCTGCCTGTCATTAGCCCTTCGAGTGCCACATCAGCGGTCATCTACGCCTTCGGCCACGGGCATCTCGGCCTGACCCAATCGGCAGCAACCGGACGTCTGGTCGCCGATCTTGCCGCTCGCCGCCAGCCCGCCCTTCCCATCGAGCCGTTCCGGATCGGCCGTTTTCGTTAATCCTTAAGAGCATTCGCAGGCGCCGGAAAAATGTGCCTAAATGCCTTGTCGACAAACTAAATACAAACCTGTATAGAACCTTCCAATATTGAAAAGGAACCGGCTATGTCCTGGTCTCATCCCGTCCCGAAGATCACCGATGACGAGCGACGACAGCGCCTTCAGCGGCTGCAGACCACGCTTGCGGAAAAAGGTCTCGAAGGACTGCTGCTTGGTTCGACGGAAAGCCTGCGCTATTTCACAGGCCTCGAATGGCATCCAAGCGAGCGCCTGCTCGGCGCGCTGGTGACGCCGAAAGACGTTTATTACATCGCGCCCGGCTTCGAGCGGAGCCGCGTCGAAACCCTGCCCCGGCTTCCGGGCGAAATCGTCACTTGGCAGGAGGATGAGTCGAGCGCGGCGCTGGTTGCCTCGCTGATGCCGGCGGGAGGAAAGCTCGCGCTCGATGATGCCCTGCCGCTCTTCGTCTACCATCAGCTCGCCGCGATCTTCGGCCCTGACCGTCTTGTCGATGGCGGCCGGCTCATCCGCGATTTGAGGCTTCGCAAGTCGAAGGCCGAGATTGCTCTGATCGAACATGCGATGGGCCTGACACTGGAGGTCCACCGCCGCGCACATGCCCTCATCAAGCCGGGCGTCAAGGCTTCCGAAGTTGTTCGCTATATCGACGAGCAGCACCGCGCGCTTGGCGCCGAAGGCGGCTCGTCCTTCTGCATCGTCTCGTTCGGGCTGGCGACCTCGTTGCCGCACGGCGCCGATGGCGACCAGGTCTATGCACCGGGTGATGTCGTGCTGGTCGATACCGGCTGCCGGCTGGACGGCTACCACTCCGACCTCACCCGCACCTATATGCTGGAAGAGCCTACCAAGGAATTCGCGGACGCCTGGGCGGTCGAACGCGAGGCGGAACAGGCCGTATTCGACGCCGCCCGCCTCGGCGCAACCTGCGGCAGCCTCGACGACGCAGCCCGGCGGGTGCTCGCGAGACACGGGCTAGGTCCGGATTATATGCTGCCGGGCCTCCCGCATCGCGCAGGGCACGGATTGGGCCTCGAAATCCACGAGGAACCCTATCTCGTCCGGGGCAATGCAACTGCTCTGGAACCCGGCATGTGCTTCTCGAACGAGCCGATGATCGTTTTCCCCGGCCGGTTCGGCATCCGTCTCGAAGACCATATCCATATGACCGAAACCGGGCCTGAATGGTTCACCCAACCCGCAAAAAGCCCGACGGAGCCGTTCGCGTGACAAGCCCCGACAGGGACACGCGCATGGTACGATCCATCAACCACAGGAGTTCTTCCAATGACCACAGGCTGGACCGGCGTCTTTCCCGCAGTGACGACACAATTCAATGAAGATTTCTCCGTTGACCTCAAGGCTACGCAGGGCGTGCAGGATGCGCTCGTCAATGATGGCGTCAACGGCCTCATCGTCATGGGGACCTGCGGCGAGAACAATTCGCTCGACCCGGAAGAAAAGCGCACGATCCTGAAAGCCGCTGTCGAAGTGGTGAACGGTCGGGTGCCGGTCGTCACCGGCGTTTCCGAGTTCGACACCCGCCGCGCGGTGGCTTATGCGAAAGATGCCGAAAAGCTTGGTGCCGACGGCCTGATGGTGCTTCCGGCGATGGTCTACGTGCCGAAGCCCGAAGAGCTCGTCGCCCATTTCAAGGCGGTTGCCGAAGCGACCTCGCTGCCGATCATGCTCTACAACAATCCGCCGGCCTATCGCGTCAATATCGGCGTCGACGTGCTGCGCCAGCTCGAAGACGTGCCGAACATCAAGGCGGTCAAGGAAAGCGCACCGGATCCGCGCCGCTTCACAGACCTGATCAACGTCTTCGGCGACCGGTTCGATATTTTCGCCGGCCTTGACGACGTGGCGCTCGAAGGGCTGCTGCTCGGTGCCAAGGGCTGGGTCTCCGGCCTCACCAGCGCCTTCCCGCGGGAATCCGTCGCGTTGGTTGCCGCTGCTGAGCGGGGCGACTGGGAAGAGGCCCGTAGCATCTATCGCTGGTTTATGCCGCTTCTGCATCTCGACGCGGAACACGACCTCGTCCAGTCGATCAAGCTCGCCGAGCAGATCATGGGCCGCGGCTCCGAGCGCGTGCGCATGCCACGCATGCCGCTTTCCGGCGCGCGCCGGGCAGAAGTCACCGCCATGGTCGAGAAGGCGGCTGCGACACGTCCGACGTTGAGCAGAAAGGCTGCGTAGGGCAGCCCTCCTTTTCACGGTCAACTTTCAATGCCGGGCCTTGTGTCCGGCATTTTCATGTCAGGTTACCGCTGCCCGCCCGGCTCATTACTCTGGTCCAGCACCCGGCTAAGGCTGAGCGCGATGATCGTGCAGATCGCCCCGGACATCAGATATCCGCCGATGAAGATGATACCGAAACTGCTGGCGAGCCCCAGCGCCACCAATGGCGCGAAGCCTGCGCCGACAAGCCAGGCGAGATCGGATGTCAAAGCAGCGCCGGTATAGCGGTAATATTGCCCGAAACGGGAGGAGACGGCCCCCGAGGCCTGGCCGAACGAGAGGCCCAGAATACCAAAACCGATGATGATGAACGCATCCTGCCCCGTCCCGCCGGCATCCAGCAGGAACGGCGCGGAAAAGCTGAAGATGGCGATGATAACTGCGCCGATCATCAACTGGTTGCGACGGCCGATACGGTCGGCGATGACGCCGGACAATACGATCCCGATAACGCCGACAGCCGCGCCCGCAACCTGCACCCAAAGGAATTCCGCGGCCGACTGCCCGCCTGTGAGCGTTACCCAGCTCAACGGGAAGATCGTTACCAGATGGAACATGGCAAAGCTCGCAAGCGGCGCGAAGGCGCCGAGCACAACGTCATGGGCGTGCTTGCTCAGCATTTCGAAGACTGGCCGGGGCTCCAGTTCACGCGCCTCCATAGCCGCTCCGAACTCCTTGCTGGCGACGATACGCAGGCGGGCGAAGAGCGCCACGACATTGATCGCGAACGCGACGAAGAACGGATAGCGCCAGCCCCAGGAGAGAAAATCCTCTTCGGAAAGATTGGCGACGAAATAGCCGAACAGGATGCTCGCCAGCGCAAAACCGAAAGGCGCACCGAGCTGCGGGATCATCGCATACCAGCCCCGGCGGTTGGGCGGCGCGTTGAGATTGAGCAGCGAAGCCAGCCCGTCCCAGGCTCCGCCGAGCGCAAACCCTTGCCCCAGGCGGAAAAGCGCCAGCAGCGCCACCGACCACAGGCCGATCGTGTCGTAACCTGGCAGGAAAGCGATCGAGGCCGTCGATCCGCCCAGGATAACCAGGGCGACCGTCAATTTGGTGCCACGCCCGTAATTGCGGTCGATCCACATGAAGACGAACGAGCCCACTGGCCTCGCCATGAAGGCGAGCGGGAAGATCGCGAAGGACATGAGGGTGGCCGCCACCGGATTAGGGGCGAACGGGAAGATCAGCTTGGGGAAAACCAGCACGGAGCCGAGGCCGTAGACGAAGAAATCGAAGAACTCGGACATGCGACCGATGATCACACCGATGGCGATGCTGCCGGGCGAAATCGGCTTGTCGTCATGAATGCGGCGAGCATCCCGCTCCATACCTGACGATGTGGGATTGACGACCGTGCTCATAAAGCCTTCCTCCTGGCGATAATCCGCCTCAGCTTTGAAATGTTGATCAAATGCCGGCCGAGTTCAAGGAACCTCTTCAAAAAACGCCGATTGTAGTGGCACGAGACTCTGGCGGGCCAGGGGTTCTGTCCTAGATTTCCGCGAACAGCGATTGGCATATGCTACTCCAACGGCGACAAGCTTTGACCAAAACGATCGACAAAAAATCTTGCTGCACCGCGACAGATTGCTGCACTGCGACGAACGACCTCATTCCAGCAGGGGCATCGCCGCGATTAGTCCACACTAGACAAAACGCAAATTTCGAGCCCGAGATGCCCACTCTGTTGAAGTTCACCGGACGGTTGTTCGCTCTCCTGCCTGCCTTGGCGCTGACCGGATGCAACCTGGTCGTCATGTCTCCATCGGGCGATATCGCCGCGCAGCAAGCGGATCTGATCGTCGTCTCGACGGTGCTGATGCTTCTGATCATCGTGCCCGTCCTCTGCTTGACGCTGTTTTTCGCGTGGCGTTATCGCAGTTCAAACACTGCCGCGAAATACGACCCCGATTGGCATCATTCGACACGGCTGGAGGTCATCATCTGGTCGGCACCGCTTGCCATCATCATCGCACTCGGCGCCGTGACCTGGATCAGCACCCACAAGCTCGATCCCTATCGGCCGCTGGATCGCATCGATGCCGAAAGGGCCATCCCCGCTGAAGTCAGGCCGCTGAGGGTGGAAGTCGTGGCGCTCGACTGGAAGTGGCTGTTCTTCTATCCCGACTACGGCATCGCGACCGTCAACGAGATGGCCGCTCCCGTTGACGTGCCGATCAACTTCAAGATCACCGCATCGTCGGTCATGAACTCCTTCTACGTGCCCGCGCTGGCCGGCATGATCTACGCCATGCCGGGCATGGAGACCAAGCTGCACGCCGTCATCAACAAGGAGGGCGAATATGATGGTCTTTCGGCGAACTATAGCGGCGACGGCTTCTCCCACATGCGCTTCAAGTTCCATGGCCTGCAGCAGGCCGGCTTCGACGCATGGGTCGCGCGGGTGAAGGGCCAGGGCACAGCACTCAATCGCGACACCTATCTGAAGCTTGAAAAGCCGAGCGCAAAAGAGCCGGTCCGTTATTATACCAGCGTCGAGGACGGACTTTACAACGCCGTACTCAACATGTGCGCCACGCCGGGCAAGATGTGCATGAGCGAGATGATGCATATCGACATGATGGGCGGCGGCGGCGCGGAAAGCCATGAGAACCGCAACCGGCTGGAATACGACAGCCGCCATGCAGGTGAAGCCGCCCACGGCACGCCGGCTCCCGCAGCTACCTTCCCTGCCACCGGCAACCCGGCCCGCAGCCCCGAACCGGCGGAAGGCGTGAACAATCCTCAGCGACCCCAGTCGCACAACGGGTCTCAGGGGCAGCCGATGAACCACGACATGCACAACATGCAGGGCGATACGCCCGGAAGCACCCCCGGAACCTCGCAGGGCAGTGCCGCGCCGGCGCAGATCAACAACGTCGCTCCGGCAAAGCCCTGAAAGAGATCTGGTAGAAACCCATGTTCGGCAACACCACGCTAACGCAATTCCTCTTCGGGCGGCTTACATTGGAAGCCATCCCCTATCACGAACCCATTCTCGTCGTGACCTTCCTCGTCGTCGCGATCGTCGGCATCGCCATCCTGGCGCTGATCACCAGATACAAGCTTTGGGGCTATCTCTGGAAAGAGTGGTTCACCAGCGTAGACCACAAGAAGATCGGCATCATGTACGTGGTGCTGGCGCTGATCATGCTGCTACGCGGCTTCGCCGACGCGATCATGATGCGCCTGCAGCAGGCGATCGCCTTCGGCGGCAATGAAGGCTACCTCAACCCGCACCATTATGACCAGATCTTCACCGCGCATGGCGTGATCATGATCTTCTTCATGGCCATGCCCTTCGTGACGGGGCTCATGAACTTCGTCGTGCCGCTGCAGATCGGCGCGCGCGACGTCTCCTTCCCGTTCCTCAACAACTTCTCGTTCTGGATGACCACGGCCGGCGCGATCATCATCATGATGTCGCTTTTCGTCGGCGAATTTGCCAGAACCGGCTGGCTCGCCTACCCGCCGCTTTCCGGCGCCGACTACAGTCCGGGCGTCGGGGTCGACTATTATATCTGGGGTCTGCAGGTGGCGGGCGTCGGCACGACGCTGTCGGGCATCAACCTGATCGCCACGATCGTCAAGATGCGGGCACCCGGCATGACCTTCATGAAGATGCCCGTCTTCACCTGGACCTCGCTCTGCACCAACGTGCTGATCGTCGCGACCTTCCCGATCCTGACCGCCACCCTCGCCCTTTTGACGCTCGATCGCTATGCGGGTACAAACTTCTTCACCAACGACCTCGGCGGCAATCCGATGATGTATGTGAACCTCATCTGGATCTGGGGCCACCCGGAGGTCTACATCCTCGTGCTGCCGGCCTTCGGCATCTTCTCCGAAGTGGTGGCCACTTTCTGCGGCAAGCGCCTCTTCGGTTATGCTTCGATGGTCTACGCAACCTGCGTGATCATGATCCTCTCCTACATCGTCTGGCTGCACCACTTCTTCACCATGGGTTCGGGCGCGTCTGTGAACGCGTTCTTCGGCATCACCACGATGATCATCTCGATCCCGACCGGTGCGAAGATGTTCAACTGGCTCTTCACCATGTATCGCGGCCGCATCCGCTATGAGGTTCCGATGCTGTGGACGGTCGGCTTCATGGTGACCTTCGTCATCGGCGGCATGACGGGCGTCATGCTTGCCATCCCGCCCGCGGATTTCGTGCTGCACAACTCGCTTTTCCTGATCGCTCACTTCCACAATGTCATCATCGGCGGTGTGGTGTTCGGCGTGCTGGCGGGCGTGACTTACTGGTTCCCCAAGGCCTTCGGGTACAAGCTTGATCCGTTCTGGGGCAGGATGAGCTTCTGGTTCTGGCAGATCGGTTTCTTCTTCGCCTTCATGCCACTCTATGTACTCGGCCTGATGGGCGTCACCCGCCGTGTGTCCCAGTTCGAGGACCCGTCGCTGCAGATCTGGTTCGTCATCGCTGCCTTCGGCGCCTTCCTGATCGCGCTCGGCATCGCATCCTTCCTCATCCAGCTCGTCGTTTCGTTTATCAAGCGCGACCAGCTCCGCGATACGACCGGCGATCCCTGGGATGGTCGAACGCTGGAATGGTCGACCTCCTCGCCGCCGCCGGACTACAATTTCGCCTTCACCCCCGTCGTGCACGACCACGACAGCTGGTACGACATGAAGAGCCGCGGCTACGAGCGTCCGCTTGCCGGCTTCAAGCCGATCCATATGCCGAAGAACACCGGCACCGGCGTCATCCTGGCCGCGATCAGCGTCGCACTCGCCTTCGGCATGATCTGGTACATGTGGTGGCTGGCGATCGCCTCCTTCGTCGCCCTGCTCGCCGTCGCGATCGGCCATACCTTCAACTACAACCGGGATTTCTACATCCCGTCGGAAACAGTGGCGGCGACGGAGAACGCGCGCTCGAAACTGCTCGCGGAACGGACCTGACATGCCAAGTCAAATGCAACTTCAAAAAACAGAGAAGCCGGAATTCTACCTGAAGGAAGAGCACCATCCGGAAGGCAGCACCATGCTGGGCTTCTGGCTCTATCTGATGAGCGATTGCCTGATCTTCGCAGTGCTCTTCGCTACCCACGGCGTGCTCGGCCGCTCTTACGCGGCAGGCCCCTCGCCCGCCGATCTCTTCGATCTGCCGATCGTCGCGATCAACACGTCGATGCTGCTCCTCTCATCGATCACTTACGGCTTCGCGATGCTGCAGATGGAGCGGAATGCCAAGACCGAAACGCTCTTCTGGCTTGCTGTGACCGGTGTCTTCGGAGCGATTTTCCTCGCTCTCGAGCTCTACGAGTTCAATCACCTGATCCACGAGGGCGCCGGTCCGACCCGCAGTGCCTTTCTCTCCTCCTTCTTCACGCTGGTCGGCACCCACGGTCTGCACGTGACCTTCGGCATCATCTGGTTGATCACGCTGATGGTGCAGGTCGCCAAACACGGCCTGATCCCGGAAAACAAGCGCCGGCTGATGTGCCTGTCGATGTTCTGGCACTTCCTCGACGTCGTCTGGATCGGCGTCTTCTCCTTCGTTTACCTGATGGGAGTCCTCGGATGAACTCGCACCCGCACGCACCTGCCCATGAAGATGCCCACAATGCGCATCACGGGCACAGCAACGGCCACGAGGCTGGTCACGGCACCCTCAGGAGCTACCTTATCGGCTTCTCGCTTTCCGTCATCCTGACGGCCATTCCCTTCTGGCTCGTCATGGGCGGCGTCTTCGACAGCAAGCTGTTCACGGCCTTCCTCGTCATGGGGTTCGGCGTCATCCAGATCGTCGTGCACATGATCTACTTCCTGCACATGAACCCACGTTCGGAAGGCGGCTGGACGATGATGGCGTTGATCTTCACCTTGGTGCTGGTCGGCATCACGCTCGCCGGCTCCCTTTGGGTCATGCATCACCTCAACGTCAATATGATGCCAATGTCACCGGAAATGATGAAGAACATGCCCTGACGGGCAAAACCGATGAGCGCGGCCCCGGATCGCCCAAAGATTGGAAACATGACGCCGGACAAACCGGCCCGTTCGGCGCGGCCCCGCCGGTTTTTCGCGGCGGCCATGCTGTTGCTGGCCGCAGCTTTCCTCGGGCTCGGCACCTGGCAGGTGCAGCGGCTTTTCTGGAAACTCGATCTGATCGCCCGCGTAGACGCTCGCATTCACGCTGCGCCGGTCGCGGCACCGTCACCATCCGCGTGGCCGGGAGTTGATGCTGAAAAGGACGAATACCGGCGTGTGACTGCGTCGGGCACCTTCGATCATGGTAAGGAAACCCTCGTCCAGGCAGTCACCGAACTCGGCGCCGGCTTCTGGGTGATAACGCCGCTCAGGCTGGCGGAGGGAACAACAATCCTGATCAACCGCGGCTTCGTCCCGGTCGACAGACGCGAGCCTGCATCACGTGCCGAGGACGAGATCGAAGGCTCCGTCAAAATCACCGGCCTTCTCCGAATGACGGAACCCGGCGGCGCCTTCTTGCGGAACAACGACCCGGCAAGCGACCGCTGGTACTCGCGTGACGTCGCGGCGATCGCCGCGGCAAAAGGCCTGACGAACGTTGCACCCTATTTCATCGATGTAGATGCGACACCCAATCCCGGTGGCCTGCCGGTCGGCGGACTGACGGTCGTCAAGTTCCGCAACACCCACCTCGTTTATGCAATCACCTGGTATCTGCTGGCCGCCATGAGCGCCGGCGCGGCTTTCGCGATTTTTCGCAGGCGGATTGCCTAAGATTCTCCGCATCCCGCGGATTCGCTCGAGGTGATCTAACTCACTGATCTTTCGTCATCCCGAAAGGGCGTCCCGTTTTCGGCCGATATGCTACAGGCCCGAATTCTCCGCCCTTCAATCCCAGTATTCAGGGCATTCGAATCACTGCCGCCATCGAGAACAGGAGTGAGGATGACGGAAAGTGCCTGTCAAAGCCGCCGCGGCCCTGATTTTGAGAGGTTCTGCCTCGCTTCGGCACGGGATGTGTGGATATTTACAAAATGTTAGCCACGTCTACTAACGGAACTGGAACCATTCAGGGTGGCAAAAGATAGTGCCGTTGCCGCGGGAAAGCCCCCCAAATACCCCTCCCTGCGGCCGGGAAGTCCGGCTCGGATCACATGAGGCGCGTCGGACCTCCTGCCCCATTTCGATGGGATTGGTCATTCGCTGCAGCCGCTGTGAGATGTGCCCAGGCTCGGTGATCTTCAGCACACTGCCGTATGACACCTGCCCGCGATCAACATCAATCCAACGAACCTATTCGAAGCGATAGCCAAATAGGGCAATGTCACGCTGATGCCGCCGCGCAATTATTTCCGCATCTTCGTCAGAATAGGACCATCTGTAGCCGCGCTCGCTCCGTGAGGAATTTATTCGTTGGCCATAGGGTACGGTTATCCGAAGCCCGTACTTTTCCTTAAGTGACCGAAGATCTTCCTCGAGCCTCTCCTGCCTCAATACTTCATGGACAGCAATTTTTCCATTCTCATCAATAATCCAGTCACTCACTTGCCTTCGTGCATAATCGTGAAGCGACCTCGGTTGGTCCATATCTTCAAGCCATTTGATATAACCGGAGAAACTCAGGGCTTTTATCTGCTCATGTTCCAACAGCATGCCGGAATTTCTTCCACCAGCATCCTTCGATACGTAGTTAAACCAGGAAAGGTGCCAATCCCATGGATTTCGGATGACTGTGAATAGGACGTACTTGGTAAGGCTATCACCACGCTTCTCAAAAATGTCCCGGTATTCAAGAAAGGTCTTGTGTCCCTTTGCTTCACTCCATCGTAGCGTAGGGCATTGCTTGAAGCGTTCACCAAACGCGCTGTTCACGAAGCTTCCGCCGCACTTCGGTGTGTGGATGTGAATCATGGGAAGACCTCGATTCGACAGAAGGCTCTCGATGAAATTCCGTGGCACTCTCATAAATTCGGTCCTCTGCCGTTAAATGGAACGCATTCTGCGGCTACTCTGATTCACGATGTTCAGGTCTCATCCAGGTCACGACCTTGACGCTCAAGAAACTCCTCAATCGCGATGGCAAGCTCCTGCGGACTGCTTCCCACCGTCTGCAAGTGCATATCTGGCTTTTCAGGGGCTTCGTAGCTGGAATCTATGCCCGTGAAGTTCAGGAGCATCCCGGCTCTTGCCTTGGCATAAAGACCCTTAGGATCACGCCGAGCACACTCCTCAATCGGTGTGTCGATGAAGACCTCAATGAAATCGTGACTGCCCATTAAGTCGCGCGCCATCTGCCTCTCGGAACGAAACGGGGATATGAACGCTACCAACACGATCAGGCCAGCATCCGCCATAAGTTTCGCGACTTCCGCAACACGCCGAATGTTCTCAACACGATCCTCGTCCGTGAAACCCAGATCACGGCAGAGGCCATGCCTCACATTGTCCCCGTCTAGCAGACATGTGTGCCTGCCCTTGGCATGGAGCAATTTCTCCAGATTATTGGCGATAGTTGATTTGCCTGAGCCTGAAAATCCCGTGAACCAAACGATGGCGGGGCGCTGGCGCAACAAATTCGCGCGGGCTTGCGCGGTAACTTCCAGAGTCTGCCAATGAAGATTATCCGCGCGGCGGAGAGGAAAATTGATCATTCCCGCACCAACAGTTCGGTTGGTCAGACGATCAATCAAAATAAAATTTCCAACAAGACGATTATCGCCGTAACTGTCAAAAACAATCGGCGCCTGCGTTGCGACATTGCAGGTGCCGATCTCATTCATGCGCAAAGTTTTGCTCGCAACATGACCCAAGTCTGCAACATCGATCTGATATCTTAGGCTGGTGATCGTCGCGTCGACGCTGTCTGTTTCTGTTTTCAAGATGTAGCTTCGACCCGGAAACATCGGCTCTTTGTCGAACCAAATTATATTGGCTTGAAACTGATCCGACACATGGGGGCGTCCCTTCGGCGCGACCAGCATGTCCCCTCTGGATAAATCCAGTTCATCTTCGAGAAGCAAAGTAATCGCCTGCCCTTCCACGGCTTGGGGCAGGAAGCCATCGTAAGTGCTGATCTTCATAACTTTTGACATCCGCCCCGACTTGGCAACTACGACTGGGTCACCTACTCCGATACGTCCTGCCGCGACCTGCCCAGAAAATCCTCGGAAATCTGAGTTTGGGCGGGAGACCAATTGGATTGGGAAACGGAATGGTTTGGATGCATCAACCGATGTCGCCGGGACGGTCTCCAGATGCTGAAGTAAAGTCGGGCCCTCGTACCAAGGAGTATTGGTCGACTTTTCGATCACGTTGTCGCCAAAACGGGCCGAAACTGGAATAGGGCAGATTGAGGTAAAGCCAAGGTCCGACGCAAATCGCCTGTATTCAGCGACGATGTCCTCGAATTTTTCTTGATCGAAAGAAACAAGGTCGATCTTATTGACAGCTAAAACGATATGCGGAACCCGCAGAAGTGACGCGATACAGGAATGCCGCCTTGTCTGGGGTAGAATACCCTTGCGGATGTCGACAAGCATGACCGCTAAATCTGCAGTCGAGGCTCCCGTCGCCATATTGCGCGTGTATTCTTCATGACCCGGCGTATCAGCGACGATGAATTTCCGCCTTTCGGTAGCAAAGAAACGATATGCCACATCAATGGTAATGCCCTGCTCCCGTTCGGCTTCCAATCCGTCCAATAGAAGCGCAAAGTCGATGTCATCGCTGGATGTCGTCCCATGTCTGGCAGAGTCGCGTCGCAGCGCTGCCAAGTGATCGTCGAAAATCAGTTTCGTATCGTAAAGCAATCTTCCAATAAGGGTTGACTTTCCATCGTCTACAGAGCCGCAAGTGAGGAAACGCAGCAGCGACTTGTTCTCTTGCTCATGAAGAATTCGGGAGAGGTTCGGTAATTGCTCACTCGGCATATTATCGACCATCAGAAATATCCTTGACGTTTTTTTCGCTCCATGGATCCGGTTTCATCCTTATCAATAAGGCGGCCCTCCCGCTCCGACGTTCGGGTTGTCAACATTTCAAGGATAATTTCCTCCACAGTCGAAGCCTCTGCTTCAATTGCAGCGGTCAGTGGATAGCAACCAAGAGTGCGGAAACGGACCACCCTTTCCTCGATCCGTTCACCAGCCAGTATCGGCATCCTGTCGTCATCGACCATGATCAACGTGCCATCACGATTCACCACTGGCCTTTTTGCAGCGAAGTACAGTGGGACAACTGGAATGCGCTCCTTGAGAATGTACTGCCAAATATCCAGCTCGGTCCAATTCGACAATGGAAAGACCCGGAATGATTCATTCTGGGCAATCCGAGTATTGTAGGTTTTCCACATTTCCGGGCGCTGGTTTTTCGGATCCCAGGCGTGCTGGAAATTACGGACCGAAAAGATCCTTTCCTTGGCGCGAGACTTCTCTTCGTCACGCCGCCCTCCGCCGAAAGCGGCATCGAATCCGTATTTGTCCAACGCCTGCCGCAAAGGAAGAGTTTTCATACTGTACGTATAAGCGCTTGAGCCATGGGTAAACGGAGTTATGTTTTGCTGCAGCCCCTCCTGGCTGGTGTGGATAAGAAGTTCAATCCCGTATTCTCGAGCAACCTGATCACGAAATTCGATCATCGCTCTGAATTTCCACATGGTATCGATGTGCAACAGAGGAAAAGGAGGTCTGGCTGGATGGAATGCCTTCCGCGCAAGGTGAAGCATAACCGAAGAATCCTTGCCGATCGAATACAACATGACCGGCTTGGCGGACGTCGCAACCACCTCCCGCAAGATGTGGATGGCTTCCGCCTCTAGCCTTTGAAGATTGTTAACGATCATCACGTTTTCCTAAACCATACGTCCGTGCTGAAGGCAATTTACCTTTGTCAACAAGTCGGACATTTAATTGTGGCTCCATCCCAGGGAAACCGTTTGCTGTCGTATAGCCGGCTAATCCGCCCGTTAGGCCAGATTGAGGCGTCCGCCCATCTCGTCAACTAAAACCGCATCGGCTCAATACGATCGAGAGGACGCCGGGAGATGAGTCGAGGATCGGTGCGCTTGCGCGAAACACGGACCTGACTGCTGACCAGCCCTGCAATAAACGGCAGCCGGGCAGCGGCTGTGCTGAAGGCCAGGGGCATCGGCGAACTCGAAATCCCGGTGCCGCGGCTGCGATCGCGAACGCGATATACAACGCTACCGGCGTGAGGGTGCGCGGCTATCCGATCACGCTCGACAAGTATTTGGCAAAAGTGCTCGGCACAGGCTGAGCTTCGCCTCGTGACCCTCCGCAGATGCACTGGATGGCAACGGCGGCTCCAAGCGGCAATGGCTTCGACCCTCTGCCGCGTCGTTAGTGCCCGTTCCCGGCCCGCCGCGAGCGGGCGAACATGCCGGGCGAGCACCCCAGACGCCGACGAAACGCTGTGCTGAACGCGCTGGCGGACTCGTAGCCGATCTCTTCCGCAAGGCGCTCGAGAGGCTTGCCGCCGCGGCTTAGGGCATCCTGAGCCAGCGTCATGCGCCAACGGGAAAGGTATTCCATAGGGGCACAGCCGAGGGTTTCGGAGAAACGGGCCGAGAATGCCGATCGCGACATGCCCGCGAGTTTTGCAAGCTCCGCCACCGTCCATCCGGCGCGCACATTGGTATGCATTGCACGCAGGACCGACGCAAGGGCCGGATCCTGCATCCCCGCCAGCAAGCCGGCAGGCAGTGCTCCCGGAGCGATGCTGGGCCAGCGCAGGCATTCGACCAGCATGACCTCCAGGAGGCGTTGAAGCATCATTTCGCGCCCCGGCCTGTCGTTGGCGCACTCGTCCATGATGAGATCAATGATGCGAGCCAGACGGGAGGTATCTCCGTCTTCCGCCCTTATGTGAATCATACCGGGCAACAGGGCCAGCAGCAGCGGGGCATTGACGGGCTCGAGCTGGAATGAGCCGCCGAGCATCTCGAAGTCCGGCTCCCCCTCCGGATCTCCATGCCGGATGCTGCTGAACGATGGAATGCCCGGCACGCATGCCGCACCCGGCTCGCTGAGAAGCGAAAATGCTGGCGAGGCAGGCAAGAGCACGAAGTCGCCCCGCTCCTGCGGCACCGGGTCTGCGCCCTCGATGGACAGCCAGCATCGCCCCTTGAGCACGATGGCGAACCCCGGCGCCGCATAGGCCGAATAGCTCACGCCCCACTTTCCGCGGCCGGTTATCGGCTTCGAGAACACTGCATGAGGGCGCAGCAAGGCGATGATGTCGCTGAAAGGGTCCATTCTGGACGATCCATAATAAAATAAAGACAGATAATTATAGATCGTCCTAAGCAAATGTCTATTCTCCGCTCTGACAGAAGCGGAGAAACCAATGACCAAAACAATCCTCATCACCGGAACATCATCTGGCTACGGCAAAGCCATCGCCGAGCTTTTCCTCGATCGCGGTTGGAACGTCCTCGCGACCATGCGGCGCCCGGATCCGAGCGTCTTTAAGGTGCAGTCGGATCGGCTGAAAGTGCTTCCGCTCGACGTGACCGACGCCGACAGCATCGCCGGTGCAATCGCCGACGGTGTGGCTGCCTTCGGCGGCATCGACGTCTGGGTGAACAACGCCGGGATCGGCTTGGCCTCCGCGGTAGAGGCGACGCCCGAGGCAACGATCCGAGAGCTGTTCGAGACCAACACGTTCGGCGTGATGGCCTGTTGCCGCGCGATCATTCCGCAGATGCGCAAGCAAGGCCGCGGTATCATCGTCAACGTCACCTCCAGCGTTACCATCGGCGTCATGCCGCTGTCGGCGGTCTATGCCGCCAGCAAATGCGCTATCGAAGGCTTTACCGAGTCGCTCTCCTACGAGCTGAGCCTGTTCGACATCAAGGCCCGGCTCGTCGAGCCCGGCCTGGCGCCGACCACCAGCTTTGGCGCGAATACTGGAACGAGGATGCAAGGGGTTTTTCCTAAGGACTATGAAGGGTTCGTCCAGGCCTTCTTCGAGAAGATGGCGAACTATCCGACACCGTACTGCACCGAGGCTGAAGTCGCGGAGGCCACCTGGACGGCTGCAACGGAGGACGGGAAGCGTATTCGTTATCCCGCCGGCGCCGATACCAAGCTTCTCGCGAAGCTGCGGTGGTCGACCTGCGAAGACCACTACCTGGCGAAGATCAGAGAGCTGTTCATCCCCACGACTATTTTGCCGGCTCCGACTCCCAAGCCCTATCTGGCTTGATTTCAACCGCCTCGTGGGCCTCCTGCCAACTGTTGATGCCGCCTGGGAACCAATGAACGCCGGTATAGCCCTTCATCACCAGCCGCTTGCCGGCGTTCCAGCTCCCCCAGCAGCCGGGAAGGCAAAAGGTGACGATGGGCTTTGAACTGTCGCCTTCAGTCAGTTCTTCCACGCGACGAAAGAAAGTTTCTTCCTGCGCCGCCTCAAAAGATGCTGCTCCGGCGCCCGGAAACCACGCGGCGCCCGGGATGGAGCGATGGGTCGGCAGCCAAAGCCGGTCCCGGGGAAAATCCTCCGGCTTCTTTTCGGCGGGGCCGACATCGAGAAGCACCGGGTTCTTCGGCATGAGCGCCTCAAGGTCTGCCAGATCGATGACGACGGCACCCGTGAGCGTCTTCGGTGTCTCCCCTCGCATCGGCCCGGTCCACAAGCCTTCCGGCTCCGGCACTTCGGCCCGGGACAGTTGCGTGCCCGCCGCGGTCATCAACAACGCAATCGCAAGTGAAGCGGCAACCCTCACCAAGGCTCCAATCAGGTCGGACATGCCCACACCTCAATTCGTGACCGGAGGCACTTTGAAACTCTGCTCCCAGCGCTCTCCTTTGGTGTCGGATGCGACCACCTTCATCAGCTCGTTGCCACCCGGCACGAAATTGAAGCCGATTACGGGATTTGTGGACAGGGAGATGTCGCCAGATACTTCCAGGACAGTCTGGTCGCCATAGGAGACGGTCACCTTGTCGATGTAACGCGACGGCGTGTAAAGCCGGGTGAGTTGGTTCATCTGCATTCCGGTGAAATTCGGATGGCGGATCATCAGCGTTGCCTCGGCAGGTTGTCCGTCCTGCATGCTCTCCGCGAACTTCATTCTCATTTCACCCATTCCCTTCATCGCTTCCGCGTCACTCGGTCCGGAGGGCGCCGAACAGCCGCCGGAGGCCTTCACGAAGGCGACAGCTGAAAACAGCTTTCCCTCTTTCGTCTCGGCAACAGCGTGAACGTTGGTGTAGGTGTCGACCCGGACACGCAGCTGCAGCGAGCCAGGATCTGCGGCCGGCCCGAAGGTGACGTGAGCGGCAAGCGGCGCAGGGTTGTCATCGATCACAAGATAGACCGATTTGATCCTGTCCTTTTCGGGCATCGTCAGAGTGATCGGAACGAGCGCAGCATCCTGCGCACGCTTTGGCGCATCGATCTTGATCAAGGAATCGGTTGGAAGAACTTCCCGATCATCGAAGAGATAGTCGGCAATCAGTTGCCAGCGCTCCTCTCGCTTGGCATCAGCCTGAGAGGAATCTGCGGCGGGAGCCGGCCCGGCGCAGATCGCCGTAATCAAAGCGGCCGCAAAGGCCGGTCGCAATATGTGCATCATATTCTCCTCCCTGCTTCGATCCGAAGCCTACTCCCATTCAAGCTCCTTGTAAGCTTGAATGACGTTGCGGCCATTATAGTCGTCGAACAACACCCAGCCTTCGCCCACTCCCGCAGCCACCGTTCGGCTGGCCTCGTCTATCGCAATGCCCTGCGCTATCGCCTTGCGTGTTTCATCGCGGAGAGCCGTGAGATAGCGCACCTGTTTTGCCACGGCCGGTCCGAAGTCCACCATCGCCGGCCCATGCCCCGGCACTGCGCGGGCAGCACCAACGCCCTTGAGCCGCTCGGCTTCGATCAGCCATCCGGGCAGGCTTCCATCCAGCGAGGGAACGCGATCGACAAAAAGCAGATCCGCGGGAAACAGCGTCCCCGTCGAGGTGTCGAACATCGACAGGTCGCAATCGGTGTGCGCGGTGCCGTGCGCGGTAAACCGGATAATGCGGTCACCGAGATCGACCTCGGCGACATCTTCTATCTCCCGTGTGGGATATACGATGCCGCCTACGTTCTCCGGCCCGACGATCTCGACAAGACGCTGGCGATAATAGCTTCCCCGCGCATCGAGCGCGGACCTCAAAGCGTGATGACCGACGAAATCCGGCCGCTCTTCAGCAAAGGCCGCAGCACCAAGGCAATGATCGGGATGGACGTGGGTCATTACGACATGCCGGATCGGTTTGCTGGTCCGGTTCCTGATTTCTGAAAGGAGCCATTGCCCATCTGCCAGACTGCCTCCGGGATCGATCACGAGCACGCTATCGCGTCCGATGATGAAACCTATATTGGCAATGCCTCCGCTATTGGCCCGTGTCGCTTCCTCGTGCGGCGCCTCACGAATGAAGAGGCCGTTCCCGACATCTTTCAGCGAAAGAGACGCGGCCGCAAAGCCACGCATCGGCACGCAGCACAGACAGAGACCCATTGCCAACGCTGCACGCCGCGTGAAGCGGGCGCTAACGGCGGACTGTCCGGCATCATCGACCCAGTTGAGCCTATCTATCGACATTCCCTAAAATAGCACGTTTCACCTCGACCTGGTAGCCGAAGCAGAGTGTCATCGTGCAATGGGTGTTTGCCATCCCGGACAAAATCCCGAACTCACGATCGGCGCTTGAACGTATGTTCGGGCCCCGGGAACTGGCGTGCGCGAACTTCGCGCGCATAATCCTCGGCTGCCTTGCGAACCCGCTGACCCAGTTCGTCATACCGCTTCACGAAGCGGGGCGTGAAGTCGTTGAAGAGGCCCAGCATGTCATCGGAGACCAGAATCTGCCCATCGCATGCCGAGGATGCGCCGATGCCGATGGTGGGAACCTCGACCTGTGCCGTCAGCTCCCGGGCAAGAGTTTCGACCGTTCCTTCGATGACAACTGCGAATGCCCCGGAGCTGCCGATGGCGCTTGCGTCACGCCGAAGCTTTGCGGACTCCTCATCCGAATGGCCGACCGAACGATAACCACCGGCCGTGTGAACCTGCTGGGGCATCAGGCCGATATGACCGAGCACGGGAACGCCCCGCGTCGTCAGAAAGGCAATCGTCTCAGCCATCTCCTCCCCGCCTTCGAGCTTCACCGCATCGCATCCTGTTTCCTGAAGAAGGCGGACGGCATTCCGGAAAGCGACCTCCCTGGACTCCTGATAGGAGCCGAAAGGCATGTCGACGACGACGCACGCATTTTTAACGCCCCGCATGACTGCCCGTCCGTGGGCAATCATCATATCGAGCGTCACCGAAACGGTCGTCTCCATGCCGTAGAGGACCATGCCGAGCGAATCCCCGACGAGCAGCAGATCGCAATGCGCATCCAGCAGACGTGCCATCGGTGTCGTATACGCGGTCAGGCAGACGATCGGCTGCCCGTCTTTCATTGAACGGATACGCTTCGGCGTAATGCGCCCTTGTTTTGCCGGGACACTCATCGAAATCTCTCTTTCATTGCACGCCTCGGCGGCCAATGACCCTGTTGTCAAGAAGCCGTGTGGAGCCGATGCGGACGAACAGCGCGACAACGACCGGCTCGTCAATCAATGCGACAGGCTGCAAGGTCGAAGCATCTCTCACTGCAACGACCTCCGCATTTGCCAAGGGTTCCCGGCCAATGAATTCGCGCAGCATTTCCTCAAGCCTGACCGGATCGGTCTGGCCCGACCGCACAAGTCGTTCCGCTTCGTCGAGGGTACGCGGCACGATCGTTGCGGCGCGCCGCTCCACCTCGGAAAGATAGACATTGCGCGAGGAAAGAGCCAGCCCGTCCGTATCCCGTACAGTTGGAACGGCAATGACCCGAACCGGAAGCGCCAGGTCTTCGACCATTCGCTTGATGATGACGACCTGCTGATAGTCCTTTTCACCGAAATAGACCGTCTGCGGCTGGACGATATTGAAGAGTTTGCAGACCACCGTGGCGACACCGGCAAAATGACCCGGCCGCACCGCGCCTTCCAGTTCGCGCCCGAGATCAGGCACGTCGACGACGGTGAGCATGGGACGGGGGTACATGTCCTCACCGCCCGGGGCGAACAAGATATCGACACCGGCAGCCTCCAGCATGCTGCTGTCGCGCGGCAGATCGCGTGGATACCGGCTCAGATCCTCATTGGCGCCGAACTGCAATGGATTTACGAAGATCGAGGTTACGACAATGTCGTTTTCCGCGCGGGCTCGCGAGACGAGTTCCATATGGCCGGCGTGCAGATAGCCCATGGTGGGAACAAATCCGACCCGCTTTCCCGGCTTTGCCTGCAGACGCAAACTATCGCGCAGCTCATCGATCGCCTGGATAACCCGCATCATCTCTCCCTCGGTGCGCCAAGCTTGTGGCGATCTGAATAGAGACCGGCCCTGCGGGGAGTCAACGTGCCCCAACCATTAATAACGATTAGATGTTAAGGCCGCTCACGAGGCGGTCCGAAGCCGGACGCGATCTTTTGCGGCGCGTGATCGCTCAAAATATGATCCAGTTGATCCTTCGGGCCATCCTTGGCATAACCGCCGCTATAAAATCTGGATCATGCCGATGGACCAAATATTCGATATCGGGGCGCGGCTCAACGCCATGCGGCTGGCAGCCGGCCTATCCCAGCGTCAGCTCGCAGAGCGAGCCGGTGTGCCTCATGCTCAGATATCGAACGTGGAGACCAACAAGGTCAGCCCCTCTGTTGCGACATTGCGCAAGATCCTGAACGGCCTCGGCGTCGGCATGGGTGATTTTTTCGAACCGGAGCGCAGCCCTCCGAAAGGCCCGTTCTTCTCGGCGCATGAACTCGTTGATCTGACCTCGAAAATCGCCGCCTCGCCGATTTCCGGCAGCGATGACGGAACACTCGTTTTTCGCCAGATCGGCGATGCACGGACACATAACCTCCAGATTCTCCACGAAGTCTATGAACCGAACGCGGATACCGGCGACACGCTGCTGCAGCATGCTTCGTCCGAAGGAGGGTATGTGGTCGAGGGCGAATTGGAGGTCACCGTCGGCGATGAGGTGCGCGTGCTCAAGACTGGCGAGGCCTATCTCTTCGACAGCCGCGTGCCGCATCGCTTCCGGAACCTTTCCGATCGCCGCACGATCGTCATCTCCGCCTGCTCTCCACCTTATCTGTAATTCCTAGGGCTGCCCTATTGCTCAAAATATTGAGCAAAGATATACCTTGATCATCGACATCAGGGGACACTGCGATGACCGTTTCATCAGATCTGCATTCGCGCCAGAAAGCTGCCGTGGCAGGTGGCGTTGGCACCCGCGCCATCTTCGCGAAGAAGGCACTGAACGCCGAACTTTGGGATGTGGACGGCAGGCGCTTCATCGATTTCGCGGCCGGCATCGCCGTCAACAATACGGGTCACCGTCACCCGACCATTATGCGCGCCGTCGCCGAACAGGCCGAACGCTTCACCCACACCTGCTTCCACGTCGCGCCCTACGAAGGTTATGTCCGGCTCGCAGAGCGGCTGAACGCGATCGCGCCGACGGGTGCCGAAAACCGCACCATGCTGGTCACGACCGGCGCCGAAGCGGTGGAGAATGCCGTGAAGGTCGCCCGCGCCTATACCGGCCGTGCCGGCATCATCGCGTTCTCGGGCGCCTTCCATGGCCGCACCATGCTCGGCATGGCGCTGACCGGCAAGGTCATGCCCTACAAGAAGAATTTCGGTCCCTTCCCGGCCGATATCTATCACGCCCCCTTCCCCAACCCCTATCTCGGCTTCTCGACCGAAGATGCGATCGCCGGTCTGGAACGCCTGTTCGCCGCAGACGTCGATCCGGAACGAATCGCGGCGTTCATCGTCGAGCCGGTGCAGGGCGAAGGCGGCTTCAACATCGCGCCGAAGGAATTCCTCATCCGGCTCCGCGAGATCGCCGATAGATACGCGATCGTGCTGATCGCCGACGAGGTGCAGGCGGGAATGGCCCGCACGGGAAAAATGTTCGGATTCGAGCATGCCGGCGTCAAGCCGGACCTCGTCACCATGGCGAAGGGGTTAGCCGGCGGTTTCCCGCTTTCCGCCGTCACCGGAAAGGCCGAGATCATGAATGCGGCGCATCCCGGCGGTCTTGGCGGCACCTATGCCGGCAATCCGCTGAGCGTCGCAGCCGCCAATGCCGTGCTTGACGTCATCGAGAGCGAGAAACTGTGCGAGCGTGCGGCGGAAGTCGGGCGCAGGATCACGGAGCGGTTGACGTCGATCGCATCGCGCCAGGGCATGGAACGCATCGGCGAAGTCCGCGGACTCGGCGCCATGGTGGCATTCGAACTGGTTGAGGACCGCGAGTCCAAGGCGGCCAGCCCGGCGATCACCAACCGTATTGTTGCGGAAGCGGAAGCCCGCGGCCTCATTCTGCTGTCTTGCGGAACGCGTCTTAACGTGATCCGTTTGCTGCCGCCGCTGACGATCGAATGGGATGTTCTTGAAGACGGGCTCAACATTCTCGAAGCTTCGATCGAAGCCGCATTTTCGGATGCGACCACTCCAGTGGCAGCCTGAGCTGCGTCCGTGCGAGCGGATGCCGGTATAGACGAAAAAGAGGGAACTGCATGAACGGCGCCGATATGCTTTGTGATGTCCTGCTGGTAAACGGCATCGACGTCTGTTTCGCCAATCCTGGTACATCGGAGATGCATTTCGTCGCGGCGCTCGACCGCAAGCCCGCCATGCGCTGCGTCCTCGGTCTTTCGGAAGGCGTTGTGACGGGAGCTGCCGATGGCTACGCTCGCATGGCGGACAAGCCTGCTGCGACACTCCTGCATCTGGGACCCGGCCTCGCCAACGGTCTTGCCAACCTCCACAACGCACGTCGCGCTCGCACGCCCATTCTCAACGTCGTCGGCGATCATGCATCCTATCACCTGCAATATGATGCGCCGCTGACGAGTGATATCGAAAGTCTGGCACGTCCGATGTCCCATTGGGTCGGACGTGCCGGCGGAGCTCACGATATACGCCGTTGCACCGAAGAGGGCTTTGCCGCGTCGATCACCCGCCGCGGCGTCTCGACGATGATCCTGCCGGCCGATGCCGCCTGGGGCGAGGTTTCGCCGGAAACGCTTTCTCCCGTTGCCATCCCCGAGCCTCCGGCAATCGAACCGGAAGCGTTGAAGGCTTCCGTCACGGCGCTTCGCAGCGGCAAACGCGCCGTCATCATCCTTTCGGGCCGCGCCCTGCGCGAAAAGCCGGTCGAAACCGCCGGTCGGATTGCAGCGGCAACAGGCGCGGCTCTTTTCTCGACAACGTCGGCCAGAAGCGCACGCGGTGCGGGGCGCGTTTTGGTGCGGCCCGCTCCTTACAATATCGAGCTAGCGATCGAGGCGTTGAAGGAATTCGAGGTGGCGATCTGCATCGGCGGGCCTCGCCCCGTTACCTTCTTCGCCTATCCCGGCAAGCCGAGCACGACGTTGCCACCGGACTGCCGGGTGATCCAGCTCGCCGAGCATGAGCACGATCTCGCCGATGCGCTGGAGCAACTGGCGGATGGGCTCGGCATCAGGCCGAATGCGGACTTCGCCCGCAACGCTTTCCGTCAGAACGAGATACAGGTGCCAAACGGTGCTCTAACGCCGGATGCCGTCAGCCTGGCGATTGCTCGCCACCTGCCGGAAAATGCCATCGTCATTGACGAGGCACTGACCTCGATCGGCCAGCATACAGCACTCGCACCCGGCCTTCACCCGCACGACCACCTGCCCATCACCGGCGGTTCGATCGGCATCGGCATCCCGCTTGCGGCAGGTGCTGCGATCGGCGCGCCGGACCGCAAGGTTGTGGCGATGCAGGCTGACGGCAGCGGCATGTACACGGTTCAGGGCCTGTGGACCCAGGCACGCGAGCAACTCGACATCGTGACGATCGTCTTTGCGAACAACGCCTATCGCATCCTGCAGGGCGAGATGATCAATGTCGGCGTGAATTCCTATGGCGTGAATGCCCGCAAGATGCTCGACCTCGACCAGCCGAAACTCGACTGGTGCTCGCTTGCCAAGGGCCTCGGCGTTGAAGCCGACCGTGCCACAACTGTCGAGGAATTCGTAAAGCTCTATACCGCCGCGCTCGGCCGTAGAGGACCGTTTCTCATCGAAGCCGCAATCATCTGATCAGGCCGCGTTCGCCGCGGAAACCATGATCATCTCGACCTTCAGGTCCGGGCTCGCCAATCGCGCCTCGAAACAGGCGCGCGCCGGCGGCGCGATGCCGGAGACCCAATCGTCCCAGACCTCGTTCATAGCGGCATAATCATCCATGTCCGCCAGCATGATCGCGCAGAAGATGAGGCCCTCCTTGGCGCTGCCGATTTCCGCCAGCCGGCCTTCTGCCTTGGCGAGAAGCTGCCGCGTCTGCTCTGCAATGCTCAGCGAACCGTCATAGGGTGCCTGAGGCGTGCAGGCAAAATAACCCGTACCTTGATGGACGACGGCGAGGCTGCCGCGCTGGCCGACGCCGAAACGCCGGATGATCGACGAAAAGTCCGAGCTCATGGTGGCTACCTATTTGGTGATGACGAAGACAGCTTCAGGCGTCCAGCTGATGCAGCATTCCTCGCCTTCCTTGATGATCACCACGTCCGCGCCAAGCACGCGCACCCGCATGGAGAGTTCTCCTGCTCGGCCGATGACGAGCGCGTTGTCACCGTAGTTGACGATGGTTTCGACCTTCATGCGCACATTCTTGCGCCCCTCGATCGGATTGCGTGAAAGCTTGATATGCTCCGGCCGAATGAGCAGCGTCACGTTCTGACCGTCGGAGAGAGCTTCGCCGCCCGCATAGTCAAAGGGCCCGAGCGTCGGATTGTCCGCCGTCTTCGTCATCGCATTGGTGATGGTTGCCGGAATGAGGTTGCTCTCGCCGATGAAGGTGGCGACGAATGCGGTGCGCGGGCGATGATAGATATCGAGGGGTGCCGCCGCCTGCTCGATCCGCCCCTTCTCGAAAACCACGATGCGGTCGGACATGGACATGGCTTCCGACTGATCGTGAGTAACGAAAATGGTGGTCACGCCCAGGCTGCGTTGGATGCGCTTGATCTCGATCTGCATCTGCTCGCGCAGGTTCTTGTCGAGTGCGCCGAGCGGTTCGTCGAGCAGGAGCAGCGAGGGCTCGAAGACCAGCGCGCGGGCAAGCGCTACGCGTTGCTGCTGGCCGCCGGAAAGTTCCTTCGGGTGGCGATGGCCAAAACCCTTGAGACCGACAAGCGAGAGCATGTCTTCCGCCCGCTTCAAGCCCTGAGAACGGCTGACACCACGCATCTGAAGGGGAAAATACACGTTCTCAACGGCCGTCTTGTGTGGGAAAAGCGCGTAGTTCTGGAAGACTATGCCGATATTGCGTTGATGCGGCGCGAGTTGCGAGATCGACTGCCCGCCGATCTCGACCGCGCCGCCGCTCGCCTTCTCGAAGCCGGCGATGATCATCAAGGTCGTCGTCTTGCCGGAGCCGCTCGGGCCTAGGAAGGTCACGAATTCTCCCTTGTCGACCGAGAGGCTTACATTGTCGAGCGCCGTGAAATGCCCGTAGCTCTTGGTGATGTTGGAGAGTTGCAGGTAGCTCGTCATGAGAAATCCTTGGGATCAGTGTGCGCCGGCGGATCGGCGCGGCTTGGGCACGCGGCTGCGGAGCGCGCCGACGAAATAGGGAGCGGCGATACCGATCAGCACGGCGAAGAAGAGCAACGTCGAGATGACGGCAATCACCGGGTCCGCCTCCTGGCGGATGCTGTCGAACATCTTGCGCGGCAGCGTCTCCGCGTCGCGGCCGGAAATGAAGATCGCCACCACGGTCTCGTCGAACGACTGGATGAAGGCGAAGAGCGAACTGATGATCAGGCCCGGCCGCAGGATCGGCAGCGTGATGTGGATAAAGGTTCTTGTGGGGCTTGCGCCGAGGCTCTGGGCCGCCCGCTCCAGATTGCGGTCGAAACCCTTGAGATTGGCGGAGAGCACCAGGAAGGCGATCGGCACAGACAAGCAGGTATGCGCGAGGATGACGCCGAGATGGGTATGGACCAGCTTCAACTGCCCGAAATAGGAATAGTACCCGATCGCCATGACGATATGGGGAACCGCCATCGGCATCAGCATCATCAGGTCGGCGAAACCTTTGCCGCGAAAGCGATGACGCACGAGCGCGAAGGTTGCCGGCACGACCAGCGCCATGGTCAGGATCGTCGTCGCGGTGGCGATGAGAATGCTGTTCCAGGTGGGCACGAGCCAATTGGGGTCGGTGAAATAGGCGCGGTAGTAGCCGAGCCAGTAGCCGGGCGGCGGGAACTGCAGCGAACTCGCATTGGATAAGGACATCGGCACCACAATGACCAACGGTGCTGCAATGAAGAGTACGACGATGAAGCCTGCCCAACGCATGAACGTATTCATGACCGATCACCCCCAGAGTTTGTCGAGGCCGAAACGGCGGTGATAGATAGTCAGGATGATCAGCGTCATGACGAGCAGCACCATCGCCATGGCGGAACCGAGGCCAAAAGCCAGGAATTCCTCGATCTGATGGCCGATCAGGCCGGCGATCATCTGTTCGCGCGGGCTGCCGAGCAGCACCGGCGTGACGTAGAAGCCGAGGCAGATAACGAAGACCAGCACCGATCCATTGGCAATCCCAGGTGCCGTCAGCGGCAGGTAGACATGCCGGAAGAGCGACCAGCCTTTGGCACCGAGGCTTTCTGCCGAGCGGATCAGCGCCGGATCGATCTTCTTCATGACCGAATAGATGTTCATGATCATGTAGGGTGCCAGGATGTGCACCATGGCGAGCGTCGAGGAAAAACGGGTGAAGAGAAGCTGTGGGGGTTGCTCGATGCCGATTATCTGCAGGAAGGCGATTAGCGGGCCGTTGTTGCCAAGCAGCACCATCCACGAATAGGTGCGCACCAGGAAGCTCGTCCAGAAGCTCATGGTCACAAGAAGCAGGATGAGCATCGCCGTGCGCGGCTTGGAATGCGCCATCAGATAGGCCAACGGATAACCGACCGCAAGGCAGCAAAGCGTCACGAAAGCGGCAGTCGCGAAGGTGTTGACGAAGACGCGCTGATAAAGCGTGCCCGTCAGAACCTTCTGGTAATTGGCGAACGAAACACGCGGTTCGGTAAAGCTCATGATCGCCACGTCGGCGAGCGGCACGACGAAGAAGACGAGCATGTAGATACCGAGCGGTGCAAGCAGCAACCAGGGCCAGATATTCGTCTTTTCCGTCAGTCTTGAAAGGCTCATGCCCATTGCCGTTCCTTCTCATGGCAAGCGGGGTCGATACGGCAGCGCACAGTCATCGTGCGATGCCGCTCAAGCAGGTCAGATTGATCCGGGAGAGCGGATCAGCTCGCAACCCACTCTTCAAAACGTTCGGCGAGTTCTGCCGGGTCGGCACCGAAATTCGCCATATCCTGCTCGAAGGTGAGCTTGTAGTTCTCTGGCGAGGTCGGCATACGCTTTGCGTCTTCGGCGCTGACGAACTCGTTGGACGCCGGGTTCAGCGCGCCGTAGTCGGCGGCCTTCGCAAAACCGGCGAGCGGCTTGGCGCTCGTTGCGAATTCCACGAACTTCTTGGCGTTATCGAGGTTTGGCGTATCCTTGGCGACAACCCAATAGGCGCGTTCGATCTCGCCCTGGTTCCACGTCATGGCGACCGGAGCGCCGGCCTTTTCCGCTTCGAAATAACGGCCATGCCAGATGCCGATCATATCGATCTCGCCGTCACGGAGAATCTGAGTCGACTGGGCGCCGGCCGTCCACCAGACGCGGACATGATCCTTGATCTTGTCGAGCGACTTAAAGGCCCGATCGATATCGAGCGGATAAAGATCCTCCACTGCGACACCATCGGCCAGCAGCGCGATCGGAATGACGCGAGCTGCATAGCGTTGCAGCGAACGGCCGCCAGGGAATTTCTCGACATTCCAGAAATCGGCCCAGGTCTTCGGCGCTTCCTTATACTTGTCGGTACGCCAGGCGATGACGGTCGCGAAGGCATGCGAAGCGACGCCGTTTTCGAAGAGACCGCCTTTATAAGGCGCCTCAAGCTCCTCGATAATGCCGGCCTGATTGGCGCGAACGAGTTCGCCGCCACCGAGCGTGGTGACGTCGAATTCATAGGTGCCCGTCTTCACCTGCTGGGCGAGCTTGGCGAAGGAAACCGGAGAAACGGTCTTTACCTGAATACCGGTCTCGGCGGTGAACGGATCGATGAGATTTGCCTTGGCCGCCGCTTCCCAGGGGCCGCCCCAGGTATTCACGTAGAGGATCTTCTCCTGGGCGCGAACGATATAGGGCGCGGCAAGCGAGGCGGTGGCGGCGGCGGCGGCAGTTTTCAGGAAACTGCGACGATCTGGCATGAGAAAAGTCTTCATTCCGGGCATGATCAGTTCTCCTCTTTTTATGGTTTTCTGAAGGTGGCTTCGTAGAGCCGAAGCCAATTCTTGTGGGTGATCTTGGCGACCTCCTCTTCCGAGAAGCCGACGGCACGCAGACCATCCGGGATCACCTTGATGTCCTCGACCTTCTGGAACCATTCCGGCGGCGCAGCCTTGAGCGGCTTGCCCGCCGCGCTGGCGCCATAGTCCTCGCCGCGGGTCCAGCGGCCCTTGCGCATCCAGGCATAATCGGGGGCGGCAAAATTGTGGCTCTTGTCGGTACCGATCGCGACGGAATCGATGCCGGCAATGTCGACCTTGCGGGCCACCATCGTGCACCAGGCCTCGATCGAGGCGCAGTATTCATCCCCGGTGATGTTGCGATAGGCGGCACAGCCGATCACTCCGCCGGTGTCCCTGAGCGCCCTGATGACGTCATCAGATTTGTTGCGCTTGTGAAAGAACAACGACTGCGCATTGGCATGGGTGACGGCGATCGGCTTTTCGGAAACCTTGATCGCATCCAGCGTCGTGCGGTCGCCGACATGGCTGCAGTCGACGAGAATGCCGGCCGCATTCATTTCGCGGATGACCTCCCTGCCGAAGCGGGCGAGGCCGGAATCTTCCACCTCGTAGCAGGAGCCACCGAGCTCGTTCTGGTTGTTGTAGGTGAGCTGAACGACGCGCACGCCGAGTTCTGCAAACATCTCCACGAAACGGATGCGGCCCTGGAAGAGGTTGGCGTTCTGGAAGCCCATGATGATGGCGAGCTTGCCTTCCCCGGAAATCCGGCTGATGTCGTCCGCCGTCAGCGCGATTTCGGCAATATCCGAGTTTTCGCGGACCAGATCGCGCCAGCGGCCGATCGAATCCATGGATTCGATCGCGCCTTCCCAGAAGCCGCAGGTGTTGACGACGCCCCCGACAGTTCCCGCGAGCAGGGTTTCAAAGGCGGCGCGATCGAAATGCCCGCATTGCAAACCGTCGATGATCATGATCCAGCGCCTTCCTTTTCACGTTCGGAGAGTCTGGATGCCAGGAAGCTGACATCCGTTTCGTCGTCATTGTCCTTGCGTCCGATGATCGTCCCGTCCTCATTGATGATCATCGGTCCGGCGTGACGTCGGGAAACGACGCTGTCGGTTGCCAGCGCCTGTTTGGCCAGGTGGTAGATGCGCCACCAGAGATCCGCCTCGACCAGCACCCCATCCTCAAGCAGGGCCCAGAGCAGGGGATCATCCTTCCGGACATCACCGGTGACAGTCGCGGGAGCCGCGTTGAGCACGTTGCCGGAAACGGTGATCGTAAGACCGGTACGCCCCCCGAAACTTGCTGCGGTTGCCAGTTCCTCGGCGTCTGCCACGTTGACAGCCGTCAACTCCGCCGAACCGAAGCGAGCCGTCAACTCGCCGAGAAGGTCGATTGCCGCCGGAAGGACGAACCACGCGTGTTCACCAGCCGCATCGAGCTTGAGGCGATTGCCGTCCTCGGAGGTGATCGAGATGCGGGCAGGATCGGCGGACTTGAAGCTCTCGAAACGTTCTTCAAGCAGTGCGAAGCCACCGAGCCCCAGCTTTTGGGAATACATCGGGAAGTCGCCGACCGTGAGGAAGAAGCCCTTGGGCAGGCTGCTGAGCGAGAATATGCGCTCGGACATCAGCCGCATTTCACGGGGCATCACGCGCATCGAAATATTGGAATGCGAGGAGGTCATAGAACAGGTTCCGCCGGATAATACCAGGTGCCGGTGTAGCCGGAGCGCAGATCGTCGGGAGTGGGCGCCCCGTGATAAAGCACGCCGCGCAGATTGCGACTCAGGAAGTCTCGGGTCTTGTCGATGCCGTGGAAGCCGACATTCATCAGCCGAACGAGATCGATCGGCACGAATTCCTCAGCATTGATGTTTGCATGCGGCGTGTGATAGCCGAGGCCGCTGAGGCTCTGTATGCGGGCAACCATGTGACGGTGTTCAGGATGCTGCATCAGGAAACGGGCGATGCTGAGCTGACCGTCGACCTTGCCGAGATCAGCACAAAGCGACTGGATTTCCCCGCAGACATCGAGGCCGAGATCGAGCGCATCGGGGACTTCCTCGCGTGCCCCGCGACGCGGCTCCTCGGCGGTCTCCGACTTGTACCAGACATATCCGTAGGCTTCCGGACCGGACATATCGATGTCCAGAGCCCACTGATATTCCTTACGGATGAGACCAGCGAGGCTTTCTGCGGTTTCTGCCGGAGAGACATTCAGTTCATCAGGCGCATGGATCGCTTTCAACAGACGATCCGCCTCCTCCGGCACAAGCTCGATCAGCAAGGACAGGAAGGTCTCGTAAGCTTCCGGAACAGACTCGGCTTCAAATTCGCAAGCCAGAATATCGAGCGGAACATCGGCCTTTCGGCCAAGTACCGTACCGCTGCTGCGGAACTCTTCGAGTGCTTCCACCATGTTGTCTAGATCGGCGGCGATCTCGTCGCTCGAGGCGAAGGTCTCGTAGACCATCTGGTCCTGCTTACGGAAGACAATCGCCTGGCCGAGCAGTTCGATGAGCTTCGCCACGCGCGGATCGGGCGGCTCGAGCTTCAGTCCGCGCGCCATGGCGATCGCCTCCTCGCGTGCGCGGATGAAGGCATCGATCAACCGCGGATGCTTGTGCACAAAAAAGATCAATCCCAGCGCCGAGCCATTGCCCACACCGATATAACGGCGGAGCCGCGGATCAAGCAGAACCGCCTTTTCCGATTTCTTCCCCGCCAGATGCTCGACGAGATCGCAGGAGAACTCCCGCATCAGGTAGGCCGTGAGAAGCTGGGCCTCCAGAACGCCCCCGAGCGCATGCCGGGATCCGAGAGAGGGGAAGGAGCGCGTACCGAACGTGCCATTGCCGTCGAGGCCCGTATTGCGCATCAGATAGCAGACCCTGGAAAGGTCGGCGACGGAAGGCTGGCGACCTTCGGCAAGTGCTTCGAGCGTCTGATCGAAGACGCGCATCGAACGGTTCGACCGGCACCAGATCAGGGTTTTCGCGGTGGCGCGGCCAGTATAGAGCTTCGGTATCTCGCGCCGTGCTGTCTCAATTTCTGCTTCGCTGGCCGGCCCTTCGATCAGTGTTCCCGTCATGTCCCAGGCCTGGCCGATGATCCGGCCGGTGCGGGCAACGCGGCTCGGCGGACGGGAAAAGCCGATAAAGGAAAATTCCTGGGACGGCGCCTTGATGGAATAGATGACGGTGCCTTCGGCATTGCCGTCGATATCGAAACGGATTTTGGAAATATCCCAGCGTTCGCGGATCATCTTGTTCATGAAGGCCCGCGTGCCGCTCAACCTGCTTGGCTGCATTGCTGCCAGCCGCGAGGTTTTCATCACCTCGTGACTGGCTCTTGGCAGCCGCACTGCCACCCGTCCAGAAGTTACGGTCATCGCCGTCAACGCTCTCCCTGCTGCATTTTCGTGATGGTGCGCGCCGCTTCGAGGAGCGGCTCCCGGAAGGTTTCGAGATCGAAACGGGTTTCGGGCATGACCAGCGAGATGGTCGACGTACACCTGCCCTGGAAATCGAAGATCGGCGCCGCGATCGCCGTCACGCCGCTCTGGGTGTAGCCGCTCGACAGGGCATAACCGTTCTCGCGCGCCTCGCTGAGAATCTCCCCCGATGCAAGCGGCTCGCCGCTTTCGCGCAACCGGCCGAGAGTCGGCTCATCCGCAAAGGCTGTGAGGATGCGTCCGGATGCCGAGCCTTCGAGCGACATCGTGGTGCCGATCTTCTGCTCCGCCCGCAGCACGCTTTCGGATTCGACACGCGAGACGATGCAGGGCAGGCCCCGGTCGAGTACCGCCAGCGAGGCAGTTTCCTTCACGCGGTGAACCAGCATCTCCAGCACCGGCTGGACGCGGGTGCCGAGATTGGCCTGCTCCAGGGCCGAAGCAGCAATCCGGCAGGCATGCATGGAGAGCCGGTAGCGCATCTCCCGATCCTGCTCGACCCAGCCGGCCTCGATGAGCGTCAGGAGGCGCTGGTAGGCCGTCGGCCGCGACAGTTCCATGGCCGCAGCAACCTCCGGCAGCTTCATTCCTCGCGGGCTTGCGGCAAGCGCGTCCAGCACGGCCATCGTCTTGAGAACCGTGGACAGAGGTCTGACGCCGCCCTCTTCCTCTTGTATTCTATTTGAATATACTGTATCCATAACAAATATATTGAACGTCGGATTTGATCGCTGTCAACTGCACTTGACAGCGACGAGGGGGCATTTTGGCCTCTCCAGCCCTTAAGCCATTCAAATATCTGGAAAGTTTTTCTTGATTTTCGTCAGCTTCACCCGCAGGCAAACTGTGCTGAGGCGCAACGCGACGCAGTGAACAACCAATAAGAGCATTATGGGCGGGTAAGCATCCCTGGTGATGAAGGCCCGACTCCGTCTTGCCACCCTCGACAACCAGCCTGGCGAGGCTGAGGCAACACGCGAAAACCCTGCGCGAAAACCCACCAGCACAGAACGGCCGGTAGAAATTTCCGGGAAAAGGCGGCAAAGGTGAAGCCGCCGCTCCAACCGATGTCGAGGTCGAGATTCCCGCCTGATCTTTCAGGCGCGTCACCGAATGCGCTTCTATTATGCAACCAGGAAGAGATGGCCGTCGCCCGCTTCCAGGTAGCGGCGCTGCGGCGGCACGTAGTCGGCCGCGCGGAACGGGCTCCTGATTTCGTCGTTCGAGATCCGTCGCGTCTGCCGGCGAGCGGGGTCGGCGATCGGTACGGCTGCCATCAGGCGCTTCGTGTAATCGTGCTGCGGATTTTCGAAGACGGCTTGCCGTGGGCCGATTTCGACGATCTCGCCGAGATACATAACCGCGACGCGATGGCTGATCCGTTCCACCACTGCCATGTCGTGGCTGATGAAGAGATAGCCGAGGCCGTATTTCTCCTGCAGGTCGAGCATCAGGTTGATGACCTGCGCCTTGACCGACACATCGAGAGCCGAAACGGATTCGTCGGCGATGATCAGCTTGGGTTCGAGGGCAAGTGCGCGGGCGATGCAGACGCGCTGGCGCTGGCCACCGGAGAATTCATGCGGGAAACGGTCCGCCATCGAGGCTGAAAGCCCGACGCGTTCGAGCAACTCGCCCACCCGCTCCTTCGCCTCGGTGGCATTGGCAAGCCCATGCGTGACGATAGGCTCTGCAATCGCATCACCAACACGGATACGCGGATTGAGGCTTTCGAACGGATCCTGAAAGATCATCTGTGCCTCCCGGCGGATGTCCGCCAGTTGCGACTTGCCTGCGCCCAGCACGTTCTTGCCGTCGATCTCGATCGTGCCGGACTTTGCATCCGTCAGCCGGATGATCGAGCGGCCCGTCGTGGACTTGCCGCAGCCGGACTCACCCACCAGCGACAACGTCTCACCCTGCCGCACTTGCAGGGAAACGCCCTCGACGGCATGAGTTCGGCCGACTGTCTTGCGCAGGAAACCCTTCTTGATGTCGAAGCGCGTCACCAGGTTGTCGACTTTCAGGATCGGAGCCGCATCGCGCTTCACCGTATCTGCCGTCGGCTTGACAGGCTGGATCTCGCCGCTCGCCATGTCGACCTGCGGGAAGCGCAGTGGCCGATCGAGACCTGTCATCGAACCAAGCTGCGGCACGGCAGAAAGGAGCGCCCGCGTATAAGGATGCTTGGCGCCCGCAAAAATCTCCTGCGTCGTCCCCGTCTCCACCGCATCGCCGCGATACATGACCACGGTGCGGTCGGAGATTTCCGCAACCACGCCCATGTCGTGGGTGATGAAGAGGACCGACATGCCCTCCTCTTCCTGCAACGTCTTGATGAGCTCGAGAATCTGCGCCTGGATGGTGACGTCGAGCGCCGTCGTCGGCTCGTCGGCGATCAGCAGCTTCGGATCGCAGGCGAGCGCGATCGCGATGACCACGCGCTGCCGCATGCCGCCGGAAAAGTTCATCGGATATTCGTTGAGGCGAGATTTCGCCGATGGAATACGGACCTTCTCGAGAAGCCGAACCGCTTCGGCTTCAGCTTGGCCGCGGGACATGCCGCGATGCTGAACGAGAACCTCGGTGATCTGCTGACCGATCTTCAACACCGGATTGAGGCTCGTCATCGGTTCTTGGAAAATCATGCCGATGCGGTTGCCGCGAATCGACTGCATCTCATCGAGCGGCAGGTCGAGCAAGTTTCTCCCCTCGAAGTCGATCCTGCCGGTCACGCGCGAATTGCCAGGCGGCAGAAGTCGCATGATCGACATGGCCGTAACGCTCTTACCCGAGCCCGACTCGCCGACAACGGCAACGGTCTCCCTCGGACCGATATCGAAGCTGACGTCACGCACGACGTTTCGCCATTCGCCGCCGACGCGGAACGAGGTATTGAGGTTGGAAATCGAAAGTATCGGATTGGACATGGCTCAGCCCTCCCGCCGAGGATTGAGGATGTCGCGCAGGCTGTCGCCGATCAGGTTGATCGCGACGATGAGCAACAGAAGGACGAGGCCGGGAAAGAAGCTGATCCAGTAGTCGCCGGACAGCAGATATTCGAACCCGTTCGAGATCAGAAGGCCGAGAGACGGCTCGGTAACCGGCAGGCCGATGCCGAGGAAGGAAAGCGTAGCCTCGAGCATGATCGCATAGGCGACACGCATGGTCGCAACGACGATCAGCGGCGGCAGGCAGTTCGGCAGGATATGCCGGAAGAGAATGCGCCGGTCGGGAAGCGCCATCGAGCGGGCGGCATCCACATAGGCGCGCTTGCGTTCCACCAGTGCCGAGCCGCGGATCGTGCGGGCATAATAGGCCCACTGGGTGACGATCAGCGCCAGGATGATCTTATCGACGCCCTGCCCCAGGATGGCAAGGAAGATCAGGGCGATCAGGATCGCGGGGAAGCTGAGCTGGATATCGACGACGCGCATCAGGAAGGAATCGAGCCTGCCGCCGGCGTAGGCGCTGACAAGGCCGATCGAGGCGCCAATCACCAGTGCGATCGCTGCGCTGGAGATGCCCACAAGGATACTGGTGCGCAAGCCATAGAGGATGGCGCTCAGGAGGTCACGGCCTTGGTCGTCGGTGCCGATCAGATAGACCATGCCGTTCATGCTCGCGGAGCCCGGCGGCAGCCGGCCGTCGAGAATATCGAGCTGTGACAGATCGTAGGGGTTCTGCGGTGCGATTACCGGCGCGAAGACTGCGGCGAGAATGAAGACCAGCACCAGAAGGATGCCGACGAGCGCCAGTCTGTCGTTCAGAAGGGCGGAAATCGTCTGGCGGAACGGCGACCGCGAGCGGTGCGCCTGACCGTTGGCGGCATGTACCGAGCTTGCGGCGTTTGTGTCCTGGCTCATCACGAATTCCCTTCAAGACGAACGCGCGGGTCGACGACCGAATAGAGGATGTCGACGAAAAGGTTGATGACGCTGAACATCACGACCGTGATCATCAGGTAGGCGAGGATGACGGGCCGATCGAGGACGGCGATGGCGTCGATGATCAGCTTGCCCATGCCCGGCCAGGCGAAGATGGTTTCGGTAACGACGGCGAAGGCGATCAGCGAACCGAGTTCCAGGCCGATCACGGTGATCAGCGGAATGAGCGTGTTCTTCAGCACGTGGACGAGAACGATGTGACGTTCCGGCAGGCCCTTGGCGCGGGCGAAACGCACGAAGTCGAGCTGCATCGTCTCCAGCACACCGGCGCGGGTCAGGCGGATGATCAGCGATATCTTGAACAGTGCAAGGTTCAGCGCCGGCAGAAGAAGATGGGACAGGCCATCCAGCGTGAAGAGGCTGATGGGGACGCCGAAAACCGACACCGTATCACCTCGCCCGGATGACGGCAGCCAGCCGAGCTTGACGCTGAACAGCATGACCATCACGAGGCCGATCCAGAAGGTCGGCAGGCTGAAACCGAGGATCGAGAAGGTCATGACCGATTTGGAAACGAGACTTTTTGGCTTCAGGCCGGCATAGACGCCGAGTGGAATGCCGAAAACAAGCCCGATCACCAGAGCGACAAAGGCAAGTTCCAACGTCGCCGGCATACGGTTAAGGATCAGCGTCAGCGCCGGCTGGTTGAAGACGAATGAATTGCCGAGATCGCCGGAGAGCGCGCGGGTCAGGAATAGCCAGTATTGTTCCCAGACCGGCTTGTCGAGGCCGAACGACTGGATGACCTGCAGGCGCTCGGTCGGCGTGGCAGTCGAACTCAGCAGGACGTCGACCGGATTGCCGACGAGATAGAGGCCCACGAAGACCAGAACCGACATGACGAATAGCGTCAGAACCGTTTGGATCGATCGGCTTAAAAGATAACCGCTCATAGATTCAACCTCCCGGTAATTTGGGACCGGGCGCGACACTTCCGTAAAGCGAGATGCGCTCGATCAGCAGATTGATGAACCCGGCCTCGTCGACGTCAGTCACCACGGTGGCGTTCGGGGCATAGCCCATCTTTTGGTTAAAATCGGCATAGGTATAACCCAACGTGAGGCCGGTTACCTGGGTGCCGACGGTAGCCCTGAGGCTCGTGAAAAGTTCAGGCTTGATCAGCCACGCGATCGTCGTCGCGTCATGAATAGGCCCGCCCAAGCGGCCGAAGCGCTCGATATCGCTGCGATCGAAGGCCGAGAAGAGATTGTAGAGCGCGCCGCCCGCGCGGCCGCCCCTGTCTCGAAAGCTCTCGAAATGCTGTGCCGTGAACAGGGCCTGGAAGGTCATGTCGAGCGGCATCACCACGATCGGGACGCCGGAACGATAGACGATTTCGGCCGCGTGGGGGTCTGCGTAGATGTTGAATTCGGCCCATGGCGTGCGGTGACCGAGCGCCGTGAATGCGCCTCCCATGGAGACGATCTGGCGGATTCCGCGCGCCACGTCCGGATGCTGGATCAGGGCGAGCGCGATATTCGTCATCGGTCCCATCGCGCAGATTGTGATCGGATCACCGGCCTCCGCCGCTTCGCGTGCCGACCTCGCGATGAACTGCACCGCATGTGCGTCCGAAGGGACGATACTGCTGCGGGCGACGAGTTCATCGCTAAACGCACCGATCCTGGCATATTTGCCGAAGACCTGATCGCGAACCAGCGGACCTGCAGCGCCCGCATAAACCGGCACATCGATGCGTCCCGATACGCCGACAATCTTGCAGGCATTGGTCACCGTATCCTTCAACGGGACGTTTCCGGCAACGATCGACAGGCCGAGCACGTCGATCTCCGGCGATGCCAGTGCCATGAGGATGGCCGCCGCATCGTCAACGCCGGGGTCCGCATCGATGATGATCCGGGTGCGGCTCATGCGACGGCCTTTTCGGCATAACGTGATAGACGCTCCAGGAAGAAGGCGATCACGCCTTCCGCATCGACCCTGGTGACGATGTCCGCATTGGGCTCCTGGCCACTCTTGCCGTACCAGTCGGCAACGGTCTGGCCCATGCACAGCTCGCTTTCGTGCTCGACGAACACACGGGCGCGCTCGGTCTTAAAGAGGTGCGGCGCCAGCAGATAGGCGATCACCAGCGGGTCATGGAGCGGACCGCCGCGCGAGCCGTAACGGCGCACGTCGTTGCGGTCCCAGAACGCCATCAGCTCCGCAAGCGTTTCGGAGATACGGCCGCTGACACTCGAGAACTGCGCGACGTGCTCCGGCTTGAGCATCACCTGATGGGTCGCATCGAGCGCCAGCGCGACGATCGGGATGCCGCTCGAAAAGACGACATGCGCGGCATGCGGATCGGCCAGCACGTTGAATTCCGCCGTCATCGTCCGGTTGCCGGGCTCGCGATAGGCGCCACCCATCATGACGATGCGCTCGATGCCCTCGGCGATCTGCGGGCTCATCCGCAACGCCACCGCGACATTGGTCATCGGTCCGAGGCAACAGATGGTGATGCGCTTCCGCAGGGCTGCTGCGGCAACCAGCGTGTCGATCAGAAAATCGACGGCGGACTTCTTTTCGACCGCCTTCACCGGATCCGGCAGCACCGTATTCCCAAGCCCGGTCTGGCCATGGAACTGGCCGTAGATCGGCTCGCGAAACATGGGGCGGAAACAGCCGGCATAGACCGGGATCTCCGTTCTTCGTCCGAGTTCGCAGACCTGAAGGGCATTCCGCACGGTGCGTTCCAGCGGCTGGTTGCCGCAAACGGGCGTGATGCCCAGGATATCGAGTTCCGGTGAAACGAAAGCGGTCAGGAGCGCGATCGTATCGTCGATCCCCGGATCGCAGTCAACGATGATCGGAATGGGAGTCATTTCGAAATTGCCTTTGAATTGTCAGTCGCATGCCGGCGCTCAGAGCGCGCCGACATCACGCAGAACCGCACCGATCTCGGCACGGGCCGCCTCGCCGAGCGGCATCTGTGGCGCCATCGGCGCGCCAACCGGAAAACCCTGGAGTTCGAGCGCCGTCTTGATGCAGGCGGCGATCGAATATTTCGCGAATAGCTCGTTGACGCGCCAAAGCGGGCGCTGCAGTTCCATGGCTTTGGCCCAGTTTCCCGCCTTCGCAGTTTCATAAAGTGCAATGCTCTGCTGTGGCACGACACAGGCGGGACCGGCCATCCAGCCGACTCCACCGATCATCATCACGCAGGCCGGAATATGTGCGGAGGCGGCAAACACCTCCATCCGGCCGCGGGTCCGCTCGATGATGGAGAGAAGACGCCCCGTATTCGTCGAGGCATCCTTGATATAGCGGATGTTCTCGACATGGCTCAGCCGCTCGATGACCGGTAGGGTTAGGTCCGAGCGCTGGAATTGCGGATTGGTATAGAGCACGACCGGCCGCCCCTTGGCCGCCTTGGCGATCGCCGTAAAATAGGCTTCGACGCCCTCGTCGCTGATCGGGAAATAGGCTTCGAGAATAGCCAGTATGCCGTCAGCGCCCGCCTCGACCATGTATTCCGTCTGCGCGACGGCATCGCTGGTCGACGTAGACGCCACGCCGGCGACGACGGGAACCCGACCGCGATTGGCCGAGATCACCGTGCCGACGACGTGGCGCCGCTGCTCTTGGGAGAGATAGGCAAATTCACCGGTGCTGCCGAGTGGCGTCATGCCATGGACGCCCTGTCCGATCAGGTGATCCACCAGGTCGGTCAGCACGCCCTCCATGACCGCACCCGACTGGTCGATGGGCGAAACAAGGTAGGGAAAAACGCCGCCGAAAGACATGATGGATCGCCTCTGCCGCGGTCAGTTCTGCTTCACGTAATAAGGAAGCGTGTAGCCATCCGAACGGCCCTCATAGGAAAGGTCCTTATTAACCGCCCACGTATTGGCGAGATAAAAGACCGGGATGACGCCAAGGTCGGTCATGGCGATCTCGGTCGCCTTCTTCAGAAGCTCTTCCCGCTTGGTATCGTCCAGCGTGCCGCGAGCCTCGTTCAGCGCCTTGTCGAACTCAGGATTGGAGTAGCGGCCACGATTTCCCTGACCGGCCTTCTCGCCGTAGGTTTCGAGGATGGGGCCGAGCACGCCGGACGCTTCCCCCGTTTCGACCGCGGCACCGCCCATGATGAAGCTGAATTCCAGAGCCGAGGCACGGGTGAAGTAGACACTGCCCGGCAGCGTCGCCACTTCCGTCTTGATGCCGATGCGGCTGAAGAACTGGCCAATCGCTTGCGCGACCTTGGAATCGTTCGGATAGCGGTCGTTGGAGGCGTGGAAGGTCAGCGAAAAGCCGTCCGGATAACCGGCATCGGCCAAAAGCTGCTTGGCCTTGTTTGGGTCGTAGGGGTCGACCTTGATGGCGGGGTCATAGCCGAAATAGCCTTCCGGAACGACCTGACCGGCCGGCACCCCCTGCCCGTCCATGATGCGGTCGACCAGCGCTTCGCGGTTGATCGACAACGAGAGCGCGCGGCGCACTTCCGGCTTCAAAAGCGGGTTCTTACCGTCAGGCCCTTTTGTGAAAGGCGATTCCTCGCGGCCCTGGTCCATGTGTAGGTACATGATCCGGTTGCCGGCGACATTGACGACTTTCAGCTTGTCGGATGCCTGGAGCTTGCGCGTGTCGGCGGTCGGAATGCTTTCGATCATATCGACATCGCCGGAAAGCATGGCGGCAACACGGGCGCTGGCATTCTTGAACACCCGGAACGTCACCTTGTCCCAGGCCGCCTTCTCGCCCCAGTAATCGTCGTTGCGCGCGACGACGATATTGTCGTCCGGCGTCCAGGAGACGAATTTGAACGGGCCGGTGCCGATGACGCCCTTGCCGGAATTCATCTCCTCCGTTGTCGTCTTTTCCATCTCGGCCGGCAGGATGGCGATGCGGCTCAGGTTGTTGAGTAGAAGCGGCGTCGGGCCATCGGTCTTGATGCGGACCGTCAGCGGATCGACGGCGGTGATCTCGGTGATCGCCTTCACATAGGCGGCAAACGAACTCGGGCTGTTCTTGGAAGCCAGAGGGACGCGCTTGATGCTGGCAACGACGTCCTCGGCAGTGAAGTCGCTGCCGTCGTGAAACTTGACGTCCGGGCGCAGCTTGAACTCCCAGGTCGTGTCGTCGATCGTTTTCCATGACGTGGCAAGCGCCGGCTGGATCTGCTGTTTCGCATCCTGATTGACGAGGCCGTCGAAGATATTGCGCGCCATCGCGCTGTTCGGGCCGACGACGTAGAACTGCGGATCCATGGACGTGGTCGATGCTGCCAATCCGACCGTCAGGTCTGCGGCACGGCCTGCAAACGGGACGGCAAAAACAGACGCTGCCAATGCGGCTGCGATCGTAAGGAATTTCATGTTGGAGCTCCTCCGGGTGTTTCCGAAATCCGCACTCTCCCTGCGGATTGGAAACGCAGTTAAAGCGTCCGCAAGCAAAAGAAAAATTGCATTTCGTGTTCAGTTCATGCCCTAATGTTATGGGAAAGGTATGCACATGCGATTGAAACCACGACAGGTCGAAGCTTTCAGGAGCGTAATGATGACCGGCGGCATCACCGTGGCCGCCGACGCCATGAACGTGACGCAGCCTGCCGTCAGCCGCCTCATCCGCGATCTGGAGGAAATCGTCCAGATCACGTTATTCGAACGGGTCGGGGCACGGCTCGTACCAACTGCCGAGGCAACCCAGCTCTTCCGCGAGGTCGAGCGGCTTTATCTCGGCCTAGACCAGATCGCCCAGGCGGCTGACGATATCCGCCGACACAAGAACATCGTGCTCAGGATCGCAAGCGTCACCTCGCTGGTCCGGCCCTACCTGCATCAGGCAATCATCAACGTCGTGGGAAACCGCCTGGACATCCCGCTGGTGATCGATGTCGAGAACAGCCGGCATATCTGGGACATGGTCGACAAGAACCGCTATGATCTCGGCTTCGTCTTCAGCTCCCCTCGCATGGCGGACAAGAATGCGGTCCTGCTGCACGGCTCCTCTGCTATCGCCGCAATGGCGCCAGACCACCGGCTGGCCTCGCGGAAAATCATCACGCCCGCCGACCTTATGGACGAACGCGTCCTGATCCCGGGCCGCAATTCTCCATTGAGGCTCGCGCTGGACCGCGCGTTTTCCAGGGAAGACCACCAGCCGGCAAGCACGATGGAAACCTCCATGCTGAACTGCTGCCATTTCGCAGCATCCGGAATAGGGATAGGCATCGTCGACCGTACGAGCCTTCACTCCGCGGGGGCCAAAGTCGTCGCCATCCCGTTCGAGCCGAGAATCGACGTCTCCTATTTCGCGATCCGTCCTTCAGGTGGTCAGCGCATTCCCGTGCTGGATGATATAGTGAAACGGGTGCGCGAACTGATGGAGCGGCCCTTCAACAACCCGGTTGACCCTATGTTTAACCCTCCCACATGAAAGTAACTGGGGCCTGAGGCACGGTTATCTGCCTCTCTGGTCGCAGCGATCATGCCACCACCTCATCGGATGCACATCCTCTCCTGCCTACGGGCCGGGCATTGTGTTCGAAACTCCACGCCTCATCGGCCTTCCAACCAGCCCCGCGATCAACAGGACCAACCGATCCAATTCCGCTGAGCCGGAGATCACAGCGCGAGACTGATCGGTATTGTTCATGGCCAAGGCAATCCTCCCACTTGACGATGTCTTTTTCAATATTCTATAGAATATGGAATGCAGAGCACGACAAGGGAGGAAATCGTGGAAGGCATGGAAAAGAAGACAAGCGCGGGGAGGAGATTTGTCCTTAAGGGCGTGGCCGGATCGCTGATCCTGGCGGCTATGCCCCTTGCTGCCGCAAATGCGGAAGGCGGGCTGGGCGCAACAGGTAATCCGGTCGAAGTGAAGATCATGGCCAACGAGGCCTTCGCCAACAGCTGGCAGACGATCCTCGTTCCGGAATTCAACAAGGCGTTTCCGAACGTGAAGGTACGCATCGACGGCGTGCCCTATACCGAGCTGCTGGCCAAGATGATGCTCGACGCCACCAGCCCGCAGCCGGAATACGACATTCTTCTGGCGGATGATCCTTGGGTGCCGCAACTCGCGCAGATCGGGGCGCTGAAAGATCTCAAGAGCGACGAGATCTCGGCCATGACCGACAAGGGCTACGACTGGGACGACTTCAATGCCGCACCGCTGGCGGCCGGCGAGTGGAACGGAAAGCAATATGCAGTGCCGGTCCGTTCCAACATGCTGCTGATGTTCTATAACCGCGCGCTCTACGAAAAGGCCGGCGTGCCGGAACCGACGCCACAGATCACCTGGGACCAGTTCTTCGCCAACGCGCCGAAGCTGGTTCAGGATACCAATGGCGACGGTAAGCCGGACTCCTGGGCGATTGACACCTATTTCGTACGCGAACCGCTGACCCCTACAATCTGGCAGTCGATCCTCAACTCGAACGGCGGCGCGCTGCTGGATGCATCCGGTGCCCCGGCTTTCGCCAACCAGGTTGGATCCAAGTCGCTGGAAATGCACAAGCGCCTGCTGGAGTTCGCACCACCCGGCGCGCTGGGCCACGGCTTCTCGGAGTCACTTCAGGCCTTCCGCCAGGGTATCGTCGCCAACATGATCACCTGGGGTAGCGTCTACAAGGCGACCGCCGTCGACAAGCAGTCGACCACGCTTACGGTGGAGGATGTCGGCGTGCAGGTCCTGCCGGTCGGCAGTACCAGTGCCGGCACGCACCGTGGCATCTGGATCGCCGGCGTCAGCAGCAAGACGGAGAAGCTCGATGCATCCTGGGCCTTCGTCCAGTGGCTGACCTCAAAGCAGGGCGAAAGCATCAATGCCTCGATGGTCGGCTCCTTCCCCGCGCGCAAGTCCACACTGGCGAGCGAGCCGTCCGAGGCGTGGCTGAAGCCGATCTACAAGACCCTCCAGAACGCCTATGACGTCGCCGCCACAGGCAAGATGTGGCGCATCCGCAACCCGAAATCGGATGCGGCGCAGCAGATCCTGGCGGACGAGATCGCCCGCGGCCTTGCCGGACAGGCCTCTCCCGAGGAAGCCTTGAAAACGGCTGCCGGCAAGATTGCCAAGGTCCTCAAATAGGAACCGGGCCCTACCGCATGGGTGCTGCCCCAGCACCCATGCATTCGCCGCCGGTGAAACGCCTGACGGCCGTATTTCCAGGCAAGACTGGCCCGCCTTGCGGACCGGACAGCCAATCCTGTGTCGATGCTTCCGGCATCGCCTATCCGGGCGGCACCTGCCGCACCCGAACTGACCGAGGAACATGATGCCAACGAAAGCGATTGTAAGCGAAGTCAGGACCCTGTCCTGCAGCAACTCCTGGCGCAACTACCATTTCCTGAAGATCACGACTGAAGACGGGATCGTCGGCTGGAGCGAATTCGATGAATATTTCGGCTCGCCCGCGGTATCGGCGGTGATCAACGAAATCTCCGGTCGCATGATCGGCAAGAGCGCGATGCATCACGAGCATATCCGCGAGGATCTGCGCAATGTCACTCGGCCGGGTTCCGGCGGCGTAGTCGGTCAGGCGCTCGGTGCGATCGAGAACGCGCTTCTCGATATCAAGGCCAAGGCGCTAGAGGTGCCCTGCCATGTCCTGCTCGGCGGCAAGGTGCGCGACAAGATCCGGGTCTATTGGTCCCATTGCGTATCCTACCGCACCCGCACACAGCATTATTCGCCCGGCATCACGGACATATCCGGCGTGAAGCAGATTGCCCGCGAGGTCGGCGAAAAAGGTTTCACCGCCCTTAAGACCAACATCTTCCATTATGATGCGCGGGATCGCATCGAAGGCTGGTCGCCAGGCTTCGGCCGTCCCTATGAGACGAGCCGCAACGTCGAGCGTAAGACGCTCAAGGATTTGCGTCGGCATCTCGAGGTCATGCGCGCGGAAGCCGGTCCCGACGTCGACATGTTGCTCGACCTCAATTTTAACGCCAAGACCGATGGATACGTGAAGATCCTGCGTGAAATCGCCGATCTCGACCTGTTCTGGGTAGAGATCGACACGCTGGACCCGAAGGCGCTCGCCTATATCCGTTCCCAGAGCCGGCACCCTATCGCTTCCTGCGAGACGTTGATCGGTCTCCAACAGTTCCTGCCGTTCTTCCGCGAAGGCGCAATCGACGTCGCCATCATCGATACCCCGTGGAACGGGGTGTGGCAGTCGATGAAAATCGCGGCCGCGGCGGAAGCCTACGAGACCAATGTTGCTTGTCACAATTTCTACGGCCACCTCTGCACGATGATGAATGCGCATTTCTGCGCGGCTGTACCCAATCTCACGATCATGGAGACCGATATCGACCGCGTCGCATGGGACCATGAACTCTTCACCCATGTTCCGGAATACAAGGACGGCCATCTGATCCTCCCCGACCGTCCTGGCTGGGGCACGGAGCCCATCGAGGCGATGCTTGCGAAATATCCCCCTATCCCGGCCGCGGGCATGTGGAAGCGTACCGAGCCGTCGAAGCTTTCGATATGATGGTTAGCGAGCGAGTGGCGGGAGGCGCATGCTTCAATCATGAATGAAACTGTGGATGTCCTCATCATCGGCGCGGGCGCGTCCGGTGCGGCGGTGGCCTGGAGCCTCGCCGAGACGAAGATGCGCATCCTCTGCCTGGAACAGGGGAACTGGCAGAAACCGTCCGGCTATCCAAGCGCCGGACGGGATTGGGAGGCGCGGCTTTCGGAAGATTTCGCAATCAGCCCGAACCGCCGGAGACTTGCCGCGGATTATCCCATCAACGACGATGATTCGCCGATCAAGATCGCCAATTTCAACGGCGTCGGCGGGGGCACCATTCTCTACGCCGGGCATTATCCGCGGCTCCACCCCTCCGATTTCAAGGTTCGCAGCCTCGACGGCATCGCCGAGGACTGGCCGATCGACTATGACACGCTGGAACCCTTCTATGCCTTGAACGACCGCATGATGGGCATATCCAGCCTTTTGGGCGACCCGGCCTACCCGCCCAAAGAGGCGGTGATGCCGCCGATCCCGATGGGCCGTACCGGCCAGACGCTCGGCAAGGCGATGAACAGACTCGGATGGCACTGGTGGCCGTCCGATGCCGCGATCGTCACACGGGAATACGAGGGACGCGCGCCCTGCATCAATCTCGGCCAATGCGGGTCCGGTTGCGCACAGGGCGCCAAGGGCAGCACCGACGTCACCTATTGGCCGGAGGCGATCCGCGCACGCATCGAACTCAGAAGCCGCTGTCGAGTCAGCCGCATCGAGACAAACGAGGCGGGCATGGCAACCGGCGCGTATTATTTCGATGCGGACGGCAAGGAGATTTTCCAACCGGCCGAGATCGTCATCATGGCCTGCAACGGCATAGGCACGCCGCGCATACTCTTGAACTCGGCATCGGACCGCTTTCCAAACGGTCTCGCCAATTCCAGCGGGCTCGTCGGCAAGAACCTGATGCTGCATCCCTATGCACAGATCCGCGGCCATTTCGACCAGCCGATGGACGGGCATCGCGGTTCGCCGATCTGCACCTGGAGCCACGAATTCTACGAGACCGACCGCTCGCGCGGCTTCGTGCGCGGCTATTGTTACCAGTTCTCGCGCGGCACCGGCCCGGTGCGTGCGGCGATCAACGGCATGGCAGATGGCCTCATTCCCTGGGGCGAGGGCCATCACGCCGCCTTCCGCCGGCTGTTCGGCCACAGCGCCGGCATGGTCTCGGTCTGCGAGGACCTGCCGGAGGAAACAAACCGCGTGACGCTCGATCCGGATCTCAAGGATGCCGATGGCATTCCTGCGCCGAAGATTACCTATCGGCTGAGCGACAACTCGCGAAAGATGCTGGATCATTCGGTCGCCCGCGGCATCGAGATCCTGAAGGCTGCCGGCGCGCATGACATCACTACAAAGGCGCCCCTGCCCTATGCCGGCTGGCACCTGATGGGCACGGCCCGCATGGGCGCGGATCCCGAGCGCTCGGTGGTCAACGAATGGGGCCGCAGCCACGACGTGAAGAACCTTTTCATCGTTGACGGCAGCGTGTTCGTCACCTCTGGCGGCGTCAACCCGACATCGACAATCCAGGCGGTGGCGCTCTACATCGCCGACCAGATCAAGTCCCGTCTCTACGAGCTTTTCGATTGAACCGACCATGACAGCACTCGAAAAAAACCAGCCAGCGGAAGAGCCATTCGAAGATGCAAGGCAAACGCTGCTTGCAATCGTCGGGCATATGATTCCGGCGAGTACGGAATTCGGTCTGCCCGGCGCCGACGATCCGGCGATCTATGCGGACATTCTCCGTTCGGTCGGCCGAGACAAGCCCCTGCTCTCCAAGGCGCTCGATGCTGTCGACGCCTGGGCCGGCGGTCGCCTCGCGACATTGCCGCGCGACCAGCAGGCCGCCCTGCTCGCCGAATTTCGTTCCGCCGAGCCTGAGCTTGCAGGCGTTCTGGAGGCCGTGACGGCGCGCTGCTACTATCGCGACGACCGGGTAATGGCGGCGATCGGCGTAGAGGGGCGTCCGCCCTTTCCGCTCGGCTATGAAGTGGAGGAAGGCGACTGGTCGCTGCTCGATCCTGTACGGGCGCGCGGACCGATCTATCGCGCAGTCGGCGAAGGAGGGCCGCGATCATGATGAAATCCGTACCTCCGGCGAAAACTGACGTCAGTCGATCCCGCTGGCGGGACCAGGTCGGCGACCTGTTCGAACGCTGGTCCTTTCTGATGCCGAGCGTCCTGGTGCTGACCGTGATGCTCGCCTATCCGATCTTCTATACGATCGAGATCAGCTTCGCCTCCTTCGACATAGCAACGTTCGGTGCCGGCGAATGGATCGGCTGGGCAAACTACGAGGAGGTGATCGGCGATTACCGCTTCTGGGATTCGCTGCAGGTCACGCTGATCTATCTGGTCATCGCATTGCCGCTGCAGGTCACGCTCGGCTTCGGAATCGCCTTCCTTATCAATGCGGAATGGTGGGGCCGCAGTGCGCTGCGCGCCCTGTTCATCATTCCGATGGTCGTGGCGCCGGTGGTTGCCGGTGGCATGTGGCGCATGATCCTTGATCCGCTCTGGGGCATCATGAACTACTGGATGGGACTTGCCGGTATCGGCTCGCTTGATTGGTTCGGCGATCCGAAGCTCGCCATGGCCGCGATCATCATCATCGACACGTGGCGCTGGACCCCGTTCATCGTGCTGATTGCCACTGCCGCCCTGCTGGCACTGCCCAAGGACGTGTTCGAGGCAGCGAAGATCGACGGTGCCAACTGGTGGTCGACATTGTGGTCGGTTGCTGTGCCCCTGCTGGTGCCGATCATCGCGGCGACCTTTGTCATCCGCTGGCTGGGCGCGGTGAAGATGTTCGACATCGTGCTCGCCGCCACCTATGGCGGCCCCGGCAAGGCTACCAACATCATCAATCTCTTCATCTACGAGGAAGCGTTCCGGTCGCTGCGCTTTGCCGAATCCGCCGCCATGGCCGTGATCGTGCTGGTCCTGACCATGGTGCTGACCGGCATCTTCCTGCGCGGCAGCCGCAAATTGGAGGAATTGTTTTGAGCGCCAGGGCCCCGGCCGTCTCCTACGATGCCCGCAACACGTTGGGCCACAGGCTCCGCATCCTCGCCGGTATCTTCGTCAGTATCGTCTTCCTGTTTCCGATCTACTGGATGGTGCTGACCTCGTTCAAGCAGCAGGTCGACATCTTCACCAATCCGCCGACCTTCTTCTTCGAGCCGACGCTCGCCACTTACAAAGAGTACATGCGGCGCGCCGACATCGTCAGGCGCATCGTCAACACGATCATCGTCGCCGCCGGCTCGGGCCTATTGTCCATCGTCGTCGGCACCATGGCCGGCTATGCGCTGGCACGTATCCGGCTCAGGGGCGCCGGGACGATAGGGCTCATCATCCTCCTGTCGCGCGGCGTGCCGCCCATTGCGCTCGCGGTACCGATGTTTCTGGTCGCGCGTAAACTTGGGCTTACCGACAAGCACATCACGTTGATCCTCGCCTACAGCACCTTCCTCATCCCCTATGTCATGTGGCTGATGCGCGGCTTCTTCCTCGCCCTGCCAAAAGAACTCGAGGAATCGGCCATGATCGACGGATGCTCGCGCTATGGCGCCTTCTTCAAGATCATCCTGCCGATCTCGCTGCCAGGCCTCCTGTCGACCCTCATCTTCAGCATGATCCTCGCCTGGGAAGAACTGCTGTTCGCGCTGGTGCTGACCAACCGCTATGCCTCGACCATTCCAGTCGCCATCGCCGGCATCGCGGGCGACACCGTGAACGGCGCGAACTGGGGGGCGCTCACTGCCGTCGGCACGATCACTGTCGTTCCGGTCGTGATCTTTGCGCTGCTTGTTCAGAAATGGCTTATCAAAGGCTTGGCAGACGGCGCGACGAAGGGATAGATCGCGGTAAGCCTGTGCAACCGCAACTGGATGGATTTCATGCAACAACCGAAGACTTTCACCACCAAGACCGAGCTGGCCCGGCAGCATATCCAGTCCATGGTCCTCTCCGGCAAAGTAGGCCCTGGCGACCGCATCACCACGCGCGAAGTCTCCGACGCGCTCGGCATCAGCGAGACCCCCATCCGGGAGGCCATCCGCAGCCTTGCCTCTGAAGGCTGGCTTGCGGTGCAGAATCACATCGGCGCCGTGGTCCAGGGGCTCAAGGTCGAGCAGATCCGCGAGATCAGCGCGCTGCGCGGCCTGGTTTGCGGTCTGGCCGTGGAACTCGGCGCGGCGAGTTTCGACGAGGAACGGTTGCGCAGGATCGATGAGAATCTCGAGGCGTCGGCCGGGGCGCTCGATGCGGACGATTTCGCACTGTTCGCCGAGAAGAACTACGAATTCCACCAATTGCTCTGCGACAACCCGGAATCGCCATGGTGCAAGCGGCTGCTCGAAAACATGCATGGGCTGATGTCGGCCCAGCGCCATGGCATTCCCCCGCAGCCGGCACGCCTGAGGGAAGCACTGAAGGAGCATACGAAAATCCGCGATCACTTGCGCGGCGGCGACTATGCAGCCGCGGCGGCGATGGTCAATCAACACGAGAAGAACACCGGTGACTTCCTGATCCGGATGATCGAGGAAATGCCGAACGGGGGCCGCAGCCGCCAGACCTGACGGGGGCAGGCACCGCCCCTTTGCGGTGAACAAAGCAAACTATGCCCGGGGAAAGGGCAGGAAATGGGAGGAGTTCCGAATGGGTACGGTGCAAATACGCGAGGTCCGCAAGTCCTATGGCGCGGTCCAGGTTCTGCACGGGATCTCGATCGACATCGAGGACGGCGAATTCGTTGCGCTCGTGGGCCCGTCTGGTTGCGGCAAATCTACCCTGCTCCGGATGATCGCCGGTCTCGAAAGCATCAGCGGTGGCGACATCGCTATCGGTAACCGTGTGGTCAACAACGTAGCGCCGAAAGACCGGGATATCGCCATGGTATTCCAGAACTATGCCCTTTATCCGCACAAGAACGTACGGGACAACATGGGCTTCGCTCTACAGCAGCGCCGCGTACCAAAGCCTGAGATCGCAAAGCGCGTCAACGAGGCAGCTCGGATCCTCGGACTCGAGCATCTGCTGGACCGCAAGCCGCGCCAGCTTTCGGGCGGGCAACGCCAGCGCGTCGCCATGGGCCGCGCGATCGTGCGCGATCCCAACGTTTTCCTGTTCGACGAGCCGCTGTCGAACCTGGATGCCAAGCTGCGCGTGCAGATGCGCTCGGAGATCAAGGAACTGCACCAGCGGCTGAAGACGACGACGATCTACGTCACCCACGACCAGATCGAAGCGATGACGCTCGCCGACCGGGTCGTCGTGATGAACGGCGGCGTCGTGGAACAGGAAGGTCCACCGCTCGAACTCTACGACAGGCCGGCGAGCCTGTTCGTTGCTGCCTTCATCGGCTCGCCGCCGATGAATTTCCTGCAAGGCCAGATCATCGAAGGAAACGGATTGCGGCTTGAAGACAACACCGTGCTCGGTCTTCCGGCGGCCGATCCGAAGCAACGCAGGCAGATCACCATCGGCGTCAGGCCGGAGCATTTCGTCATCGCCGAAACCGGCTGGCCCGCCACGGTTTCCATCGTCGAGCCGACCGGGTCGGAAACTCAGATCACCGCCCGCCTTGCCGGCCAGTTCATTCGCATACTCGTTCGCGGGCGAACGTCGGCCATGCCCGGCGATGAGATCCGTCTCGCCGTGACACCGGGCGACATCCATTTCTTCGACGCTGCTCCGATACCAGAGCTGACATCGGCCGAAGACGCCTGACGGCCGAAAAGGAGAAGGACATGCGGAAATTGCGGGAATTCTACATCGGCGGCCGCTGGGTGCCGGCCCTGTCGACGGCCGGGCATACGCTGATCGACTCCACCACCGAGCAGCCCTTTGACACTGTGGCGCTTGGCGGGCGCAACGACGTTGACGCCGCGGTCATGGCCGCGAAGCTCGCCTTTCCGGCCTGGGCGGCAAGCGAGCCGGGCGAGCGCATGGCGCTGATCCGACGGATCCGGGAGATATATTCGGAGCGCGTCGAGGATATGGCGCGCGCGATTTCGCAGGAGATGGCCGCGCCGATCGAGCTCGCACGCACGCGACAGGCACCGGCTGCACTTCGCCATATGACCAATTTCCTGGCAGTCATGGAGCATTTCGAATTCGTTCGGCAACTCGGACCCCATGCGCCCGACGACCGTATCCTGATGGAACCGATCGGCGTCGTCGGCATGATCACACCCTGGAACTGGCCGATGAGTCAGGTGGCGTTGAAGGTCGTGCCGGCACTGCTCGCCGGTTGCACCATGGTGCTGAAGCCATCGGAACTTGCCCCGCTTTCCTCCGTCCTGCTCGCCGAGATCATTCATGAGGCGGGCGCCCCGGCCGGCGTCTTCAATCTGATCCAGGGTGATGGCCTGACGGCGGGAGCGCGGTTGGTCGAACATCCCGATGTCGCCATGATCAGCTTCACCGGCTCGACGCGTGCCGGTGCCAGCATCATGAAAGGCGCGGCCGACACTTTCAAGCGCGTGGCGCTGGAGCTCGGTGGCAAGGGTGCAAACCTCATTTTCGCCGATGCGGAGGAGGATGCGGTCGAGCGCGGTGTTCGGCAATGCTTCATCAACAGCGGGCAAAACTGTAATGCTCCGACGCGCATGCTGGTCGAGCGTTCGATCTACGACGAAGCCGTGGAAAAAGCCCGAACAGCGGCACAGTCGATCGCGGTCGGACCTTCGTCGGCGGAAGGGGCCCATATGGGTCCCGTAATCTCGGAACGCCAGTTCGACCGGGTGCAGTCGCTGATCGAGACCGGCATCCGCGAAGGCGCGCGCCTCGTCGCCGGCGGTATCGGACGGCCCGCCGGCTTCAATCGGGGCTTCTTTGTACAGCCGACCGTGTTCGCCGACGTTTCCAACGATATGATGATCGCGCGTGAAGAGATTTTCGGCCCGGTGCTCTCGATCCTTCCCTTCTCGGACGAGGAAGATGCCGTGGCCATCGCCAACGACACGCCCTACGGTCTCACGAATTACGTGCAGAGCAGCGACGGCGCCCGGCGCAACCGGCTGGCGCGGCGCCTCCAATCCGGCATGGTGGAGATGAACGGCCAGCCGCGCGGCGCCGGTTCACCTTTCGGTGGCGTCCGCCACTCGGGCGGCGCGCGCGAAGGCGGCGTCTGGGGGCTCGAGGAATACATGGTCGTCAAATCGGTGTCCGGCTGGGCATCCTGACCGCGTCGGATCGCAAGCTCTTCCGCTCGGATAGAATGGATCAGTGCTGTCAGCGATGGTACCCATGTTCCAGATCACCGCTATTTCGGGAATAGAGATCGACGACCAGCGCGCATCACGCGTTGGTCTGGAAACCGGCCGCCGCAATGACGGCGAAGTGGAAATTCTCCCGGGCCTCGATCATGCGGCCGACATTGTGACGACCGGCGGCGCTCTTTTTCGGAGAAGACGCTTGTCCGGGTAGCGGGAAAAGCACGATGAACTTTTCCGCCTGGTCAATCGGCAACCCGTTTCCCGCCATCCTGCCGACCGTCGGCAGCCGCTCAAAAATTGCCAAGAGACGGCTTTGGTCGCCCTTCGACGACCAGACAAAGAAAAAGCCCGGAGATCCGAGCTTTTTTTGCTGCCTATGGACAGCAACATACGGAATCTTGGTGCCCAGAAGAGGACTCGAACCTCCACGCCTCGCGGCACAGGTACCTGAAACCTGCGCGTCTACCAATTCCGCCATCTGGGCGACGGAGAGCCATGTAAGGGGGTGGCACCTGCCTGTCAACTGGCTTTTTGAAGTTTCCATGTCAGCCGTGGAAAAACCTTTGACGGTTGATCGCTGACGGTCTCAAACCTCGCCGCTCTCTTTCGCCGCACGGTCCACATGGCCGAGATCCCGCTCGGGGTCGATCACATCGCGCACCCGCTGCTTCAATTCCTTCGGTCCAGGAAAACCGCCGTCGCGCTTGCGTTCCCATATGAGTTCACCATTCAGGCGAATCTCGAAATTGCCACCAGTGCCGGGGATGAGCGCGACTTCGCCAAGCTGGTCGGTAAAGGTCTGCAGGAGTTCCTGGGCCATCCAGCCGGCTCGAAGCAGCCAATTGCACTGCGTGCAATAGAGAATGGTAATGCGCGGTTTTTCCATCGGTTTGCCCTTCCGCCGTTTCAAATCGGCCTCACGATAATGTCACCTTAAATAGTCATGTTTTTGAACGTGCGTACCTCGACAGGGGCAGCTTCCACATCAATTTGTGACAGCGACGCATTGTTCCTTCTGCCAACCAGAGAGGTCCTCATATGGCTCTTCAATCCACCACTCGCTCGCGCCTCATCATTCCGGCACTTGCCCCTGTCTATACCTCCGCCCACGAGACCGTCGAGACGATCCTGCGCGTGGTTGCAGGCCTGCTGCTCGTCACGCATGGTTTCGGCAAGATCACCAATCCCTTCGGTACTATCGGCATGGTCGAAGGCCTGGGCTTCTATCCGGGCATCTTCTGGTCACCGCTGCTGGCAGCCACCGAATTCTTCGGCGGCATTCTCGTCACCATCGGCCTTTTCACCCGTCCTGCATCATTCGCGGCCATGATCGTGCTGCTGGTCACCGTTTATTTCCATGGCATCGTGCAGAATCAGGGTTTGATGGGGGCGGAAAAATCCATTCTCTGGGCGGCCATCTTCCTGTTCTTCGCATTTCGCGGCGGCAACAGCCACTCGGTCGACGCCCGTCTTAGCCGCACATTCTGATCTTTCGGGAAAGCTGGGCAGTCCGCTGCTCAGGTCTTCCCTTCGAGCGCCAGCCGGACGACGGTGCCGAGGTCGGCTTCGCCATGGCCGAGTGCGGCGGCCTCCTTGAAGCTCGCATGCGCGGCCTCGATAGCCGGCGTGGCGACACCGAGCCGGCCCGCGAGCCCAAAGACAACGCCCATGTCCTTGAGGACGCCGGAGACGGGAAAGCCCACATTATCGGTCTCGCCGAGGATGACGGGAAGCCGCGAGCGCATCGCCGGGCTCGCAGCCGGGCTGCCGGAGAGGATTTCGATCATCTTGTCGCGCGAAAGCCCCGCCTTGCCGCCAAGCTGGACAGCTTCCTTCATGATCTGCCAGAGCCCCATCAGCATCATGTTGTTGACGAGCTTCGCCGATGCGCCGTCTCCCAGCTTTCCGACGTGATGGATACGATTTGAGAGAACTCCGGCGACCGGCAGGAAGCGCTGGAAATCCTGCTCGGCACCGCCGACGTAAAAACCGACCGTGCCCGCAAGCAGCATTTCCGGCCCGCCGGAAATCGGCGCATCGAGAAGCGATGCCCCTTTCTCCTTTATCCTGACTTCATGGACGCGCAGCGTCTCGGGACTGACCGTGCTCGTGTCGACGATCAGTTTTCCTGCAAGCTCGATGGCAGCGAGTTCGTCGAGCACGGCATGCACGGCGGGATCGTCGAGCAGGGCAAGAACAATGATGTCGGAAGCAGCCGAGAGCGACGGTAGGTCGCTTGCCGCGGCGATCCCGAGTGCCGAGGCCTTTTCCGGCGAAAGACCGCTGCGGGTCCAGCCCGTCACGGAAAAACCCTGCTTTGCAAGGCGTTCCGCCATGGCACCACCCATGCGGCCGAGTCCAACCACGCCGATACGCTCTGTTGTCATATGCACATTCCCACTCTTCCACATCATTTAAGTTAAACAGAACGGGCCCCTCCCGTCTCCCCAATTTTGCATTGCGAAGCGGCGGCTCGACATTTCATGATAGGCTTACCGCACTGCAGGGAGCCAGGAAGCGACATGAGCGAGATATTCGAAGGGGGCTGTTTCTGCGGCAGGATCCGATACCGCATGCACGGGCGTCCGATGTTCATCCATTGCTGCCACTGTACGGATTGCCAGCGCCAGACCGGTGGAGCTTTCGCCATGAACGCGCTGATCGAGGCAGAGCACATCGAAATCGTCGATGGCGAGCCTGTGCCGGTCGCCATGAAGACCGACAGCGGCCATCCGCACGACATTTACCGCTGTCCCGATTGCCAGATAGCGCTCTGGAGTGACTATGGCCGGCGCAGGTGGATGCTTTTCATCCGCGTATCGACCCTCGACAGACGGACGGAATTCACACCCGATGTCCATATCTTCACCCGCTCGAAAGTGCCCTGGGTCGGACTGCCGGACGATGCCAAGGTCTTCGACGAATATTACAGCACCAGGGCGCTGTGGCCGCCGGAAAGCCTGGCTCGACGCGAGGCGGCCCGGATCAAGGCCGGTGCGGAACGGTGAAGCAAAAAGCGGGGACGGCAAGGTATGGCGAACGAGCGGGAAAAAATGGCGGCGGGAGACTGGTATTCCTGTCTGGATCCGGTACTCGACGCCCTGCGCAACAACGCGCGGATCGCCTGCCACGCCCACAATACAATGCCGCCTGACCAGCGCGGCACGATAGCGCCGGCCCTGCGGGCTCTTTTCGGCGCGGTTCACGAAACCGTCTTTCTGGAAGCGCCGTTCCATTGCGCCTACGGGTTCAATGTCTTTCTCGATAAGGGCGTTTATCTGAATGCTGGTTGTACGATCCTCGATACCGCACCGGTCAGGATCGGCGCTCGCACGATGCTCGGCCCTTCCGTACAGCTCTATTGTGCTGACCACCATCGTGATCCAACCCTTCGCGTCCAGGGGCTCGAGATCGCCCGTCCGATCACCTTGGGCTCCGATGTGTGGATCGGCGGCGGCGCGATAATTCTCGGTGGCGTGACGATCGGTGATGGCGCGGGCGCGGTCGTCACGCGCGACGTTGCGGCTGGCATCACCGTTGCCGGCAATCCGGCTCGCGCCATCAAGCCGCGCGGCTGATTCCCTTTCTGGTGCACATAAAGATTGGATTCAGCATTTCTTGGTAATTTTCCATTAGCAATTCCTCTCAGGGATTATCGACGGCATTGGGGACGCCGTCTTGGTTGTTTTGCGTACGGGTTTCCAAATGCGTCGTCTGTCGGCTGTACCAGTTCTCTTCTTTGCCTGTTTCGCTCTGGCAGGTTGCGCCTCCAATTCCGGTCCGGAGGACATCGTGGCCGGTGTTGCACCAAGGGAAACGACTGGCTCGATCACCCAGCCGGTAGCGCCCGTTCCATCCGTCAGCGTCGGCAAGACTTCGCGGATCAGTGCCCCACAGGTTCAGCACGAGCCGCAGACGGAAACGCTCGCCTGGTCCGGCTCGATGCCGGCGCCGCAGGCCTTCGTGCAGGAGACGACGGTCGGCATGCCTGTCCCTTCCGAAAGGCCGGTCGCCATGCTGGTGCCCGACAGGTCGGTGGTCGAAGCTCCGCTACAGCGGCGCATGCAGATCTATAGCCGTCGCTTTCGCGACGCCAAGCCGATCAATTTTGGCCGCGTCTCGCCTAAGGACTATGCAGTCCACGGCGTCGATGTCTCTCGCTGGCAGGGTGAGATCGACTGGGGAAAACTCAGGACTCAGGGCGCCAACTTCGCCTATATCAAAGCGACCGACGGAGGCGACCATCTCGATCCGATGTTCAAGACCAATTGGCGGCGAGCCAAAGAGGCAGGTCTGAAGCGCGGCGCCTACCACTTCTTCTACTGGTGCCGTACCGCCGGCGAACAGGCTGACTGGTTCATCCGCAACGTCCCTCGGGATCCCGATGCGCTGCCGCCGGTCATCGACGTGGAATGGAACCACGAATCCAGCTGCAGGCAGCGCCTGTCGCCCAAGCGGGTGCTGGAAAAGATGCAGGTCTTCATGGACAAGCTCGAACGGCATTACGGCCAGCGCCCGATCATCTACACCGCGCCGGACTTCTACAAGGACAACCTGAGGGGCGAATTCCTCGATTATCCTTTCTGGCTACGCGCTGTCGCGCAGCACCCCTCGAAGGTCTATCCGGGCCGCAAATGGCTCTTCTGGCAATATTCCGGCTCCGGCCTGTCGCATGGCGTCGATGGCAAGATCGACCTCAACGTCTTCCACGGCAGCGTGGAACAATGGCACAACTGGATCTCGCCGCGGACGACCCTGGCGCGAAACTAGCCAGGCAAGCGGGACCTGCCGAAACCGGCCCCGCCTGGTCCCTCGGGCTACATCAAAGCCGCGCTTCGAGGATGAGGTTGAACGGTGTCGCCATGGCCCGCCGGAAGTGCGTAAAGCCGGCCTTGTAGAATACCTCCCTCAGCCGCGCCTCACCGGCCTGCGCGCCCAGCACAATGTGGCCGCCATCCGAGATAGCATGCGCGCAGCAGATCGTCGTCGACGCCGCGTAATACAGGCGGGCGACCGGCGAGATATTGTCCTCCACGCGGTCATTGGCGAAAGGTTCCACCAACATGACGGTACCGCCCGGAGCAAGCGTGCGCGCGGCGTGCTTTGCCGCGGCGAGCGGATCGCCCATGTCGTGCAGGCAATCGAAAAAGCAGATCAGGTCGTACCCCTTGCCGGAATAGTTCTCCGCACGCGCCTTTTCGAATGTGACCCGGTCTGCGACGCCGGCCTCCAAAGCGATCTTTCGGGCCTCGGCGACTGACTCCGGATGCGTATCGAAGCCGTGGAAGTGCGATGCCGGGAAGGCTTCCGCCATCAGCACCGTGGAATGGCCGTAGCCACAGCCTATATCCGCCACCAGGGCCCCGCTCTTCAACTTGTCGATTACACCATCGAGCGACGGCAGCCATTCGGGGACAAGGCTCGCCTTGTAGGCGTTGCGGTAAAATGACGCCACGCCGCAATAGAGACGACCGTCGTGGTCGCCCCAGGGGATGCCCGAGCCTGTGCGGAATGCTTCGAGCGCCTTGTCCTCGTCCGCCCACATCGAGGCCGGCACCGCCCAGGCGCCGGCGATGAAGACCGGGCTCTCGTCGTTTGCGAGCACCAGCGCCTGTTCCGGCGTCAGTTCGAAGCTGTCGCTGATCGCGTGATAGGCAATATAGCCGCCGGCGACCTGGGAATTCAGCCACTCGCGCACGTAACGCTCGGCGCAACCGGTACGGGCCGCCAGTTCGCGCGAATTCAGCGGTCCGGCGCCTGCCATGGCCTTGTAGAGGCCTAGGCGGTGGCCGATGCTGACCATGACGCCGCCATAGCCGGCTGACAGATCGCCGATGGCGCGCGAGACGATCGCGTCCAGCTTGGCCGGATCGACCGAATTGGTTGTAAGATAATCCATGTTGCTATCTCCTGTTCGTTCATCGGTTGTGATGATGATCGGAAGATCGCAGATGAAATCCGTGGTCGGCAGAGCGGGAAAGTCCAAGATCGGGTCGTTTGCGCCACATCGCGGCTCGGTATAGGCAATAAATGTCGGAGGGAGGGGTATGCCGAATGAGGCAGATCGGACACGCTTGAAGCCGCGACATGTAAGCCTCGTGGCCATTCCCGATGCCGTAGTCTCGACACTGAGCGGCGTCTTTGATGTCATGAACGCATTCTCGGTCCTGCCGCCAGGGCTTACAGAAGCACAACCGTTTGAAGTGCAGATCGTCGGGTTGGAAGCGGGCCCATTGATATTGGCAAGTCAGGTGCCGATCACCGTGCAGCGGAGCATCGACGGTCTCGATGCCACCGATATCATCATCGTTCCGTCGATCCTGCTTGGTCCCGATGGTTGGCGGAAAGGTCGATATCCGCAGCTGGTCGAATGGGTTCGCAGAATGCATGACCGCGGCGCTCTTCTCTGTTCGGCCTGTTCCGGCATATTTCTGCTTGCCGAGACCGGGCTCTTCGATGGCGCAGAAGCGACCGTTCATTTCGGTTATGCCAGCGCCTTTTCAGCCGCCTTTCCGCATGTGTCGATCCATCCGGAGCGTGTGCTCGTCGTTTCCGGACGGAGAGAGGAACTGATCAGCTCGGGCGCCTCCATGACCTGGCACGACCTCGTGCTCTACCTCATCAGCCGCCATATGGGAGCTGCGGCAGCGCAGACCATAGCGCGTTTTTTTGCGCTTCAATGGCATCAGGACGGGCTCGCGCCCTACATCGTTTTCGAAGGGCGCAATGACCACGGGGACACTGCGATCCAGGTGGCACAGGATTGGGTCGCGACCCACTTCTCCGTAGCCAATCCGCTCGAAGAGATGACCCGGCGGGCCGGTCTCACCGAACGCACCTTCAAACGGCGCTTCACCCGCGCCACCGGTGTCAGCCCGATGGCCTATGTGCAGCGCCTCAGGATTGAGGATGCCAAGCGCCGCCTGGAGACCACCGACATATCGGTCGATGAGATAAGCTGGCAAGTCGGCTATGAGGAGCCCGCTTTCTTTCGCCGATTGTTCAAGCGCATCACGGGCCTGGCACCCGGTGTCTATCGCCGTCGGTTCCGTATTCCGGACTATGCACGGTCTGCGTCGAAGGACTGATCGTTCACTCGCCGCTCCCGGAAAAGTGAATTTCTTGGAACAAATCCTGCTCGCCGGCATTGTCTCCCGCGTAGGAGGAAGCAATCATGACTTTTGATCCTAATGACAGACAGCCCGATTACCGTTCCGAGCCGGCCCGAGGCCGGAGCTCCTCGTGGATGGCTTGGGTCGCCGTGATCGCCGTCATCCTTGTCGGCGCCTTTGTATGGTCCCAGATGGGCGGCTCGCCCACCGACACGCAGACTACGTCTTCGACAACACCGCCGGCAGCAACGGAGCCCTCGCCGGCACCGGCACCTGTTACGCCGGGTGCTCCGCCGGCAGACAATGCAACTCCGGCGACCCCGCCAGCAGGTGGTGGTGCGGGTGGCACCGGCTCTCAGCCGTAAGCCGTTTATGCATCAACCAACGGCCGTCCGCCTCTCACGGCGGGCGGCCTCTTGAGGTCAGACGTTCGGAATAGCGTCATCGGACGTCGTGGGCATGAGGCTTGCCTGGGGCCAGCGCTCCAGAGCCTGTCGCCCGAGTTCGGTCAGCGCATAGACGCCTTTCTCCACCCGTTGGAACCAGCCGTAGTAATTGGCAAGCAGGATCGCACCCGCGTTCGGCGCCGCCACCTTCATGTCCCGGGGACGAAGTGGCCCCTGGACAAGTGCCGCCGCGCAGACGAGCGCCTGCTGGCGATAGGCGGTCATGACCGGTACCTTCGTGCTGCCGCCGATCGCCGGATCACCCCGCCGCCTGCGATGTTCCTTGACGAGACGCGTCCGCCGCTTCGGATTGGTGCGTGGCATGGGTGAGACCGAACTGACGATGACGCTCACCTCGCCTGCATCCGATACGCCGAGCATACCAATGCCGAGGCGGCGGCAGAGATCGCGATACCGCTTGTCGGCCTCGCGACCACGCCCGCTTGCCGAAACCCGCGCAGCAATCCACACCTCATCGGATGTTGCCGCTCGGTCGACCGCCTGAAGAATGAGCTCCAGATTGAAGCGGAGCTTCAGCTCACAAACCACCACGACCGGCGGATCGGTTTCGCTCAAGCCCACCAGATCGCAGCCGCCCACCTCGCCCTTCACTTCGTAGCCGAAGCTTTCCAGAAAGGTTTTGACGGGCGAGTAGAGCGAGGTTTCCATGCTGCGCGGCCAAAGGGAATCAGTCGCAGGAAGCTAGCACGAATGCGATCTATTTGACCGGTTCATCATCGATCGTCAGCCTGGCGCTATGGTTGAGCAGAAAAGCGAGATTTTTCGCCGCTTCCGGCGTCATCCCGCCACTCAGCCGGATCGCCGGACCGTTCATCGGGCCTCCGATAAAAGGAGACATCAGCAGCGTTCCGTCGGCACGAATGTGGATCTGCCTACCCACCCTACTTTCCGTGAAAGCCGCAGCAGCTTCGACGCTTTCGTCCGTCAGGAGAACATCGACCGCACCGCCTGGCGGCACATCGTCCCGGCTCACTTCCGCCTTCGCGACCTTGAGTTCGAGCATCTCGGCCGAGGCGGTCGCCTGGCCCATGAGAGAAATTGCAAGGCCGGTCACGAGCTTTGCCAACATGGAACGTCTCCTACATGCCATGACATTTGAGAGATCTAGGGCAAACGAGGCGAACGTCACCCTCTCCGGCCGCGAAGCAGCGTGCGGGCCGAAGTCTGCGGCTCCGCCAGATGGTCGGCCTCCAGCGACGAGAACATCCACTCGATGAAAACGCGCACGATCGGTGTGGAGCGCATCGCAGGACGGCAGGCAACATAGAAGGAATCGTTTGCCGCCACGCTCAGGTCGAAGGGAACGACAAGCTCTCCCCTCGCGATCAGGTTGCTGGCTGTGATCGTATCCCCGAGCGCAATCCCCTGCCCGTGCAGGGCGGCTTCCGTCGAAAAACGCGCATCGCCCATGTAATATTGCTGACGGCGAGGCAGGTCGACGGCATCCGCTGCCGCCAACCAGGTATTCCATTCCCGTCCGTCCGCGTCGCCATGCAGCAGGATGTGATCCTCCAGGTCACGCATTGAGCGTAGCGGGCGATTGTTCAACAAAGTCGGGCTTGCAACGGGGAAAAGCCGCAGATTGCTCCACAGCCGTGTCCAGACATCAGGCCAGTTGCCATCGCCGTAGAGAATGCAGACGTCGACATCGGGCGAATGCAGTCTGACGGGATCATTGGATGCGGTGAGCTTCAGTCTGACGCCCGGAAACTGCTCGGTGAAGGAATTGAGGCGCGGCACGATCCAGAAGGAAAGAAGTGCCGGCACGCAGGTGATTGAGAGTTCGCCGGTGGTGGCCGGCCGCTTCATTTGAGCGGTCGCAGCCGCAATCTCACCGAAGGCCTGGGTAACGGCTGGCAGCAGCAGCGCCCCCTCCGAGGTGAGTTTCAGGCGCTTTGCGCCGCGTTCGAAGAGCGGCACATTGAGCGACACCTCCAACGCCTTGATCTGGTGGCTGACCGCACCATGGGTGACGTTGAGCTCACGCGCGGCGGCCGAAACCGAGCCTCGACGGGCCGTCGCCTCGAAGGCGCGGAGCGGATTGAGGGGCGGCAGGCGGCTCGTCATGCTGAACCTTATTGTTAGTTTTTCTCACATCAACCGCTAGAACAATCTCAATTGCTTTTCCACCCCGTCTCGGCGGATAATGATGAAAACAAGGGCGGCAGCCCAAAGGGAACAAAATTTAGGCTGCGCTCAAACAATATAGAATAGACGAGGCAATCATGGCATTCGACGGCAAGAAGCTCGAGGAGTTGCGGGCGAAATATCTCGACAGCCAGGGCGGCGAGATATTCGATCCGAAATTTCGCAAGGTGGGCGAAAAGATCTTCAACAAGGCGGGCACCCGCGTAGCCCCCTATGCCGGCATTCCGACCCTTCTTGACGCGCCTTACCTACCCGTTGATGCGGAAAACCCGGATTTCGGCGATCTTCAGGTGGCAATGATCGGCATGCCGATGGACTTGGGCGTTACCAACCGGCCGGGTTCGCGCTTCGGGCCGCGGGCGCTGCGTGCCATCGAGCGCGTCGGCCCCTACAACCACGTCCTGGAATGCGCACCGACCCATGAGCTTCGGGTTGCGGATATCGGCGACGTACCTTTCCGCAGCCGCTATCGGCTGGAGATGAGCCATGACGACATCGAGAAGCGGATCAATCAGATCGTCGATGCCGGCGTGCTCCCCCTATCCGTGGGCGGAGACCATTCGATCACCCACCCCATCCTGAAGGCCGTCGGCAAAAAGGCGCCGGTCGGCCTGATCCATATCGATGCCCATTGCGACACGAGCGGCTTCTTCGACGAGACGAAGTTCCACCATGGCGGCCCGTTCCGCAACGCGGTGCTGGACGGCGTGCTCGACCCGACCCGCACGATCCAGATCGGTATCCGCGGTGCCGCCGAATATCTCTGGGAGTTCTCCTACGAGTCCGGCATGACCATGATCCATGCAGAGGAAGTGAACAACCTCGGCATTCCGGCGATCATCGAGAAGGCGAGAAAGATCGTCGGCGACGGCCCGACCTATCTCTCTTTCGACATCGACAGCCTCGACCCGAGCTTTGCGCCCGGCACCGGCACGCCGGAGATCGGCGGGCTTACGACCCGTGAAGTGCTGGAACTGATCCGTGGATTGAAGGGCGTTAATATCGTCGGCGGCGACGTGGTCGAGGTGGCGCCGCAATATGACGCGACCAATAACACCGCGCATGCAGGTGCCCAGATGCTATTCGAAATCCTGAGCCTGATGGTCTTCAGCCCTTCCGTGAAGGGCCGGGCTTGACGTAAATTAGATAACAAGAGTGGGAACCCGCCCATGCGGCACCGGACCGGTGGGCACACAAAGGAGAGACATCATGTCTGATATCTTCAATGCCAGGATCGGCCGTCGCACCGTGCTCGGCGCCGGTGTCGCCGGCGCTTCGATGCTTGCCATGCCGGCCGTACTGCGCGCCCAGGACAAGAGCCTGAAGGTCGGCGTCTACGGCGGCTACTTCAAGGATTCATTCGACAAGAATATTTTCCCGGATTTCACAAAGGCGACCGGCATTGCGGTCGAATCGATCGCCGAACCGACAGGTGAGGCGTGGCTCGTACAGCTCGAGCAGGCCGCCAAGGCGGGTGCAGCGCCAGCCGACGTTTCGATGATGTCGCAGGTCGCGATGCTGAAGGGTCAGTCGACGGAACTCTGGGCGCCGCTCGATCTTTCCAAGCTTCCGAACGCTGCAAACCTGATCGAACGCTTCGTCAACAAATATCCGGACGGCCGCGTTGCCGGCATCGGCGCCGTCTCCTGGTACATCACGCTCGTCTCCAACACGGACGTGTTCAAGGACGCGCCTACCTCCTGGAGCGCGCTTTGGGAGAAGGACAAGGAAGACAAGCTTGGCCTGCTCGCGCTCGTCTCCAATTCCTTCCTGCTTGAAGTGACGGCGAAAACCTTCATGGGCGGCACGAGCGCGCTCGACACGGACGAAGGCATCATCAAGGCGCTCGAAAAGCTTGCCGAGCTGAAGCCGAACGTCCGGCTGTGGTATCGCGACGAGGCGCAGTTCGAACAGGCGCTGAAATCCGGCGAAATCCCGATGGGCCAGTATTATCACGACGTCACCGGCCTTGCGGTCGCCGACGGTTTCCATGTCCGCTCCACCTTCCCGAAGGAAGGTGGCATCCAGGACAGTGGGTGCTGGGCGCTGTCGCGCGCTTCGCAGAAGACGGAAGAGGCGCATGTCTTCATCGATTACATGTGCCAGCCGGCAATCCAGGCGACGCTTTCCCGCAAAGTCGGCACCTCACCGACTGTCCAGCGCGGCCTCACCGATCTCACCGACCAGGAATTCGCCGCCGTGTCTTCCGATATCGAACCGATCGTCCCGCGCTATGATCTCTATCAGACCAAGTCCGATTTCCTGAACCAGAAGTGGACGGAGATGATTGCGGGGTAAGGCTGTTTGCCCCTCACCTAACCTTCTTCCCGCTTGCGGGAGAAGGTGGCGGCAGCCGGGATGAGGGGCATAATTAGCCCTGAGTGCTCGCGGTAGAAGCAGCGGAGACCAAATGTCCGGATTGAACCTTCAGCATGTGACGAAGCAGTTCGGCACGTTTACCGCCGTCAACGACGTCAGCCTCTCCGTGCCGGACGGCACCTTCGTTTGCCTGCTCGGCCCCTCTGGCTGCGGCAAGACCACGCTGATGCGCATGATTGCCGGTCTCGATCTGCCAACCGAAGGCACGATCCAGCTCGGCGGTGCCGATATCACCACCATGCCGACCCACAAGCGCGAACTCGGCATGGTATTTCAGTCGCTGGCGCTTTTTCCGCACCTCACCGTCGGCGAGAACATCGCCTATTCGCTCCGCATCCGCGGCATCGCGAAGGACATGCAAAAGAAGCGGGTCGAGGAACTCCTGGCGATGATCCATCTGCCGGGTTTCGCCGACCGTTCCGTCAACAAGCTCTCCGGTGGCCAACGACAGCGCGTGGCGATCGCACGCGCCTTGGCCATTTCACCGAAACTTTTTCTGCTCGACGAGCCGCTGTCGGCGCTCGACGCGAAGCTTCGCGAGGCGATGCAGGTGGAGCTGCGCCAGCTGCAGCAGCGGCTCGGCATCACCACCATCGTCGTCACCCATGATCAGCGCGAGGCGATGACCATGGCCGATACGGTCGTGGTGATGAACAAGGGCGAGATTCGCCAGGCCGCCGCTCCCGTCGATATCTACCGCCGTCCAGCCGACAGTTTTGTCGCCGACTTCATCGGCCAGACCAACCTTATCCCCGTCGAGGCCGACAGTGCCGGTCGCGCTAGGGTGCTGGGGCAGGCCGTCGAAGGATTGACGCTACCCGCCGGAACTGCAAAGGGCGTGCTCTCGGTGCGGCCGGAAGACGTGCAGCTCACCACCCCTGGGAATGGCACGATTTCCGGCGCCGTGACCTTTGTCCGCGATCTCGGCGGTGCCATCGAGACCTTCGTGGAAGCAGGCGGCCAGCAGATCATCGCCGTTTCCTCGCCGCGCAGCCGGCCGGAGGTTTCGGTCGGACAGCAGGTCGGCATCCGGCTCGATCCGACGACCAGCGTGGTGCTTGCGAAATGAGACGCGAACCACCGCAGCGCCCTGCCGATTACGGACCGCTTCTCTTCCCGGCGGGCATGCTGACCGTGTTCTTCGTGGTACCCTTCGCCACGATGATTGCCGTCTCCTTCTTCCAGCGGCAACAGGGCGGCTTTTATACGCCGGCCTTCGTCTTCGACAATTACGCCCGGTTCCTGAGCCTGTTCTTCGGCAAGGTGCTCGGCTTCTCGCTGTTTTTAGCGATCGCAGTGGCGGTTGCCTGCGTGGTGGTCGGCATTCCCTTCACCTATCTCCTTTCCCGCTCCAAGCGGAACGTCCAGATCGTCTGGCTGGTAGTGCTCCTCTCCATCCTGTCGCTCTCGGAAGTGATGATCGGCTTCGCCTGGTCGACACTGTTTTCCCGCACCGCCGGCATCACCAATTTGCTTGTCTGGCTGGGACTGATGGAACAGGCGCAGGCGCTGACGCCAAGCTTTACCGCCGTCATGACCGCCATGGCATACCAGGCCTTTCCCTATACGATCCTTGTGCTTTATCCGGCACTGGTGCGGCTCGACCCGACGCTGACGGAAGCAGCGCGCACGCTCGGCGCCTCGCCTGTCAAGGCATTTTTCACAGTCGTCGTGCCGGCGCTGCGGAATACCATCCTCGCGACGCTGATCATGGTCTTCATCTTCGCGCTCGGCTCCTATCTGCTGCCGCAGCTTCTCGGAAGGCCCCAGCACTGGACACTCTCGGTGCTGATCACCGACCAGGCGATCTACCAGTCGAACATGCCCTTCGCCGCCGCCATGGCCGTATTTCTAGTGCTGGTGTCGCTGGCGCTGGTAGGCCTCGCTTTTTATGCGGGCCGACAGAAGGAGGCCAAATGACCGCGCTTCGCCGCCTGTTCTTCTGCATCGTCGGCCTGTTCCTCGCCCTGCCGCTGATCGTCGTCGCCGGTGTCTCGGTCAACCAGCGCCAGTCGCTGACCTTTCCGCCGCAGGGCTTTTCGCTCGCCTGGTACGGTCAGATCTTCACCAATCCGGAATGGCGGAACGCGCTGATCGCCTCGCTGACGCTGGCCGCCCTTTCGGCCCTGCTGGCGCTTTTGATCGCGCTGCCGCTCGCCTGGTTCCTGTGGCGGCGCATTGCCCCCTGGGCGAATATTTTCCAGCTTCTCGGCATCGCGCCCTTTACCCTGCCGCCGGTGATCACCGCACTCGGAATGCTCACCTTCTGGGCGACGACCGGCTTCTACGGCCAGCCCTGGACGGCGGTCATCAGCCACGGCATCTTCTTCGTCACCCTGCCGCTGGTGACATTGTCGCTCGGTTTTTCGGCGATCGACCGCTCGCTGGTGGAAGCGGCCGCCACGATGGGTGCCGATGACAAAATGGTGTTCCGCACCGTCGTGCTGCCGCTGATCCTGCCTTATCTCGTCTCGGGTTATGCCTTCGCCTTCGTCCTGTCGCTCAACGAATACATCGTTGCCTACATGACGGTAGGCTTCACGATGGAAACCTTGCCGATCAAGATCTTCAACGCGCTGCGCTACGGCTATACCCCGACCATGGCCTCGGTGACGGTGCTGTTCCTGGTTGTCGCTGCGGTCGTCTTCGGCCTGGTGGCGCGGTTCGGCGACCTGCCGAAGCTGCTTGGCGCGATGTCGGAAGACAAATAGGGGCGGACCGATGAAAATTGCCGGTTATCAGATGCAGCCGGTCGTCGGCGATGTCGACGCCAATCTGGCGAAGATCAGGGCCGCGGCGGAAAGGGCTGCGGCTCAGGGCGCCGCATTGCTGATCGCGCCAGAACTGGCGCTGACCGGTTACGGCGCCGCGGACCGGTTTCCCGATCTCGCCACACCGGCCCATGGCCTCGTCACGGACCAGCTATCGGAAATCGCTGCAAGGCACCGCATCGCCATCGTTGCCGGCTTTGCCGAAGAGACCCATGAAGCCACCTTCAACAGTGCCTTCTTCACGGACGGCAATGGCCAGACGGCGGTCTACCGCAAGTGCAATCTCTATGGTCCCTATGAGCGGCAATGGTTCGCTCAAGAGGATCGGCGTCAGGTATTCGTCACCCTCGGCGGCGTCAGACTCGGCTTCCTGATCTGCTATGACGTCGAGTTCCCGGAGAATGTCCGCCAGTTGGCAAAGGGCGGGGCCGATCTCGTCGTGGTGCCGACGGCGCTGCCGAAGGGCTGGTCCGGTGATTTCATTGCCAACCACATGATCCCGGTCCGTGCTTTCGAGAACCAGGTTTTTGTCGCCTATATCAACCACTCAGGCTCTGACGAATTGTTCGCCTATGCGGGCCTCTCGCGCATTGTCGCGCCGGACGGCAAGCTGCTGGCCGAAGCACCCGCCGAAGGCGAGGCACTGATCATCGCAAACATCAATCCAGCGGCTTACACCCAGTCAAGGGCGGAAAACACCTACCTCACCGATCTCACTTGATCCTCGACCGATCGGTACAGACACGTCGCGCGTCAATTCGGCCTTCGCCAAACTCCCATTTCTTTGATAATGTTGTATAGCGTTCTACGTGACAGCATTTCGGGGGAGTCCATGCCACGTATTTTCCGAGCACCTGCTTTCTACATCCAGGGCCCCGGCAGTCTCGGTTTGCTCGGCGAAAAGGCAGCGACGCTCGGCCGTTCGGTCGTCGCCATCTGCGATGCCGCCGTTTTTCCCCACATTGAAGCCGAACTCGCCAAGACGCTCACCCGGCAGGATATCGCGCCGACGATCATCCTCTTCGATGCGGACGTCACCCATGGAGAGATGGACCGGTTGGCCGAAGAGGTACGCCGCAAAGGCGGCGAAGTGGTGGTCGGCATTGGCGGAGGCCGCACACTCGACGTCTCCAAGGGCGTCGCCCGCCGCACTGGTCTGCCTTTCGTCAGTGTGCCGACGGTCGCCTCTACCGATGCGCCCGCAACGCGCGGCATCGTCATCTATGACGACAACCATGAGATGATCGCCGTCGAGCAGATGGACGACAATCCGGCTTTCGTGATCGTCGATACGGCAATCATTGCCAAGGCCCCTGCCCGGCTCTTGCGCGGCGGCATCGGCGATGCGCTCACCGCCAAATTCGAGGCGGAAGGCGCCTGGAAGGGGACCGGGCTTTCCAAGCACGGCACAAGACCCCTCAAAACCGGCGTGATGCTCGGCGATCTCTGTTATCGCATGCTGCTCGAACATGGGCCGGGGGCCATGCACGTCGCCGGCACCGGCGAAGTGACGCCGGACCTGGAAGCGGTGATCGAAGCCATCCTCTGGCTGAGTGCCGTCGCCTTCGAGAATACGGGGCTCTCTGTCGCCCATGCGGTCGCGACCGAACTCGGCGCCATCGAGCCGGTGCGCAAGCAGTCGCTGCATGGCGAACATGCGGCCTATGGCACGCTGGTTCAGGCGATCGCCGAGGATCGTTCGGAATGTGAGCTCGAAACGCTGTTTTCCTTCTACGACGAGATCGGCATGCCGCGCAGGGTCGCCGATCTCGGGTTGCCGGCAGTGGATGACGCTGCGATCGAAAGCCTCGCTCTCGCCTGCGCGAAAAGCCCGTTCCTGATCAACCAGGAACATGGACTCGATGCGGATGATCTCGCAGCCGCGTTCCGGGCTGTGGAAAACCACAGTTGAAGCAGGCTCGACCTCATTCGAATATAAGGATAATCATCTGGGAACATGAGGGATTTAGAATGGCATCAGATAAAGGAAAGCCAGCCGAGGAGTGGACCCAGCGCCGCATTCAGTCGATCGAGGTCGGCTTCCAGGTGATCCGCGCCATGGAGGCGGCCAACGGTCCGCTGCCGTTGCGGGACATCGCTGCTGCTGCCGGCATGCCGCCCTCCAAGGCGCATCTCTACCTCGTCAGCTTCGTCAAGGAAGGCGTTGCCTTCCAGGATCCCGTCACCGGCCATTACGGGCTCGGGCGTTTTGCGATCCAGCTCGGTCTGTCGGCCATCCGGCAGCTCGATGTCGTGGAACTCGCCCGCGAAGAACTTGCCACGCTTCAGCGGGCGACCGGCTTTGCGACGTACCTCTCGCTCTGGGGCGATCGCGGCCCGGGCATCGTCTCCAAGGTCGACGGCCAACGGCAGGGGTCGCTCGCCGTGCGTCTTGGCTATGTCCTGCCGCTCCTGACCTCCGCGACCGGCCAGGTCTTCCTCACTTATCTCGATGAGAGCGAGACGGCCGCGGTACGGCAGGACGAGATCGCCGCCGCCAAGCGGGATCATTCCGAAGAGACTGCTTCGCTCGCCCCCCGCATCACGACAGTGAAGGATATCCAGAAGATCGTCGAGACCGTACGCCGCCAAGGCTATGCGATGACGGTCAACAGCATCAATTCGAGTTTCGCCGCGATCGCTGCGCCGGTCTTCGACTATAGCAGCCGCATCGTCGCGACCATGACCGTTCTTGGGTCCGACAAGCAACTCTCCGGCCCTCGGAAAAAGCAGACGCTTGATGCGCTGCTGACGGCAACACACCGGCTTTCCGAACGGCTCGGTGCCTCCAGCCGCGGCGTGAAAGGCAAGGAAAACGAAACGCCGGTGGCGGCGAAGCCGGCAAAGGCGAGGAGCACGGCGGGACGATAGTTCGTTGTCCTAATAGCCATACCCTTGTTTCCGGAACTGCTGAGAGGAAGCCCGCCTTCTGTCATTTTCAGTGACATCTCCCTCAGGGGAGAAACCGCATTGGGTCTGCCGTACCGCTTCTTCCTCCAATCATCGTCATCAATTGACGCCTTCAAAATAATTAGTATACCTTACGATCTATGGCTTGAGGAAACCATAGGGAGGATTCTATGCACGAGATCGATGCAGTCACCGTCGCAAAACGCGAGGAATTCTACGGACGCCTGAAGCCGCACAACATGGCACCGCTCTGGGAAGTGATGAAGGGCATGCTGCCGCCGGAGCCGAAATCCAAGGCTGAGGCGCATCGCTGGCGCTATGATGATATCCGTCCGCTGATCCTGGAATCCGGCAACCTGCTGACGGCGGAAGAGGCTGAACGCCGCGTGCTGATCCTCGAAAACCCCGCCTTCCCCGGCCAGTCGCGCGCCACCTCGACGCTTTATGCCGGCATCCAGATCATCATGCCGGGCGAAGTGGCCCCTGCCCACCGTCACACGCCGTCGGCGCTGCGTTTCATGCTGGAAGGCTCCGGCGCCTATACGTCGGTTGGCGGCGAGCGCACCCGCATGGCCTTCGGCGATTTCGTCATCACGCCCGTCTGGGCCTGGCACGACCACGGCAATGACGGCTCCGACCCGGCCGCCTGGCTGGACGGTCTCGACGTCCCGATGATCGCCTTCTTCGAAGCGGTCTTCCGCGAGGACTACAACGACGCCGAACAGGAGATCCTCCGACCGGAGGGCGACTCGTTCTTCCGTTTCGGTTCCGGCATGCTGCCGATCGGCGGCACGAGCCCCTACGGCCAGACGACACCTATCTTCAACTACCCTTATGAGCGCAGCCGCGAGGCTCTTTACAGGTCTTCGCGCGGCGAGGAGATCGACGCCCATATCGGCACGACGCTGCGCTATGCCAACCCGCTCGACGGCGGCTGGACCATGCCGACCATGTCGGCCTGGCTGAGCCACTTCCCGAAGGGCATGGAGACGGCAAAGATACGCTCCACCGACCATATCGTCATGTGCATCGCCGAAGGCACCGGCTCGATCACGATCGGGGCAAAGACCTTCGATTTCGGCCCGAAGGACGTCATCGTCGTGCCCGGATGGTCGTGGCGCTCGTTCAGGGCGAACGAAGACGTCGTCGTCTTCTGCTTCTCCGATCGCGTCGCGCAGGAGAAGCTCGGCTATTTCCGCGAAGACCGCGCCAAGGTCTGAGCACCGCTTTCTAAAGAACCTGAGGAGAGAAAAATGCGTTTCTGTCGCTTCGACGATAATCGTCTGGGCGTGGTCGTCGGCGATGAGGTGAAGGACGTCACCGCCGTGCTCGACCGCCTGCCGGCCTACCGCTACCCCTTCCCGCATGGCGACCAGTTCATGGCGCATTTCGCCGAGTTGCGTCCCGTCATGGAGGACATGGCGAAGACCGCGCCGTCAAAGAAGCTCGCCGATGTGGCGCTCTTGAGCCCGATTGCCAATCCCGGTAAGATCGTCGGTGCGCCAGTCAACTACCGGCTCCATTTGGACGAGGTGCTGGACAGCGACCAGCTGCATCACGGCATGAAGATCAAGCCGATCGCCGAGGCCGGCGTCTTCCTTAAAGCGGTAAGCTCGCTGATCGGTCCTTCGGAAGGCATCGTCGTCGATTGGAACGACCGCCGCACCGATCACGAGATCGAGCTCGCTGTCATCATCGGCAAGAAGGCCTTTCGCGTGTCGGAGGCGGATGCGCTGGATTACGTCGCCGGCTACGCGATCGGCTACGACATCACCATCCGCGGCCCGGAGGAACGCAGCTACCGGAAGTCGCTCGACACGTTCAGCGTACTCGGCCCCTATGTCGTTACCGCGGACGAAATCCCGAACCCGAACAATCTTGATTTCGAGCTGACGATCGGCGGCGAAACACGCCAGAAGTCCAACACGAAGATGCTGATCTTCAACGTCCAGAAGCTGATCGAATTCACCACCAAGGCCTATACGCTCTATCCCGGCGACATCATCATGACCGGCACCCCGGAAGGCGTTGCACCGATCGCCGCCGGCGATATGCTGCATGGCACTTTCGAGGGCATCGGCACGATGGATGTGAAGGTCTACGACAACTGGGACAGGAAATGAGTTTCGATCCGAAGGCCCCTGACCAGGAGGCCGGCAAAGCTGTCCTGCTGCCCGGTGTCGCCGGCATCCGCATCAGGCGGCTGCAGTCGCTGTTCGGCAGCCATTGGCAGGGCTGGTTCCGCGCTCGCGGGCTTGCCGTCACGCCGGTGCAAGGCGGCGTGCTGCTCTCGATCCGCCGCCATCCCGGCATCAGTCAGATCGCGCTCGCAAGGCGGCTGAGGATCGAGCCGCCGACGCTCATCCAGTCGCTTGGCCCCCTCATCAAACAGAAGCTCGTCGAACGCACCCGTTCGCTGGACGACGGCCGGGTCTACGAACTGCGGCTGACCAGGGCCGGGCTCGAGGCGGCCGCACTGGTGGAAGCTTCGATGCCGGAACACGAGGCGGACCTTTTGCGAAGCCTCTCACCGGAAGAACGCCAGACTTTCCTTTCCTTGCTGGATAAGGCGATTGCCGGAGCGGAGATGGCGTTGGAGGAGCGGGAGAAAGAAGCAGAATGCTGACGAAAGCCAGCATAACAGGTTTTTGGCGGAAAAGCTGAAGCGGTCGCGGAACAAAGCTCAATATTTCGAGGTTCACTAGCATGGGTCAACAAGGCGCTCCCCCGATGCGTGCTCTTTCAGCCATTGCTCTAATCGTTGCCTTATGCCTTTCGTCAGGCGCATTTGCCTCCGAAGAAGACTTCCTGCAGTCGATAGAAGGACAGTGGACGGGCGGCGGAAAGGTTCTTACAAAACTTGGCGGCGGCAAAGTCGATGTCTCATGCAGCATGAAATCGGATGCCGACCGCTCCAGCTTTTCCATGAATGGCACATGCAGTGCCCTTGTCGTCGTCAAACGGACCTTCACCGCGACTGTCAAGGCATCCGGCGCATCCTATTCAGGCAATTACGTCGGTGTCTCAGGCAAACCGTCGAAGCTCAACGGAAGCCGGGAGGGAAACACCCTTAACCTCGACGTAACCTGGGCCAACGAAATCTATGGCGATCGGCAAGCCAGGATGACGATCGAAAAAATCGGAGGCGGCGGACTTCGTATTCGTACACTGGACCAAGATCCGGAATCGGGAGAGACGATCGTCACTACTCAGTTGGATTTACAACGACGTTGAATATCCCAGCGGTGCTGGTATCCCCCAGATTCAATCCTCCTGCCATTTCCCGATTGCTGTATAGCAGGCGACCTGATACTCGTGTGTCACGCATCTGGGAGGAGTTGCATCATGCGGTCATGGAAAGTCTTCGAGGCATCGGAAGTGCTGAAAGAGGTCGAGGAAGTGACGCCCGAACCCACCGGCAGCGAGGTGGTCATCTTGGTATCCCATTGCGGGCTCTGCCATTCCGACCTGACCCTCTGGAAGGGCATCTTTGACATGGGCGACCGCAAGGTGTCGATCGACAGCATCGGGCTTACGCGGCCCCTCACTCTCGGCCATGAGATCCTCGGCACCGTCACCGCCGTGGGATCGGAGGCGACCGGCGTGAAAATCGGCGATCGTCGCCTTGTTTATCCCTGGCTCGGATGCGGCACCTGCGATACCTGCCGTACCGGCCGGGAAAACCTCTGCATGCAGGCCCGCCAGCTCGGCATGAAACGGCCCGGCGGTTTCGGCAGCCATGTGGTCGTGCCGCACAGCCGCTACCTGATCGACACGGACGACCTCGATCCGGCGCTTGCCGCGACCTATGCCTGCTCGGGGCTCACCGCCTATTCCGCCATCCGCAAGGCCATGCCGATGCGTCCCGACGAGGCAGTGGTCGTGGTCGGCGCCGGCGGATTAGGCCTGAGCGGCATCGTCATTCTGAAGGCGCTCGGCCACGAGAACATTGTTGTGGTCGATATGTCGGAAGAAAAGCTGAAGACTGCGCTGGAAGCCGGCGCGCATAAAACGGTGCTTTCGAGCAGTGGCGACGTGACACAGAAGATCGTCGAAACGGTCGGCGGGCCGGTGCGCACCATCATCGATTTCGTCAACAACAGTGAAACGACCGCCTTCTCCTTCCCGGCGCTGGCGCGCGGCGGCCGTATCATCATGGTCGGCATGTATGGCGGCCAGCTTACCGTTCCGACCATGCGCATGGCGCAGGGGGGCTTGAGCCTCATCGGCAGCATCACCGGCACGCTGCAGGAATTGCGTGAGCTGGTGGACCTGGCAAAAAGCGGCAAGCTCGACGCCATTCCCTATGAAGCCGTGCCGAAGTCCGACATCAACGGCGCTATGAACCGCCTTCTCAAAGGCGCCGTCAAGGGTCGCATCGTGCTTCAGGGGGAAACGGCTTGAGCGACGAGATGACCGAAGTATGGCGCGGCAGCGTGCGCCAATGGGAAGTGGACGAGATGGGCCACTGGAACACGCAATACTACGTGGCGCGTGCCAATGAAGGGCTCGCCATGCTCTTCGGGTTCAACGGCCTGCCGGGTCTCTTCTCCCCTTCGTCGCCCACGACGGTCGCCTTCAACGAGCACCATATCCGCTTCCATCGCGAAGCGCATGCCGGCGCGCCGCTGCACATGACCGGCGGTTTCCTGGAGATTGGTGAGACGACAGCTTTCGCCGTGCTCGTGCTTCATCATAGCGAAAGCGGGCAGGTGGCCGCAACCTTCCGGGTGCGGCTCACGCATGTCGATGCGGCGGACGGCACCACTCCGCAGCCCTGGCCGGCGGCTTTCCGGAAAAGGGCCTCGACCTCGCTGGTCGAGACGCCGAAGGAGGCCGCGCCGCGTGGCACGGACGACGAACCGGTGGCGCTGACCGCCTCGCGCGAGCGGGCCTTGGAACTGGGCCTGAAGCGCACGGCAATGAGCCTGATCGAGATGGACGCTTGCGATGCCTTCGGACGGATGGGATCGCAAAAGTTCATCGGCGCGGTTGGCGGCGGCGTAAAACAACTCACCGGACCGATCCGGGCGCTGGTTGCCGAGCACGCGGAGGCACGGCCCGGCAAGATCGGCGGAGCCGTGCTGGAATTCCGCATCATCTACGGTGAGACGCCCCGCCTCGGCAATTGTTTCGAGATCTGGGCGGGACTGCAGAAGACCGACAAGCGCACCATGTCGCTGATCTTCTGGATGGTCGATCCCTTCACCGGCCGAGTATTCGGCTCGATGCAGTCCATCGCCATCGTCTTCGATCTGGATGCACGGGCGATCGTGCAGATTTCGCCAGCAGCGACCGAAGCGTTGACGCCGTTCGTCACACAAGGGCTGGCGCTGTAACTTCAGCTTCCGGCTGCCGCCATCTTCCCCTCCCCGCTCGCCGAGAGAAGGTTAGGATGGGGGCAAATAAGCACTTATCTGAACTTCTCCGCCGTCGCGACGCAGTTGATCAGCGCGGCGAGTTCCTTACGCGAAGCAAACGAGGTTTCCGGACTCATCGAGATGAAGGCCTTGATGCCGCGCACGGTCGGCACCGAATTCTTTTCGAGCTGACCCACCACGCGTGCGACTTCCGCTTCCAGTCCGTCGGCTGGAGCCGTGATGCCGATCAGGCCAAGAACCTTGGCTTCCGCCGCCGGAATGACGTCACGGGTAAAGACCAGGCGGGCAAGCGCTGCGCGCGAGATGCGGTCGGCGAGCGCGTTAAGCACGAGCGTCGGCGCGATGTCGTGGTTCATCTCCGGCACCTGGAAGGTGGCGCCGTCGGCAGCAATTGCCACGTCAGCAAGCGCCGCGATGGCGCAGCCGACGCCGGCAGCCTTCCCTTGAACAGCGGTAATGAAGGGCACGGGAATCTCGCGCAACACTTCATAGAAATCGAGCACCGGGTCGGAGATCGCGTTGCGGAGATCAAGCGCCGTGGCGCGCGTGCCCGGCGCCGGCATGGCCGCACTCCGGCCGGTGCAGAAGTCCGGCCCGTTCGCCTTCATCAGCACGACCCGGGTTTCCGGCGACAGCGACTTCAGCGCGGCGGTGATGGCTTCCGCCATCACCGGCGTCAGCGCATTGCCCTTGTCGGGACGGTCGAGAATGATTTCGAGGACGTTCCCCTTCGTGGAAATCAGGACTTCGGACAACTTTTCTTCCTCTATTGATTGGCTTTGGCCTGCTGGATCGCCTGCCAGATGCGGGATGGCGTCACCGGCATTTCGATATGAGTGACGCCGAGATCGGCGAGTGCATCGGTGATCGCATTGACGACCACGCCCAGCGAGGGGGTCGTACCACCCTCCCCGCCCGGCCGGAAGCCGAGCGGATGGCTCTTCGCCGGCACTTCGCTGATCACCGTATAGAAGCTCGGAAAATCCGAAGCGCGCCCGATCTGATAATCCATGAAGGTGGCGGAAAGGTTCTGGCCGGTTTCGCGGTCGTAATGCGACCATTCATACATGGCCTGGCCGGCGCCCTGCACGATACCGCCATGGGTCTGGCCGTCGACGATCATCGGGTTCAGCGCCTTGCCGACATCGTCCACCGTCGAATAGCGCGGAATCTCGTAGTAACCAGTGTCGGGGTCGACCTCCACCTCGCAGATGGCCGCGCCATAGGGATAGGCAAGCCCGTGGGTGGTCTCGTCGGCGATCGCCGCGAACGCGCCCTTCAGCTCGTCCGGCAGGCCGAGATCCTTTTCGGCGGCTTCCGCCGCTTCGAACAGGCTGACTACGCCGTTGGAACCGCGGGCGCGAAAATGGCCTTCGGCGTAGTCGATCGCGTCCGGCGCGACGTTCAGCATGAAAGCGGCGACCTTCCTGCCGCGCTCGATGATCTCAGCGGTCGCCTTGTGCATGACGATCGAGGAGAAGCGCAGCGAGCGGCCGGAATGCGAGCCGCCGCCGGCCGAGACGAAATCCGTGTCGCTGGCGCGGATCTGCACCACCTCGTGGGAAATGCCGAGGAAGGAGCCGACGAGCTGGGCGAAGGCCGTCTCGTGTCCCTGACCCGTGTTCTGGGTGCCGATCACCACATCGACGATGCCAGATGTCGGGTCGACGGTGATCTCGGCGCGCTCGCGCGGCACGCCGCTGGTGCCCTCGATATAGTTGGAAAGGCCGATGCCGCGATATTTTCCACGCTTTCGCGCTTCCGCCCGGCGCGCCTCGAAACCGTTCCAGTCGGCCATGGCGAGCACCTTGTCCATGCAGCCGATATAGTCGCCGTTGTCGTAGCTCACGCCGAACGGATTGGCATAGGGACATTCCTCTTCCGGGATCATGTTGATGCGGCGCAGTTCGACCCGATCGAAACCGAACTTGCGGGCGGCGAGGTCGATCATCCGCTCTATGATATACATGGCTTCCGGCCGGCCGGCGCTGCGGTAGGGAATGGTCGGCACGGTATTGGTCATCGCCGCGAAGAATTCCACATGCGCGACCGGCACGCGATAAAGGCTGGTCATCAGCTGCAGGCCCTTGTTGAGGGCGGTGTAGGAGACCGTGTGCGCGCCGATATTGCTGACGTTGGTCGAGTGAAAGGCGAGGAACCTGCCGTCCTTGTCCAGCGCCAGCCTGGCCCGAACATGCAGGTCGCGGCCCTGGAAATCCGAAAGGAAAGCCTCGATGCGCTCCGCCTGATGTTTGACCGGCCGGCCAATCAGCTTTGCGGCGTAGGGCAGCAGCACGAATTCCGGATAGGTGGCGTTGCGGGTGCCGAAATTGCCGCCGACATCGCGCGGCGCCACGACCCGCACGAAGGCCATATCGACACCGATCGAAGCGGCGATCTGCTCGCGCATCATCACGACGCCATGGCCGCCGGAAGCGTGGATGGTGAACTTGCCGGTCTCGGGATCGTATTCGGCGGACGACGAGCGCGGTTCCATATGCACGCCGGTGACGCGCTGCGCCCAGCTTTCGAATTCCAGCACATGCGCGGCTTTGGCGAAGGCAGCATCCGTGCCCGCCTTGTCGCCGACTTCACCATCCATCGCCTTGTTGCCCGGCACGTGGTACCAGAGCTGCGGTGCGCCCTCCTCGATCGCATCGATGCCGCGCACGACGGAAGGCAATTCCTCCCAGTCGATCACCACGGCTTCCGCCGCATCCTTGGCGAGATTGGTGGATTCGGCCACCACCATGACAACCGCCTCGCCGACAAAACGGGCCTTGTCGGTGGGCAGCGCCTGATGATGAGTGCGGGCGCGTTCCGAACCGTCACGGTTCCTGATGCGGATGTCGGAGCCGAATTGCGAGCTGCCGATCGCATGGGGAATCGGCTTGATGCCGGCCGCGACGATATCCTCCCCGGTCAGGACGGCCAGAACGCCCGGCATTTCGCAGGCGGCAGAGGTGTCGATGCTTTTGATGATCGCATGGGCGTGCGGCGAACGGACGAAGGCGGCATAGGCCGCGTTCTCGTATTTCAAGTCATCGGCATATTGACCCTTGCCGGTGATCAACCGGAGATCTTCCTTGCGCCTGACTTCTTCACCGATCATGCTCTTCCTCCCTTGCACACCGTGCCACGTATTCGGGACGATGGCGGTCTGCCCGTGGCTTTGGGCCATCCTGATGCAAAACGCAACTTAATTCATAATAGACATACTCAATCCGTCAATGTTGAAACTGTGGGATCGACCGGAATTGACCATCGCGACTCGCTTTTGAGCGATTGTGGCCGTGACCTCCCGGCTGCGTTATTGTACTTGTCACAGGGATGACGGAGGAGAAGTTGCCGCCATCCGTTCCCCCAAAAGAAAAAAGGCCCCGACCGAAGTCCGGGCCAAGCTTCCCTGGGAGGGGGGAATTTAAATCCCAGGGATATCTCTCAAGCCGCTTCCGGCCCCTGATTCAGCACATAACCCGGGCCGCGCTTCAGGAATGCGGTCCAGAGGCGGAGCGTCCGTTCCGGCTGGTCGACCTCGATCGAATGAGCCGCATCGAAGATGAAAGCGCGCTGCGAGGTCGGGATCATGCGTTTCAGGTGCGCGCCTGCCTCTGCCGGCACAACCTTGTCCTCCGTGCCGAGCAGGATCAGCGTCACCGCCTCGATCGAAGGCAGGCGCGCGCTGAGCGCTTCATCAACCTGAGCATTGTTGGCGAGGCGCTCGTAGGTATTGCCGTTATTCGCCATGACTTCCGGCGACTTCGGTGCAGACGTGATCTTCTGCGGATGGGCATAGAGCGCCTTGAAGCGCGCTTCGGGATCGGCTGGAAGGCCGCCCTTGCCGCCGAAGCGGAAACCGGCCGGCACCTGCAGGATCAGGTGATCGACTATCTTCGGGTTATTGGCGGCGAGCCACAGCGCCGTCCAGCTTCCGAAAGAGGAGCCGATCACGTCGAAGCGAGGTGCGACGACCCTCTCGGCGAATTCGGCGACCATAGCCGCCCAGTCCTGCACGGTTTTCAGGCGCTCGTTGCCCTCGGTGCCATCGAAGCCGGGGCAGATTGGCGCGTAGACCATGTGGCTCTTCGTCAGCGCCTTCAGCGGTTCGGTGAGCATGACGCCGCCGGCAGCGTGCAGATAAAGGACCGGCGTGCCCGAGCCGCCGACATGATAATTGAGCTTGCCGCAGGAAAGCTCGATCGTCTTGATTTCAAAAGTCATGGATCAAACCTCCTCTCAAAGACCAGCAACGTGCGGCGCGACGCGATCGCGGAACAGTTCCATGCCACGGCGGACGACGCTGCCCGGCATGTTGCCGACCTTGATGGTCAGGTTGAGCAGACCGGAGCCCAGTTCCTGATTGAGGCGGGTGATCTGCTTGACGACCGATTCCGGGCTGCCGCAGATGATCGAGCCGGCCTCGATCTGCTCGTCGACGGTGCGGTTGCGTAGCGTCGCAAGCCGCTTCTGGAAATTCTCGCCGACATCGGTGCCGGTATAGTAGCGGCTCTGCTGCAACACGAGTTGCTGGGCGGAGCGCTGCGGGCGCATCAGCGTCTGGTGGAAATAGGTCTGGGCGGAGGCCATGTGCTCCTTGGCCTCCTCATCTGTATCGGCGATGCAGATCTGCTGGCCGACGAGGATATCGTCCGGCGTCGGTTCCCAGCCATAGCCGCGTGAGACATTCCTGAAGTGCTCGATCGCCTTCCTGGCTGCCCCCAGATCCTGGATGAGGGTAATGCCCATGATCGCCCGCGTCTTGGCGACAAATTCCGCCGATTCCTCATTGCTCGCCGACATCAGGATGCGCGGATAGGGCTTCTGGATCGGTTTCGGCCAGATGGAGACGGCCGGGAACTGATAGTGCTCGCCCTCCCAGCCGAAGGGTTCGTCCTCGGTCCAGCACTTGATGATGAGTTCGGTCGCTTCGCGGAGCCGGCTGCGGGATTCGCTCGGCGGGATGTTGTAGGCGATATATTCATGCGGGATGCCGCGCAGGAAGCCGGCGATCAGGCGGCCACCGGACATGACGTCGATCATAGCATATTCTTCCGCAACGCGGATTGGATTGAGCAGCGGCAGCAGGTTGCCGACGATCGCAATCTTCGCCTTCTCCGTCTGGCGAGCGAGCGCGCCAGCGATCAGGTTGGGGTTCGCCATAAGGCCATAGGGGCTGTAATGGTGCTCGTTGCAGCCGACCCAATCGAAGCCGTAATTCTCGGCATCGACCATCTCGTCGACATATTCCTTGTAGAGCGCCTGGATGCGCCGGCTGTCGATATCGTGGGTGCTGACAGGCCACTCGTGCGGCAGCTTGTCATAATCCGGATAGGGCATCAGGTGGAAGAAGTTGAACTTCATGGAAAACTCCGCAAAGACCGCCATCCCCTAAGATGCCAGGCGGTTCCGGTGATGATGAAAGAGAAGAGGAATCAGTGGGCCGCGACGAGGCGCGGTGCGACCTCTTCGACGCGGGCCGCCATTGCCATTTCGGCGAAGCTGACGACCTGCGAGGCGACGATTTCAAGTGCCTGGGCGACTTCGCGCTTCGCCGGCTGGCTATCGACGAAGGGCTTGTCGTTGGACTTGATCGTCGCGGCGTAGGGCGTCGGCCAGCCGCGCAATGCATGGACGATGGAACGCAGCCCGGCCAGCGCCGTACCAAGCGCCTGGTCGCCGCTGGCACAGACGATGCAGCCGACAGCGCGACCGTCGAAATAGGAGCGCTCGTCCTCGCGCATGTCTTCCGTATAGTCGATGGCGTTCTTGATCATGCCCGACATGCCGCCGTGATAACTCGGCGTCGCGATCACGATGCCGTCGGCGCGGCGGAGCGCCTGGACGAGGCGGCGCGCGGCCGGCGTGCGATGAGAAACGCCGGGATCGAAGAGCGGCAGTTCCAGTGCTGCGCCGCAGATGATGTCGATCTCGGCGCCGGCGCTTTCGGCGACGGAGAGGCAATAGCGAAGGGCAAGCTCAGAGCTCGAACCGGGGCGCTGCGTGCCGCCGATGCCAACGATGAACGGCTTCCTGGTCTGGACCATGGTCATTTCCTCCTCCCTCGGCCGAAGCCGATTGCCTTATCAGGCATCCTGATCAAATTTTTGTATACCGTTTACGGATAAGTCAAGCTTTATATGCCAATATCAAATAATTTTCTCTAAGCTAGTATACACTTTTTGGCGATTGGCCTTTATCGACTGCTGCCTTATCTTCCCGTGATGAATGCGAACCATAGGTGGCAGCTTGAAGAACGAGATGACCAGAGAGAGCAGCAAGGACGGGGCGACGCAGAGTGCGGTCGAAACAGCCTACCGCCGCATCCGGCATATGATCCTCACCGGCGAGATGCGCTCCGGCGACAAACTGCTCGAAAACCAGCTCGCCACCACGATCGGCGTCTCCCGCACACCGATCCGCGAAGCGCTGAACCGGCTGAATGCCGAAGGCCTCGTGGTGCTGGAACGCTACCGCCGCGGAATCGTGGCGGATTTCTCGCTCGACGATGCCATCGAAATTTTTCGCCTGCGCGCAATCCTGGAGGGCCATGCGGCCGGCCGCGCCGCAACGCGGATTTCCGATACCCACCTCGACCGCCTTCAGGACCTGGAGCGGGTGATGGAGAAGCAGTTCGAGGAACTCGGCTGGAACGAACATCTCGAAGGTTTCGACAAGCTGAATGCCGAATTTCATGCGGTGATCGCGTCCGCCGCCGAAAGCCCACGGCTGGAAAAGATCCTCGCCTCGTCGCTGGAGCTGCCGGCCTCGATCTTCAACCGCTATTCCGAGCCCGTAGAAATGCGCACCCGCCGCACCCACGCCCAGCACCGGGAAATCCTTTCGGCGCTGAAGGCCCGCAACCCCGAATGGGCGCAAGCGGCCATGAACGCCCACCTCTTCTCGCTGCTGCCGACAGCCTCGGGATCGCTGGAGCATGAAGCAGATAACATGGGTTGATCCGGGCTAAGCCGCCTTCTTCGCCGTCACGTTCCTGAGATACGGCATGACTTCCTTGGAATAGATCTCCATGTTCTTGCGTGTCAGCTCCGCCGGCAGCGTGCCGAACTGCAGGAGCGTCAGGAGGTGGCCGAAGCCGATCTCAGCCTGGTATTCCTCCAGCCTCTCGCGCACCGTCGCCGCGCTGCCGCAGATGAACTTGCCCTCTTCGATGACGCTGTCGATCGTCTGCTTCATCGAATGGCCGGCCTTGGCGGAGAGAGCTCCGACCATGGATTTGACCGAGGTGTAACCCGGCGGAAGCAGCATCTCCATCGGCATGCGCAGGAACTTCTGGAGGAAGGCCTCGATATGCTGCTTGGCTTCCCTACGGGCAATCTCGTCGGTTTCGGCGACGTAAAGCGGCAGCGACCAGCCGAGTTGGTCCTCGGTTGCCTCGTAGCCGTAACCGGCGGCGACGTCCTTATACATCTTCATATAACGGGCGACGGTCGAAACCGAGGCGAAGGTCTGGAGATAGGTGTACTTGCGGTCCGGATGGGCGGCCCACTCGATCGTTTCGCTCGACCCCTGACTCGGAATCCAGATCGGCGGATGCGGATTGTCCTGATAGACCCGCGGCCAGACGTTCACGTATTCGAAATTGTAGTGCTTGCCTTCGAAGACGCTGGGACCGGGCTGCGTCCAGGCTTGCAGGATGAGGTCGTGTGCTTCCTGGAAGCGCTCATGGCTGAACGCCGGGTTGACGCCCCAGGAATGGTATTCCGCGCCGATGCCTCGCACCATGCCGGCGATCAGGCGCCCGCCGGTGATGTTGTCGACCATGGCGAATTCTTCCGCCACGGTGAGCGGGTTGTTGAGGAGCGGCAGCGCGCGGCCGAGAATGGCGATCTTGACGTTCCTAGTGCGGCGGGCAAGTGCACCGGCCATGACGCCGGGGATCGGCATCAGGCCGTAGGCGTTCGAATGGTGCTCGTTGACACAGATGCCGTCGAAGCCGAGCTGGTCGGCATATTCAAGTTCGTCCAGATAACGGTTGTAGAGCTGGTGGCCCTTCTTCGGGTCGAAATAGGTGTTCGGCAGCGTCACCCAGGCGGAATTGTGCTTCTCGTCATAGGACAGATCGAGATCGGCATAGGGCATCAGGTGCATGAAGTAGAATTTCATCGCGTTGCCTCCCGGATGAAGCCGTCGACCAGCTGGACGAAGCGGTCGCTTTTTTCGACCTGCGGCAGGTGCCCGCAACTCTCGATGATCTCGAGACGCGAATTGGGAATGAGGTCACGCAAGGCGGGACCGTAGCCAGCCGGCACGACCTTGTCGCTATCACCCCAAATAATCAGCGTCGGCACCTTGATGCGATGCAGCCACTTGTGCAGGTCGGGATTATAGAAGCGCGGTTCCCAGGCGAGCTTGGCCGTGGTCAGCTTGTTCTTGAGGATGGTTTCCAGCCCCTCCCTGGAGGGCGGGGTGGCGAGCATCTGCTCGGCATAGGCCTGGTCGTGGAAGAGGTTGCGGGCGGTCTCCTCCGCATTCCACATGAAGACATCGCCTTTGCGCAATCCTTTCACGCGAATACCGGCCGGCGCCACGACGGTCAGCGAATTGAGCTTCGTCTGGTTGCGGACGGCGATCTCGGCCGATAGCCAGCCGCCGATCGAACCGCCGACGAGGTTCACCCTGTCGAGACCGAGATGGTCGATGACGTCGAGATAGAAGAAGGCGAGATCGGACATGCCGTCCAGCCATTCCGGTGAACCGGAAGCACCGAAGCCCGGATGCTCGGGCACAATCACCTCGTGGCTTTCGGCAAGCTTTTCCATAAACGGCGCCCAGCGCGCGGCACCGCTCGACCCATGCAGGAAGAGAAGCGGCGCACCCTTGCCGCCGCGCATGAACCGGACATTGCAGCCGGTTATGGTTTCCGTGCTTTCGGTAAAGCTCATCGGCGTCCTACCTCCCCGGCTTGCTCGATACCGTAAATGGCAGATGCTCCTCCGCACCCACAACTGGCGGCAATCTGTATAACCTTTTCGGGTGGGTCAATATGACTCTGTCGAATTTTGATTGATAATAGCAAATTTCTAACTTGCTTCTTTGGCAATTGCATACAAAGGTGGCACCTCTCGGAAAGGGCTAGCCGGTTCACCAAAGCCGCTGGGAGGAGAAAATGCAGGCGGAAAAACTGTTCGATCTGAAAGGCCAGGTGGCGGTGGTGACAGGAGCTGGCAGCGGTCTGGGCCTGGCGATCACCAAGACGCTCGCGGCCAACGGCGCGCATGTCGCGCTCATCGATCTCAACCCGGAAACACTCGCCGCCGCCTATCAGTGGCTGAACGGCCAGGGCTATTCCGCCGAAAGCCATCAGATCGACGTATCGGACAGCGCTGCCCTGCGTGCGACGATCGACGGCATCGCCGAAAAGCACGGTCATCTGGATATTCTCGTCGCCAATGCCGGCATCAGCGGCGGCCCGAATTCCCGCACCGACGCGGGCGCCATCGAGAATGTCAGTGACGAGTTGTGGAACAGGGTGGTGGATGTGAACCTCACCGCCACCTTCGTCGCCATCCAATCCGCTGCCAAACATATGAAGAAGCAGAAGAGCGGGCGCATCGTCGCGATCGCCTCCATAGCCGGATTGCGGGGCGACCCGATGACCGGTTATGCCTATGCCTCCAGCAAAGGCGCCGTCGTCAACCTCGTCAAGCAGGCTTCCTGGGAGCTGGCACCCTATAACGTGCTGGTGAACGGCATCGCCCCAGGCCCGTTCCGCACCAATATCGCCGGCGGCCGCATCCGCGAGCCGGAGATCGAAAAGGCCTTCGCCGACACCGTGCCGCTCGGCCGCATCGCAGAGACCGACGAGATCATGGGGCTCGCCCTGCTGCTCTGCTCGAAAGCGTCCAGCTTCATGACCGGCGCGGTCATCCCGATCGACGGCGGCACCGTTGCGGTCTGAAACATGCAGCGATCCAGGGCGTGGCGAAATGCCGGAATTGACAATATCAGGCTCCCTGCTTTATCCCCTGAAAGCAGGAGGCGGCGAACTGCGGCGTCACGCCTGCAATTGACGAATGGCGAACGCACCCTTCTATTGAAGCCGGAGGAACGACCATGAACATCGCGACCAGTTCTCCCCCCTCTTTCGAGGTGTATAAATCCCCGCGCCTGCTGATCGACGGCGTCTGGCTGGAGAACGGCGATCGCAAGACGCAGCCCGTCGTCAATCCGGCCACCGAGAAGGCGATCGGCACCGTGCCGCATGCCACGGCCGAAGACCTCGACCGGGCGCTGGAAGCGGCGAACCGGGCCTTTCCGCTGTGGCGCGCCACGAGCCCGCGCGAGCGCGGCCGCATCCTGAAGCGCGCCGCCCACCTGATGCACGACCGGCAGGAAGACATCGCCCGCCTCGCGACCCTTGAAATGGGCAAACCGATCGCCGAGGCGCGGCTGGAAACCCATTTCGCATGCGAGGAGATGGAGTGGTTCGCCGAGGAGGGCCGTCGCACCTACGGCCGCGTCATTCCGGGCCGTCTCGGCGAGACCCGCTTCCAGGTGGTCAAGGAGCCGGTCGGCCCGACCGCCGGCTTTTCCGCCTGGAATTTCCCGGTCGGCAACGCCGCCCGCAAGATGGGCTCGGCGCTGGCCGCCGGCTGCACGATGATCTACAAGCCGGGCGAAGAAGCTCCGGCAGCGGCAGCGGCCGTCGCCCAGTGCCTGATCGATGCGGGCGTGCCGGCGGGCGTCATCGCCGTTGTCTACGGTGTGCCGGATTTCATCTCGCGTCACCTGCTTGCCTCGCCGGTCATCCGCAAGATCTCCTTCACCGGTTCCGTGCCGGTCGGCCAGCACCTCATCCGGCTTGCTTCGGAAAGCCTCAAGCGGACCACGATGGAACTCGGCGGCCATGCGCCGGTGCTCGTCTTCGACGATGCCGATCAGGCGGCCGCTCTCGAAATGTCCGTGCAGCGGAAATACCGCAACAGCGGCCAGGTCTGCGTCTCGCCGACTCGCTTCTACATCCAGGACAAGTCCTATGAGGCCTTCTGTGCCGGTTTCGCGGACAAGGCCTCGAAGCTGAAGATCGGCGACGGTCTCGACCCTTCGAGCAATATGGGGCCTCTGGTGCATGCCCGCCGCCGCGATTCGATCGAGGCGCTGGTGCAGGATGCGACCTCGAAGGGCGCAAAACTCTTGGCCGGCGGCCACCGTGTCAACAACGAAGGTTTCTTCTACGCCCCGACCGTGCTCGCCGACGTGCCGGATGAGGCCCGCATCATGAGCGAGGAGCCGTTCGGCCCGGTCGCGGTTCTCAACCGTTTCTCCGACTTCGACGACGCCATCGCCAAGGCCAACAAGCTTCCCTACGGCCTTGCGGCCTACGGGTTCACCAATTCGCACAAGACCATTGCCCGGCTCTCCGACAGTCTGGAAGCCGGCATGGTAGGCATCAACTCCTTCAACATCTCCATGCCGGAGACGCCCTTCGGCGGCGTCAAATACAGCGGTCACGGCTCCGAGGTCGGCATCGAAGGGGTAGAGGCTTACATGGTCACGAAGACGATCAGCATCACTTGAGCCGGCGGATTTTCAGATCAAGAGTTTTCAGGAGGAGACTGCCATGAAACATGTAAAACCCACCGGCCCTTTTGCCGCCGAAGCCGTGCTGACCCATATGAAGGCTGCCGGCATCGACGTGCTTTTCGCCAACGGCGGGACCGATTTCCCATCGATCATCGAGGCCTTTGCCCGCCAGTCGGAGACGGGGCTGGAGATGCCCGAGCCACTGGTCATCCCGCATGAGGGTGTCGCCGTGGGCATGGCGCACGGCTACTACCTGATGACCGGCAAGCCGGCAGGCGTCATCGTCCACGTCAATGTCGGGCTTGCCAACTCCGTCATGGGCCTGATCAACGCCCGGTCGGAGAACGTGCCGATCATGATGTTCTCCGGCCGCACGCCGATCACCGAACATGGCCGCTTCGGCTCGCGCTCCTCGCCAATCCACTGGGGTCAGGAGATGTTCGACCAGGCCGGCATGGTGCGCGAAGCGGTCAAGTGGGATTACGAGCTGCGTTATCCGGAACAGGCGGGAATCGTCATCGACCGCGCCATGAGCGTCGCCATGAGCGAGCCGCGCGGGCCCGTTTATCTCAGCCTTCCGCGCGAGGCACTGGCTGAAGGCACCGAGATCGAGACCAGTCACCGTTCAACGGTCACCCCGACGACCTTCGGTCCGGCCGACCCCGATCTGATCGCCCAGGCGGCGGACCTGCTCGCCAAGGCGAAGAACCCGCTCGTCATTACCCAGAGCCCGGAGCTTGCTTCCGATTTCGAGCCGCTCGCAAGCTTCATCGCCAAGTACGCCCTGCCGACCGTCGAAATGTGGGCGACCCGCCTGGCGTTGCCCTCCGATCATCCGATGATGGTGGGCCGCGACTCGACGCAGGTGCTGAAGGAAGCCGACGTGGTCGTCGTCATCAACGCCGCCGTTCCGTGGATCTCCGACCATACCGCTCCGGCCGAAGGCGCCAAGATCATCGCTATCGGCCCGGATCCGCAGCATGGCCGCGTGCCGATCCGCAGCTTCCCGATCGACATCGCACTCGCCGGCGGCATCAACAAGACGATCGCGGCCCTTGCCGCCGCTCTTGAACAGCGCGTGCCGACATCTGAAACCTTCTCCGAGCGTCGCGAGAAATGGGCCAAGGTAAAGGCAACCCAGGTCGAAGCGGCCGCCAAGCGCGCCGCGATCGGCAATGGTTCGCCGATGACGCCAGCCTATGTGAGCGCTTGCGTCTCCGCCATTATGGACGAGAAGACGACCATCGTGAACGAGCTTGGCATCGACCCGTCGGTCGTGGAGTTCAAGCATCCGAATTCGTTCTTCTCGACGCCGCTTTCCGGCGGTCTCGGCTTTGGTCTGACCGCAGCGCTCGGCGCCCAGCTCGGTGACCGCAGCCGGCAGGTGATCGCGACAGTGGGTGACGGTTCCTACATGTTCGCCAACCCGGTCGCTTGCCACCAGACGGCAACCGCGCTGAAGCTGCCGCTGCTGACGATCGTCTTCAACAACGGTATCTGGAACGCCGTGCGCCGCTCGACGCTCTACATGTATCCGGACGGCAGCGCTGCGACCGCCAACACCATGCCGATCACCGCGCTCGACCCGGCACCGGACTACGCCGCCGTCGCCCGCGCCCATGGCGCCCATGCGGAACGCGTCGAGACTGGCACGGACCTGCCGGCAGCGCTGCAGCGGGCACTTGCGGCGACCAAGAGCGGCCGGCAGGCCATGCTCGAAGTCATGGTCTCCTACTGAGAAGGCGTCGGCGATGGGGGGAGGAACCGGAGACGACGCAAAGACGCTGGCGGAGCTCCGCCGGCGTTATCCGATGGTCAGCGATCTCGAGAAGCGGGCGAAATGGCGTATTCCGCGTTTCGCCTACGAGTTCCTGCAGGGCGGCGCCGGAGACGAGACGGGGCTGAACCGCAACCGTTCGGCGCTGAAGGCGGTCGAGGTCGTGCCGCGCTACGGCATCGACGTCACCAAGGTCGATACGTCAGTCGAACTCTTCGGATATCACTACGCCGCACCGATCGGCATTTCGCCGATCGGCCTCGATGGCATGATGTGGCCGGGAGCAACCGAGCGTTTCGCAAAGGCCGCCCAGGCCCATAACATCCCCTATATGGTCGGCACGCTCGCCTGCTCGACGATCGAGCAGGTGGTGGAATGGGCGTCCGACGTCACCTGGTTCCAGCTCTACCCGATGGCTCCGGACAATCATCGATACAGTTTCGAAATGGCCGAACGCGCCCGTGTGGCTGGCGCGAAGGTTCTTGTCGCCACTCTGGATGTGCCGGTGCGCGCCAAGCGCCCGCGCGATCTGAGGAACGGCCTCGTCATGCCCTTCCGGCTGACGCCGAAGACGATGATGCGGGCGGCGATGGCGCCGCTCTGGCTTGATGCGGTCCGCCGCAACGGCATGCCCACCTTCGCCAACATGAGTAAGTTCGCCGGCGGCACGGATCACGGCTCGACGGCAGGCTTCGTGCAGAAACATATCGGCGGCGGTTTCCCCTGGAGTGAGATCGCCCGCCTCCGCGACCGCTGGCCCGGGCCGATGATGGTCAAGGGCGTCATGCATCCGGCCGATGCGGAAAAGGCGCTGAAACTGGGCCTGAACGGCGTCGTCGTCTCCAACCATGGCGGTCGGCAGTTCGACGCCGCGCCCGCGACGATCGACGTGCTGCCGGAGATCGCCCGTACCGTCGGCACCCGCGGCACAGTGTTGTTCGACAGCGGCGTCGTTTCCGGCGTCGACATGCTGCGGGCGCTGGCCTGCGGGGCGCAATCCTGCTTTGCAGGCCGCGCCTTCATGCTGGGGCTCTCCGCCCTCGGCGACCGCGGCGCCACCCATATGGCGCAGGCCTTCATCGAGGAATACCGCATCGCGCTCGGCCAGAACGGGCTCTTGAGTTCCGACGAGGCCCGCCGCGCTCCGGTGCGCCATCCCGGCGCCTGGACCGCAGACAATTTCAAACTTCGTAGCTAATCCGTTCCCGGGAGGGGAAACCCATGAAAGTCGCAGACGCCATTGCCGAAATCTTGAAGCGCGAGGGGATCGAGATCGTCTGCGGTTATCCGGTGAACCACGTTCTCGAACACGTCGCGATGGCGGATATCCGCCCGATCATCGTGCGCCAGGAGCGTCACGGCCTGCACATGGCCGACGCCATGTCACGCCTGAGTTCCGGCAAGACGATCGGCGTCTTCGCCATGCAACTCGGCCCGGGCACGGAAAACGCCTATGGCGGCATCGCCCAGGCCTATTCGGAATCGGTTCCGATCCTCGTTCTGCCGATGGGCTACGAGCGCCGCATCGCGCATGTGGACCCGAACTATAACGCCACCCGCTCGATGCGCGATATCACCAAGTCGGCCGAGCCGATCACGCTCGCGGAAGAAATTCCCAACATTTTTCGTCGCGCTTTCTCAAAACTTCGCAACGGCCGCGGCGGACCCGTTTTGATCGAGATCCCCAACGATATGTGGCAGCACGAAGTGCCGGAACCGCTGAATTATCGGCCGGTCCTCGCCACCCGCTACGGGCCTGATCCGGCGGCGGTGAAGGAAGCCGTCGACCTGCTGCTCGCCGCCGGGCGACCGGTTCTTTATGCCGGCCAGGGCGTCCATTATGCCGAGGCCTGGCCGCAGCTGAAGGAGCTTGCCGAACTGCTGGCGATCCCGGTCTCGACCAGCCTCGAAGGCAAGAGCGCGTTTCCAGAAACCCATCCCCTTTCGGTCGGTGCCGGCGGTGCTGCGATCTCCAAGACGCTCCGGCATTTCCTCGACACGTCCGACCTCATCTTCGGCATCGGCTGCTCGTTCACCGAAACCGCCTTCGGCGTGCAGATGCCGCTCGACAAGACGGTGATCCACGCCACCCTCGATCCGGACCATGTCAACAAGGACATCGAGGCTAAGGTTGCGCTGATCGGCGATGCGGCGCTGACGCTCGATGCGGTTCTGGCCGAGATCAAGGCCCGCGACACGGCCCAGCGCGACAGCAAGGATGTCGCCGCCGAAATCGCCAAGGTGCAGGAAGAGTGGCTTTCGGAGTGGATGCCGAAGCTCACCTCGCAGAGCAAGCCCCTCTCCCCCTACCGCGTCCTCTGGGACCTGCAGCACACGGTCGATATCGAGAACACGATCATCACGCATGACGCCGGCAGCCCGCGCGACCAGCTTTCACCCTTCTGGAAGTCGGTGAAGCCGCTCACCTATATCGGCTGGGGCAAGTCCACCCAGCTCGGTTACGGGCTGGGGCTGGCCATGGGCGCCAAGCTCATGCATCCCGACAAGCTCTGCATCAACGTCTGGGGCGACGCGGCGATCGGCTTCACGGGCATGGATTTCGAGACGGCGGTGCGCGAACGCATCCCGATCCTGTCGATCCTGCTCAACAACTTCTCCATGGCCATGGAACTGCCGATCATGAAGGTCTCGACGGAGAAATACCGCTCGACCGACATTTCCGGCGATTACGCCGCCTTCGCCCGCGCCCTTGGCGGCTATGGCGAGCGCGTCACCGATCCGGCCGAGATCATCCCGGCGATCCGGCGCGGCATCGAACAGACGCAGAAGGGCGTGCCGGTCCTGCTCGAATTCATCACCACGCAGGAAATCGCCCGCTCGCGTTACCACCGTATGCTGACGGGTGAGAAGAAATGAGCGACCTGCAATCCACGCTCGACGCGCTGAAGCTGCATTTCGGCGAGCGGCTTTCTACCGCCGAGGCGGTGCGCGAGCACCACGGCCATGACATGTCCCGCCAGCCGACACGGCTGCCGGATGCCGTGGTCTATGCCGAGAACGAGGACGAGGTGGCGCGTGTCGTCTCGGCCTGTTTCGAAGCGGGCATTCCAGTCACGCCGTTTGCGGCCGGTTCCTCGATGGAAGGCCATACGATCCCGCTCAATGGCGGGATTTCGCTGGACCTCACCCGCATGAACCAGATCGTAGCGGTCAACCATGAGGATTTCGACGCGCAGGTGCAGGCGGGTGTCACCCGCAAGCAGTTGAACGCTCATCTCCGCGATACCGGCCTGTTCTTCCCGATCGATCCCGGCGCCGACGCCTCGCTCGGCGGCATGGCCTCAACGCGTGCTTCCGGCACCACCGCAGTGCGTTACGGCACGATGCGGGAGAACGTGCTGGCGCTCCGCGTCGTCACCCCGCAGGGCAAGATCATCACCACCGGCCGGCGGACGAAAAAGTCCTCGACGGGCTATGACCTGACGAAACTCTTCGTCGGCGCGGAGGGCACGCTCGGCGTCATCACCGAGGTGACGGTGAAACTACACCCCATCCCGGAGACCATCGCGTCCGCCGTCTGCACTTTCGAGACGATGCGCGGCGCCGTGGAAACCGTCGTCGCAACGATCCAGAGCGGCATTCCGGTCGCCCGCATCGAATTCCTTGACGAAGTCGCCGTCGAGGCGGCGAACCGCCATGCCGGGCTGACGCTCAAGGTGGCGCCGACCCTCTTCCTCGAATTCCACGGCAGCCCGCGCTGGGTGGATGAGCAGTCCAATACCGTGGCCGAGATCGCTGGCGATCTCGGCGGGTCCGATTTCCAGTGGTCGACCCGCACCGAGGACCGCGAGCGGCTGTGGAAGGCGCGCCACGAGACGATCTATTCCAACCAGACGCTGAGACCCGGCTGCAAGGCCTACACGACCGACGTCTGCGTACCGATCTCCAGGCTGGCGGACGCCGTGCTCGCCGCGCGCGAAGACATCGACAATTCCTTCGTGATGGGCAAGATCATCGGCCATGTGGGCGACGGCAATTTCCATGTCGGTTACCTCATCAAGCCGGAAATCCCGGAGGAGCTCGCCGAAGCCGAAAGGCTCGCGCAACGGCTGTACCAACGCGCCATCGACATGGGGGGCACGTTCAGCGGCGAGCACGGCATCGGTATCTCCAAGCTGAAATATCTCCGCCGCGAGCACGGCGATGCGGTCGACATGATGAACGCCATCAAGGCGGCAATCGACCCGAAGGGCATCATGAACCCCGGCAAGCTCGGCCAGGTTGGATAATCCTCTCCTACCTCACCGGCTGAGATCGATGCGGCTCGTCACCACAGACTTGCCGCTCGCCGGATCGTTGTCGACCGTCTGAAGACGAAGACGGTCATTGCCTATCCTCTCGATGGTCATGTTGGCGGCGCGGTCGCCGTTCGTCACCCGTGCCCAGCGGACACCAAGATTGATCGCATTGCCCCGCCGGTTGCCTGCAAGCGTCGAAGGTTGGCCTGAAGGCCCGACATAGGTGCCGCGATAGCCACGATCGGATGCCTGGAGATTGGCCGAGATGTTACGCCGGACGACCAACAGGCCGCGGCAGTTTCCCTGCATGGACAGAGCGGTGGTCACGGCCTCAATCGCCAGATTGCACGTAATGTTGATCGGACGGGCTCCGATGCGCGTCAGCACCGTGCCTCGGCCGCTCCAGCTTCCCGCGAGCATCCTCAGAAAATCACCTTCGGCTGCCGGCGCGAGTGACGGCCAGAAAATTGTGGCGGCGATTAAGGCGGAAGCGAGAAAAGTACGCATGGCGATAATCTGTCTTGACGCGATCTCGGCGATCGTGACGGTGGGCAGCGCGATCTCCGCATCATGATGCACCAGCCATGCTATCACGTTGCGATCCGGCTCTTTCTTCAGGGTTTCGGAAATGACATTGGTACCGAGGAAGATCACAGATCCAGGCCCTTGTGAGGCTGTCGATTTTCCCGAATTGCCTCTTCAAGATCAATGTCCGTGCCGTAAATGGAAGTAACTCTGGAATAGAACGCGGATACGGGTTCACGGCCAGCCTCTCGCATTTCGTAGGCCTCCAATGCTCTTTCGACGATATCCGCGATAGAGCGTCTCTCCCGACGGGCAAGCCGGTGAGCAAGCTCACGCGCTTTGGCGCTGCGGACGGAAAGCTGGGGTTCGGCCATGTCAAACTCCTTCTTTTGACAATTTAGGCTAGGCAGATCTAGCCATCAAGATGGCAGCTGGTGGCTGGATGGCACCTATTGCACCATCCATTATCTCGGTTACCTGCGGTGACTTGGCAGCCGCCTCCTCTCGCCCTACCTGTCCTTTTCGGAAAATATGGAGGAAAGCTCATGATCATCCGGTCCGGGGGTTGCCTGTGCGGCAGAGTCAAATACAGCGTGAAGGGTGCGCCGCTCAGGATCGGGCTCTGCCACTGTATGGATTGTCGCAAGGAGAGCGGCTCTAGCTTCGCTACATTCGGAATCTGGCCGCCGCATGCGTTCGAGAGCACAGGCGAAGTCAGATATTTCCAGGGGCGCGGGTTCTGCCCCGAATGCGGCTCGCGCGTCTTCAACGAAAGCAGTGATGGAGAGGAAATGGAGATTCGTGTCGGCTCGCTGGACATGGCGCCGACCGATCTCGAACCCACTTACGAGCTCTGGGTCAAGCGGCGCGAGAACTGGCTTCCGCCGCTCCCCGTCAAGCAGTTCGAGGAAGACCGAATTGACGCATTGCCCTGACATGCGGCGGGTATAAAGTGCCGCCGAAACGCCAAGGAGAATCTTGTCATGGCGAAGATGGATTTGCTCGAAAAGGCGATCGCGATCGCTACGGAGGCACATCGAGGTCAATCGTCGAAGACCGGCGGACCGTTCATCGAGCATGTGCGGCGCGTGGCCGAAAGCGTGGCGGGCGAAGATGAGAAACTGGTCGCCTGGCTGCACGATGTGGTTGAAAAAGGCCCTGGCTGGACCTTCGCCCGACTGCGTGAAGAGGGTTTTCCGGAATTGGTCATCGAGGCCGTCGATGCGATGAGCAAGCGTGATGGCGAGGACTATTTCGACTTCGTTCGCCGTTCTATCAGGAATCCGCTCGCACGGTCGGTGAAGCGCGCCGATCTTACGGACAATCTTGCCCAGATGCGCCAGATGGATGGCGATGGTTCGAAATTTGCCGAGGGCCTGCGTATCCTGAACGCGGAATATCCTGCCTGAGCCCCGGAACCTTGAGCGTTTCCCATCGTTCGTCTTCGCAGTGCGGAATGCCGTTCGAATGCAGGATGGACCTATGGAACTCAAATCTCGGGTAGCTCTGGTAACGGGCGCTGGTTCGGGCATCGGCAGGGCGGCTGCCCTGAAGCTTGCGGGCGAGGGCGCAAAGGTCGGCGTGCTCGGCCGCACGAAAGACGAGATCGAGAAAACGGCCGACAAGATCAGGAAAGCCGGCGGTGAGGCATTGCCACTGGAGGCGGACGTCTCGGACGAGAAACGGATGCGTGAAGCGATTGACCGGCTTGCGGAAACGTTCGGCCGTCTGGACATCGTGGTGGCAAACGCCGGCATCAACGGCGTCTGGGCGCCGATCGACGACCTCAAGCCGGAAGAATGGGATAAAACCATCGCCGTCAACCTGCGCGGCACCTATCTCACCTTCCACGCCGCCGTTCCGCACCTGAAGAAACGAGGCGGCTCGATCGTGGTTGTCTCCTCCATCAATGGCAACCGCACTTTCAATACCCCGGGCGCGACGGCCTATGTGGCGACCAAGGCGGCGCAAGTCGCAATCGTCCAGCAGCTCGCATTGGAACTCGGCAAGCACGGAATCCGCGTCAATGCCGTTTGTCCCGGCGCAATCGAGACGAACATCAACGACAACACGACGGTGCGAAAGGAGAAGGACACGGCCGTGCCGGTGAAGTTCCCCAAAGGCGATATCCCGATTACCGGCGGAAAGGCGGGTCAGAGCGAGGATGTTGCTGATGTCATTCTCTTTTTGGCCTCGGACCGGTCCCGACACGTGACAGGCACGCCGATCTTTGTCGACGGTGGCCAGAGCTTGCTCAGATAGAACGTCCGCCGAGCAGCCGGGACGTATTGAACAGGCTCGCGTCCACGCGCATTAATGGGTATCGTCAATCGCCTACGTACAGGAGTCCGTCATGGTTCACGAAAAGCCCGCCAACGGTGCCCCCGTCCTCGTTATCGACCTGCAGGCCGGCATGTTCGACGGCCTCGTCGAGCCACCGGTACACGATGCCGATCGCCTGACCGAGCATGCGCGAAAAGTGATCGACTGGGCGCGGCGGGAAGGCCGCAAGATAGCCTTCATCCGCCACGACGGGCCGGAAGGCGATCCGCTTGCGCCGGGAGAGCCGGGTTGGCCGGTCTCTCCGGCGCTCGGCCAGGCCGAGGACGAACCGACCTTCTCCAAGAAGGTCGGCGATGCTTTCAGCAACCCGGAACTCGGCAAGTGGATCGAAGCGCAAGATGCACCGGAGGTCGTGCTTCTCGGTGCGCAAACGGATTTCTGTGTTGCAGCGACGGTCAAGGGCGCGATGTCCAACGGGCTGAAAGTCACCGTCGTTTCGGATGCTCACAGCACGCTGGACCAGCCGGACGAGACCGCACCGGCAATCATCAACCGTTACAATGCGCAGTTCGCCGAGGCTGGCGTCAACCTGGTGACGACCGAGGCGCTGACGGGCTCTCAGGGCTCCTGAGCCCGAGCTCCAGCCGGCGGGTGATGCCGATTTCGCTGAGAAACACCTCGTCGTGGCTGACGACCAGAAGCGCGCCGTCATAGGCGCGCAATCCGGCTTCAACCGCAGCAATCGAATCGATGTCGAGATGGTTGGTCGGTTCGTCGAGGATCAGGAGCGACGGCGGTTCCGGCCCGCCGAGCACGCAGGCAAGGCCTGCGCGCAACATCTGCCCGCCCGACAGCGTACCAACGATCTGCAAGGCAGCATCGGCGCGGAACATGAAGCGCGCCAGCGCTGCGCGGCAGGCATTCTCGTCTGCCTGTGGATTAAGGCGTTTGAAATTGTCGCGAATCGACTGAGCCGAGTCGAGCAAGCTCACGCTCTGGTCCAGCATGGCGGTCTTCACCATCACCCGCACCGATCCTTCGAAGGGCTGCAACGCGCCAGTCACGAGCGAGAGCAGCGTCGTCTTGCCCGACCCATTCGGCCCGGTGACCGCGATCCGCTCCGGTCCGGTGATCTCGAAAGAAAGATCGCGCAACACCGGGTTTTCCGGCGCATAACCGGCCGTGACGTTGTCGATCCTCAGCACGACCCTGCTCGCCGGCAGGCCTGTCGGCGGCAGCCTCACGGAAAGCGGCTGCAGGATCTCGATCTTTTCACGCGCGGCAGCGGCTTCTTCCATCGCCTGTGTTCTGCGCCGTTCGGCAAGCCGAGCATTCTCGCCACTGGTGTTCTCCGCCTGCCGTTTCAGCCCGCCGGCTACAATGCGCGGCATGTCGCCCCGCGCTGCCTTCTTCTTTCCAACGCTGTCGCGGCGAGCCTTGCGCTCGACTGTCTCCTGTGCCGTCCGGTTGACCTCCGCCACCCGCTTCTCGGCATCGGCGAGATCGTGCTCCACAGCGGCCAATTCCAACGCCTTGCGCTCCCGATAACGGCTCCAGTTGCCGCCATAACGCGTCGCCCCAAGTGTCGTCATCTCGACGATCGCATCGACGGTATCGAGCAATTCTCGATCATGACTGACAATGATCGCGCCACTGCGCCAACCAGCGAGAAGGTCGATCACCGCCCGCCGTCCGTCACGGTCGAGATTGTTGGTCGGTTCATCGAGGATCAGGAAATCCGGCTCGGCGAAGATCAGCGCTGCCAGCCCGGCACGCGTGCGCTGACCACCCGACAGCGTTGCGAGCGGCGTTTCCGCATCGGCATCGAGGTTGGCGCGCGCCAGAGCTTCCGCCATGCGAGCTTCGAGCATCCAGTCGGCGGAGGAGAGTTCGTCGGCCGTCGCCTCCCCTCTTTCGGCGCGGGCAAGCAGGTCAAGCGCATCACGTGCGCCGAAGAGATCTGCGATCGTTTCATCCGGCCCGACCTGCACGCTCTGGCGCAGTACATCGAGCGTGCCGGACACGGAAACCGTGCCGGATAAGGGTGAGAGTTCCGCGCTGATCAACTTCAGAAGCGTCGTCTTGCCGACGCCGTTGCGGCCGACAAGGCCTACGCGTTCAGGCCCGAAGCTGAGGTTCAGATGTGAGAAAAGCGGTCTGCCGTCAGGCGTGGACCAGGAAAGATCGGAAAGAGTGATGGAAGCAGGCATGGACGGATTCCCGAATGGCAAGGCGAAGCGGCGTTGCGATCGGGTTGGAATCCATGGACGACCATCCTGTCGGTGTTGCGGATGGCGGGAATTTAGGCGGAAAATATGCGCGTTTCAAGACGTCTGATGTAGCGAAACGCCCACCATCCTCCTCAAGGGGAGGATGGGTGCATGCCGACAGGCCTTGCTCCTGTCACAGCCTGGCGCTTTTACGCCCGCTCCTCCCATAGCCTGGCGAGTTCGACGATCGTCTTCACCGCCTTTTCCATGTCCTGGCTGCTGACGAATTCGAGCGGCGAGTGGAAAGCGTGGCCGCCGGCAAAGATATTGGGGCAAGGCAGGCCCATGAAGGAAAGCCGCGAGCCGTCCGTGCCACCGCGGATCGAGCCGCGCACGGGCTCCATGCCGGCCCGGCGGATCGCTTCGACCGCGTATTCGACGATCTCCGGATGTCTGTCGAGCACCACCTTCATGTTGCGGTACTGTTCCTTCACGGTGAAAGTGTAGGTGGAGCCCGGATAGCCGGCCATCACGTCATTCGTGATCTTTTCAAGCAGCGCCTCCTTGGTTTTGAGGCCTTCCTCGTTGAAATCGCGGACGATGAAGGAAAGGTTCGCCTTTTCCATCACGCCGGAAATGCCGGTCGGATGGATGAAACCGTCGCGGCCCCTGGTCGTCTCCGGCGCCTGATCCTTCGGCAGGCGGTCGATGATCGCACCGGCGATCCTGATGGCATTCTCCATCTTGCCGTAGGCGAAGCCCGGATGCATGGCAACGCCCTTGATCGCGATCTCCACGGCATCGGCAGAAAAGGTCTCGTCCTCGATCGTGCCGGCCGTTTCGCCGTCCATCGTGTAGCCGAAATCGGCGCCGAGCTTTTTCAGGTCGACCTTGTCGACGCCGCGGCCGATCTCCTCGTCGGTGGTGAAGAGGATGTGGATCGCGCCGTGCTTGATGTCCGGATTGTTGATCAGGAATTCGGCAGCCGACATGATCTCGGCGATGCCGGCCTTGTCGTCGGCGCCGAGCAGTGTCGTGCCGTCGGAGGTGACGATGTCGTGGCCGACGAGGTCCTTCAGCACCGGATGCTCGGAAACCCTGATCACCTGGCTCCTGTCGCCGACAAGCTGAATGTCGCCGCCCTGGTAGTTCTTCATCACCTGCGGCTTGACGCCCGTGCCGGAAAAGTCCGGCGCCGTATCCATATGGGCGGTGAAACAGATGACGGGAACGTTGTTCTTCGAGGTCGTGGCCGGGATCGTCCCGTAGACATAGCCATGCTCATCGAGATGCGCGTCGGTCACGCCGATCGCCAGCAGTTCCTCGGCGAGCAGCCGTCCGAGGTTCTTCTGTTTCTCGGTAGAGGGCTGGGTCGGCGACCTAGCGTCCGACTGGGTATCGATGACGACATAACGGAGAAAACGATCGGTAACGCTATCGGCCATGACTGGAGATCCAACGATTGCAAACAGGAACAGTCGATTTGTAGCGAGGCAGGACGCCGGCGTGAATGGGGTCACCGGAATAATCCTCACCGCCGACCCGCCCGCTTTCCCCCGCAAATCTTACTGACCAAGGCGGCCTATAGCGATCCAAAACGTTTTGGCTTGACTTCCAAAACGTTTTGGATGATCCTTTCCTCAATTCGGGAGGAAGATCTTGGCCAATCTGAAACAGCTTGCGCAATCGCTTGGACTGTCGATAACGACGGTATCGCGTGCGCTCGACGGCTATTCGGATGTCTCGGCGGCAACCCGCGAGCGGGTCCGCGAGGCTGCCGACGAGGCGGGCTATCGACCAAATGCTTCGGCCCGGCGCCTTCGCAAGCAGCGCGCCGAACTGGTTGCCGTCACGCTTCCGAGCGATCCCGGCCATATCGGACCGCCGCACTTCCTCGACATGCTCTCCGGTTGCGCCGAACATCTGGCCAGTGCCGGGCTTAATCTCGTTATAGCACCCGTGCCGCGCGGCGAGAGCGAGCTCGAAATCTGCCGCCGTTTTGTCGATGGCCGCCGCGTCGATGCCATGCTTCTGGTCCGCACCAAGCGACATGACGAGCGCGTCGAATTTCTGCAGTCGCGCGGCATTCCCTTCGTCACCAACGGTCGCACCGAAAGCCCGGTCCCCCACCCCTATATCGACGGCGACGGCCTTGCCGGTTTCCACGCCGCGACCCAGCGCTTCCGGGCCGCCGGCCATCGCCGCATCGGCCATATCGCCGGGCCGCAGGAATATTATTTCGCCCATGTGCGCCGCATGGGCTGGCAATCCGCCATGGACGAAGCCGGCCTTGAAGCCGACCTCTGCGCCGAGGGGGCACCGACGGAACAGGGGGGGTATCTCGCAGCGCTCGAACTGCTACGCCGGCCGTCACGCCCGACTGCGCTCGTCTGCGCCACGGACGAGATGGCGATGGGCGCACTTCGGGCTCTGAGGGAAATCGACGGCGGAAACCAGATCAGCATCGTCGGCCATGACGATCTGCCGATGGGCGCCTATACGAGCCCTTCGCTTTCGACCATGCGCATGACCGGCGAGAACCTCGGCACGAATTTCGCCTCGCTGCTCTTGCGCGCCATCGCCGGAGAACCGGCCGAAGAGCTCCAGGAGCTTCACGCGATCGAATTCGTCGATCGCGACAGCCATCGCCGCCCGCCCGTGGCGGCATGACAGCAGTACCCAGACAAGAACAATGAAGGAGGAGAATATGAAACGCCTTTTATCGCTTGCAGTTTTCGCTTCGACCGCCCTGGCACTCGCCACTCCGGCGCTTGCCCAGACGGTCTTCCTGTCCACCCAGCTTCGCCCGATCGAGGAAGCCACCGCCGTGCGACAGGAAATCCTGAACGGCGTGGACGCGAAAGTCGATTACGTCGTCGAGGAGCCGCCGCAGTTCGCGGTACGCATGGAGGCCGAGCGCCAGGCCGGCAAGCATACGATCAGTCTCGTCGGCGCCCTGCATGGCGAGCTCTCGCCGCTTGCAGACAAGGATTCGCTTGAGCCGCTCGATGACCTTGCCAAGACGCTCGCCGCCAACGGCATGCCGCAATCGCTGCTCGACCTCGGCAAACTCGGCAAGTCGACGCAGCAGTACATTCCGTGGATGCAGGCAACCTATGTCATGGCTGCCCATAAGGACGCATTGCAATATCTGCCGGAAGGCGCCGATATCAACGCGCTCACCTACGATCAGTTGATCGCCTGGGGCAAGAAGATGGAGGAAGCGACCGGCCAGCCGCAAATCGGCTTCCCGGCCGGCCCGAAGGGGCTGATGGCACGCTTCTTCGAAGGATATTTCTATCCCTCCTTCACCGGCGGCGTGGTGCGCACCTTCAGGAACGCCGATGCCGCCGCGGGCTGGGAGAAATTCAAGGAACTCTGGACGGTCGTCACGCCCACCTCGACCAATTACGACTTCATGCAGGAACCGCTTGCTGCCGGTGAAGTCATGGTCGCCTGGGATCACGTCGCGCGACTGAAGAATGCGATCTCCGCGAGCCCCGACGACTATGTCGTCTTCCCCGCACCGGCCGGCCCGAAGGGCCGCGGCTACATGCCGGTCGTCGCCGGTCTCGCCATTCCGAAGGGCGCGCCGGACGCGGCAGGCGCCACAAAGGTCATCGAACACCTGGCCGCCCAGGACACGCAGTTGCTGACCGCCCAGCTCGTCGGTTTCTTCCCGACGCTCAACGTCCAGCTGCCGGAAGACCTCGACAAGGGGGTTGCCCTGCTCGCCGGCGCCGTGACCGCCACACAGTCGGCCAAGGACGCGGTGATCTCGCTTCTGCCGGTCGGCCTCGGCGACAAGGGCGGGGAGTTCAACAAGGTCTATATGGACAGCTTCCAGCGGATCGTTCTGCGCAACGAGCCGGTCGCCGACGTCCTGAAATCGCAAGGTGAGACCATGGCCAAGCTGATGGCCGACACCAAGGCTCCCTGCTGGGCTCCCGACGCCAAGAGCGACGGCCCCTGCCCGGTCGAATAAGCCTCCCAAGGCAACCTGAGCGGTCCGGGCGTTGATGCCCGGGCCGCACGCGATCCTAAATTACACACGACGCCTGCAAGGCGGGAGCCGATGACCAATAACCGAACCTGGATCCCCTATCTTCTGATCCTGCCGTCCGTCGCCTTCCTGGCCCTGCTCTTCGTCGTGCCGCTCGTACAGACGATCTGGCTGGCGTTCTCGGACAACGGCCTGCCATCGCTTGCCAATATGCGCACGATGGCGGGTGACCTCAATTTTCTCCCCTCGGTCCGCAACACGTTCCTCCTGACCATCGCCGTTGTGCCGGTTCAGGTGGTGATCGCGCTTGTCATGGGCACGCTGGTGGCGAAGGTCGGCGCCGGCCGCGAGACTATCCTCTGGATCTGGACGATCCCGCTCGGCATCTCCGATCTTGCTGCCGGCATGGTGTGGCTGTCGATCCTCCAGAATACCGGCTATCTCAATTCGCTGCTCTTCAGCCTCGGCCTGATCGAGCGCCAGACAAGCTGGCTCACCTACCAGACACCCATCGCGCTTTTCATCGGCATCGCTGTCGCGGAAATCTGGCGCGGCACGGCGATCGTCATGGTCATCATCGTCGCAGGTCTCAATCAGGTTCCGAAAGAATTCAAGGAAGCCGCCGAGATCTTTGGTGCCGGGCCCTGGACGCGTTTCTTTCGCATCACGTTGCCGCTCATCCGCCCGGCGCTGCAATCGGCACTCATTCTGCGCACCGTACTCGCCTTCGAGGTCTTCGCGGTTGTCTACGCACTCGGCGGCCGCAATTTTCCGGTCCTGGTCGGCGAGGCGTATACTTGGCAGAACCAGAACCAGAATTACGGCGTGGCCGGCGCCTATGCCGTGCTGATCATGGTGATCTCGCTTGCCGCGACCGTCGTTTATCTGAAAGCCATAAAGGTCGATCCGGAGCGCCTGCCATGAGTTCCAAAACCATGAGCACTACAAGTCCCGCAGGTTTCGTCTCGTCTCGCCGCTGGCTCGTCTGGAGCGGCATCATCGCACTTTGCGCCTGGGTGCTCGTGCCGATCTATCTCGTCGCGCTCGGGGCGCTCGGCGGCCGCCAGGGCGTCTATCAATGGCCGAAAACCGGCCTGCCGACCGGCATCTCGATCGAGCCGTTCCTCCTGTTCCTCAGGACGGAAGGCGTCGTGCAGTCCTTCCTGAATTCGTTGGGTGCTGCGGGCATCACGGTGGCGCTTTCGATCATCCTCGGCGCACCGGCCGGTTATGCGCTTGCCCGCTACAATTTCCACGGCAAGGACAGCTACCGGCTGCTGGTCCTGCTGACGCGCGCCTTCCCGCTGGCGATCCTGGCGCTGCCGCTCACGGTCTCCTTCATCCGGCTTGGCCTCTATGACACGATCATCGGCGTCGGGCTCATCCACACGGTGCTGGCGCTGCCGTTTGCGGCGCTGGTGACGCAGGGCATTTTCCTCGGCGTTCCAAAAGAACTGGAAGAGGCGGCCTGGGTGTTCGGCTGCACGCGAATCCAGGCATTTTTCAAGATCGTCGCACCACTGGCGCTTCCCGGGATTGTCGCAACCGCCGTCTTCGCCTTCGTCATCTCGTGGAACGAGGTTTTTGCCGCTTCCGTGCTGACCGTGAGGAACCGCACGCTGACGGCCTATCTCTTGACGGTGCTTTCCGAAAGCCCAATGCACTATCGCTTCGCCGGCGGGCTGTTGCTCATTCTTCCCTCGGTTGTCTTCATCTTCGCGGTCAGGCGCTACCTCTTCGCGATCTGGGGCATTTCCTCCAAATAACAGGACCTAGTCATGGCCAACATTGTCATCGACCGCATCCGCAAGAGCTTCGGCTCCTTCGAGGCGCTGAAGGAGGTTTCGCTGACGATCAACGACGGCGAATTCGTCTCGCTGCTCGGCCCCTCCGGCTGCGGCAAGACCACGCTCCTGCGCATCATCGCCGGCCTCGAAACCGCAACCTCGGGAGACGTCCGCATCGGCGACAGGTCGGTGATCGGCCTGCCGCCGAAGGACCGCGGACTGGCCATGGTCTTCCAGAACTACGCGGTCTTCCCACATATGACCGTCTACGAGAACGTCGCCTTCGGGCTTCGCATGCAGAAGGCCGACGACGCGCGGGTGAAAGCGCAGGTCGAGAAGGCCGCCGGCCTGCTCCATATCGAGCAATATCTCGATCGCTACCCGAACAAGCTTTCCGGCGGCCAGCGCCAGCGCGTTGCGGTCGCTCGCGCGCTTGCCGTCGAGCCAAAGGTCCTGCTGATGGACGAGCCGCTCTCCAATCTCGACGCGCTGTTGCGGCTTGAAATGCGCACGGAACTGAAGACCGTCCTGCAATCGGCTGGCACGACGACGATCTATGTCACGCATGACCAGACGGAGGCCATGGGCCTGTCCGACCGCATTGCCGTCATGCACAACGGCGTGGTCGAACAGGTCGGCACGCCGGTGGACGTCTACAATCATCCGGCGACGCGCTTCGTCGGCGGCTTCATTGGCAATCCGCCGATGAATTTCATCAAGGTGCCGGTCTCGAACGGTCAGGTGGCGGCGGGTGCCGAACAATTTGTGGCACCGAAGGAAGCAGTCGGCGAGGTCGTCCTCGGTCTGCGCGGCGAAGCCGTCGAACTGGTCCCCCTCCCCCAGGGGCTCGAAATGAAGGTTCGCGTCGCCGAGCCGATGGGCTCGCATCTGCTTCTGACCGGCTCGATTCACGATCAGCCTGCGCGTGTCATCCTGCCCGCGTCCGAGACTGTCAGGAGCGGCGACACGATCGGCCTCAAGCTCGACCGCAATCGCATCACATGGCTTTCGCCCGAAAGCGGCAAGTCCTATCCGGCCGTCGCGGCCTGAGAATCCTGGAGTACCGGCATGAATACGCATATCGATGAGGCCAAACGGATTCTCGTCACCAACGACCGCGGTGGCTATACGGTGCCGACCGACCGGCTCTATCCCTTCCAGTGGAACTGGGATTCCGCCTTCGTCGCCATGGGCTTCGCGCTCTACGACACCGATCGCGCCTACCGGGAGCTCGAGCGCCTCGTCGAGGGCCAGTGGGCGGACGGCATGATCCCGCATATCGTCTTCCACCAGCCGAGCGATACTTATTTTCCCGGACCGAGCGTCTGGCGCACCAAGCACACGATCCCGACCTCCGGCATCACCCAGCCACCGGTCTTTGTGATCGCACTGCGCAAGCTGCACGAAGCCGCAGGCAACAAGGACCGCACCCTGCCGCTCTATGAAGCGGCGTTGAAATGGCATCGCTGGTGGTATTCGGCGCGCGATCCGGAAGGCACCGGCCTCGTAGCGCTCCTTCACCCCTGGGAAAGCGGCAGCGACAACTCGCCGGCCTGGGATGTCGCGCTCGCCCGTGTGCCGACCACGACCGACACGCCCGTCGTGCGCAAGGATACCGGCCATGTGAATGCCGAGATGCGCCCGCGCGACGAGGACTACAGGCGGTTCATCCATCTAGTCGACACCTATGCCGCCTGCGGCTGGGACCCGGCGAGACAATGGGAAAAGGCGCCCTTCAAGATCGCCGAGATCCAGACCACCGCAATCCTGCTCAAGGCCGGTGAAGACCTGGAATATCTTGCCCGCCTGTTCGGCAGAACGGAAGACGCAGCCGAGATCGCCACCTTGAACGAGCGGACCCGTCAGGCAATACTCGTCCAATGGCGCCCTGCCCTCTCCCGCTTCGTTTCCCGCGACCTGATCTCTGGTGAGGATGTCGAGGCCGCAACCCAGGCCGGCTTCATTCCGCTCCTCTCGCTCGATCTCGACAGGCAAATTGCGGATGCGCTGGTCGATGAGATGAAAGCCTGGTCGGAAGGGCTGAAAGTTGCTTTCCCGACCACAAAGCCGGGCATCGCAGGCTGGGAGCCGAAGCGCTATTGGCGCGGCCCGGCCTGGGCGATCATCAACTGGCTGCTGATCGATGGACTGAAGCGCAACGGCCATACCGAAGCGGCGGAAGAGCTGCGCAGATCGACGGTCTCGGCGATCGAGGCGGAAGGTTTCGCCGAATATTTCGATCCGATCACCGGCGAAGGCTGCGGCGGCCTCGGCTTCTCCTGGACGGCCGCCGCCTATATGTGGCTGATGAAGGCTTGATCATATCTTCAAATGAGACGGTCGCCGACCAGGCGCCTCAGTTTGTCGATAACGGCCCGCCGCCTTTCCTTCGTCATGCTCGTCCTCGGGTTTAACCCGAGGATGTCCTGAGGATCTGACTACGTCAGAGTTTTCCAAAATTATCACTATACAATCAATAATTTAGCAAGTTACGGCAGATCCTCGGGACAAGCCCGCGCAACTGTGTTGTTGGTTGTCAAGGCTGGAATGCTTTGTTGTCCCGGATGGCGGCCTTGAGGGTGGCGAGCAGGCGTCTTGCGACGGCGATGACGACAAGCTTGGCAGGCTTTCCCTTTTCGCGCATGGCCGTTGAAACGGCCTTGAACGGACCGCAGCGGCAGGCGGCGAGAGCAGCCATGTAGAGTGCATCGCGCACTCGTTTGCGCCCGCCCCAGATGCAACGTCTGTCGTGCATGGCGCCGGTGCCGCAGGCCAATGGCGCCAATCCGGCAAGCGCGCTGATGGCACGCCGATCCCGATGCCCGAGCTCGGCATGTGGGCCAGGAGGACCTTTGCCGTTACCGGTCCGACGCCGGGCGCCGAACAGAGGATGGCCTTTTGTCTGCGCAAGGCAGGCGACGAGGCCATGAGCGCATCCATTCGTGCCTCGATCATCTCGATCTGCCGGTCGAGGGCTTCGATGACCTGGTGCAGGCTCTCCTCGAGCCAGCCGGCTGCGGCTGGGCCAGGCGGATACGCGCGCTCTTGCGCATCTCCACCAATTGGTCACGGCGTTCCATCAGGTCGCGCAGTTCCAGCCGCTCCGGCTCCGGTCGCACCTGTGCCGGCAAGTCCATCGTCACGCCATAGCGCGCCAGAATGTGGGCATCGACCCGGTCGATCCTGGCTCCTGGCCAGGAAACCGACGGCCTGGGCAAACTGACGCGCCTTGCGTGGGTTGGCCTGGTGGAAGGGCTGTCCGGCTTCATGCAGCCGAAGGCACAGAGCCCGATCGTAACGACCGGTCGCTTCAAGGACACAGAAGCCCTGCCGTCCGCCCAGCTGTGCCAGGAAGGCATCGTGCCCTTTCGCGTCGTTGGAAAACCGGCTTCGTCGGCCAGTCGGATGAAGAAAGCAATCCAGCCATTGTTTGGAAACGTCGATTCCGACGATGCAAGATGCTATCGTCATGAGGCCCGTCCTTATCCTGCGGGATCGCCGCGCCAACGGCCTCCCGATCAACTGTTCGGGTGACAAAAGTCGAAACGGCAGTCTACGGGGCTCGGCCACCGTTTCTCACTACCAAAGATGACCAAGGTACGCTCCCGACCCCCTCAATCTAACAAATCGACACGGCCAGCATAGATAAGGATGACGTCATGCATGCCGGAAGGTGCGTCAACAAGGGAAACGCAAGGCCTGCAGAATGCTTTGGATCAGGCGAGCTTGCGTCCGCTTGGCACGATCATGCCCGCAGCACCTTCCAGCCAGCCGGCCTTCAGCTCCAGCGCCAGGAAACGGGAGCGCTCGAACGGGCCGGGCATGACGAGATGCCGGGTCTTGTCGGCAAAGAAGCCGAACCGCTCGTAATAGGCTGAGTCGCCGACGAGCAGGATGGCGCCGTGGCCGCGCCCGCGGGCTTCGGTGACCGCCGCCCGCATCAGGGCGCCGCCGATGCCCTTGCCCTCGTGGGCGGAATCGACCGCCAGCGGCCCGAGCAGCAGCGCCTCGATCGGCTGGCCGTCGGGGGAAATACCGGCTTCGATGTTCCACAACCGAACCGTGGCGATCACGTGTCCCGCCGTATCCCGGGCGACGAGCGCCAGCCCTTCCGCCGGCACGCGGCCGCGGCGGATCTTCTCCGACGACTTCAGCCTCCGATCCGGCCCCATGGCACGGTCGAGCAGGTTTTCGCGAGCAACCACGTCGGCCGGAGTTTCGGCGCCTATGGTGAAAGTGGGGTTCGGCGCAAAGAATGCGCGCACAGAATCAAGAACAGCGGCCATCTTGGCCTCCCGTACCCAATACCGTTATCAGCGGCGATGAAGAGGAATTGTGGATTTGCCGCCCCGGCTGGGTACGGGGCTGGCGGTATTAGGGAGCGGAAATCCGCCCCTTAGATGACGTAGGCCTTCAGAGGCTCGAAGCCGTTGAAGGCGACCGCCGAATAGGTCGTCGTATAGGCGCCGGTGCCTTCGATCAGAACCTCGTCGCCGATGGTCAGCGTCACCGGCAGCGGATACATGTTCTTCTCGTAGAGCACGTCCGCGCTGTCGCAGGTCGGGCCGGCCAGAACGCAGGGTTCCATCGCATCCTGATCCCGCTCGGTGCGGATCGGATAGCGGATCGCCTCGTCCATGGTTTCGGCGAGACCGCCGAACTTGCCGATGTCGAGGAAGATCCAGCGATGGTTGTCGTTGTCCGACTTCTTCGACACGAGAACGACTTCCGCCTTGATGACGCCTGCATTGCCGACCATGCCGCGACCCGGCTCGATGATCGTCTTCGGCAGGTTGTTGCCGAAATGCTTGCGCAGCGAAGCGAAGATCGCCTGGCCATAGGCTTCGGCGGACGGCACGTCGCGCAGGTACTTTGTCGGGAAACCGCCGCCCATGTTGACCATCTGCAGGTGGATCCCCTGCTTGGCAAGCTGCGCAAAAACGCGGCGTGCATCGGCAAGCGCCGAATCCCACGCATCGACCTTGGTCATCTGCGAACCGACATGGAAGGAGACGCCGTAGGATTCCAGGCCAAGCTGGTGAGCGTAGACGAGCACGTCGACGGCCATCTGCGGCACGCAGCCGAACTTGCGGGAAAGCGGCCATTCGGCGCCTTCGCCATCGGTCAGCACGCGGCAGAACACCTTGGCGCCCGGAGCGGCGCGGGAAATCTTCTCGACTTCCTCATGGCTGTCGACGGCGAACAGGCCGACGCCAAGCGCATGGGCGCGTGCGACGTCGCGTTCCTTCTTGATCGTATTGCCGAAGGAGATGCGGTCGGCGGTGGCGCCGGCGTCGAGTGCCATCTGAATTTCTGCAACCGAGGCGCAGTCGAAGCTCGAGCCCATGGCAGCGAGCAGCTTCAGGATTTCCGGAGCCGGGTTGGCCTTGACCGCATAGTAGATCGCGCTGTCCGGCAGGGCGTGACGGAAGGCGGTGAAATTGTCGCGCACGACGTCGAGATCGACAACAAGGCACGGTCCTTCCGGACGTCGGGTCTTGATGAAGTCGAGAATACGAGCAGTGGTCATCGGTCAGTCCCTTCGAAATCTCAAAGCTCCGGCGAACCGGAGGACAAAGGACGGATGAGAATGCACCTGGACCCAGCCGGTGGAGACACTGGTTCCTTGACACGCTCAAACGCGCGATCTTTGGATCAACGCCCTGCCACGAGCGAAGATCCGGCTTTGTCTGCCATGGATTGGAGGGAAAATCCCAACCGCACTTCCGGCAATGATGGTGTGCCTCTTCAGTATTGCAGGCTGATGGAAAGCCTGCAGAGACCAGAAAGGCCCGCACCGTCGTTGCTTCAAGATGTCCTCGCATTTCCCGGTTGGCCGGAATAGCGACTGGAGGGGTTAATTCCAGGTACCTTACCGATGACCTCACCTTAGGGATGGTTCCCAGTTCGAGGGTCGGCGGACACCCACAGGCACGTGCGACTTTGGGCAAGCCGGGAGATAAGAATATTCGCGGTCATAATCAAGAGATTTTTTTACCGTCGTCAAAAATTCGCATTGCACAATGGAACATGAAATCCCACCTAGGACATCACGCAGCCAAGGGGGCGACATTTGGATACTTTGACGCGCATGCGGGCCTTCATTGATGTGGTTGAAGCGGAAGGCTTTTCGGCCGCCGCCAGGCGAACCGGCCGGTCCAAGGCCCTGCTGTCGAAATACGTGCGCGAACTGGAAGACGATCTCGGCGCGCTGCTACTCAACCGCACCACGCGTCAGTTCTCGCTGACCGAGGCCGGCCACACCTATTACCGCACGGCCGCGGACATCCTGAAGGAGATCGACAACCTCGCTGACCTGGTGCGCGAAAACAATGCCGACTTGAAGGGCCGCCTGCGCGTTTCCGTGCCGCGCACCTTCATCGATGCGGAAGTCGGCCAGTCGATGATCGACTTCGCCAAATCGCATCCGGATGTCTCGCTCGAAATCGTCGCAGAAGACCGGTTCGTCGACCTGATCGAGGAGAATTTCGACCTGGCGATCCGAATCACCAAGCTGGAGGATTCGGGTCTCATCGCCAGAAAGCTCTCCGACTTTCGGGTCTATGCGGTGGCGACCGCCGACGTGGTGGCAAAATACGGTCCGCTCGAGCATCCCCAGGACCTGAACCGCGTCCCCTTCATCATCGACACCAATTCCCGCTGGCACAACAATGTCCGGTTCACCGACAAGGACGGCTCAATGATCTCGGTCGCCGTCACCGGCCCGATCGAGGTAAACAGCCCGCAGGCGACTCTGCGTGCCGCCCGCGCCGGCATCGGGGTGGCGATCATACCCGATTTCATTGCCAATGCGTCGATCCAGTCGGGCGAACTCGTGACGCTCTTCGACGACTACATCGCCAAGGATCGGGGCATCTATGCGGTCTATCCGCATCGCCGCTACCTGCCCGCCAAGGTGAGAAGCTTCGTCGATTTCCTCTCCGCCTGGTTCCGCCGGCAGCATTGAGGGACTACCTTCTGCATAGGTTGAGTCGAAATTCCGTCCCAATTGTGCGGCACAGCGCGAGGGACGAAGTGGAGCGATCTCAGATGGGAAAGAAGACAATGCGGCATGCGATCTCCCCCCTTGAGGGGGAGATGCCCGGCAGGGCAGAGGGGGGTGTTCCGGCGTGTTCATCTCCGACTGATCTTGCCGCAGCGTCGCTACCCCCCTCTGTCACCTCCGGTGACATCTCCCCCTCAAGGGGGGAGATCATCGGGAGCTTGCCGAGACGCTTCGCCCTACCTCTCGTCGCACTGGCGTTCACATGTCTGCCGCTGCCGGCGCTCGCCCATCCGCATATCTTCGCCGAGGCGCGGCTGGAAGTCCTGGCCGGCAATGACGGCAATCTCGCCGAACTGCACAATGTCTGGCGCTTCGACGAAGTGTTCTCGTCCAGCGTCCTGCTCGACTTCGACAAGAATACAGACTTGAAGCTCGATGCGGCCGAGCTCGCCGAACTCGGCGAAACGATGCGCAATTCGCTTGCCGACTACCACTATTTCACGACGATCACCGTGAATGGGGCTTCGTTCGAGGTGCAGAAGCCGGACGTGATCCACGCCTCGCTCGACGAGAACAACCAGCTTCTCGTCATCTTCGCGGTCAAGCCGGAAAAGCCGGTCCCGCTCAAGGGCAGACTCGCCTTCGGCATTTACGATCCCTCGCTCTACACCTCGATCGACTTCCCGACCGATGGCGACCTGGTCGTGCAGGGAGCAGGCTTTGCCAAATGTCAGCACAAGGTCGTCCGGCCCGATCCCGACGACGTGATCTCCCAGAACAGCGCCTCATTGACGGACGCCTTCTTCAGCGATCCGGCCGGCACCGACATGTCGAAGCTCTTCGCCACGAGGCTGGAGGTGACATGCTGAAGTCTCGCCGGGCCCTGCCCCTCATCGTCATGACGGTGCTGGCGGTCGCTGGCGCGGCACATGCGCAGTCGCCGCTCGGGGTGGGATCGGCCGAACCGGCATTTTCGATCGGCGGGCCGCTCGGCCCCTTCTTCGCCTGGATCAACGCCCACCAGCAGGCTTTCTACCGGGCGCTGACCGGCGCGCTGAAGGCGATGCGCGAGGACCCGTGGGCGCTCTCCGGCCTGATCGGCCTTTCCTTCGCCTATGGCGTCTTCCACGCCGCCGGCCCCGGCCACGGCAAGGCGGTGATCTCCTCCTACATGATCGCCAACGAGGTTCAACTCAGACGCGGCATCGTCATCTCCCTCGTCTCCGCCCTGCTGCAGGGTGCAGTCGCGATCCTGCTGGTCGGCGCCGCCTATTTCGTGCTGCGCGGCTCCGGCATCACCATGACAGCCGCGACCCAGGCGATGGAGATCGCAAGCTTCGCGCTGGTCGCTCTCTTCGGCGCCTGGCTGCTGGTGAAGAAGATCCGGGCGCTCAGGATGCGCGTCGTCACCTTGCCCATGGCCGCCCCCGCAGGCGCCGGGCGCAGCACGACCGGGCTCAACTTCCAGGCCGTCGAGATCGACGACCACGAGTATCAGGGCGAAGGCGAATATTGCGAAACCTGCGGCGTGAGCCATATGCCCGACCCTGCGATGCTGAAATCGAAGGATTTCAGCCTGCAGGAAGCCTGGTCGGCGATCATTGCGGTCGGTTTGCGACCCTGCTCCGGCGCGATCCTGGTGATGAGCTTTGCGCTTCTGAACAGCCTCTATCTCGGTGGCGTGCTTTCCGTACTCGCCATGTCGATCGGCACGGCGATCACCGTGACCATCCTCGCCATCCTGGCGGTATCCGCCAAAGATGTGGCGGTGAGGATCGCCGGCCCGGGCTCGCGGGCAGGTCGACGTGTCACCCACGCGATCGAGATCGGCGGTGCGCTCTTCGTGCTGCTGGTGGGTCTTTCCCTGCTCGGCGCTTCGTTGCAGGCTTCGAGCCTTGTTGGCGGCTGATCGCGAAAAGCGGTCAGATGGTCACGACGATTTTGCCGAACTGCTCGTTCGATTCGAGAAAGCGGTGCGCCTGGACGATTTCCTCGAAAGGAAAGGTTCTGGCGATCACCGGTCGGAACACCCCCCGCTCCAGCCCGTCGCGGATGAATGCCTTGGCCGTTTCCAGCCGCGCCGGATCGCCGATGATCTCGTGAACCAGGTAGCCACGCAGCGTCAGGCATTTGCCGAGCACGGTGAATAGCGGGAAGGGCGTTGGTTCCGGGCTCAGCCCGCCATATTCGATAAGGATGCCGCCCCGCGCCATCGCGGCCGTCAGGGGCATGAAGATCGATCCGCCGACCGCATCGAACACCACTCTCACGCCGTCCGGACCGGCAATTTCTTTCAACCGGCCCTCCAGATCCTCCTCTGCCGAGGCGATCACATGCGTTGCGCCATTTTTCAGCAAAGCCCCTTTCTTGGCTGACGTCCGCGTGACAGCAACGGGTATCGCACCGACCAGCTTGGCGATTTGGACCGCGGCCAGTCCGACGCTGCTCGATGCTGCGGTGATGACGACGAAATCGCCTCGTTGCAGCCTGGCAATATCGATCAGCGCGCCATAGGCGGTAAGATGGGACATCCAGAGAGCAGCCGCGGCCTCGAAGCCGAGCGATGGCGGATGCCTGACGACGAGATGTTCGGGAAATACGACGAACTCGCCATAGGCGGGCCAGCGGATCATGGAGATCGGCGGCACGATGCTCACCATATCGTCCGGCGCGACGCCTGACACACCTTCCCCGACCGCATCGACGATGCCCGCCGCTTCGAGCCCGAGTCCCGAAGGCAGGGTCGGCGTCTCGATATAGGTTCCCGCCCGCAGCAAAGCCTCGGCTCGGTTAAGACCGAGCGCTTTTACGCGGATACGTACCTCGCCTGAACCCGGCCGCGGGACATCGACATTCTCGATCCGCAGGACTTCCGGGCCACCATGTTGATGGAAGCGGACAACGCGCGCCATTCTCAACTCCAAAACGATTGAACGGAATAAGCTATGCCAACGCCCACAGAAGCGATAAAGAGCTTTCCCGGCACGACAGTCGAAACCAGGAGTTTTCAATATGGATCGTCTGACCAGCATGGCCGTGTTCGTCAAGGCGACCGATCTGGGCTCCTTTGCGGCCGCAGCTGACGCGCTTGATCTTTCCGCTCCCATGGTCGGCAAGCACGTGCAGTTTCTCGAAGAACGGCTCGGCGTCCGCCTCCTCCACCGCACCACGCGCCGCCAGAGCCTTACGGATTTCGGTCGAGCCTATTACGACCGCTGCCGCATGATTTTGGCGGAAGCCGAGGCGGCCGATGCGCTTGCCGCCGACCATCAATCCGAACCGCGCGGAAAGCTGCGGATCGCCATGCCCGTGCATTTCGGCCGTCATTGTGTCCTGCCGATCCTTATGGAATTCGCGCAGCGCCATCCGGCAGTCGAACTCGATCTGTCCTTCAATGACCGACTTATCGATCTTGCAGAGGACGGCTACGATCTGGCGATCCGCACCGGCGATCTCGATGACAGGGCCGGCGTGATCGCCCGCCGCGTCGCGCGCCAGCCGATGCTGGTCTGCGCATCACCGGGTTATCTTGCAACTCGTGGCCGGCCGGTGAAGATTGAAGAACTGGCGGCACACCAAGCGGTCGTCTACCGCCGGTCAGGCCCCGTCCCTCCGTGGCTTTTTCCCCGCGATGGGCAATCGCCGCTGGAAATATCGCCGCCCAATCGGTTCCGGCTCGATGACCTGGACGCGGTCGCCGATGCCGCGGCGGCGGGAATGGGGTTAGCCTGGTTGCCGGGTTGGCTCGTTCATGAACGCATTCGCAAAGGCTTGCTCGTGCAGCTTCTGCCGGATGAGCCACCTTTTCTCTACGATTGCCATGCGCTCTGGCTGCAGACGCCGCACCTGCCGCTGAAGGTGCGCCTCGCGGTCGATGCACTGGCCGCGGCCCTGCCGCGGTTCATGGCATGAAGACGGCTATTTGCGCCGCTGATAGCGCGCTCTCAGCCAGAAGATCGCGAAGAAGCCGAGCAGCAATGCCGCGCCGACAATGAAGCCGAGCGCCGGCGAAAACTCTCCGATGCCGAGCACAATGGCCGGCAGGAAATAAATGACGAGGCCGGCGCCGATAAGGATAACGGCAGCGGCGATTGCCTGTGATCTGGTTTCGGGGCTCATGCGGCCATGTCCTTGGCAATCCCGGCGCGAATATCTTCGAGCCGCCGCCTCTGCCTACCTTCCGCGTCGAAATTCTCCGGCAGGAGCCAGGCCTCGAAGGCGGCCTTGATGAGCGGCCAATCCGTGTCGATCATCGAGAACCAGGCGGTATCGCGATTGGCGCCCTTGGAGATGACGTGCTGGCGGAAGACGCCTTCGAAGGTGAAGCCGTAACGCCGCGCCGTCGTCTTGCTCGCCTCGTTTTCGTTATGGCATTTCCACTCGTAGCGGCGGTAATCGAGATCCTCGAAGGCGTGCTTGGCCATCAGGTAATGCGCTTCGGTCGCAATCGGCGAGCGCTTCATCGAAAGCCCGTGCGCGACGGAACCGACCTCGACCACACCGTTCTTCGGGTCGGGACGCATGTAGCTCGCCATGCCGACCACCTTGCCGGTGGCGTTCTCGCGGAAGACCAGCGTCACCCAGTTCGAAACGGCACGGGCGTTCTCGATCCAGGCGCCAAGTTCTCCGGCTTCGGCATATTCGTCATTGGGAAAATATTTGAGCAGATCGTTGATGCCCGCCTTGCCGCCCAATGCATCCCACAGCGCCTGAAGGTGCTTTTCCCTCTCATAGGGTTCGAGGGTCACGAACCGGCCCTTGAGTGTGACCGGAGCGGGAGCGGCCACCTTGTAGTTCTTGAGATCGCGCATGTCTGCCTCTGCCATTGAGCAAAGAGGCTTAGGCCAGCGGCGGGGCAAACGCAACTGGCCTGAAGGCAGCGATCAAACCTTCACCTTCGCCGCCGAGACGGTGGCGTCGATATGGTCGATCAAAGCATCCGGCAGGCCGAGGCGACCGGCAAGCAGGTCGAGATAGCCACGTTCGGCACGCGTATCTGGATCGATCGTCAGCCGCGTGGCGGCATAGATTTCGACCTTCTGCTCTTCGGTCCTGGCTGCCGCAACTAGCTCGTCCATATCGACCGGATTGGCGAGTTCGTGCTCGATGAAAGCCTCCGCCTCCGAACCGAGATCGACCGCGTGCACCTTTTCCATGATGTTGGCGCGCTCGCTCTCGTCGATATGGCCGTCCGCCTTGGCAGCGGCGATCATGGCGCGAATGAGCGTGAGCGCGAAATCGTTGGTGAGCAGCGGCGATTGCGTGCTGAAAGCGGAATCGGCAGGCGGCGGCAGGACGGGCGTCCCGGCCTGTGGCGATGGCTGCGGCACGGTCTCCGGCGACTGGCCGGACTTGTAGTTCTTGTAGGCGAGATAACCGAGGCCGGCGATTGCGGCGAGGCCGCCGACCGTCGCGACATTGCCGGCGAGTTTACGGCCGGTCTTCGTGCCTAGAAGAGCCGCGACGATCGCGCCGGTGGCAAGCGGATTGTCCCTGGCGAGCTGGCCCGCCTGCCCTGCCCTGTCCTTCACCGTTCCCGAAAGGCCCGGCACCTGCGAGCCCAGGAACTGGTCGAGAAGCTTCTTGGCGTCAAACATCGCGTGATCTCCCTGTTGGTTTCGGGAGCAAGATAGGAATGCGATTGTGAAATTACAAAGACGGGGTTGTGAGCGTCTCGCCGCGGGCGATCAGGCCTTCAGCGCCGCCGCTTCCGAAGCGAGCTTCGTGATGCCGGTCCAGTCGCCGGCCGAAACGAGTTCCTTCGGCGCCACCCAGGAGCCACCGACACAGACGACATTCGGCAGTGAGAGATAGTCGTTGGCATTCTTCAGCGAAATGCCGCCGGTCGGGCAGAACAGCGTCCCGGCGAGCGGCGATGAAAGCGCCTTCAGATAGGCGGCACCACCGGCCTGTTCGGCCGGGAAGAATTTCAGGACTTCGTAGCCTGCCTCGCGCAGCGCCATGACTTCGCTGGCCGTTGCAGCGCCCGGCAGCAGCGGCACGGGCGAATCCTTGGCGGCGGAAAGAACGCCCGGCGTCGAGCCTGGGCTGACGATGAAGGTCGAGCCCGCCTTGACCGCTGCCTCGAAATCCCTCGCATTGAGGATCGTTCCGGCGCCGACATTGGCGCCTTCCACTTCCGTGGCGACGGCCTTCACCGCGTCAAGGGCTGCCGGCGTGCGCATGGTGATCTCGATCGCCTTCAGACCGCCGGCGACGAGTGCCTTGGCAAGTCCGACCGCCGATTTCGCATCGTCGACGATCAGCACCGGGACCACGGGCTGCAGCTTCAGGATAGAAAGCAGCTTTTCGCTCTTGCCGGCCATGGCGATAATCTCCGCTAAAACGATTGAAACTGAGCCCGGAGATAACGCCCGAGACCTTCATTGTCGAGAAAAAACACCATGCGGCAGCAAGGCGGGTTTGCCAAATCAAACCTTTGCACTAGGGTTACAGGAGTTCCTGAGTGATATAGGCGGCGCATGGCCAAGGAAATCGAGCGCAAGTATCTGGTGAAGGACGATGGCTGGCGTTCCGAAGTGTCGTCGTCCTCGGATTTCCTCCAGGCCTACATCGCTTCCGGCGACGACCGCTCGGTCCGTGTCCGGATCATGGACCACGCTCGCGCCACGCTCACCATCAAGATCGGTCGCAAGCTCATCGCCCGCGACGAATTCGAATACGACATCCCCCTCTCCGATGCCGAGGAAATGGTGCAGAGCGCCGTCGGCATCGTGCTCGAAAAGACCCGCTACGAGGTGAAGCACGAGGGCTATGTCTGGGAGGTCGATGTCTATGGCGGGACCTACAAGGGGCTTATCGTGGCGGAAGTCGAGATAGAAGACGAGAACGCGAGCCCTGAACTCCCCGGCTGGGTGGGACGAGAGATCACCGGCGACCGGCGTTATTCGAATGCGGTGATGGCGACTGAGGATTTGAGCAGGGAGCTGATCAATGGCCTATCGTCTGCGGCCCGATAAGCCCTTCACTACTGAATTCCGCTCGGTCGCCGAAAGCCAGCTTTTGAAAGCGATCCGTCTGATGGAGGACCAGCCGGACGGGCCGCACGAGGCGGTGCACGATGCCCGCAAGCGGTTCAAGCGGGTACGCTCCCTCTACCGGCTGATCCAGCCGGACGCGAAGGAATTCCGCCGACGCGAAAACGCCCGCATCCGCGACATGGCGCGGACGCTTGCAGGCGTGCGCGACGCGACGGCCCTGGTGGAAACCGTGGATTATCTCGCAAGCCTGGCGGATTCGGCTGAAGAACTGGCCGCCCTTGCTTTCGCGTCCAAGACATTGACGGAGCGGCGCGACCGGATCGCCGCCGAGGAGCACGACCTCCCGGCCAAGATGGAGGCGGCGGTCGCAACCTGCCACGAAGCGATCGGCGCCATCGAGGAGCTCGAATTGAGCGACGATCCCCATAAGACCGCCAAGCGGCTTGCCAAGGCCTGGAGGAAGCAGCGGCTGAGGGCGCATGGCGCGCTTGCCGCCTGTGCGAAACACGGCGATGCCGAAGCCTATCACGAACTGCGCAAATGCGGTCAGATCTACTGGATGCACATTTCGCTGCTCGGCGAGATCTGGCCATCCGCCATGCTGGCGAAACAAAGGCAAGCCAAGGACCTCGTCGACCTGCTTGGCCACGAGCACGACCTTTCCGTCTTGACGGGGCTCGTCAATGAAAGCCCGGAACTTTTCGGCAACGGCGACACGCTCGCCCTCATGCTCGGCGCCATCATCGCACGTCAGCAGGCGCTGAGACACGAGGCCCTGGGAAAGGCGGAGGATGTCTTCGCCGACAGTGCGGAGACAGAAAGCTCCCTCATCGCCATTCTCTGGGAAAAGGCGGCCGACACCCCTCGCAGGGAGCGCAGGGCGGTAAAGGTCCACAAAGGGCACGAAACGCATCCGCAAGAAACCACGTTGCGCGAACCGGTCTGAGGCAGTCTTCTCAGGAAGAAATGACATCCCGATTGCACACCCGGATTGGAATTGACGGAAACACCTATTGACCTCAAGTCCAGTTGAGGTTGCAAGCTTCGGAGGTCGATGAAACAGACCTTTGAGGAAAACATGCCTGCAAGTACGACAACGCCCCAGATCCAGGGCATTTACGAAACTCATCTTACCGTTGCCAGCCTCAAGACCTCCATCCCATTCTACCGTGACGTCCTTGGGCTGGAACTTGCGGCCGAGTTCATCGAACGTCGCATTGCGTTCTTTTGGGTAGACGGTAAGAAGAACGGCATGCTCGGTCTCTGGGAGACGGGCACCGGTCCTCTGCGGATGCGCCTGCACCTCGCATTCCGTCTGGCGCGAGACGAGATGATGCAGGCCCCTTCCCTGTTGCAGGCAAAGGGTATCGAGGTGCATGGCTTTCACGGCGAACCCATCACTGAACCGATCGTCATTGGCTGGATGCCGGCGCTTTCGCTCTATTTCCATGATCCCGACGGTCATTCGATTGAGTTCATCAGCGTACTCAATGACGAGCCGGATGCCGATTTCGGTATGCGGCCCTACGCGGAGTGGACGGCACGACGATAGCAATTCGCATCAAGACGCATCACGATCCAAGAAAGAAACCACGTTGCGCGAACCGGTCTGACCCTGTATTTCAGCGCCATGACAGACAATCTCGCTTTATCCCGCCCCGAAACGACGGGCGCCTTTCTCGTGGCCGCGCTCTACCATTTCGCGCGTTTCGACCGCTACGAGAGTTTTCGCGCGCCGCTGCAGGCCTTCTGTGATGAGAATGGCATCAAGGGGACGCTGCTCATCGCCCGCGAGGGCATCAACGGCACCGTCGCCGGGACCGACGACGCGATCGCCCGCCTTCTGGCCTACCTGCGTTCCCAGCCGGAATTCGCAAAGCTGGAACACAAGGAGAGCCGGGCCTCGAAGATGCCTTTCCTGCGCATGAAGGTGCGGCTGAAAAGGGAAATCGTCACGATGGGCGTCGAGGATATCGATCCCAACCGCATCGTCGGCACCTATGTCGATCCGAAGGACTGGAACGCGCTGATCTCCGACCCGGACACGATCGTCATCGACACCCGCAACGACTACGAGACGGCAATCGGCATCTTCAAGGGCGCCGTCGATCCGAAGACCAAGACGTTCCGCGAGTTTCCGGACTGGGTGAAGAACAATCCCGGCCTGCACAACAAGCCGAAGATCGCCATGTACTGCACCGGCGGTATCCGCTGCGAGAAGGCGACCGCCTTCATGAAGGAGCAGGGTTTCGAGGACGTCTACCACCTGAAGGGCGGCATCCTGAAATACCTCGAGGACGTGCCGCAGGAAGAAAGCCTCTGGGAAGGCGCCTGCTTCGTCTTCGACGAGCGGGTCTCGGTCGAGCACGGGTTGACGGAAGGCCCGCACCGGCTCTGCCATGCCTGCCGCAATCCGATTTCGGCCGAAGAGGTCAATTCGCCCTATTTCGAGGAAGGCGTTTCCTGCAGCCATTGCTATCACACGCGGACGGAAGAAGACCGGCTGCGCTATCGCCAGCGGCAGCACCAGATCATGCTGGCAAAGAAGCGCGGCGAGAAGCATATCGGCGGCTGATTTCTCAAGCCGCGCTGAGGCCGCCCGGCCTCCGGTCGCCGCGATAGAGGGCGTCGATTTCGCCGGCCGACATCGGTTTGCCGAACATATAGCCTTGCAGCTCGTCGCAACCGCTGACCTTCAGCGCCAACGCCTGGTTTTCAGTCTCCACGCCCTCGGCCGTCACCGGAATATCGAGCGCACGGGCAAGCGCCACCGTCGCCTGCAGCATCTCGACGGCGCGCCCCCCTCTGTCCAGGGCATGCACCATCGACTTGTCGAGCTTCATCCTGTCGAAGCCGAATTGGCGGAGATATCCGACACTGGAAAAGCCGGCCCCGAAGTCGTCGAGGGCGATTTTCACGCCAAGCTGTTGCAGCGTGGCGAGCGCTATACGCGCACGGTCCGGATTCCGGATGAAATAGCCCTCGGTCATTTCCAGCGTAATGCGCGCCGGGTCCGTTTCCGCCTCCCGGAAGACCGCCCCGACATGCACGGCAAAGGCGGGATCGCGGAACTGTCCCGGTGAAATGTTGACGGAGAGCCTCAGATCCGGCCAGTGAGCGATCATCTCGCAGGCGCGGCGCAGCACAAACAGCCCAAGCTGATCGATAAGGCCGGTCGATTCTGCGATCGGAATGAAGACGTCGGGCGACACCGGACCATGCCCCTCGCGATCCCAACGGGCGAGGGCCTCGACACCGACCAGACGCCATGTCTGCGCATCCACCACGGGCTGATAAACCACATTGATTTCGCGTCGCTCGATTGCCCGCCTGAGATCAATCTCCAGCATATTGCGCTCCTGGCGCTCCGCATCCATCTCCGGCTGGAAATGCACGGTCCGGCCGCCGCCGGTCTCCTTGGCGCGATACATGGCCATGTCGGCATGCCGCACCAGTTCCTCGCCTGAAATCCCGCCCCGTCGGGAGATGGCAACGCCGATGCTGGTTCCGACGGTCGCGACCCGTTCGCCGATCACGAAGGGCTCGTCAAGGAAGCCGTGGATTCGGTCGCTCAGGATATCCGCGATCCGGCAGACATGCGCGGAGGAAACAGCAACGGCGAACTCGTCACCGCCAACCCGGGCAAGGATCGCCTCCTTGCCGACAAGCGCCTTGAGGCCGGCCGCCACACCGCGGATCAACCTGTCGCCGGTGCCGTGGCCATAGGCGTCGTTGACCTCCTTGAACCCGTCGAGATCGAGATAGAGCAGAGCTACGTCGATGCCGCCACGGCGGCTTTCCAGGACAAGGCCGTCCAGTGCGGCAAAGAAGCCTGCCCGGTTCAGAAGCCCGCTCAGCCGGTCTCTCATCGCAAGGTGCCGCGCAGCCGCCTCATCCGCTTTCAGCCGGTTCAGCGTCTTGCTGCCGGAGACGAAGAGAAGCAGGAAGAACAGGCCGACCATGGCAAGTGCAGAATAGACGAGCGGTCGCACCTGCGCATACGCCATATTGCCCGGCAGTCGCGAACGCCAGACAAGCTGCTGCAGCACCTTGCCATGGATATTGCGGATCTCCACGGTATTGGGCGTCACCTCGCCCGCATCGGCAAAGCGAAGGCCGTCGATGACATAGGTCTCCGCGAGCTTCTTGACCTTTGCCTCGTCCAGATGGCGTGCAAAGATCAGGAAGCGGTGGCTCTGCGGCGATTGGTCGAGGGCGCCGGATTTCTGACGGATCAACGCGACCCCGACGGCAGCCACGCCCTTTTTGGTCCGGATGAAGCCTGCCGCTTCCGGCACAGCGGCAGGACTGGCAGAACTCGCCATGTCGAACAACGTCCAGAGCGATGCGTCGAGATAATCCCGCGGCGACCAGGTAACCGGCTGACCGTCCTGATAGGCCATGAGCACGTTCCGGTCCGCATCCATGACCACGGCAAGGTCGAAGAGATCGCTATTGACGGTCATGTCACCGTAGTTGCTGACGATCCACTCCTGATCGCCGGCGTAGACGAACCTGGCGGCATCGTCCCAGGCGGCATAGTCGTTCAGCGTCGCGTGGAGCTGATCTTCGAACGTATGGATCGCGCCTGTGGTGGTTTCCCGCGACCGGGCGTCATCAAGACGATTGGCATGGTCCGCAAGACGATCGAGCGCGGTCAGAATGAAGGTCGTCACCAGGACGACGACGACCGCAAAAACAAACAGCATCGACGTCACGGCGGAACGACGGCCGACGGAAACGGGGCGCCGAAAACGTGACGGAAGAAACCGCATGGAATACCTCGTTGGATTTTACATCTTTCGCGGGTATTCCTTCAGATAGCGTTAGAGCGTTTCCCTGACTGATTGAATCTTTGTGGGCTTTGCAAATCAGGCGCTGTCTGATTCAAACTATCTGCCGATGGAGGTCGGCGGATATGTCGAAAGCCCTTTCAGTCGATCTGCGTGTTCGCGTGCTTGCTGCTGTTTCCGCTGGTGCGACCCACCGAGAAGCTGCTGAACGGTTCGGCGTGAGTGCCGCAAGCGTCAGCCGCTGGCGAAATCTGCAACTTCACCAGGGCGACGTGCGACCTGGTCCTCTTGGCGGAGATCGAAATTCCCGAAAGACAGAGGCCCATCGCGAGGCGATCATGGCATGGCTCGCTGAGCACCGCGATGGAACCTTGTTCGAGCTGCGTGACACGCTTTCTGCCCAGGGCATCACGATCAGCAAATCGGCTTTGCACCGGTTTCTTGTCCGGCACGGCCAGACTCGCAAAAAAAGACTGGCCACGCGGTAGAGCAAAGCCGTCCCGACGTCCTGGAACAACGTCAGCAGTGGTTCGATGATCAACTGGACCTTGATCCTGCCAAGCTCGTTTTCATCGACGAAACCTGGACCGCGACGAACATGGCGCGCACCCACGGACGATGCAGGAAGGGAGAGCGCCTGCGAATGGGCTTCCCGCACGGCCACCGCAAGACCACGACGCTGGTGGCTGGCTTGCGCAGCACAGGAATGGTTGCGCCGCTCGTCATCGACGGGCCGATCAACGGAGAATGGTTCGAGGCCTATGTCGCCCAGGTTCTTGTGCCGACCCTGAAGCCTGGCGATGTCGTCATCCTTGACAATCTCTCCAGCCACAAGCGACCGGCGGCGCGTGAGATGATCGAGGCTGCCGGTGCGCGCATGCTCTTCCTCCCGCCCTACAGCCCAGACTTCAATCCCATAGAGAAGGCATTCTCAAAGCTCAAAGCGCTCCTACGCAAGGCGGCAGAGCGCACCGTATCGGGCCTTTGGGACAGGATCGGAAAACTGCTCGACCTCATCGAGCCTCAGGAGGCGCGCAATTTCTTCACATCATGCGGATACGATCCAGCATGAAAGGGAAACGCTCTAAAGAAGAAGGCCGGCCCTCGCCTTCGAGGACCGGCCCTGCAAAGAAATACAGAAAATCCTGAAATTACCAGGCTGCGACGACCGCACCCTTGAACTGGGTATTGACGAAATCCTTCACGGAATCGCTGTGATAGGCCTCGATCAGCGTCTTGACCCAGGCAGCATCCTTGTCCTTAGCGCTGACGGCGATGACGTTGATGTAGGGCGCCTTCTCACCTTCGCGGGCGATCGGATCCGTCTTCGGATTGAGGCCGGCTTCCAGCGCGTAATTGGTATTGATCACCGACGCGTCGACATCATCGAGCGAGCGAGGGAGCTGGGCGGCATCGAGTTCGGCGAACTCGATGTTCTTCGGGTTTTCGGTCACGTCGGCCGGGCCGATCTTGAGGCCCTTGGCGGCGTCAACCTTGATCAGCCCCTGGTCGGCGAGGATGAGCAGCGCGCGACCGCCGTTCGTCGGATCGTTCGGGATGGCGACGGTTGCTCCGTCCTTCAGCTCGTCAAGGCTCTTAACCTTCTTCGAATAGACGCCCATCGGGAAGTTGACGGTCTGGGCGACGCTGACGAGATCGAACTTGCGATCGGCCACCTGGTTGTCGAGATAGGGCTGGTGCTGGAAGGAGTTTGCATTGAGCTCGCCGTCCGCCAGTGCCTGGTTCGGAACCACGTAATCGGAGAATTCGAGGATATCGATATCGAGGCCCTTGCCGGCCGCCACTTCCTTGACCTTTTCCATGATCTGGGCATGCGGGCCGGGGGTCACGCCGATCTTGATCGTTTCCGCAAGTGCCGGGGCGGCTGCCAAAGCGGCAAACGCCGCCGCGATGATGAACTTCCTCATGGGTGTCTCCTTCAGGTTGTTGTCGAGGCCAGTCTTGGGAGGCTGGATTTCAAAAATCAGGTCTTGCGGCTGCGCTTGTCGAAGCGTCGGGCGAGCGCGTCGCCCAGGCTCTGGATCGCCTGCACGAGCACGATCAGCACCACGACCACCGCCAGCATGACGTCCGGCATGAAGCGCTGGTAGCCGTAGCGGATGCCGAGGTCGCCGAGCCCGCCGCCGCCGACCGCGCCAACCATGGCCGAATAGCCGACCAGGCTGACGAGCGTGAGCGTGAGCGCCAGCGTCAGGCCGGGCCTGGCTTCGGCGAGCAGCACCTTGAAAACGATCTGCATCGGCGTGGCGCCCATGGCGCGCGCAGCCTCGATCAGGCCCTTGTCCACTTCGCGGATCGCCGCTTCGGCCAGCCGCGCGACGAAGGGAATGGTGGCGATGGTGAGCGGCACGATCGCAGCCGACGTGCCGATCGACGTGCCGGCCACCAGCCGGGTGAAGGGGATGATCGCCACGACGAGGATGATGAAGGGCGTCGAGCGCGCCGCATTCACGACCAGCCCGACGATGCGGTTTGCTGTCGGCGCGGCATAGAGTTCGCCGCGGCCGCTGGTCGCCAGGAACACGCCGATCGGCAGGCCGATCAGCGAGCCGATGAGGCCGGCGGCGGCGACCATCTGCAGGGTCTGGAGAAGCGCCTTGGTGAGCAGGTTGAAGAGCATGTCAGGCGACATAACCTAGCACCTCCGTCTGCAGGCCGGTCTGACAATAGAAGCGCTCGGCGCGGGCAAGCACCTCGGGCGTCGCCGAATAGGCGATGACCAGCGACCCATAGGGCTCGCCGGCGATCTCGTCGATCGTGCCGGCGATGATGTTCACCTCGGAACCGAGTTCCTGGATGAGCCTGGAGACCAACGGCTGCTGCGCCGTCTCGCCGAAGAAGGTGACACGCACCACGGCACGCGAGACCGCCTGCGGCGTCGCGGCAAGCTTGCGGGCGATCGCCTCCGGCAGCTTCGCGCCGGCAAGGCCTGAAAGAAGCGCCCGTGTCGTCTCGTGCTTCGGATCGGTGAAAACGTCGAAGGTGCGGCCCTTTTCGACGATCCGCCCTCGGTCGATCACCGCGACGTCGGAGGCGATGGTCTTCACCACCTCCATCTCATGAGTGATGAGCAGCACCGTAAGCCCCAGTTCCGCGTTGATGCGCTTCAGGAGATCGAGGATCGACTGGGTGGTCTCCGGATCGAGCGCCGATGTCGCCTCGTCGGAAAGCAAGAGTTTCGGAGAGGTCGCGAGCGCCCGCGCGATGCCGATGCGCTGCTTCTGGCCGCCGGAAAGCTCGGAGGGATAACGGTTCGCCTTGTCGCCGAGGCCGACGAGATCGAGAAGCGGACCGACCTTGTCCCTGATCGCCTTCGCGGGCAGGCCGGCGATCTCGAGCGGCAGCGCGACGTTCTCGAAGGCGGTGCGCGAGGAGAGCAGGTTGAAGTGCTGGAAGATCATGCCGATCTCGCGGCGCAGGTCGCGCAGCCCGCTTTCGGAAAGGCCGCCCACCTCTACGCCATCGACCACGACGCGGCCGGACGTGGCTCTTTCGAGCCCGTTGACGAGGCGGATCAGCGTCGACTTGCCGGCGCCGGAGCGGCCGATGATGCCGGTAATGGCGCCGCGCGCCACGGAAAGATCGATACCATCGAGGGCGGTGAACTGGTTCTCGTCGTCGCGGCCGAAGCGCTTCGTTACCGCCTCGAACGCCACCATGGGATCGCCCGCCGCATCTTTGGCCGGCGCGGATCGAGCCGCTGGAAATTGGATTGTCATCTTGGACTCACGGATTGTGTCTGATCGTTTGGCGGTTGTTTAACCGCTTGTGCATGCATTAGCCAAGCAGGCTGCACATTCGAAGACAGACGGTGTTCCGGAGCATCGTGTTTGGCTTTCACATCCTGGCCGGGCGCGGCCTCGTTTCTGCCGCATTGATGCCCGGAGCGCCCGCATTTTGACAGGGATGATTTTCCCTTTCAATGCGAAATCAGGAAAAATCTTCTCACATCTGTGAAATCAGCGGGCGCGTGATTGCCTTTGGGGAATTGCGAGGCAAGCTCGCGATACCACTTGCCGCTCTTCTTGATCGTCCGCTCCTGTGTCTCGTAGTTCACATGCACGAGGCCGAACCGCATGCGATAGCCTTCCGCCCATTCGAAATTGTCCATAAGGCTCCAGGCGAAATAGCCTTTCATCGGATAGCCGTCCCGGATGAGATCGGCCACCACTGAAAGATGCTCGACATAATAGTCGAGGCGCGGCTGGTCATCCACCTCGCCGTTGACCGGCTCCATGTTGTAGCAGGCGCCGTTCTCGGTGATGTAGCAGTCCGGCAGGTCGTAGCGGCGGTAAAGGTCCTCGACCAGCAGCTTGAGGCCCGGCGCATAAACCTCCCAGCCGATATCCGTCTCGACGTCGCTGGCGCGCTTGGCCTCCACCGTCCATGGGAAATCGCCCTTGCGTTCAGGATCGTCATGGACGCGCGTCGGGGTGTAGTAGTTGAGGCCCCACCAGTCGAGCTTCTGGCTGATGATCTTCAAGTCACCTTCCTCGACCGCCGGCATGCGGTCCCCGAGCGCGTCGAGAAATTCCTTCGGATATTCGCCCTTGAAGACCGGATCGAAGAAGGCGCCGTTGTGGAACTGGTGAGCCCGTTCGCCCGCGGCAAGGTCTGCCGGGCTGTCGGAGCCGGGAATGACCGAGTTCGCATTGATGACGATGCCGACAGGAACGTTCGGCGTCACATGCCGGATCGCCTCGACGCCGAGGCCGTGGGCAAGATTGACGTGATGCATGGCGGCAAGCGCCGCCTCCACGTTCTGCTCGCCCGGCGCATGGATGCCGTAGAGATGGGAAAGCCAGACGATGCACCAGGGCTCGTTGAAGGTCGCGACCGCATCGAGCCGGTCGCCGAGGCGGGCCATCACCACTTTCGCATAACGCTGGAAGGCATAGGCCGTGGAGCGCGCCGCCCAGCCGCCGTCGCCCATCAGCATCAAAGGCAGGTCCCAATGGTAGAGCGTCGCATAGGTCTTGATGCCGCGCGCCTTGCAGCCGTCGATGAGCCGGTCGTAGAAATCGAGCCCTTTCTCGTTGATGCGCCCGGTGCCGTCCGGAATGATGCGCGGCCAGGCGATCGAGAAACGGTAGGCTTCGACGCCCATCTCCTTGATGAGATCGAGGTCTTCTTCCCAGCGGTTGTAATGATCGCAGGCAACATCGCCATTGTGACGACCGTAGACGCGGCCCGGCATGTTCGAAAAGGCATCCCAGATGGAAGGCTTGCGGCCATCGGCCTTCGTCGCGCCTTCGATCTGGTAGGAGGCGGTCGCAACCCCGAACAGGAAATCGCCGGGGAAACGGGCTGCAAAGCTCTTCGGATCAGGCGTCTTGGGATTGCTCATGATGTGCCACCCTATCTGGTTGCGCGGCCTGGAAGCCAATCGAGCGGCGGTTTAACCAAGCGCAGACCGGTTGTACAGGGCAAAGGTACGGATTTCTGAAACGTTGCAGAGGCCGCACCTGGCGATGATTAGGCCTTTTCTAGTGCATCAAAAAATATGTCGCGATCACGATACCCACTCACAAGGTCCCAGCCCGCCAGCCATTGATAGATAAATGCGGTAAGAGGTTCCGATTCATCGTAGCCGGCTTGAGAATCAAAAAGGGATAGAAGTCGCACCTCAAAGCGCTTTAATAGACAAAATAACTCTCCATTTTGAATAGGATAGTTGTGTAAAAAGAATTCTATCTGGGATGCAAGCAATTTAATGTCTTGGATTATACTCTCAAATTCAAACGTCCGCTCCATCATTTGATTTTCAAATGCATAGAATCCTTCATTAGACTTTTTACCTTTCGAAAAACGGATCTTAAACTCTCTGACATCGGTCAAGCTCTCAATTTCATCATACTGACCAGTGAGATCTTCTCTGCCTCCTTTGATGCTTGCCATCACTACTGATGTGACGACGTCTTGCCTGATGCTTTTATACAGGGAGATCATGTTTTCTTTGAGGATTTTGGAGCGGCGGCGCTCGGGAACAAACACTACCAAGAAATAGAAAAGAAATGAAATCAGTCCTCCTGATGCGAAACTGAAAAAAATATTGAATAAATCATCTGATAAATTCGAAATTTCATTAGGAAGAAAAAGGCGGAGATAAATTAATAATATACAAAACGCAACATTTACACAAAACCACAAAAAAATTGAACGGAAAGCATTATCCAAGAAATGGTAGAGCTTCTTCGAAAAAGTTGTTAAATCATCCATATTCCAGGCCCTATCTCGAACTATAAGCTGTCAGTATAACTACAATTATGGTCCTGCTCATCAGTTGTTTTGGGGGGAGCAAAAATGGATATCAGTTCTATCCGCACGCTGCTCAATGAAACCGAATACGAGGAAGCGCTGAAAGCGGTTCGCCCCTATTTCGAGAACGAGCCCGAGGACGGCACGATTGAGGCCGCCCATTTCGATGCGCTCATGCTGCTGATCGAAGAATATGAAGCCAGGCATTACCCGATCCCGCAAGCTTCGCCGGCCGAAGTCCTGAAATCGGTCATGGAAGCCAACAACTACACCCGCGCGGACCTGATAGAGATCCTCGGGTCGAAATCCCGTGCCGCGGACCTGTTGAACGGACGGCGCGAGATCAACCTCGACCAGATCAGAAAGATCAGCCGGGCGTGGCATATCCCGGCTGGAGCACTGGTGGGCCAGATTTCAGGTTAAGAGCCGCGTTTTACACTCTCACCCACGCCCCATTCTTCTTCGAGGATGCAACGCAGGCCTCCACGAAGGCCACTCCCTTCACGCCGTCGTCGACCGTCGGATAGATGACGGCCTTGTCGAGCGCCACCCCCTTCTTCTTCGCGTTGATGGCGCGCGCCGCCTCCGTATAGATCGTCGCGAAGGCTTCGAGATAGCCTTCCGGATGACCGGAGGGGATGCGGGAAACCCGGGCGGCGGCAGGACCGGCGCCGGCGCCGGCACGGGTCAGAAGCCGCTTCGATTCGCCGAAGGGCGTGAACCACAGATAGTTCGGGTCCGCCTGCACCCATTCGATGCCACCCTTGGTGCCGTAGACGCGGATCTTCAATCCGTTCTCATGGCCCGGCGCCACCTGGCTGCACCAGAGCATGCCCTTGGCCCCGCCTTCGAAGCGCAGGAGCACATGGGCGTTGTCGTCGAGCCTGCGACCCTCCACGAACGTATCGAGATCGGCGGCGAGGCTTTCGAGCGTCAGCCCGGTAATGAAGGAAGCGAGGTTATAGGCATGCGTGCCGATATCGCCGGTCGAGCCGCCGGCACCCGACTGCGCCGGATCGGTGCGCCAGACCGCCTGCTTGGCGCCGGTCTGCTCGACCGCCTCAGTCAGCCAGTCCTGCGGATATTCCACCTGCACGATACGGATCTTGCCGAGATCGCCGTTCTGGACCATCTCGCGCGCCTGTCGCACCATCGGATAGCCCGTGTAGTTATGCGTGAGAATGAAAAGCGCGTCGCTCTCCTCTGCCGCCTTCCTGAGCTTCTTGGCATCGGCGAGATTGGAGGTGAGCGGTTTGTCGCAGATCACATGGATGCCACGCCTGAGGAATTCCTTGGCAGCGTCGTAATGCACGTGGTTGGGCGTCACGATCGAGACCGCCTCGATGCCGTTCTTCAGCCGTGCCTCGCGGATCGCCATTTCCTTGTAGGAACCATAGGTGCGCGCCGGGTCGAGCCCGAGATCCCGCCCCGAGGCGATCGCCTTTTCCGGGGTTGACGACAGCGCGCCCGCGACAAGCTCGAACTGGTCGTCCAGCCTTGCCGCCATGCGATGCACCGCCCCGATGAAGGCGCCGGCGCCGCCACCCACCATGCCGAGCCGGATGCGGGGCTCGCGCGTCTCATCGTCCTTGCCTTCGATTGCCATGAAATATCCTCTCCTGGAAAAATTGTCGTTGTTCAGCGGCAGGCGTGGTCAAGAGCCGTTCACAGCCTTTCGGGGCCGCCCGCCCTTGGCTCCATTGGCACGGCTTGCGGCTACTTTGGCCGATGATCTGGATTGCCCGCCCTTGCGCTGTGCGTCCATGAAGGTCCTGCTGCCGAAAACGCCACGCATCAGGCCGGAGATCGAGTAATCGACATCCAGTCTCTCCCAGTGGAGGCCGGTTTCGCCCAAGAGTTCAACTTCGGCCAATTGGCCGTCCGTCGCATCAGTCAGGCCTTCGAGCGAACGTCCCGGGACCATGAAAGCAGCGCCATTTGCGAACTCGACCACGATACGACCGGAAGGGACATCAAAGCGGGCGGAGACCGGGATCGACCTCTGCGCCCGCTCCTTTTCCCAGCGCCGCTTGGCCTCGCCGAGTTCCGCATCCGTGACTTCAACCATGATACTTTCTCCAAGTCTCCTGGAATAACTGCCGGCTCGCCTCGATGACCGCGACCGCCCGCCGCGGTCAGACATGCCGCCCTGTGTCAGAACCTTGAGCGTCGCGTAACCCATGCTGGCGAAGAACGGTGACCAAGCCATCAACAACCTACCTTGTTAGGTTTCTCAAGCATGACCACCGCCTCTATTCCGGCTTCAGTCTCAAAGCCCGAGCATCCGCCGGTTGGCCGCTTCGTCCGTGCCGCCGCTGGCAAAATCGTCGAAAGCCTTTTCGGTAACGCGGATGATATGCGCCTTGACGAATTCTGCCCCTTCGCGCGCACCGTCCTCGGAATTCTTCAGCGCGCATTCCCATTCGACCACGGCCCAGCCGTCGAAATCATTGGCGGCCATCTTCGAGAAGATCGCCCCGAAATCCACCTGCCCGTCGCCCGGCGAACGGAAACGCCCTGCCCGGTTCACCCAGCCCTGATAACCGCCATAGACGCCCTGCCGGCCGGTCGGATTGAATTCCGCGTCCTTGACGTGGAACATCCGGATCCGGTCCTTGTAGATGTCGATGTGGTCGAGATAGTCGAGGCATTGCAGAACGTAATGCGACGGATCGTAGAGCATGTTGGCGCGTTTGTGGTTCTTCACGCGCTCCAGGAACATCTCGAAAGTCACGCCGTCATGCAGGTCCTCGCCCGGATGAATTTCGTAGCAGACGTCGACGCCGCAGTCTTCCGCATGGTCGAGGATCGGCGTCCAGCGTTTCGCGAGTTCGTCGAAAGCTGTCTCCACAAGGCCCGCCGGGCGCTGCGGCCAGGGATAGATGAAGGGCCAGGCGAGCGCGCCGGAGAAGGTCGCATGCGCCTTGATGCCGAGATGCTTGGAGGCTGTCAGCGCCATCTTGACCTGTTCCACGGCCCATGCCTGCCGTGCCTTCGGATTGCCGCGGACCTCGGGTGCGGCAAAACCGTCGAAGGCCTCGTCATAGGCCGGATGCACGGCGACGAGCTGACCCTGGAGATGAGTGGAAAGCTCGGTCACCTCGATGCCGTTCGCACGCGCGATGCCGGCGAATTCGTCGCAATAATCCTTGGACGCGGCGGCCTTCTTCAGATCGATGAGCTGACCGGCCCAGGTCGGCACCTGGACGCCGACATAGCCTTTTTCGGCCGCCCATTTGGTAATCGAATCCCAGGAATTGAACGGCGCGGCATCACCTGCGAACTGACCGAGAAAGATGGCTGGTCCCTTGATCGTCTTCATGGTTTTCCTCCTGGGGAAATCAAAAGCTGGACGTGAAAAGAGGCGCGCCCGCAAAAGGCGCGCCTCCTGTGGGTGATCAGAACGGAGAATCCGGGAAGTAGAACTGCTCGGCATTGTCCTTGGTGACGAGCGTCGCATCCAGGATGTATTCGCCGCTGACCGGAATCTGGTCGTAGAAATGAGCCGCGGTGAGCTGCATGGCGGTCGCAACCATGGCCGGCGGATAGAGCACGTCGACCGGCACCATCTTGTCGCCGTCCATGACGCGCTTGATCATGTCCTTGGAGCCGGCGCCGGCGACGATATACTGGATATCGGTGCGCTTGGCCTGCTCTATGGCCTCGAGGACGCCGACGGCCATGTCGTCATCCTGACACCAGACCACGTCGATCTTCGGATATTTCGTCAGGTAGTCCTGCATGACGCGGAATGCGTCGTCGCGGTTCCAGTTGCCGTACTGGCGTTCCAGAACCTTGACGCTGGAGCCGGCAATCCCCTTGTCGAAACCGTCCTGGCGCTGCTGGTCGATCGGGATCGGCAGACCGCGGATGACGACGACTTCGGCATTCGGCGTGGTCTTGGCGATATATTCGCCGGCGACCTGGCCAAGTGCCGGATTGTTGCCGGCGACATAGAGGTCGCGGACCGAGCTGTCGTTGTTCGACGGCGCACGGTCTACAAGCGCCACGAAGGCTCCGCTGTCCTTCACCTGCTGGATGGCGTTGACGAGCGGGTCCGGATCGGTCGGCAGGATGACGAGGCCGTCGATACCCTGGACCGCAAGGTCCTGCACGGCATTGGCCTGGCTTGCCGGATCCGGCGACGTCTTGACGATGACGTTGAGGCCGGGATTCTGCTGCATCAGCAGCTTGGCGACGCGTTCGGCATGGAAGACGACGCCGGCCGTCCAGCCGTGGTCGGCCGCCGGAATGGAAACGCCGATCGTCACCTTCTTTTCCTCCTGGGCCCAGGCAAGGCCCGGACCGACGGCAACCGAAGCTGCAAACGCTGCCGCGGCCAGCCCGAAAGTTCTTCTACGCATGGTCTCTCTCCCAAATGTTGTGCGGGGTCTCTTAATTCCTCCGTTCCGGGCCTGCCCCAATATGCCCGGCCGATTCTCTCGATTCCTTGTTACTTCCGCATCAGCGAGCGCTGTACCAGCATGGCGATGATGATGATCGCCCCCTGGATCGCGCCGATGAGATATTCGCTGACGAAGTTCGAAAGCAGCATGATGTTGCCGACGATCTCCAGGATGAAGGCGCCGCAGACCGTCCCCCAGATGCGGCCGACGCCGCCCCTGAGTGCCGTGCCGCCGACCACCACAGCGGTGATCGCCTGCAGTTCCCAAAGGATGCCCGTGGTGGCCGATGTCGAGCCGAGGCGCGGCACGTAGAGGAGCACGGCCACCGCCACGCACAGCCCCTGCACGACATAGGCGATGGTGCGCACGCGGTTGACCGAGATGCCGGAATAGCGTGCCACGTCCTCGTTGGACCCGACTGCGATCACATGCCGGCCGTAACGGGTGCGGTAGAGCACGAAGGCGGCGATCGCAGCGGTGACGAAGATGATGATGATCGGCACCGGAATGCCGGCGATGGAGCCGAAATAGACCGGCCGGTAGAGCGCCTGCAACTCGCGGTCGCGCAACGTGATTGCACCGCCCTGGGAAAGCCAGGTCGTCAGCCCCCGGTAGATGCCCATCGTACCGAGCGTGGCGATGAAAGGCTCGATGCGGCCGATCGTGGTGATCAGCCCGTTGAAGAGCCCGCAGGCCGCGCCAAGCGCGAGCGCCACCAGCATGGCGGTGATCAGCATGAACAGCGGGTCAGCGATGGTGCCGGAATTCATGAACAGGATCATCAGGCTGGCGACGAAAGCGACCATCGAGCCGACGGAAAGGTCGAGCCCGCCCGACGAGATCACATAGGTCGCGCCGAGCGCGATGATCGCGATGAAGGCGCTGCGGGTGATGACGTTCATCAGGTTCGCGACCGATATGAAGTTCGGGTTCGCGAAATAACCGAGCACCAGGAGGAGCGCCAGCGCGATGAACGGCGCGACCGCCGCCATGTCCCAGTCCTTCGAGGTCTTCGGCGCCTTGGTGGTTTCGGTGGCGACGGAACTCATCAAGCAGCCTCCCCGGATTTGACGCCCGTCGCAAGCTGGACGATCTCGTTCTCGTTCATGTGTTCTCCCGTCACCTCGCCGACGATCCGGCCGGACCGCATGACGAGAATGCGGTCGCAGATGCCGATCAGTTCCGGCATTTCGGAGGAGACGACGATGATCGAACGCCCCTCGTCCGCCAGCCTGGCGATGAATTTGTAGATCTGTTCCTTGTTGCCGATATCGATACCACGCGTCGGCTCATCGATGATGACGACCTGCGGATCGAGCATCATCATCTTGGCGATCAAAAGCTTCTGCTGGTTGCCGCCGGAAAGCTGGCCGGCCAGGATGTCCCTGGCGCCGGTGCGGATGTCGAAGTCGCGGATCGCCTGGTCGAGCGCTTCGCTCTCGCGTTTCCGGTCGATCTGCAACGCGCCGACGAATTTACCGAGCGAGGCGAGCGTCAGGTTGACACGCAGATCCTTGGTGAGCAGCAGGCCCTTGCCCTTGCGGTCTTCGGAGAGATAGGCAACGCCGGCCTTGAGGCTCGTATGGACCTGGCGGAAATCGACCGGCTGGCCATTGAGGCGCACGGTGCCGCGGCTCGGGCGAAGGCCGACAAGCCCTTCCATCAATTCCGTTCGGCCGGCGCCGACAAGGCCCGCAAAGCCGAGGATCTCGCCCTTTCGCAGCTTGAAGGACGCATCCTGCGCATAGCCCGGAACGTTGAGGTGCTCGACCTCCAGCACTGTTTCCCGGACTTCCGCGGCGTGGCGATCCGGATAGAGCTTGGCCACATCGCGGCCGACCATGAGGCGTGCCATGTCGGCGGGTTGCAGTTCGCTCGCCGCATGGGAGGCGACGAGGCGTCCGTCGCGCAGCACCGTTACGCGGTCGGCAATCTCCTTCACCTCCGGCAGGCGGTGGGAGATGTAGAGCACGCCGACGCCCTTGGCGCGGATATCCCTGATGACCTTCAGGAGCGCCTCGGTTTCGTGCGGCGTGAGCGAGGCGGTCGGCTCGTCGAAGATGACAATGCGATGCGGCACGAGCAGCACACGGGCGATCTGGACGATCTGGCGCTGGGCGATCGACAGGCGCGAGACGATGGCATTCGGATCGATATCGCCGCCGAGATCGCGGATGGCGTTCGCGGCCCCTTCGTCCATGGTGCGATCGTCGACGCCGATCCCCTTCCTGAGCTCGCGGCCCAGATAGATGTTCTGGGCGACCGTGAGGTCGGGCGCAAGCAGGATTTCCTGGTGCACCAGCACGATTCCACGGCGCTCCGCATCCACCGGACCGGAGAAGCTGACCGCCTCGCCATCCATCCTGATCTCGCCCCGACTGGGAGCCAGGTTGCCGGCGAGAATCTTCATGAGCGTCGATTTGCCGGCGCCGTTTTCGCCGATGATCGCGTGCACCTCGCCTGCCCGGACGGTGAGGTTGATATCCTTCAGGACCTCGACGATGCCGAACGTCTTGGAAAGGCCCATTGCCTCCATGAGCGGAACGGAAGAACTGACCTCGGCCGCAGTCATCGCGGGACACTCGGAATCACGCGCACAAAGGCGCATCCAGCCGTGACAGCCCTCATGGCGCGGACGTCATGATCGATGATTACATGCACCTGAATTTCCTCCCGAGATCAGGCTAACGAAGATTCTGAGGTACGTAAAGCAGATTTCGAGCCGTTTGCACCTTGCACAACCGCTGGCACGGCCTCATCGGCATGCCACCCGGATCCGGAGTAATCCTTCATGAAATCGATGAAGGCCCGCAGCGGGGCCGGCACCAGCCGTCGGCCGGGATAATAGAGAAACGGACCGGAGAAGGGCTGCCACCACGGTTCCAGCACCGGTTCCAGCGCACCGCTCTCCAGATACGGCCGCAGCCAGTCTTCAAACAGATGGATAATGCCCAAACCCTGGATAGCGGTCTCGATTGCCAGTTCGACGCCGCCGGCCGGCCGCACGACGAGTGGCCCTCCCGCATCGATGCGCACGACCTCGCCCTCACGCTCGAATTCCCACGCGGGGATGACACCGCTTGAAAACCGTCCGCGCAGGCAGGCGTGATTGAGCAGGTCGCGGGGATGTTCAGGCCGCCCGTGGCGCTTGAGATATGCAGGAGATGCGGCCGTGGCAAAGCGTTGTGTCCTCGGACCGATCGGCACGGCGATCATGTCCTGTTCCAGCCGTTCATCGTAGCGGATGCCGGCGTCGCAGCCGGCCGCGAGAACGTCGACGAAACTGTCTTCGGCGATCACCTCCAGCCGAATATCGGGATAGGCCTGCAGGAAGGGTGGGACAATCCTGGGCAGCACCAGCCGGGCGACGCCCACGGGAACGTTGAGGCGCAGCAGCCCGGCCGGCTTTTCCCTGTAGCCGTTCACCACATCGAGCGCCGTCTCCATTTCGGCCAGCGCCGGACCGAGACGTTCGAGCAGGCCCGCGCCCGCCTCCGTCGGAACAACGCTTCGGGTGGTTCGGTTGAGGAGGCGCACGCCGAGCTGGGCTTCCAGCCGACGCACTGCTTCGCTCAATGCCGACGCGCTGGCGCCGCTGGCTCTCGCTCCCTCGCGAAAGCCCCTGGCGCGGGCAACCGTGACGAAGGCGCCCAGATCTCCAAGGTCCAACCCCATTGTTCGCCTTTCCGCACAAGCTGTGCCGATTGTATCGGATTATCTGGCCAGAGAACAGCGCCTATCTCGTCCCCATCGGCAATCAAACTCGCCGCAAAGGAGAGAGATCATGACGCATATCCAGAAGGCCGGCAGCTTTGGGCTCGGCGACCGCACCGTAAAACGCCTCGGCTATGGCGCAATGCAGCTTGCCGGACCCGGCGTGTTCGGGCCGCCGAAGGATCGCGAAATGGCCCTGACGGTGCTGCGCGAGGCGGTATTCGCCGGTGTCGACCATATCGATACCAGCGACTTCTACGGTCCGCACGTCACCAACCAGCTGATCCGCGAAGCGCTTCGCCCCTATCCCGACGACCTGACGATCGTCACCAAGATCGGCGCCCGTCGCGGCGATGATGCAGCCTGGATCCCCGCCTTCACACCCGAAGAACTCACCGCCCAGGTCCACGACAACCTGCGCAATCTCGGCCTCGACGCATTGGAGGTCGTCAACCTCAGGATCATCTTCGGCATTCACGGGCCAGTCGAGGGCTCCATCGAGGAGCAGGTCACGGCTCTTGCGAAGCTGCAGGAACAAGGACTGGTGCGGCACATCGGCCTCAGCAACGCTACACGGACCCAGATCGCCGAGGCACGGCGGATCGTCGACATCGTCTGCGTGCAGAATCACTACAATCTGGTTCATCGGGACGATGACCGGCTGATCGATGAGCTTTCAGCCGAGGGGATCGCCTATGTTCCCTTTTTCCCTCTCGGCGGCTTCACGCCCTTGCAGTCCGCCACCCTTTCGAATGTCGCGGCAAGGCTGGATGCAACGCCCATGCAGGTTGCTCTCGCCTGGTTGCTTCAGCGGGCGCCGAACATCCTGCTGATCCCCGGCACATCCTCAGTCGCACATCTGCGGGAAAATCTGGCCGCTGCCGAACTGGAACTGCCGCAGGATGCAGTGGTGGAATTGAACGGCATCGCAGAGACAGCTGCAATCTGATGCAGAAATGGGGCCGCATACAGCGGCCCCAAGACTGGCGCATCTCCACCAATTGGTCACGGCGTTCCATCAGGTCGCGCAGTTCCAGCCGCTCCGGCTCCGGTCGCACCTGTGCCGGCAAGTCCATCGTCACGCCATAGCGCGCCAGAATGTGGGCATCGACCCGGTCGATCCTGGCTCCTGGCCAGGAAACCGGCGGCCTGGGCAAACTGACGCGCCTTGCGTGGGTTGGCCTGGTGGAAGGGCTGTCCGGCTTCATGCAGCCGAAGGCACAGAGCCCGATCGTAACGACCGGTCGCTTCAAGGACACAGAAGCCCTGCCGTCCGCCCAGCTGTGCCAGGAAGGCATCGTGCCCTTTCGCGTCGTTGGAAAACCGGCTTCGTCGGCCAGTCGGATGAAGAAAGCAATCCAGCCATTGTTTGGAAACGTCGATTCCGACGATGCAAGATGCTATCGTCATGAGGCCCGTCCTTATCCTGCGGGATCGCCGCGCCAACGGCCTCCCGATCAACTGTTCGGGTGACAAAAGTCGGAACGGCAGCCTACCGGGCTCGGCCACCGTTTCTCACTACCAAAGATGACCAAGGTACGCTCCCGACCCCCTCAATCTAACAAATCGACACGGCCAGCATAGATAAGAATGACGTGGAAAACTGGTGGCGGGTTGTTAGCGGTCTCTGACGCCTCGCCGGCGCCTGGTTGCGTTTCAGCGACGGCTGGCGATATCGGAGGCCTGCACCGCGGGCGCGGCATTGCCCCAACTGTTGCGGATGTAAGTCAGCACGTCGGCCACCTGCTGGTCCGACAGCCGCCAACCGAGCGACGGCATCGACGGTTGCGTCTTTGCTTCCGGCGTATGCACCCCCTGGCTGCCGTTCAGTACGAGGCGGACGAGCGTTTCCGCACTCGGCTGCTGCACGATCGCACTTCCCGCCAGCGCCGGGAAAAGCTGGCGCGCGCCTTTCCCGCCGCCGCCGTGACAGGCCGAACAGGTGTCGTGGTAGATCGCAGCACCCGCCGTCATATGCGGATCGCTGGCAGCGACCGGTTGCGGCTTGTCGGCCGAGCCGCCCTCGGTGCTCTTGAGGTAGGTCGCGATCGCTTTCACATCAGCGTCGGTCATCAGCGAGGTCGAGGCCTGGATCGCCTCGGCCATCGGACCGGATGCGATCGTATGGCCGTTCGCCCCGCTCTTCAGGTATTGGACGATCTCATCCTCGCTCCAGCTGCCGATCCCGATATAGGGATTGCCGGTGATGTTCGGCGCATACCATCCCTGCAGCGAAGCGCCCTGCAAAGCTTCCGTGGTCTTGTCCGCGCCGAGAAATGTCTTCGGCGAATGGCAGGTGACGCAATGGCCGGGTCCCTGGACGATATAGGCGCCGCGGTTCCATTCCGGCGATTTCGACGGGTCGGGCTTGAACGCGCCGCCTTCGAAATTGATCATGTTCCAGCCCAGCATCGAAAGCCTGATGTTGAACGGGAACGGCAACTGGTTGGCATCGACCGGGTTGAAGACCGGCTCCACGGTGCGCAGATAGGACCAGAGGCTGGAAATATCCTCATCCTTCATCTTCGTATAAGCGGGATAAGGCATGGCGGGATAGAGCCTCTTGCCGTCGTGCCCGATGCCCGCCTTCAGCGCCCGATGGAAATCCTCCTCCGTCCAGTTGCCGATACCGGTCGCCTTGTCCGGCGTAATGTTCGGCGGGATCAATTGCCCGAAAGGCGTTTCGAGCGGAAGACCGCCGGAAAGCGGTTTGGCCCCCGGCGCGGTGTGACAGGCAGCACAGTCCGCCAGGATCGCCTGATAACGGCCGCGGATGATCTTGGAAGCATCGTCGGGTGCCTGGGAAAAGGCAAGACCGGCGGAAAGCGCACCGGCGGCAAGGCTTAAGGTAAAGACGATCTTCTTCATGCCGACACCAGATGCTGACCCGGGTTGCGGAGATATTGCTGACGGATGGCGTCTGCCGTGAAATAGGCGAGCGCACCCACCGTTCCGGTCGGGTTCTTGCCGGCATTGTGCGCAAAGGCGGATGCGCCGACGACGAACACATTGGGCACGTCCCAGCTCTGCAGGTATTTGTTGACGGCGCTGGTTGCGGGATTATCCCCCATGATCGCCCCGCCGGTATTGTGGGTGCTCTGGTAGGGAACCGAATCCCAGCCCTTCTTGCGCCTGTTGACGACGTATTGCCGCCCGCCGAAGGTCTTGGCGATCTCCTCCAGCCGATCCGAAACCCAGTTCGACATGCGGATGTCGTTATCCGGGAAATCGAAGGTGATCCTGAGCAGCGGTCGTCCGAACCGGTCCGTATAGGTCGGGTCGAGGTCGAGATAGTTGCCGCGGGTCGGATAGCTCGACCCCTGGGACGAGAAGCCGAGCGTTGCCTTGTAGGCCTTTACCGTTGCCTGTTTCCAGGCCGACCCCCAGCGCGGCGTGCCGGGCGGCGTCGGGCGGGTCGAGATCGGACGCCCGTTGGTCGGGATGCAGTTGACGCCCGCACCGCCGACGAAATCGAGCGGACCGTGATCGACGACGTCACCGTTGTAGTCGTCCAGCGTCTGGCCGAGTGCGCCGGCGGCGATGAACGGATTGAAGTTCTTGTCGTCGAAGAAGACCTGCGCACCGGAATTGGTCTGGTAGCAGTAGTTCCGTCCGACCGTGCCCTCGCCCGTGTTCGGATCATAGATCCGGCCGATGCCCGAGAGCATCATTAGCCGGACATTGTGCAGACCGTAGGCACAGAGCAGCACGAGGTCGGCCGGCTGGAAGAATTCCTCACCGGACGTGTCGACATAGGTGACGCCACGGGCTTGCGCCTTCGAAGCGTCGAGATCGACATGCAGCACTTCCGAGTCGGTGCGGACCTCGAAATTCTTCTTTTTCATCAGGACCGGCAGGACGGTCGTCTGGGCGGAAGATTTCGAATAGTTGGCGCAACCGAAACGTTCGCAGAAGCCGCACATGGTGCACTGGCCCATGGCGATGCCGAGCGGGTTGATATAATCCTGCGACAGGTTCGCCGAAGGCGTCGGAAACGGATGCAGGCCCACCGATCTGGTGACCTCGGCAAACAGCGTGGGCGCATAGGTCATCTGCATCGGCGGCAGCGGATAGTCGCGGGCGCGCGGGTCCTCGAATGGGTTGCCGCCCTCCTGGATCTGCCCCTTGATGTTGCCCGCCCTGCCGGAAATGCCGGCGAGATATTCGAAGCGGTCGAAGGCGCTCTCCATCTCATGCGCCGTGACGCCCCAGTTCTGCAATTGCAGTTCGGCGATCTTGCCGGCTCCATATCGCTCGCTGAGATGATCGGCGATGCGGAAATCGGTATCCCAGAACCGCCAGGTATGGCCGTTCCAGTGCACGCCGGCACCGCCGACGCCATTGCCAGGCAGGAAGGAGCCGTAGTCGCGCATCGGCAACGCCGTCTGCGACGTGTTGTTACGCATGGTCATCGCTTCGACGACCGGCTGCAGGAAGAGGTCCTTGCGAATGGCGTATCGCAGTTCGTCCTGGGCATAGCCGATGTTGAAATCCGTGGCCGTATCGCGCCAGGGGCCGCGTTCGATGGCGACTACGTCAAGTCCTTCTTCGGTCAGTTCATGGGCAAGGATGGCGCCCGTCCAGCCAAGGCCGACGATGACGACGTCCTTGCGGGGCAGAATTGTGGTCATGATCTTTGCGTCCCTACCTGGTGATCCATTCCGTCGAGCCTGCGATTGAAACCGGAGGCAAGGGATAGGGTTGGTTATGTTTCGTCACGTGGTCGCGATAGTCGTATCGCGCACCGGGGAACCCCAGCATCTTCCACGAAGCCATGTCCTTGTTGCCGCCATAGATCGGATCGGCGAAGAAGCCTTCCATCGTATTGCTCAGCATCAGGTTGAAGAAGGACTTCGCGTCCAGATGCTCGGAAATGCTGATCTTGCCGGCCTCGAGATCCTTGAGCACGACGTCCTGCTCGTCCGGCGACAGCTCGGAGAAGCGCTTGCCACCCTTGTTGTCCCGCGTCCAGGCATTGAGGCCTGCAAGACCGGCCCGGTAACGTTCCGCCGGCGTTTCCGGCTTCTGGTATCCCTGGGTCGGCAATCCGGGAAGAAAGGGGCCGCCGGTGTAGAGACGGCTCGACGCACCATAGGAACCTGCGAGCTGCCGGTCCAGGTATACGACGCATCCGGCTTCCTTGCCGCCGATCGACAGGTCGTCCGCCGGGACCAGCCGATCGACGACCGCCTCCATGGTTGCGACCTCCTCCTGGGTGAAGAACAGCCAGCCTCCCGGCCTCACCTGTACCGGCGGATCGGCGGAACGCGCCTCCCAGGGCAGACTGCCGGAAATGCTGCGGGCAAGCACCGGCGCTGCGGAGCCGGCAAGAACGGTAAATGCGACAGAAGACAGGAATTGGCGCCGCGTCGGGCGCTTGGGACAGCGGGTTTCCATGAGACCTCCCCAGGAAGAAAAGGTCGGTGACGCGTCAGGACAGACGTGCGCCGAGATGATCGAACCGAACGGTTCAACGTTTCACCTAGGGCATTCGAAGCCGCCGACAACCCCCTTTTCGACAGTAAATCGTCAGAGTTCTCCGGAGCCCAACGAACCGCGGTATCCGAGGCGGACGGAAATTGCCCGCGCCGTGGAAAGCAGCGGCTCGGCAAGACCGTTGAGGTTCCTGAGCGACAGACGCTGGACCGGTCCTGCGATGGCGACCGAGCCGACCACTTCCGATTGGGCGTCGTAGATCGGCGCTGCGATGGCGCGCATGCCGAGTTCGCTTTCCTCGTCTTCGATCGCGTATCCCTGGCGGCGGATGTTGGCAAGCAGCTTCCGGAACCTGTCCGGATCGGTGACCGTCTTCGGCGTGCGGACCGGCATCAGCGCCGTCGTGACGGTGGCGACGCGGTTCTCCGGCTGGAAGGCGAGGATCGCCCGGCCGGCCGCCGTGCAATGATAGGGCACCCGCATGCCCATCTCGGTACTGATGCGCACGGCCTGGCGGGACGCCAGGGTGCGGATATACATGATCTCCCGCCCGGCCGGCACCGCAAGCAGCACCGTTTCGCCCGTCTCCTGGCGCAGATCCGCCAGCAGGGTGCGCGCTTCCGTCGACAGATCCATGCGGTGGCGGACCAGCGAGCCGAGGCCGAAAAGCCCGAGGCCAAGCCGGTAGCGACCGGTTTCCGGATTCTTGTCGAGAAAATCCTCCGCCATCAGGGTCACGACAAGGCGGTGGACGGTGCTCTTGGCAATCCCGAGACGCTTGGCAAGCTCGCTGATGCCAATCTCGGCATCGTCGCCCGAAAAGGCTTTTAGAATCCGGATCGCCATCGATACCGAGGAAAGCCGGGCCTTCTGTCCTTCTTCGTCCACGTCCGGTATTTCCGTTCCCATCGCCACTCCCATCACTACTCCACCGCAGGCGTCCGGAACATGCCGTTGACAGCCCGATCCATGAAGGAATACCATATAACGGACCGTCGTTCCATATAGAAGAACACGCAAGAACGCTTAGGCAAGCGGGCATTCCCCGCGGGGGGAGCAGCCTGAGGGTCCGGCAAAGCGGCATTTCGGCGCGTATGATGACGATAAAGCAGAAGAGAACAATCAATTGGAAACGCGCAAGACCGTGCCGCTGATCGTCGCGTCGGCCCTCATCATGCAGCAGATCGATTCGACCGCGATCACAACCGCCCTGCCTTCGATCGCAGATGCGCTCGGCGAACCGCCGGTCGCACTCCACTCGACGATCACCGTCTACATGCTTTCGCTGGGTGTCTTCCTGCCGGTCAGCGGCTGGTTTGCGGACCGCTTCGGCGCCCGCATCGTCTTCTGCTGGGCGATCGGCCTTTTCACCCTTGCCTCGCTCCTCTGCGCCGCCTCGACAAGCCTGGCAATGCTGATTGCTGCCCGCATGCTGCAGGGCTTCGGGGGCGCGCTGATGCTGCCAACGGCGCGCCTCATCCTCGTGCGCTCCGTGCCGCGCGAGGAACTCGTCTCGGCCATGGTACTGATGAGCATGCCCGCCGTGATCGGTCCCGCGATCGGCCCGCTTTTGGGCGGCTTCATCATCGGCATTAGTTCCTGGCACTGGATCTTCTGGATCAACCTGCCGGTCGGAATCATCGCGATCGCGCTGACATTGATGCTGATCGATGAAATCCCTCCGGTCGAACGTACCGCTTTCGATTTTACCGGCTTTGTCCTCACGGGCATCGGCATCGGCGCGGTCATCTTCGGTCTCGATTCCTTCGCTCGCGGGATGAATGCCGGGCCGCTGATCCTGACTGCGACGGGCCTGGCCGCGCTCGCGCTCTACATCCTGCATGCGCGCCGGACCAAAGATCCGATCCTCGATCTGAAGCTCTTCCGCCATCCCACATTCCGCGCCAGCCTTGCCGGCGGGTCGCTCTTCCGGATCAGCATGGGCGCGCTACCCTTCATGCTGCCGCTCCTGATGCAGGAAGTGTTCGGCTACACGCCGTTGCAATCCGGCGCCATCACCTTCGTTTCGACCATCGGCGCCTTCGGCATGCGAACGATCACCAAGCGCATCCTGCACCGTTTCGGCTTCCGCAGCGTGCTCTTCTGGAACGCGCTGATCGCCAGCTTCTCCATGGCTCTCTGTGCGCTTTTCACGCCCGGCACCGCGCCGATGATCATGATCGTCGTCATCCTGATTGCGGGTTTCTTCCGCGCACTGCAATTCACCGCGCTCAACACGATTGCGTTTGCCGAAACGGACGAAGCGGAGATGAGCCACGCGACCTCGCTCTCGCAGATGGCGCAGCGCATCGCCCAGAGCGTCGGCGTCGCGATCTCGGCGATCCTGCTGCAATTCTATTCCGGCGGCTCGGAAACACTGACGAACCACGCTTTCGCGATGGCCTTCATCATCGTTGCGGCGATCTCGGCCTCGTCCTGCTTTTCCTTCTTCCGGCTCCCGCAGAACGCCGGCGACGTACTTGCCGGGCGAAAAATGCAGGCCACGGAAGAACGGATCAAGGAAGCCGAAGCGGCAGAGTAACATGACGAGGACCTGGCTCCCTCACGGCGCGGTTTCACCGTCTCTTCCCATCTTCGATGGGGTCCCTTTTCCAATTCCCCTTGAAACGGAATAGTTGGCATGCTAAGTATCAATAAGAAACTTAGCGCACTAACATTAAGCACCCAATGAAACCTGATCCGATCAGCTCCGAATTCCTGGAATCGCTCACCAAGGTGAGCCGCAAGATTCGCACGGCCTTCAATCAGCAGGTCACGGCGCATGGGCTCACCTATCCCCGCGCCCGCACACTGCTGCGGCTTTCCAAGAAGCAGAACATGACCCAGAGCGAGCTTGCCTGCGAGCTGGAACTGGAACAGGCGACCATGGTGCGGCTTCTCGACCGAATGGAGGAAAACGGTCTCATCGAACGCCGGGCGGACGCCAGCGACCGCCGCGTCAAGCTGATCGTGCTGACCCCCTACGGCGAGGAACAGGCCGCGCTCGTGCAGTCGATCGGCGAGGGCCTGCGCATGCAGGTCTTTGCCGATATCGACCCGGAAGAGCTGCGTGCCAGCATTGCCCTTTTCGAACGCATCTCGGCCAATGTCGCGGAAATGGACGATATCCATGTCCCCGCGTGAAGTTGCAGCGAGACAAGAGGATGCAGTGATCATACGGCCGGACTTCAGCGGGCACGCGAAGCCGGCCGAACCCGCTCGTCTCTCCGAAACGCAGTCGGAGCCGGTTGCTGCTCCCGCGTCCCCCGTGGCTCCGGCGCCGGCTGCCTTCGTACCGAAATCGCCCGCGATGACGGTCGCCTACATCGTCGCCGGCACATTGATCGCGCTGACCCAGGGACTTGGGTTGAGCTTCATCTCCACCAACCTGCAGCAGATCGCCGGCCCGATGAGCCTCACCCAGGTCGAAACCACCTGGCTGATGGCAGCCTATCTCTTTCCCAACGCCAGCCTGACGCTGCTGCTCTTCAAGGTGCGCGCCCAATACGGCCTGAGGAATTTCGCCGAGGTGGCAGTCGTCGCCTATGTGCTCGTCTGCCTCGCCCACTTCTGGGTGGACAGCTATCATAGCGCCTTGGTCCTACGCTTCTTCGCGGGTGTCGCCGCGGCTCCCATGACCTCGCTCGGCTTCCTCTACATTCTCGAGGCCATTCCGCCAGCGAGGAAGATGAACATCGGGCTGTGTATTGCACTGACGGCGCTTGCCATCCCGGCTCCCATCACCGGACTCATCTCGCCGACGCTGCTGGATCTTGGCGATTATCACGCGCTCTATGTGGTCGAGATGGGGCTTGCCATGGTCTCGCTCGGCCTCGTCTACCTCCTGCCGCTCAATTCCCCGCCCCGCGCGAAGGTGATCAGCAGCCTCGACGTGGTGAGCTACATCTTCCTGGCGATTGCGCTTGGCTGCTTCGCGGTCGTCCTCACGGTCGGCCGGCTCTACTGGTGGACGGCCACAGACTGGCTCGCCCTCCCGATCATCGCCGGAATCATCGCGTCGGCCATCTTCGCAATGATCGAACTCAACCGGAGAAACCATCTGGTCGACATCCGCTGGCTTACCTCCCGCGAAATCCTGCATTTCACCGGCGCGTTGCTGGTCTTCCGTATCGCGCTTTCGGAGCAGTCGAGCGGCGCCATCAACTTCCTGCGCAATGCCGGCATGCTGAACGAGCAGATGGCCGGCCTCTATTGGGTCATCCTCGCCGGTTCGATCGTCTCCGGGATCGTCTGTGCCGCCATCATGAAGCCGGGCCGGGCATCGGCGATCCATGCAGTCTCGCTGCTCTTCGTCGCCATCGGCAGCTATATGGACAGCCGGTCGACGACCCTCACCCGGCCGGAGCAAATGTATGTGAGCCAGTTCCTGGTGAGCTTCGCAAGCGGCCTTTTCCTGCCGCCGGCGCTTGCCGTAGGCATGGGCGCGGCGCTGAAGCGCGGCCCGAGCTATATCCTCTCTTTCATCGTCGTCTTCCTCGCCACGCAGAAGATCGGCGGTTACCTTGGCAGCGCGCTCTACGGCACGTTCGTGCAATGGCGCGAGCAGTTCCATTCCTTCCGGCTCGTCTCGCAGCTCACGTCCACGGATCCGCTGGTCGCAGCCCGGTTGAAACAGCTCGGCGGCGCCTACGGCAAGGTGCTGACCGACCCGAACCAGCAGACGGTTCAGGGCACTGCGCTCCTTGCAAGACAGGTGCAGCAACAGGCTTATGCGCTCGCCTATAACGACTCCTTTCTGCTCACCGCATACCTGTCGCTCGCGGCATTCGGCTGCCTCTGCGTTCACGTCGCCTGGCGCAACCGCGAACATTTCCTCCCGAATTCAAACCCGATGCCCGCAGCCGCCTGAAGGACATTCAAGAAGAACAGAACGCTATTGCCATGACCAAACTTTTTCGTTCCATCGCCACCTACGTGGCCATGATCGCCGGTATCGCCGGCGTATTCCTCGTGCTTTACGCCTGGAACCTGCCGCCCTTTCACGGCTCGGTCGAGATGACCAACGACGCCTATGTGCGCGGCCAGGTGACATTGCTCAGCCCGCAGCTTGCCGGCTATCTCGTGGACGTACCCGTGCAGGACTATCAGAGGGTCAAGAAAGGGGACCTCATCGCCCGGATCGACGACCGCATCTATACCCAGAAGCTGGAGCAGGCGAAGGCAACGCTTGCAGCCGCCGAAGCCGCGCTCGCCAATTCCGAACAGAGCCACAAGTCGGCGGAAGCCAAGATCGCCTCTGCCAAGGCGGCAGTGGAAAGCGCCAATGCCGCTCTCGAGGTTGCCCGGACGACCTACGAGCGCACCGAAGGCCTTCTGGAAAAGAACATCGCCAGCCGGAGCGAAGCCGAGAAGAACCGCGCGGCCTTCAACCAGGCGCAGGCCGCGGTGCATCAGGCGGAAGCCGCCGAGCTCGTCGCAGAACAGGATCTGAACACGATCGTCGTCAGCCGCCGTTCCCTGGAAGCCAGCGTCGAAAGCGCCAAGGCCGCTGTGGAGCTCGCGGAGATCGATCTGGCCAATACACGCATCACAGCGCCGCAGGACGGCACGCTCGGCGAGATGACGGGCCGGATCGGCCAGTACGTCTCGGTCGGCACGCAGATCGGCTCGGTTGTGCCCGATCATGTCTGGGTGGTCGCCAATTTCAAGGAGACCCAGCTTGCCGGCATGCGGCCGGGGCAGGAAGTCGTCTTCACCGTCGATGCTCTCGGGCATCAGAAATTCGCAGGCCGGATCGAACGTTTCGCGCCGGCCACCGGGTCAGAATTCTCGGTCATCAAGGCCGACAACGCCACCGGCAATTTCACCAAGGTGGCCCAGCGCATTCCGGTCCGGATCGCCATCGAGCCGCAACAGCCGCTGACCGACAGGCTCGTCCCCGGCATGTCGGTGATCGCAAGCGTGAACCTCGCGCAAACCAGCACGGCTCTTGCCCAGGCTGCAGAATTCGACTGATCGCTGCCCGCAATCGAACTCTGCCATGTCGGCGATCCGACGGAGAACGCCCCGCGCCGCAGTTCAGCTTATGGCAGCGCAGGGCGTTTATGCTCGTCTCAAAACCCCTCTGCCCACTCTGAGTTGCACAGTCTTGATAATCAAGGCAGGCTTCAGCTCCGAAACAGCGGCAACCGCACGATGATCCTCGCTCCGCGGACCGGAGCATCGTCGATCGCCAGTGTTCCGCCATGCGCCTCCACCAAATTGCGGGCCACCGCAAGGCCGAGGCCGGCCCCACCGGTCTTGCGAGCGCGTGATGTTTCGAGCCTAGAGCGTTTCCCTGACTGATTGAATCTTTGTGGGCTTTGCAAATCAGGCGCTGTCTGATTCAAACTATCTGCCGATGGAGGTCGGCGGATATGTCGAAAGCCCTTTCAGTCGATCTGCGTGTTCGCGTGCTTGCTGCTGTTTCCGCTGGTGCGACCCACCGAGAAGCTGCTGAACGGTTCGGCGTGAGTGCCGCAAGCGTCAGCCGCTGGCGAAATCTGCAACTTCACCAGGGCGACGTGCGACCTGGTCCTCTTGGCGGAGATCGAAATTCCCGAAAGACAGAGGCCCATCGCGAGGCGATCATGGCATGGCTCGCTGAGCACCGCGATGGAACCTTGTTCGAGCTGCGTGACACGCTTTCTGCCCAGGGCATCACGATCAGCAAATCGGCTTTGCACCGGTTTCTTGTCCGGCACGGCCAGACTCGCAAAAAAAGACTGGCCACGCGGTAGAGCAAAGCCGTCCCGACGTCCTGGAACAACGTCAGCAGTGGTTCGATGATCAACTGGACCTTGATCCTGCCAAGCTCGTTTTCATCGACGAAACCTGGACCGCGACGAACATGGCGCGCACCCACGGACGATGCAGGAAGGGAGAGCGCCTGCGAATGGGCTTCCCGCACGGCCACCGCAAGACCACGACGCTGGTGGCTGGCTTGCGCAGCACAGGAATGGTTGCGCCGCTCGTCATCGACGGGCCGATCAACGGAGAATGGTTCGAGGCCTATGTCGCCCAGGTTCTTGTGCCGACCCTGAAGCCTGGCGATGTCGTCATCCTTGACAATCTCTCCAGCCACAAGCGACCGGCGGCGCGTGAGATGATCGAGGCTGCCGGTGCGCGCATGCTCTTCCTCCCGCCCTACAGCCCAGACTTCAATCCCATAGAGAAGGCATTCTCAAAGCTCAAAGCGCTCCTACGCAAGGCGGCAGAGCGCACCGTATCGGGCCTTTGGGACAGGATCGGAAAACTGCTCGACCTCATCGAGCCTCAGGAGGCGCGCAATTTCTTCACATCATGCGGATACGATCCAGCATGAAAGGGAAACGCTCTAACGAAAGGCTCCATCAGGATTTCCCGCTGGTCGCTCGGAATACCTGGCCCCTCATCATCGATCGTCAGCCGCAGCCATTCTCCTTCAACCATCAGCCTCAGATGTGCCACGCCGCCATATTTCAGTGCGTTGTCAATCAGGTTCGCGAAAATGCGCCTGAGTGCCAGCCGGTCGCCTATCAGAAGTGCGGTTTCAGCTGCAGTCTCCGGTGCAGCCTCGGCTAGCAAGACAGCCAAGGTGACGCGCCCTCCGGTCGCCGGGCGGTCGGCGACCTCTGCCTCCAGTAACGGCACGATGTCGAAAAGCTCCTCGTCCAATGCACCGACTCCGGCACGACCGGCAAGCATTGCATTGTCGAGCAGTTCGATCATGTCGTTTATGTCGGCCACGGCTTTCTCCCGCACCACTTCGTCCGGGATATGTTCCAACCGCAGCCTGAGCCGCGTCGCAAAGGTCCGCACGTCGTGCTGTATGCCGCCAATCAGAGCGAGCCTTGCCCTGACGATCGCATGAAGCCGCGTCTGCAGCCGCTCAAAGGCATTGACCAGTGCTCGCGTTTCGGGTGCGGCGCCTTTCAGCTTCGGCAAGGGAACCGGAGTACCGGTCGGATCGATCCTGTCGACGGCTGCGGCCAACCGCGTCAGCGGGCGGATCTCACGGTGGAGGGCGATCATGGCCACGAGTCCGAAAAGCGTACCGATCAGGCCGGCGCCGAGCCCCACCGGCAGGCCGAACCACGTGACGATGAAGGGCGTGCGAGTCTCCATGACCAAGACCCGCTCCGGCGAAAGCCGGACACGGAACTGGATGGGATTCACCACGCCCTTGAAGAGAAGCGGCCGCCTGATCCGGCGCCCCTGCGTGAGGAGGCGGATCGAAAGAAGATCTTGGCCCAGCACTTCGCGATAAATCCGATATTCGGTATTGTCCCATAGATCTGTAGTCTCTCCGGGCGGCAAGTCGGTCCCGGTGATCCGCACATCGAGGACCGGTGAACTCGCGGCATCGATCAGCAAGGGCCACCGATCCTCCGGCTCACTCTTCAGAAGCGTGGCAATCGCTGCGATTTGCCCGGGAGGAGGATTGGAAGTCGTTCGACTGAGGCCATTCGCCAGATAATAAAAGGAGATCAGCGCGATCCACAGGGCCAGCAAGCCTGCGCCGCCAATCGCGATCAACCTCCGGGAAAGGCTTAAGCCCAACATCACGTCACCTGACGCACCGGCACCGTCAGCAGGTAACCTCCGTTGCGAACCGTATTGATGAGATTGCTGCCGGGACTTGCCGCATCCAGTTTCCTGCGCAGACGCGAGACGAGCAGGTCGACCGTCCGATCAAAAGGATCGGCCGTACGGCCATGGGTCCAGTCGAGGATCTGGTCGCGCGAGAGCACCCGGCGCGGCCTCAGCACGAAACAGGAGAGAAGCTCGAATTCGCCGCTCGTCAGCGGCACCAGACCGTCTGGCTCCGCTTCAAGCTGCCGGGCATCGAGATCGGCGACGAAACGGTCGAAGGCGAAGCGACGGCTCGGCGGCTGGAAGGGTTGCGGCGAAGCCCGTCGCAGAAGCGCCCGGACGCGCGCCAGGAGCTCGCGCGGGCCGAAGGGCTTGACGAGATAGTCGTCGGCACCGAGTTCCAGACCCACGACACGATCGGTCTCGTCACTTTTCGCCGTCAACATCAAAATCGGCAGCGGCCGCGTGGCGCGAACGCGGCGGCAAACTGAAAGGCCGTCTTCGCCGGGCATCATAAGGTCGAGGATCATCAGGTCGGGCTCGCGGCGGCGGAGGATTTCGTCCATGGCGCGGGCATCCTCCGCCGTCTCCACGGCGTAACCCTCTCGCGACAGGAAATCACCGACGAGCTGCCTTATCTCGGCATCGTCATCGACAATCAGGATGGTGGGCACGGGTCGGTCCATATCGAGACCATGGCGAAGCGGTTTCACGAAATCAAGCGGCGGCGGACCGCCGATACAAAATGCTACAAGCGAAGAACAAAAGCTTACGTTTTGAGAACTGCACGACAAAACCGGCATACATCAGCAAACCATCCTATCCTCGCATCACCGGCCGATTCCCTGCGACCATTGATGTGACGATCCAAACCATACGAGGATGGAACGATGACCAAGACACTCGCCGCCGGCCTGCTTGCCGGCACTTTCGCGCTTCTTTCGGACGGTTAGGCGAATGCCTGGACCCGCGACGGTTCGGTGAGCGGCCCGCGCGGAACCGGCTCTGTGCATGCGAGCGGAAGTTGCACGTCCGGCTCCTGCTCGCGCAGCACCACCCGCACCGGTCCCTATGGCTACAGCATGTCGCGCAGCGGCTCGGCCTCCTGCAACGGCGGCACTTGCACCGGTTCGCGCACCACAACCGGCCCGCGCGGCAATACCGTTACCCGCTCAGGCAGTTTCCATCGTTACTGACTTGAGCAGGCGCCCGGCGGCTTCCTACCCCCTGGCTCAGGCCGCCGGGCGTTCCTGTTGACCAAGCGAGGTTCTTCCATGTTCCAGAGCATCGTCGATCCGTCCGTGCGCGGCGGTATCCTTGTCGTCGCGGCATCCTTCATGCTGCTCGAATACCTCATCGGCAGGCTGGCGCAGCATGATATCCATGACCTGAAGGAATCCGCCGCCTCCTTCGGCGTCGCGTTCATTCACGGCATTCTCCGCCCCGTGGAAGCAGCGATTGTCGCCACGCCCTTCATGCTCGCTTACCGGCATCGCCTGTTCGATATCGACGTCACCAGCGCCGCCGGCGCCCTGGCGCTCTTCCTTGCGGTCGATCTCGTCTATTATTGGCACCATCGGGCCTCGCACCATATCCGCTGGCTCTGGGCGACCCATGCCGTCCATCATTCACCGACGAAGCTCAACCTGACGGCCGCGATCCGGCTCGGCTGGACGGGCAGCATTTCCGGCAATTTCCTCTTCTTCCTGCCGCTTGCCTTTGTCGGCTTTCATCCGTTCGGTATCGTCGCCATGATGGGGCTCAATCTCGCCTATCAGTTCTTCATTCATACCGAGCTTTCGCCCCGCCTCGGGCCGCTCGAATGGGTGCTGAACACACCGGCGCATCACCGCGTTCATCACGCTTCCAATCCCGGCTGCCTCGATAAGAATTTCGGCGGCATCCTGATCGTCTTCGATCGCCTGTTCGGCACATTCGCGGAAGCGCCGGCGACCGAGCCGCTGCGTTATGGCCTGCGTGGCCGCCCGCCATCACTCCATTCCGGCCGGATCGCTCTCGGCGAATGGGCGATGCTCTGGCGGGATGTCTGCCAGGCGCCGAATATAGGCAAGAAGCTCCGCGTGCTGTTCGGACCGGTCGGCCCTCTACCAAGCACTTCGCCCAAGCCGCCGCCGGCTGTCAATGACAGTCTGCCGCCCGAAACCAGCTCCATCACCAGAACCGAAGGACTATCCCGATGATTCGAAAAATCCTGTTCACCCCGACGCTTCTCGCCCTGTTCCTCGCGACACTTGCCGGTACGGCATCCGCCCAGACGCAGGTCTCGCCCGAGATGCGCCAGATGGCGATTGCGGTCGCACGCGCCTGCCGCACTGATCTCAAGACCTATTGCAACGGTGTCGAGAGGGGTGAAGGTCGTATCGCCGCCTGCCTTAGACAGAATGCCGAGAAGCTTTCCTCGCCCTGCCGCACGGCGCTCGCAGACGTAGCGCAGCGCTGACCAAACGCTCTGAAAGGAAGAACCATGTTCAGGAAACTGCTTCTCGCGCTGGCAATGCTGGCGGGCATGTCGTCCGTCGCCGCAGCTGCCACCGCCGCGGTCGCGACCGGCAACGTCAACCTGAGAGCCGGGCCGTCGACCGCCTATCCCGTCGTGACCGTCGTGCCGGTCGGCGCCCGTATCACGACCTATGGATGCGTCGCAGGTTATAGCTGGTGCGATATCTCGCTTGGTGTTTATCGAGGTTGGGTATCGGCGAATTACATCCAGGTCGTTTATCGCGGCGCGCCCGTCGTGCTGACTCCGGTCGTTGCACCCCGTATCGGCATCGTCGTGGTCGGCTACAACCGCGCCTATTGGGACCGCTATTACGTTCGCTATCCCTGGTATCATACCTGGCGCTATCACCCGCCGGTCGCGGCACCACGGGTGAATTCTTTCGACCGGTCGGTGAACTGCGCAAATGGAGCCTGCACCGCGACCCGATCGACTACCGGCATCTATGGCGGCTCAGCCGCCCATACCCGTACCTGCAGCGGTGGTGAATGCGCAGCGACACGGGAGGTCGTCGGTCCGCGTGGCAATACGACATCGCGGGTCCGCAATTGCAGCCGGCCTGATCAGTCCTGCTCCGTTACACGCACAGGCCCGCGTGGCAACACGCGCACCCGCTTGTTCGAACGTTGAGGGAGGGAGCGATGCAATCCCGATCTGACATGAGGCACAGGCGTATTCCGGGTCTCATCGCCCTCCTCCTCGTGCTGGCCACGGCCGAGCCTTTCACAACTCCCGCTGCAGCGCAGGAACCGGACGATGAACCCTTCGAAGAATTCTGCCTCGCTCCGGGCGGCAGCGCGCGGCAGGCCTGCGTCGCCTTCTTTCTGGACGAGGACGGTTATGAGCTTTGCCTGATGGACGAAAGGGAAGGCATCGCCCGCTGCACACGCTCCTGGCATATCGAACCTGACGAAAAGCGCGACAGAGGTTCGCTTCCTCTCGGTTTCGAAGGTCCCGGCCCGGGCGAAGCCATCGAGGCATAAGGAGCGTCCGGCACCAGAGCATCACCCTCTCCGCGCAGCCGCGAAGAGGGTGTCCATCCAATGTTGCATATCAATGGGCCGGACGGGTGCCGCCGCCCTTCTTTTCCGCGTCGTGGGTATGGTGGCTGTCGCGTTCCCCGCCACCGCCGGAAACCCGGCTCCGGAATTGCCGGTCGTCATCCGCCGATGGTTTCTCAGCCCTCACCGGCGCTTTGGCATTTTTATGCGAAGCATCAGGCCCGCCTTGGCGGATGCTCGCCGGGGTCTTCTGCGATGTGGACATGGAACAACTCCTATCGGTCTTGCTGATAGCCGTGATGGGTCGTGTTGATCTTCGTATTGCCCTGCTGACCCTGCTTGCCGGGGTCATTGGCGGCTTTGATCGTGCCGCGCCTGGTCTCTGCATGGGCCTGTTCGCCAGGCCCCTTGTGGCTCAGGTTATCGGAGGGTGTAGGGGGAAGTCTGCTGCTCATCTCGGGCCTCCTCATGGTCTTCGGTTTCCCAGACCATAACCCTCGGCATGTACCGATGTTCCTCAGTCAATGTCAGACAGCTTTGATCCGCAGCAGACGAAGCGCATTAAGGGTGACCAGCACGGTCGCGCCGGTATCGGCAAGGATTGCGGGCCAGAGCCCGGTGACGCCGAGGATCGTGGTCACCAGGAACACCGCCTTCAGGCCGAGCGCAATGGTGATGTTCTGGTAGATGTTGCGCATCGTCCGCTTCGAGAGCTCGATCATGTCGGCGATGTCCAGGACCCGCCCATGCAGCGCGGCCGCATCGGCAGTCTCAAGCGCGACATCCGTGCCGCCGCCGATCGCAATCCCCACATCCGCAGCAGCAAGCGCCGGTGCATCGTTGATGCCGTCACCGACCTTGCCGACCACGAAACCCTCACGCTTCAGTTCGCCGACAATGCGGCTCTTGTCTTCCGGCATCAGCTCGGCTCGCACCTCGACGTTGAGTTCCTTGCCGATTGCAGACGCCGTGCGGGCATTGTCGCCCGTCAGCATTACGGTTTTCACGCCGGCGTCAGAGAGTGCTTTCAGTCCCGCCATGGCGTCGGGGCGTGGCTGGTCGCGCATGGCGATCGCGCCGGCCAGGACGCCACCGACGATCAGCACGGACACAGTCTTGCCTTCGTCGTTGAGGCTGGCGATCCGCCGGGAATGGGCCATCGGCAGCGATACCCGTTCGGCCGCCGCCTTTGGCGAACACAGAAAGACTTCCTGGCCTTCGACCGTGGCGGCGACGCCCTTGCCATTCAGGGATCTGGCATCCGTCGCAGCCGGAATATCCACTTCATCCTCCGCCGCCTTGGCGAGGATCGCGACGGCCAGCGGGTGGCTCGAGCCGGTTTCAAGCGCCGCGGCGTAACGCAGCACGTCTCCGGCGTTGCGGCCGAAGGCGATCACGTCCGTCACCTGCGGCTTGCCGGCGGTCAGCGTTCCGGTCTTGTCGAGCGCCACGGCCGTCAGCTTGCCGAGCGTTTCCAGAACGGCGCCGCCCTTCATAAGCAAGCCGCGACGGGCACCGGAGGAAAGCGAAGCAGCGATCGCAGCCGGCGTCGAGATGACCAGCGCACAGGGGCAGCCGATCAGCAGGATCGCCAGGCCCTTGTAGATCCACACCCCCCAGGCGGCACCGGCCACAAGCGGCGGCAGGATGGCAACCAGAGCGGCAACCACCACGACGCCGGGCGTGTAGTAGCGTGAAAAACGGTCGATGAAACGCTCGGTCGGCGCCTTCTTCTCCTGCGCCTCCTCGACCATCCGGACAATGCGGGCGATCGTGTTGTCCTCCGCGGCAGCCGTCACCCGCACGCGCAACGCCGCATCGCCATTGATGGTGCCGGCAAAGACCCTCTCGTCGATGCCTTTCACAACCGGGGTGCTTTCACCGGTCACCGGAGCCTCGTTGATCGCGCTTGTCCCGGCCACGATGACGCCGTCCGCCGAAATCCGGTCACCCGGCCGCACGAGTATGATGGAACCAACCGCCAGGTTCTCGGCCGGCACCTCACGGGTCTGCCCATTCACTTCCAGCAGCGCATTCTTCGGGACCAGAGCCGTCAGGCCGCGGATGCTCTGACGCGCCCGACCTGCCGCCACACCTTCCAGAAGTTCGCCCACGAGGAAGAGGAAAACGACGGCGGCAGCCTCTTCCGAGGCATCGATGACAACGGCGCCGACGGCAGCGATGGTCATCAGGGTCTCAATGGAAAACGGCGTGCCGGCAAGGGCTGCCATAACGGCGCGGCGGGCGATCGGCACGAGGCCGATCAGCATCGCAGCCGTAAAGATATAGGGGCCATAGGCCGGCATCAAATGGCCGAGCCCATAGGCGAAAGCGAGCGCCACACCAGCAAGGATGGTCAGCCGGCCCTTCGCGCTTTTCCACCACGGCCCTTCCAGCGGCCCGTGGTCATGGCCATGGAGGCCTTCGATCTCTTTTGCGCGGTGGCCGGAATGATCATGCCCGCCATCATGATCATGGTGGTGCCCGCAATTCTCGTGATCGCCGGTGTGATCGTGGTCATGATGCTCCGCTTCGGCCGGCGTCTTCCTGCCGAGTGCCCGCAGCGAATAACCGAGCCCGGTCACCTTTTTCTCGATCGCGCCCAGATCGCTTGTTTCGTCATGGCTCACCGTCATCGTACCCGCGGCAACGGAGACGGAAACATCCTCGACGCCTGGCATGCGGCGCACTGCCGTGTCGATCTTGGTCGCACAACTTGCGCAATCCATGCCGCCAACCTTGTATCGAGCCTGATTTGTCGCTGCCATTTCTCTTTCCTTTCGGGATCGAGCACTTCCTTACAACCTCCAGCCACTAGAGCTTCAAGGGCATTTTTTTATAAAAATTCGCTGGCAGTCGCAGGCCGATCTGCGGTAAGCCTTGTTCCTGACAGGGGCGTCCGGCGTAAAGCCGGGCTGAGAAGTACCCTTTGAACCTGAACCAGATCATGCTGGCGGAGGGAGTCGTTCGGTTCTTCGGACAGAAGAACCCATGCGTCTGCCCCGCCGAACGAGGCGAGAATGCAGACCACACAGACCCCCGGCCGATTGCTGACTGCGATGCGCGCGAAAAATCCGCTTGTCCAGAACATCACCAATTTCGTGGCGATGAATATCGCGGCGAATGTGATGCTCGCTGCCGGCGCCTCGCCCGCCATGGTGCATACGAAAGAGGAGGCTGGCGAATTCGCTCGGATCGCGTCTGCGCTGACGATCAATATTGGCACGCTTTCGCCGGATTTCCTGGCCGGCATGAAGGAGGCCGCGAAAGCCGCCGGTGAAGCCGGTAAACCCTGGGTGCTCGATCCGGTCGCCCATTTCGCCACCGCCTACCGCCGCGCCGCCGTCGCCGATCTCATGAAGCTGAAACCCACGATCGTGCGAGGCAATGCCTCCGAGATCATTGCGCTGGCAGGCAGCCAGTCGAGCGGCCACGGCGTTGACAGCGGCGATCCAACCGAGGCGGCGGAAGGTTCGGCGATCACGCTTGCCCGGCAGAGCGGCTCCATCGTCGCGGTTACCGGCGAAGTGGATTTCGTCACCGACGGCCAGCACTCGGTTCGCATCATGGGCGGTTCAGCGCTGATGCCCCGCATCACCGCTCTTGGCTGCTCGCTCACCTGCCTCGTTGGCGCCTTTGCGGCGGCAAACCCGGAAAGACCGTTCGAGGCGACGGCGGCGGCACTCGCCATGTTCGCGGTCGCTGGCGAGGAAGCGGCTATCAGTGCCGCCGGACCAGGCTCCTTCTTGCCCCTCTTTCTCGATCGCCTTGCAACACTTTCGCCCGAGACGCTCGATACCAAAGCCAGGATCGTCAGCGCATGAAGAATTTCGACCTTTCCGTCTATCTCGTCCTCGATCCCGATCTCTGCCGCGAAATCGGCATGGTGGAGACTGCCCGGCTTGCCGTCGAGGGCGGCGCTACGATCGTGCAGCTCCGCGACAAGCACGCGGATACGGCGCAGATCATCGAGACCGGCCGTGCCCTGAAGGCAGCGCTTGCCGGCGCCAGAGTGCCACTGATCGTCAATGACGATGTCGAGGCGGCGATCGCAATCGGTGCCGCAGGCCTGCATGTCGGCCAAAGCGACATGGTCGCGGCTATCGCCCGCGAGCGCATTGGCCGGGACATGATCCTCGGTCTCTCGGTCGAAACCGAGGAACTGGCGCAACGCATCGATACCTCCGTCGTGGACTATGTCGGCATCGGCCCGGTCTTTGCAACCCTCACCAAGCCGGACCACAAGCAACCGATCGGCTTCGACGGACTTGCCCGCATCGTCGCAGCAGCACCCGTGCCGGCTGTCGCGATAGGCGGCGTCAAGGCGGAACATGCTGGCCCAGCACTTGCCGCCGGCGCGAGAGGCATCGCCGTCGTCTCCGCGATCTGCGGCCAGCCGGACCCCAAAGCCGCCGCCCGCAGGATTGCCGAGGAAATCGAAAGGGCACGCGCATGATCCGCAATATTCTTTCCATCGCCGGTTCCGATCCCTCCGGCGGCGCCGGCATTCAGGCCGACCTCAAGACGTTTTCGGCACGCGGCACCTATGGCATGGCCGTGCTGACGGCGCTGACCGCGCAGAACACGCAAGGGGTCACGGGTGTGCATCCGGTGCCTGCCGAGTTCGTCGCGGAGCAGATCCGCACCATTTTCGCGGATGTGCGGGTGGATGCGGTAAAGATCGGCATGATTGCCAATACCGAGATTGCCGAAACGGTTGCGGATGTGCTCAAGCCCTATCGCGATAGCCTGCCGATCGTGCTCGACCCGGTAATGATCGCCAAGGGAGGCTCCCCGCTGCTTGCTTCGGAGGCGATGGATGCCGTCACCTATCGGCTGATGCCGGTTGCCACCGTCGTCACACCCAATCTGCCGGAAACAGCCGCCCTGCTCGGCGAACCCCTCGCCACCACCCGCCAGATAATGGCCGATCAGGCCGAACGCCTGCGTAAAATCGGTCCGAAGGCGGTACTGGTGAAGGGCGGTCACCTTGAAAGTAGTGACAGCCCGGATGTCCTGGCCGATGCCTCCGGCATCCATTGGTTCGAAGGAAATCGCGTGGCGACGAAGAACACACACGGCACCGGGTGTACGCTTTCCAGCGCGATCGCCGCGGAACTCGCCAAGGGTGCTTCACCGGCCGAGGCCGTCGCGATCGCCAAAGCCTATCTCTCCGGCGCCATCGCGGCTGCCGGCATGCTCACCGTGGGAACCGGCCACGGTCCCGTGCAGCATTTTCACGAATGGTGGTAGGAACAGTCGTTCGCTCAGCCAAGCCGCATGGTGCTGGTCTGCCGGCTCCGCTCATGCCAGGAAAATGCCTCTTCGAGCAGATGAGGCGTCTGCCCGCCGCGGACTGAGGCACGTTGGAAATAGTCGGCCAGACGATCGCGGAAGTCGGGATGGGCGCAGTTGGCAATGATCTGCCCGGCGCGCTCGCGGGGTGCAAGCTCCCTCAGGTCCGCAAGCCCGTTTTCGGTGACGATGATGTCCACATCATGTTCGGTGTGATCCACATGCGGAACCATGGGAACCACCGAGGAAAGTTTGCCGCCCTTGGCGACCGACTTGGTGACGAAGATAGACAGATAGGCGTTGCGGGCGAAATCGCCCGAGCCGCCGATACCGTTCATCATATGCGTGCCGTTCACATGGGTGGAATTGACGTTGCCGTAAATGTCGACTTCCAGAGCAGTGTTGATGCCGATCACGCCCAGCCTGCGGATGACCTCCGGATGATTGCTGATCTCCTGCGGACGGAGGACCAGCTTTTCCTTGTACTTGTCGAACTGGCCAAAAACCCGCTCAGCGCAGGCGGCCGAAAGCGTGATCGAGGAACCGGAGGCAAAGGTCAGCTTCCCGGCATCGAAGAGATCAAACGTGCTGTCCTGCAGCACCTCGCTGTACATGCGCAGATGATGGAAAGGCCCATCCGAGAGCCCGGTCAGCACGGAATTGGCGATCGTGCCGATCCCCGCTTGCAGGGGCTGCAGCGTCAGATCGAGCCGACCTTTTTCGACCTCCTGCTCCAGGAAGTGGATGAGATGGCTGGCAATGGCCTTCGTGTCGACATCCGCCGGCTCGACGGTTGAGAAACTGTCCTTCACATCGGTCACGACGATGGCAGCGATCTTTTCGGGGTCGATCGGCACATAGGGAAAGCCGACGCGGCTGTCGCAGGCGACAACCGGAATCGGCACACGCGACGGGCGCTTCGTGGGTATGTAGATGTCGTGCAGGCCCTCGAGCTCGGCCGGCTGGCTGAGATTGATCTCGACGATGATCTTCTTCGCAAGAATGGCGAAGCTCGCGGAATTGCCGATCGAGGTGGAGGGTACGATGCCGCCATCCTCGGTGATCGCCGCCGCCTCGATGACGGCGTAGTCGATCGGGCCGAGCTGGTTGGAGCGCAGATGCTCCACGGTCTCCGAAAGATGCTGGTCGACGAACATCACCTCGCCGCGGTTGATCGCGGCGCGCAGCGTCGCATCCGACTGAAAGGGAATGCGCCGCGAGAGCACATGGGCTTCGGTCAGCATGCGGTCGATGTCGTGGCCGAGCGAGGCGCCGGTGATCAGCGTGATCTTGAACGGATCGGTCTTCGCCCGCTCCGCCATGGCGATCGGCACCGCCTTGGCATCACCGGCACGGGTAAAGCCGCTCATGCCGATGATCATGCCATCCTTGATTAGAGCGGCAGCCTGCTGGGGGGTGGTGATGCGATCAAGGAGCGATGGGCGGCGAATACGGGTTTCGAGCATGGGGAACATTCTAACCATTGAAGAGGTGATGCTGCAGCGTTTTCAGACGAACCCGCTTAAGCGGAGGGTCTATGCCCCTCATTGACCGACGTCAAATCCGGAAATCTCCCGCAGACATTTGGTCGCTGTCCATCGGATAGTGAAAACAACTCATTCCTCTCTGCAATGAAGTAATCTCAAGGCGTCACCAGGCGGAGCTGTAGATCATCAGCGCATCCTCTTCGGCCATGCTCCTCGGATTGTTGACCAGCAATCGCTGCTGCTTCATCGCGTCGGCGGCAAGCTTCGGCAGGTCGGCTTCACCGATCCCGACATCACGCAGCCGTAAAGGCAGGCCGAGCCGCTCCGAAAGTACGGCCAGTTCTTCGATAAAGGCCGCGCATCGCACCGGTACCTGCTCCTCCCGGACAAGATGTGGGAAGGCGTCAGCGGCTATTTCGGCATAGAGATCCGCCGCGTCGGACATGTTGAAACGCAGAACATGCGGCAGCACCAGAGCATTGGATAGTCCGTGCGGAACATGGAATGTGCCCCCGATCGGATAGGCGAGCGCATGTACTGCCGCGACGGGCGAGTTCGCAAAAGCCTGCCCGGCCAGCATAGACCCGAGCAGCATCGCGCCCCGCGCCTCCATGTTGCGCCCATCGGACACTGCCGCCTCGATGTTTGCGCCCAGCAATTGCAGCGCCTGTCTCGCCAGCATTTTCGAGAGCGGGTTGTTGTTGGCACTCTTCGAGGCATAGGCCTCGATCGCATGTACCATGGCGTCGATCCCCGTCGCAGCGGTGATCGCCGGCGGGAGGCCAAGCGTGAGCTCCGGGTCAAGCACCGCGACATCAGGAAGGTTGATGGACGAGGAGACGCCACGCTTTTCCTCTTCACCCACGGTGATAATGGAGACAGGCGTCACTTCCGAACCTGTGCCGGCGGTGGTCGGCACCAGCGCCAGGGGCAGACGTGGCCCTTTTGCATTTCCGACACCCCAGACGCTATCGATATCCTCGCCAGAACCGAGCAGAAGTGCCGCGAGTTTCGCCACATCCAGCGAAGAGCCGCCGCCGAAGCCGATTACCCCGGTCACGCCGGCGGTCCTTCCAGCCTCCACTGCCCTCATGACAGTAGAGAGCGACGGATCGGCCTCCACCTCCCCGAACACTTCGACTTTCACACCGGAGTCGGAAAGCGACACAAGTGCCGGATCGCAGAGCCCGAGCTTTCTCAGTCCCGGATCCGTGACGAACAGAACGGCGTTGCCGAGCCGCGACCTCACATGATCTGCCAACTCGCGCGCAGCACCTGCCTTGAAAATCAGCGACGGCGTGGTGTTAAAAATGAAACTATTCATATCGTTTCCGGCCTCCCTCCCGCAGAAGCCGGCTTACCACTTTACTCTCCAGCCAGCTACGAGCCAGCTTGCCCCTCCTTGCTTTTTCAGTTGACTTCGGATGCCAATTTGTACACTTGTACAAATTATAAGGACAATCGACTTTCGGACCGGTATGCGCCCAAGCCTGCGGGAAACGCTTCTCCTCAATGCCGTGACGCTGTTTTCCCGCAGCGGCTACAACGCCGTGTCGCTCCGGGACATTGCCAAGGCTTCCGGTGCGAATGTCGGCAGCCTCACTTATCACTTCGGCTCAAAGGCCAATCTCCTCAGAGAAATCTATGAGCGCCACACGAAGCCGATGAATGCGCGCCGCCTCGAACTGCTCGGCGAAGCGCGGCGGATCAGCAATCCGGACGAGCGGCTGATGGCGGTTCTGAGAGCCTATGTCGTTCCGGCCTTCACGTCCTCCACCGAAAGTGACGGCGGAGGGGCCGAGTTCACGCGCATGCGCGCCGTGCTTTCGGCAGAGGGCAATCCTGATGCTCGTAAGATCATCGCCGACGCCTTCGACGAAACGAGCCGCGTCTTCATCGAAGCCCTGGCGGACTGCGTGCCCGGCGCGCCACTGGAAGGCGTTGTCTGGCGCAGCCAATTCCTGCTCGGGGCACTCTATTATGCCTTGATCAACCCGGAGCGCGTGACGCGTCTTTCGGGAGGAGCGGTCGACGGAGAAGACCGGGAGGCCGCCGTCAACCAGATCGTCGAGGCGAGCTATGCCAGCTTCCGCAGTCTCCCCACGGAAGCTGCCGCACCTGAATCATCGACCATGAAAGGTAAGAACTGATGACCACTGCCCTCCACGCGGGCGAAAAGCGGCGCAAGCCCGATTTCATTCTGCCTGCCGGCAGTTGCGATGCCCATTGCCATGTCTTCGGTCCGGGCGCCGTTTTCCCTTATGCACCGGACCGCCGCTATACACCTGACGATGCGCCCAGGGAGGCGCTGGCCGCCCTTCATGACCGGCTCGGCATCGATCGCGCCGTGATCGTGCAGGCGAGCTGCCATGGGACCGACAACCGCGCCATGCTGGACGCGATCGCCTGGCGTCCGGACCGCTATCGCGGCGTCGCGATCGTCGACGACACATTCGATGACAGGGCCTACCAGGCGCTCGATGACGGCGGCGTGCGTGGCGTGCGCTTCAACTTCGTTCGCCATCTCGGCGGGGCGCCGGACATGGACGCCTTCAACCGCGTGATCGACCGGATCAAGGGCCGCGGCTGGCATGTCGTTCTGCATCTCGACGGCGCTGATATCGTCCCGCTTTCCGACATGATCCGTAGCCTGCCGCTTCCCTTCGTTATCGACCACATGGGCCGTGTCGATACCGCACTCGGCACTGAGCAGCCGGCCTTCCAGGCACTTCTCGAACTCGTCCGGCGGGAAAATTGCTGGATCAAGGTCTGTGGCTCGGAGCGCATCTCGCGGTTCCCGTTCGATGCAGCGGTGCCGTTCGCTCGGGCGCTTGTGGAAGCGAGCCCCGAACGGACCTTGTGGGGCACGGATTTCCCGCATCCCAATCTCAAGGAGCCGGTGGACGAGGCCGATCTCGTGGATCTGGTCCCGCGCCTTGCGATCCGTGCGGAGGATCGGCAGCGACTGCTCGTCGACAATCCCGCGCGTCTTTACGGTTTCGTGGCCTGAACGGTCTCAAAAAGAGGAGGAGAGAATGTCATTCGATGTTGCACAGAAACCGCCGGGGCTGTTTCGGCGGGCCGGCAAATTCATGAAATGGTTGGCGCCCGCGCTCGCCCTGGCGATCGTCGCGCCCGCTGCCGCCGCTGCGCAGGAGGATTACCCCTCGCGGGATATCACCCTTGTGCTGCCGTTCGGTCCTGGCGGAATTGCCGACATCACGTCGCGCGTGGTGGCAGATGCGCTCGGCAAGAAGCTTGGCAGGCAGATCGTCATCATGAACCAGCCGGGCGCCGGCGGCGCCACCGCTGCGCGGGCCGCACTTAACGCCGAAGCCGACGGATACACGCTTGCTCTGCTTTCGAACGGGACGGCTATCAGCGTGCCGCTCTTCAAGAACCTGCAGTTCGATCCGGTCAAGGATTTCGTGCCGATATCAAGCCTTGCCTATTTCGACTTCGTGTTCGTCACCAAGGCTGGCGGCAAATATAAGACACTCAAGGATGTGCTGGATGCGGCGAAGGCCGATCCGGGGGCACTGAATGTCGGCACGATCAATGTCGGCAGCAGCCAGAATCTCGCCGCCGAACTCTTCAGGTCGACCTCGGGGATCGATTTCACCATCGTGCCCTACAAGGCGACGCCCGATCTTCTCGTTGCCCTGCTTGGCGACGAACTCGACGTGATCGTAGACAGCCAGACTGCGCTGAAGGCGGCCCTCACCCAGGGACAGGCGACTGCAGTCGCCTCCTCCGGCCCGACGCGCTCAATGTTGCTGCCCGACGTACCCACCGCACAGGAGCAGGGCGTCACCGGTTTCGACGTGACGTCATGGAACGGCATCTTCGCACCAACCGGCACGCCGCCGGAGGTGGTGAAGAAACTCAATGCCGCACTCGTCGAAGTGCTCGCCGATCCGGCGATCCAGAAGCGATTTGCGGACCTCGGTGTCGAAGCTCGTTCAAGCACGCCGGAGGAGATCGGCAAGCGGCTCTCGGACGACATCAGGAAATGGTCGGACGTGATCGAGAAGGCTGGAATTCCGAAGCAATGAACGAAAGAGGGAGGGATGGTGCCCCATCCCTCCCTTCGTATCATCCGTGCGGGAAGGACATTGCGTCCCGACGCCCCTCACCCCACCCTATCGGTGCGAAGGCGGTGGGGCCAAATCTGTAGCAAGTCGCGTCAGTGCCGCGCGCCTTTCTCCACTCCAAGATGCTGGCCAAGGATCGCCTCGTCGGCAAGAAGCTCCGCGCTGCTCCCCTGATAAACCACCGCGCCGCGGTCAAGGATCACGGCATCATCGGTCAACGGCAGGACTTTCCGCGCCTTCTGCTCGATGATGATCGCCGACATGCCCTCACCCTCGACGATCCGGCGGATTGCCGCAAGCAGTTCGTCGACGATGATCGGCGCGAGACCTTCGGTCGGCTCATCAAGCAACAGCAACTTGGGGTTCACCATCAGCGCGCGTCCGACCGCCAGCATCTGTTGTTCGCCGCCCGAGAGTTGATTGCCGAGGTTCTTCCGGCGCTCCTGAAGGCGCGGAAACATGCCATAGACGCGTTCCAGGTTCCAGACGCCCGGCCGCGCGATAGCGATGAGGTTCTCCTCGACGGTCAGCGATTTGAAGATGTTGCGCTCCTGCGGCACCCAGCCGATACCCGCCGCCGCACGGCGGTCGGCCCTCAGCCTGGTGATATCGCGGCCCATCAGATGTATCGAACCGGCGTGGTAGGTTGTCACACCGGCCAGGGTATTCACGAAGGTCGTCTTGCCCGTGCCGTTGCGGCCAAGCAGAGCCAGCGTCCGGCCTTCCTCGATCGTCAGGCTGATACCGGACAATACGCTCGCCTCGCCGTAGCCCGCCACCAGCTTTTCGGTGACCAGAACCGGGGTATTCATGCATTTTCTCCGAGATAGACGGCCTTGACGCGCGGATCGGCGGAAATCTCGGCAACCGTGCCTTCGGTAAAGAGCGCGCCGGCCACAAGAACCGAGATCCGATTTGCAAACGAAAAGACCAGATCCATGTCGTGCTCAATCAACAGCACAGTTACATCCGCAGGCAGGTCCGAGACGATCGACAGCACTTCGTGCCGCTCGTCTTCCGGGACGCCGGCGGCCGGCTCATCGAGCAAAAGCACGCGAGGCCTGGACGCGAAGGCGAGTGCGATCTCCAACAAACGCTGTTTGCCATAAGGCAGGATGACGGTGCGCTCGGCCATCACCGAAGCAAGCCCAAAGCGGGCAAGAAGGGCTGCCGCTTCGTCGACGACCCTCCCGTAGCCGGCAATCGACCGCCACAGATTGTGGCCAACGCCTTCTCGTTCGGCAATCGCCAGCGCCACGGTTTCAAGCGGCGTGAATTCGCTGAAGAGCTGATTGATCTGAAAGGTGCGGGTAAGCCCGCGCTTGACGCGCCGGAAGGACGCCATCGAGGTGATGTCCTCCCCTTCCAGGAAGACCTGACCTTCCGAAGGAGGCAAAACGCCGGTGAGAAGGTTGATCAGCGTCGTTTTGCCAGCGCCATTCGGGCCGATCAGCGCATGGCGGGCGCCGCGCTCCACTTTCAGGCTTACGTCATTGGTGGCAAGGAAGGCGCCGAAATGGCGCTTCAGGTTCCTGGTTTCAAGAACGATGTCACTCATCGGCCCTCCTCCTTCGACTTCGAGAAGCGTTCCGGCAGATATTCGATCCAGCGCGCCAGCCGGTCACGGCCGATCAACACGAGCACGACCAGGATCAGACCGATATAGAACATCCAGTATTGCGGCGTGACGACCGAGAGCCAGTCCTTCACCAGGGTGAACAGCACGGCCCCTAAAATGCCGCCGTAGAGATAGCCCGTACCGCCGATGACGAGCACGAGAAGCACGTCGGCCGAGCGGTGGAAGGCGAGCACGTCCGGCGAGACGAAACTCGTCGTCTGGGCGAGCAGGGCGCCCGCCATACCGGCGAAGACAGCGGCAATCGTATAGGCTGTGACGATGCGTTTGCGCGCTGGTACCGCGATCATGGCGGCTCGCATCGGATTGCCCTTGATCGCCTTCAGCGACAGGCCGAAAGGCGAAAAGGCGATGCGGCGCATGATCATCGTTCCGATGAAGAGCACGGCAAGGCAATAAAGGTAGCCGGTCTTGCCGAAAAGATCGAACTCGAAGAGTCCGAGGACCGGATTGAGCGAGAAACCGCTCAGCCCGTCGGCACCGCCAGTGAGCCAGGCCATCTGGTTGGCCAGTTCCGCCATCATCAGGCCGATGCCGAGCGTGGTCATCAGGCGGGTCAGGTCCGAACCGCGCAGGATGAGGAAGCTGGTCAGCAGGCCCAGCACACCGGACAGAATGCCGGCCACGATCAGCCCGATCACCGGCTCGGCGATATAATGCAGGGCCAGCAGGCCGGCGACATAGGCGCCGAATCCGAAGAAGGCGGTGTGACCGAGCGAGACGATCCCTGCAAACCCGAGTACCAGGTCGAGCGAGACGGCAAACAATGCCAGGATGGCAATCTCGGTGAGGATCAGCATCTTCGATGGCAACACGAAATAAGCTGCGATCGCGGCAAGCCAGATGACGATCTCGTAGAAACGAACGCGGCTTCTGCGCTTCATCAGCCTGGTCGCGCGGCTTTCGGCGTCGGCGGTCGGGTTTGCCGTCACTGTGGTTTCCTGTTGAACAGCGCTCATCGGCCACCCCTTGCGAACAGTCCGTTCGGGCGCACGATCAGCATGACGATCATCAGCGCATAGATGACGAAGGGGCCGATGGCGGGAACATAATACTTACCCGCGACATCGGCGATACCGAGCAGCAGGGCGGCGAGGAACGGGCCGGAAACAGTCGAAGTGCCACCCACGGATACCACGATCAGGAAGTAGATCATGAACTTCAGCGGGAAGTTCGGATCAAGCCCGAGGATTTCCGCGCCCATCGCCCCGCCGAGGCCGGCAAGACCCGAACCGAAGGCGAAGGTCAGTGCGAAGACGACAGGCACATTGATGCCGAGCCCCATTGCCACACGCCGGTCATCGACTGCGGCGCGCAGCCGGCTGCCGAAGCGGGTTTTCGACAGGATGAGTTGCAGCGCGACCGCAAGCAGGGCGCAGACGACGATGGTGAAGAGCCGGTAACGGCCGACACCCACACCGAAGACATCCATCCGACCCGAAAGTTCCGGGGGCAGATTAATGAGTTGCTGCTGACCGCCCATGAAATAGTCCGTCGCGGCGATTGCCATAAAGACGATACCGATCGAGAAGAGAACCTGGTCGAGGTGCGGCGCCTGGTATAGCCACCGATAGAGCGTGCGCTCCAAGACGAGGCCGATCAGCGCCGACGCGAGGAAGGCCGCTGGCAGACACCAGTAAAAGGAAATGCCGTAGCGGTTCATCATGATGACGGTCACATAGCCGCCGGCCATGGCGAAAGCGCCATGCGCCAGGTTGATGAAGTTCATGAGGCCAAGCGTCACCGTCAGCCCGCAGGCGAGGATGAACAGCAACATGCCGTAAGCTACGCCGTCAAACAGAATGGTCAGCATGCGAAATCTTCTCTAGAGGGCCCTGAATTCCTGGTTACTGCACCCATGATGCCTCCCGGCATTGTTGCCTCGAAACCGAGGCGGCTCAAGCCCCGAGTTTCTTGTGACTAAGAGGGGCGCTGCCAGATAACTCCTCACCCGGCTGCCGGCACCAACTTTCCGTTGGCGGGGAGATGGTGCCGGCTTGCGAGGCGGGGTAAGGGGTATCCAGTCTTTACTTGGCTTCTGCCTTTTCCGGATCCTTGAGTGCCTCGAACGTCTGGAATTCGACGTTCTGCAACTCACCGTCCACCTCCTTGACCTCGCGCATATAGATGTTCTGGATGATGTCGCGGGTCTCGGGATCGATGGAGACTGGACCGCGCGGGCTCGTCCAGGAGAGCCCTTTGACGGCTTCCATGAAGGCGGGACCGCTCGCATCGCCCTTGGTCTTTTCAAGCGCGGCATAGATCAGCGCCATGCCGTCATAGCCGCCAACCGACATAAAGTTCGGGCGCATGTTATCGTTGGCTTTCTTGAAAGCCTCGACATAGGCCTTGTTTTCCGGGCTGTCGTGCGCGGTTGCGTAGAAATGACCGGTGATGGTACCGATCGACGGCTTGCCCATGCTGTTGAGGATGTCGTCGTCGGTGACGTCACCGGTGGCGATCAGCTTGATACCGGCATCGGCAAGCCCGCGTTCGGAGAACTGCTTCATGAACAGCGAACCGACGCCCGACGGAAGGAAAACGAAGACCGCATCCGGCTTGGCGTCGCGCACGCGCTGCAGGAAAGGTGCAAAGTCGGGGTTCTGCAATGGAACGCGCACGGCCTCGGTGACCTCGCCGCCCTTGGCCTTGAACTCCTTGGTGAACCATTTTTCGGCATCGATGCCTGGTCCGTAGTCGGATACGAGCGTTACGACGTTCTTGATACCATTCTGGGCAGCCCAGGTACCAACCGGAAGCGAATATTGCGGCAGCGTACCAGAGGTACGGGTAATGAACGGCGAGGCTTTGGTGATCGATGCCGTGCCGGCAGCCATCACGATCGCCGGAACCTTCGCCTGGGTCGCGACCGGCGCGACCGACATGGCAAGAGGAGTGAGACCGAAGCCCGCGAGAACCTTGGCGCCGTCGTTGACCACCAGTTCCTGCGCAATGCGGCGGGTCTGATCGGCAACACCTGCGTCGTCACGGATGATGAGCTCGATCTTCTTGCCGGCGACGGTATCGCCATGGGTTTCGATGAAGGTCTTTGCACCGGCCGAGACCTGGCGTCCGGTGGAAGCAAACGGTCCCGTCATCGGCAGGATAAGGCCAACTTTCACAACTTCCTGCGCGGCCACCGGAAATGCGGCAAGGCAGCCAAGCGCCGCGCCTGCGGCAGCCACCAATGTTCTTCTCTTCAGCATGAGTCTCCTCCTCAGGGTGCGGATTATGTCTATCGGCCTCTTGCCAGCCAGCCGATTTTTCAACCGAAGCGGCAAATCCTCACGATCTGTCGCCTATATCGATGAATGTATACATAGTCGTCAACCGGCTACGGTACTTTGATGCCCCATTATTTTCGCTTTCGTTTCCGCCTGTGGCGTAAGCTTCAAGCTACAATCTCTCCCGGGGCATGCTCCAGCTCCCACTATTAGACCGGACGCGAACCAGATGTTTATCAGATCGTCTGCCGTGCTCATAAGTTCTCGTTATAGCGGCCGATCGGGCCGTGTCGGCAGAAGTTCCAGAAACGTCTGCTGGGCGGCGGTCGGCAGCCAGTCCTTGCGAAGCGTCACCCCGATCGGTCTCGACGTGTAGCTCAGATCGAAAGGCAAGGCGCGCATCAACCCCCGCGCTATTTCCGCTTCCGCCTGAAGCCTGGACGTGCACCCAAGATGCTCGCTCGTGTCCAAAAGCTCGCGCATCAGGATGAGCGAACCGGATTCGACGATGCTTTTGGGCGACCCGCTGGCTGCATTGGCGAAAATGCCGTCGAAGTAGCGGCGGATTGGCGTGCCGCTCTGGCCGACGACCCAAGGGTAGGCGGCAAGTTCCTCGACCATGATTTCTGACTTTCCGGCCAAGGGGTGATCGTTGCCCGCAACCAGAACGACGGTGTCGTAGAACAGGACCCTCTGCTCGACGTCCCCGATCGGCGCAGGCTCCCGCAATGCGCCGAGCAGGAAATCGATCTCGCCCCGGCGCAAAGCTCCGAGCAGGTCAGGATAAGGACCTTCCTGGATGTGGATGGGAAGGTTTGGACGGAATTTTCGGAAGCTCGCGATCGCCTTCGGCAGCACATAGGATTTTGCAAGAGGCGTGGCACCGATGACGATCTGGCCGGCTTCAGCCGCCGTGAGCTCGGCCATGTCGGCATCCGCCTGTTCGAGTTCAAGGAAGGCGAGCTTTGCTGCCTGGGCAAGCACCTGCGCCGGGCGGGTCGCGACAATCCCATAGGACGTGCGTTCGAAGAGCGGCCGCGCTGCTTCTTGTTCGAGCTGACTGACCGCGCGGTATACGGCGGGCTGGCTCAAGCCAAGCCGCCGCGCGGCGAGCGTGAAGTTCTCGGTTTCCCGGACGGCGATCAGAGATTTCAGCTGTGCCGTCGTAGCCGTCACCTTGAGCCTTGGCGAGAGCTCGAAAAGGGACGGGTCGAGATAACCGAAGGCGCGCCTGATGCGCCGCGCCAGCATTTCTCCGGCGGTATTGGCAAAGACGCGTTGCGGCGTGCGGGAAAAGAGCGGCATGCCAGCCGTTTTCTCGATTTTCGACAGCGCCTGCGTCACGGCGGGCTGCGATACGAAGCACAATTCCGCTGCCTTGGTGACCGAGCCGGTATCAACGACCGCAAGAAACGCCCTCAGGTGCCGCAGGCTGTGCTGCAGTATCCTGGGCGTGGGTGCGGTCGGCAAGAGGCTCATTGCGCTGCCTTGTACGGAAACTGAAATGCAGGCTCAAGCGAAAGCTGCCGGATGTTCCCACCGGAAGAAATCGGAGAAGCCTCCCAACAAACAAGAATGGCGGGCACGCGCCCGCCACCCACTGCCGAGGGTTTCGCTACACCTTATTTGACATTCGGATCCTTGATCTTTGGATAGGTTGCGAACTCGACATTGTAGAGTTCGCCATCCACTTCCTTGACCTCGCGCATGTAGATGTCCTGCACGATGTCCCGGGTCGCTGGGTCAATGGTGATCGGCCCCCGCGGGCTTACCCACGATGCCCCCTTCATGGCTTCAATGAGTTTGCTGCCATCCGTGTCGCCGTCAGTCTTCTTGAGGGCCGCATAGGCCAGCGTCATGGCATCATAACCACCGACCGACATAAAGTTCGGACGCATGCCCTTGTTGTCTTTCTTCACCTGCTCAACGAAGGCCTTGTTTTCCGGGCTGTCGTGCAGGGCCGAATAGAAATGGCCGGTTATGACCCCCTTGGCTGCCGGACCAATGCCGTTCAGAAGATCATCGTCGGTGATATCGCCGGTACCGATCAGCTTGATGCCCGCATCCGCCAATCCGCGTTCGATGAACTGCTTCATGAACAGCGAGCCGACACCCGACGGCACGAAGGCGAAGACCGCATCGGGTTTGGCGTCGCGCACACGCTGCAGGAAGGGTGCAAAATCCGGGTTGGCGAGCGGAACACGGACAGCTTCGACGATCGTGCCGCCTTCCTTCTTGAACTGGTTGGTGAACCCCTGCTCGATGTCGATACCTGGACCGTAGTCGGAAACGAGGGTGACGACGCGTTTCAGGTTGTTCTGCACCGCCCAGGTGGCGACCGGAACAGCCGACTGCGGGCCGGCCATCGAAGTACGAGCAAAATATTGCGATTGCGGCATGATTGCCGATGTCGTGGCCGACGTGATGATCGCCGGGATCTTCGCCTGGTTAAGGACCGGAGCGACCGACATGGCAAGCGGCGTCAGGCCGAAGCCCATCAGCATCTTGACCCCATCGTTGACGACGAGTTCCTGGGCTATACGGCGAGTCTGGTCAGCAACACCGGCGTCGTCGCGAAGAACAACTTCGATCTTCTTGCCGGCGACGGTATCGCCGTTCAGCGCCATGTAAGCCTTCACGCCGGCCTCGACCTGGCGACCGGTGGACGCAAACGGACCGGTCATCGGCAGAACGAGGCCGATCTTGACTGTCTCCTGTGCGGCCGCCGGCAGAGCCACAAGACCGCTCAAAGCGATCCCGGTCGCAGCCATCAGTGTCCTTCTGGTAATCATTTCTTTTCCTCCTCAAAAAGATGATCATTTCCAAAGCTTGCGTGACAGGCCGCATCCTCCTTGCGGCCATGGCCCGTCACGGCTTGCAGAGCATATCAGGTTCAGCAGAACAAGCAGTCAAACAGTTGAAATGATCTGCCGGCCCACAATTTCCCTTTTTCATTGACGCGATATCCTGGGTCGCCGCTTTCTGATCATCCGGGGACTCTTTCTGAGACGGCCTCACGAAACCGTGTATACACTATCGCCCCTGCCTCCCTATTTCCCGAACATTTCATCCGGCGCCTGGCCAATCTATGGCGCGATATCACAAGCGCAGAAAAGGTATTCGTAAAAAAGGAATTACAGACCCCACTCTGGAAACGTCAGTTTTCCCGTCCTCCATCGCGACGCTACAGAAGCAATAAGTCTGTATACATTCACTGTCAATATTAGCCTTTCGGATCAAAGTCATCAAAGGAAGGCATGCGAATCCTGACGCTCCTCAATTCCATCCCGAGCAACCCGCCGCTATCCCTTCAGCGCGTTCAGCATTGGATGAACAGAGAAGCGGCCCTTTTCCGCCTTCCGTGTCAAATCGCGCAGGTAACCGCCCGGCGAGCGGATATCTTCCGCCCTTTCCAGGATTGCTGCGACGACGATTGCGGCGGAAATGTCTCCCATTGCAGCCCTTGCCGCCGCCCACGCACTCGGGCTGATGCCCAGCATCGAGCGGACAAGATCGGCCGCCGCCACCACATCCCGCCAGTTCTTCACCCCGCTGCGAGCATAATCGGCAATCTGCGGGCAAGTTTTCAGGAATTCCTTCAGCCCAATCCCGACAGATTTGCGTTCCGGGGCGATCTCCGGCATTCGCGACGCCGGGGTGTTATGTTCGTTGCCGTTTAGTTCAAGATTTGGGTCTGTGTTTGAATTCTGAATATGATGCTCAAAAACAGACTCATTGGCGCTCATTTCCTGTTCTGTGAGGCTATTAAGGTAAGCGGTCTCCACCTCAGCCCTCAACCGGATCAGCGCGTCGCAGCGGATTTCCAGTTCCACGACCTCAGCCTGCCTCGGCACGCGGCCGGAAAGTGCCTGCAGTCGCCCCAGATAGGCCATCCAGTCTCCTGCCCTGCTTTCGTTGAGCGCCGCTTCCACGGTCTTGGTAATGTCGCGCAGATGCAGCGTGATCTCCGAACGGACCCGGGCGATCCGCTTCGCCTTCGCCCGTGCGGCTTCTGCACGTGAAAAGATCTCGTCGGCCCGTAGCGCCAGGGGCGCCAGGTCAAACCCGAAGGCGCTCTCAACCTGACCGCTCCCATCACGGCGGCAGAAACGCTTGCCGTTGGCGCTGTCGCGGCGGAAGATCAGCCCTGCCTCGACCAGAGCTGCCAGATGCCGCCTCAGTGTCGCAGGCGACATGCCGCGGGAGCGGATTGACAGCTCCACGTTCGATGGAAAGACGATGAGTGGCGCACTACCATCGAGTTCGCGTTCCTGATGAAAGCTCGTCAGCGCTTCAAGCACCGTGATCGAGCGGTCCGAGAGGCCATAGGCCTCCCTCGCCTCGGTGAGCGCTCTGATAAGCTGCCATTTCTCGGCCTTGCCGGTGTGATTGCCACCCTCGCCCGCGCGCAGACGTTCCTGCCGGCGCTCCATTTCGGCTCGGAGGGCAAAATTGCGCGCAGAAAATTGCGCGCCGCCAAAAGGCGTCGTTGCCAGTCTTTCCACCATATCCGTCTCCGTTCGGAGGCAAGCGCCCGCGGAAACGTCGCAATCAGCCAAAATCTTCCACGCTCGGGCACGGCATTTCTGCCGCCGACTCTTGACTTTGGACTATGGAAGTGATTCTCTTGAACTGCTTAGATTGAAGAGGGCTTCCAGGACGGTGACGTTTTGGGGGCCTTTTTCTTGCTCTCGTAGCTTCCTTTCCGTGTGTTCCGGCACGCCCGTCAGGGCATTTCTACTTCCGTTTGTGCATGCCATTGCCCAGAATCGATTTCCGCTTTCGGCAACATGCAAGACAACTCTCAGCTCTTTCCGGCCGATCGACCTGTCAGAAACTCCTCGTAACGGGCGGCGAGCAATGCCGCCGCCTCGTCGACAAAGGCGGCGTCGACATCCGCCGCAAATTCGATACGCTTCGTCTTCCCTTCGCGCCTCACGCGGGCGAAGACCTGACCCTTCCTATCCTTCAGCTCCTGCGGCTTGGCAGGCTCAGGCTTCATGCTCGCATCGAGCCGTGCGAACAATATCTGGAAACGGCTGTCGCTGTCGGCCACCTTGAATCGTTCGGTATGGATCACGTCGGTCGCGATATGCTGCTTGGCCTCCCGCGTGAGGATTTCGCCGAGCTTCATCCAGCGCTCGCGCCCGACCTTCGGTGCTGGCCCGACAGCCCGGATGAACCGTTCGGGCACACTTTCCACCACCTGCAGCAGGCGTGACAACTCGCTTTTCTGCACGGCCAGTGCATCGCCGACCACCTTGCGGTCGAAACCGAGGCTCACGAGATTCCTGGCAAACAACCCACGCTCGATGAAGGAGAGGTTACGGCGTTCGGCATTCTCCTTACCCTGCGCCAACACCAACTCGTCGTCGGAGAGCGGCCTGACGATCGCCTTTACCTCGATGCCGAGACGAGCAGCGGCCTTGACGCGGCGATGGCCGTAGGCGGTCTGGTAGCGGCCCTGCTTTTCCGGATGCGGGCGCAGCAGCACCGGCACCTGCTGGCCGCTCTCGCGGATGCTGTCCACCAGCGCCGCGAAATCCCCATCCTCATGCCCATCGAGCATCAGCCGATCCTCGATGAAGGAGGAATCGATCCTGTCTGGATGGATGGTGACGACGCGCTCTCCTTCGCTCAATGCCTGTCGAAGCGCGCGCGCCTCTTCGACCTCGCGAGTCATGGCTCCGAGGGAAAGCCCCATCGCCTTGACGGCGCCCGATGCGCTGCGGGGCGGCAGGGCACCCTCTCCCGCCGGCGCAGGTTTGGCCTCAGCCTCGGGCATGGATTTCGTCTCAGGCGCACGGGCAGGTTCGGTCGGTGCCAGCCCTCCCCCGAACAATGCCCTCAACTCATTCTTGCGGCTTCCCGCCATTCCCAAAACCTTCCTTGAGTTCCGTCCCCTATCGACCCCAGGCCGTGTGTATCAGCGCTTTGACCTCATCGTTGACGGCATTCATCGCCTCGAGAGCGCGGTCATAGGTGGTGCGCGTGAAATTCTCGCGGCCCACCTCATAAAGTGTCTGCTTGGTGAGCCCAGCGTCCGAGACCGCCGTTGATTTCAGCATCGGAGCCGTCAACACGCGATCCCCGAAGAGCGAGCGCATAAAACCGACGATCTGTGCCTGCGGCCCGTCATTCGGTTCATATCGGGTGACGAGATAACGCAGGAAATCAAAATTCAACGTACCACCCGCTTCGCGTACGACTGCAAGCAGATCGGACGTCATGAAGAGAAACTGGTTCATCGAGGCGACGTCGAGCATCTGCGGGTGCACGGTAACGATGACCGAGGTGGAGGCACACAGCGCCGAGAGGGTCAGGTAGCCGAGCTGCGGCGGGCAGTCGATCACGACAACGTCGTAGTCGGCTTCCACCGTCTGCAGCGCTGCCTGGATACGTGCGAAGAAGAGCGGCCCGGCGTCTTCGCCGTTCTGGCGGCGAGACAACGCTTGTGGCGTCACGTGCTCGAATTCCTGCAGCTCGATATTGCCCGGCACGAGATCGAGGCCGGGAAAATAGGTGCTCCGGATGATGTCCGCCAAGGGACGCTGCTCGTCGTCATAGCGGATCGCGCCGTAGAGCGTGTCGTTGCCGGTGAGATCGAGCTCCGGTTGATAGCCGAAGAGCGCCGAAAGCGAGGCCTGCGGATCGAGGTCGATGGCCAGAACCCGGTGACCGGTCAACGCCAGATACTGGGCGAGATGCACGGCAGACGTTGTCTTGCCCGAGCCGCCCTTGAAGTTGGTGACCGAAATCACCTGCAGGTGTTCCCCGCGCACCGCGTCGCGACGCGGCAGGTAGGACCGCGCCTTGGCGATGTTCCCCTTGGCAAGCGCCTGTTCGGCAAGATGGCGGCGGAGCGCATTGATGTCGGCAAGCGAATAGAAGCGCCGGCCGCCGGCGCCCGTCTCCGGCTGTGGCCCTTCTCCTGCCAGCGAAAGCTGGCGGAGATAGCCATCGGATACGCCGATTAGCTTTGCCGCCTCTCCAGACGAAAAGGCACGCAGCGATTTCATCGAGGCCGGGGGAAAGAGCCGCTCGCGCATCGCCTTCAGCTGTTCGGAAAGCGCCCGCGCATCCCTGGCGATCGCCTCGTCGGCGAGCACGCGCGGCTCGACCACAGCTCCTGTGCTCTCCGCTCCCGATTTCTTCGCCGATACAGCCATGCGTTTGTTCCCCTTCGTGTCCGCCAT
>NZ_CP123000.1:4947500-5559109 GCF_029854435.1 Neorhizobium petrolearium | reverse complement strand
TTCCGATGTTTCCCCTGCCGCCTGGGAGCAACCTGAATCAAGTGCCTGCCGTGCGCGGTCTCCATTACCTGCACGGGCCGATACGATGTTCATCTGCATTATTCGCCGCCTTCCAAATCTTGCCGCCCGGCGATTCTCGTTTACCCGCCAGGACAAATCTCGTTTCAAGGCGTCGCAGACCATCCCCACTCATTGAGAATCGCCGCCGCCCGTCCCCTTTTCCAACTCCTTCTTCCGCCTTGCGGCTGAATGAAGGCCTCGCCTAGCCCACCTCGTACACGGGCTTGAACTCGTGGAAGCCACCCCACGCAACCGAACACCTCATCTTCCACATGAGTTGTCCGAAACCTCTCGTACCTCCGTTATCCGGCTCCCGCCGGATCCGCGTTGACAAAAACCGACCGTCTCCGGAAAACGCCAATTTTCCGGCGCACAATCGATGGTTACCTGAAGAACGGGAAGAGCTCTCCCGTAGCAAGGGGCAGAAAGCCTGTCCGCCGCCTTTAACAGACGGTCCCGGCAGCCCTCTTAACTAATCCCCGCGGCCCTTGCTGGAGGCCATTTAGGCAGGATCAAATGCCAAGATCAATGATGAATTTTACGCAAAATTAAGAGGCGGGCGTTGACTCGGCGGGCGTGATTTGAATGTCACAGACGCAGTCATGGAGAATCGCAGTTGAATCAATGGGATTCAAAAATGACATACATTCCGATTGATTGTTCACAGAAAAAATAAAAATCTTCTTGACTCGGTCACCGGGCATTTTGGCGCGTGGAAAGTCTCCCATCGACTCGTGCACCTCCGATAAGTATTTGATTTAAAACGATATTTTATGTCACGCCCTTGACACGAAATTGTTAATGAGCCGGATAATTATAAGGATGACTGAGAGAATCACAAAAAGCCCGGTCAACCGACCAGGCTTCATTGCAATACAATTTTAACAGATGTCGTTAAGCGGAAAGCGCCTTCACACGGGCCGCAAGACGGGACACCTTGCGGGATGCCGTGTTGCTGTGAAGCACGCCCTTGGATGCGGCGCGCTGGATTTCCGGCTGGGCAACCTTGAGTGCTTCGGCAGCAACGGCGATATCACCCGATGCGATGGCTTCCTCGACCTTGCGGATGAAGCCGCGGACGCGCGAACGGCGAGCCTTGTTGACTGCGGTACGGCGAGCGATCTTGCGGGTCGCCTTTTTCGCCGAAGTTGTATTGGCCATTTCATGCCTCTCTACGAATTCGAACCAAACTCCACCGTTGCCGCCGGTCCTGCGACCCTTTATCCAGCAATTCGGGAGCAATAGAGGAAGCCGTGATCAGGCTTTCTCAACTGTGGGCGGGCATATAACCGGAATACCCGCCCCCGTCAACGCAGATTCTGGCGACGCGCATATTGATCGATGGCGATCCCGTTTCATCGGTTCGAAAATTGCGGTTTACGCTTTTCCATGAAAGCCGCCATGCCTTCCTTCTGGTCGGCAGTGGCAAACAGCGAATGGAAGAGCCGCCGTTCGAAACGCAGGCCTTCGCCGAGCGTCGTTTCAAAAGAGCGGTTGACCGCCTCCTTGGCCATCAACACCGCTGCGCGGGGGAACGACGCGATCTTTGCAGCCGTCTCGACAGCCTCGTCGATCAGCCGCTCGGGCGGTACGATGCGGGCCACCAGCCCTACCCTTTCGGCCTCCGCCACATCCATCATGCGGCCGGTCAATACGAGGTCCATCGCCTTGGCCTTTCCTACAGCCCTCGTAAGGCGCTGCGAGCCGCCCATGCCCGGGATGACGCCGAGTGTGATCTCCGGCTGGCCGAACTTCGCCGTCTCCGACGCGATGATGAAATCGCACATCATGGCAAGCTCGCAGCCGCCGCCAAGCGCGAAGCCCGAGACTGCGGCGATCATCGGCTTGCGGGTCGCGGCCACGGCCTCCCAGCCGGAGATGAAGTCACCGATATAGGCGTCGACGAAATCGATCCCCTGCATCTCCTTGATGTCGGCGCCGGCAGCAAAGGCCTTTTCGGAACCGGTCAGCACGATCGCGCCGATGCCTTCTTCCTTTCCGAAGGCGGCAAGCGCGTCAGCAAGCTCGGACATCACAGTCGAGTTCAGGGCGTTCAGCGCCTTCGGCCGGTTGAGCGTGACGAGCGCCACCGGTCCGCGGGTTTCGGTCAGCAGGGTTTCATAGCTCATTCGGCGTCTCCTCTCCTATTTCTGGCAGACGGGACAATAAAAGGTGGAGCGGCCCGCCTGAGTGATGCGGGCGACCGTACCGCCGCAACCCGGCGTGCAGCAAGCCCAGCCTTCACGGTCGTAGACGGAGAAGGAATGCTGGAAATAGCCGAGCGAGCCGTCGGTCTGGATATGGTCCTTCAGCGACGAGCCGCCAGCGGCGATCGCATCGGCAATAACATTGCGGATCGCCCCGGTCAGCAGCCCAAGCTCCTTCTTCGGCCTGCCGGTCTTCGTGACGATGCTGCCGGCCGCCCGCTTCGGCGACAGATGCGCGCGCCACAGCGCCTCGCATACATAGATATTGCCGAGACCGGCGATCACCGTCTGATCGAGAAGAGCACCCTTGAGCGGCTGGCTTTTCCCCGAGAAACGTGCCGCCAGGTAATCGGCGTCGAGCGCATTGCCGGTGGGCTCCGGCCCGAGTTCGGCGAAAGCGGGATAGAGATCGAGTTCGCTGCGCCTCCAGAGCTGCATGAAACCGAACCGGCGCGGGTCGTTATATATGACCTTCAGAGGCCCCTTCCCGTTCCGAAGGTGAAAAACGACATGATCGTGCTTCTGGTCCTTGGAGCGCGGATGATGGAATTCCCCGAGCGTCTCGTCCTCGATCCGGAAGGAACCGGACATACCGAGATGGCTGATGACAGTGAGATCATCCTCAAGGTCGATCAGCAGGTATTTGGCGCGGCGGCCGAGTGAGACAATACGCCGCTCCCGGACCGTCTCGGCGAAATTCTCGGGTAGCGGAAAACGCAGGTCGGGACGATTCAGCTCGAGCCTTGCGATAACGGCACCTTCCATTGCCGGGGCGAGGCCGCGCCGGACGGTTTCAACCTCTGGCAATTCGGGCATCTGTACCTAACTTCCTGTTCCAACCATGAAGATCCTGCTCTATAGAGCGGACCGGATGCCGCATCATCTATAATGGGTGAGCCACAGATAGCGAGGTGAAACCGATTTCGCTATGGTCGCCCTCCAATAGAGCCGTAAGGAGTTCGCCGATGACCGAAGCCCGTACCAGTGCCGATGGCGGCATGGAGACGTCCTATGGCTTCCGACAGGTGACGGATGGCGAAAAGCAAGGCCTCGTCAACGACGTCTTCCATAAGGTCGCCAAGCGCTACGATATCATGAACGACGTCATGTCGGCCGGTATGCATCGCGTCTGGAAGGATGCGATGGTAGCGGCACTCAATCCGCGCAAGGACGCCGGCTACAAAACCCTGGATGTAGCGGGCGGCACCGGCGACATCGCCTTCCGGATCGTCGAAGCCTCCGATCGCAAGGCGCATGTGACAGTGCTCGACATCAACGGCTCGATGCTGGCGGTCGGCGCCGAGCGTGCGGCGAAAAGGAAGCTCTCCGAAAACCTGGATTTTGTTGAGGCGAACGCCGAATCCCTGCCCTTCGAGGCGAATTCCTTCGACGCCTATACGATCGCCTTCGGCATCCGCAACGTGCCGCATATCGACTTAGCGCTCAAGGAAGCCTATCGCGTGCTGAAGCGCGGCGGGCGGCTGCTGGTGCTGGAATTTTCCGAGGTGGAAATGCCGCTGCTCGAACGCTTCTACGACGAATGGTCTTTCAAGGCGATCCCGCGGTTCGGCAAGATGATCACCGGCGAGGCCGAACCTTATCAGTACCTGGTGGAATCGATCCGAAAATTCCCCAACCAGGAGAATTTCGCGGCGATGATCCGCAATGCCGGTTTTTCGCGCGTGACCTATACCAATTATACCGGCGGCATCGCGGCGCTGCATTCCGGCTGGAAACTCTAGCGGAATGAGTACGCTTGGAGCCTATTTCCGGCTTGCCCGGGTGGGATGGGTGCTGGTGCGCGAAGGTGTGGTCTCCGCCCTGCCCAGCCAGGGCCTGCCGCCGTCCGTCGGTCTCGTGAAATCGCTGATCGAGCCGCTTGCACGCAAGCGCTCTCTCAAGCAGGCCCGGAGCGAACGGCTCACGCGCGCCGTCGACCGGCTGGGTCCCTCCTACGTCAAGATCGGGCAGTTCCTTGCCACCCGTCCGGATGTCGTGGGCGTCGACTGGGCGGTCGACCTGGCACTCCTGCAGGACAGGATGGCCTATTTTCCAACCGAAGCCGCCAAGGCCGCCGTCGAGGGTTCGCTCGGCCGGACGATCGACGATCTCTATTCCTCGTTCGGCGAACCGATCGCCGCCGCCTCGATCGCCCAGGTACATCCCTGTGTGGTCGGTGACAGGAAGGTCGCGGTGAAGGTGGTGCGGCCAGGCGTGCGCCATCGCTTCGCCCACGACATCGAGAGCATGTATCTCCTGTCGCGCATGCAGGAGCGCCTGGTGCCCTCCAGCCGGCGTCTCAAGCCCGTCGAAGTGACGCGGACGCTCGAGCAGACCACCAAGGTCGAGATGGACCTCAGGCTCGAGGCCGCAGCCCTGTCCGAGATCGCCGAGAACACCAAGGGCGATACCGGCTTCCGCGTGCCGCAGGTGGACTGGGAACGAACGGGCCGCGACGTCCTTACCATGGAATGGATCGACGGCATCAAGATGTCCGACGTGGCAGCCTTACGCGCCGCCGGGCACGATCTGGAAAAGCTCGCCGAGGTGCTGATCCAGTCCTTTCTGCGCCATACCTTGCGTGACGGCTTCTTCCATGCCGACATGCACCCCGGCAACCTTTTCGTCGACCCCACAGGCACGATCGTCGCGGTCGACATGGGCATCGTCGGGCGACTCGGGAAGAAAGAGCGCCGGTTCCTCGCGGAAATCCTCTTCGGATTCATCACCCGCGACTACAGGCGCGTCGCCGAAGTGCATTTCGAGGCCGGTTACGTGCCCGCCCATCACGACGTGTCGAGCTTCGCGCAGGCGATCCGGGCGATCGGGGAGCCGATCCACGGCCAGCCGGCCGAGACGATCTCGATGGCACGGCTGCTCGCCCTGCTCTTCGAGGTGACCGACCTCTTCGACATGCAGACGCGACCGGAGCTCATCCTTCTGCAGAAGACCATGGTCGTCGTCGAGGGCGTGTCGCGCATGCTGAACCCGCGCTTCAACATGTGGAAAGCTTCCGAACCCGTGGTCGGCGCCTGGATCCGCGACAATCTCGGACCGAAACGTGTTGTGTCCGATCTGAAAGACGGCTTGAAGTCGGTGGTAAAGCTTGCCGAAGCCGTGCCGGAAATCGCCGCCAGAACGGAAAAATTCCACGAGGAACTCCTTCATATGAGCGAGCATGGCCTGCGCTTCGATCCGGAAACGACGGAAGCGATCGGCAGGGCGGAGGCGCGGCACAATCGCTCCGGCCGCGTGGCGCTCTGGATCATCGCACTTACGCTCATCTATTTCGCCTTCACGCTTTGACGAATCGATAGCGGCCCACCGGTTGCGACATCGGATGTCTGCATTTTGGGATATTCCCTAACCTGTTTCTTCCGATAGGTTGAGAAGAAAGAGGATTTCATGCCTGACCCCAAACCGCTTATCGAACTGACAGGTCAGCCGATCGGATTTACCGAACTGCTGTTGATCGGCGAGAACAAAGTTCGGTTGACGGCCGCACCGGAGGGATTGGCCCGGGTACAGGCGGCAAGAGCCGTGGTCGAACAGGCGATGGCGGAGGGCAAACCCGTTTATGGCGCCACGACCGGTGTCGGCGCCATGAAAGACGTCGCCTGGTCGAGCGAGGAACTGGACGCCTTCAACCTCGGGCTCGTACGCGCACACCATTTCGGTACCGGCGAGCCCTTTCCCATCTCCGTCGTGCGCAATGCGATGGCGCTGCGCGTCAATACAGCGCTGACCGGTTATGTCGGATGCTCGACCGATCTCGTGAATAACTATCTGGAACTGCTTTCCGCCGACGTGATCCCGGTCGTGCGCCGTACCGGCTCGATCGGCTGCGCCGACATCGGGCTGATGGGCCAGATCGGCGCGGTCCTGACCGGCGTCGGCGAAGCCGTTTATGAAGGCAAGCGCCTGCCGGCGGCGGAAGCCTTCAAACGCGCAGGGCTGAGACCTAGACGCATGGCGCCGCGCGACGGCCTCGCCTCGCTCAGCGTCAATGCGGTCAGCTTCGCTGCGGCCGCCGAAACAACGCGCGCCGCCGCGGGTGCATTGCGCACGCTGCTCGCCGTGGGTCTCGCCGCTTCGGGTGCGATGGGCGCTTCCCGGGACCCATGGATCGCGGTCACCCATGTGGGCACGCCGCGCGAGGCGATGATCGGCAAATGGCTGTGCAATGCTTCCGAGGGCTGGGATTGGCCGAGCGGCACGCATGTGCAGGATCCCTTGAGCCTGCGCATGATCGCGCAGGTCTTCGGTGCCGTGTTCGAAAGCGTGCTGACCGCCGGCCACAAGATCCTCGCCGCCACCGGCCGCACCGACGACAACCCGGTGATTGCCGAGGGCCGGGTGCTCACCTCCGGCGGATCGCTGCCGCTCGATGTGACGCTTCTCCTGGAATCGGCGATCCTGTGCATGGCGCATGCGGCACGCAACTCCTTCAACCGTTGCGTCCTGCTCGGCAACGGGCAGCGGCGCGACCTGCCGGTGAACCTCGTGCCGGAAGGAGCAATCGCCACCGGGTTCGGACCGATCATCAAACTCGCGGGCGAGATTTTTTCCCGCGTTCTTTCCATGACCAATCCGGTTTCCGCGCAGTCGCTCGTCGTGGCGGGCGGCATGGAGGACGAGGCGGCTTTCCTGCCGCTCGTCATCGAGCGTTTCGACCGGCAGATGCAGGCACTGAAACGGCTTGCTGCGCTGGAAGCCCTGCTCGCCGCCCAAGCCATGGATATCCATGGCGACAAGCCGAGCGGCGCGGTGAAGCTCGTCTACGATGTCGTGCGCCGGCATGCGGCATTCTATACGGTCGACCGGCCGCTTTCGACGGAAGTGGAGGCGATCGAGGACGAACTGGCCTCGGAGGAATTCCTGACCGGCCTCATTGCGATTTCCCCAATCCATGCGATCGACGGTTTCTTCGCGCTTGGCGGTTTTGGCATGGATTCGTTTCAGCCTCGTCCGACCGCTATCGATTTGAAGTATCCCTGATCCGGCGCCCTAGAGCAGGTTCTGCCACGTCGCGGCGCCCGAGCGGCCTTTATTCCGCCCGTTTCTTCATTCTCTGTTAAGGAATACATTCCTTTTCGACAATCGTCTTCCGGAGACAGCCATGGCGCTCGGTGCATCCCAACGCTTGCATGACGGGGTTCTCGCCGTCGAAACCATGACGCGCTTCGCACTTGCCGTACTGGCGCTTGCATCCGGAGTCTATACCTATCTCGGCGTGCGCAGCCTCCTCGACGGCTCGCCGACCGCCGTATTCTTCGCGGCGATCATCTACTCGGCTTCAGTCTCGGTCGCCATCTATGCCTTCTGGTCCTATATGGCGCGCTTCTATCCGCACGTGACCACCTATACGGGCCGCACCGCCATGCTCGGTGTCATGGCGCTCGGCGCTGCCATGATCATCGCCATGTCGAGCTGGCTGAACGCCGCAGCACTCGCCGGTTCGGCGGCGCTTGAACAGCATCTTGCCGAAACGGTGGAGGATTATACCGCCGACCTCGACCAGGCGCATCAGAACGCGCTTGCCGCGCAAAGCCTGCTGCCGGACATCCAGCGCGCCTCGGAACGGTTCGCCCAGCTCGCCGCCTCCGAACGCCAGTCCGGAGCGCTGACCGGCACGACGGGATCGGGCAGTGTCGTGCAACTGCTCTCACAGATGTCCGGGCAGATGAAGGAGCTGGAGAGCGGCATCAATGCCTCGCGCGAACAGGTGACCAACCTCTTCAACGAAGGCCAGAAACGGCTGGAGACCATGCGCACGCTGGTCTCCGCTCCGGGTGCCGTCGCACCGCGCGCCGACCAGTTCTCGTCTGAAGTCGTGGCGCTGACCGGCGTCATCGCCTCACTCGGCCAGACTTCGATCGCGCCCTCCATCCGCCGCGCGGCGGACGACCTGTCGCTTGGCTTCATTGCGCCCGTGGCCGATGGCGGTAACGCCGACCTCGTCAACCGGCAGGACCAGGTGATGGAGACGGTGCGGGCATCCGTCGCGGCGCAATCCAAGGTCCTGTCGCAAGCGGCCGACGAAATCCTCACCCGGCCCCCCGTGCCGGAACGGCGCTTCGTGCCACTCTCTTCGGCCGAAGCGGTGCTGCGCTATGCCTCCGATTTCATTCCTGCGTGGGCCGGCGCGATCTCGATCGATCTCCTGCCGGGCGTGCTGGTCTTCATCCTCGCCGTCGTGCATGGCGCGATCCGGAAGCAGGAGGAGAAGCTGCCGTTTGCCGAGCGGATCACCGCCGCCGAACTTCTCCTGGCCCTGGAGGTGCAGAGGGCAGTCACGGCAAACGGCGTGAACCTGGAAAATGCGGTCGCCGGGGCCGAAACCGAAAGCGAAGCGCTGGAACCGAACAACATCACCAGCATCGACCTGAAATCACGGACACGGGACCGGTCGCATGAGGATCGATGAGCCGATCAAGGCGCTGCTGAAGCTCGACGACGGCGTGCTGATGCGCGGCGCCTTCTATATACTGCTATCGGCGGCGGCCGTGTTTCTCCTCATCGACGTGCGCGATATCACGGCGATGAATGCGGCCCTCCCCGGTTATGACCCGATGCACGGGGACCAGCCGGTACTGCCGCCGGCGTTGACGGATGGTGTGCCGAACGCCCCGCCGGTACAGCCTGCAAGTCCAAAAGAAACGCTGCGCCAACCGATCAGGTTCGAGCTTACCTCCGGTGGCGTGCTTCTCGCCGAAGGCTCGATCGATCCGGGTGCCGCCGACCGTTTTGCCAAGGAGATCGAGGCACGCGGCGAATATGTGAAGACCGTTTCGCTCAATTCTCCCGGCGGCTCGGTGGACGATGCGCTCGCCATGTCAGAGTTGATCCGCGAGAAGAAGCTCGACACGAAAGTGGCGTCCAAGGCGCTCTGTGCCTCCTCATGCCCGATCGTCTTTGCCGGCGGCGTCGGACGCATGGCGGAGAAGGACGCAGTAATCGGCGTGCATCAGGTCTTCAATGGCGGCAAGGACCGGCCGACGGCGGAGCAAGCCATGGCCAGCGCCCAGGCCACGACCGCACGGGTTGCTCGGCATCTCGACACCATGGGCATCGGTGCGGGACTGTGGATCAACGCGCTGGAGACGCCGCCGGACCGGCTTTACTACCTCACGCCCAAGGAAATGGCGGATTTCAAGCTGACGACGGAGCCGGTCGCGACCGCGAAGAAGAAGGGTTAGCCCCGCATCGTAATCCTTCTCGCTTGCAGAGAAGCGAGGAGCGAGAGAAGCAGCATGACGCCGGTGAAGGCCGCAACCGCCCACCAGCCATCGGCGCTCCAGAAATGCCCGCCAAGCGAGCCAGCCACGCTCGAGCCGAGATAATAACCAAGCAGATAGAGCGACGAGGCGTGCCCCTTCGTCCCATGCGCCAGCTTGCCGACCAACGCGCTTGCGACCGAGTGAGCCATGAAGAAACCGGAGGTCAGGAGCACAATGCCGAAGATGATCAGAGACAGCGGCGAAAAGAGCGTGATGGCGATACCGACAAGCGCAACCAAAGCGCCGACCGGCATGACCAGGAAATGGCCGAAACGGTCGCCCAGCAGCCCGGCCGCCCAGGAGGCGGCAATCCCGAACAGATAGACCGTGAAGATCAGGCCAAGTTCGGTCTGGTTGAGGTTGTAAGGGGCCGCGACCAGCCGGAAGCCGGCATAATTATAGATCGTCACGAAGGCGCCCATCATCAGGAAACCGATGGCGAACAGCAATGCCAGAGCCGGATTCTTCAAGTGTCCGAACCAGGCATCGACGTGATAGCGGACGGTCGATTTGCGGGGGATGAAATTGCGCGACGGCGGCAAAAGGACGAGGAAGCCGATTGCGGCGACGATGCCCATCAGCCCGATCCCTGCCAGCGCCAGCCGCCATGAGAAATATTCGGCCAGCATGCCGGTGAAAACGCGGCCCGCCATGCCGCCGAAGGCATTGCCGGCAATGTAGAGCCCCATGGAGGCGCCAAGGCCCCTCGGGTCGATCTCTTCCGACAGATAGGCCATGGCGACCGCCGGGACGCCGCCGAGCAGAAAACCTTCGAGTGCACGGATGACGAGCAGCGCATTCCAATCCGGCACGACAGCGCAGGCGATCGTGCAGAGCGAAGCGCCGAGCAGCGAGACGAACATCAGGCTGCGGCGGCCGAAGCGCTCCGAAACCGCAGCCGCAAGAAAGATCGCGACAGCCAGGAGGCCGGTGGAGAGCGAAAGCGACAGCGAACTCGCCGCCGGGCTGACCCCGAAATCCGCAGAAAAGATCGGCATCAGCGGCTGCACGCAGTAAAGCAGCGCGAAGGTCGAGAAACCGGACATGAAGAAGGCCAGGCTGGCGCGGCGATAGGGCGGCGTGCCACGTACCAAAAACTGCTTCTCGCCGTCGTTCGCCGCAGGTTGTGCCGGATGCAGATCGGCTTCAGGAGATGCTTTCACCTGGCGTTGGGCAGCGCTGGACATGATCAGAAAAACCTTTCGACGGGGAAAAGGTAGCGAGCGGCACATTATTTGTCCAATATATGAAGCAGGCGATCTTGATAGGTTTTAGATATGGAGCTCCGGCATATCCGATATTTCCTTGCGGTGGCTGAAGAGGGCAATTTCACCCGCGCCGCAGCGAAACTCGGCATCGGCCAGCCGCCACTCAGCCAGCAGATCCGTATTCTGGAAATGGAGATCGGCGCTCCCCTGTTCCATCGCGTCCCGCACGGCGCGGAACTGACAGCGGCAGGCGCCGCCTTCCTGACCGAAGCCAGGGCTTCGCTGGCTGCAGCTGACAATGCCGTCCTTGCAGCCCAGCGCGCCGCCCGTGGCGAGACCGGCAGGCTGGCGCTCGGCTTTACCGCGTCGGCCGCCTTCAACCCGGTGGTTACCGGCGCGATCCGGCGTTTTCGCAGCCAGTGGCCGGATGTGGCGCTGGCGCTCAGCGAGATGAACAGCAACTGGCTTATGGAGAAACTCACGCGCGGCGAGATCGACGCTGCCTTCATCCGTCCGGGCCTCGAGGATCCGAAGGAGGTGTGGCTGAAACGGCTGCCGGACGAACCGATGCTGGTCGCGCTTCCCGCGCATCACCCGCTTGCCGGACATAGACAGGTTCCGCTTGCAGCACTTGCCGGCGAACCCTTCATCCTCTTCCCGCGCACGGTAGGCCTAAGCCTCTACGACGATATCGTGCGCGGCTGCCGCGAGGCCGGCTTCGAATTGCAGGTGACGCAGGAAGCACCGCAGATCCCTTCCGTCGTCAATCTCGTGGCGGCCGATCTCGGCGTCTCGATCGTGCCCGCCTCGATCGCGAAATTCGCGATCGAGGGCGTCGTCTACAAGCCTATCGAGGGACCGCCGCTGATCGCGCGGCTGGGGCTTGCGGTGCTCAAGGCACAGCGCTCCCCGATCGCGCTTAACCTCATGGGCCTCGTCTGATCAGGTTTCCGGCTTGATCTCCCGCTCGCAGAAGCTGATGCGGTTGCTGAACGGATCGGTGACCGTCACCTCCAGCCCCCAGGGCTGCTGCTCCAGACCCGGCTTCATATAACGGTAATCCTTTGCGATCAGCTCTGCATGGAAGGCGCGGATGCCCTGCACCGGCACGAAAACACGGGCGCCGGGCGAGGCATCGCCCGCATGTTCGGAGAGGTGCATCAGCATGCCGCTGCGGGAGACCTGGCAATAGAGCGGGAAATTCTCGCCGAAGCGATGTTCCCAATCGAGCTCGAAACCCAGAAAGCCGCGATAGAATTCCATCGCCTTGTCGACGGAAAATATCCGGAAGATCGGGATCGCCGGCTGGATCGAAATTCCGCCCGACGTCCTTCGCTGCGGCTCTGCCGCCTCGATCTTTGCAGCGAGGATATTCCAGTCGTCATAGCCAAACTGGCCTGCCACCAGTTCCAGCGCCTGACTATGCGTAAGCTCTAAGTTACGCTCTGCCAGCGCCTCGCGCAGGCTTTTCGCCATCAGTTTCGCATCGCGGAAATCGCGCATCTCATCATCCTTTCAATGGACGAACGGCAAGATCAGGACCCGCATTGCTGATCCGTTCGTCATCATTGGCCGTTTGGCAAAGGATGAGAGTCGGTTAGGATGCATTCACCATTGATTTCAAAACCTGCGGGCGGCTGGCCGCATCCGGCCGCAAACAGGAGTAACGCAGTCGGGAATACAGCGCAAGCGGGACAGCGTATCAGCGATGACGATTGCAAGTCGGCGGCCGAGGGCTTAGCTTCCCCGCCACATCTGGCATCGGATACGGGCATGGAACTTCAAGGCAAGCGCATCCTTCTGATCATCTCCGGCGGCATCGCGGCCTACAAAAGCCTCGACCTCATCCGCAGGCTCCGCGAGCGTGGTGCAGCCGTGCGGCCGGTCATGACAAAGGCGGCACAGGAATTCGTTACGCCACTTGCGGTCGGCGCGCTTTCCGCAAGCCATGTCTATGTCGACCTGTTCTCCCGCGAGGACGAGCAGGATGTCGGCCACATTCGCCTTGCACGCGACACCGATCTGGTGGTGGTGGCGCCGGCCAGCGCCGACCTGATGGCGAAGATGGCCCACGGGCTGGCGGACGATCTGGCAAGTACCGTGCTGCTCGCCACCGACCGGCCGGTGCTGGTGGCGCCGGCGATGAACCCGAAGATGTGGGCCGCACCCGCGACCAGGCGCAATGTCGAAACGCTGAAAGCCGACGGCATCCGCTTTATCGGGCCGATGACCGGCGAGATGGCGGAAAGCAGCGAGGCGGGCGTCGGCCGCATGGCCGAGCCGCTGGAGATCGTCGCCGCAGTCGTCGAACTGCTCGACGGCGGACCGAAGCCGCTCGCCGGCAGGACGGCGATCGTCACATCCGGTCCGACGCATGAGCCGATCGATCCTGTGCGTTACATCGCCAACCGCTCCTCGGGCCGGCAGGGACATGCGATCGCCGCGGCGCTCGCCAAACTCGGCGCGGATGTGACGCTCGTTTCCGGCCCCGTGACGATCTCCGATCCGGCCGGGGTCAAGACCGTACATGTGGAACGAGCCGACGAGATGCTGGAAGCGGTCGTCTCCCGCCTGCCCGCCGACATCGCGGTCATGGTGGCGGCGGTTGCCGACTGGCGCGTGGCGACCTCCGCCGGCCAGAAGATCAAGAAGAAATCGGGGGAGCCCCCCCCGCCGCTCGTGCTTGCCGAAAACCCGGACATCCTGAAGACGGTCGGGCATCACGACAAACGGCCGAAGCTGGTGGTCGGTTTTGCCGCCGAAACCCAGGACGTGGAGAAGAACGGCCGGGACAAGCTTCTACGCAAGGGCGCGGACCTGATCGTCGCCAACGACGTTTCGCCGGAGACCGGCATCATGGGCGGCACCCGCAACCGCGTGAAAATCATCAGCGCCAAGGGCGTCGAGGAATGGCCGGACCTCGGCAAGGACGAAGTGGCGGCAAGGCTTGCCAACCTTATTGCCGGGCGACTGGCGGGTGCGTGAGATGAGCCTTTTCGATCGCAAGGATTTCGATGCGTTCGTCACTAACCAGCCGGGCACGTCTTTCGTCGATCAATGGGACGGGCATGTCGCGAAGGTGGGCGGCAAGGTCTTCACTGTGCTTTGGGGCGAAGGCGAACGGGCGAGACTGGTCGCGAAATGCCCGGAAGAGAGTTTTGAGATCCTGACCGCGCTTGAGGGGATCAGGCAGGCCCCCTATTTCGCCAAACGGAAATGGGTGGAGATCGGCCGCAATTCGCCGCTTTCGGACGAGGAGCTCGTCCACTATCTTACACGATCCTATGAACTGGTGGCCGCCGGCCTGACGAAGAAACTCCGGCAGGAACTGGGAATCAGGCTGTCTTCCTGACGTCTTCGGACACCCCCTCTCCCTGGGGAGCGAAGACCGACACTTTGATACCCTCGGCACAGACCTTCACGGCGCTGCCATCCGGGATTTCCACCCACGCGTCGACTTCGTCGTTGAGCGGCTCCGACACGAGGCAGTAGCCGGTCTTGCCGCCCGTCGGCGCGGCGTAAAGGGTCGGCGGGCTGTGGTCCGTCGCATAACGCACCGCATAAAGCTCCTTGCCATCGGAGAAAGCGGCGGTGAAGCGCACCAGCGCCTCGCCGGATTTTTCCATCGACAGGTCCTCGACGGCGGCAATCGCCCTTTCCATGGCGCCGAGCGGATCGGCATCAAGGCCCAGTTGTAGCGCCAGCAGGAAGAGCAGTTCCGAATCCGTCGTGCCTGAGCGTGCATGGAACAATTCGTCGGAGAGCATGCCTTCCATCTGCCTCCGGATGCGGTCGAAGCCGGAAATCTGGCCGTTGTGCATGAAGGACCAGTGGCCGTGCACGAAAGGGTGGCAGTTGTCGCGGCGCGTCGCGCCGGTCGTCGCGGCCCGCACGTGGGCGAGGAACAACGGTGAACGGATCTGCCTCGCGAGGCTTCTGAGATTGCAATCGGACCAGGCCGGCAGGATATCGCGGTAGCGGCCTGGATCCGGCCTGTCACCATACCAGGCGATGCCGAAACCATCGCCGTTCGTAGCGGTCTTGGCGCGGGTGGCGCAGTGGGATTGTTCGATCAGGGAATGGGCGGGCGAGGATACGAGTTCTTCGAGATAAAGAGGTTCGCCGCGATAGGCTGCCCAACGGCACATGGGTCTTGATGCTCCGACGAGGCCGCCCGCGTGCGGCCGAAAAATGTTGAAATCAGCGTCTCGACAAATGCTTAACGAATTATGAATGGAAACCCTTGACGACCGGTTTTTGACAGAGGGCCAATCACTTTTTACGACCCTTTGTTGTCTTTTGAGGTTGCCTGAGCGGATTTGCGGCCTAAATTTGGCAGTATGTCATATCAGGAAAATCCCAGGCAGGACGATCAGGCCTCTGTTTCATCCGGCGAGGAAGCCCTTTTTAAACTGGCATTCCAACCCGACCAATGGGCACTGTTTCTCGATATCGATGGAACACTGATCGACCTTGCAGATACGCCGGATGGGATCGTCGTTCCCCCGGATTTGCCGGAAAACCTCCATCACCTTTCCACGAAGCTCAATGGTGCGCTGGCGCTGGTAACCGGACGCGCGCTTGCCTATGCCGACCGGCTTTTCGTGCCGTACACATTTCCGATCGCCGGACTGCATGGGTCCGAGCGGCGCGGTCCATCGGGCGAGATCAGCCGCTTCACGCCAAATGCCGCATTCGAAGAACTGAAAGCCGCCCTGGCGCGGGAGGCGAAACAATGGCCGGGCGTCCTGGTGGAGGACAAGGGGGCGGCCGTCGCTGCACATTACCGGCAAGCCCCGGATCAGCGAGAGACCGTGGAAGCAGCCATGCCCCGTTATCTCGACATGGCCGGCCCGGACTTCACGCTGCAGCGTGGCAAGATGGTCGCCGAAATCCGCCCGGCGCAGGCCAGCAAGGGGCATGCGCTCAAGGCCTTCCTCGACGAGACGCCCTTCAACGGGCGTAAACCGATCGCGATCGGCGACGACGTGACCGACGAAGCGATGTTCCGGACGGCAAACCGGCTTGGCGGGCATTCGATCCGCATCGCCGAAACGCCGGCTGAAACGGAAGCGATATCCACTCTCCCTTCGACCGATGCCCTGCGGGCGATCCTCGCCACGCTGGCCGGCGCCGGCACATCCAATATCGCTTGAATCGAAAGGGAAGAGCTTGAGCCGTCTTGTGGTCGTTTCCAACCGCGTCACCCTCCCGCAAAAAAGCGGCGACGCTCCCGCCGGGGGGCTAGCCGTCGCCCTGCAGGCAGCCCTGGAAGAGCGCGGCGGCATCTGGATGGGCTGGTCGGGCAAGTCCAGCGGCGCGAAGGAGCCCGCGCCGCTTGCCATGCAGACGCATGGCAATATCACCTATGCGCTCACCGACCTCACGAAGACGGATGTCGAAGAATATTACCACGGCTTCGCCAACCGGGTGCTCTGGCCGATCTGCCACTACCGGCTGGATCTCGCCGAATACGGCCGCAAGGAGATGGCCGGCTATTTCCGCGTCAACCGCTTCTTTGCCCACCGGCTAGCGCCACTGCTGCGGGAAGACGACATCATCTGGGTGCATGATTACCACCTGATCCCGCTCGCCGCCGAACTGCGCCAGATGGGCCTCAAGAACCGTATCGGTTTCTTCCTGCACATTCCGTGGCCACCGGCGGACGTGCTCTTCACGATGCCCGTCCACGAGGAGATCATGAAGGGCCTTTCGCACTATGACCTGGTCGGCTTCCAGACCGACCACGACCTCGCCAATTTTGCCGGCGGACTCGTGCGCGAAGGCATCGGCGAGGCGCTGGAAGGCGGCAAGCTGACCTCCTACGGGCGGACATTCAAGGGCGGGTTCTACCCGATCGGCATCGAGACCGCCGCATTCGCGGACTATGCGAAAAAGGCTGCCACCAACCTGATCGTACGCAAGGCCAAGCAGAGTGTCGAAGGCCGCGATCTCATCATCGGGGTCGACCGGCTCGATTATTCGAAGGGGATCACCCAACGGCTCGATGCTTTCGAACATTTCGTCAAATCCAATCCGGGTCACCATAACCGGGTGACCTATCTGCAGATCACACCGAAATCCCGCTCGGAAGTGCCGGAATACGAGCAGATGCAGCGGACGGTTGCCGAGCAGGCCGGCCGCGTGAACGGCGCGATCGGCACGGTGGACTGGGTGCCGATCCGCTACATCAACCGTTCGATCGGTCGCCCGGTACTCGCGGGCCTCTACCGGCTGGCGCGGATCGGGCTCGTGACGCCGCTGCGTGACGGGATGAACCTTGTCGCCAAGGAATATGTCGCCGCCCAGGACCCGGAGAACCCCGGCGTGCTGGTGTTGTCACGGTTCGCGGGCGCCGCCCGGGAATTACGGGGGGCGCTGCTGGTAAACCCCTACGACATAGAGGGCACCGCCAACGCGATCGCCCGCGGCATCAACATGCCGCTCGAAGAGCGCCAGGAACGCTGGGGCCGCATGATGGAGCACCTTCTGGAACACGACGTAACCCGTTGGTGCAATGATTTCCTCAGAGATCTCACCGCGACGTGATTGTCACTCCTGCGACCGTCAACGGGCGGCGGACCGGATTCCTCACGCTTTCTGGCAATAGTGCACTTTCGGCGTGTCGTCGCCGGTCTGGAAGTCTCCGGGCTGCGGCGGCGCAATCGGCTTGAAGAGGGTGCGGTCCGGCTTCAGGTCTAGAAGCGGCGTGCCGTCGAGGCAGTCGAGCCCTCGAACGAGAAGTACATTGCCTTCCACCGCTTCCAGCACGACGATCGAGGTGCCGATCGGATTCGGGCGCACCGGCGTGCGCAGCGAAAACGTACCATGGACCTTGCCGTTGCTTGCCGGGCTCTGCAACACCAGATCACGTCGCGAACGGTCCAGCCAATAGAGGACTTCCAGGCGCTCGAAAGCCTCGATGCCCTTGAGCGCCGCAACCCAGGGCTCGAAGATCTCGATGCGGCAGACAGGCCCGTCATGCCTGCCCTGGCGCGGCGTCTCCATGCGCGAAGTCCAGGGGGTCGAGATGCGGCCGATGAAGGTCAGTCCTGCATCGGTTGGCGCAGGTGGCGTGACCGCCACTTCGTTTTCGCGGATTTCGTTTTCGCGTACCATCATGGACCTCCTGCCGGACTTGGGGCGGGACTGCCGTTGCGACAGTGCCACAGCAGGCCCTCGCCGAAGCCAGAGCCCACTATGGCATACCGAAATATTTATGGAAACATCTCGATACGGATCAAGCCGCCTGCCTGATCTCGCCCAGCGCCTCTTCGAGGCTTACGTGACCAAGGAACCGGCCGGCCGTTCTGGCCTCCTCCTGATGCTCGATAACCCAGGCAAAACTTACCGCGGGGTCCTCCTGCAGGCGCTCGTAAAGTGCATTGAGCGCCGGAAATTTCTTCCGGTCTACGACCTGATGGAAATCGTTCCAGCGGGCGATGCCGGCGAAATAGGCATCCGCAAAGCTCTTCTCATCGCCAAGCAGCCATTTGCGGCCGTTGATCAGCTTTTCCAGATGGGCATGCGCCTTTTCCACCTTGGCGATGCCATAGGCCCTAAGCGCCTCCTTCGCCTGCGGCTCCAGTTCGTGCTCGACCGCGTGCCAGAGCGGGCTGAAGGCATTGAAGAAGCCGGTGTTGAGGAAAGCCAGCATCTGGTTCAGCCGGTCGAATTTTTCGGATTTCGGATCGAAACCAAAACCCTTGTCCATCGTGCGGGCGGCAATGTGGTTGAGGATGGCCATGCTTTCGCTCATCACGCGACCGTCCGGCAACATCAGCGAGGGCGTTTCACCGACCGGATTGACCGGCCTGTAGGCCTCGCTCGAGACCACTCCGGGCATTTCCACCCGGCAGAGGCGATAGGGCGCGCCCGTCCATTCAAGCGCCACGATCGAGCCGAACGAGCATCCCTCCGGCACGCCATAAAACAGGATCGGTGTCATATCTTCACTCCTTGGGAATTGAACCTTTCGAATGAAGACAATATGATTTTGTGGACGCTGGTGCGGTAGACGGCTTTATTGCGCTTTAAAGTCTACATATATGGAAGATGACATGACTGCGTCGCTCAATCTCAACGATCTCCATTTCTTCGTTCAGGCGGTGGAACACGGTGGATTTTCCGCCGCGGGGCGTCGGCTCGGCGTGCCGAAATCCACGGTCAGCAAGCGGGTCGCGGAGCTGGAGGATCGGCTGGGCGTCAGACTGATCCATCGCACTTCGCGCAGCTTTTCATTGACCGACCTCGGCCGGGATTTCTTCCAGCACGCGCAAGCCTCGATCATCGAAGCGGAAATGGCCGAAACGATCGTGCGCACCCATCTTGGCGAACCGAGCGGGATTGTGCGGATGACCGCCGCTGTGCCGACCGCGCAATTCCTGCTCGCCGAACACCTGCCGGAGCTTTCCGCCCGTTATCCGAAACTCAAGCTTTCGCTGCATGTCAGCGATCGGTTCGTCGATATCGTTCAGGAAGGCTTCGACATCGCGCTGCGCAGCCACCAGGCGCCCCTGCCCGATTCGACACTGCTGCAGAGGAAGCTTGCCACCCACCCTTTCTTCGTCGTCGCCTCGCCGGATTATCTGCGTGCACATGGCAAGCCTCGGAGCCCGGAGGAGCTTGCCGGGCATAAAGCGGTGGCGGCTTACTTCGGCGGCGATCCCTGGCGGCTGACCTCATGCGAAGAGAAAGAGGTTCTGGTGGCACCCCAGCCGGTGATTGCCGCCGACGAGCCGATGGTGATGATGAAGGCGGCACTGGCCGGGCTTGGCCTCGCCTGCCTGCCGACCTCCGTCTGCCGCGACGCGCTCGCCGAAGGTCGGCTCGTGCGCCTGCTTCCGGACTGGACGGCAGGCAGCATCACCACGACCATCCTGATGCCGCATCGGCGCGGTCAATTGCCGGCCGTGCGTGCCGTCGTCGATTTCCTCAGCGAAAAGCTGGCCCAGGCCTGAACGGGTCTACAAGCTTGCGAACAGGCCCTGCTTCAGTCCCGCTATCCGTTCCTCGTTGCGACGGTAGAAAATCCATTGCTTGATGCGCTTGCCGTGGACCAGTTCCGCCTGCACGAGAATGCGCATATGCTCGCTGAGCGTGGCAGGGGTTATGCCGAGCTTCTCGGCGATCAGCACCGCGCAGACGCCGTCTTCCACGAGGTCGCCATCCACCTGCGGCGGAAAATGCTCGCGCGGCTGCTTCAGCCATTCGAGAATCATCAGACGCCGATCGTTGGCGAAGGCTTTCAGGATATCGACGTCTTGCATTTTGGTATTTTGCCAAGTAACGAACTAAAGTCAATCCTGAGGCCCATATGTCCGTCGATCCTGTCACGCCAGAACGCATAGCCGAAACAGAGAAGCTCATCCGTCCGCATATCCGCCACACACCGGTGATGCGGGTCGACATGCGGGATTTCGGAGCCGGGGCCCTGCCAGTCGATCTGAAACTCGAACTTTTGCAGCATTCCGGCTCGTTCAAGGCGCGCGGCGCCTTCTCCAGCCTGCTGACCCGTGACGTTCCGCCGGCCGGCGTCGTCGCGGCATCCGGCGGCAATCATGGTGCTGCGGTGGCCTATGCGGCGATGCGGCTCGGCGTGCCCGCCACGATCTTCGTGCCGAGCGTCACCTCGCCCGCCAAGGCGGAGCGCATCCGCTCCTATGGCGCGGAACTCGTGATCGGCGGCGACCGATATGCGGATGCCCTGGCGGCCAGCGAGACCTATGTCGCCGAGAGCGGGGCTCTCGCGGTGCATGCCTATGACCAGGTGGAAACCTTGCTGGGCCAGGGAACGCTCGGAAAGGAGATCGAGGACGACCTGCCGGAAATGACGACGCTGCTCGTCGCCGTCGGCGGCGGCGGGCTGATCGGCGGCGTCGCCTCGTGGTTCCGCGGCCGGGTGAAGATCGTTGCGGTGGAATCCGACGGTGCGCCGACGCTTCACGAGGCCTTCAAGGCCGGCAGGCCGGTGGATGCCCCGGCCGGCGGCATCGCAGCCGACTCGCTCGCCCCGAGGCAGGTCGGCCAATTGATGTTTCCGATCGCACAGAAATATGTCGAACCGCCGGTTCTGGTTTCGGACGACGCGATTCTGGCCGCCCAGAAGGCGCTGTGGGCCGGCGCGCGCGTCGTGGCCGAGCCCGGCGGAGCGGCCGCCTTCGCCGCCCTTCTTTCCGGTAAATACGTTCCGGGCCTGGACGAACGCGTCTGCGTCCTCGTCTGCGGGTCGAACACGACTGCCGTCAGGTTCGATTGAGGTCCGAAAATATCACGCCGCCTTGGCGACGTGATATTCCTTGATCGCGGCCATCCTGATCGCCGGATAACGCTCGCTCTCATAGCGCAGCGAAAAGCCGTCCTGCGCCAGATAGACCGGATCGCCATCAAGATCGCGGGCGATATCGCCGCGATGGGTCGAGAGGAATTTTTCCAGCTCGGCCGGCTGGTCCGCCGCGATCCAGCGGCAGACAGAGAAACGCGACATTTCGAAGGAGACCGGCAGGCCGTATTCAGCCGCAAGCCGCTCCTTCAGCACATCGAGCTGCAGCGCGCCGACGACGCCGACGATCGCCGGCGAGCCGTCTTCCGGCGAAAAGAGCTGCACGACGCCTTCTTCCGCCATCTGCTGCAGGGCTTCCTTCAGCTTCTTCGCCTTCATGGCATCCTCCAGCCGCACGCGGCGGAGAATTTCCGGCGAGAAATTCGGCACGCCCTGGAAGACCAGCGGCTCGCCTTCCGTCAGCGTATCGCCGATCCTGAGTGTCCCGTGGTTCGGAATGCCGACCACATCGCCGGCATAGGCAGTATCCGCCAGCTGCCGCTGCGAGGCGAAGAAGAATTGCGGCGCCGTCAACCCGAGCTGCTTGCCGGTGCGCGACAGGCGCGCCTTCATGCCGCGCTCCAGCTTGCCGGAGCAGACGCGGGCGAAGGCGATGCGGTCGCGATGGTTCGGGTCCATGTTCGCCTGGATCTTGAAGACGAAGGCCGTCATCCGGTCCTCCGCCGCGTGCACCTTGCGGATATCGGCCACTTGGTCGCGGGGTGGCGGCGCAAATTCGCCGAGTGCCTCGATCAGATCGCGGACGCCGTAGTTGCGGAGCGCCGAGCCAAAGAAAACCGGCGTCATATGACCTTCGAGGAAAGCCTGGCGATCGAAGGGCCTGCAAGCCTCGATCGCCAGTTCCGTCTCTTCGATGAACGCCGCACGCTCGTTTTCCGGCAGACGGTCGGCCACACTCTGCGGGCCGTTGACCGGCGTCACAGTTACCTCGGTGTCGGAACCGCGCACCGTATTATCGGCGAGATGGTAAGAGCCGCAGAAGGTCTTGGACCGGCCGATCGGCCAGGTGATCGGCGCGGTATCGAGTGCCAGCTTCTCCTCCACCTCGTCCAGTATCTCGAAGGGGTCGCGGCTTTCGCGGTCCATCTTGTTGACGAAGGTGATGATCGGGATGTCGCGCATGCGGCAGACTTCGAAAAGTTTCAGCGTACGCGGCTCGATGCCCTTCGCGGCATCGATGACCATGACGGCGGCATCCACCGCCGTCAGCGTGCGGTAGGTATCGTCGGCAAAATCCTCGTGGCCGGGCGTATCGAGGATGTTGAAGACATTGCCGCCATATTCGAAGGTCATGACCGAGGTGACGACCGAGATGCCGCGCTCGCGCTCGATCTTCATCCAGTCGGACCGCGTCTGGATGCGGTCTTTCTTGGCCTTCACCTCGCCGGCAAGCTGGATCGCGCCGCCGAAGAGCAGCAGTTTTTCGGTGAGAGTCGTCTTGCCCGCGTCCGGATGGGCAATAATCGCGAATGTGCGACGGCGGGCGACCGCCTCGGCAATGGTTTCGGGCATCGTGCAAATCCTGTGAATTGCCGGCGTATCTAGCGACTAAAGCCCGCCATTGCAATTGACCTCCCGGCTGACGGAGCAAAGTAATGCGTCATGAACATGCACGCCCCCTCCTCACCGAAACTCAATCTGATCCGTCTGCCGCATGGCGACGGCCTCGATCTGCCGTCCTATGAGACCGCCGGCGCGGCCGGCATGGACCTTCGCGCCGCCGTCGGGGAAGGTTCGCCGCTGGCGATCGCGCCGGGCAGGCGCGCGCTGGTGCCGACCGGCTTCATCTTCGAAATACCGGATGGTTTCGAGGCGCAGGTGCGGCCGCGCTCCGGCCTTGCCTTCAAACATGGCATAACCTGCCTCAATACGCCCGGCACCATCGACAGCGACTATCGCGGTGAGGTGAAGGTGCTCTTGATCAATCTCGGCGACGAGGATTTCGTCATCACCCGCGGCATGCGGATCGCCCAGATGGTAATTGCGCCAGTGACCCAGGTCCGCATCGAGGAGATCGCCGAAGCGACCGAAACCGCCCGCGGCTCCGGCGGCTTCGGATCGACCGGCGTCTGAGGCCGGAGCCAATCCGCAAGCGCCTGCAAGGATTATCCCGGCAATTCACTTTTCGCGGCGGGTTGTCTCGAAGAGGAACCAGGTGCGGCGCTCCGCTTCATCGATCCAGTTCTCGATCAGGCTGGCGGTCGCCACGTCGTTATGCTCATCGCAGAGGTCGTGCGTTTGCCGCATGAGGGCGATCAGCTGCTTGTTGTCTTCCCTGAGCTCCGCCAGCATATCCTCCGGCGTCACGAAATCCGCGTCGTTGTCGGGGATGCGCTGCAGCCGGGAAATATGGCCGATCGAACGCAGGGTCGTGCCGCCGATCTTGCGGGCGCGCTCGGCAACGTCATCCGTCATTGCGAAAATCTGCTCTGCCTGCTCGTCGAGAAGCAGATGGTAATCCCGGAAGTGCGGACCGGACATATGCCAGTGGAAATTCTTGGTCTTGAGGTAAAGTGAAAAGACATCGGCGAGCAGCGTCGTGAGCGCTGCGGCGATATCCTTCACGGCGTTCGTTCCGAGATCTGAGGGCGTGGCGAGCGGAGCAAGCTTGCGGTTCCTGGCAGCATTATCAGGCATGGATTATCCCCTTCAAGATCGAGCATGGGCCGCCTTTCGGTGCCAGCGATCTGAAATTAAAGTGCCCTCTGCCGGCGCTTTTTCAATAGCTGTCCATCCCTATTTCGGCGGGGATTTTCCAAAACGCCCCGCTGTTGCGAAAAACTCTCCGCATCGAGCTCTCTTCCTGCATCTTTTTTCTCTCCGACAGACGCAGGGAAGATCAATGCGGCTGGTCTCCAGTGCTCTTTGGACCTATCTTCCTGCATCAGAACGACTTGTCAGGGAGAACACCATGTCGGAACAGAAACCGGGCCGCGGCCGGATCTATTCATCGATCACCGAAACGATCGGCGATACACCCATCGTGCGGCTGGATAAGCTCGCGAAGGAAAAAGGCGTCAAAGCCAATTTGCTTGCCAAGCTGGAGTTCTTCAATCCGATCGCTTCCGTCAAGGACCGCATCGGTGTGGCGATGATCGAGAGCCTCGAAGCCCAGGGCAAGATCACACCCGGCAAGACCACGCTGATCGAGCCGACCTCTGGCAATACGGGCATCGCCCTTGCCTTCGCCGCCGCCGCGAAAGGCTACAAGCTGATCCTCACCATGCCGGAGACGATGTCGATCGAACGCCGCAAGATGCTGGCACTGCTCGGTGCCGAACTGGTGCTGACCGAAGGGCCGAAGGGCATGAAGGGCGCGATCGCCAAGGCGGAAGAGCTCGCCGCCTCGTTACCCGACGCGGTCATTCCGCAGCAGTTCGAGAACCCTGCCAATCCGGAAATCCATCGCAAGACAACGGCCGAGGAAATCTGGAACGACACCGACGGCAAGGTCGATATCTTCGTCTCCGGCATCGGCACGGGCGGTACGATCACCGGCGCCGGACAGGTGCTGAAAAGCCGTAATCCGGATCTCAAGGTCATTGCCGTCGAGCCCGAGGAATCGCCCGTGCTTTCCGGCGGCCAGCCCGGGCCGCACAAAATCCAAGGGATCGGCGCGGGCTTCGCCCCAAAGATTCTCGATACCTCGATCTACGACGAGGTCGTCACCGTCAACAGCGCGGAAGCCATGGAAATGGCCCGCCTCGTCGCCAGACTTGAAGGTGTTCCCGTCGGCATCTCCTCCGGTGCAGCACTCACCGCTGCCATCGAAGTCGGCAGCCGGCCTGAAAATGCCGGCAAGAACATCGTCGTGATCATCCCCTCCTTCGCCGAACGTTATCTCTCGACGGCACTGTTCGAAGGGCTGGGTGGGTGAAACGAGCGAATAGTGAGTAGTGAATAGTGAGTAGTGAGTAGTGAGTAGTGAGTAGTGAGTAGTGTCGCAGGCAGATCGCAGCACATAAACTCGATGAAAGCACTATTCACTACCGACTAATCACTGCTCACTACAGCAATCACGCCGCCGCATTCGTGAGCCGTTCGCCAGCCATGCGGTAGGAGATCGCTTCGGCGAGATGGATGCGGCCTACCGTATCCTTGTTGTCGAGATCGGCCAGCGTGCGCGCCACCTTGAGCACGCGGTGGTAGCCGCGGGCGGAAAATTTGAGCTTTTCGGCAGCATCCCGGAGCAACTGCAATCCGTTCGGGTCCGGCTCGGCGAACTTCTCGATCAGCGATGTCGAGCAGCGGGCATTGGTGAGGACGCCCGGACAACCGGCGCCCGCGAAACGTTCCTGCTGTCTTTCGCGAGCCGCGGCGACCCGCTTTGCCACATCAGCACTCCTTTCCGCCGACATCGGGCGGATCAGGTCGGCGGCTGATACCGCCGGCACGTCGATCCGGATGTCGATACGGTCCATCAAGGGGCCGGAAATTCGCGCCTGGTAGTCGGCGGCGCAACGCGGCCCGCGCGCACAGGTATGGCCGGGTTCACCCGCCATGCCGCAGCGGCACGGGTTCATGGCAGCAACGAGCTGGATGCTCGCCGGATAGGAAACCCGGTGGTTGGCTCTGGCAATCACGCACTCGCCCGTTTCCAGCGGCTGGCGCAGCGCATCGAGCGCCTGGGGCGAAAACTCCGGGAACTCATCGAGAAAAAGCACGCCGTGATGAGCGAGCGAAGCCTCGCCCGGCCTGGCGCGCAGGCCGCCTCCGACCAGCGCCGCCATCGTCGCCGAATGATGCGGCGTGCGATAGGGCCGACGGTCCGAAAGCTTGCCGCCGGAAAGCTGGCCGGCGATCGAATGGATCATCGAGACTTCCAGAAGCTCGGCTGCCGACAGCGGCGGCAGGATGGAAGGAAGCCGCGCCGCCAGCATGGATTTCCCGGAGCCGGGCGGGCCTGCCATCAAGAGATTGTGTCCGCCGGCCGCCGCCACTTCCAGCGCCCGCTTGGCGCTTTCCTGCCCCTTGATATCGGCGAGATCGGGGAGATTGGCCGGCATCGCCCGGATCGCCGGCTGCGGTCGCGAGATCACCTGGGTACCACGGAAATGATTGGCAAGCGCAATCAGGCTGCGCGGGGCGACGATATCGATATCCGCGCCCGCCCAAGCCGCTTCTGCACCGCTATCGGCCGGGCAGATCAGACCTTTTCCCATCGCGTTGGCACCGATCGCCGCCGGCAGGGCGCCGGTCACCGGCGCCAGCGTTCCGTCGAGATTGAGTTCGCCGATCACCACGTAATCGGTCAGCGCATCTGCGGGTATTGCACCCAGTGCCGCCATCAACCCAAGCGCAATCGGAAGATCGAAATGCGATCCCTCCTTAGGCAGATCTGCCGGCGCCAGATTGACCGTCACCTTCTTCGGCGGCATGGCAAGCCCCGAGGCATGCAGCGCCGCCTGCACCCGCTCTCGACTTTCCGCCACCGCCTTGTCCGGTAGACCGACGATATGCATGTTCATCTTGCCCGGCCCGACCATCACCTGGACGTCGACCGGAACCCCCTCGATCCCCTGGAATGCAACCGTACTGACGCGTGCAACCATTTTAACTTGCCCCCAAGCCCCTGACTGAAGCACCAGCGATTACACGCCTTCCGCGCCAGCGATTGCAATCTGGCATGGAACAAGGAATAAAACAAGAACATTAGACGAACAATTTCGCGCCGCCGCTGCAACGAGATTGCAGCCAGTTGTATTGACGGAACAAAGACGATCCGGATCCGAAACGGCGGCGGCTCAACCTTCACGAAATCATGAGGCCGCCTTCTTTTTGTGCAATTTCGAATGAGCGAACCCTCGCCCTTTCCGGAATTGCTTTATCAGCCGCGTTTTTCTTCGATTGCATCCCAAAGAAGGCTTGCGACATCGGCGCCGCCGAACTTCTTCACTTCGCGGATGCCGGTCGGGGACGTGACGTTGATCTCGGTCATGTAATCGCCGATCACATCGATGCCGACGAAAAGGAAGCCGCGCTCGCGCAGCGCCGGACCGATGCGGGCACAGATTTCCTCTTCCCGCGCGGTGATCTCGACGGGTTCCGCGCGGCCGCCGACATGCATGTTGGAACGGCTGTCGTGCTCGGCCGGCACGCGATTGATCGCCCCGACCGGCTTGCCGTCAATCAACAGGATACGCTTGTCGCCCTTGCGCACGGCGGGCAGATAGGCCTGTGCGATGAAGGGTTCGCCGCGATACATCTGGTTGAACATTTCCAAAAGCGAGGAGAAATTGCGATCGTCTCGGGCGGAATGGAAGACGCCGGCCCCGCCGTTGCCGTAGAGCGGCTTCAGGATGATGTCGCCCATTTCTTCGCGGAAGCGCGCAATCTCGGCTACATCGCGGGAAATCAGCGTCGTCGGCATCAGGTCGGCAAATTCCGTGACGAAGATCTTTTCCGGCGAATTGCGCACCCAGGCGGGGTCGTTCACGACGAGTGTCTTCGGGTGAATGCGCTCGAGCAGATGCGTCGAGGTGATATAACCCATGTCGAAGGGCGGGTCCTGGCGCAGATGGATGACGTCCATGGCGGAGAGATCGATACGCTGCCTGTCGCCAAGCGTGAAGTGGTCGCCCTTGATGTCACGCACCGAAAGCGGCTCTACGGCGGCGAAGACCTTGCCATCACGCATGCTCAGCCGGTCGGGCGTATAATGAAAAAGCTCATAGCCGCGGGCCTGCGCCTCGAGCGCCATGGCAAAGGTGGAATCACCGGCGATATTGATGCCGGAGATATGGTCCATCTGAAATGCGACTTTGCGGATTCTCGCCATGACTTCAGCCCCTCAAAAAGTGCCCGCCTGATGTAGGACGGCGGACACTCAAAGGCAACCGGTCAAAGCGACCATCAGCCGGCGAGGCCGACCTGGCCCCTGGGACGCAGCATGTTGCGCAGGCGGTAGAGAAATGCGAGCGGCGCGGGAAACGGCTTGCGCAGGAAGGCGATCTTCCTGACATAGTTGTCAATGTGCCAGGTCGCCCAGGTGCCGCCCTTGAAATAGGCGACGTCGCCGGCACGGAGAACGCGCTGTGTGCCATCCTCCGCGGTCACATGCACCTCGCCTTCGAGGATGACCACCGTCTCGTCCCAGCCGAAGAACCAGCGGAAGGTGCCCGCCGTGCAATCCCACACGCCGGTCGCAGCGCATTCGTCCTCAGCCTTCGAGTGGGAAGCGGCCCGCGCCTGCGGATTGCCGGCAATCACCCAGCTCGGCTCGATCGGAAGCGGCGCCATTTCCAGGGAATCCGGGCAGGCGCCGATAAAGGGTTTTGCCGTGGACGGTTCCGGCGCATAGGATTTGTATCGGACGGCGATGGCCGTCGCGGCCGCCGCCAGGATTTGCCAGCTCATGTTGCCCCCTTGGCTGTCAGGTCCAGGGGACAGTAGCCGCAAAGCGTAAGCCGGTCGTTCAGACCGACGCTACAATTTTAGCGATAGGCCCGATTTCAAGACCGATCAGGCCACCGGCTCGACCGGCGCGAATTTCGCCTCGGCCGGAACTTTGCCGGGAAGGCGCCTGCCGGTATCCGCGGCAAAGAAGTGCAGACGCCTCGCATCGACTGCAATGCGCATCTCGGGCGTGAGTTCGGTCTCGGGCGAGACGGCGACGGTAACCTGCTGGTCGCCCACGGCGCCGTGAATGAGACGCTGCGAGCCCAACTCTTCCGTATATTCCAGGCGGAACGGCAACGCTTCCTGACCCTCGCGTGCAACTCGCATATCTTCGGCGCGGACCCCGACCGTAACGGGACCGGAGGCGGGCGCGAAACCATTGAGGCCGATCACCGACGGGCCGATCGCCAGCCTGTCGCCATGCAACTCGCCCTTGACGAGGTTCATGGCCGGGGAGCCGATGAAGCTCGCCACGAAGGTGGACGCCGGCGCATGATAGACTTCCAGCGGCGCACCGATCTGCTCGATCCTGCCTCCATTCAGCACAACGAGGCGATCAGCCAGCGTCATCGCCTCCAGTTGATCATGGGTCACATAGATCGAGGTGGTGCCGAGGCGGCGCTGGAGGCGCTTGATCTCGCCGCGCATGGAAACGCGCAGCTTGGCATCGAGGTTGGAGAGCGGCTCGTCGAAGAGGAAGGCCGCCGGCTTGCGCACGATGGCACGGCCCATGGCGACGCGCTGGCGCTGGCCGCCGGAGAGCGCACGCGGCTTGCGGTCGAGATACTGGGTGATCTCCAGCATGCGGGCAGCCTCGGCGACACGAGTATCGATCTCGGACTTCGGCGTACCACGGTTCTTCAGGCCATAGGCAAGGTTGTTATAGACAGTCATATGCGGATAGAGCGCATAGTTCTGAAACACCATGGCGATGTCGCGATCCGCCGGTTCGACATTGTTGACGACCTTGGAGCCGATCTTCACCTCGCCTTCGGAAATCGTCTCGAGCCCGGCAACCATGCGCAGAAGCGTGGACTTGCCGCAACCCGACGGGCCGACCAGCACGATGAATTCGCCATCGGCGATGTTCAGCTTGATGTCGGTGACGGCGCGCACGCCTCCGGAATAGACCTTGCCGACATTTTCAACATCGATGGAAGCCATTGTTATTTCTCCGTTTCGACAAGGCCTTTTACGAACAGGCGCTGCATAAGGATGACGACGAGGACAGGCGGCAGCATGGCGAGTATCATCGCCGCCATCACGAGATTCCACTGAGGATCGCTATCGGCAACGGCTGCCAAGCGCTTGATCGCCATGACGATCGTATAGTAGCGGCTGTCATTCGTGATCAGCAGCGGCCACAGATACTGAATCCAGCCGTAGATAAAGAGTACCACGAAAAGCGCTGCGATATTCGTGCGGCTGAGCGGAAGCAGGATGTCCCGAAAGAATTTCATCGGGCCTGAACCATCCACGCGTGCGGCCTCCATCAATTCGTCCGGGATGGTCAGGAAGAACTGCCGGAAAAGGAACGTCGCGGTGGCTGACGCAATGAGAGGAATGGTGAGACCGGCATAGGAATTCAACATTCCAAGATCCGCCACGACCTTGAACGTCGGCACGATGCGGACCTCAACCGGCAGCATGAGAGTGATGAAGATCAGCCAGAATGCCAATAACCGAAAAGGAAACCGGAAATAAACGATCGCATAGGCCGATATGATCGAGATGGTGATCTTTCCTACCGCGATGATGATTGCCATCAGCAACGAATTGCCGAGCAGGATCCACAGCGGCGGCGCCCCGGCGCGAGACATGCCTCCCGTCAACATCTGACCGTAGTTTTCCATCAGGTGCGAGCCGGGAAGAAGCGGCACGACGCCGGACAGGAAGTCCGAAGGCCCCTGGGTCGAAGCGATGAAGGCAAGATAAACCGGAAAGACGACGACAATGACACCCAGGATCAGAACGAAATGGGTGAGGAACGTCAGGAACGGGCGGTTTTCAACCATTTGCGCCTCCTAATACTGGACACGCCGCTCGACCCAGCGGAACTGGACGGCGGTCAAAGCTATGACAATCAGCATCAGGATGACGGACTGGGCCGCAGACGAACCGATGTTGAGCCCGAGGAAGCCGTCCGCATAGACCTTGTAGACCAGCGTATTGGTCGCACCCGCCGGACCTCCGCCTGTGGAACCGTCGATCGTGCCGAACGTCTCGAACATGGCGTAATTGATATTGATGATCATCAAGAAGAAAGTCGTAGGCGAAAGGAGTGGAAAGACGATCGTCCAGAACCTCTTGAATGGCCCGGCCCCATCAATTGCCGCCGCCTCGACCAGTGACTGCGGCACCGATTGCAGACCGGCAACGAAAAAAAGAAAATTGTACGATATCTGCTTCCAGCTTGCTGCCAGAATAATGAGGATCATTGCATCTGCGCCATCGACACGATGGTTCCAGCTGATGCCCAACCTCGCAAGCAGATAAGGCAGGATGCCTATGGTCGGATTGAACATGAACCACCACAGGACGCCCGCAACGACGGGAGCCACCGCATAGGGCCAGAGGAGCAGGGTGGTGTAGACCCGCCCGGAACGCAGCAACCGGTTGACGGCGACGGCGAAGAGCAAGGCGAGGCTCATGGACAGCAAGGTGACAGACACTGCGAAGATCGCCGTCCGACCGAGTGAATTCAGGTATTCAGGGTCCTCAAAAAGCTGAAGGTAGTTGTCGAACCAGATAAATGTGGTGCGGAAACCAAAGGGATCCTCGCGTTCGAATGACGATTTCACTGCCTGCCCGGCCGGCCAGAGGAAGAAAACCGTGGTCACAGCCAACTGCGGCACAAGCAGCAGATAAGGCAGCAGTTTATTCTGGAAGATCGTACGCTTGGTCTGCATGAGGAAAATATCCGGATCCCGCTCGTTGCGTCAGCGCCTGAAAATCTCCAATCAGGAAAGGGCCGGACGTAGCCGGCCCTTTCCCATTGAATGAGAGATCAGTTATTTGCAGCTTCGAAGTCGCGCAGGATCTTGTTACCGCGAACAACGGCATTATCGAGAGCTTCCTTGGCCGTCTTCTTGCCGGCCAGAAGCGCTTCGAATTCGCTGTCGATAACATCACGCACCTGGGTCAGATTACCGAACCGGATGCCCTTCGAATTTGCTGTCGGCGTGCCGCGGGTGATCTGCTTGATCGCCACGTCGGAACCCGGATTCTTTGCATAGTACCCCTGCTGCTGGCCGAGCTCGTAGGCAGCATTGGTAATCGGAAGATAGCCGGAGAACTGGTGCCAGTCCGCCTGGACTTCCGCTTTGGAAAGGTAGGTGAAGAACTTGGCAACGCCCTTGTAGACATTCGGGTCCTTCTGGCCATTGAGCACCCAGAGCGTGGCGCCACCGATGATCGAGTTCTTCGGTTCGGCAATCGCGTCGTCATAATAGGGAAGCGGCGCAAAACCGACCTCGAAACCCTTGGCATTCAGCATGACGCCGGCGCGAGAAGCGGAAGAATTCATGTAGATCGCGCATTCCTGGGCATAGAATTTCGGCGGAGCATCGTTGCCGCCGACCGGGCCACCGTATTGGAAGAGACCTTCATCCGCCCATTTCTTCAGGTTCTCCCAGTGACGGGCCTGCAGGTCGCCGTTGAAGGTGAACTCGGTCTTCAGGCCGCCGAAGCCGTTTTCCAGCGTGCCATAAGGCTTATCGTGAATTGCCGAAAGATTTTCGAGCTGGACCCAGGAAATCCAACCGGAGGTGAAACCACATTTCGCCGCACCGGACGAAACGATCTTCTTGGAGAATTCTTCGACTTCCTTCCAGGTCTTCGGGGCGACTTCTGGATCAAGGCCCGCCTTTTTGAAGACATCCTTGTTGTAGTACATGATCGGAGTCGAGGAGTTGAACGGCATCGACAGGATGTTGCCTTCCGTGTCGGAATAATAACCCGTCACGGGCGTGAGGAAGCCTTTCGGATCCCAGGGCTCCTTGTTGTCGGTCATCAGCTTATAGACGGGGTAGACGGCGCCCTTGGCTGCCATCATCGTGCCGGTGCCGACTTCGAAGACCTGCACGATTGCTGGCTGCTGACCGGCGCGGAAGGCGGCGATGGCTGCTGTCAAGGTTTCAGGATAGGTACCTTTGAAGACGGGAGTCACATGATACTCGGTCTGGCTCTCGTTGAACTTCTTGGCGATCCCCTCAAGCTTCTGTCCCAGTTCCGCGCCCATGGCGTGCCACCAGGTGATCTCCGTCGCCGCAAGCGACGACGACGCGGACAGTGCAACCGCAACAGCGGCCATCGAAAGTTTCTTCAACATGAAAAAAGTCCTCCACCTTGATTGGTGCCGGCCCCGAATAGGGTCCTCCCATGACACCAACTTTACAGTTTTATGTCAGTTTTTTAACAGAACAAGGATCAAGGCCATTTATTAGAACGCATCCGGATAATGCCGTGGCAAACGACCCCGCCGAATGGCGACAATGTCGTAACGCTGAGACAGGCGCGCCGCGTCCTTCCGCTTCGCCAGCCATAGATCGCTGGCCGCCCGGATCCGCTTCTGGGCGACATAGCCGACCGCATCGATGGCCTCCTGCTCGCCGGCCCGCGCCTTCACCTCGACAAAGGCGACCAAATCACCCTTGCGGACGATGAGATCGATCTCGCCGAGCCTCGTGCGATGGCGGATCGAAAGGACCCGGTAGCCCTTGGCCATGAGGTAGAATGCGGCCAGATATTCCGAGACATGCCCCCATCGCTGGGCTTTCTGCCGTTCAGCTTTCAGGCGCACTGCCCTGCGGCGTTTCAGGCCGGCGCCGTCCTCAGCCACCGTTCTCGCCCTTCAGTACCAGAAGCCGCTGGTAGAGGTCCTTGCGGGGAAGGCCTACGAGGCGGGCCGCCTCGGCCGCCGCCCTTCCGGTCGGCATCGTGGCGGCAAGCTCGCGCAGCAGCATGTCGACCTCTACGGCCCCCGGCGCTTCCTCGGCTTCCGGCGGCGCCAGGAGCAGCACGATTTCGCCCTTTACCACGCGATCGTCATGATAGTAGGCGGCGAGTTCCTCCAGCGTGCCGCGGCGGAACTCCTCGAAGGTCTTCGTGAGTTCCCGGCACACGCAGGCACGCCGGTCTCCACCCAGCACGTCGGCGGCCGCAGCAAGCGTCGCGCCGATGCGGTGCGGCGATTCAAAGAAGATCAGCGTCGCCGGCACTTTCGAAAGCTCCGCCAGCCGGTCTCGCCGGCCCTTGTCCTTGACCGGCAGGAAGCCGGCGAACAGGAAAGCATCGGACGGCATGCCGGAGCCGACAAGTGCGGCGAGCGGCGCGGACGCGCCGGGGATCGGCACCACCTTGCGGCCTGCCTCGATCGCCATCTGCGCCAGCCGGTAGCCGGGATCGGAGACGAGCGGCGTCCCGGCATCGGAGACGAGCGCCACGGATTTTCCCTCCTCCAGGGCGGCAAGCAGTTTCGGCCCCGCCTCATCGGCGTTGTGCTCATGATAGGCGAAAGGCCTGTTGACGATGCCATAACGATCGAGCAGTACGCGGGTGACACGGGTATCCTCGCAGGCGAGAACATCGACGCCGGCCAATGTTTCCAGAGCCCGCAGCGTCATATCGCCGAGATTGCCGATCGGGGTCGCGACCAGATAGAGCGCCGGCTCCAGAGGCCGGGCGGGCACGAACGTATTGGCGACGCGATAGCCGCGCTGGTTTTTCAGGTCATCGGTCACAGGGCATCAGGCAAGGTTCGTGGACATGGAGGTTCTTTATGATGAAGCCGACCCGCTTCGGCAAGTAAAGGCGAGCCAAGTTTTCTGTGTGCAGGGCAGGCGGCAAGGTGGAAATGCCGCAATGACATCTCGTTAACCTCTTGCTTTTCGCCGCCGATCTCTGCCATTTTGCCCGTCCACATCATCAGGCTGGCACTCAGCCGGCAGAATATCAGGAGGTCCGGCGCAAGCCGGATCGCCACGGTCGAAAGCGATAGCGTCCATGCGTATTACTCTTGAGCGGTCCAACCTCTTAAAGTCGCTGAACCACGTGCATCGTGTGGTCGAGCGGCGGAACACGATCCCGATCCTTTCCAACGTGCTGATGCGCGCTTCCGGCAATAGCCTGGATCTTAAGGCGACCGATCTCGATCTGGAAATCACCGAAGCCGTGCCGGCCATGGTCGAGAATGCCGGTGCGACGACGGTTCCCGCGCATCTGCTTTACGAAATCGTCCGCAAGCTGCCCGACGGCTCCGAAGTGCTGCTTGCCACCACACCAGACGGCGGCTCGATGACCGTGCAGTCCGGCCGGTCGAAATTCTCGCTGCAGTGCCTGCCGGAATCAGATTTTCCGGATCTGACCGCCGGCAGTTTCACGCATACCTTCAAACTGAAGGCGAGCGATCTGAAGATGCTGATCGATCGCACGCAGTTCGCGATCTCCACCGAGGAGACCCGCTATTATCTGAACGGCATCTTCTTCCACACGATCGAAGCCGGCGGTGACCTGAAGCTTCGCGCCGTCGCCACCGACGGGCACCGCCTCGCCCGCGCCGATGTCCAGGCACCGTCCGGCTCCGAAGGCATGCCGGGCATCATCATTCCGCGCAAGACGGTCGGCGAACTGCAGAAGCTGGTCGAGGACCCGGAAACAATCGTCACCGTTGAACTGTCGGATGCCAAGATCCGCCTGACGATCGGTACGATCGTGATGACTTCGAAACTGATCGACGGCACTTTCCCGGATTATCAGCGCGTCATTCCGACCGGCAACGATAAGGAAATGCGCGTCGATTGCGAGAGCTTCACCAAGGCCGTAGACCGCGTCTCGACCATTTCCTCTGAACGAGGCCGGGCGGTCAAACTGTCGCTCACGGACGGCCAGCTCCTCTTGACTGTCAACAACCCGGATTCCGGCAGTGCTACGGAAGAAGTCGCCGTCGGCTACGACAGCGACCCGATGGAGATCGGCTTCAACGCCAAGTACCTGCTCGACATCACGGCGCAGCTTTCCGGCGAAGATGCAATCTTCATGCTGGCGGATGCGGGGTCGCCAACGCTGGTGCGCGACACGGCGGGGGATGACGCACTCTATGTGCTGATGCCGATGCGCGTCTGATCATTCGGGCGGCTGGAAAACTCCAGCCGCCTTTTTCTTGGTTTTTGCCCGCTGCGACATTTTCTCTTGCTTTTGCGGCATGCGGGTCCACATAGGGGCCGAAAGGGAGAGGACATATCCATGGAATTGCGCCTGAAGGAACGGCTTGGCCGCAAGTTCGACGAGGAAATCCGGTTCTTCAAGGGCTGGATAGATGGCCCGAAAAGGGTCGGCGCGATCTGCCCCACCTCTTCCATCACCGCCGGGCGTATGGCAAGCATCGTCGATACGACATCCTGCCTGCCGGTCCTCGAACTCGGGCCTGGCACCGGCATCATCACCAAGGCGATCCTGAAGCGTGGCATTGCGCCGGAGAATCTCGTTTCGATCGAATATTCGACCGATTTCTACCAGCATCTGGTTCGCACGTTTTCGGGCGTGAACTTCATCAACGGCGACGCCTTCGATCTCGAACGCACGCTCGGCGCCTGGAAGGACAAAACCTTCGACAGCGTTGTCTCTGCGATCCCGCTCCTGAGCTTCCCCATGGAGCGCCGTATCGCGCTTCTGGAAGATCTTCTCGGCCGCATTCCCGCCGGCCGGCCGGTCATGCAGATCACCTACGGTCCCGTCTCACCGATCATCGCGAACCCGGATCGCTACCGGATCAGACATTACGATTTCGTGGTCCGCAACATTCCGCCGGCCCAGCTCTGGACCTATAGCCGTCCATGACATTCGGCCTCTACATCACCCACCCGCAGATCAGGATCGATCCGGATGTGCCTGTGCCGCAATGGGGATTGTCGGAGGTGGGCCGGGCGCGTGCCGAACAGGCCTCACGTTCCGGATGGGCAAGGAAACTCGGGCGGATCATCTCCAGCGATGAAACGAAGGCGATCGAAACGGCCGAAATTCTCGCTACGGCTTCCGGTATCGCAGTCGAAACCGCGCATGACACGCATGAGAACGACCGTTCGGCGACCGGTTTCCTGCCGCCATCAGAATTCGAGAAGGCGGCCGACTGGTTTTTCGCCCACCCGGATCAGAGCTTCAAGGGCTGGGAACGCGCCGTCGACGCGCAGGCTCGCATCGTCTCCGCCGTCAACCGTATCCTTGCCGATCACGATCCCAAAATGCCCATCGCGTTCGTGGGCCATGGCGGCGTCGGGACGCTGCTGAAATGCTATCTGGCCGGCAGGCCGATCGGTCGCGATCGCGACCAGCCGCCAGGCGGCGGAAATCTCTTCTGTTTCGGACTTGCGGATCGAGCTGTCTCATGCGAGTGGACACCCATCGAGACATGGGAAGGAATCAGGGCATGAATGCGCGTGACCGTCTGATCGTCGGCCTCGACATCCCCACAACTGCCGAGGCGGAGAAAATGGTCGCCACGCTCGGCGACGCGGTCTCCTTCTACAAGATCGGCTACCAGCTCGCCTTTGCCGGCGGCCTCGAATTCGCCAGCGATCTCATCAAGGACGGCAAACAGGTCTTCCTCGACATGAAGCTGCTCGACATCGACAACACGGTGGCGAAGGGTGTCGAGAACATCGTCAAGATGGGCGTCACGATGCTGACCCTGCATGCCTATCCGAAGGCGATGCGCGCCGCCGTCGCGGCAGCGAAAGGCTCCGATCTCTGCCTGCTTGCCGTCACCGTCCTGACCTCGATGGACGAGGCGGACCTGACGGATGCCGGCTACGAATATGACCCGCATACGCTGGTGCTGCGCCGGGCCGAACAGGCGCTTGCCGCGGGCATGGGCGGTATCGTCTGCTCGGCGGAAGAAGCCTCTGCCGTGCGCAAGATCGTCGGTACCACCATGGCGGTCGTGACACCCGGCATCCGGCCTGCCGGTTCGGACGTCGGCGACCAGAAGCGGGTGATGACGCCGGCCGATGCGCTTCGCGCCGGATCGAGCCATCTCGTCGTCGCCCGGCCGATCGTCAAGGCACCGGACCCGAAGGCCGCGGCCGAAGCCATTCTCACCGAGATGCAGAGCGTCCTCTAACGATTGTCCGAAACCGTATTGTGTTCGTCGTGATCGACGATCAGCTGCGGGCTACCGCCCGGCAGGCGGTTGCCGGTAACAGTATTGTATTGCGCATGGTCGAGGGCGCTGAGACTGCTGCCGAACGGACGGTCCGGCCGCGAGAAACAATATGAGCGTGAGCCCTGCCGGCTGCCGAGCCAGACCGCCGGCCGTGCCGCCCAGAAATTCACGTAGCGGAACGTGTTTCTGGCAATCACGTTGTGTTCCGGCGCCTGGTGGCGGATCGTGCCGCCCTCGCCGCAATTGCGGTAAAGGAAGATGCCGCCCTTGATCGGGTTCTCGAACGTGTTCTGATCGATCCGGTTTTCCGCCGAACCGTCGACCGCGATCATCTCTCGCCGGGTGGTGCGGATATCGAACGTGTTGCCGACGATGCGGTTGCGAGCCGATTCCGCATCGAGATAGATCGCCGTCGCGGACGCGCTGCCTGTGAAGCGGGAATTCTCGACCGCCATCCCCGTGACACCCGGCGCCGCATAGAGCGGGATGGTGCCATTTCCCACGAAGGTGACGTTGTCGAACGTTATTCCACTTGGCGCCGCAGCCTGTGCTCTTTCGGTATGTCCGGTCTGCAGGGACGACAGACGCACACCCTCCGCCTCTCCGTTTCGCCCAAGACCCTGGATGCGCACGTCACCCTTGATGATGCAGTTGCGGATACGGATATTCCGCGGCACGTCCCAGCCGCCACCCTGCTTGCGCAAGGACCGGATGAGCAGGGTTCGCGCTTTCGCCGCTGTCCCGTCAAGCGTCGCGCCGTCGCAATCGAGCGTCACGTCCGAGGCGGCGCCGCCTGAAAAGGCGATCGGCATGGTGATGACGTCGGTCCCGGCGAGTTTCAGATTGCAGATGATCTCGACCGGCTTCGAAGCCGTCGAAGCCGGTGCATCCAAGGCCGCATGGATTTCCGCCCCGCAGGCAGCCGCTGCCGCATGTGCAGGGGCCGAGCCCGCAAGCAGCCAGAGGGCGGCGGAGGCGGCCGGAGCCAGATATCGTGCGGTGCTCTTCATATTGACTTGCCCGAGGATTTGCCTGAAGTCAGCATATCGAAATGCGCATTGGAGGAGATTTCATGGCCAAGGGATACTGGATCGCCCGCGTCGATATCCGAGACCCGGAACGGTACAAGGATTATGTGGCAGCCGCCAAGGTCGCCTTCGACAAATACGGCGCTAACTTCCTTGCCCGCGGCGGCGCCTTCACCGAGCTGGAAGGCAAGGCGCGCGCCCGCAACGTGGTGATCGAGTTTCCCTCGATGCAGGCCGCCGTCGACTGCTACAACTCGCCCGAATATCAGATCGCCGCGAAAATCCGCCAGGAAGTTGCAGATGCGGAAATGGTCGTCGTGGAAGGCATTTAAAGAGAGGACAACAATCGCAGGTGCGGCAGCGAGACACTTCCACCCGCGTCACGATTCGGCTAAACAGCTCTCAACTTCCCAATCGGCTCCCGGAGCATGCCATGACCATCAACAATCTTCCGCCACTCGTTACCGTTTTCGGAGGATCGGGTTTTGTCGGGCGGCATGTAGTGCGGACGCTCGCAAAACGGGGTTATCGAGTGCGGGTGGCCGTACGCCGCCCGGATCTCGCAGGCTTCCTGCTGCCGGCCGGTTATGTCGGGCAGATCTCCCTCGTCCAGGCCAACCTTCGCTATCGCCAGTCTGTTTCCCGGGCGGTCGAAGGTGCTTCCCATGTCGTGAACTGCGTCGGCATCATGTTTGAGACCGGCCGCAATACGTTCGACGCCGTGCAGGACTTCGGTGCCCGTTCGGTTGCCGAAGCGACCCGCGCCGCAGGTGCCAAGCTCACCCATATTTCCGCAATCGGCGCCGACCCGAACTCGCAGTCGTCCTATGCCCGCACCAAAGGCCGCGCAGAAGCGATGATCTTCTCGCTGCTGCCGGATGCGGTGATCCTGCGCCCGTCGATCATGTTCGGTCCGGAAGACAGCTTCTTCAACAAATTCGCCGCCATGGCGCGGATTTTCCCTGCCCTCCCGCTTGTCGGCGGCGGCAACACGAAATTCCAGCCGGTCTATGTCGAGGATGTCGCCGAAACCGTCGCCCGTTCCGTCGACGGTGCGATCGCCCCAGGCAAGATCTACGAGCTTGGCGGTCCGGAAGTCATGACCTTCCGTCAATGTCTCGAGACGATGCTGCGCATCACGAATCGGCAGAACAGGCTGGTTTCACTGCCCTCCGGCATCGCGTCGCTGATCGGCAGCATCGCCTCGCTCATCCCCTTCGTGCAGCCGCCGATCACGCCCGACCAGGTGAAGCTTCTGAAGGTGGACAACGTGGTTTCCGATGCCGCCGTGAAGGAAGGGCGCACGCTCGAAGCCATCGGCATCCGCCCGACTCTCGCCACATCGATCCTGCCTTCCTATCTGGTGCAGTACAGGCCGCAGGGCCAGTACACACGCTCCGGCCGGGCCGCCTGATATTTTTACTAAATTAGCCAACACTTTGCCTCGCCGGAACAGCTCCCTGTTCGCTCAAAAAGCGGGCATGCCCTTGTTTCCGCTTATCTTTCAGGCATGATCTGTGGCACAAACGCCGCAGTCACCGAAGCAGTCGCGTTAACGGCGGGTTCAGCAAAATCCTTTATTGAATTTATCGAATGCGAGCAATAAAGCTCCTGCCGAGATAGATACTCAACCGTGACGATCAAATCCTCTTCCGAAAGGCGTTTCTCCATGGGCAAGCCCATCGCGCTCTTTTTTGCGTGCGCAGCACTGATCATTCTCGCGGGTTCGTTCATGGCCCCGAGGACTGGCGCAGCCGGCAAAATCGAATGCACGCCGGCCTATGGCGTCGATCCGTGCAGCACGGCATCGGTCCAGCCCGCCCTCCAATAATCTTTCCGATTGCACAGCGCTCATCTTTACACGCAATCAACGATCGTTTGATGGCAAAATGTTGCACGCCTGTATTGAGTTGTCTGTGTTTTTCCTGAATACTTCTTCTGGGAGAAGGGCAATGGCCTGCCCAACCGGGAGGAGAAATCAATGGACACGCACGAAAAGAAGGCGCCGACGCGCCGGTCTTTCCTGAAAATAGGCGCAACCGCAAGTGGGGTTGCGGCGGGTAGTTTGGCAGCACCCGCGGTTCTTGCACAATCCCCGATCGTGATGAAGATGCAGACCTCCTGGCCGGCATCGGATATCTGGATGGACTTCGCGCGCCAATACGTGGAGCGCGTCGAAGCCATGTCCGCAGGCAGATTGAAGATCGATCTTCTGCCGGCAGGCTCCGTGGTTGGCGCCTTCCAGGTGCTCGATGCCTGCCACGACGGGGTCATCGATGCGGCCCATTCCGTCTGCGCTTACTGGTACGGCAAACACAAGGGCGCTTCCCTGTTCGGTACCGGGCCGGTTTTCGGCGGCTCGGCCACGACAATGCTGTCGTGGTTCTATGCCGGCGGCGGCGCAGAATTCTATCGCGAGCTCCAGCAGGACATCCTGAAACTCGATGTCGTGGGCTTCCTCGGCTTCCCGATGTTCGCCCAGCCCTTCGGCTGGTTCAAGAAGGAAGTCAATACGGTCGCCGACGTCAACGGCTTCAAATACCGTACAGTTGGTCTGGCCGCGGACCTGATGCAGGCAATGGGCATGTCCGTGGCGCAATTGCCGGGCGGCGAAATCGTGCCTGCCATGGAGCGTGGTGTCATCGATGCTTTCGAGTTCAACAACCCCTCGTCGGACATCCGCTTCGGTGCGCAGGACGTAGCCAAGCACTACTATCTGTCGTCCTATCATCAGGCATCGGAGAGCTTCGAATTCCTGTTCAACAAAGATTTCTACGAGGACCTGCCGCCGGATCTGCAGGCAATTGCCCGCTATGCCGTCGAGGCCGCGTCAACGGCCAACACGGCTTCGGCCATGGATAATTATTCGGCCGACCTGCTGAAGCTTCGGGACGAGCATCAGGTGAACCTGCACCGGACGTCCAAGGAAATCCTCGATGCCGAGATCAAGGCCTGGGACGACCTGATCGTTGAACTCGAAAAGGACGAGTTCATGAAGCGGGTGCTTGACAGCCAGCGGGCATGGGTCGACCGCGTCACCTTTTTCGAGCTCATGGCATCCCCCGATTATGCCCTAGCGTACAATCACTATTTCCCGGGCAAGATAAACCTCTGACGGTAGCCGGCGCAGTGCCAAACGGCAGGAGCTTTCCGCTCCTGCCGCCCTCACGCAAATGGGAAAACGTCATTCATGCGGGCATTCATCCGGTTCGCCGATGCAACGTCGGCTTGGTTCGGCAAGGCATTTGCCTGGCTCATCGTGCTCATGACGTTCGGCACGAGTTACGAGGTTTTTGTCCGCTACATTGTCGGACGTCCGACTCCCTGGGCACTGGATGTATCCTTCATCATGTATGGAACGCTCTTCATGATGGGCGGCGCCTATACGCTTTCCCGCGGCGGGCATGTTCGCGGTGACTTCCTCTATCGCCTGTGGAAGCCGAGAACACAGGCGATCGTCGATCTCATCCTGTACTTTCTCTTCTTCTTCCCGGGCATAACGGCCCTGATCTTCTCGGGTTGGAAATATGCGTCGAGATCGTGGAGCTACGGCGAGGTCAGCGTCAACAGCCCGGCCGGCATTCCGATCTACCAGTTCAAGACCGTCATGGTGGCGGCCGGACTTCTGCTCTTCATTCAAGGGATCGCACAAGTCCTTCGCTGCATCCATTGCATTCGCACCGGGGACTGGATGCCGGCTGCCGACGATGTCGAGGAGACAGAAATTCTACTCATCAAGGAAAAGCAGGCCGAGCTTTCAGGAGATCAGGCATGACCGATCCACAAGTCGCGCTGCTCATGCTTGGCCTGTTCATCTTTATCGTTTTTCTCGGCTTTCCGATCGCCTTCAACCTGATGGCCCTGGGCATCGGCTTCGGCTATTACGCGTATTACGATCCGAACCGCATGTGGCGGGCCTATAACCGGCTCGATGAAAGTGCCGGCTGGGGGGAAAGCATCAGGCTTTGGGTCGAAGGCTTCTTCAACAATCGCATCTTCGACCTCTTCGTCAACCAGACCTATACGGTGATGGCGAACGACGTCCTGACCGCCATCCCGCTCTTTCTGTTCATGGGCTATATCGTCGAACGCGCGAATATCGTCGACAGGCTTTTCAACACTCTCAATATCGCTTCGAAGAATGTGCCGGGATCGATGGGGGTCGCGGCGCTTATTACCTGCGCGCTTTTTGCGACGGCGACAGGCATCGTCGGCGCCGTCGTCACACTGATGGGCTTGCTTGCATTGCCGGCCATGCTGAAGGCGCGTTACGACAAGTCCTTCGCCTCCGGGATCATTTGCGCCGGCGGAACGCTTGGTATCCTGATCCCCCCTTCGATCATGCTGATCGTCTATGCCGCAGCATCAGGGGTCTCGATCGTGCGGCTCTATTCCGCGGCGCTGCTGCCGGGCTTCACGCTTGTGGGGCTTTATCTCATTTACGTGGTCGGGCGCTCGATTCTTCAGCCGAGCGTGGCACCACGACCGACCGCAGAGGAGGTGCCCGACGTACCCCTTGGACGGGTCATGGTGATGATCGCGACCTCCTTTTTCCCACTCGCTTTCCTCATCCTCGCCGTGTTGGGTTCGATCCTTTTCGGGCTGGCAACCCCGACCGAGGCTGCTTCCATCGGCGCGCTGGGCGGTATCGTGCTCGCCATCGGGTATCGGGCATTCACGTGGGAAAGAATGCGCCAGAGCGTCTACCTTACGGTCCGGACGACCGCGATGGTCTGCTGGCTGTTCGTCGGATCCTATACCTTCTCTTCCGTATTTTCCTATCTCGGAGGGGAGCAGGTCATATCGGAATTCGTGCGGGGACTCGACCTGACTCCGTTCCAATTCCTGCTCCTGGCGCAGCTCATCATCTTTCTCTTGGGATGGCCGCTGGAATGGTCGGAGATCATCATCATCTTCGTTCCCATCTTCCTGCCGCTGCTCAGCCTGTTCAACATCGACCCGCTTTTCTTCGGCATTTTGGTAGCGCTCAATCTGCAGACTTCGTTCCTGACACCGCCCATGGCGATGTCAGCCTATTATCTCAAGGGGATCGCGCCGCCGGAGGTGCGGCTGACACAGATATTCAACGGCGTACTGCCATTCGTGCTGATGGTCTTCATCTGCATGACGCTCATGTACCTTTTTCCGCAGATCGTGTTCTATCTCCCGGAGGCTGTCTATGGACGATGAACGGAATTTCCTCGGTCGGCATGGAGCGGGACGCCCAGAGACGGCAGGACCGTAGCAATGAAGGATACTTGAATGAGGGATCGCCTCTTGCAACTCATTGCATTTTTGATTCTCGCCGGCTTTGTCGGCGTTCTTTTCTGGCGCGTGCCTCGCGTCGATCTGGGCTTTCTTTTCTTCATCACCCTTGCGGCGGCCGGCTACGATTTCTTCCTTTATAACCGGCGCCGCCGTTAGGCCTTAACCAAGCATGACGAGAGCCAGAAGACCGGTAGCGCCGATGATGATCCGCCAGTAGGCGAAGAACGCATAACCGCGGCTCGAGACGAAATCGAGCAGCGAGCGCACCACGAAAATCGCAGTGACGAACGCCGCGACGAAGCCGATCGCAATGACGGCGCCGTCATCGAAGCTCAGGATGTCGCGATTCTTGTATAGGTCGAGCACGAAGGCCCCGAGCATGGTCGGCATGGCGAGAAAGAAGGAGAATTCCGCAGCCGAGCGTTTATCGGCCCCCATCAGCAATGCGCCGACGATCGTCGCTCCCGAGCGAGACGTGCCGGGAACCATCGCGAGGCATTGAAAGAAGCCGATCTTGAGTGCGAGTGGCCAGGGGTAGTCCATTATGTCGTGATATTTCGGCTGGAACTTCATCCTGTCGACGGCAAGAAGCACAAAGCCGCCGAGAATCAGCACAATACAGATCAGCATCGGCGTCTCGAACAGCACGGTCTTGATGAAGTCATGTGCGAGCGCCCCGATGACCGCCGCGGGCAGAAAAGCGATCAACACCGTCACGACGAAATGCCTGGCCTTGCGGCTCGTCGGAATATCCATCGCGATTTCCAGCAGCTTGCCGGCGTAGACGAGCAGAATCGCCAGGATTGCGCCGAGCTGAATCAGCACTGCGAAGGTGTTCCCAGGCGATTGAAATCCAAGAAAGTGGCCGGCGAGCAGAACATGAGCGGTTGATGAAACGGGAAGAAACTCCGTAAGCCCCTCGATCAAGCCAAGAACGAGGGCGCTGATAATGGACTGATCCGCCATTCTTAATCCTTTATTGAGCAGATGAGGGCAGTTTGAGGTACTCTATGAGCCGTTGCTTGTGTTGGCCCTACCAAATCCATATAGCTGCCATATGTCAGGCGGGCGCGCGAAGCGACCATAACCTCCCTATACACTATTCGTGAAGTTCAAGTATCCATGCCCACCCTCTATCATCACCCCATGTCTACGGCCTCCCGCTTCGTTCGGCTGATCCTTGCCGAATACGGTTTCCAGGCGGATCTGGTCGAAGAGCAGCCCTGGGAAAAGCGCCGTGAATTCCTGACACTCAATCCGGCGGGCACGCTTCCCGTCTATGTGGACGACAGCATGCGGGTACTTTGTGGCCCTTCCGTGCTCATGGAATTTCTCGATGAGACGCATGGCGTCCTGAAGCGCGACCGGCGACTGCTTGCCGAAGATCCGTGGCAGCGCGCCGAAATCCGCCGCCTTACCGAATGGTTCCTGCAGAAGATGGAACAGGACGTGACGAGGCCGCTGAGCCGCGAACGCATCTACAAGCTGCAGATGAGCGCGGCCCACGGCGGCGGTGCGCCGGATTCGAAGGTGTTGCGTACATCCCGCGCCAATATCCGCCAGCACATGAAATATCTCTCCTGGCTTGCCGGTTCGCGCCCCTGGCTTGCGGGGGACCGCCTGAGCTATGCGGATCTCGCGGCCGCTGCCTGCATTTCCGTGCTAGACTATCTTGGTGAAATTGACTGGTCGGATACGCCGGTCGCCAAGGAATGGTATCAGCGGCTGAAATCGCGCCCTTCTTTCCGGCCGCTGCTCGCCGAGCGCATCCGCGGACTGACCCCGGTATCCCATTATGCGGACCTTGATTTCTGACGATAACCGAGAGGCTGAAAAAGCGCTGCGACGGCGGGAGAAGCTGACCGCCTTCCTTCACGCGGAGGCGAAAAGCCAGGGCTTCGATCTCTGCCGTGTCACGGGACCCGACAGCATTCCGCGGGCGCCGGAGCGGCTTGAGGTTTTCCTTGCCGAAGGCCACCATGGCACGATGGACTGGATGGCCGAGACCAGGCTGCGCCGCGCCGATCCGAAAGTGCTGTGGTCGGAGGTCCGGTCCATCATCATGTTCGGGCTGAATTACGGCCCGGATGAAGATCCGCGCGGAATTCTCGACAGACCGGACAAGGCGGCGATCTCGGTCTATGCCCGCAACCGCGACTATCACGACCTCATCAAGGGCCGGCTGAAGGAGATTGCCACCCGTTTCGCCGCCCGCGCCGGGGAAGACGTGAAGGTGTTCGTCGACACGGCGCCCGTCATGGAAAAACCGCTGGCGGAGGCGGCCGGTCTCGGCTGGCAGGGCAAGCATACCAATCTCGTCAGCCGAACCCATGGTTCCTGGCTTTTCCTCGGCAGCCTATTCACCACCGCTGAACTCATCATGGACGAGCCGGAGACGGATCATTGCGGCTCCTGCCGCGCCTGTCTCGATGCCTGCCCGACGGCGGCTTTCCCGGCACCCTACCGGCTCGATGCGCGCCGCTGCATCTCCTATCTCACGATCGAGCACAAGGGGCCGATCGCCCCGGAATTCCGGCCGCTGATCGGCAATCGCGTCTATGGCTGCGATGACTGTCTTGCCGCCTGCCCATGGAACAAGTTCGCGGCAAGCGCCTCCGAGATGAAGCTGAAGGCCCGCGAGGACTTGAAGGAGCCCTCCATCGCCTTCCTGCTGACGCTGGACGACGCCACGTTCCGCACCTTTTTTAGCGGTTCGCCGGTGAAACGCATCGGTCGCGACCGCTTCATCCGCAACGTGCTGATCGCCGCCGGCAATTCCGGCGACGCCAGCCTCATCGCCCGATGTCGCGAACTTTCGGGCGACCCCTCGCCCGTGGTGCGCGGCATGGCTATATGGGCCCTGAGACGGCTGATGCCGGATGGGGATTTTGCACGGTTTGCGCAAACGCGCCGAATCGAGGAAGACCCGGACGTGTTGGAAGAGTGGCGATTGGCGGGAGCAGGCTGATGCAGGTGATGATCTTCGGATGCGGTTATTCCGGCCAGGCGATCGCCGAGGAATTCAAAAGAGATGGCGCCAAGGTCTCCGGCACCGCCAGGACCGCCGAGAAAGTGGCAGAGCTCTCCTCCAAGGATATCCGGGCCTTCATCTTCGACGGCGGCCCGTTCGGCGATGAACTGCTGGCCGAACTGAAGCAAGTCACGCATCTCGTGCAATCCGTCCCGCCGGGCTCTGAGGGCGACCCGCTGCTGAAGCTCATGAAGGGCAGGCTCGCCGAACTCTGCCCCAGGCTCGCATGGATCGGCTATCTCTCCACTGTCGGCGTCTATGGCGATCACGGCGGTGACTGGGTGACGGAAGAGACTCCCGGCAGCCCGATCCTGGGTCGTTCGATCGAACGGGTCGATACCGAGGAGGCCTGGACTGCCGAGGGAGAGGCCGCCGGCGTGCCGGTCGCTATCCTGCGCCTTTCCGGCATCTATGGCCCCGGTCGTAACGCCTTCGCCAACCTCGAACGCGGTACGGCGCGGCGCATCGTCAAAAAGGATCAGGTCTTCAATCGCATCCGCGTCGAGGATATCGGTGGCGCCGCGCTCTTTCTCGCAAAGCGCAAGATGGACGGCATATATAATGTCACCGATGACGAGCCCGGCCCGGCCCAGGATGTCATCGTCGAAGCTGCCCGGCTGATGGGTGTAGAACCGCCCGCGGAACAGGATTTCGAAACCGCCGAAATGACGCCCATGGCACGCTCGTTCTACGGCGCCAACAAGCGCGTCTCGAATGCCAAGATCCGTGCCGCGGGCTTTGAATTCCGCTTTCCCAATTACCGCGTGTCGCTGGCCGAAATGTGGTCCACCGGACGTTGGAGAGGATAATTTTCCCATCTTAAAACGGTTGAAATTTCCATCCTTACCGGAAAAGCTGGTTATTCTTTTTTAAGATATGTGGCGCAAGGCCATAAAATTTGCCTGAATGAGGCAAGGAATCGCGTGTTACGATAAATTTTTTCTGCGATTTTCGTGATCAAGTCAGCAGCATGATTCTTCCGGGAATGCCATTCCGTTTTCCCCCTGTTTTTAAATGTTTTCTTCCATAAAAGCTTAGCTGGCTTCTTAAAAAGATCGACTGCAATATAATCACGAATGTTACATCCTGTAATATTCCGTGATCCAAAAGCCCACTTTTCCGCCATTTTTCGCCCCGCTTAGCCATTTTGCACGCAACGTGCAGGGACAAACGACGGGGACGACGAACTTGAAGAAAATTCGACGCTCGATTTGCGCCGCGGCTGCCACTGCTGCTTTTGCACTCCTTGGCTCCGCAGAGGCTAACGCTGCGCCCGGATGTGGTCACGCATCCTGGTACGCTCTGACTTCCAAGACGGCATCCGGTGAACGGATGAATCCTTCGAAATTGACCGCAGCCCACCGCTCGCTGCCTTTCGGCACCAAGGTGAAGGTCACCAACAAACGCAACGGCAAGAGCGTTATCGTCCGCATCAACGACCGCGGACCTTTCATTCGCGGCCGCGTGATCGATGTCTCCAAAGCCGCCGCGCAGAACATCGGCATGGTCCGCTCCGGCACGGCGCAGGTCTGTTACCAGATTATCACCGCCGATAACCAAAAGATCCCGGGCAAGGGTCTCAAGGACATCGACGGTTAAGGTATTAACCTGGCTCTTGCCCTTCCGGCCAATCGCGGTTACGAGCCCTATCATGCGGGTCTAACCGGAACGGAGAACGAGATGCGATTGGGCGGGCGAGTGGCCGGGGCCATAGAGGTGCTGGCCGACATTGAGACGCGAAAGCGCCCTGTCGCCGATGCTCTCAAGGACTGGGGCCTTGCGCACCGTTTCGCCGGATCCGGCGATCGTGCCGCAATCGGCAATATCGTCTATGACGCGCTCCGCATGCGGCTTTCGCATGCCTGGCTCATGGGGGACGAGAGTCCGACCGCGCTCGCTTACGCAGTCCTCATCCGACAATGGGGCCTCACGCTCGAGGCACTCCAGGCCGAGTTCGCCGATGACCGCTTTGCGCCGCCGGCCCTGACCGAGGCGAACCTTTCGGCCCTTGCCTCCCGTAATCTCGATGATGCGCCGCTGCATGTGCAGGGCGACATCCCGGACTGGATCCAGCCGTCCTTCGAAGCCAATTTCGGCGAAGACTGGCTTGTCGAAGCCAAGGCGCTGGCCGGCCGGCCGACCCTCGATCTTCGCGCCAACACCTTGAAGGCGTCCCGGGAGAAGGTCGTCAAGGCGCTGGAACGCTCAGGCGCGAAACCGTCGCGCATCGCCCGCAACGGCATCCGCATCGCCGCCGGCGAAGGAGCGGTCCGCCTGCCGAACGTGACCGCCGAGCTTTCGTTCCAGAAGGGCTGGTTCGAAGTGCAGGACGAGGGATCGCAGATCGTCGCCGACCTCGTACAGGCCGGCGAGCATGATCAGGTGCTCGACTATTGCGCGGGCGGCGGCGGAAAGACGCTTGCCATGGCGGCTGCCATGCACAACAAGGGCCAGATTCACGCCTACGACACCGACCGAAAGCGGCTGGCCCCGATCATCGAACGGCTGCGCCGCGCCGGCACCCGCAATGTGCAGGTTCATGATGATGCTCGCCAGCTTGATCCGCTGAAGGGCAAGCTGGACGCCGTGCTGGTTGACGCGCCCTGCACCGGCACCGGCACTTGGCGCCGCCGGCCGGACACGAAATGGCGGCTGACGCCCAAAAACCTTGATGAGCGCATCGCCCAGCAACAGGAGGCACTTTCGGAAGCCGCAACCTTTGTGAAGCCCGGCGGAGCACTTCTTTACGTCACCTGTTCCATCCTGCCGGAGGAGAACGACACGCAGGTCTCGCGCTTCTGCGCCGAAAATCCGGATTTTTCGATCGTGCCGGCTGCTCAGCAATGGAGCCAGTTCTTCGGACAAGACGCCCCGCCGCCGCGCTTCAAGGATGCACTTACCGTCACCTTGACCCCCGCAAGTACCGATACGGACGGGTTCTTTTTCTGCCGGATGCAACGCAAGGTTTGATCGGGATTTGATCAAAGTCAAAGCCGGGTTCGACTTTCAAACCATTCTAAACTAGATTGTTTGACACCAGTTTCCATTTGCGCGATGTAGCCCATAACGGCTAGGAGATCTGAGCCGTGAAGGAGAGGGACATGATCCGCAAGACCGTTTTCGGCGCCGCGCTGGCGCTTCTCACCACCTCTGCGGCGTTCACCGTTACGCCTGCCCAGGCGGCCGATTCCACATCCGTTGTAAAACACTATGCCGAACTCGCACACGCGAAATACGAAGACTCGCTGAGAACTGCACAGGCCCTCGACAAGGCGATCGATGCGCTGATCGCCAAACCGAGCCAGGAGACCCTCAAGGCCGCCAAGGATGCGTGGATCGCTGCCCGCATTCCCTACCAGCAGACGGAAGTCTATCGTTTCGGCAATCCAATCGTCGATGAGTGGGAAGGCAAGGTGAATGCCTGGCCGCTGGATGAAGGTCTGATCGACTACGTCGACGCCTCCTACGGCACTGAGAGCGATGAAAACGAACTCTACACCGCCAATGTGATCGCCAATCCGAAGATCAAGATCAACGGCGAAGAGTTCGACGCCACCAACATCACGCCCGAGACGATCCAGGGCCTGCACGAGGCCGGCGAGATCGAGGCGAATGTCGCGACCGGCTACCACGCCATCGAGTTCCTCCTCTGGGGCCAGGACCTCAACGGCACCGGGGCAGGCGCCGGCGAGCGTCCCTATACCGATTACGACAAGGCCAACTGCACCCACGGCAATTGCGACCGTCGCGCTGCCTATCTCAAGGCTGCATCGACACTGCTCGTCTCCGACCTCGGCGACATGGTGAAAGCCTGGGGTCCGGACGGCGAGGCCACCAAGCATGTCGAGGCAGATCCCAAGGCTGGACTTACCGCAATCCTGACCGGCATGGGTTCGCTCTCCTATGGCGAACTCGCCGGCGAGCGTATGAAGCTCGGCCTGCTTCTCCACGATCCGGAAGAAGAGCATGACTGCTTCTCGGACAATACCTATGCCTCGCATCTGAACGATGCGATCGGCATCAAGTCGGCCTATACCGGCGAATATGTCCGTGTCGACGGCACCAAGATGAATGGTCCTTCGCTCTCCGAACTGGTTGCTGCCAAGGACAAGGCGCTTGACACGGAAATGAAGGGCAAGCTCGATGCGACGCTTGCCGCCATGAACGCCATGGCCGACCGTGCCAAGAAGATCGAGGCCTATGACCAGATGATCGGCGAGGGCAATTCGCAGGGCAATGCGGTCGTCCAGAAAGCGATCGACGGCCTGATCGACCAGACCAAGACGATCGAGCGCGTCGTCGCCGCACTCGACCTCGGCACGGTCGAGCTCGAAGGTTCCGACAGCCTCGACAATCCTGACGCCGTCTTCAAATAAGAGTTGAAAAGGCGGGCCGCCTCCGGTTTCGGTGCGCGGCCCGGTGATCCATGAGAGCGTCCAGGTCCCTCATCTTCCTGCTGCCGGTTATTTCGGGCGCGCTCGTTCTCACTCCGTTGATCGCGACCGGCGGCGACGCCCGCTTCCCGACCACGCGAACAGATCTCAACCCCAAGGACCGGAGGCGCGTCGAGGCCGTCACCAAGTTCACGACGGATTTCACCAAACCCGAACAGTTCGAGCCGATGGCAGGCGGGGCGGCGACCAGTCGCGCCATCGTCAATGGCGACGCTTTCTCGCATTTTTCCGCAAACCTCAGCTTCGAGGAAGAGCAGACCTTCAAACTCGGCAATGCGCTTTTCAAGAAGCTCTGGGTTCCGCCCCCCTCTTCCACCCAGGCCTCCGACGGGCTCGGACCGCTCTTCAACGCCCGTGCATGCCAGAGTTGCCACCTGAAGGATGGTCGCGGTCATCCGCCGGAAGGTTCCGCCGATGCGACCTCGATGTTTCTCAGGCTAGCGCGCCCGGCCCGCACCGAGGACGAGCGCAAGGCGGTCGCCGACCACCGGAAGCTCAATTTTCCCGATTCCGTGTATGGCGAGCAGTTGCAGAATCTTGCCGTGCAAGGCCTGAAGATCGAGGGGAAGATGCAGGTCTCCTATCAGGAGATTCCTGTGACGCTTGCCGGTGGCGAGATCGCGCACCTGCGCAAGCCGACCTATTCCGCCACCGATCTCGGCTACGGGCCGCTGGAAAGCGACGTGACGCGGTCGCCACGCGTCGCTCCGCCGATGATCGGCCTCGGCCTCATCCAGGCGATCCACGAAGCCGACATCCTCGCCAAGGCCGATCCGGCGGACCAGGACGGCGACGGCATTTCCGGCAAGCCGGCGCTCACGCGTGATCACAGGACCGGCGATCTGAAGCTCGGCCGCTTCGGCTTCAAGGCCCAGAACGCGACGATCCGCGACCAGAGTTCATCCGCCTTCGTGGGCGACCTCGGCATTTCCACGCCCGACCATCCGTCCGACTATGGCGACTGCACCAAAGCGGAGGTCGAATGCCTTGCCCATCCGACCGGCGTACAGCCGCGGCTCGGCGCGTTCGAAGCGCCGGATCCGGTCCTGCCGCTTGTCACCTTCTACTCGGAAAACCTCGCCGTGCCGGCCCGCCGTGATGTCGGTGACAAAACGGTGCTGAAGGGCAAGGAGCTCTTCTACCGGTCCGGCTGCACCGCCTGCCATACGCCGAAATTCGTCACCCGCCGCGATGCCGGCAACAAGGCGCATGCCTTCCAGCTCATCTGGCCCTATTCGGATTTCCTGCTGCATGATATGGGCGAAGGCCTTGCCGACGGCCAGCAGGTGGGGGTCGCGGACGGCCGGGAATGGCGCACGCAGCCGCTCTGGGGCATCGGGCTCACCGAAACCGTCAACGGCCATACCTTCTTCCTGCATGACGGGCGGGCACGCAACCTCACCGAGGCCATTCTCTGGCATGGCGGCGAAGCTCAGATGGCGCGCGACGCCTTCGCCGCTCTTCCCAAGGACGAACGTGCCGCCCTGATCACATTCCTGGAGTCACTCTGATGCGCACAATTCTCGCTGCCGGCCTCATCCTGCTCCTGCCGATCTCGACATTCGCCCAGGAGGCTGACACCGCACCCGCCGTCACCCTTCCCGAAGCGGACGTCACCAGGGTGATGACCGCTGCGGTCGACCAGTTCATCCGGCCGGGTTATGACGCCTTCCAGGCATCGGCGGAAAAGATGACTGCCAGCATGAAGACGCTTTGCGATGCGCCTTCGACGGAAAATTACGATGCCGCCAAGGCCACCTTTCGCGATGCGGCCGTGAGTTGGGCGCATATCGAAGTGGTGCGCGTCGGACCGGTGATCGAACAATACCGCTTCGAACGAATCCTCTTTTATCCCGACCGCAAGAGTACCGGCCTGAAGCAGGTTCAGGGCATTCTGGCGAAATCGGACGAAACGGCGACCGATCCGACGACGCTCGCCACCAAGAGCGTGGCGACACAGGGCTTCGGGGCGCTGGAATATCTTCTCTTCGGCACCGGGTCCGAAGCGCTCTCGACCGGCCAAGACGGTTTTCGCTGCCGATACGGGGCGGCCATCGCCGGCAATATCACCAATGTCGCCAAGGAATTGTCCGATATATGGGACGCGCCGGACGGCATACAGAAGACCTGGGAGCAGCCGGGACCGGACAATCCGGTTTTCCGCACCGGCGGCGAGGCGATCACCGCGTTGCTCGGTATCCTCGTACATGGGGCCGAAGCCGTGCGGGACCAGCGGATCGAGACCTTCTACAAGGGCGCCGACAAGGCGAAATTCCCGAAACAGGCGTTGTTCTGGCGTTCGGAAAGCACCTGGCCGATGATCCAGGGCAATCTGGAAGGCCTTTCGGCGCTGCTCGATAAATCAGGCATGGCGGATCTCCTGCAGGAGAAAGACCGCCCGGTGGTCGCCGCCACCCAGGCGCAACTGAAATCGATGACCGAACTGGCCGGAACCATTACCGCCGACCTCGAAAAAGCGGTCGAGGATCCTGCCGAGCGCAAGAAGCTCGATGCGTTGCTCGCAGATGGCAAGAATGTCATCTCCAAGCTGAACGATGGATATGGCGGGGCAATCGGCCTGAGTTCCGGCTTCTCTTTCTCGGACGGGGATTGATCACATGGCCTGGCGTGGCGAAGCCATCGACCGGCGCGGCTTCCTGAAGGCGGCGGGGATCGCCTTCACCGCCGCGCTTTCGCCGCGCGCGCTGATGGCGCTCGAACGGGCCGATGCGGTCTATGCCTCGGGCTTTCGTGCGCCGGACGGCTCGTTCGGCATTGCTACCGTGTCCGAACGGGGCGAGATCATCGATCGCGTCGCACTACCCGCTCGCGCCCATGGGATGGCCTTCAGCGGCGCCACCGGCCACGTCGTCGCCTTCGCCCGCCGTCCCGGCACATTCGCGATGGTCTTCGATCCCGCCGGCCGGACCGAGCCGATCATCGTCACTTCGCCGGAAGGCCGGCATTTCTACGGCCATGGGCATTTTTCACCGGATGGCCGATTGCTCTACGCCAGCGAGAACGATTTCGACGGCAATCGCGGCATGATCGGCATCTACGACGCCCGCGACGAGTTTCGCCGCATCGGCGAGTTCGACGCCCACGGCATCGGCACGCATGACATGACCGTCTCCGACGATGGCAAACTCCTCGTCATCGCCAACGGCGGCATCGAAACGCATCCGGATTTCGGCCGCACCAAGCTCAATCTCGACCGCATGGAACCGTCGCTGGTGCTCATCGATGCGAAGACCGGCGCGTTGATCCAACGACACGGCCTGCCGGCCTCGCTTCGCCAGCTCTCGACCCGGCATCTCGACATTGATGGCAAAGGGCGCATCTGGTTCGCCTGCCAGTGGGAAGGCGCGCGCAACGCGCTGCCGCCGCTCGCCGGGTGGTTTTCAAAGGGCGAGGATATCGCCCTTCTCTCCCTACCGGAGGAAACCACGGCCCGGCTTGGCAATTATGTCGGGGCGATCGCCGTCAACCGCCGCGAGGGATTGGTAGGCCTCACCTCGCCCATCGGCGGGGCGGCCGTGACGCTCGATGCAAAAACCGGCGTCGTACTGAAGGAAGAGGCTGTCCGCAATGCCGCCGGCGTTGCGCCCGCTGCTCGTGGCATGGCCGTTTCCTCCTATGACGGGCAATTCAACGAGACACGCAGCCAGGTCGCGTGGGATCAGCATATCACTCTGCTAAAATAGCCTTTACTCAAGTTAAGCCAGCCCTAAGTCACAGGGCATGCGTAAAATTGCCAGTGCGTTTTTCTTCGTCGTCGCATGCCTTGCCATAGGTGCATTCAGCCGCATCGCGAATACGCCGGGTGATTGGTACCGGTCTTTGGACAAGCCGTTCTTTCACCCGCCGGACTGGCTCTTTGCCCCTGTCTGGGCCGGACTTTACATCCTGATCGGCCTTGCGTTTGCCGAAACATGGCTCGACCGCAGCAGGCCCCGCATGCGCCGCCTGATCGTCTTCGCGATCCAGGGCATCCTCAACATTCTCTGGTTGCCGGCCTTTTTCGGCATGCACAGCCCTGACCTCGGCCTCATCGTTATCGTGTCAATGCTCGCCTTCATCCTGCTGTTCATTGTGATAAGCTGGCGGCCGAACCGCACGGCCGCCCTACTGTTCATCCCCTATGCACTCTGGGTCGCCTTCGTCGCACTGCTCAATCTTTCAATCGTTGTTCTAAACTAATCCAAAAGTCAGCCCTCTCCGCTTGCCGAACACGTTTCCCCGTGCCAATTTCGCAGTTGCGAAAGGGAGAAACATGAGCGGGAGAGACACGGGAGATTTCCGCGAGCGGGTGCGCCACAGCTTTGGGCGGCAAGGCGCGATGGCCATGCTCGGAGCTGAACTGACGCGCGTCGAACCGGCCATGGTGGAAATAGAACTGCCCTTCGATGCCAAGCTCACGCAGCAACACGGCTTCCTGCATGCCGGCGTTATTTCCGCCGCGCTCGATTCCGCCTGCGGTTATGCCGCCTATACCGTCATCGAGCCGGAAGCCTCCATTCTGACGATCGAATTCAAGGTGAACCTGATGTCGCCCGGGCGCGGCGAGCGCTTCCTCTTCCGCGGCGAAATCACCAAGCCGGGCTCCACGATCATCGTCGCAGACGGCCGCGCCTATGCGATCGGCGACGGGCCGGCCAAGCTCATCGCGTCCATGACCGGCACGATGATGGTGATCCGTGGCCGAGAGGACGTGATGGGATGACGCCTTCGCTTCTCCTGGGTGAGCCGGCGCTTGCCGGCGGCAAATCCATTCTCTTCGTCATGGCCGTGGACGCAGAATACGGCCCGGCGCTCAAATCCCGCATCAAGCCGTTGATGACCGGAGTCGGCCCTGTCGAGGCAGCAACGGTGCTCTCCCATGCGCTGACCAGGTTCGAAACTGCCGACAAACTTCCCGATCTCGTCGTCTCACTCGGCTCGGCGGGCTCCCGAAGCCTCGAACAGACGGAAATCTACCAGGTCGCCTCCGTCGCCTATCGCGACATGGACGCCTCGCCGCTCGGTTTCGAAAAGGGCCGCACGCCCTTCCTGGACCATCCGGCGGTCATACCGCTTCCCTTGCGCATCCCCGGCATTCCGGAAGCCTCGCTGTCCACCGGCGGCAACATCATCTCCGGTGCGATCTACGATCTGATCGAGGCGGATATGGTCGACATGGAGACTTTTGCCGTCATGCGGTGCTGCCAACTCTTCTCTATTCCGCTGATCGGGCTGCGCGGCATTTCCGACGGCAGGCAAGAGCTGAAGCACGTCAGCAACTGGACCGAATATCTGCATGTCATCGACGAGAAGCTCGCAGATGCGATCGATCGCCTCGTGAGGGCTTTGGAAAGCGGCGAATTGGTACTCTGATCCGGTTGCACAAAACGCAACTTTTCTTTAAAGGCTCGGCATGACCCAGATAACGACCTTGGCAGCTCATCCCGACAGCATTCTCATCATCGATTTCGGCAGCCAGGTGACGCAGCTGATCGCGCGTCGCATCCGCGAATCCGGCGTCTACTGCGAAATCCACCCCTTCCAGAACGCGGAAGCCGCGTTCAAGAAACTCCAGCCCAAGGGCGTCATCTTCTCCGGCGGCCCGGCCTCGGTCACCACCGAAGGCAGCCCGCGCGCTCCGCAGGTCGTGTTCGAGCACAATGTGCCGATCCTCGGTATCTGCTACGGCCAGCAGACAATGGCGACCCAGCTCGGCGGCGTGGTCGAGGGCGGCCATGCAGCGGAGTTCGGCCGGGCCGATGTCGAGATCAGGAAGGCGAGCCCGTTGTTCGACGGTTTCTGGGAAGTGGGCGGGCATTATCCCGTGTGGATGAGCCATGGCGACCGCGTCACTCAGTTGCCCGAGGGCTTCGAGGTCATCGCGACCTCCGAGAACGCGCCCTTCGCGATCGCCGCCGACGAAGGCCGCCATTATTATTCGACCATGTTCCACCCGGAAGTGGTTCACACGCCGGATGGAGCCAAGCTGCTCTCCAACTTCGTGCACAAGATCGTCGGGCTGAAATCGGACTGGACGATGTCGGCCTACCGCGCCGAGATGATCCGCAAGATCCGCGAGCAGGTCGGCACCGAACGGGTGATCTGCGGCCTTTCCGGCGGCGTCGATTCCTCCGTCGCGGCGGTCCTCATCCACGAGGCGGTCGGCGACCAGCTCACCTGCATCTTCGTCGATCACGGCCTGATGCGGATGAACGAGGCGGACGAAGTGGTCAAGATGTTCCGCGACAACTACAACATCCCGCTCGTACATGTGGATGCGTCCGACCTCTTCCTTACCGAGCTTGCCGGCGTCTCCGATCCGGAAGTGAAACGCAAGACGATCGGCCGGCTGTTCATCGAAGTCTTCGAGGCGGAGGCGAAGAAGATCGCCGAGGACGGCAAGGGCGCGCCCGCCTTCCTCGCCCAGGGCACGCTCTATCCGGACGTGATCGAAAGCGTCTCCTTCTCCGGCGGCCCGTCGGTGACGATCAAGAGCCACCACAATGTCGGCGGCCTGCCCGAGCGGATGAACATGAAGCTCGTCGAGCCGCTGCGCGAGCTCTTCAAGGACGAGGTGCGCGCGCTCGGCCGCGAACTCGGCCTGCCGGACTCGTTCATCGGCCGTCATCCCTTCCCCGGTCCGGGTCTTGCGATCCGCTGCCCGGGCGGCGTGACCCGCGAAAAGCTCGACATCCTGCGCAAGGCGGATGCGATCTATCTCGATGAAATCCGCAAGGCCGGCCTCTACGACACGATCTGGCAGGCGTTTGCCGTGCTGCTTCCCGTACAGACGGTCGGCGTGATGGGCGACTACCGCACCTACGACTTCGTCTGTGCATTGCGCGCGGTCACCTCGGTCGATGGCATGACGGCGGATTTCTACCCCTACGACATGAATTTCCTCGGTCGAACGGCCACCCGCATCATCAACGAAGTGCGCGGCATCAACCGCGTCGTTTATGACGTGACATCCAAGCCGCCCGGCACGATCGAGTGGGAGTGACGGATACAAACAGCGGCAATAGCGTAGTTTCGGCGGTAGATTTCGCCGTAGCTTAGTTGCCCCTCTCGCTTGTCTTTCACTGCCATTGACCAGCCTACTCCATATCAGTTCCGTGGGATCGATCTGCGTCCCCTCCCGGGATGATGTAAAGACACTTCGGCGGGCGGGAGCATTCTGGCATAGAATAGCGTGCACAACGGCGGGTCTGCTTTGCGCCGTCATTTCCGCCGGCCAACTGCAGAGTTCCCCAAAACTGGTCATTGAAGCGACTACTTGGTATGCTGGCTCGCTGAGCCGCATAAGCAATTATTTCTCGCGCACCGAAGCCTGATCATTGGCCTGCAAATCATCATTTGCAACTGGACACGTGACTGCCTGCGATTTGACAGCCGAGACATCTGCTGTAAATGATGCCGCATGGGGTCGCGATCACCCCACGAGGCGTCACGCTAGAGAATCGCGTCCATCAACCCGGCAAACGGAGGACGCGCCATGCCGTCATTTCTCGAGATTTCCCCCGAAAAACTGAACCGCCTTATCGGCACGCCCGGTGTCCCGGTGCTGATCGACGTGCGCACCGAAGAAGACTTCCATGCAGATCCGAGACTGATCCCCGGCTCGCTGCGCCGCCCTTACGACCAGGTCGCAACCTGGGCAGGGCAGTTCAGCGGGCAGACGGTTGTCACCATCTGCCAGAAAGGCAAGAAACTCAGCCATGGCGTGGTGGCCTATCTGCGCACGCAGGGCACGTCCGCCGAAGTCCTCGAGAACGGCATTGAGGCATGGGTATCCGCAGGTCTCCCTTTGGTCCCAGCCAGTCAATTGCCCGAGCGCGACGCACAGGGTCGAACGGTCTGGGTGACGCGCTCCCGTCCCAAGATCGATCGCATTGCCTGCCCTTGGCTGATCCGTCGCTTCATCGATCCGGAGGCGCTCTTCCTATTCGTCGCGCCAGGCGAAGTGGCCGCCGTGGCAGATCGGTTTGGCGCAACGCCATTCGATGTCGACGATGTCTTCTGGAGCCACCGGGGCGAGCTATGCACCTTCGATGTGATGATCGAGGAGTTCGGACTTTCGACGCCACCGCTCCTGCGCCTGGCGACGATCGTGCGTGGCGCCGATACAGCCCGGCCGGATCTCGCACCTGAGGTGGCAGGCCTGCTCGCCGCATCGCTCGGACTGTCGCGCATGTTCAACGACGACCTTCGACAGCTTGAGGCCGGAATGACGCTCTACGATGCGTTTTACCGCTGGTGCCGCGATGCGACCTCAGAAACCCATGACTGGCCCGCTGGAAAGAAGGGTGACTGAGGTGTCCGACACACGGTGGTATCGACAGAACCGCAACGCGGGTCGGCAGAGCATGGCATTTCATTTATGGAAGCCTTCAAGGTCTGGCTGCGGGTGGCGGCCCTCAGCTTCGGTGGTCCAGCCGGCCAGATCGCGGTGATGCACCGGATCGTCGTGGACGAGAAGAAGTGGGTCGGCGAAGGCCGTTTCCTGCACGCGCTCAACTACTGCATGCTGCTTCCCGGCCCTGAAGCACAGCAGCTCGCCGTCTATCTCGGCTGGCTGCTGCATCGCACCGCCGGCGGTCTTGTGGCCGGCATCCTTTTCATCCTGCCCGGCTTCATGTCGATCCTTGCGCTCAGCTACATCTATGTGCTCTACGGCGATGTCACCGCTGTCGCTGGCCTGTTCTTCGGGTTGAAGGCAGCGGTGCTGGCGATTGTTCTCCAGGCCGTCATTCGCATCGGAAGTCGTGCCTTGAAAGGGCCGGCGATGGTCGTGATCGCCGCGGCTGCCTTCATCGCCATCTTTGCGTTTCGGATACCCTTTCCCCTCATCATCCTGGTAGCGGGCTTTGTCGGCTATGTCGGAGCAAGAGCCGGTTCGCTGCTGTTTGCGGCTTCCGCCGGCCACAAGTCTGCGGGTGGCAAGATTCTGTTGGATGCAGATTCTGCTCTTGGTGAAGGCATGCCAGCGCATGCAAGACCAAATCTTCAATGGTCCCTTCGGGTATCCGTCGTCCTTCTGCTTCTGTGGCTTGCGCCTGTAGCGCTGCTCTACGTCACGCTCGGCCCGGACAACGTCTTCACCCAGATCGGTGTCTTCTTCAGCAAGATGGCCGTGGTCACCTTCGGCGGCGCCTATGCGGTGCTGGCCTATGTGGCGCAGGAGGCGGTGCTGAACTATCAATGGCTGCGTCCCGGCGAAATGCTCGACGGTCTTGGCATGGCCGAAACGACACCTGGACCACTGATCATGGTGCTGCAATTCGTCGGCTTCATGGGGGCCTACCGCGATGCTGGTGGTCTTGGACCTCTTCAGGCAGCGACCATCGGCGCCGTTCTCGCCACATGGGTGACCTTCGTACCCTGCTTCCTCTGGATCTTTCTCGGTGCGCCTTTCATCGAGCGGCTGCGCGGCAACGCGGCAATCTCCGGCGGCATGGCGGCGATCACGGCGGCCGTGGTCGGGGTGATCCTGAACCTTGCCATCTGGTTCGGGCTGCACGTTCTATACTCCAAGGTGAACGTCATTCGCGCCGGGCCGCTATCGATCGAACTGCCTGTCTTGTCTTCGATCGACTGGGCATCTCTCACGCTGACACTGTTGGCGGTCTTTGCGATCTTCCGGCTGAAGATGTCGGTGATGAAGGTGCTTTTGAGCTCTGCTGTGCTTGGCATGGCCTGGACGCTGGTCGGATTTCGCTGACGGATCGCGTCATCAAGCTCCAATGAAAGAAGGCCGGCGGAGAGATCCGCCGGCCTCTGCAGTTACATCATGCGCTTGATGTCGGAATAGGCGCCGTTGGTCTTCAACGTGATCGTCACGGCACCACCCGTCCGGTTGCGCCAGAACCATCCGTGCTTCCCGTCGAAGGCCGCTTCCATCTCGCCAGAGTCCGTGGGCTCGGCACGACCCTTCTTGTAGCTCGTGGTTTGGCCACTGTTTCCATCGGCGTGCATGTCGTAGTTGACGCCGCCACCCTCGGTCGTCCACTCATATGTGGCCTTTGCACCCTTTGACATCGTCAGCTTGATTTCGGTTGCCTCTCCGGGCTGAAGCGTCACCGACATCTCATCTGCCCGCGTGGCATCCTGGGCATAGGCTGCCGAAATACCGAACTCGCGGATGATCCGGTCAAGGACGCTCGACCCCTGCTGTGGCGTGGGCTGCACGGGGACTGGCTGGGTGACGCCGTTCTGCCGGTCGAGTTCGGCCTCTTCGGCGAGTTGCGTCTTGATCTCACCCATTTCGGTCAGGCCGAGGGCGGAGCCGACACCGGTCGGATCGATTCCGTATTCGGACGGCATCACGACGGTGACGAGAAGGGCTGCCGCCGCGACGACTGAGATCACGGTCGATTTGACCAGCTGCCTGGAGGACGGCAGGTCGTCAGGATTGGGAGCTTGGGAATTGAACATATGATTTATCCTTGTTGGGTCAGGAGACGAAGTAGCCGGTGATCTGATAGCCAGCCGGCGGTCATCATCAGCACATTGGCGGTGTAGGCATGGCGCAGGAAACCGGAGGTCTTGCGCCAGTAGCTCATGGCAATCAGGATGATGGCGAGCGCGATGATCTGGCCGATCTCGACGCCAATATTGAAGGCGAGCAGGTTGGGGATGAGGCCATCGGCCGCAATCTCATACTCGAGGATCTTGGTCGCGAGACCGAGGCCATGGAAAAAGCCGAAGATCAGCGTGGCGATCTTGGTGTTCGGCTGGAAACCCAGCCATCGCTGGAAGGCGCCGAGATTATCCAGCGCCTTGTAGACGACCGAAAGCCCGATGATGGCATCGATCAGATAGGCGCTGACATTCCAGCCGAAATAGACACCGAGCAACATCGTCGCCGAATGGCCGACGGCAAAGAGGCTTACATAAATGGCGATGTGCTTCAGCCTGTAGAGGAAGAAGATCACGCCGAACAGGAACAGCAGATGGTCGTAACCGGTGACCATGTGTTTTGCGCCCAGATAGACGAATGGGATCAGGTGAACGCCTGTGATCTCCTGGATGTAGCCCTTGTCGCCTTCAGCGACGGCGTGGGCTGCGGCCGTGCTGACAAGCAACAGCAGCGACAGGGCGGCAAGCGCCAGTGTGGTGGCAATGTGCCGGGTGAAATGCCCGTGCCACACGCCTCCGGGAAGAGGTGTATTCATGAATGATATCCGTAAACGAGGTGAGCCTGCCGCAGAACGCGGCGTGGATCAGACGTGGTTCACGGAACGCGGAGGCCGGTCTATGCCGTACGGGGGGCTGCCGTAGAACTTATCCTCGACAAGGGTATAGTTCGTCTGGAAGGTATTGCGCAGAACGTCACCTGCGACAGTGACCAATCCCGCCTTTTCGTGGGTGTGGTCGGCATGGTGATGATCGGGCGCGTCCGAACTGTCGACAGCAAATTCCAAATCGTCATCGTGCGAATGATCGCCGTGATCGTGGGAATGCCCGTCATCGGTAACGGCCAATGCCGGGGAATGCAGGCTGAGGGCGTGGGTTCCCGCTGGCACGAAGGCGAAGACGAGCATGGCGATGCTGGCCAGCACGGCCGTGAACCCGGTTCCGAATCTTCGTCTCTTTCGAAGCAGAATGTACAAGGAGATATCCGCCATTCATTACCAAAACAAGAATCCACATTGAAACATCCTCTCCAGGGGGATAGGATTTTCGTCATGATAGAACATCGACACGAATCCCATCCCGACATCGTCAAGCGGCTGAAACGCGCCGAAGGACACCTGAAAAGCGTGATCGCCATGATCGAGGCCGGCAGGCCATGCCTCGACATCGCCCAGCAGCTTCATGCGGTGGAGAAGGCGGTGGAAAACGCCAAGCGCACGCTGATCCAGGATCATCTCGACCACTGCCTTGACGAGACGGTCGGCGCGCTGGATCGCCAGCAGCGCAAATCCATCGACGAGTTTAAGGCGATCACCAAGTATCTCTAAAGGAGGGCAACATGCCCGGTTTCGCCGAATTGCTCAGCCAAGGATCCGCGCATGCCTGGCTCTTCATCCCGAGTGCCATTCTGCTGGGTGCGCTCCACGGGCTGGAGCCGGGCCATTCCAAGACGATGATGGCCGCCTTTATCGTCGCTATACGTGGCACGATTGCCCAGGCGGTCTTGCTCGGCATCGCCGCAACGGTCTCGCACACGGCCGTCGTCTGGGGCATTGCCTTTGCCGGCATGTATCTGTGGCGCGGCATCGATGCCGAAACCGTTGAACCCTATTTCCAACTCGCCTCGGCGGCGATCATCATCGCGATCGCGCTCTGGATGTTGTGGCGGACGTGGCAGGACCAGCGGATGGCGAAAGCCGCCGCCGGGCATTCGCATGGTGCGCATCACGGTTCGCATTCGCACGGTGGCCCTGGTCATCCTCACCAACACGCGCAGAAACAGGGCGGGCACGCCCATGGTGACCTGCGCCGGATCGATACCGGCCATGGCCTCGTCTCGCTGGAAGTCTTTGAGGACGGCGTGCCGCCGGTTTGGCGGCTCAGGACCGAACGGGGCCACGCCTGGAAGGCCTCGGATGTGACGGTCTCCACGGAACGGCCGGACGGTTCGGTTCAGTCCTTCGTCTTTGCGGATCGTGGAAACTATCTCGAGTCCACCAGCGAAATACCGGAGCCGCATGAATTCATGGCCCGCCTTAGCCTCGGGCATGGCGGGCATACCCACGACTACGACCTCTCATTTGTTGAAGGCGAAGGTCACGACCACGTTCATGAGGAGCTTCGCGGGCTGGAGATGGCAACTGACGGGTACCAGGATGCGCACGAACTGGCCCATGCCAACGACATCCGCCACCGCTTTGCCGACCGCCCGGTGACGACCTGGCAGATCGTGCTGTTCGGTCTGACCGGCGGGCTCATCCCCTGCCCGGCGGCCATCACGGTTCTGCTGCTCTGCCTGCAGCTCAAGGAACTCACGCTGGGCTTCGTGCTCGTGCTCTGCTTTTCGATCGGGCTCGCCATCACGCTGGTGACGGTCGGGGCAATCGCGGCACTCAGCGTGCACCACGCAACAAAGCGCTGGTCCTGGTTCAGCACGGTTGCGCGAAGGGCGCCTTATGTGTCGAGCCTGCTGATCATCGCGGTCGGCATCTACATCGGCATCCACGGTTGGCAGGGGCTGAGCGCTCAGGCGAAGGCGTCTGTCGCCGCCGACCAGGTCATGGAGAGCGTTTGATGCTGGGCATCCTAAAAAACACCGTCTACCGCAGTCTCTTTCTCGCCCAGGTGATCGCGCTGGTTGGAACTGGGCTTGCGACCGTGGCGCTCGGATTGCTGGCCTATGACCTGGCCGGAGACCGGGCGGGCGCGGTGCTCGGAACCGCACTTGCCATCAAGATGATCGCCTATGTCACGGTCGCACCGGTTGCTGGCGCTTTCGCAGAAGTTCTGCCGCGCCGCGCCATGCTGGTCAGCCTCGATCTGGTCAGGGCTGCCGTGGCGCTGTGTCTGCCCTTCGTCACCGAGATCTGGCAGGTCTATGTGCTGATCTTCGTGCTCCAGTCGGCATCTGCAGCCTTCACCCCGGCATTCCAGGCAACCATTCCTGACGTTTTGCCTGATGAGAGGGACTACACCCGTGCTCTATCGCTTTCGAGGCTTGCCTACGATCTCGAAAGCCTCGTCAGCCCGATGCTGGCGGCTGCGCTGCTGACGGTGATTTCCTTCCATTCGCTCTTTGCAGGAACTGTCTTCGGCTTCGTGGTCTCCGCAGCAATGGTGGTTTCCGTGACGCTGCCGAACCATCCGACCAAGGAGCGCAGAAGCATCTATGCGCGGACGACCCGCGGCCTTCGCCTTTATCTGGCGACACCCCGACTGCGCGGCCTACTTGCCCTTTGCCTGACAGTTTCGGCTGCTGGAGCCATGGTCATCGTCAATACCGTCGTCTTCGTCCAGGCGGAGTTCGGGCTCACCCAGACCGACACAGCCCTGGCCCTTGCCGCTTTCGGATGCGGCTCCATGCTCGCCGCCCTTTCCTTGCCCAAGCTTCTTGACCGGATCGCCGATCGGCCGGTGATGCTGTCCGGAGCGGTGATCCTCATGATCGGTTTGGTTCTGACTGCCTTCGTCAGCGACTACACTGTGCTTCTGGCGATCTGGCTGGTGATGGGGCTCGGCTACTCCATCGTGCAGACACCATCAGGCCGATTGTTACGCCGGTCTGCCCATGCTGAGGATCGTCCGGCCTTGTTCGCCGCCCATTTCGCCTTGTCGCATGCCACCTGGTTACTGACCTATCCACTGTCAGGATGGCTCGGCGCGACGATCGGCCTGTCGTTCGCTGCGATCCTCCTGGCCCTCGTGGCCGGTCTTGGCTTTATCGTCGCGATCTGGACATGGCGGGCCTCTGACGAGGTGGAGGTCGAACACAGTCATGATGACCTGGCAGAGAACGACCCCCATCTGTTGGAGGGACATCACCGCCATGGGCATCGACACAGCCACGCCTTCATGATCGATCGCCTGCATCCGGAATGGCCGCGTGAGCACTGACCTCGCAACCTGTTTCGGTCTGTTCAGCGCCGCATTCCTGGCGGCGACCATTCTGCCGGCACAGTCAGAGGCGGTACTTGCGATGATGATCCTCGCCGATCGCTATCCTCTTGCGACCCTGATTGGTGTCGCGGGCTTCGGCAATGTGCTCGGCTCCGTGGTCAACTGGATGCTCGGGCGGGGGATCGAACACTATCGCGACCGTCGATGGTTCCCTGTCTCACCGGAAAAGCTCGACAAGGCTGAGGGCTGGTACCGCCGCTATGGAAAATGGTCCCTGCTGGCAAGCTGGGTCCCGATCATCGGCGATCCGATCACCGTCATCGCGGGTGTATTGCGGGTTCCGTTCCTGATATTCCTCACGCTTGTCACCATCGCCAAGGTCGGCCGCTATCTGGTGCTGGCCTGGGTGACGCTTAAGGTAGCCTGACCATGCTGACCTGGATCATGGAGTATCAGAAAGAGACCTATCTCGCATTCGGCGAGCACATAAGCACATTCGCAAACGGCGGCGGTTCGGCCGCGCTGCTTGCGTTCCTGCCCATGGGTCTGCTGCTGGGTGCGGTCCATGCGCTGATGCCAGGCCACAGCAAGTTGTTGATGGCGACCTATGTTGTGGGCTCAAAGGGAGGTATGCGGAGCGCGCTGCTCACCGCCCTTGTTCTGGCCGCGACGCACACTACCGTCTCGGTCCTGATCGTCCTTCTGTCCCTGCCGCTGATCGATTACATGTTCGGCGGTTCCGGGCCAGGATCATCGCCAGTTCTGGAACACTTGAGCCGGGGCGCCATCGGTCTGATCGGTCTCTGGATGATCTGGAGAGGTCTGCGTTCCACCAGCCACAACCATGCGCATCGCGAGGGCGCAGGCTTTGGCTTCGCGGCCGGCCTTATTCCCTGTCCGCTAACGCTGTTCGTCATGACCTATGCAACCGCGCGCGCGGTGCCTGCAGCAGGACTGTTGTTTGCCGTCCTCATGTTGGGCGGCGTTGCGCTGACGCTGTCTGGCGTCGCGCTTCTGGCTGTTTCCTTCCGGAAGGCTTTCGAAAAGGTGTTCCTCAGAAACGAGCGGCTGTTTAGTGCCGCGTCACGGGGATTGGAGCTCACCGCGGGCCTCTGCATGGTCGCAGTCGCTGCGTTTACCTTTGTCTGACACGATTCTTCGCGACCCGAAAAGGCGAACCCATCCACCGAATGCAATCCTGCCGCAGCATCGATTTGCAGGATGCGGTGTTCTTGACCTATGTAAACGCTGTCGACGTTTTCGTTTCAGAAGCATTCTTCTGCAGATCTGAAAACGGGGGGATCGGCCGGCTCATCGGCATCCCGGATATGCCAGCATTTTTGCATGGCAGCATCTCGACCTAAATCAATGGACCCCGCGTGTTAACCGAAATTTCCATCGTCATCTTTCTGACCATCGTCAACGGCGTTCTCGCCATGTCGGAGCTCGCCGTCGTCTCCTCCCGCCCGGTTCGACTGAAACTCCTCGCCGAGCAGGGCAACAAGGGCGCGGCCATTGCTATTCGCCTTGCTGATGATCCGGGTCGTTTCCTGTCCACCGTGCAGATCGGCATCACCCTGGTCGGCGTTCTGTCGGGCGCCTTTTCTGGCGCAACGCTCGGCGCACGGCTTGCCGGATGGCTCCAGGCGCAGGGCCTGTCCGAAGCCATGGCCGATGGATTTGGTGTCGGTTCCGTGGTCGTCGCCATCACCTATCTCTCCCTGATCGTGGGCGAACTCGTGCCGAAGCAGATTGCCCTGCGTGCGCCCGAGGCCGTTGCCTCGAAGGTGGCACCTGCCATGGCGCTTCTGTCGAAGGTCGCAATGCCTCTGGTCTGGTTGCTGAACGCATCCGGCAAGGCCGTCCTCGCCCTGCTCGGCCAGAAGGGTGAGACGGACGAGAGGATGAGCGACGAAGAAATCCGCACGGTGCTCGCCGAGGCCCATAGCGCAGGCGTCATCGAGACCGGCGAGTCGGAAATGATTACCGGCGTCATGCGGCTGGCGGATCGCACTGCGCGTGGACTGATGACCCCCCGCCGCGATGTGGAAGTCATCGACATAGAAGATGACCTTGCTGAAATCCGGGAGCAATTGCGCGGTTCTCAACGGTCGCGCCTGCCGGTGCGAAACGGATCCTCGGACGAAATTCTCGGGGTTCTGTTCGTCAAGGATGCCCTTGATGCCTTCCTGCAAGGTACCAATCTCGACGTGCGCAGCCTCATGAGGGAGGCTCCGGTGGTCTCGGTGCGGGTTTCGGTAATTCGCGGACAGGGATTCCATTAAATCCCGGACAGCAATTTCACTAAATCCGGGACAGCATTTCCGCTAATTCGCGGACAGCGATTCCGGTAAATCCCGGACAGTCTTTCGGGATAAAGAGATCGACTTTCGCACGCGCCGTTTTGCCATTCTGGACCTCGATTTGAACGAGGGGCTGATGAATGGCGAGACGGAAGCAGGCGAGACTTACTGACGTGAAGGACATTCGATCGATATTGCGACTGACGTACGAACAGGGGCTTTCGGTTCGTGCGATATCGGAACGGCTGAAGATCAGCAAAACGACCATTTCGACCTACCTGCTGCGGGCGCGTGAGGCCGGGCTGACAGGCTGGCCGTTGCCGCCTGGGCTGGACGATGATGGCATTCTGCAGCGCCGCCTGTTCCATCGTCGCGGCCGTCCGCCCCAGGACATGCACGAACCCGACTGGGGCAAGATCGCCAGTGAATTGAAGCGGAAGGGCGTGACACTGACGCTGTTGTGGCAGGAATATCGCGAACGGCACCCCAACGGTTACGGATACACGTGGTTCTGCGAGCGGTTCGCCGCTTTCGAACAGCGCGCCAACGCCACCTTCCGCAATCGCCACACAGCCGGCGCGGCGATGCAGACCGACTACGCCGGCCAAACCGTCCCGGTGATCGATCCGGTGACGGGCGAAATCCGGCTGGCGCAGATCTTCGTCGCGGTTCTGCCAGCCTCCTTGTACACCTTCGCCTATGCAAGCTTCACTCAACGGTTGCCGGACTGGATCGAGGGTCAGCAGCGGGCGCTGGGTTTCTTCGGTGGTGTGACGAAAGCCATCGTCTGCGACAACCTCAAGGCCGGCGTTGCCAAGCCCTTGTGGTTCGAGCCGACCATCAACGCCACTTTTGCGGCATTCGCCGAGCATTACGACACGACGATCCTGCCGACCCGTCCGAAACGGCCGAAGGACAAGGCTAAGGTCGAAGGCAGCGTTCTCATCGTCGAGCGCTGGATCCTGGCGCGGCTGAGAAACGACCGTTTCTTCAGCCTTGTCGATCTCAACGTGCGGATCAGCCAGCTTCTCGACGATCTCAATAGCCGGCCGATGCGCCGGGTTGGCAAATCCCGGCGGCAGCTCTTCGAGGAGATCGAGCAAGACGCGCTTGCGCCCTTGCCGGCAACGCCATTCGAATACTCCGAATGGAAGTCGGCAAAGGTTCATCCCGACTACCATGTCGAGGTCGACAAGGCCTTCTATTCCGTGCCGCACCGCCTGATCGGCCGCAAGGTCAATGTCCGGCTTACAAGCCGGATCGTCGAGATCTTCCATGATCACCAACGCGTCGCCAGCCACCGCCGGACGTCGCAGCGGGGCGGTCATGTCACCGTCAACGAGCACATGCCGAAGACACATCAGCATTATGCCAACACGACACCTGCGAGCCTCATCAAGCAAGCTGCAAAGATTGGCCGCAACGCTGCAATCCTGATCGAGCGGCTGATGCGCGATAGACCTCATCCTCAGCAAGGATACCGCGCCGCTCAAGGCGTTCTATCGCTTGCGCGCCGGTACGGCCCCGAGCGTCTGGAAGCGGCGTGCGATCGGGCACTGACGATCAATGCGCTCAGCTATTCCTCCGTCAGCACCATCCTCAAATCCGGTCTCGATCAGACCCCGCCTGGTGTTGAGCCGGTCAAGCCCACCCCGGTGCATGGCAACATCCGCGGCAGCTCCTATTACCAGTGAAGAAAGGAAGATACTCACATGCTCACACATCCAACCCTCGACCAGATGCATGCGCTCGGCCTATCCGGCATGGCGGCAGCATATCGCGACCTTGCCAATCAAACTGAGGGCATCGATCTCAACCGCGATGAATGGCTCGGCCTGATGCTCGATCGGGAGATGGCCGTGCGCGGCGACAAGCGCCTGACCAACCGGCTTGCAATCGCCAAACTGCGTTTCCCCGACGCTTGCATCGAGAATATCGACTTCGCCGCCCATCGCGGCCTCGACCGCCGACAGCTCCTCTCGCTTGCCCAAGGCGAATGGCTCAAAGCCCATGAGCACTTGATCCTGACCGGACAAACGGGAACGGGCAAAACCTGGCTCGCCTGCGCCATCGGACGGCAGGCGGCCCGCCTCGATTATTCCGTTCTCTATGTCCGCATGCCCCGTCTCTTCGAGGATTTGGCGCTGGCGCGCCTCGACGGGCGGTTTCCCCGATTGGTCGACAAGCTCGCGCGTGTTCAATTGCTCATCCTTGATGACTGGGGAACCCACGCGCTCAGCGATCAGCAGCGGCTCGATCTCCTGGAAATCTTCGAAGAGCGCTACCGCCGGAAATCCACTCTGATCACTGCCCAGCTTCCCGTCGCGCAGTGGCACGAGATGATCGGCGAACCAACGATCGCTGACGCCATCCTCGATCGTATCGTCCATAACGCCCATCGAATTGCGCTCGAGGGAGACAGCATGAGGAAGCAAAAACCAAGACCGCTCTTGACCGAAGCGCAAAACGCCGAAATCAATAACCAATGACATCAACCAGGCGAACGAAAGTCGATCCCGCCAGACTGTCCGCGATTTAGTGAAACGACTGTCCGGGATTTACCGGAATCGATGTCCCGTTAATCCGAAATCCGCAGTCTCGGATCGTACTGGCGCCTTAGACGTTATCCAGTCGCTGCGCAAATCACCCGCCCACATGGTCCTTGTCTATGATGAATACGGCCATTTCGAAGGCATAGTCACATCAGGTGACGTGCTTGAAGCCATCACAGGGGTCTTCCAGGAAGACGAAAGCGGAGAGCCCGCGATCGTGGAACGCGAAGACGGCTCCTTCCTCGTTGCCGGCTGGATGCCGATCGATGAGTTCGCTGACGAGATGGGTTTCTCACTGGACGAAGAGCCGGACTACGAAACGGTCGCCGGTTTCGTCATCGACGAGATAAAGCATCTCCCGTCCTTAGGCGAGAGTTTCACGGCGAAAGGCTGGCATTTCGAGGTGATTGACATGGATGGACGCCGTGTGGACAAGCTTCTCGTGAAGCGCGTCGAGGTTCCTCGGGACTGATCCAGCACAGGCACGTTGGGAACCAGCGATCGCGATCAGCCGGATTGCCGGCTCTGAAAATGAATACGGCCCTGCGCCCAGGGGAGCCGCGCCTATCGAGGAAAATGTTTCCGGCTATAGCAGTTCGATCGAGCGGCCATGCTCCTTGCGAGGGTCGCCTCCCACGCGGTGTTGCGGACGATAGCCGCCACCGGGTGGCCAATTGTCTAAGCTCTGGTGAATTGGACCGATGTGGGTGTTCCGATTCGCCTGCCCAAATCTGTGCCGCGTCACCCCTCCCGAGCAGCCACGCCTCGTAGCGCGACTGTCGCCCGCAGTCCGCCCTCGGCCCGGTTGGTTAACTCCACCGTCCCGCCATGGGCGTTCAGTATGGCTCGGGCTATGGGGAGACCCAAACCGACACCCCCGGTCTCGCGAGAGCGGGATTGTTCAAGCCGTGTAAACGGCTCGAAGACGCGGGAGAGATCCGCATCGGGTATGCCCGGTCCTGTATCGTCGATGGAAATGACGACATCGTTGCCCATACGACTGAGACCAATCACCGCTCCGCCCCCGTAACGCTGGGCATTCTCTATCAGGTTCCGTAAGGCGCGCCGCATCGGCGTACGTCGAAGCGGCAAGGTGACGGGTTCCATCGTGCCGAGTACCACCTGCGGACCGGTTTCGCTCAGTTCGGAGGCCAGATCCAGGAGCAGTCGCGAAATGTCCGTCGGTTCCATCGGCTGGTCAGGCGAGACGCCACGGGCATAGGCCAGCGTCGCCTCGACCATGTCCTGCATTTCATCCAGCGTCGCTGCCATGCGCTCTCGCGTCTCGTCATCATCGACCATCTCCGCCCGCAGGCGCAGCGCCGTGATGGGCGACCTAAGATCGTGACCGAGCGCCGCCAGCATTCGCGTCCGATCGGCAACCATGCCGGATATGCGTGCCTGCATCCGCTCCATCGCGTCGGACAGTGCGCGCACCTCGTCGGGCCCGCCGCGCGGCATGGAAAATGCCGGACCGTCGATCCCCATCTCTTCCGCCGCCTGAACAAGGTGTCGCAGCGGGCCGGTGATCCGCCGCAGTCCAAGCCAGAGCGCTGCCATGATCAGCGCCAACGAAAGCAGAATAGTGCCCAGGATAGCCGGAGGGAGCTGGAAATCCCGGCGGTCGTTGCGGGAGCGGACATTGAGCCAGGTCCCGTCCTTCAAGAGCACGGACAGGCGAAGTTCGGTTGGAGCCACGCCTGTGGCCAGCAGTCGGTCACGCAACCAGGCAAGCGCGGCAGGAGGTGTCATGGGACGGCCGTCGCGTGGGGAGATCCCGACTTCTTCGGCACGAATCTCGCGCGGGCTTCCCAGCACATCTGTCACCCTGGATCGGACCGCCGGTAGCTCAGTTTCCTCGGAACTGATCGCGCTCTCGCCGACCTCGAATTGCGCATGATGCGAGCGGGCCGCGGCAAGGATGCCCGGGCGATTGTCCGGTGCGGCCTCTTCCAGCGCGATAACGACTGCCGCCGCTCGCTCGGCAGTTTCGACTCTGAGGCTGGCTTGCAAGGCGGTCCCGCGTTCACCCGTGAAGAGCCAGAGGCTTATGAACTGGGCCACCAGGAAGGCGACCAGGATCAACAGTGCCAACTGCCCGGTCAGGCTGCGAGGGGCAAGCCGCATCAGCTCACCTCTCGGACATCGGTGGCAAGACTGTAGCCACCCGCCCGGATCGTGGCGATGATCCTGGGGCTTGCCGCATCGTCTTCGATCTTGCGGCGCAGGCGGCTGACCTGGTTGTCGATGGTGCGGTCGAAAACTTCGGCTACCCGGCCGGACGTCAGGTCCAAGAGCTGATCGCGCGACAATACGAAGCGCGGGCGTTCCAGAAAGATGGTCAGCAACTTGAATTCGGCGCTGGTCAGGCTGACTTCACGTCCGTCCTGATGCGTGAGGGCGCGGGTATCGGTGTCGAGCACCCAACCTGCGAAGGCCAGCTTGCGCCCACCAAGAGTGCCGGCCATGGGCTCGGGCCGGTCAGAACGTCGCAAGATGGCCTTGATCCGCGCCAGGAGTTCGCGCGGATTGAAAGGCTTCACCAGATAGTCGTCGGCCCCGATTTCCAGACCGACGATGCGGTCGGTCTCCTCGCCCAGGGCGCTGAGCATCAGGATCGGCGGGCCGCCGCTGGCCGAAACGCGCCGCGCGGCGGAAAGCCCATCCTCGCCCGGCATCATCACATCGAGAACGATCAGATCGAACCGTCCGGCCTTCAGAGCCACGTCCATTTCCGCCGCATCACGGGCAGGCGTTGCGCGCATTCCGTTCTTTTCCAGATAGCGCGTCACGGCATCGCGAATTTCGCGGTGGTCGTCCACGACCAGGATATGGGGCGATAGATCGGTCATGCCCTTACATAGCTTGCCGTTGCCGCAAGCGGGAGGGATTTTGCGTATCCGTCTGTCGCAATCCATGCCCTTGCGACAGACGGATACAATTCAGGCTCCGTCCTGGCATCCTTCTGCGACACAACCCCTCCATCCTGGTCTCATTCGAAACAACGACCCGAAGAGGTGAGACCATGAAACGCAAGACGATCCTTACTCTTGGCGCCATCGCCGCCGTCGCCGTCATCGGTGGTGCGACCATTCCGGCCATCGCGGGCGGCGGCCCCTGGGGCATGATGGGCGGCCATGCACCGGGCATGATGATGCAGGGCGGCGACGGCGCGGGATGGGGGCCTGGCCGGATGGGCCAGCGCGCCGGCCATGGGCCAATGGGCATGAACGGCTTTACCGAAAACCCCGTCTTCCAGGCTTTCGACGCCGACAAGGACGGCAAGGTCACGGCTGCGGAAGCCGAGGCCGGTGTTTCCGCCTTGCTCACCACCCATGATGCCGACAAGAGCGGCGCTCTGTCCGAGGCGGAATTTGCAGCGCTCTTTTCCGAGGTGACCAAAGGCATGGCCGCGCGACCCTTCGCCATGCTCGATGATGATGGCAACAAGGAAATCAGCGCCGAGGAAATCACCTTTCCCGTGAAGATGATGGCCCGGATGGGTCGCCTGACAGACATCAATGCCGGAACCTCGACCAAACCGTAATCTGATGGGGACGGCGGGTGCCGAAAGGCACCCGCCCAATCATTCATAGTAACAGAGCCATGACACATCCCACAGGTTATTCCGGAGCGCAAATCGCGCTTCACTGGATCGTCGCCCTTCTGGTCGCCGGTCAATATATCTTCAAGGACTCCATCGCTTCTGCCTGGGATGCGATCCGGCAGGGCACGGACTATGCCTTCGACCCGCTGATCCTGGCCCATGTCGCGGGCGGCGGGCTGATCTTCGCCCTCATCCTGTGGCGTCTGGCTCTGCGTCTGACACATGGCGCGCCACTACCGCCCGAAAATGAACCCGCGCCACTAAAGGCGCTGAGCCATGTCGCCCACTGGGCCTTCTATGCGGTGTTGGCGATCATGTCCGTCTCGGGCGCATTGGCTTGGTTCGCCGACCTGACCGTTGCCGCACAGGTACACAACGTCTTCAAGGTTATCCTTCTGGCGCTCATCGCTCTGCATGTCCTGGCCATTCCGTTCCATCGGATCGTGCTGAAAAACAACGTCATGATCCGCATGATCCGTCCGGCGGAGTGACCTCACCGGATCTCCATTCATCGCCCTGACGGGCAATCCAGAAACAATGGAACTCCTCTCTTGAAAATTCGCAGGTTAACCGCCGCACTTCTGCTGTCCGCGACGACAGCCCTTGCCCAGACGAGCCCTGGAGGTCAGTTCATGAACAACTGGGATCTCGACGGGAATGGCACCGCCACCATTGAAGAACTGCGCGAGATGCGCGCCAGTGTCTTTCTGAGTTTCGACTCGAACGAAAACGGCGCCCTTGATGCCGAAGAATACCTGATGTTCGACGAGGCCCGCCAGAACGACGTCAACAACTACGAAGGGGCGCAGCGTGCCCAGATGCAGAAAGTCGCCGACCGGCTGAGCCAGCCCCTCAGCGATCTGGACAAGGACGGCAAGGTGACACGCGAGGAGTTTCTTGCTGGGGCCGACACCTGGTTTGCGGAACTGGACAAGAACGCCGACGGCGGAATTACACTCCACGACTTCGCGATGTAAGCGGAGCGACTTGTCTGAAGGGGCCCGGTGTGAACGGCCGTAGTGAGAGGAAAGCCGCAATGTCAGGACTCGACAAAGACCAACTGCCGATCGACCTGAACCTGTCTGAGCCAGGATCATCGCCCCGCCGCTGGTTTCGCAAGCGGTATCTGCTGGTCCTGCTGGTACCGGTGTTCATGTTCTCGGGCGCGGTGCTCGGAATGTACTTTCAGCCGACGGGGTTGCAGAAGTTCTACGCACTGACGGGCCTTACGCCCGGTGGCGGCTCGGATGCACCCATTGCGCTGCCGCCCGAGATCGAGCTACCGCCGAAGATGGCGGAAACCCTGCTGCCCACCGATGTGGTGGGGTTGGCGCGGGTGATGCCGCGTGGCGATGTCTCGGTTGTGGCGGCACCCTACGGTGCGAGCGACGCGCGCGTTGCCGAAATCCTCGTATCCGTGGGTGACCGGGTGGAGAAGGGCACCGTGCTGGCTCGGCTCGACAATCACTCCGCTCTGGCAGGCGCGGTCCTGACGGCTGAGGCAAACCTTGCCGTGCGCGAAGCAAACCTCATTCAGATCCGTGCCGCGACAGAGGCAAGCCGCGACGAGGCACAAGCAGCACTTGATCAGGCCGTGGCCACGGCGGCGGAAGCCACGACGACGCTGGTCCGCACGGTGGAACTGGTTTCGCACGATGTGGGCACGCAGGCCACGCTCGATGCCGCCCGCTCGGCGGCGGAGGGCGCGAAGCTTTCCGTTATACGCGCCGAGGCAACGTTGAAGCGGTATTCGGCGGTGACGCTCGACGAGCAGCCCGACGTGATCGTGGCCAGCCGTAATGTGGATGCCGCCCGATCCGACCTCGCCCGTGCGCGGCTCGATCTTGCACGGGCCGAGGTCGTGGCGCCGATCACCGGCACGATCCTCGACATCCACGTGACGCCCGGACAGCGCCCTCCCACCGACGGCATCATGGACATGGGCGACACCGACCAGATGATGGCCGAGGTGGAGATCTGGCAGGATCGCATCAGCACTGTCCTGGTTGGCCAGCCGGTGGAATTGGCCACCCCGGCACTGGGTGTCACGCTGCAAGGCCGGGTAGACAGTATCGGGCTGACCGTGGGACGGCAGGGACTGATTTCGGACGACGCGGCGGAAAACAAGGATGCGCGCGTGATCCAGGTCCTGGTGGTGCTGGATGCCGCTTCCTCGGAACTTGCCGCGCGCTTCACGAATCTCGAGGTCATAGCCCGTATTGACACCACTGCACGGGCCAATCCATGAGCTACCTGCTGCAACGCCTGTTCGGGCGGCTGCCGATCGGCTGGCTGCAATTGACCCATAACCGCACCCGCTTCGCGGCGGCACTTGCCGGAGTGGCCTTTGCCAATGTGCTGGTTTTCGTTCAGCTTGGGATCATGAATTCGATGGGTGCTGCAACATTGCGACCCTATGCCTTCTTTCAGGCAGATATCATGATCTCGGCTGGCGACGCGAGTACCCTGACCGACGGTGGCAATGTGGCACGGCAGTGGTTGCTGCAGGCGCTGGGGGATCCGGATGTCTCTGCTGGCATGGGTCTCTTGATCGCCAATGTTCCTTGGGATCGGGGCGAAAAGGACATCAGTTTGACGACCTTTGGTGTCGACCCGGTCAAGACGGAGTTCCTGGCCGCCGATATCGCGGGAGATCTGAAACTCCTGCAGGTGCAAGATGCAGCAATACTCGACCGGCTGGCCCGTGGACTGACCAAGGATGAAGCTTCCGCGATCCGCCCGCAATCGCCGCTGTCTTTTGAAACGCAGGACCGCACCGTCACCGCTTACGCCACCTTCGCCGGCGGAGGCGGGTTCGGTGGCGATGGCTACATGCTGGTTTCGGATCAGACCTTCCTGTCGCTGTTCCCGACACGCAGTTCCACGGCGCCCGACCATATCCTTTTGACCCTGCGCCCCGGCGCACAGACAGACGCCGTGATCACGCGCCTGAAATCCCTGATCTCCGATCCATCCCTTCGCATCCGCAGTTATGAACAAGCAGCTCAAGAGGACCTGCGCTATCAGCAGACCAAGCGGCCCACGGGTATCATCTTCGGCTTCGGGGTGCTGATAGGCGTTCTCGTCGGAATCGTGATCGTCTATCAGGTGCTGTCCACCGACGTGGCCGACCACCTGCGCGAATACGCAACCTTCAAGGCCATGGGGTATGGCCCGCAGTTCTTCCTCGGCATCGTCTTCGAAGAGGCGCTGGTCCTGGGGATCATGGGCTTTATTCCCGGTCTGATCGTCGGGACGACCATTTTGACGATCATGGGCAAGATAACGACCCTGCCATTGGGGATGACGCCATCGATGGCGGTGACGGTTTTCCTTGGCACCATTGTGTTTTCGGCCCTGTCCGGCGCTATCGCCACCCGTCGGCTTGCCGCTGCCGACCCTGCCGATCTATTCTAGGAGGCTGCCATGGACAGCGAGACAATCGTTGAAGTACGGGAGCTGAACCACTGGTTCGGCAGCGGCGAGGTTCGCAAACAGGCGCTGTTCGACGTGAACCTGACGTTGAAGCGCGGCAGCTTCACCGTATTGATGGGCCCTTCCGGGTCTGGCAAGACCACGGTGCTCACGCTGATCGGCTGCTTCCGCGCGGTACAGGATGGGTCGGTGCGGCTTCTGGATCACGAACTGAAGGGCGCACCCCAGGCACAGCTTGTCGCGCTGCGCCGCCATCTGGGCTTCATATTCCAGGCCCACAACCTGCATGAAAGCCTGACTGCGGCGCAGAATGTGATGATGGGGGTGCAGGTGCATGGTGGCGTGCCCGACGGCGTGGCGGAACATGCGGCCGGCCATGCACTTGGCCTTGTCGGCCTGACGGACCGCATGACCTACCTGCCCGCCAACTTATCAGGTGGGCAGAAACAGCGCGTCGCCGTGGCTCGGGCCCTTGTCTCCAGCCCGGCGCTGGTGCTGGCAGACGAGCCCACCGCCGCACTGGACAAGGACAGTGCGGCCGAGGTCGTCGATCTGTTGAAACGCATGGGCGAAGCGCGGGGCACCACGACCTTGCTCGTCACCCATGACAACCGCATCCTCGACCGCGCTGACCGTATCCTGACATTGGAAGACGGTCGCATTGTCAAGATCGAGGAGCGAGGCTGAACGGGCTACCTTCAGACTGAGGGATCACTTTGCTCTGACACGAAATGACAGTGTCTGCGTAGCGGGTAGAACAGGCGGAAGCTGTCCGTCTCCTGTCTGCCCCTTACAAGAAGGTCGCCTGATAGCTGGCGGCCATCAATGATACATGCGCCTCCAGTGGCGGACGCAGTTCGAACGCCTTTGGCTCCCGCGCAAAATTCCACAACCGCACCAGCCGCCAATCGCTACGTCGCTCCTCGGCAACGGCCAGCTCATTGCGCGTGATGTGAAACGGCGTGCGCTCCCAGCCATTGGTCGTCTTCACCTCGATCAGCCGATCGCTACCGTCGGGATCGAAGCTGAGGATGTCATAGCCGGCACCATCACCATCGACATGGGACACCCAGCGAATGCGTTCGGCGAGATCTGTCCGGCCTGCGGCGCGCAGGGTGGCACGCTCATGGGCGAGAACGCGCTTCTCGCCGGCGCGGCCCAGCGCGCGATTGCGGGCATCGCGCTCCGCCACATCGTACTTCCGGGCAATGGCCGCCATCTGCTCAAGTTCGTCGGGCGGCGGCGCATTGCTGTGCGTCGGTGGTGGGCCGATCCACAGCATCGCGTCCTCCCAAAACACTGACGGTGACGGACCCATCGCCATTCGCGCGGCCGGTGCGAGCCAATCTGGATGGCGATCGAGCCAGCGCACCACAGCGTCGACGAGCGATGCCTGGAAATTGAAGGCCGGCTTATAGCCTGGGATCCAGACTTGACCGAGGCCTTTGAGCACGGCGCTGATGTTCTGATGCTTGTATTCGATCGAGCCGCGAGGCCGATCGATCACCGGCTGTAGGAGGCGGTTATGCTCAGACTTGCTGTAGGGTCGCCCGGCGATGTCGTCAGCAAGCATCGCGAAATAATCCGCCACGATCGCGTCGTTCTGCTCGTCGGACCAGTCACCGGCCATGGCGGCTCCCGAGCGGGCGGACCAAGCTGGAGAAGGCCCGGATCATGCCAGCAACTGCGCGGGGACACCAAGCACTGGCCCGGCCTCAGCCAGCCGCTGGTCAAGCGTATACACTGTGGCGCCATGCTCCGACGCGATGGCGAGATGCAGTGCGTCTCCCGCACGCAACCCAAGCGCATGTTGATCAGCGAACCTCGCCGCCGCCCGGAACTGACCGCCCGTCACGGGCAGCATGGTGAAACTCTCGGCGACGAGCTTGTTGAACATGGCGAGCGCCGCGGCGCGCTGCTCAAGGGTGATCTGTCCCGTCCGCAGCTTGATCGCCAGAGCCGACGACATCTCGGTAACGGTCCAGTCGCTGATCAGCAGCCGCGCCGGATCCTGTTCCGCCAGCCAGGCCTGAACGCGCGGCGTCATTACTTCGTTGGAGAGCGCCGCAACGATCAGCGACGTATCGAGATAAAGCATCAGTAGCGATCACCATCCCGCATCGACCGCACGAGATCGGCAGCACTCTGGGATTGGGGCGGCATAGCCGCCGTCAGCAATTGAAGCAGTGCCGCATCGATCGGCTTGCGGGGCCTTTCCACCGCGGTGAGCCGAGCGACTGGCTTACCGCGACGGGTGATGTCGATCGAATCTCCCGCCTCGACCCGGTCGATCAGTTCGCTCAGATGGGCTTTGGCATCCGCCAGATTAATCGCATGCATGTCACGCTCCTGACCATGTAGATAGTCATATAGCAGATCGAGCTTAAGAATTCCAGCAGGAGGTTTGCCGATGAAGCACGGCATCCGCTTGCCGGATGCCACCGATTGAGGACGACCGCATGCCGGACGCCACGGTTGAGCGTAAACCGCTGGGCGTTGCTAGTCCAGATTCGAGGCAGGCATATTGATTTCGTCGATTTTGACGGTACTTTATCGGGCGCAAAATATTCAAGATTTGAGGTCTATGCCTCAGCGCGAAACGGTTGATAGATACCGATAGTTCACAGAATTTTTTCTGTGCTGCGATTTCCAAAAACTCCAATAAAATCAACAGCCGAGCCTTTTGACGGCCTACTTCACGGATCCAGGCGCCGAAATGAAGTTTTTCTATAGTAAAATCAATCCGTTAGAGCGTCGAAAATATTAGAGTGGGAATGAGGGTTGGCTTTGGTGGCAATAGCGTAGCTTTGCCGAGAATGCTCGCCCGTTCATATGATCGTACGTTCTCAGCTTGTTTCTCGACCTTGCCGTCTCCTCTTCGAGCAGTGCGACGTCACCCGATCAGTTCAAGAGCCAGATCGCGCCATTCAGAACCGAGGCGAACGCTACCCAGGCGGCATAGGGCGCAAACAGGAGCGATGCGATTTTATCCCGCTGCCAGCTAATCACGATGAAGCCGATAATCGTGATCAGAAGCAGCACGATCACGCCAAGGGCAATATCAGTGCAATGCGCTGAGAAAAAAATCGGCGACCAAGCGAAGTTTAGAACCAACTGCACCCACCATAGCTTCATTGGCGCTCTGCTGCGGCCCCCTCGCCAAACTCGCCACCCGGCGATCGCGATCATGATATAGAGCGCAGTCCAGACTGGGGCAAAGACCCAACTCGGCGGATTGAAGGGCGGCTTGCTCAGCGGTGCATACCATGCACCGGGAGCAGTCACGAAACCTATGACAAGCCCGCCACCCAGAACGAGCGCCAGAAACAAGAATAGGCTGCCGAGCTCCCCTGCACGCACATTCATTGGAACACCATAACCCTTGTTTCAGCAAAGAACGTCATGGTTCTTTTGCCTCGGATCAGCAATCGTAACCGCGTCTGCCTGTGAGCGCGCCTGTCGATAAGACGCCGGCCCGCTTTTCGGCGACAAAGCGGGCCGGCTGTTGATCGGCTGGGGCGATAGGTGGCCGATCAGCCTTCGGGCGGCAGGATGACTTTGTCGATCACATGGATGATGCCGTTCGAGGCCGCAATGTCGGCCTTCACAACGGTGGCGTCGTTGATCATGACCTTGCCGTCCCCGGTCGATATTTTCGCCGTCGTTCCGTTGACGGTCTTGACCTCGTCCAGCGTGGTCACCTGCTCGGCTTTCACCGTACCCGGCACCACGTGGTAGGTGAGGATCGCCGTCAGCTTCGCCTTGTTCTCCGGCTTCAGCAGGTTCTCCACTGTGCCGGCCGGCAGCTTTGCGAATGCCTCATCTGTCGGCGCAAACACCGTGAACGGTCCGGGACCCTTCAGAGTAGCAACCAGATCCGCTGCTTCGAGTGCTGTCGCCAGCGTCTCGAACTGGCCGGCACTGGCCGCCGTGTCGACAATGTCCTGATTGCCGGCGCGCGCGAGGCTGCTACCGATCATCAGACCCGCCACGGCGAGACCGACCGCGGCCATCGATGCAATACTTATTCTGCTCATCTTTAGCTCCTGTTGCTAGACGCGTTTTACCGTGGGGCCGGCTTGGCCGGCGTTCCGGTCCGAGGAAGCGGGATCGAATGTATTTTGCCTTGCGCACCTCGTCGGATTATTGAACTATGATAAAATCAGTTTTCTTCAAGAGCAAATTCTCGTGATATGAGAAGTGATTTTCTCATTGAGAAAATTGTGCTACCTACCTTTGAACTGAGGTGAAATGAGACCGGAATCATGCTGTCGGAGACGTTGACCACGGCCCTTGAGGGCTATGCTATCGGCCCGAAGATCCGTCGACTGCGACTGCGCAAGAAATTGGGACTGGTCCAGCTTGGCGAGCACACAGGTCTTTCGGCGGCGATGCTGTCGAAGATCGAGCGCGGACATCTGTTTCCGACGCTGCCGACCTTGTTGCGGATCGCCTTGGTCTTCGGCGTCGGCCTTGATCACTTTTTCAAAGAGGACAACGACCGGCCGGTCCATGCCGTCGTGCGCAAGGCGGACCGCATTCGCCTTCCGGACAAGGCGGGGCGGACGTCGCCCGCTTACCGCTTCGAGTCCCTCGACTTTCCAGTCAGCGATCGCAGGCTCCACGGCTATTACGTCGAATTCGGAGAGGAAGATGAACAATCGGAGCCGCACGAGCATGCTGGCGCGGAGATCATCTACGTTTTGCGTGGCGAGCTGGTAGTGAACCTGGAGGGTGAGGACATCACATTGAGTGAGGGCGACTCGATGTATTTCGAAAGCACCTATCCCCACAGCTATCGCCGCAACGGGTCGCTGCCCTGCGCCGCCATTGTCGTAGTGACCGCGCAACCATCCTCAACTTGACCGGGTTTCCTAAGAAAGCCTGATGAGCGGCGTCGTGGATGGCGCCGGTGGATGGCTTCGGCCTTTCAGAGGCCCATCGATGGTTCCGGCGAGCGCATTGTCACCGGAATCGCCGCCGCCGATCGAGGGTCGATCCCGGCTTCGGCCAGGCGTTGGGATATCACGGCCTCCCCCGGAGAATTTTTCGCGGAGACGACTCAATCGACCGTCAGCACGATCTTGCCCTGGATATGGCCTTTCGCGGCGCGCTCATGCGCCTGACGTGCGGCGGCGAGCGGATAGGTGCTGTCGATCACGGTTTTCAACGTTCCATCGGCCAACAGTGGCGCCAGCTGCGCCAATTGCGCACCGCTTGAGCGCACCTGTGCCGTCGACACCGTTATGCCGAGTTCTTTTGCCTCATCGCCGGCATTGAAGCCCAAAGGAAAGACCGGAAACAGGGCGCCGCCCCGCTTCAAAGTGCTGAGGAACCGTCTGGAGGCAGCTCCGCCAAGCGTATCCAAGACCAGATCCGCATCGTGCACCACATCTTCCGGCGGTGTCCTGGTGTAATCGATGACCTCGTCGGCTCCGAGATCCCGGAGAAGTGCCCCATGTCTCCCCGAAGCTATGGCGATCACATACGCGCCTTTGAGTTTCGCCACCTGAACCGCGAAATGCCCGACGCCGCCGGCCGCGCCGTTCACCACGACCCGCCTTTCCTTGAGCGGCACGGGCACGTGCCTCTCCGACTGCAGCTGGTTCGGCGCATCATGACCCACCTCCACCATGAACTGCCAGACGGTGAGCAGCGACATGGGTGCGCCTGCCGCCTGAACGTGATCTATTCCCCTGGGTTTGAGGGCCAGATCCTGAACCGGCACGCTGACATACTGTGCATAGGCCCTGCTCTCTCCGACGCTGAAGAAGCGGACCATGGAATAGACCTCGTCTCCGACGGCGAAACCCTGAACATCATCGGAAACGGCTTCGACAACGCCGGAAATATCCGTGCCGAGAATGAGGGGAAAGGCTACCTGTGGCCGCCATTCCGGCGGAAGCGCCTTGTAGCCGTCGCGCAGATACCAGTCCGGCGGATTGATTCCGATGGCTTTCACGCGAACAAGCACCTCGCCCGGCCCGACCTCTGGCATCGGCACGTCCTCGTATTTAAGCACCTCCGGCCCGCCGAATTCGTGGATCTGTATGGCTTTCATGGTTTTGCCGATCATCTCTTGCTCCTATGATGGACGAGCACCACATTAAGCGGCGCAGTGCTCCATCTATAAATGGAGCGCCGCTCCATATTTCAAGAGGACCGATGAGAGCCGACGCAAAAAAGAACTATGATCACATCCTGCAGGTCGCGCGCGAGATCCTCGGCAAGGGAGATGCAAGCGCATCCCTGCGTGACATCGCCCGCAAGGCGGGTGTTGGCGACGGTACGCTGCACCGGCATTTCCCAACTCGGGAAACCCTGCTGGAGGCGCTGCTGCGGACCAATTTTGAAGAGATGGCGCAAAGGGCGAGCGAGCTGGAAGCCTCCGACAATCCCGCCGAAGCACTCTTGATCTGGCTGAGAGAGGCGATCACCATGACGCGCGACTATAGCGGCGTGATCGCGCCCATGGTCGCCGCCATTGCAGACCAAAGCTCAGCCCTCCATAGCTCTTGTGTCACGTTACGCTCGGCCGGAACCAGACTGCTGGCCCGGGCGCAAGCCAATGGCGCCGCCCGGCCAGATATGGATGGCAACGATCTTTTCGCCCTGATCAGTGCCCTCGCATGGCTCGGCGAACAGCCGCCGCTGGTACCCCAGGCCCATCACCTGTTTGATCTGATCTCAGATGCGATCCTGACGAGGCGATCGGCTTCAGCGGAATAAAGCTTGTGCCGGTAGAGCGGTTGCACAGCGAAACGACCCGATCATCTGTGGATTTCAATGATCGCAAATTGGGAGAATGGTCCTCCCAGGGCGCATCATGCAGCCATTTTCTCGTTCACGGTGCCAAGCGCTTGCGCCGGACCGATGAGCGCCGCGCGGGCCAGAGCCCATGCCCCGGCATCGACATCAAGCGCAGTTTTCAGCCACGCAAGCGTCATTCGCCTGGTTGCCTCCAGCACATCGGGCGCCTCGATTTCGGTTTCCTTGGCATCGAGCCCTGCAATGCCCCCGAGTCCATGCCCTACCCCGCGAAGAGTAAGCAGCGCCCGTGCCCCGGGGCCATCGTGATAGGCATCGGCATGCCACTCAGGTCCACGCGGCGTGAAGTGCGGATTGTCATCCGCGCCGCAGACGACGAGACTCGGCGTCATCACGCCAGCGAAATCGAGGTCGAAGAACGGAAACCGGGCCGCGTTCTCCGGGGTCAGATCCTCGCCCCCGCGTCCCGGCGCGGCGAGAAGAATACCTGCGGAGATGCGGGTATCGGCAAAATCCTCGCCATGCAGCCGCGCACCGAGAAGCAAGCCGACCGTGTGCCCCCCAAAAGAATGACCTGCTGCGGCGATCCGGCCATGATCAAGGCGCCCCGCAACAGCCGGCGTCTGATGTTCGATCTCGGCCAATCGATCGAGGATCGCCCTCACCTCCGCGACACGTTCGCGCCAGAAGAACGGCGCACCAGGCGCGTCTGCCGGGAGCCCACCGACACGGGAACTCGCATGTGTCGGCTGAATGACGGCAAAACCACGTTCGGCCCAGAACTGCGCAAGCGGCGTATACCCGTCCTTCGAAGGGATGTAGTTGGAGGGACCGAACCCATGCGACAGGATCACGATCGGCAGCTTCTCGCCGCTCGCAGGTGCGGTGAGGCGCAATTCCAGCGGTTGACGATCCGCGAGGTGTAGGCGAATCGGTGAATAGGCGAGGGTGAGAGCGGCCTCCGGCGTGGGAATATGGCGGGCAAGCTCGATCAAGTTGTTGGTTGTCATCTTTTGTCTCCTGCTTGAGTATCTCAAGATGGAATAGGCAGACCGGACGTTCTATATTTATTCGTCCGCGTTTGCTTAGCGAAAGTCCGAAACCTGTCTGATCCTCTCGCCGAGATCGTATCGATCCTCAAGCCCGTCCCCTCGATCGCCAAGCTGGTGATGGCGGGTGGGGCATGGCTCGTTGAGCGCCGGGAACTTGGAAGCCCGTTCTATTGCGCGATCGTCGAGGGGCGCTGTCACCTGACGATCAGTGGTCGCGCGCCGATCGTCCTGGCCGCAGGCGATTTCGTTATGGTCCCTGAAATCCATTCCTTCACCATGAGCAGCCTCCAGCCGCCCCCACGGGGCACGCTGCCGCAACGGCTTGAAACCAGTCCCGGCGTCTTTCGCCTCGGTGATCCTGCATCGGCGGTCGATGTCACAGCCATGGTCGGGCATTGTGCCTTCGCAGCAACCGACAGGCAGATGCTGGTCTCGCTTCTACCTGACGTCATCCATGTCCAGGGTCAGCACCGACTGACGAACCTGGTGCGGATGATTCATCGCGAAACAGTCGGCAAGCTTGCTGCCAGGGACATGGTCTTGACCCGCCTGTTGGAGGTTCTCCTGATCGAGGCGTTGCGGTCTGCGGGCGGTGCGACGGCGTCGCCTGGCTTGCTGCGCGGTCTGTCCGACCACAGACTGGCTCCGGTCCTGCGGCGCATTCATCAGGATCCGGGCGGCGAGATAACCGTCGAGGATCTGGCGCGGAACGCTGCAATGTCGCGATCTACCTTTTTCGACCGCTTCCGGCGCGAAGTCGGCGTGGCCCCCATGGAATATGTGACGAGCTGGCGCATGGCGCTGGCGAAGGAAATGCTCCTTCGCCGCGAGGCATCTGTCGCCGAGATCGCCGCGCGCATTGGATACGCCTCCGCCAGCGCCTTCAACGTGGCATTCACCCGGCATGTCGGAACAACGCCGGGTGCTTTTGCCGGGAGGGCTTGACCGCAAGCTGGAATCTCCGGCGGGTCAGAACCCCAGCGACTGCTGTGCAGGCTCCGGCGGCGTCAGGCGCACACCTTCCAGCTCCAGCATATGCGCCTTCGAGGTCGAACCGCCCGGCGCGGAAAAACCGCCGATCTTGCCGCCTGCAGCCAGTACGCGGTGGCAGGGGATGATCAGCGCCACCGGGTTCTTCGCCATGGCCTGGCCGACATCCCGGGCAGCCTCGGGACCAGCACCCAGCTCCCTGGCGATTGTGCCGTAGGTGGTGGTATGTCCCCAGCCGACCCGGCGAGCCGCGGCATAGATTTCCCTGAAGAAATCGTCCTGATCCTGCAGGTCGAGCTTGAAACGCGAGAAATCGACCTCTTCGCCGGCGAAATAGCGCTTCACCGCCTCAATCGCTTCCTGCACCTCGACCGGCGGCGTTCCGCGTTCGGCCTCCGGCAGCCGGCGCAGGAGAAGGCGCTCGGTCGAATCCGCGCTCTTCGTGGGAAGTTGAAAGCGGGTGATGCCGATATCGTTCCAGGCAATGCCGCAGAAACCGCCGGCCGTTCCAAAAATGAGATATTGATGCGCAGCCATAATGTAACCTCCGCATATTGCTTGACCTCAAGATCGGCTTTGCGGGCTTGAGATTCAACCCGTTTCTTGCCTCTCATCGTCTGGCCTCACGGAACTTTTCGTTGAGTTTGCTCCGGCAGGCGCTACGCTTTCCGCATGACAGGATCGCAGGCACAGACACGGATGCGATTGAAAGCGGCGAGGCTCCACACGCCTGCCGGCGGCGGCAGCTTTGTCATGTCGCATCTGTCGATCGGCCTCTTTCTCGTGGACCAGGACCGCCATCGGATTGCGGTGGGATCCGACAGGCAGCGGCACATCCCTCTCAAGGCCGGCGAAGGCTGGATTCTGCCGGCAGATGTCACCGGCATCTGCGAATATGATGAGGCGCTTTCGTTCCTGAAGCTCGAATTGCCGGAGAGCCTGCTCGGCGATGTTGGCTTCTACCGCCAGCGGGATTTCGCGCCGGTCGTCGGCGCCTTCGATCCGCTGCTTGCGCAATTCGTCCATCAAGCGGCCGCGACCACTGAAAGCGCGCCATCGCTCTATCGCGACACCATGCAGCTTGCCCTTGCCGCACATCTGGCTGAGGTGCTGTGGCCGCAGAAGCCGGGGCTTGCCGGCATTGAGGATCGCCGGCTGCGCCGCGCGCTCGACTACATCCACGACAACCTCGCCGCGGACCTCTCTCTGGACGATCTCGCGTCCGAGGCCGCGATGAGCCGTTTCCATTTCGTCCGTGCCTTCACAAAGGCGATCGGCAGGTCGCCGCTGCAATATGTGATCAGCCAGCGCATGGAGCTCGCCAAGCTGCTTTTGAAGACCACACGCCTGCCGATGGCCTCGATCGCCGCGAATGTTGGCTATGAGGACGTGTCCCGCTTTGGACAGCATTTCCGTCGGCATACCGGCACGACCCCCGCCGCATACCGCGCCGACTAGAGCAAGAAAAGCATAATAAACGCCAAGAACCGCGCCTGTGAAACGGGCGGAGAGTTGCAATCCTTCGTGATCCGAATGGAGACAGGAGAAGCAGCATGAAAACCACGGCTCTTTCGACCTTCTGCGCGGCGCTGATGACGTCCGCCGCATTCGCCGCCGACATCCAGACACGCAAGGTCTCCTTCGGGAATGAAGGCACAACGATTGCCGGCACGCTCTATCTGCCGGCGGATTATCAGCCCGGTCAGAAACGCCCCAGCGTCATCGTCGCCGGCGCGTGGACGTCGATCAAGGAGCAGATGTCCGGCCTCTATGCCCGCGAGATGGCGGAACGCGGCTTTGCCGCGCTTGCCTTCGACTATCGCGGCTGGGGCGAGTCGGGTGGCGCTATCCGCTTCAAGGAGGATCCGGCAACCAAAACCGGCGATATCGCCGCGGCGGCCGCGTTCATGGCCACCTTGCCGGAGGTGGATGGCGACCGGATCAACGGGCTCGGCATCTGCGCCTCTGCCGGATACATGGCTGCGGCCGCGACGGGCAATGCGAATTTCGCCTCCGTCGCGCTGGTGGCGCCCTGGCTGCACAACAGGGACATCGTCAACCAGGTCTATGGCGGACCGGACGGCGTTTCCAGGCTGATTGCCACCTCACGAGAGGCGGAAGCTGCCGAACGCCGAGGCCAGCCCCAGATCATTACCGCCGCCAGCGCCACCGACCAGACCTCGCTCATGTACCAGATCCCGTATTACACCGAGGAAGGGCGTGGGCTCAATCCGCAATATGACAACCGCTTCAACCTCGCCTCCTGGGAGCCCTGGCTCACCTACGATTCCGTAGCGCTCGGGGCAAAGCTCGACGAGCCGGTGCTGATCGTTCATTCGGAAGCGGCAGCCGTGCCGCAGGGGGCGCATGCCTTTTATGCGCTTCTTCCCGGCGAAAAGTCCGAGCTTTGGCTTGATGGCGTCAGCCAATTCGATTTCTACGATCAGCCGGGCCCGGTAACCATCGCCGCCGACGCTGTGGCGGCGCATTTCAACCGCCCGGACCACTCAGCCCAGCCGATTGATCCGCAAGATCGCGCCGCCATCCTAGACACGATCACCGATATCGCCGCTGGTGCTGACCGGCATCAATGGGATCGCGTCCGCCACGCCTTCGCCGACGAGGTGAAACTCGATTACACCAGCCTCTGGGGCGGCGAGGCCGCAATCCAGCCGGCCGATGCGGTGATCGAACAATGGTCGGACTTCCTGCCGGGCTTCGACGAAACACTGCATCTCGTTACCAACCCTACGATCACCGCCATACGCGGCGCGACCGCAACGGCCGAAGCCGATTTCCAGGCCACTCACCGTATCGACAACGATTTCTGGGTGCTGATGGGCCATTACCGCTACGAGCTCACGAAAGTGAGTGATGCATGGAAGGTCTCGGCACTCACCATGACCTACACGCATGAAACCGGCGATCGCGGCCTTGTTGCGCGCGCCGCCGAACGCGCCCGGCAGACCCGCTGACCCTCGCGAGGAAACCATGTCCAGAACGCTCACCCGAGCCTTACTCGTCATCACCGCCCTCTTTTCAGAAGTGCCCGCCATGGCCGCCAGTCCGGAAGAAAACCGCAAGGTCATCACCGACTATTACGCCGCCTATGCCGCGGGCGACATGAGCAAGGTGGCCGACTTCTTTGCCGATGACATCGAATGGTATATTCCCGGCCATCATCCGCTCGCCGGCACCAAGCGCGGCAAGGCGGAGGTCGCCGCCTTCTTCCAACAGCTTGGCAAGGCCGGTTTCCGCGCCGAACTGATCGCGCTGATGGCCGACGAGAACTGGGTGATCGACATGCATCGCGGCTGGTCGAACCGCGAGGTCGGCAATGTCGACACCATCTGGGTGCTCGCCTTCCGCATCGAGAACGGCAAGATCAGGGAAGCCCGCAATTTTTCCTATGATCAGGCCGCAGCCGACACGTTCTTCTGGCAGGTCTATCCCCTGAAACCGCTGCCGGAGCGACTGGCGGATTAACCATAATCCGTATGTTCACTTTTTGTTCTTTACACCTCGTGCAAGCTCCGCTAGTTTTTCATCATTGGCAGGAAGCCGGGATGGAACGATCAAGACGGTGGCGAGATGAGCTTGGGGAGACATGTGAGCCAATCCTCGCTTCCCTTTGGCGAAGCTCGGGTTCCTTCCGAAAATGCGGCAGGGCTGCAGCCAAGCAAGCTGTTCTTCGGCCTGAAACCCACCTCCTCCCTGTCATTTCGGATGAACCGTGCCGCTGCCCGGCATTCGCTCGACAGAACAAGGCGGCCCGCCTATCCGCCACACCTCTTGCACATGACGCTGCTTTGCATGGAAGAATTCCGCGCGCCGCCGCGGCATCTCATCCCCGCTATTCAAAAGGCGATCGGTGAGATCGGAGCAAGGCCCATTCCGATTGCGCTTGACGGAAGTAACCTGTTTGGCCGCAAGAGGCATCTCGTACTGACGAGTTCGACGGTGAATCGGGAACTCAGGGGCTTTGTGAGGATACTTCGCAATACGCTCTCGCGGCATAATCTGCCCCGTTTTCCGCTCACGTCTTTCGAGCCGCATGTGACGGTCATCTACGACTGCGGCCACATCGATCTTCTGCCCGTCCCTCAACCGTATGCCTGGACTGCAGGCGAGTTCCTGCTCATCTACAGCCATTACGGGGAGAGCCGGCATGAAGAGTTCGGACGGTGGCGGTTCGACCCGGCCGCACCGCCCTACCCTTCGTCGCCAGAGCAATTACGCTTGATGATTTGAAAATTTCTGGCCGCCATGTCGGGTCGAGCGGCGTCGCTCCGTCCTTTGAGACGGTCACCGAAAGAGGAGAGCAAAATGGCCATCCAGAAGCACAAGATCGTTCCGCATCTCTGGTTCGAGGACAATGCGGAAGAGGCCGTCAATTTCTATGTCTCGATATTCGAGAACTCGCGCGTTACGGATGTGTCCCGCTATGGCGAAGCCGGTCCACGGCCAAAGGGGTCGGTTCTGGCGATGGCCTTCGAACTCGAGGGCCAGAGTTTCGCCGCCATCAACGGCGGGCCGTGGGCCAGGTTCAACGGCGCCGTCTCCTTCCTCGTCCATTGCGAAACGCAGAAGGAGATTGATTGCTATTACGACAAGCTCGTCGAAGGCGGCCAGCAGCAACCCTGCGGCTGGCTGACGGATCGATTCGGTCTCGTCTGGCAGGTCAATTATGCCAGGTTGCCGATGATGCTGACGGACCGTGATGCCATCCGGGCAAACCGGGTCATGGAAGCAATGATGAAGATGAAAAAGATCGACATCGCCCGCCTGGAAGAAGCCTATGAGGGAAAGACCGCAACTCAAAGCGTGCCGCGATCTTTCAGATTCGCTTGACCCACTTTAAGTTCTTTTTTCGCGCATGTCGCGCAAAACCGCTGCACGCTTTTGCGCGACATGCTTTAGACCCGGATCGCCAGGCGCAGGCCGCCCCAATGGCGGCCGCTCACCGTGATCGGTGCGGAAATGTCCTTCATCAGCACGAACTGGCCGCCGCCCATGTCGCGGCGATAGGTCTGCAGCAGGAAAGGCTCCTGGTTTCGGCCGGCGGCGAGGCCGACGCGATCGTTGAAAATGCGCCGGTTGCGGCAGTTTGCCATGTTCCAGGTCACGTCCCCGGGACGCTGGCGCTGCGAGAACTTGCGGTTATGGGTGGGCAGGTAGCCGTTCTCGTCGACTGCGGCACAGAAGGCGATGCGCTCATCGCCTTCGATTGCCGGCTCCTGGATCGGCGGCAGAACGGTATCGGTGAAATCGGTGAAGCGTGTCATGTACTGGACGGGATCGCTGCCCGGAATCGCCGCATATTGCCGGTCGAAAAGCGAAGCGAGATCGATGCGGCCGGATTTCATGCCGGATTCGAAAGCGGCCGAAACGTCGGCGGCAAGCGCCATCACCTGGCGGATATAAGGACTGTCCGGTATCTCGACACCGGCACTGGCGGTCGCCTGGATCATCCGCTCTGAAATCGTTACCACCTCGCCGACTCGGGACGAGGTTTCCTGGAGCTGGTCGTTGGACTTCAGGATCGCGTTCGCGGCGGACGCGATCGAAGAGGCGAATTCACCGCATTGCCGGTCGACGGTCTCGGTCGTCCCGGTCAAGGAGGATGCGTTGTCGAGAATGCGGGTCATGACGTCCTCGACGCCCTTGAAGGACCCTTGCACCTTCAGCGCGGTCGCCTTGACCCCTTCGGCGGAACGGCTGGCGCCTTCGCCGGCTGTTACCAATCGGTCGATCCGGCTATTCAACTGGTCGAGCGTCGTCTGGATCGAGCTCGTCGTCTGGGATGTCTGAAGGGAGAGCGCCCTGACTTCCGCGGCAACCACAGCGAATCCCTTGCCGGCCTCGCCCGCGCGCCCCGCCTCGATTGCGGCATTCAGTGCGAGCAGGTTCGTCTGCCGGGCGATCGTGCCGATCGCCTCGGCCAGCCGTCCGACATCCCCCAGAGCGGCCGAAAAAAGCTTGATCTCCGCGCCGATCTCCTGCGATGCATCGACCATGTTGTCGATCGCGGCGACGGATCCTGAAAGCTGCTCGGCCTGCTCGCCGAGCACCCGCCGGGCGTTCGCGGTCAACTCATCAGATTCATGAAGGGAACGGGCGATCTGCCCGTTGGCTTCCGCGATCGATTGCGCGGATTGGGTAAGACGGCTCAACAACGCCGCATGCTGGGAGGATTGGGCGGCGGTGTCTTGCACGGCGCCGGCTATATCGACCAGATGAATGCCAAGGGCCGAAGCCTCGCTCGCGAGCTTGACGACAGAACGCCTCAATACCTCACCGTCGAGAGGCTCGGCGTCCGATGCTTCACTTTCCCTGATGACCTGCCCGATCGCGCTCACCTGCACCTCCCAGATATTAGGAGATTATCTGATAGCGATGGTTAACGGACAGTTTCCACGTGTATCACTCCCGACCCTATACTTAAGGCTGAGAGTGAGCTTGTCGGATGCCCGAAGGATCGAGGATCGGGCTTAGCCGATCCGGTCGAAAGCCTTGGGGTCGATGCCGAGCATCTGAAGATCGCTGTTGTTCGGGCGACGATGGTTTTCAACGGCGGCCGAAACCGAGATCGCAGCGCTCATGACGGCGAAGGCGCGGCCAATGGCACCACCACGGGTCTTGCTCTTGATGGACATGTTAATCTCTCCTTTTTCGTTCCACTAAAATATGATGTTTTGCCCGCTTTTGTGCAATGCACAACAGAACAAGGGAGACATGCAGCTTTCACATAACGCTCATTGAGCAAGCGCAATGACTTGCATGGCAAGTGCTGCTCTTGTTATCGGTCTGCCCGAAGCAGGGGGTATTCGATGGCAATCACGATCTACGGCATCAAGAACTGCGACACGATGAAGAAGGCCCGCGCCTGGCTCGACAGAAAGGGCGTCGCCTACGACTTTCACGACTATAAGGTCGAAGGCATCGACCGAGCCCATCTTGACCGATGGGTGGATCGCGCCGGCTGGGAGATGGTCCTGAACCGGGCCGGCACGACCTTCAAGAAGCTGGACGATGCCGACAAGGCCGGGCTCGACCGCGAGAAGGCAATCGAATTGATGCTTGCCCAGCCCTCGATGATCAAGCGCCCCGTTCTCGAAGCAGACGGCAAGCTGGTCGTCGGCTTCAAGCCGGAGGTTTATGAGGCAGAAATCGGCTGAGTTGTTGACGTTGGTATGATAGCATATATGCTGTCACCTCATGAAGGTTGTAGTCGACACGAACATTTTTATATCCGCTATTATGAATGCGGAAGGCACGCCTCGTCAGGTGATCCGCTTGTGTTTACAGGAGGAGATCACACCTTTAATGGCGAACGCCCTTTTCTCGGAATACGAAGATGTTTGTAGTAGGGATGACCTCTTTGTTCGGTCGCCGCTTTCTGTTGAGGAGAGAGCGGAGTTGCTGCAGGCCTTCTTCTCGTGTTGCCAATGGGTATCGATTTATTTCCTCTGGCGGCCCAATCTTCGCGACGAAGCGGATAATCACATTTTGGAACTGGCGATCAGCGGCGGCGCAGACGTTATCATAACGGCAAATAAACGCGATTTCGCTCAATCGGAACTGGCATTTCCGAAACTGAAGATTTTCACTGCCGGTGAGTTTCTGGCTTGGAGAACTGCAAAATGAGCACTCTGACAATACGACTTCCTTCGGATCAGCATGAACGCCTCAAAGCACTCGCTGCAGCGCGCGGGACGAGCATTAACAAACTTTTCGAAGAGTTCTCGGCCAAGGCACTTGCCGAATTCGATATCGAAACCCGTTTCCGCTTGCTTGCGGCGAAGGGGAACAAGAAACGCGGGCTTGCCCTTCTGGACAAATTGGACCGTTCTCACTCCCAGTTGGATCGATAGCAGGCCATATGTCCAAGACCACTCGCGCCACCCAGGCTCTCGACAAGGCGGGTGTCGCCTTCACCACCGTCACCTATGATTACGATCCGAATGCCGACCGGATCGGCCTGCAGGCCGCGGAAGCAATCGGCGAGGAGCCACGCCGGGTGCTGAAGACACTGATGGCGGAAGTGGACGGCAAGCCGGTCTGTGTCGTGGTGCCGTCGGATCGTGAAGTCTCGATGAAGAAGCTCGCCGCCGCCTTCGGCGGCAAGTCAGCCAACATGATGAAGCCCGCTGACGCCGAGCGCGCGACCGGCTATCATGTCGGCGGCATCAGCCCGTTCGGGCAGAAGAAACAGGTGCCGACCGCGATCGAAGTTACGGCGCTTGACGAACCCCATGTCTTCATCAATGGCGGCCAGCGCGGCCTGCAGGTTCGGCTTGACCCGAAAGCAGCACGGGATGCATTGAAGGCGATCGCTGCCCCGCTCGTAACGTGAGACGACCATGTCCGAAATGACCGCGACATTGCGAATCCTCGAGCCCTTTCCGGGCATCTTCGCCTATTACGACGGACGGATAGCCGGCAAAAGGCTGCATGCCGAAACGGCCAACTGGCTTGATGATGGCGCCTATGCGCTCGGCGTCGCTTCCTATGCCGTCGTCGATGGACAGGAGGCGCTCGTCTACGACACGCATATCTCGCTCGATCATGCCCGCGCCATCCGCGCTCATCTCGAAGGGCTCGGGGTCACCACGATCCGGGTCGTGCTCAGCCACTGGCACGATGACCATATTGCTGGCAATGCGGTGTTTTCGGACTGCGAGATCATCGCGCTGAAGCTGACTGCCGAAAGGCTCGCGCAAAACCGCGAGAAGATCGAGAGCGCCGATCCGCCGATCTCGCCGCTCGTCATGCCGAATACGGTTTTCGAGAAACGGCTCGACCTCGTCGTCGGCACCCAAAAGGTCGAACTGCATCATTTCGCCATCCACAGCGCCGACGGCAATGTCATCTGGCTACCGGAGCAGCAACTGCTCCTGGCCGGCGACACGGTCGAGGATACCGTCACCTATATTTCGGAGGCGGCCGAGATCGGAATGCATATTGTGGAACTGACACGCATGCGCAGCTGGCCGATCGCCAAAATCCTGCCGGCACATGGCGATCCGGACCGTATCGCATCAGGCGGCTACGGTCCGGCCCTGATCGATGCGAACCGGGCCTATCTGCAACGGCTGACAGGCGCCATTACGGCCGGAGAGGAGATAGATCCCTCCCTCAAATCCTTCGCGGCAGAAGAAATCGCCTCCGGTGCGACCCTCTATTTCGCACCCTACGAGAAGGTTCACGCAAACAACATCGCGGCGGTCAAGGCAGCAATGGATCGCTGAACGATCTTCAATTTTGCCTCAAACCTCTTTAAGTCTGGCAGATCGCACAGGAAGAAAGCAGAGGCCCCCATGACAATCGTGCCGAATTTTCAAACCGTCGTCGATCCGCAGAAGCTCGAGAAACTGGCGGAAGTGGCCATCAAGGTGGGCCTCAGGCTCGAGAAGGGTCAGGATCTGGTCATCACGGCGCCGCTTGCCGCCCTGCCGCTCGTCCGGCTCATCACCAAGCATGCCTACAAGGCCGGGGCCGGTATCGTCACGACCTTCTATTCTGACGAGGAAACCACGCTGGCGCGTTATGAATTTGCGCCGGACGCAAGCTTCGACAAAGCCTCCGACTGGCTCTACGAGGGCATGGCCAAGGCCTATGGCAATGGCGCGGCGCGCCTTGCCATTGCCGGCGACAACCCAATGCTGCTTTCAGGCCAGGACCCGTCCAAGGTGGCGCGCGCCAACAAGGCAAATTCCATGGCCTACAAGCCGGCGCTGGAAAAGATCGCCAATTTCGACATCAACTGGAACATCGTCTCCTATCCCAATCCGTCCTGGGCCAAACAGGTCTTCCCGGACGTTCCCGAAGACGTAGCCGTCGGCAAGCTGGCGGAAGCGATCTTTGCCGCATCGCGCGTCGATGTCGCCGACCCGATTTCGGCCTGGGCGGAGCACAATGCCAATCTCAAGAAGCGGTCGAGCTGGCTGAACGGCGAACGCTTCTCCGCGCTCCATTTCACTGGCCCGGGGACGGATTTGACCGTAGGTCTCGCCGACGGCCACGAGTGGCATGGCGGGGCTTCCACCGCCAAGAACGGCATCACCTGCAACCCGAATATCCCGACGGAGGAAGTCTTCACCACGCCGCACGCCTTGCGCGTCGAAGGGCATGTGTCGAGCACCAAGCCGTTGTCGCACCAGGGCACGCTGATCGACAATATCCAGGTGAAATTCGAGGGCGGCCGCATTGTCGAAGCCAAGGCGACCAAGGGCGAGGAAGTGCTGAACAAGGTGCTGGACACCGACGAAGGCGCCCGCCGGCTCGGCGAAGTGGCGCTGGTGCCGCATTCCTCGCCGATCTCCAAGAGCGGCATCCTGTTCTACAACACGCTTTTCGACGAGAACGCCTCCTGCCACATCGCGCTCGGCCAGTGCTATTCGAAATGCTTCCTCGACGGCGCATCGCTCAGCCAGGATCAGATCAAGGCACAGGGCGGCAATTCGAGCCTCATCCACATCGACTGGATGATCGGCTCCGACAAGGTGGATATTGACGGTATCAAGGCTGACGGCTCGAAGGTGCCGGTCATGCGCAGGGGCGAATGGGCCTGATCCAGGCGCTGCCTGATCGGTTACCGCAAGACCTGGAGCGCGGCCCTGACGCGCTCCAGGTGCCACTTCCGCTTCTCGTCGGTCGCACGGTCCATGTCGTGCAGCGCCAGCATGCGGAAATCGACCTTTTTGCTGCAGAAGATCGCAATACCGCGCCTCAACTGCCGGCGAACGGGATCGCCCATATAGAATTTCACGATCCACCAGGGTGAGCCGGTCGTCGTGAAGGCCCAGAAATGGCGAATATTGGTAAGCAGCGGAATGATCCGCCCACCGGCCTTGTCATGGCGGAAGGCCACGCCCGGCGCGAAGACGCGATCGAAGAAGCCCTTCAGGATCGCCGGCAGATTGAACCACCATTGCGGAAAGACGAGGATCAGCGCTTCCGCCGCCTGCAGCCGCGCAACCAGATCGGCGACATCAGACGTATCGTAAGGCACGTCGAAATAACCGCGCCGCTCCTTCTCCGTCAGCCGCGGATCGAAACCTTCTGCATAAAGATCAAGAAGATCGACCGTATGGCCGCCTGCCTCCAGGGTCTCGCGTGCCGCACGAGCGACGGAAGCCGCAAAGCTTTCGGGCACGGGATGGGCGAGAACCAGTAGAACCCGCATCAGAAGAGGCTGCCCTGCTTCGGCTTGTCACTCCCGCTTTCAGGCTTCACCACACGCTTTTTCGGCTGTGGCGGAGCGAGAGGCCGCTCGGCGAGCTCACCACCCGCTCCCGTCACAGCCGCGATACGTCCATCGGCGAATTCGACAGCGATCGCCTTTCCCTCACCAATGCCGGCAGCACGGGTCAGCGGCCTGTCGTCTTCCCCGCGCACCACGGCAAAGCCGCGCTTCAGCACATTCTTGTAGGAGAGCGACTGCAACACGCGATCCTGTGCCGTGATCGCCGAACGGCTGCGGGCAAGCGTGTGCGAAACCGCCGTATCCGCATGACGAGACAACGACGTGAGATGCTGCCGATCGCGCTGCAACTGGCCGATCAGCCGCGCCGGCAGGGCCTTCAACGATGCCTCGAATTTCGCAACGCGCCCGCGTTCTCGCAACAACTGCCGTTCGAGGCAGCGTTCGCTGCGTGTGATCCGGTCGGCCAGCAATTGCCGCTGCTGGGCAAGGCGGTTCGTGAGCAGTTCCAGCCGGAGACCCGATGAGGCTCGCTCGAAACTGCGACGCTTGACGACGGTCGTACGCTCAAGCCCACGTCCGAGACCGGCTGCCGCCTCATCGAAACGGCGCCGCGGCAAAGCCAGCAACTGGTCAAGCGAAGGAAGCGCGCGGACCAGCGCCCTTACGGACTGGCGGCGCAGGTCCATCTGACGGCTGGCGCAACCCCGAAGGCGCGCCGTCAGGTTGGCAATCTGCGCGTCCAGATCGGCCTTGACCGGCACGGCCATTTCCGCCGCACCCGTCGGCGTCGGGGCACGCACATCCGCCGCATGGTCGATCAGCGTCCAGTCGGTTTCATGGCCGACGGCTGAGATCAACGGGATCTCGCTTTCCGCCGCAGCCCGCACCACCGCTTCGTCGTTGAAGCTCCAGAGATCCTCAAGGCTGCCGCCGCCGCGCGCGACGATCAGCACGTCCGGCCGCTTGACGGGGCCGCCCGGAACAACCGCATTAAAGCCGCGGATCGCTGCGGCCACCTCGTCACCCGACCCTTCGCCCTGTACTTTCACCGGCCAGACGATGACATGCACCGGAAAGCGGTCGGAGATGCGGTGCAGGATGTCGCGGATGACGGCGCCGGTCGGCGAAGTCACGACACCGACCACATGCGGCAGGAAGGGAAGAGGCCGCTTGCGGTTCTGATCGAACAGGCCCTCGGCTGCAAGCCGCCGGCGTCGCTCCTCGATCAGTGCCATGAGCGCGCCAGCGCCTGCCGGCTCTAGGCTCTCGATGACGATCTGGTATTTGGACGAGCCCGGAAACGTGGTGACCTTGCCGGTCGCGATGACTTCCATGCCCTCTTCAGGCCGGAATTTGATGCGCGGGAAGGTGCCCTTCCAGATGACAGCATCGATGCGGGCGCGGTCGTCCTTCAGCGAGAAATAGGCATGACCCGAGGAATGCTGGCCGCGATAGCCGGAAATCTCGCCCCGCACCCGCACGTGGTCGAAAGCGTTCTCGACCGTGCGCTTGATCGAGCCGGAGAGTTCCGACACCGAATATTCAGCGACGTTCGTAGGCGAATCGTTGGCGATAAGACTGTTCATCCCGTTCTTTTAAAGGATGTGGCACGCAAATTCACCATCCGAAGCGCAGCGAAACGGGGACGATTGGTCTCGAAAAGCGAGGCCGAAGCGGAAGGTTTCCAAGGAGCTGCCGCAACATTTTCCCGGCTCCCTCATTGCGCAACCGCTTGAACCAGCATCTTTTCTTTTTTCACGACGGCCACATTTCCTTTCTGTGGAGCAGCCCGGATTTCCGGAATCCGATGTTTTTTCGCCCTCAAATTTCCCCGGAGCAGGGAGAAAAGCGACAATGACGGCGAAGGACATTCAAGGAGATTTCGCCCATGCACGACCGTTTCGCCAACATGCAAGCCTCGCTTTCCGGCCCCGCCTCTTCCGGTTTTTCCATCACGCCCAGCGACGGCAGCGATCTGCCAGAGGCCACGCGGGCGCTCTATGTGGGGACCGGAGGCAATCTGACGGTGCGGATGCTTTCCGGCGAAACGCTGACGCTCTCGAATGTCTCGTCCGGCAGTCTTCTGCCGCTGAGGATAACCCGTGTCCTTGCGACCGGAACGACGGCAGCGGCGATTGCCGGGCTCGTCTGATGAAAGTGCCTAGGATTTCTGAATAGGAATCCGGCAAGCATTTGTTAGCACGCGGCGAATATGCTTGCTTCACCCGGAACGGAAAGGAGATGTCGAGTGCTTTTTTTGACCGCTGCATCGATAGGCGTTTGTGCCGGCATGATGCGGTCTGCCTTTTCGGTGGCGTTCATCGCGTTTCTGATCGTCGCCACGTTTGCGCTCGCCACCCTCACCTCGCCCGGGCCGGCATCCTATCTCAATCTCCTGATCGCCATTCTCGGCTACAATGCCGGCCTGATCAATTTTCTCGCCGGTCTTCTCCTCATCCGTCGCCTTCGCGCGGCATGAAGCGGCTCTTCCGGTTGCTGATTGCGGGGGGCGGCGGCTTTCTCATCGATGCCGGGCTCACGCATATCCTCATCGAAGCCGGCAGATTTGGCCCGTTCCTCGCCCGCATCCCGGCGATCATGGCCGCCATGGCTTTCGCCTGGCTCGTCAACCGCACCTTCGGCCGATCCCCCCGTTCTCCCGCTGCCGAAGGCTTTCGCTACCGGGCGATCGGCATCACCGCAGCCTTGCTCAACTACGCCGTCTATTCGGCGCTCATGTACCGGGCGTCGTTCCTGCAGCCGGTCGTCGCGGTCACCTTCGCGTCGCTGGCGGCCATGGTCTACAGTTTCTTCGGCTATTCGCGCTTCGTCTTCCGGCACTGAGCCACATCAGACCGCTTCCCAGCCGTCGTGACCCCCGGCGCGATAGATGGCGTCGATGAACTTCTGGTTCAGAAGCGAATTTTCGAGCGTCACCACCTCGGCCTTCTCCCCCTTCGCAGCGCGCGCGAAGGTTTCGACCTGTCGTTTGTACTGGCGGCTGTCGGGGAAGCGGAAAATCTGCGAGGTCGCATGGTTCTGGTTGGCGACCTCGATCTCCTCGGCGCCCCAGCGGTTGGCGTTGAAGGGCGATTTCACCTCGATGTAGCCCTCGGTGCCGTGGAAGACCATGACCTGGCGGGCGGCCATCTGGGTGGCAATATAGAAGGTCAGTTCGAACGAACCGAAATCCGCCTTGATGCTGGAATAGATGTCCGTGCCGAAGCCCGGATCACGCTCCACCTTCGCCTGCACCTTGAACGGCTCCTTCTCTGTGACGAAGCGCGTGGTGATCGTCGGGTAGACGCCGATATCCGGCAGCGCCCCGCCGCCAAGTTCGGGAATGTTGCGCATGTTCGAGGGATCGCGATTGAAATAGGTGAAAGCGCCCTGCACATGCTTCAGTTCGCCGATCGCCTTTTCCCTCAGAAGTTCGCGCACCTTCAGCCAGACCGGCGCGTAAGTCACCATGAAGGCTTCCGAAATCAGCACCTTGTTACGGTCCCGCGCGTCGATCAGCGCCTCGATCTCGCTGGCATTCAGCGCGATCGGCTTTTCACAGAGCACGTGCTTGCCGGCTTCCGCGGCTTTTATCGACCATTCCACGTGCTGGCTGGTCGGCAGGGGGATATAGATCGCGTCGATCACGTCCGAGGCGAGCATCTCCTCGTAGGAGCCGAAGGCATGTGGCGCGCCAAACCGGTCTGCCAGCGCCCGGGCCTTGGCGAGATCGCGGCTCGCGAAGGCCGTCACCACACAGTTTTCCGCATCCTGAATGGCCGGCACCACCAGTTCGCGGCCGATCTTGGCAGTCGACAGGATTCCGAAACGCAGCATGGCAACCTCCATTTAAACACTGGCGCCGCACTTTATTGGGCAGGCCGGACCGGCGCAACGGATGCTGGATGCCCCGCTTGAAAAAGTGAATGTCCGCGCAAAATAAGGACTGGCCGTCGGCGGAACATCGGCTAATCTCAGGGTCCTTTCTCAAGCTATCCACTCACTTTAAAAATTTGGAGGAAACCATGGAGCTGCGCGCACTCGGCCGGACCGGCCTTTCCATTTCGCCTGTCGTTTTCGGCGGCAACGTCTTCGGCTGGACCGCCGACGAAAAAACCTCCTTCGACATGCTCGATCGGTTTTTCGCTGCCGGCTTCAACACGATCGACACGGCAGACTCCTATAACCGCTGGGTGCCGGGCCATGTGGGCGGCGAGTCCGAGACCATCATCGGCAACTGGCTGAAGCGTGGCGGGATTTCCCGCGACAAGGCCATCATCGTCACCAAGGTCGGCTCCGATATGGGCCAGGGCAAGAAAGACCTTTCCGCCAAATGGATCCTTGAGGAGGTCGACAATTCTCTCCGCCGCCTTCAGACCGACTATATCGACCTCTACCTCGCCCATTGGCCGGACGAGACCACGCCCTATGAAGAGACGCTTGGCGCCTTCGCGAAACTCAAGGAAGCCGGCAAGATCCGTGCGATCGGCTGTTCCAACCTCGACGCCAGGATGCTGCAGGATTCCTTCGACGCCGCGGAAAGGGCCGGCCTGCCGCGTTACGACGTGCTGCAGCCCCAGTACAATCTCTACGACCGCGGCAGTTTTGAAGGACCGCTCGCCGAGCTCTGCATCAGGGAAGAGATCGGCGTCATCAATTATTACGGCCTCGCTTCGGGCTTCCTGACGGGGAAGTATCGCGACACGGCCGACACGGAAGGCAAGGCGCGCGGCGCACGGGCGCTGACCTATCTCAACGACAAAGGTCTTCGCATCCTCGCCGCCCTCGATGAAGTGGCCGTGGAAACCAACACGGAACCCGCCTCGATCGCGCTTGCCTGGCTCATCCAGCGGCCGGGCGTCACCGCGCCGATCGCCAGCGCCACCAGTGTCGAACAGCTGGAAGCGATCATCGCCGCCGGCAACCTGACGCTTTCCGACGATCAGATGAAAATGCTGAACGAGGCCGGCGCCTGATATTTTCCGCGGGCATGGCAACACGCCCGACATCCCGTTCGATCCTGAAGGAGGGTCCCATGAAAATGAGGAAGCTCGGAAGAGAACTGACCGTCTCCGCAATCGGTCTTGGCTGCATGGGCATGAGCCATGCCTATGGCGGCCAGGACGAGCAGGAGGCAATCAGGACACTGCATCGCGCCGTCGAACTCGGCGTCAACTTCTTCGATACGGCGGAGGTCTACGGACCGTTCAGGAACGAAGAACTGGTCGGCAAGGGCCTGAAGCCGTTCCGCGACAAGGTGGTGATCGCCACCAAGTTCGGCTTCAAGATCGACGCGAATGCATCGGATTCCCGTGCCATGTCCGGGCTCGACAGCCGTCCGGAACATGTCCGCGAAGTCGCCGAGGCCTCGCTGAAACGACTTGGCATTGACGTGATCGATCTTCTCTACCAGCACCGGGTCGATCCCGACGTGCCGATCGAAGACACGGTCGGCGCCATGGCCGAACTCGTGAAGGAAGGTAAGGTCAGGGCGCTCGGGCTTTCCGAAGCGGGTGCAGAAGTCATCCGGCGGGCCTATGCGGTGCATCCGATCACCGCACTCCAGAGCGAATATTCGCTCTGGACCCGCGATCCGGAAGGGGAAATCCTCGATACCTGCCGGGAGCTCGACATCGGCTTCGTGCCGTTCAGCCCGCTCGGCCGTGGTTTTTTGACCGGCAAGGTTCAGAAGCCGGAAGATTTCGGAGCCGACGATTTCCGCCGTACGCTGCCACGTTTCAGCGCAGAAAACATGGCGGCCAACGCCTCCCTGGTGAAATTGCTGGAGGACATGGCAGCGGAAAAGGGCGTCACCGCCGCGCAGCTCGCACTCGCCTGGGTGCTCCACCAGGGAGATTTCATCGTGCCGATCCCCGGCGCCAGAAAAATCCCGCATCTGGAGCAGAATGTCGCCGCAACCGAGATCACGCTCTCGACCGATGAGCTCAAGACCCTCGGCGACATGCTGGCTCCGGAAAAATTCTCCGGCGCACGCTATGGGCAACGGGCAGCAGCCTGGACGAACCGGTGAATTGAATTTTTGTCCTGCATGTCATGCGTTGGGTGCTGCGTGTGACATGCAGGACAAATCCATGGCCACCCGCAGCATCCGCGTCGATGATGATATCAAAGCCCGCTGGGCTAAACTCTCAGCCGATTTCGGCTTATCTGTCAGATCAAGATGGAAGGCGGCGAATACATTCTGATTATCCGAGTTGCTTACCGCGGCACGGCCTATGATGCTCGCAGTGTCACCAAGAACGACAAACGATCCGAATGGCAATTAACTTTTCAGCTCCGGAAACCCCTCGTAGAATTCGGAATGGTCGCCTTCATTGTTGGCCATGCCGATCTTCGTCAGCACGCCGCGGGGCTCGGCGAAACTCCGGATGCGACGGGCCGGCTTTTCGTGCCACTGGATGTTCATCGCCCAGAGCTTCGGGAAGACCATGATCGACGCATAAGGCAGATGATCGTGGATCCACCATGCCATCCTTTGCCAGTCCCCCTCCCGGCCGTAATTGTCGATCAGCCACGGCACGACGACGCAGGCGGTCGCACCCATGAAACCCTGCGCATCGCGCCGATCCCAGATGTGGTCGGCCGCGGTGTTGGCATTTGACGAACAGTTCAGGTTGTTCCTGTTGCCGAATTCGTTGACCTTCGGTGAACGGTAGCCGGAGCGCAGATGCAGCCGGCCGAACGTCGCCTGCAGCGGCTCCAGCAACTCCTCGCAGAGATGCTGGCCCGCCTCGATCGCGAGATCAGGGTCCTCGGGAATGTTCGGGATGCCGTAGAAATTGGCGATCTCGGAAAACAGGAAATCACGGAAGAAGAAGTTCTTCGACAGCCGCACGCGGCCGAGTTCCTCCAGCCCCTTCATCGATCCCGGCGTGCGCATCATCCCCTCCAAACGAAAAGCCTGCCCCCGTGGAGGGACAGGCTATCTCTCGGAGGTGATTCACACCACCCGATTTAGGCCCGCAGCACGCCACCCGTCGTCTTCTCGACATTGGCGACGATCTTGGCGGTCAGCGCCTCGAAATCCTCGTCGGTGAGTGTCCGCTCGACCGGCTGGATCAGAACCTCGATCGCCACCGACTTCCTGCCCTCGCCGAGCGAGGCACCCTCGAAGACGTCGAAGACGTTGACGCCGGTGATCAGCTTGCGGTCGGCGCTCGAGGCCGCCTTGACGATCGCACCGGCTTCGACATCGCTTCCCACCACGAAGGCGAAATCGCGCTTCACCGCCTGGAACGGCGAAAGCTCGAGCGGCGGCTTGGTGCGGGTCGCCTTCTTCTTTGGCTCCGGCATGGCGTCGAGGAAGACCTCGAAGCCGCAAAGCGCGCCGGACACATCGAGCGCACCAAGCGTCTTCGGATGGAATTCGCCGAAATAGCCGAGCACGACCTTCGGCCCCATCTTGATCGTGCCGGAACGGCCCGGATGATACCAGGCGGGCGCACCGGCCTCGATCTGGACATTGCTCATCGGCAGGCCACAGGCCTCGACGACAGCCAGCGCGTCCGACTTGGCGTCGAAGACGTCGACCGTCTTGCCGCCGCCCTTGGCATTGCTGGACCAGAGGCGGCCAGTCCCGTTGATCGAGGCCGTGCCACGACGGACGCCGCCCGCCACGCGACGCTGGCCTTCCGGCGTATCGGTCTCATAGGTGCCGGAGACCTCGAAGATCGCGACGTCGCCAAAACCCTTGTCGGCATTGCGCTGTGCGGCCGTCAGCAGGCCGGGCAGCAGCGAGGGCCGCATGTCGGACATGTCGGACGCGATCGGGTTTGCGAGTTTCAACTCACGCTGCCCGCCGCCGAAAAGCTTCGCCTGGTCTTCGGAAATGAAGGACCAGGTAACAGCTTCCAGCATACCGCGGGATGCAAGCGCCCGCTTGGCGGTGCGGGTGCGCACCTGCAGCGTGGTCAGAATCCTACCGTTGACGCTGGCAAGCCTGTCGATCGCCTCCGGCTTGATCTGATCGACGCCATGGATGCGCATGACCTCTTCGACGAGATCCGCTTTGCCATCGACATCCGGCCGCCAGGACGGGACAGTGACAGATACACGTCCCCCCGAGCCCTCGACCGTGAAGCCGAGGCGGGTGAGGATCTGCCGGCTCTCCTCGGTCGAGACTTCGAGACCCGTCAGGCGCTTTACTTCCGAGAACGGGAAATCGACGATCTTCGACTGATGACCTTTGTAACCAACGACTTTCGCTTCTGCAGCTGTGCCGCCGCAAAGCTCAAGCACCAGCTCGGTCGTCCGGTCGAGGCCGGGCACCATGTATTCCGGATCGACGCCACGCTCGAAACGATAGCGCGCATCGGTGATGATGCCGAGCGCGCGGCCGGATTTGGCGATATTGATCGGGTCCCAGAGCGCCGACTCGATCAGCACATCGACCGTGTTCTCGTCGCAGCCGGAATGCTCGCCGCCCATGATGCCGCCGATCGATTCCACGCCGTTTTCGTCGGCGATGACGACATTGTTCGGGGTAAGCCGATACTCACGCTGGTCGAGCGCCAGAACTGTCTCGCCTTCCAGCGCGCGGCGGACCGTCAGGCCGCCCGTCACCTTGGCCGCGTCGAAAACGTGCATCGGCCGGCCCTGGTCGAACGTCATGTAGTTTGTGATGTCGACCAGCGCGTTGATCGGACGAAGGCCGATCGCCTTCAGCCTCTGCTGCATCCAGGCGGGGCTCGGGCCGTTCTTCACGCCGCGCACGAGGCGAAGCGCGAAGCCGGGGCAGAGCCCGTCGTCATCGAGGATGATCTTGAGGCCGACCGAAGTCTCGCCTTCCGTCCTGAAGGCAGGTTTGGCATGCGGCTTCAGCGTGCCGAGGCCCGCGGCGGCGAGATCGCGCGCGATGCCGTGGATCGACGTGCAGTCCGGGCGGTTCGGCGTCAGGTTGATCTCGATGACCGGATCATCGAGCCCCGCATAGGACGCGAAAGGCGTGCCCACCGGCGCATCCGCCGGCAGGTCGATGATGCCGTCGTGATTGTCCGACATGTCGAGTTCCTTCTCGGAACACATCATGCCGTGGCTCTCGACGCCGCGGATATTGCCGACGGCAAGCGTCACATCGATACCCGGGACGTAAGTGCCGGGTTTCGCAAACGCGCCAATCAGGCCGGTGCGGGCGTTCGGCGCCCCGCAGACGACCTGCACCGGCTTGCCGTCATCGGCATCGACCATCAGCACCTTGAGTCGGTCCGCCTGCGGATGTTTTTCGGCGGAAATGACCCTTGCGATGACGAAAGGCTTGTAAGCGGCCTTGTCGTCGACATCCTCGACCTCGAGGCCGATCGCCGTCAGGCGTTCGCAGATCTCTTCCAGGGTGGCATCGGTCTCAAGATGATCCTTGAGCCAGGAAAGCGTGAATTTCATTGGTCCAATCCTCCCTTATACGCTCAAACCGCCGAACAGCGTCGGCATGTCGAGCGGGCGGAAACCGTAGTGGTTCATCCAGCGGACATCGGCATTGAAGAAGTCGCGCAGGTCCGGCATGCCGTATTTCAGCATTGCGATGCGGTCGAGACCCATGCCCCAGGCAAAACCCTGGAACTCATCGGGGTCGAGCCCGCCGGCCTTCAGCACGTTCGGATGCACCATGCCGCAGCCGAGGATTTCCATCCAGTCGTTGCCCTCGCCGAACTTCACGATCGGACCGGAGCGGTCGCACTGGATGTCCACCTCGAAACTCGGCTCGGTGAACGGGAAGAAGGACGGGCGAAAGCGCATCGTCACCGACGGTACTTCGAAGAAGGCCTTGCAGAACTCTTCCAATATCCAGCGCATGTGGCCGACATGCGACTTGCGGTCGACGACGAGACCCTCGACCTGATGGAACATCGGCGAGTGGGTTGCATCCGAATCCTGGCGATAGGTCTTGCCCGGAATGACGATGCGGATCGGCGGCTTCTCAGCCTCCATCGTGCGGATCTGCACCGGCGATGTATGCGTGCGCAGAACCTTGCGCTCGCCCTTTTCATCGGCCGAGAAGAAGAAGGTGTCGTGCATCTCGCGGGCCGGGTGGCCTTCCGGAAAGTTCAACGCCGTGAAGTTGTAATAGTCCGTCTCGATATCCGGGCCTTCGGCGATCGAAAAGCCCATGTCGGCGAAGACCGCGGTAATCTCGTCGACGATCTGGCTGATCGGATGGATACGGCCGCGCTCGGCGGGCGAGGAGCGCACCGGAAGGGTAATATCCACCGTTTCCGCCTTCAGCCGCGCCTCGATCGCCGCATCCCTCAAGACCGTCTTTCGGGTCGTGATCGCGTCAGTGATCTCGTTCTTCAGCGCGTTGATCGCGGCACCGCGGCTCTGGCGCTCCTCCGGCGACATGGCGCCCAGTGTCTTCAGGAGTTCGGAGACCGAACCCTTCTTGCCAAGCGCTGCGACGCGCACCGCCTCGATCGCGGCTTCATCGCCGGCACCGGCAATTTCCGCCAGAAGCGAAGTTTTCAGGTTTTCCAGATCGGACATGGTTTCTTCCGTGTGATGGTCGGAGAGATCTATTCAGACGTCATAACGGGCAGTTTACGGGCATTTCAGTCGTTGCAGCGTCCTTTGCACGTTGCGGCCGACATGCGGCGCTGCAATGAAAAACCCGCGCCGGCCCAAACCAGCGCGGGTTTCCCAAAATCAGTGAAGCTAATGAAGCCTGGGAAGCGCTGGTTAACGAACCGCGCTTTCAAACTCGTTGGCCGTACCGGCTTCCTTGAGATATTCGAGAGCCTTCTTGGAGGCTTCGACGAGCGCGCCGAAGGCGGCCGGCTCATGGATCGCCATGTCGGACAGAACCTTGCGGTCGACTTCGATGCCAGCCTTGTTGAGGCCGTCGATGAAACGGCCGTAGGTCAGGCCGAACTCACGGACGGCAGCGTTGATGCGCTGAATCCAGAGAGCGCGGAAATTCCGCTTCTTCACGCGACGATCGCGTGTCGCCATCTGCCGGGAGCGATCGACGGCAGCCTTGGCTGCGCGGATCGTGTTCTTGCGGCGGCCGTAGAAACCCTTGGCTGCCTTCAAAGTCTTGGTGTGCTTGGCGCGGGAAGTTACGCCCCGTTTTACGCGTGCCATGTCATGATCTCCTTAATGATCCAAAGCGACGAGGGTCTCAGAGACCGTTCGGCAGGTAGCTCTTGATAACCTTCTTGCCATCGGGTTCGGCAAGGATCATCGTTCCGCGCGCATCGCGGATGAACTTGTTGGACCGCTTGATCATGCCGTGGCGCTTGCCAGCGGCGGCTGCGACGACTTTGCCGGTTGCGGTGATCTTGAACCGCTTCTTGGCAGCCGATTTCGTCTTCATCTTGGGCATTTTGCTACTCCGTTTTGTATCGAACCGACGGACGAGGCCGGTTTCAAGCATTTGGAACGGCCACGGCATGCCCTGCCGGACCGTTCGGACGCGCGCTTATAACCGCAGTCGGTCAAAAGCGCAATGGGAAAGAAAGCGTGTCGGGAAACCGGCAGGAATGCCGGCGAAACCGCGGAATGCAGGAAGGTGCGGCGCTTATTTCGGCGCCAGCACCATCATCATCTGGCGGCCTTCGAGCTTCGGCTCGGCTTCGACCTTGGCGATCTCCTGGGTGTCGTCCTTCACCTGGAGCAGGAGCTTCATCCCGAGTTCCTGGTGGGCCATTTCACGGCCACGGAACTTCAAGGTCACCTTCACCTTGTCGCCCTCCTCGAAGAAGCGATTGATCGCCTTCATCTTCACCTCATAATCATGGGTGTCGATGTTGGGGCGCATCTTGATCTCTTTGACTTCGACGATCTTCTGCTTCTTGCGGGCTTCGGCCGCCTTCTTCTGGTTCGCATATTTCAGCTTGCCGAGGTCGAGAATCTTGCACACCGGCGGATCGTTGTTCGGCGAGATCTCGACAAGATCAAGACCGGCTTCCTCTGCCATCCTGAGGGCTTGGTCGGTGGGAACCACACCGAGGTTCTGGCCTTCGGCATCGATAAGCTGGACCTTGGGAATGCGAATTTCCCTGTTGGCGCGCGGCCCCTCCTTGACGGGGGCATCGGCTTTGAATGGTCTGCGAATGGTCGTATTCTCCTGATTGTTTCGAAACGCAAGCAACGACTTTCACCTGACCCCGCCTGCGGCCGGGGGCAATGTCGTGATCGCTCGCGCGAAGTCAATAGCACGTTGTCATGAAAAAATCACCTGCTGTCGCATGCTGCGAATTTGTTTTATATGCGCGGCAAAACGTGCAAGGAACCCGCCATGACAGAGGCCGCAGCCCACATCACCGAAAAGAGGATCACCGTAGGCGAAGGGCCGGCCGGCCGCGAGATTGCGATCCTCCACCGGGCTGCGCAGAAGAAGACCGGCCTCGCTTTCGTCTGGCTCGGCGGCTACCGGTCCGACATGTCCGGCACCAAGGCAGTGGAACTCGACGCCTTGGCGGGTGAACTCGGGATCGCGGCCATCCGGTTCGACTATTCCGGCCACGGCATTTCCGGTGGGGCTTTCCGGGACGGCACCATTTCCCGCTGGCTCGAAGAGGCGCTGGCCGTCCTCGATGACATCAAGCCGAAGCGCGTCATCCTTGTCGGCTCCTCCATGGGCGGCTGGATCGCGCTGCGGCTGGTACAGGAACTGAAGAAACGGAAAAAGGCGCCGCAGATCGACGGCATCGTGCTGATCGCGCCGGCGCCGGACTTCACCGCGGAGCTTATCGAGCCGAACCTGACGGATGCGGAGCGTCGGTCGCTTGCCGAACGCGGCTATTTCGAAGAACCTTCGGAATACAGTTCCGAGCCCAACATCTATACCCGCGACCTGATCGAGGACGGCCGCAGGAACCGCGTGCTGACCGGGATTATCGAAACCGGCTGTCCGGTCACCATCCTGCAGGGCATGAAGGATCGCGACGTGCCTTACCAGCACGCCCTGAAGCTCGTCGAATTCCTGCCGGCCGACGACGTCGTGCTGACCCTGGTCCGCGATGGCGACCACCGGCTTTCAAGGCCGCAGGACATCGAAAAATTGAGGGCTGCGGCCTCAGCCCTAATTATGCATGATTAAATTTTGGCCTGAGACAAAAAAACAGCAGCCTTAACCATAATATCACGAGCCAAACATTAACAAATCTTCACCGATTGACTCTTGCGCCCGTCCAATCTTAACTTTTCGTTAGGAATTTAAGGGACGGGTCCATGATGAGAGCCTTGCAGGCACGGCTTGCCGTGATCCTAGTCAGCGTACTTGTACCAGTGAGCGCAGCAGTGCCGGCTCCAAGGTCGTTGAATTCCATGGTTACAGGCGCAGTCACGTCCCAGCCGATCGGTCATTACGAATTCTGCCAGAAATATCAGTCTGAATGTTCGATCAGGGGCCGTTCGGCTCCGGCTCCCAAGATCAGCGCCAAGGGCTGGGCTCTGGTTCGCCAGGTCAACCGATCCGTCAACGGCCGCTTCTTCGCCAAGACCGACAAGGAAATCTACGGTCGGGAAGAAGTTTGGGCCTATCCCACCAATTTCGCCGACTGCGAGGATTACGCGCTCGAGAAGCGTAAGGAATTGGCAGCTCGGGGCTTTGCCCTTTCCGATCTTCTCATGACTGTCGTCCGCAAACCCGACGGCGAGGGACATGCAGTCCTGACGCTTCGCACCTCCGACGGCGACTTCATTCTCGACAACCTCGATAATGAGGTGAAGCCTTGGCATCAGACGCCTTACACGTTCCTGAAGCGCCAGGCATCCTTCAACACAGGCCGCTGGGTAACGATCGAAAACGGCCGCGACGTTCTTGTCGGCGCATTGCGCTGATCAACGGGTCAGCACGGGGGACCCAGGCCGCCTGCGATCATCTGATCGCAGGCGGTTTTGTTTAACGACCTGAAAGAGAAAAGTTTGCCGCAGCGGCGATCTGCCCTTCGCTTTGGGCCCAGGGCGTTCGGTGCTCAAAACGCCCTACCGGAGCATTTTGCCGGCTGCGCCTTCGGGATCGACTATGCCGCACCGACGACCGGCCCTTCGCTTTGGGCCCAGGGCGTTCGGTGCTCAAAACGCCCTACCGGAGCATTTTGCCGGCTGCGCCTTCGGGATCGACTATGCCGCACCGACGACCGGCCCTTCGCTCCAGGCTCAGGGCGTTCGTCACTGCAATCGATTCACTGGATCGATTGCTCGGGCTTCGCCCGACCGTTCCTCACCCATTGCCGATCAATATACCGGCCGCCAGCACCAGCGAACCGCCAAAGACCACCTGGAAGACGGCGCGCAGGAATGGCGTTTCCATGTAGCGGTTCTGGATGAAGGCAATCGCCCAGAGCTCGAAGAAAACGACAATCGCGGCCACGGTGGTGGCTGTCCAGAAATGCGGAATGAGATAGGGCAAGGCATGGCCGAGGCCGCCGATCGCCGTCATGATGCCGGAAGCAAGCCCGCGTTTGACCGGCGAACCGCGGCCGGAAATCTTCCCGTCGTCATGGGCCGCTTCCGTAAAGCCCATCGAGATGCCTGCCCCGACCGAAGCGGAGAGTCCGATCAGGAAGGTCGACCACGTATCTCCCGTGGCGAAGGCCGCCGCGAAGATCGGAGCAAGCGTCGAGACCGAGCCGTCCATCAGGCCCGCCAGACCCGGCTGGACATAGGTAAGGATGAACTGGCGCCGCGCGGTTTGATCCTCTTCCGACTTCACGTCTTCCGGCACATGCTTCTCGCTCAGCAGGCGGGCGATATCCTCATGCCCCTCCTCTGCAAGCGCGAGATCGCCCAGCAGTTTGCGGGTCGAGGCGTCGGAAACGCGCTTGGTCGCCTCCCTGTAGAATCGCGCGGCCTGCTGCTCCATGGCCTCGGTCTCGGCCCGCACTGTCTCAAGCGGCAGGTTCTTCCTGAGCCAGTCGGGCTTGCGCTCGTAGAAGCCGCGCACATGCTCCCGGCGGATCAGCGGGATGCGTTCGCCGAAGCGGGAGCGGAACATCTCGATCAGCATGTTCCTATGGGTCTGCTCGACCTCCGCCATATCCTCGAAGACCTTCGCGGAGGATGGATACTGCTCCCGCAAACTGTCGGCATAAGCCAAGTAGATGCGGGAGTCTTCCTCTTCCGAGGTGATGGCGAGAGCGAGAATTTCCTCCTCGCTCAGAGAATCAAACGATCGCTTGGATGCGGGCAAAAGACGGCCTAACATGAAAACCTCTTATTAGAATAATTCTAAACTAAGCCGTAAACGGGAAACTTCAAGAGACTTTTTTGCCGCGCGGGAATTTGGCGCCCGTCTTAATTTGGAAAAGCAATTTTTGAAAAGGATTGCCGCGCCGCGGCGTAATCTTCCGGATTTTTTGCTTGCCGTTCCCGAAACGAAAGGATTAAGAGCGGCCCGCACGGGCGAAAATCCGGCACCTCCCAAAGTCAAGAAGGCCTTATTCCCATGAACCGCAGACATTTCTTCCGGCAGGCAGCGACCGCCGGCGTGGGCGCCGCTGCCGCGACCGCGCTTACCGCTCCCCTGGCCGCACCGGCCATCGCCCAGGAAAATCCGAAGCTCTCCTGGAGGATGACCTCCTCCTTCACCAAGAACACCGATATCCTTTTCACCGCCTCGACCGAGATTGCGGAAAGCGTGAAGGAAGCCTCCGACGGCAACTTCACCATCGAAACCTATGCTGCGGGTGAGATCGTCCCCGGTCTTCAGGCGGCCGACGCGGTTGCGGCCGGAACCGTCGAGATGGCGCATAGCTGCTGCTACTATTACATCGGCAAGGACCCGACTTTCGCGCTCGGCACGGCCGTGCCCTTCGGTCTCAACGCGCGGCAGACCAATGCCTGGTTCTCCGTCGGCGGCGGCAACGAGCTGATCAACGACTTCCTCGCCGGCTACAATCTCTATGCATTGCCGGCCGGCAATACCGGCGCGCAGATGGGCGGCTGGTTCCGCAAGGAGATCAACACGATCGATGACCTGAAGGGCCTCAAGATGCGTATCGCCGGGCTTGCCGGCCAGGTCATGCAGAAGGTCGGCGTCACGCCGCAGCAGATCGCCGGCGGCGACGTCTACGCCGCTCTCGAAAAGGGCACGATCGACGCCACCGAATTCGTCGGCCCTTATGACGACCGGAAACTCGGCTTCGTGAAGGTCGCGAAATATTACTATTATCCGGCCTGGTGGGAAGGCGGCCCGGCCGTGCATGCCTTCTTCAACCTGGAAAAGTTCAAGGCGCTGCCGAAGAGCTACCAGCGCATGCTGAAGGATGCCTGCGCCAATGCCAATACCAACATGCTCGCCCGCTACGACGCGCATAACGCCAAGGCGCTCAAGCAGCTCGTTGCAGAAGGCGCGGTCCTGAAGCCCTTCAGCCAGGAAATCCTCGACGCGAGCTATCAGGCGGCGCAGGAAGTCTATGCGGAAATCACCGCAAAGAACCAGACTTTCAAGAAGATCTACGACAGCCAGCAAGAGTTCAAGAAGGACGGCTACCTGTGGAACCAGATCGCCGAATATACCTACGACACCTACATGATGGTCCAGCAGCGCAAGGGCACGCTCTGATCATCGCGTTCATGTGAAAGAGCGAAATCCCGGAGCGATCCTCCGGGATTTTGCTTGCCGTTCCCGAAATGAAAGGATTATGAGCGGTATCATACCCTTTCAGCGCGTATCTTTCCGAAGTCGAGGAGAACTTCCATGAACCGCAGACATTTCTTGCGACAGGCCGCGACAACAGGCGCCGGGGCCGCCGCCGCGACGGCGCTTGCCGCCCCTCTGGCCGCACCGGCCATCGCCCAGGAAAACCCGAGCATCACCTGGCGGCTGACCTCCTCCTTCCCGAAGAGCCTCGACATCATCTTCGGCGCCGCCAACGAGATCGCCGAAAGCGTCAAGAACGCCACGGACGGCAAATTCACGATCCAGATCTTCGCCGCCGGCGAGATCGTGCCCGGCCTTCAGGCAGCGGACGCCGTCGCCAACGGCACGGTCGAAATGGCGCATACCTGTTCCTACTACTATATCGGACAGGACCCGGCCTTCGCGCTCGGCACCGCCATTCCTTTCGGCCTCAACGCCCGCATGACGAACGCCTGGTTCACGGCGGGCGGCGGTAACGACCTGATCAACGAATTCCTGGCACCGCGCAATCTCTATGCCCTGCCGGCCGGCAACAGCGGCACGCAGATGGGCGGCTGGTTCCGCAAGGAGATCAACACGATCGATGATCTGAAGGGCCTGAAGATGCGCATCGCCGGGCTCGCCGGCCAGGTCATGCAGAAGGTCGGCGTCACGCCCCAGCAGATCGCTGCGGGCGACGTCTATACGGCGCTTGAAAAGGGCACGATCGACGCTACCGAATTCGTCGGCCCCTATGACGATCAGAAGCTCGGCTTCGCGAAGGTTGCGAAATATTATTACTATCCGGCCTGGTGGGAAGGCGGCCCTGCCATGCACGCCTTCTTCAACCTGGAAAAGTTCAACGCCCTGCCGAAGAGCTACCAGCAGATCCTGGCGAATGCCTGCTCGTCGGCCAACATGAGCATGCTCGCCAATTACGACGCGCACAATGCCAGGGCGCTCAAGCAGCTCGTCGCAGAAGGTGCGATCCTGAAGCCCTTCAGCCGCGAGATCATGGATGTCTGTTTCAAGGCAGCAATGGAAACCTATGCCGAGCTCTCGGCCAGGAGCCCGGCGTTCAAGAAGCTCTACGACAGCCAGCAGGCTTTCAAGAAGGACGCCTATCTCTGGGCCCAGGTCGCGGAATATTCCTACGACACCTTCATGATGACACAGCAGCGCAACGGCACACTCTGACCGCCATCCCTCGCTTAGGAAGCCCGGAGAATTCCGGGCTTCCTGACCCGACGCCGATCCGTCCGGCCGTCTTCGAAAGCCTCTTCGTCTCTGCGGAGAGAGAATTTGTCTTTCAATAATACGTTTCAAAATCAAACCCTTGGGTGAGGAATTCCCGCTTTCGTCCCGGTGCTGGGAAAATTAAATCGACCATTGAGCATTGATTATCCGGGGATAAGGCATATATTGCCGACATCGAAAATTGCTTGCGACCTTTGTCAACGAGCTTTGCGCTCTGTCAGATTTCCTCTCAAATATCGATCAAAGCGGACGAAATACTGTCCGATAACTCTAGCGATTGAAAGGAAATCGTTATGAACACTGGCACCGTAAAGTGGTTCAACAGCACCAAAGGTTTTGGCTTCATTCAGCCTGATGACGGCGCGACGGACGTTTTTGTCCATGTTTCCGCTGTCGAACGCGCTGGCATGTCCTCGCTGGCAGAAGGTCAGAAGATCTCTTACGAGATCGTTCGCGACCGCAAGTCCGGCAAGAGCTCGGCCGACAATCTGCGGGCTGCATAAGGATGTCATTCGCCTCGGCTGACCACGGATGTACTGGCAGCTAGCGCTTGAATGACGGGAAGAGGTCGGGGTAACGCCCGGCCTTTTTGTTTTTGTCCGGCTTCCCGGCCGGGCTCAAGGAGAAAAAGATGAGCCCGAACATCTATGCCGTCAACGATCTCGTCGTCTTGAAGGCGGGATTGACGCGGACGGCCACGGGCGACCGCACATGCCGGATCGTTGGACTTTTACCGGCGGCTGATCGCGGGGAGCATCAATATCGCGTGCGCTTCGACAACGAGAACTTCGAACGGCGTATCGTTGCGAGTGATATCGACACATCGGCGACCGCAACGTCAGCTACAAAAGGCGAGACCGCGCCGACAGGATCCGGCGAGCCGTGGCTCAAGCCATCGCGCATCCGCATCGGAAAGTAAGTTTCAACCCCTTGATTGAAGACGGGTTTACCCGCAATGGAAAGGATATAGTTTGCAGGTTCTTGTTAGAGACAACAACGTCGATCAGGCACTTCGGGTGCTCAAGAAGAAGATGCAGCGCGAAGGCGTCTTCCGCGAAATGAAGGCGCGCAGCGCTTACGAGAAACCTTCCGAAAAGCGTGCCCGTGAAAAGGCCGAGGCCATCCGGCGTTACCGCAAGCTCGCCCGCAAGAAGGCTCAGCGCGAAGGTCTGCTGCCGGCGCCAAAGAAGGTCGTGCGTACGCGTTGATATCTGTCGGACCGCCCGGACTTTCTCCACAGGCCCAGACTTTCTCTACAGGAAGGAGGATCTCATGACCGCAACCAAAGACGAATTCTTCAATCCCACCAAGCTTTCCGCGCGTGACAAGGCCGCAGCCACCGATCATACGGCTCGCGCCATCATTGCCGCGGAAACATCGCAACGGGAAAAGAAAACCGAAAAGCTCAAGCAGCTTCGACTTCAGCGCGAAGCCGACCAACCGCCGCAAGCGCCCCCGAAGAGCCGCAAGAGACCGGCTGGTCATTGAGATCCGCAAAAGCCCGGGACTCCCGGGCTTTTCCTATTTCGCGATAGGGCGCCGCAGCGGCTCATGCCGGCTGGAGCTTCTCCTCTTGCCGGCCCGGCAGTGGCGGGAAGGCGAGTGCGATCAGGACCGCGCCGAGACCGACCAGCGCCGAACCGAAGAACAGCCAGTTGTAATTGTTGAACTGGTCGAAGGCCCAGCCGCCGGCCAGCGGACCGAAGGCCATGCCGATACTTGACAGCATGGTTGCGCCGCCAAGAACGGTACCCAGGATCCGAGGCGCGAAATATTCGCCCGCCAGAACCGCATAGAGCGGCATGACGCCGCCATAGGTTCCGCCGAAGATCACCGCGAGCATGTAGAATTGGGTGAGGTCGGCGGCCATCGTATAGGCGGCGATCACCGCAGCCTGGATCATCAGCCCGCCGATCAGCACCGGCTTGACGCCGAATTTATCCGCCAGCACCCCGAACAGCACGCGGCCGCCAAGCCCTGCCGCCCCCTCGACGCTGTAGATTGTCACCGCCGCCATCGGCGCGACGCCGCAGAACATGGCATAGCTCACCATGTGGAAAATCGGGCCGGAATGGGCCGCGCAGCAGGCAAAGAAAGTGAAGGCCAGCACCAGGAACTGCGGTGAACGCAGGATTTTTGAAAGCGGGATGCCCGATCCTTCCGCTCCGGTTTGCGGATGTGCGCCGGGCACGGCCGCGACCGCCGGCGGATTGCGCACCAGCAGTGCCGCCGGCAGAAGCAGCACCCATGCCCCGACGCCGATCAGGAACATGGCCATCCGCCAGTCGTCATAATAGGTGATCAGCCAGCGGGCGAAGGGCGAAATCGTCATCGGCGCGACACCCATCCCGGCGGATACGAGCGAGACGGCAAGGCTGCGATGCTTGTCGAACCAGGACATGGTGAGCGCGATCATCGGCGCAAAGAAGGCGCTCGCGGACAGGCCCACGAGGCAGCCGTAGATGACCTGGAAAAGGAAAAGATTCTGCACCTGGCTTGTCAGCACAAGCGCCAGCCCGAGCAAGGCCGCACCGATCAGCACGACGATACGTGCGCCGTAGCGGTCGCTCGCCGTACCCCAAAGAAAGCCGCCAAGCCCCATCACGATGAAATTCAGTGTCATCGCACTGGAAATGCCGGCATGCGACCATCCGGTATCGGTCGCGATCGGCTGCAGAAAGATGGCGAGCGAAAACATCGTGCCGACGGCGACGCAGCCCATAAGCGCCCCCGCAGCGACAATCACCCAGCGATAATTGGTCATCATGCCCTACTCCCATTTGCCATAGGTTCCGAGATCCGGATGCGCGGCGCACCCTCCGCAGCGCCATCCCGAACCAAGGACGCATGGCATCGCCCTTTCCCGACAGGCTTCTCGATTTTTTTCGAAACCGGATTTGCCGACGATACAACAAAAGCCCCGCACGCAGCGGGGCTTGAAATTTCTTCTTTGCCGTGACGTCAGGCGCCCGTATTCGGGCGGGCCTTGCCGACATTGTGATTGGTCGAAGCGGTCTTGCCGTCCGGCTGCTGGCCATAATAGGTGCCGCCGAGATGGCCGCCGCCGCTGGTGTTCTCCACCTGCTGCTCGGCGCGTTTCACGGCTTCCTTCACGTCGCTCTTGCTCATGTCTGTCCTCCAGCTTTTTACGTTGGTGACAGAGGCTGAACCCTTCCGCAGCGGATATGTTCCGCTTTCATCCGGCCCGGTCCTCTTGACGAAACTCAATTCGACATCTATTTGGGAACGATCATTTCCAAATTAAGCCGACATATCATGGATAATCCCATTTCCGACGTCGCCGTACGCTTACCCGGCCGCCCGCGCGAATTCGAGATCGACGAAGCCCTGGACAAGGCAATCATCGTCTTTTCGGAGCGCGGCTATCATGCTGCTTCGATTTCCGAACTCAAGGAAGCCATGGGCCTTGCCGCCGGCAGCCTCTATAAGGCGTTCAAGGACAAGAAGGCGATCTTCCTGGCTGCCTTCGACCGCTACAAACAGGTGCGCAATGCGCTTCTGGATGAGGAACTTGCCGACGGTGAAAGCGGCCGTGACGGGGTTTTCCGACTGCTGCGCTTTTATGCCGAAGCCTCGCATGGCGAAAGCGGCCGGCGTGGTTGTCTTGTCGTCGGCACGGCCATCGAGCTTGCCGTCTACGACAAGGAAGCCGCCGAGCGGGTCGACCGGTCGATGCAACGCAGCGAAGCTCTTCTCAATGCCCTGATCCGCGAAGGGCATGCGGATGGCTCGATCCCGCAGACGGTCGATCCGGATACGACGGCACGCCTCCTGCTTTCCGTCACCCAGGGCCTGCGGGTCCTCGGCAAAACCGGCCCCGATCGCGACCGCGCTTTTTCCGTGATCGAGGCGGCCATGAAACTTCTCGATTGATTTTCTAACCCGATCCTTTCTCCCAAGGAGCTTTTCGTGACAAGCAATTCCGCCGCCATGGCCGCACCGGCCAGTTCACACGCGATGTCCGCCGGCATGACCTTCGTCATGGCTGCGGCCTGCGGCCTGATCGCCGCCAATCTTTATTACGGCCAGCCGCTCGCCGGTCCGATCGCGGCCTCGATCGGGCTTCCTGCGCATGCGACGGGCCTTATCGTGACGCTCACCCAGATCGGCTATGGTCTCGGCCTGCTGCTGATCGTGCCGCTCGGCGACCTTCTCGAAAACCGCCGGCTGATCGTGACGATGGTCGGCGCCGCGGCGATCGCGCTTCTCGCGGCAGGGTTCTCCACCGCAGTCCTCCCCTTCCTCGCCGCCTCGCTGGCGATCGGGCTTGCCTCCACCGCGGTGCAGATGATCGTGCCCTTCGCGGCCAATCTGGCGCCGGACGCCCATCGCGGCCGAGTCGTCGGAAACGTCATGAGCGGGCTGATGGTCGGCATCATGATGGCCCGGCCGGTTTCGAGCTTCATCGCCCGGTTTTCCTCCTGGCACCTCGTCTTCTTCCTGTCGGCCGCCGTCATGATCGTTCTGGGCTTCATACTCGCGACGCGCCTGCCGACGCGCATGCCGCAGACGAAGCTTTCCTATCTCAGCCTGCTTGCATCGATGGGGCGCCTCTATGCGACCCAGCCGGTCCTGCGCCGCCGCGCCTTCTATCAGGCCTGTCAGTTCGCCGCCTTCAGCCTGTTCTGGACGGTGACGCCGCTGGTTCTGGCCGGTCCCGCCTTCCAGCTCACCCAGGCCGGCATCGCCCTCTTCGCGCTTGCCGGTGTCGCCGGCGCCATCGCCTCGCCGATCGCGGGGCGCCTGGCAGACCGCGACCTCGGAAAGCCTGCCACGCTCTTCGGCATCCTCGCCGTGGCAGCAGCCTTCGCGATGACCCATATCGCTCCGGAAGGCTCCATCATCGCGCTGGCGCTCCTGACACTCGCGGCGATCCTGCTCGACTTCGGCGTCACCATGACGCTCGTCATCGGCCAGCGGGCGATCTACGGGCTTGGGGCCGATCTCCGCAGCCGCCTGAACGGCCTCTTCATGGCAACCTTCTTCTGCGGCGGCGCGATCGGTTCAGCGGTTGGCGCCTGGGCCTTCGCCGAAGGCGGCTGGATGCTCGCCTCCATGATCGGCCTTGCGCTTCCCGTCATCGCCTCGCTCTATTTCCTGACGGAAAGGCGGCCTCAGCCGGTGCCGGCGGAATAGGGGCCGGCACGCAGGAATAACGAGCCTGATCACGTTCGAGGACGTCCTCGAACGTGATCGAGGTCGAGAAAACCTCGCGTCCCATCGAAGGTCAGTCATCGCTTTTCCAACCACAAGAGGTTCCCATGCGACTGACCAGACTTCTTCTTGCCTTTTGCCTTTGCACCAGCGCCACGCCGCTTCTTGCCGCCGATCCTGTCGGCGTCCGCAAGATCAGCGTCGTCTCGCAGGACAATCCCCGCCCGCTGGCCGTGACGGTCTGGTATCCGGCCGCGGCCGCGGGAGCGCAGAGTGCAACCGCTCAGGACCGCATTTTCGAGATTCCATCCGCTTCCAAAGATGCGGAAATCCGCGAGGGCCGCTTCCCGCTCGTCCTCCTTTCCCATGGTTCCGGCTCAAGGGTCGAAGGCATGGGCTGGATAGCAGCCGAGCTCGCCGAAGCAGGTTTCATCGTCGCCGGTCCCAACCATCCCGGCACCACGAGCGGCGATTCCACCCCAGCGGCGACGCCCAAAATCTGGGAGCGCACAGGGGATATTTCCGCCGTCATCACCGCACTCTCTGCCGATCCGCAGTGGAAAGCCTCGATAGACCCGGCTCGCATCGGCGTGCTCGGCTTCTCGCTCGGCGGCACCACGGTGCTGGAACTCGCCGGGGCACGCGCCGATCTTTCCGGCTATATCCGCTACTGCGCGGAGCATCCTGACATGATGGACTGCCGATGGTTTGCCGGCGGCCGCGGCTATGCCGGCGGAGAGCAGGTCGCCGTCGAGCCCCTGGATCTCAGGACCATCGACAAGACCCGCTTCGAACAGTCGAACCGCGACTCCCGCATCGCTTCCGTGGTTGCGGTCGATCCGGGCCTCGCGACGGTCTTCACGCCGGAGAGCCTGAAGAACATCGATATACCGCTCACCGTCATCAACCTCGGCAGCATCGACAAAATTCCCGTCGCGGTGCTTGCGGACAAGCTGGCGAAACAGGTCCCCAATGCTTCCTATGCACAGGTGGACAATTCCGACCATTTCAGCTTCCTGCCCGTCTGCAAACAGGGTGCCGCAGAGTTCCTGAAATCGGTCGGAGAGCTGGACCCGATCTGCGATGATGCCGGACGACCGCGCATCGACATTCATGAGGAACTCGTCGGCCTCGTCACGAGCGCCTTCGAACGCACCCTCAAAGCCAGCCACTAGTTTGCCGAATGCATCATAGGGGCCGGCCATCGGCCCCTATTTCGCCGGTTCGGGAATGCCTGAAAGCACCGAGCCGTCGCTCGCACGGCTCGTCAGATGCCTGAATTCTCCGTTCCTGAACTCGAAGAAATGTGCGCCCTTGGGGCTTTCCTCGTTCAGCACCCCGGAAAAGACGATCAAACGGCTGTCCTTCCTGAAATAGAAGGGTTCCCCCTCGCCCCAGCAGCAGACGGAATAGGGAAGCCAGGCGACAGTGCCCGTGCGCGCATCGATGACTGCTCCGCCCAGGCATTCCGCACCGCAGCCCCATGTGGCGAGGATATGGTGACCGGCGAAATTGACCGGGCGTTTCGCGCCCTCCTGAAGCCGGGTCGCGAATTCCCGGTCGTCCTGCGTCGCAAGCCTCAGCGGCGCGCTCGGTCCCGCATAGACTTTTTCCGCAAACTGCGTGAATTTCGGCACGTCCTGAGCGCAGGTGTGGGCGGCAAGGCCGAGCCAGGCGAAGGCAATTCTTCCAAGCCAATGAAAACTGCGCGTCATGTTGCCGATACCTCTTGGCCATAAGCCGCATGTTTCGTGCTACAGCAATTCCCTATCAGTTCCCAGAACCGGATCGTTTGCGCAATGAAAGTCTTGATGGTCGATGTCGACGGCGTGCTTGTGAACGGCAGACCTGCCGATGGCCTTCCGTTTGCGACCGATCTCGAGCGCGACCTTGGACTTCCGCTCGCGCCCCTCCAGCGGGAATTCTTCAAACCCTACTGGCCGGACATCGTCACCGGCCGCGAGCCGATCGAGCCGCGCCTGACAGCCGTGCTGGCGAATATCGCGCCGCATATCGAAACGGAAACCCTGCTTGGCTACTGGTTCGCGAACGATTCCAGACTGGACAAACGCCTGCTGGAAGATCTCGCCGGACTTCGAAAGGGCGGAGTGGCGCTCTACCTCGCCACCAACCAGGAACACCGCCGCGCGGCATGGCTGATGAGCGAACTCGGTCTTGCCACGCATTTCGACGACATCTTCTATTCTGCCAAGCTCGGCCACAGGAAGCCGGACCAGGATTTCTTCCGGCTGGCAACCGCCAAGGCAGGCGTTGAGCCTCACGAGATCATGTTCATCGATGATGCGGCAGAGAATATCGAAGGCGCCCGCCAGTTCGGCTGGAATGCCGCGCGCTGGACGCCCGGCATGATGCTTGAAAACGCACTCAGCGTGCTTCACCCCACCCGCTTATAAAACAGCGTCGTGCCGCAGAAGCCGCCCTCGGGCCACATAGCATAATCGGGGATGACGCCGACTTGGCTCCAGCCGAAGCGCGGATAGATCTTTTCCGCATCGCTGCCGGTTGCCGTATCGAGCACCAGAAGCGTGCGGCCCCGGCGGGCGGCCTCCGCTTCCACGACCTCCATCAGTCTGCGCGACAGGCCAAGGCCGCGCGCCGAGCGATGCACCAGAAGCTTCATCAGATCGCCGCGATGCGGCTGGTTGGGTTTCGACGCCAGCCCCACCTGCACCGTTCCGACGATTTTCCCGTCAACTTCAGCCACAGCAAGGATGATGCCGCCCTTTTCGACCGCATCGGCGATCTCGTTCCAGTAACCGACGGCGTCCTCCGGCTCGTAGGGAAGCATGAAGCCCACCGACGCGCCGCCGTTGACGCAGTCGGAAAGGACTTCGCAGAGATCAACGATGGCGGCGCGGGCTTCTTCGGCGGTGACGATACGGATGGTGGCGGGCATCTTGGCTCTTTCGGTTGGGAGGTTACCGGCCGCGGTCGAGGATCACCGCGTAGCGGGCCGGCTTGTCGGACGGGTTATGAAAGTCGAAGGCGTCGCCGAGGTCCATGTAGAGGCAGTCGCCCGGATAAAGCGTATGAACGGTCTCGCCGATGATCATTTCCAGCACGCCCTCGAACAGCCAGACGTGCTGGGTCATCACCCGGCTTTCCTCGCGCGGCGGAAAACTGACGCGTGCATGGGCTGGAAAGTCCACCTCGACGATATCCACCCGGCCCGGTGTTCCTTGCGGCGAGACGGAACGGCGCAGATAGCCCGTATGCGGGTCGCGCCAGAGCTTCTGGTCGTCGTAGCGGCTGAGCGGCGAGGTCGCCGGTTCGTCATCGGCGAAGAAGGCCGACAGCGTGAGGCCCAATGCCTCCGAGAGCCTGGCGAGCAATGCCGCCGTGGGACTTGCCTCACCGCGCTCGATGCGGGAGATCATCGCCCGGCTCACTCCCGAGCGTTGTGCAAGTTCGTCCAGCGTCAAACCAGCCTTGGCCCTGAGGCTCCTCAGGCGTTCGCTGATCGCCGTATCTATGTCGTCGATCGTCTCTTCCATGATCTGAGAATTGCATTCTCTTATGATGGAATCAAGCGGCATCATGGTGGATGCGCGAAATTTGTGAAGGAATGGCGTTTCCGCGATAGCTCCCGTCATCGTCAATCGGCTATGGAGCAGCACAGGGTCATTGAGTCGGCTGCACCGCAACCGGTGCCCTGCTCCGCCGGAGAAACGAGATGCACGGCCAGACGTTGATGGTCGCTTCGCCCTTTTCGATTGCCAGCATCGTCGTCTCCATGACGATCGCGGCGGTCGGCAGTGGCGTGATGTTTGCCTACGTCCCCTTCATGCTGACCCATTCGGCCACGCCCTGGGCGGCGGGGGCGGCGGTCACCGCAGTCGCCTTCGGCGGGCTTGTCGGCTGCGTCGTCGGCGGTCCGCTCATCAAGCGTGTCGGCCATGCGCGCCTCTTCGCCTGCTCGATGGCCATGGTGGTCATCGCCGCGGTGCTGATCGCCGCGGATCTCCCCGCCTATGTCTGGATCCTTGCCCGCGGCCTTTACGGCGCGGCCGCCAACGTCAATTTCATCATCGCCCAGAGCTGGCTGAACCATGCCGCCTCCAATGCATGGCGCGGCAAGGCCATGTCCTTCTTCTACATGGCCTATGTGCTCGGCCTCGGCTGCGGCGCCTGGCTTTTCGGCCGCATCCCGACCGACGGCAACATGGCGCCGCTTGCCGTCATCTTCTTCACCGCGCTCGCCATCCTGCCGATCGGGCTCACCCGCTTGCCGAACCCGCCGCCGCCGGCAAGCGTCAGCGTCAACATTCCGATGGCCTGGCGCATCTCACCCGTCGGTCTCGTCGGCGTGCTGGCGTCGGGCGGGCTTTCCATGGTGGTGCAGGGTTTCACGCCGATCTATGCCGCCACCAGCCAGGTCTCTCAAGGTGATGTGGCGCTCTTGATGTTCGTGATGCAGACGGGGCTTCTCTTCGTGCAATATCCGCTCGGCGTGCTTTCCGATCGCATCGACCGCCGCTTTGTGCTTCTCATCACCTGCGGGCTCATCGTCGCGGCCGGCTTTGCGGCGCTCTTCGTCTCGTTTGCAACGATCGTCGTGCTGATGATCGTCTTCCTTGTCTTCGGCGGCTCGGTCGAGACGGTTTATTCGGTCGCCAATGCGCATGCCAACGATCGCGCCGATCCCGGCGATTTCGTGCCTCTCTCCTCGACGCTGCTCGTCGCCTGGTCGACGGCCGCCACGATCGTGCCGCTCGGCGTCACGCTTCTGACGCCGGTCTTCGGCCAGCATACCTTCATCTATGCGGTCATGCTGGTGGCGGTCGCCTACGCGATCTACATCCTGTGGCGGCTCACGGAGCGCAAGGCGGTGCCGACCGATGAGCGCGAGAACATCGGCATCCGCAGCGCCCAGGTGCCGAATGCAACCGTTCTCACCGATCCGGACACCGGCAAGCCCCAATAGGCCCGCAAAACCGGGCCTTATCCTCAACGAATGGTTATCTTTCCGCTTTGCGGCAGGGATTCGCACTGCTATATGCGCGAGCCATGAGCACCAATTCGTCCCGCACGCCCCTAGACCACATCCGCAACTTCTCGATCGTGGCGCATATCGACCATGGCAAGTCGACACTCGCCGACCGGCTGATCCAGTCGACCGGGGGCCTCGCCGAACGCGAGATGTCGGAACAGGTGCTGGACTCGATGGATATCGAGCGCGAGCGCGGCATCACCATCAAGGCCCAGACCGTGCGCCTGCACTACAAGGCTGAGAACGGCGAGACCTATATCCTGAACCTCATCGACACGCCCGGCCACGTGGACTTCGCCTACGAAGTCTCGCGCTCGCTGTCGGCCTGCGAAGGTTCGCTGCTCGTGGTCGATGCCAGCCAGGGCGTCGAAGCCCAGACGCTCGCCAACGTCTACCAGGCGATCGACAATAACCACGAGATCGTCACCGTCCTCAACAAGATCGACCTGCCGGCCGCCGAGCCGGAGCGCATCAAGGAGCAGATCGAGGAAGTGATCGGCATCGATGCTTCCGACGCCGTGCTGATCTCCGCCAAGACGGGCCTCGGCATTCCCGACGTGCTCGAGGCGATCGTCCACAAGCTGCCGCCGCCCAAGAGCCCGGAAGGCGAAAAGGGTCCGCTGAAGGCGTTGCTCGTCGACAGCTGGTACGACACCTATCTCGGCGTCATGGTTCTGGTGCGCATCATCGACGGCGTGCTGACCAAGGGCCAGCAGATCCGCATGATGGGTACCGACGCCAAGTATACCGTGGAACGCGTCGGCGTGCTCACCCCGAAAATGGTCAATGTCGACAGCCTCGGCCCCGGCGAGATCGGCTTCATCACGGCCTCGATCAAGGAAGTGGCCGATACCCGCGTCGGCGACACCATCACCGAAGACAAGCGCCCGACCGCGCATGCGCTTCCCGGCTTCAAACCGGCCCAGCCGGTGGTCTTTTGCGGCCTCTTCCCGGTCGATGCAGCCGACTTCGAGGATCTGCGCGCCGCCATGGGCAAGCTGCGTCTCAACGACGCCTCCTTCTCCTTCGAGATGGAAAGCTCGGCCGCCCTCGGCTTCGGCTTCCGTTGCGGCTTTTTGGGCCTGCTCCATCTCGAAATCATCCAGGAGCGGCTGGAGCGCGAGTTCAACCTCGACCTCGTCGCGACCGCACCCTCCGTCGTCTACCAGATGACACTGACCGACGGCACCGAGAAGGAACTGCACAACCCGGCCGACATGCCGGACGTGGTCAAGATCGACGAGATCCGCGAGCCGTGGATCAAGGCGACCATCATGACGCCGGACGAATATCTGGGCTCCATCCTGAAGCTCTGCCAGGATCGCCGCGGCATCCAGACCGAGCTCACCTATGTGGGCAGCCGCGCGATGATCACCTACGAACTGCCGCTCAACGAAGTGGTGTTCGATTTCTACGACCGGCTGAAGTCGATCTCGAAAGGCTACGCCTCCTTCGACTATACGATCATGGATTATCGTGCGGGCGACCTCGTGAAGATGTCGATCCTGGTCAACGGCGATCCGGTCGATGCGCTGTCCATGCTTGTCCACCGCACCGCCGCCGACCGGCGCGGCCGCGGCATGGTGGAGAAGCTGAAGGAGCTCATCCCGCCGCATATGTTCCAGATCCCGATCCAGGCGGCGATCGGCGGCAAGGTGATCGCCCGCGAGACGGTGCGCGCGCTGCGCAAGGACGTGACGGCCAAGTGCTACGGCGGCGACGCCACCCGCAAGCGCAAGCTTCTGGAAAAGCAGAAGGAAGGCAAAAAGCGCATGCGCCAGTTCGGCAAGGTCGAAATCCCGCAGGAAGCGTTCATCGCTGCGCTGAAGATGGGCGATGAGTGAATAAAGGGTGAAGGCAGCTTGAATCGCAGCCTGCCTCCGCCCTGCACTGGCCAGTCACTCTAAAACAGGCCCCGATCGTGGGCTGGATCTCATAGATCGACAAGGCACCGCATCGAAGACCATCTCGACGGGTTTCGTCCAACAATCAATGTGTTTGTGTTCGCACCTCGAACACCATGTTGAACGGCGTTTCCGCCGCACGGCGGAAATGCGTAAACCCGGCGTCCAGCGCAACTTTCCGCAGTTTCATTTCGCCTGCCTGGGCGCCCAGTCCAAGCCCAACCTCCTGCGAAAGCGATGCCGGCGTGCAGATCATCGTCGATGCGCCATAATATACCCGGCCGACCGGATTGAGGTTGTCTTTCAGGCGATCATGGGCGAAGGGCTCGACAATCATCCATGTTCCATCTCGCGCGAGGGTATCCTTGACATGCCGCCCGGCACCGACCGGATCACCCATGTCGTGTAGACAATCGAACATGGCCACCAGATCGTAATCGTGCCCGGGATATTCTCCCGCCGCACTCTGGCGGAAGGTGACCCGATTGGCGACGCCCGCGTCCTTTGCCGCGGCGGTTGCTCTTTCGACCGACGGTCGATGATAATCGAAACCGGTGAACCGGGACGCAGGGAAGGCCTGTGCCATCAGGATGGTCGATGCCCCGTGGCCGCATCCAACATCGGCGACATTGGCGCCCTTCTTCAGCTTTTCCTCGACGCCATCAAGAGACGGTATCCATTCGTTTACGAGATGAGCGTTGTAACCTGACCGGAAGAAGCGCTCCGTTCCCCGAAAGAGGCAGGTGCTGTGTTCATGCCAGCCGACGCCCTTGCCGGTGCGGAAGGCTTCCGCAATCCTCGGTTCATCCATCCACACGGATTGAACGACCTCGAATGCACCCACGAAAAATGCCGGGCTGTTCTCCTCGGCAAAGATCATCGCCTGCTCCGGCGTCAGGCTGAACTGATCCGTCTCCTCGTGAAAGGTGACATAGCCCGCGGCAGCTTGCGCGCTGAGCCATTCTTGCATGTAGCGCTCTCTCACCTTTGTCTTCGCAGCGAGATCCGCAACGCTTCTCGGCGTGCCGTCGGCCATCGCCTTGAAGATCCCGATTTGATCGCCGAGAACCACAAGAGCACCCGACATCGATGCACCGATATCATTGACCAGGCGACCCACCAGCTCATCGAGCTTCTGCATATCCGGCTCACGCATGGGCACCTCCCAGGGCTCATGATGGGGGCATGAACGATAAGTCATCTCCTCCTATCGTTTCAATTCCACCATCCGACGTATTATGGGCTCTGGATATCCGTCCAAAGGCGTAGCGTATCCTCCTTTTTCTCTAGCTTGAGGACAGTTTAACTGCTGCGCCCATGGACCTCTCCTGTGGCGCTTCGGCAGTGCCATACTCCGGTCATTCCTGATCTTGTCACCGGGAAGGCGCCGGCGACGCTTGCGATTTTCTGCGACCAAGGCATAATTCGCCTGAGCCATTGGAGGCACGCATGTCCACCGCCCGCAAAGCTGCCAGTCTTTCGCTTGATGCCTCGCTTCTGTCGGAAGCACGGGAGCTGAAGCTCGACGTCAGCCGGGCGGCCGAGGAGGGCCTTGCTCGCGCCGTCAAAGCCGAAAAGGAACGGCTTTGGAGGATCGAGAATGCGGAAGCGCTAAAAGCCGCCAATGATTATGTCGAAAAGCACGGTCTGCCTCTGGCAAAATACCGGCAATTTTGATGGCCCGCTTCCACGTCTATCAATTCGGAAATGAGATAGCGCTGGATATACAGGCCAACCTTCTGGATGCGCTTCACACCCGCGTGGTGGTGCCGTTGGTTCCCGAAAGCGAAATGAAGTGCATTGCCGTTCGCCTCAACCCTCGCTTCGAGATCAACGGCGTAGACTATGTCATGATGACGGAATTCCTTGCCGCGGTTCCTGCCACCGAGCTCGGTGCCAGGATCGCCGATCTCTCCGCCCGAGCCGACGAGATTGTCGCCGCGACCGACTTCCTCTTTCAGGGCTTTTGATGCAAGAAACAGCAAGGCGGCGGCCAGCCTGATCTCTACCGGCCACCGCCCTGCCTCCGTCACTCGCCCTGCGGAATACGTGCAATCACCTTGATCTCGAAATCGAAGCCGGCCAGCCAGTTGACGCCCACGGCGGTCCAGTTCGGGTAAGGTTTTTCGGTAAACGTGGCGTCCTTCACGGCAAGAACCGCTTCGAACTGCTTTTCCGGATCGGTGTGGAAAGTGGTCACATCGACAATGTCGTCGAACGTGCAACCCGCAGCCTTCAGCACAGCGCGGAGGTTTTCGAAGGCAAGCTCGACCTGCTTCTTGAAATCCGGCTCGGGCGAGCCGTCCTCGCGGCTGCCGACCTGGCCCGAGACGAAGAGCAGATCGCCCGAACGGATCGCTGCCGAATATTTGTGGATCTCGTAGAGCGCCTGCCGGCCGGCGAGGAAGACTGCATCACGCTTGGTCATTTCATTCTCCTGTTGAACAGTGCGGGCCGGATCGCGATCCCGATCCGCTTTGTCGGGCATCCAATCGCATACGTCCCGTATGTCAATCGATATAAGTCATACATCGCGTATGTCAATTCACATACGCGATGTATGTTTCCTTCTGCGGCCAGATAGGCAAGACCAGATGCCGCAAACGGCGGGAGCAGAACCGGCGCACCGATCCGATCCTCCCCTTGAGGGGGAGATGCCCGGCAGGGCAGAAAGGGGGTGTGGCGAGGCAAATCAAGGCCTTGGAAAAAATCGGCAGGAAAAATCGCCTCCATTCATCCCCGCCCTCACGCCTCATGCCTACAATCTTGCCGTCCCGCATCGGATACGCTGGCAGGCGTGCCAGTGAGGCGGGGCCGGCGCCGGGTGTGAGGAAACGACGTAAGTCCTTGCATTCGGGGTCCGCGGAAAATGGTCTCCCTCCGGCGACGTGGGGGCGGGTGAGACGCTGTCGGGCCGACGTCTCGTTTCGCTTCCTTGCATTATGCGCCGGGCGTGCCTGTGAGGCATTGGAGGGTGACGGGACAGCGCCATGCGGCGTCCGGGGTTTTCCTTGAAAGCCCGGCTGCGCGGCGCAGGTGGAAGACGGTGCCCCCCGACGGCTCGCGAATGAGCAATCGGGACCGGCGGTCATGGCCGTAGCACCGTAAGTCTAAAGAGCGTGCATGACACTCTCCCGCTCAGGAGGGGCGCGCCACCGTTCCCACAAACCCCGTCATCGCAGAGGGACCGGAGTCGCGGGCATAAACCGCCGAACGGGGCGCTGAGAGGTGCTACCCAAAACTAAAACTTAAGAGGCAGCTTTCAGCGCCCCGTCCGATCCTCGGATCTCTCCTCGGGTTCAACCCGAGGATCGTTCGCCCGAGGATGACGAAAGAAACCGACCATCACCAAGGGACGAGTCTGCCCGATGATATCGACCGGCAGCAATCGAGTCTCACTTCGGTGCCCAAGGCATCGGCCGGCGGTTCAGGAAGGCATCGATGCCGGCGCGGCCTTCATCGCTTTCCCAGCGGTCAGCGAGCAGGCCGATGCTGCAGGCAAGCGGATCGCCGGCGGTTCCCCTGGCAAGGCTCCGCACGAGGCTCTTGGCGCTGGAAACCGCGCCGGGCGCACAATCCAGAAAGGCCGCGGCCTCCTCCTCGACCGCCGCATCGAGTTCACCCGTGGGGCGGACAGCCGAGACGAGGCCGATCTCGCGGGCTATGACCGCTTCAAAACGGCGGGCGTTGAGGAAGAGCCGGCGCGCATGGCCCTCGCCGATGCGGCGCACGACATAGGGGCCGATCGTCGCCGGGATCAGTCCGAGCCGCGTTTCGGTGAGCGCGAACTCGGCACCTTCCACAGTGATCACGATGTCGCAGACCGCCATCAGGCCGATGCCGCCGCCGAAAGCGTTGCCCTGCACCCGGCCGATCAACGGCTTCGGCAGCTCGTCCAGCGCCTTCAGCATCAGTGCCAGCGCCGTCGCGCCCTCGATCTTGCCCTGCCGGTCCTTCCGCGCCTGATCGCGCATCCATTGCAGATCTCCGCCGGCGCAGAAGGTCGGGCCGGAGGACGCCAGCACCACGACCCGCACCGCCTCGTCCGTCGCAAGCCTTGTCGCCGCATCGGCAAGTTCCGCGATCATCGCGGCGTTCATCGCATTGTGCTTGTCCGGGCGGTTCAGCGTCAGCATTGCTACGCCGCGCGCATCCGTCTCCAGCATCAGCGTGTCGTAGCCGCTCATCAGCGCGCTCCCCTCAAGCTGCGGGCAAAGGCTTCCGCCTCCGCCAGCCGGTCGCGATCGATCCCCGTCTCGAAGCCGAGAGCCACCAGATGATCGACCGTCTTGCCTGTCGCGACATTGCCTTCGGCGCCCGGCGCATACGGGCAGCCGCCGAGCCCGCCCGCCGCCGCATCGAAGACCCTGAGCCCCTTTTCGAGCGCGACCGTGATGTTGTCGATGGCGCGGCCGTTGGTGTCGTGGAAATGCCCTGCCAATTCCAGCGCCGGCAGCCGCTCCAGCACGGCGTCGAGCATGGCGGCGACACGTTCCGGCGTGCCCGTGCCGATCGTATCGCCGAGCGAGATTTCGCAGCAGCCGAGACGCCGCAACCGCTCGGCCACCTCCGCGACCTGCGCCGGCGGCGTCGGGCCGTCATAGGGGCAGTCGACGACGCAGGAGACGTAGCCGCGCACCGGAACGCCATCCGCCCCTGCCCTCCAGATCAGCGGCGCGAAACGCTCGAAGCTCTCGGCGATGCTGCAATTGATGTTCTTCCGGCTGAAGCCTTCCGAAGCGGAGGCGAAGACCGCGACTTCGTCCGCCCTCGCGGCAAGTGCTGCCTCGTAGCCGCGCAGGTTAGGCGTCAGCACGGTGTAGCGCGTGCCGGGCCGGCGGGTAATGCCGGCCATGACGTCCGCGCCGTCCGCCATCTGCGGCACCCGATCGGCGCGCACGAAGCTCGTCACCTCGATCCTCTCGAAACGGCAGGCGGACAGCATGTCGACCAGCCGGATCTTGTCGGTAGCGGAGATGATCCGCTTTTCGTTCTGCAACCCGTCGCGCGGTCCGACTTCGTGGATGCGGACGAACTCAGCCATGGTCTGTCTCCGGGGGTGGCTCCAGCACCAGCAGGACCGCTGCTTCCAGCACCTGCTCGCCTTCCGCGACCAGCACTTCGGCAATCCTGCCGTCGCGGGGGGCGGAAAGCGCCAGTTCCATTTTCATCGCCTCCATCACCGCCAGCGTCTCTCCCCTGGAGACATCGGCTCCCACCGCCGCCCGCAGGAGCTTCACAAGTCCCGGCATGGGCGCGACGATCCGGTCGCCTGCCCCCGCCTCCTCCTGATCGCCGGCAAGCGGATCGACAAGACTGAAATGCCAGCTCTCGCCACCCTTGAAAACGGTGACGTCACGGTCGCCCCGGATCGCATGCAGCCGATGTTTTCGACCATCGGTTTCGGTGAGATACGCGTCGCCCGAACGGCCGAGATGCAGGTCGATGTCCCTGCCATCGACGGTCGCGGCATAGGCGCCCTCGCCTCTCCTGCTGAACGAGACCGCAACGTGATGCCCGCGATGGTCGAGCGTCACGAAATCGGCCGCTTCGGACCACAGGCGGAAACCTGGCAGTCTTGCCCAGGGATCATTGGGAGCGGCCGGCTCCAGGGCACCCGAAAGGCTGAGCGCGGCCAATGCGACGACCTCGGAAAGGGCAGGATGCGCCATCGTCAGTTCGGCCAGATGACGCTCGATCAGGCCGGTATCGGGATTGCCTTCCGCGAAATCCGGCTCGTTCGCCAGCCGGCGGAGAAAGGATGCATTGGTCGCGACACCGGTGGCGCGGACTTCGGCCAGGGCCGTCGAAAGCCGGGACAAGGCTGTGGCGCGATCCGGTCCGTGCGTGATCACCTTGGCGATCATCGGATCGTAAAAGGGCGAAATACGGTCGCCGGCGCGCACGCCGCTGTCGATGCGAGCCAGATCCTCCGGCAGATCGAGATGGGCCAGCATGCCGATGGCGGGCAAAAAGCCGCGTTCGGCATCCTCGGCATAGAGCCGCGCCTCGAAGGCCCAGCCATCGATCGAGAGCTCGTCCTGCCGCTTCGGCAACGGCTCGCCGGATGTCACGCGCAATTGCCACTCGACCAGATCGACCCCGGTGATCGCCTCCGTCACCGGATGCTCCACCTGAAGCCGCGTGTTCATCTCCATGAACCAGAAGCGGTCGGGTTTCAGCCCCTCGGAACTGTCCGCGATGAACTCGACCGTGCCGGCGCCGGAATAGCCGATCGCCTCGGCCGCCTTGACCGCCGCCTCGCCCATGACGCGACGCATATCCTCCGGCATGCCGGGGGCCGGCGCTTCCTCGATGACCTTCTGGTGGCGACGCTGGAGCGAGCAGTCGCGCTCGAAGAGGTGCACGACGTTACCGTGGTCGTCGCCGAACACCTGAATCTCGATATGGCGCGGATGAGTAATGTATTTTTCAATGAGGCAGGAGGCATCCCCAAAGGCGGCCAGCGCCTCGCGCCGGGCAGACGCCAGGGCATCCCGGAAGGCCACCGCGCTCTCGACCCGTCGCATGCCCTTGCCGCCGCCGCCGGCGCGCGCCTTGATGAGGACGGGGAAGCCTATACGCTCGGCCTCGCTCAACAGGAAATCCGGGTTCTGATCGGTCCCGTGATACCCCGGCACCACCGGCACGCCCGCCTGTTCCATCAGCACCTTGGCGGCATCCTTCAGGCCCATGGCGCGGATGGCCGCGCCGGAAGGACCGATGAAGCGAAGGCCGGCAGCCGTGACCGCTTCGGCGAAGTCCGGGTTCTCCGAGAGAAACCCGTAGCCGGGATGGATGGCATCGGCGCCGGCGCAAAAGGCCGCTTCGATGATCCTGTCGCCGCTCAGGTAACTTTCCGACGCAGGCGACGGGCCGATATGCACCGCCTCGCCGGCAAGCGCGACATGCAGCGCATCGCGATCGGCATCCGAATAGACGGCAACCGTCGCAACACCCAAACGATGGCAGGTGCGGATGATCCGACAGGCGATCTCGCCGCGATTGGCTATGAGGACCTTTTTCAGCATGGAGTGGTCCTCACGTATCGTCGCTGGATATCCTTTCCCTCAGCCTTTCTCCGCCGGAGCACCGCACTTGCATATGGGATATGGACGTTGCCGCGGTCTCCCTGCGATCTCCCCCCTTGAGGGGGAGATGTCACCGAAGGTGACAGAGGGGGGTAGCGGCGTTGCGGCGGAGCCAGATCTCGGTGAGTATGCCAAAATACCCCCCTCTGCCTTGCCGGGCATCTCCCCCTCAAGGGGGGAGATCGGTATGCCGCCACGGTTTCACTCCCCTCGTGAGGTCGACGGCGGCCAGGCCCGAAGAAGTTTGTGTAATCCGTCATCCGCACCTCACATGCGGAACACGCCGAAGCGTGTGTCCTCGATCGGCGCGTTAAGCGCGGCGGAGAGGCTGAGAGCCAGGACTTGTCGCGTCTTCGCCGGATGGATGATGCCGTCGTCCCAAAGCCTTGCGGAGGCATAGAGCGGGTGGCTCTGCTCCTCGAACCGGTCGAGCACCGGCTGTTTGAACGCCGCCTCCTCTTCGGCACTCCACGACTTGCCGCCGCGTTCGATCGCCTCGCGCCTGACCGTCGCCAGCACGCCGGCCGCCTGCGGGCCGCCCATGACCGAGATGCGACTGTTCGGCCAAGTCCAGAGGAAACGCGGCGAATAGGCACGTCCCGCCATGCCGTAATTGCCGGCGCCGAAAGAGCCGCCGACTAGGATCGTCACCTTCGGGACCGATGTGGTGGCGACCGCGGTCACCAATTTGGCGCCGTGCTTGGCAATGCCTTCCGCCTCGTAACGACGCCCGACCATGAAGCCGGTGATGTTCTGCAGGAAGACGAGCGGGATTTTCCGCTGCGAGCAGAGTTCGATGAAATGCGCGCCCTTCTGCGCGCTTTCGGAGAAGAGCACGCCGTTGTTGGCCACGATGCCGACGGGAATGCCGAAGACATGCGCAAAACCGCAGACCAGCGTCGTGCCGTACCGCGCCTTGAATTCATCGAAACGGGAGCCATCGACGATCCGGGCGATCACCTCACGGATGTCATAAGGCGTCGAAAGAGAGGCCGGTACGATCGCGGCGATCTCTTCCGGATCGTAGAGAGGCTCCTCCGGCTTTTCCAGCACGACGGTTTCCGGCTTGCGGATATTGAGGCCGGCGATCGCGCGGCGGACCAGCGCCAGCGCATGGGCGTCATCGCGGGCAAGATGGTCCGCAACGCCGGAAAGCCTTGTGTGGACATCACCGCCGCCGAGATCTTCGGCGCTCACCTCCTCGCCCGTCGCCGCCTTCACCAGCGGCGGGCCGGCCAGGAAAATCGTGCCCTGGTCCCTGACGATGATCGCCTCGTCGGACATGGCAGGCACATAGGCTCCGCCCGCCGTACAGGAACCCATGACCGCGGCGATCTGGGCAATGCCCCTGGCCGACATGCGCGCCTGATTGTAGAAGATGCGGCCGAAATGATCCCGGTCCGGAAAGACCTCGTCCTGGTTCGGCAGGTTGGCGCCGCCGGAATCGACCAGATAGACGCAAGGCAGGCGATTTTCCTCGGCGATCTCCTGGGCGCGCAGATGCTTCTTCACTGTCATCGGATAGTAGGTGCCGCCCTTAACCGTCGCATCGTTGGCGACGATCATCACCTCGCGGCCCCCGACCCGGCCAATGCCGGTGACGATGCCGGCCGAAGGGCTGGCGCCGCCATAAAGCCCGTGCGCCGCGGTGGCGCCCACTTCGAGGAACGGCGAGCCGTGATCCAGAAGCCTTGCGATGCGCTCGCGCGGCAAAAGCTTGCCGCGTTTGACATGCCGCGCCCGCGCTTCCTCGCCGCCACCAGCCTCGGCCAGCGCCACGGCGGCCTCGATCTCCACGAGTTTCGCATGCATGGCGGCGCGATTGGCTTCGGCCAGCTCGCTCTTCAAATTGACCTGCGAGCGGATGACGGCCATCAGGCGGTTTCCCTGAAGAGTTCGCGGCCGATCAGCATGCGTCGGATTTCGGACGTGCCGGCACCGATCTCCATCAGCTTGGCGTCGCGCAGCAGCCGACCGGTCGGATTGTCGTTGATATAACCGTTGCCGCCGAGCACTTGGATTGCCTGCAGAGCCTGTTGCGTCGCCTGTTCCGAGGCATAAAGGCAGCAGGCGGCGGCATCCTGCCTCGTTACCTCGCCGCGATCGCAGGCGCCGGCGACCGCATAGACATAGGCGCGGGCGGAATTCATCGCCGTATACATGTCGGCGACCTTGGCCTGGATGAGCTGGAACTCGCCGATCGGCTGGCCGAACTGCTTTCGCTCGTGGACATAGGGCATGACCACATCGAGGCAGGCATGCATGATGCCAACACCGATGCCGGCCAGCACGACCCGCTCGTAATCGAGGCCGGACATCAGGACCCGCACGCCGCCGCCTTCCATGCCCATGACGTTTTCGGCCGGCACCTCGCAATCCTGGAATACCAGTTCGCAGGTATTGGAGCCTCGCATGCCGAGCTTGTCGAGTTTCTGCGCGGTCGAGAACCCCTTGAAGCCTTTCTCGATGAGGAAAGCGGTAATCCCCTTTGGTCCCGCAGCCGGGTCGGTCTTGGCATAGACCACCAGCACATCCGCGTCCGGGCCGTTGGTGATCCACATCTTGCTGCCGTTCAGCACGTAACGGTCACCGCGCTTTTCCGCCCTGAGCTTCATGGACACGACGTCCGAGCCGGCGCCGGGCTCCGACATGGCGAGCGCGCCGACATGTTCGCCCGAGCAGAGTTTCGGCAGGTAGCGCGCCTTCTGCTCGGCATTGCCGTTGCGGTTGACCTGATTGACGCAGAGGTTGGAATGGGCGCCATAGCTGAGCGAAGTCGAGGCGGAAGCACGGGCGAGTTCCTCGACGGCCACGACATGGGCAAGATAGCCGAGGCCCGAGCCGCCGAAATCCGGATCGGCAGTGATGCCGAGCAGGCCGAGGCTCCCAAGTTGCGGCCAGAGATCGCGGGCGAATTCGTTGCTGCGATCGATCTCTTCGGCGCGCGGCGCCAGTTTCTCCTGCGCAAAACGATGAACCGTCTCGCGCACGGCCTCGACCTCCTCACCAAGGGCGAATTTCATGCTTGCGTGGAACACCTCGTCTCCTCCCGGTGCACCAAATTTACTATCAGAAGGTTGTGGGGCAGCCGCGAGACATCGTCAATGACCTCGCGAGAGATCGCAATATCCGGTCTTTTCCGAAGCGGGGTTTGAAAAAAGATTGCCCTATTCGGGCAGATGGCGCGGGTTCAGGCCCGGAACCCATTGGGTATTCGGCAGATCGGTTCCGGAAAAGGTCGCGCCGCCTTCCGTCCTGCAACGATAGATGCGGGTCGGTGCAACGTCGCCATAGAGGATGTCGTATCTGCCGCGCGGCCGATAGACATATTCGATATCGCTGGAGCAGGTGTAGGAATCACGCCTTACGCGCTCTTCTTCCGGCACCACGCCCGGAAGGTTCCTGAAATAGGTCGGCTGGCTCCTGCGGAACTCGTCGCGATCCGCGGCAAAGACATCCATGGGGAAAAGCGCGGCAACAAGCAGTGCCACGAACATCACGGCCGGCAATATCCACGCACCCTTGAGCATCGTCATCTCACTCCTCATCCGCGAAACCCACGGATGAATCCAAGATATGGACGGCAAGGTTTTCATTCCATGGGACTGTTCCCACGTTTGCGTGATCATCGCCGGTTATCCCAAACGGCGATAGCCTGTCGGCTGTTCGTACAGCCACCCGATACGCTTCACCGCCTCTTCGAAGCCTTCGCGGGCGACGCTCACCGTATGGCCGTTGGCATGAAGAAGCGTTTGCTCGTTCTCCATGATGCCCACATGACCCTTCCAGAAAACCAGGTCGCCGCGGCGAAGTTCCTCGCGGGTGATGGCCGAGCCGATCGAAACCTGCATGTCGGAATCGCGCGGTGCGGATTTTCCGACCATCATCAGGGATAGTTGCACCAGGGCCGAGCAATCAAGGCCGAAACCGGAACGGCCACCCCACAGATAGGGGGTCTCGATGAATTTTTCCGCCACCGCGACGTAATCGTCCCCCATGGTCTCGGCGACAGGCAGGCAATGACGTGCAATCACCGCCCCGCCGGTCGAAAGCACGAAGTAGCGGGTGCCACGGGTCTCCACATCGCCGACCACCGTGATGCGACTGCCCATGGAGAGTGTTGCGGTCGGTGGCTTTCGCAATTCCGGCCCGGGATAAAGGAACGTTCGCTGGACGGCGATGCGATGTGTCGGCTCCTCCGGGGTGCCGAGCATCGTTTCCGGCAGGTAACCGACATAGCGGTCCTGATCCGCCTGAACCCAGGCAAAACCGCCAGCGCGGTCGAAAACCCGCACAGTTTCACCGAACAGAAGTTCGGTATCGATGCCGCGAGCAAGATCAGGTCCGGGACGCAGTTGCGCCACCGGCGCTGCGATGCGGGCCGGCTCGCCACGAACGAAATTCGCGGCCTCGACACTTCCTTTCAACGTCTCGTCGGCGAGATCGGGGCGGAAGGCATGCAGGCGTCTGTCGAGTATTTCCATCATTCTTCAAGCTCCAGGCTTGCGGCCTTCCCGGATGATCAGGTCACCCAGTTTTTCAAGAAACAGTGCACCAGCCACCGTGCGCTTGATGACGACGTTGCGGCGGTCGCGCTCGTCGCGTTCGCGGTCCACCAGGCCCATCTCGCCCATCGTATCCAGCGCGCGGGTGACGACTGGCTTGGTGACGCCCAGCGTGGCGGCGAGCCCGCGCACCGTATGCGGCGGCGGCACGAGGTAAATATGCAGCAGGATCGACATCTGGCGCAATGTCAGATCGCGCCCGTCATGCCGCACCTGCTCCAGCGAGACCCGGCGCCAGAGGCCCAAAGCTTCCGTCGCCGTCAGTTCAACCGGCATCTCAATCCTCGGCTCAAAATCCCGTGGATTTTAGGCAAAAGGTCTTACCGTTTTGTTTCGATCATTTCGCCGCCAGATCGCGAATGACGCGATAGAGTGCGCGGATGGCAAAGGCTTCGCCGCCGACCGGCGCATGCGGCTTATCGGCCAGAACCCAAGCGTAGATATCGAAATGCGCCCAGCTTTTCGTCGCCGTGACGAACCGCTTCAGGAAAAGTGCCGCGGTAATGGCGCCGGCCATGCCGCCGGAAGGGGAGTTGGTAATATCGGCGGCGCGGGAGCGGATATCCTTGTCGTAGCCCATCCAGAGAGGCAGGCGCCACATGGGATCGGCTTCCTCCTTCGACGCCTCCATGAGTTTCGCCGAGAGCGCTTCGTCATCCGTGAAATAGGGCGCAAGCTCCGTGCCGAGCGCGACGCGGGCAGCCCCCGTCAGCGTAGACATGTCGATCATCAGGTCCGGCGGGTTCTCGTCCGCATAGGCGAGCGCATCGGCGAGGATGAGCCGGCCTTCGGCATCGGTATTGTCGATCTGCACGGTGACGCCCTTGCGGCTCCTGTAGATATCGCCGGGACGGAAGGCACTGCCGGAAATGGAGTTCTCGACCGCCGGCACCAGCACCTGCAGGTCGACCTTCAGGCCGGCATCCATGATCATCAGGGCAAGGCCCATGACATTCGCCGCGCCGCCCATGTCTTTCTTCATCAGGGCCATGTTCGCGGCGCCCTTGATGTCGAGGCCGCCGGTATCGAAGCAGACGCCCTTGCCGACCAGCGTCACACGCGGATGGCCCTTTTCGCCCCAGCGCAGTTCGAGCAGCCGCGGCGGCGAGGCGCTGGCGCGACCGACCGTATGGACCAGCGGAAAATTCTGCTTCAAGAGGTCTTCGCCGACGATCGAGGTGACGGTTGCACCATAGTGCTCGCCAAGCGCCCGGAAAGCCGCTTCCAGCTCGGCCGGGCCCATTTCGTTCGTCGGGATGTTGACGAGGTCGCGGGCCAGGAAGACGCCCGCGAGCTGACGCTCGATATCGGCGGAATCGGCCGCTTCCGATACGGAAAACCGGACATCCTTCTGCTTGTCGGACTTGTAGCGGTTGAAGCCATAGGTGCCGAGACCATAGCCGAGAGCGAGATGATCCGCGGCCAGCGCCGTCGTCTCGACATGCCAGTCTCCGGGCGGAAGGAGTTTTGAAAGCTTCCCGGTCATGAAGGGCGCTTCCGACGGATCACTGCCGAGGCCAAAGAAGGCACTGGCGACCTCCCCATCACCACCCGGCACGAGAAGAAGCGCGCCGGCCTCCGCCTTGAAACCCGCCGCTTTCGCCCAGGCAAGCGCTGTGGGATTAAATTTCCCCGCTTCCAGATCTGCGGGCGTGACGGCATGAACTGGCTTTGTCACCGCGCCTTTCGCGCTGAAGGGAGAAGGACGTTCGATATACTGATAGGGGGTCATGGGGCGAGCCTTCGGAAGCGTCTGGAATCGTTGGGTTTAACGGTCTGTTAGGGTTAACAGTTTATTGCTGAAGTGGAAATGCGCCATATGCCCGCCGCCGGATCGAAAAACGAAAAAGCGTCGGCACCGGACCACGACGAGACCCGCACGATGACCGCTCCTGCCGCCCCGACATTCCGCAAGACCTGCTTCGCCCGGACGGCCGCAATGGCACTTCTGGCGCTTTCGGTTGCAGGTTGCGCCACAAAGCCGGACGCGCGGACGACCGGCTCGATCCCGCGGATTTCCGCCGCATCGCTGGAAGGGATGAATGCAACGCAGCTTTCGAACACGGAGAAATCGATCGGCGCCGCCTATGTCCGTGATCCGAAAAACAAGGAGATCGGCCTGAGATACGCAACCGTGCTCGGCATGACGGGCAAGACCTCGCAGGCGCTTGCCGTGATGCAGCAGGTGGCGATCGCCCATCCGGCCGACCGCGACGTGCTTGCCGCCTACGGCAAGGCGCAGGCCGCCGCCGGCCAGCTCGAACAGGCACTCGCGACGATCAACCGGGCCCAGACGCCGGATCATCCCGACTGGAGACTCTATTCGGCGGAAGGCGCCGTGCTCGACCAGCTCGGCCGCTCGGAAGAGGCGCGCCAGAAATATCGTCTGGCGCTCGATGCGCAGCCGAACGAGCCGAGCGTGATCTCCAATCTCGGCATGTCCTACGTGCTCTCCGGCGACCTCAGGACGGCCGAAACCTATATGCGCAACGCCGCCGGCCAACCAGCCGCCGACAGCCGGGTGCGCCAGAACCTTGCGCTCGTCGTCGGCCTGCAGGGCCGTTTTGCGGAAGCCGAAGAGATCGCCCGCCGGGAGCTCTCGCAGCAGCAGGCGGATGCCAACGTCACCTACCTGCGCGCAATGCTTTCGCAGCGGAGTTCCTGGGCCAAGCTCGCCGACAAGGACAGCAAGGCAAAAACCGCCACAAATTAATATTCAAGAACCATTCTAAAATTGCCGCAATCCATTACGATGGTCGTCGCCAAAGGGACGGTGGCCATGTGGAAATTCTTCAAGCGATCTGCAATGCTGTCTGCAGCAATCCTGCTGTCGACCGGCGCTTATCTCGGCATTCTCCAACTGACCGGCAACTTCCATGAAGTTCTGCCCGGGCAGCTCTATCGCTCGGCACAGCCCACGGCGAGCGCCCTCACCGACTATATCAAGCGGTACGGCATCAAGACCGTCCTCAATCTGCGGGGCTCCAGCCAAAGGGAATGGTACAAGGACGAGGTTGCCGCTACCGACCGTCTCGGCGTCCAGCATATCGATTTCCGCATGTCGGCCATGCGGCAGCTCTCTCCCGAGGAGAGCGAAAAGCTCATCGCCCTGCTGCACGATGCACCGAAGCCGATCCTGATCCATTGCCAGGGCGGCGCCGATCGCACCGGCCTCGCTTCCGTGATCTACCTGCAGCAGGTCGCCAATATCGATGAAGAAACAGCGGAATGGCAGCTCTCGCTTCTCTATGGCCATGTGGGCCTGCCCTTCCTCGGAGCCTATGCGATGGACGAGACTTGGGAAGGGCTTGAAAAGATCTTCGGCCTGCCGAGCTAGGATCAATATACCATACGGACAGGCAGCGAGACCCTGGCGATGCTCAGGCCGAGTCCCGCAGGCCATCATATTGGCAGGTCCTGCCGATCTCTTCTGCCAACTCTCACGTGGCGCCGCCGTCAGAGAAGACGCGAGACTACGGTGACAATGCCGCCGATCAGGACGAGGTTTATGCAAAGCCTTGTCAGCATGAGTGATTCCTCCGAATTCGATGTCGCGTTCAACGGCTCTGGCCGATGGGACCGGGATTGCCGCGACCTTTGAGGACACTAGCAAAACGCTCCTGAATGCGTTGTGAAACCGGAATTCAGCTCATGTTCAGGCGAGCAGGCAACCGGCATGCAGGGGCATAGCGGCCATCTGAAAGGGTCAGAACTTGTCGGCAACCTGGATGCCGGCAGGACCGAGAATGACAGCGATCAGCACCGGCAGGAAGAACAGGATCATCGGCACGGTGAGCTTCGGCGGCAGGGCGGCCGCCTTCTTCTCCGCCTCGTTCATGCGCTCGTCGCGGCCCTCCTGGGCGAGCACACGCAGCGCCTGGGCGATCGGCGTACCGTAGCGTTCCGCCTGAATGAGTGCCTGGGTGACAGACTTGACGATATCGAGCTGGGTACGCAGCCCAAGATTTTCCAAAGCGATACGACGATCCTGCAGGAAGGAGAGTTCGGCCATCGTCAGCACCATTTCCTCGGCAAGCGGCGGCGACTGCTGCGCCATTTCCTCTGCGACCCGGCGCATGGCCGCTTCCATGGAAATCCCCGATTCGACGCAGATCAGCATCAGGTCGAGCGCATCCGGCCAGGCGCGCTTGATGGAGTGCTGGCGTTTGTTCATGAGGTTGGTGACGTAGATGTTCGGTGCGTAGAAGCCGACATAGGCAAAACCGATCGCCGCCAGCATGCGAATCGGGAACGGGCGTGAGGCAAGATTGCCAAGCACGAAGATCCAGATCACCGCTGCCGTCAGAAAGACGAAGGGCAGCAGGAAGCGCGCCACCAGGAAGATGTTGAGGGCATTCTGCGACCGGAGACCCGCGGCGCGCAGCTTGTTGACCGTGTTGTCATCGACCAGCGCCTTGCGCAGGTTGAAACGCTCGACGATCTGGCGGACGGATTGGTTGTTCTGTGCACGCAGCGACGTTTTCGACTGTTCGGCATTCATCCGGGCCCGCTCCCGGGCACGGATCTGCTCACGCTCGGTGGAAACGGCCTTCATGCGCTTTTCGAGATTTCCCTTTTCAAGGAACGGGCTCGCCAGCGTGTAGAGCGTCGCGAAAACCGCAACCGCCACGAGGACGGCCAGAAGCAGGGTCGGATCGGTCAGCGTGGTCGCAAGTCCCTTCATGGCCCCTCCTCAGATGTCGAAATTGATCATGTTGCGCATGACGAAAATGCCGATCGACATCCAGACACCGGAAAACAAGAGGATCAGGTGGCCGCGCGGATCCGTGAAGAGGATCGCGATATAGTCGGGCGACGTGAGATAGACGAGCAGCGCCACGATGAAGGGCAGCGCGCCGATGATGACCGCCGAGGCTTTCGCTTCCATGGAAAGGGCGCTGACCTTGGCCTTCATCTTCTTGCGGTCGCGCAGCACCCTCGAAAGATTGCCAAGCGCTTCGGACAAGTTGCCGCCTGCCTGGCTCTGGATGGTGATGACGATGGAAAAGAAATTCACCTCCGGCAGCGGCATGGTCAACATCATGCGCGTGCAGGCTTCGGGAATGCTCAAACTCACCTGCTGGGATTCCACCACCCGGCGGAATTCCGCCTTCACCGGCTCCTGGCCGTCAGATGCAATCAGGCGCAGCGCATCGTTGAGCGGCAGGCCGGATTTGATCGAGCGCACCATGACATCCAGCGCATTCGGGAATTCGTCGAGGAATTTCCGCTGGCGACGCTTGACCAGGTAGCCGATCACCCAGCGCGGCAGACCGACGGTCGAGACGAAAGCCGCGCCGATCGCCGCCAGCATGGGCAGGCCCGCTATCAGGGTCACCAGAAAGACGAAAACGCCGAAAAGGGCGCTGAACACATAGAAGCGCCCCACGGTCAGCGGCAGACCTGTCTGGGCGAGCCTGGATTTCAAGCTGCCATCGCCCAGCTTCCTGTTCTTCTCTTCCTGCTTCTTCTCGAGATCCTTCAGCGAATCCTGCACGGATTTGCGGCGCTTGGAGAGTTCCTGAACGCGATCGCGGGCGGCATTGGCCTTGGCAAAATCTGTCTCGGCGGCCTTGACCCGGCTCAGCCGCGTATCGGCCTTCTTTTCCACTTCCATGCGGGAGAACAGGAGGCCGTAACAGACCGCAGCCGCAGCGATTGCCACGAGGGCGATGATCGCTACGACAGTGATATCCAGCCCGAACATGGCGTGTTCTCCTCTGCCTTCAGTCCTTGGACCGTTCCATCGCGTCGAGCGCCGCGGCCAGGCGCTTTTCCTCATTGAAATAGCGGGCGCGATCCCAGAAATGCGGCTTGGCGATGCCCGTCGACACATGCTGGCCGATCAGCCGGCCATTTGCATCCTCACCCTCGATCTCGTAGCGCATCAGATCCTGGGTCACGATCACGTCGCCTTCCATGCCGATCACCTCGGTAATCTGGGTGATGCGGCGCGAACCGTCGCGGAGGCGGGCGGCCTGGATGATAACGTCGATCGAGCCGGTGATGATCTCGCGCACGGTCTTGGCCGGCAGCGAATAGCCGCCCATGGCGATCATCGATTCCATGCGGCTCAGACATTCGCGCGGCGTGTTGGCGTGGATCGTGCCCATCGAACCGTCGTGGCCGGTGTTCATCGCCTGCAGCAAATCAAAGACTTCCGGTCCACGCACTTCGCCGACGATGATGCGTTCGGGACGCATGCGCAGGCAATTCTTCACGAGGTCGCGCATGGTGATCTCGCCCTCGCCTTCGATGTTCGGCGGACGGGTTTCCAGGCGCACCACATGCGGCTGCTGCAGCTGAAGTTCGGCCGTATCCTCGCAGGTGATGACCCGCTCTTCCTTGTCGATGTAGTTGGTGAGGCAGTTCAGAAGCGTCGTCTTGCCCGAGCCCGTGCCGCCGGAGATGACGATGTTGCAGCGAACCCGCCCGATGATCTGCAGCAGGACCGCGCCTTCCGGCGTGATCGCCCCGAACTTGACGAGTTGGTCGAGGTTCAGCTTGTCCTTCTTGAACTTGCGGATGGTGAGCGCCGGGCCGTCGATCGCAAGCGGCGGCGCGATGACGTTTACGCGCGAACCGTCCGGCAGGCGCGCGTCGCAGATCGGCGAGGATTCGTCGACACGACGGCCCACCTGGCTGACGATGCGCTGGCAGATCGACAGAAGCTGGGCGTTGTCGCGGAAGCGGATATCGGATTCGATCGTCTTGCCGCCGACTTCGATGAAGGTCTGGCCGGCACCGTTCACCATGATGTCGGCGATGTCGTCACGGGCGAGCAACGGCTCCAGCGGACCGTAGCCCAAAACGTCGTTGCAGATGTCCTCGAGCAGTTCCTCCTGCTCGGAAATCGACATCGCGAAATTCTTGATCGTGATGATGTCGTTGACGATGTCGCGGATTTCCTCGCGCGCACTCTCGGCATCCAGCTTGGCAAGCTGGGAAAGGTCGATCGTATCGATCAGCGCCGAAAAAACCTGGCTCTTCGTATCGTAATAGAGCTCGGTGCGAACCGGCTTCCTGCGGGCCGGAGCCTGGGGAGCGAGCGTCGGCGGTGAAACCGGCTGGCGCTGGACGGCCGGGTCCCGCATGGGTTCGGCGAGGACTTCCGGGGCCAGAGGCCTTGCCATTGCGGGCGTGGCCGGAGTGGACGTGGCAGCCGGCGGCGGCGCAAGCCCGGCCGCGCTTTTCCCAAACCCCTCGTTTCCGCGTTTTCCGAACATGCCTTATGCCTTCTTGCGGGACAGCATCCCGAGAATATTGCCGAGGCCGCCCTTTTTCGCCTTCTTCATCGCGACGCGCCCGGTGACGATATGAGCGATCTGCGAGAAGGTTTCGGCGGCTGGCGATTTCGCATCGATCTCGGAAATCATCCGGCCGCTATTGGCGGCGTTGCCGAAAAGCTGCACATCGAAAGGCAGGATGGCGATCGGCTCGATCTCCAACGGCTCGATGAAGTCGACGGGCGCAATTTCCGGGCGCTTCGGCATGCCGACCTGATTGAGGATGAGGTGCGGCGGGCGATCATTCGGCCGGAGCTTCTTCAGCGCGTCGATCATGTTCTTGGTATTGCGCAGGTTGGCGAGATCGGGAACGGCGCAGATCACCACTTCGTCCACTTCGGACAGGACGGCGCGCGTCCATTCCGTCCAGCCATGCGGGAGATCGAGCACCGCGACCGGCGCGCTGCGCTGCAGCAGCTCGATGATCGGCGTGAAGGCGCCTCGCTCGAAATCGTAGGCGCGATCAAGCAGCGAAGGCGCGGCCAACAGAGACAGATGCTCGGAGCATTTGGTGAGCAGACGGTCGAGGAAGACCTCGTCGAGGCGTTCGGGCGCAAAAACGGCTTCCGCAATACCCTGGGCCGGGTCCTGGTCAAAATCGATATTGGCCGTGCCGAAAGGCAGGTCGAGGTCGGCGAGAATGGTCTCGGTCGAGAAGAGGTTCGAAATACCGAAGGCGCAGTTATGGGCAATGGTCGAGGACCCCACGCCACCCTTTGCGCCGATGAAGGCGATCGACCTGCCGAGCGGCTCGGCTTCCGGATCGACGAAAATCGCAGAGATCGACGCCAGCATGTCCTGCATCTGCACCGGCCCGACGAGATATTCGGAGATGCCGTTGCGGATAAGCTCGCGGTACAGAGCGATATCGTTATAGCGGCCGACGATGATGACCCGTGTCGAGGGATCGCAGACCTCGGCAAGCGGCGTCAGTTCATCGAGCAGGTTTTTTGGATCGGTCTCCGTTTCGAGGATGATCAGGTTCGGCGTCGGGGTGGACGCGAACATGTTGGCCGCGGCGTCGGTGCCGCCGATCGTCACGCGCAGATTGACCTTGGCCATACGGCGATCGCGCGCCATGCGGTCCATCATCCGCTGCATGGCCTCGCTTTCGCAGAATGCATGGATCGATATGCGCGGAAGCGGACGCAGCGTGTCCAGATCTCCCAGGCGCTCGGCTTCCTCGGCAAACCGTTCGTCTTCACCGGGAGTTCGGATCTCGTAGTTGATCGGACTCATCTTCTTCTCCGGTCTCCTGGCCTACGGTGTCGTGCTGCTGGTCGATTCGCCGCGATAATCGCTGATGACCTTTGCCCGCTGCGTCGCATCGATCGGGGTCATGCCGCGCGGCGCGATAAGGTCTGTGGGATTGGCGACCTGGGCGGCGAGGTTATTCTGGCTGGCGCAGCCGAAATTGTACCAGTTCTTGTTGCCGAACGTGCTGTCCGACAGATCCGCCGGCCACTCGCCGCACTGGTTCGTCATCGGCTTGGTCGTCACATAGGCGAGCCGGATGGGCGCGGCGTCGCCATTCGGAGAGGCCGCATAGCTGCTCATCAGGATCTTGTGAGGCTGGACGCCTGCCGCTGTCAGCGTGCGACGGATTTCAGCCGCCAGATGCTGGGCCGCTCCTGCATTGTAGGAGCCGTGTGGCACCTGGATCTGCATTATGCCGGCCGGCGAGGACGCAAAACTCTGCGCAAACCCCCGCACCGTGTCCTTCATGCCCGTCGAAAGCCGGGCATCGCCGGAAGCCACGGGGATATCGAGGGTATATTCGCCTTCCGCGAGCACGATCGGATGACGGGTGCGATAATCATCGGGGATCGAGCCTGTGGTGAGCTGGCTGTTGCCACAAGCCGAGAGGAGTATTGCAGATGCCGCAAGCACGGCGGCGGCGGCAATCCTGCTACGATGGGACCTCACCGTGCCCTGGGTCATGACATCCTGTCCTTCGGCGGAGATTTTCTTCGTTTCAATAGCCATGACCGCTCACTTGTAGATGAAGCCGACCGCCCCGTGGTACTGGCCCGCCGCGACGGGTTCCTTGCGGCCGTAGATCTTGTTCACGCGATTGAGGAAATACATTGCCGCATCGTTTTCCGGGTTGAAGTTGTCATCCGGCCGGGCGATTTCGCTGCGGGCAACGGGACGGACGAGATAGGGCGTCGCGATGATGACGAGTTCCGTCTCGTTGCGGACGAAATCCTTGCTGCGGAACAGGGTGCCGAAGACCGGAATCTTGGAGATGCCCGGAAGGCCGGACATGGCCTGGCGGATATTGTCCTGCACCAGACCGGCGATCACAATCGAGCCGCCGGACGGCAATTCGACGGTGGTCGAAGCCTCGCGCTTGCGGATCGACATATAGGTGTTGCCCTGAACGCTAAGCGAGCTGCCATTGCCGGTGACGGCCGAGCCTTCATAGGTCGGCTCGGAGACATTGGTCTCGATCACCAGGCTAATGCGGCCCGGAGACAGCACAACCGGCTTGAAATTGAGTTCGATGCCGTAATCGACCGAGTTGGTCGTGCGGGTCACGGTCAGCGCGCCGGTGTCCTCGTCGCGGCCGACCTCCTGTTCGGCAGGCAGGCGGAATTCGCCGCCGACATAAAATTTCGCCTGCTGGCCGGAGATGGCCGTCAGGCTCGGCTCGGCAAGCGTGCGCATGACACCCGCCTGCTCCATGGCGTTCATATAGGTGGCAAGGCTGGTGTTGCCGATCGTGCCAGCGAGGGAGGCCATCCCGAAGGTGTTGATCGCATTGCCGAGGTTGGAAGGATTGGAGAAGGCGATCGAGCCGTCAGGCCCCGATACCGACCCGTTGAAACCGAGCTGTTTCAGCACCTGGCGGCTGACTTCGGCGACGGTGACCTTCAGCGTGACCTGATCCTCGCCTTCGATCGTCAGGAGATTGACGATCTGCGAGACCTGCCGGTCTTCGGCGAAGATGTCCGCATCACCATAGTTACCCTGGGCGGTGATGTTTCTGGTGGTCGCCTCGCCGCCCCTCAGGAAGGCGGAGGCAAGCTTTTCCGCCTGGGCCGAATCCTGCGGCGTCCGGACCGTGCCGGAGAGCACGATGTTGTCGGAGATGATTTCGACCTTGATATCGGAATCCGGCAGGAAGCGGCGAAGGTTCTGCTGAAGGCCGGAGATGTCGCGCTCGATTTCCACGTCCAGGCTGACGATCTCCTCGCCATGCGACCCGAAAACGAAGATATTGGTCTGCCCCACTGCCTTGCCGAAAAGATAGATGCGCCGCGAGGTGCGCGTCACTGCATCGGCCATGGAGGGGTCGGCGACGAGAATGTCATGAGCGTCCGACGGCAGATCCACCACCAGCGCCTTGTTGAGGCCGAGTTGCAGTCGCTTGCGGGTTCCGGGTCCGCCATCGGTTATGCGAACAATGCTGGCATCTGCCGCAAGAGCCCGAGCCGGTGCGAGGCTGACCGGCGCGACATCGGCCGGAACGCCGGAAAAGGCAAGGCAGAAAGCCATGCCCGCCGCTGCCGAGCTGCGAATCCTGCGTTTCAGATTTCCCACGTGACCGCTCCGTTCATTTCGCCTGCGCCGCCGCCGTCGCCGTGTTCCCGACGATCGCGCCCGATTTGATGACCTGGATATCCGCCTTGCCATCGCCGCCATGCAGCAGATAGTCTGCCGCCGCCGTATCGGCTTCCTGCGAATCCGCCACGGAGCGCAGGGCAAGCGTCAGCCGCGACGCCATCTGCTGGGCAACGGCGATGACCTTGGCCTGATCCGGCGTGAGCTCAAGCGTCGCAGTCGTGCCGACAACCGCCTTCTTGCCGTCCTCGCTCTCCTGGATCTGCTGGTCGATCGCCAGCACACGGATATTGTTCAGGATGTTTTCGGTGATGTAGCCGCCACCTTCCCTGCCCTCGCGCACCATGATGATGTCGACGCGGTCATTCGGCAGGACGAAGCCGCCGGCGCCCGTGGCGACCGAAATTTCGGTGGCGACGGCACGCTTCCCGGAGGGCAGAAGCGAAGACATGATGCGGCTCGATGAATCGGCGATCTTTTCGGCGCGGACGGGCTCGCCCTTGAACAGCGGCATGCGCACGACCACGCCCTGCAGTTCCGTGATGGCATCCGGCCGCTTGTCGTCGGTGATGAAGCCTTCGACAATGCCGTTCTTCGGCCAGGAAAGCCAATGGACCGCCTTCTCGGTCAAACGGCTGCCGACCGGCAGGTTCTCGGCGGAAACCAGAACCCTGACCGTCGGCTCCTTCTGGATCACGGTTTCCACCAGCTCGGAGCCTTTTTTGCCGGCAAGGCGCACGGCCAGCAGGCCGGCGAGGCCCGCCGCCACCACGGCGACCGCGAGAATGATGATACGGGTTGGCTTCATGGCCATTCCTTGGGGGAACATTAATTCCTCCGGAGAATGGCCTCCAATGGTGTAATTATGGTTAATGAGAAGCTTACAATTCTGGTTAACGCGATCTTTCCATCGCACTAACCTTTACTGGAAAGCATTCATGGCCAGCGAATAAATGGGCGCCTGTTCAAAAGTCAGGAAGCCGGCAATCGCAATAGCAATGCCATAAGGGATTTTCTTCGCCGTCACCAGCGAGGCCGGCAGCGGAATTCCCATCGCCATGACCGAATTCGCCCGCACGCGCAGCAGAAGGAAGATCAACGTGACGGCGCCGCCGACATAACCGACGGTCACCAGGAAGGCCAGAAGCGAATGATTGAAGCCGTACCAGACGGCCGAGGCAGTCAGGAGCTTGGCATCCCCCCCGCCCATGACATTCAGCGCGAAAAGCGCGAAACAGCCGCCGAAGACGGCAAGACCAGCGACAAGGCTCATGCCGATGTCCGGCCAGGCAAGGCCCGAGAGCGGCGCAAGAATAAGGAAGCTTGCCAGAAGCACGACGGATACCCGGTTCGGGATTGTCATCGTGAAGAGGTCGCTGACTGCGGCGAGCGCCAGACTCAGGGGGAAGATGGTGAGAACCAAGGCTGCAATAGTCAGAGCTGCCATATTTGTGTCGTCCCGCGATGCTCGGCCGGAGTGACCTCACCCGTCCTTATCGGCGGAAGTGAGAAAGCCGCCCAAAGGCGGCTTTAGAAGAATCCGTAGTGACGCCAGAAAGGCACACCTAGATTACATATTATCATTAGCCGTCTTCATCTCATCCTTGATGGCGTTGAAGGTTGTATCAAGTTGATCCCCCAGCGAGGTAGCACCGGCGATCAGAGCAACGGAGATGAGAGCAGCGATCAGACCATATTCGATGGCAGTCGCGCCAGACTCATCTTTCAAAAAACGAGCGAAAATCTTGGACATGGAACTCTCCTATACTCGACGATTGTTGTTCAGCACTTCCCGACAACTGTTTCCGTTGTTCGGATGGGCACAATCTAGACAGCGACGATTTCCAACGGCTTAAGGAACAGTGTTACCATCCGGTTAACGGCGGATTTGCCCTTCGCGTGGTAAATGAAGGAAGAAGAAAAAAGGCGGCATTCGAGCGGTGGGAATTGACTATCGTCACTTCTAATATCAGTTGTTTTACAGCGACTTAACGAACTTTTTTCGACCGGGAACCGGCACAACTTACCCCGGCCAAATGGCCATTCGGAAAGTTAAGAAGATGTCAAAGTCGCCCAATTGTGCCGTTTAACTCTTCATTCACCAATCGCATCCATTCTTTGCGAACCATAAACTGCATCCAAAGGCCGCCTTCCATGCTGTTCCGTAGCGTCATGCTTCGACTTGCCGTCCTTGGCGGCCTGGTCTCTGCCGTTGCGGGACAAGCCGCTGCACAAGAAGAGCAGGAAAGCGGCCTGCTGCGCGTCTTCATGAATCACGCGCGCGTGCTGAAGCTCGACCGGCCGGTCAGCAAGGTCATCGTCGGCAATTCGAACGTCGCCGACGCCACGGTTGCGGATCCCACCACGATCGTGCTCACGGGCCGCAGCTTCGGGACGACGAACCTCGTGCTGCTCGATACGGAAGGCAATGCGATTGCCGACGAGCGCATCCTCGTTTCGATCGACGAGGGAAACACCGTGCGCGTCTACCGGCAGACAGCCCGTTCCGTCCTGTCCTGCACGCCCAATTGCGAACAGCACGCGGAGTTCAAGAACGACACCAGCAGCAACAGCAGCGCCTCGCCCTGATCGGGGACAGGTCGTTAAACTCCCAGCCATCGCGGCAACGGAATCTCAACAATCCCCACGTACGATCCAGACGCTCAAAAGGGCTGTCGGGCGGAAAGCATGTGCCAGGATCATGACGAGACCAGAGGGGGTGCGCCTGTGCCGGCGAGGAGCAGGCGCAAGGGAGCGTGGCGGCGAATCCTCCGCTCGCGGGACGGTGCGGCGGCGATCGAATTCGCCCTGCTCGCCATCCCCTACTTCATCATCATTTTCGCGATCATCGAGACCTTCATCGCCTATACCGGCGAGCAGCTCGTCGGGAACGCCGTCGACACGATGGCGCGCAGGATCAGAACCGGCATCATCACTGCCGGCAACACCAACAGCACCGAATTCCGGCGCGCTTTCTGCGACGAAGTGTCGATCATGATCAAGTGCAGCGAGGCAGAGATCGGCACTCCGAACAAGCTATGGCTCGATGTCCGCAGTTTCACGGACTTCTTGGATGTGCCGGACTCTGTCCCTCTCACGCCGGACGGTGACCTGGATACATCCGCGTTCGCCTATTCGCCGGGTGCGCAGAAGACCATCAACATGGTGCGCGCCTACTATCGCTGGGACGTCATCACAGACCTGATCCGGCCCCTGATAACCAATGTCCAGCCCGCCAGCGGCGACAACTATTTCCTGATCGTGCAGACATCCACCGTCCGAAACGAGGACTATCCGTGATGGAAGGGCAAAAACCGCAATCGCAGAAGCGGCCACAGGGCTTCCTCATCGCGCTCAGGCAGTTCATTGCCGACCGGCGCGGCGTCGGAGCCGTCGAATTCGCGCTTATCGCGCCGCTTCTCTTGAGCCTCTACATCACCTCCTTCGAGCTGACGATCGGATTCAGCGTCTCGAAGAGAGTGACGCACAGTGCCGACACCATTGCCGACCTCGTGGCCCGCGAGGCGAGCGTGAACACGGCCTTTCTCGCGACGATGCCGCATCTGGCTGCAAGCATTTTCGTGCCCTACACACCGAACAATTTGAGCATCAAGATTACCGGCGTCACAATCGATGCCGACGGCAACCCGATCGTCGCATGGTCCTGGCAGAACGGCGAGGGCGCACCCTATGCCGTCGGCTCGCCCGTCGATGTCCCCGAGAAGATGCGCCTTGCCAGCTCCTTCCTGATACGATCCGAGGTTCTGGTGAAACACGACCTCCTGATGTTCATGTCCGGCCTCGTGCCGACAAACCTGCAGGAAATCCCGATCGGCCAGGAATTTTTCTATCGCCAGCGTTTCGGAGACAGCATTTCCTGTACCGATTGCGGGTGACCGGGAAACACCATCCCCTTTGCCAAGCCACGTCTGCGGTTATATGAGTCCCAGTTCATGCCGGTTGAGAAATGCCGGCCGAATTGCATCTCAGTACCCGGGTGACCAATGGCACGTGCCTTCCTGTTCGTTCTCGACTCCTTCGGCGTGGGCGGCGCCCGCGATGCGGAAGACTACGGCGATCTGGGTTCCAACACACTCGGGCATATCGCGGAATTCTGTGCCGCTGGCGCCGGCAACCGGGCCGGCCTTCGGGAAGGTCCGCTGCACCTGCCGAACATGTCTTCGCTCGGACTTCTCGAAATCGCCAAGCTTGCCAGCGGCAACTATCCGGACGGCATGCCGATGCCCGAGCGCGTTTTCGGCCTCTATGGCGCGGCAAACGAGGTTTCCCGCGGCAAGGATACGCCATCCGGGCATTGGGAGATCGCCGGAACTCCAGTGATGTTCGACTGGGGTTATTTCCCGGGCGAGGGCGATGCGTTTCCGCCCGAACTGATCGAGGCGATCTGCCGGGAAGGCAATATTCCGGGCATTCTCGGCAATTGCCATGCTTCAGGCACGGAGATCATCGCACGCCTGGGAGAGGAACATATCCGCACCGGAAAACCGATCTGCTATACCTCAAGCGACTCCGTGTTCCAGATCGCCGCCCACGAGACCCATTTCGGCCTCGACCGGCTCATCAAGCTCTGCCAGGTGGTGCGCGAGTTGCTCGACCCGCTCAACATCGGCCGGGTGATCGCGCGCCCCTTCGTCGGCGAAACGACGGAAACCTTCGAGCGCACCGGCAACCGCCGCGACTTTTCCGTTCCCCCGCCCGAACCGACACTCCTCGACCGATTGATCCAGGAGGGACGATCGGTACACGCCATCGGCAAGATCGGCGATATCTTTGCCCATCAAGGCGTATCGCGCGTGATCAAGGCAAACGGCAATGCGGCCCTGATGGACGCGACGCTTTCCGCGATGGACGAGGCAGCCGTCGGCGATCTCGTCTTCACCAATTTCGTCGATTTCGACATGCTTTACGGCCATCGCCGCGACGTTCCCGGCTATGCGGCGGCGCTCGAAGCCTTCGATCGCGCATTGCCGGACATTCACCGACGGCTGAAGCCCGGCGATCTGGTGATCCTCACCGCCGACCACGGCTGCGATCCGACCTGGCGCGGAACCGACCATACCCGCGAACGGGTGCCGATCATGGCATTCGGCCCCGGAATACGCTCCCGTTCCATCGGGCTGAGGTCGACCTATGCGGATATCGCGGAGACGATCGCCGCCCACCTCTCCATCCCGCCGGGACCGCACGGACGGAGCTTCCTTTGACTGCGCACCTTCTCAAGGCCGAAATCCATTGCCACATCGAAGGCGCGGCGCCGCCGGCACTTGCCGCAGCGCAGGCCAAAAAATACGGCGTCGATACGAGCCACATTTTGCGCAACGGCGCCTATGTCTGGTCGGACTTTGCCGAATTCCTCATCTGTTATGACGCAGTCGCTGCCCTCTTCAAGACGGCCGACGACTATGCACTGCTGACCGAGACCTACCTGACGGAGCTTGCCGACGCCAATGCGATCTATAGCGAGATCATCGTCTCGCCGGACCATGGCGACCGGATCGGGCTCGGGGCCGACGCCTACCTTGCCGGCATCTCGGACGGTATCCATGCCGCGCGTGAAAAGACCGGTATCGAGGCGCGCATCATCGTCACCGGCGAACGGCACTTCGGTCCGGACCGGGTAATCGCCGCCGCAGAATATGCCGCACGGGCAAAGAACCCGCTGGTGACGGGCTTCAACATGGCCGGCGAAGAGCGCATGGGCCGAGTCGCCGACTATGCGCGCGCTTTCGACATCGCCCGCGATGCGGGACTCGGGCTGACGATCCATGCCGGAGAAGTCTGCGGTGCCTTCAGTGTCTCCGATGCACTCGATCTCGTAAAACCTTCGCGGATCGGGCATGGCGTGCGTGCGATCGAAGACCCGGTGCTGGTGGCGCGTCTTGCCGATCTCGGCATCGTGCTGGAGATCTGCCCGGGCTCCAACATCGCTCTGAACGTCTTCCCGGACTTCGACAGTCATCCGCTGAGGCGGCTCAAGGTCGCCGGCGTGCGTGTCTGCCTCAATTCCGACGATCCACCCTTCTTCGGTACGTCACTGGCCCACGAATACGAGATTGCCTCGAAAATCATGGGATTTTCGGATCAGGAGATCGATACCATGACACGCACGGCGCTCGATGCCGCCTTCGTCGACGAGGATACGCGCTGCAGGTTGCTGGCGCGTTTCGACGCACAGGCTGGGGACGAGGCTGCAAAACGCGCCTGACGGCTTGCGGAACGTGGCTTTTTCCTCAAAAGAAGGAACAGGCAGGAATAAGGGGAAGCTCATGGACGGCGTCACTGTTATCGATCATCCGCTGGTGCAGCACAAGCTGACGATCATGCGCAAGAAAGAAACCTCGACGGCCGGCTTCCGACGGCTGCTGCGCGAGATTTCCATGCTGCTCTGCTATGAAGTGACCCGCGACCTCGAACTGACCATGGAGACGATCGAGACGCCGCTTACCGAAATGCAGGCGCCAGTCGTCGAAGGCAAGAAACTCGTCTTCGCCTCCATCCTGCGCGCCGGCAACGGCCTTCTGGAGGGCATGCTCGAACTTGTGCCTTCGGCACGCGTCTCGCATATCGGCGTCTATCGCGACCACGAAACGCTGCAGCCGGTCGAATATTACTTCAAGGCGCCGGAAGACATTGCCGAACGGCTCATCATCGTGGTCGATCCGATGCTGGCGACCGGCAATTCCTCGATCGCGGCGGTGGACAAGCTGAAGGAGCGCGGCGCTCACAACATCCGCTTCCTCTGCCTGCTAGCCGCTCCGGAAGGCATCAAGAATTTCCAGGGCGCCCATCCGGACGTCAAGATTTATACCGCTGCGATCGACAGCCATCTCAACGAGAAGGGTTATATCGTGCCCGGCCTCGGCGACGCCGGTGACCGCATGTATGGCACAAAGTAGACTTCAGAGTTTCCTTACCAAACTTTGAAATGAACGGTCCGTGGAAGCTCCATGGGCCGTTTTCTTATGGATTTCGCGCTATCGGAAGACGATACCGATTCATGCCGAGGGGACGGTCATGCTTCTGCGCACAGTCATTTTCGCAGCCATCGTAACGCTCATCGCCACCCAGATTCCCGCGATGATCAAGTTCGACGGCCAGCCGCAGGAGGCCCCGGCAGTCGAGGTGCCGGCGAGGCCCGAGCCCGTAGCGATCGCGCCGGGCAGCGTCTCCCTGAAGGCCGACGGGCGTGGCCATTTCATCGGCATGTTCCGCATCAACGGCAAATCCATCGACGGTCTGGTGGATACCGGCGCTTCCCTGGTGGCGATCAACGAAAGCACGGCGAGAAGGCTCGGCTTCGGCGTGAACAGCCTGGATTTCCGCCATACCGCCAATACCGCCAACGGCGGCACGGAAGCCGCGCATGTCGTGCTCGACCGGATCGAGATCGGCAGCGTGCGGGTGGAGGACGTCGATGCCTTCGTGCTGCGCGACGAGGCACTCTCGGGCACGCTGGTCGGAATGAGCTTTCTCAAGAGGCTGAAAGCCTTCCAGGTGGAACGCGGAATCCTGAAGCTCACCCAATGATCAGCCGATGCGCTCGATGACGACCGGCGATGGTTCAGGCGGCGTGTCGGCGATCGTGTAGAAACGAGCCACGTCCTTCGCGATCCGCTCCGCATCCTCCCGGGTTTTCGCATGCACCATGGCGATCGGCTCGCCTTTTGAAACCCGTGTGCCTAAAGGCAGAAGTTCGCTGATGCCGACACGATGATCGATCGCATCCGCCGCGCGCCTGCGTCCGCCGCCGAGTTCGACCACGGCCAGACCGAGAGCACGGGTCTCGCAAGCCGTAAGATATCCGTCCTGCGGCGCCTCAACGCGCAGCCGCACCGGTGCACGCTCAAGATAGGCATCAGGGCGCTCGCAAAAATCAGATGGCCCGCCCAGCGCATGCACCATGCGGGCGAAACGCTCCATCGCCTCGCCGGATGCCAGAACCTGTCGGGCATTCTCCTCCGCTTCCGGCCGATCGTCGGCAATGCCGGCCAGAACCAGCATTTCGGCGGCTTCCGCGATGACAACCGTTTCCAGCCGCGTGCCAGACTTCAGTCCAGCCAGAAAATCGAGGCAGTTGATGACCTCGAGCGTGTTACCGGCCGCATCGGCAAGCGGTTCATTCATGTTGGTCAGCAATGCGGCGGTCCTGACACCTGCACCATTCGCCACCTCGACCAGAGAGCGGGCGAGTGTCTCGGCTTCCTCCAGACTTTCCATGAAGGCGCCGTTGCCGACCTTGACGTCGAGCACCAGACTGCCAAGACCCGCGGCAAGCTTCTTCGACAGGATGGAAGCGGTGATCAGCGGCACGGACTCCACCGTCGCGGTGACGTCGCGGATCGCATAGAGACGCCGGTCGGCGGGCGCAAGCTCGGCGGTCTGTCCTATTATGGCACAGCCAATCTCATCGACGACCTTCCGGAAGAGAGCCTCTTCCGGCATGACATCATAACCGGGGATCGACTGCAGCTTGTCGAGCGTGCCGCCCGTGTGCCCCAGCCCACGGCCAGAAATCATCGGGACCGCAAGGCCGCAGGCCGCGACGATCGGCGCCAGCATCAAGGAAACGTTGTCACCGACGCCGCCTGTCGAATGCTTGTCCGCCACGGGACGATCGAGGCCGCGCCAATCCAGAACCGTGCCGGAATCACGCATCGCGAGCGTCAGCGCCACTGTCTCATTACGGGACATACCCCGAAAGAAGACAGCCATGGCGAAGGCCGCCGCCTGACCCTCGGTGATTTCCTCCTTCGTCAGGCCTGCGATGAAGGCTCCGATCTCTTCAGCGGAAAGAATCTGCCCGTCGCGTTTGCGGCGGATGATTTCCTGCGGGATCATGATCTTCTCTTCAGTAGCCGCCCGACGCGCGAATGGCGGTGCTGCCGCTCAGGAGGCCCAGGATATCGTCGAGCAGGCCGGATGCCCCGAAACGGAATGTCGACGGCATGATCCAGTTCGGACCCATGATGGTTTCGGCAAGGCGCAGATAGAGATCGGCATCCGCAACGCTGCCGATGCCACCCGCGGGCTTGAAGCCGACGCGCCTTTTGGAATCCCGGATCGCCTGCAGCATGATGTCGGCCGCTTCAAGCGTCGCATTGACGGCGACCTTGCCTGTCGAGGTCTTGATGAAATCCGCGCCGGCGGCGATTGCGAGCTCGGAAGCGCGGCGGATGAAGCCGCTGTCCTTCAGTTCCCCCGTCTCGAGGATCACCTTCAGGCAGGCATTCGGGCATGCGGCGCGCACAGCCTCGACCATCTCCGTCACGGCAGCCTCGTCGCCGGCCAGAAACTTGCGATAGGGGATGACCATGTCGATTTCGTCGGCACCGTCCTCGATCGCCTTCTTCGTTTCCTCCACGACATTCGCGACGGCCAGGTCGCCCGATGGGAAATTCACCACGGTGGCGATGCGGACCGCATGCTCAGGCCCCAGGATGGCGCGCGCATGCGCAACGAAACGCGGCCAGATGCAGATGGCCGCGGTATGGCCGTAGGGCGTCTCGGCGCGCAGGCACAGTTTCTCGATCGCGGCATTGTCGCAATCGTCGCGCAGGTTCGTCAGGTCGAGAAGTGAGAGCGCGAAGGCTGCCACCTCGCGTGGGCTCAGGAGTTCCATTTCGTGTGCCTCCCCGGCTTAAATCAGCCGGTATATTTATCGTTCAAACGATTAGATGCAACCCGCAGCCTGAGGGCAGATCGCCACACCGAGCGTATCCGTTTGAAATCCATCGTGTAATCAAGCCAAGATTTCTTTCAGGATCGCGGCCAATCGCTGCCCGCCGACGGGCGCCATGTCCTTGGTCTCCTCGTGGCTCAATTCCGCGCCGGTCATGCCCGCACCGAAATTGGTGATGACCGAAGCCGCCGCAACCTTTAGCCCGAAATAGCGCGCGAGAATGACTTCCGGCACCGTCGACATGCCGACCGCATCGGCACCCAGGATTCGCGCCATGCGGATCTCCGCCGGCGTTTCGAAACTCGGGCCGGAGAACCACATATAGACGCCGGAAAACAGGGGAATACCGCAGCGAATGGCCGCATTGCGCATGTCCAGAGCAAGGCCCGCGTCATAGGCACTGGTCATCCCGACGAAACGGCGGTCGCCCTTCTCTCCAATCAACGGATTCATGCCGGAATAGTTGATGTGGTCGGTGATCTGCATGACCGAACCGGGCGGCATGTCTTCGCGGAGCGATCCCGCCGAGTTCGTGAGGATCAGCGACCGGACGCCGAGCCCTTTCAAGACCTCGATCGGAAAGCGCATCGCCTTCGCGTCGCCATGTTCATAATAATGGGCCCGGCCCGAAAGCATGATGACCGGCGTGCCGCCCAGGCGGCCGGCGACCAGTTCGCCCGCGTGACCGGTGACACCGCTGACCGGAAAGCCTTCCAGCATTCCGTAAGGAATGCGGACCTGCCCCTTCACCTCATCGACCAGCGAACCCAGGCCGGAGCCAAGCACGATCGCATGGCGCGGCATGAGGCCACCAAGGCGATCCACGAGCAGGTCGACAACCTCTCTCATCCGATCACATCCGTTTCGAAGGCGTAGGGCAGAAGCTCGGCCATGGTGACCGTCTTCTGAACGCCGGCATCGTCGCAAAGATAGATACGGGTATCGGCCGCCGCGAATTCCGAAATCTTCTGCCGGCAGCCGCCGCATGGCGTGCAGAGCGGCAGCTTTTCAGCGATCACGGCGAGTTCCTCGATCTTCTTAGCTCCACCCATGATCATCGCACCGATCGCGGTCGGCTCGGCGCACCACCCCTGGGGAAAGGAAAGGTTCTCGATATTGGCGCCGAGATAGACCTTTCCATCGTCGGCCCGGATCGCCACGCCCACCGGGAATTTCGAATAGGGCGCATAGGCCTTGGTCATCGCCTCGCGAGCGGCTTCGAAAAGCTCATGAGACATCGATCAACGCTCCTTCGTATAGGGCACGCCGCCCGCCTTGGGCGGACGGGCGATGCCAATGAAGCCCGCCAGCAGCACGCAAGTCAGAATATAGGGCAGCGCCTGGAAAATCTGAACCGGCACTTCGCCGACCAGCGGCACCGATTTTCCCTGCATGAAGTTGGCGAAAGCATCCAGGAAACCGAAAAGCAGGCAGGCCAGCATGACCGGCACCGGCTTCCACTTGGCGAAGATCAGCGCGGCTAGCGCAATATAGCCCTTGCCCGCCGACATGTTGTTGATGAAGGCGGCCGATTGGGCAATCGCCAGATAGGTCCCCGAGAAGCCGCAGAGGAAGCCCGCCACGATCAGCGCGCGATACCTGAGCCAGCTCACGGAAATGCCGGCCGTATCCACCGCGCCCGGATTTTCGCCAACGGCCCGCAGCCTAAGACCGAAGCGCGTGCGATAAAGCACCCACCAGGAAACCGGCACCATCAGGAAGGCGATATAGGTCAGGATATTATTGCCGGAAATGACGTTGGCATAAAGCGGCCCGATGATCGGCACCTCACGCATGGCATCCGCACCGGGCAGGACGATGGAGGAGAAGCGACCTTCCGGCGGCACCTGCCCCGTTCGTCCTCCCTGGTTGAACCAGGCCTGGCCCAGCACGATCGTCAGGCCGGCCGCCACGAAGTTCAATGCCACGCCGGAGACGATCTGATTGCCGCGATTGGTGATCGAGGCAAAGCCGTGCACGAGCGAAAAGACGATCGATATGCCGATGCCCGCAAGGAGGCCGAGCCAAGCATTGCCGGTCCAGTAGGCCACGCAGGCGGATGCGAAGGCGGACGCCAGCATCTTGCCTTCCAGCCCGATATCGAAGATGCCGGCGCGTTCGGAAAACAGTCCGGCAAGCGCGGTGAACAGCAGCGGGACCGACAGGCGGATCGCCGAGCCGAGAATACTGATGAGAATATCGAAATAATCCATGAGCCTCGTTCCCGCCTATTTGCCGCCTACGGCCTGCTGGTAGAACCGGACGATGGCCGGGCGGAGCATATATTCCAATGCACCGGCGAACAGGATCACCATGCCCTGGATGACGACGATCATATCACGGGTGACTTTCGGCATGTCGAACGAGAGTTCCGCGCCACCCTGATAGAGAATGCCGAAAAGCAGCGCCGACAAGATGATGCCGACGGGATGGTTTCGGCCCATGAGCGACACGGCGATGCCGACGAAGCCGGCGCCACCGACGAATTCGATCTGCAGGCGGGCGGACGCGCCCATGACCGGATTGAGCGCCATCATGCCGGCCAGGCCACCGGAAATCAGCATGGTGATCATGACGATCTTCGCATAGGGGATGCCGGCGTAGCTCGCAGCACTCGGGCTGATGCCGAGCGTGCGCATCTCGTAGCCCAGCCTGGTGCGCCAGATCAGCACCCAGACCAGGAAACACATGACGAGCGCGATCAGGAAGGAAAAGTTGAGCGGTGCCGCCCCCAGCTTGCCGCCGAACATGGAGATCAGCCAGTCGAGCTTGGGGAGTTGCCCGCCGGGCAGAAAGGTGCGGGTTTCAGGCGCCATCTTGCCCGGCACGATCAGCACGCGCACCAGCACGTAATTCATCAGCGACGAGACGATGAAATTGAACATGATCGTGGTGATGACGATATGGCTGCCCCGCTTGGCCTGAAGCCAGGCGGGAACGGCGGCGCAAGCCGCGCCGAACAATGCCGCTCCGATCACCGCAAACGGCATGGTGACGTACCAGGGGACGTAATGGTCTAGCGAGAGCGCCACCAGGGCCGCCCCCAGACCACCGAGATAGGCCTGCCCTTCCGAACCGATGTTGAACAGACCCGCATGGATGGCGACCGCTACGGACAGACCGGTGAAGATGAAGCTCGTCGTGTAGAACAGGGTAAAGCCTATGCCCTCCCCGCGGCCAAGCGCGCCGATCAACAGAAGCTGCAGCGCCTCAAAAGGATTTTCGCCGATCGCCCAGACGACCAGTCCGGAGAAGAAGAAGGCAAGGACAAGATTGAGGAGCGGGATGACGCCGTAATTGATCCAGGCAGGAAGCGGTACGGATGCGGTGCTCATACCTCCTCCCGCACTTTTCCGGCTGCCGTCACGGCGCTCAGCATCTCATGGTTCAAACAGATCGATCCTTCAAAGGTCATGCGGCGATCCCAGCCATCATCAGGCCCAGCGTCTGCTCACCCGCCTCGCCCGACTTTTCGCCGACGACCTTGCCGGCAAACATCACCAGGATGCGGTCGGAGAGAGAGCGTATCTCATCGAGCTCGACCGAAACCAGGAGCACCGCTTTGCCGGCATCGCGCATCTCGATGATGCGCTTGTGGATGAATTCGATCGCACCGATATCGACGCCGCGGGTCGGCTGACCGATGATCAGGACGTTCGGATCGCGCTCGATCTCGCGCGCGACGACGATCTTCTGCTGGTTGCCGCCGGAGAAATTCGCCGTCCTCAATCGCGGGTTCGGCGGACGGATATCGTATTTGGCGATCTTCTCCTCCGCATCCTTGCGGATGGCATCGAGGTCCAGCAACGCACCACGCCCGTAACGCTGGTCGCGGTGATAGCCAAGGATCGAGTTCTCGTATTCCTCGAATTTCAGCACAAGGCCCATGTGGTGACGGTCTTCCGGGATGTGGGCAAGGCCGAGACTGCGCAATTCGGCCGGACCGACGCCGGCAACCGGTTTGCCATCGAGGAAGATCTCGCCGGAGGCCGGTTTGCGGATACCGGCAATCGCCTCCAGAAGCTCCGACTGGCCGTTGCCGGCAACACCCGCAATGCCGACGATCTCGCCAGCGCGAACCTCCAGAGAGACATCGTCCACCATGGTAACGCCGCGGCTATCCTTGACCGTCAGGTTCGTGACGGAGAGCAGGACCTTGCCGGGCTTGGCCTCGCCCTTTTCGACCCGCAACAGCACCCGGCGGCCGACCATCAGCTCGGCGAGTTCTTCCACCGTCGTCCCGGCCGTCTTGCGGGTCGCAACCATTTCGCCCCGGCGCATGACGGAAACCGTGTCGGTGATCGCCATGATCTCCCGCAGCTTGTGGGTGATCAGAATGATCGTCTTGCCCTGGTCGCGCAGCACCCGCAGCACCTTGAAAAGGTGGTCCGCCTCAGCCGGGGTGAGCACGCCCGTCGGTTCGTCGAGAATGAGAATCTCGGCGCCGCGATAAAGCGCCTTCAGGATTTCGACGCGCTGCTGGCTGCCGACCGGCAGTTCCTCGATGACCGCGTCCGGATCGACCTCCAGGCCGTAGTCGTCCTCCAGGCGCTTCAGCTCCTGGCGGGTACTCGCAACGCCCTTGCGAAGCAACTGGCCGCCTTCGGCGCCGAGCATGACATTTTCCAGGACCGTGAAGTTCTCGACCAGCATGAAATGCTGGTGCACCATGCCGATGCCGGCGGCGATTGCTGCCTGGCTGTCGCGTATGGTGATCGGCTTGCCCGAAATGCGGATTTCACCCTGGTCGGCATGATAGAAACCGTAGAGGATCGACATCAGCGTCGATTTTCCGGCACCGTTTTCCCCGATGATGCCGTGGATCGAGCCCTTGGCAACCGTCAGATTGATGTTCTTGTTTGCATGCACCGCGCCGAACCGCTTGTCGATGCCGACAAGCTCGATCGCGGGCTCATTGGAAGAGTCGAGGCTCAATCGTCCGCCTTTCCGCTTGATATGCAAAAAGGGCGCATGGCGATTCCCGTCGCCATGCGCCCCTGCAACCGTCCTTAGTTCGGGCAGGAATTGTCCGACATGTAGTCGTGCACCTTGACGGCGCCCGAAATGATTTCGGCCTTGGCCTTTTCAACGGCGGTTTTCATTTCCGGCGTGATGAGCGACTTGTTGTTGTCGTCGAGTGCGTAGGCGACACCGTCTTCCTTGACGCCCAGAGCCTGGATGCCGGCCGAGAACTTGTCGTCCTTGGTATCCTTGAACGCATTGTAGACAGCAAGATCGACGCGCTTGACCATTGAGGTCAGGACGGAACCCGGATGCAGGTGGTTCTGGTTGGAGTCGACACCGATCGAAAGCTTCTTGTTGTCGGCCGCCGTCTGCAGCACGCCGAGGCCTGTCGCACCGGCTGCCGCATAGATCACGTCGGCGCCCTGGTCGATCTGGTTCTTGGTGAGCTCGCCGCCGCGGACCGGGTCATTCCAGGCCGCACCCGTCGTGCCGGTCATATTCTGGAAGACCTGAGCATCGGCCTTGGCAGCCTTGACGCCCTGGACATAGCCGCAGCCGAACTTGCGGATCAGCGGGATGTCCATGCCGCCGATAAAGCCGACCTTGCCGGTCTTGGAGGCCATGCCGGCGAGAAGGCCGACGAGATAGGAGCCCTCTTCTTCCTTATAAAGGACGGAGCGGACGTTCGGCAGGTCGACGACGGAATCGACGATCGCGAACTTGGTGTCAGGATATTCGGCTGCGACCTTTTCCATGGCCGAGGTCCACGCAAACGAGACGGCCACGACCGGATTGAAACCACGGCTTGCAAAGTTGCGGATGGCCTGTTCGCCCTGGGTGTCGTTGGTGGGCTCGAAATCCCGGAACTCGATGCCCGTTTCCTTCTTGAACTGTTCGGCGCCCGCAAAGGCGGCCTCGTTGAAGGATTTGTCGAACTTGCCGCCGGTACCGTAGACCAATGCCGGCTTGACCTCTGCGGCAAGCGCCGTTGCCGACATGGCAGCCAAGGCAATGAGGCTCAAAAAGGTTTTCTTCATTGTGCAGCCCTGTTTTTTAGCTGTTTGGATCCTCCCGCAAGCCCGTTCCCCGGTACATCTGCGGCCACCTGCCCCCTTTTCCAAGGGTCCGGCTCCGGCCACTCTTGCACGGGTTTCGGAAAAATTCACGAGATTTTTTTCAACTGGTAAAAAACGAACGAATTGCCGAAAACTTATCCAAAGAGTTGACGAAACTGCATAAATTCGCAGCTCCAAGCGACTTTCATGGACCATCGATAGGCAGGGCGTTATCCCCGTCAGGCGGAAAACCGCCCGGCGAAGCGCGGCTTGCGATATCCGGCCATCCAGAAAAGAAGCGCCAGCACCAGGAACACGGCAAAAGCCGGCTGGGCCAGCACCGGTGCCACGAAGGGCCGCCAGATATCGGGGCTGACATAGGTCTCGGCGGAGATCTCGGCGAGCGTCAGGCTTTCCGGATCAAGATTGAGCCAGGCGTTGCCGAGGCTCGTCACCACGACCGACGAAGCTGAAACCGACTGGATCGAATCCAGCACGCCGGCAACGATCGCGGCCAGAAGCGCAAAAGCACTCAACAGATGGAAGATACCCCGGACGATTCTCATTCCAGACAAAGCCGTTCGTTATCTGCGGCCCACCCGATACTGTCCGGCCGCAATCCGCCCCGCAGAAATAAGGCAGGTTCGGCGGGCTTGGCAACGAGGCAGCGAAGCTTTTGTGGGCCGGTGTCAAAAATCGTTCAGATTCCGGTTGATCCCTGAGAATTCATCGGTATATATCGCGCCCGACCGCTGCGTTGCCCCGATTTCAATGCAGCCCTTACTCCAAGGACAGGTGGCCGAGTGGTTGAAGGCGCACGCCTGGAACGCGTGTATACGTGAAAGCGTATCGAGGGTTCGAATCCCTCTCTGTCCGCCATTCTCCCTTTATCCGCTACTGAAGATCCGGGTGCCCGGGAGTCCTCGGCGCGGTCTAACGCGTCATCGAAAAGCCGGCCTGCTGCCATCGGCGCGCTTGCGGATCGAAAGCCACCAGGAGTTCGAAACCCAGGCGGTCCGGACCTGCGCCGGTCTCGACATCTGCATAACCATTCATGGCGAAACGGCAATCGTCCACCCACCGAAAGCCTTTCAAGGACATGTCGATCACCTCCGGGCGGCCTTCCATAAGCTGCCGTGCCTTCTCGAAGGCAAGAGTTCCGGAGCAGGCACTCTCATCCGTCTTCTCTCCGAACTCCATGAGAAACGCCAGGCCGGCAAGCGGGACGACGAAGGCGACAGACTTGAAGACATTCAGTCCCATAGGGTTCCATCCCTGGAAAGCCGAAGCAGTGCATTCGGCCGACATCAATCAGTCAGGCAATCCTGATAGGCTTATTTACAAAAACAGGATAACACCATTATCCGAATCCGGCCAAGCGCTGCGGGAGAGGGAAGACTGATTGGCACTCATGACGGTATATATAATGATTTCAAAGACAATCCTGGTATAGATTAGGTCAGTAATGACAGTTTACGGCGTCGCGAGTTTCGGCTTTATTTCCATGCGAAACGAACCCTGGAATGATGAGGGCTGTAATTTTCATATGGGTACTTCATGAAGTTCGGCACAAGTGGTCTTCGTGGACTTGTGACGGCCCTGGAGGGCCGGGCGTCATCGCTCTATACGCAGGCGTTTGCGCGGCGCTTGATCGAAACAGGTGCGGCAAAGGCGGGTGACGTCGTGCTGGTCGGTCGTGATTTCCGGGCATCGAGTCCGGGGATTGCTCAGACCGTTATTGGCGCCCTGCAGCGTGCCGGCCTGTCGCCGGTCGATTGCGGCGCAGTGCCGACGCCGGCACTGGCGCTTTACGGGTTGAAGCTCGGCGCCGCCGCGCTGATGGTCACCGGTTCGCATATCCCGGCCGACCGCAACGGCATCAAGTTCTACCGCCCCGACGGCGAGATCGACAAGCAGGACGAGGTCCGCATCGGCGCGATCGCCGCCGGGTTCGACGGGCAGGAGATCGATGCGACACCCGGCGCGGCACCGGATCGCTCGGCGGAGGCCGAGGCGCTTTTCCTCGCCCGTTATGCCGGGCTCTTGCCGCAGCGCGAGCTCGCCGGCCTCAGGATCGGCGTCTACCAGCATTCCACCGTCGCCCGCGACCTGCTCGTGACGATGCTTGAAGGTCATGGCGCCGATGTCGTGCCGCTTGGCCGCTCCGCGGAGTTCATCCCCGTCGACACGGAAGCGGTCTCGACTGAGACCGCCGTCCTCCTGAAGGGCTGGGCGGCGGAACACAAGCTCGATGCGATCGTCTCGGCCGACGGCGACGGCGACCGACCGCTGATGGCCGACGAGACGGGAGAGGTGCTGCGCGGCGATCTTCTCGGCCTGATCGCCGCCAGGTTCCTGGAGGCGAAGGTGGTGGTGACGCCGGTCACCTCCAATTCCGGCATCGAGGCGGCGGGGGATTTTGCCGTCATCCGCACGAAAGTCGGCTCGCCCTTCGTGATCGCCGGCATGCTGGAAGCGCTGCGGGCCGGGAAGACGGGCATCATGGGCTTCGAAGCCAATGGCGGCCTTTTGACCGCCTCGCCGTTCGTGGTCGATGGCGCATCGCTCCATCCGCTGCCGACCCGCGACAGTTTCCTGCCGCTGCTCGCCGCACTTTCGCTTGCCGCAGCGGAGAAGAAACCGCTGTCTGAGATCGCCGCCTCTTTCCGGCTACCGTTTGCGGCCGCCGACCGGCTGGAGGATTTTTCGGTCGAGACGAGCGCGGCGTTGATGGCACATCTGCGCGCCTCCGACGATAATCTCGCCGCCTTCCTTCGGCCGCTCGGCGCGATCGCGGACAAAAGCGATATCGACGGCCTGAGGGTGAGGCTGGACGACGGGCGGATCATCCATTTCCGACCGTCCGGCAATGCCCCGGAGATGCGCTGCTACGTGGAAGCCCGGACGGAAGACGCAGCGAAGGCCCTGCTCGACCAGGGCCTTTCATTGATCCGCGAATGGGCCGGGCAGCGGACGCTGCGCCCGACGACGAACGAATGAACCGGAGATCGTTTCGATGAAGACCAAGATCATCCCCGTCATCATGGCCGGTGGCAAGGGGACGCGGCTGTGGCCGCTGTCGCGTGCGAGTGCGCCCAAACAGTTCATCCAGTTCGTCGGCGACCGGACGCTGTTCCAGGCCACCCTGTCGCGCGTTTCGGATCCGGCGCTGTACGAGGCCCCGGTGGTCATCACCAACGAGGATTTCCGCTTCCTGGTCGCCGAACAGGCCCGCGAGCTCGGCATCAGGCTTTCCGGCATCCTGCTCGAGCCAGTGGCCCGCAACACTGCGCCTGCGGTGGCCGCGGCGGCTGCCTTCGCGGCAAGCCGGTTCGGCGAGGACGCCATCCTGCAGGTGCTGGCCTCCGACCACGAGATCGTCGCCGATGAAGGGTATTTCGGGGCGATCCGCATCGCACGGGAGACCGCCCTTGCCGGCAAGCTCGTCACTTTCGGCATCACGCCGACGGAACCGGCCACGGGCTACGGCTATATCGAGATCGGTGAGGCGCTGGAAACCGGCGCCTGCAAGGTGAGGCGCTTCGTCGAGAAGCCGGCCCTGGCGGAGGCGGAGCACATGCTGGCGGCCGGCGGGTTCGCCTGGAACTCCGGCATCTTCATGTTCACCGCCGGACAGGTGCTGAAAGAGATGGCCGCCTTCGCCCCCGAGGTGGACAGGGCGGCCCGTGCCGCCGTGGCCAAGACCTCCGGCGACCTCGACTTCACCCGCCTGGACGCGGAAGCGTTTTCGGCCAGCCCGGACATCTCGGTCGACTACGCGATCATGGAGAAGACCGCCAACGCCGCAGTCGTGCCATCTTCCTTCACCTGGTCGGACCTCGGCAGCTGGGATGCGGTCTGGAAGCTCGGCACCCGCGACGCGGCCGGCAATGTCGCCACCGGCAAGGCGACGCTGGTCAATACGAAGAATTCGCTCGTCATGTCGCGCACCAGCCATCTCGCCGTCCAGGGGCTCGATGGGGTCGCCGTCATCGCCAGCGAGGATGCCGTCTATGTCGGCCGGCTGGACGAAAGCCAGAATGTCGGCGCACTCGTCAAGCAGCTCGCCGCCGCACGGGCGACCGCCGCACTGACGGAGACCCATCCCACCTCCTATCGTCCCTGGGGCGGCTATACCTCGGTGCTCAACGGCGACCGTTTCCAGGTCAAGCGGCTGTTCGTCTCCCCCGGCAAGAAGCTTTCGCTGCAGAAGCATCACCACCGGTCCGAACACTGGATCTGCGTCAAGGGCACCGCGGAAGTGACGATCGGCGACGAGGTCAGGATCGTGCGTGAGAACGAATCCGTCTACATTCCCCAGGGCGAAGTCCATCGCCTCGCCAACCCCGGCAAGATCACCCTCGAAATGATCGAGGTCCAGACCGGTTCCTATCTCGGAGAAGACGACATCATCCGCATAACCGACGAATTCGGAAGGGGCTGAGACGATCGCGTCCTCGGGCGGTTCCGGATCATCGGCACCGATCAGTCGATCTCGTGCCGATGATCCAGATACCACTGAACGAAAGCTCTGACGCCCTCTTCCAGGTTCGTTTCGGGTTTCCTGCCGGTGAGCGCAACAAGCAGATCCGGGCTTGCGAAGGTCCGCGGCACATCACCTTTCTGCATCGGCAGCATCTTGCGATTTGCCGGCTTTCCCATGATCCGTTCGATCGTCTCGACGAAGTCGAGGAGGCCAGCCGGCTGGCCACCGCCGATATTGACGACACGGAACGGCCCCTGACTGGACAGCGTGTCGACCTCGGGGACGCGGTTATCCTCGCCGGGAAGGATGCGCGACAAATCGACGATCGAATCCACCAGATCATCGATATAGGTGAAATCCCGGCTCATCCTGCCTTCGCCGTAGACCTCGATCTCGCGATCCTCGATCATCGCCTTGACGAACTTGAAGAGCGCCATGTCCGGCCGGCCCCACGGGCCGTATACGGTGAAGAAGCGGAATGCGGTGGTCGGCACCTTATAGAGATGGGCGTAGCTGTGGGCCATCACCTCCATGGCCTTCTTGCTTGCCGCATAGAACGTGAGCGGCTCATCGGCCTTGTCGGTCTCCCGGAACGGAACCTCGGGATTGGCACCGTAAACCGAAGAGGTCGAGGCGAGCATCAGGTGTCCCACACCATAGGTGCGGGCGATTTCCAGGATGTTCCAGGACCCGACAAGATTGGAATCGAGATAGGCCTTGGGATTTTCGAGACTGTAACGCACACCTGCCTGCGCGGCGAGGTGGACCAGGATATCCGGCTTGAAATCGGCCAAGGATCTTTCCAGCAGCACCTTGTCTTCCAGCATGCCCATGACGGGACGGAATGATGGAAACTGCGCCAATCCCGCATTGCGTGCCTCCTTGAGGCGAAGGCTGTAATAGGGAGTCATGCCATCGAAGCCGAGCACTTCGTGCCCTTGTTCAAGCAGGCGCCGCGCCAGATGGAAACCGATGAAGCCTGCCGTTCCGGTGATGAAATAACGCATTGTGAGCCCGCTGCTGCCTGGATGTATCCCAATCCGTTGACTGCCATAGCCTGTCATCAACGGATTGAACAACCTGTTTTGGTCGGGCAGGCAGAATTTAATGGAAAAGCCGCAATCTTGCCGGCGGGGTTCCCGGTCGGCCGTTCTTTCGATCGACCGCGAACTGGATCAGGTCCATGGAGGCCTGGTCGGAGAGTGGCTTCGCCATGACGCCGACCGCACCCGAGACCCCGGACGCGACCAGGCCGGGATTGCCCGTAATCATGATCACGACGATGTCGTATTCGGCAAGCGCCCTTGCGATCTCGGGACCGGTTTCACCATCGGCAAGGTGTACATCCACGAAGGCGATATCCGTCTCACGCGTATAGTTCAGCGCCCCCGTCATGTCGGGCGCGATGCCGACGACCTCATGCCCACTTCGCTGAATCGCATCCTCGATGTCCATGGCCACCAGCGGGCTGTCCTCGACAATCAGGAAACGGTATTCCATGGCCAGATCCTCCCCGGCTTCAAGGAGGCAAATAGATTCCGATCGACCATTGGCAATGGGGCCGGCGGACCGGACGTGTTTTTTTGATCGCAGCTCTCAAGATGAAGAGGCGGCACGCGGTGTCTGCCGGGTACGTCTCACGAGCACGGTATCGACGAAGCGCTCCAGGATCGCGTTGAAAGGCTCCGGCCTCTCCCGAAACAAGGCATGTCCGGCGCCTTCGATCACTTCAACATAATGACCGCGAGCGCGATCCTCGAAGCCGGCGACATAGCTTTGGCGGATGAACGGATCGTCCCCGCCATTGACGAGGAACACCGGCACATCGGCATCCAGCACGGCACGGCGCTGATTGTGGCCGTCGCCACGCAGCATGCTTCGCGAGAAGACCGCCCGCAACCGGCCATCCGTGCGGATGAGCCCATTGCGGATGTCGGGTGTCGCGCTCCGGCCGAAACAGATGCTTTCGAAGCGATCGATATCCCGTTCGGACCAGTTCGGCTTCGAGGCCAGCATGAGGTCGAATGACGGGTGGAACCCTCGCAGCATCCCGATCAGGCCCGGCGCGACCGGCGGAGTGCCGGCGATGAGTATCCCCTCCACCGCATGGTTGCGGGCCAGCAATTCGATCGCGAGGTGACCGCCGAGCGACCAGCCGAATACCGCGAGCCGATGAATGCCAAGCTTGCCGAGAACGTCCTCTACCGTCTCGACAAGGCCGGTCATCGTATAGGCGATGTCAGGGTCAGCCGCATCATCGGATTCGCCGTGTCCGGGCAGGTCGAGGGCCAGGATGCGCGTCTTCTCCAGGAGCCTCGGATCATATTGCCGCTCGAAAACCTTCCGTGAGGAGGAAGAGCCATGCAGGAAGAGCAACGGAAGGCCAGCGCCCTGCGTATCGCTTATTCGGATGCGCCCATGCCGGGTCGTGATCGTTCGTTCCGCGGCCTTCACGCCGTCATTCCTGACTTCAGATATAACATCGATAAAGTCTGGGGCTTTTTCACAAAGAAAGCTTTAAACTTTGAAAGCGAGCACCAAACTGCCTTGTAACAGGATGAACGGATCGTTAGTTTCTGCATCGCTCGCGGGGGACAGAGTTATGCAAGGCGTTTTGGATACCCTCATTACCATCACCAGTCTTACGGTCATCGGCTTTTATACGTGGTCGCTGAAGAATCACTTCACGTCGGCTGCCATGACCTGGAGAGCGCGCCTCATATCCGCGGCGGTGATACTGACGACTTTGCTTTTCCTTTACCTGCAATGGACAGGGACGCAGTTGCTCTGGGTGCAGGCCGTTGGCCTGATCATCGAGATCGCCGCCGCCGCCCTCTTCTGGTGGGCGATCTGGGCCTCGCGCCAGGCCCGCCTGCGGTTCGCTTTCGATCCCGCCCTGCCCCACGGCATCGTTTCCGATGGCCCCTACCGCTATCTCCGCCATCCCTTCTACAGTTCCTACCTGATGTTCTGGTCCGGATGGGCGCTGGCTTCCTGGTCGTCGATCTGGTCGCCGGTTCCCGTGATCTTCTTCGCGATCGTCTATATCGCCGCGGCGAAGATGGAGGAGCGCAATTTCGAGACCTCGCAGCTTGCCGACGAATACCGGGAATACAAGCGCAGGACGGGATTTTTCATCCCGCGCATCGGCCGGGACTGATTTTCTCCCGACCTGTTTGGTTTTGACGAATCCTCAAACCAGGACGGCTTGGTCGTGCCGGCCTTCCTGGCCGAAGAACTTCAGGTAGCGTTCCACCTCGGCCGGATCGCCGGTCGCCTTGCGGGGGTTGTCCGAAAGCTTAACCGCCGGGCGGCCGTTCGCCTCGCTGACCTTGCATACCACGGAGATCGGCATCAGACCGGCGATCTCGCGAGGAGCACAGCCGGCGAAGTCGTTCGTGAGATTGGTGCCCCAGCCGAAGCTCATGCGGGCCCGACCCTCGAAATGCTTGTAGGTGTCGATGATCGCATCGACATCGAGTCCGTCGGAAAAGATCAGCAGCTTGTTTTTCGGATCGCGGCCCATCTTCTTCCACCAGGCGATGATCATCTCGCCGCCTTCGATCGGTGGTGCACTGTCCGGCCGGAAGCCGGTCCAATCGGCCACCCAATCCGGTGCATCGCGCAGGAAGGCTGCTGTACCAAAAGCATCCGGCAGCACGATGAGCAGGTTACCGTGATAAAGCCGGTTCCAGTCCTTCAAAACCTGATAGGGTGCATTGCGCAATTCCTCATCGCTCCTGGCGAGTGCCGCGGCGACCATCGGCAGTTCGTGGGCGTTGGTGCCGACCGCTTCGAGGTCGGAATCCATGGCGAGCAGCACATTGCTCGTACCGGTAAAAGCCGGGCCGATACCCTCCTTCAATGCCTCGACACACCAGCGCTGCCAGAGGAAGCTGTGGCGCCGGCGGGTGCCGAAATCGGAGATGCGCAAGCCAGGAAGTTTCCTTAGCCGCTCGACCTTCTCCCACATCTTGGCCTTCGCCCGTGCGTAGAGCACGTCGAGTGTGAAATAGCCGAACGAGCGCATGGCGGCACGTGAACGCAGTTCGTTGATGATGGCCAGCGCGGGAATTTCCCAAAGCGTCGTCTCCATCCATTTCCCGTAGAAATTCAGCTCATACTGACCGTCCCGCTTGGAGAGTTCGTATTCGGGCAGCTTATAGGTGGAGAGCCAGTTCAGGAATTCCGGTTCGAAAATCTGCTTGCGGCCATAGAAGGTGTTACCTGCGAGCCAGATCATCTCCTTCTTGGAAAGGCTCACCGTGCGGGCGTGATCGAGCTGTTCGCGCAGTGCTCCTTCGTCGATCTCCTCGGCCAGTTTGACGCTGGTCGTGCGGTTGATTACGGAAAAGGTCGCGTCGATCTGCGGATAGAGCTTCCAGATCATCTGCAGCATCAGGAGTTTGTAGAAATCCGTATCGATCAAGCTGCGGATGATCGGGTCGAGCTTCCAGGTGTGGTTGTAAACCCTGGTCGCGATATCGGTCTTGGTTGTCATGCCTGCCCTTGCCCCGATCTGTGAGAAGACCGGCTCCACCGCCTGAGATGCATTCGGAGGCAACGGCTGATCAACCTCCGGCAGTTTTATCGAAAAAAATGCCGAGGAAGTCCAGAACACAATTCGGCCGCGAAGATCGCGGCCGAGAGACTCTATCCTGGCTGTCAGTTGTTGGCCGGCGCGTTGCCTGCGGGCGGCGTGGGTGCCGGCGGATTGGCCGGATCGGCAGAGGGTGCTGCGTCCGGATTCTGCGGCGCCGTGCTTCCCGCAGGTGGCGTTGCCGTCTGTTCAGGCGGAGGCGCAGTGGTTTCCCCCCACCATTCGGCACCGCCCCAAGCGAGCATCGCCAGGATGAGACCCGCAATCAGCACCATCAGGACGGGAAAACCCCTTCGCCCCTGGCGGGCTTCGGTCGGGCTCATCGGTTCCTCTACCGGCGAGCCGATGGGGTTCGGATGACGCTTCTCGGGGCCTTTTGGATCGGGACGGGTATCCATGAATTCGCTCCTTGTCCGAGCCGGACTACCCCGGCCCATGGACAAGAAACGGCTGGCGGATGCGAATGTTCCGGCGCGCCTAGTAGCCGGTCCTGCGGTCCACCACGTGCTGAAGAGGTTGACCCGCTTCATGCCGCTCCATCTGGGCCTCGGCATTGCGGAACAGGGCCCTGACATCGGAAGCCGAAGCTGCATGCGGCGTGACGATGACATTTTCCATCGCCCAATAGGGGCTGTCGGTCGGTAAAGGCTCCTGCTCGAAAACGTCAAGCGAAGCGCCGCCGAGGATGCCTTTCCCGAGCGCTGCAGCAAGATCGGCATCTACCTGGCTGCCACCGCGACCGGCATTGATGAAGACGGGCCTGCCAAGCGCGCCGCCTTGCCGAAGCTTTGCGAAAAGCGACGCATCGAAGATGCCGCGGGTATCCGGCGTCAACGGCAGGAGGCCGACGAGAATGTCCGTCCTCGCCAGAAAGGCGTCCAGCTCGCCGCTGTCGAATGTTTCGACACCTTCGATCGTCTTCCTGCTGCGCGACCATCCGATCACGTCGAAGCCCATGACCTTCAGCTTTTTCACGGAATCCTGGCCAAGCACCCCGAGCCCCATGACCCCCACGGTGAGATCCTTCGCCTCCGGCTGCGAAAGCTCGCGCCAGTGGTGTTCGCGCTGCTGTTTCAGATAGGCCGGCGCCTGCCGCAGATGGCTCAGGCATTGCAGCACGACCCACTCGCTCATCCGGGTGGTCAGGCTCTCGTCGACGAAACGAACGATCGGGATGTCCGGCAGGTTCGGCATGGACAGGATGTGATCGACACCCGCACCGCCCGAAAAGAGAACTTCCAGCTTCGGCGCGCGCTCAAAGAGGTTCGGTTCCGGTTTCCAGATGACTGCGTAACGTGCTTCCGAAAGATCGAGGTCTGGATCCGAGGCATGCAGCACCGTCCGGCCGGGAAAGGCACTGGCGAGTGCGGCATCCACCTCGCGGCGTTCGAACTTGAGATCGATGACGACCGGTTTTTTCGCAGACATGAGCTTACCCTTGACGATTATTGGCTGACGGCGCCGGTCTCGACGGCTTCGAGATTGAAGGCGGCCGCCATCAGCGCACGGGTATAATCCTCCTTCGGCGCACGGAAAATCCGCTCCGACGGCCCTGCCTCCACCACCTTGCCGAGTCGCATGACGATGACATGGTTGGCGAGCGCCTTCACGACCTTGAGGTCGTGACTGATGAAGAGATAGGCGAGATCGTGTTTCTTCTGCAGGTCGCGAAGCAGGTCGACCACCTGCGCCTGCACGGTCATATCCAGCGCCGAAGTGGGTTCATCGAGCATCACGAAACGCGGCTTCAGAACCATGGCGCGGGCAATCGCTATGCGCTGCCGCTGGCCGCCGGAAAACTCGTGCGGATACCGCCAGCGCGTGGCGGGGTCGAGACCCACTTCCGTCAGCGCCCAGGCGACACGCTCGTCGCGTTCGTCGGCAGAAAGAGCTCGCTCGTGCACCTTCAACCCCTCCGCGACGATATCGCCCACCGACATGCGCGGGCTGAGCGATCCATAAGGGTCCTGGAAGACCACCTGCAGCCGATCGCGGAACGGCCGCATTTCCTTGAACGAGAACTGATCGATCTGGTTGCCGATGAAGACAATGCGCCCTTGCGAGGAGATAAGGCGGGCAAGCGCCAATCCAAGCGTCGTCTTGCCGGAGCCGGATTCGCCTACGACACCCAGCGTTTCGCCGGCGCGCAGTGTCAGATCGACACCATCCACAGCCTTCACGTGATCGACGACCTTGCGCAACAGCCCTGCCTTGATGGGGAACCAGACGCGGATGTCCTTGCCTTCCATGACCACCGGTTTCGAAGGATCAGCCTGCGGCGGCTCGCCCCTCGGCTCGGAAGCGAGCAGATGGCGCGTATAGGTATGCTGCGGATTAGTGAAAACGTCTTCGACCGCCCCGGCTTCGACGATCTTGCCCTTGGTCATGACGCAGACACGGTCCGCGAACTTGCGAACGATGCCGAGGTCATGGGTGATGAACAGCATGGACATGCCATGCTCACCCTTGAGACCCCGCAGAAGATCGAGAATCTGCGCCTGTACCGTGACGTCGAGCGCCGTCGTCGGTTCATCCGCGATCAGGAGCTTCGGACGGTTGGCGAGCGCCATGGCGATCATCATGCGCTGGCGCTGTCCGCCGGAAAGCTCGTGCGGATAAGCCTTCAGCCGCTTTTCCGGCTCACGGATGCCGACCTGGTTCAGAAGTTCCAGAATGCGGATGCGGGCCGCTTGCCCGGTGATGCCCTGATGCAGTTCGAGTATTTCGCCGATCTGCTTCTCGATCGCGTGTAGCGGATTGAGCGAGGTCATCGGCTCCTGGAAGATCATGGTAACATCGTTGCCGCGCACGCGGCGCAATTCAGGCTCGGAAGCTTTGAGCAGATCCCTGCCCTCGAACAGGATTTCCCCCGAAGGATGGCTGGCGGACGGATAGGGCAGCAGTTTCAGGATGGAGTTCGCCGTCACCGACTTGCCGGAACCGGATTCGCCGACCAGTGCCAGGACTTCCCCCGGCCGGATATCGAAGGAAACCCCATCGACGGCAAGGGTGGTGTCTGTGCCCTGATGAAAGGCGACGGAGAGATTGCGGACGGAGAGCAAAGGATCAGTCATCGGCTCACCCGAACGTCTTTCTGGGATCGAAGGCATCGCGCACCGCTTCCCCGATGAAGATCAGCAGCGACAGCATGATCGACATGGTGAAGAAGGCCGTGAAACCCAGCCATGGCGCCTGGAGATTGTTCTTGCCCTGCGAGATCATTTCCCCAAGCGAGGGCGAACCGGGCGGCAGGCCAAACCCGAGGAAATCCAGCGAGGTCAGCGTCGCGATCGAACCGGACAGGATAAACGGCAGGAAGGTCAGGGTCGCCACCATGGCATTCGGCAAGAGATGCCGGTACATAATCGTCCAGTTGCCGACGCCGAGCGCCCGCGCAGCCCTGACATATTCGAAATTGCGCGCCCTGAGGAATTCGGCACGCACCACGCCGACGAGGCTGACCCACGAGAAGAGCAGCAGGATGCCAAGCAGGATGAAGAAGCCGGGCGGCAGGATCGAAGCGATGATCAGTAGGATGTAGAGAACCGGCATGGCGGACCATATTTCGATGAAACGCTGCATCAAAAGGTCGGTCCAGCCGCCGAAATAGCCCTGCACCGCGCCAGCGGCGACCCCGACGATCGCCGAACAGATGGTGAGCGCCAGCCCGAATAGAACAGAGATGCGGAAGCCGTAGATCATGCGGGCGGTGACATCGCGCGCCTGATCGTCGGTACCGAGCCAGTTGAGGTTGCCGAGAGTGCAATTCGGGTCCTGATCGCCCTGCGGATAGGCCTTGCAGCGATCACCCTTCTCCATCAGCCAGAAGGGCTTGGTCGGAGCTGAATGCGGGATGTTGGAATTGACCGTCTGGTAGGAATAGCGGATGGGGGGCCAGATCATCCAGCCGTTCGCCTCGATTTCCTGCTGGATATAGTCGGAGCGGTAGTCGGTCGTCGCCAGGAAACCGCCGAACTTTTCCTCCGGATAATCGACAAAGACCGGATAGAGGATTTCGCCCTTGTAGGAGGCGATGATCGGCCGGTCGTTCGCAATGAATTCGGCCAGCAAGCTGAGCACGAAAAGGACCATGAATAGCCAGAAGGACCAGAAGCCGCGCTTGTTGGCACGGAAGTTGGCAAGCCGGCGCTTGTTGGTCGGCGACAGGAACGGCCGCTTGCGCGGAGGTGCCAGAGGTGTCGTCGTAACGGCGGACGCTTCCATCACACGTCCCTCCGTTCGAAATCGATACGTGGATCTATCCAGGTATAGATGAGATCGGAAATGAGGTTCACCACCAGACCGATCAGCGAGAAGATGTAGAGCGTGCCGAAGACAATCGGATAGTCGCGATTGATGATCGAGAGGTAGCCGAGCCGCCCGAGTCCATCCAGCGAGAAGATGTTCTCGATCAGCAGCGAACCGGTGAAGAAAGCGGAGATGAAAGCCCCGGGAAAGCCGGCAATGACGATCAGCATGGCGTTGCGGAATACGTGACCATAAAGCACCTGCCGTTCGTTGAGGCCCTTGGCGCGCGCAGTCGTCACATATTGTTTCTTGATCTCGTCGATGAAGGAATTCTTGGTCAGAAGCGTCGTGGTGGCGAAGGCCGAGAGCGACAGCGCGATCAGCGGCAGGGTCAGGTGCCAGAAATAGTCGACGATCTTCTGCCACCAGGAAAGCTCGGCAAAGTTATCGGACACAAGGCCGCGTAGCGGGAACCAATCCAGGAACGAGCCGCCGGCAAAAAGCACGATCAGCAGGATGCCGAACAGAAAGCTCGGAATAGCGTAGCCGATGATGATGATACCGGAAGTCCAGACGTCGAAGGTCGACCCGTCCTTCACCGCCTTGCGGATGCCGAGCGGAATCGAGATCACGTAGGAAATGATCAGAATCCAGAAACCGAGCGAGATCGACACCGGCAACTTGTCGATGATGAGGTCGAGAACGGACGTGTTTCGGAAGAAGCTCTCGCCGAAATCGAAGCGGATATAATTCCACAACATGTCGACGAAGCGCGTCAGCGGCGGCTTGTCGAAACCGAATTGTTGCTCCAGCTTCTTGATGAATTCCGGATCGAGGCCCTGGGCGCCGCGATAGCGGCTTTCTTCACCACCGCCCTGGACCGCGAGATCGTTGCTGCCGCCGGAAAGCCGGTCGCCGGTATCCTGGCCCTGGATCTGGGCAATGATCTGCTCGACAGGGCCGCCGGGCGCGAACTGCACGACGAGGAAGGAAATCGCCATGATGCCGACAATGGTCGGGATCATCAGCAGGAGACGGCGGAGGATATAGGCGCCCATCAGAATTCCCTGCCAGACGCTACGAGCTTTGCCTCACCGCGTATCTCAGCGCAAATCAAATGGCTTTTCCCTCGTTCTCTCTTGCGAATCATCGGGCTCATTTGGAACAGGTGCCGGTGGCCGGCGCAAGCCCGCGCTCCATACCTTCACTTCGCGGCGGCTTTGGACGACCAAATATCGGGAAAGCCGATGCCGTATTCCGGCAGCTTTTCCGGATGCGTTATGCGGTTCCAATAGGCAATTTTCGCCTCGCCGGAATAGAAGAGCGGAATGACATAGTGGTTGGCCAGGAGTACGCGGTCCATCGCCCTGACGGCGGCAACCTGTTCTTCCCGGTCGGTCGTGAAGACGATCTTGCGGATCAACGTGTCGACCGCCGGATCGGCAATGCCCGCATAGTTGCGCGAGCCCTGACGATCCACGGATTCTGAACCCCAATATTCCGACTGTTCATTGCCGGGGTTCATGGTCTGCGCCCAAATGCCCCATATCATGTCGTAATCGAAGCTCCTGACGCGATTGATATATTGCGAGGCATCGACCGTGCGGATGCGGGCCTCGACACCGATCTTCTTCAGGCTGGCTACGTACGGGTTGACGGATCGCTCGAACGACGGGCTGTTGAGCAATATCTCGAAGCTCATCGGTCGGCCTGTCTTCACATTGACCATGCGATTGCCCTTCAGCTCCCAGCCGGCCTCCTTGAACAGGTTGACGGCGGTGCGGAGGTTGTCGCGCACCTTGTTCGGATCGCCACCGACGGGATTGGTATAGGGCGTGGTGAAGACTTCCGGCGGAACCTTGTCTTTCAGCTCCTGCAGGATCGCCAGCTCGCGGCCTTGCGGCAGACCCGAGGAGGCGAGTTCGGTGCCCCAGAAGAAGCTATCGACGCGCTTCAAGCCACCATAAGCGAGGTTTTTGTTCATATCCTCGAAGTCGAAGGCGTAATTCAGCGCTTCGCGCACCCGCGCGTCCTTGAAGATTTCGCGGCGCATGTTCGGCACCATCGCCTGCATGACGCCGGTGGCCTTGAAGGGATTGGTCAGCGCTTCCTTCGTGATCCGGCCGTCCTTCACCGCGTCGAAATCATAACGGGTCGCCCAGCGGCTCGAACTGTTCTCCTGACGGTAATCGATCGTGCCGGCGCGGAAGGCTTCGAATTCCACGTCGGAGTCGGCGAAATAGGTGTAGCTGACCGTCCGGAAATTGTACTGGCCGATATTGATCGGCAGGTTCTTGCCCCAGTAATCATCCCGCAACTCATAGCGGATGGTCGAACCGGGCTGGATGGATGCAATCTTGTAAGGCCCCGACCCCATCGGCGGCTCGAGCGTGGTGCGGGAAATATCGCGCTGTTTGCCCTGCGCATCCTTGCCCTCCCACCAGTGCTTCGGCAGAACCGGAAAATCGCCGACGATGGAGGGCAGTTCGCGGTTGTTCTTTTCGTCGAAACGGAAGGTCACCTCGCGCTCGCCGGTCTTTTCCACGCCGGTGACGTGGCGGTAATAGCCGGAATAAAAGGCACTATGCTCCTTCAGCTTCTCCATGCTGAAGATCACGTCTTCCGGCGTGACCGGCTGGCCATCCGCCCATTTTGCCTCCTGCCTCAGCCGGAAGGTGACCGAAGACATGTCGTCCGGATAGGACACAGCCTCGGCCAGAAGACCATAGGTACCGAAAACCTCGTCCTCCGACCGCTTCATGAGCGTGTCATAAATTATGCCGGCGCCCGCAGCCACTGCGCCACGGTCGATCACGGGATTGAGGTTGTCGAAAGTGCCTTCGTCGCCGAGGCGCAATTCGCCGGCCTTCGGCGCATTCGCGTCGACATAGGGGAGTTGCTTGAAGTCTTCCGGCAGTTCCAGGTCGCCGATGACAGCCATGCCGTGGCGCCATTTCGGTTCCTGGGCCGTCGTTGCCGATGCCACAAGAACAGTCGTCGCGAGAACGACTGCAAACCCCATCTTCAGCCGGGCGAAGATCATCCATAACCCCTTATTGGTTTGTTTGTTGCGGTGAAGCATAGGGCAAAAGCAGGCAAAAAACAGGAGTTGACCACTCACATCCATTTTATCCGCTTCGGAAATCGCGTGAAATTGCCGCTTCCGGCCTGATCTCCATTTCACCAAAATCTTGTTTCACGGTAGATTCGAAGCCATCGGGTGATTTGCGGCGGACGGGCATGACTTTGATTTCGGGTACAATTCTGCGGCTGACCATGGCCGCTTTCCTTTGCGGTACATTCACCGGGCCCACGACGGCTCAGGAAGCGACACCGGCAAAGCAGCTTTTCGGCGCCGCGAAGCTTCCAAGCGCCGCCGACGCCGAGCCCCTCGGTTTCTACGCCAAGGGCTGCATGTCCGGCGCAGTTGCGCTGCCCACCGACGGGCCGACCTGGCAGGCCATGCGCCTTTCGCGCAACCGCCGCTGGGGCAATCCCGAAATGATCGCGCTTCTGGAGCAATTCTCCCGCGACGCCGCTAAGCTCGGCTGGGGATCGGGCATCCTCGTCGGCGACATTTCGCAACCCCGCGGCGGTCCGATGCTTTCCGGCCATTCCTCGCACCAGATCGGCCTCGATGCGGATGTCTGGTTCACCCCGAAGCCATCGCAGCCGCTTTCGCCGCAGGAGCGCGAAAGTATGCCCTTCACCTCCATGCTCGACAAGAGCAAGTTCCTCACCGTGGATCCGAAGAAATGGACGAACACCCATGCGCGGGTGGTCATGCAGGCGGCAAGCTATCCGCAGGTGGAACGCGTCTTCGTCAATCCGGCGATCAAGAAGAAGCTCTGCGAGACCTGGACCGGCGATCGCAGCCTGCTCGGCAAGGTGCGGCCGATCTACGGCCATGACGAACATTTCCACATCCGCATTTCCTGTCCGCCGGGTTCCGCGAGCTGCCGGAAGCAGGCTGCGGTACCGAAGGACGACGACTGCAGCAGCAAGGCGTTTGCCTGGTGGTTCACCAAGGAGCCATGGGCGCCGCCGAAGCCCGATCCGAACAAGAAGCCGGTCAAACCGCGCCCGGTCACCCTGTCCGACCTTCCGAAAGCCTGTGCGGCCGTGCTTGCCTCCTCCTCGCGTTCCGAAGACGAAGCGACCTTCGGCGGCAGCGCCATGGCCTACACCGATCAGCCGGCCGCACCCTCGCCCGTGAAAAACATCGAGGCGATCATCAACGATCCGCCCGTCGCCGCCGCCAATGTGCCGATTCCTGTGCCGCGCCCGCTACAATAATCATTGAACAGGCCGGCGGTTGAAAGCGCCGGCCCCTCCTCCACCTTCCCAAGGATGATCTGGCACGCTAGAACGCGTTGCAAATCGATTGAAAGTCGCTTTCGGGAAGGATGCCCCTCATGTCGGCCACAGCCTGCATCGCGCTGATCGCGCACGATCAGAAGAAGGACGACATGGCCGATTTTGCCCGCCATCATCAGGACGCGCTCGCCCGTTTCCGCATCGTCGCGACCGGCACGACGGGCGGGCGGGTCCAGGACGCCTGCCCGGAGCTTGAGGTCACCAGGCTGAAGAGCGGCCCGCTCGGCGGCGATCAGCAGATCGGCGCGATGATCGCCACCGGCGAAGTCGATATGCTGATCTTCTTCATCGACCCCTTGAGCGCGCTGCCCCATGACGTCGACGTGAAGGCGCTGACGCGACTTGCGACCGTCTACGATATACCCATGGCACTCAACCGTGCTACAGCCGAAAAACTCATCGACTTTCAGAAGGACTGAGCTCCCCGATGGCCGATAGCATGAAGACCGACAAACTGCCCTTTCCGATCCTGATCGGCGATATCGGAGGGACGAACGCCCGCTTTTCGATCCTGATCGACGCCTATGCCGAGCCGAAGCCCTTCCCACATGTCCGCACCGCCGATTATGCCACGATCGATGACGCGATCCAGACGGTCGTGCTGGACAAGACTTCGGTGCAGCCGCGTTCGGCAATCCTTGCCGTTGCCGGGCCGATCGACGGTGACGAGATCGACCTGACCAATTGCGACTGGATCGTCCGCCCGAAGATGATGATCGCCAATCTCGGCTTCGAGGACGTGCTGGTCGTCAACGACTTCGAGGCGCAGGCGCTCGCGATCGCCGCGCTGCCGGAGGAATATCGCGAAGCGCTAGGCCCCAATGACGAGCCGCATCTCGCCTCCCGCGTCGTGCTAGGCCCCGGAACAGGACTCGGCGTCGCAGGCCTCGTCTACGCCCGGCACATGTGGTTTCCGGTTCCCGGCGAGGGAGGGCATGTGGATGTCGGGCCCCGTTCGGAGCGTGATTTCGAGATCTTTCCGCATCTCAGGAGGATCGAAGGCCGCGTTTCCGCCGAAGAGATATTGAGCGGCCGCGGCGTCGTGAACATCTATCAAGCTGTCTGTGCGGCCGATGGGCTGGAGCCGGCGTTTTCCGATCCCGCCGATATCACGGCGCATGGCCTCAACGGCGCGAACCCGCAGGCGGTCGAAACGCTTGCGCTTTTTGCCACCTATCTCGGCCGCGTGGCGGGCGACATGGCGCTCATCTTCATGGCCCGCGGCGGCGTCTATCTCGCCGGCGGCATCTCGCAGAAGATCATCCCGGCGCTGAAAGGCCCGGAATTCCGCACAGCGTTCGAGGACAAGGCACCGCATACCGAGCTGATGCGCACGATCCCCACCTTCGTGGTCACCCATCCGCAGGCGGCTCTCGCCGGGCTTGCAAGCTTTGCCCGCACGCCCTCCGCCTATGGGATCTCCATGGATGGCCGTCGCTGGCTTAAATGACCTCTTGCCTTCCCTCCGATTTTGATGGAGACGGTATCCACTATTTGGGGGCATTATCTTCATGTTTTCTAATATTTTTCGTAATTTGGGCGTTGTCGTCATTTGCATAGGTCTCGCGAGTTGCACGACCGAAAAGGAGTTCAAGGAGCTTGCGGCAGCGCTGAAATCGAATCCGGGATTGCGGGCGAAAGCTGTCGAAAAATGCGTCGGCAAACCGATCGATTGGAATGCCGAAATGCGTGAAGCACTCGGATGGTTCGCCAATAGTGCCGATGCGAAGACCCCTCGGATCGTCTGCCAGCGGTACGTCAATGCCATCGCTTCCGGTCGGCTAAGCTACAAAGACGTGCGGAGCTTCAGCCAAGGCGAACTCACTCCCACCATGGCCCGGGTTCTTCGCGGTTCGTAAGGAACAACGCGGAACCAAACCCGGCGCTGGCCTGCAAGGATCATAATTACACAAGCCGCCGATTTTGGTCTCGGCCCATGCCGGAATGCAACAGCACACTCGAATCTGGGACCTGCCGCTTTCAAAAGCGTTCCTGAGCGTTTAATACGCCCCGCACGGATATCGCATCTTTAAAGCCGGTACGGGAAAACCTTTGAAAGCTGCCAAGGACAAAAGACACCATATCGATTCGGGCACAGCCGCCAGCGTTCTAAAACGCGTCATCGCTGAGAATGGCAAGGATCACGTTCGTGGCTACATCTTTGCGATTCTGTGTCTCGTGGCGATGTCGCTTTCCACCGCTTTCACCGCCTGGATCATGGAGTCGGTCGTCAACGAGGCCTTCGCCAACAAGCGAGCCGATATCGTATGGTGGATCTGCGGCTCGATTTTCCTGGCGTTTCTGCTTCGCGGCTTTGCGACTTATGGTCAGGCCGTTACTCTCTCGAAAATCGGCAACAACATCGTCGCCAGATATCAGCAGCGCATTTATAGACACCTCATGGCGCTCTCGGTCGGCTTTTTCGCCGAAAAGCGCTCGGCCCAGCTTGCAGCTCAGCTCAACCAGAATATCTCCGGCATCCGCGACGTGCTGAACCTGACGGTTACGTCTACGGCGCGCGACCTGCTAACGCTCATTGCCTTGATCGCTGTCATGGTTTCCAAGGATTGGGTTCTGTCGCTGATCGTGTTCGCCGTTGCTCCGCCGCTTCTTTATGCCCTGCGCTATGTTTCACGACGTCTTCGCGCAGCAACGCGGGAGTCGGTGGAAGTCAACAGCCAGGTGCTCGGCGCCATGCAGGAGACAATCCAGGGAATTACCGTCGTCAAGGCGTTTACCATGGAGGATGAGCTCAACCGCAAGGTCAATCGCATCATCGACACGGCGGAACGTCGCAGCAACCGCATAGCCCGGCTTTCGGAGCGCACGTCGCCATTGACCGAGACTTTTGCAGGCCTCGCTATTTCCAGCGTAGTCGCCTATGCGGCCTTCCGCTCGATCTATGACAATATCCCGCCCGGAGCTTTCTTCGCCTTTGTGGCGGCGCTCCTGATGGCCTACGACCCGGCCCGGCGGCTTGCCAAAATGCAAGTCCAGATCGAACGCGCGGTTGTAAACGCCCGAATGATCTATGATTTGCTCGACATGCAACCGCACCAGCGGGAAAAGCCGGGCGCCAAGGATCTCGTCGTTAAGGATGCCCGCGTCGAACTGCAAGGCGTCACCTTCTCCTATGCCAATGGCGGCCCGATTCTTCAGGGTGTCGATATCGTCGCCGAGGGCGGAAAGACGACCGCGCTGGTCGGTCAATCGGGAGCCGGCAAATCGACGATCATCAACCTCATCCCGCGCTTCTACGACCCGACGGAAGGCCGCATCCTGATCGACGGACAGGACATCGCCGACGTCACCAGGCAATCGCTACGCCGCCAGCTCGCCTATGTCTCGCAGCAGCCCTATCTCTTCGAGGGCTCGATCCGCGACAATATCCGCTACGGTCGGCCGGATGCGACCGATCAGGAAGTCGAGGAAGCCGCGCGGCTTGCCTATGCGCATGACTTCATCCTCACGCAGCCCATGGGCTATGAAACGCCGGTCGGCGAAAACGGCATGACGCTTTCCGGCGGCCAGCGGCAGCGCCTTTCGATCGCCCGGGCACTGGTGCGCAACGCACCCATCCTGCTTCTCGACGAGGCCACGTCCGCGCTCGACAACGAATCCGAAGCCGCCGTCCAGAAAGCGCTCGATACGGCCATGCGCGGCCGCACCGTGATCGTCATCGCCCATCGTCTTTCGACCGTTGTCAAGGCCGACAAGATCATCGTCATGCATGAAGGCCGCGTCGTGGAGGAAGGTACCCACGATGTGCTTGCACAGCGCAAGGACGGTCTTTACGCTCGGCTCAACAATCTGCAATCGCCTGAAAAGCGCATCTGACGAAACTAGGGACTACGTCGCACATGGCCGCAAATGACATGAGACTGGTGGTGGTCGGCGCGGCGGGCCGGATGGGCCAAGCCCTGATTCGGGTTATCCATGAAACCGAGGGCGTGACGCTGCATGCGGCGGTGGGACGCGAGGGGTCGGCATTCATCGGCAAGGACGCGGGCGAGATCGCGGGTGTCGGCCCGCTCGGCGTGCCCGTGAGCACCGATCCGCTGCAGGCCTTTCTCGATGCCGAAGGCGTGCTCGATTTCACCACCCCGGCAACAAGCGTCACATTCGCCGGCCTCGCCGCCCAGGCCCGTATCGTCCATATCATCGGAACGACCGGCTGCTCGATCGAGGACGAGGAGAAATTCAAGGCCGCCGCCCGTCATGCGCGCGTCGTCAAGTCCGGCAATATGAGCCTCGGGGTCAACCTGCTTGGCGTGCTTACCGAACAGGCGGCGAGAGCCCTTCCCGCAACGGGATGGGATATCGAGGTTATGGAAATGCATCACAAGCACAAGGTCGATGCACCGTCCGGGACGGCGCTGCTGCTCGGCGAAGCGGCGGCCAAGGGGCGCGGGATCGATCTGGCAAGCCAGTCCGTCAGGGTCCGCGATGGCCATACCGGGGCACGCCCTGTCGGCACGATCGGCTTTGCGACGCTTCGCGGCGGTTCGGTCGTCGGCGACCATTCCGTCATCCTTGCCGGCGAAGGCGAACTCGTCACGCTGTCGCACAGCGCGCGCGACCGCTCCATCTTCGCGCGTGGCGCGGTTGCGGCTGCGCTCTGGGCGCGCGACAAGAAGCCCGGCTTTTATTCCATGCTCGACGTGCTCGGGCTTTCCCGCTGAACTTTCCGGAGGATTTCTTTTCATGAGCGGCACCCTCGTCCTTGTCCGTCACGGCCAGAGCGACTGGAATCTCAAAAACCTGTTCACCGGCTGGCGTGACGTCGATCTCACCCCGCTCGGCATCCAGGAAGCCGAGACGGGCGGGCAGGCGCTCGCCGACACTGGCATCAAGTTCGATATCGCCTTCACATCGGCGCTGAAGCGCGCCCAGGAAACCTGCCGCATCGTGCTTGAAAAGGTCGGCCAGCCTGACCTCGAAACGATCCGCGACCAGGCGCTCAACGAACGCGACTACGGCGATCTTTCCGGCCTCAACAAGGATGACGCCCGCGCCAAATGGGGCGAGGAGCAGGTGCATGTCTGGCGCCGCTCCTATGACGTGCCGCCGCCGGGCGGCGAGAGCCTGCGGGACACCGGCGCCCGCGTCTGGCCCTATTACATGACGGAGATCCTGCCGCGCGTACTGCGAGGAGAGACGGTTCTCGTCGCCGCACACGGCAATTCCCTGCGTGCGCTGGTAATGGTGCTCGATCGGCTCAGCAAGGAAGAGATCCTGAAGCTCAACCTCGCGACCGGCGTGCCGATGGTCTACAAGCTCAACCCCGACTCGACAGTCGCCTCCAAGCAGGTTCTAGGCGACATGTCCGGCGCGCACTGACATCGAGCGCCGCTTCTTCTATTCTGGATGCCGGCCTTTGTTTCGTACGGGGGCCGGCGTTTTCAATTCGCGATCGTGAACTGGACCATATCCGCCGGAAAACGGCTGACGGCATACTGCACGGGCACCCCGTCCGGATCGACGTTCAACGCCCGGGCGACGAGGATGATGGCCCCCGGCGACAATTGCAGGTCGGCAAGGTCTGCCCCATCCGCATGGGTTGCGGTGATCTCCGTCGAAAAGCGCCAGTAATCGGAAAGGCCGAGTGCCTGAAAGGCCGCAGTGATCGAACCACTGGCCTCATAAGCCTCCTTCATTCCGGCGAAACGGCCGGCCGGGAACCAGTTGGTCGAGCGCGAGACCGGTCGCCGGTCGGCCTTTCTCAGCGTTTCCAGCCGGATGACCGGAGCACCCTCTGCAATGCGCAGGCTTGCGGCAAGAGCGGCCGATGCCGGCTCCTCCGCCGAGCTCAACAGCAAGCCTTCCTTTTTCCGCGCCTGATCGCCGATACCCTCCGTGAAACGGGTACGCTGGGAGATCGGGAAATTCAAACGCTCCTTGCGCTCGATCAGCGTGCCGCGTCCCTGCATGGCACGGACGATGCCCTCCTGGGCCAGCGCCGCAAGCGCGCTCCTCACCGTATGGCGGTTTACGCCGAACTGGGCGGCCAGCACCATCTCGGGCGGCACCATGCCGGTCGCGTCGTATTCACCGTTGGCGATCGAAGCCCGGATGCGATCGGCGATCTGCCGCCAAAGCGCCACGCCATTCTGCCGTTGGACGTTTATCTGTCCCACATCCATGTCACACGCTTGTTATATCCGAGAGTTATGAATAATATGATTTGTATGGTTGTCTATATTAATAGACATTTGAGGGCTTGGCAATGGACCTAGCAAAACAAATCGAGGCGAGTGAAGAAATGGCCGGACGCCGCCGCGCGGCCAACCTCCTCGCGCGCGCAAAGACGGTCGAACTGAACACCGCCTGGGAGGAGCTTCCGACAAAACCGGATGTGAAGCCCGTGCGAGGGCCGGAGACCGGGCTCGTCATGGTGCGCGGGCGCATCGGCGGCGGCGGCGCCCCCTTCAACCTCGGCGAGGCGACGGTGACCCGCGCAACGGTGCTGCTCGCATCCGGCACGGCGGGCCACGCGCAAGCGCTCGGGACCGATAAGGAAAAGGCGCGGCTTGCCGCCGTGTTCGACGCGCTCTGGCAGGAAGCGGAGACGCGCGCTTTCGTGGAGGCCGCTTTGCTTGCCCCCATAGAGACACGCATTGCCGCGGAGGACCGGCAAAAGGCGGAGGAGACCGCAGCAACCCGGGTCGATTTCTTCACAATGGTACGGGGGGAGGATTGATGAGCATCAAGCCGCAAGCGTTTTCCGGCGGGTTCGGTGAACCGGTATTCGAATCCCAGAGCATGTTCCGCCTGCTGATGGACGGCATGGCGCGGCCGGGGATGATCCGCACCGTGAGCTCCGATGTCGGCCAGCCTGAACCTCTGGGAGGAGCGGCAGGCGCAATCGCGCTGACCCTCTGCGACCACGAGACGCCGGTCTGGCTGAGCGCCGGCCTTGCAAAATCCTCCGTCGGCGAATGGATGGTGTTCCACACTGGCGCGCCGGTTACCCGCGAGAAAGCGGAGGCCCGGTTCGCGTTCGTCGAGGCTGGCGCAACGCTCGCCTCCTTCGGCCTGTTTGCCGCCGGCACTCAGGAATATCCGGACCGTTCCACGACGCTGATGATCGAGGTCGCAGCTCTCGACGAGGGCCAGCAGCTTACACTGACCGGCCCCGGCATCCAGGACGCCACGACCGCCAGGGTCAGAGGACTTCCCGACGTTTTTCCGAGACTGTGGGCCGAGAACCGGGCGCTCTTCCCGCGCGGCATCGACGTCATCCTGACGGCCGGCAAGACCCTGTTGTGCCTGCCGCGAACGACCAAGATCGCAGTCCAGTGAACGGGTGTCTGATTTTTCAGCCCCTGAGGCAGAGTGACCAACCCTTTCCGGCATCTAGCGGGGATGCCGGACGATGGGCAGGAGAGTGAAACCATGTATGTTGCCGTCAAGGGTGGCGAGGCCGCCATCAATAACGCTCACGAGTTGCTGGCCGACCGGCGCCGGGGCGACCGCTCCCTTCCTTCCGTCACCATCGGTCAGATCATCGAGCAACTCGGGCTTGCCGTCGACCGGGTGATGGCAGAAGCTTCGCTCGATGATCGGGCGCTCGCAGCCCTTGCCGTCCGGCAGTCACGCGGTGACCTGATCGAGGCGATCTTCCTCCTGCGTGCCTATCGCACGACACTGCCTCGTTTCGGCGCTTCTGTTCCTCTCGATACCGCAACCATGAAAGTCGAGCGACGCATCTCGGCGACCTACAAGGATCTGCCGGGCGGCCAGCTTCTCGGGCCTACCTTCGATTACACGCACCGCCTGCTCGACCCCTCGCTGCTCGCCGACGAGCCGGTCGATGAGCCGAAGCGGAAGGATGCTTCGGATGAACGCATCATGCGGGTTTCCGACATCCTTGCCCATGAAGGCCTGATCGAGCCGGACGGTGAGTTTCCCGCGGATCATCAGGCCGGTGACCTGACGCGGGAACCGATGGAATTTCCGATGAGCCGGGACCTGCGCCTGCAGGCGCTTGCCCGCGGCGACGAGGGTTTTCTGCTCGCCCTCGGCTATTCCACCCAGCGCGGCTACGGCCGAAACCACCCGTTCGTCGGCGAAATCCGCATCGGCGAAGTGGAGGTGGAAATGGAGGTCGCGGAACTCGGCTTTGCCGTCTCGCTCGGGCGCATCCGCGTCACCGAATGCCAGATGGTCAACCAGTTCAAGGGCTCCTCCAAGGCGCCGCCGCAGTTCACCCGCGGCTACGGCCTGGTCTTCGGCCAGAGCGAACGCAAGGCGATGTCTATGTCGCTGGTCGACCGCGCGTTGCGTGCCGAGGAGCTTGGCGAAGACATCACCGCGCCGGCCCAGGACGAGGAATTCGTCATCTCCCATTCGGACAACGTGCAGGCCACCGGCTTTGTCGAACACCTGAAGCTTCCGCACTACGTCGACTTCCAGGCGGAACTCGCTCTGGTGCGCAAGATGCGCGCCGATATCGAAGCCGCCCGCAACAGCGGCAAGGACCTGCAGGAGGCTGCCGAGTGACCGACCTCGCCACCTATAACTTCGCCTATCTCGACGAGCAGACGAAGCGGATGATCCGCCGCGCGATCCTGAAGGCAATCGCCATCCCCGGCTACCAGGTGCCCTTCGCCTCCCGCGAAATGCCGATGCCCTATGGCTGGGGTACCGGCGGCGTGCAGGTGACCGCCTCGATCATCGGCCCCGACGACGTCTTGAAGGTGATCGACCAGGGCGCCGACGACACGACCAACGCGGTTTCGATCCGTGCCTTCTTCCAGAAGGTCGCGAACGTCGCCGTCACCACGCATACCAAGGATGCGACGATCATCCAGACGCGCCACCGCATTCCCGAGCAGAAGCTCGCCGAAGGCCAGATCCTCGTCTATCAGGTGCCGATCCCGGAGCCGCTGCGCTTCCTCGAACCGCGCGAGACCGAGACGCGCAAGATGCACGCGCTGGAGGAATACGGGCTCATGCATGTGAAGCTCTACGAGGACATCGCGCATAACGGCCGCATCTCGAAGACCTATGCCTATCCGGTGAAGGTCGCCGGGCGCTACGTCATGGACCCGTCGCCAACGCCGAAATTCGACAATCCGAAAATGCATCTGTCGGAAGCGTTGCAGCTTTTCGGCGCCGGCCGCGAGAAGCGCATTTATGCCGTGCCGCCCTATACCGACGTAGTGAGCCTTGATTTCGAAGACTATCCGTTCGAGATCCAGAAATTCGAACAGCCCTGTGCGCTCTGCGGCGCCGGGGGCGTCTATCTCGACGAGGTGGTGCTCGACGACAAGGGCGGCCGCATGTTCGTCTGCTCCGACACCGACCATTGCGAGGAACGCCGCGAACACGGCCATGCCGGCGCGATGCTGGCGCCCAACAAAGAGGCAGCAGAATGACCGGATGCGTCGGCATTCAAGGACAATACGCCATGACCGATACCCCCCTCCTCAAAGTCAGCGGCGTTTCGAAATTCTATGGCAGCCGCATCGGCTGCAAGGATGTTTCCTTCGAGCTCTGGCCGGGCGAAGTGCTCGCCATCGTCGGAGAATCCGGCTCGGGCAAGACGACGCTCCTGAATTGCCTTTCGACCCGGCTGATCCCGACGACCGGCAGCGTCGAATACCGCATGCGCGACGGCAATTTCCGCGACCTCTACCACATGGGCGAGGCGGAGCGCCGCTTCCTGATGCGCACGGATTGGGGCTTCGTGCACCAGAACCCGGCCGACGGGCTGCGCATGACGGTCTCCGCCGGCGCCAATGTCGGCGAGCGGCTGATGGCGGTCGGCGACCGGCATTACGGCAAGATCCGCGAGACGGCGAGCGACTGGCTCGCCCGCGTCGAAATTTCGACCGACCGCATCGACGACCAGCCGCGCGCTTTTTCCGGCGGCATGCGCCAGCGCCTTCAGATCGCCCGCAATCTCGTCACCCATCCCCGCCTCGTCTTCATGGACGAGCCGACCGGAGGGCTCGATGTTTCCGTGCAGGCCCGCCTGCTCGACCTGGTGCGCGGCCTCGTCAACGACCTTGGCCTGTCGGCGATCGTCGTCACCCATGATCTTGCAGTCGCACGCCTGCTGTCGCACCGGATGATGGTGATGAAGGACGGCCACGTGATCGAGCATGGGCTGACCGACCGGGTGCTCGACGACCCGCGCGAGCCCTATACGCAGTTGCTCGTCTCTTCCATTCTTCAGGTCTGAGGAGAAGACCAATGGCAACTCCCCTCGTCGTTTCGGAAGTCTTCAAGAGCTTCACCATGCACCTGCGCGACGGCATCAAGCTGCCGGTCGTCAACGACGTGAGCTTTTCCGTCGCAAGCGGAGAATGCGTCGTGCTCGGCGGTCCCTCGGGCATCGGCAAGAGCTCGATCCTGAAGATGCTCTACGGCAACTATGCCGTCGATTCCGGACAGATCCTCGTGGACCACAAGGACCGGCTCATCGATATCGCCCGTGCCGATCCACGCACAGTTCTCGATGTCCGCCGGCATACGATGGGCTATGTCAGCCAGTTCCTGCGCACCGTGCCGCGCGTGGCGGCGGTCGATGTCGTCGCCGAACCGCTCGTCGCGCGCGGCGTTGCGGCAGCCGAAGCCCGGGGGAAAGCCGCGGAACTGCTCTCGAAGCTCAATCTGCCGCAGGAGCTCTGGTCGCTGCCGCCCGCCACGTTCTCCGGTGGCGAACAGCAGCGCGTCAACATCGCGCGCGGTTTCATCACCAGCCACCGCATCCTGCTCCTCGACGAGCCGACCGCCTCGCTCGATGCCGTCAACCGGCAGGTCGTGGTCGAGATGATCGCAGGGAAGAAGCGGGAAGGCGTGGCCCTTCTCGGCATCTTCCACGACGAGGAAGTGCGCGAGGCGGTGGCAGACCGCATTCTCGACGTCACGCAATTCTCTCCCCGAAAGGCAGTCGCAGCATGAGCAAGAAGCTTGGTCTTGAGCCGGCTATCCATCCAAGCGCCCGCGTCAACAATTCCACGCTAGGCCGCTATACGGAAGTCTCCGAACGCTGCCGCATCGACGAGGCCGAGATCGGCGACTATTCCTACATCATGCAGGACGGGTCGATCTGGTGCGCGACGATCGGCAAGTTCGTCAACATGGCCGCTTCCGTGCGCATCAACGCCACCAATCACCCCACCTGGCGGGCGACGCTGCATCACTTCACCTACCGCGCTGCAAATTACTGGGACGACGCGGAAAACGAACAAAGCTTCTTTGAATGGCGGCGCGACCATCGCGTCGTGATCGGGCATGACGTCTGGATCGGCCATGGCGCAACCGTCCTGCCCGGCGTCACCGTCGGCAACGGCGCGGTGATCGGCGCCGGTGCGGTCGTCTCGAAGGATGTCGCGCCCTACACGATCGTCGGCGGCGTGCCGGCTAAACTCATTCGCGAGCGCTTTACAAAAGCGGTCGGCGAGGCCATGGACAGGCTCGCCTGGTGGGATTGGGACCACCTGAAATTGAGAGCCGCACTTGAGGATTTCCGGGCACTTTCAGCGGAAGAATTCCTGTCCCGCCATGCGGCGTAACACAACCGTTACAAACACCGGGGGATTGTAACAATACCGACATAAAACCGACATTCAGGCTTCATGAACCCCCGCTAATCGAAACTGTATAACAGGGTTGGACGGGCAAGAGAGCATGAAGTTCGAACTGAGGAAGGTCACCCGCCGTTTTGGCGATCGTATCGCGGTCAATGCCGTGAGCGTGGAAATTCCCCAGGGCCAGATGGTCGGCGTCATCGGCCGCTCCGGCGCCGGCAAATCCACCCTCCTGCGCATGATCAACCGCCTTCAGGACCCAAGCTCCGGCTCCATCCATTTTGGCGGTATCGAGGTGTCCTCGCTCAAGGGTGCCGCGCTCCGCAACTGGCAGCGTGACTGCGCGATGATCTTCCAGCAGTTCAACCTGGTGCCGCGCCTGGATGTGCTCACCAATGTGCTGCTCGGCCGGCTGAATCACCGTTCGACGGTGACGAGCCTTCTCAACATCTTCAGCCGGGAAGAGCGGCTCATGGCGATCGCCGCCCTGGAACGTCTCGGCATCGAACAGACGGCGCTGCAACGGGCCGGAACTCTGTCGGGCGGGCAGCAGCAGCGGGTCGCGATTGCCCGTGCGCTCATGCAGGATCCCAAAATGGTGCTCGCCGACGAGCCGATCGCATCGCTCGATCCGCTCAACGCCAAGATCGTAATGGATGCGCTTCGCGACATCAACGAGCGCGAAGGCATTACCGTCATCACCAACCTGCATACGCTCGATACGGCGCGAAACTATTGCGAACGCATCATCGGCATGGCAGCGGGCCATGTCGTTTTCGACGGTCCGCCGCAGGAGCTGACGGCGGCGGCAGTGCGCGAAATCTACGGCTCCGACAGGGACGGTGCCGGCATCGATGAAACCATGACATCCACCAGCATCGACATTTCCGGCGCAGCAAGCCCCGCCGGCAAGCCGCTATCTGCCGGCATCGAGGCACTGGCGACCGCCAGGGCCTGAGCCGCACCAGGATCGTCTGCCCGCGTCAAGGGCACCCTTTCTGAACCAAGCTTCCGGTAACCCCGGAAAACCAGGAGATGAACTCATGTTGAAGAAAGCCCTTCTCACAGCGGCCGCACTCATCGCGGTCGCCGGTTCCGCTGCGGCCGAAGACCTCAAGGAATTCCGCATCGGCATTCTGGGCGGCGAGAATGAAGCCGACCGCCTGCGCAATTTCCAGTGCATGGTCGACAAGCTGCCGGCCGCTCTGGGCGTCGAAAAAGTCTCGCTCTTCCCGGCCGCCGACTATGACGGCGTCGTTCAGGGCCTGCTCGGCGGCACGCTCGACTATGCCGAGCTTGGCGCCTCAGCCTATGCCAAGGTCTACCTTGCCAATCCGGCCGCCGTCGAGCCGATCCTGACCACGGTCCAGACCGACGGATCGATGGGCTACTACTCCATCATGGTCGCCCGGAAGGATTCGGGCATGACCAAGCTCTCCGACATGAAGGGCAAGAAGCTCGGCTTTGCCGATCCGGACTCCACGTCCGGCTTCCTCATCCCGACCGTTACCCTTCCGGAAGCCATCGGCGCACCGGTCAAGGAATATTTCAGCGAAACCGGCTTTGGCGGCGGTCACGAGAACCTCGTTCTCGAAGTCGTCAAGGGCACGTTTGCTGCCGGCACGACCTGGGGCTCGGGCGTCGGCGAATTCAAGGACGGCTATTCGTCCGGCAACCTGCGCAAGATGGTCGACAAGGGCATCCTCAACATGGACGACCTCGTCGAGCTCTGGAAATCGCCGCTCATCCCGAACGGCCCGGTCGTCGTCCGCACGTCCATGAATGCCGACATGAAGGCCAAGTTCAAGCAGTTCATGATGGATCTGCCGAAGGCCGATCCGGCCTGCTTCTCCGCCGTTCAGGGCGGTGACTTTACCGGCTTCGCCGAAGTGAATGCCGACTTCTACAAGCCTATCGTCGACGCCCGCAAGGCAACGATCGGCGGCTGATAAAGCCCGATGAAGCGGCCGTCGAACGGATATCCGCTCGACGGCCTTATCTTGCCTGCCGGGATCAGGGAAAGCATATGCCGACTTCCGTATCGCAGCCGCGATTGACCGACAACGGGCTGATGGTCGAGCGCCACTGGCAGCAGCTTGCGGGCCAGCGCCGCCTCTATACCGTGCTGACCGCAGTCATCCTGCTGATCACGGTTTCAGGCTCGCTGTGGTTCGCCAACGAGACCAATGCCGGCAAGTTCTTCGACCGGCTGCCGCATTTCTTCGACTTCGTCGGCGAGCTCGTACCGCGGGACGGGATGGAAATCTGGCGGGCGCTATTCGACCTTCCATCGCCCTATTACGACGGCAGCATGAAATACGACTATGTGGAGGGCCGCCAATATGTGACCGGCAGCATCTACATACCCGAATATTTCTACAAGATGGCGGAAACGCTCAACATCGCGCTTCTGGCCACGCTGATCGGGCTGGTTTTCGGATTTCTCCTGTCATTTCTCGCCGCCCGCAACATGACCACCAATGTCTGGATACGCGGTACGGCACGCCGGTTCATGGAAATCCTGCGCGCCTTCCCGGAAGTGGTGCTCGCCGGCTTCTTCCTGGCGATCCTGTCTCTCGGGCCGCTGCCGGCGGTGATCGCTGTTGCGATCCACACCATCGGTGCGCTTGGCAAGCTGTTCTTCGAAGTGATCGAAAACGCCGACATGAAGCCGGAGGAAGGCCTGAAGGCCGTGGGCGCGAACTGGGTGGAGCGGGCCTGGTTCGGCATGGTGCCGCAGGTCATGCCGAATTTCATGAGCTACTTCCTGCTGCGCCTGGAGATCAACGTCCGGGCCTCGACCATCATCGGCGCCGTCGGCGGCGGCGGCATCGGCGAACAACTCCGCCTGTCGATCGGACGCGGTCACGAGGCGAAGACGCTCGCGATCATCCTCCTGCTGCTTCTGACGATCATCGCCGTCGACCAGTTTTCCGCCTGGCTCCGCCGCAGACTGGTCGGCGAGCAGGCCTTCCACGTGATCTGACCGGGTGCCACCATGACTCTTCTCAATACCGCCGAGATGGAAATGCTGGCGAAGCGCCACCCCGAGATATTCAGGCGCACCCTGTGGCAACGGTTTCACATTCCCATCATCGTGTTCTCGTTTGCCGTCTATCTGGTTTTCTCCTGGTGGTTCTTCGCGGTCGGCAAGGTCATCAACGATGCCAACTGGGGGATTGCCGGCAGCTATCTGGCCGATTGGATTTCCTACGAAATCCGCCCGGATATCGAGATCGACGCGGACGGCGCCATGCGGATCAGCTATCCCCGTTTCGACCCGATTGGCCCCAATCCGAACCCTGACTGGCTCGAGGCCACGCGCGAAACGGTAACCCGCACGATCGAGGCTCCGGCGGCACCCTCCACCCGGTCCGCGGCCCCCTCATCCAGCTTCAGCTTCATGGCGCAGGCACAGAAGCCGGGGCAGGCCGCCCCGCAAGCGGCGACCGCCAGCCAGACACGCAAGGAAGAGATCGTGACGCATGCGTTCGTCACACTGGGGACATCGCGCACGATCGACGTGAAACCGGACGAGGTCGTTCTCACACGCGGCACGGAAACCGTCACCCTCATTCTCGACCGCACGTCCGGCGAGGTGCGCGCGGACGGCCCCCTGCCCGAATGGGCCGAGCAACGGTCTCCGGGCGCTCGCGTGGTCGCCTATTTCGGCTTCTCCGGCTGGGCGGAAATATCCGCGGAGCGGGTGCGCGTGCGCAAGCGGTTCCTCGGCTGGGAGAACTTCTTCTTCGACACCAATTCCGTCTTCTTCGGGAAATCCGCCGGCGAGGTGGCGGGCCTCGTCATCTCCGGCGAACGGCTCGATCCGTCGCGCAGCAACCTGTCGCTCGCCTGGAACGACATCCTCTACAATCCGTCCTGGCAGCACCTGGACGTGTGGACCAAGCTTTTGCAGACGGTCGTCATGGCTTTCATCGGCACGCTGTTCGCCACGATGCTCGCCTTTCCGCTGTCGTTCATCGCCGCCCGTAACATCCTGCGCAACCGGCCGGTGAACCAGATCACCAAGCGCTTCTTCGACTTCCTGCGCTCGGTGGACATGCTGATCTGGGCGCTGTTCTTTACCCGCGCCTTCGGTCCCGGGCCGCTTGCCGGCATCTCGGCGATCTTCTTCACCGATACCGGCACGTTCGGCAAACTCTATTCGGAAGCGCTGGAGAATATCGATGACAAGCAACGCGAGGGCGTGCGCTCCGTCGGGGCGCCGCCGTCCGCCGTGCAGCGCTTCGGCGTCGTGCCGCAGGTCATGCCGGTCTTCATGTCGCAGGCGCTCTATTTCTGGGAGTCCAATATCCGGTCCGCCACCGTCATCGGCGCGGTCGGAGCCGGCGGCATCGGCCTCAAGCTCTGGGAGGCGATGCGCACCAATTCCGACTGGGAGAACGTCGCCTATATGGTGGTGCTGATCCTGATCGTCGTCTTCCTGTTCGACAATATTTCGAATGCCCTGCGCTCCCGGCTCATCGGTAAAACGAACCATTGAACAGCCGGCATCATCATTCTGTCATGGAAATCTTTTAGCCGGAGGTCCTGTTTTGACGTGAGGCGGCGGGGTAGTCTTCCGCCGGCTTCTTCTGATTCCGGAATCCTGTCTTGCGCTATGCTCTTTACTTTTCGCCCGCCGAAACCAATCCGCTGACGAAAGCGGCGACGCAGTGGCTCGGCCGCGACGCCTTTACCGGCGAGACGTTCCCGACGCCGGAGGCGGACGGTTTGGCCAGGGACACTATCCATGAGCTGACCGCCGATCCGCGCCGCTACGGCTTCCATGCGACGCTCAAGGCGCCGTTCGAGCTGCATCCGGACCAGACCGAGGCGCAACTGGTGGCCGCCGTCGAGCGCTTCGCCGCAGACACTCCGGCATTCGACATTCCGAACGTCATCGTCGGGCAGCTCGGGCGTTTCTTCGCGCTCGTTCCCGACACGGTCTATCCCGATCTCCAGCATTTCGCCGCCCGTGTCGTCGAGGAATTCGAATCTTTCCGCGCTCCGCTTTCGGATGCGGATATCGCGCGGCGCAAACCGGAGACCATGAGCGCCACGCACCGCGCCAACCTCGACCGCTGGGGTTATCCTTACGTCATGGACGAATTCCGCTTCCACATGACGCTGACCGGTCAGGTGCCATCCGAATATGCACCGGCCATGCGGGAAGAGCTGGACCGCCGCTTTTCCGAGTTTGCAAACGCGCCGCTCACGATCGACGGGCTTGCGCTCTTCATCGAGACCGAGCGGGGCGCGCCCTTCACCGTCCATCGCTGGCTTCCGCTCGCGCCCGTTTCCGAGAATAGAAAGATCGCATCATGACCGCCGAACTCGTCCTCACCAATGCCTGTATCGTGCTGGAGGACGGCACGATGCACGGCACCATCCAGATCCGTGACGGCAGGATCGCAGACATTTCCGAAGGCAGTGTCCGGGTCGGCGAGGATTTCGAGGGCGACTACCTGATCCCCGGCCTTGTCGAGCTGCATACCGACCATCTGGAACAGCACTATTCGCCCCGTCCGGGCGTGCGCTGGAACACGACGGCCGCAATCCAGGCGCATGACGCTCAGGTCGCGACCTCCGGCATCACCACCGTTTTCGACTGCCTGCGCATGGGCGCGGATGAAGACGGCGGCTTTGTCAGGGGTGAGATGCGCGAAATGGCCGATGCCATCCAGGCTGCCGGCCGGCAAGGCCGGCTGCGTTCGGAACACTTCATCCACCTGCGCTGCGAGGTCTCGGCCGACAACTGCATGGAGCATTTTGTCGATTTCGAGAACGATCCGCATGTCCGGCTTGTTTCGCTGATGGATCATGCGCCGGGCCAGCGGCAATTCCAGACGATGGACCAGTATACCCTCTATTACCAGACGAAGCGGGGTCTCAGCGACGAGGCCTTTGCCGCCTTCGTGGCCAAGCGCCAGGGGGAGTCGGCCCGCAATTCGGGGCCGCACCGTAGCGCCATCTCCAAAGTCTGCGCCGAGCGGGGCATCACGGTCGCAAGCCATGACGATGCAACGCTCACCCATGTGGACGAGGCGATCGAAAACGGCGTCAGGCTCGCGGAATTCCCGACCAGCTTCGATGCGGCCAAGGCATCGCACGAGGCCGGCATGAGCGTGCTGATGGGCGCCCCGAACATCGTGCGCGGCAAGTCCCACTCCGGCAATATCGCTGCCCGCGATCTCGCCGAACGGGGCGTGCTCGACGTGCTTTCTTCCGATTACGTGCCGCTCAGCCTGCTGCACGCACCCTTCGTGCTGGCTGACGAAGTGGAAGGCATTGCCCTGCCGAAGGCGCTCGCCATGGTGACCGCGACGCCGGCCCGCACCGTCGGCCTCGATGATCGCGGCCGGATCGCGACCGGGCTGCGCGCCGATGTCGTGCGCGTCCACCGCATGGAGGGTGTTCCGGTCGCCCGAGCGGTCTGGCGGGAAGGACGGCGGGTAGCCTGATGGACGCGAGGCCGACAGGGGCCGAACCGGTCTCACGTGGCTGCATGGTCGCCGTCGTCGGTCCGAGCGGCGCCGGCAAGGACACGTTGATGGCCTATGCCGCCCGGTTCTTCGAGGGGCGCGACGAAGTCATCTTCGTGCGGCGGGTCATCACCCGCGATGCAGCCGCCGGCGGCGAGGACCATGACAGCGTGTCGGAAGCCGAATTCGAAGCGCTTGAAAAGGCCGGCCGTTTTGCCGTGTCCTGGGGTGCGCATGGCTTACGCTACGGCATCCCCGTCGAGACGAAGGAGGCAGTCGACCAGGGATGGCTCGTCGTTGCCAATGGTTCCCGCTCCGCCCTCGGCCGTTTCAAGGCGGCATATTCACGGCTCATCGTGATCAACGTGACAGCGAGCCTCGATGTGCTTGCCGCCCGTCTGGAGGGACGTGGCCGGGAGACGCGGGAAGAAATCCTTCGCCGGCTTGAGCGTAGCTCGCTTTCGGTCGAAGGCGATTATGAGGTCATGACGGTCGATAACAGCTGCTCGATCGAAATGGCAGGCAAGGCCATGGTCGAGGCGCTCCATCGTTGTGTTGCGTTCGGAAGATAATTCGCGAAAACCCTTCCAACAATGCTTTAAAGTCCTCCGCATGGCTCTATTTGCTTTCCCGTGGGCGAAAGGGCAAAGCATGGATCAGACCAAACCGATTGACGGACAGCGACGTGCCGGAGCGGCAACCGACCTTGAGGCGCGTGTCGTCGTTCTCGAAATCCTCTCCATGACCGCGCTGGCATTGGCCATGGACACGTCTGAAGATGCCGATGTCGGGCATGCCCGCGGCATTGCCAGTCTGGTGCTGGAGACCGTGCGCCAGAGGTGCGACGAAATGGGAATGACAGCGGACGCACGGCTTTCCGCCCGTTCCTATGCCGACCAACTGCTTTCGACGGCACTCCTCTCCCTCTACCCGGATTCTCCGCGCGAGCACTGAGCCCAATCGTCTCAGTGAGCCTCGTCCCAGTTGCCCGCCGCACGCGCATCCACCTTCAGCGGCACTTTCATGGCAATCGCCGGCATGGCCGCCTGCTCCATGGTCGAAATGATCACCGGCAGCGTCCGTTCAATCTCCTCATCCTCGACTTCGAAGATCAATTCGTCGTGCACCTGCAGGAGCATGCGCGCCGACAGGCCCGCTTTCGCGAGCGCGTGCTCCATCTTCACCATGGCGCGGCGGATGATATCCGCTGCCGAACCCTGGATCGGAGCGTTGATCGATGCCCGTTCGTTGAATGCCCGCACGGAGGGATTGGAGGACTTGATCTCCGGATAATGCGCTCGGCGGCCGAAGATCGTCTCCACATAGCCGTTCTCTCGCGCAAAACTCTTGGTGCTCTCCATATAGTCGCGGATGCCCGGGAAGCGCTCGAAATATCTCTTGATGTAGTCGCCCGCTTCCGAACGTTCGATGCCGAGCTGGTTGGCAAGCCCGAAGGCGGAAATGCCATAGATGATGCCGAAATTGATCGCCTTGGCGCGGCGGCGAACCTCGCTCGGCATGCCTTCCACCGGCACGCCGAACATTTCGGACGCGGTCATGGCATGGATGTCGATACCGTCTGAAAAGGCTTGCCGCAATTGCGGAATATCGGCGACATGGGCGAGCACGCGCAGCTCGATCTGGCTGTAGTCGGCCGAGACGAGCTTGTGGCCGGGCGTCGAGATGAACGCCGTGCGGATTTTTCGTCCTTCCGCCGTGCGTACCGGGATGTTCTGCAGGTTCGGCTCGGAGGACGAAAGGCGCCCGGTCGTGGTGGACGCCAGCGAATAACAGGTATGGACCCGTTTCGTCTCGGGATGGACATAGCCCGGCAGCGCATCCGTATAGGTGGACTTCAGCTTGGTGAGCTGCCGCCAGTCGACGATCTTGCGCGGCAGTTCATGGCCTGTAGCCGCAAGGTCTTCCAACACGCTCGCCGACGTCGACCATTGGCCGGTCTTGGTCTTGGCTCCGCCCGGCAGGCCCATCTTGCCGAACAGGATATCACCGAGTTGCTTCGGCGAGCCGATGGTGAACTTCTCGCCCGCGAGCTGATAGATTTCGTCTTCGAAAGCAGCCGCCTTCTGGGCAAGCTCGCCGGAAAGGCGCGAGAGGATCTGCCGGTCGATCGTGATGCCGCGCTCTTCCATGCGCGCCAGGACTTCGACCAGCGGCCGTTCCAGCCGTTCGTAGACGGTGGTCAGACCCATGGCAGCCAGTTGCGGCTTCAAGACCATCCAGAGGCGCAGCGTCACATCGGCATCTTCCGCCGCATAGGCTGTCGCCTTGTCGATGTCGACATAGTCAAAAGTCACGCCCGACTTGCCGCTGCCGGCGACATCCTTGAAGGCAATCGGCTTGTGGTTCAGCCAGCGTTCCGAAAGCGCGTCCATGCCGTGGTTGGCCTTGCCGGCCTCCAAGACATAGGACATCAGCATCGTGTCGTCGTAGCTTTCGACCGTGATGCCGTGGCGCTTCATCACCAGATAATCGAACTTCAGGTTCTGGGCAACTTTGAGGACCGATGGATCTTCAAGCAGCGGTTTCAGGCGGGCAAGCGCCTCGGATGTCGGAATCTGGTTCTCCGCAAGTCCTCCGCCGAGCAGGTCACCCACTCCCGTCTTGTGGATCAGCGGCACATAGGCCGCACGAACGGCAAGGCCGGTCGGATTATCGGTATTGTCGGCGATTGCCAGCGAGAAGCCGACGAGTTCCGCCTGCATCGGATCAAGGGAAGTGGTTTCCGTATCGAAGCCGACGAGGCCTGTCTCCTGCGCCGCCCGGATCCAGTCGTCGAGCACCTCGACATCGCGGACCGTCACATAGCAACTCGGGTCGAGCTTGGCCTTGGCAAAAACCTCGATGCGGGCCTGCGCCAGTTCGGCGGGCGTTGCAGCCCCGACACCCTTTGCGATGGCCGCCTTGGGGAGACTCGCCGGCGCTTCGGCCGCGGCCTCGCCGGTATCGATCGGCGCTTTCGCCGGAACCCCGGCATCGAGATCCGGTCCGCGGGCCCTCTCTCCCCATTCGATCTTCAGGACGGCCGGTTCGATCTCCTCGGCATTGCAATCGCAGGCCGCCGCCACGCGCCGGGTCAGCGTGGTGAACTCCATGGCCTTTAGGAAGGCGATCAGCTTCGGGCCGTTCTGCGGCTCCAGCACCAGCGCATGGAGGGCCAGGTCGAGCGGCACGTCGGTCCTGAGTGACACGAGCTGGCGCGACAAGCGCGCCTGGTCGGCATTGGCAACGATGTTTTCCCGCCGTTTCACCTGCTTGATCTCGCCGGCACGGGCAAGCAGCGTATCGAGATCGCCGAATTCCTCGAGAAGCTGTGCGGCCGTCTTCGGACCGATGCCCGGAATACCCGGCACGTTGTCCACCGAATCGCCGACCAGGGCCTGGAGGTCGATCATCTTTTCCGGCGGCACACCCCATTTCTCGATGACGTCCGGAATGCCGATCTGCTTGTCCTTCATGCTGTCATACATGTGGACCATCGGCGTCACGAGCTGCATCAGGTCCTTGTCTGAGGAGACGACCGTCACGTCGGCTCCGATCGCCTCGGCCTGACGCGCGTAGGTGGCGATGATGTCGTCCGCCTCGAAACCTTCCGTCTCGATGCAAGGCAGGTTGAAGGCGCGGGTGGCCTCGCGAATCAGCCCGAATTGCGGGATGAGCTCTTCAGGCGGCGCCTGCCGGTTGGCTTTATAGGCGTCATAGATGTCCTTGCGGAAGGTCTTCGCGGAATAATCGAAGATGACCGCGAAGTGCGTCGGCGTCACACCGACGGATGTGTCACGCGCATCGGTCAGCAGCTTCCAGAGCATGTTACAGAAGCCGGAGACGGCGCCGACCGGCAGGCCGTCGGATTTACGAGTGAGCGGCGGCAACGCGTGGAACGCACGGAAGATGAAGCCGGAACCGTCGACAAGGAAAAGATGATCGCCTTTTTTCATGGGCCAAAGGAATAGCGTGAGGCATTTCATCCGTCCATGAAAACTTCGCCTGTCGCCCGGCTTCCGATCCTCACCCGAACGTTACTGATTTGTAATAGACGGTTCCCTTGAAAAGCCGCATTCAGCCTCACATCTCATGTGTACCGGCGATTGATCACGCCGCAGTCTGGCAGCCGGCCTGTCCCCCGCCGCACCAGACCGGGCAAAGACCTATCCCCCTCTCCGGGTCTTTGCCCCTCCATCAGAACCGCCATGGCTGTCCCCTCCCGGCCATGGCGGTTTTTCATTTTCCTGAGAACGAAAAACTTGTCATCCTGCATGTCTTCGCACAGGCTTGGCGAAAGCATGGCGTGCGATATATCTGTAGGATTTACATCTCGAAGGGCGCATCAAGGGAGGGGATGGAGACCTAGATTATGACATTCGACCGTCGGCATTCTGCCACCTATCTGGCCAGTCAATTGGCCAAGGGTTTTGCACGCTCCCTGCAGAGCCGGTCGATGGCACTGGGGTTCTCCCCGGGCCAATTCCCCGTCCTGCTCGAACTCTGGCAGGAGGACGGGCTTACCCAGAAGCAACTCCTTGACAGGCTGGACGTGGAGCAGGCGACGCTTGCGAATACGCTTTCGCGGATGGAACGGGATAGGCTCATCCAGCGCGCGCCCCACCCCGGTGATCGCCGGGCGCAGATCATCACACTCACCCAGCTTGGCCGCGATCTCGAGGTCCAGGCCGTGGAAGCTGCAGCCGAAGCGGATGCCGCCCTTTTTTCCGGCTTCAAGCGCTTCGAACGGGAGCTGATGATCGAGTACATGCGAATGATCGTCGAGAACGCGCGGAAACCTTAGCCTCTCCCGGCAGGCTTCCCATCTGTGGCCGCAGTTTTCCTCTTTGCCATTGTGCCGACCCGCGGAGGCTTGCTAACACAGTCGGACGCCGTAACGATTGACACGTTTTCCAAGAGACCCGCTTCCGAGAGGCTTCAGGGTCTCACATTTCAAAGACAGGATCTCTTCATGACTGATCTTTCCTCCGTTCTCGACCGCGCCGACCAGAACCTTACAGCCAGCCTCGAACGCCTGTTCGGCCTTGTCCGCATCCGGTCGATCTCCACCGATCCCGCTTTCAAGGACGATTGTCGCAAGGCGGCCGAATGGCTGATGGCGGAGCTTGAAAATATCGGTTTCGAAGCCTCTGTGCGCGATACGAGCGGTCATCCCATGGTCGTCGGCCATCATCCGGGCGCGAGGACCGATGCGCCGCACGTGCTCTTCTACGGCCATTACGACGTGCAGCCGGTCGACCCGATCGAGCTCTGGGAAGACGACCCCTTCGACCCTAAGGTCAAGGACCTCGGCAACGGCCGCAAGATCGTCACCGGTCGCGGCGTTTCCGATGACAAAGGCCAGCTCCTGACCTTCGTGGAGGCCTGCCGCGCCTACAAGGACGTGCACGGCAACCTGCCGGTGCGGGTTACCGTGCTTTTCGAAGGGGAAGAAGAATCGGGCTCGCCCTCATTGAAGCCTTTCCTCGAAGCTCATGCCGACGAGCTGAAGGCCGACTACGCGCTCGTCTGTGATACCGGTATGTGGGACGCGGATACACCGGCAATTACAGCCTCGCTGCGCGGCCTGGTCGGCGAGGAAGTCATCATCACCGCCGCCAATCGCGACCTGCATTCCGGTATGTATGGCGGCGCAGCAGCCAACCCCATCCAGATTCTCTCGAAGATCCTCGGCGGCCTGCATGACGAAACCGGTCGCGTGACGCTCGAAGGCTTCTACGACGGCGTCGAAGAAACTCCCTCCAACATCAAGTCGTCATGGGAAGCGCTGGGCAACAGCCGCAGCGATTTCCTCGGCGAAGTCGGTCTTTCCGAACTCGCCGGCGAAAAGGGTCGTTCGCTGCTCGAGCTCCTCTGGGCGCGGCCGACCTGCGAGATCAACGGCATCAGTGGGGGCTACGAGGGTCAGGGGTTCAAGACCGTCATCGCCTCGAAGGCATCGGCAAAGGTCTCCTGCCGCCTCGTCAGTGGACAGGACCCGGAAAAGATCCGCGAGAGCTTCCGCGCTTATGTTCGCTCGAAGATCCCGGCCGATTGCTCGGTGGAATTCCTGAAACATGGCGGTTCGCCGGCAATCCAGCTCGCCTATGATTCTCCTGTGCTGACCAAGGCCAAAACCGCCCTTACGGAAGAATGGGCGAAGCCGGCGCTCGTCGTCGGCGTCGGCGGCTCGATCCCGATCGTCGGGGATTTCCAGAAGATGCTCGGCATGGAGTCACTGCTCGTCGGCTTCGGCCTCAGCGACGACCGAATTCATTCGCCGAACGAGAAATACGACCTGAAGTCCTTCCACAAGGGCATCCGCTCCTGGGCGCGCATCATCGAAGCGCTTGCGAAGTAACTCCGAAGACATGAAAAGACCCTGCCGCGGAAGCGGCAGGGTCTGAAAAACAAAAAGGCCGGGCGAGCCCGACCTTTCCACCCCATTCACCGGTGCCAGTACATCCGTGGTCACTCGAAATGGGGGCAAGCATTTCCGACGCGGCCGCTTGCGATCTTCAGTAAGATCACTCCGGCTCCAGCGGTCATCGTCTCGCCAAATGGAAAACATTCCGTTAACGCGGACATGAAAACCATTTTAGAGACGGCACGGTCGCCCGTATTTGCCGTTACACACATCATCGACAGGCCTTCTCAAGCCCCGACCATGCGGTGCGTCGGAAATGCTGTTGAGCAACAGATGGGGATGATCATCAGCTTCTGCAAGAGACGAACTGGAAACATCAAAAAAGGCCGGACAAGCCGGCCTTTCGAAAAGCGTCGGTTGTCGCGCTGATCAGGCCGCCTGGAGGCGATCCGCCGAAACCTTGCCCGAACGCTTGTCGCTGACGAGTTCGTAGGAGAGCTTCTGCCCGTCCTTGAGCTGACCGAGGCCAGCGCGCTCCACAGCGGAGATATGAACGAAGACGTCCTGCGAACCGTCGTCCGGCTGAATGAAGCCATAGCCCTTGGTTGCGTTGAACCACTTTACAGTACCGGTCGCCATAACGATGCCTTTCTCTTGCAAATGACCGACTATTCCGCGCCTAGGCGCATAGGAACGTTGAAAGTTTCGTATTTGAAGGAGAGATCGTCGCAGGCGAGGCAAATGAGCCAAGTGCTGGCTATCAAACAAATATCGATAGTCGAGGATTTAGTGCCCGCAGCGGCACGCGTCAAGGCCGGCTGACACTTGCAGATGTCTTGAAATAAGAAGCCGTCAGCTTCGCCAAAAGCAGAAAGCCCGGCGCGGGAGGAGGTGCGCCGGGCTTCTGAAACTGACCAACAACCGGGAGGAGGAGGTGTTGCTGGTCCCATCGTGGGCGCTTGGGAGGAGGAGTGCGCCCGTCGATGATTTGGTTATACAGGATTGAAGCTCAAAAAACAGCCAAAATTTTGCACCGCAGCAATGCAAGAATTGCATAGCTTTCTTCCTTGCTTGCGATACGCCTTTTCCTGGGCCATGTTTCGCTCATGAGTCTCGAATCCGTCCGCGCCTTCTTCGCCACCCGCGCTCCCGATATCGAAGTCATCGTCACCGAGGAAAGTTCCGCCACGGTGGCGCTTGCTGCCGAAGCCCATGGCGTGGCACCTGAACAGATCGCCAAGACGATCTGCGTGCGCGCGGGCGAATCGACGGCGCTTGTCGTCATGTCAGGCACAAGCCGGCTCGACAACCGGAAATTCCGGGATCGTTTCGGCGCAAAGCCGCGGATGCTCGGCAGCGAAGAGGTCATGGCGATCACCAGCCATCCGGTCGGCGGCGTCTGCCCGTTCGGACTTGCAACGCCGGTGCCGGTCTATTGCGACGTCTCGCTCCGAAAATTTTCCGAAGTCGTGCCGGCGGCGGGCGCGATCAACGCCGCCGTCCGCATCGGCCCGGACCAAATGGCGGACCTGACCGGAGCAATCTGGGTCGATGTCAGCCAGGACCCGGCATCGAACGGCGAAGCAACCTCCTGAAAGCGCGCCGCGTCACGGGCCACGCTTTCAGTTTCCGGTCTTTCCGCACCTGCCATCCGGAAACGACTTCCTCTTTTGCTAGAAGCGGTCGTTGATATAACGACGGTACCACGCCTGTTTGCTGTCGGCCGCGGCGGTCGCGACGACATAACCGATCGCAAAGCCGATCGCGCCGATCAGAGTAAAGAGGGTGGTCGTGGCGGCAGGATGTTCCCTGATCGTGCCTGCGACCGAAGAGGCCTCGTGCTGGACGTAACTTGCCGCACCGCTGGCACGTTCTGCGATCTTGCCGTAGGCCATGCCGGTCTTTTCAGCGAAAAGCTCGCGCAGGCTGGCGATCTCGGAGCGCAGGGTTGCAATCTCGTTGCCGAAGTCTTCGCTGGGCTCGTGGTCGAAAGACGACCTATTTCTGACTGGCTCTGCCATACCGGCCTCCTTGTGGGTTGATCGAGAGATCGGTCAACTGCGGAAGGCCGGATAGGTTCCTCTTTTCAGGAAAAGAGCCTACCGGCTTTTGGCCAGGGCCTCGGCTAATGCCGCCAGCTTTTCCTTGTCATCCGAGCCTTTTTGCAGGGAGTTCACGAGGATCAGCGCGAGCGCTTCGGCGTCGGGGCTGGTCTTGTCGATCCGGTGCTCAGCGCAGGCCTGGTCAAAAACCTGCTGCAGCAGGTTGAGCTGATCCGGATTGACAGGCTTGCGGATCATTTGTGTAGACATCGAATGTGCAGACATAGGACCTCGCTACATCTCGTCCGATCGGCAAACATATCCCTTCGGCCTGTTTCGCAAGAAAACCGGAGACGATCATCGGCGGCTTTTTGCGACAGACTTGCGTCGAACTTGCCGCCACCCGAGGAGCGACAAGGTCTCCGACCGGAGGCCGCCTAACGTGAGACTTTCCTAATAAATTGGCAACAACAATTAAAGAGGGGTAGATTATTAGGGTAGACGCGTAGGGATTTCCACCTAGAGCACGCCGCGATCTTCCAGATTCGCTTGACCCGCTTCAGCTCCCTGTTTCCGCATATCGTTATCGCAAACTGCTGCACACTTTTGCGCGCGACATGCTCTGCGGCCCTGCTTGCGTCAAGCCGGCATCGAGAGGCTTTTGCCCATGGCCATCTCCTTATGGAGACGGCACCCGGGCGGGACGGCCGGTTTCTCCTGCAAGCACGATGAACCCGCGCCGTGCGGGGGGCCGGCGCGGGCCGCGACTATTCGGTGGCTTCGGTCTTCTGTCCTTCGGCCTGCTGGCGCTTCAGCACCGCAGCCTGTTCATTGTGCGCGCCCGTTGCCGGAATTGCGATGCTCGCCGTGGTAACCTCCCTGTCCACCTTCGCGGAGGCCGTCACATTATGGTTGGGGCATTCCGCAAGGGCTGCGGATGACGACAGACCAAGCACTGCGGCGATTACGAGAAATGTCTTCATGTCATTCTCCTTTCGCTGTGGTTGCGAGAGCAGGTTACCCCGCAATGCAATGAACCCGAAATCACGAATTTTCGTCTTCGAGTGCCATTATCCTGCCATTTTCCCTGCTCCGTCGCTCACGCCGGGCCAATTACATCAATTTCGAAAGAGTTTCGCGGTTCACGAATATATTCGTCTTTCCGGCTTCATAAGCCGGATGGCTGAATTCAAACGGTGGCTTTTCGGGCATCTCAAGGGCCTGCCTGATACTGACAAGCCCAACGGGAACAAACTCGTCCCCTTTGCGGACGACCGCCTCGACGATCTTGTGCATTTCCTCCCCTCCTCCAGGGCGGAGTCCATCACAACACGGACCCTGCCCGCATCTTCCATACAGAAGCGGCTTTTTTAAGGTGAGGGAAGTAAAACTCCGAACCTCCACCCGGAAACAACTCCCGGATGCCTCAATGCAGGTCCAGTGGAAGCTGGATACCTTTCGGAATATTCGGTTTACGCTGGCTGGCGACCTGAATCTTCTGGAATATCTCGCGCCGACGCTCCGCCTCCGCCTCGCGGATTGCCCGGGATGCCGCAACGGCGGCCATGGCGCGCTCAATCACCTGTTCGGCTCTGGTCATCCTTGATTTCCTTTGCGGCAACTCCTTTGTTCTCTTTTTGTTCTCATAAATCGGAACCGATGTCAAGCTTCTCATGGCTGGAGTGGTGAAAGAACCTTCCTTTACCCCTCCTTAAATCGCCGCATTTAGAGTCCAGCGAAGGCCCGGGCGATCGGACAATCGAGTAACGGCCTGTTTTGACAGGCGAGTAACGGGGGTACGCCGGCTCATCATGGCAGCCAGAGGCAGATCAGACAGGCGCGTTGAACCGTCCTTCGAGGGCCCGCGGGCGCGTGACGATATCCGTCTCGACGCGGACGAGCGCATGGTGGGCACGGGACGGCCTGTCAGACGTCCGCCGAAAGCGGAAAGAGAAGACGACCGCGCCGAGCGCCCGGAACGTCCTCGCCTCTCCCGCAGGAAGGCGTCTCAACGCCGGGGAGGCGGCGGCTTCTTCGGCCCACTGCGTTCCCTCGTCTACTGGTGCATCGTACTTGCGATCTGGGGCGGCATAGGCGTCGGCGGGCTTGTCCTTTATTATGGGGCACAGATGCCGGCCGCCAGCACATGGTCGATCCCGGACCGTCCACCGAACATGAAGATCACGGCGATCGACGGCTCCGTCATCGCCAACCGCGGTTCGACCGGCGGCGAGGCGCTAGCGCTCGAGGAAATGTCGCCCTACCTGCCGCAGGCGGTAATCGCCATCGAGGACAGGCGCTTTTATTCGCATTTCGGCGTCGATCCGTTCGGCCTTGCGCGCGCGCTTGTCAACAACCTGACGGGCCAGCCGATCCAGGGCGGTTCGACCATCACTCAGCAGCTCGCCAAAAACCTTTTCCTGTCGCCGGAGCGCACTTTCGAGCGCAAGATACAGGAAGTGCTGCTCTCGTTCTGGCTGGAGCACAAGTTCAGCAAGGACCAGATTCTTGCCATGTATCTGAACCGCGTCTTCTTCGGTTCGAATGCCTACGGCGTGGAAGCAGCCTCCCGGCGCTATTTCAACAAATCCGCCCGCGACGTGAATCTCGGCGAAGCCGCGACGCTCGCCGGCCTTCTCAAAGCGCCTTCCCGCCTGTCGCCTGCCCGCGATCCGCAGGCAGCGGAAGCCCGTGCCCAGGTCGTGCTCGGCGCCATGCGCGAAGAAGGGTATATCACCGACAGCGACCTCAAAACCGCCATGTCGCAACCGCCGGCCAAGGCGAAAAGCTACTGGTCCGGCGCGCAGCACTATGCAGCCGACATGGTCGTCGACGAAGTGAAGGGCCTGATCGGTGAACCGAAGGTCGACATTGTCGTGGAGACCACGGTCGACCTCAGGCTTGAAGAAGCCGCCGAGAAGGCATTGAACGATGTCCTGAAGAAGGAAGGCGGCAAGCTCAACGCATCGCAGGCGGCCCTCGTTTCCGTCGATGCGACGGGCGCGATCCGCGCGCTGGTCGGCGGCCGGGATTATGCGGAAAGCCAGTTCAACCGCGCGGTCAAGGCGAAGCGCCAGCCGGGCTCGGCCTTCAAGCCCTTTGTCTATGCCGCGGCACTGGAGGCAGGCGCCCGGCCGGACTCCATCCGCAACGACGCGCCGGTGAAGATCGGCAAATGGACGCCTGAGAACTTCGACGAGAAATATCGCGGTGATGTCACGCTGGCGTCGGCGCTTGCGCAGTCGCTCAATACGATTGCCGCGCAGCTCGTCATGGAAGTCGGACCGGAGAACGTGGTGAGCCTCGCACATCGGCTGGGGATCGATTCCGACCTGCAGGCCAATGCCTCAATCGCGCTCGGCACATCGGAAGTGTCGCTGGTCGAGCTCACCTCGGCTTACGCCTCCTTCATGAACGGCGGCTACAAGGCGACCCCGCATATCGTCAGACGCATTCTCGATACCGACGGAAAGGTTTTGTACGAGGCCGATTACACCAATCCGCCGCGCGTCTTGAGCGAACCCGTGGCGGCAACGATGAACAGCATGATGAATCGCGTCATCAACGAGGGCACCGGCAGAGCAGCGCGGCTGGACGGATGGCAGGCCGCCGCCAAGACCGGCACGACCCAATCGTTCCGTGACGCGCTTTTCGTCGGCTATACCAGCATCATGACGACGGGCGTTTGGTTCGGCAACGATGACGGCGCATACATGAAGAAGGTGACGGGCGGCGGCTTGCCGGCCAGGGCCTGGAAGGAATACATGACGGCGGCGATGAAGGGTTATACGCCGACGCCGCTCTTCGGCACCGGCCGCGGGCTTGTCCTGCCGCCTCCCGCAGCCCAGCCGGCGTCCGAGCCGACGACGATCGGAGACATTATTTCCGGCATCCTTCCCGGATCCGCCCGCCGTGCGCAGGAGGAACTTCCTCCCGATTATCCGCCGGCGCCAAGGCCTCCCGCCCAGGACTCCGCCTCCGTCGAGCGCACCCCCTACAACGACCCCACCTATGGCAATCTCGTGCCGCCTGCCGATGTGCCGGGGCGCGACTACCGTCAGTATCGCGGCCCCTATGACGCGCCCGCTGCCGTTCCACCCGGGGAAGTCGGCGGCGGCCCCGTTCCACCCGGTGAGGTCGGCGCCACAGGCTCCACCGGCCAGCCGCGACAGACGACGCTCTTCGACATCCTCATGGGCCAGTGAAGCGCGCTCGCAAAAGGATGGAGCAAAGTCTTATATTTGCTGAGATACAGGCGATTTCTCGCCTTGCAGTCGGAAAAACCCGTCCTTATATACGCGGCATGACCGCAGCTGGTGCTGCGAAATCTGAAAGACCATCCCAGTCGAGGAACTGTCAAGGGAATGCCTGAACGGGGTTCCGACGGTTCGCTTAAAGGAGAGAGAAGAAATGGCAAAAGTAATTGGCATCGACCTCGGCACCACCAATTCCTGCGTCGCCATCATGGACGGCAAGGATGCGAAGGTGATCGAAAACGCTGAAGGCGCACGCACCACGCCCTCCATGGTCGCATTCACCGATGATGGCGAGCGCCTCGTCGGCCAGCCGGCAAAGCGCCAGGCAGTCACCAACCCGACGAACACGCTTTTCGCTGTCAAGCGCCTGATCGGCCGCCGCTACGAAGACCCGACCGTCGAAAAGGACAAGGGCCTGGTTCCTTATCATATCGTCAAGGGCGACAATGGTGACGCCTGGGTCGAAGCCCAGAGCAAGAAGTATTCTCCGTCGCAGATTTCCGCGATGGTTCTTCAGAAGATGAAGGAAACCGCCGAATCCTATCTCGGCGAGAAGGTCGAAAAGGCCGTCATCACCGTTCCGGCCTACTTCAACGACGCCCAGCGCCAGGCCACCAAGGATGCCGGCAAGATCGCCGGTCTCGACGTTCTGCGCATCATCAACGAGCCGACCGCGGCTGCTCTCGCCTATGGCCTCGACAAGAAGGACGGCAAGACGATCGCCGTCTACGACCTTGGCGGCGGCACCTTCGATATTTCCGTGCTGGAAATCGGCGACGGCGTCTTCGAAGTGAAGTCCACCAACGGCGACACCTTCCTCGGTGGTGAAGACTTCGACATGCGCCTCGTCGAATATCTCGCAGCCGAGTTCAAGAAGGACAACGGCATCGATCTCAAGAACGACAAGCTTGCCCTGCAGCGCCTCAAGGAAGCTGCCGAAAAGGCCAAGATCGAGCTCTCGTCCTCGCAGCAGACCGAAATCAACCTGCCGTTCATCACGGCCGACGCTTCCGGTCCGAAGCACCTGACGATGAAGCTCACCCGCGCCAAGTTCGAAAGCCTGGTCGACGACCTCATCCAGCGGACCGTTGCTCCGTGCAAGGCAGCGCTCAAGGATGCCGGCGTCACCGCCGCCGAGATCGACGAAGTGGTTCTCGTCGGCGGCATGAGCCGCATGCCGAAGGTGCAGGAAGTCGTCAAGCAGCTGTTCGGCAAGGAGCCGCACAAGGGCGTCAACCCGGATGAAGTGGTCGCCATGGGCGCCGCGATCCAGGCCGGCGTTCTGCAGGGCGACGTCAAGGACGTTCTGCTCCTCGACGTGACCCCGCTGTCTCTCGGAATTGAAACGCTTGGAGGCGTCTTCACCCGCCTGATCGATCGCAATACGACGATCCCGACCAAGAAGTCCCAGGTCTTCTCGACCGCCGAGGACAACCAGCAGGCCGTGACGATCCGCGTGTCGCAGGGCGAGCGTGAGATGGCCGCCGACAACAAGCTGCTCGGCCAGTTCGACCTCGTCGGCCTCCCGCCGGCTCCGCGCGGCATGCCGCAGATCGAAGTCACCTTCGACATCGACGCCAACGGCATCGTGCAGGTTTCCGCCAAGGACAAGGGCACCGGGAAGGAGCAGCAGATCCGCATCCAGGCCTCCGGCGGTCTCTCCGACGCCGAGATCGAGAAGATGGTCAAGGACGCCGAAGCGAACGCCGAAGCCGACAAGAAGCGCCGCGCCGCGGTCGAAGCCAAGAATCAGGCCGAGAGCCTGATCCATTCGACCGAAAAGTCGCTTTCGGAATACGGCGACAAGGTTTCCGAGACCGACCGCAAGGCCATCGAGGACGCCATCGCTGCCCTGAAGACTGCCGTCGAGGCTTCCGAGCCGGATGCAGACGACATCCAGGCGAAGACGCAGACCCTGATGGAAGTGTCCATGAAACTTGGTCAGGCCATCTATGAGGCTCAGCAGGCGGAAGGCGCTTCCTCCGAAGGCGGCAAGGACGACGACGTCGTCGATGCCGACTACGAGGAAGTGAAGGACGACAAGAAGTCCGCCTGATAGCCGGTTGCCTGATGGCAAGACCTCGACCATAGTTGACAGTGTATCCGGCTGCCTTCGTGCAGCCGGAATCCTTTCCGGAGCCGGTTACCTCCATGGCAAAAGCAGACTTTTATGAAACGCTGGGTGTCGGCAGAACGGCTGACGAGAAGGAACTGAAGAGCGCCTTCCGTAAGCTTGCCATGAAGTATCACCCGGACAAGAACCCGGATGATGCCGAGGCCGAAAAGAAGTTCAAGGAGATCAACGAGGCCTACGAGACCTTGAAGGATCCCCAGAAGCGCGCGGCCTACGACCGATTCGGCCATGCCGCCTTCGAGCAGGGCGGAATGGGCGGCGGCTTCGGCGGCGGCGGGGCCGGCTTCTCCTCGGCCGGCGGCTTCTCCGATATCTTCGAAGACATCTTCGGCGAGATGATGGGCGGCGGGCGTGCCCGGCGCTCGGCCGGCGGTCGCGAGCGCGGCGCCGACCTTCGCTACAATATGGAAATTTCGCTGGAAGAAGCCTTTACCGGCAAGACGGCGCAGATCAGGGTTCCGACCTCGATCACCTGCGATGTCTGTTCCGGTTCGGGCGCCAAACCCGGCACGCAGCCGAAGACCTGCCCCACCTGCCAGGGCTCGGGCCGCGTGCGTGCAAGCCAGGGCTTCTTCTCGGTCGAACGCACCTGCCCGACCTGCCACGGCCGCGGCCAGACGATTACCGATCCCTGCACCAAGTGCCACGGCCAGGGCCGCGTGACCGAAGAGCGTTCTCTGTCGGTCAACATCCCGGCCGGCATCGAAGACGGCACCCGCATCCGCCTGCAGGGCGAAGGGGAAGCCGGCACGCGCGGCGGTCCCGCGGGGGACCTCTACATCTTCCTGTCGGTGAAGCCGCACCAGTTCTTCCAAAGGGACGGGGCGGACCTTTATTGCGCCGTGCCGATCTCCATGACGACGGCAGCCCTTGGCGGCACGTTCGACGTGGCGACGCTCGACGGAACGAAATCCCGCGTCACGGTGCCGGAAGGCACGCAGCCCGGCAAGCAGTTCCGCCTGAAGGGCAAGGGCATGCCGGTGTTGAGATCCAGCCAGACGGGCGATCTCTACATCCAGATCCAGATCGAGACGCCGCAAAAGCTCACCAAGCGGCAGCGCGAACTCCTGCAGGAATTCGAATCCCTCTCGTCGAAGGAGAACAATCCGGAATCCACCGGCTTCTTTGCCAGGATGAAGGAATTCTTCGACAACTGAGTTCGGGGCCCGAGCCGAAGAAAATACGCCGGTCCCCAAAGGGCCGGCGTTTTCCGTTCATGCCGGCGACTGGATGGACGAACTCGCGAGTACCATCGCGAACAGAAAGAGGCAGGCGGCCGCGCCTTGCCCAGCTGCAGGCATAACCACCGAGCGCCATCAGCGTGCTGGTGGCCCGTTCCAACGCGTTTTCGATCTCCAGATATCCAGGCGCTTCCTCGTTGGCATTGGTCAATCGTTTCGACTTTCACGGTTGCCCCTCCTGCGTCCGGACCAGCGCCCTATCTACCTCGGTTATCCAGCGCAGGGAGCTCGCATGACCGAGAGCGGACAACAATGGCTTCGGCAGGACGACCAGGAAGCCACCAGGGCGAGCTTTCCGGAGCTCTTCTTCGATCTGGTTTTCGTGTTCGCGCTGATCCAGCTCTCCGAGACGCTTGCCGCCGATTTCACGTTCGGCATCGCCGCCGAGACGTTTCTCTTCATCTTCGCGCTATGGTGGGTCTGGATTCACACGACATGGATCACCAACCTCCTGAACACGGAGATCACGCCGGTCCGGCTGCTGCTCTTTGCCATGATGTTCCTCGGCATCGTGCTGGCGATCACGCTTCCCCGCGCCTTTACCGATATGGGCCTTGCCTTCGCGCTCGCCTATTCGGCCATGCAGATCGGCCGCTCGCTGTTCGCGCTCTATGCCTTCCGGCAGGCGGGCGATACCGCCTCGTTCATGACCCTCCTCAGGATCACCGTCTGGCTCTTTCTGTCGAGCGTCCTTTGGATCGCCGGCGGTCTTTCGGAACCGCGCCTGCGCGTCATCCTGTGGATTGCAGCACTTGCCATCGAATATATCGGTCCGGTGCTGCGCTACTGGCTGCCGAGGCTCGGTCCCTCGCCTCAGGAAACGCTTGATATCAGCGGAGAACACCTCGCCGAACGTTGCGCGTTGTTCGTCATCATCGCGCTTGGCGAGACCATCATCACCACCGGCAAGAATGCCTCCGGCCATCTGGAGATCGAAGCCACGTCGCTGGTCCTGCTCTGCGCATTCCTGTCCACAGTGCTCATGTGGTGGATCTATTTCCACGACGGACAGGAGCGGGCCGCCGACAAGGCGGAAGAGACGGCCGAACCGCAGATCATCGCCCAGCAGCTCTTCACCTACGGCCATCTGCCAATCGTCGCAGGGATCATCCTGACGGCGGTCGGCGAGGATTTCAGCCTGTCGCATCCCGAAGAAACGGGATCGTATAGTCATGCTCTTGCACTGCTCGGCGGCCCTATCCTGTTTCTCGGCGGCACGACCTTGATGAAGACCATGGCCTCACGCTACGTCCCCTATTCGCACGTCACCGGCATCATCCTGCTTGCCGCCTGCTTCCTGCTCGTTCCCTTCATCGCGAATTTCCTCACGCAGGTACTCGCGAGCACGATCCTGCTTGTCGTCGCCCTATGGGAATATGTGGCGCTGAAACGGTTCCGCCGCGCGGCCGCCTGACCGCCTCAGTAATGCGGCGGCCTGGTGATCGGCGCCGCTTCCCGCGAGGCTTCCTCCAGCTCCAGGAACCGCTCCATCAACCGGTCGAGCTTGATGCGGGCCTGCTCGAGCGCCTTCCATTGGCCGGCGACCTGGTCGGACAGTTCCTCGATCACCTTGGCCTGATGGGCGGCAAGCTCCTCGAGCTTCACCAGCCTTTCCTCGTCACTCATCGCTGGCTTCCTTCGCCGCCTTCCAGGCGCGCACCGCATCGGGCATGCCGTCATGCCTCCCAAGCGGGCGTACCGGTGCATCATCCCACCAGTCGGAGCGGATCGGCTTCATGTCCAGGTTCTTCGGATAGAAAATACGATTCTCCGGCTTGCTGGCTTCCCCGACCACCAGCAGCCGCACTTCGGCTTCGGTGTTGTTGATGAAAGTATGAGCAACCCCCGTGCCCGCTGGAAAGCCGACGGAGTCGCCGGGTTTCAGCCGATGGATCTCGCCGTCCAGCCAGGCATCCGGCGTGCCCTCGATGACGTAGACGAATTCCTCCTCCAGGCTCTCTGCATGCGGGAAGGAGGAACGGCGGCCGGGCGGCAGGCGCTCGTGATGGATGCCGAGCCGGGTCAGGCCGAAATGCCGGGCAAGTGCCGCACCAAAGCCCATCAGTTCGTCATCGCCCCGATAATGCCCCTCGGTCGGCTTTTCGACTTCGGCCCAATGGGCGATGCAGGAAGGTCGGTCCTTGTCGGTCATGGCGCAATCTCCCCTTGGAAATTGGCCGACACTAACCGACCGGGACCGGGCGGTCCATGTGGATTTCGAAGATCAGGCTCGAAGGCGCGGCCGCTCCACGCGCATGTCCCGGGCGCCCTTCGTCTTGAAACGGGCGACAAGCGAAGCCAGGCGGTTGCTGATGCCGACCAGGCTCTGGGCCGTCGCATTGGTCTCTTCCATCAGCGCGGCATTCTGCTGGGTGATCTGATCCATGCTGCGGATTGCGGAATTGATCTCGTTGATGCCCGACGCCTGCTCCTGCGCCGACTGCGCGATGGAGTTGATATGTTCGTCGATGGACTTTACGCGCCCTCCAAGGCCTACAAGGGCCTGGCCCGTCTGGTTGACGAGATCGACGCCCCGGTGCACGTCGGCCGAGGACTGGTCGATCAGTTCCTTGATCTCCTTGGCGGCGGCTGCCGAGCGCTGGGCAAGCTCGCGCACTTCCTGGGCGACGACCGCAAAACCCTTGCCCTGTTCGCCTGCGCGGGCGGCCTCGACACCCGCATTCAAGGCGAGCAGATTGGTCTGGAAGGCGATTTCGTCGATCACGCCGATGATCTGCGTCATTTTCTGGGAAGATTGTTCGATGTCGCCCATGGCGGCAACGGCCTCTTCCACCACCTCGCCCGAGCGAACGGTCTCCGTTGCCGATTCCCGAACGATCGTCTGGACCTCCCGCGTGCGTTTGGCGGACTGTGTCGCAATCGTAGTGATCTCTTCGAGCGCCGCCGCGGTCTGTTCCAGGGCCGATGCCTGCTGTTCGGTGCGTTTGGCCATGTTATCGGCAGCAGATGAAATGCCGCCCACTTCGGCACGCACCTGCTCGACCGAGGTATTGACCTCCCGCATGGCGGTATCCAGTTCGGCGACGGAAGAGTTGAAATTCTGCCGCAGAGCGGAAAAATGCGGCGCCAGCTCCTGCCAGAGTTCCGCCGTGAGATCGCCGTCGGCAAGGCTCTTCAGCGCCCCGTCCAGCGCGGCCAGCGCTGTGTCCTGTTCGGCCTTCGCCTTTTCGCGCTCAGCCTCCGCCTTTTCACGTTCTTCATTCAGCGCCTGCAGGTAGACGGAGATGCTGTAATCCATGTCGATCAGCGCGGCCTTGATGATGGCCGTGAGGTTTTCGGAAAGGGCCTTTGCCTTCCTGTCCTGGAAAAATCCCTTCATTTCTTCCTTGATCACCGCGCGGACAAGGCCGTCCAGAACCATCGCATAGCCGCCGATATACCAGCGTGGTTCGAGGCCGAGGCGCGCGTGAACGCGGCCGATGGCAGAGACGGCGTTTACGTACTCGCCGTCGTACTTGCCGGACGCGATGACTGCCCAATGATTGGCCTGCCGGCTTTTCGCATGGGCGATGTGGCCATCGTTGGAGAAGAACTTCGCTGTATGAGGATTGGCTTTGACCTTGTGGTAAAAGGCATCAAGCGAACCTCCCACGGCCTGCTTGATGATCGGCTGGAGATTGGCAAGGTGACGTCGCTCTTCCTCACCAAGACCTGCAAATTCCAGGCGGTCTTTCAAGTCGGCGCTAAAGTTTGGATCGGTCATGGGGGCTCCGAGACGGCGAGATAAGGGGTGTTCCAAACAGGGTTGGCTGATTGCTACTTTTCGTCATCGAGTTTTAACGCGCTGTTAGCCATGCCCCCTGAATTTTCAGCATGCATAAATTAGCATTGCTTTTGAAAAGCACTGATTCTCCGGAAAACAGAACCTCTGATCACCGCGCAGGCATGCAGCCAGTCGGCGTACCTGAAATGTGCAAAGCAGGCGCGAAACGCTCCCTCCTCCAATGACATCAATGTCTTGAGCCCCTTCGCTTTCACGCTCTTCCAACCCGTGTCTACAATCTCCTCGCTTCCGTCGCCGGAGTGTTTCGCGAGACGTTCGCGTGCAGGCGGGAGCCGGCGCTTCCATCGGAACCGTAACGTGCGGGAAAGGTGGAAGAGGTGAAAGCCATGGAAGAGAGCGGGCCACAAACCCGATCGCTTCCTATCAAGCCTCCCCCGGGCAGCCATGTCCGGTTCGGTATAGCCGTGCAAGTGGTGAGCCTGTCCCGAAAAGACGAGCGTGAACGAGACCACGCAGCGAGGCGAGATGATCACCTGTAGGGGCCGGAAGCCCCGAAAGAACGCCGAAGGCCACGCGAATGCGGAGCCACTTTATACAATTCCAATGAGGTGCCGCATTCGTGTGGGCTCTCCGATCTTTGAAACCACGGCAGGAGACTGCGCGTGGACGGAAACGTTGGGAGGGCCCCTGGTCGGAGGGGTATCTACAGACGAAGCTTGCCTTCCTCGCTCCAAAACCTTAGCTCCTGTACAACGACACCCAAGATTCCCGATGGCGCAGAAAACCTCTCTTTCCCGGCTCAAGCTCACCGATTTCCGCAACTATGCGGAAGCGACGCTCGTCTTCGACGGGCGCCACGTGGTGCTGGCGGGCGAAAACGGCGCCGGCAAGACCAATCTCCTGGAGGCGGTCTCCTTTTTCTCGCCGGGCCGCGGCTTACGCCGTGCGGTCCTGACCGATGTCGCCCGCGTCGGCGCTGCCGGCAGCTTCACGATCTTCGCCGATGTCGACGGGATGGAAGGCGACGTCTCGATCGGCACAGGCATCGAACCTGCCGATGGCGAGAACGTCACCCGCAAGCTCAGGATCAACGGGACGCCTGCGAAATCAACGGAGGAACTGTCCGACCACCTGAGCGTCCTGTGGCTGACGCCGGCCATGGACGGACTTTTTACCGGCCCCGCCGCCGACCGGCGGCGCTTCCTGGACCGGCTCGTATTGTCTCTCGATCATGCTCATGGCCGCCGCGCCAGCGATTTCGAGCGCGCCATGCGAAGCCGCAACCGCCTGCTCTCCGAAGGCCGTTTCGATCCCGCCTGGCTTTCCGGGATCGAAGCGCAGATGGCGAGCCTCGGCATTGCCATGGCCGCTGCGCGACAGGAGATGCTCGGCCTCCTCAGGACATTGTCGGCCGGTTCGGGCGAGACGCCCTTTCCCACACCGGTGCTGGCGCTCGAAGGCTTCATGGATCACGCCACGGAGCGGCCCGCCGCCGAGCTGGAGGACGAATACCTGGAGATGCTGCGGAACAGCCGCGGGCGCGACGCTGCTGCGGGTCGTACGCTGGAAGGGCCGCATAGATCCGATCTGCTTGTCCGCCATCGCGAAAAGGACATGGAAGCCGAACGCTGCTCGACCGGCGAACAGAAAGCGCTGCTGATCGGCCTTGTGCTTGCCCATGCCCGTCTCACCGCCGACATGACCGGTCATACGCCGATCCTGCTGCTCGACGAGATCGCCGCACATCTCGACGAAGGCCGGCGCGCGGCGCTGTTCGATCTTGTCCACGGGCTCGGCGGCCAGTCCTTCATGACCGGCACGGACAAAAGCATGTTCTCCGCTCTCGCCGACCGGGCGCAGTTTTTTACCGTCGCACATGGCAGCGTCACATCCTGAGTTACACGCCTCGTCTCGCGATGATATGATACCTTCATGGAAACCTTGACACCTGACGAGATCGAACGTTACCGCCGCCACATCCTGCTGCCGGAAATCGGCGGCACCGGTCAGCAGAAGATGAAGGACGCGCGCGTTCTGGTAATCGGCGCCGGGGGGCTCGGCACACCGGTCCTCGAATATCTCGCCGCGGCCGGCATCGGCACGATCGGCATCGTCGACGATGATCTGGTCTCGCTCTCAAACCTGCAGCGGCAGGTGATCCACGATACCGGCACGATCGGCGAGATGAAGACGAGAAGTGCCCGCGAGGCGATCGCGCGGCTCAACCCGCATGTGCGCGTCGTGGATTTCGAGGAGCGCTTTTCGCTCGAATGGGCGTCGCGGAACCTGTCCCGCTTCGACCTCCTCATCGATGGCTCGGATAATTTCGATACACGCTATGCGGCGGCGGACGCGGCGGAACTTGCGAAAATCCCGCTGGTGACGGGCGCCGTCGGGCGTTTCGACGGGTCCCTGACCGTGCTGAAACCCTATGAGACCGGCCCGGACGGTGCGCCTAATCCCACCTATCGCGATCTTTTCCCGGAAAAGCCGCCGGAAGGACTGATCCCCTCCTGCGCCGAGACCGGCATCGTCGGGGCACTGACCGGTGTCATCGGCACGCTGATGGCCATGGAAGCGATCAAGCTTATCGTCGGGATCGGCGAACCGCTGGTCGGCCGGCTGATGCTCTACGATTCGCTTGTCGCCCGCTTCGACATCATCAAATACAAACGCCGCATCGCAAGGGCTGCCGCCGAATGACCGACATCATCCGCATTGGGGAAGACTTCGGCCGCTTCGACGAACTTCTGGCGCTCATCCTCTCCTCCTTCGCCTATATGGACGGCGTCATCGACCCGCCCTCCTCCGCGCATCGGCTGACATTGGCGTCATTGGCCGAAAAGGCGAAAGATGAAATCGCCTTCGCCGCCGTCGAGGATGGCAAGCTCGCGGGCTGCGTCTTCCTGAAACCGGAGCCCGGCTTCCTCTATCTCGGCAAGCTCGCTATCGCGCCGGAATGTCAGGGCAAGGGTCTCGGCCGCCGGCTGCTGGCAATTGCCGAAGATGTCGCCCGAAAAGAGGGACTGCCATCGCTCAGGCTCGAAACCCGCATCGAACTCGCCGGCAACCATGCGACGTTCGCCAGATGGGGCTTTTCGAGAACCGCCGAGAATTCCCATCCGGGCTTTGAGCGCGTCACCTCGATCGAGATGCAGAAGCGGCTTGCATGATCAGTTGCGGCCCGGCAGCACCCGGTTGGGCGGACGGTGGCCGTCGAAGAAGGTACGGATATTGATGATCACCTTGTCGCCCATGTCGATCCGTCCCTCGATCGTCGCCGAGCCCATATGCGGCAAGAGCACGACGCGGCCCTGATGGGCAAGCTTGATGAGCTTCGGGCTCACCGCCGGTTCGTTCTGGTAGACGTCGAGGCCGGCGCCGGCGATCTTGTTGTCGCGCAGAAGCTGGATCATCGCCGCCTCGTCGATGATGTCGCCGCGGGCGGTATTGACGATGATCGAGCTCGGCTGCATCAGCGCCAGCCGGCGAGCCGAAAGCAGGTGGAAGGTCGCCGGTGTCGAGGGGCAGTTGACCGAGACGACGTCGACGCGGGCAAGCATCTGGTCGAGGCTGTCCCAATAGGTCGCCTCCAGTTCCTCTTCCGTCGCGGGATTGGCGCGCTTCCTGTTGTGATAGTGGATCGACAGGCCGAAGGCCTTGGCCCGACGCGCGACGGCCGTGCCGATGCGACCCATGCCGACGATGCCGATGCGCTTTCCCCAGATGCGGCGGCCGAGCATCCAGGTGGGGCTCCAGCCCGCCCAGTCGCCCGGATGATCGGTGAGCACGCGCGAACCTTCGACCAGCCGCCGGTTGACCGCGAGAATCAACGCCATGGTCATGTCGGCAGTGTCCTCGGTCAGCACATTCGGCGTATTGGTGACGGTGATGCCCCGCTTTGCGGCCGCATCCACATCGATATGATCGAAGCCGTTGGAGAAGCTGGCGATCAGCTTGAGCTGCGGCCCGGCTTCGGCAATCAGCGCTTCGTCGATCCTGTCCGTGACTGTCGGCACCAGCACGTCCGCAAGCTTCATCGCGGCCGCCAGTTCGTCCCGCGTCCTTGGCGTATCGTCGATATTGAGCTCGGCATCGAACAGCTCTCGCATGCGGGTTTCCACCGCATCCGGCAGCTTGCGGGTGATATAGACCTTGGGTTTTTTCTTTGCGGTCATGAGTTTCGCTATCCGGCGCCCTTTAGGATGTCCTTAACCAAGTCGCGCGATATTCGGTTCATCCAGGGCGTTTTCTACCAGACCCGTCGGCGAAGACAAACAAAACCTCGCAGGGTCCGCGTGGCGCCCCACGGTCTTTCAGCCGGAACCAACCCATGCGCCGCGTTATCCTTCGTTCCTTCATTGCCCTGACTCTCGGTCTTGCCGCCTGCCTGTCCGTTTCCGCGCCAGCTTACGCTCAAGGCGCGAAGGGGCCTAGCGGCCTGCCGCTCCCCCGGTTCGTCAGCCTCAAATCGAAGAAGGTGAATATCCGTATCGGTCCGAGCACGGATTATGCCGTCTCATGGATGTATATGAAATCCGGCACGCCGATGGAGGTCATCCAGGAGTACGAGAACTGGCGGCGCGTCCGCGATGCCGACGGCACCGAGGGCTGGGTGAACCAGGCGCTGCTTTCCGGCGAGCGCACCGCACTCGCGGCACCCTGGATGCGCGGCAAGGGCAAGGACATCTACGTCAACATGCGCCGGGACCCGCAGAACAGCGCCGCCATCGTTGCCAAGCTGGAGCCAGGCGTCGTGCTCAAGATCAACGAATGCAATGGCGACTGGTGCCACGCGGAAGCGAGCGGCACCGAGGGCTGGATCGCACAGGGCGAGGTCTGGGGCGCCTATCCCGGCGAGGCCTTCAAATAAGGCTTTCCCGGCGAGGCCTTAAACAAGGCCTTCGCTTGCCGCCGCTTCCTTGAGCGATTCCATCGGACGCGGGCCTATCTGCTGAATGCAGATGGCGGCTGCCAGGCAACCGAGCTTGCCGCAATCTTCAAGCGAGCGTCCCTGGGTATAGCCGTAGAGGAAGCCGGCGGCGAAAAGGTCGCCTGCACCGGTCGTATCGACCAGTTCCCGGATCGGGTAGGCAGCGACCTTCACGCGCTCGGCGCCGCGGATGATGATCGCGCCCTCCTCGCTGAGCGTGACGGCAGCAAGCTTGCAGTCCTTGCCGATCTTTTCGAGAGCCAGCTCGAAATCATCCGTCTCGTAAAGCGAGAGCGCTTCCTGCCGGTTGGCGAAGACGATGTCGACCGTGCCGGAACGCATCAGGTCGAGGAATTCCGCACGGTAGCGGTCGACGCAGAAGGGGTCGGAGAGCGTCATCGAGACTTCGCGACCGTTCGCATGGGCGATGCGGGCGGATTCGCGGATCGCCTCCTTGGCGCGCGGCGGGTCCCAGAGGTAGCCTTCGAAATAGGTGACTTTGGATTCGGCCACCACATCCGCCTCGACATGCTCCGGACCGAGATCGACACAGGCGCCGAGGTAGGTGTTCATCGAGCGCTCGCCGTCCGGCGTGACGAAGATCATCGAACGGGCGGTCGGCGGATTGGTGCCTTCCGGCCTTGTATGGTAGTGCACGCCCTGGGCACGGATGTCGTGCTGGAAGATCTGGCCGAGCTGGTCTTCGGCGACCTTGCCGAAATAGGCAGCCCTGCCGCCGAAACCGGCAATCCCGGCCGCGGTGTTCCCGGCCGAACCGCCGGAGGCTTCCACCGCCGGCCCCATCTTCGAATAGAGAAGTTCGGCGCGCTCTGCATCGATCAGGTTCATCGCTCCCTTGATGATCGCATTCTCGCTCAGGAAACTGTCCTCACAGCGGGCAAGGATATCCACGATAGCATTACCGATGGTCAGCACGTCGAATTTGGGCATCCGGTCTTAATCCTCTTTAACAGGTTAGTCCGCGAAAACCGGTATTCGGGTTTTGACGTGATTGGAAGCGAAAATAACGACAATGCCCGTAAAACCAGGCCTTCCACCATCCGTCACGTCCCTGTCACGATCTACGTTTATGTGTTTGCCCATCCGGTTGCGTTGCCGACCACGGATGAACTGGCGGCAGACTTCCGGAATCCCGGCTGAGACCGGGAACGAAAGCGGGGATTGCCCCGCTTTTTTGTTTGGCACCCAGGCCGTCTCATTTCCTCCCTCGAAAGGCTCTTCTGCGGTAAACGCATTTGTCCTCACCCGCGACATGCGTTAGACGCATAAAACCTCCCTTTGCCGAAAGCCTCCTTCGTGTCCTCCGTCTTCGTGAATGTCGTGCCCGTCTTCGTCCTGATCCTCATCGGCTGGATGTCGGCGAAAACCGGAATATTGAAGGAGGAGACCGGCGACGCGCTCGGTGAATTCGTCTTCAAGATCGCCGTGCCCATGCTGATCTTCCGGACACTGGCGGACGCGCATTTTGAAGGCGCTTCGCCGTTCCGGCTCTGGACGGCCTATTTCCTGGCCGTCGCCGTCACCTGGACGGTCGGCCATCTCATCGCCACGCGCATCTTCCGGCGTGATGCGAAAGTCGGTGTCATTGCCGGGATGTCCGCCTCGTTCGCCAACAACGTCTTCATCGGCCTGCCGCTCGTCGCCCACATCGTCGGGAAAGATGGGTTGGTGGCGATCTCGATCCTGCTCGCCATTCATCTGCCGCTGATGATGGTGGCCGGCACCATCCTGATGGAGGGTGCCGCCTCGAAGGTCGATGGAGGGGAGAAACGCAGCATTCCAGCCATCCTGGTGCAGATAGGCTCGAATCTTGCCCGCAACCCGCTGGTGATAGGGCTTTTTGTCGGCGTGGCCTTCAATTTGCTCGGCCTGCACCTGCCGCAGGCGGTTGCCGTGGTCGTGGACCAGATTTCCGCAGCGGCAAGTCCTGTCGCACTGATATCGATCGGCATGGCGCTGACGAAATATCCGATCCGCGGCGATATCGGGCTTTCCGGGATGTCGGCCGTCCTGAAGCTCACCTTGCTGCCGGCCGTCGTCTTTCTCATGAGCCACCTTCTGGGTCTTCCACAGGATTGGACCGCAGCACTCGTGCTGACCTCCTCGGTGCCTACCGGTATCAATGCCTGGCTGATTGCCCAGCGCTTCCGTTCCGGCCACAGCCTTGCGGCATCGGTTATCAGCATCACGACGGCCTTCGGCGTGATTACCGTCAGCTTCTGGGCCTGGCTGCTGAGTTGAGCAGCCCCAAATCGGAGACCCTCAACCACAAACGCAAAATGCCCGGGCGAAGCCGGGCATTTTCATTGGAAAACATGCCTGAACCGATCAGTTCGTCGCAGGCGGAGCGGCCGGCGCTGCATTCGGGTCCGGAAGCGGAGCCGGGCTGTCAGATTGTTCGCGCAGATAAGCGAGCAGGTTGGCCCGTTCGGTATCGTTCTTGAGACCCGCAAAGCCCATGGCGGTGCCCTTGATGAAGCTCTTCGGAGCCGTAAGGAAATGGTTGAGGTTGTCGAAGGTCCAATGCTCCGAACCGCCCTTGGAGAAATCCTTCATGGCAGCCGAATAAGCGAAGCCTTCATGCGAAGCAACCGGACGGTCGACAACGCCCCAGAGATCGGGGCCGACCTTGTTCGGACCGCCCTTCTCGATCGAATGACAGCTCTGACACTTCTTGAAAACCGTCGCGCCGGCTGCTGCATCGGCACTTGCAAGAAGCTGTCCAACCGGAACTGCCGCCGGCGCCGCCTCAGCCGCTTCGCCCCCTGCAGGCTCCTCAGCCGCAACAATGGCAAAGCCTTCCTTTTCAGGGGTCGGTGAATGAAAAATGCCTTCCGAGGCAATCGACACCGACATCATGACGAAGACCGTAGCAAGCAGGGCGCCTGCCGCCATGTTTACGTAGGGGTTCATCCGCAACCGCTCCTTGCAACCGCCTGTCCTAAGGCGAGCCATCTTGAAATTGCGCGGAACCTATGTCTTTTGCATCATTGTTGCAACACGATATTCATCCCGCGCGTGAGACTTTTTGACACTTTTCCCGCCGGGACAGAAGGGTCCCCCATGAAGAATTCGGCTTTTGACCGAACGCTGGTGCTGATCCCGGCCCGAATGGCCTCGACGCGCCTGCCAGGAAAACCTCTGGCTGATATTGCCGGATTGCCGATGATCGTCCAGGTAGCAAAACGCGCCCAAGAAGCGGAAGCCGGCCGAATCATCGTCGCGGTCGACCATCAGGACGTCTACGACGCGGTGGCGGCCGCCGGTTTCGACGTGGTGATGACCCGCCAGGATCATCAATCCGGTTCCGACCGCATCTTCGAAGCCGTCCAGAAGGCCGATCCGGACGCGAAGATGGATTTCGTCATCAACGTCCAGGGTGACCTGCCGACGATCGAACCGGAGGCGGTCCGCGCCTCGCTCCGTCCTCTCGAAAATCCCTCGACCGATATCGCAACGCTGACGGTCGAGATCACCGACGAACACGAGAAAACCAATCCGAATGTCGTCAAGATCGTCGGCTCTCCGCTTTCCGCCACGCGGCTGAGGGCGCTTTATTTCACCCGCGCGACGGCCCCATACGGCAACGGCCCGCTCTATCACCATATCGGGCTCTATGCCTATCGCCGCGCCGCGCTCGAAAAATTCGTGTCGCTCGGGCCTTCGGTGCTCGAAAAGCGAGAATCGCTCGAACAGCTCCGGGCGCTCGAAGCGGGCATGCGCATCGACGCCGAAATCGTTGACTCCGTGCCTCTGGGTGTCGATACTCCCGCCGACCTTGAAAAGGCGCGCGCGATCCTTTCCGCCCGCGCTTCCTGACGGATGTTTCCCATGAACGCTCCCACCAATAGCATCGCCTTCCAGGGCGACTTCGGCGCCAATTCCGACATGGCCTGCCGCGACATGTTCCCGACCATGGAACCGCTGCCCTGCGCAACCTTCGAGGATGCCTTCCAGGCGCTCGAAAACGGCGACGCCGATCTGGCGATGATCCCGATCGAGAACACGATCGCGGGCCGCGTCGCCGACATCCACTATCTGCTGCCCGAATCGCGGCTGCATATCGTCGGCGAATATTTCATGCCGATCCGCTTCCAGCTCATGGTGCTGCCGGGTGTGAAACATGAGGAAGTCCGCACCGTCCACAGTCATATCCATGCGCTCGGCCAGTGCCGCAAGATCATCCGCGCCAATGGATGGAAGGCGGTCGTGGCGGGCGATACGGCCGGTGCTGCCAAGCTGATCGCGGAAAAGGGCGACCGCTCCATGGCCGCGCTCGCGCCCCGGCTTGCGGCGGAACTCTACGGCCTCGAAATCATGGCCGAGAATGTCGAGGACACGGAAGACAACATCACCCGTTTCGTGATCCTGTCGCGCGACGAAAAATGGGTGCAGCGCAACGATCCGACCGATGTGATCGTGACGACGTTCGTATTCAACGTCCGCAATATTCCGGCCGCGCTCTACAAGGCGCTCGGCGGGTTCGCGACGAACGGCATCAACATGACCAAGCTCGAAAGCTATCAGCTCGGCGGCAAGTTCGTGGCCACCCAGTTCTATGCGGATATCGAGGGCCATCCGGACGACGCTCCGGTGCGCCGGGCGCTGGAGGAACTCCGGTTCTTCTCTGAAAAGGTCCGCATCCTTGGGACCTACAAGGGCCATCCGATGCGCGGAGCACTGCAGAAGGGATGACGAACGGTCCGGCGTGAACTCGTGCATAACAAAGGACGGATTCCCCCCTTGGCGATGGTTGGAATTTCAAGTTCGGCCGGGACACGTCGGGTGCCTCGATTTAAGTTTTTATAAGTGACACGCGACGTGTCCCGTTCAGTGTTCTTGTGCTGCGCAACTCCGATCCCTCTGCGGCGATATGGTCTTACGTCCTTGCGGATGCCATACCGGGTTGTGTGCGACACACGCACGCCTCGCCTTGAGGCGAGAGGGGGACCATTTTCTGCGCAGCCCCTGACGACCCGCCTGCATCAACGGCAGACCGAAAGGGCACCGGTCCCATCTCGCCGGCGATGCTTGAACCGGTGTAGCCGAAACGGGACGCGAAGATTGTAGGCATGGGTTGAAAGGGCGGGGATGAACGGGAGTGATTTTTCCTGTCGATTTCTCGCAAGGTTTCGATTTGCCTCGCCATACCCCCTCTGCCCTGCCGGGCATCTCCCCCACGGGTAGGGAGATCACAAGTGGCGTGATCCTCGCTTCCAAACTGCCGTTGCAAACGCGGGACGCTCACTCGGGACACTCGATGAAAGGCTGTGAGCAGGCGTCCAGCCAATCTCCCCCCTTGTGGGGGAGATGCCCGGCAGGGCAGAGGGGGGTGCCACGCCCGCCGCTGCCGAGCGCCTTTCGCGCTTACTCCGCGCTCATCGAATAGACCCGCAGGCGATGGCCGTCCGGATCGGTCATGACGAAGGTGTAGCCGAAATCCATCTGCACCGGCGTTTGCAGCACCCGCATGCCGCGTTTCGCCCAATCCGCATAGATTCTGTCGACATCGGCCGCATTTTCGCGCCTGAAGCAGATCTCCATCCCGCCGCTGCCATCTTCGACGAGCGGCTCAGCCGTGTGCCGTGACCAGAGGCCGACCTTGAGGCCGGTCGGCAGGACGAAAAGGGCGAAAGTCGCCGAACGTTCGACGGGATCGACGACGAAGAGAGACTGATAGAATTCCGCGCTTGCGAACGGGTTGTCGACGAAGAGAATAACGAAATCGGGATGAACCATGTCAGTGCTCCTGTGCTTGAGACCGACGCAACGCTATCGCACTCTGCTGTCAGATAATGGCAGCAGCGATCACCGCTCTTCGGGAATCCCCTGCATCTCGCGCCACGCCTTCACCAACACCTGCCGGCGGCGGGGATAGCGCTGTTCCGTCGACGTGACGGAAATCATACGATCGGTGCGGAAATGCCGAAAATCCTGCCTGAGCTCACACCAGGCAACCAGAACCCGGACGCTGTCGAAGAAACCGAGCGCGAAGGGCCAGACTCTCCTCGCCGTCAGCGTTCCCTTGTCGTCTTCGTAAGCGAGTTCGAGAATGCGTTCAGCCCGTATCGCCTTGCGGATCAGGCCAAGATCGGCCCTGCCCTCCTGCCTTTTCGCCGGCCCGACGAGCAGGGTCGAGGTGTCGATCTCCTGTCTGAGGTCGGGCGGCAAGACAGTGGCGATCTTGGCAAGCGCATCGACGGCACCGGCGGCAAGTCGTGGATCGGCCGTCTTCGCCACCCAGCGGGAGCCGAGCACCAGCGCCTCGATCTCCTCTTCGGAAAACATCATCGGCGGCAGCATGAAGCCCGGTTTCAGCACATAGCCAAGCCCCGCCTCCCCCTCGATGAAGGCGCCCTGCGCCTGCAGGCTTGCGATATCCCGATAAAGCGTGCGCAGGCTGACGCCGGTTTCGGCAGCGAGTTTCGCACCGCTGACCGGCTGGCGATAGCGGCGGAGCACCTGAAGGAGAGCAAGCAGACGTTCCGAGCGGGCAATGGTCATGAAGTTGAAACCTCAACGAAGGCAAAGGGCTAGATTGCCACCCCCCTCACCAACAAAATCTAACACTTAGCTAAAGCTAAGATGTTGATTTTGTAACCTCTCCCACCAAGGGAGAGGTAGGCCCGCGGCGGCGCGGCATTTCTATCTCTCCCCCTGTGGGAGAGAAAGCAATTTCAGCACCTTAGCAAAGCTAAGTGCTAGAAATTGCAAGTGAGGGGGTAGAGAGCAGTCAGGCATAGCCTGACGCTCTGCCCTTCGGAATGATTCACCTGATCATTCCGTAGGCTGCGCCTGACCGCTCCAGCCCTTCGCTTGAGCTCAGGGCGTTCCTCGCTGCAATCGATTCACTGGATCGATTGCTCAGGCTGCGCCTGACCGCTCGTCACTCCACTCGATCCAGTCGCGCAGCAGGCGGTGGGCGATCGCGCCCCTCGCCGGCGCAAAATGAGGACTGTCCGGACCGGCATCCAGCATCGCGGCGACCTCCGCGCGCTCGAACCAGCGGACGTCCGCCATTTCCTGCGGATCGATCTTGATCTCGGTGGACGTCGCTTCGGCATAGCAGCCGATCATCAGCGAATGCGGCATCGGCCAGGGCTGGGAGGCGTGGTAACGCACCCTTCCCACCTCAATGCCGGATTCCTCAAAGGTCTCGCGACGTACCGCGTTCTCGATCGTTTCGCCCGGCTCAACGAAACCGGCAAGACAGGAATACATCCCTTCCTGGAAATGGTGACTACGACCGAGCAGGCAACGGTCCCGCTCGATATCCACCGTCAGCATGATCACCACCGGATCGGTACGTGGAAACGTCATATGCTGGCATTGGGTGCAGACGCGCTTGTAGCCGCCGATCTTCGGCTCAGTCGGAGAACCGCATTTGCCACAGAAGCGGTTGGCGCCGTTCCAGTTGAGGAGCGCTACGGCCTGCGCGATCTCGCCCTGCAGTTCGCCCTCGATCAGCGAATCACGGAAGAGCGCCCGCGCCTCCGTGGGTTTGTAATGGCTCGCCAAGCCCTCGACCGGGATCAATACCGGCACGGCAATCCTCGGCTCACCACTCTCCTTGTAGCCGAGCAGAACGGCGTTATCGAAATCAGGTCCGAGTTCAGCGAGTTCGTAAGGCGCGAACAATGGATCGAGGATCTGGCCGTCGTGCTTCAGGATCAGCCGGCTGCCGGTGAAGGCGAAGATATGCATGCCCTCGACCGCGAGCGCTTTCTCCAGGCAGTCGTCGTCACGATATTCGGCCTGCCGGTCCAGCTTGTTGCCGGAAAAGGCGGTGAGTTCGCTCGGTTCCGGATGCGGTGCGTCGGTTTGGAAAAGAGTTGCGGTCATGATCAGAGAGCTTCAATGAGTTTCTTGAGGAAATCCTGCTTCTGCGGTTCGTCATAAGGCACCGCCTGACCGAACCCCCAGACGGGACCGGGCCAATTGGGATCGCCCTCGAACCGAGCTATGACGTGGACATGCAGTTGGCGAACGATATTGCCAAGCGCGCCCACGTTGACCTTCGTCGCGCCGGTTGCCTCTTTCAGCGCCGCAGCCACCGTATTCGTCTCGAAGGCCAAAAGCGCCTGGTCGAGCGGAGTGAGATCGAATATCTCGACCATGCCGTTGCGTTGCGGCACCAGCATCAGCCAGGGCCAGCGGCTGTCTTTCAGGATACGGAGCTGGCAGAGACCCAGCACCGTCACGAGATCCGAATCCCGAGCGAGTCTCCCGTCCAATTCGAAATCGCTCAAGCTCTCCTCCCGTTTGTTTTTCATTCGATAGCAGTTTTTGCCGATCCGGCGGTCCGGTCCCAACATCTGCATATCCTTGGCGCACCTTCGCAAGCAAATGTTGGAATCACAAGGACCACAAGCAAGCATATGATTTCCAGTGGAATTTTCGGATCGATATCTGATCTGAAAAGGGCCGCGAACGAGATTCGAATGTCAAATTCATTCCACCAGCTTGCATTTGTAAGCGTTATTGCCGATATGTGCGACGGGAGGTTGGTGGTGGACGAGCCACTCGCCAACCGGGTCAGGTCCGGAAGGAAGCAGCCCTAACGAGCCCGGCACGGGTCGCCGTGCCAGCCTCCCACCTCAATTCGATACCATCTTGGTCAGCTTCCGGTCCGGTCAAGTGGCTGGAACGGCCCGCGCAGGCTGGCAGGACTTTATGAGCGATACCGGGCCCACACAGACGAGCACCCCCACCGGAAACGGATACCGGGTGCTCGCCCGCAAATACCGTCCCAAGGATTTTTCGGACCTCATGGTCGGCCAGGAGCCGATGGTCCGCACGCTGACCAACGCCTTCGAGACCGGCCGCATTGCGCAGGCCTATATGCTGACCGGCGTACGCGGCGTCGGCAAGACGACGACCGCCCGCATCCTCGCCCGCGCACTGAACTACAAGACCGCGGAAATCGACAAGCCGACGATAGACCTTCGCATTCCCGGCGAGCACTGCCAGGCGATCATGGAAGGCCGGCATGTCGACGTGATCGAGATGGACGCCGCCTCGCATACCGGCATCGACGACATCCGCGAGATCATCGAGCAGGTGCGCTACCGGCCCGTCTCGGCGCGCTACAAGGTCTATATCATCGACGAAGTGCACATGCTCTCGACGCAGGCCTTCAACGGCCTGTTGAAGACGCTCGAAGAGCCGCCGGAGCATGTGAAATTCATCTTCGCGACGACGGAAATCCGCAAGGTTCCGATCACGGTGCTTTCGCGCTGCCAGCGATTCGATCTTCGCCGCATCAGCGCCGCCGATCTCGTCGGCCTGTTTTCGACCATCCTGGAAAAGGAAGGCATCCCCGCCGAACCGGAAGCGCTCGCCATGGTCGCCCGTGCGGCGGAGGGCTCGGCGCGCGACGGGCTGTCGCTGCTCGACCAGGCGATCGCCCATGGCGGCGGCAGCGTGCAGGCCGAAACAGTGCGCGGCATGCTGGGCCTTGCGGACCGCGCCCGCATCGTCGATCTCTTCGAGCATATCGTGCGCGGTGACGTGACGGCGGCACTTTCCGAGTTCGGCGCGCAATACGAAGCCGGCGCCAATCCGGTGGTGGTGCTGACCGATCTCGCCGACTTCACCCATCTCGTCACCCGCTTCAAGTATATTCCCGATGCGGCAAACGACCCGTCGCTCAGCGAAATCGAGCGCGTACGCGGCCGGGAATTCGCCGACAGCATCGCGGTGAGCACGCTGTCGCGGATCTGGCAGATGCTGCTCAAAGGCATTCCGGAAGCGGAAAACTCTTCGCGTCCCGCCGGTGCGGCCGAAATGGTGCTGATCCGGCTTACTCATGCCGCCCATCTGCCTTCGCCGGAAGAGGCCGCACGCCGGCTGGGGGATTTCTCCGGCAGCGGTGAAGGCCAACGCCCTGCCCCATCCCCGAACGGCAATGGCGCCAATGGGGGCGGAAGCCGGCCAGTTTCGCCGCAGCACGCATCGGTCAATGCCCGCGGCACGGAGATGTCGGCGCCACGCGTGCCGGCCGAAGTCTCAGGACGTGGGCCTACCGCCATGCTGCAATCGGTTCCGACGCCGGAGCGGCAGGAAATGCCGGTCGGCCGGATCGAGGAACAGCCCGCGGAGAAACCGCAGCCGAAAGTGCCGGTCAATTCGCTGCAGGACATCGTCGAGCTTTGCACCCAGAACCGCGATCCGAAGCTGAAGGCGCTGGTGCGCAATTTCGTGCGGTTGGTGAAGCTGGAGCCGGGGCGGCTCGATATGCGGTTGGCCGATGGCGGTCCGAATACGCTGCCCGGCGAGCTTGGCGTCAAGCTCAAGGAATGGACCGGCATTCACTGGGTCGTCAGCATCAGCAAGGAGGAGGGCGCGCCGACGCTGGTCGAGGCGGATAACAATGCCCGCGAAGCCCGCCTTACGGATGCCCGCGCCGACCCGGACGTGGCGGCGATCCTCGCCCAGTTTCCGGGGGCCAAGATCACCGACGTGCGTATCCGCGCCGCAGAAGAAGAGAACGAAACCGAGGAAGCGCCGGCACCGGCGACCGCGGAATCCGAAGAGGGCGACATCCTGCCCGGCGACGACATCGAGCTATAGAAGAAGAGGACAGAGAGATGCGCGACATCATGGGCATGATGGGCAAGGTCAAGGAAATGCAGGTCAAGATGGAGAAGATGCAGGCGGAGATCGCCGCTCTCGACGTCGAAGGCACATCCGGCGGCGGCCTCGTCACCGTCAGGCTCAACGGCAAGGGCGAAATGCTCGGCCTCAAGATCGACCCGTCGCTCTTCAAGGAAGACGATGTCGAAATCCTCGAAGACCTGATCGTCGCAGCCCACAAGGCCGCCAAGGAACGCGCCGAGCAGCTTGCCGCCGAAAAGACCAAGGAACTGACTGCCGGCCTGCCGATCCCGCCCGGCATGAAACTGCCGTTCTGATCATTCCATCTGAAGGATAGGAGGCTCCAGTGACACTGACATCGCTTCTGGTCTTCGCGGCGGCGCTGTTCGTCGCCGCGGGTTCGCCAGGCCCGAGCATTGCTGCGCTCGTCGCCCGCGTGCTTTCCAAGGGCTACCGCGACGTGCTGCCCTTCCTGGCGGCAATGTGGGTGGGCGAAGCCGTGTGGCTCTCCTTCGCGGTGGCCGGCCTTGCTGCGATTGCCGAAAGCTTCCACGTCGTCTTCGTGGCGATCAAGTGGATCGGCGTCTGTTACCTGCTCTATCTTGCCTGGAAAATGTGGTTTGCCGAACCTGCCGCCCCCGGTGAGGACCTCCCCGAAAGCCGCTCGGCGCTGAAGATGTTCTTTGCCGGGCTGACCGTGACGCTCGGCAATCCGAAGATCATGATGTTTTACGTGGCGCTCCTGCCTTCGATCATCGACCTCGGCGGCGTGACGCTGACCGGCTGGCTGGAACTGGTTGCCGCGATGTTCATCGTCCTGGTCGTCGTCGATCTCGCCTGGGTGCTGCTCGCCGCCAAGGCTCGGCAGTTCCTGAAAAGCCCGCGCGCCGTCAGGATCGCCAACCGTTTCTCGGCCGGAACGATGGCGGGTGCGGCAGCGGCCATCGCGGCGCGCTGAAATACAGCTTCCGGTTCGGTCACAGGTTTTATGGAACGCCGGTTCCTGCGCGATTCCGTTTTACCGGCATTTGAGGTACAAGCGCCGCATGGCAAAGCGAGTCACCGGCCCCGAAATCGAAAAACTCATCCAGCTTCTGGCGAAGGTCCCGGGCCTCGGGCCCCGCTCCGCACGCCGGGCGGCGCTGCATCTCATCAAGAAGAAGGAGCAGCTTCTCGGCCCCCTGTCGCATGCCATGGGCGAGGCCTATGACAAGGTGAAAATCTGCTCGCGCTGCGGCAATGTCGATACCGTCGATCCCTGTAGCGTGTGCACCGACGAGCGGCGCGACCAGTCGGTCCTGATCGTCGTGGAGGACGTGTCCGACCTCTGGGCGCTGGAACGCGCCGGCGCGATGAACGCCGCCTATCACGTGCTCGGCGGCACGCTTTCGCCGCTCGACGGCATCGGCCCGGACGATCTCAACATCCGCGGGCTGATCGACCGGGTGAACGAGGGCAACATCCGTGAGGTCATCATCGCCGTCAACGCGACCGTCGAGGGGCAGACGACGGCGCATTACATCACCGACCAGCTTTCCGGCATCGACGTGAAGATCACACGGCTTGCGCATGGCGTGCCGGTCGGCGGCGAGCTCGACTATCTCGACGAGGGCACGCTGACGGCGGCGCTCAGGGCACGGACGGCAATATAGAGTTTCGGAAGGAGACCGATGAGCAAGCTCGCCCCCCTCTGGCCTGCCGGCCATCTCCCCCACAGGTGGGGAGATCAGCAAGATGCTCCCACACCGCTCCAATCGCGAGGTTTGAGGTGGGCGAGACGTAGCACCAAATCGATCTCCCCCCTTGAGGGGGAGATGGCCGGCAGGCCAGAGGGGGGTGTTTTCAGACGCATGGCCGCGTTGCTTTTCGCGGCAATGGCGATGCTTTTTCCCCTCCCCTCCCTCGCGCAGAACCGGCCGGACATCGAAAAGCAATTCCAGCGGTGGATTGTCAGCGACCTTGGTCCTGACGCGAAGAGGGCGGGGATTTCCGAGAGGACGCTGAAGGCCGCATTCCGGGGCATCGCTCTGAACTGGACCCTGCCCGATCTCCTGCCGCCAGGCACGAAGCCTCCGAAACAGCAGGACCAGAGCCAGGCGGAGTTCTCATCGCCGGGTGCCTATTTTTCGGAGAAGCGGCTGCAGGGTCTGACGGCGACCGGGCGCGGGCTTTTTTCCACCCATGCAGCAACGCTGAAGAAGATCGAGGCGGCTTATGGCGTGCCGGGCGAGATCGTCGTGGCCATCTGGGGCCGCGAGTCAGGCTTCGGGCGCGCAAAACTGCCCTATTCCGCCGTGCAGGTGCTCGCAACCAAAGCCTTCATGTCAACTCGCAAGCAGATGTTCCGCGAGGAACTGATCGCCGCGCTGACGATGATCGAACGCGGCGATGTCGATGCGGCGACCATGAAAGGATCGTGGGCGGGCGCGCTCGGCCAGCCGCAGTTCATGCCGTCGAGCTACCTGAAATATGCCGTCGACTTCGATCGCGACGGGCATGCCGATATCTGGAATTCGGTGCCGGACGCGCTCGCCTCGATTGCCCATTACCTGCAGAAGGAAGGCTGGCAACGCGGCCGCGACTGGGGGTTCGAGGTCACCATTCCGGCCAATGTCTCATGTGCGCAGGAAGGGCCTGACCTTGCAAAGCCGGTCTCGACCTGGGTGGCGGCCGGCATCACCCGCATTTCCGGGAAGGCATTCCCTTCCGCCGATCTCAAGGCTGCCGGAATGATGCTGGTTCCCGCCGGGCGGCACGGGCCGGAATTCATCGTCACACCGAATTTCTATGTGCTCAAGCAATACAACAATTCCGACCTCTACGCGCTCTTCATCGGCAACCTGGCCGACCGCATCGCCAATGGTGGCGGACCGTTCCGGGCAAGCTGGGGCGATGTCGGAAAAATGCTGCGTTCGGACGTGCTCGCCATGCAGAAGGCGCTGGTCGCCAGGGGATATGATGTCGGCAATGTCGACGGTCTGCCAGGCTACAAGACCCGTCGCTCGCTCGGCGACTGGCAGGCGAAGAACGGGCTTCAGCCCACCTGCTTCCCCGACCCTTCCCTCAAAGGAAAGATCAGGTAGTCAGAGGCTGCGTTTCAGCCCTTCATGGCTCGCCGTGAAACCGAGCTTTTCATAAAACCGGATAGCGTCGGGCCGCGCCTTGTCGGAGGTCAGCTGCACCAGCTTGCAGCGGCGCTCCGCCGCCTGTTGTACCGCCCATTCGATGAACTGCGATCCAAGCCCGCTGCCACGCTGATTAGCTGCGATACGCACGCTCTCGATCTGACCCCGCCACATGCCGGAGCGCGAGAGGCCGGGAATGAAGGAGAGCTGCAGGCAGCCGACCACCCTGTCCCCATCATCCACCGCAACGGCGAGAAGCTGGTTTTCATCCATTTCGATCGCCGCGAAAGCCTGTTCATAACAGGGATCGACCGGATCGGAGACAATTTCGCGCGACCGGCCGAGAGGATCGTCAGCCAGAAGGCCAACGATGGAGGACAGATCGGAATGGCTCGCTTTTCGAAAGGAAAACATACGCCCGTGCCTCAGTGATGCAGATCAGGTGGTGATTTGTGGAACACGTCATTTCGCGGCGGGATGGTCTGGCGTTCGATCATGCGGTGGGCGCGCGGGCCCCCCTCGCCGCGATGGAGACGGCGGATCGCATCCCATACCTCGGCATCCGCCTGGGTCCTGCGCTGGTTATGCCTGACGTAATCGGCCCAGGTCGCCGTGTGATACGTTTCGGTCCAGATCTCCGGATGTTCGAGATCCCGCATCAGCGCCCATTGCCGCGCGCCATCACGAATGCGAATGCGCCGCCGACGCGACATGAGGGTCAGGAATTCCGGCACGTCCTCGTCGGCGATGGTGTAGTCCACCAATGATACGATCGGCCCGCTGCGCATCTGCAGATCGAGCCTCAGCGATGGGGCGCTGAACCGGTTCACCGGATCGAGGTTGAGATCAACGAACTGCGGCAGAGCAAGACGAAGCCCGATCACCACCCCCACCAGCATGGCAAGGCTGGACAGTGTCAATGCGATCGAAACTCCTAATGTCTCGGACAGGACACCCCATAGCCAGCTCCCCCCGGCAATACCTCCGAAGGCCGCGGTTTGATAAAACGAGAGCGCCCGTCCGACCACCCAGCGCGGCGTGGAAAGCTGCACGGTCGTATTGAAAAGCGAGAGCGCCAGGACCCAGCAAGCCCCCGGAACGAGAAGGGCAAGCGTGGTGATCCAGGCGCTCGAGCTCAGGCCGATGACGGCGGCGCTCGCCGCGAAGCCGAGGAAGGACAGCCGGACGATCATTTCGCTCGACATCTTCTCGCGCAGGCGTGAATTGGCCATGGCGCCGGCGATCGCGCCGACCCCGAAAGCGCCGAGCATGATGCCGTAGGTGAGCGGGCCGCCGGAGACGAGGTCGCGTGCGACGATCGGCAAAAGCGCTAGGATGGCGCTTGCCGAGATGCCGAAGACCAAGGCGCGAAACAGAACGTTCAGGATGTTCGGCGACATAACCACATAGCCGAAACCGGCCGAAAGCGCGCGTAAAAGCGTTTCCCGCGGCAGCACGTCGTCGCGCTTTTCAGGTTTCCACCGTAAAAGCGCATAGATCAGTGTGAAATAGCTGCAGGAGTTGACGGCAAATGCCGCAGCAGCCCCCCCTGCAGCGACGATCGCACCGCCGATCGCCGGGCCGAGGCTGCGGGTGATGTTGAAGCCGACGCTGTTGATCGTCACCGCGGCCGGAAGGACTTCGCGCGGCACCATATCGCCGACGGATGCCTGCCAGGAAGGATTGTTGAGCGCTACGCCACAGCCGAGCAAGAAAGTGAAGGCAAGCAACAGCCAGGGGGTGAGCAGGTCGAGATAGGCGAAGACCGTGAGCGTTATCGAAACGACGAGCATGAAGACCTGCGCCGTCAACATCAGGCTGCGCCGGTTGAAATTGTCGGCGAGCGCGCCGGCGATCATCGAGAAGAGCATGATCGGCAAGGCGGTCGAGGCCTGGACCAGCGCAACCATGTCTTGCGATTCGGATATGGACGTCATCATCCAGGCGGCGCCGACGGCCTGGATGAGGCTGCCGAAATTGGATGCGAGGCTGGCGATCCAGATCGTCCTGAATGTTTGGTGCCGGAAGGGAGCGAGAGTCGATATCCGATCGGGCACTTTGCATCCTCGTTCTTTCGTGCGTCGTTACAAACGGTTATAGACCGAGCTTATGCAAATTCCAGCGGTTCGGACCAACGAAAGAGGCAACTCTTGCAATCCGGGGCCTGAGAGCGTATATGCAAGCCATATTCTTGATCGTCCGATGAAGAGTGGGCCCGGCCGGACCCGCTCTTTTTTGTTAGGCGATCGCTCCAACCTCGGCCGGAACGCTGGACGAGGGCAATGAACCGGAGAGCTTATGCCACAAACCGAAACCGAGCCGCGTCTCATCATCGAGACCGGGCTCGACCTCAGGATCGCCGAAATCATCGAGCCGGTGCTGACCGCCATGGATTACCGGCTGGTTCGCGTGCGTATGCTGAACCAGAACGGCCTGACGCTGCAGATCATGGCCGAGCGCAACGACGGAACCATGGATGTCGAGGGTTGCGAAGCCGTATCCACGGCCATTTCGCCCGTTCTGGATGTGGAAGATCCGATCGATAAGGCGTATCATCTCGAAGTATCCTCGCCGGGCATCGATCGCCCGATGGTCCGCAAGTCGGATTTCACCCGCTGGAAGGGCCATCTCGTCAAATGCGAAACGTCGATCATGATCGACAATCGCAAGCGGTTCCGCGGCAGGATCACGGAAACGGATGCGGAAGGTTTCACACTCGAGCGGGACCAGGTCGCCTATGGTGAGGAACCACGAGTGACAATCCCCTTTTCGGCGCTGGCCGAGGCAAAGCTCATTCTGACCGACGATCTGATCCGCGAAGCGCTGCGAGCCGACAAGCTCGCCAAGACGCAGGCCGCGAACCAGAACGACGAAGACGACGAATAACCGAACAAGACACAATGGCCCTTCAAGAAGAGGCCATAACAAGCGACCTACGGAGACCAACGACAATGGCAGTGAGTGCGAACCGGCTTGAACTTCTGCAGATCGCGGATGCAGTGGCGCGCGAAAAGGTCATCGACCGCGAAATCGTGCTGGCCGCGATGGCCGACGCCATCCAGAAGGCTGCCCGCTCCCGCTACGGTTCGGAAACCAATATCCGTGCCGACATCAATTCCAAGACCGGCGAAATCCGACTGCAGCGCCTCCTGGAAGTGGTGGACCACGCCGAGGACTATTCGACCCAGATTCCGCTGGCGCTTGCCCGCGACCGCAACCCCGACGCCAAGATCGGCGACTTCATCGCCGATCCGCTGCCGCCGATGGATTTCGGCCGCATCGCCGCGCAGTCTGCCAAACAGGTGATCGTACAGAAGGTCCGGGAAGCCGAGCGTGACCGTCAGTTCGACGAGTTCAAGGACCGTGTCGGCGAGATCGTCAACGGTACCGTCAAGCGCGTCGAATACGGCAACGTCATCGTCGACCTCGGACGTGGCGAAGGCATCATTCGCCGCGACGAGATGATCCCGCGCGAGAACATGCGCTACGGCGACCGTGTGCGTGCTTATGTCTACGACGTCCGCCGTGAGCAGCGCGGCCCGCAGATCTTCCTGTCGCGCACGCATCCGCAGTTCATGGTCAAGCTCTTCACCATGGAAGTGCCGGAAATCTACGACGGTATCATCCAGATCAAGTCGGTCGCTCGCGATCCGGGCTCGCGCGCCAAGATCGCCGTCATCTCGAACGATAGCTCGATCGATCCGGTCGGTGCCTGCGTCGGTATGCGCGGCTCCAGAGTCCAGGCCGTCGTCGGCGAACTGCAAGGCGAGAAGATCGACATCATTCCGTGGTCCGCAGATCCGGCGTCCTTCATCGTCAACGCGCTGCAGCCGGCCGAAGTCTCCAAGGTGGTTCTCGACGAAGATGCCGAGCGCATCGAAGTCGTGGTTCCGGACGAACAGCTCTCGCTTGCCATCGGCCGCCGCGGCCAGAACGTCCGTCTTGCCTCCCAGCTTACCGGTTGGGACATCGACATCATGACGGAACAGGAAGAGTCCGAACGTCGCCAGAAGGAATTCAACGAGCGCACCGCCCTCTTCATGGAAGCGCTCGACGTCGACGAGATGATCGGCCAGGTACTGGCCTCGGAAGGCTTTGCGCAGGTCGAGGAACTGGCCTATGTCGATCTCGACGAAATCTCCTCGATCGAAGGTTTCGACGAGGACACGGCGACGGAAATTCAGACGCGCGCCCGCGACTATCTGGAGCGGATCGAGGCGGAAAACGATGCGAAGCGCAAGGAACTCGGTGTGTCCGACGAGCTTCGCCAGATCAACGGCATGACCGCGCAGATGATGGTCGCGCTCGGTGAGGACGGCATCAAGACGATCGAGGACTTTGCCGGCTGTGCGGCCGACGACCTCGTCGGCTGGACCGAACGCAAGGACGGCGAGACGAAGAAATTCGAAGGCCTGTTCTCGAAGTTCGACGTTTCCCGCACCGAGGCCGAGAACATGATCGTGCAGGCCCGTCTGCTCGCGGGCTGGATCACCGAAGAGGATATTGCCCAGCCGGAGCCGGAACCGGAGACCGAGGAGGCGGACGCCGCAGAACAGGAATGATGCCGCTACGGGAGACGCCGGACGCCGACGGCGATGGCGAGCAGGACGAGATCATCGTGAACGACCGGACCTGCATCGTCACACGCGAGACTGCACCGCCGGAAACCCTGATCCGCTTCGTGGCCTCTCCAGACGGGCGCGTCGTGCCCGACCTGAAGCGGCAGCTTCCCGGCCGCGGTTGCTGGATCAAGGCGGAACGGACACTTGTCGACCGGGCGGTGAATAAAAAACTCTTCGCCCGGGCGCTGAAGACCGAGGCGAAGGCCGACGCCGATCTCGGTGCACTCGTCGACCGGCTGCTCGCGGCCGATCTGGTGGGGATGATGAACTTGGCCCGCAAGGCCGGTCAGTTCATCTCGGGCGCCACGAAAGTGGATGCCGCCGTGCGTTCGGGCGCGGCAATCGCCGTTTTCCATGCCGCCGATGCGGCACCGGACGGCGTCAGAAAAATAGACCAGGCCCGCAAGGCCTGGAAGCTCGGCTCCGATGCCGAGGAGGACATTCCGTCCTTTTCGTTCTTTACCGGAGCCGAATTGGACGAAGTGATGGGCCAGAATGCTTTTATCCATGCTTGCGCGCTTGCAGGGCAGGCGGGTGAGGGTGTAGTGAAGCGCGCAACCATGCTCGAAAAGTACCGCGATGTCGGTCAATCCGGAGCAAATGGCGGCGCTGGCCGGCGAGAACAATGACGCGGTCACCGGCGAAGGCCGGCCGCCATTTTGGAATGTACGGATTAAACGACAGGTTCTGATGGCTTCCATCCGTTCCTGTCCGAAGGAACAGGAACGGAATGACCGATAATAAAGACGACAAGACACTCGGCGTAAAGAAGACCCTCACCCTGAAGCCATCGGGGATGAGCCAGGGTACCGTGCGCCAGGACATGGGTCGCGGTCGCACGAAGGCGGTCGTCGTCGAGACGGTGAAGCGGCGGCCAACCCGGCCGATGGACGAAAAGCCAGCCTTTACTGCGCCCGCCCCCGCCCAGCAGCGTCCGGCCGAGACCGCGCAGCCGGTGCAGCAACGCCCTCAGGCGGCCGCGCCGCAACCCCGGATCCACCAGCCGGCGCCACAGAGCCAGCGCCCGCTTCCGCAGCAGGGCCAGCGCCCGTCCGGCGGTCCGTCCGGTCAGCCGCAGCGCCAGCAGCCCCAACGCCCACAGGTCCTGCACGATCTCTCCGCCGGAGAGATGGAGGCACGCCGTCGCGCACTGATGGAAGCCCAGGCCCGCGAGGTCGAAGAAGCCAAGCGTCGCGCCGAGGAAGAAGCGCTCCGCAAGGTGGAGGAAGAACGCCGCAAGGCGGAAGAAGCGGAAGAAGCCGCCCGTCGTGCGGAAGAGGCCAAGCTGCAGCCGCCGGCCGCCGAAGAACCCGCCCCGGCCGGAGCCCCTGCTCTGGCACCTGCGGCTGCCGAGAGGCCGGCCGAACGTGCTGCCGCTCCGGCTGCCCGGCCCCAGGAAGCCCGCCCGCAGGCCCCGCGTCCCGCAGGTGCTCCGGCGCCCGCGGGCGTTCAGCCGGCCGCCGGTCGTGGTCGCCGTGCCAATGAGGAGGAGGAGGAGGATCGCGGTCCGCCGCGGGGCGTCCCCAATCGTGGCCGCGTGGCGGCTCCGGCACCTGCCAAGGTTCCGGCACGACCGAAGACAGAGGAAGAGCGCCGCCGCGGCAAGCTCACCATCACCACGGTGAGCGGTGAAGACGACGAGGGCAGCTCGCGCGGCCGTTCGCTCGCCGCCATCCGTCGCCGGCAGGAGAAATTCCGCCGCAGCCAGATGCAGGAGCCGCGTGAAAAGGTCGTCCGTGAGGTCATCCTTCCGGAGACCATCACCATTCAGGAACTGTCGCAACGCATGTCCGAGCGCGCCGTTGACGTCATCAAGTTCCTGATGAAGGAAGGCCAGATGATGAAGCCGGGCGACGTCATCGACGCCGACCTTGCCGAACTCATCGCCGGCGAATTCGGCCATACCGTGAAGCGCGTCTCCGAATCGGACGTCGAAGAAGGCATCTTCGACGTTGCCGACAACGAAGGCGAACTGGTATCGCGTCCGCCGGTCGTCACCATCATGGGCCATGTCGATCACGGCAAGACCTCGCTGCTCGACGCGATCCGCCATGCCAACGTCGTCGCCGGCGAAGCAGGCGGCATCACCCAGCATATCGGCGCCTATCAGGTGGAGCAGAACGGCCAGAAGATCACCTTCATCGATACGCCCGGCCACGCCGCTTTCACGGCGATGCGCGCCCGTGGTGCCCAGGCGACGGACATCGCCATCCTGGTGGTCGCGGCTGACGACAGCGTGATGCCGCAGACGATCGAATCGATCAACCACGCCAAGGCGGCGGGTGTTCCAATCATCGTTGCGATCAACAAGATCGACAAGCCGAGCGCCAATGCGCAGAAGGTCCGCACGGAACTGCTGCAGCACGAAGTCTTCGTGGAAAGCATGGGCGGCGAGACCCTGGATGTCGAGGTTTCGGCCAAAAACGGAACCAATCTCGACAAACTGCTCGAAGCGATCCTGCTGCAGGCGGAAATTCTCGACCTCAAGGCCAATCCGAACCGGACGGCCGAAGGCACGGTGATCGAAGCCCAGCTCGACCGTGGTCGTGGCTCGGTCGCAACCATGCTGGTGCAGAAGGGGACCCTGAGGCCTGGCCAGATCATCGTGGCCGGTGATCAGTGGGGCCGCGTGCGCGCGCTCGTCGACGACAAGGGCGAGCATGTCAAGGAAGCGGGGCCCGCCACGCCGGTCGAAGTGCTCGGTCTTTCCGGCACGCCTCAGGCAGGTGACAAGTTCGCCGTTGTCGAGAACGAAGGCCGCGCCCGCGAGATCTCCGAATACCGCCAGCGGCTCGCCCGCGACAAGGCGGCGGCTCGTCAGTCGGGTTCACGCGGTTCGCTGGAACAGATGATGACCCAGCTCCAGACTTCCGGCGTGAAGGAGTTTCCGCTGGTCATCAAGGGCGACGTGCAGGGCTCGATCGAAGCGATTGCCGGTGCGCTCGAAAAGCTCGGCACCGACGAAGTCCGCGCCCGCATCGTCCATTCGGGCGCAGGCGGCATCACCGAGTCGGATATCTCGCTTGCCGAGGCCTCCGATGCGGCGATCATCGGCTTCAACGTGCGTGCCAATGCCCAGGCACGCGCCTTCGCCGAGCGTCAAGGTATCGAGATCCGCTACTACAACATCATCTACGACCTCGTGGATGACGTGAAGGCGGCAATGTCGGGCCTGCTCTCGCCGGAACGGCGCGAGACCTTCCTCGGCAATGCCGAAATCCTGGAGGTGTTCAACATCACCAAGGTCGGCAAGGTTGCGGGTTGCCGCGTCACGGAAGGCAAGGTCGAGCGTGGTGCGGGCGTCCGCCTCATCCGCGACAACGTCGTCATCCACGAAGGCAAGCTCAAGACGCTCAAGCGCTTCAAGGACGAAGTCTCGGAAGTGCCGGTCGGCCAGGAATGCGGCATGGCCTTCGAGAACTACGAAGACATCCGCGCCGGCGACATCATCGAGTGCTTCCGCGTCGAACACGTCACGCGCACGCTTTAAGCACTGGCTCGATAATGCTACGAACCGCCGGGGAGAAATTCCCGGCGTTTTTTTTATCTTGGTGGAGGAAGACAGGATATGGCTATTTCATTCGACCTGACCGGCAAGACGGCAATTGTCACCGGCGCCAATACAGGTCTTGGCCAGGCGATCGCAGTGGCGCTGGCCGGAGCCGGAGCGGATGTAACCTTGGTCGGCCGATCCTCCATGGCCGAGACGGAAGCGGCGATCAGCGCCGCAGGCGGGCGGGCCAAATCGATCCAGGCGGACCTTGCCACGATCGAGCCGGTCGACCGGGTAATCAGGGAAACGCTCGACTGGACGGGCCGAGCCGATATCCTCGTCAACAATGCCGGTATCATCCGCCGCGCCGATGCGATCGATTTCACCGAAGCCGACTGGGACGCGGTCATGGACGTGAACCTGAAGACGGTCTTCTTCCTCTCCCAGGCCTTCGCGCGTCATCTGATTGCAGAGGGCAAGGGCGGTAAGATCATCAACATCGCCTCTCTCCTGTCCTTCCAGGGCGGCATCCGCATCCCCTCCTACACGGCTTCCAAGAGCGGGCTTGCCGGCCTCACCCGGCTGCTTGCCTGCGAATGGGCGAGCAAGGGCATCAATGTGAACGCCATCGCCCCCGGTTACTTCTCGACCAACAATACCGAAGCGCTGCGGAACGATCCGGACCGTAACGCGGCGATCCTCGGTCGCATTCCGGCCGGCCATTGGGGCCAGCCCGAGGAGCTCGGAGGCGCTGCCGTCTTCCTCGCCGCACCGGCTTCGGATTATATCCACGGCATCGTTCTGCCGGTCGACGGCGGCTGGCTGGCACGATAATCCCGTCTGTTTTATGGCATACCGAGAACGATCCCCGTGCCGGCGGCATAACTGCCGCCGTGTAAGGTGAATTTGATCGGCATTCTCAAGATTTATTAGTTGCCATTCCCACTCATGTTTATTATCGGGTAGCAGCAACATCGCGAATGCATCGGCTGTGGCCGGCGGCGTTCCGATGCCTTCGTTTCCGTCAATGCCGATCCGCGCCCATGCGCGGTCTGCCTTGCTGAATAGTCCGGAGTATCGCCTGTTATGTCCGTTATCCTGAAGCCCGCTTTTTCCATGCGCCAGCCGATCAGGAGCCGGCTCCCGATGACGCTCACGATACTGGCTGCCACGCTGCTGGCCGTCCCGACGGCGATGGCTCAAGCGCCCGCCCCGGATGCCACGATGCAGCCGGCAGCGCCGCCGCGGGCAACGGCGCCGACGCAATCGGCTGCCCCGCAAGCAACCGAGCCCGCTCAATCCGTCGCTCCTGCTCCTTCTGCCCCGTCCGTCGCTACGACCGAAACGCAGACTGCACCTGCACCATCCCGCACAGCACCGAACGAAGTTCGACAGGCAACGACACCCTTGCAGCCAGAAACCTCAGCGCCTGCTTCTTCGACCGTGCAGCGCGACACAGACAACGGTGCGCAGCCGACGGCCGACGAACAGGAAGAACAGCCGGTTGCGCGAGAGCCCGCCGATGTGTTCACACAGTTCCTCGAACCGGAACGCCGCTCCGACCTGCCGCATGATCTTTCACCGTGGGGCATGTTCATGGCGGCCGACTGGGTGGTCAAGGGCGTGATGCTGGGACTTGCCTTCGCCTCGCTCGTCACCTGGACCGTCTGGCTTGCCAAGACGCTTGAGCTTGCCGGCGCCCGCGCCCGCGCAGGCCGGACTTTGAAGACCATCCGCACATCCCGCACACTTTCGGAAGCGGTCAATGCAGCCGGCAGCCGCGGCGGGCCTGCCGCACTGATGCTACGCGCCGCCGCCGAGGAGATGCAGCTATCCGAAGCCGCGCTCGACCATGCTCACGGCGACGGCATCAAGGAGCGCGTCGGCTCGGTTCTTTCCCGCATCGAGGCCTATGCCGGCCGGCGTATGTCGCGCGGCACCGGTGTGCTTGCGACGATCGGCTCCACGGCGCCCTTCGTCGGCCTGTTCGGCACGGTCTGGGGCATCATGAATTCCTTCATCGGCATCTCCCAGTCCAACACGACCAATCTGGCCGTCGTCGCACCGGGCATTGCGGAAGCCTTGCTCGCGACCGCAATCGGTCTCGTCGCCGCCATTCCGGCCGTCGTCATCTACAACGTCTTCGCCCGCTCCATCACCGGTTACCGGCAGCTTCTGGCGGACGCGGCCGCCGGCGTCGAACGGCTGGTCAGCCGCGACCTCGATTTCCGCAAGATCCCGCCGGGAGCCCGCAAGACGCCGGTCTCGCTGGTGGCAGGAGGCTGATCGACCATGGCCGGCGGCATTCGCGAACATCATGGCGACGACCTTTCGGAGAACCACGAGATCAACGTGACGCCGTTCATCGATGTCATGCTGGTGCTCTTGATCATCTTCATGGTGGCCGCGCCGCTTGCGACCGTCGACGTCAATGTCGATCTCCCTGCCTCGACCGCCAAGCCGGCCGAACGGCCGGACGAGCCCCTCTACCTGACCGTGAAGGAGGATCTGAGCCTCAACATCGGCAATGATGCCGTGGCCCGCGACCACCTGGCGGCAGCGCTCGGTGCTGTGACAGAGGGCAACAAGGATACGCGGATCTTCCTGCGTGCCGACAAGGCCGTCGACTACGGGCAGTTCATGGAGGTCATGAACCTCCTGCGGGACGCCGGTTATTTGAAGATCGCGCTGGTGGGGCTCGAAACCGTCCCGGTACAGCCCACACCAGCTGCCGGCGCCATCGAAGCGCCATCTCCGCAGCCGCAGGCTCCACCGGCCACGCCCTCCCCGGGAGCTGCGCCATGAGCCTTGTCGTCTCGCAGGCAGGCCCGAGCGGGCGCGCCGGCGAACTGGCGCTCTGGAGCGTCGCCGGGCTGCTGATGCTTTCGGTGCATATCGGTGCTGCAGCACTTCTCATGCAGGAAACGCCGGATGCGCCGGCCGACAATTCGCCGCCGGCCGCGATCATGATCGAGCTTGCTCCGGAACCCGAGGCCGTCAATACCGAAGAGGACCAGATTTCCCCCGACCAGCAGGATCAGGAGGAGGTCAAGAGCGAGCAGACGGAGCCGGCCGAGGAACCGCAACCCGAACCCGCACCAGAGCCGACGCCGGAACCGGTCGAGCCGCCGCAGCAGCAGATCGCGGAGCCGGTGGAGCCAACGCCGGCCGAACCCGTGATCGAACAACCGCCTCGGGAAATGCCGGAGCCGGAACCCCAGATCACCCGGACCATTCCAGAGCCGCCACCGGAGCCTGTCGAAGAGATCGACCCGATCGAGGAGCAGATGACGGCTGCGCTGGAAAATGTCGAGGTGCCGTTGCCGATGATGCGGCCTGAGCCGCCAAAACCGGATGAAGCGAAGAAACCCGAGCCCAGGAAGGAACAGGCCAAGAGGACCCAGAAGCCGAAGCAGCAACAACAGCAGGCTCGCCAGGATATGGCCGAGGCGAAAGTTCAGGCCAGGCAATCGGACCGCACCGCCGCCAGCCAGAACTCGGCAGGCTTCTTCTCGCAATCGATTTCGCCGGCCAAGTGGAAATCCCGTGTGCAGGCGAAGCTCGCCAGAACAGCGCGCAGATGCCCGGGCGATGGCACAGGGACGGCGGCAGTACGCTTCAGCTTCGATGGCCGCGGCAACGTCACCAGCGTCTCGCTCTCTCGCTCCTCCGGCGATTCCGCGATCGACAGCTATATCATCTCGGCCGTGCGGCGCGCCTCCCCGATCCCCGCGCCGCCTTCGGGTGTGGCAAGTTATCTCGATCAGGCACTAACCTGCCTGTGATTATCGGGCTATATGCAGGATAACCATCCGTAACCAGCCTGGATATCCTTTCATGCACATGACCCTCGAAGAAACCGAAGCGCTCGTGAAGAGCGTTTTCGAAGCCAATGGCGTCCTCACCGAGACCGCCCGTTCCGTCGCACGCGCGCTCGTGCATGCGGAGGCCGCCGGGCAATACGGTCATGGGCTCAGGCGCATTCCGGCCTATATAGGCCAGGCGCGCAGCGGCAAGGTGGACGGAAAGGCAAGGCCGGTCGCCACGCGACCCCGGCCGGCGGTGCTTTCTGTCGACGCTGCGCTCGGTTACGCCTATCCGGCCTTTGACCTTGCCGTCGCGGAATTGCCGGCAATCGCCCGCAAGCAGGGCGTCGCGCTTGGCCTCGTCCATCGCTCGCACCATGCCGGCGTCATGGCGCTGACAGTCGAGAGGTTTGCCGAACTGGATCTCGTGGCGCTGATGTTCGCCAATGCGCCGGCCTCCATGGCCGCTTGGGGCGGGAGGAAACGCCTGTTCGGCACCAACCCGATTGCGTTTGCCGCGCCGGTAGCAGGCGAGGACCCGCTGGTCATCGATCTGGCGCTCTCCACCGTGGCGGCCGGCAAGATCATGGCCGCCAAGCAGAAGGGCGTGGACATTCCGGAAGGCTGGGCCTTCGACCGGGAGGGCAGGCCGACGACCGACCCTAACGAAGCGTTGAAGGGCCTCATGGCGCCTTCCGGCGGAGCCAAAGGCGCGGCGCTGGCGCTGATGGTGGAAATACTTGCGGCGGGCCTGACGGGATCGAATTTCTCCTACGAGGCCAGTTCGTTCATGGAGGAGAAAGGCACGCCGCCTTCCGTCGGGCAAATGCTGATCGTTATCGATCCTTCTGCCGGGGCCGGATCGGCCGCCGAACGGATCGCCGAACTGGCGCGAGAGATGACAGCCGAAGAGGGTGTTCGCCTGCCCGGCCGGCGCGGCCAGACCTCCCGCCGAACGGCGATCGAACAGGGCCTCGATATCGACGACGAGCTGATCGCATCGATCAGGGCATTGACTTAAGCACGAAGGGCGGTTGCCGGCGACTGGCGATAGGCCAGGATTGCCGGTACGGCCGACAGCACGGCCGAGACGCCGAGGAGGACAAGCGCGAGCTGCAGATCCTCATAGGTGAATTCGACCGGCAACACGATGCCGCTCTCGGCCGTGAAGAGGCCGGCAATCACCTCGGCGGCAACCAGACCTGCCAGGAAGCCCAGGCCAATGCCGAGGGCGACCAGGAAAAAGAGTTCCAGCCAGACGATCGCGAAGACCGAAAGCCGTGGCGCTCCGAAAGCCCGAAGCGCGCCGATCTGGCGTCGCCGCTGGCCGATATGCGTGACGGTGACGAGAACCAGCGCCGCCGCCACGAGGCCCTGCGAACCCGCCGCCACGGCGCTCAAGACCAGTTTGGCATCACCGAGCGTGGCATAGAGGCCGGTCAGCACTTCGCCTGGAAAAACGGCCAGCGTATTGCCACTGCGATATTCCTGCCGCAGCTTGTAGGCGTCCACGATCGTCTTCGGCTTCACCAGCACCGCAGGGAGGCCTGGAGTGTCGGCGGAAAAATCTTCAACGATCGGGGCATCTCCGTCGATGGCATGGTCGTCGTGGTCCTCATCATGCTCTTCGGCGGCTGCCACCTCGTTCTCGTGATCGTGTTCCTGCGCGGCTTCCAGAGGGCTATGGCCGTGCTCACCGGTGGCTGCGGCAGCGGGCGTCACTTCAGGCGCGTCGCCATCGTGATGTTCTTCCTCTTCGTGTCCATGCTCGTGACCGAGTCCATGGACATGCCAGACGGCCTGGATCGGCACCAGAATGGCGCGGTCCCACGGCGTGCCCGTTGGCCGCAGTTTACCCGCGACATGATAGACGACGCCCGCATGGGTCTCTCCGCCCGTCGCAGCCGTGCCGTGCATCGGCTTGATTTCTGCACCGACCGGCAGCTTGACGGCCGCACCCAGCACGGCTTCGCCTTCCTGCTCGAACATGCGGCCTTCCGCAAAACCGGAGACGGTGCTGGAAATCAAGGCGCGCGTCGTGCCAACCAGCGGATAGCCGGCGAAGGAGTCCCCGAAGCCCACGGGCGCTGCCCAGGCGACCCGCGAATCCTTCGAGAGCTTCGCCAGGACTTCGCCCGGCATCAGCGGCAAGGGAGCGGGCTGGAGGAAAACGGAGGACAGGACAAGCTGGGTTTCGCTCCCCGCCGCGCCGATGACGAGGTCGAACTTGTCCGCCGCCCGGGCACTGCCCAGACGCAAAGCCCGCTCTTGCAGCGTGACGGTGACGCCCAGCGCCGTCGCAAGCGCCACGAGGAGTATCACGACGGCGGCACCGGCCCAGAGACGGCGCAGATCGGACAGGATGAAGCGAATCATGCCGCCACCCCTTCACGCATGCTATCGGCGACGATACGTCCGGCACGGAGGGTGAGGCGACGATCCAGCCGATCGGTCAGGCGTTGGTCGTGTGAAACGACGATCAGCGTACTCTTCGTCTCCGCTGCCATGTCGAGCAGCAGCCGGCCGACGGTCTCGCCCGCCTCCACATCCAGACTTGCAGTCGGTTCATCGGCAACGATCACGCCCGGCTTGCGCAGAAGCGCGCGGGCGATCGCCACGCGCTGCATCTCGCCGCGCGACATCGTCTCGATCTTCTGATCCGGCCGGGAAAGGCCAACGGTCTTCAACAATTCATGGGCCCGGGTGACCATCGCCGCATCGGCGACGCGCGCAAGCCGCGCCGGCAGAAGCACGTTCTCAACGGCGGAAAGGCCCGGGAACAAGTGGAAATCCTGCATGACGAGGCCGACATGCTCAGCCCGCCAGCGATCGCGCGATGTTTCCGAGAGCCGAGCGATATCTCGCCCGTTCCAGACGACCTTGCCGGTCGTAACCCGTTCCAAACCGGTAACGACATTGATGAATGTGCTCTTGCCGGAACCGGAGCCGCCGGTCACGGCAACTCGATCTCCGGGAGAGAATGCCAGGGAATCTATCCGAAGGACAGGGCCATCCAGCCCGGGAAACGACTTGATCAGGCCATCAATATGCAACGAAAGCATGTTCAGACCGCCTGGTATGCGGCGTCGCGGATTCTCAGGCGACTGACGAACCCGGTATCGGGATCGGTCCATGAGCCGACCTCAAGCGTGCCGCGCACCTCGATCGTCTCGTTCGGCTGTGTGAAGGTCTGTTTGCGGTTGAGGTAGACGACGACGATATTGTCGGGCCAATCGGAATCGGACGAACAAAAGGGGCAGATGGACATGGGCACTTCGGTCAGCACGAAAAATTGCGCTTCTGCTTTCAGCGGTGGCGCCATGAAGCCGCGCATCGCAACCGGCTTTCCGGCAAGCTCCTTTACCTTTTCGGAGAATTCGAGCCCCAGAACGCTGATCTTGCCGTAGAGCTCATCGAAGGTCAGGTCATCGGAGGCTTCGGCCCTGTCCACCGTCATCAACAATGGCAGACCGGCCAGGAAGCCCAGTGTCCGACGGCGGCTCAATCGCGCCACAAACGACTTTTGCATGTCGCTCTCCCTCATTCCCAAGCCACTTATCTTCCTCTTTCCGAACGGCAAAGCAAGCGGCCAGAGGAAGCGGCAGGCGGCACGCCAAATGGGCATGCCGCCATTGCCATTCTAGTTCGTCTGCTTCACGCCGAGCGCGAAGGCATCGGCGAGGACCTTGTAGACGTCGCTCTGCTCCATGTAGCCCTTGAAGTTCTCCGAAGCGGGACCGGTTGCCTGCAGCACCACGTCATCGACCGTATGGGCGCCCGAGCTCGCATCCTTCGGCAGGTTGCCCTGGACGAAGACCGCGCCGGGAACATCCTTGTACGCTTCGTTCGCGACGTATTCCTTCTTGTCGTTCTGAACAGCCGGGCTGAACGGGCCGTCGAGCTTCGGGCGGAAGGTCTCGTAATGGTCCGGATAGTTGCTGACGAACATGGCAAGACGCTTCGTCACGTCGACGCTGTCCGGATAACCGTCCTTGTTGGCATCGACATAGTTCGGGAAGCCACGCACGCCGACCTTCTCGCGCATTTCGGTTCCTTCAGCCTCATCGTCGATCATGCCCACAATGGTGATGCCATGCGTATGGTCGCCGGTCACGACGAGCAAGGTATCCGGGTTCCTGGCGACGAAATCCTTGGCCACACCGACCGCCTGATCGAATTCGATCGTGTCAACGACCGCACGTTCATTGTCGAGCGGATGCGTCATCTTGTCGATGTTGGCGGCCTCGACCATCAGGAAGAAGCCTTCCGGGTTCTTCGAGAGCTGATCGATCGCCGTCTTCGTCATTTCGACGAGGCCCGGCTGATTGGGGAACTTGCCGACGGTGCCCTTCTTGAGGATTTCCCGGTCGAGGGCCACATCCATGTTGCCGGTGTGGAAGAGGCCGAGGATCTTGTCCGCGTTCGTGGCGGCGGCCAGTTCGTTCTTGTCGGTCGCAAGCTTGTAGCCTGCATCCTGGAACATCTTGATATAGTCCTTGTCGTCCTTGCGCTTGGAGCCATTCGTCGCCTGCGGAAGGAAATAAGCGGATCCGCCGCCAAGAATAACGTCCGGCTTCACGTCGAGCATCATGCCGACGATCTCTGCCTTGTCGTCGCGGCGACGGGTATGTGACACGATGGCTGCCGGCGTTGCATCTTCGATTTCCGAGGTGGCGACGATGCCGATCGACTTCTTCGTCTGACGGCGCAGCGCCTCGCCGATGGTCTCGACGCGGGGATCGTCCAGAGTATCCGCGGTGCGATCGGCGTAGACGCCGAGCGAATTGATGGCACCCTTGTGCCCGGTCATGTAGGCCGACATGGTATTGGCGCTGTCGGTGGTGATCGAGTCGGCTGCCGAGGTGCCGATGAAGGCCATGCGATCGAGATCGTCCATATTGAGGCGGCCGTTGGCCTTGCCTTCGGTCATCCCCTTGGACATGAGGCGAGCGGCAGTCCGGTGCGCCACGGAAAGACCGTCGCCAAGCATGAAGATGATGTTCTTCGCCTTCGGGGTCGTACCGGTGTTATAGACGTTCCAGGTAACGCTCTTCGTTTCGGAGCCTGCGGAAACCTCAACCTTGTAGTCGCCTGCATTGGCAATCGTCAGACCGCGCAGGATGACGGCAGAGCCGGCAACCTTGTCCTTCACCTTCTCTTCGGCGACGAACTGGACATCCTTGCCGAGAACGGCCTTGTAGTCCTGGCCATTGACGGTGATCTTGACGTCCTCCGGCTTCACGACGCTGCTGAACTCAACCTTGAAGTCGAAAGGGGAGCCGGAAAGGATCGTCGCACGATCCAGCGGATAGACGGTAGCGGCCTGGGCGCCACCGGCGAGTGCGGTCGAAACGACCAGGGCAGCAAAAAGCTTGCGCATAGTAAACCTCACGAAAAGTTCAAAAGGGAAGGCGAGGATTGCTATATCGGCGGCCCGTGACACGCACGTGACGTTATCGCCATATCGTTCGGCGGACCCGGACGAGTCCGTCCGACGCAACAACGTGTCGATCAAAGGGTATCGGAGGAGAAGGCTGAAAATAGAAAAGCCTGGCGCGGGAGGAGGATGCGCCAGGCTTTAAACTTGATCGACAACTGGGAGGAGGAGGTGTTGTCGATCCGTATCAAGCGACACTGGGAGGAGGAGTGCGTCGCTCAATGACTATTGATATAGGATAATCGATTAAGCGTGCCAATCCATCCTGTTGCAATGCAGCAATGCATTCAGCGCAAAGCTGAGCATTTGCTCAGGCTTGAACTTGTCGCTCGGCAACAGGCTTTTCGGCAGCCCGGGCCTCCCCCTCCCGAAGATGACGGTATCCTTGGCGAAAAACGTGGTCTATAGCGGATGGCCGAACATAGGCGACGGAGACGAACATGGCAGAGATTCGATATCATAAAGGCGATATTCCGGCGGCTGATGCAGCCCGCTACACGGGTGCTATCGCCATCGATACGGAAACACTCGGCCTCGTTCCGCGCCGCGACCGGCTCTGTGTCGTGCAGCTTTCGCCGGGCGATGGCTCCGCCGACGTGATCCGCATCGCCGCAGGCCAAAGAGAAGCGCCGAACCTTGTCGCCATGCTTACCGATCCGTCCCGGCAGAAGATCTTCCACTACGGCCGTTTCGATATCGCCGTTCTCTTTCAAACATTCGGGGTGACCACGGCACCTGCCTTCTGCACCAAGATCGCCTCGCGCCTGACACGTACCTATACCGACCGGCACGGCCTCAAGGACAACCTTAAGGAACTGCTCGATATCGACGTGTCGAAAGCGCAGCAGCAGTCCGATTGGGCTGCGGAGGTACTCTCGCCGGCGCAACTCGAATATGCCGCTTCCGACGTGCTGTACCTGCACGCACTGCGCGACAAGCTGAACGAGCGACTCGTGCGCGACAACCGCCTCGAGTTCGCCCAGGCCTGTTTCGACTTCCTGCCGACCCGGGCAAAACTTGACCTGCTCGGTTGGGAAGAGACGGACATCTTCGCCCACAGCTGATGGAACGGCGTTCCCCAGAACGTCCTCCGGCGCATGAGACGGGGCCTTATCTCGAACCGCTGCGCCTTCTCGTTCGCGGTGTGCTGGCGCCACTTCCCTGGTGGCTTTCCGAGTTCATCCTTTTCGGGCTGAAACAGGCCTGGGCCTGCCTGTTCGCGGCGATCATGCTCACCCTGCTGCTCGTCACCAAGTTCGTCTGGCAGCCGGACTGGGCGCTTTACCGCTACGATTTCCTGTTCATCGCCGCACTGGCAATCCAATTCCTGTTTCTGCGTTTCAGGATGGAAAGCTGGGACGAGGCCAAGGTGATCCTAGTCTATCACGTCACCGGCACCGTCATGGAAATCTTCAAGGTGCATATGGGATCATGGGCCTATCCGGAACCCGCGATCATTCAGATCGCCGGCGTGCCGCTGTTTTCCGGCTTCATGTATGCCTCCGTCGGTTCCTTCATGGCCCGCACGATCCGCATCTTCGACATGCGTTTCACCCGCTATCCGCCGATGTGGCTCACCGGATTGCTGGCGATCGCGATCTACGTCAATTTCTTCAGTCATCACTACCTGCCGGATCTGCGTTATCTTCTGTTCGCAGCAACCGTCGTCGTCTTCCGACGCGTCGATATCCATTTCACGACAGACCGGACGACACTGCGTATGCCGCTGGTCGTGGCAGCGTTCCTCTCATCCGCCTTCCTGTGGGTTGCGGAGAACATCGGCACGCTGACCGGGACCTGGATCTATCCGACGCAGAAGACCTGGCATGTGGTTTCATTCGGCAAGCTCGGATCCTGGTACCTGCTTCTTTACGTCAGTTTTGTGCTGGTCACGCTGGTCCTCAAGCCGCGGTCTCCAATTCTCGTTGGGACAAGCGCTAATCAGCCGGCAATAATTCGTTAACCTTCGAAACCTATCGTCGCCTCCGGCATATCTCTCAATGAGACCGGATAATCGGGCATGTTGCTTCCAACACAGCAGACCTACGGACTTGCGGCAACCAACGTGATGCAATCGATGCTCGACAGCATCGAGGAACAGCGCAAGGAAGAGGAAGCCGAACGGTCCGGCAAGGAACGCGATCCGGTCACGGAGGCGCGAGTCAGCGCCAGCGAGGAGGCCAAGCGCGCCAGGGAGAAGATTACCTCCGCGCTGTTCGGCACCAACCGCACAGATCCCAACGAATTGAAGATCGATCTCATCGACCGTCTGGCCAAGAAGCTCGGCCTCGATACCGATGAGGCCCGCTCGAACTATCGGCTGGGCGAAGCGCTCAAAGATCTGCTCAAGCCGATGGATCTGACCCAGATCAGCAAGTTGGAGGAGGATCTCGGGCTCAAGGATATCGGCATCTCCATCAAGACGCTGCTGGCAGCAATCCAGAATCCCTACGGCGACGACAACCAGCGCCTGATGGACGCCTTCACCAAAAAGGCCAATGGCGGCAAGCTCGGGGCGGAAGTCGACCGCGTGGTCCAGCGGCTTGAGGACGTTGCCGATCCGAAAACTCTCGAAGAATTGAAGCTCGGCCCGCAGGGTTACGATCCCACCCGCGTCGAGGACGAGGAAACCCGCGCCGAGCGCCAGGAAGACATCGAGGCCGCGGAAGCCGGCAAGAAGCTCGAGGACGTTCAGAAAGTCCAAGACGTTATCGAGAAGACGAACAAAAATGACGGAGCGGACGTGGGCGGCGACGGCAAAACCGACGCTGCTTCCGTCGACACGCAGACGCTGCTGAGCGTGTTTGCCGCTGCAGCCGAGCAGGTCGCTCTTTCCGATTCGGCCGAGGCGGGCGGCGACACACCGGCCGTCGACGAGGCAACCTCCGAGGAAGATCAGAACCAGACCAGCAAGATCCTCGTTGCCGGCGAGGCGCCCGCGAGCGAATTCACCGCCGATGCCGTGGAAACGCTGCTCGAAGGCCAGGCAGTCGAGGCAACCACGGTTGGCGGAATCCTGCCGGTTCGCGTGGACGAGATTGGCATTTATGAATTGTTGAAAAAGAAGTTGGCCGCGTGATCCCGCAATAATCCGGACTGTCCGCTTACTGTGCCGTCCAAGATCATTCCTCGCCCGCATGTTAGCGAGACGTTAACCTTTTTGCCGGAGATTGATTGCCAGCTATCGGCATTGGGAACGCCATGAGGCGTTACGGCCGCAACGCCGTTCCGTTGCGAAAACACACAATCGCGTGGCCGAACTGTCCTGTCGTCACAATCAGACATGGAGCGGACAATGCTGCCTCCGGTTCGTGCCACGTTAAGTTCATTCATCGAATACCAGAACCCGTCGCAGCAGCTGGCCCTGCGCCAGCGCATCACTGTCGGCAACAATTCCGTAAATGCCGAGACCATCGCTTCCTCGTCCCTGTCAGGCGGCAGGCTGGACATTCTCTCGCTTTCGGCCCAGATCCAGCTCGCGCAGGGTGCCTCGATCTTCGCGGAGACCATCGGCAAACTGATCAGAGTTCCTCGCCGTGAGGGGGAAGCCCTGCTCGACTATGCCAGGCGTCTTTCGGAAGCGGTCAAAGCGATGAATCCGGCTGAACGTGCTGTGCTCGAGCGTATGCTCAATCAGCTCGTCAAGGGTGTTTCGCTGCGGTTGCTGGCCGAAATTCTCAACAATCCCACAGGGCCGGATGCGGCCCGGCTCGCCTTGCGGATGGAAACCGCTCAATTGCTCGATCGCGATCTCGCCGCCAAAGCGGTCGTCAGTTCCTATCGCCAGAATGCCGGGACTGAGCAGGTACTCAACCCGCCGTCGCGACCTGCCAATACCATCCCGGTCCCGCCCGATCAGACTGTCGGAACGAACTTTTCGTCCGAGGCAGAGTCGGTTGCGGCTTCGGCGCCGCCGTCAGATGACGCCGGCAGCGTTCCAGCCGGTCAACGCGACAATATCGGTACGAAGGCCACCGGCAGCGGCGAGGCGTCAGCACAGCAGGCCGCCGCGGCTTCGATTGAGGCGGACGAGATACTTTCCGCTCCCGAATCGAGCATGCTCTCCACAGATACGGAAATCACGATTTCCGCATTGCACGAGCAAAGTGCGCTGCACGCGGAAAACAATGCTGAAGGCGAGGTCGCCAAAGCAGCTACGGTCGAGCAGCAGGCCGCGGCGGAAGTTGCCGAAGGCGACCGCTCCGATCTCTCTGCGGACCCGGCGGAGGAGACGCCGGAAACTCCACCCACGGCACGGCGTCCCGGGAACGGGGAAGAGAACAACGCACGCCCTGCTTCGATTGAAGGACGCACCTCGTCGGCTATCTATGACGGCCCGGCACTTGCCCGTCTTTCGCAGCGAAACCTTGAACAGACGCATCTTTCAGTCATATCGAACAAGGCGACGCCTGCAGCCATGACCGAGTGGCTTGCCGAGGTCTTCGCGGAAGGCAACAGCGAACTCCTGGAACCGCTGCCACCCGCAGCGAGGCCTTTGCCGGAGCATCAGGAACTGGAGGAACGGGCCGACGGCCAATCCCCTGCAAGACCTGATCCGCTCACCAAAGAAGCCGCAGCCGATCGTTTGCCGAGGCCTGCCGCGCCCCGCCTCTCGGAACCGGACGTTCCGGCTCCGGCGACCCGTCCGGCCCTCCCCCAGGCGAACACAAGCGGCCAGCCCGCCAGTGCGTCGCAGTTCCCGGAACAATTCGCCCTCCCCCTGCCAATACCGCTGCGTGAGGGCATTCCCCTGCCCTTTGTCCCCTATCCGCCCGAAGAGCGGGAAAAGGACCCGGAAGAACGCAAGACGCGGGAAATATCGAAAACCGACGAGGATGGTGAAGAGCAGCATTCGCCCGAGGACCAGGCGTTTCACGAGAACAAGTCGACCGAGGATCAGGACGAGGAAACAGGCGAGGACACGACCGACGAGGATGCCGGCCGGGCCAACGATCTTTACTGGCGTATGGCCGGATGGACCTGATCCTCGGGTCTCAACCCGAGGACGACAGCTGGAAGGGCATGAAAAAACCGCCGGACCTTCGATCCGGCGGTTTCAATTTCTGCAAGACGTCGATTACTCGGCGTTGTTGCGGTTCTTCAGAGCCGCGCCGAGAATGTCGCCGAGCGAAGCGCCCGAGTCGGACGAACCGAACTGAGCGACGGCTTCCTTCTCTTCAGCGATCTCGAGAGCCTTGATCGACAGCATGACCTTGCGATCCTTCTTGGAGAAGTTGGTCACGCGGGCATCGACGACCTGACCGACCGAGAAACGCTCCGGACGCTGTTCGTCACGGTCGCGGGAAAGATCGGCGCGACGGATGAACGACGTGATGTCCTCGTGGTTGACGAGCTTCACTTCGATGCCGCCATCGTTGACGGCGATGACTTCGCAGGAAACGACGGCATTCTTGCGCAGGTCGCCGGAAGCGGCTGCTTCGCCGACCGAGTCACGGCCGAGTTGCTTGATGCCGAGCGAGATGCGTTCCTTCTCGACGTCCACATCGAGAACGACGGCCTTGACGACGTCGCCCTTGTTGTATTCCTCGATGACCTGCTCGCCCGGGCGGTTCCAGTCGAGGTCGGAGAGGTGAACCATGCCGTCGACGTCGCCTTCGAGGCCGATGAACAGGCCGAACTCGGTCTTGTTCTTGACTTCGCCTTCGACTTCGGTGCCGGCCGGGTGGCTGTAGGCAAATGCCTGCCACGGGTTCTCGAGGGTCTGCTTGAGACCGAGGGAGATGCGGCGCTTGGACGGATCGACTTCGAGAACGACTACGTCAACGTCCTGCGTGGTGGACAGGATCTTGCCGGGGTGAACGTTCTTCTTGGTCCAGGACATTTCCGAGATGTGGATCAGGCCTTCGATGCCCGGTTCCAGTTCGACGAATGCACCGTAGTCGGTGATGTTCGTGACGGTACCGGAAATCTTCTTGCCGACCGGATACTTGGCGGCAATGCCATCCCACGGGTCCGACTCGAGCTGCTTCATGCCGAGCGAGATACGATGGGTTTCCTGGTTGATGCGGATGATCTGAACCTTGACCTGCTGGCCAATGGACAGGATTTCCGACGGATGGTTGACGCGACGCCACGCCATGTCGGTAACGTGCAGCAGGCCGTCGATGCCGCCGAGGTCGACGAACGCACCGTAATCGGTGATGTTCTTGACGACGCCTTCGACCACCTGGCCCTCTTCGAGGTTCTGAACGATCTCAGAACGCTGCTCGGCGCGGGACTCTTCGAGAACCGTGCGGCGCGAAACCACGATGTTGCCGCGACGCTTGTCCATCTTGAGGATTTCGAAGGGCTGCGGGTTGTGCATGAGCGGAGTGACGTCGCGGATCGGACGGATGTCGACCTGCGAACGCGGCAGGAAGGCAACGGCGCCGTCGAGATCGACGGTGAAGCCACCCTTGACCTGGTTGAAGATGACGCCTTCAACGCGCTCGCCGGCCTCGAACTTGGCTTCGAGCTTGACCCAGCTTTCTTCGCGGCGCGCCTTCTCGCGCGAGAGAACCGCTTCGCCGAGTGCATTTTCGATGCGCTCGACATAAACTTCGACTTCGTCGCCGACCTTCAGCGATCCGTCCTTGCCCTTGGCGCCGAATTCCTTCAGCGCGATGCGACCTTCGACCTTGAGGCCGACGTCAACAACCGCGACGTCCTTTTCGATCGCCGTCACAATGCCCTTGGCGACATAGCCTTCAGCAAGGTCGGTCTTGGAAAAGGACTCTTCGAGGAGGGCTGCGAAGTCCTCCCGCGTGGGGTTAGATACTGCCATGAAATCTCCTAGAGTGCCTCTAAACAGGCACGTATGCGCCGGTGGTTCGTGTTACACATGCCTGAGCATCAGGTCCGCCTCCTCTGTAGAGGCCAATCCGGCGCGGGGACCGAGCGTCAAGCGGGTTCTCAAAGACGAAGCCGGACGCAAACCGGCTCACATCGTCAAGTCATCTTCAAGGCGGCGTCGATGACAACCTTCGCTGCCTGAAACGCGGCCTCTATACTCATTTCCGACGTATCAAGCAAGTACGCATCCTCGGCAGGCTTCAGAGGGCTATCGGCGCGGCCCATATCCCGTTCGTCACGCTTCTTCACGTCGGCGAAAATCGCCGCATAATCCGCCATGCCGCCCTTGGCGAGAATCTCGTCATAACGACGTCTCGCCCTCACTTCCGGCGAAGCGGTCACGTAAAGCTTCACCTGCGCATTCGGGCAGACGACCGTTCCGATATCCCGGCCATCCAGCACTGTTCCCGGCTCTCTTTGCGAGAAATCACGCTGCGCCTCGACCAATGCCCGGCGGACGGAAGGCATGACGGCAATCTTCGAGGCCGCCTCGCCGATCTCATGGCTGGACAATATATCGCGATCAAGCCCCGCCAATTCAACGCCTTTTGCCACTTTCTCGGCGACCTTTTCATCATCGAGCGGCAGACCGGCATCGATCAACGCCTTTGCGGTGGCACGGTAGGTGAGGCCGGTGTCGAGATGGTGAAAGCCGTATTCTTCTGCGAGGCGGCGGGAAAGCGTGCCCTTGCCGGAGGCGGCGGGTCCGTCGATAGCGATGATCATTCCAGACGTCAATTTCGAAAACTCAAGCTTCGCGCGCTGCGCCATAATGGCGGACGAGCTCCGCCATATCGTCCTGTCCGGGCATTTCATCAAGCCCCGCCGCAACACCTTTGCGATCGGCGACCGGGCGGTTCTGGCTTACCTTCCACTTGCCTTCGATCTCGGCGATCTCAATCTCCACGCCGACGATGCCCTTCAGCTGCGCGCGAATGAAATCTTCCGGCGCATCGCCTATCGACCAAGGCAAGGCGCGCTTGCCCTCATGCTGATTGGTCATGGCATTGATCTGGGCAAGCAGCCAATCGGCATCCTCCATAACCCGGGCGGGCCCTCTTGCCTGGACGATCGCGTAATTCCACGTCGGCACGACTTTGCCGGTCTCGCGCTTGGTCTGATACCATGAGGGCGTAACATAGGAATCCGCACCTTGGAAAACAGCTAGAACCGGCGCTCCGTCTCGGATATCCTTCCACTGGCCGTTCGCGCGGGCAAGATGCAGCCTCAGCGTTCCCTTTGCCGAGGCATCGGCATCCAGATGGAATGGCACCGGATTGGCAATGAGGCCGGAATTGCCGGAGGTAATCAAAAGGCCGAGCGAATGCGCGCGGATCAATGCATGCTGGGTGCCCAGGTCTTCTTCTCGAAAATGCGGCGGTTGATACATGGGCGGCTTCCTTCCATCCTGACGGGGTGACTATCATAAAGCTGCCGGACGGTCACCCGGGACGCGTTGATGCAATCCATGAAAGTTTGTCTTTGACATCACGGGGTACAAGCCTTATGGGGACCGGCTTAGTTTTTCACCCAATAGAGCCGCTTTCCAAGCGGCGCGCCGATCTACTCGGCCATCCCTCATGAGGCTCTGACTGTGGCAAAAGCGGAACTCGGAACCAAACGCACCGATCCGGATACCGGCAAGAAGTTCTACGACCTGAACCGCGACCCGGTGGTCTCCCCCTATACCGGCAAGTCCTGGCCGCTCTCCTTCTTCGAAGAAAACAGCGTAGCTGTGAAGATGGAACAGGCCGAGGAAGAGGACGTCCAGGAAGTCGATACCGAAAATCCGGAAGTCGAACTCGTTTCGCTCGAAGAAGGCGACGAGGCCGCCGGCGGCGATGACCTGCCGGATATCGGCGACGACGATGTCGATCTCGGCGATGACGACGACGATACCTTCCTTCAAACCGATGAAGACGATGAAGACGACGATATGTCGGGCATTATCGGCGTCACCGGCGACGACGACGAAGTCTGATCGGATTCCACGTCAAGGCCCGGCAATTCAATAAAAGTTGCCGGGCCGACAAATTTCGGCTTGCACTCTCCGAAAACCGGAAGTAATAAGCCGCCACTCCGCGAGGCGCAACGCCTAGGAGTTTCCCAGGACCGGACAATGCCGGACCACCCTGATGGGGCTATAGCTCAGCTGGGAGAGCGCTTGCATGGCATGCAAGAGGTCAGCGGTTCGATCCCGCTTAGCTCCACCAAATCTTTCCTCTCAATAAATTCCTTTCAGCGGGAATTGAAGCGCGCGCTTCAAGACAAAAACCGTCACATCGTCAGCACAGAGTGCGAATGATCTGACGGCAGCCGGGGCGTGGGCTTTCGGGAGGTTGCAACGCCACGCGACAGCCGCACCTTGCGCGACCCCTTATCGTCAAACTCGCGCTGTCGGGCGTATGCAAGGTTATTGGCTGCCATTTCATCGCGATAATGCTGCCGATGGGCATCAGCCACCTGCCTGATGACGACCGTAAATACGCCGGCCAGAACCGTGACGCAGGAAAGAATGACGAATAGAGCGGCCATAGGCGCCTCCTTGTCTCTTTGTAACGACAAGGCCGGCAGAAAGTTCGACAACGCGGTCTGATCCCGCTCACATTGGTTCACATCATCTTGCGCACAGCACGAGCGCGGCGCTGCTCAAGCCAAGCTGCTCCTTGAAGCGAGGCAAGTATGATGACCACTCCGGCCACCACCCGAACCTCCGGCACCTCGCCGAAGAAGACGTAACCGACGACCGTCACGAATACGATCGAGAGGTAGCCGACCGGCGCCAGCACGCTGGCATCGGCGATGCGGTAGGCCCGCAGGAAGCAGTATTGTCCCAATTGGGCGAGAAAGCCGATGCCGAGCAGCGGAAGCCAGTCGAACCGAGCCACCGGCTGCCATGTGAAGATGGCCGGCACGGCGGTGATGACGGCAAGGCCGACCGTGTAGAAAACCATCATCACGGTGGTATTCTCATCCTTCAGCGCGCGGGTCTGGATAATTGCCAGCGAACCGAAGACGACAGAGATCAGGACAACCAGGACCTCGATATCAAAGCTCTCGGTGCCCGGCGCCATGACGATCAATACGCCACCAAAGGCTACGGCCGCGCCAAGCCAGCGGATACGGCTCACCGTCTCGCCAAGCAAGGCGACCGCCATGGCCATGGTAATCAATGGCCGCGAAAAGCCGACGGCATTGACCGTGGCGAGCGGCAGCATGGTGATCGCCAGGAAATTGCTGGTGAGCGCGATCGCATTGCATGAGATGCGGAGAATATTCCGCCATGGGTGCTTGATGCGGACCATCTCCTCCCGATGGTGCCAGATGAGCGGCAGGATGAAGAGAAGTCCGATCATCGCCCGGATAAAGACGAGCTGGAACGCCGGGTAGGTTGCCCCTTGCGCCTTGACCAATGCCGTCATGCCGCCGGAAACCAGTGTCATGTCGAGCAGCAGCCAGCCGATCCCGATGCGGGCGTTTGATGCCTGCTCCTGGTCTGTTTCTATCGCCCCTTCCGTGCTCACGCCGGCTGCACGAGGTTCGCCATCAGCCGGAAGGCGCCGGGGACCAGCTTGTCGAGCTGGTGATGCAGCACGAGGCTAGTATGAGTGTGACGCCCCCTGCCGATCGCACCGGAGATCAGCGCGCCCTTCAGCGGCTGTTCGTTGACGTCATGCATGGCGAGCAGCGGTTCGTAGGCGTCATCCCAGCGGGAGACGAAATAGAGCCCGCGCTCCTTGTCCCATCCCTGCCAGTCTTCCGGGCCGATGACGTTGGGTCCTTTCAGGAGGACATGTTCCGGCGCAAGCACAGCAACTTCGGCGCGCGGATCGGTGACGCGCCAACGCAGCGAGGGCGAGCCGATATCGATGCGGCGGACCGGCGTTTCCTCCGGATTCCAGCCGTCGGTCGGCCGGTGATAGAGAGTGACGAGATGGCCGCCCTCTTCCACGAAGCGATGCAGGCGGCCAGTCGCGGCGGCGAGATCCTTGCGGATGCCGAAGGCGAAGATGCCGACGACGATGGTGGTGAACCGCGAAAGATCGCCGGACAGCGCCTGCGCATCGAGTTCGGTGACGTCGAGCCCCATGCGGGCGAGCCACAGGCCGGCGCGATCCGCTCCGCCGCCCACGTAGCCGACGCGGGCGCCTTCCGGTAGCTTCAAGTCGAGCGAGAGGATTTTCAGCATCGCCGGGGCGCGGAAGCTCGCGCGGCCGATATGCCTGTAGGCGATCGGCGTGACTTGGAAGGCAGGGCGGCCATCGACCTGCGGTTCGATTTCGACGAGGCCGGGCCTGACGGCATCGGTCGCGGACGCGATCCAGTCGCCGTCGGCCTTCTTTATCGTCCAGCCGGCCGGCGTCCTGAAGGAGACCGGCGCGTCGACGCCGGAGATATCCGCCTTGACCAGCCATTCGGTCTGCTTCGTGCCGAGCGGAACCACCAGCGCATCGGGCAGCAGGGTCAGCGACTGAGCAGGTGCGACCGCGAACGGTTCTTCCAGATCGAAGGTGCCGGTAACGGTCCGGCCGGCGATTTCGGCCGAGACCTTTACATGCGCATGGCCATTGCCGCCCATCGCCGACCAGGCGGGAAGGTAAAGATCGGAAAGCGGCGCGTCGGAGGCGGCGGTCAGCGCGAAAAGCCGGTCATGGGTGAACGACTGAACGGACGACGAGACACCGGCCGGCAGAACCGGAACGACATCGACCTTGTGATCCGAAGCGCCTTCCCCGAGTTCGACGGTGAGTATCGCTGCACCGCCGGGCGATATGACGGAAGGCACGGCATAGGCGCGCTCGAAGACTGCAGCCGCATCCAGGATCGCCGCATCGACTTCCATCTGCTTGCGCGCGATACGGTGGCCATGCAGGGCCATGAATTCTTCCGGCGCGGAGGAAGCAACAATGTCAAGCCAGCCGGCCGCTTCGGCCAGCGCCTTGATGATCGCCTCGCGATCCGGAAAGGCCGAAATGGCCACCGCAATCGCACTATCCGCCGATCGCAACGCATTCGCTGCATCGCTCGGAAGATCGGAAAAATCGGCAAGCGCTGAAAGCGAAGTCGGCAGGTTTTCAAGAACGGAATGTTCAGCCACCGAACCGACGGCGGAGAGCTTCAGATGCAGCTCCCATTGCCGCTCCGGCCGTTTCGGCCAATGCCCCATGCCCTGGGAGGCATGATAATAGCGCGACCATTCGCCGATCCGGTCGTATTCAGCACCTGTCGCAGGCTCGCGGCCTTCCGCCAGCACCGTCACGGTCGTATCCGGCGGCGGCACCTCGTCGTCGTAAGTGTCACCGCCTCCCGACCACGCCGGCAGGTAATATTTCGCGACCTGCCAGGGCCTCAGGCCCTCGGCGAAATGCTCCGGATAGGCATTGGGGTCGGCGGCGAGTGCAATCGCCGCCTCGGCGGCCCGCGTCATGGCACGGTGATGGCCGTGCTGGCCCGGCACATCGAGGAATGTCGGAATGACAATATCCGGCCGCTCCATGCGGTAGGCGCGCACCAGACGCTCCACCGTGCGGGCTTCGCCCCAGCGGATGAACGTGGCGTCGCCATCCTTGGAGAAGCCGAAATCGTGGACCGGATCGGATGGACCATGGCCAAGCCAGGAAACATCCGAGTCAATCGCGCGGGCCGCTTCCTCAAGTTCGCGGGAGCGCAGCACGCCGAGCGGGCCGAGCCGCTCAGGACCCAGCGCATTCTGGCCGCCCTCGCCGCGGGTCGAACAGGCGATGATGACGCGCATGCCGAGGCCGAGGCGAAACCAGGCGAGCATGCCGTTCTGCTCGTCGTCCGGATGCGCCCCCGTGTTCATCATCGTGACCGTCGCTTTCAGCCGCGAAAGCTTGCGATGGAGCCGGACGAGCGAGGGATCGGCCATCTGCCGTTCAATGCGTTCGCGGGCGGTCAGCATGAAATCTTCTCCCAATATGTCAGACAGGAATATCGGCAAGCCCCGCAAGCGAAGTCTCGAGCTTGGGTGTCACCATGTCGAAAAGCGGAAGGGCCGCAGCGCCGAGCGCGGCCGTCAACTGGCCCGTCTTTCCGCGCAGCACGCGCGGCAGGGCGCGCTGGCGGCGGCTGGCGACCGAGGTGGGCAGGTTGTTGCCCAGGCGGGTGATGATATCGTCAATGACGGCGTCCGGAAGCGCGCCGCCCAGGATCACCGTCTGCGGGTCAAGGATGTTTTCGAGCATCGCCACCATCGGGCCGAGATAGGTGGCAGCCTCGTCCACCCACTCCTCCACGATCGGATGATTTGCGGCATGAAGCCTCTCGATATCGGCGAACTCGCATTCCGGGATACCGGCGCAGCCAAGTTTCTCCTTCAGCACATAGACGGAGGCGTAACCTTCCAGGCAGCCGAGCTGACCGCAGGAAGGGCAGGGTCGTCCCTTGGGAACGACGGTCACGTGGCCGATTTCGCCGGCATTGCCGAAGGCACCGCGATAGGGCGCGCCGTCCTGAATGATCCCCAGCCCGATGCCGACGCCGAAATAGATCATGCAGAAATTGGATATCGTCAGCCCCGCGCCAAACAGGCGTTCGCCGACGGCGGCGGCGGTCGCATCGTTTTCGACCACGACCGTATGTCCGCAGGCCTCGCCCAGCGCCTGCGCCGCATCGAGGCCGGCCCAGCCGGGAAGCGTGGTCGGACCGACCGACGTCATGCCGTCGATCTCGAAGGGGCCCGGCATGACGACGCCGGTGCCAAGCAATTTCGACCCCACAGATTTCTCGACGGTCGAAAGTTCCGACGTAAAGGCCGAAAGAATATGCTCCGGTGTCGTGTCCTTAAGGGAAGTGATCCGCTTCTCCCTTAGCCTGCCGGACAGATCGAGGGCGACAGTCACCATGCGGTCGGCAGCGATTTCCACGCCGATCGTCGCGCCACCCTCCGGATTCACCGCAAACTGGATGGGCGGTTGGCCGCGCCCGGAACGCAGGCGTCCCATTTCCATCAGCAGCCCCTCGCCCACCAGCTCGTCGACGATATTGGCAACGGCCTGGGGGGTGAGCTGCGTGATCTTGGCGATATGGGCGCGTCCAAGCGAACCGTGCCGGCGCACCACATCCAGCACGACGCGGCGGTTGTGATCGCGGCTTCGTTCGGGGTTCTTGCCGATGGCCACCGGGTGCGTGCCGATCGTGTGTATCGTCATGTCGCCGACCTTCCGTTCCAGGCGATTCATAGCGCCGGAAATCGGTTTCCGGCAATAGAATAATTCAAGTAAATTATCTTATTGACAAACGGCCTCAGTCGGGGAACCGTAAGGAGAGGCTGGGGCAAAGGGGTCGCAGCACTTCAAACGGGAGGCATCGAAGCGATCCTTCCGGAAACCAAAAAACGCATCGGATCGCGCAATGCGGCCGAATGCAGGGAACAATCAAACCCCAAGACCGGCGGACCCGGCGGGGCAAATGGAGGCTCACATGCGCAAGGCAGCCTTGTTCGCCGGTCTCGTCGCCGGCTTCAGCACGTTCGCATTCAACGCCGCGCAGGCGGTCGAAATCGAATACTGGCAATATGTGTTCGATACGCGCGTGAAGGCGATGGACCAGCTTATCGCCGAGTTCCAGAAGGCCAATCCGGATATCACCGTCAAGCAGGTCACCTTCCCCTATGCCGATTACCAGACCCGCGTGATCGCCGCCAACATGTCCGGCAACGGCCCGGACGTCATGCAGCTCTTCTATGGCTGGCTCGACAAGTTTGCGGCCGGCGGCATCCTGCAGCCGCTGCCGACCGACGCCTTCCCGCATGACAAGATCGAGAGCGAGTTCTTCCCGATCGTGACCGCGATGAAGCGCGGCGACGACTATTACGGACTGCCGACGGCCGTTCGCTCGCTCGCCCTTTTCTACAACAAGAAGCTCTTCACAGAGGCCGGCCTCGACCCGAACAACCCGCCGAAAACGCTCGATGAATATGTCGCCGCGGCCGAGAAGATCGCCAAGCACGATGCCGCGGGCAACCTGACGGTGGCCGGCTCCACGCTCGACATGGGCGGCCAGGACCACCAATGGTGGCGCGAGGTGCTGATCCGCCAGTTCGGCGGCGTTCCCTATACCGACAACGACCAGAAGGTTGCCTATGACAGTGAGGCTGGCATCAAGGCGCTGAAATTCTACACGAGCCTGCAGCTTGAAAAGAAGATCGGTCAGGCCGGTTTCATGGACGAAGGCCAGGCCGCCTTCCGCGGCGGCAAGGCCGGCATGACGATCGACGGCACGTTCCGCCTCGGCTCCTTCCGGACCATCAAGGATTTCGAATGGGGCGTGACCGAACTGCCCGCCAATGCCGAGGGCGTGCGCTTCAATTATGCCAGCTATTTCGCAAACGGCATCGGCGCCAAGACCACGGGCGAGGAACTCGAAGCCTCCAAGAAATTCCTGGCCTATATCTCCTCTCCGGCAGCCATGGACATCTGGCTGAAGACGGTCGGCGAACTGCCGGCACGCCGTTCCGCCGCTCTCACCGAAGCGAACCTCAAGGACCCGATCTACGGACCATTCCTGAAGGGCCTGGAATACGCCCATACCACGCTGTTCCTGGATGAAGCCGCCCAGCGCCAGAATGCCATCGACATGGCAAACCGCGTGCTGCTCGAAGGCCAATCCGTCGAGGATTCCATCAGCCAAGCGGCGCAGGCCGAGCAGGAAATCATCGACTCGGCCAAGCCGTAATCCCTGGAGCCGGTCATGGCATCGATCGAACAGCAGGGGACGGCATCCGGCCGTCCCGGCGGATCTCCAGGGATATCCTTTGGGGACCGCCTTTCCATACGGACGAAGCGGCTTCTCTGGGTCTGGGGATTCCTGGTTCTGCCGATCCTCTTCTATGCGGTCATCCGCTTCTATCCCACCGCGCAAGCCTTCTGGCTGTCCTTCACCAACTGGGACCTGCTCCGGCCGGCGAAATTCATCGGGATCGCCAATTATACCAAGCTGTTCAAGGACCCGCAGTTCTGGAAGGTGTTCCGGAATACCTTCACCTACCTGATCATCGGTATGCCGATCAGCCTCGTGCTCTCCTTCACGATCGCCTTCTTTCTCGACCGCGTGCGCTTCATGCACGGCTTCATCCGGGCGCTCTATTTCCTGCCCTATCTCACGACCGCCGCGGCGATGGCCTGGGTCTGGCGCTGGTTCTACCAGCCGCCGCCGATCGGCATCATCAACGACGTGTTCGGCATGCTCGGCATTCCGCAGCAGCCCTTCATCCGCTCCGTGGACCAGGCGCTTTATTCGATCATGGTCACCGCCATCTGGGCGGGTCTCGGCTTCCAGATCATCATCTTCATGGCCGGGCTTCGCGCCATCCCGACCACCTTCTACGAGGCCGCCCGTATCGACGGCCTCGGCGAATGGGCGATCCTGCGCAAGATCACCCTGCCGCTCCTCAAACCCACGACCGTATTCCTGGTGGTCTTCTCGTCGATCGGCTTCCTGCGCATCTTCGACCAGGTCTACAACATGACCACCAACGACCCCGGCGGGCCGCTCGGGTCGACCAAGCCGCTGGTGCTGATGATCTACCAGACAGCCTTCAACTCCTATGCCATGGGCTATGCCGCGGCGCAGACGGTGGTGCTCTTCTCCATCCTGCTCGTCGTATCGCTGCTGCAGCTCTTCATCCTGAGGGAAAAGAAATGAGCGACGCTGCACCCGTCTCCCCGCCGCTCTACAAGGCCGATGTCCGCCCCGGCAGGATCATTGCCTGGACACTGCTCTTCATCGGCGGGCTGATCATGGTCTCGCCACTCGCCTTCATGTTCTCCACCTCGCTGAAGACGGCCGACCAGGTCTACGACCTGCGCCTCATCCCCGCCGCTCCGACGCTCGCCAACTATATTGCCGTGCTGGCGGACGGGCGCTTCATGCGCTGGTTCTTCAACTCGATGCTGGTCGCGACGATCGTCACGTTGTCCAACTGCTTCTTCGACAGCCTGGTCGGCTACACGCTCGCCAAGTTCGAGTTCCGCGGCCGCTATTTCATCTTTCTCGCCATCCTCTCGACGCTGATGATCCCGACCGAGATGCTGGTCATCCCGTGGTACCTGATGTCGAGCCAGCTCGGGTGGCTCGACAGCTACTGGGGCATCATGTTCCCCGGCATGATGACCGCCTTCGGCACCTTCCTGATGAAGCAGTTCTTCGAGACGGTGCCGAACGACTTCATCGAGGCGGCCCGCGTCGACGGTCTCAACGAATTCCAGATCTGGTGGAAGGTCGCCATGCCGCTCGTCACGCCGGCGCTCTCGGCGCTCGCCATCTTCACCTTCCTCGGCAACTGGACGGCCTTCTTCTGGCCGCTGATCGTCACCACCAGCAAGGAACTCTATACGTTGCCGGTCGGGCTTTCGAGCTTTGCCGTGGAGCAGCAGATCCAGTGGGAAATGATCATGACGGGGGCGGCGATCGCCACCATTCCCACGCTCATCGTCTTCCTCGTCCTGCAGCGCTACATCGTCCGCGGCGTCATGCTGGCGGGCCTGAAAGGATAAAGCCATGGCGGACCCGCGCCTTTCCGACACCAGCAAATTCCCCGATCCAGTCTACAAGGAGACCGTGCTCAAGCCCCTCTTCGATGGCGCCAGGAGCCATCATGTCGACGGTTTCCGCCGCATCGATCGCGCCCATCTCGTCATGCTCGTCGAGACCGGCATCCTTGATCGGGATCTGGCTTCCAGGATCGCGGATGCACTGGAAGCGATCGACCGGGAGATCGATCCCTCGACACTCGTCTATACCGGCGAGGTGGAGGACTTCTTCTTCCTGATCGAGAAGGAATTGAAGGCGCGCATCGGCGTCGACACCGCTGGCCGGCTGCACACCGCCCGCTCCCGCAACGACATCGACCACACGCTCTTCAAGCTCGGGCTGAAGGACAAGATCGACGCGCTGATGGGCAAGGCCAGGCTGTTGCTTGCGGCGATGATCGATGCGGCCGATCGGGAGAAATCCACGCTGATCGTCGCCTATACGCATGGCCAGCCCGCCCAGCCGACGACCTTCGGCCACTATCTCTCGGCCGCAATCGAAGTGCTGATCCGCGATATCGAGCGCTTTGCCGAGGCCCGCCGCATCGTCGACCTCTCGCCTATGGGGGCTGCGGCGATCACCACGTCGGGCTTTCCGATCGACCGCGCTCGCGTCGCCGAACTGCTCGGCTTTTCCGCGCCGCTGCGCAACTCCTATTCCTGCATCGCGGCGGTCGACTATACGACCGCCACCTATTCGGCCATCGAGCTGATGTTCCTGCATCTCGGCCGCCTCATCCAGGACTTCCAGTTCTGGACGAGCTTCGAAGTGGGCCAGATCTACGTGCCGAACGCGCTGGTGCAGATTTCCTCGATCATGCCGCAGAAGCGCAATCCGGTGCCGATCGAGCATCTGCGCCACCTTGCCAGCCAGACTTTTGGCCGGGCGCGGACCGTGCTCGACGTGATGCACAACACCCCTTTCACCGACATGAATGACAGCGAAGGCGAGACGCAGGGCATGGGCTACGAGGCCTTCGCCTCCGCCTCGCGCGTGCTCGATCTGCTGGCAGCCCTGATCAGCCAGATCAGCATCGACCCGGAGCGCGTCGACCAGAACATCCGCCGATCCTGCATCACCATCACCGAGCTTGCCGACTCGCTGGTGCGGATCGAAGGCCTCTCCTTCCGCGAGGCGCACGAGATTGCCGCAGCGACGGCGAAACGCGTCGTCGCCGCCAAGGGCGATCTTACCAATGACGGTTACGAGCCCTTTCTCAAGGCCTTCGAACATTCGGTAGGCCGCAAGCCTTCGGTCGATCTCGCGAAGTTCAGGGAGATCGTCTCGCCGGAACATTTCGTCGCCGTGCGCGCCCGATTCGGCGGCCCGGCACTCGAGCCGATGCAGGATGCGCTCAAGGCCTATCGCGAAAAGCTCGCGCTCTTCGAAGCTGCGGCGAAGGAAGCTGCCGATCATGAGGCCGCTGCTGCTGCGGAATTGAAAGAAAAGTTCACCGCGCTTACGGGAGCCCGCTGATGGCGACGATAGAACTTGAAAAACTCGTAAAGCGCTACGGCAAGGTCGAAGCCGTCAAGGGCATCGATCTTTCGATCGCCGATGGCGAATTCGTCGTCTTCGTCGGCCCGTCCGGCTGCGGCAAATCGACAACGCTCAGGATGATCGCCGGCCTTGAGGAGATTTCGGACGGCACGCTGAAGATCGGCGATGCGGTGGTCAACCAGCGCGAGCCGAAACAACGCAACATCGCCATGGTGTTCCAGAACTATGCGATCTATCCGCATATGACGGTGCGTCAGAATATCGACTTCGGCCTCTACACGTCGAAGCTCAGCAAGGCCGAGAAAGACAAGCGGATCGAGGAAGCGGGCAAGATCCTCGGGTTGGAAGCCCTGCTCGACCGCCGGCCGGCCGCGCTTTCCGGCGGCCAGCGCCAGCGCGTCGCGATCGGCCGCGCCATGGTGCGCGATCCAGCCGCCTTCCTGTTCGACGAGCCCCTGTCCAACCTCGACGCTCAGCTTCGCTCGCAGATGCGCATCGAGATCAAGCGCCTGCACCAACGGCTGAAGACCACCACCGTCTATGTCACCCACGACCAGATCGAAGCCATGACCATGGCCGACCGGATCGTGGTGATGAAGGACGGTAATATCCTGCAGGTCGGCACGCCGTCGGAACTCTATGAAAGCCCGGTGGACGTCTTCACCGCCCGCTTTATCGGCAGCCCGTCGATGAACCTCGTGCGCGGCAGGCGCAACGGCTCCGGCGTGGACATGGCTTCCGCAGGCGATATCCTGATCGGGGTCAGGCCGCACGACCTGATCGCCCATGCCAAGACAGTAGACAGCGATGGCTTCAGACTGACGGGAACGGTAACCGCCGTGGAGCCACTGGGACCTGAAACACTGGTTCATCTGGACATTGCCGGCGCCTCGGTGATAGCGACGGCGCGGGACAAATCCATACCGGCCGTCGGCAGCGAGTTCACCTGCGAAGCCGCGCCCGGCAGCCTTTACCTCTTCGATGCCAGCACAGAGAAATTTCTGGGCCGTTCATGATGACGCATACAGAGACTAGATCCGCGGTGCTCAGCATCGGGCGGGTCTATTGCGACCTTATTTTCACGGGCCTCGATCACCTGCCGGTGTTGGGGCGCGAGCTTTTTGCAAGTGGCATGGAGATCGCGGCGGGCGGCGGCGCCTTCATCGCCGCAGCGCATATGGCGCATGCCGGGCGCAAGGTGGCGCTCGCCGCACGGATCGGCATGGATTCACTGTCAGCCGGCGTCGAGGCACAGCTCCGTGAAAGCGGGGTCGACCTGCGTTTCGTCGAACATGCCGGGGATGCCGGCCCGCAGATTACCGTGGCCGCCGTCGTCGGGCAGGACCGGGCCTTCCTCACCCGCCGGGCCGGGCCGGCACTGCCCGCGACGCTTGATGCCGCGCTCGATTGGGAGGAGGCATGCCATCTTCACATTGCCGAGTATGCGACTCTGCACGAAATCCCCGACCTCGTGTCCCGCGCCAAGGAGAAGGGGCTGACCGTCTCGCTCGACCCGAGCTGGGATGCGACCCTGATCTACGACCGCGGCCTGCTTCGCGCCTGCGAGGGCGTCGATCTCTTCCTGCCGAACCTGGAGGAAGCGGAGGCGATCACCGGTTCGGCCGATCCCCAGGTTGCGATCCGCAAGCTGTCGCTCGCCTTTCCGCTGGTGGTGCTGAAGGGGGGCGCTGAGGGCGCCTGGGTCATGTCGAGCGGCCGGATGCTGCATGCGCCGGCGGAAACCGTGCCGGTGATCGATACGACCGGTGCCGGCGACGCCTTCAATGCCGGGTTCATCAACGCCTGGCTGAATGGAGCCTCGGAAGAGATGTGCCTTCGGGCCGGCATCCGTTTCGGCAGCCTGGCGGTCCAGGCGGCCGGCGGCGCCAGGCTGCTCACGACCGCGGAATAAACTCAGGCGATTGCGCGGTCGTTTGCGTCGAAGCGATGCAGGCTTGCCTTGTCGGGCGTGGCGAACACCACGTCGTCCGGCATGTGGCGATGTTCCCCGAACAGGCGGACGGTCAAGAGGCCAGTCGCCTCGGTCTCCAGATAGACGATCGTATCGGCGCCCAAGTGTTCCACATGGATGACCTTGCCCTTCCAGTCGCCGTTTTCACGCGAGAGGGCTATATGCTCCGGGCGGATGCCGATGGTCTTGGCGCCGGCGTCGCCCAGCTTTTCGGCCGGGATGAAGTTCATCTGCGGTGAACCGATGAAGCCGGCCACGAAAATATTAGCCGGCTTATTATAAAGCTCCATGGGTGAGCCAACCTGCTCGATCGTGCCGGCATTCAGCACGACGATCTTGTCCGCCAGCGTCATCGCCTCGACCTGGTCGTGGGTGACGTAGATCATCGTCGCTTTCAGCCGCCGGTGCAGGCCGGCGATCTCCAGGCGCGTCTGCACACGCAGCGCCGCATCGAGGTTCGAGAGCGGCTCGTCGAACAGGAAAAGTTTCGGTTCGCGCACGATAGCGCGGCCGATCGCGACGCGCTGGCGCTGACCGCCGGACAATTCGGCAGGGCGGCGAGTGAGATAGGGATCGAGCGACAGCATGGAGGACGCCTTGGCGACACGCTTGTCGATCTCTGCCTTTTCTGTGCCGGCCTGTTTCAGGCCAAGGCCCATATTGTCCTTGACCGTCAGGTGCGGATAGAGCGCATAGGACTGGAACACCATGGCAATGCCGCGTTTGGCTGGCGGTACGCTGATGACCTCGGCGCCATCGATCCTCACGCTGCCCGATGTCGCGTCCTCAAGGCCGGCTATCACTCGCAGCAACGTAGACTTGCCGCAGCCGGAGGGGCCGACGAAGATGACGAATTCTCCGTCCTTCACCTCGAGATCGATGCCCTTCAGCACCTCGTGGGTGCCGAAGGCCTTGCGGATGGATTTCAGTTCAAGGGAACCCAAGGGCTTTTTCCTTAAAGTTTCACGGGCCTGCCGGTGCGCACGCTTTCATCCGCAGCAAGGCAGATGCGCAGCGACTGCACGGCATCATCCATGTGGCGGGTGAGATCGATATCCTCGCGGATGGCTTTCAGCACATAGGCCTGTTCGAGATCGCAGAGTTTCTGGTGATCCGGTTCGCCGGTCATCGACAGATCCTCGTCGGGGCGGATGAACAGGCCGTCCGGGCCGGTCTCGGCCGAATGGACGCGGATCACCGAGGTTTTCGTATGTGTATCGATGTCGTCGGATTTCGCCTTCGCGTCGACGAGGATCGAGACCGAGCCCTTGGGCGACATGACGTCCTTCACGAAGAAGGCCATTTCCGACATCATCGGGCCCCAACCCGCCTCGTACCAGCCGACCGAGCCGTCCTCGAACAACACTTGCATGTGGCCGTAGTTGTACATATCCGGCGCGACCTCTTCGGTCATGCGCAGCCCCATGCCGCGCACTTCGACCGCTTTGGCATCGGTAATCTGGCACCAGACGTCGACATAATGCACGCCGCAATCGACGATCGGCGGGGTCGTCTGCATCAGCGCCTTATGCACGTCCCACTTGTCGCCGGAGGACTGCTGGTTGAGGTTCATGCGGAACACGTAGGGAGGCCCGAGCTTGCGGGCCTCCGCGATCAGCCGCATCCAGGACGGATGATGGCGGAGGATATAGCCGACCACCAGCTTGCGGTCATGCTTCCTGGCGGCCGCAACGACGCGCTCGGCATCGGCAACGGTGGTCGCCAGCGGCTTTTCGACGAAGACGTGGCAGCCGGCCTCGAAAGCCATGACGGCATAGTCCGCGTGGCTGTCGGAATAGGTGTTGATCGAGCAGAGATCCGGCTTCGTCTCCCGCAATGCCCGCTCGAAGTCCGTAAAGAGCGGATAGGCATCGAGTTCGCCCGGCAGGTCGCGCTTGGTGCGATTGACGAGACCGACGATCTCGAAGCCCGCATTGTCGTAATAGGCCAGTGCATGGCTCCTGCCCATATTGCCGAGGCCGGCGACAAGGACACGGATGGGACGATTGGACGGGTTCACTTGACGGCTCCGGAGGTAATGCCGCGGATCAATTGCCGCGAGAAGATGACGTATAGAACCATGACCGGCAGAATGGCGAGCGACAGCGCCGAGAGGACCGCATTCCAGTTGGTGACGAACTGGCCGATGAACATCTGCGCACCAAGCGTGACCGTCTTGGTGCTTTCGCCGGGGGCGAGGATCAGCGGGAACCAGAGGTCGTTCCAGATCGGGATCATGGTGAAGACTGCGACCGTCGCCATGGCCGGACGCACCAGCGGCAGGACGAGGCGGAAGAAGATCGCGTATTCCGAAAGCCCGTCGATCCGGCCGGCATTCTTCAGGTCGTCCGAGACGGTGCGCATGAATTCCGACAGGATGAAGATGGCAAGCGGCAGGCCCTGCGCTGTGTAGACGAGGATCAGCGATGTCAGCGTGTTGACGAGGCCGGCCGCCACCATGCCCTGCAGGATCGCCACCGTGCCGAGGCGGATCGGGATCATGATGCCGAGCGCCAGGTAAAGCCCCATCAGCGTATTGCCGCGGAAGCGGTATTCGGAGAGCGCGAAGGCGGCCATGGCGCCGGTGAGCAGAACCAGCGCGATCGACACGACCGTGACGATCAGGCTGTTCTGGAAATAGCCGACGAAATCGCCCTGGTTCAGCACGGTCTGGTAGCCGATCAGGCTGAAGGTCGACGGCGTCGGTAGCGCCATCGGCTCTCGGAAGATGGCATTGCGGCTCTTGAACGAATTGACCAGCGTCAGGAAGACCGGGAAAAGCGCCACCAGCGTATAGGCGATCAGCGCCAGGTGAATGAGCGCAGTGCGCAGCGGAGCGGAGCGGGCTTTCGACATGTCCGTCTCCTCAGAACTGATAGCGGCGCATGCGCCGCTGGATGACGAAGAGATAGAGCGAGACGCCGGCGAGGATGATGAGGAACATCACGGCAGCGATGGTGGCGCCCATCGAGCGGTCGCCCATCTGGTTCTGGAACCCGAAGAAGGTGCGGTAGAGCAGCGTGCCCAGGATATCCGTCGAGCCGTTCGGGCCGGCGAGTGCCCCCTGCACCGTGTAGATCAGGTCGAAGGCGTTGAAATTGCCGACGAAGGTCAGTACCGAGACGATGCCGATCGAGGGCAGGATGAGCGGCAGCTTGATCTTCCAGAACTGGCTCCAGCCGGTAATGCCGTCGCACTCGGCGGCTTCCAGCACCTCGTCGGGAATGTTCAAGAGCGCCGCATAGATCAGCATCATCGGAATGCCGACATATTGCCAGACCGAGATCAGCGAGACGGTGACGAGCGCCGTTTCCGGCTTGCCGAGCCAGGGCGCGAAGGCCCATTTCAGTCCCACCCAATCCATCATGCCGGGCGCAATGCCCCAGATCGGCGAAAGGATGAGCTTCCAGATGAAGCCGACGATGACGAAGGAAAGCAGTGTCGGCACAAAGATCGCCGAACGGTAGAAGGCGGCGAAGCGCAGGTTCGGCGCCGACAGCATGGCGGCGATGGCAATGCCGACCGGGTTCTGCACAAGCATATGGATGATGAAGAAGATGACGTTGTTGCCAAGCGCATTCCAGAAATCGGCGGAAAGCCTCGGATCGCTGAAGAGGACGCGGAAATTGTTGAAGCCGACGAAAGCAAGCTGGCCTACGACCATGTTGAAGAGCGAGAGCCTCAGCGTTTCGATGAGCGGCAGGATCATCACCGCCGTATAGACGAGGAAGGCCGGCGCCAGGAAGACGAGGATATGCCAGCGAGCGGGCCGCTTCACCGGGACGATCTCGGTATCGGTCATGTCGGTATCGCTCATGGCGCGGGTTCCGGTCTTTAGTTACGGCGTGTGCAGGATGTTACGGCAATGCTCCTCATCCGGCTACCGCCACCTTCTCCCCGTTTTGACGGGGAGAAGGAATATGCCGCAAGGGTTTCCTCCATCTCGAAGGTCGAGCGAGGCAGGTCCCCTCTCCCCGCAAGCGGGGAGAGGGTTAGGGTGAGGGGCAGATGGTGGGCGTGAGGCGTTACTTCGCCGGCTTGTACCAGCTGTCGAGGCCTTTCTGAGTCTCGGCGGCAGCTTGCTCAGGCGTTTGCGTGCCGTTGATGACGTTTGCCGAAACGCGCCACATTTCGAGGTCGAGGTTCGGCTGGCCGCGGCCGACGATCGCAGCACTCGGACGGATCGTCGTCTTGCAGTTCTCGCGCCAGGACACGAATTCCTGGGCAAGATCATCCGTCATTTTCACCGGCGTCGAGTTCAGGCTGAAGAAGCCCGGAAGCGCATTGGCGTAAAGCTCGGCGAATTCCGGCGAGGCGACCCAAGCGAGGAATTTCTTCGCCGCTTCCGGATTCTTGCCCTTGGCGTTGAGGCCGAGACCGATGTCGTTATGGTCGGAGATGTAGCAGGCGTCGCCCGCCTTCTTCACCGGCGGCGGGAAAGCGCCCATTTCGAAATCGGCCTGAGCCTTGAACGGCGCGATTTCCCACGAACCGGCCGGATAGATCGCGGCGCGGCCGAGCGTGAAGAGGTTTTGGCTGTCCGGATAGGTCTGGGCCTCGAAACCATCGCCGAGATAAGGCTTCCACTTGGCAAGCGTTGCATAGGGCTCGACCCATTGCGGATCGGTGAGCTTCTCGGTGCCTGCGATCAGCGCCTTGCGGCCCTCCTCGCCCTTCCAGTAGTTCGGGCCGATGTTGTAGTAGCCCATCGTGGCGGCTTCCCACTGGTCCTTGGTGCCCATGGCGAGCGGGATGTAATTGCCATCCTTCTTGAACTTCTCGAGCACGGCGAAGAATTCATCCTCGGTCTTCGGAACCTCAACGCCGGCTTCCTCGAAAGCCTTCTTGTTGTAGATGAAACCGTGAATGACCGATGCCATCGGCACGCAGAAGGTGGTCTTGCCGTCATCAGTGGTCCAGGCGGACTTGGCGACGTCGGAGAAGTTCGAAATGCCGGGCAGGTCGTTCAGCGCCGCGAGCTGGCCTTTCTGGAACATGGCAAGCGACAGGTCGAACGGACGGCAGGTGATGAGGTCTCCGGCCGTGCCTGCCTCCAGCTTGGCGTTGACGGCGGAATTGTATTCCGTCGGCGCCATCGGCGCGAAGGTTACCTTGATGTCGGGGTTTTTCGCTTCGAAGGCCGGAATGATCTTCTCCTGCCAGATCGGCAGGTCGTCGTTGCGCCAGCTCTCGATGGTGAGCTGGGCGGTCTGCGCGGACGCGTCGGTGGCGACAAGGCCCGCAGGCGCGAGCACGGTCGTTGCGAAAAGCATGCCTTTCAAAATGCGGGTCATGATGTTCTCCCTCTTTTTGCGCCGTCAAGCGCGCTTCATGGAACTTTTGCCTGCGTGCAGCTCATCAAGTGCGACACGCAGCACCTCGCCGGACCTGGCCAGCAGCGCCTTCGCCGCTTCCGCATCGGCCGCACCGGCCGCAAGCAGAACCGCCACCTTCACCGAACCATCGGCAGCGCCGAACCAGGCGCGCGCTTCTTCGAAATCGATCCCTGCAATATCCGCCACCATGCGGGCGGCGCGGGCCCGCAGCTTGTCGTTATCGGCGCGCAGGCTGACCATATGGCCGTCATGCACGTGGCCAAGCTTCACCGCGGCCAGCGTCGAGAGCATGTTGAACGCCATCTTCTGCGCCGTGCCGGCCCCCATGCGGGTGGAGCCCGCCACCACTTCCGGCGGCGTTTCAAGCAGGATCGCCACATCGGCGCCATCGAACAGTCTTGCGCCGGCATTGTTGGCGATCGCCACCAGTTTCGCGCCGCGTGCCCTGGCCACTTCGGCGACGGCGACCGTATAGGGCGTCGAACCGCTGGCCGAGACACAGAGGACGCAGTCTTCTCCGGAGATGACATCCGCATCGTGCCGCCCGAGCACCGGATCGTCTTCCGGTCCGCCGGGCAGATCGGTGACCGGGGAAAGGCCGCCGGCGAACAGGACAACCAGCTTCTCCGGCGCGATCCCGTAAGTCCCGGGCAATTCAAGAGCATCGGTCATGGCGACCAGACCGGCGCTGCCGGCACCGACGTAAACGAGCTTGCCGCCGGACTTCAACGTTGCAGCCATAAGATCAGCAGCTTCGGCGATAGCCGGGATGGCGCGATCGACCGCTTTCGCAGCCTCCTGCTGGGCCGCTGCCAGAAGCTCAAGGATTTCGGCGGGCGCGCGCATGTCGAGCCCTTCCGCTTTCCCATGTCTTGCTTCGGTGGCGTTTTTGCTCATCCGATTTCTCCCTCTGACCAAAATGATGCCAAAAAAATACCAATTGTCCAGAAGGAAAATTAACTTTTATCACCAAATCAATAACGCACTTTGGGGAAAATGAAAATAATCCAATCATTTCAGCGCAATATCGCAGAGCATTTCGAAAATCGGAAATCTCTCTTGGTTATTGGTATTTTTTTGGTATTATCAATTTCTGGAGGTATCCATGGTCGATTATTTCATCGGAATCGATGGCGGGGGAACCAGCTGCCGCGCAGCATTGGCTGACGGAAATGGCACTATTCTCGGCCGCGGCAAGAGCGGCGCGTCCAATATCCTCACTGATCCGGATACCGCGTTGAAACATATCGCCGAGGCGGCACGGCTGGCCTTTGAGGAAGCCGGGATCACGCCCGATCTCCCATCCGCGCCCGCCGTCCTTGGCCTTGCCGGCAACAACGTCGGAGACGCCGTGAACTACGTTCAGGCGCGGCTGCCCTTCAAGCAGTCGGAAATCGTCTCCGACGGCGTGATCGCGCTGCAAGGCGCGATCGGCGACGAGGACGGCGCGATCGGCATCGTCGGCACGGGAACGGTCTATATTGCGCGACATGACGGCGAACTTCATTCGATCGCAGGCTGGGGATTCCAGGTGAGCGATCTCGGCAGCGGCGCGCGACTCGGCCAGCTCGCACTGCAGGAAAGCCTGCTCGCCTACGACGCTATCCGCCCGATGACCGGGCTCTCGAAAGCCATTCTTGCGGAGTTCGGGAACAATCCGGAAAACGTGGTCGATTTCGCCCGGCTGGCGAAACCGGGCGACTACGGACGTTATACGCCGAAGGTTTTCGAATTTGCCCGGCAAGGCGACGAAGCGGCGATCCGCATCCTGAAAACCGGCGCGGACGGCATCAACGAAGCACTTGACGCAGTGAACGCCATCACCAGGGGTAAAGGCCGACTCTGCCTGCTCGGGGGCCTCGCACCGCTCTATCCCGAATATCTCGCAGAACGGCATCGCAGCCGGCTTTCCGAGCCGCTTGCCGACGCGCTGACGGGTGCCGTGGCGCTCGCGGTCAAGGCCTATGGCTCACCTTCGGAGGCGCGTGCATGAACGAGACGCTTGCCGCCATCCTTCCCCTCGACGGCCTGCAGAATGCCGGAACCGGGCCGCTCTACAGGAAATTGCGCCAGAGCTTGGAAGATGCGATCCGCTCCGGCAAGCTCGGCCACGGCGACGCGCTGCCGGCCGAACGCGACCTTGCGGATTACGCCAATGTCAGCCGCGTCACCGTGCGCAAGGCGGTCGACGATCTCGTCAAGGATGGACTGCTTACCCGCAGGCATGGTTCCGGTACCTTCGTGGTCAAGCCGCTGTCACGCGTCGAGCAGCCGCTGACCCGGCTCACGTCCTTTACAGAGGACATGGCGCGGCGCGGGCTGGTGACCAAGTCCGAATGGCTGGAACGGGGCCTGTTCCACCCTTCCCCTGAAGAAATGATGATGCTGGGCCTCGCCCCGGGGACGAAGGTGGCCCGCCTCGGACGCCTGCGCATCGCCAACGACATGCCGCTTGCCATCGAACGCGCCAGCATTTCCGCCGAATTCCTGCCGGACCCTTCCGCCGTCACCAATTCGCTCTACGCGGAGCTGGAAAAAAAGGATGCCCGGCCCGTGCGCGCCATACAACGGATATCCGCCTGCAATATGAAGAACCCGGATGCCGGATTGCTGGCAGTGCCCGTGGGCTCCGCCGGGCTTTCGATCGAACGCGTATCCTATCTGGCATCCGGCCGCGTGGTGGAACTCACCCGCTCGCTCTATCGCGGCGACGCCTACGATTTCGTGGCCGAGCTCTCGCTCGGCGAAAACTGACAAGGACTGAACCATGCAAACCCATATGCGGCAAGAGATCAACGAGATACCGGAGGCGACGGCCCGGTTGCTTGACAGGTCGGCAGCGGAGATCGTTGCCGCCGGCCGGGCGCTCCGGGAGAAGGACCCCGCGTTCCTGATCACCATCGCCCGCGGCTCTTCCGACCACGCGGCGACCTTCATCAAATACGCGATCGAGCTTACCGCCGGCCGGCCCGTCGCTTCGCTCGGCCCCTCGCTTGCCTCGATCTACGGCGCGAAGCTGAGGCTCGAGGGCGGCGCGGCGATCGCGATTTCCCAATCCGGCAAAAGCCCGGATATCGTCGCCATGGCGGAAGCCGCAACCAGATCCGGCGCCGTCACGATCGCGCTCACCAATACGCTGCCGTCGCCGATTGCCAGCGCTTCGAACCATGCGATCAACATCAATGCCGGACCGGAACTTGCGGTCGCGGCAACAAAATCCTTCGTCAATTCGATTGTCGCGGGCCTTGCGCTGCTTTCCGAGTGGGTGGACGACGAGGACCTGAAGGCCGCCATTCGCAACCTGCCGTCGCATTTCGAAAAGGCGGTCAAGCTCGACTGGAATGAACTCGCCAAAGAGCTCGGCGACGCGGAATCGCTCTACATGCTCGGTCGCGGACCGGCGCTCTCGATCGCCAGCGAGGCGGCGCTGAAATTCAAGGAAACCTCCAACATGCATGCGGAGGCCTATTCGGCTGCTGAAGTGCTGCACGGCCCCGTGGCGCTGGTGGAAAAGCGGTTTCCGGTCGTCACCTTCGCGGCGCGCGACGCGGCCGAGGCCTCGGCCGTCGAGATTGCCGAGAACCTCGCCGCCAAGGGGGCGCTTGCCTTCGCGACCTCCGACAAGGTCAAGGCCGCGCGAAAGCTGCCTTTCGTCGCGACCGGCCATCCGCTCACCGATGCGCTGGCGCTCATCCTGCCCTTCTACGGGTTCGTGGAAGCCTGGTCGCGCGCGAAAGGCTTCAACCCGGATGCGCCAGTTGCATTGAAGAAGGTGACTGAAACACTATGAGTACAGCCAAGGCCATCACCGGCGCCCGCATCTTCGACGGCGCTTCCTGGCATGAGAATGCCGCGCTCGTTTTCGGCAACGGCCGGGTCGAGGCGATCCGGCCTGTCGCGGCCCTGCCGGAAGGCATCGAGACGATCGATGCCGGCGGCGGTCTGATCGTGCCCGGCTTCATCGACCTGCAGGTGAACGGCGGCGGCGGCGTGCTGCTCAACGAGGAGCCGACTGTCGAGGGTCTCAAGCAGATCTGCGCGGCGCACGCCAAGTTCGGCACGACCGGCCTGCTGCCGACCCTCATCACCGACACATTCGAGATCACGGCAAAAACCGTCGAGGCCGGCAAGCAAGCGAAGCAACAGGGCGTGCCGGGTTTCCTCGGCCTGCATCTCGAAGGTCCGCATCTTTCCATCGCCCGCAAGGGGGCGCATGACCCGAAGCTGATCCGGCCGATGGAGGAGAAGGACATCGAACTCATGCTCTCCTGCCAGGGCATATTCGATGCGATGATGATCACCGTCGCGCCGGAGAACGTCACCCCGGAACAGGCGAAGCGGCTTGCGGAGGCCGGCTTGATGGTGAGCCTCGGCCACACAGACACGACCTATGAAACAGCCAGGGCCTATTCCGAGGCGGGCGTGCGCACCGTCACGCATCTCTTCAACGCCATGAGCCCGCTCGGCCATCGCCAGCCGGGCGTCGTCGGTGCAGCGCTGGGCATCGGCTCGCTCTACGCCGGGCTGATCGCCGACGGCATCCATGTCCATCCCGCCGCGATGGGCATTGCTCTGCGGGCAAAGAACGGACCGGGCAAAATCTTCATCGTCACCGATGCCATGTCGCCGATCGGTACGGAGATGAAGAGCTTTACCCTCAACGGACGCGAGATCCTGCGGCAGGACGGCCGGCTGACGCTTGCCGATGGGACGCTTGCAGGGGCTGACATCGACATGATCTCGTCGGTGCGCTTCGTGCATGAAAGGCTCGGCCTACCACTCGAAGAAGCATTGCGGATGGCATCAGCCTATCCGGCGGAAGCGGCATGGCTCTCCGGCCGCAAGGGCGCACTGAAACCCGGCTTCGATGCGGATTTCGTTATTCTCGCCGAGGATCTCGGCATGAAGAGCACCTGGATCGGCGGCATCATGGCTCATCAGGAATGAATTAGCCGGCTACCGGAAAGCGGATTTCCACCGTCAGCCCTCTGCCCTCGCGGCCGCCCGCGAGGGTCATTGCCGCGCCGTGGAGCCGGGCAATCTCCTCGATGATCGGCAGGCCGAGACCGCTGCCCGCCTTGTCCGTTTGCTCGCCACGCTCGAAGCGCTTCAATACGGAAGCCCGTTTCTCCGGCGGAATGCCGGGACCGTTGTCCTCGACTTCCAGCACGGCCGTATCGCCGTCCTGTCTCACGCGGACTGTCACCTCCGCGCCGTCCCCGGCATAAAGCAAAGCATTGCCGATCAGGTTCTTCAGGAGCTCGCCGATCAGCAGCGGCTCCGCGAAGATCGCAACGCCGCACCCGCCTTCGAACCCGAGATCGATGCCGGCTTCGGCGGCAAGCGGCACATGGTCCGCCGTCGCGCCCTGCGCCAGGGTCGCCAGATCGACCTTCCGCATCGAAGCGGAGCGCTTCGATGCATCAATCTTCGCCATCAGCAGGAGCTGGGCCAGGATGCGTTCGGCATCGGCAACCGCCTCATCCGCCTTGCGGACCGCTTCCTTCGCCCCGTCCAGCCCGGCAGCGCGGCCGGCCAGCGCAAGCTGCGTGCGGATGATGGCAAGCGGCGTTCGGAGCTGGTGGCTGGCATTACCGGTGAAATGCCTGAGAGCCTCCAGTGCCCCCTCGAGCCGCACCATGAAGGAGTTGACCGTATCGACAAGCCCCTGGACCTCGCTCGGCACCCGTTCGCTGATCGGATGCAGGTCGTCCGGGCTGCGCTCGGCGATCGCTTCACTGAAGCGGTAGAGCGGGCGGAGCGACAGGCTGACAGCAACCCAGACGATGACCGCTGCGCCGGCGATCATGAAAAGCAGGCGCAATGCCGACCGGATCAGAATGGTCCGAGTCAATTGCTGGCGGGCGATTGTGGTTTCCGCCACGGTGACGATGAAGGGCACCGAATTGATGCCGGTCGAGGCGGACCGGGCGAGTGCCGCCACACGGATCGGCTCACCGCGGAAGGTGGCGTTCTCGAACGCCGCCGCCTGGCCCTCCCGGCGGGGGATCGAGGGCAGGTTCTGATAACCGGTGATGAAGGTTCCCGGCGGGCCGTCGACCCGGTAGAAGACGCGATCCTGTGCCGCCGACGTCAGCATCTCCAGCGCCACATAGGGGATATCGACTTCCAGCGAGCCGTCTTCGGCAACGATCACCCGTTCCGCGATCGCCAGCGCCGAGCCGGCCAGAACGCGATCGGAAACCTCGTTCGCCGTATCGACGGCCTCGTCCCATGTGTCGACCATGGCGACCGTGCCGATCACCGCCGTCGAGATGAGGAGCCAGGCGAGCAGCCGCCGGCGCAGCGAGTAGGCGGCAGTTTGCGTCATTGGCGGCGTCATGGTACGGGCGCCACCGTATCGAGATAGTAACCGATGCCACGGGCAGTCTTCACCGTCAGCCCATGCGACGCAAGACGACGGCGCAGACGGCTCACATATTGCTCGATCGCATTGGCCGAAAGATCGTCGTCGAAACCAGTCAGCGAGCGCATGATCGCGTCCTTGGAGACGACCTTGCCAGCGCGCAGGAAAAGGAGTTCCAGGAGCGCCACTTCGCGTGCAGGAATATCGAGCGGAGCGCCATGGCTGGAGAATGTCCGGGAATTCAGGTCGAAGGTGACGCCGCCATAATTGACGATCGAGCTTCTCAGGCCCGCGTGACGGCGCAGAAGCACACGGATGCGCGCCTCGAATTCCGAGATATCGAAAGGCTTGATCATGTAGTCATCGGCGCCGAGATCGAGCCCCTTCACCCGCTCCTCCGGCGTGCCGCGGGCCGTCAGGATCATGACGGCGGCCTTGTTCTGCCTGGCCCGCATCGCGCGCAGCACGTCGAGCCCATCCATCTCGGGCAGATTCAGGTCGAGGATGACGAGGTCGTATGTCTCCGCAGCGGCAACCGCTTCCGCAGAAGCGCCGTCCGCCACAGTATCGACGGCATAGCCGCTGCCGCGCAGGATCGTCGACAGCCCCTCGGCCAACGCCTGATTGTCCTCGACCAGAAGGATACGCACCCGTTGTTCCCCTTTTTCTTCCAGTTTACAGGCGCAGGTCAGGGAAGTCACGGAAGCGTTGGGAGCATGGTTATTGGCTCCGGCCGATATAGTCCATCTTGCCGATCGGCACGCCCTTGTGGCGCAGGATCGCGTAGGCCGTTGTGACGTGGAAATAGAAATTCGGGATGGCAAAGCCCAGGACATAATTACGGCCGGTGAAGGTCGTCGATCCGCTGCGGGTCTTCAGCACCACCTCGGCCTCTTCACGGTCGGCCATCACGGCCGGATCGACACTTTTAAGAAAAGTCACGGTCCTTTCGATGCGGGCATGCAGGTCGGCAAAAGTCGCTTCGTTGTCGTCCATCGGCACGTTTTCCACCTGTCCGAGCCGGACGGGCACGAACTTGGCCGCGTCGCTGGCGCGCTGGATCTGCGCGATCAGCGGATACATGTCCTCGATCAGCCGGGCATTGAGAAGCTCCTTGTGCGCCAGGCCCTTTTCGTCGGCATAGGCCTCGCCCTTCTTCAAGATTTCGGTGAGATTGCCGAAGGCGCGGATGAAGACCGGTACGGTGATATCGTAGAGTGAGAGCGACATGGTTCTGACCTCTGTTTGCGGCAAGGCACCGGATCTTCCGGCGTAAAAAGAACCGCCCACAGGTAATGAGGCCTGTGGGGAAAACAAGCCGGATAAAGGCTGCAATCGGTGACCGTGACGCGAAAGCCACGCGGCCACCGGTCTACTTGTCCCTGGAACCTCTGTAAGGCATTGTGGTCGTATGAAAAGGCTCCTTCTCGTTTCGCTCTGCCTTGTCCTTTCGCCGGGTCTTGCGGCTGCCGGCATAACGCTGTTTCCCGCCCTTTCCGGCCGTAGCGACGCCCGGGTGCTGAGCGTCTATTCCTCCCTCGACGAACCGCTTGCCAAGCCGATGATTACCGGCTTCCAGCAGGCAAACCCGGATGTGACGGTGCGCTACGAGGACATGCTGACCGGTGAAATCTACGACCGGATCGTCCGCGAGACGGATGCCGGCCAGAAAACCGCCGATTTCGCATTCTCTTCCGCTATGGACCTGCAGGTGAAGCTCGCCAATGACGGGTATGCGCAGCCGAGCGAGCTGCCGATGAGCGGCCAGTGGCCGGCCTGGGCGAACTGGCGCAACACGGCCTACGCGCTGACCTTCGAGCCGGCCGTCTTCGTCTATCACAAGCCGAGCTTCAAGGATGCTCCGCCCCCGTCGACCCGGGCGGAGTTCGTCGAGTTCCTGCACAAGCAGGGCGACGCCATCTATGGAAGGATCGGTACCTATGACATCGAGCGCTCCGGTGTCGGCTTTCTGTTCATGGCGCGCGACCAGGAACAGTTCGGCGATATCTGGTCGGTGATCCGGGCCATGGGTGCGGCGGGCGTCAAGCTCTACTCCACGAGCCAGGCGATTCTGGAGCGCATCGCGGACGGGCGCTTCCTGCTCGGATACAACATCCTCGGTTCCTATGCCGCCGACTGGGCCTCGCGCCATCCCGACGTCGGCATCGTATTGCCGAAGGACTATACCGTCGTCATGTCGCGGATCGGCCTCGTGCCGCAGGCCGCCGCTGCGCCGGATCTCGGAAAGCGATATCTGCAGTTCTTCATGTCGAAGGAAGGCCAGACAATCATGGCCCGCGAACTGCAGATCCCGGCCGTCAGCCCCGAAGTCGCCGGCAACAATACCGCAACCACATTGCGGGAGATGCTGGGCGGGCAGTTGAAGCCCGTTCCCGTCAGCCTCGGGTTGATGGTCTATCTCGACCAGGTGAAGCGGGCGCGACTGATTTCCCGCTGGAACGAGGCTCTCAGGCTGCAATAGCCACAAAATTCGACGCGGCACGGCGGATACCCCTTGCCAAACGTCAAACCCGCGAAAAATGTCAGGTAGATGTCAGCTTCATATGCTGGCTTATGTCTAATCGGCCCCCGTTTGGAGGCGGGGCTCCGATCAACGACGGGAGGGCGTCGGTAGCGGTTCTTGCTCACCGTCCCATCTTTTCGTTTCGACAGAAGAAACATTTGCGTCCACTTCGGGCGCCAACGGAGGATCAACCCTTGAAACATTTCTTTCTCGCTTCCATTCTCGCGGGCGCGCTTGCCTTGCCGGCCGCTGCGGCCGACTACACGATCATGGCTCCAGCCGCGCCGGGCGGCGGATGGGACCAGACGGCCCGCACCATGCAGACGGCGCTCCAGCAGGAAAAGATCGCCGGCAACGTGCAGGTCGTCAACGTACCGGGCGCCGGCGGCACGATCGGCATCGCCCAGTTCGCCAGCCAGCAGAAGGGCAACCCGAATGCACTCCTGGTCGGCGGCTACGTCATGGTCGGCGCGATCCTGACCAACAAATCGCCCGTCACGCTCAAGGACGTCACCCCGATCGCCCGCCTGACCGGCGAATATGAAGCAATCGTCGTTCCGGCCTCTTCCGACATTAAGACGATCGGCGATCTCGTCGCCAAGCTGAAAGAAAACCCAGGCGCCGTTTCCTGGGGCGGCGGCTCGGCCGGCGGCACCGACCATATCCTCGTCGGCCTGCTTGCCAAGGCGGCCGGTGTCGACCCGACCAAGATCAACTACATCGCGTTTTCGGGCGGCGGCGAAGCCCTTGCCGCCATTCTCGGCGCCCAGGTGACCGCCGGCGTTTCGTCCTACGGCGAGTTCGAATCGCAGATCAAGGCCGGCACGTTGCGCCTCTTGGCCGTTTCCTCCGACAAGAAGATCGAAGGCGCCGACGCCCCGACGCTGAAGGAATCCGGCTTCGACGTGGTTGTCCAGAACTGGCGCATGGTCGCCGCCGCTCCCGGCCTTTCCGATGAACAAAAGAAGGCCGTGGCAGCCGACATCGAGAAGCTCGCCCAGTCCAAAACCTGGCAGGAAGCCCTGAAGACCAAGGGCTGGACCGATACCTATCTCGCCGGCTCGGCCTTCGATGAACAGCTCGCCAAGGACATTTCCGCCACGGAAGTGGTCCTCAAGGACATCGGGCTGGTCAAATGAGCCCCGACCGCAACAAGACCGAACAGCGCCGCCCCGATTGGGCGGCGCTTGCCGTTGCCGTAGTCCTGGCGGCAATAGCCGCCGTGATTTTCATCGATGTGTCACGGTTGAAGGGTACGGGCGGCTATTCGCAGGTCGGTCCGGCGACGGTGCCCGACTGGATCGGCTTTGCGCTGATCGGACTTGCGATCTGGACGGTGATCGAGGCTTTCCGCGGCGATTTTCCGACGCGCGACAAGCAGGAGATCGGTCCGGTCGTGTGGATCGTCGCGGGACTTGTCGCGCAGATGCTGCTTCTTCGCGTTGCCGGCTTCTCGATCGCGACCGGCGTCCTGTTCGGCCTCACTGCCGCGGGCTTCGGCAAACGCAAACTGTGGATCACGATCCCGCTCGGCATCGTCGTCTGTCTTTTCATCTGGCTGATCTTCGCAGGCCTCCTGCAGCTTGCGCTGCCCGCCGGCCCGCTGGAACGGCTTTTTTGGTGATCGGGCCCGGAAAGTAGGACCATGAGCACATTCGAATTTCTCCTGCAGGGGCTTGCCTCCGCAGCGCAACCCATCAACCTGCTCTATGCGCTGATCGGCGTGACGCTCGGCACCGCAGTCGGTGTTCTGCCCGGCATCGGGCCGGCGCTGACCGTCGCGTTGCTTCTGCCCGTCACTTATCGCCTTGATCCGACCGGTTCGCTGATCATGTTTGCGGGCATCTATTACGGCGGCATGTATGGCGGTTCGACCACCTCCATCCTGCTCAACACACCGGGCGAGAGCTCATCGATCGTCACCGCGCTCGAAGGCAACAAGATGGCCAGGGCGGGACGTGGCGGACCGGCACTGGCGACGGCGGCGATCGGCTCCTTCGTCGCAGGCCTGATCGCCACGATGGCGCTTGCCTTCATCGCGCCGTATATCGTCAAGCTGGCGCTGGTCTTCGGACCGCGCGAATATTTCGCGCTGATGGTGCTCGCCTTCGTGACGGTATCCTCCGCCTTCGGCGATTCCACTTTGCGAGGCCTCACCTCGCTGTTCATCGGTCTTGCCTTCTCCGTCGTCGGCATCGACCAGCTCACCGGCCAGAACCGGCTGTCCTTCGGCATCCCCGACCTTCTCGACGGGATCGAAGTCACGACCATGGCGGTCGCCATGTTCGCGATCGGCGAAACCCTGTTCATCGCTGCCCAGGGAAACAAGGGGCCGGAAACGGTGGAAGCCGTCAAGGGCTCCGTCTGGATGAGCGCTCAGGATTGGGCGCGGTCCTGGAAAGCCTGGCTGCGCGGCACGGTCATCGGCTTCCCGATCGGCGCCATGCCGGCGGGCGGAGCCGAAATCGGCACCTTCCTCTCCTACGCGGCCGAAAAGCGCCTCAGCAAGCATCCGGAAGAATTCGGCAACGGCGCGATCGAGGGGGTTGCCGGTCCGGAAGCCGCCAACAATGCGTCTGCCGCCGGCACGCTTGTGCCGTTGCTGACGCTCGGCCTGCCGACGTCCGCGACCGCGGCGATCATGCTTGCCGGCTTCCAGCAATACGGTCTGCAGCCGGGCCCGCTGCTCTTCGTGACCAATCCCCAGCTCGTCTGGGGCCTGATCGCGTCGCTGCTCATCGCCAACCTGATGCTGCTGGTCCTCAACCTGCCACTCGTCGGCCTTTGGGTGAAGCTGCTGACCATTCCGAAGCCATGGCTTTATGCCGGCATCCTGCTGTTTGCGACGCTCGGGACGATCGGTGCCAATCCGTCGGTTTTCGAACTCGGCATGCTTCTGACCTTCGGATTCCTCGGCTATGTCATGCGTGTCCTGGGTTACCCGATCGCGCCGGTCGTCGTCGGCCTGATCCTGGGGCCGCTTGCCGAACAGCAGCTCCGCCGCGCGCTGGCGATCAGCCAGGGCGATGTCACGACACTGGTCCAGTCGCCGATCGCGGCCGTTCTGCTCATCCTGGCAGCACTGGCTTTCATTATACCGCTGATCCTGCGCATACGCGGACGCGGCGAAGTGCTCTCGCAGATGGCAGCCAGCGAGGACTGATCACAACACGCTGCCACTACATTCAACCCGGCTTCGGCCGGGTTTTTTATGCCGTATGCGGGATCAATGGCCGAAGACCGACCAGCCCGTGCGGGTCGTCAGCATTTCCAAAGCCAACGAACCAAGAAGCGAATTGCCATTGTGATTAAGCCCCGGCGACCAGACGGCAACCGAGGCCCTGCCCGGTGCGACCGCGAGAATGCCGCCGCCGACACCGCTCTTGCCCGGCAGGCCCACCCGATAGGCAAAATCTCCCGAACCGTCGTAATGCCCGCAGGTGAGCATGAGCGCATTGATGCGCCTTGCCCGCTGTTTGGAGACGACCGTGTGTCCCGTCAGCGGATTGCGGCCGGAAGCAGCGAGGAAAAGGCCGGACTTCGCAAGCTGCGTGCAGGTCATGGCGAGTGCGCAGTGATGGAAATAAACGCCGAGCACATGCTCGACCGGATGGTCCAGCTTGCCGAAGGAGCGCATGAAATTGGCAAGCGCGAAATTGCGGTAACCTGTCGCCTGCTCCGATTTCGCTACCTCCGGATCGATGGCGATCGAATCGTCGTCCGCCAGATAGCGTACAAAACGGACGATCTCGCCGATCGCCTCGCGCGGCGTATGCCCGGCAAGAACGAGATCGCTGACGGCGATCGCGCCGGCATTGATAAATGGATTACGTGGCTTACCCTCTTCGTGTTCCAGCTGGACGATCGAATTGAAGGCAGAGCCAGACGGCTCGCGTCCGACACGGTTCCAGGTCGTCTCGCCATGCTTGCCGAGCGCCAGCGTCAGCGTAAAGACCTTGGAAATGCTCTGGATCGAGAAGGGGGTGTCGGCATCGCCAACTTTGAAGGTCTCCCCGTCCACGGTCACGATCGCCATGCCGAATTTCTTCGGATCGACATGGGCGAGCTGCGGAATGTAGTCGGCGACCTTGCCCTCGCCGAGACGCGGCGCCAGCTTGTCGTGAATCTCGTCGACGATCGCCTGGAGGTCTGCCATCTATCACCCCGAATTCGTTACCAGCACAGGGTCTACTGATCGAAAGCGCTGCTGGAAAGGTGATTGCTGGCAGAAATTTTCACGGCCCCAATCTCCGACCACAGCGATGCGATCGTGGCCGGAGCGACATCTGCCATGATATCCCGCAGCCAGCCTTCATGGGCAGCGGCCATGGCAACGAAAAGCTTCGTACCCTCCGGCGTCAGCCTGGCGACCGTAACGCGCCGGTCACCGTCCGGCGTTACCCGCTTAACGAAGCCATCGGCCTCCAGTCGCTCGACAAGACCGGTCACGTTGCCATTCGTCACCATGGTTCGCTTCGAAAGCTCGCCCAGGCGCAGGCCGTCGCTTTCGCGATAGAGCTGGGCCATCAGGTCGAATTGCGGCAGCGTTGCACCGAATTCGGTCCTGAGCCGTCGGCGGATTTCGTTGGTGATCAGCTTTGTGGTGGAAAGCATACGCAACCAGAGCCGCGTTTCCGGCTTGTTGCGCCCATGCGGACCGTGGGCGATCAATTCCAGATCGGCGCTTCCCGCTTCACCATCCATCGCTTACACTCCGAGATATCGATCCTGCAGTTCCGTCGTCAGTTCCTCAGCCTTGCCGCTCCAGGCGCTTCTTCCGTTTTCCAGGATGACACAGCGATCCGCAACCGGCAAAAGCTCGGAAAGCGTCTTATCCACCACAAGGATCGAAAGCCCTTCCGCCTTCAGCCTCCGTATGGCTCTCCAGATATCCTGGCGTATGACCGGAGCAAGCCCCTCCGTCGCCTCATCGAGGATCAGGATGCGCGGATTGGTCATCAGAGCCCTGCCGATCGCCAGCATCTGCTGCTCACCACCGGAAAGCGAACGCGCCATCTGCGCATGCCGTTCCTGCAGCCGGGGAAAAAGCGCATTGACCTCGTCCAATGTCCATCTGCCTGGCCGTGCGGCCGCGATCAGGTTCTCATGCACCGTCAGGTTCGGAAAGCAGCGGCGACCTTCCGGCACGAGGCCGATGCCGAGCTTCGCCACATGATGCGGTCGCCTGCCCTTGAGGTCCGCGCCGCCGAGCCGGACCGCGCCGGCGCGCGGCGGATTGAGGTTGCAGATGGCGCGTATGGTCGTGGTCTTGCCCATGCCGTTGCGGCCCATCAGCGCCACGGCCTCGCCCTCCGCCACGGACAGGTCAACGCCGAACAGCGCCTGGCTGGCACCATAAAATGCTTCGATCCGGGAGACGTCGAGCAGCATCAAACATGATCTCCGAGATAGGCGGTGCGCACGGCCGGGTCGCGACGGATTTCCTCAACCGTGCCGGTGGCAATAATGCGGCCGTAGACCAGCACGGAAATCCGGTCGGCGAGGGCAAATACTGCATCCATATCATGCTCGACCAGCAGGATCGGCGCTTCCTGCCTGAGCGCATCCAGGAAACGGGTGAGCGATTTCGAGCCTTCCGGCCCCATGCCGGCCATCGGCTCATCAAGCAGGAAGGCTTTCGATCGAAGCGCCAGCGCCATGGCGATTTCGAGCTGCCGGCGTTCGCCATGGGAGAGTTCGGCGGCGGGGATGCGGGCCCGCGCCGTCAGGCCAACACGCTCCAGCATGGCCATGGCCGTGTCGATCAAGGATCCGTCGCGCATCACCGGCTTGAAAAAACGGAAGCTCGTACCCTCCCTCGCCTGCACCGCCAGCATGACATTGCGGAGCGCCGAAAATTCCGGCGCCAGCGAAGAGACCTGAAAGGTACGCCCCAGGCCCAGCCGGGCACGGCCTGCAACACCAAGGCCGCCAATATCCTGCCCCGCGAAGCGGATCGTGCCGCTATCCTGCCGGAGCGTGCCGCAGATCTGGTGAATGAGCGTCGACTTGCCGGCGCCGTTCGGGCCGATCAGCGCATGGATTTCGCCCGGCCTGAGATCGAGCGTGACGCCGTCGGTCGCACGCAGCGCTCCAAAATTCTTGACCAGGTCGGAGATTTCGAGGACCGGCTCAACCATGTCTGGCCTTTCCGGCGAGAAGTCCCAGCAGGCCGCCGCGGGCGAAGAGTACCACGACCAGCAAAATAAGCCCCAGGAAGAACTGCCAGCGTTCCGTGATGCCGCCGAGCGCATATTCGAAGGCGACGTAGAGCGCCGCACCCGCCAGCGGACCGAACAGCCGGCCAGTTCCACCGAGCACGATCAGCACGATCAGCTCCCCCGACATGTGCCAGGAGAGCATGGAGGGACTGACGAAACGGTTGAGATCGGCAAACAGCGCGCCGGCAAGGCCGGTCATCATTGCCGAAATGGCAAAGCCCGTGAGCCTGATACGGTACGGCTGGATCCCGACCGTCGCGACGCGCACCTCATTCTGCCGCGCCGCCTGCAATGCGGTGCCGAAACGCGAGGCGCGGATCAGCGCGAAAAGGCCTATTGCGACCAGCAGCACCACGTAACAGATCAGGAAGAAGCTCAAGGGCCGCATCGTCATGACGCCCGGAAACTGGTTCCGGACGAGGATCGACAGCCCGTCCTCCCCGCCATAGGCCGGCCAGGAGACCGCGAAATAGTAGACCATCTGCGCAAAGGCGAGCGTGATCATGATGAAATAGACGCCTGACGTCCTGAGGCTGATCGCGCCGATCGCAAGGCCCAGGAGACCCGCGAGCAGGACCGCGACAATCCAGATCACCCACATCTGATTGGTGCCCGGCAGACCGAAGAGCAGAGGTTCACCTGAGAAGCTGTGTGTCGCGAGGATGCCGGCAACATAGCCTCCGATACCGAAGAAGGCCGCATGACCGAAGGAGACGAGGCCGCCCAGGCCCAATGCCAGATTGAGGCCGGTCGCGGCAAGAGCAAGAATCGCAACACGGGTTGCCAGCGTGACGTAGAAGGGCTGGCCGACAGCGTTCGCCGCAAACGGCACGGCAAGCAAAGCCAAGGCCAGGATGAGGTTGACGAGGTTTTCGCGGCTCACGATCCGGACCTCACGCATGCGCTGCCGGGAAGAGCCCGCGCGGCTTCACCGCGAGGATGACCGCCATGACGATATAGATGAGCATCGAGGCCACGGCGCCGCCGATCATGCCCGCCTGGGCCGGCGGCGCGAAGAATGCGAATATCTGCGGCAGCAGGAAACGGCCCATCGTGTCCGTGACGCCGACCAGAAGCGCGCCCAGGAGCGCCCCCTTGATCGAGCCGATGCCGCCGATGACGATCACCACGAAGGCGAGGATGAGCACCGGCTCGCCCATGCCGACCTGCACCGATTGCAAGGCGCCGACCATGGCACCGGCGAACCCGGCCAGCGCCGCACCAAGGGCGAAAACGACCGTATAGAGCGTGCGGATATCGACGCCGAGCGCCCCGATCATCTCCCGGTCGCTTTCGCCGGCCCGGATACGCATGCCGAGCCGCGTCTTCGAGATCAGCATATATAGCCCGAAAGCGACAACCGCGCCGGCGGCGATGATGGCCAGACGATAGACCGGATATTGCGTGCCGCCGGGCAGTGTCACCGCCCCCTGCAGGAGCGGCGGGATATCGAGATAAAGCGGAAACGAGCCGAAGAGCCAGCGCGTGCCTTCGGAGAACATCAGGATCAGCGCGAAGGTGGCAAGCACCTGATCGAGATGGTCGCGATCGTAAAGCCTGCGGATCACCACGAGCTCGACGATCGCACCGGCCGCCGCTGCGGCGACGAGGCTAGCGATGAGCCCGATCCAGAACGAGCCGGTCCAGGCCGCCACGGCGGCGCAGGCGAATGCGCCGACCATGTAGAGCGAGCCGTGAGCAAGATTGATCAGGCCCATGACGCCGAAGATCAGCGTCAGCCCGGCGGCCATCAGGAACAACATGACGCCGAGCTGCAGGCCGTTCAGCAACTGCTCGAGAGCAAGCGCAACGGTCACGGGGAGACCTTAGATCTTGCAGTCTTTGGCATAGGCGTCCTTATGATCGGTGAAGATCTTTTCCACCGTCTTGTTGGTGAGGACGCCATCCTGCTTCACCACTTCCGTGAGGTAGATGTCCTGGATCGGATGCTGGTTCGTGTTAAACTTGAACTTGCCACGCGGCGACTGGATATCCGCCTTCAGAAGTTCGGCGCGGAAAGCATCCGCATCCTTCACATCCGCCTTCGCAGCAGCAGACAGGATGAGCTGCGCGGCGTCATAGGCCTGGACGGCATAGATCGACGGCAAGCGGTTATATTCCTTCTGGAAGTCGGCGAGGAACTTCTTGCTGGCTTCGTTGTCGAAATCCGGAGCCCACTGGCCGGACGCCTTGGCGCCAAGCGCCGCATCGCCGATTGCCGGAAGCACGTCCTGGCTGAAAGAGAAGCCCGGCCCCATGACCGGAATCTTCACGCCCGACTGGGCAAATTGCTTCATGAACGCGATGCCCATGCCGCCGGGAAGGAAGACGAAGATGCCATCAGCGCCGGAAGCGCGCATCTGGGCAATTTCCGCCGCGTAATCCGTCTGACCGACCTGAGTATAAACCTCGGCAGCGAGTTCGCCCTTGTAATAGCGCTTGAAGCCCGTCAGCGAATCCTTGCCGGCCGGATAGTTCGGGGCAAGGATGAACATCTTCTTGTAGCCCTTATTGGCATATTCGCCCATCGCCTCGTGAAGATTGTCGTTCTGATAGGCCGCATTGAAATAGAGCTTGTTGCAGTTCGCACCTGCAAGTGCAGCGGGAGCGGCATTCGTAGAGACGTAGAACTTGCCTTGCGCAACAGCACTCGGAGCAACCGCCATCAGCAGGTTCGACCAGACGATACCGGTCAAAATATCCACCTGGTCGCTCTGGATCATTTTGTCGGCGATCTGCACTGCAAGTTCCGGCTTCTGCGCATCGTCCTCGGTGACGACGGTAATGTCCTTGTTGCCGGAATTCTTGATCGCCAGCATGAAGCCGTCGCGTGTATCGATGCCGAGACCGGCGCCGCCGCCCGAAAGCGTGGTAATCATGCCGATCTTCAACGGCTCGGCAAAAGCAAGGCCCGAGGCGCTCATGCTCAGGGTCAGCGTGGCTGCGGCAAGCAGTTTCTTCATGTGACGAACTCCCGTTTGTTGTTGTATGTCGTTCCCAGATATTCCGGCAGCGGGGCAGCAGCCCGCCGAACGTTTCATTACCTTCCACATTTGCGCGGAAACTTCCACTCTGCATACGCAGTGAAACGCAACCACCACGAAGTACGGTTAAGCTGAAAGTTTCCGCTTCAACCGGAAGCGCTGGATCTTACCGGATTCGGTCTTCGGCAGCGCGTCGGTGAAAACGATCGAACGCGGATATTTGTAAGGCGCAATGACGCTCTTCACATGCTCCTGCAGCAGCTTCACCATCGCGTCGCAAGCCTCACTGCCGGGAACAAGCACGACATGCGCCTCGACGATCATGCCACGTCCGTCGTCCGGCACGCCGATCACGGCGCATTCCAGCACTGCCTCGTGCTTCAGGAGAGCCGCCTCCACTTCCGGGCCGGCGATATTGTAGCCGGCCGAGATGATCATATCGTCCGAACGCGCAGCGAAATGGAAATAGCCGTCCTCGTCCTGCACGAAAGAATCGCCGGTGAGGTTCCAGCCGTTGCGGACATAATCCTTTTGCCGCTCGTCGGCGAGGTAACGGCAGCCGATCGGGCCTTTGACTGCGAGCCGGCCGATCGTGCCACGCGGCACCTCGCTCATATCGTCGTCGACAACGATCGCCTCATAGCCGGCGAGCGGCTTGCCGGTGCAGGCGGGCCTGGCATCGCCCAAGTGGTTCGAGATGAAGATATGCAGCATCTCAGTCGCACCGATGCCGTCCAGAATGGGTTTGCCCGTCTTTCTCACCCATTCTTCGAAAACGGGGCCCGGTAAGGTCTCGCCGGCCGAAACGGCGATGCGCAGAGAAGAAAGGTCCGCACCTTCGTCCATCGCGGCCAGCATGGCGCGGTAGGCGGTGGGCGCGGTGAAGCTGATCGTCGCCTTGTAGGTCTCGATGATCTCGATCATCTTCGGCGGCGTCGCCTGCTCCAGAAGCGTCGCAGAGGCGCCGAAGCGCAATGGAAAGACCGCAAGTCCACCGAGGCCGAAGGTGAAGGCAAGCGGTGGCGAACCGACGAAAACATCGTCCGGCGTGACGTCCAGCACCTCCTTGGCATAGGCATCGGCGATGATCAGGAGATCGCGATGGAAATGCATGGTAGCCTTCGGCACACCGGTGGAACCGGAGGTGAAACCGAGCAGGGCCACATCGTCCCGACCTGTCTTCACCGCATCATAGAGCACCGGCTTGTTCAGCGCCGCGCGATCGAGTTCCGCATCATGGTTGGCAGTGCCATCAAAACCGATCACCTGCTTGAGGAACCGGCTTTCCTTGGCGCAAGCGACCAGTTCGTCCATCAGGCGCGTATCGCAGAGCGCCAGGGAAATCTCCGCCTTGTCGATGATCTTGGCGAGCTCGCCGGCACGCAGCATCGGCATCGTGTTGACCACGACAGCGCCGGCCTTCGTCGCCGCCAGCCAGCAGGCGACCATGGCCGGATTGTTGGCGGAGCGAATCAGCACCCGATTTCCGGGTTTCAGGCCATAATCCTCCGTGAGCGCCAGGGCGATGCGGTTCGTCCAGTCGGAGAGCTCCTTGTAGGTGCGACGGCGGCCATTGCCGATCAGGGCGGTATGATCGCCAAAACCCTTTTCCACCATACGATCGGTGAGCTCAACCGCTGCGTTCATCCATTCCGGATACTCAAAGCCGTCGAGCTTGATTTCCGGCCAAAGATCCGGCGGTGGAAGGTTGTCGCGGGCAAACGTATCCAGATGGCCTGACGGTCCCAGCATTTTTCAGTTCCCAAGTTTTTTATCCATGCGGCTTTTTGCCTTTTGTTCAGAATTGCACCGCTTCCTTCCGGTTGCAAGAGAGAAATTTTAAGTTTGTAATAATTTTCTATGGCTGCCATTTTCCGCTTCGGACGGGTTCCAAGCAGGCGATGGCGATGCCAATATGCGGCCGGGGACCATAACCGCATTGAGGGGAGAAAACGAAGATGCGCCACTGGATCAGCGACTGGGACAATGCCTATGCCAACGGCATCAACATTCCCCAGGGCGACCGCTGGCCGGCGGCATGGGTGGAGCCTGCACAGCAATATCGTGAAGCGCTTTCCGCCGAAGGGCGTGCGAAACTCGGCCTTGTCTATGGCGGAAAGCCTCGCAACCGCTTCGATCTTTTCCTGCCGGAGTCCAGGCCTGCCGGCCTGATGGTCTTTGTCCATGGCGGCTTCTGGATCGGGCTCGACAATAGCTACTGGTCGCATTTCGCCAGGGGCGCGTTGGAACGCGGTTATGCCGTCGCCATGCCGTCCTACACACTTGCCCCCGAAAGCCGCATCGCCGACATCACGATTGAAATCGGCAGGGCGATCGAAGCTGCCGCCGAAGAGGTCGAGGGGCCGATCCGACTGATCGGCCACTCCGCCGGAGGCCAACTGGTGACGAGAATGATTTCCGCGACGTCACCGCTGCCGGAAACGGTTCGAGGCCGCATCGCCAATGTTGTTTCACTCTCCGGCGTGCACGACCTGCGCCCGCTCATGAACACGAAGATGAACGAAAAGCAGCGGATAGACCGGGACGAAGCCTATCGCGAAAGCCCTGCCCTTCTGGAGCCGATGCCAAACGCAAGGGTAACCTGCTGGGTGGGCGCTGCGGAACGTTCTGAATTCGTCCGCCAGAATGCACTGCTCGCAAGCATCTGGAAGGGCCTGGGCGCTGAGACCGAAGCCGTCGAGGAACCGGACAAGCACCATTTCAACGTGCTGGACGGAATGACGGATCCTAATCATCCGCTGATGGAAGCGCTTTTCTCCTAGAGGGATGCGGCGGCGCGAGCCGCCTGATCGTAGTGGCCGGAAAGCGCGCGAAGGCGGGCTGCCACTTCCGAAAGCGATTCCGCCGAGACTTCCGTGGCAAGTACCGAACGGACCAGCAGGCTTTCGCGCATCGCCTTGTAGCGGGCGCAGGCCTCGGCACCTGCTTCCGTCGCCATGACCAGCTTTTCCTTGCCGCGGCGCCCGGATTTGATCAGCTTGAGCCGCTCAAGCTTCTTTAACGCGTAAGTGACGACATGCGTATCCTCGATGTTGAGGACCAGTGCGATGTCGGCCAGTGTCTTAGGCTTGTTGCGGCTGTTGATATTGTGCAGCACGAGGATGTCGATCGGGGAAAGATCCGGCACGCCGGCTGCCGCCATGCAACGAACCATCCAGCGATTGAAGGCATGATTCAGCATGATCATGCCGAACTCGATCTCGGAAAGCGCCGGCAGGGCGCCACTCGCCAGATGCCCGGAGGAAACGATCGGGCCTAAATAGTCCTTTTCCGATGGCATGACTTCTCCTCCCGGCAAATGAAAACGCCGCAAGCGACTGCTTGCGGCGCCCTCAAATCACATCTTCTTGTAGGCGTCCAGAATGGCGGCGCCGTCGGCGTCGGCTTTCTTCGACCAGTCTTCGGTCAGCTTGCTACCAACATCGGCGAGACCCTTCTTGAGCTCGTCGCTGGGTTCGATCACCTGCATGCCGTTCTGCTTCAGTGTGTCCATGTAGCTCTTGGTTTTTTCGACTGCGAGGGACCAGCCGCGGGTTTCGGCCGCTGCCGCCGCATCGGCAACTGCCTTCTGCACGGCCGGATCGAGTGCTTCGAACGCAGCCTTGTTGACGAAGATGATGTTCTTCGGAATCCAGGCCTGGGTGTCGTAGTAATGGGTGAGCGATTCCCAGATCTTCGAATCGACGCCGGTCGCGCTGGACGTCATCAGCCCGTCGACGACGCCGGTTGCGAGCGCCTGCGGCAGCTCAGCGGCCTGGACGGTGACCGGCTGGGCGCCGACAAGCTCGGCGATGCGCGACGTGCCGACATTGTAGGCGCGCCATTTGAGGCCCTTGAGGTCAGCGGTGCTGTTGACGTCCTTCTTGGTGTAGATGCCCTGCGGCGGCCATGGCGTCGAGTACAGAAGCTTCAGCCCCTGCGCATCGAGCGCCTTTTCGACGGTCGGCTTGGAAGCCTCCCAGAGCTTTTTCGCCTGATCGAAGCTGGTGGCCAGGAAGGGCACGACATCGATGCCGAAGACCGGATTCTCGTTCTCGTGCAGGGAAATCAGCACTTCGCCTGCCTGGGTCTGGCCGGTCTGGACCGCGCGCTTGATATCCGGAGCCTTGAAGAGCGCTGCACTCGGATGAACGGTGATCTTCAGCGCGCCATTGGTTGCCGTTTCGACGTCCTTGGAAAACTGCATCAGGTTTTCGACGTGGTAATTGGCCGGCGGATAGGCCGAGGGCAGGACCCAGGCAGTCTGAGCCAGAGCCGAGCCGGCACAGGCGATTAAGGCAGCAGCCGTGAGGCCGACGCGGGCGATGCCCTTGAAATGCATTGTCATGTTTTCATTCCCCTTTTTAAGAAATTAACCCGGAAAAGCCATTTTCGGCAGGACCAGCACGATATCCGGGAAGATCGTGAGGATGGCGACCGTCGCCAAAAGCAGGAAGAAGAACGGCAGTGCGGCGCGCGCAACCGTCAGGCTGTCTCTACCGCTCATCGTCTGGAGCACGAAGAGATTGAAGCCGACCGGCGGGGTGATCTGAGCCATCTCCACCATCAACACCAGGAAGACGCCGAACCAGATCAGATCGAAGCCGGCCTGCTGGATCATCGGCAGCACCACCACAGTCGTCAGGACGATCATCGAAAGACCGTCGATCGCGCAGCCGAGCAGCACATACATGACGGTGAGCACCGCAATCAGCGCATAAGGGCTCAGGTGGAAGCTATCGACCCAGGAGGCCAGCGCATTCGGAATCCCCGTATAGCCCATGGCGATCGACATGTATCCGGCACCCGTCAGGATCAGCATGATCATCGCCGTCATGCGCGCAGCACCCATGACGCTTTCCCAAAAGCTCTTCCAGGTGAGCGCCCGTTGCCAGAGCGCGATCACGAGCGAGCCGAGCACGCCCCAGGCCGCACATTCGGTGGCTGTCGCCCAGCCGAGTACCAGTGTTGTGAAAATGACGCCGATGAGAAGCGCAAGCGGGATGAGATTGAGTGTCTCCTTCAGCTTCTGCCGGAAGCTCAGGCCGGGCGCCGGAGGCGGAGACTTGTCAGGGTTCATCAGCGACCAGATGACGATCGCTCCCATATAGAGCGCCATGACGATGACCGCCGGGAGCAGGCCGGCCAGGAACATCTGGATGATAGAAACGTTCGCGGCGACGGCATAGACGATCATGGTGATCGACGGCGGCACGAGAAAGCCGAGCGTACCGGCGCCTGCCAGCGAACCGAGACTGATCATCTCGTCATAGCCGCGCCTCTTCAATTCTGGCAGAGTGATCTTCGCGACCATGGCTGTCGTGGCGGCGGACGACCCGGAGACTGCGCCGAAAAGCCCGCACCCGAGAACATTGACATGTACCAATCTTCCCGGAATCCGGTTCAGCCAGGGGGAAAGCCCTCTAAACATTTCGTCAGATAATCTCGTCCTGTAGAGGATCTCCCCCATCCAGACAAAAAGCGGTAGAGCGGCGAGAGACCAGGAGGCGCTGCCCGCCCAGGCATTGGTCGCAAGTGCCGCGCCGATCTGTATTCCCGCCGGCGCGAACTGCATGGCGATGAAACCGCAGATCAGCAGCGAAATCCCGATCCAGACGCCACCGACGAGGAAGAGCAGGAGGGCGCCAAGGATGAGGCCCGATATTTCGACAAGGTTCGAGGCATCCATGGTCAGGCTCCGCTTTCCATGATCCGCTCGATCATCTCTTCCTCGGATTTCGGGGCCGGCTTTTCGTAGCGAGGCACGCCGCCAAAAAGCAGGTGGAGCAGTTCATCCACGAAAGCGATTGCCAGGACGACCACGCCGACAGCCATGCCGAGCTGCGGTATCCATAACGGCACGGGTATGACCCCCTGAGAGATGTCGTTGAATTTCCAGGACGTCCAGACCATGTCCACCGCGTACCAGGCGAAATAGAGCATGGCGGCCGCGCCGATCGCCGCGCAGGCGATCTCGATGACCTTGCGCACGACACCGCTGAACCTGTCGATGAAAAGGCCCATGCGAATGAGCTCTCCGGAGCGGAACGTGTGGGCAAGGCCCAGGAAGGCCGTGGCCGCCATGCACCAGGAGGCGAAGTCGTCGCCGGCTGGAACATCCAAGCCGATTGGCCGGCCGGCCGACAGTGATAGCATGATGACGAAAATAGCGATCAGAAAAAGCCCGGCCAGCCAGCCGGAAACGAGATAGAGCCCGTCAAGCGTTTGACGGAGCCATTCGGGAAAGATGCTGTGGCGAGCATTAGCGGTGGACACGTGACGTCCTCCCCGCTGCGCGGTGGCAAAGGATCATGGTCGGCTCCCCTCGGTTGCCGGTTTTGCAGGTGGAGCTCTTTGCTGGCTTCCTTGCCTGTTGGAAAGGCATGATGCTTCAAAAGATATTTTCCTGTCAACTAATCATTGACGTTTTATCGACGAAATGTTTTCGTTATTGCAGATCAAGCTTTCAACGAGGGGCAGAACATGGCCGATGGCAAGTGGGACTTCTGGATCGACCGCGGCGGCACCTTCACCGACATTGTCGGGCGCAGACCTGACGGATCGCTGATCGCCCACAAGGTGCTATCGGAAAATCCTGAGGCCTATCACGACGCAGCCGTGCAGGGTATCCGCGAGCTCCTGGGTATTCCGGCCGGCGTTCCGATCCCCTCGGAGGTGATCGGCGCGGTGAAGATGGGCACCACCGTCGCCACCAATGCGCTGCTCGAACGCAAGGGCGAACAGACCCTGCTCGTCACCACGCGCGGCTTCCGCGATGCCCTGGCGATCGGCTACCAGGCCCGCGCCGACATCTTTGCAAAGAAGATCATCAAACCTGAACTGCTCTATTCGGCCGTCGTCGAGGTCGACGAACGCGTCCGTGCCGACGGGCTCGTCGAAGCGGAGCCGGAGGAAGGCGCGATCCGCGCCGAATTACAGGGCCAATTCGACGCCGGTTTCCGCGCCGTCGCGATCGTCTTCATGCACGCCTATCGTTACCCGGCTCACGAACAGCTTGCCGCACGGATCGCCCGCGAGATCGGCTTCACCCAGGTTTCCGTCAGTCACGAGGTCTCGCCGCTCATCAAGCTGGTCGGGCGCGGCGATACGACGGTGGTCGATGCCTATCTGTCGCCGATCCTGCGCCGTTATGTCGACCAGGTGGCGGGCGAGCTTGGCGCCAACGAGGAAACCGGCCCGCAGCTCATGTTCATGCAATCCTCCGGCGGGTTGACTGCCGCCCGGCTCTTCCAGGGCAAGGATGCGATCCTCTCCGGTCCTGCCGGCGGCGTGGTCGGCGCAGTCGAAACCTCGCGGCTTGCCGGTTTCGAGCGCATGGTCGGCTTCGACATGGGCGGCACGTCCACCGACGTCTCGCATTATGACGGAGAGCTCGAACGCTCCTTCGAGACGGAAGTGGCCGGCGTGCGCATGCGCGCGCCGATGATGTCGATCCATACGGTCGCGGCCGGCGGCGGCTCGATCCTGCATTTCGAGAGCGGCCGCTTCCGCGTCGGGCCGGATTCGGCGGGCGCCAATCCCGGCCCCAAGGCCTATCGGCGCGGTGGGCCGCTCACCGTTACCGACGCGAACGTCATGCTCGGCAAGCTTTCACCCAAACTCTTCCCGGCGATCTTCGGGCCGAACCGCGACCAGCCGCTCGACGCCGACGCAGTGCGCGCCGCCTTCGAGGAGATGGCCAAGGTGATTGGCGATGGCCGCTCGCCGGAGGAAGTGGCCGACGGTTTCCTGTCGATCGCGGTCGAGAACATGGCGAATGCGGTCAAGAAGATCAGCGTCCAGCGCGGCTACGACGTCACCCACTATGTGCTGACCTGCTTTGGCGGCGCCGGCGGCCAGCATGCCTGCCTGACGGCCGACGCGCTCAGCATTTCCACCGTTCTGATCCACCCCTTCTCCGGTATCCTTTCCGCCTATGGCATGGGGCTTGCCGATATACGCGCCACCCGCCAGCGGACGATTTCGCTCGGGCTTTCGGCAGCACTCGAAACGCTTTCTCCGATCCGCGAGGAACTTACGGCAAGCGTGCTTGAGGAAATGGCCTCGCAGGGCGTCGCTCGCTCCGAAACGGACGTGCTGCATCGCGCCCATCTACGCTACCAGGGAACGGATACGACGTTAGCCGTAACTCTCGATGGAGCGACCGCGATGGTCGCCGCTTTCGAGACGGCGCACAAGAAGCAATTCGGCTTCATCTTCGAGAATCGCGAGATCATTTTCGAAGCCTATGAAGTGGAAGCGATCGGCGGCGGCGCCTCTTCCGCCGAGCCGGAATTTTCACTCGAAAGCTCCATGCCGACTGCGAGCGAGAAGACGAGATTCTTTTCGGGCGGCGCATGGCGTGAGGCTCCCGTCTATCGCCGATCCGACATCAAGCCGGGCGCCAAAGCGAACGGCCCCTGCCTCGTCGTGGAGCCGCACCAGACGATCGTCATCGAAGACGGCTGGGCCTTCGAGATCACCAAATTGAACCATGTCGTCCTGAAGCGCGTCGCGGCCCTTTCCCGCGCCTTGCCGATCGGCACGCAGGCCGATCCGGTGCTGCTCGAAGTGTTCAACAATCTCTTCATGTCAATCGCCGAGCAGATGGGCGTCACGCTGCAGAACACGGCCTCTTCGGTCAATATCAAGGAACGGCTCGACTTCTCCTGCGCCGTCTTCGACGAAAACGGCGCGCTGGTCGCGAACGCCCCGCACATGCCGGTGCATCTCGGCTCCATGGACCGATCCGTCGAGACGGTGATCGCTGCAAACAAGGGGAAAATCCGCCCCGGCGACGTCTTCGCCCTCAACGCGCCCTATAACGGCGGCACGCATCTGCCGGATATCACCGTCGTCACGCCGGTTTTTGACGAGAAGGCGCAAGAGGCGGGGAGCGCCGAAGGCGCGACAGGGAACAAAGAACCGAAGATTCTCTTCTACGTCGCTTCGCGCGGCCACCATGCGGATGTCGGTGGCACCGCGCCGGGCTCGATGACGCCGCTTGCGACGACGGTGGACGAGGAAGGCGTTCTCTTCGACAACGTTCTCCTGGTCGACCGTGGCCGCTTCGACGAGGCGGGCATCACCAGGCTCCTCTCCGACCACCCCTACCCCGCCCGCAACGTCGCCCAGAACGTCGCGGACCTGCGCGCCCAGATCGCAGCCAACGAAAAGGGCGTGCATGAGATGCGCAAGATGATCGCGCAATTCGGCCTCGACGTGGTCAAAGCCTATATGGGCCATGTGCAGGACAATGCGGAAGAAAGTGTCCGCCGGGTCGTCGCAAAGCTCAGCGACGCGGAGTTCTCCTATGCGACCGACCAGGGCAGCGTCATCAAGGTCAAGGTCACGGTGGACCGGGACAAGCGCGAAGCGACCGTCGATTTCACCGGCACCAGCCCGCAGAAAAAGAACAATTTCAACGCCCCGGAGCCGGTGACGCGCGCCGCCGTGCTCTATGTCTTCCGGGTGATGGTGGAGAGCGCGATCCCGATGAATGCCGGCTGCCTCAGGCCGATCCGCATCGTCGTGCCGGAAGGCTCGATGCTGAAACCGCAATATCCGGCCGCCGTCGTCGCCGGCAATGTGGAAACCAGCCAGCACGTCACCAATGCGCTCTTCGGCGCACTGGGAGCGATGGCCGCGAGCCAGGGCACGATGAACAACCTCACCTTCGGCAATGCGACCTACCAGTATTACGAGACGCTGTGCTCCGGCTCGCCCGCCGGCCGCTTCAACGACGACACCGGGTTTGCCGGCACGGACGCCGTGCATGTGCACATGACCAATTCGCGCCTCACCGATCCGGAAATCCTGGAAACCCGCTATCCGGTGCTGCTCGAAGACTTCCACATCCGGCCGGATTCCGGCGGCAAGGGCAGGTTTTCCGCCGGCAACGGCACGAAGCGCACCATCCGCTTCCTGGAGAGAATGGATTGCGCCATGCTTTCCTCACACCGGACGATCCGGCCGCACGGGCTTGACGGCGGCGAGGCCGGCGAACTCGGCCAGACCCTGGTGCGGCGCCTCGATGGAACGATGGAAGAGCTCGCCGGCTGCGACCAGACGGTGATCGAGGCCGGCGAAGCGGTGATCGTCGTCACGCCGACCGCCGGGGGCTATGGCAAAGCGGATTGATTTGTCCTAACCCGCAAGGGATGACGAAACAGATCGCGATTATCGGCGGCGGACCGGCAGGGCTGATGGCGGCGGAAGTTCTTTCCGCCGCCCATTATGCTGTGACTGTTTATGATGCCATGCCGACCTTCGGCCGGAAATTCCTGCTGGCCGGCAAGTCCGGGCTCAACATCGCCCATTCGGAGGATTTTTCGCGGTTCGCGGAGCGTTTCGGCGCGGCGTCCGCTCGCCTGCGGCCTGCCCTTGAAGCCTTCAAGCCGGTCGATATCCGGGCCTGGGCGCTCGGCCTTGGCACAGAGACCTTCGTCGGCACGTCCGGCCGTGTCTTTCCCAAGGTCATGAAGGCCTCGCCGCTTCTGCGCGCCTGGATAAGGCGCCTGGAAGCGCAGGGCGTCCAATTGAAGACGCGGCACCGCTGGACAGGCTTTGCGGACGACGGCTATCGCTTCGAAACCCCGGAAGGAGTGACGGTGATCCGCCCGGATGCGGTGCTGCTGGCGCTCGGCGGCGCAAGCTGGCCGCGCCTCGGGTCCGATGCGGCCTGGCTGCCCTGGCTCGGGCAGAAAGGCGTTACGGTCGCCGCTTTCCAGCCCGCCAATTGCGGGTTCGACGTCGCTTGGAGCGAGCCGTTTCGAGAGCGTTTTGCCGGTGTGCCGCTGAAATCCGTTTCCGCATCATCCGATGCCGGCACGATACAAGGTGAGTTTATCATTTCCAGGCATGGGATAGAAGGCAGCCTTGTCTATGCTCACGCAGCAGCACTGCGCGACCGCCTCGAACGGGAGAGCCATGCCGCGCTGACGGTCGACCTGGCACCCGGACGTTCGGCCGAGCGCCTGACCATGGACCTTGCCCGGCTTAATTCCAAAATGAGCTTCTCCAACCGGCTACGCAAGGGCGCGGGGCTCGAAGGCGTGAAGGCCGCCCTGGTGCGTGAGCTCGCGCCGGAAGCGAACCGCATGGCGCCAAAAGAACTGGCCCTATTCATCAAGGCCCTGCCCATTCCGCTCGTCCGACCGCGTCCGATTGCCGAGGCCATATCCTCAGCGGGCGGCATCGCGTGGAGCAATCTTGATGAAAACTACATGCTGAAGCCCCTACCGGGTCTTTTTGTCGCAGGCGAGATGCTTGATTGGGAGGCCCCGACTGGTGGTTATCTACTGACCGCCTGTTTCGCCACGGGCCGCGCCGCAGCAAAGGGTATCGAAGCCTGGCTTCGCTTGCGACTGAGCTGACGCACCGGGCAGATTTGCGATTTTTCAATTTGTCCACGACCATGCCGGGTAACACCATCCGGCATGGGTTCACTCCTGCTTTCGAGGCGAGAGGGCCTCCATGTCCAGAACCAGACGACGCCACATCATCAAACGAAGACGGACAATCACAGGCCTTGCGCTTGTCGCGGCAATTTCCTTCGTCGCCGGTATGACGGATGCGATCGGCCTGCTTCTTTCCGGCGACTTCGTGTCGTTCATGACCGGCAACACCACGCGCGCCGCGCTCTCCTTCGCGGACGGCAACTATTCCCATGCGCTCATCCTCTTCTGCGCGCTTTGGGTCTTCATCGCCGGCAATGCATTCGGTATCGTGCTGGCGCATACCGTCTCGGCCCGCCGCACTTTCGTGGTGCTGTCTGGCGTCGCAATCATCCTGGCTACCGCGTCGGTGCTGCCCGAGACAAGTTTCCCGCGGCTGCAATTCTATCTGGTCGTGCTTTCCATGGGCATGATCAATGCGACGGTAGAACATATCGAGGGATTGCCGATCGGCCTCACCTATGTCACCGGGGCGCTTTCCCGCTTCGGCCGGGGCATCGGCCGATGGCTCGTTGGCGACCGCAACCCCGCCGGCTGGCTGATCCAGACGGTGCCCTGGACGGGCATGGCCTGCGGCGCAGTGACGGGCGCCCTGCTGACGAAATATGTCGGTAACCACGCGCTCTGGATCGTCGCCATGCTGACCGTGGCGATCGCCCTGACAACGGTGCTCATGCCCCGCCCCCTGCATCTCCATTTTCACCAGCAGCCGATGGTGCCGGCCAGGCGCCGCTCTTGACGGGCGAGCCGGCCCGCCGCCATAAGATGTGCCGATGTTCCTGATTTCCAAATTCTTCTGGCTGGCGGCGCAGCCCTTGTCGATCGCCTTCGGCCTGGCTGCGCTTGCAACCCTGCTGGCCTTTGCCGGCCGGCCAAAGCTCGCGGGCACATTCTCGCTTCTCGCAGCCCTCGTGCTGTTCGTCACGCTCTACACGACGACAGGCACCGCTGCGCTGCAGATCCTGGAGGCGCGGTTTCCGAAACCCCGGCAGGAGCCTGCCGATCTCACCTGCATGATCGTGCTCGGCGGCGCGCTTGAGACCGAGGTGACGACCAGCCGCGGCGGCATGGAATTCAACCAGGCAGCCGATCGCTTTGTCGAGACCTTGCGGCTCGCCTTGCGCCATCCGCAGGCGCGCATCCTGATTTCCGGCGGCGACGGCTCCATCAGCGGTGTCTATGAGGGGGAGGCAGAAGCTTCGGAACGGTTCTTCTCCGCTTTCGGCATCCCGGCCGACCGGCTCGTGAAGGAGAATACGTCCCGGACAACCTATGAGAACACAGTCAATACCGCCGAACTCCTGAAGAGCCGGGGGCTCGAAAACTGCCTGTTGATCACATCGGCCTATCACATGCCGCGTTCGGTCGGCCTGTTCCGCAAGGCAGGAATTCAGGTCATGCCCTGGCCGGTGGATTATCGGACGAGCGGCATTGCCGGCCTGTCGCTGGATTTCACCCAGCCTTCGCTCAACGCCCAGCTCACCACCACCGCCGCACGGGAATGGATGAGCCTGACGGCCTATTATCTGACCGGACGCATCGGCGATGTGTTTCCGCAGTGATCACTTCTTGGAGATCGTGACGAAGCGACCGCCGCGCACGCGCACGCGCATCTCGCAGGGCACCGCATCGGTGCGCTCGCAGAAGCGCGGATGCATCTTCAGCAAAAACACCATGTTGCCGAAATATTTGACGAAGTCATAGCTGTAGATTTGTGCCGTGGCGATCATGAAATAACCGCCCTCCCTGGCTTGCAGATAGAAGTTATAGGGGCAGCCATCGCTGTTGCAGCCCGGTCCTCTTTTTCCGTCGCAGACCAATTTACTGTGGTCGGAGACCAGATCGATGATCCCATCGTTGTTGATGTCGAACCGTTCGATGAAGTCCGGTTCGAACTGCGCCATCTTGCACTCGCTCCGGAAGTGATCCTTCTCGTAGATCTCCGGATCGCTGATGAGCTGCTGCTGCGCGAAGGCAAGGGTCGGCACCAGGATCAGCACAACAACCCGGACCCATACGATCAAGAACCTTTTCACGGGATCACCTCCGCAAATTCATCTGTTCACGGCGCACGCGCACCGGTGACGGGTGCGATCGCCGGTGATTATGCTAAGGAGGAGCACTTGCGCGACGCTGACCACACGGGCCGCAACGCTGGGGAATTTGCATGTCCTTGCTGATGATTCTCGACTATGCCGGCATCGCGCTTTTCGCGGCGACAGGCGCGCTTGCCGCCTCGAGAAAAGAGCTCGATCTGATCGGCTTCCTGTTCTTCGCGGCCGTTACCGGGCTTGGAGGCGGCACGCTGCGGGACATCATCCTCGACCGCATGCCGGTCTTCTGGGTTCTCGATCCGACTTATATCCTGATATGCGTGATTGTGGGCGCTTTTCTGTTCAGCACGGCGCACCGGGTGGGATGGCGCTATCGTCTGCTGATCTGGCTCGATGCAATCGGGCTTGCCGCCTACAGCGTGCTGGGAGCGGCAAAAGGGCTCGCCGCCACAGGGTCGCCAACGATCGCAATCGTCGCCGGCACATTGACCGCCACCTTCGGCGGCATCCTGCGTGACCTGCTTGCCAACGAACCTTCCGTCCTGCTTCGGCCGGAAATCTATATCACCGCTGCACTTGCCGGCGCCGGCGGCTTTACCGCGGCTGACGCATTTGGCCTGCCTCTTTATGCCAGCTCCGGCCTCGGCGTGGCAATCGCCTTCGGGCTGCGCGGCGGCGCCATCCATTACGGCTGGACCCTGCCGCGTTACAAGCCCCGGCCCGGCCGGCCTCCGGACGAAGCTATCAAAGGGAAAAAGACGAAATAACCCGTATCAGGACTTCTTTTCGCGCAGGCGGATGATCACATCCACATGAGCAACTTCCATGCCTTCCGGCGCTTCGGGGAGATTGCCGATTTCCAGATTGCTGACCGGAATATCGAGCACCTCGTTGCGGCCTTCCACGAAAAAGTGATGATGATCGGAGATATTGGTGTCGAAGTAAGTCTTGGTGCTTTCGACCGCGAGTACGCGAATAAGACCGGCCTCGGTGAACTGATGCAGCGTGTTGTAGACGGTTGCCAGCGAGACGAGAACGCCGGCCGCAGCCGCTTCCTCGTGCAGTTCCTCGACTGTCAGATGACGGTCGCCCTTGGCGAATAACAGATCGGCAAGCGCGACGCGCTGTCGCGTCGGACGCAGGCCGCAATGGCGCAGTCTCGTCTCGATATCGATCATGGCTTCTGCCATATTGCCTGTCAGCTCCCACCGTTCACGCGCATGTCAGGTATCTTGACTTTCGCATATAACTTTTACGGCCAGCACTTTCAATAGTTTCCGGAGGATACCGGCCGGGAGATCGGCAAAAACGCGCAAATTCCCTCACAAGCCTCTGGTTTGCGCCCATAGCTTCCTATATGCGGACCTAAACAGACGAATGTTCCCACGCTTGGCTATCCCCAGGGCAAAGTGAAAGGTCATCGTCACGCTTCAATTTGGACCGATCTTGCAATAGTGGTTCTGAAACAGAAGGTTCAACGGGGGAAACGGAATTTTATGATAACCAGACAGTCCAGCTTCTCTTACGAAGAAATCCTCACCTGCGCCCATGGCCAGATGTTCGGCCCGGGCAATGCGCAGCTTCCGCTGCCGCCCATGCTGATGTTCCACCGCATCACCGAGATATCGGAAACCGGCGGCCCCAACGACAAGGGTTTCATCCGTGCTGAGTTCGACATAACGCCGGATCTCTGGTTCTTCCCCTGCCATTTCGAAGGCGACCCCGTCATGCCGGGCTGCCTCGGGCTCGACGCCATGTGGCAGTTGACCGGCTTTTATCTTGGCTGGCTCGGCGAACCCGGCAAGGGGCGCGCCATATCTACCGGCGAAGTGAAGTTCACCGGCATGGTTACTCCCTCAACCAAGCTGGTGGAATATGGCATCGATTTCAAACGCGTCATGCGCGGCCGTCTCGTGCTCGGAATTGCCGACGGCTGGATGAAGGCGGACGGCGAGGTGATCTACCGCGCCAGCGATCTGAGGGTCGGCCTGTTCCAGGAAAAGGCGGCCTGACACAGGCCTCGCGCCAAGGCAGAACAGAGAGAAAAGGTTTTGATGAGATGAGACGGGTAGTTGTCACGGGTCTCGGTATCGTATCCTCGATCGGGAGCGATGCCGCCGAAGTCACCGAATCGTTGCGCCAGGCGAAATCCGGCATTTCATTCTCCCCCGATTTTGCCGAGCATGGCTTCAAGTGCCAGGTCTGGGGCAGACCGACGCTTGATCCGACGGACCTCGTCGATCGCCGCGCCATGCGCTTCCTTTCCCAGGGAGGCGCCTGGAACCATGTGGCCATGAAACAGGCGATCGCCGATTCCGGCCTGGAAGACAAGGATATCGGCGAAAACGAACGCACCGGCATCATCATGGGATCGGGTGGCCCGTCCACCCGGACGCTGATCGAGGCGGCCGAAATCACCATCAAGAACAACAGCCCCAAGCGCATCGGCCCCTTTGCCGTGCCGAAGGCCATGTCCTCGACGGCATCCGCCACGCTTGCCACCTGGTTCAAGATTCACGGCGTGAACTATTCGATCTCGTCCGCCTGCTCCACCTCCGCGCACTGCATCGGCAATGCGGCGGAGATGATCCAATGGGGCAAGCAGGACGTGATGTTCGCCGGCGGCCACGAGGACCTCGACTGGACCATGTCGAACCTGTTCGACGCCATGGGCGCCATGACGACCAAGTTCAACAACCGGCCGGAAAGCGCCTCGCGCGCCTATGACGTCGACCGCGACGGCTTCGTCATCGCCGGCGGCGCGGGCGTTCTGGTCCTGGAGGAGCTGGAACACGCAAAGGCCCGCGGGGCGAAGATCTATGCCGAACTTGTCGGTTACGGCGCAACCTCGGACGGCTACGACATGGTCGCGCCGTCGGGCGAAGGCGCGGTGCGGTGCATGCGGCAGGCGCTTGCGACGGTGAAGGGCGACGTGGACTATATCAACACCCACGGCACCTCGACGCCGGTTGGCGACAGCAAGGAGATCGGCGCGATCCGCGAAGTCTTCGGCGACAAGATCCCTCATGTCCAGTCGACCAAGTCGCTCACCGGGCATTCGCTCGGCGCCGCCGGCGCGCAGGAATCGATCTACAGCCTTCTGATGATGCAGGAAGGCTTCATCGGCGAAAGCGCCCATATCGAAAACCTGGATCCGGAATTCGAGGGCGTGCCGATCGTGCGCAAGCGCATCGACAATGCCAAAATCGACATTGCTCTTTCCAATTCATTCGGGTTCGGCGGCACCAACGCCACGCTCGTCTTCCAGCGCTATAATGGATAATTCCATGACGGGAATCATGCAGGGGAAACGCGGCCTGATCATGGGGGTCGCCAACAATCACTCGATCGCCTGGGGGATATCCAAGGCGGTTGCCGCACAGGGCGCGGAACTCGCCTTCACATATCAGGGCGAAGCTCTCGGCAAGCGCGTGAAGCCGCTTGCCGCCGAACTCGGCTCTGATTTCGTCGTCCCGTGCGATGTCGAGGATATCGCCTCGGTCGATGCCACCTTCGCGGCGATCAAGGAGCGCTGGGGCACGCTGGATTTCCTCGTCCACGCCATCGGCTTTTCCGACAAGAACGAGCTCAAGGGTCTTTACGCCGACACGACGCGTGAAAACTTCAGCCGCACCATGATCATTTCCTGCTTCTCGTTCACCGAAGTCGCCAAGCGTGCCGCCGAATTGATGCCGAATGGCGGCTCGATGCTGACGCTGACCTATAACGGGTCCCAGCGCGTCATCCCGAACTACAATGTCATGGGCGTCGCCAAGGCGGCTCTCGAAGCATCGGTTCGCTATCTTGCTGCCGATTACGGCCCGCGCGACATCCGCGTCAACACGATCTCGGCTGGCCCTGTCCGGACGCTGGCGGGTGCCGGAATTTCCGATGCGCGCGCCATCTATTCCTGGAACCAGCAGAACGCGCCGCTACGCCGCACAGCGACCATCGAGGATATCGGTGGCTCAGCTCTCTATCTTCTGTCCGATCTCTCCCGCGGCGTTACCGGTGAAGTTCACTACGTCGACGCCGGCTACAGCATCACGTCGCTTCCGACGCTCGACAAACTGCGCAAGGCGGATGCGGAATAGGACTTTCGGACTTTCCGACTATCAAGAAAAAGACCCTGCCGGCATCGGCGGGGTCTTTTTTTGCGTTTATTTCTTCGCCCAGAGAACCTTGAAGCGGGCGTTGCGGCAGGTTTCGCCATGCTCGCGGAATTCCGATGCGAGAACCGGTTCATAGGGCAGGCCGCGATTGGCGACCAGCATCAGCCGGCCGCCAAGCTTCAGCGCCGATGCGGCACTGCGGATCATCGCCTTGCCGAGCTCCGGATCGGCCGCCTGCGCTTCATGGAACGGCGGATTCATGACGACAAGGTCGTATTTCTCCTTCACCGGCTCGCCGCCGAGATCCTGCCAATAGAAGCGGGCGTTGAGGTTCGGGCAGTTGCGCGCGAGGTTGTGTTTGGCGAATTCCAGCGCCCTGTGATCAGCCTCGTAGAGATCGATGCGGTTCAGGCGCGGCGATCTCGCCGCCAGCATCACGGAGAGATAACCCCAGCCGGCGCCGAAATCGGCGGCATTGCCGTCGAAATCCGTCGGCAAGCGGCCGGCCAGCAGTTCCGAGCCTGCATCGACACGATCGTGGGAGAACATGCCGGGTGCCGCCTCGAAGCGATCCTCGACCGTCGCCGGCATTTTCTTCAGGGCCGTGATCGCGGCATCGGCACTCTGCGGACGGGCAAGCCAGATCGCGACGCCATGGTATTTCGGCGTGTAGTCGATTTGCAGCCCGAGCTTCAGCAGCGTGTTGCGGAGCGGCTGGATGCCATCCTCCTTGCTGCCGGCAATGACGATGACGCCGCCTGGCTTCACGCGTTGCAGGGCTTCTGCCACGCGATCCTCGTTTTCGCTGCGATGCTTGCCGCAGAGCACCAGCGCCCCGTCGTAATTCTCACCCTCCGGCTCCGGAACCGCGCCTTCTCCCAGGGCTCGGAAGAGCGGCCGGAACGGCTGCACGGCAGTGATTTGGGCGCCAAACCCCTCCGGCAGGGCATTGCCGGCTTCCGCGCCGAGAAAAATCACGCGCGCGCCCTCGCCCGGCATGGGCACGGCTTCAGTTGCGAAGGGATGGAACAGGGTTTTCAAGGCGTCGCGGCTCATGTCGGTTCTCTCGGCAATTCCCGGATATCGGATACAGAAAAGGCGCGGAAGAGCTTCCGCGCCTCGATTTTTTCCTGAGCGGAAGGAAGCTTACTCGGCGGCTTCGCCGTCAGCCTTCTTTTCCTTCTTCTCCTGCGGGAGTTCCTGGCCCGTCGCCTGGTCGACAACCTTCATCGACAGGCGAACCTTGCCACGTTCATCGAAGCCCATCAGCTTGACCCAGACCTTGTCGCCTTCCTTGACGACATCGGTCGTCTTGGCGACCCGATCAACGGCAAGCTGCGAGATGTGAACGAGGCCGTCGCGGGCGCCGAAGAAGTTCACGAACGCACCGAAATCGGCAGTCTTGACGACCGTGCCCTCATAGATCTGGCCGACCTCCGGCTCGGCAACGATCGAGTGGATCCACTTGCGGGCAGCTTCGATTTCCTTGCCCGAGGACGAGGCGATCTTCACGGTGCCGTCGTCTTCGATGTTGATCTTCGCGCCGGTCTTTTCGACGATTTCGCGGATGACCTTGCCGCCGGAGCCGATGACTTCACGGATCTTGTCGACCGGGATGTTCATCACTTCGATGCGCGGGGCGAATTCGCCGAGCTGGCCGCGGCTCTCGGTGATGGCCTTGGCCATCTCGCCGAGGATGTGCTTGCGGCCGCCCTGGGCCTGGCTGAGCGCGACCTTCATGATCTCTTCGGTGATGCCGGCGATCTTGATGTCCATCTGCAGCGAGGTGATGCCGTTTTCCGTTCCGGCGACCTTGAAGTCCATGTCGCCGAGATGGTCTTCGTCACCCAGGATGTCGGAGAGGACCGCGAAACGGTCGCCTTCGAGGATGAGGCCCATGGCGATACCGGCAACCGGCTTGGCGAGCGGAACGCCGGCATCCATCAGTGCGAGCGAGGTGCCGCAGACGGTCGCCATCGAGGACGAGCCATTGGACTCGGTGATCTCGGAGACAACGCGCAGCGTGTACGGGAACTGCTCGGGCGTCGGCAGCATCGGATGGATGGCGCGCCAGGCAAGCTTGCCATGGCCGATTTCACGGCGGCCCGGAGAACCCATGCGGCCCGTTTCGCCGACCGAATAGGGCGGGAAGTTGTAATGGAGCATGAACTGCTCCTTGTACATGCCCGTCAGGCTGTCGACATACTGCTCGTCTTCGCCGGTTCCGAGGGTCGCGACGACGATCGCCTGCGTCTCGCCGCGGGTGAAGAGAGCCGACCCATGGGTACGCGGCAGGAGGCCGACTTCGGCGACGATCGGGCGGACCGTCTCGAGATCGCGGCCATCGATGCGGCTCTTGGTATCGAGAATGTTCCAGCGGACGATCTTGGCCTGCAGGTGCTTGAAGATCGCGCCAACCTCTTCAGCCGTGTACTTCAGTTCCGCGGCGCCTTCAGGCAGGAAGTGGGCCTTGACCTTCGCCTTGACGGCGTCGACGGCGGCATAGCGGTCGGCCTTCTGGGTGATCTTGTAGGCTTCGCGCAGTTCGGCCTCGAAGTGCTGCAGCATTTCGGCTTCAAGTTCGGAATAGTCTTCCGGCTGGAAGTCGCGGGGTTCCTTGGCGGCAACTTCGGCGAGTTTGATGATCGCGTCGATGACCGGCTGGAAACCGCGATGGCCGAACATGACGGCCCCGAGCATGACTTCTTCGTTAAGTTCCTTGGCTTCCGATTCGACCATCAGAACGGCATCGGACGTGCCGGCGACGACAAGGTCGAGGCTCGACTCGTCCATCTCGTCGAGATGCGGGTTCAGAACGTATTCACCGTTGATGTAACCGACGCGGGCGCCGCCGATCGGGCCCATGAACGGGATGCCGGAAAGCGTCAGGGCCGCGGAGGTCGCCACCATGGAGAGTACGTCCGGGTTGTTTTCGAGGTCGTGCTGAACGACGGTCACGACGACCTGCGTATCGTTCTTGTAGCCTTCCGGGAAGAGCGGGCGGATCGGGCGGTCGATCAGGCGGGAAACCAGGGTTTCATTCTCGCTCGGACGGCCTTCACGCTTGAAATAGCCGCCGGGGATCTTGCCAGCGGCGTAGGTCTTTTCCTGATAGTTGACGGTGAGAGGGAAGAAATCCTGGCCCGGCTTCGGTGCCTTGGCGGAAACGACGGTCGCGAGAACCACGGTCTCGCCATAGGTCGCGAGGACTGCGCCGTCAGCCTGGCGGGCGATCTTGCCGGTTTCCAGCTTCAGCGGGCGACCTGCCCATTCGATTTCGACAGAGTGAGTATTGAACATGTCTTGTCCTTCAATGCGGAAACATGCGCATCGCAACATCCGGCGCAGCGCATGATCAACCGCAATCAATGTGACGCATCATGGGCAAGACAACGGGAGGCTTTGCAGCGACAGTTTCCCTTTTGGAGAAACTTGGCCAAAGCCACTATGGACTTCGGCCGAAAGCATCCGGCAATCCTGCCCCATGACAGGTCAACGGTTGGTTGGCAGATCCGGCCCATCCGGGTCCGCCGTCGCCTCGTACCGCGTCAATCTGGTGCGCGGCTTGAGTATTTCATCGGGCAAAGCCCGAAAAGACAACCGGCGGGCACTGTTTCCAGGCCCGCCGGAGGATTTCTTAGCGGCGGATACCCAGGCTGCCGATCAGCTTGGTGTAGCGCGCTTCGTCCTTCTTCTTGAGGTAGTCAAGAAGCGAGCGGCGGCTCGAAACCAGCGTCAGAAGACCACGGCGGGAATGGTTATCCTTCTTGTGGTCCTTGAAGTGTTCGGTCAGATTGTTGATGCGCTCCGTGAGGATCGCGACCTGTACTTCCGGGGAACCGGTGTCGCCCTCGGAGGTGGCGTATTCCTTGATAAGCTCAGCCTTGCGCTCGGCAGTGATCGACATCGGACGATCCTTTCTATTGAAGAGGAATTAGGGACGCCAAAAGCCGGGATGTCGTCCAGCCTTGGCCGTGAAAAGCAAAAGTAGCGCTTGGAGCGCCCTTCATGCTGGCGGTGCCTATAAACCATTCATGTCTGGATTGGAAGAGCCGATGTTTTCGGAGGCCGAATGGCAGTCGATCGCGTCCTTCCCGGCGACGTATCGGCTGCAGTCAGAACAATTCATAACCGGGGGCGAATGCGTCAAGCGGATCATAGCGCCGCTTTGCCCCGTCCAGGAACGACCATTTCGGCCCGAAATGGCTTCTCCAATCGTCCCGCGACATGGGAAGGGCACTGACGGGGTACAAGATCCCACCTGCATCGCGAATATGCTCATAAAGCATGCGATTCCTGGCGACCAGTTGCTCCGCTTCAACAGCTCCGCTCGATGTGGGGATGCGGACCAAATTGAATGGAAAGACGATGCTCTCATCCGGCAACCGGAGCAGAGGAGTGCGCAGCGCCCCTGTGAGCAAGGGATAGAAGGTGATCCGTCCGAAGGGGCCGACATCCTCGTTGGTCAATCCGTTCAAAATGTCGCTGGCGATCTGTTCCGCGCAGGAGCCGAGAAGGAAGGTCAGCAGCCAGGGGTGTGGACTGAACCATTGGCCGTTGGACCGGAGCAGGTTTTCAAGGCGTGCAAATGCTCTGACATCCTCGGAATAGCTGACATCGGAAATGTCCGCTGCGCTACGCTGATCCGACAAACCGGCAAGGACGGCTTTGTCATCGGGAACCGCAGCGCCATCGTAGAAGACGACTCCTTCGAGCTGATATTGCCAGGCGCCGGCTCCGTCAGGAAGAACTGCGCCTTGCAGATAGTCGAAGCGGCCATCCGCGAGGGCAGTCCGCTGGTCTTCGGTCAGGGAACGCAAGTCGGAATAAAGCAGGTGGAACCGGCGAACCCGCTCGGGGGCGCGCATCAGGCGCAACGTGACTCGTGTGATGATTCCGCACTGGCCCAATCCCGCACGAACGGCATCGAAAAGATCGGGATTCACGTCTTCGGAACAGGTCAGTTCACGACCGTCACCCGTCACCACATTCAATGCAAGGACGTTGTCGGTCTGCATGCCATGACGAAATGTCGTCCCGCCAATTCCACCGACGGCAAGCGTGCCGCCCACAGACAATTCAAGATAGTTTGGAAGAACCGGCGGCGTAAGTCCGTACGCCAGCGCCGCATCGAGAACGGTGCTCCACGTCGCTCCTGCATCGACGACCATATGATCCGGCTGGACATAGTGGATCGTGTTGATCGCCTTCATCTCAATGACGATTCCACCGTCCACCGCCGCCCGGCCATAGGTCGAATGGCCCTGCCCTCTGGCAGCGACCTTCAATCCGCGGCTCGCAGCCCAGCGAACGAGGTCAGCAATATCGGCAACCGATGCGGCCTTGAGCACGGCCTGTGGGCGCCTCTGCACGACATGGCCGAAGTCGTCCGCCGCTTCAGCGAGATCCTGCGGATCTCGGCTGAACATGCTCGGACCGGCAAGGTCCGGATGCTGCGCCGCGCGTTTGTCGATGGCCATCAGCTCCTCCTCTGTCTTGAGGCCGGCAAAGGCATGAGCCAGCTCGCCGCTTCGTATCCGGCTGGCGACCAGGCGTTACAATCGACTTTAAACAATACGAACTTTTCGAAAAGATGGCAGTACGGGATCGGACCCGCACGGCCCGATCCCTTCCCCGGTCTGGGTCAGTTCAGCCGAATACCCGCTTCGGGCGGAATTCCCCCTGGCCGATCTCGCCGATGGCAATCAGTTTTCCGCGCGCCGTTGCATAGGCCTCGGTCTCAGCCACCGGAGCGTCGCGTCCCCGCAGAATCACCGGATTTCCCATCTTCAGCCGATGCGCCTGATCGTCGGTCATCGACAAGTGTGGCAGGTTGGAGAGCGCCTCCGCCGTATCGATGAGGAATTCATCAAGCGCAGCGAGCCGCTCGTCACGGTCTTCGATCTGTTCCAGCGCCACGAGATCGGCGAGCGGCACCATGCGGTCCTCGGCAAACGGCGCCACGAAGGTACGGCGAAGCTCGGAGATATGGCCGTAGCAGCCGAGCTCGCGGCCAAAGTCGCGGGCCAGCGCCCGAACGTAGGTGCCCTTGCCGCATTCCACCTCGAAATGCGCCTTGTCGGCCGCAACCCCAAGCAGCGTCAGGCGAAAGATCTCTACCTCGCGGGACGGGATTTCCACCGTCTCGCCATCGCGGGCAAGATCATAGGCGCGTTCGCCGGCGATCTTGATCGCCGAAAACTGTGGGGGAACTTGCGTAATCAGGCCAGTATATTTCGGCAGGAGATCGCGGATCGCCTGCTCCGTCGGACGCGTGTCGGATGTGGCGGTCACTTCGCCTTCCAGATCGTCGGTCGAACGCTCCTCGCCCCAGGTCACGGCAAATTCATAGATCTTGCGCCCGTCCATGACATAGGGAACCGTCTTGGTCGCGTCGCCGAGCGCGATCGGCAGCATGCCGGAGGCAAGCGGGTCGAGCGTGCCGGCATGGCCCGCTTTCTGGGCATTGAACAGCCACTTGATCTTGGAAACGGCTTCGGTCGAGCCGAAATCCACCGGCTTGTCGAGGATCAGCCAGCCGGAAACCGGCCGGCCCTTGGGTTTACGTGGTTTGGACATGCTTTTTCTTGGCTACTTCTTGTCTTCGTCATCACCATCAAGGTCCCGCTGGACCTCGGGTGAACGGAGCAGATCATCGATTTTCTTATAATTGTCGAAGCTGGTATCGTCGCGAAAGCGCACTTCCGGCATGTATTTCATCTGCCGGAGCTGGCCGCCCAACCGGCCACGGATGAATTTCGCATGACGGTTGAGGGCATCGATAACGGCCGCATGATCGGGCAGGCCAAGGGGGGTCACATAGGCTGTGGCGATCTTCAGGTCCGGCGACATGCGCACTTCGGAGACGGAAATCACCGTCCTTTCGATCAGGTCGTCGCGCACTTCGCCGCGCTGCAGGACCTGGGTTATGGCAGCGCGGACCTGTTCGCCAACGCGAAGCATGCGCTGGGAGGGCGCCGAGGATGTGGCTTTGGTCATCTTGTTTCTCTTTATAGAACGCTGCCGGGGTTCGTCCCGACCGAGCGCTACCTCAAGCAAGGCGGTCCAAATGACCGAGACGCGGCCAAAGGTCAAGGCTCGAACTGCAGTTTATCATAATACGGAACGCGATCCGACAGGACCTTAATTCGGTTTTCGATGAGGGGCGGATCGCGCAGGTCCAGCTGGTCGAAACCTGCTCCCCGATGGATCTCGCCTCAGAACAGCGCGTCCTCGATATCCTCGTCGGATAGGAGCGCGGCGACGGCCGGCGCCTCCACCGGCGGCGCAGTACCAAGCACCTCGGCATGCACCTCGCGCTCCGCGACCATGGTATAGAGACGGGCGATGCGGTTGCCGAGATCGGCCAGGGGCCTTTCGATTCCCGGTAGACCGACCACGTCTTCCTTGAGCGCGAGATCATCGGCACAGGCGCGCAGCACCTCGCCAAGTTCGGCATTGAAGTTCAGGCGTGACAGCGAGGCATCCATCTCTCCGACCGCCGTCCTGCTCTGTTCGCCGAGCGCGGACATCTGCTCATCCATGCGGTCGCCGACGGCGCGGATGTTTTCGAGCGCATTCTCCAGGCGCTGATCGAGGGAGCTCTCACATTCCTCGCCCTGAACATCATTCAGCTTGTTGGAAGCGGCCTCCAGTGTCTGAAGTTCGGCAAGGATCTTCTCGGCCGTCTCGTCGAGTTGGGCTGCAAAGTTGCGCAATTCGACGGTCACGACATTGATCGCTTTGCCCTCTTCACCAATCTTGCCGCAGCGAAGATTGGTGTTGAGCGCCATATAGTGGATGTCGGTACGCACCGCCCTTACAACACCGATACCATCCAGAAGTTCACGCACGATGCCACCAATCGAGTGGCTGAGCTCACCGGCTTCCCGGGCGACACCTTCTATTTCCCGCACGGTACCGCGGGCGGTTGCCACGCCGTTTTCGAGTTCACGGATCGCGTTGTCGTTTCCACCGCTGTCGGAATCGGTCATCGTCTTGCGCAAAGCCTCTATTTCCGACAGGTCGGAACGAAAGCTTGCAACGGTGGCGACGATTTTCGCCGTATCGCGATCGAAGTCTAAAATCGAATGATCGAGCTGCAGCGACACGAGTTTGCGGATGATCAGTGACAGGCTCTCGCGCTGCTCGGTCCGCAGTACCGCTCCTTCGGGCGACTCCAGATATTCCGAGAGAATCTTGAAGCTGGACTGACAATGCTCGATGCGCTGGCGGGTAATATCGCCAACCTGCATGGCCGAAAGCGTGGCAGCGAGCTTCGTCTGGATACCACCGGCAACGGCGCGCACCCTGGCGGCGCGTTCGACAAGCAGCTTGCGGTGCTGGCCGATCTCCGCTGCACCATTCGACAATCCGGCGACGATTTGCGGTATCTTCTCGTCATATCTCGCAAGGATCGCCTTTCCCTTGGCCATGACCGGACCGAGGCCGTGACCGAGCGTGCCGAGCTTGCTGGCGAGATCGTTGACCTGTCGCGTACCTTCCTGGATCCGTTCCAGAATCTCTTCCGCAAAACCGGAAAAATCGGTGATGCCGGCGCCGGTGATCTTGGCGGTCACGGCAAAGGTGCGCAGATAGCGCAGCGTCTCCTGCATCTCCTCGATCTCGGGCTCGAGCTTACGCTCGGCGCAGGCGATTTCCTGGAAACCGGCCTGGCGAGCGGCCTCAAGTTCGGTCAGATGCGACAGCCGGTCGACCGTGCTCTTCAGCTCGGCCATCGTGGCATTTGCCGTTCCTTCATCCAGCGAACCGGTCAACTGGTCTAGAGAGGCGATCAGCTTGTTCAGTACATCAAGGATTGCCAGAAGCGCAGCGCCGCCGTCCAGAAAGCGCTCTTCTATCCGCGAGCGCGCCGTTTCCATCCGGTCGGCAAAATGCAGGACGCCTGCCGTGTCTTCCGCGACGTTTAAAATGGATGCCCTGACAGCCACTCTGCCTCACCTTTCGGGCCCCGCAGGGACCTCACCTTTTTCAATGAATGACGAATGACTTCGCCCGGATCGTTTTGGGACAGGCCCGCGCCGGCAAATCCCGGCGCTGGTTTCGTCCTGCGCGGAAATTACTCTGAGAGGCGAGGGGTTAATTCCGACAGAACAGGCATCCGGTTTCGCGACTTGTGGTTAATTTTCCCGACGATCTGTCGGTGAGGCGGGAGCTATCACTATTATGCCGTGAGAAATCGCCACCGTCGCTTAACGTACCGTTAACGATAGAAGCTCAGAGTTGAATAATATTTCAGCTTTCCCGAAATTATGTATTGAGGTAAAAATGCCCGCTTCTAACAATATTGAGGAACGCGTTATATTATCGAAGAATTTGACTGTTCGGACAATCAATTCCGTTCAGCAGGAATTACTTCAATCCATCGAGAAGAATAAATCCACGACGATCGAACTTTCTGACGATTGCCAGGTGGACATCAGCTTCATCCAGCTCATGGAAGCAGCCCGCATCTATGCCGGCACGGCCGGAAAACACATCGCGCTCGCGCGGCCCGCCAGCAATGCAGCGCTTGATGTCCTGCAGCGCAGCGGCGTTCTCGAAGGAATGTCCGACGACGACGCGAAATTCTGGCTTCATCAAAAGGGAATTCAATGACCGCCAGCATCCTCACAGTCGATGATTCCGCCAGCATCCGCCTGACGACACGCGTCGCCCTCAGCAATGCCGGATACCAGGTCACCGAAGCCGTAGACGGCATGGACGGCATCGCCAAGCTCAATGCGGGCCAGTTCGATCTAATCGTCACCGACCTCAACATGCCGAACATGGACGGGCTCACGATGATCCGCGAGCTGCGTAAGATGCCGGCACATATGGGCGTCCCGGTGATCTTCCTGACGACGGAGTCCGACAGCGACCTGAAGCAGCAGGCGAAAGCCGCCGGCGCCACCGGCTGGCTCACCAAACCGTTCGATCCGGAAAGCCTGGTCAAGATCGTCCGAAAGGTGCTTGGCAAATGAGCTTTCCCGATCCTATCGCGGTTTTCAGAACGGAAGCAGCCGAGCTTCTGGAACAGATCGAGGCCGGGCTCCTCGATCTCAACGTAAACCTCGGCGACAAGGACCAGGTGGACGCGGTCTTCCGCGGCCTCCATACCTTGAAGGGCTCGGGAGCCATGTTCGGCTTCGATGCGCTCGCCGCTTTCACCCATCATTGCGAAACGGCCTTCGACCGCGTCCGCAAGGGCGAGGTGCCGGCAACGCAGGAACTGGTCACTGCGGTCCTCGAAGCCAAGGACCACATGCGCGCCCTGGTCGAGACGCCGGTCGGCGACCATGAGGCCGCGAGCGAGGCGCTTCTCGCCAATCTGCGCGCTGCCGTCGAAGGCGCCGGGCAACCGGGATCGGCACCGGCAGCAGGGTCCGCGCCGGCGCAGACCCTCTTCCATATCCGCTTCAGCCTGCCGCAGAATGCGATGGCGAACGGCACCAATCCCCTGCCGCTTCTCGACGAGCTGCGGGAACTCGGCGAGTGCAAAATCGTTGCCGACCGCTCGGCGATCCCATCGCTCGATCTCCTTACGCCGACCGACCTTCATATTTCCTGGGATGTGGAACTCCTGACCGCTCAGCCGCGCTCGGCGATCGAAGATGTGTTCATCTTCGTCATGGACGAGATGCAGCTCGACATCACCACCGTCGAGGCTACGGCCCCCGCCGTAAAGGCACCGGTCAGATCGGAAGCCGCTCCCTCGCCACAGCCGGTTGCCGCCACGCAGGATATGGCAGCCGCAGCGCGCGCGCCAACGCCGGTATCCGCCCTCACCGCTCCCGCCGACACGAAGCCGAACAAGGCATCCGAAAACGTCCGGGTGCCGGCCGAAAAGCTCGACGAACTGATGGACCGGGTCGGAGAACTCGTCATCGCCCAGTCGCGGCTCAGTCAGCTCGCGGGCGGCAGCGGCGATCTCCAGCTCCGCGCCGTCTCCGAGGACGTCGAGCGCCTCTCCGGCGAGTTGCGCGACACGATGATGGTGCTGCGCATGGTTCCCGTGGCGCACCTGTTCAGCCGCTTCCGCCGGCTGGTGCATGACCTCGCGCACGAGACGGGCAAGACGATCGAACTCATCACCGAAGGCGAAAGCACGGAAGTCGACAAGAGCGTCATTGAGCGCCTTGCCGATCCGCTGGTGCATCTGGTGCGCAATTCCTGCGACCACGGCCTTGAAACGCCGGAAGAGCGTCGCGCGGCCGGCAAGCCGGAAGCGGGCCGCATCCTGCTTTCCGCCCGCCAGCAGGCCGGCGAGGTCATCATCACCATCAAGGATGACGGCCGCGGCATCAACAAGGACCGCGTCCGTGCCAAGGCGGAAGCTTCCGGCCTCATTCCTTCCGGCGCCAGCCTCACCGATAACGAACTCTACCAGCTCATCTTCCAGCCCGGCTTCTCGACGGCGCAGCAGGTCACCAACCTTTCCGGCCGCGGCGTCGGCATGGACGTGGTCAAGCGGACGATCGACGCGCTGCGGGGCACGATCAACGTCGCTAGCCATCCGGGCCAGGGTTCCGAAATCTCGCTCGCGATTCCGCTGACGCTTGCGATCATCGACGGCCTGCTCGTTCGGGTCGGCGCCGGTCGTTATGTCATCCCGCTCTCGGCCGTCGAGGAATGCCTGGAGCTTTCCATTGAGGAGGACATGCGCTCACGCGGTCGCAGCTTCATCTCGCTGCGCGACAGCCTCGTCCCCTTCCTGAGGCTCCGCGATCTCTTCCGCACCGGCACGAAGCCGGATCCCTTCCAGAAGGTGGTCGTCATCTCCACCGGCTCCGAACGGGTGGGACTGGTGGTCGACCAGATCATCGGCGACCATCAGACGGTCATCAAGGCCATGTCGAAACTGCACCATGATGTCGCGACCTTCTCGGGCGCCACCATTCTCGGTGACGGAGACGTGGCGCTGATCCTCGATGTCGGCCATCTCGTGGCCGAAGGCCAGCAACAGGAGGCGCATTTGCGCGCGGCAGGATGAACGAGGCAGCCAGAAAGATTTCCGAAGACCTTTGGGACGGCCGCGACGAGCTGGAAGTCCTGACATTCGACATCGCCGGCGAGATGTTCGCGCTGGAAGCCTTCATCGTGCAGGAAATCCTCGATCTCCTGCCGGAGACCGTCGTTCCGGGCGCCAAAGCCTTCGTCGGCAGTGTCATCAATTTCCGTGGCAAGGTCATTCCGCTCGCCGATATCCGGCTCGCATTCGGCATGGAAGCGACCAAGCCAACCATCGACAGCCGGATCATCGTCATCGAACTCGATATCGACGGGGAGCCGGTGCTGGCGGGCATCCGCACCGACAAGGTGCACGAAGTGACGACCCTCCTGCGTGCGGCGGGCGAGCCGCCGCCGAGCGTCGGCATGCGCTGGCGGCCGGACTTCATCGACTGCCTGGTCAAACGGGGAACCGAATTCATCATCATCCCCAATCTTCAGGCGATTTTCTCTGCTCAACACGATCATCCTGCGGCTGTGGGCAGCCACAGCTAACGACCTTCACGAGGGACTTGAAATGCGCGCGACGATCAAATTGAAGTTGGCTTTAGCGTTCGGTTTCGTCATCATCATGCTACTGGCGACGGCCGCTTACGGTATCTTCAGCCTCAGCAGTCTCAACGATACGCTTGAACAGGTCATCACGGGCCCCGCCGAACGCCTCAAGCTCGCGCAGACGCTCAATAACGAGCAGCTCCAGCAGATTCGCCAGCAGAAGAACCTGCTGATGGCGGAAAGCGCCAGCGAAATGCAGGACTACATTTCGAAGAGCGACGAGGCTCGCCGGGCCTTCGACCAGACTTTCAAGTCGGTTTTCGCGCTTGCGACCGAACAGGGCAAGGCGAACTGGGCGAAACTCGAAGGTTTCACCGCCGAGTTCCGAAAGCAGGATGATCGCATCCGCGGCCTGATGCTGGGCGGCGATGCCGCGGGCGCACTCAGGGTTTCGAGCAACGAAGCCCGCGCCGTCACCAATGACATCGATGCGCTGCTCACCCAGGTCGTCAGCCTTGAGGAATCCCGGCTGAGTGAAGCGGACGCGCAGGCCGACGTCGACTATGCCCAGACCCGCACGATCATGATCTCGGTCGCCGGTATCGCTTTCGTCATCGCCGTGCTCGCGGCCATCTGGATCGCATTGTCGATCAACAAAGGCCTGCGCAATGCGGTAACCGCCGTGCAGCGCATTGCCGAGGGGGATCTCACCAAATTTGCGACGATCACCAGCAGGGACGAGATCGGCGAACTGCTCGGTTATGTCAATACGATGATCGAACGCCTGCGCGGCGTGGTCGGCGATGCACTCACTGCCGCCGACAACGTCTCCTCCGGCAGCCAGGAACTTTCGGCGAGCTCCGAGCAGCTCTCGCAAGGCGCGACCGAACAGGCTTCCTCGGCCGAAGAGGCCTCCGCGTCCATGGAACAGATGGCCGCCAACATCAAGCAGAACGCTGACAACGCCGCCCAGACCGAAAAGATCGCCCGCCAGTCCTCCAGGGATGCCGAAGCTTCCGGCCAGGCTGTCAATCGTGCCGTCGGCGCCATGCGCACGATCGCCGAGAAGATCTCCATCGTGCAGGAAATTGCCCGCCAGACCGACCTGCTCGCGCTGAACGCCGCAGTCGAGGCCGCTCGCGCCGGCGAGCATGGCAAAGGTTTTGCGGTCGTCGCGTCCGAAGTGCGCAAGCTTGCGGAACGCAGCCAGGCCGCAGCCGCAGAAATCAGCGCGCTTTCCGGCGACACGGTTCAAGTCGCCACGGAAGCCGGCGAAATGTTGAACAGGCTGGTTCCGGATATCCAGAAGACGGCCGAGCTGGTCTCCGAGATCTCCGCGGCCTGCCGCGAGCAGGATATCGGCGCCTCGCAGATCAACGAGGCGATCCAGCAGCTCGACAAGGTGACCCAGCAGAATGCCGGCGCGTCGGAGGAGATGTCAGCCACCTCGGAAGAGCTCGCATCGCAGGCGGAGGAACTGCAGGCCTCGATCGCCTTCTTCAAGGTCGACCAGAATGGCGGCAACAAGCTGGCAAAGCGGACTGCGGCTGCTGTTACCGCCTCGAAGCCGGCAACAAGGCCGGCGCACCGCCCGGCAGCACCTCAGTTCCACAAGCCTGATCATTCGGTGCAGAGCCAGCAGGCCCGTGCCAAGGGCTTTGCCCTCGATATGTCGATGGGCGGCCCCGACGCGGACGACGAAAACTTCCGCGAAAGCGCCTGAGAGCGCGCCAGAAATTGCCCTAGGATAAAACATCCCGGGGCCGTCGTTGCATGTATGCGATGACAACAAGGCCGGCTCGCCGGCCCTTGCAGAGGGGTGAATGTATCGGCCTGACTGCGCCAGCACAGCTACCGTCCATTGACGGTGCAGGTTTGTCATCGCATTGCAATCGGGGGATACGATAGATGCGTCTCACAATTAAGCTCAAACTCGCCGTCGCGTTTGGCTTGGTGATCTTGATGTCGATCGGCATGGCCGTCTTATCAATCATCAATCTCTCATCACTTAATTCTTCCATTACAGACCTTGTTCAAGGTCCTGCAAGCAACCTTCAAAACCTGAACGCGCTTTCGACCTCCCTGGCCGACGCGATCCGGGGCGAGAAGAACGCCATCATGAATACCGATCCAACCAAGATCGCCGGATATCGCCAGAGCGTGGAGGCGGCTCACAAGGAAATCGAAACGACACTCAATGATTTCGAGAAGGAAACCGATCCGCAACTGCGCTCGAAAATTGCGGAAATACACTCGCTGTATCCCACATGGGTCGCCTTGCAGAACGAGATGTTGACGCTCGCGACTCAAAATACCGCCGAGAGCAACCAGCGCGCCGGCGAGATGTCTATGACGGAGGGCGCCGCCATGGTCAATCGCCTGTTGGCGCTGATGGCGGACCTGAGCAGCTTTATCAAGGCTGATCTGCACGCTACGGACGAAGCGACAAACGAACAGTATGCCACCTCAAGAAACCTGCTTGTGGGGATGGGCATCGGGCTTTTCGTTTTCTCGTTCGCCGTCGCCCTGTGGATCGCTCTCGGCATCAATTCCGGCCTTCGCAAGATCATGGCCGTCGCAGAGGCGGTCTCCATCGGCGACCTCAACCAGAAGGTCGAGATCAAGACGAACGACGAAATCAAGGACCTGGTCGACACGATCAATGTGATGACCGGCAACCTGCGCAACACCGCCAGTATCGCCGACCAGATCGCCAACGGCAATCTGATGGTCACGCCGAAGCCGCTTTCCGATAAAGATACGCTGGGTCTCGCGCTCGAAAGCATGGTAGAGCGCCTGCGCGGCGTCGTTGCCGATGCACTCTCCGCGGCCAACAACGTCTCGTCGGGCAGCCAGGAGCTCTCCGCAAGTTCGGAGCAGCTCTCGCAGGGTGCCACCGAACAGGCTTCCTCGGCGGAAGAAGCCTCCGCCTCGATGGAGCAGATGGCGGCAAACATCAAGCAGAATGCCGACAACGCCGCGCAGACGGAAAAGATCGCACGCCAGTCTTCCCGCGATGCGGAAACCTCAGGTGAGGCCGTCGGCCGCGCCGTTACGGCCATGCGCACGATCGCCGAAAAAATCTCCATCGTCCAGGAGATCGCCCGCCAGACAGACCTTCTCGCTCTGAATGCCGCCGTCGAGGCCGCCCGCGCGGGTGAACATGGCAAGGGTTTTGCGGTCGTCGCCTCCGAGGTCCGCAAACTTGCCGAACGCTCTCAAGCCGCCGCAGCGGAGATAAGCTCCCTTTCCGGCGACACCGTACAGGTTGCAACGGAAGCCGGGGAGATGCTCAACAAGCTCGTTCCCGCGATCCAGAAGACGGCCGAGCTCGTTTCCGAGATTTCCGCCGCCTGCCGCGAGCAGGACGTGGGTGCCTCGCAGATCAACGAGGCGATCCAGCAGCTCGACAAGGTAACCCAGCAGAATGCCGGCGCTTCTGAGGAAATGTCTTCGACCTCCGAGGAGCTCGCCGCTCAGGCCGAGGAACTGCAGGCTTCGATCGCCTTCTTCAAGGTCGATAGAGCCGGTTCGCAGGAGCGGTCTCCATCTGCCGGAAGAATGCCCGCCGCCCAGCCTAACGCGCGACCCGCAACGAAGTCCTCCGCGTCCAGAGCGGCCGACCATTCGGTTAAAGCGCAGCAGGCCCGAGCCAAGGGCTTTGCCCTCGACATGTCGGTCGGCGGTCCGGATGCGGATGACGACGATTTCAGGGCGAGCGCATGACGCGGGACGCGAAAGGAAGAGACAAAGCATCGTGCAGGCTCCGCAGCATGGTGACACCGGGACTGAACTTACCGGCGTTCCGGGGAGCGTGTGGCCCCAATATGAGAAACTCATGCGGACGGCAGTCAGTGCGCGGCCGGAAACTTTGAAGGGATAGCAGATGCGGTTTACAATCAAACTAAAGCTGGCGCTCACATACGGCCTGATCATTACTCTTCTGATCGCCGTTGCGGGCTTCGGCATCTACAGCCTCTCCAACCTGAACGATGCAGTCGGCAGGCTGATCGAAGGACCGGCAGCGCGGCTGGAGACGGCTCAGAACCTGAGCAACTTTCAGCTGCGCCTGACGCGCGCGCAGATGAACATGGCGAACGCGACCACTTCGAAGGACTTCGATATCTATGCCGAGGCCAGCGACCGGAACCAGCAGAATTTCAAGGATACGCTGAAACGACTCCATGAACTCGCATCGACCGAAGAGGGCCGCCAAGCTTGGAGAGACGTCGAGGCCAAATTTCAGCGCACCGTGGAACTTGATGGCCGTGTCCGTAACTTCATTCGCAGCGGTAATTCGGCAGAAGCGATTGCGACCATTGCCGGCGAAGGCCGCGCGCTGATCGATGACATAGAAGACGCCATCGACAAACGCGTCGAGGCTGCAAGGAGCCAGATGAAGGCGGCGGATCAGGCTACTGACGAACAGTATGCTCAAACCCGCACCTTCGTGCTTGTCCTGTCTGCCATTGCCGCCGTCATCGGCATCGTCGCCGCAGTCTGGATCGCTTTGGGCATCAACAGCGGCCTTAAGAAAATCGCTTTTGCCGCCACCGCTGTCTCGATCGGGGATCTCGAACAGAAAGTCGAAGTCAAGACCAACGACGAGATCCGCGATCTCATCGACATCGTCAACATCATGACCGGAAACCTGCGCGATATAGCAGCGATCGCCGACCGCATCGCCGCGGGCGACCTCACCGTCGAGGCAAAACTCCTCTCCGACAAGGACGCGCTTGGGACCGCCATGCAAAGCATGGTGGCCAACCTGCGCGGCACCGCGAGCGTTGCCGACCAGATCGCCAATGGTGACCTGACGGTCACGCCGAAGCCGCTCTCCGACAAGGACGTCCTGGGCATTTCCCTGCAGAGCATGGTGGAACGCCTGCGCGGTGTCGTTGCCGACGCCCTTTCCGCAGCCAACAACGTCTCCTCCGGCAGCCAGGAACTTTCGGCGAGCTCCGAGCAGCTCTCGCAAGGCGCGACCGAACAGGCTTCCTCGGCCGAAGAGGCCTCCGCGTCCATGGAACAGATGGCCGCCAACATCAAGCAGAACGCCGACAACGCCGCCCAGACCGAAAAGATCGCCCGCCAGTCCTCCAGGGATGCCGAAGCTTCCGGCCAGGCTGTCAATCGTGCCGTCGGCGCCATGCGCACGATCGCCGAGAAGATCTCCATCGTGCAGGAAATTGCCCGCCAGACCGACCTGCTCGCGCTGAATGCCGCAGTCGAGGCCGCTCGCGCCGGTGAGCATGGCAAAGGTTTTGCGGTCGTCGCGTCCGAAGTGCGCAAGCTTGCGGAACGCAGCCAGGCCGCAGCCGCCGAAATCAGCGCGCTTTCCGGCGACACGGTTCAAGTCGCCACGGAAGCCGGCGAGATGTTGAACAGGCTGGTTCCGGATATCCAGAAGACGGCCGAGCTGGTCTCCGAGATCTCCGCGGCCTGCCGCGAGCAGGATATCGGCGCCTCACAGATCAACGAGGCGATCCAGCAGCTCGACAAGGTAACCCAGCAGAATGCCGGCGCGTCGGAGGAGATGTCTTCGACATCAGAGGAACTGGCCGCACAGGCCGAGGAACTGCAGGCTTCCATCACCTTCTTCAAGGTCGACAGGGCCAGCACCATCCAGACACGCCAGCCGGCAACAAGGCCTGCTGTGCCGAAGCAGGCGGCCAAGCCCGCTGCGAAAGCCACTGGCGCCCGCCCGCTGGTAGATCATTCCGTTGCCGCGCAGCACGCCCGTGCCAGGGGCTTTGCCCTCGACATGTCGGTCGGCGGTCCGGATGCCGATGACAACGATTTCAGGGAGAGCGCATGATGGCAGGCATATCCTCCGAAGCTCAATTCGTGACTTTTTCCCTTGGCGATGAGGTTTTCGCGGTCCCTGTCGAAGTGGTCCGCGAAATCCTCGACCACGAGGAACCGTTCAAGATCCCGCACGGCCCGGAATATCTTCTGGGTCTGCGCGACGTGCGCGGCCAAGGCGTGCCGGTGATCGACCTGCGCCTGCGGCTCGGCATGTCGAGGACCGTCAAGACACCGCATACACGTATCCTGGTGCTCGATGTACCCGTCGCCGACCGGATGCTCGCTCTCGGCCTTGTGGCAGACCGGGTTTTCGAGGTTGTGCCGTTCCGCAACGATCAGGTCGAGACCGCCCCGGATATCGGCGTGCGCTGGCGTTCCGACTACATCGCCGGCGTCGTCAGGCGGGATAGCGGTTTTGTCGTCATCATCGACCTCGCGCGTCTGTTCTCCGATTCCGGATCGGTTCTCGCCGATGTCGGACCACAGGCTCAGGTGGCCTAGGCAATAGGAAAGCCCGGTGGCTGGCAAGAATGCATACGGAGATGCTCGGGTGAACATGATGGTGAGGAGTCAGCCGCTCGATGACCGGCTGAGCAAGCGCAATTTCGAGCTTCTATCGAAATACATATACAATTACAGCGGCATAAAGATGCCGCAGACGAAGATGACCATGCTGGAAGGGCGGCTTCGCCGGCGTCTGCGCGTGACCGGCTTGCCGACCTTCGACAGCTATTGCGATTATCTCTTCAAACATGGCGGTATCGAAACCGAAGCAATCTTCCTCATTGACGCCGTCACGACCAACAAGACGGATTTCTTCCGTGAGCCGAAGCATTTCGACTATATGATGCAGAGAGCGCTTCCGGATATTTTGCAGACCTTTGGCGAACGGCGCATCCGCATCTGGAGCTCCGCGTGCTCGACCGGCGCCGAACCTTATACGATAGCCATGGTGATGTCCGATTTTCTCGAAGCGAACGCCCCGGAGCGGGATTATTTCGTGCTGGCCACGGACCTCTCCACCGACGTGCTGCAGAAGGCCCAGCGCGGCATTTATCAGAGCGATCTTCTTCAGCCCGTTCCGGCGGAGATGATGCAGAAATACGTGATGCAGCCTTCCGACAACCGGCGGCAGGAAATGCGCATCAGCCCGAAACTGCGCTCGCGCGTCGGCTTTGCCCGGCTGAACCTCATGGATCAGGCTTATCCGGTCGGCGATCCGATGCATATCATCTTCTGCCGTAACGTGCTGATCTACTTCGACAAGCCAACCCAGAGCCACGTGCTGACGCGGCTCTGCAACAATCTCCTCCCCGGGGGCTATCTGTTTATCGGCCATTCGGAAACCGTAACCGGTTTCGATCTGCCGATCAGGCAGGTGGCAAACACCGTCTTCAAGCGGATATGATATCATGGGCGGCAAGATCCGCGTTCTGATCATCGACGACTCAGCAAGCGTCCGCCAGACCCTAGCCGCCATCCTGTCCGCCGACCCCGATATCGAGGTCATGGGGGTCGCCAACGATCCGTTCATGGCGGCGCGGAAAATCCGAGAGGAAATTCCGGACGTCATAACGCTCGATGTCGAAATGCCGCAGATGGACGGCATCACCTTCCTGCGCAAGCTGATGGTCCAGCATCCCATTCCGGTCGTGATGTGCTCATCGCTGACCGAGAGCGGTTCGGAAACGCTGATGCAGGCGCTGGAGGCCGGTGCGGTCGACATCATCCTCAAGCCGAAGATCGGCGCCGCCGACCACCTTGCCGAATCTGCCGATCGCATCCGCACCGCCGTGAAGGGAGCGGCACGCGCACGTGTCGGCAAGCTGCGCGCATCCCGCGTGGCAGGAGGAAGCACGACGGCCAAGCTGACGGCGGATGCGGTCCTGCCGCCGCCGAAGGTCGGCGCCATGGCGAAAACGACGGAAATGGTCGTCTGCATCGGCGCCTCCACCGGCGGCACCGAGGCGCTCCGCGAACTTCTCGAAGCCTTGCCGGCCAATTCGCCGGGCATCGTCATCGTTCAGCATATGCCGGAGAGGTTCACCGCTGCCTTCGCCAAGCGCCTCAACGGGCTCTGTGAAGTCGAGGTCAAGGAAGCGGCGGACGGCGACCCCGTGCTGCGCGGCCACGTGCTGATTGCGCCCGGCGACAGGCATATGCTGCTCGAACGGCGCGGCGCGCGCTACGAGGTCTCGATCCGCAGCGGCCCGCTCGTCAGCCGCCATCGCCCCTCGGTCGATGTGCTGTTCCGTTCGGCCGCGCGATCCGCGGGCGCCAACGCGATGGGTGTGATCATGACCGGCATGGGCGATGATGGCGCGCGCGGCATGAACGAGATGCATCAGGCGGGCGCCTATACGGTGGCGCAAGACGAGGCGACGTCGGTCGTCTTCGGCATGCCCAAGGAAGCGATCGCCCATGGCGGAGTCGACAAGGTCGTCCCGCTTGAGCAGATCGCCCGGGAAATCCTTGCAGCCGATCGCCGCCGGTGAAATCTGGCAGCGTGAAATTCATGCCTCGTTAACCATGTTTGGCAAGAATGAGGTAACGCATCATGAGGATGCGGTGAGAGAGCGATTTGCGCTCCAATTCATCGAATCCACGCATCGTGCCTGCCGGAAATCGGTTCCCGATCTTCACGCCGATGCTGTGCCGGACAGGGACCCAGGATGCCAGTCATTACCTTTGCCAATACCAAGGGCGGAGCAGGAAAGACCACCGCGGTGCTCCTTCTCGCGACCGAACTCGTCGAACAAGGCTATCGTGTCACCATCCTCGACGCCGATCCGCAATACTGGATCTCCCGCTGGCACCAGCTCTCACCGCCGAACGAGAAGCTCAGCGTCATCTCCTACGTAACCCAGGCCTCGATCGAGCGCCACATTTCGGAAAACCGACAAAAAACAGATTATTTCGTGCTCGACCTGCCGGGTGCGCAGAGCCCGCTGCTTGCCAAGGCAATCGGTCTTTCCGACCATGTCCTGATCCCGATCCAGGGCTGTGCCATGGATGCGCAGGGCGGAGCGAACGTGCTGGAACTCTTGCGCTATCTTGAGGACAAGGCCAATCTTCGCGTTCCGCATTCCGTCGTGCTGACCCGCGTCAACTCGATGGTCACGACACGGGCGCTGCTGGCGGTCAAGATGCTGCTCGCGCAGCGCAACGTGGACGTGCTCGACACGCCGATCATCGAACGCGCCGCTTTCCGCGACATATTCGATCTCGGCGGCACACTCTACACCATGGACGAAAGCCGCATCAGCAATCTCGACAAGGCCCGGCAGAACGCCCGTCTCTTCGCGCTTGAAATGCTCCGGCGCGTGCCGCTCCACAGGCCGGCTTCGGCTTCGAGCCGGTTGGTTCGCGCGGCCTAAGACGGGCTATTCCTTCATCTTGATCTGCAGCTTGACGTCCGACGGAAGTCCGGCTGCGGCACGCTCGAAGGCCTTGATCGAATCCTTGAAATCGAACGTCCCGGTAATCAACGGTTTCAGGTCCACTTTGCCCGAGGCGATCAATTCCAGCGCCCTGTCGAAGATATTGGCATAGCGGAACACCGTTTCGATGCACACTTCCTTCGAGATCGCGCCTGCGACATCGAGTTGGGCCGGTTCCACCGGCAGTCCTACCAGCACGAAGGCACCGCCCGGCCGAACGAGATCGAACATGCCCTGATAGGCCTTCGGGCTGCCGCTCGCCTCGAAGACCACATCCGCGCCCCAGCCGCCGGTCTCCTCCGCGATCACGTCGGCAAACGGCCGCTTGGTGATGTTCACGGGGATGAGGCCCGGATACTGGCCGGCGATCTTCAGCTTGTCGGCGCTGAGATCGGATATGAAGACGCGGGCGCAGCCGCCGGCAAGTGCTGCCAGCGCCACCATGATGCCGATCGGGCCGGCGCCGATCACCGCGCCGACATCGCCCGGCTGGATGCGGGCGCGGGTCGCTGCCTGCATGCCGATCGCAAACGGCTCGACCATCGCGCCTTCCGCAAAGGAGACATTGTCGGGCAGCTTGTATGTGAAGGCCGCCGGATGGATGACAAACGGCGTCAGCACACCATGGATCGGCGGCGTCGCCCAGAAGCGGACATCCGGATCGACGTTGTAAATCCCGAGCTTGGAAGCCCGCGACGAAAGATTAGGCACCCCGGGCTCCATGCAGACCCGATCGCCGACTTTCAGGTTCCTGACATCGGAGCCCACGTCGACGACAGTCCCAGCCGCCTCATGACCGAGCACCATGGGTTCCCGCAGCACATAAGGGCCGATGGCACCATGCGTATAATAATGCACATCGCTGCCGCAGACGCCGACCGTGTCGATTTCGATCTTCACCTCACCGGGACCAGCCTCGGCCGGCAGATCGATTTCCCTTAAGGAAAGGACACCTTTCTTCTCAAGCACCAGCGCCTGCTGCATCGAACTATCCTCGTTCACGTCTTCTCTTTGGTTGGCGGAGCTTCTAGGCAAGATCAAGACCAATATTCGCTCCGCTTGTCAGGCGGTGTTCAGCCCCGGCCCACATAGGGCATCTGGCTTGCCATCACCGTCATGAAGAGCACATTGGCTTCGAGCGGCAGGCCGTCCATGTAAAGCACCGCATCGGCCACGTGCTTCGGGTCCATGACCGGCTCGACCGCGGTCGAAAGGTCCGCCTGAATGGTTCCCTCCCTCATCCGAACCGTCATCGGCGTATCGGCATTGCCGATATCGATCTGGCCGCAGACGATATCGAACTGGCGTCCGTCGAGCGCGATCTGGCGGGTGAGCCCTGTAACGGCATGCTTCGTCATGGTGTAGGGCGCCTGGTAAGGGCGCGGAACGTAGGCCGAGATCGAGCCGTTATTGATGATCCGGCCGCCGCGAAGGCTTTGCCGCCGCATCAGACCGAACGCCGCGCGGGCGCAATAGAAGGCGCCGTTCAGGTTGAGGTCGACGACCTCCCGCCAGGTCTCCAGCGGCAGTTCGTCCATCGGTACGGCCGGCGTACCGCGGCCGGCATTGTTGAACAGAAGATCGAGGCGGCCATAGGCCTCTTCGGTCGCGGCAAACAGCCGGTCAACCGCGTGGGGATCGGTGACATCCGTCGGCACCACCAGTGATTCCCCTTCACCAAGCTCGGCCGTGCCCTTGAGCTCGCTCTCGCGACGGCCGGCGAGGACAGTTCGATAGCCTGCTTTCAAAAGCCCGACAGCCACTGCCCGGCCGACTCCGGAACCCGCTCCGGTCACGATCGCCACTTTCGACATTCGATAATCCTCCTCGTTTGGTCAAAGCCGCCTTATAGTCGCCTGCCGGCGCATTCGTCGAGGGCAGGTGCCTGGATTAATGCCTCAAGCTTCCGCCAGCAGTTCCCTGAGCGCGAGGCGCTTGTAAGTCTCAACCATCGCATCTCCCTGTTTGCGGCCGACGGAGATCGCCAGCCGCATGGTCGATGTGCCGAGATACATCACCAGCATGGCTCGGTTGAGCAGGCTTTCCGGGTCGGCGTCCGGATGGATATGCCGCAACGCCGCGGCGACAATCGCACCGTTCTCCTTGGCATCGGTGAGATCGACATCCTGCAACGTCTTGTCGGCCTGGGTTCCGGACCAGATGTCGCGCATGACCGGCTCGGCGAGAAACAGGCCGTAATAGGTATCAATGAGGCCTTTGAAGGCTTCGGAGAAGGCTGCCGCATCACGTACCGGCTCGATCGCTTCGCGGATGCAGGCCCGTCCTTCGTCGTTGTAGCGCTCGGCGAGAGTGCGCACCACCGAACTCTTGTCCGGAAAGAACTGGTAGAGCGAACCAATCGGCACGCCTGCCCGCTCGGCCAGTTCGCCCATCTTCATCGTATCACTGCCGCCACGGGCAATCAGTTCCTTGGCCGCCGCCAGAATGCGCTCCACTCGCTCACGGCTGCGCTTCTGCTGTGGCTGGCGGGGCGTCGATGTAGAAATTTCCATTGTCTTTCCATGCCTTGGCTTTCAACGCGAGGAATATTCGCATTTTTTATTGACAATCGCAATACGAGGATTTATCACATTTAAAACATGAGGAAACCTCGCATTAAAGGAGACGGAAACATGGAAAAGCCAATTCTCATCATCGGTGGCAAGGGCAAGACAGGTTCGCGCGTCGCCGAGCGCTTGCATGCGCTGAACAAACCGGTTCGTTTTGCCTCACGCTCCACCGGCTTCGACTGGACGGATCGCACGACCTGGGCGACTGCGCTGCAAGGCGCTTCCGCTGCCTACATCACCTATTATCCGGACCTCGCGGTAAGGGGCGCGCCGGACGACATCGAAGCGCTCGCCAAACTGGCAGTGTCGCTCGGCGTCAAGCGGCTGGTTCTGCTCTCCGGCCGCGGCGAACCGGAAGCACAGGAAAGCGAAAAGCGGCTGATCGCCTCCGGCGCCGACTGGACGATCGTCCGCGCAAGCTGGTTCAACCAGAATTTCGACGAGGGGCAGTTCCAGCCGATGATCCTGGAAGGCGTGATCGCGCTACCGGTGAGCGGGGTGCGCGAACCCTTCATCGATGCGGACGATATCGCCGACGTGGTCGTCGCGGCGCTCACCGACCTGCGGCATATCGGTGAGCTTTACGAAGTGACCGGGCCGAGACTTCTGACCTTCGCCGAAGCAATCGCCGAGATCAGCAAGGCCAGCGGACGGGAGGTCGTCTTTCAGACGATTTCAAATGAAGAGTTCGTGGAAGGACTGAAGGCTGCCGAGGTTCCAGAAGATCTGGCCGAATTGCTGGTGGAGCTTTTCACCGTCGTGCTCGACGGCCGCAACGAATATCTGACCGACGGCGTGCAGCGCGCGCTCGGCCGTTCGCCGAAGGATTTTGCCGGTTACGTGAAAGACGCCGCGGCGCGCGGCGCCTGGAAGTGAACTCAGCTTCTCTTCTTGGTCACAGTGACCGTTCCCGCATCGGCATCGACCACGACCCAGTCGCCGGTTTCAATCACAGTGAGCGGGTCCTGATCGAGCTCGGTGATCGCCGGAACGCGGGTAACGACGGCGCCGAGCGCAATCTTGGTCGTCATCCGCGTGAAGATCATCGCCGCCGGCTGGACACCGTTCAACCGCGTCATGTGGAAATAGGCAGACCAGCCCGACGAGCCCTTGGCACCGGGAAAGACGAGGATCTTACCGGCAAACGAGACGCCACGCATCTCGTGCCGGCGCTCGATGACGGTGCCGGTGCGCTCGTTGATGCCGCCCCAGCCGGAAATCGTCTCTGATGTCACCAGCGCCTCGCCTTCGGCGCGGCCGGCGACGACCTTGCGGCCTTTCAATACAATGGTTTCGGATTTTGTTTCGGTTGCGATCTCCATCAGGCCCTCCCGTTCCATGTCCCCGTCAACGCGGCGTCGACGCAATCGCGGACCGAACCGAACCAGCCCTCAACGCCGGTGATCGCCGGCAGGTAATGCGCCTGTTTGGCGGAATCGGTGGCGATGACGCGGGTTCCTTGCGGCAGGCGCCTCGAAATGGCGGGACAGGTATCGCTCATGACGACCCCGCCGGCTTCCTTGATGGCATCGAGATAACCATTGCGCTCGGCCACCTGCTTGATGGCACGCGGCGTGTGTACCCAGAGCTGCACGTCCGGATGGATCTTCCTGTTTTCCAGCATATGGGCGATCAGCGCCACCTGATCGATGGAATTGTGCGGGCAGCCCAACATGATGAAATCGACCTTTTTCTCGGTCGCGCTCTGCAGTTTCTCATAGGCCTCGCGGCGCTCCGCCGCGCCATACCGGAACGCATCCTTCACCTTACGACCGCCGAAGGCTTCCTCGATCGTGTCCGCCTCCGGCGTGATGCCCGGGATATGGTACATCTCGACCCCGCCGGAGGATGCGGCGGCTGCGCCGAAATGCTTGAGCTTGACGAGGTCCGGCTGATGGCTGGTGCCCTTCAGCACCGGAATGTCCTCGCCGATCACCTCGCCGATGTAATAACCCAGCAGCCCCCAATCCATCATGTCGTCAACCTCGATGTCGAGTTCGATCAGATGGGTGCCGCAGCGATTTTCAGTGATGTGGAAACCCCAATAGGGAATGCGGCCCGTCAGCGCCGCCGCCCCCGTACTTTCCTTACCCTCCACGTTGGTGCGGGCGCCGAGCACGGAATTGCAATAGATGACGGCGGACGATTCCATCCAGGCGCAATGCTCGCCCTTCACCGGCACGTTGCCCACCTGATAGGGCGTGCAGGTGGCAAACATGTTGACCCCGCGGCGGCCGAGGAATTTCTCGTTTTCCCGCTGCATATCGACGAGAGATTTATCGACGCCCTGCAGTTCCCAATTTTCGTTATCGATGCCGGTAATGAGCTGGCAGGTATGGGCCACCATATGCGGCACCTCCACCACCTCGTCGCTGTCGAGGTTGAGCTCCGAATAGACGTGCTCCATGCCTTTTTGCGCGATCGGCTGCACCGAGGGCGTGGAGGCGTTGAACGCGCCGGCGACATTGTTGGTCTCGACCAGGCGCTCGGCGCCGAGCGCCTCCCCGTAACGGACGAGCAGGTCCATGGCGCGCGCCTTGGCGCGGCCGTGCTCGCCGTCATACATGGCCTTTTCATAATCCGTCAGCTTCATCGCGTCCTCCTCACGATGCGGCGCGCATCTCTTCGTCCGTCCATCGATAATGCTTCTTTTCGACATTGTCGGAAACCCGCTCCCGCAATGCCGCAAGGTCGATCTGGTGCACGCTGCCGGTGCCGGCAAGGTCCAACGCATTCGCCGCCGCCATGCCCATGCCGATGCAGGGCCCCATGACGCGCACGCTGGAGAGCGCAGCCGAATCCGCATCGATGCAACGCCCTGCCGCGGCGACGTTGTCGCACTCGTCCGGTGTCAGGCTGCCGAGCGGGATATAATGGGCGTGGTCCTCATCGAAGGTGATCCAGTGGTGGCCATCGCCGTGATCGTGCAACTCGATCGGCCAGGCGGTGCGGGCAACCGCATCGTCGAATTTCGTGCCGGCCCGGATCTCGTCGACCGTCAGGTGATGACTGCCGGCGATCCAGCGAGTCTGGCGGATGCCCGGCAGACCGAACGAACGGATACGGGCATTGCCGAAACATTCCTGAAACTCCTTTTTCAGGAATTCGACGGCGCGCGCCGCCTGGTCCTTGCCTTCCAGCGCCTTCCGCGATGCCTCGACCGGGTCGAGCGGCGTTTCCACATGGGTCATATTCATGGCGGCGATGCCGCGGCCGGGGATGGTGAACCCCAGGCCCTCGCGGCGTAGCAGGCCGTAATCCGCGGCCTTCTCCTTCATCCGGTCGGCAATCTCGTAGCGGGTCGGCTGTTTCGCCTCGTCGATGTTTTCCAGCACCACCATCTGTGTGCCGAACACGCCGCCCTTTTCCGGCTGGCGGCAGGCAAACCCCGCCTGCCAGACGAGCGCCGCATCGCCGCTCGCCTCGACCCAGCCGGTCGCCTCGACCGAGACGCCGCCGTAGCGGGTCATGAAATCCGTCTCCACGATGCGGCGACCTTCCACATGCACGTCGAGGATCGTCGCGCCGAGCACGACCTCGATACCGGCTTCGAGCACGCTTTGCTCCATCCAGCGGCCAAGAACCACTTCGTCGTAATAGACGACCGTCGTGTTCGGCCCGTGGCGGTAGTAGATCGACTTGTCCTGGGATTCCAGATGAGCGAGCAGCCTGTCCGCGACGCCATAGGTGAACTGATAACCGTGCGTTCCGTTCGAAAAGAGGCCGCAGAAGGTGGCGATGATCGAGTTGACCGCCTGGCCGCCGAGCGCAGCCTGTCCATCGACGATCACGACCTTGCGGCCAAGGCGTGCTGCTTCAAGAGCTGCGGAAATGCCCGCGATGCCCGCGCCGACGACGCAGATATCCGCCTTCAGCTTGCGGAACGGCGTGTCCTTTTCGCGTCTGACAATGCGCGTTTCCCGGCTCAGCGTTTCCGCCATAAAGTCCTCCCTTGCAACGCCCGCGCCTCGCGGCGCACATCTACGGATCGTAACCCAAGCCGCCAAGCCTTGAACCCGGCAAGTCATGCGATCAGTTTTCGTGTTTCGCGAAAGCTGGAAGGGTAATCCGGTCTTGGCTTTCGCTCAAAACGCGGGGATGGCTTGATCCGGAATGCCTTCTGCGAGACGCTTCTGCGTGTAGGATATGAACTCGGCCACCACGTTCTTGTTCATCTTGATGCGCGGCACCAGGGCCTTTACCCACAATGGCTCGACGGGGCATTCGGGCATGACTTCTTCAAGTCTGCCGCTGTCGAGATCCGACTGTGCCAGGAACCGCGGCAGGATTGCGAGACCCAGTCCCTGGCGGGCGGCGGCGAGCAGGATGCGGCTGTCATTGGCGGTGAAGTTCGACGTGATCTCCACGTTGAGCGGGCTCGTCTCCATCTGGAAGGTCCAGGTCGTGCCGATCGTGTGGAACGTGATGCACTCGTGGCCGACGAGTTCTGTCGGATCCTTCGGCCGCTTGCGGCTTGCGAAATATTCGGGCGCGGCGCAGAGCACCCGCGGATAAGCACAGAGCGGGTAGTCGATCACATATGCATAGGATTGCGGCAGTGCGCCCACCGCGACATCGAACCCTTCCTCCAGCGGATTGACCGAACGGTCGATCAGCACGATCTCGATCTTGACCCGCGGATTCCTCGCCTGGAAGGCCGCGCAGATATCGCCGAAGAACATGGAGGCGAGCGTCGTCGGCGCCTTGATGCGTAAGGAACCCGTCAGCCCCAGTTCCTGGGCGCTGGGTGTCGCCAGCGTATCCTCGATCTCGCCGACCAGAAGCTGCAGGCGCGGCCTCAGCCGCTCGCCATCCACCGTCAGAGCCAACCGCCGTGTGGTGCGGACGAAGAGCTGGGTGGTCAGGTGATCCTCAAGCCGCTTGACGCGCTTGGTGATGACGGAGGTCGCGACGCCCAGATCACGGCCGGCGGCGGAAAAGCTGCCGGCGCGGGCGGTCGCCAGGAATGCGCCGATGTCGAGAAGTATGTTCACTGTCTTTCTCGTTTCGGAAAAAATGGGAACCGGCATCAGGCGCATATTTTCGCCGTTTCTGCAACTCCTTGAGACAATCCATAACCTGCGATCATTTCCCGATCAGCGTCGCTCCCTTTTCAAGTGGCGTGACCGTGCTGCCGTAGAGATTGAGCCAGCCCTTCTCGGCCGAAAGCGGCTTCTGAACAAAGGCTTCAGCCCGAGCGGCAAGCTCCGCCTCCGGCACGTGCAGTTCGATCGAGCGACTGTCGATATCGATGGTGATGCGATCGCCATCCTTCACGAGGCCGAGCGGGCCACCGGTGAAGGCTTCCGGCTTCACCTCGCCAATCACCAGCCCGACATTGACGAGGCCGCTCAACTGTCCGTCGGTCACCACCGCAACCTCGGGGCCGAGGCCGGAACCATCGAGCGCAAAGACGAGGCGGGAGGCGCCGCCCATGCCCGGCCCGCCCCTGACGCCCATGCCGCGCAGAACCAGCACGTCACCGGGCTTCACCCCGCCTTCTTTCAATGCCGCTTCGGCGGACGGCGAATTGTCGAAGACACGCGCCGGACCATCGAAACTCATCGGCCGGCCTGGACCGCGCAGCCCAACCTTGGCGATCGCGCCATCCGGCGCCAGTGAGCCGCGCAGGAGCACGATGCCAGGCTTGACTCCAAAGGGCTTGTCGAGCGGACGGATGACGTCCGGATCGGCGATCTCGACGTCCTTCAGCTCCTCGCCCCAGGTCCGACCGGTGACGGTCAGTGCCGAAGGATCGATGAGCGGCTCCAGCCGCTTCATGATACCGCGCGCGCCGCCGGCATCCTCGAATTCCTCGATCGAGTTCGAGCCGATCGGCCGAACAGCGGCGAGGATCGGCACCTCGCCGCTCAACTCCTCGAAAATCCGGTAGACATCGACATCGAGGCCCGCCTCGACAGCAATCGCCTGCAAATGCTTGATTGTGTTGATCGAACCGGACACGGCCAGCACGGTTGCAGCGGCATTGCGGAAGGCGCCGGGCGTCAGGATCTTTCGCGGACGCAGGTCTTCCCAGACCATGTCGATGATGCGATGGCCGGCACGGTCGACATAATCCATCATCTTCTCGCTCATCGCCCTCACCGGCGCACCGCCGGGCAGCGCCATGCCGAGCGCCTCGCAAACCGAGTGCATGGAATTGGCCGTGCCCATGCCCGAACAGACGCCAGGGCTCTTGATGGCGTTCTCGCTCATCTCCTTCAATTCCTCGAAGCTGATCTTACCCGCGGCATGGTGGCCGGCATGCAGGAAGACTTCCTCGATATCCATGTGATGGTTGCGGTACTTTCCGCTCGCCTGATAGCCGCACAGCACGACCAGCGTCGGCAGGTCGATGCGGGCGGCCGCCATGATCTGGCCCGGCGTGGTCTTGTCGCAGGAGGCAAGACAGATCATGCCATCAAGCTGGGCGCCCTCGACTGCCACTTCGATATCATTGGTGATGAGGTCGCGGCTCGGCAAGATATAGGTCGCGGCCCGGCCGGCGCTGATGATGAAATCGCTCGGCGCGATCGTGCGGATTTCGAAGGGAATGCCGCCGGCGGCGCGCACCGCTTCCTTCACACGGGCGGAAACCTGGTCGAGATGGCTGAAGCAGATAGAGAGTTCCGAAGAGGTATTCACCACCGCGATCTTCGGCTTTTCCATGTCCTCGTCGGTAAGGCCGAGCGCCCGCCATTGCGCCCGCCGCACCGCCCAGCGCGACGTACCCGGTTCGAAATTGCTGCGCAATTGTCTCCTGGTCATCCTCAGGCCTCCTCCTCCCGATACCGATCACCTCCGGAGAGGCTAACAATTCCAGAAGCGGTGGGGAATGCTTAGAACAGGCCGCTCACCTTTCTCGAATCGAGAAAGACTGCCCGCATGGTCAATCGCAACGCGCGCAATGAAACGCAAATTGTGCGGCGAGTCCGTTGACAGCGCGGGTTTCGGAAATCCGCAGCGCCATCCAGGCGGAGACGGCCGTCCAGGCTGCGCGCATATAGGCATCGGCGCGGTAGAGCGCCGCGTCCGGGTCTCCCTGCATTGCCGTCATCCTGCCGCTCAGCGCTTCGAAACCGTCGAGAATGCGAAGGACGGCGTCCGAAGCCGCCGGATGTTCGGACATATACGCGTCGATCTCGTCGCGCGCCTTTTCAAGGAAGAGCGCCGAGCCCCTGCCCTCGTCGCGCCAGAGCCGGCGAGTCAGGAAGTCCAGGGCCTGCATGCCGGTCGTGCCCTCGTAGATCGCCATGATGCGGGAATCGCGCAGGTGCTGTTCGAGCGGCCAGTCCTTCGTATAGCCGACGCCGCCCAGCACCTGGATTGCCGCATTCGCCGCATTGAAGCCCGCCTCCGCGCCGAAATTCTTGACGAGCGGCAGCATCCAGCCGGTGAAATCCTCCAGCCCCGGCTCGGTACCGAGCCGTGCCAGATCCATGACGGTCGCGAGTTCCAGAATAGCGGCGCGCAGGATTTCGGTCGAAGAGCGGATTTCATAAAGCTGCCGCTCAACGTCCGGGTGGGTGACGATCGGCACAGGCGGCTGATCGGGCCGGCCGCCCTGGCGGCGCTCTCTCGCATAGTCCTCGGCGATAGCGGCCGCGGCGGAGGCGATGCCGAGCCCCTGGCAGCCGGTGAGCAACCGCATCAGCTCGATCATGGTGAAGAGCTGCGGCAAGCCGCGCCCCTCCTGGCCGAGCATGACGGCGCCGGCATTTTCGAAGCGCATGGCGCAGGTGGGCGAGCCGTGCAGGCCCATCTTCTCCTCGATCCGGTCGACCGATACGCCGTTCGGCTTTCCGTCGATCAGGTTCGGCACGAGAAACAGGCTGATGCCGCGCGTCCCCGGCTGATCGTTGGTGCGGGCAAGCAGGCAGTGGCCGATACGTTCGGCCATGTCGTGATCGCCGAAGGAGATCCAGATCTTCTGCCCGGTCACGAACCACCCGCCGCCGCGAAGCTCCGCCTTCGTCCGGAGCCGGCCGACATCGGAACCGGCTTCCGGCTCAGAGATGCAGATGGTCGCCGCCCATTCGCCCGACGAAAGCTTCGGCACCCATCCGGCCGCAGTTTCCTCGTCGGCCGCTTCCGCCAGGAGATGCGCGGCGGCACGGGTGGAGCCGGCCGCCATCATCAGCGCCACGCAGCCGCGCTCGAAAAGCGACGCACAGGCGGCATGCAGCGTCAGCGGCACGGCCTGTCCGCCGAACTTCTCCGGCACGTCCATGCCGAGCCAGCCGGCCTCGGCATATTGCTTGAAAGCCGCAGCGAAACCTTCCGGCGTCCTCACCCGCCCGTCGACGACCTGCGCGCCGGCGCGGTCGCCGACCCCATTCAGAGGGGCAAGCACGCCTTCCGCAAAGTTGGCGGCCTCCCCGACGATCGCCGTCACCGTCTCATCGTCGCAATCCTGCCTGAGATCCCGCAGCCTGTGCCAGCCCGGCGTCAGGGACAGGAGTTCAAGCGTCCGGTCTGCCTGATCCGAAAAGGACATGGATCCTCACCGCGGCTGCATGCGGATGGCGCCGTCGAGACGGATCACCTCGCCGTTGACATACTGGTTCTCGATCAGAAAGCGCACCGCATCGGCAAATTCCGCCGGGTCTCCGAGCCGCGAGGGATAGGGAATGGCGGCGCCAAGGCTATCCTGCGTTTCCTGCGGCAGGCCCTTCAAGAGCGGCGTCATGAAAATGCCCGGCGCCACCGTGTTGACGCGGATTCCGAAGCGGGAAAGTTCGCGCGCTACCGGCAAGGCCATGGAAACGATACCGCCCTTGGAGGCGGAATAGGCGGCCTGACCGATCTGCCCTTCAAAGGCGGCAACCGAAGCGGTGTTGACGATGGCGCCGCGTGCCTTGTCTTCCCGTTCGGTTGTTGTCGCCATGCGCTCGGCGGCGAGTCGCATCATGTTGAACGTGCCGACTAGGTTGATGCGGATCACACGCTCGAAATCCGCAAGCGGCATTGGCCCTTCCTTGCCGAGAATGCGGCCGGCCGTGCCGATGCCGGCGCAATTAACGAGGATGCGCAGGCCATCGCCGGCCTTGGCGGCCACGTCCATAACCTTTGCCGCATCGCCCTCGCTGGTTGCGTCGCCCGAAATTGCCACGCCGCCGATATCACCGGCGACCTTTTCGGCTGCGTCTCCATTGCGGTCGAAGACGTGAACGATGGCGCCGAGTCTCGCAAGCAGACGCGCCGTCGCCTCGCCAAGCCCCGATCCGCCGCCGGTGACGACTGCGCTCGATCCCTCGATCCTCATGCCGCAAGCTCCTTTCCGACCCGGATGACATCCGGTCCATCCTCATAGAGAGCCTCGACCAGATCGCTGCGATGCGCAAGCACGGCACGCTGGTTGATCGAGCCCTTGTCGGTCACCTCGCCCTTTTCGAAGCGCAAGGGAGCCGTCATCAGCATGATGCGCATGATGCGCGTCGCCGATCCGCTCGCCTGCCGCTGGTGCTCGGCAAGCTTTGCCGCAATCGCCGCCTTGACCGTCGGATGGGCAACCACCTCTTCGTCGGAAAGGCCGCTTCCGCCCGGAACGAGTTCCCGCAACGCCGGCATGAAGGGCACGGCAAGCGCGCCGAGTTCCGCCTGGTTCTCGCCTGTGATCACCGCGTCACGAATCAGCCCGCCGAACTGGTTGACGATCTGGGCGCGCAGCACGCCGACCGCGACCCATGTGCCGGTCTGCAGCTTGAAGTTCTCCGCCGTGCGGCCGTCGAAATAGAAACCCTTGCGCGGATCGCCGGGGACTGCGAACTTCACCGCGTCGCCGATCCTGTAGAACCCTTCCTCATCGAAGGCCGCGGCGGTCAGCTTCTCGTTGCGCCAGTAGCCGGGCGTGATATTGGGACCCTTGAGGCGCAGTTCGTATTTGTCCTGGAACGGCACCAGCTTCATGGTGACCCCTTGCGCCGGGATGCCGATATTGCCGGGCTTTTCCTGCGGATCGGTGCAGAAGAGCGAGAACGGCGCCGTCTCCGTGGAGCCCAAGCCGGTGCCGAGCGGCACGTAGCCGCCGACGGTCATTTCCGCAAGTTCGATCAGGGCATCCCAGGTATGCTGGGCCATGCCGGCGCCGGCATACATCATCATCTTCAGATCCTTGAAGAAGCTCTGGCGAAGCTTGTCATCTTCGCGCATCTCCTGGACCAACATCTCGTATCCCGCCGGAACGTTGAAATACCAGGTCGGCGAAATTTCCCGGAGATTGGCGATGGTCTGGCCGATCAGCTTCGGCGTCGGCTTGCCGCGATCGATGTAATAGGTGCCGCCATGGTAGATCACGAGGTTGAAGCACTTGTTGCCGCTTGCCGTGTGGTTCCATGGCGACCAGTCCACCAGGACCGGCGGCTCCTCTCGGAAGTAGGCATAACAATCCGCTACCATTTCCTGGTTGGAGCAGAGCATGCGCTGCGTCTGGATGACCGCCTTTGGAGAGCCTGTCGTGCCGGACGTGAAGAGGAATTTTGCCACGGTATCCGGCCCGACCGCATCGAAAGCCGCGTCCACCGCCCCGGTCGGCTCGGTCCTGAGGATGTCGTCGAAGAGATGGGTATTGGGACGGCCATCCGGCAGGTTGCGGATCGCGGCAAACGGCATGTCTGCGCCGAAGGCCGTATCGACAGCCTTTTGGAAGACAGCCGCATCATCGGCGAACACCAGGCCCGGCGTGATCTGGGCGGCGATCTCGCCAAGCTTGCCGAAGTCGGAGGAGATGGTCGCATAGGCCGGCGCGATCGCCGCGGAAGGGATGCCGACATGCTGGGCGCCGAGCGCCATCAGCGCATGGTCGATCGAATTCTCGGAGAGAATGACGAGCGGATTTTCGGCCGAAAGCCCCAGATCGAGCAGGAACTGACCGATGCGCCGCACCCAGTCCAGAGCCTGGCCGTAGGTCACCTTGCGCCACTCACCCGTGCCCTCGCGATCGGCCATCCAGACACGATCCGGCCTCGTCTTCGCCCAATGCACCAGCCGCTCGTTGATCTTGCCGGGATAGGGACCGAGCCGGTCCTCCCGCCGGACGAGGAACTCGCCGTTCGGCCTTTCCTCCCAGCGCACCACCGGCGACCAGAGCTTTACATTGCGGACGGATTTCCCGCTCATGAGTCTCCTCCCAGACGTCAATCACATGAATTCTAATGAGAGCCGCAGCGGCTCCTCCCAAAATTTGTTTACAAAGAAACAATCTCCATGTAAACGATCAAAAACTCAAAACGGGCGGGGGAGCGTCCGTTGCTGGAGGGAGCAGACAAGAATGGCCGACCAGACGGCAACCAGCTTCGTGACCTATGAGCTCAAGGGCAAGGTCGCCCATATAGGTCTCAACCGCCCTGAAAAACGCAATGCCATCAGCGATCGCTTCGTTGAAATGATTGCGGAATCGGTAGCGCGCGCCGAAAGCGAAGCGAAAGCCGTCGTTCTGTTCGGGCATGGCGACCATTTCTGCGCCGGGCTCGATCTTGCCGAACACGTCAAGAAGACGCCGATCCAGGGCGTGCATGGCTCGCGCCGCTGGCACGCCGTGTTCGCCGGCATCGAACATGGCACGATTCCGTGGATTTCCGCCCTGCACGGTGCCGTCGTCGGCGGCGGGCTGGAACTTGCGGCATCGACCCATATCCGGGTCGCGGACCGCTCCGCCTTTTTCGCCCTGCCGGAAGGGCAGCGCGGCATTTTCGTCGGCGGCGGCGGTTCGGTGCGTGCCGCGCGGCTTATGGGCGTCGCGCGCATGACCGACATGATGCTGACCGGGCGGGTTGCCTCGGCGGAAGAAGCCGAGCGCTGGAACCTCGCACAATATGTCGTCGAGAAGGGCCAGGCGCGCGAGAAGGCGCATCAGCTTGCGGAAGCGGCCGCCAGCAACGCCGAAATCTCCAATTACGCGGTCATCAACGCATTGCCGCGCATCCAGGACATGGCCAAGGAAGACGGGCTTTTCGTCGAATCCTTCATCGCCTCCTTCACCGCCACGAGCCCCGAGGCGGAGGAGCGGCTGCGCGCCTTCCTCGAAAAACGCGCCGCGCGGCTGAAGACACCGGGTTCGGCCTGAGAGGAGTTTTCGGATGGACATGCCGATCCGCACGACTGACGAGGTGAATCTCGATCGTCTCGACACGGCGCTCGGCTTCCTGATGCGGCTTGCCCAGCTCAAGATCTACGAGCGCTTTTTCGAAGAGGTCGGCGATCACAACCTGAAACCGGGGGAATTTTCGGTTCTCTGGGTTCTCCTTCACAATCCGGGGATCCGGCAAAGCGTGCTCGGCCAGCGGCTGATGATCAAGCGGGCCCATATGACGAAGCTAATCCGCTCACTGGAGGATCAGGGCCTCGTCTCACGCCGTATCCCCGACGACGACCGCCGTGCTGTCGAAATCACGCTGACGCCCGCGGCCGCAACGATGGTGGAACAGGCCGGCGACTGGTTCTTTACCTATGAGGATTCAGTCGGGGAAAATCTCAACGCCGCCGAACGCCGGCAACTGACGGCCCTGTTGCGGAAATTCGTCGGCCTGGGCTGAACATCGGCAGACAAATCGAAGGATCGGGAGGAGCGAAGCTTGAATATCGACGATCTGATCGCCATCGACATCCACACCCATGCCGAGGAGCCCTGCTGCGGCCCGCGGGACGACGGTTATGACGAGTTCCAGGCCGGCATGGCGAAATATTTCAGGAATCCCGCCGGAGCGCAGGGCATGTTGCCGACCGTGCAGGAAACCGCCGCCTATTACCGCGAGCGCAGGATCGGCTGTGTAATCTTTCCGGTCGACGCGGAGCGGGAAACCGGCTTCCGCCGCTACGACAACGAGGAAGTGGCAAAAATCGCCGCCGAAAACAGCGACATCATGATCCCGTTTGCCTCGATCGATCCCGCCAAGGGCAAGGCCGGCGCCCGAGAGGCGCGGCGGCTGGTGCGCGAATTCGGCGTCAAGGGTTTCAAGTTCCACCCGACCATGCAGGGGTTCTATCCGAACGACCGGATGGCCTATCCGCTCTACGAGGCGATCCAGGAGGAAGGCGCGATCACGCTCTTCCATACCGGCCAGACGGGCGTCGGCGCCGGGCTTCGGGGCGGCATGGCGATGCGGCTGAAATTCTCCAACCCGATCCATCTCGACGATGTGGCGGTCGATTTTCCCGACATGCCGATCATATTGGCGCACCCCTCCTTCCCCTGGCAGGAGGAGGCCCTTTCTGTCGCGACCCACAAGCCGAACGTCTATATCGACATGTCCGGCTGGTCGCCGAAATATTTCCCGCCGATCCTCGTGCAATATGCCAATTCGCTGCTGAAGCACAAAATGCTGTTCGGTTCCGACTGGCCAGCGATCACGCCGGACCGCTGGTTGTCCGACTTCGCCAATATCGCCATCAAGGACGAGGTGCGGCCGCTGATCCTCAAGGAAAACGCCCGCAAGCTTTTGAAGATTTAGGTCGGGACAAAGCTCTTCCGGATCACAAGCTCGGGAATGACCCGTTCGTAGCCCGGCGCGGCATCGGGGTTTTCAAGCCGGCGCTCCAGAAGCTCGACGGCGCGGGTCGCCATGATCGCCGGGTCCTGCCTGAAAGTCGTGAGGCCGTAGCTCAGCCAGGCCGCCTCCGGCACGTCGTCGAAACCGATCACCGCCACATCATCCGGCACCCGCAGGCCAAGTTCGGTGCGGACGAAATCCATCAGGCCGAAGGCGATCTGGTCGTTGGCGCAGAAGACCGCATCCGGCTTCTCATCGGACAGGAACAGCTCACGGGCCGCGACAATGCCGCTGTCGTAGTCCGAATCCGGCCCCCTTGCCGCCGTCACCTCGGCGCCCAGCGCACGGGCCGCGGAAAGGAAAGCGCTTTCGCGTTCCATGATGCTCGGCGTGCCGGACCCGGATCCGATCACGGCGAGCCGGCGGCGGCCGGCGGCGAAGAAGGCGGTGGCGGCGTTGCGCGAGGCCTCGGAATTGCCAGCACGGACATGGTCGGCGTCGGGTTCCGAGCGGCCGATGACCACGAGCGGCTGGCCGTTTCGCTGGGCAAGCTCGAAGAAGCTCGCCGGCGGCGAGCCGGAGAGAATGATCGTCGCCTCGGCGCGATGGCCGATCAGCATCTTCTGGGCGGCGAGCAACTCCTCCTCCGCCTGGCCGGTATTGATGAGGATCGGAATGCTGCCGCGTCTGATCAGCGCCTTGGCGAGCGCTGCGGTCAGATGGGCTCGGAAGCCGAGTTCGGGCTTGGTGGCGACGATGCCCACCAGCCGGCTCTGGTTGGCGAGCACGCCGCGCGCCAGGTCGTTAACGTGGTAGCCCAGCTCATCGGCCGCACGCAGGACCTTTTCGCGCGTCGCAGGCGCCACGCTGGCGCCCGGCGTGAAGGTGCGGGAGACCGCCGAGCGGGACACTCCGGCGAGCCGGGCAACCTGTTCGGCGCTGACGAAGCGCATTCTCTTTTCGTCCTTCATGCTCTCCTCAATGTCCCACGCGCGAAAGGACGTCCGCCTTCAGGAAGCGCTCGACGACAGCCATGAAGACCAGCGACGGAACGAGCAACAGGAGGGCAGTGATCGACGCGATCTGGTAATTGCCGCCGGCGCCTGCGGTATAAAGCAGCAAGGGCAGCATGTTCACGTCCGGTGCGCCGACGAAATAGCTGCCGGTGAATTCATCGAGCGATTCCAGGAAAACGAAGATGGCGCTTGCCATCAGGCCGGGTGCGGCAAGCGGCAGCGTCACGTCCAGGAAGGTGCGCATCGCACCGGCGCCGATGTTGCGCGCCGCCTGCTCAAGCTCCACGTCGATGGCGGAAAACGCGGCGGTTGCGATCCAGACCGCATAGACGAGACCATGCGAGACATGCACCAGCACCACGCCCGGTATCGTGCCGTTCAAGCGGATTTCGTAGAAGATGCGCGCGACATTGACGTAGACCGTCAGGTTCGGGAACGCCTGCGGGATCAGGAAGGCAAGCAGGATCAACCCTCTCAGGGGCAGCTTCAGCCGCGCCAGTGCATAGCCGGCCGGAATTGCCAGAAGCAACGAGACGACGACGGTCAGAAGCGCGACGATCAGCGAATTGGTCAGCGACTCCACCGCCCCGCCGCGCGGTGCGAACACTTTTGCCCAGGAGCCGAAACCGTATTCCAACGGGAAGCTATGGGGAAAATACCACTTTTCCGCCACCGTCCAGAGCAGCATGTTGAAAAGCGGGCCGAAGATGAAGAAGGCCATCAGCCCGAAGACGATGCCGCGCGGCACCCACCAGAGGGCAGCGAGAGGATTGCGGCGGCCGGTCACGACGGAGGCGGTCATGCGCGTTCCTTGAGGCTGGCGCGCAGGTAAATCCACGCAACGGACGAGGCGAGCACGAGCGAGACGAGGCCAAGCGCATTGGCGACACCGTAATCCCCGTAGGAATTGACGCGGAAAGCAATGTCGGCGGTCAGCATGGTCGGCGACTGGGCGTTGATCATCAGAGGCACGGAAAGCACCGACATCATGGTGACGAAGGAGAGGATGAGGCCGACGGTCAGCGTCATCGCTACCTGCGGCACGAGGATTTCGATGAGAACGCGCAAGCGCGAGGCGCCGAGATTGCGGGCCGCCTCGATCGTATCGCGGTTGACCGAAGCCATGGCGCCGGCGACGAGCAGCGCCACGAAAGGCGTCTGCTTCCAGACGAAGGCAATGACGATGCCGCGCCAGTCGAGAAAGCTCTGGGCATCGAGCGGGGTCAGCAGGCCGAGACTGATGAAAGTGTTGTTCATCATGCCGTTCTTGGCGAGGAAGGTGCGGAGGATCTGCCCGACGACGATGAACGGAATGAACATAGGCCAGCGATAGAGAAAGCGCAGGATCGCCACCGCGACCGGATGTTCGCCGAGCGTCAGATAACCGCCGATCGCAATCGAGGCGATGCCGATCAGCACCGTCGACAGCGCGATGATGACGACGGAAAAGACGATATCCTTCGTGTAGAGGTCGAAGGTCTTGGCGAAATTGCCCCAGCCGAATGCCCCGTCCACCTGGAAGGCGCCGACCGCCGACATGACGAGCGGCAGGATGAACAGGAGGACGATCACCGCAAGCGCGGGCAGCACGAGGAGGAGACCGAGGAGACGTTTGGACATTTTTCGAACTCGATGGAATTGCCCCTCATCCGCCTGCCGGCACCTTCTCCCGCGAGCGGGGAGAAGGACCAACGCGGCGCCCTCTCCGGCCCACTCGATATTCGAGCGTGGCAAGTCCCCTCTCCCCGCCTGCGGGGAGAGGGTTGGGGTGAGGGGCATAGGCCGAACGCAGCGCAGCTTACTTGACCGACTTTTCGTAGGCTTCCAGGATCGCGTTGTTATAGGGCGCGATCGGGAAGGGCTTGCCCTTGGCCGCAAGATCTTCCGGCGTGATGTCCACGAAGAGCTTGTTCCAGGTGGCGTCATCGAGTTCGGCCTTGACCTTGTCGGCGTCGATGCCCGGATACCAGTTGAAGCGTTTGACGATGCCTTCGGCCTGGACCTTCGGGCTAGTGGCAAGCGCGATGAACTTTTCCGCCAGGCCCTTGTGGGCCGTCTTTTCCGGCATGACGTAGTGCATCGGCTGGCCCGGCATGCCCGGGGCCGGCAGCATGAGCTTCAGCGTCGGCGGCAACTGGCCGTTCGCCTGCCAGGAGTAGAACATGTCGACCCAGACCGGACCCATGGCGATTTCACCGCGAGAGAGCAGATCGAGCGTTCCGGCATTGCCGGGGGTGAGCGTCGCATTGGTGGTGAAGTCGGCGAGGCTCTTGAAGGCCGCATCCCACTTCTTCGTTTCCTCTTCCTTGAACGGGCCGTTCATCAGCGTGTTGGCATCGCCGCCGCCGAAGGCATAGATCCAGCCCATGACGAAGCTGACGCCCGAAGCGCCGCCCTTGATGCCGTTGTAGCCGAACTGCTTCGGATGGGCCTTCGCCCATTCGGCCAGTTCCGCATAGGATTTCGGCGGATTCTGAACAAGATCGGGATTGTAGGCGATCGCCGTCTGGCTGTTGAACATCGGCATGACATAGCCGTCGACATTGGCGCCGAGCGCCATCTTCGCATTGGCGCGGGTGACGAGCTTGCCGGTGTCGATGTCACCGCGATACTTGGCGAGATAGTCCTTGGCGACCATCGGGCCGACGAACTTCTCGTGCACGACGGCAACGTCGACATCCCACTTTTCCGCCTTGGCGGCAGCCTGGGCGTCGAAGCGCTCGAGGATCTTCTGCGAACCGGCATCGCCGGGGCCGGTGCCGACGGCGCGGACCGTATTGCCCGGATAGGTCTTCTCGAAAAGGGGCCCAAGATACTGGTTGATATAATCGACCATGTTCTGGTCGCCGGCGGTCGCGACCGTCAGCTCTTCCGCATGGAGCGGAAGGGCTGCGAAAGCGACGGCAAAGGCCGCGTAGGACATTCTCTTCATGGGTGTTCTCCGTGAGTTGAAAAGTCGAGTTTCAAAAAGTCAGGCGTAAACTTTCCCGGACGGTGCCCGGGAAACGGTGGAGGCCGGCTCATTCGCCGGCGCATTGAAGAGGAAAAGCGCTTCCGCCGGGACATGGACGGCGACGCGGGCACCCGGCTCGAAGGCCTGGGTCCCATCGGCCATGATCTCGGTCTGCCCGATCCGGACCACATGGCGCCAATGGCCGCCGGGATAGCTGACGGCGGCGACCTCGCCCCGAAATGTAATGCCGGAACCAACCGTCGCGATCTCGCCTTCCGCAAGGAGGCGCGCGGCTTCCGGGCGGAACCGGGCTTCGACGGGGCCAGAGGTCAGCGGGCGATCGAGAACCGGCACGCCGGCCACTGCGTTGGCTGCGCCTTCGGCGATCACGAACTGGCCGCCCACCCGCACTCCATCGAGGTGGATCACGTTCTCGGCCCCCATGAAGGCGGCGACGAAAGCCGAGGCCGGACAGTTGTAGACCTCTTCCGGGGTTCCTTGCTGGGCGATCTTCCCCGCATTCAGGATGACGATGCGGTCGGCCATGACCATGGCTTCCTCGCGGTCATGGGTGACGTGGATCGCCGTGATGCCGAGCCGCTTCTGCAGCGCCCGGAGTTCGTGACGGACCGTCAGGCGGATACGGGCATCGAGGTTCGACAGCGGCTCATCGAGCAGCAGGATTTCCGGATCGACGGCGAGCGCCCGGCCAAGCGCTACGCGCTGACGCTGGCCACCCGACAGCGCCGAAGGCTTGCGCGCCTCCAGCCCGTCGAGGCCGAGCAGCGACTGCATCGCGGCGACGCGAGTGGCGATCTCGGTGCGCGGCACGCCCTTCAACTTCAGTCCGTAGCCGATGTTCTGGGCAACGGTCATATGCGGCCAGAGCGCATAGGACTGGAAGACCAGCGCCATGCCGCGCTTGTCCGGCGGCAGGTGCGTCACATCGCGATGGCGCACCTTCACCTCGCCGGCCGACGGGCCGATGAAGCCGGCTAACAATCTCAGAAGCGTGGTCTTGCCGCAGCCGGACGCGCCGAGCAGCGCCACGAACTCGCCTTTCGAAATCGACAGGTCGATGTCGGCCAGAACCTGCGTGGAACCGTAACGGCTCGCGACGCCACGCAATTCCAGAAATCCGCCCCGCTCCATCGAAACCCTCTCTTGCACAGCCGTGCAATCTTGCTGACGGTTTCTTAAGGCGCGAGTTTTACAGCCGGATGACAGCGGCGTTGTTTGTTTGCAAGCCGGCCGAACAGACCTAGACGGCCTGCAGCGCCTCGAGGCGGGCGAGCGCCTTTTCCAGTTCCCCGGCTCCGGTCGCCACCAGAGCAGCCCCCGCCTCCTTGAGAGCCTGGGCGCGGCCAGGCCGCGGGTCGGCAGGATCGACAAAGCCGATCGGCACCATACCCGCGGCCCTCGCCCCCGTAATGCCGTGGCTGCTGTCGTCGATCACTACGCAATTCTTCGGATCGACGGCAAAGGCCTTGGCGCAGAAATGGAAAAGGTCGGGCGCCGGTTTTGGCCGTGCCACCCGGTCGGAGCTGAAGACCGAGGGCGCAAATGCGTGCCAGAGATCGAGCAGGCCGAGGCTCTTCGACAGCCGGTCCGTCGAGCTATTGGAAGCGACGCATTTTTTATGCGGCAGCGACCGGACGAGTTCTTCCATGCCCGCCATCGGCTCCAATGAACGGGCGAATTCCGGATAGATGTCGAGATGCCAAGCCTCAAACACCGCATCGAGGTTTTCGAGGCCGAGTTCATCGGCGCAGATGCGGCGGATGACATCCGGCGAATTGCCGGTGAAGCGGATCAGGACCTCTTCCGCGGTGATGGAAGCGCCGGCATTCTGCAAGGCTTTGGCAAGCGTGCAACTGGCGATCGGCTCGCTGTTGATCAGCACGCCGTCACAATCGAAAATCAGAAGATCAATCTGCATGGGAGTCCAATTTCAGTGGTGCGTCAGAGCCGGTTGACGCCGGCTGCACCGTCGGCGACGGCGAAGCTCTGGAAAACGCTGGCCGGAGAATTCTGCTGCTTGCGGTCTGCGATGCCGACGAAATCCACCTCGGTCGACCGGTCATTCAAGCGCATGATGGCATAGCCATGCTTGTCCGAGGCGAACTTGAGGTGCGGGTTTTCGGCAAGCGCCGTGGCAAGACTCTTTTCGGACGGTGCATCGGACGTGATCGAGCCGCCGACGAACTCGGTGGCGATGGGCGTCGCCTTTTCGTCCGCGAAGTCGCGCTTCACGTCAGCCGCATAAAAGGCGTGCAGGTCGCCGCCGATGATCACGGGATTGCGCACGGCAGACGACTGTACGGCATCGAGGAGACGGCCGCGCGCAGCGTGATATCCATCCCAGCCATCCAGATTGTAGCCCGTCTCAGGACCCGCCTTGGTGTCGCGCTCGGACAGCAGGGTCTGCTGGGCGATGACGTTCCACTTTGCCTGGGAACCGGCAAGCGTCTTGCCGAGCCATTCCTCCTGCACCGGGCCGAGCATGGTTCGTTCAGGTCGATCCCCGGCGGCAGCCCCCTGGAGCTGCGGCGAGCGATATTGCCGCGTGTCGAGCAGCGTCAGTCCGAGCAGGTTACCGAAGCGATGGTGATCGTAGATGCGCAGCGCGTCGAAGCCATTGGCAAGGCTTGGATGTACCGGCATGTGCTCGAACCAGGCCTGATAGGCGGCGCGGCGGCGGGCAATAAAGGCCGTCGAAGCCGGCGCGTCCGGCGCGCGATCATTGGCATAGTTGTTGATGACCTCATGATCGTCCCAGACCGCAAGCCAGGGGAAGGCTGCATGCGCCGCCTGCAATTGCGGGTCCGATTTGTAGAGCGCATAGCGGTCGCGATATTCGTAGAGCATGGAGGGCACGCCGGTTCCGTGCTTGCGCACCAGTTCAGCGCCATAACTCCGCTCGTAGATGTAATCCCCGAGATGCACGACAAGATCGAGGTCTTTTCCCGCCATGTCGCCATAGGCGCTGTAGAAGCCTTGCTCGTATTGCTGGCATGATGCGAAGGCGAGACGGAAGGCATCGGTACTTTCGGCCGCTGTTTTGGTGCGGCCGACCAGGCTTTCCGCATCTCCCGAACGGAACCGATAGAAATACCAGCGGCCGGGCTGCAGCCCCTTCACCTCCACATGCACCGAATGGGCGAATTCCGGCACGGCACGGACGAGGCCGGACTGGACAGGCTTGGAAAACGCCTCGTCCTCGGCCACCATCCATTCCACGTCGATCGGATCGGCGACCGACTGCGGGTCCGGCGCGAAGGGATCGGCGGATACGGCCGCCGACGCATCCTCCAGGATCAGTCGGGTCCACAGCACGACGCTATCGGTTCTCGGCGAACCCGATGCGACGCCGAGCGCGAACGGATCGGTCTTGAAGCTTTCCGCACGCGCGGACCCAAGCGGCCGCCAGACGGCCGCCGCTGCCAGTCCGCTTGCCAGGAAGCTCCGCCGGTCAATGCGCATCATGTAGTCCTTCGCGTGCCTTGACGGCCAGATCCGGCCGGTCGGTGGTGATCTGGCGGATCGGCTGCTTCAGCCAGAATGAGAGGTCGTCCAGGTCGTTCGGCACCCAGGCACCAAGCCTTTCAGCAGGAATCAGCGCCGAGAGCAGATCCCATTCCTCGGACAGCAATGCCTTTTCGACGGCAAGCACATCCGAGACCCGCAGCATGGCTTCGACCGACTGCCGCAGACCTCGGGCCTCGACGGACTTGTGGCTGAGCGAGGAGAGCCGGCGGATATGTGGCGCTACCTCGCCGACCTTCTTCAGGACGTCGCTGTTGAAGCTCGTCAGGAAGGAACGGTCTGCAAGACCGAAGCGGTCGATCTCCGCAGCAGCGGCGGTTTCGAGGCCTTCGTAGGGCTTGCCATCGGCATCGGCCTTCAGCTCCACATGCAGTTCGAGGCCGGTCGGGGCGTAGATTTCCAGCACTTCGGCAAGCGTCGGGATGCGCTCGTCCGTGCCCTTGAGGATGACTGAGCGATATTCGCCGGCGGCGAGATCAGCGACGCGGCCGGTGCGTTCCGTCGTGCGGTCGAGCGTCGCGTCATGGATGACGAGAAGCTCGCCCGCGGCGGTCAGATGCACGTCGAACTCGACGGATTCCACCGGAAGCGCAAGCAGATTGCGAAAGCCGGTGAGGCTGTTCTCAGCCCAGAGATTGCGGGCGCCGCGATGGCCGACGATGATGGGTGTGGACATCGGAAATACCTCCTTACTTGCTTGAATCCACCAGACCCTTGGTGAACCAGCGTTGCATCAGCAGAATGACGAGGGCGGGCGGCGCCATGACGAAGAAGGAAGCCGCCATGGCGATGTTCCAGGCCGGTTGCGCATCCGCCACCGGGATCAGGTCCTTCAGCCCGATCATCGCCGTGTACATTTCCTTCTCGGTGGTGAAGAGCAGCGGCCAGAGATACTGGTTCCAGCCGTAAAGGAAGAGGATGATCGACAGCGCCGCGATGTTGGCGCTGGAGAGCGGCAGAAGCACGTCCCGGAAGAATTTCAATGGCCCGGCACCGTCGAGCTTCGCCGCCTCGCAGAGCTCGTCCGGCACGGTCAGGAAAAACTGGCGGAACAGGAAAGTCGCCGAGGCCGAGGCGATCAGCGGCAGGATCAAACCGCCATAGGTGTTGACCATGTTCCACTGCAACGCCGCATCCAGCTGGTAACCGGTGGTGTTGGCAAGAAAACCGGTCAGGCCGATCGCTTGGAAGAAGGAGCGGAGCGGCCCGCCGGCATCCGCCACCGCCTCGTAGGTCGGGATGATGCGCACTTCGACTGGCAGCATCAGCGAGATGAAGATCAGCCAGAAGGCAGTCATGCGGAAGGGAAAGCGGAAGTAGGTGACCGCAAAAGCGGCGATGATCGAGACCGCAAGCTTTCCGACGACGATGCCGACCGTGACGATGAGGGAGTTGATATAGAGCTGGCCGAAATCACCTTCATTCCAGGCACCTATGGTGTTTTCGACGAAATGTTCACCCGGCAGCAGCGGGAACGGCACCTGCTGCACCTCACCGACCGTCAGCGAACCGGCGACGAAGGCGAAATAGAGCGGCATGCCGACCGCGGCGGCGCCGAGCAGCAGCACCACATGACAGAAGATGGAGAGACCAATGTGACGTTCGACCATGATCACACCTGGTAATTGACTTTGCGCTCGACGGCGCGGAACTGCAGGACGGTGAAAAGGATGGCGATCGCCATCAGCACCACGGATTGCGCGGCCGACGAGCCGAGATCGAGCTGGCGGAAACCATCCTGGTAGACCTTGTAGACCAGGGTGTTGGTGCTGCCGGCCGGGCCGCCCTGGGTGATCGTGTCGATGATGCCGAAGGTCTCGAAGAGGCCGTAGACGAAATTCATGACGATCAGGAAGAAGATCGTCGGTGCGGCCATCGGCAGCGTGATCGTCAGGAAGCGCCTTACCGGCCGGGCGCCGTCTATCGCGCCGGCTTCGATGACGGAAGCCGGCACGGCGAGGAAGGCCGCGACAAGGAAGATGTAGTCGTAGCAGATATGCTTCCAGACCGCCGCGACCGAGACCAGCAGCAATGCATCGAAGGGCCGGCGGTTCGGGTCCCAGGCGAAGCCCAGGTCATGCAGCATGTGCGCCAGCGGGCCGACCGTCGGATTGAAGAGAAAGGCCCAGAGCACGCCCGAAATTGCCGGCGCGATGGCGTAGGGCAGGAGGATGACGCCCTTGTAGATCGCCTTGCCGCGCATGACCTGATCGGTGGCGAAGGCGAGCAGACCGGCGACCAGAAGCGTGACGACGGACTGGACGGTGGTGAACCAGAGGGTAAGCACCGCGCTGTCGCGATATTCCGGGCTCGAAAACAGGGTCGTAAAATTATCCAGCCCGACGAAGATCATCGTCCCGCCGAACGGATCGACCTGCACGAAGGCAAGCGACAGCGCCTTCCAAGTCGGAATGAAGAAGAAAAAGAGCAGGATCAGAAGTTGCGGAGCAACCAGGCCCGCCGCCAGCCAGGGCCGCCGGAAATGCGATGCCTTGAGCCCGGTTTCGGACGACCCGACAAGCGAACCCAACCAGGGCAGCAACGGAAAACGGGGGCGCGTCGCCGCGCCCTCGTCCAGTCTCAAGGCATCACTTGCCGGCATGGAGCTTCTCGTACTGGCGCAGGATTTCATTGCCGCGCTTGACCGAAGAGTCCAGAGCCTCCTGCGGCGTCTTCTTGCCGGTCCAGACCGCCTGCATCTCCTCGAGCAGGATCGCCGTCGCCTGGTTATGGTTGCCGAAGCGGAAACCTCGCGAATTGTCGTTCGGCTCGCCGCGCGAAAGCTGTTCGATGGCGATCTCGCGGGTCGGATGATCCTTGAAATAGCCTTCCTGCTTCATCTTGGCGTAGGCGGCATTGGTCACCGGAACATAGCCGGTCGACTTGCTCCACCATTCCTGAACGTTCGGCTGGGCGACATAGTTGAAGAAGGCTGCAACACCGGCCTGAACCTCTTCCGGCTTGCCCTTGATCGCCCAGAGCGCAGCGCCGCCGATCGTGCTGTTCTTCGGCTGGACGCCTTCCTCATGCGGCATGACAGCTGCGCTCCACTTGAACTTGGCATCCGCCTCGACGGCCGAATGGCTGGCCGTAGAATTGATGATCGAGGCACAGGTGCCGGAGGTGTAGAGGCTGATCGGGGAAACACCCTGGCCGGCGATCTTCAGCACGCCGTCGTCGATCCACTTCTTCAGCCGCGCGACCTGGCCGACCACGGAGGTCTTGTTGTAGACGAATTCGGTATCGAGACCGGCGTAACCGTTGGCCTTGGTGCCGAAGGGCTGATCATTGATCGCCGAATAGTTCTCGATCAGGCTCCACTGGTAGTCGCCCGGAAGCGCCATCGGGCAATCGGTGACTTTCTTTTCCTTCAGCGCATAGAGCTGCTTTTCGAGATCCTGCCAGGTGTCGGCCGGTGCATCGAAGCCGGCTGCCTTGAAGGCATCGGCATTGTACCAGAGGATCGGGGTCGACGAGTTGAAGGGCAGAGCCGCCGGCTTGCCGTTGACGATATAGAAGCCGGCGACCGGCTTGACGAAATCGTTCCAGTCGATCTTGTAGCCCTGCTTGGCCATCAGTTCGTCGGCCGGAATGATGGCCCCGGAATTCAGCATGGTCATGAAGCCGCGTTCGGCCGACTGAAGGATAGCCGGCTGCTGGTTGACGCGGTAGGCGGCGACCATGGCCGCCATCGTCTCTTCGTAATTGCCCTTGTGGGTGCCGACGACCTCGTACTTGTCCTGCGACTTGTTGAAGTCCGAGATGAGCTGCTGAACGGTCTCGCCGAGCTTGCCGGAGATCGCATACCACCATTCGATCTTGACGCGTTCCGCAGCCGCAGCACCCGTCGCGCCCATCAGCAGCGCGCCGGCGGCAAGCAGGCCGGCCACCGATTTCACATATGTCGAAGCCATGTTTCGGTTCCTTGGGTTTCCTGGGCCCCTTGCGTGGCCCGCCTCTGTTAGGTTCTGGCCATTTTTCCCGCTCTGGGTTAGCCATGACACGAGCGGGTTACGTTACATATGTTACACGCATGTGACATATGAGCACAATGGGGCTTTAAGATGGAAAATCGCGAATTGATGGTGCGAGCGGCCTGGCTCTACCACGTGGAAGGGTTGACCCAGCAGCAGATCGCCGAGCGGATGAACGTCACCCGGCGGCGGGTCAACGAAATTCTGTCGGAAGCACTGGAAACAGGTGTGGTGCGGATCAGCTTCGATGCCGTGCTTTCCGAAAGCGTCGAACTGGAAGCCAAGCTCAGGAAACGGTTTGGTTTGAAGGACGCCGTGGTGGTGCCGAGCCCAAGCGATCCGGGGTTGCTTCATTCCGTGCTCGGGCGGGGTGCCGCGGGTTTTCTCGGCAGATTGATCCAGACGCAGAAGCCCGCCTCGATCGGGATCGGCTGGGGCTCCACATTGCGCGAGACAATCCACCACATGCCTTCGCTCAACGAGCCGCAGATCAGGGTGCGTTCGATGATGGGCGGGCTGACCCACGGCTCGGAGATCAACACGTTCGAGATCGTCCGCGGCTTTGCCCAGGTGCTGAACGCCCAATGCCGTTATTTTGCAGCGCCGATCTATGCCGACAGCGCGGAATCGCGCGACGCGATCATCTCGCAGGGCGTCTTCCAGAAGACGTTCAAGCAGATCTGCGAGGTGGATGTCGCCTACCTTAGCGTCGGCGACGTGTCGCAGCAATCGCTGCAGGTGCGCTACGGCCTGCCGGAAGGCATGGACGAGGCGATCCTGAGAGATGCCGGCGCGGTGGGCGACCTGATGGGCCGTTATCTCGACACTTCCGGGCGGGAGATCGACCATCCGCTGAACCGCCAGGTGCTCTCGCCGGAACTCACGGATTTCCGCAGGATCGACTGCCGGATCGTCGCCTCCGGCGGGGCGCACAAACACAGGATCCTGCACGCCGTGGCGGAAAGCGGCCTGATCAACGTATTGATCACCGATGCCGGCAGCGCCCGCGCCATGCTGGCGCGATAGATCAAAAAGTTAGAGCGGGATCTTAACCGAAAACCGCCCACACTTTTCGGCATCCCGCTCGAGCCGTCAGATGTTCCTCCGCTTGCCCTCAAGCAGGTCGAGGACCTTGTTGGCGGCGTCCAGCACATTGGTGCCGGGGCCGAAGACGGCTGAAACACCGTGTTCCAGAAGGAAATCATAGTCCTGGCGGGGCACGACACCGCCGACCACGACGATCACATTGTCCGCCCCTTTCTTCTTCAGCGCCTCGACAAGCTGCGGCGCCAGCGTCCTGTGACCGGCGGCGAGCGAGGACATGCCGACCACCTGCACCTTTTCCTTCACCGCGAGATCGGCCGCCTCCTCCGGTGTTTGGAAGAGCGGGCCGGCCAGCACGTCGAAGCCGATGTCGCCGAAGGCGGACGCGATCACCTTGGCGCCGCGGTCGTGGCCGTCCTGGCCGAGCTTGGCGACCATGACCTTCGGCCTGCCGGACGCCTTGCTATAGCCGCTCAGGCGGCTGACGAGCGTCTTGTATTCGGGATCCCCGTCATAGGCCGGGCCGTAGATATCTCCCACCACTTCCGGCACTGCGGAATGATCGCCGAAGGACTTTCGCATGGCGTCGGAAATTTCGCCGACGGTGGCGCGGGCGCGAGCCGCCTCGACCGCCGCTTCGAGGAGATTGCCCTTGCCGGTACGGGCGACCTCGGAAAGCACACCAAGCGTCTCTTCGACTTTCCTCGGATCGCGCCGGCGGCGGACCTCTTCCAGCCGCCTCACCTGCGCCTTGCGCACGGCGGTATTGTCGATCGCCAGAATGTCGAGCTCGTCCTCGTTCTCCAGCCGGTATTTGTTGACCCCGACGATGATCTCCTCGCCACGGTCGACGGCAGCCTGGCGAAGGGTAGCCGCCTCCTCGATCATCCGTTTCGGCAGGCCTTCGGCGACGGCCTTGGTCATACCGCCCATCGCCTCGACTTCCCCGATCAGCGCCCAGGCCTTTTCCGCAAGCTCGTTGGTAAGGCTTTCGACATAATAAGAGCCGGCCAGCGGATCGACCACTTTCGTCACGCCCGTTTCGTGCTGGAGGATGAGCTGCGTATTGCGGGCGATGCGGGCGGAGAAATCCGTCGGCAGCGCCATCGCCTCGTCGAGCGCGTTGGTATGCAGCGACTGCGTGCCACCAAGCGCCGCCGACAGCGCCTCATAGGCGGTGCGGATGACGTTGTTGTAGGGGTCCTGTTCCTGCAGCGACACGCCGGACGTCTGGCAATGAGTGCGCAGCATCAGGGATGACGCCTTCTGCGGCTTGAACTCCTCCATGATGCGCGACCAGAGCAGGCGCGCAGCGCGAAGCTTCGCCGCCTCCATGAAGAAGTTCATGCCGATCGCGAAGAAAAAGGAAAGCCGGCCGGCGAAATCATCGACGTTCAGGCCCTTGGCGAGGGCAGCGCGCACATATTCGCGGCCGTCGGCGAGCGTGAAGGCGAGCTCCTGCACCAGCGTCGCGCCCGCTTCCTGCATATGGTAGCCGGATATGGAAATCGAATTGAAGCGCGGCATCTCCTTCGCCGTATACTCGATGATGTCGGCGACGATCCGCATCGAGGGTTCCGGCGGGTAGATATAGGTGTTGCGGACCATGAACTCCTTCAAAATGTCGTTCTGGATGGTTCCGGAAAGCTCGGCCCGCGAACAGCCCTGTTCTTCGCCGGCGACAATGAAGGAGGCGAGGATCGGGATCACCGCGCCGTTCATGGTCATGGAGACGGACATTTCCTTCAACGGAATGCCGTCGAAGAGGATCTTCATATCCTCGACCGAGTCGATCGCGACACCCGCCTTGCCGACATCGCCCTCGACGCGCGGATGGTCCGAGTCGTAGCCGCGATGGGTGGCAAGGTCGAAGGCGACGGAAAGGCCCTTCTGGCCGGCGGCGAGATTTCGCCGATAGAAGGCGTTGGACTCTTCGGCCGTCGAAAAGCCGGCATATTGCCGGATCGTCCAGGGGCGGCCGGCATACATGGTGGCGCGCGGCCCGCGTACGTAGGGCTTGAAGCCGGGAAGCGAGTTCAGATGCTCGATGCCCTCGAGGTCCTCAGCGGTATAGAGCGGCTTGACGTCGATGCCCTCGGCGGTGTGCCAGACGAGCGTTTCCGGCGACGCCTTCAGCTCCTTTTCGGCCAGTGTTTCCCAGTCTTTTACGGTCTTCCTGGACATCGAATGCTCCTCGACATGCGCCTTTGGACACGCGATCTTTCGATCCGTGGTTTATCTAGTGTTCGGACGGGGCGCTGAAAGCTGCCTCTTAAGTTTTTAGTTTAGGTGACACCTCTCAGCGCCCCGTTCGGCGGTTTGTGCCCGCGACTCCGGTCCCTCTGCCTTGGCCCTTCCGGACGGTCTTTTGCCGCCGGTTTCTCGATGTGTTCGGACGGACAAAAATCCGGCGAAACCATCCGTCGGGCCACTATGTGTGCCGCACAGGCACGCCCGGCACGCTGTTCGGGCACCAGAAGCGAAAGGCCGGTCCGTAACCTTTTCGCTTCCCCCGTGTCGCCGGAGGGAGACCATTTTCCGCGGACCCGGACGATGAGGTTTCGCGTCCTACCCTCACCGCCCGCGCCGGCCCGTCCTTCGGACCGCCGGAACGCCTTCCGGTGTATCCGATGCGGGACGGACACAGCATGGCACCGGACATGATCATGGGGATAATGAGAGGCTAAATTTCCCACAAGTCCTTGATTCTATCATCCGGCATTCCATTTCTGTCCTCGTCTCCCGTACTTGCCCCTGGCTACTCGAACTCCATGATCAGTTCGTCGACCGCGAGGCTTTGGCCGACCACCGCGGCGACGCGTTTGACCACGCCCTGTCTCTCCGCCTTCAGCGCGTTTTCCATCTTCATGGCTTCCACGGTCGCCAGCGTCTGACCGGCCTCCACGGAATCGCCCACCTTGACCGCAACCGACGTGATGACGCCAGGCATGGGGCACAGCAACATTTTCGACGTATCCGGCGGCAGTTTTTTCGGCATCAGGCGGGCAAGCTCGGCGACACGCGGGGAGCGGACACGGGCGGTCACGTCCATGCCGCGCCAGCGAAGGCGGATGGCGGAGCCGGCGAGATCGACCTTCACGCCCATCGACTCGCTGCCGACATGGAAACTCGCATGGCTCTGGCCCGGCACCCAGCCGCTCGCCACCGAAAGCCGTTCGCCATCGGAAAAGATCACGGAGGCGCCATCCGGGCCGGTTTCGAGCGTCACGGCCTCCGTAAGGCCGGCGAGCGCCATCACCCATTCCCGGCCGACGACGCGGCGGTGATTGCCGATCGTGCCCGAAATCTGCACCGCCCTTTCCTGAAGCGCCTGATTGATCAATGCCGCGATGGCCGCAAGCGACCGGGCCGACGATGCATCCGGCTCGATGCCCGCAAAACCGTCCGGGAATTCCTCGGCGATATAGGCGGTCGTCAGCCGGCCGGAGCGGAACCGCTCTTGCCCCATGACCGCCGAGAGGAAGGGCAGGTTGTGGCCGATGCCTTCCACCTCGAAATCGTCGAGCGCAGCACCCATCGCGTCTATCGCTTTTTCGCGATCGGGAGCCCAGGTGCAGAGCTTGGCGATCATCGGGTCGTAATACATGGAGATCTCGCCGCCCTCGAAGACACCGGTATCGTTGCGGATCACCGTGCCGTCATCCTGCCGGCCCTCCACCGGCGGGCGATAGCGCATCAGCCGGCCGATCGACGGCAGGAAGTTGCGATACGGGTCTTCCGCATAGAGCCGGCTTTCGATCGCCCAGCCATTCAGCTTCACGTCGTCCTGGCCGAAGGACAATTTCTCGCCGGCGGCGACGCGGATCATCTGTTCCACGAGGTCGATGCCGGTGACGAGTTCGGTCACCGGATGCTCCACCTGCAGGCGGGTGTTCATTTCGAGGAAGTAGAATTGGCGAGCGCCGTCGACGATAAACTCCACCGTGCCGGCGGAGAAATAGCCGACCGCCTTTGCCAGCGCCACTGCCTGCTCGCCCATGGCACGCCGGGTGGCAGCATCGAGGAAGGGCGACGGCGCCTCCTCGATGACCTTCTGGTTGCGGCGCTGGATGGAGCATTCGCGCTCGCCGAGGTAAAGCGTGCTGCCGTGCCTGTCGCCGAGCACCTGGATCTCGATATGGCGCGGCTCGGTGACGAATTTCTCGATGAAGATCCGGTCGTCGCCAAAGGAGCTTTTCGCCTCGTTCTTCGAAGCCTGAAAACCCTCGCGTGCCTCCTGATCGTTCCAGGCAATGCGCATGCCCTTGCCGCCGCCGCCGGCCGACGCCTTGATCATCACCGGATAGCCGATCGAAGAGGCGATCCTCACCGCCTCGCCGGCATCCTCGATCAGGCCCATATGGCCGGGCACGGTGTTGACGCCCGCCTCCGCGGCGATCTTCTTGGAGGTGATCTTGTCACCCATCGCCTCGATGGCTTTCACCGGCGGGCCGATGAAGGCGACGCCTTCCTTTTCGAGCGCTGCGGCGAAAGCGGCATTTTCCGACAGGAAGCCATAACCTGGATGGACGGCATCCGCACCCGTCTTGCGGATCGCATCAAGGATCCTGTCGATGACGATATAGGACTGGGACGACGGCGCAGGACCGATATGGACCGCCTCGTCGGCCATGCGCACATGCAGCGCGTCACGATCGGCGTCCGAATAGACGGCGACCGTCGCAATGCCCATCTTCCTGGCCGTCTTGATGACCCGGCATGCGATTTCGCCGCGATTGGCAATAAGGATTTTCTTGAACATCAGGTCAGTTTCCCGGACCGCGATCATCGTCCTCGCGGTATTTCTTTTCATAAGGAAGGGTGAGAATGGCGGAACCGGCAGCCGCGCCGCCGAAGATCGAGGCAAAGGGGACGATCACAAGGAGAACGGGAAGGACGGGATTGGCCGAACGCGCAACCAGTGTGCCAAGACCGCCAATGTCGAACAGGATGAGCGCAGTGCCGACGCCCGCGCCGATGAGCGCGCCGGCAAGCGCATGAAGGCCCATGAAGCGCAGCATCTGCCAATGATCGCGGCGCACTTCCTCCGGCGTCAACTCGGGCTTGCGACGATCATCGCCAAACGCATGGTGCGCCCTTTGCCTTTCCAGCCTTTTCCGGAGCCAGCGCTCCGGATCGAAAAGCCTGCTCATGCTCGCCTTGAGGGGATGAGCGACGACGATTTTCTCCCGCATCGCCCTAGACCTCCATCACGTCTTCGAAAGATTCCGGAAAGCTCTGGCGCGCGGTCTTCTCGTTGATCATCAATAACGCCTCATAGGAGGCCGGGTCGAAATCCTTCTCTGCCGGCACGACCTCGCGGCCGAAGAGGAGGCTGAGACGCGCGGCATCGAGGTTGCCGCGCTCGAAGGGTTCAGGCCCGAAATGGTGCCAGAGCACATGCAGGAAGGCCGCGTCGACCTGATGTTCCTGGGAGCCCGGCCGGGCACGGCGGGGAAGAGCCTTGATCGGCGTCACGCCCTTCGGGTTCGCGCGGCGGATGACGAACTGGATTCCCGTGCCCGGCATGCCGGAGGGAAAGCCCCGATGCTTCGTCATGTCGGGAAGAGTGGCCATGGCTATTCCTCCGTCCTCTAAAGCGGGATCGTATCGTGCTTCTTCCAGTGCGTCGTCACCTGCTTGCCCCTCAGCGAGGCAAAGGCGCGGGCGATGCGACGACGGGACGAATGCGGCATGATCACCTCGTCGATGAAGCCGCGCTCGGCCGCCACGAACGGGTTGGCGAACCGCTCCTCGTATTCCTTCGTGCGGGCGGCGATCTTTTCCGCATCGGAAAGCTCGGAGCGGTAAAGGATTTCGGTCGCACCCTTGGCGCCCATCACCGCGATCTCCGCGGTCGGCCAAGCGTAATTGATATCGGCGCCGATATGCTTGGAGGCCATCACGTCATAGGCGCCGCCATAGGCCTTGCGGGTAATCAGGGTCACCATCGGCACGGTCGCTTCGGAATAGGCGAAGAGCAGCTTGGCGCCGTGCTTGATGACTCCGCCATATTCCTGCGCGACGCCCGGCAGGAAACCCGGCACGTCGACGAGCGTCAGGATGGGGATCGAAAAGGCATCGCAGAAGCGTACGAAACGGGCGGCCTTGCGCGAACTGTCGATATCGAGGCAGCCGGCGAGCACCATCGGCTGGTTGGCGACGACGCCGACCGTCTGTCCCTCAAGCCGGATGAAGCCGGTGACGATGTTCTTCGCGAAGGCTTCCTGGATCTCGAAGAAATCGCCCTCGTCGGCGATCGCGAAAATCAGTTCCTTCATGTCGTAGGGCTTGGTCGGGCTGTCGGGGATGAGGCTGTCGAGCCGCATCTCCACCCGGGCCGGATCGTCGTGGAAGGGCCGGACCGGCGGCTTTTCGCGGTTGTTCAGCGGCAGGAAGTCGAAGAGCTGACGCACCGCTTCCAGCGCCTCGATATCATTTTCAAAGGCGGCATCCGCGACCGAGGATTTTTTCGTATGAGTGCCGGCGCCGCCGAGTTCTTCGGCGGTGACGATCTCATTGGTCACAGTCTTCACCACGTCCGGGCCGGTGACGAACATGTAGGATGAATCGCGCACCATGAAGATGAAGTCCGTCATCGCCGGCGAATAGACCGCGCCGCCGGCGCAGGGGCCCATGATGACGGAAATCTGCGGGATGACGCCCGATGCCTCGGCATTGCGGCGGAAGACTTCCGCATAGCCTGCCAGCGAGGCGACCCCTTCCTGGATGCGGGCGCCGCCGGAATCATTGAGCCCGATCACCGGTGCGCCGACGCGGACCGCCATATCCATGATCTTACAGATCTTCTGAGCGTGGGTTTCGGAGAGCGAGCCGCCGAGCACGGTGAAATCCTGGGAGAAGACATAGACCTGGCGGCCGTTGATCGTGCCCCAGCCGGTGACGACGCCATCGCCCGCTACCTTTTGTTCCGCCATGCCGAAATCCACCGCGCGGTGGGTGACGTACATGTCGAACTCCTCGAAGGAGCCTTCGTCGAGCAGGACATCAATACGCTCGCGGGCCGTCAGCTTGCCTTTGGCATGCTGTGCGGCGATGCGTCTCTCGCCGCCGCCGAGCCGTGCTTCCGCCCGTCGCTTCTCCACCTCGTTCAGAACTGCGCGCATGACTACTCCCGAATGCGTTCGCTCTTCCCTTATTCCGTCGGCCCATTCCAGAAAACCGTTGAACGCGTGCATTTGTGGAATTATAAAATCGCAAACCCGAAAATGCGAATTTGCGAATATGGCGATCGGAAAACTCTTTATCGGCAAGAAAGTACGGGAATTGCGGGCCGCGAGCAATGCGACCCAGAGCCAGTTCGCCGAACGCATCGGCATATCGACCAGCTACCTGAACCAAATCGAGAACAACCAGCGGCCGGTTTCGGCCGCCGTGCTTCTGGCGCTCGCCGACAAGTTCCAGCTCGACATTGCCGAGATCTCGACCGGAGAGACGGACCGGCTTCTCTCCGCCCTTTCCGAGGCGCTGTCCGACCCGCTGTTCGAGACCTACCAGCCGAGCCTGCAGGAACTGAAGCTGGTAACCCAGAGCGCGCCGGGGCTGGCGCACGCGCTGATCACCTGCCACCAGGCCTATCGCCGCAACGGCGAGCAGCTCGCCGGCATGGACGACCGGCTGGGGCGGACGGCTGCGGCCGAAACCACGCCCTATGACGAGGTGCGCGACTTCTTCCACTTCGTTGACAACTATCTGCACGAACTCGATATCGCCGCGGAGAAACTGGCGCTCGACCTCGGCCTGCCGGCCGCCGACAGCCATCCGCTGCTGACGGATTACCTGGAAAAGGCATTCGGCGTGCGCGTAGTGCATGGGCCTATGGCGGCGCATGCCATCCGCCATTACGATCCGGCCTCCCGGGTGCTGACGCTGAACCCCTATGCACCGGCGCAGACCCGCCTCTTCCAGGTGGCGGTGGAGATCGCCCAGCTCCATGCGGGAACGGTCGCCGATACGATCGCCCGCAATGCGGGTTTCCGGACCGAGGAAGCGGTGGACATCTGTCGCATCGGCCTCCACAATTATTTCGCCGGCGCGCTGCTGATGCCCTACCAGACGTTCCTCAAGGCGGCGCGGGAGCTCCGGCATGATATCGAGCTTCTGGCAGCGCGCTTCGGTGCCTCGCTGGAGCAGGTCTGCCACCGGCTTTCCACCCTGCAGAGGCCGGGCCTCAAGGGCGTGCCTATCTTCTTCGCCAAGATCGACCGGGCCGGCAACATCACCAAGCGGCACAGCGCCACCAAGCTGCAGTTCGCCCGTTTCGGCGCGGCCTGTCCGCTCTGGAACGCGCACCAGGCCTTCGAGGCGCCGGGGCGCATCATCCGGCAGCTTGCCGAAACTCCGGACGGCGTGCGTTACCTCTGTCTCGCCACGCAGGTGAGCAAGGGCATCGGCGGCTTCCGGTCGCACCAGCCGGTCTACGCGCTGGCGCTCGGCTGCGAGATTTCCTATGCGGAAGCCTTCGTCTATGCCGACGACCTGAACCTTGCGGATCGCGCCGGCTTCGATCCGATCGGCATATCCTGCCGCATCTGCGAGCGGCCGAACTGCACGAGCCGAGCGGTGCCCCCCTTCCGCCGCAAGATCGCCGTCGACCACAACATACGCGAAACCACGCCCTACAAGCTGCGCTGAAGCCCGCTTTCTTCAATCGGATTCCGGCAGCGGGCCTGGGCCGGTTGGTCTGCGCATGCCGTCAGTGAAACGCCGGTCGCCGTTTTCAGACGAGGTGTTTCAATGCACGTCGAAAGTGCCGGTGAGCGAGGCTTCCGACAGCGTGTGCTTGCGCACCTCATCCCACATGGATTTCGCGTCCGCCATATCCGACATTTCCAGCTCCGGCACATCGAGAGCGGCAATGCGGAAACGGTAATGGTGCGTGCCATGCCCCTTCGGAGGCTGCGGCCCGTCATAACGGGTATTGCCGAAGTCGTTGCGGGAGAAGCGCACGCCGCCCTTCGACTTCACATGGACGCCCCGCGACAGTTCGCTCCAATCCTTCGGGATGTTGAACATGCCGCAATGGCGAAACGTTCCGCGCGGCGCATCGGGATCCTCGACGATCAGCGCGAAACTCCCGGCGCCCTCCGGTGCCCCACTCCATTTCAGCGGCGGCATCTGGTTTTCGCCAAGCCGGGTATATTTGTCCGGCACACGTTCGCCCTCGGCGAAGGCCGGACTCGTCAGCGTCATAGCCATGTCCTGTTCCTCCATGCATCATGCGGCCTGTCGATCAGGCCGGCGATCCCTCAACAAGGATGCCGATCCATGGTTCCATGAAGCCGGGCCTATTTCCGCGTCAGCCACTCTCGGTGTCGGACCTGTCCTGCTCTTCCACAAAGATGCCCCAGGCCGCCATGAAGAGCGCCGCGATCAGGGGGCCGATCACGAAACCATTTATTCCCATCAGGGAAATCCCGCCGATCGTGGAAATCAATACGACATAGTCCGGCAGGCGGGTTTCCTTGCCCACAAGTGGCGGCCTCAGCAGGTTGTCGACAAGGCCGATGACCAGGACACCGATCGCCACCAGTATCGCCGCCTTGATCCAGAACCCGGAGAGCGCGAGGTAGGCTGCAGTCGGCACCCAGACCAGCGCGGCGCCCACCGCCGGAAGCAACGAAAGAAGGCTCATCAACACACCCCAGAGCAAGGCCGGCTCAACCCCAAGTGCCCAGAACGCGACGCCACCGATCGATCCCTGGATAAGTGCGATGATGACATTACCTCTTACCGTCGCCCGGATCACAGAAATGAACTTTGAACTAAACCGGTGGGTATGCGCGTCGCTCAACGGAAGCGCACGTCCGACGACACGCGCCAGCGAACGTCCATCCCGAAACAGGAAGAACAGCAGATACAGCATCACACCGAATGCGACGAAAAACTGAAGCGTGTTCTGCCCGAGACTTAGAGCCCTGCCGGCAAAAAAGCCGCCGCCCTGCATGAGCGCGCCGGAGACGCGAGTCCACAACTCGCCGAAACCATTCAACTCCAGCCTGTGAAGCCAATCCTGAACGAATAGAGGCAACGCGCCCTGCAGTTGCTGGAGAAGCCGCCGGACGTCGATTTCTCCGTTGTCGATGCGCTGATAGAGGTTGTTGCCTTGCTGAACGAGGGAACTGAGGACGATCAATCCCGGAATGATAACGAGGCAAAGGCAGATAAGGACCGAGATGGCCGCGGCAACATTCGAACGCCCGTGCAGCCCCGCTTCAAGCCTCGCATGCAGTGGAAAGAAGATGATCGCAAGAACGACGGCCCAGAAGATCGCGGAATAGAAAGGCAGGACGATGGCGATGAAGGCGATGCTCACCAGGACGAGGAGCACATAGAAACTGATACGCTGGACGGGCATGCGATCTCTTCCGCTGCGGATGGGCCGGTGCAATCCTATCACACATGTTTTCGCCGGTCTGGCCTTCCGAGCAAGCCAAATGCGGAGACTGCCTCCCTTCCCCATTCATGACATAGATCAAAGGACGGCGCACCACCTTCCGGTAGGGGATTTTCCAGAACCAGAGGTTACCCGGCAGAGTCTACCGGAGTTTCGGCTGCTGTGGATAATGGCGCTCACTGGCCCTAGATTAATCCGCGGTGGCGGAAGCCGTGGGCAGTCATGAAATCGGATTCCGGAGCGAGGATGCTTATGAACAAGAAGACGCAGTTCCACGTCTGGTATTGGGTCGCCGCCTTCTTCGGGCTGATGCTGTTCCAATACCTCTTCACGACCGCGACGCAGGTTGCGCAGATACCCTACAGCCAGTTCGAGACGGACCTGAAGGACGGCAAGATCGCCGAAGTGTCGGTCTCCGACAACTATATCCAGGGGCGATACAAGGAACCGCAGAACGAACGCCCCTATTTCATCACCACGCGCGTTCAACCCGACCTCGCCCAGCAGTTCCAGCAATACGGCGTGGTGGTGACCGGCCAGATGGAAAACACCTTCCTGCGAGACCTCCTTTCCTGGGTCATTCCCGTGGCGCTCTTCGTCGGCGTGTGGATGTTCATGCTGCGGCGCATGGGTGCCGGCGGCCTGGGCGGCGGCCTGATGCAGATCGGCAAGAGCCGCGCCAAGGTCTATGTCCAGTCCGATACGGGCGTGACCTTCAAGGACGTGGCCGGCGTCGACGAGGCCAAAGACGAGTTGAAGGAGATCGTCGACTTCCTCAAGGACCCCGTCGGCTACGGCCGGCTCGGCGGACGCATGCCGAAAGGCATTCTGCTCGTCGGACCGCCCGGGACCGGCAAGACGCTGTTGGCAAGGGCCGTCGCGGGCGAGGCCGCGGTGCCGTTCTTCTCGATCTCCGGCTCCGAATTCGTGGAAATGTTCGTCGGCGTCGGGGCCGCCCGCGTGCGTGACCTCTTCGAACAGGCGCGCTCCAAGGCCCCGGCCATCATCTTCATAGACGAGCTCGACGCGCTGGGACGCGCCCGCGGCATCGGCCCGCTTGCAGGCGGCCACGACGAGAAGGAGCAGACGCTCAACCAGCTTCTGGTGGAACTCGACGGTTTCGATTCCTCGACCGGGCTCGTGCTGCTTGCGGCCACCAACCGGCCGGAAATCCTCGACCCGGCCCTCCTCAGGGCCGGACGCTTCGACCGCCAGGTGCTCGTCGACCGTCCCGACAAGGTAGGACGCATCCAGATCCTCAACGTGCATCTGAAGAAGGCGAAGCTTGCACCGGAAGTCAATGTCGAGGAGATCGCGGCGCTGACACCCGGCTTTACCGGCGCAGACCTTGCCAATCTGGTGAACGAGGCGACGCTGCTCGCCACCCGCCGGAAGGCGGCCGCAGTCACCATGGAGGACTTCAACAACGCCATCGAACGCATCGTCGCGGGGCTGGAAAAACGCAACCGGCTGCTCAACCCCAAGGAGCGCGAGATCGTCGCCCACCACGAGATGGGGCATGCCCTCGTCGCCATGGCACTGCCGGGCGTCGATCCCGTCCACAAGGTCTCGATCATCCCGCGCGGCATCGGCGCGCTCGGCTACACGATCCAGCGCCCGACCGAGGACCGTTTCCTGATGACCCGCGAAGAGCTCGAAAACAAGATGGCCGTGCTGCTCGGCGGGCGGGCGGCGGAATGGATCATCTATCATCATCTTTCGACAGGTGCTGCGGACGATCTCGTCAAGGTGACCGACATCGCTCGCGCCATGGTCACCCGCTACGGGATGACCGAAAAGCTCGGACATGTGGCGCTGGAAAGGGACCGGCGTTCCTTCCTCGCCACCGACCAGCCCTACTACGGACCGGAGGAGCATGAATATTCCGACGAGACCGCCACGACGGTCGACGAGGAAGTCCGTCGCATCGTAGACGAAACCTTCGACCGGGCGGTTGCCATCCTGACCGAGCGCAGAAGCGCACTGGAGAAATCCGCGAGGCTGCTGCTCGACAGGGAGACGCTGGACGAGAACGATCTTGCATCGTTCAAGCAGGCAGCTCCGGCCAACGCCGCGGAAAAGGTTTGATCCGGAGGGCGATGGATATCAGGCGGCGCTGCCGGCGATACCTACCGAAAGGCGGGCGGACCGCTCTTCCCCCGGCTGCAGGACGAAAAGGCCCGCGCCCGCCTTTGCTTCCGGCGGAAAGCCGAAGACCCCGGCAACATGCGAGACGGGTTCGAGGCAGACATAGGCCGGCATGCGGTGCGCCACCAGATGCGGCAGTTCCGGACCGGCGGTGAGCGTGATCTCGGCGCCGCCATCAAGGGTGGCCGTCGCAGCCCCCCACTCCGACAGGAAAACCGTAAAGCCCTCGCTAGGAAACGGCTTGTTGGCGTCGCGCGTTTGCGGTGCTGCTCCGCTCGGGATGCCCATCGAGCTTACCGGCCAGATTTCTGCCGCAACGCAGGAGACAGCATTCCCGAGGCCGGCCGCGAAATAGGGATGCCAGCCGAAACCACCCGGCATGGTGCCATTTCCCGTGTTCGTCAGCGCGAGTTCCACATCCAGCCGGCCGTCGGCGAGTACGAAGCGCTGCACGGCGCGGAAATCGAAAGGCCAGTCGGCATCCGCTTCATAGTTCAGGGCCAATTCGATCCGGTCTGGTTCATGCGAAACCACATGCCAGCGCCGACGGTGGGCCGGCCCGTGCTGTGCATCGCTCCCAAGTGCTGGATGCGGCAGGACTTCATAGTGCCTGCCCTCATGCTCGAAGGCAGCGCCGACCAGCCGGTTATGATAGGGGAACAGTGGATAGGCGCCGGCCTTCGGCCAGTTCAGCGGATCGAATTCCGGGCCGGTGGTCGGTATGAGGATGTCGCCGAACCGTTCGTGGACGAGATGGGTCATCCGTCCGCCATTTTCGGGGAGGAAGCGGGCGTCAAGAGGCCCGCTCCTTATGCTTGTCCAGCTCCCGGGCCAATCAGGCGAAGGCATAGGACCCGTCCGGGCGCTTCGGCACGCGCCGCTGCCAGTGGATATAGCCCTCTTCCTGCATCGCCTTCTCGTCCAGCTCGACGCCCCAGCCGGGTCGATCCGGCCGGAGTTCCAGATAGCCGTCCTTCGGCAGGTAGGGATCGACGACATAACGCGTTTCGCCTTCCCGCTTTTCGACTTCCGTGCCGCCATAGACATAGGCCTGACCTTTCGGCAGCCGGTATTCGAGAATCTTGAAATTCTGTTGCGCGGCGGAAAAATGCACGTTGACCGCCGTCGCGAGCGGCCCCATCGGATTGTGTGGCGCGACGCCCACGAAGAAGGCCTCGGCCAGCGTCGCGATCCGCTTCATCTCCGATATCCCGCCGACGACGCAGATATCCGGCTGGATCAGGTCCGCGCCCTTCACCTGCAGCAACCGCAGGAATTCGTTGCGGTTATAGAGCGATTCCCCCGTCGCCAGCGTGCAGTTCAGGCCCTGTTTCAGGTCGCCCCACATGTCGATGTTTTCCGGGCGCAGCGGCTCTTCGAAGAATAGCGGGTCGTAGGGCGCCAGCGCGTTGCCGAGCTGGCGGGCCGCCGCCGGCTCGTAGATCTTGGCATGTGCGTCGAAGGCGATCTCGTATTCCGGCCGCACGGCCTCCCGCAAAGTCCGGAAATATTCCGCCGAGCTGCGCACCACCTCGCCCCAGCGATTGGCGTGGATATCGATCCGCCACGGGCTGAGCTTGAAGGCGGTGAAGCCCCATTCCTCGTTCAGCCGGTCCAGCTCCTCCTTCGCCGCCGGTACGTCCGGCGCGGTGTAGACGCCGGCATAGATCTTGACCCGGTCGCGCACCTCGCCGCCCAAAAGCTTGTAGACCGGCACGCCCGCCGCCTTCGCCGCGAGGTCCCAGAGGCAATGGTCGAGCCCGGAAATCGCCGCCAGACCCAGCGCGCCCGGCGGAAACCGGCTCTGCTGAATCATCAGGTTGACCAGGAAATCCACCCGCGTCGGGTCCTGCCCTGCGATGAAGCCGTAGAGATAGTCCAAGAGCGGCGGCAAGGCCTTGTCCGGCCCATGGTTATAGCATTCGCCCCAGCCGGTGAGCCCGTCGTCGGTATCGAGCGCGACGATGACACGCGGCCGATCCTTGTCGCGGGTCATGAAGACCCGCATGCGATCGATCTTCATCCTTCAGATATCCCTCACGTGTTGAAATAATGCCGGCGCGAAAGGCGTGTCTGGATATAGAGGCGTTCGCCATAGGTGCCGGGGTTGTAGGAGTTTCCGCTTTCCTGCACCGGCACCGAGACATTGCCCTCGCTCGGGAAGCGGGCGACGAATTCCTCGTCGATATCGCAGCCGAGACCCGGCGCATCGGGCACGGCGATCGATCCGCCTTCCTGTACCGGATGCGGCACGATCACATGCTGGCGGCCTTCCCAGTCGTCGTCGATGCGTTCCAGGATGAGCGCGTTCGGGATCGAGGCGAGCACGTGCAGCGCGGCATATTCCGCGACCGGTCCGAGCGAGCCGGAATGCGGCGCCATCTGGATGTGATGGGCTTCCGCCATGGCGGCGATCTTCTTCATTTGGGTGATGCCGCCGGCGCGGCCCGTATCCGGCTGGATGACGTCGACCAGTTCTTCCTCGATGAGCTGCCGCTCGCCGAAGATGGTCGCGGTGCGTTCACCCGATGCCAGCGGGATATGTGCGGCGTCGCGGATGCGGCGGTAGCCTTCGATATTGTCGGGCGCGATCGGGTCCTCGACCCAGAGCAGTTCGTAGGGTTCGAGCTTGCGCACCAGGCGGCAGGCATCGGCCGGCGTCATCCACGGCGGGCCGTGCAGGTCGATGGCGATGTCCATCTCGTCGCCGACCGCCTCGCGCAGCATGTCGACCTTGCGGACCGGATCGGAGACGCCACCGCATTTCAGCGCCTTGATGCCGCGCTCCTTGACGGCGAGCGCCTGCTCCACCGTGTTGGCATGCGAATAGATCGGGATGCGGTCGCGGACCTTGCCGCCGAGCAGGTTCCAGACCGGCACGCCGAGCGCCTTGCCCTTGATATCCCAGAGCGCCATGTCGATGCCGGTCATGGCGCCGCCGCCGACCGTGCCGAGCATGCCGTGGCCCATCATGGCGATCGCCATCTTCTGCCAGAGCTTTTCGATATGCGCCGGGTCCTCGCCGATTAGCAGCGGCGCGAGATCCTTGATGGCCGTCTCGATGACCCGCGGCCAGCCGGAGCATTCGCCGATGCCGGTGATGCCCTCGTCGGTCTCGATCTTCAGGAAAAGCCAGTTGCGCGTGCCTTCGAGCTTGTGCTGGGTGACATGGCCCGCATGACCGTCGGATGCCCATTTGGAGCGGTGCGGCTGGCCGGCATGCATGAGAAAGGTGCGAATTCCCGTGATCTTCATCGTGCGGAACTTCCATTCTTGACGTTACTGGGTTCGGTATAGGGGCTGGGTTCGGTGTAGCGGAACCGCCGGGAGTGGTCGCGGTCGCGCGGGTCCGGCCGGGGAATGGCCGAGATCAGTGCCTGCGTATAGGGATGGTCGGGGGCGTTGCAGACCTTGTCCGCCTCGCCCACCTCGACGAGCCTGCCGCGATACATGACGCCGACCCGGTCGCACATGTAGCGGATGACGCCGATATCGTGGCTGATGAAGATATAGGCCAGGCCAAGCTGGTCCTGCAGCCGCATCAAAAGGTCGAGCACCTGGAAGCGGACGGAGACGTCGAGGGCCGACGTCGCCTCGTCCGCCACGATGACCCGCGGATCGAGCGTGATTGCGCGCGCAATGCCGATGCGCTGGCGCTGGCCGCCAGAGAAGGCGTGCGGATAACGCTCGCGGGTTGCCGGATCGAGGCCAACCTGCTCCATGAGATGGCAAACGCGCTCGTCGAGCTGCCTGCCCCTGGCGATGCCATTGACGAGTAACGGTTCGCCGATGACCTGGGCGACGGTCATGCGCGGATTGAGCGAGCCGAACGGGTCCTGGAAGACCATGCGGAGTTCCCTACGCGCCGCCTTCAGCTCCGCCCCTTCCAGCCTGGCGAGATCTACGACCTTGCCGTCGACGCGGCGGTAATGCATCTCGCCGGCGGTCGGATCATAGAGCCGCATGATCGAGCGACCCATCGTCGTCTTGCCCGAGCCGCTCTCGCCGACGATGCCGAGCGTTTCCCCCGGCAGAAGGGCGATCGACACATTGTTCAGCGCTTTCAACTCGCCGAACTCCATGGTGAGATTGCGGATGTCGAGGATGGGATCGGCGGTGGTGTCGAGCGGCGGCCGCGCAAGCCGGATTTCCGCCTTCTGCTCCAGCTTCAGGACCGAGCCGATCAGCATGCGCGTATAGGGGTCCTTCGGCGCATGGAAAATCTCGTCGACCGGGCCGTATTCCTTCATCACCCCGTGATGCATGACGAGAACGTCGTCGGCGATCTGGGCGACCACTCCCATGTCGTGGGTAATGAACAGCACCGCCATGCCGTGGGCCTTCTGGAGCCGCGAGATCAGGTCGAGGATCTCGGCCTGGGTCGTCACGTCGAGGGCGGTCGTCGGTTCGTCGGCGATCAGAAGCTGCGGCTTGCAGGCGAGCGCCATGGCGATCATCGCACGCTGGCGCATACCGCCGGAATACTGGAAGGCGTAGCGGTCGAGCGCCTTTTCGGGATCCGGGATTTCCACCTGGCGCAGCAGCGAAATCGCCTCCGCCCTGGCCTCCGCCTTGCTCATCTTCAGGTGCAGGCGGAGCACTTCGGTGATCTGGTCGCCGACGGTATGCACCGGGGAGAGCGACGACATCGGCTCCTGGAAGATCATGGCGATGTCGGCGCCGCGCACCGAGCGGATAAGCTTGCCGCGCGGATCGAGTTTCGCGAGGTCGAGCGAACTTCCGTCCTGACGGTTGAGAGTGATCGAGCCGGAGGCAATGCGGCCCGGTGTATCGATGATCTGCAGGATCGAGCGGGCCGTGACCGATTTGCCCGATCCACTCTCGCCGACGACGCAGAGCGTCTTGCCCGGCTCGATCGAGAAGGAGAGATTATCGACCGCCCGGAAGATGCCGGTGCGGAGCGGGAACTCCGTCACCAGGTTCTTCACTTCGAGCAGCGGCTTATTGGTCGTCATTGCAGGGCGGGGTGCGATGGTGAGAATATCGGTCATCGGCGCCTCACTTGTTATAGGGATCGGCCGCATCGCGCAGGCCGTCGCCGAAGAGATTGAGCGCCATGACGGCGACGACGACGGCGGCTCCCGGCATGAAGAGCCAGGGAGCGGTCGCGATGGAGCGGATGTTCTGCGCCTCGCGCAGGAGCACGCCCCAGGAGATGGTCGGCGGCTGCAGGCCGAGGCCGAGGAAGGAAAGAGACGTCTCGGCGAGGATCATCGCCGGCACGGCGAGCGTCATCGACGCGATGATGTGGCTCGCGAAACTCGGCAGCATGTGCCGGAAAATGATGCGGCCCTCGGGCACGCCGTCCAGGCGGGCTGCCGCCACGAACTCCTCCGTCCGAAGCGACAGGAACCGGCCGCGCACGACGCGGGCAAGCTGCGCCCAGCCGGTAAAGGACAGGATGATGGTGATCATCATGTATTGCAGCGTTGCCGGCCAGCCCTGCGGCAGTGCCGCGGCGAGCGCCAGCCAAATCGGGATCGTCGGCAGCGACAGGACGAAATCGATCACGCGCTGCATGACGAAATCGATGCGGCCGCCGTAGTACCCCGATATGCCGCCGAGCACGATGCCGAGCAGCAGCGACAGGAAGACGCCGACAAGACCGATCGACAGCGATATCTGCGCACCCTGCACCGTGCGGCTGTAGACGTCACGACCCAGGCGGTCGGCGCCGAACAGGAAGAGCGGATGCGCCTTGTCGGTCGTTGCGATCAGGTGGATATCGGTTTCGAACAGGCCCAAGACGGAATAGGTGTAGCCGCGCCCGAATAAGGTGATCGGAATCCGCCGGGTCGTGTCTTCCTTGTAGATGGCCGCGAGCGTCTCCGGGTCGCGGGTCAGCTTCAGCGGATAGTAGTGCGGCCCGAATTCGAAGCCGTTCGTCGTGTCGAAGAAGTGGATGGCCTGCGGCGGGTGGAACGTCGCGCGCGCATTCTGCTGGATCGGATCGTTGATCGCGAAGAAGCCTGGTACGACGGCGACGATATACATCGCGACCGTGACGAAGAGCGCGACCATGGCAAGCCTGTGCCGCTTGAAAGCCCACCAGATGAGCTGCCATTGCGAAGCGACAGCGGCGCGGTCCGGACGGATATTGGTGATGGCAATGTCAGCCATGTCGCCCTCCTATTCGAGCCGGATGCGCGGATCGACCAGCGCCAGCAGGATATCGCTGATCAGCGAGCCGATCAGTGTGAGCGCGCAGATCAGAAGCACGAAGGCGCCGGCGAGATACATGTCCTGCGCCATCAGCGACTGGAGAAGCAGCGGTGCCGCCGTCGGCAGGTTGAGGACGATCGCCACCACGACCGAACCGGAAATCAGGTTCGGCAGCAGCCAGGCGATCGTCGAGATGAACGGGTTGAGCGCGATGCGCAACGGATATTTTACGAGCAGCCGGAATTCGGAAAGGCCCTTGGCGCGCGCCGTGGTCACATAGGGCTTCGGCAATTCGTCCAGCATGTTGGCGCGCATGACGCGGATCAGGCTCGCCGTGGACGACACCGCCAGGATCGCCACCGGCAGCCACAGATGCGTCAGAAGATCGAACATCTTGGCGATGCTCCAGGGCGCCGTCTCGTATTCCGACGAGAACAAGCCGCCGACATCGGCGCCGAACTCGACGGCGGCGACATACATCAGCACCAGAGCGAGCAGGAAGGACGGGATCGAGAGCCCGAAGAAGGTGAAGGCCGTGAAGGCGTAGTCGCCGATCGAGTATTTCTTCACGGCGGAGTAGACGCCGATCGGCAGCGCGAGTGCCCAGGTGGCGATCAGGCTTGCAAGCGCCAGCACCAGCGTCAGCGCCATGCGTTCCCATATGAGGCCCGAAACGGGTTGCTGCCATTCGAACGAGATGCCGAAATCGCCGCGGGTGACGATGCCCCATATCCATTTGAGATACTGCACCAGCATCGGCTGATCGAGCCCGAAGCGCTCGCGCAGGGACGCAGCGGTATTCTGGTCAATGACTTCGTTCGAGGAGGCAAGCGTCGCGATATAGGTGGTGACGAAGTCACCGGGCGGAAGCTGGATCAGCACGAAGGCCAGGAAACTCACCGCAAACAGCGATGGGATCATCCAGAAAAGGCGTTTGACGACGAATTTCAGCATGGAACGCTCGCAATTCGGATTGCACGGTACACCGACGCAAAGCAGAAGCTTTCGCCGCGGTGCCTGGGCAATAGGATTTGGAGAAGTGCCGCCGCCCAGGGCGGCGGCACGGCCAAGACAAATCAGTTCGTGAAGGTGAACTGCTGCGGCAGGGCAGGTCCGGGATTCGGCCAGGACCAGCTATCCGGCTGCTTCTCCGGCACATTGCGGAGGTTGTTGCGGATCACGCCGAAACCGCCGACCGCCAGGCAGACTCCCATAACCTCGAAATCCTCTGCGGCGAGATCGAAGATCTGCTTCATGATCGCCCCGCGCTTGTCGAGATCGGCGGTGGAGCGGGCCTCATCATAGAGCTTCATCCGCTTCTTCTGGCTTTCCGGCGGCTCCTCGCCCTTCTCGCCGTTGGACGTGTACCAGAGCGTCCACGGGATGGCATAGCGGGAACCCTGCGGGTGGAAGGCGAAGAAGTCGCGCGGGTCGAGCATCGGGTCGAGCCCGCCGGGACCGGGCCAAACCTGCGCGTCATGGGCGTTGTCGTCGCCGCGGGTGTAGTAGAGCGCGCGTTCGATCGTGTTGACCTTCATGTCGATGCCGATTCCTGCCCAATGCGCCTTTACCAGTTCCAGCACGTCGACGAGGTCCGGATAGAGCGTCGGGATGACGTCGACTGCGAAGAAGATCGGCTGTCCGTCCGGGCGCAAACGGATGCCGTTGCCGCTCTTCTTGTCGAGGCCGGCGGCATCCAACATGGAATTGGCCTTGTCCGGGTCATATTCCGTGAATTGCCGTGCCAGTTTCTCGTGATACCAGGGATGGCCCGGACGCGGGCCGGTCTGGTAACCTTCGCTCTGGCCGAAATAGATGATGTCGATGATCTCCTGGCGGTTGATGCCGATCGACAGCGCCTGGCGGAAGGACTTGTCCGCAAATATCTTGCGCAACGCCGGGTCCTTGTGGGTCATGTTCAGGTAGAGCGAGCACTGCTGAGCCGCCGAGGGAACCAGCGACAACAGCCGGTAGTCACCCTTCTCCATGTTCTGCGACAGGGTTGGCTTGTTCGCCAGGCTGTTGATGTGGCGCTCCTGGATATCGACCTTGCCGGAGATGACGTTCAGCATCAGCGATTCGACGTCCTGCGAGATGCCGAAGTTCAGCTCGTCGATATAGGGGAGCTGGTTGCCTTCCGTATCGACCTGCCAGAAGTACGGATTGCGGGTCATCAACACACGGGTTGCCCCGCCGGAGTAGGGCTCCTTGATCACCCAGGGATCGAGAACGGGTTTTTCGGGGTTGGCCCAGCGGGACGGGATTTCGATATCTCCGCATTTCGCCCGGAAAAGCTCGGTCCAGCTCGTCACGCCCGCCGCTTTCACATCGGCATCCAGATTGGCGTTATATTTCGGCAGGAATTTGCTGCAGTAATGCTTCGCGAAGAGCGTCGGATGCTGCCCGAGCGGCGTCGCCAGATTTTCGAGATAAAGCGCATTCGGCGCGGCGAAGGTGAATTTTACGGTGTAATCGTCGATCTTCTCGACGGTGACCGGCTTGCCGCCAACCACGATCTGCGCCGGTGTCGCGCTGTAAAGTTCCTTGTTCTTGACGACGTCCTCGATGGCGAAGACGACGTCATCGGCCGTGAATGGATGCCCGTCGGACCACTTCGCGCCCTTCAGAAGATGGAACGTGAATTGCGAGGCATCGTCATTGACCTCCCACTTCTCCGCAAGGTTCGGAAGAACCGCCGTGAACTCCAGGTTCCAGCGCACGAGGCTCTGATTGCCGACCATGCGGAGGATGCCGTTATGGTCGGACGAGCCGCGCAGGCCGCGCCTCAACGTGCCGCCATAAGCACCGACTTTCTCGTAGGGCGTCACGACCATCGGGTTTTGCGGCAGCCGATCCGCCAGGGGCGGAAGCTTTCCCTCCTTCACGAGGGCAGCCAGCTGCGGCGCCTCCTTTCCGCCGGCGGCCCTGGCACTGCCACCGGCAACGGAGAGGGCGACAGCTCCACCCACCCCTGCCAGAAACGTCCGGCGGGTTACGCCGGCAGAAATGAACTCATCGTCGCGCATTGAAGTCCTCCCATGTCCTCCAGAACCACCGGATGGCTCCAGCGGCCTCCCAGCCGCCATCGCCTCGGACCCTCCATCCGATCGGCTCGAGGACCATAAGCCGCTTTTCAGATGATTACAAGTATTGACAGATTTTTACAGGTTAAATAGTTCTAGGCGGAAGCGGCCTCATGACTGCATGGGAGGAAGACGGATGACATTCGCTGAGGAAACACGGGAAAAGCTCAAGACGGTTTCGACCGCCACACTGACCACGATCCTTCTGAAGCGCGGGCTTCGGAACGTGTTCATTCACGGGATCCACAAGATCAACCCGGATGCTCCCCGGCTCGTCGGGCCGGCATTCACACTCCGCTACATCCCGGCGCGGGAAGACATCGATCACGTGGGCGTCTTCACCGACCGCACACACCCGCAGCGCCGCGCCATCGAGGAATGCCCGCCCGGCCATGTGCTGGTGATGGACAGCCGCAAGGACTCGACCGCGGCTTCGGCCGGCGCCATCCTGATGACAAGGCTCTACATGCGCGAGGCGGCGGGTGTCGTCACCGACGGCGGCTTCCGCGACACGCCGGACATCGCCAAACTGCCGTTCGCAGCCTATCACGCGGCCCCCTCGGCGCCGACCAATCTCATCCGCCACCACGCGCTCGACATCAATCAGCCGATCGGCTGCGGCGATGTGCCCGTCTATCCCGGCGATATCATCGTCGGCGACGATGAAGGCGTGGTTGTCATTCCCGCCGCCATGGCTAAAGAAGTGGCCGACGAGGCGGTCGAGCAGACGGCTTTCGAGGATTTCGTCGAGGAACGCGTGAAGGCGGGACGGGGGATTTTCGGGCTTTATCCGCCCGGTCCTGAAGCCGAGGCCGAGTTCCTCGAGTGGAGACGTGAAAAGGGACGCTGATGGACCAGCCTGGCGTGATAGCGGCGGCGAAGACCGAACCTCGCTTCAGCGACATCATCTACGAGAAGATCGTGAGCATGATTGCCGACGGCCGCTTTCCCGTCAACGAACGGCTTCCATCGGAGCCCAACCTCGCCGTCATGCTGGGGGCTTCACGGCCGGTCGTGCGCGAGGCGCTGGAGCGGTTGAGGGCCGACCAGTTGATCGTTTCGCGCAAGGGCTCGGGCTCCTACGTGCGGCAACGGCCGGATTCCTCGGTCTTGAAGCAGGTGCCGGTCGGCTCGCTTGCCGACGTGCAGCGGTTCTTCGAATTCCGCGCCGGGCTCGAAGCGGAGGCTGCCGAGCTTGCGGCCCGCAACTGGCAGGTCAACGACAAGATCCGGATCACCGCGGCACTCGAGGCGCTCGAACGATGTCTTGAGGTCGGCGAACTGGGGGCGGAGGAAGACCAGGCACTGCATGACGCGATCGCGATGGCGACCGGCAACCAGTTCCATGTGATCGTCAGGGAATGGTTCAGGCCGCATTTCGCAATCGGCATGTCGGTGACGCGCAGCCTCAGCCTGAAGAGGACCCCGCTGCATGTCCGCACCGTCCAGGACGAGCATACGGCGATCGTCGAGGCCATTCTGGCACGCCGGGAACAGGAAGCGCATGACGCGATGAAGACTCATATCCTGAATGCACGCGCCCGCATGTTCCAGGGCGTGGGAAGTTAAGTTCCGGACACGGCGCGGGGAGGCGCCCGGGAGGAGGAGTATTTTGAGACGGATCGCGATGACGGGCGGTGCGGGCCATATCGCTTCGCAGCTCAGGGAGTTTCTTTGCCCCGATGTGGAGCATCTGAGGCTCATCGACCTGAAAGCGCCGGAAAGCCTGGCTTCCAACGAGAGCTTCTTCGAGGCCAACCTTTCCGATGCCGACGCCATGCGCAGGGCGCTCGAAGGCATGGATGGCATCATCCACCTCGGCGGCATTCCGCACGAGGGGGAAATCGGTGACGTCCTGCGCGTCAACGTTCTCGGGACCCACAATCTCTACGAGGCGGCGCGGGAAAACGGCGTCGGCCGCGTGGTGTTCGCCTCCAGCAATCACGCGACCGGTTTCTATCCCCGTTCGCAGACGATTTCGCCCCTCGACATCCCGCGCCCGGACAGCCGCTACGGGCTATCGAAATGCTGGGGCGAACTTGTCGCGGGGCTTTATTACGACACGGCGGGCATCCGCACGCTTTCGATCCGCATCGGCAACGCCGCCGTCTATCCCAACAGCGAACGGTCGGCGGCGATCTGGATCAGCGCCCGCGACCTCTGGCAGATGGTTAAAATCGGGCTTACCCATCCCGATATTGCCGCCGCCGTTGTCTATGGCATGTCCCGCACCGATGCCCGTTGGTGGCGGGACGAACTCGCAGAACGGCTGGGCTATCGGCCTGAGGACAATGCCCGCGATCACCTGCGTATCGAGCAGGCAAACGAGAGCGCCGTGGCTGCCTTCTTCCAGGGTGGTGGTTTCTGCGAACCAGATCATGACGGACATATCCGGCTGCGTGACCGGGACGGACTGGTCGTGCCTTCGGGAGCGCCATCATGAGCAAGACGAAGATCATCACCCCCAACGTCCGCCGCGTTATCGATTTTCCCCTGAAGGTGGGCGAATCGCCCACATGGGACGACCGGAGCGGCGATCTCTGGCTCGTCGACATTCTCGCGCCGGCGGCCATCTGCCTCGGGGCCGATGGCAGGGTCGACCGTTTCGACATGCCGGTCAAGATCGGCTGCCTGGCGCTCTGCGAAAGCGGCGATATCGCGGTTGCGCTGGAAACCGGCGTTCACATCATGAATCCGAAGACCGGAACCATGAAACTGCTCTGCAATCCCGATGGCGGCCGCCCGGATAGCCGGCTCAATGACGGCAAGGTCGGGCCGGACGGCTGTTTGTGGGTGGGCACGCGCGACGAAGCTATTCCGCAGACCGGCAACGCGCGCCTCTACCGGGTCATGCCGGACGGCACGTTCGCCATCATTACCGACGGGCTTCTGACCTCCAACGGCCTCGCCTGGAGCCCGGACGGCCGGACGATGTACCATTCCGACAGCAGCGGCCTCTTCGCCCAGGTCTTCGATTTCGACCCGGAAAAGGGAGTGACCGGTCCGCCGCGCCGGCTCCGCGATTTCACGCCCGAGGAAGGCCGCCCGGACGGCGCGGCCATGGATGCGGACGGTTTCTACTGGATCGCCGGCGTTCTATCGGGCGGCGTCAACCGGCTATCGCCGGATGGCGAGGTCATCGAGATCTATAAGGTGCCGGCAAAATCACCGACCATGCCCTGTTTCGGCGGCCCGGACCTCGGCACGATCTATGTGACCACCCTTTCGACCGATAACAACGGCACTTTCGAGCAGGGAACAGTGTTTGCCTTCGAAGCCGGCATTCAAGGTACCCCGGTCCACCGTTTTGCGATTTGAAACCAATTGTCTCCGTAAACCAGGAGAGGGAAAGATTATGAATATCCGGGACTTTCGAAAAGCACTGACCGGCATATCCGGGGTGCCGATCACTGCCTACGGCACCGACGGCGAGGTGAACGCCCATACGACGCGAACCGTCTATGCGCGCGTGGCGGCCGCCGGAATCCATAATATCGTGGCGGCAGGCAATACCGGCGAATTCTATACGCTGACACCGTCCGAAATCAGCACTGTCATCGAAGCAGCCATCGACGGCGTCGATGGCAAGGCACCGGTGACCGCCGCCGTCGGCCGCTCGCTGCGCGAGGCGATCGGCATGGCGAAGGCCGCCAAGGCCATGGGCGCCTCGGCCGTGATGTCGCATCAGCCTGTCGATCCCTTCGCGGCGCCGGCCGCACAGGTCGATTATTTTCGCGGGCTTGCGGAGGAATCGCCCCTGCCACTCGTCGCCTATGTGCGAGCCGAAGGCTTCGGCCTCGACGACATAATGCGGCTAGCGAGCCATCCGAACATCGCCGGCATCAAGTTCGCGACGACGGACATCCTCCTGCTGTCGCGTTCCATTGCGGCCTCCGATCCCGGCAATGCGCTCTTCGTCTGTGGCCTGGCGGAAAGCTGGGCACCAGCCTTCACCGCCGCCGGCGCGAGAGGCTTTACGTCCGGCCTTGTCAATGTCGCACCGCAGTTTTCACTCGCCATCCATGCCGCACTCGAAAGCGGCGACTTCGCCGAGGCCCGCCGGATCATCGCGCTTATCGAGCCCTTCGAGCGCATGCGCACCAAATACCGCAACGGCGCCAATGTCACGGTCGTCAAGGAGGCTGTCGGCATCATGGGGCTCGCTGTCGGGGACGTACGCCTTCCCGGCCTGCCGAGGCTCGATCCGGAAGACCGGGGAAAGCTTGCGGACCTTCTCAAGAGCTGGGCAACGGAAGGCAGAAAACTCGATACCGCAGTCTAATCCGCGGTATGGTTCTACCTCGCCAGCCGCCTCAGAGCCTGAGGCGGCTGGCCGAAGTTGCGAATGAAGGCACGGCGCATACGACCGGAGTCGCCGAAACCGGTGGCCTCGGCGATGTGCTCAAGCGGGGAATGGCTTGTCTCGACCGCCCTTCGCGCGGTCTCGAGACGCAGGCGCTCCACGACCTTTGCCGGGGTCATGCCGGTTTCAGCCGAGAAGGCTCGAGCGAAATTGCGCGGGCTCATGGCCGCACGGTCGGCAAGGCGTTCCACAGTCAGCGGCTCGGCGAGGTTCCTGCCCATCCATTCGATCAGGTCCATGAACCGGCCAGTCCGCCCGCCCAGTTCCGTCAGCGCCGAAAACTGCGACTGTCCGCCCGGCCGTCGCTGATGCACCACAAGCTGCTGCGCCGTCCGACGGGCGATCTCCGGGCCGAGGTCATCCTCGATCAGCGCAAGCGCCAGATCAATACCGGCTGAAATGCCCGCAGACGTCCAGACATCGCCATCCCTGATGAAGATGCGCTCCGCATCCAGCCGGGTCTTTGGATAGCGGCGGCCGAAATCCTCCGAATTGCCCCAATGGGTGGTGGCGCGACGCCCATCGAGCAAGCCGGCTTCGGCAAGGATATAGGCGCCCGAACAGACGCTTGCCGTCCGTCGCGACGTGACGCGCTTCAGCCATGCCAGCATTTCCTGAAACGCCGGCATGGAACGGATGATATCACCACCCGAGACGATGATTGTATCGAAAGGCCCTCCCTGGAGCTGCCCGGCCGTGAGCTTCAGCGCGGAAGAACTCTCGATCTGACCTCCACCGGGCGCCATCAGCATCAGCTGGTAGCTTTCCGGCCGAAACCGCTCGGCGATCTCGAAGGCCGTCGTCGGGCCAGCCACATCCAGTAGCTGGAAACCCGGAAAGATGACGGTTGCGATCGCTCGGCGCATGGCAGGAAATGCCCGATTTATGTCATTCCAGACAGAACGTAGCGGCTGTAATCTCGCTTTCAAGCCGGAACACGAAAGAACGAGCCGAGGCGAGCGATCATGAACTGGCGACTTTTGTCGTGGAGCGTCCTGGGCGTGATCGCACTTTTGCTGGCGATCGGCGGCACTTGGATTTTCTCGCTGCCTGCGGCAACGACCATGGCGGTCACGCGACCGATTCCCTTTGCGGGAGGAGTGGGCCGATCGTCTGGCAAGCCAAGGGAGGATAACCAGCGATGAAGGTATTGATAGCAGGGGCCGGAATTGGCGGATTGACCACAGCCCTTTTCCTGCATCGGGCGGGAATTGAGGTCGAAATCTTCGAACGCGCCGAGGAGGTGCGCGAGCTCGGCGTCGGCATCAACATGCTTCCGCATGCCGTCGGTCAACTGGTCGATCTGGGGCTGATGGCGGACCTCGACGAGGCAGGTATCCGCACGCGCGAACTCATCTATGCAAACCGGTTCGGGCAGGTCGTGTGGCAGGAATTGCGAGGCCTCGATGCCGGTTACGACGTGCCGCAGTTCAGCATCCATCGCGGCAAGCTGCTGGGGCTGATATACCGGGCCGTGGTCAACCGGCTTGGCCTAGGCGCCATCAGGACCGGATGCCGGATAGATGGCTTCGAGCAGACCGCCGAAGGCGTCACGGCACTTTTGACCGGGCGCGACGGCTCCCGTGGCGAGGTCCGGGGCGATCTTCTGATCGGCGCCGACGGGATCCATTCCGCCGTGCGAGCCGCGCTCTATCCCGCCGAGGGTTCGCCGACCTGGAGCGGCATCATGCTGTGGCGCGGTGCTACCCAGTGGCCGAAATGGCGGGACGGGCGCACGATGGCGATCGCCGGCGGCAATTTCGCGAAATTCGTCTATTACCCGATCGAGGCGGATCCGAAAGAGCCAGAGAGACGCCTGACGAACTGGGCCGTGATGGCGAAGACCGCCGAGACGGGCACGCAACCTTTGCGACGGGAAGACTGGAGCCGATCCGGCATCATGGACGAAGTGCTGCCCTTCGTGCGCGACCGGTTCCATCTCGATTTCGTCGACCCGGCGGCGATCATCGAGGCGACGGGCAGCTTTTACGAATATCCCAACTGCGACCGCGACCCGCTGCCCCGCTGGTCGTTCGGGCGGGTTACGCTGCTCGGCGATGCGGCCCACCCCATGTATCCGGTGGGTTCCAACGGCGCGAGCCAAGCCATTCTCGATGCAAAAAGCATTTCCACGCATCTGCAGAAGGCCGGTGAAATCGAGGCTGCGCTTCTGGCCTATGATGCCGAGCGCCGGCCTGCCACATCCGATATCGTGCTCGCCAACCGACGGGGCGGACCGGAAGGCGTCATCGACATGATCGAAGCCCGCGCGCCCGACGGGTTCGACGACATCGATGCAATCGCCTCCTACGAAGAGCGCAAGAGCGTGGTCCGGGGCTACGCCTCATTAGCCGGATTCGCGCGGCCATGACGGCCTCGGCCCGAAGCATCGAGTTTGCGCTGCGAATAAAATATCGAGCACCTGCCGTCCTACACATAATTGTCACCTGAAGCTGTTATAGGCATAATCATCCGAATGAATTCAGGATTCATCCGAATGATAGAGATGTCTGAAGCGCCAGCCATCCGCTCCAAATGGGGGCAATGGCAGACAGTCGAAGAACAGATCAGCAGGGACATCGCCTCCGGAACGCTTGTCCCCGGAGCCCGGTTGCCGACCGAGATCGAGATCATGCATCGGTTCAGCGTCGGGCGACATACCGTCCGGCGCGCGATTGCCGAGCTCGCCAGCGCAGGAAAAGTCCGTGTCGAACAGGGGCGCGGCACTTTCGTGGAGGAGCAGTCCGTCATCCGCTATAACATCGCGCGACGGACGAGGTTCAGCAAGAACCTCAAGGAACAGGGGCGCGTTCCCTCGGGCCAGCCGGTCGAGGAACTGGAAATCCCGGCGCCGCCCATCGTGGCCGCGGCGCTTCGGATACCGGAAAGCGACCCGGTCTATATGATCGTCCGGCGGGGATTTGCCGACGACGTCCCGATCACCATCAGTCGCGCCTATCACCCGGTCAGCCGGTTTCCCAACATGCACATTCGCCGGCATCAGGGCGTATCGGTGACCGAAATCTACCGGGACTTCGGCATTCCGGATTACTTGCGCCATCGCACCACGATCTTCACGCGCCTCCCGATCACCGAGGAGGCTCGCCTTCTGGCACAGTCGCAGGAACAGCCGGTGCTCGTGGTCCAAAAGGTCGATGTCGACATGCAAGGCTGCCCGATCGGTTATTCGGAAACCGTCTGGGCGGGAGAGCGTATCCAGTTCGCGATCGATTACGACGAAGAGCCCGGCAACGTGGATGCGGCGGCCGGTGCACAGAAAGAGTAGGGAAGCATGACCGATCTCAAAGACGCAGAACCGTTCATCGGCCCATACAGCCACGGCGAAACACTCAGCATCATGGCAGCCAGCCGGCCCGCCCGGATAAAGGCCTGCGCGGAAGCACTTCTGGATGGGCTCGGGGATGTGGACGTGCTCGTCAACCGCACCGGCCTTGCCATGCTGCCGATGGTCGACACGGTCCGCGACACGGCGTTCCATCTTGGTGAAGTCTTGCTCGCCGAAGCCCATATCCGCGTGCCCGGGCGAAACGTCGAGGGCTATGGCGCGGTCGTCGGCCGCGATCTGGAGCATGCCATGGCGATCGCCGTCATCGATGCGGCAATCGCGGCGGAGCATTCCGGCGAGCTGGTTCTCGAATTTCTCGACTCCGAGAAGACCCATCAGGAAGAGGGCGATCGCAAGCGGCTGAGGAAGGTCGAGGCGACACGCGTGCAGATGGAGACCTTCTGACCATGACCTTGTCCATCCTTCCGACCGCCGGGGACATCCGCACCAATGCGGCTTTCGAAGAGCTGATGTGGGCGCTCGCCCGTCCCGGGCTGGAGCGCCGCCTTCCCACAACCGGCTTTCGAGCCATAGCCGAAACCCTCATCGATCGCGAATGTACGTTCCACATCGCGGATGACGCCGCGCTTTCCGAACTGCTCATGCTGACGGGCGGAAAACCCGCCGCCATCGAGAACGCCGACTATGTCTTCGCGCCGCTCGCAACTGCCGAGGATGTGGCCATGCTCTCGGGGTTGCGCATCGGCACGCTCGCCTATCCGGACGAGGCAGCCACGCTTTTTGCGTCAGCCCGTTTCGGCGCCGGACAGGCATTGCGCCTAATTGGTCCCGGCATACGCGGATCGCTCACCATCCGGATCGACGGCATCCATCCGTCCTTCTGGCGGATGCGCGCCAATTCCATCCACTATCCGCTCGGATGGGATCTCTACGTCTTGGATGGCGACCGGCTGATCGGCATCCCCCGGTCAACCAAGATCGAGGTGCTGTGATGGCCTATGTAGCAACGAGAGGCGGCGAACGCGCCATCGAACAATCCGAGAGGTTCTACCGCGAAGATCTCGGCATCATCACCCGCGAGCGGGTGGATGCCATGCGCGAGGGCCTTCCCTACCTGATCGACAGGCTGATGGGAGAAGCCTCGGTTTACGAACCCGACCTTGCCGCGCTTGCGCTGGCGCAGGCCGGAGGCGACCTCTACGAGGCGGTGCTTCTGTTGCGGGCCTACCGGACGACCCAGCCGCGGCTTGCCGTTGCAGAACCGGTGACGCAGCCGGATCTCTTCACGGTCCGGCGCATTTCCGCCGCCTTCAAGGACATTCCCGGCGGACAGATTCTCGGGCCGACGCTCGATTATTCCCACCGCCTGCTGCAGGTCGGCGTGCTGAACGGCCAGAATTACGAACCGCCGGCGGTCGAGCCCGCGAAGGAACCCGCACCGGCGACCCAGCCCTCGCTCGCTGCCTGGCAGAAGGCGCAGGGGCTTATCCCCGACCATCCGGCTCAAACCGTGCCGCCGGAGGACATTCCGGATGTTACCCGCGAACCGTTGCTTTTCCCGGCAAGCCGCGCCCACAAGCTGCAGAGCCTGGCGCGCGCCGACACGGGCGGGACTTTGGCGCTCGGTTATTCGACGATGCGGGGCTACGGCTCGGTCCACCCGACCGTCAACGAACTGCGGCTTGCCGAAGCACCGGTGCGCATGCGCCATCCACGCGGAACGGTCTTCAGCGCCGGCCGCGTCCGCATCAGCCAGACGGAGGTGATCTCCAAGGCGAGGGAATTGGAACTCGGATTTGCGGCTACCTTCGGCTGGAACGAGGTGAAGGTGATCGCCGCCGCAACGCTCGATCTCGCCTCTAGCCAGCCGAACCCGCATCCGGCATCGAACGAGGAATTCGTACTCTATCATACCGAGCCAGTCGAAAGCTCCGGCTTCTGCATCCACTTCAAGCTGCCGCATTACGTGACGTTCCAGTCGAGCCTCGACGCCTTGCGCCGGGTCAAAACGGACCAGCAGGAAGCCGCCATCGCAAAGGCAAAGCCCGAGACGGAAATGCAGCCAGAAGAAGACGAGGTTTTGCTGTGAAACTCAATGAACTGACCAAGCCATGGTCGGCCTTCAACTATGGTTTTCTCGATGAATCGGCCAAGCGTGAAATTCGCCGACGCACCCTCAAGGCTATTGCCATTCCCGGTTACCAGGTCCCTTACGCGAGCCGCGACGTTCCGATTGCCCGCGGCTGGGGCACCGGCGGACTGCAGGTCACGCTCACGCTTCTCAAACCGGACTCGGTGGTGAAAGTGATCGACCAGGGGGCGGACGATTCGGTCAATGCCAGCAGCATCCGCAAGTTCCTTGCCAAGGTCGGCGGCGCCACCGAGACCAGTGATACGACCGAGGCGACGATCATCCAGTCCCGCCACCGCATTCCGGAGGAAAAGCTCCGCGAGGATCAGATTCTCGTGCTGCAGGTTCCCAATCCGGAGCCGCTGCGCCCGGTCCAGCCTGACATGTCGATCGCCCGCGAAATGCATGGCGATGCGGATTACGGCCAGCTCTGGCTGATCCTTTATGAGCAGCTCGTCAGATCGGGGCGGATCATGCAGGGATCGAGCTATCCCAGCATGGTCAACGGCCGCCATGTCATGACGCCGTCGCCGATCCCGCGCTGGGACGTACCCAAGCTCAACCAGGCAGACCACCTGACGATCCTTTCGGCGGGGCGGGAAAAGCGCATCTTCGCCGTGCCGCCTCATACCAGCGTCGAACCTCTCGTTTTCGACGACGTGCCCTATCGCGTCGAGGACCATCAGGACAAGACCTGCTACCGCAGCGGGGTCGAAGGCTTCTTCATGAACGAGCTGCCGCAGGACGACGGCTCGTCGCTCTATGAGCTCTCCGACAGTCATTTCGGCATCAAGAACATCCGCAAGGCGGAGGGCGAGCCGGTGACGCTCAGCGAAACCTGGTACAAGAACGGAAGGATGGAATGATGGCCGACGCATTCTTCGATGGCCGCACGCCGGCCATCCGGCACCAGCCTCCGCGACTGATGACGGCAGCGCCCATCCTGACAATGCACGGCATCAGCCGTACTTACGGCGACGTGCAGGCGCTTCGAAGCGTCGATGTCATGGTCTATCCGGGCGAAGTGCTCGGCATCGTCGGAGAATCCGGCTCCGGCAAGTCCACGCTGCTGAGGATGATGAACCTTGAGGACACGCCCGATGCCGGCACCTATCACCTGGCGCTTCCCGGGCGTATAGACGACAACCTCTTCACGCTCGACCGCTTCCAGCGGAGGATGCTGAGAGCGCACCATATCGGCATCGTCTACCAGAACCCGCATCTTGGCCTGCTGATGAGGCACAGCAGCAGCGGCAATGTCGCCGAGCGATTGCTGATCGCCGGCGAACGCAACTTCGCTGCCTTACGCCAGCGCGCCAGGGAAGCGCTCGACGCCTCCGAATTTCCACTGACGCGCATGGACGCGCGGCCTTCCGAACTGTCGGGCGGAATGCAGCAGCGCGTCCAGCTCGCCAAGGCGATCGCGCTCGAACCGGCATTGCTTCTGCTCGATGAGCCGACGACAGGTCTCGACGTCAGCGTCCAGGCCCTCGTCCTCGATACACTGAAGACGTTGCAGCGCGACCGCAACATCACCATGGTACTCGTCTCGCATGATCTCGGCGTCATACGCACGATGGCAGACCGGGTTATGGTGATGCGCAGGGGCGAGGTGGTGGAGCAGGGGCTTGCGGACCAGATATTCCAGGACCCGCAGCATGAATACACCCAGCAGCTCGTGCATGCGAAACTCTGACGTGAAGAGGCGAACGTGAACATTCACACATCCGCGATGCCGTCACCTGCGCCGGTGCTGCGCGTCGAAGGCCTTTCGAAACAGTTCGAAATGCATCATCTGAAGCGCACCCTGTTTGCCTTCGAAAATATCGGCTTCGAGCTGAACGAGGGCGAGTTCATCCTGTTGAAGGGCGAAAACGGCGCGGGCAAATCCACCCTTCTGCGGACCCTCTACCGGTCTTACCTGCCGCGCGCGGGGCATGCCTATTACCACACGCGGGAAGGCGTCATCGACCTCGCGGCCGCCGCCGATGTCGACATCGCCCTGCTGCGCCGCCGGGAGATCGGTTTTGTCACGCAGTTCCTCAACGCACGTCCGCGCGTGGCCGCGGACGAGATCGTCGCCGAGCCCCTCAGGCTTGCCGGCACGCCGCGCGCCGAGGCCCTATCGGAAGCCCGCCGCTGGCTTGCCGCCTTCGGTGTCAAGCCGCAGCTCTGGCCAGCCTATCCCTCGACATTTTCGGGAGGCGAGCAGCAGAAGGTCAATCTCGCGCGGGCGCTCATCCTGCCGCAGCGCCTTCTGCTGCTCGACGAGCCGACGGCCTCGCTCGACCGCTCGGCGCGCCGGGCGCTGGTCGGGCGCTTGGCCGAGCTCAAGGCCTCCGGTGTTGCAATGATCGGGGTCTTCCATCATCCCGAAGACGTAGCCGGTCTGATCGACCGGGAAATTCAATTGGAAACAATCAGGATTGCAGATGAGGCAGAAGAGGATGTGGTTGAGTGATTTCGAGATCGTCCTGCGCGATCGGGTAATAGAACGCGGGGCCGTCAGGATCGAAGACGGGCTGATCGCCGAGATCCGCGACACGCCCGTACCGGATGCGGATATCAGCGGCGATGGCCGGCTCCTCCTGCCCGGCTTCGTCGACATGCATGGAGACATGATCGAGAAGGAAATCGAACCGCGCGCCAACGTGCGCATGCCGCTCGAACTCGGCATCTACGATCTCGACAAGAAACTCGCGGCCAACGGTGTCACCACCGCCTATGCGGCACTCGCCTTCACGCCGGCTACCTATGGCCATGTCCGCTCCGTCGAGCATACGACCGTGATGATCGAGACGTTGGGGAAAATGCGCGACGAACTCCTCGTCGACCATCGGGTCCATGCCCGTTTCGAGATCACTTTCCCATCCGCGGTGGAAGTCGCCGAAAAGCTGATGGCGGCCGGCGCGCTCGGCCTGATCTCGCTGATGGATCACACGCCGGGACAAGGCCAGTATCGCGATCTCGAAATCCACACCCGCAACATGGCGAAGGCGAGGAAGATCGACTACGCGGCCGCCGTCGAGATGGTGAAGGAACGAATGGCCCAGCGCGAGGCCCATGGCGATGCAACGCATGTCGTTACGGGACTGGCGGAGCTGGCCAGGGACAAGGGCGTCTCGATTGCCTCGCACGACGACGACACGCTCGAAAAAGTATCGCTGATGCACGGCCTCGGGGTGGCGATCAGCGAATTTCCGATCACGCTCGAAGTGGCCGCCGAAGCCCGTCGCCTCGGCCTTGCGACCGCCATGGGCGCACCAAACGCACTGCGCGGCCTTTCCTATTCCGGAAACCTCTCGGCGCGTGAAGCCTTTGCGGCCGGCGTGCTCGATATTCTCGCCAGCGATTATCACCCCTCCGCGATCCTGCCCGCCGTGCTGGCGCTTGCGGAGATCGGCAACGGCGGATTGCCGGCTGCCGCGGCGCTCGCCAGCGCGAATCCGGCGGCGGCCCTCGGACTGTCAGATCGCGGCCGTATCGAAGAAGGATTGCGCGCCGATCTCGTCATTGCGGAAAGAGGCAGAATGCCGAGGTTGCGGGCCACCATCCGAGCGGGGCAACAGGTCTGGTCGGACGGGGTCGTTGGCAATCGTCCCAAAGTGGCTGCGTGAAGAACACTGCAGGCCAGGTCCAAAGGCCCGGCCTGCACGACAGGTGGTCATTTATTCCAAAAAATAAAGCAATCATTTGAAAGTTTCGAACGTTTTTCAAATATTCTGAAATATTTTTTTGAAAATTCACGAAATATAATAATTCTGTCATGCACGACAACTATGAAATACTTCCAGTAGGCAGGCACTGCCATCCCTTCGATGGGAGACCAAAATCCATGTTGTTTTTTTGGATGGGATAGATGCTGGAACTATACTCTCTGAAGAAATCCTTTGGACAGGTGGATGCTGTCGATGATGTGACGGTGACCATCGATGCCGGCCAGATGGTCGGCATCATCGGAAGAAGCGGTGCGGGCAAATCGACACTGCTGCGGCTGGTCAACCGGCTGATCGAGCCTTCGAACGGAAAAATCCTTTTCAATGGGCGCGATATCACCAAACTGAAGGGGCGCGACCTGCGTTTGTGGCGTGCGTCCTGCGCCATGATCTTCCAGCAGTTCAATCTCGTGGAGAGGATGGATGTCCTCACCAATGTCCTGATCGGCCGCGTCGCGCATCAAGGTTTTCTGCCAACGATAACGCGGCACTTCAGCGAAGCGGAGAGGGCCATGGCCGTCCAGGCGCTCGATCGTCTCGGACTTTTGCCGCAGGCCCTGCAGAAGGCGGGGACGCTGTCCGGCGGGCAACAGCAACGGGTCGCCATCGCCAAAGCCCTGGTTCAACGTCCCGAAATCATGCTTGCCGACGAGCCGATTGCGTCGCTCGATCCGGCGAATGCGACCCGCGTCATGGAAGCCCTGCGGAAGATCAACCGGGAGGACGGGATCACGGTTCTTGTCAATCTCCACACGCTCGATACGGCGCGGGCCTATTGCGACAGGATCATCGCCATGCGCGCCGGCCGCATCGTCTTCGAAGGCCTGCCCAACGAGCTGACGCGCGATCGATTGAACTCGATCTATGGCGTCGGCGACGATGCAGACTTCGAAATCGATGAATCCGTGACATCAACAGCCATTGCTCCTCCCGCAGGCTCTCAAGCCAGGCAGACGACAATGGCGTGACGCCAAGCTCCGGCAACAGCGCCGGGTATAATCAATCCCTGGAGAAACATAATGAAGAACGTCCTCTTGACGATGGCCGTAACGGCCGCGCTTGCCCTTGCCGGCTCCGCCCATGCACAGGAATGGAAACAGACCTACAAGACGATCCGCTACGGCGTCCTCTCGGGCGAAAACGAGAAGGACCGCGTCGCCCGCTGGAAGGGCTTCGAAGCCTATCTCGAAAAACAGCTCGGCGTTGACGTCGAAATCTTCACCGCCGGCAATTATGACGGTGTGATCCAGGCACTGGCCGCCGACCAGATCGAATTCGCCTCGCTCGGCTCGTCGGCCTATGCCGCCGCCTATACCGAGACGAATGGCGGCGTCGAGCCGCTGCTCGCGGGCGTCGACAAGGATGGATCAAGCGGCTACTTTTCGGTCGTCACCGTCCGCTGCGATTCCGGTTACAAAAGCATCGACGACCTGAAGGGCAAGGTTCTGGCCTTTGCGGATCCGGATTCCACGTCCGGTTATGCGGTTCCCTATTTCAACCTGGTAAAGCAGGGCTACGATCCAAAGACCTTCTTTTCGGCCGTTCCCTTCTCCGGCTCGCATGAAACCGGCGTGATGGGCGTCTTCAACAAGCAGTTCGATGCTGCTGCCACCTATATCAATACCGAGAAGAACGGCATTCCGCAGCGCATGGAAACCAAGGGCATGATCGCTGCGGGGCAGATCTGTCGTATCTGGCAATCGCCGGAAATCACCAACGGTCCCCTCACCGCCCGCAAGAACCTGCCGGCCGGCCTGATCGCAGCGGTCAGGACCGCCGTCAAAGACCTGCCGAAGAACGACCCCGCCGTCTACAAGGAAATCACGTCCGGCGACCCGACCGTGAACGGCTATATCGAGGTCGACCATAAGCGCTACGAATGGATCATCGAGATGCGCGACTGGCTGAAGAAACAGCGCCGCCAGGGCTGATACGGGAGAAAGGCGCGGCACCGGAATGGCCGGTGTCGCCGATTTGCGGGACATCGATGATGAGCGATCTTTCCCAAGCGATCCACGGTTTCGAGACCGAATATGCGAAGACCCGGAAGAAGGCGCGGCGCCTGCAGGTCGCCTCCACGCTCCTCTTTGCCGGCGCCGTGCTGTTTTCGGCCTATGTCGGCGGTTTCTTCGGCTTTACCGACGTCACGCTGCCTTCCGGCGAGCGCGTTTCGATGCCGAAGCTGTGGGCCGGCCTGCCGCGACTTGGCGAATATCTCGAAAAGACCATCCCGACGCTGAGATTGACGAGCCTCGGACCCGACCTCACCGAATGGTTCTGGCGCTGGGAGACATGGTTGCGCCTGCTTGGGGAAACGATCCTCATCGCCTATGCGGCAACCGTTCTCGGCGTCGCAGGAGGTTTCCTGCTCAGCTTTCTCGCGGCGCGCAATCTGAGCCCTGGCCGGTGGCTCTCGATTCTCGTGCGCCGCTATCTCGAGATCATCCGCACCGTTCCCGAACTCGTCTGGGCGCTCATCTTCGTCTTCTGCTTCGGTGTCGGCCCGCTTGCCGGGATGCTTGCGATCGGCGTTCACGCAACCGGCTCGCTCGGCAAGCTCTATTCGGAAGCCAACGAGAATATCGATATGCGGCCACTCGACGGCATCAAGGCATCCGGTGGCAACTGGTTCCAGCAGATGCGCTACGGCGCCGTGCCCCAGGTCATTCCGAACGTGATCAGCTATACGTTGCTGAGGTTCGAGATCAATGTCCGGTCCTCCTCCATCATCGGTTATGTCGGAGCGGGCGGGCTTGGCCAGGAAATCCGCACCGCAATGTCCCTGCAGGAATATACGGACCTCTCGGCGCTCTTCGTCATCATCCTCGTCAGCGTCATCATCATCGATTTCCTGAGCGAGAAACTGCGCCATAGAATTATCGGCCTCTCGGAGCACTGGACATGACGCGCGCTTCCGACTTCCATGATATCGATCTCGTGAATGCCGCCAGGGCCCGCCTGCCGGATGCGTTCCGCCGCCCCCTGTTGCGGCGTCTCGCACCGGCGATCATCACGATTGTGCTGATCGCCCCGCTTGCCTATAGCGCCGTGGCTTTCGGCGCCACGCCGGGAAGGCTCATCGAGGGCCTGTCGCGGCTCGGCAATATCCTTGCCTTCATGTTCCCGCCGCATCTGTGGACCACATGGCAGGAATGGAGCGAAATCCTCGAAGGCCTCGGCGAAACCGTCGTGATGGCCTTCCTCGGGACATTGCTCGGAGCTGTCGTCGCCCTGCCGCTCGCCTTTCTCGGGGCGAAGAACATCATGCCGCTCACCTGGCTTCGACTGTTGTCCCGCCGCGGATTCGATACGCTGCGTGCCGTGGAACAGATCATCCTCGCCCTGATCTTCATCCGCGCCTTCGGGCTCGGTCCGCTCGCCGGCATCCTCGCCATAGCCGTCTCGGAGGTCGGCACTTTCGCCAAACTGTTCTCCGAGGCGATCGAGAATACGTCGCGCAAGCCCGTCGACGGCGTGAAGGCGTCCGGCGGCAGCAACATGCAAGCCATACGCTACGCGATCATGCCGCAGGCACTGCCGGTGATCCTGTCGATCATTCTCTACAATTTCGAATCCAACGCCCGCTCCGGCACAATCCTCGGCATTGTCGGCGCAGGCGGCATCGGTTTTCTGCTGGCCGATCGCATGCACGCCTTCCGATGGTCGGAGGCCTGGTCGATCATCTTCCTGATCATCGCCACCGTCTACATGATCGATTCCGCATCGGCATGGATCCGCAGGAAGCTGATCTAAGATGTTGACGGCCGCATCGATGTCCTGATGCACAATGCCAGACCTACGATCTTCGTCCGGACCGACCCGGGATGGTACCGACGTGGGCTTCGCCGTGCTCGACCGCGTCCGGGCCGAAATGCCGCGCAGGGTCGGCCTCTCCGACCTTCTGAAGCCACAGCTTCCGGCCTGACAAGGAAACCTTGCGATGGCGGGGCCCTTGCGTCCCCGCCATCAATCACACGGTCAGCTCCGCAGAACGCGGTAGACCGCCGGAATGACCAGCACCGTGAGCAGCGTCGACGAGGCAAGCCCGAAGAGCAGCGAGATCGCCAACCCCTGGAAAATCGGATCGGCGAGAATGACCGCGGCGCCGATCATCGCCGCAAGCGCGGTGAGCAGGATCGGCTTGAAACGGATGGCACCCGCCTCCAGCAGCACGTCGACCAGCGGCCGGTCAGGTCCGCCGGCATGGCGGATGAAGTCGGCGAGCAGGATGGAATTGCGCACGATGATGCCGGCCAGCGCAATGAAGCCGATCATCGAGGTTGCCGTAAACGGAGCGCCGAACAGCCAGTGCCCCAGCATGATACCGATGAAAGTAAGCGGAATCGGCGTCAGGATGACCAGCGGCAGCTTGAACGAACCGAACTGGGCGACGACCAGGATGTAAATGCCGAGGATCGCTACCATGAAGGCTGCCCCCATGTCGCGGAAGGTCACCCAGGTCACCTCCCATTCGCCGTCCCACAGGAGCGTCGGCCGGGTCTCGTCGTCAGGCTGTCCGTGAAGAGAGGTGACGGGCTTCGGCAGATTGCCCCAGTCGGCCTTGTCGATGGCGTCCTGCACGGCGAGCATGCCGTAGATCGGCGCTTCGTAGGCACCCGCAAGCTCGGCCATCACCATTTCCGCCGCGCGGCCATTGTGCCGGAAGACCGGATAGGATGCCGGTTCGCGCTGGACATCGACCACGTCGCCGAGTTCGACCACACCGCGCCCGCCCGGCAGCGTATTGGCAGGCACCGGCGTCGCCAATGCACGCTCGCCGACCGTGGCGGCCTCCTTCGGCAGGGCGATCCGGATTGGGATCGGCTGACGGCCGCCCCGATGGGAATAACCGACCGTCGTGCCGGCATAGAGATAGTTCAACGTATCATAGACGTCGGACTGCTCGACCCGGTAATATTCGAGATTGTCCTGGTCGATGGCGATGCGCGTCCGTTCCGACTGGTTGTGATAGCTGTCATCGACATCGACAATGAAGGGGACGCTTGCGAAGGCTTCACGCACCTTGCCGGCCACCGCGCGACGAGTTTCCGGGTCCGGACCGTAAACTTCGGCAAGCAGGGTGCCGATCACCGGCGGGCCGGGCGGCGGCTCCACGATCTTCAGCACGGCGCCCTCCGGCAGGTCCAGCCCCTTGAGACGCTCGCGCAGATCAAGAGCAATGGCGTGGCTTGCGCGCTCCCGCTCGCCCTTGGGCGAGAGGTTCACGGCCACTTGACCCTGCTCGGGATTGGCCCGCAGATAGTAGTGCCGTACCAGCCCGTTGAAATCGAAGGGCGCGGCCGTTCCCGCATAGGCCTGGAACGAGACGATCTCCGGAACCGGGGCGAGCCTTTCGACGACGGCCTGCAGGGAGCGGTCCGTATCCTCCACAGACGATCCCTTCGGCAGGTCGAGGACGACCTGGAGATCGGACTTGTTGTCGAACGGCAGCAGCTTCACCGTCACGTGCTTCGTATAGAGGAGCCCGAGCGAAGCCAGCGTGGCGAAGCCGACGATCAGGAGAAATGCCCAGGAACGTGCCTTGGTCTTGAGGATCGGCCGGGCGGCTGCGACGTAGAGCCGGCCAAGCATGCCACCTTCTGCACCTGCCGTATCATGCCCCCCGCCCGCATGTTCCCTGCTGATCTTCAGCATGAGCCACGGGGTGAGGATCACGGCCACGAAAAAGGAAAACAGCATGGCCGCCGAAGCGTTGGCAGGGATCGGGCTCATGTAAGGCCCCATCATGCCCGACACGAAAAGCATGGGCAGAAGGGCCGCGACCACCGTCAGCGTCGCAACGATGGTGGGATTGCCGACCTCGGCAACCGCATCGATGGCGGCCTGCGTTCGCGAACGTCCGTCATGCATCGCCCAGTGGCGCGCGATGTTCTCGATGACGACGATCGCGTCATCGACCAGGATGCCGATCGAGAAGATGAGAGCGAACAGGCTGACGCGGTTCAGCGTATAGCCCATGATCCATGCCGAAAACAACGTGAGCAGGATGGTCGTCGGGATGACGACCGCGACAACGATGGCCTCGCGCCAGCCGATGGCAACGGCGACGAGCACGACGATGGAGACCGTCGCCAGGCCGAGATGGAACAGAAGCTCGTTGGCCTTCTCATTGGCGGTCTCACCGTAATTACGCGTGACCGTCATCTCCACATCGGCCGGGAAGATCTGGCCGCGTACCTGTTCGAGGCGCTGCTGGATCTCTTCCGCGATCACCACGGCGTTGGTGCCGGGTCGCTTGGCGATGGCGAGCGAAACCGCCGGTGCCCGGTTGAGCCCGTCCTGGGCCTTGCGGATATCCGTGACGCGGTTCTCCGCGGGCGACGTCGCAAGGACGACCCTGGCGACATCGCGTACATAGACAGGTCGCCCGTCTCGCGCGGTGAGCAGCAGGTTGCCGATCTCCGGCAGCGCCTGAAGGGTCTGGCCGGCAACGACGGCACGCTGACCGCCATCATCACGGATCGTGCCGATGCGGAACGAACGATTGGCCCCCTCGATCTTGGCGGCAAGCTGTTGCAGCGTGATGCCGTAGAGCGAGAGCTTTTCGGGGTCTGGCTCGACGCGGAACTGCTCCGGCTGCTCGCCGACGATGTAGGTCAGGCCGATATCGGGCAGTTTCGAAACCTCGACCTGCAGTTCCCGCGCCAGCCGCGTCAGATCGTTCGCCGTCCAGCGCGAGGCGGCCTCCTCGTTCGGCCGCAGGGTGACGACGACGATCGCAACATCATCAATCCCGCGGCCGACGATCAGCGGCTCCGGAATACCGACCGGGATACGGTCCATATTCGCGCGGATCTTTTCGTGCACACGGAGAATGGCCGCATCCGCATTGGTGCCGACCTCGAAACGCGCGGTGACCAAGGTGCCATCGTCCTCGGTCTGGGAATAAACATGCTCGACCCCATCGATGCTCTTGACGATGGTCTCGAGCGGCTCGGTGACGAGCTTGACTGCATCCTCCGCCTTGAGCCCGTTCGCATCGACGTGGATGTCGACCATCGGCACGGAGATCTGCGGCTCCTCTTCGCGCGGCAGCGTCAGCAGCGCGACCAGGCCGAGCGCCAGTGCAGCCAGCAGGAAAAGCGGTGTCAGCGGGGAGGTGATGAAGGCGCGGGTAAGACCGCCAGCGATACCAACTTTCATGGCAGCAGGATCCGATCGCCGTCGCGCAGGCCCGAGAGGACCTCGGTGCGCTTCATGCCGTCCTCTTCGAAGGTTTCTCCCAGGATCACGGCGACATCCATTTCGCCATCGGCTGTGGCGACCTTCACATAGTCGACGCCATGCACGGTGCGGATTGCCTCCGGCGGCACGGCGAGAGCCGTGCGCTTGCCGACCGGGATCGATACCAGCGTGCGCTCCTTGACGAAGTAGTCACCAATGCCTTCGACCTCGACATCGGCGATCACACGTCCGTCGCTGATTTCCGGATAGATCTTGACAATCCGCCCCGCATGGGCGGTGGCGGCCTGGCCAGGAGACTGCGTGAGGCCCCGTTCCCCGACCATGACCGGCGCGCCCTGCACGATTTCCGTCGCATGGCGTTCCGGCAGGGACAGTCTCAGATAATACGGGCCCGGGGCGACGCGAGCGATATCTTCCCCAGCCAGGACGACGGAACCGAGGGTTACCGGCACGGTGAGTACCCGACCGGTCGCCGGCGCGACAACCTCGCCTTCCCGCACATTCTGCTCGATTACGGCCTTCTCTGCCTTGGCGACGGTCACCTCGTTGGAGGTTACCTCAAACTGCGTTCTTGCCAGATCCAGGCGAGCCTGGCTGCCGGTGCCAGTTTCCCTAAGCTGCTGCGACCGTTCAAGGTCGATGCGGGCGTTATCGAGCTGCGAGTTCAGCGCCTTGATCTTGGCGTCCGCTGCGTTGAGTTGAAGCGCGAGCTTGTCGTCGACAATCAGCGCGATGATCTGTCCCTCATTGACCTCGTCACCCTCGCTAACGTGTATCTCGCGGACGGAGCCGCCGATGCGGGTGCGGGCCGGAACCACGATATGGCTTTCGACCTGACCGAAAACGGCCTTCATCTCGTGAATCGTGACAGGCTTGACGATGAACTCCGCAGCCCAGGACCCCTGGACTGCGAGAACCGTCGTCGCGATGAGGGCGGCACCGGCAAGGTGAATAATAGATCGAAACATGGATGCTATTCTTTCGGGGAGCGGCATTGCCTGCTGCTCCCCATGTTGGAGGGATATCGTCGGATCACCCGCTGCCGCTGTTCAGTGGAACGCGGTGCCGGCCTTGATTCCGAGCTTCTTGAAGACGATGGCCGCCGGGCAAAAGCCGGTGACCGAAGCCTGGATCAGGTTCAGCCCGACGAAGACCGTCAGCAGATACCACCACGGCGACACGTAGAAGCCGAGCGCCAGGGACACGAGGACCATGAAGCCTGCAAACATCATGACAGCACGATCGATTGTCATTGTTTTCTCCTTCTGCTTTCCCGGACGGCGCTCATTCGGCCGTCTCCATGTGGATTTCCTTCAGCTTCTTGATTCCGAGCAGGTCGAGCACGAGGTTTTCATAGAAGGTGTCGCTCTTGCCCTGCCGGACCTTGTGAAGGAAATATTTCTCGAAGCCGACCTTGGCGGCGTGAACCCAGCGCCCCTGCGACGACCAGTTGACGTTGCGCGGCGGTATCTGCGGCTGGGCGACGAAGGCGATGCCGTCATCACCGAAATCGGCAAGGCAGACAGCATTCCAACTCGCAACGGCCTTCGGTTCTCCGCCCTTGACGAGGGCGGCGATGTTTTCCGCCGTCGCGGTCACCATGGATTCGATCATGAACCCCGTCTTCGGCACGCCGACCGCCAGGGGCGTCTTGCCGACAGGCGGGATAGCAACGCACACCCCGACCGCGAAGACATTCGGATAGACCGGATTACGCTGATGCTTGTCGATGACGATGAAGCCGCGCGGATTGGTCAGCCCTTCTATGCCGGCGACCGCCGGCACGCCACGGAAGGCCGGCAGCAGCATCGAGAAGGAAAACGGCAGTTCGTGCGCCGTCTTGACGGAACCATCGTCATTCACTTCCTCGACGAACAGCTTGTCCTGCTCGACCCTGGTGGTCCTGGCATTGGTGATCCATTTGATGTGTCGCTCCCTGAGAGCGCTTTCGATAAGGCCCTTGGTGTCGCCGACCCCGTCCAGGCCAAGATGGCCGATATAGGGTTCCGGTGTCACGAAGGTCATCGGCACCCGGTCACGGACGCGCGCGTTGCGGAGGGCGGTGTCCAGGATGAAAGCGAATTCATAGGCCGGACCGTAGCAGGAGGCGCCCTGTGCGGCGCCGATCACGATCGGGCCCGGCGCCTTGACGAGCTTGTCGAAAGCCGCCTTGGCCGCCACGGCATGATCAGTATGGCAGATGGATTGAGTATACCCATGCGGGCCAAGTCCGGGAACCTCGTCGAAGGCGAGATCCGGCCCCGTTGCGATGACCAGATAATCGTAATCGACGATATCGCCGCCGTTGAGCCGGATCCGGTTCAAGGCCGGCTCAACGCGTTCGGCCCCTTCCGGGCGCAATGCGATGTCCCGCTGCTTCAACACGGGAACAAGGTCGACGGCGATATCCTCCGGCTGCCTCCAGCCGACGGCGACCCAGGGGTTCGAGGGCACGAAGGAATAGGTCGAGCCCAGGTTGACGACAGTGACGCGATCATCGCGCCGGAGCTTGGCCTTCATTTCGTAGGCCATTATGATTCCGCCGAGACCTGCACCAAGAATGACGATGTGAGACATGGCATTTCCTCCAGAGCCGTTTGCCTTATTCTTCCTGTGTCGCGCCAATCCGCCTTGATCCTGCTCAATTTCGCCGGACTGGTGGTGGAATCCGGCACCGGAACAGGCCTCCCCGCCTACCTGGCGCGGTTCGAATGCCTTGCATGTAACATTCAAAGATTATAAATTCAATAATATGAATGTAGAGAATATGATCCCAGCCGCCGAGTCGGCAGCCGAGTTGATGCGCAGCCTGTCTCATCCACAGCGCCTGCTGGTACTGTGCGCTCTGGCGGAGGGAGAAAAATCCGTCGCCGAGCTGCGTCAGGAACTCCTGATCGAACAGGTGCCCATGTCGCAGCAACTCATGCGGCTGAGGGCAGACGGGCTTGTTGAGGCGCGCCGCGAGGGAACAACAGTTTATTATCGCATCGCACGTCCTGAAGTATCGGTCGTCGTCGGCGCGCTCTATTCGGCATTCTGTGGGGGTTTAGGCCCGAAGAAGTGACTGACGCGAGAAAGACCGCTTCGGTGAAATCGGAAAGAGAGAGGCGCCATCGCAGGATGGCGCCTCTGCAGGTTCGCTATCGCGAGCGACCATCTGTCGCGGCCGAGGCGGATTGGGACCGCTTCTGCGCCGCGTCATCCATCAGCTCGTACCACATGGCGTTGAGGACGGCGAAGGCGGCGGCAAGCGGTAAGCCAAGAAGCCATGCGAAATACCACATTCCAGTTTTCCTTTCCATTCAATAAGCGTGGCCGGTGCCGTCGCGGATTTCCTTTTCATCGACCTTGCCCCACAAAACCCGGTAGACCCAAGCCGTGTAGGCGACGATGATCGGCACGAAGATCACCGTCACGACGAGCATGATGAAAAGCGTGAGATGGCTCGATGAGGCATCCCAGACCGTCAGGCTCGACCGGGGATCGACCGACGAAGGCAGGATGAAGGGAAACATCGACAATCCGACCGTCGAGATGATGCCGAGGATCGAGACGGCCGTGGAAAGTATCGTCAGGATTTCCCGCCGGCCACGCATGAAGACGAGGCCACCCGCCGCGCCGAGAAAACCCAGGGCGGGCGCGATCATCATCCAGCCGTGAGCCGCATAGTTTTCAAACCAGACGCCAGGAGCCTGTTCGGCGGTCTTGCCGAGCGGGTTCGACGGGCCGGTGGTGACGATCTCGCTGGTAATCCGATAACCATCGATACCGAGCCACAGCCACAGTCCCCCTATCGCGAACAGGGCGATCGTCGCCATCGCAGCGATGCTGCCATAGCCGCGCGCACGCTCGGCGACAGGACCCTCGCTTTTCAGGACCAGCCAGGCCGCGCCATGCATCAGGAGCATGGCGACGGAAAGGAGCCCGCAGAGCAGGCCGAACGGATTGAGCAGTTCGAACAGCGTCGTGCCCTCATAATAGATACGAAAGTCGCCGTCGAAATGGAATGGAACGCCCTGGAGCACGTTGCCGACGGCAACGCCCATGACAAGCGCGGGCACGAAACCGCCGATGAAGAGCGCCCAGTCCCAGGCGGACCGCCATGCCGCGCTCTCACGCTTTGAACGGTATTTGAAACCGACCGGACGCAGGATGAGCGCGAACAGGATCGCGAACATGGCAAGGTAGAAACCCGAGAAGGAAACCGCATAAAGCGGCGGCCATGCGGCGAAGATCGCGCCCCCGCCGAGGATCAGCCAGACCTGGTTGCCTTCCCAGACCGGCCCGACGGCGTTGATGACGACGCGCCGCTCGACATCCGTCCTGGCGACGAAAGGCAGGAGGGAGGCGGTCCCGAGATCGAAGCCGTCCATCACGGCAAAGCCGATCAGGAGCACGCCGAGCAGCAGCCACCAGATGATGCGCAGGGTCTCATAGTCGATCAAATCATGCAGGATCATTATCTTACTCCGCGGCTACGAGGGAGGGCGATACGAGTTCGGCTTCCGGTTCATCGTCCGGTTCCGGCCCCTTGCGGATCGCGCGAACCATCAACGCCATCTCGATGATGAACAGGACCGTATAGATCAGCACGAAGCCGATGATCGTCAGAAGCACGGTCGAAGCGCCGAGGTTGGAAACCGCGGCGGCTGTCGGCAGCACACCCTCTATGATCCAGGGCTGGCGGCCGAACTCTGCGACAACCCAGCCTAGTTCGGCGGCAATCCAGGGCAATGGTATCGCGAAGGCAGCCACACGCAGCAGGAAGGGATAGCGATCGAGCATGCGCCGCGCCGAAAGATAGAAGAACAGGGCCGTCAGGGCGATGAAGAAGAAGCCCAATCCGACCATGATGCGGAACGACCAGAAGAGCGGCAGAACGCCCGGTACGGTATCCCAGGCGGCGCTGTCGATCTGCGCATCCGTCGCCTGGCGCGGATCGTCGACATACCGCTTCAGGAGCAGCGCATAACCAAGATCGGAGCCACGGTCCTCGAACGCCTTGCGCACTTCCGGGGCGACAGTACCGCTCTCTCCCCCCGCGCGGATCTGCTGGAGAGCGTCGAAAGCGATGATGCCATTGCGAATGCGGACCTTCGCATGCTCGACCAGGTCTTCGATGCCGGGAATCTCGGTCGTCAGCGAACGCGTGCCGATCAGCCCCATGACCCAGGGGATGTGGATCGCATAATGGGTCTCGCGGGCTTGCTGATCCGGGATACCGATCAGCGTGAAGGCGGCCGGCGCCGGCTCGGTCTTCCACATCGCCTCGATGGCGGCGAGCTTCATCTTCTGATGCTCGGTGGAGAGATAACCGCTTTCGTCACCCAGCACGACGACCGAGAGCGACGAGGCTAGGCCGAAGGAGGCCGCCACGGTCATGGAACGTTTTGCCAGTTCGGCGTACCTGCCGTTCAGCAGATACCAGGCGGAAACGCCGAGCACGAAGATCGAAGCGGTGACGTAGCCGGCGGAGACCGTATGCACGAATTTCGCCTGGGCGACCGGATTGAAAAGAACGGCGAAGAAGTCCGTAACTTCCATGCGCATGGTCTGCGGATTGAAGGCCGAGCCGACCGGATTCTGCATCCAGCCGTTGGCGATCAGAATCCACAGCGCAGAGAAGTTGGAGCCGAGCGCTACCGCCCAGGTCGCGATGAGATGACCGACTTTCGAGAGCTTGTCCCATCCGAAGAAGAAGAGGCCGACAAAGGTCGCTTCGAGGAAGAAGGCCATCAGCCCCTCGATCGCAAGCGGGGCGCCGAAGATATCGCCCACATAGTGGCTGTAATAGCTCCAGTTCATGCCGAACTGGAATTCCATCACGATGCCGGTGGCGACGCCGAGAACGAAGTTGATGCCGAACAGCGTGCCCCAGAATTTCGTCATCTGCCGCCAGATCGTCCGGCCGGTCATCACATAGACCGTTTCCATGATCGCCAGCAGCACGGAGAGACCGAGCGTCAGAGGCACGAAGAGGAAATGGTAAAGTGCGGTAATCGCGAATTGCAAACGCGATAGGTCTACGATGCCAAGGTCCATTTCAGTTTCTCCGTTTGCTCCGGTCTGCCGCCACTATGGCAAAAACCCGGCAGGCCGCACTTGATTATCGTCAAAGTCTGGTTAGTCGGGTCGCAACGCGTCGAGGGCGTCGGTGAAATCCGGCTCGCCCCGCCGCATGACGGCGATTATGGTTCTGCGATCCATGATGGCCAGACGATCGGCGATCGCGGCTTCCCGCCGGATATGCGTCGCGATGACCATCGTTCGGCCCGCCGATCTCGCGTCGAGACGGTCAAGCACGTCGCGCGCCGTTGCGCCGTCCAACCCTTCAGTAGGCTCGTCGAGCAGCCAGAGCGGCGTATCGCGGAGGAAGAGTCGTGCAAGGGCAAGCCTGCGCGCTTGTCCCCCTGAAAGGCCGTGACCGCCCTCCCCAAGCCGGGTCTCAAGTCTCGCCGGCAAGGCCTCGACATCACGTCGCAGACCGGCGGCATCCAATGCATCCCACAGACAGATGTCGGTTGCCTCAGGATCGGCAAGGCGGAGATTGTCGCGCAGGCTGTCCTGGAACAATTCGGTACGCTGTGTCAGGAGCGTCGCTTTGAGACATTCAACACGCCCGGCTTCGACGCCAATCTCGCCGGCGATGAGCGCAAGGAGGGTCGACTTGCCCGCACCGCTCGGCCCGATCAAAGCTATCCGCTCACCATCGCGGATCGAAAACGCCACGCTACGCAATGCCGGCGCCGAAGTGCCGGGATGCCGGACCGCGACGTCCTGCAGGCGAACGGCGACGCCGGGCGGTGGCGCAATGTCGACTGGCGCCAACCCTCGGTCTTCCAGCCGGGGCGAGATCCGATACGCGGCAAGCAGCGTGCGGCCGAGTTCGACCGCGCCTCGCCGCAGGGCGCCGAAAGGTTCGAGCGCCGCGAGCGCGAGCATCAGACCGAGTGCGGCGACCGGAGCACCGATCGAGCCGGCCTCCACGAGGAAAGCCATTGCGACAAGGGTCGCGGCCAGCAGCAGCGCGCTCGCGATACCGAAACCCGCTTCGGCCCACGTTTCGATGCGGTTCAGAGCATCATCGCTCCCGGAGAGGTAACGGTCGACGGCCGCAAGGCTTTCCTGGCGTGCCCGGAGCCGACCGGCCATGATCCACTCGCGTTGGCCGGCAACGAGGTCGATCACCTGCGAGCGGAAGACCTCCAGGGCGCGGGCGCGACGCTGGACAGGCCGCCTCGCGGCCATGGCCGCCGCGACCGGTATGCCGATCCCGGCGATGATGAGAAGCGTGGCGACGGCAAGCCCCAGGAGCGGATGCATCAGCCCCAGGGCGATGCCGCTCGCCAAGGCAACCAAAAGGGCGCCGGCAATCGGCACCAGCACACGCAGATAAAGCGAATCGAGCGCGTCGATATCGAGCGTCAGGCGGAAAAGGAGGCGCGCCGGTCGCTTGGCGAGTTCGCCCGCGGCGCCGGACACCGCCCAGCCCCGAAACAACCGTTCGCGCAGGCCCGAAAGGATCCGCAGCGTCGCGTCATGCGTCATCAGCCGCTCGCCATAACGGGCGGCCGTGCGCGCCAGTGCGAGAAAGCGGATGCCCGCCGCCGGCGCGAAAACATCGAAGGCGAGTGCCGTCGCCACAGACAGTCCGGCTATTCCGGTGGCGGTGATGAACCAGCCGGAAAGGCCAAGGAGCGCAATGCCGGACAGCACAGTCACGACCGAAAGAAGCGTACCGGCAAGAAGCATGGCTCGATTGCCGGACAGGAACAGGGCGGCGATCGGATGAAGCCGGCGAACAAGGCGTCTCATGCTCCCTCCTCCGGGTTCATCGTCGTCAGATCAACGACGCGGTCCATGCGTGCGGCCAATACGGGGTCATGGGTGGCGACGATCAACGTGCGACCTCGGGCAAATGCGATCAAAGCATCGGTTATGCTCCCGGCGGTGACGGTATCGAGATGGGCAGTCGGCTCGTCGGCGAGGACAAGCCCGGCTTGCGGGGTCGCTATGACGCGCGCCAGTGCCAGTCGCAAGGCTTCTCCGCCTGAAAGGCCGACACCATTTTCCCCGACCGGAGCCGGCCCCCTCCTCGCGGCAACCTCTCCGAGGCCGGCGAGATTCAGGGCCGCCCGGACCGCCTGGCGATCCATATCCGGCCGCCCGAGTGTCACGTTGCCGGCAAGAGTGCCGGCAAAGACATGCGGATTCTGGCCGATCCAGGCGATCTTCCGACGCAGCCGCGCTGCATTATCCGACGAGAGTGCCTCTCCTCCGATCAGGATGCGCCCGCCCTCAGGAAGCGCGAGGCCGGCGATCAGCGCAAGCAATGTCGACTTGCCGTTGCCGCTCGGCGCAAGCAAGGCGATGTGCTCTCCCGACGCAACCTTCAGGCTGAAGCTATCGAATACGGGGCTACCCTGCGGAGAATAGCGAAAGCGGAGATTTTCGACGCGGACGGACAGTGCCGCATAACTGGCGGTAGCGGCTGGCCGTTGCCCGCTTTCCGAACCGGGCAGTTCCGGGCCTTTTTCCGACAGCCGGCGGAGCGCATCGAGCGCCGCTTCTCCTGCCGCACGATCGTGCCACACGGCAGAAAGATCACGCAGCGGCTCGAAGAAGGCCGGTGCGAGCAGGAGAATGAACATGCCCTCGCCAAGCGACAGCTTTTCTCCCCACGCGCCGAAGGGAAGTTGCCCGAGAAGGTGGAAGCCGACATAAACCGCGACCATGGCAACGCCGAGCGCTGCAAAAAGCTCAAGGACAGCCGACGAAAGGAAGGCGATCCTCAACACGGCCATGGTGCGCAGACGCAGGTTTTCGGCATTGGTTCTCAGTCTCGATGCCGTCACCTCCACCGCCTCCATGGCGCGGATCGTCGCCAGGCCGCGCAGGCGATCGAGCAAAAAGGCGTTCATGCCGCCCATTTCGGCAAGCTGCGCCTCGCTCGCAGCCTTGGCCCGCCATCCGACCAATGCCATGAAGATCGGAATCAGCGGCGCGGCAACAAGCAGCACAAGGGCTGCGACCCAGGAATAGGTCAGCACGCAGAGCAGAATTGCGACCGGAACGACGGTCGCCCGCAACCGCGCCGGCCGGAAGCGCGAGAGATAGGGCACGATGGCTTCGGCCTGCTCGGCCAGCGTGCTGGCGGCGAGGCCGGAGGCTGGCCGTTGCGGATCAAGCGGAGACCGGGAGGCGAGAACTCCAACGGCACGGGCACGACATTGGGACAAGGCTGCGCGTGCTTCCCGAAAGGCCACGCGATTGCCGAGCGCGGCCAGAACGGACCTGGCGATACCAAGCAGGAGGACACCGGCCGCATACCAGGAAACCGTGCCAACAGTTCCTCCTGCGGCAAGGCTTCCAATGCTCAGGCTCAACAGGCCGGCCTGCGGGAGCCAAAGCAGCGAGGCAAGCACCTGGAGAACCGGCCCGAGGCGCGACAGGCGAATCGGCTCGGACCGTCCCGAGGAAATATTGCCGTCATCAACTTCGGTCGGCGCGGTTTCGGTGACGTTCTCCACCGAACGCGAAGCGGCAGTCCCCATGCGTGCCGCTTGCGGTGGAGCGGAGAGCGCGCTGGTCGACGCCATCGTCATTGCTCCCCGTTTGCCGGTTTCCGGCGACCAATGGAGACGATCCTGTCCTTGGCCTCCAGGAGCTTGGTGACCTTCGATCCGAGTCCGAGCAGCATCGCCAACCGATCCGTATCGAGCTGTTTGACATCATCGTACCAGTTCGTCAGGCGCTCGATCAACGTATGCATTTCCGCCATGCGTTCCTGCGCGAAACGCTCGTCGTCACCGGCGGGCTGCTGCATCAGAATCTCGCGCAGGACCGAGAGCGTGGGATCGATCTCGCGCTTCTTCCTTTCCTCGGCGAGCGTTCGCAGAATCTGCCAGACATCATCCGGCGTGGTGAAAAAATCCCGTCGGTCGCCAGGCAGATGCTTGAGCAGCACGAGGTTCCAGCCCTGGAGCTCGCGCAGGCTCATCGAGACGTTGGAACGGGAAATGCCGAGCGCCTCGACAATCTCGTCGGCGCACAGCGGCTCGGGCGATACATAGAGCAGCGCATAGATCTGGCCGACCGTGCGGTTGATACCCCAGCGGCTTCCCATCTCGCCGAAATGCAGCACGAAAGATTGGACGATGGGAGGAAGGTTCATAAAATTCAATCCAGACAGAGATTTCAGAAATTTCTGAAAACCATATAGTTAGCATGCTGCATCTGCGCAAGAACGAATCCTTCTTCAGACGCTCACAAGAGCTTGAGGGAACCGCCGACAAGGCGAGGGACGAACGCGATAAGACAGGGTGCGAGACCGGAATAGGCGGCAAGGTTCCGCGCCGGGTCGTCCGGCAATGTCGGGGCGCGAACAACGGGGCAGCCAAGAAGGATCCTCCACGACCGGACCGCCGTATCATCCCTGATCTGGAGATTTGCATCTGCGATCAAATTTAAAGTGGAGATTTGTAGACAACATTAATCGCGCGGATTAGGAATGCTCCCCGACACAGCAACCAATCGGGGACAGATGATGGTTCGGCTTATCCGTATTGCCTCTCGCGGCCTTCTCGCCGCTGCCTTTTCCGGCCTGCTGGCGGGCACCCTTGCTCAGGGCGTCGCGGCAGAGGAGATCGTCTTCAAGGATCAGGAAAACCGCGAGGTCCGCCTCGCCAAGGCGGCCGAGCGGATCGTCTCGATCGTCATCCCGATGGCATCGACTGTCATCGCGCTGGACGGTTCTACAAGCAAGCTCGTCGGCATGAACCCGACCGCCAAGAGCGCCGTGACGGAAGGCATCCTCGGCAAGATCTTCCCGGAAGCGAAGGATATTCCCTCCGACGTGACCGCGCCGAACTTCGTGCCGAATGTCGAGGCGCTGACAGCCACCAATCCCGACCTCGTCATCCAGTGGGGCGGTCGCGGCAACGATATCGTCGCGCCGATCACCAATGCCGGGCTTACCGCCATGCTGATTCTTTACGGAACCGAAGAGCTGACCCGTGAATATATGACCATGGCCTCCACGGCACTCGGGAAGCCGGAGCGGATCGGCGAACTGGTCGAATGGCGCGACCACATCCAGAAGGATATCGAGGCGAAGGCCAAAACCATCCCCGAGGACAAGCGCCCCAACGTGCTTTATGTCGGCCGAGCCCTCTCCGACATCACAGCGTCAGGCACCAAGGGCAATTACAATGCCTGGTATATCGAACTCGTCGGCGGCAGAAATGCCTCTGCCGAACTGAACGGCACGGTTTCGATCAACAAGGAACAGATCGCCGAGTGGGATCCCGACGTGATCCTGCTGAATGCCTTCGAGGCCAAACTTGGTGTCGACTGGGTCTACAACGATCCGGTCCTGTCGCTCACCAAGGCTGCAAGGAACAGGCGCGTCTACAAGATGCCGCTTGGCGGCTATCGCTGGGATCCGCCGAACCAGGAGTCGCCGCTCTCCTGGATGTGGGCAGCCAATCTGATCCAGCCGGACGTCTTCAAATACGATGTCCGCGGCGAGATGAAGACCGCATACAAGACGCTCTACAATTACGAGCTTACCGACGCGGATATCGACGATATCCTCTGGACCAAGCAGCAAGGCGATGCTGCGAACTACACGCAGTTCAAGGCGGAATAAGAGATGGCGGTCGTGACGCAGGATGGGGCGGCCCTGGTGGTCCGTCGTTCACATATCGCGAGGCAGACGGCCGTCTTCGCCGCACTCCTGGCGCTCTTCGCCGTCGCCTTCGTGGTCAGCCTCTGCGTCGGCCGCTTTTCGGTTCCGGCGGGTCGGGCGCTGGAGCTCATCTGGCTCGGCATCATCAATCCGGCGCGGGAGCTTGCTAGCATCGACGAGCGCATCGTGCTGCTCGTCCGGGCGCCGCGCGTCGTTCTGGCGGCGCTTGCCGGTGCCGGGCTTGCCGTCGCCGGCGCAGCGCTTCAGGGCGTCTTCCGCAATCCGCTCGTCTCGCCGGATATTCTCGGCATTTCCCAGGGAGCAGCCTTCGGCGGAGCCCTGGCGATCATGCTCGGCATCTGGGGTTTTCCGCTGATCGCCATGGTCTTTGTTTTCGGCATGGCGGCGCTCATCCTCGTCGGCATGCTCTCACGCATCAACGGCCGGACCGAGACGGTCACCGTCATTCTTTCCGGCCTTGTCATCAGTTCGATGTTCTCGGCGGTCGTGTCGCTTCTGCAATTCGTCGCCGATCCCAACACCTCGCTGCCGGCCATCGTCTATTGGCTGATGGGATCGTTCGCAACGGCCACCTGGGAACGCACCCTGATCGCGGCACCCGGCCTCATCCTCGGAGCCGTGCTTCTATGGATGCTCCGCTTCCGCCTCAATATCCTGTCGCTGGATGAGGCCGAAGCGCAGAGCCTCGGCGCCAATACGACCCGCGAGCGCTGGCTGGTCTTCGGGCTGATCGCCGTGATCGTCGGCAGCCAGGTGGCCGTCTCCGGCATCATCGGCTGGATCGGCATCGTCATCCCGCATGCGGCCCGCCTGCTGGTCGGACACGATCATCGTGCGCTGCTGCCGGCCTCCGTCGTCCTCGGCGCAGGGTTCATGGTGATCATCGATACGCTCGCCCGCACCGCAACCGCCGCCGAAATCCCGCTTGGCGTGATCACCGCGCTGGTCGGCGCGCCGATCTTCGCGGTCCTGCTGCGCAACCACTACCGTGAAAGGACCGGATCATGATCGGCCTTGAGGACGCCATCGTCCGTTTCGGCGCTCGAACTATCATCGACGGCTTGAGCTTCTCCGTGCCGGTCGGCCGGACGCTCGCCATCCTCGGCCCCAACGGCCGCGGCAAGACGACGACGCTGAAAGCGATGCTCGGCTTCCAGCGGCTGGATACCGGCCAGCGGATCGCGCCGGAGATCGTCGGCTACGTACCGCAGACCGGCACCAGCAACCAGCGCTACCGGGCGATCGATATCGCCGTCATGGGTCGTGCCGCCCATCTCGGCCTGTTCGGCCAGCCGGGCTCGAACGACTTTGCCATCGCTCATTCGGCGTTGGAGAAAGCCGGTGCTGTCCGATTCGCCGATCATTTCTTCGACCGGCTGTCCGGAGGTGAAAGGCAGCTCGTGCTGCTCGCCCGTGCATTGGCGACCGGCTCGGAAGCACTGGTTCTCGACGAGCCCGCCGCGGCCCTCGACCTTCACAACCAGGAACGGCTGCTGACGTTGCTCAACGCGCTGCGCGCACCGCGCGACAAGGCGATCGTCTTCACCACCCACGATCCGAATCATGCACTGACCGCCGCGGACGATGCACTGCTGATGATGCCGGACGGCCAGCCACCGCTGTTCGGCCCCGTTGCCGAGACGATCACACCGGACCATCTGGAGCGCCTTTACGGCGTGCCGATGCGGGTCGTCGAGCTTGACGGCCCCTCCGGAGAAACCCACCGGGCAGTTCTGCCCGCCTTTGCAGGAATCCGCGCCGCATGACCATCCTGATGATCCAGTCTCACTACCAGGAGCCGTTTGCCATGACGGCACCGCTCTTTGCGGATGCCGTCGCCTCGGGAGCCATGAAAGTGGTGCGCGAGATGGAACTCACCGAGGAACATTTCGACACGGCCCGCGGCCTGATCACAACCACGCATCTCGACCAGATCGGCTTCCAGCGTTTCGCATCGGCGGTCGCGGGTTTCCTCGATCGCGGCGGCCGGTGGATCCATCACGGTCATATCCTGCGGCCGATCCTGCCGGAGCTCGGGACTTACATCCCCATGCCCCAACCGAAACGGCCTGATTTCGACCAGATCCGGCTCCACGATCACCCGATCTTCGCCGGGATTGACCAGAAGAAGCTCGAAACGAATCGCGGCGTCGCCGGCTTCTATGGCCGAGGACACAATCCGCCGCCGGAAGGTGCAGTCGTCATCAATGCGCTCGGGCCGGCAAAAATCCCGGTCGACTGGGTGTGGGCGCGGCCTGAGGGCGGCGAACTCCTCTCCCATGCGGGAAACGACTTCTGGGGCTGCGGCGACGATCCCGAAATCAAGAAACTGCTTGCCCATCGCTCCGTCGCGTGGCTTTCCGGAGAATTGAACTGATGAGCATCCTCGCGATCCATCCCGGCGCCTACTATCATATCGAGACGCTCGAAGCACCGCGTTATGCTCATTACTTCGACAGGCTCGTGCGGCCGGAAGACCTGCCCGGCGAGGACCTTGCCGAACACGCCGTTGTCTTCATTCCCTGCCGCACGCCTGCAGATCGGCTGGCGCCGCATGTCGATCAGCTCCGCGCCTATCTGGACCAGGGTGGCACGATCGTCGCCATCGGCGAGACGGCCCTGGAGGTCTTCCTGCCCGGCATCACCTTCATGCCCCAGCCGACGAACTGGTGGTGGTGGCTAACACCCGGCGCCGACCTCGGCGTCCGAATCGCCTCGCCAGATCATTCTCTCTTCGGCCGCCTCGGAGAGAGGGACCTCACCTGGCACCTGCACGGCTGGTTCGACCCGCCCGACGGCTCGCAGGTGCTCGCCATCAATGGCGACGGAAAGCCGATCTTCTATGTGGACGAGGTGACGACGCCCGGTCGCATGATCATCACCAGCCTCGATCCGTGCTTCCATCACGGGTCGCATTTCATGCCGGCAACGACGCGCTTCCTGGACGGTTTCCTGTCCTGGATGCGCGAAGAGCTGGACGGAGCACCACGAAAATGACCGATAGAATCGATGTTCTCGAGAACGGCAAGCCGCTCTCCTACACCTATGCCGACATCATGCACTTCCACGGCTTCGGCTTTCCGGGTGGCGTGGCGCATGCCTTCAAGGTGATGCAGCGCGGCTTTCCCCTCGTCAGCCCCGACGGCCCGCCGGAACGGCGCGAGATCGTCACTCGCACCGCCTTTCGCGGTCCCGGCGGACGCGACGCCTTTGAAATGGTGACGCGCGGCCTGACGGAGGGACGCTATACGGTCGATCACGCGCTGGAGAAGCCGGAGCGCGGCGATGTCCTGCAGCGCTACGTCTTCGAGCTCACCTATCGCGGCAAGACGGTCACCCTGCAGCTCAAGGACGGCCATGTGCGGGAAGAATTCATCCGCCTCGGCCAGAAACCGGACCGCAGCCCGCAGGAGGAAGAGCGCCTGACCTACCTGAAGCAGGAAATGGCCGACCGGCTGCTCGCGGCTCCGGCCGACGCCCTTTACGAAGAGGCCTGATCAATCAGGCTTTGAACAGGTTCCTGAACTGGGATGGCTGGCAGCGGAGATATTGAGGCGCGGGCTTGACCTGAGCGCCGAGTTCCGCTGCCGCATGCCAGGACCAGCGCGGATCGTAGAGCACGGCACGCGCCAGCGCGACGATGTCGGCATCGCCTGTCGCGACGATCGCTTCCGCCTGAACCGGCTCCGTGATGAGCCCGACCGCCACGACCGGCATTTTGACCGCGGCCTTAACGGCACGAGCCAATGGAACCTGGTAGCTTGGGCCAAGCGGGATCTTCTGTTCGGGATGCAGGCCGCCGCTCGATACGTGGATCGCATCGCAACCCCTCTCATCCAGCATCTGGGCAAAAGCGACGGTCTGGTCGATGTCGAGACCGCCCTCGACCCAGTCGGTTGCGGAAACACGCACCGTCACCGCCTTGTCGGATGGGAATGCCTGACGCACCGCATCGAAGACTTCAAGCGGGAAACGGGCGCGATTTTCGAGGGAACCGCCGTATTCGTCGGTCCGCTGATTGGACAGCGGCGACAGGAACTGGTGGAGCAGGTAGCCATGCGCGGCATGGATCTGGATCGCATCAAGACCGATCCGGGCCGCGCGCACGGCGGAAGCCGCAAAGGCGTCGCGCACACGCTTCAGCCCTTGTTTGTCGAGAGCGACCGGCGGAACGTATTTCGGGTTGAACGGGATCGCCGAAGCCGACTCGGTCTGCCAGCCATTCGGATGATCCGGGGCGATCTGGCCGCCGCCGGACCAGGGGCGATCGGTCGAAGCCTTGCGGCCGGCATGGGCAAGCTGAACCGAAATCGGCATGTCCGACCATTTGCGGATGCCTTCGAGTACCCGGGCCATCGCGGCCTCGGTCGCATCGTTGTAAAGCCCGACATCCGCATAGGTAATACGGCCTTCCGGCACGACACCGGTCGCCTCGATCGTCAACAATGCTGCACCCGACAATGCAAGCTGACCGAGATGGATCAGATGCCAGTCGGTCATGCATCCGTCTTCTGCCGAATATTGGCACATGGGCGCGATAACGATGCGATTTTCGAGTTCGAGGTTGCGGACGCGGAAGGGCGTGAAGAGAACGGGCTGGGCCATGGCTGATTCCTTTGTGCGATCGATGGCACTCGAGGTGGGAGGAGGTTTGCGCCGGAGATCGGTTCCGGCTTTTTTGGCAAATCATGCCTGCCGCTTCAAGTCACACTGAGGGGAGGCGTGCCCGGCCTCCGCCCTTACACCGTTTCTTGAACAACATAAGGTGCTGCGACGCTGTCGGATCGTCTTTCGGCATGCAAGCGGGCCGCGTGCCGGACGATCCGGCTGCACGTCGACGGCCACGCCCTTGATGCAAATCAAAGCGTCGCTGTTTGCCGTATGTCAGCAGATCATGGTCAGCAATCCATCAACCAGCACCGCGCTCCCGCGTTGCGAGGCCAAAGACCATGAATCACGTCTCAGAAACCATCTGGTTGGCGATAGGCACGTTCCTTGCCCTGCTTGGAGCAGCCTATGCCCATGATAGTCTGTTTGCCGCCCACATGTGGGTCCTGTTCTTCGTGCTGCTCGTCAGCACGATCCTCATGCTCCGCCGGATTTCGTTTGCTCCGGCAGGACAGAGACCGGCTGCAGCGATAAAATCCGAATATTTCGACGAAGTCATCAAATACGGCACCATTGCTACAGTCTTATGGGGCGTTGTCGGCTTCCTGGTCGGCGTCGTCATCGCTCTGCAGCTTGCCTTTCCGGATCTCAATATCGAGCCCTGGTTCAATTTCGGCCGCATGCGCCCGCTGCATACCTCGGCGGTCATCTTCGCCTTCGGCGGCAATGCGCTGATCGCAACCTCTTTTTATGTGGTGCAACGCACCTCGCGCGCCCGGCTCTTCGGCGGCGACCTGGCCTGGTTCGTCTTCTGGGGTTATCAGCTCTTCATCGTCATGGCGGCGACCGGCTATCTGCTCGGGATCACCCAGAGCCGCGAATATGCGGAGCCTGAATGGTATGTCGACCTTTGGCTGACTATCGTCTGGGTCGCTTATCTGGTGGTTTTCCTCGGCACGATTCTCATGCGCAAGGAGCCGCATATCTATGTGGCAAACTGGTTCTATCTCGCCTTCATCGTCACCATCGCCATGCTGCATGTGGTGAACAACCTGGCCATTCCGGTTTCCTTCCTCGGCGTCAAAAGCTATTCGGCCTTTTCGGGTGTCCAGGATGCACTGACACAGTGGTGGTACGGCCACAACGCCGTCGGCTTCTTCCTGACCGCCGGCTTCCTCGGCATGATGTACTATTTCGTGCCGAAACAGGCTGGACGGCCCGTCTATTCCTACCGTCTGTCGATCATCCACTTCTGGGCTCTGATCTTCATGTATATCTGGGCCGGTCCGCACCACCTGCACTACACCGCGCTTCCCGACTGGGCACAGACGCTTGGCATGGTGTTCTCGATCATGCTGTGGATGCCCTCCTGGGGCGGCATGATCAACGGCCTGATGACGCTCTCGGGCGCCTGGGACAAGATCCGCACCGACCCGATCATCCGCATGATGGTCATCGCCATCGCCTTCTACGGCATGTCGACCTTCGAAGGCCCGATGATGTCGGTCAAGGCCGTCAACTCGCTCAGCCACTACACGGACTGGACGATCGGACACGTGCATTCCGGCGCGCTTGGCTGGGTCGGCATGATCACCTTCGGTGCAGTCTATTACCTTACACCGAAGCTCTGGAACCGTAACCGGCTTTACAGCCTCGACCTCGTCAACTGGCATTTCTGGCTCGCCACGCTCGGCATCGTCGTCTACGCCGCCGTCATGTGGGTTGCCGGTGTGCAGCAGGGTCTGATGTGGCGCGAATACGACGATCAGGGCTTCCTGGTCTATTCGTTCGCCGAAACGGTGGCGGCCATGTTCCCCTACTACGTGCTGCGTGCCGTAGGTGGTGTCATGTATCTCGCCGGCGGGCTCATCATGGCCTTCAACATCACCATGACCATCCTCGGTTACGAGCGGCTCGAACGGGAAACCGGTGCGGCACCCGCCCTCCAGCCGGCGGAATAAGGAGGACCCATGTCCATTATCGATAAACACAAGTTCATCGAGCGCAATGCGACATTGCTGCTCGTTGGCTCGCTGCTCGTCGTATCAGTCGGCGGCATCGTGGAAATCGCCCCGCTCTTCTACCTTGAGAACACGATCGAAAAGGTGGAAGGCATGCGGCCCTACTCGCCACTGGAGCTCGCTGGCCGCGACATCTATATCCGCGAGGGCTGTTACGTCTGTCACAGCCAGATGATCCGCCCCTTCCGGGACGAGGTCGAGCGTTATGGCCATTACAGCCTGGCGGCGGAATCGATGTACGATCATCCATTCCAGTGGGGCTCGAAGCGCACCGGCCCGGACCTTGCCCGCGTCGGCGACCGCTACTCCAACGAATGGCACGTGCAGCACCTGACCGAACCGCGCGACGTGGTCCCGGAATCGGTGATGCCGAGCTATGCCTTCCTCAAGCAGACTCCGCTCAAGGTGACCGACGTCTCCATGGAACTCAAGGCCAATCGCACGGTCGGCGTTCCCTATACGGACGAGATGATCGACAACGCCAAGGCGGATCTGGCGGCGCAGGCCGACCCGAATGCCGACACTTCGGCGTTGCTTGCCCGTTATCCGAAGGCCAAAATCGGGGATTTCGATGGCGACCCCACCAACCTGACGGAGATGGACGCACTCGTCGCCTATCTGCAGATGCTCGGCACCCTGGTCGACTTCTCGACCTACGATGACGCAGCCGGCTACCGATAGGAGAAGAGAGATGGAACTCTACACGGCCATGCGTCACTTCGCCGATAGCTGGGGTCTGCTCGCCATGACCCTCTTCTTCATCGGCGTTCTCGTCTTCACATTTCGCCCTGGTGCAAAAGCCTCCGCAAACGAGGCCGCCCAGATCCCTCTGAAGGAGGATTGAAACATGGCGGACAAACATATCGATGATCTGAGCGGCGTCGAGACCACCGGCCACGAATGGGACGGTATTCGCGAACTCAACAATCCGCTGCCGCGCTGGTGGCTCTGGACCTTCTACGGAACGATCCTCTGGGCCCTTGTCTATACCGTGCTTTATCCGGCGTGGCCGATGCTGACCGATGCGACCAGTGGCGTACTCGGCTATTCAAGCCGTGCCGAGCTGGCGGCGGACGTCGGCGCGGCGAAGGCCGCACAGGGCGTTGTGCTGGAGAAAATCTCAAGTTCGTCGCTCGAAGATATCCTCGCCGATCCGCAGCTCTCGCAGTTTGCGACGGCGGGTGGTGCGGCGGCCTTCCGCGTCAACTGCACGCCTTGCCACGGCACGGGTGCTGCCGGCGGCCAGGGCTATCCCAACCTCAACGACGATGAATGGTTGTGGGGTGGCGATGTCAATGCCATCTACCAGACGATTTCCCATGGTATCCGCGACACTGTCGATCCCGAAACCCGGATCTCCGAAATGCCGGCGTTCGGCGACATGTTGCAGCCTGAGGAAATCCGTCAGGTCGCCACTTATGTCATCAGCCTCACCAGCGTGCCGCAAGATCCTTCGCTTGCCGAAGCAGGCAAGCAGGTTTTCATCGACAATTGCGCCTCGTGCCACGGCGAGAACGCGGAAGGCAATCGCGATCTCGGTGCTCCCAACCTTGCAGACGCCATCTGGCTGAAGGCAAGCACCGAGGCGGAGATCGCCAATCAGGTGCGCTCTCCGAAGCACGGCGTGATGCCGGCCTGGACCGGTCGCCTCGGAGATACGGCCGTCAAGCAGCTCGCTGTCTATATCCATTCGCTGGGTGGCGGGGAATAAATTCTGCCTCAGCCAAGGTTGATTCAGATTGTCAGAAGGCCGCGCCGAAACCATCGTCGCGGCCCTCTTCTGTTTCAGTCAATCCCTGGTCCAGATCGAAGAGTCGATCTTGCCCTTGAGTTCCGGGTAATCCGCCGCATGGAAAACCGGTACCGTGCCGGCTTTCCGTTGATCGAAATAGTCCTGGGTGAGCTTCACTACCGTTCCGGAGAGCAAGAGGATGGCGATAAGGTTGATCGTTGCCATCAGGCCCATCGATGCGTCTGCCGCATCGAAGACCGTCGTGACACTTTCATAGGCGCCCCAAATGACCATTGCCAACACCGCCGACCGCATGATCGCAAGCCCCATCCTGTTGCCGGCCCCGAGGAAAGTCAACGCGTTCTCGGCATAGGAATAGTTGCCGATGATCGAGGTGAAAGCGAAGAAGAAGATGGCGATGGCGATGAAATAGGTCCCGAAGGCTCCGATGTGCGCGTTCATCGCGGCCTGGGTAAGTTGCGTGCCGGTGACGCCGCTACCGGGAACGAGCGTGCCGGAAAGCAGGATCATCACCGAAGTCGCCGTGCAGATGAGGATCGTGTCGATGAACACGCCGAGCGCCTGCACGAAACCCTGCGAGGAGGGGTGGTGCGGATCGGGAGTGGCGACAGCCGCAATATTGGGGGCTGACCCCATGCCGGCCTCGTTGGAGAAGAGGCCCCGTTTGACCCCGTTCATCATCGCGGCCATGATGCCGCCGGTGACACCGCCTCCTGCCTCCTGCCAGCCGAAAGCGCTACCAACGATCGTGCCGACGACGCCCGGAACGAGGTTCGCGTGGGTGATCAGCACATAGATTGCCATCAGCAGGTAAGCGATCGCCATGAATGGAACGATGACTTCGGCGACGCGGGCGATCTGCCTGATACCGCCGAAGATCACGACGCCCGAAAGAATGGCCAGACCGATGCCGACGCCGACCTTCGGCAGGCCGAAAGCGCCCTGCATGGCATCGGCAATGGAATTGGCCTGGACGGCATTGAAGACCAGGCCGAAGGACAGGATCAAGCAGATGGAGAAAATCACCCCGGCCCAGGGAGCCCCTAGTCCGCGCGCGATATAGAACGCCGGCCCGCCGCGATACATGCCCTCTTCGTTCTTGACCTTATAGAGCTGGGCAAGGGCGCTTTCGGAATAGGCTGTCGCCATCCCTACAAGGGCGACCATCCACATCCAGAAGGTGGCGCCAGGCCCCCCAAGGTAAAGGGCCACGGCAACGCCGGCAAGATTTCCGGTGCCGACACGTGAGGCGAGGCTGACGGTCAAAGCCTGGAAAGGGCTGATCCCGGCCTTGTCTTCGCTCTGGCTCCTTCCCAGAACCCGGAACATCTCCCCGAAATGCAGAATCTGGATGAGCTTCAGCCGGATGGTGAAATAGAGGCCAACGGCGAGAAGCCCATAGATAAGGACATAACCCCAGAAGACCGTGTTGAGAAATCCAATTACGGCAGTCATTTCTTCCCCTCTCACTGCATTTCCAGTTCTCTGGAACAAAAAATGAGAGTAGGGCGGCCGCCTGAAATGGGAAGCACCTCGCTGCAGTTCAATCGGCAGCTATGTATCGGAACGTCATTCCAGCAATGATGGCAAGGCGAAGCTGTTTTGTCGCATCCGGTGCCTGCGGCGAGGCGGCGCATCGTTGACATAAGTCAAGGAGACTGGCGGCCGTCGGTGCGAGAAGGCAAGGGACAAAGGATCCTTCTCATGAATCTCTACACCTCGCCTTCTTCCGAACCCGCCGGCCAGATGGTTGAACGCATTGACGTCAAGTCGGCGCATCCGCCCAAGAAAGCCGGTGAACCGCTTTATGAGAAACGCAAGAAGATTTTCCCCAAGCGAGCCGAGGGACAGTTCCGTCGCTTCAAATGGCTGGTGATGCTCGTCACGCTTGGCATCTATTATCTGACGCCCTGGATCCGGTGGGATCGTGGCCCGTTCGCGCCCGACCAAGCGGTTCTGGTGGACCTTGCCACCCGCCGATTCTATTTCTTCTTCATCGAAATCTGGCCGCAGGAATTCTTCTTCGTCGCGGGCCTCCTGGTCATGGCGGGTTTCGGCCTGTTCCTCGTGACATCCGCCGTCGGGCGAGCCTGGTGCGGCTACACCTGTCCCCAGACGGTCTGGGTCGATCTCTTCCTCGCCGTCGAACGCTTCTTCGAGGGGGACCGGAACGCACGCATGAAGCTCGATGCGGCGCCATGGACCTTCGACAAGATCGGGAAGCGTGTCGCGAAGCATTCCACCTGGATCATCATTGCCGTCGCGACCGGCGGCGCCTGGATTTTCTATTTCGCCGATGCGCCTTCCCTCGCCTTCGATTTCATCACGGGCAATGCGGCCCCTGTCGCCTATTCCACCGTCGCCATCCTGACGGCCACGACCTACGTCCTCGGCGGGCTGATGCGCGAGCAGGTCTGCATCTACATGTGTCCCTGGCCACGCATCCAGGCCGCGATGCTCGATGAGAACTCGCTCGTCGTGACCTACAACGACTGGCGCGGTGAACCGCGCACCCGGGGCGCCAAGAAAGCCGCAGCCGCGGGCCTCCCGGTCGGTGATTGCGTCGATTGCAACGCCTGCGTCGCCGTCTGTCCCATGGGCATCGACATCCGCGACGGGCAGCAGCTTGCCTGTATCACCTGTGCGCTCTGTATCGACGCTTGCGACAGCGTCATGGACAAGATCGGCAAGCCGCATGGTCTGATCGCCTATGCGACCCTCAACGAATATGAGGCGAACATGGCACTTGCGACAGGTGGCGGCATGACGACCATCGACCCGACTCGCGTGCGCAACCCGGACGGATCCTTTATCGACAAGGTCCGTCATTTCGACTGGAAGATCATCCTCCGCCCGCGAACCCTGCTTTATTTCGGCGTCTGGACTGCGGTCGGGCTTGGTCTCATCTACGCGCTCCTTTCGCGCGATCGACTGGAGATCAATGTCCTTCATGACCGCAATCCGCAATTCGTGCTGGAATCCGATGGTTCGATCCGTAACGGCTATACGGTCAGACTGCTCAACATGATTCCCGAGCCGCGCACGATCCTGATCTCGATGGATGGGCTGCCGGAGGCAACCATGAAGATCACCGGGGTCTCCGACGTGCCCGGCCGCCTCTTTGCCGTGCAGGCAGAACCGGACAAGGCATTGGCGCTCAAGGTCTTCGTGACGCTTCCAAAGGATGCGATCTCCGACGAGGCCAAGGATTTTCACTTCATAGCCGAAGATCGGTCCAGCCACGAAAAGGACGTTCACGGAGCAGTCTTCAACGCTCCTGAAGGCAGACACCCGGGAGGACGGAAATGAGCATAACGCGCGTGAACACGAATCGGCAAAAATCCTTCATTTTCACCGGGTGGCATATGGCAGGCGTCATGGTGCTCTTCTTCGGCACCATCATCTCGGTGAATTTCTACATGGCGTATAATGCCATCACGAGCTGGAGCGGATTGGTAGCCCAAAACACCTATGTCGCCAGCCAGCAGTTCAACGGCAAGGCTGCCGAGGCGCGCGCGCTCTCAGCGACCGGTGTTACCGGTAAACTGAATGTCGCCGGCTCCGACATTCGTTATGAGGTTTTCCATCTGGAGGACGGACCGGTCGCAGCAGATAGCCTGATACTGCAGTTCAAGCGACCGGTCGGGGAGCATCAGGACTTCGAACTCGATCTTGCGCCTGGAACCAAGGGGGTTTTCACCGCCACGCATGAACTTCTTCCCGGCCAGTGGATCGTCGATGCCAGCGCCTTCAGGGACGGCAAGCGCATCCTGCATCAGGCAGAGCGCATTGCCGTTCTCCGGGGGCAATAATGAGTTGCTGCGCACCAGGCACCGAAGGCTCACTCGGGCGCTCTCTGCCGTCCTCGGACGAGCTTGTGCTGTCGAGCCGGGCGGTGGGCCCCGGGCTGCGTCAGACCGATCTCAGCGTGCCGCAGGTCCATTGCGGCGCCTGCATAACGACAATCGAAAAGGCGCTGAAGGCGCTTCCGGTAGTCGAGCGTGCCCGCGTCAATCTTTCCACGAAGCGCGTGTCCGTTGTCTGGAGAGAGAAGGTCGGAGCAGAGCTCACGGACCCGGTCACGCTTGTCAGGGCCATCATCGATGCGACAGGCTACGATGCCCACCTCTTCTCGAATGCTGAGGATACGGGCGGCAGGCTGCAGCGCGAGTTCATTCGTGCCGTTGCCGTCTCTGGTTTTGCTGCGGCCAATATCATGCTGCTCTCCGTCTCCGTCTGGTCCGGTGCCGATGCCGCCACCCGAGATCTCTTTCACTGGATCTCGGCCATGATCGCAGCACCCGCACTGATCTATGGCGGCCGCTTCTTCTATCAGTCGGCCTGGCAGGCGCTCCGGCGCGGCCGCACCAACATGGATGTGCCGATCGCGCTCGCCATCACGCTTTCCTACGCGGTATCCCTCTGGGAAACGATGCATCATGGAGAACACGCCTGGTTCGACGCAACGGTATCGCTGCTCTTCTTCCTGCTGATCGGCCGTGCGCTGGACCACATCATGCGCGACCGGGCCCGCGCCGCGATCAGCGGGCTTGCAAGGCTCTCGCCGCGCGGCGCCATGGTCATCGGCACAGACGGTTCACGGGAATATCGGGCAATCGAGGAGATCACACCGGGCGACCGCATCGCGATTGCCGTGGGTGAACGCGTTCCAGTCGACGGGATCGTCGAAAGCGGCGCAAGCGACATGGATGTTTCGATCGTCAATGGCGAAAGTGCTCCCCGGCCGCTCAAGGCAGGCGACACGGTCCAGGCCGGTACACTCAGCCTCACCGGCATGCTCGTGCTGAAAGCGACGGCGGCAGCCAGGGATTCTTTCCTCTCCGAGATCATCGCGCTGATGGAAGCAGCCGAAGGCGGCCGGGCCCGCTATCGCCGCATTGCCGATCGCGCCGCGCAATACTATTCGCCCGCGGTTCATCTTCTGGCGCTTGCAGCTTTCCTTTTCTGGGGCTTCATCGGCGGGGACTGGAAACAGGCGATGCTGATCGCCATCGCGGTACTCATCATCACCTGCCCTTGCGCGCTCGGCCTCGCCGTACCCGTGGTGCAGGTCGTAGCGGCCGGGCGGCTGTTCAAGAACGGCATCATGGTCAAGGACGGTTCCGCCATGGAACGGTTGGCCGAGATCGATTCCGTGCTCTTCGACAAGACCGGTACACTCACCCTCGGCAGGCCGAAGCTGGTCGATGCAGGCAAAGCAGCACCACACCATCTGGCACTGGCCGCCAGCCTTGCGGCGCATTCGCGCCACCCTCTCTCCAAGGCACTCTATGATATCGCCTCCGGTCCCATGCCGGTTTTTAATGAAGTTGTCGAGTTGCCGGGCAAAGGTCTGGAAGCCCGCACGGTCAATGGAATCTACCGATTGGGCAATCGCCGCTTCGCCTGCGCGACAGCAAGTTTCGACCCTTCGGCGGATTCGACGCTCGAAGTCGTGCTGTCGCATAATGGAGAAGAACTCGCCTGCTTCCGTTTCGAAGACGAGCTACGCCCCGATGCCCGGGCCGTCATCGACGATCTTTCGGCTCAAGGTCTGGCGAGTGGTATTCTCTCGGGTGATCGCACGAGCGCCGTCCGCGGCCTGGCATCGCGCCTCGGCGTCGATCACTGGCGGGGGGAGCTTACTCCGAAGGACAAGGCGGAATTCTGCCGTTCGCTGACGGAAAAGGGACACAAGGTGCTCATGGTCGGCGACGGCATCAACGACGCGCCGGCCCTAGCTGCCGCGCATGTCTCCATCGCACCGGCTACGGCCGCCGATATCGGACGGCAGACGGCCGACTTCGTCTTCATGCACGAGAGTCTTGATGCGGTGCCGCTGTCGATCGACATCTCGCGGCGCGCAGGCCGACTGATCCGCCAGAACTTTGCGCTTGCCATCGGCTACAACATCATCGCCGTGCCGATCGCGCTTGCCGGATATGCGACGCCGCTGATCGCCGCAATCGCCATGTCGACTTCGTCCATCATCGTCGTCGCCAATGCACTGCGGCTTAACCGGCTTGGCAGCGCGCAAAAGACGGCGTCTGCCGGAGCCGAAGCCAATCCGGCACATCCCGGGGAGGCTCGGCTCGCATGAACATGCTGATCTATCTCATTCCCATTGCGCTCTTTCTCGGAGGTCTGGGGCTTTTTGCTTTCCTCTGGTCGCTGAAGAGCGGTCAATACGAGGACCTTGATGGAGCAGCCTGGCGGATCCTTGAAGAGGATCCCCCGGAATGAGCCCGTCACCTCTCACCGGCGCCCCCCGAGTTATCCTCGGCGTTCAAGGGGCCTGAAACCCTGAATCTGATCGTGATTAGGCTTAGTCCAGAAGCTCCCGGAGCCGCACTGCAAGCTCCCGTGCCGTGTAGGGCTTCTTCAGCCAGCTTCCCGATTGGGCAAGCTCGCGTCCGGCGATCGCCGGCTCGGCATAACCCGACGTGAACAGCACCCTGATATTCGGACGCCTTGTCCGGACCTCCGCCGCCAGTTCGTCGCCGGTCATGCCACCCGGCATGACGATGTCGGTAAACAGCAGCGCGATATCGTCGTTCTGGGCGAGCCGGTCGAGCGCCTCCACGCCGTTCGAGGCTTCGATGATGCTATAGCCGAAGTCCGTCAGGCGCGAGACCGCCACGCGCCGCACCCTGGGATCGTCCTCAACGACGAGGATCTTCTCCGTTCCGCCGGGAATTTCGGCGACCTTACGGGAACCGTCATCCTGCAGTCCCATGCCTGCGTTCGCTCTTTGCGTTGCCGGCAGGAAAATCCTGACGCTGGTGCCCTGCCCCGGCTCGCTGTAAAGCTGGATATTGCCGCCGGACTGCTTGGCGAACCCATAGACCATGGAAAGGCCAAGACCGGTTCCGGAACCGACACCCTTGGTGGTGAAGAACGGTTCGAAGGCCTTTTCCTTCACCTCCGGCGTCATTCCCGTGCCCGTGTCCGTGACCGAGATCAGCACATAATCGCCGGTGCGCACATGCGGATACATCTGGGCATAATCGACGTCCAGCTTGACCCTTGAGATGTCGATCGTCAGCTTGCCGCCGCGCGGCATGGCATCGCGGGCATTGAGGGCAAGGTTGAGAAGCGCGTTCTGGAACTGCGACGCATCGACGAGGGCCTCGTTGGAGGTGCCGTTCACGATCGTCCGAAGTTCGATGGTTTCCCCGAGCGTCCGCCGCAAGAGATTTGCAAATCCGGAGACCAGGCCACCGACATCCACCAGTTCCGGATTGAGCGGTTGGCGACGCCCGAAGGCCAGAAGCTGGCCGGTCAGCTTGGCGCCGTCCTCGGCGGCATCCTGCGCCTCGTGCAGCAGAGCCAGCAGCTTCTCATCCGAGAGCCTGTTCTCGATCATTTCGAGATTGCCGCCAATGACGGTCAGCAGATTATTGAAGTCGTGCGCCAGCCCGCCGGTGAGTTGGCCGATCGCCTCCATCTTCTGCGACTGCCTCAGTTCTTCCTCGATCTTGTGGCGGCTCGTGAGGTCGCGGATGAAGCCAGTGAAGATGCGCTTGCCATTGGTGATCGCCTCGCCCACCGCAAGCTCCATGGGAAAGACGGAACCGTCTTTCCGCTGTCCTATGACGACGCGGCCATAACCGATGATGCGGCGCTCGCCTGTCCGAATATACCGGGCAAGATAGTTGTCGTGCACCTCTTTGGCTGACGCTGGCATCAGCAGGTTAACGGAGCGCCCGACAACTTCATTCGCTGAATATCCGAACAGCCGCTCCGCCGCAGCGCTGAAAGACGTGATGATACCGGTTTCGTCAATGACGACCATCGCCTCAGGAACCGTATCCAGGATCGACCGCAGATGCGCCTCCCGTCCGGCAAGATCGTTCTGGACCCTTTTCATATCCGTGATGTCGTTGTTCGTCTGGATGATGATCGCTGCTCCATCGCGCGCCGAATTGACGGCCACCCACCGGGTTGCCACGAATATTGGATGACCGTCCTTATGGTGGTGAACGACCTCTCCCTCCCATACATGGTGGGTTTGGATATGCCGGCGGATTTCATCGAGCGGAAGTGGAAATTGCGCTGCAAGCAAGTCGTAGACTACCTTGCCGATGGCTTCGCTCCTCTGCCAGCCATAAAGCTGCTCGCAGCCACCTGTCCATCGGCTGATGACACCATCCAACCCATGGACGATCAGATTTGCGTCATTGAGCACATTCGCGACTGCGTCAAAAAGATTCTCACTGGTCGCGACGATGGCCGTATTCCCGCTCATGGTGGATCCGTGATTGATGCTCGTCAGTGGCGCCGGCGATCCCCTTGAACCATCAGGTCACGATGCATTTCCGGACATTCGCTGTCATCGCCGGCGAGTTGGGCAAGCATTCCGGGCTTTTCGATCTTGATGAAATGGCGGGCAGCGGGATTCACGACATTGACGACCCCCTTGCCGATGAGCTTGGTGATGGTGCGGGACACCGTCTCGATCGTGAGACCCAGATAGTCGGCCATGTCCTGGCGCGTCATCGGCAGTTCGAGAGTAGTGTCGCGATTGCCCGCGGCTATTGTGCGCTGCAGGAGCTTGAGGAGAAAAGTGCAAAGCCGCTCTTCTGCCGTCTTGCTCGACAGAAGCACCAATTGATCCTGTACCGCAGCCATCTCGTCACAGACACGAGAGAAAACCTCGGGGCGCAAGTCATCCGAATCCGCGACTGCCTCATCAAAAGTTTTGCGGGCGATCCGACGGATTTTGGTCGGAGTGATCGCTTCGGCGCTGTAGAGATACCGTTCCTTCAGGGAAACACCGACAATGTCACCCGCGTAGAGGAAGCCTGTGATGACCCGTCGGCCGTCCGACAGAATCCGAAAGATCCGGAGCGTACCTTCGACAACTTCGAAAACGTGTTTCGCTTCGTCACCTTCGAAGAAAAGCGACTGGCCTACCGCCAGATGTTCGATCGGCTGCCTGGAAAAGAGCCCATGCAGGCTTTCGGCCTCCTTGAAGAGAGCTGCCTTCGCCACCTGGTGAGCATTCGCATAGCTGCTGAGAAACACTGTTTTCGCCTCCGTTCTTTCTACGGAGGATTTGACCTTTTCAAGTAACACGCGGATGCGAGGCGTGTGAAAAATGGTTCGATTTGGTAACAGTCTGTAACAAACGGGTCTACGAAACCGGCGGGATCACACGTGGCCGGCAATGGGCTTCGGCAGATAATCCTGCCGGGCAGAGTATCTTATCTATTCCGGCCTCATCCACCTCATTCCAAGCCTGAAGGCCAAACCGTATCTCGCCGAAAGCTGCGCGGCCTGATCAGCCTCGATAACTGAGGTTCACCGCTGGCCGGATGTGCCGGCCTCGCGCTTCCACGGATAGCGCATTACAGCCCAGAAGGGTGGAGCCTTCGTGAAACGGAGCACTCTTTCCTGACGCAATGCCGTGGCTAATCGGGGATCAGCAGACATTGGCGATCTGCCGTCGAAAGGCCCGCAAGGGCGAGATCGCGGATTTCAGCAGCAACCCTTCCCTGCAACGGGACAGGACCTGCCGGCAATCCCCGTGCCGCTGGCCTGCCGACGGCAACGGGAAGCAGGGCGAGCTCTTCGCAGGTGCCGTCATCCGCCAAGGTCAGCCGGATCGCGGCGCTGCGCCAGACGTCGACGCCTTTTTCGTCATAGGTTGCGGAGCGGCGGGTGTGAAAGACGAAATTGCCGAGGCCGGGGATGATCGCCTTGCCGCGATGGAAAGTGACCGGCTGCATGACAGGCGCTCCCGTGCCGAGGATCACGTCCGCACCGTCTTCGATCAGGCCCCGGCAGAGATCGGTGAACCAGTCCGGCGTTTTCTTCCAATCCGAATCCCAGTGATGGCCGTGGATCGCCACCGCCACGAGATGCCCGGCAGCCTTGGCGGTGTTCATGCCTGAAACAAGCCGCTGCATATCGTCTTCGTCGGCCGACCAGAGAGCGGCAATCGCCTGGCCCGAAACAACAGACATGCCGAAAACTTCGAGGTCCGTACCTCTCCAGGTTTCATAACCGACAGCGGCGCGGGCGGCGGCGCGCTTGTCGTCCCCAAGTGTCCCGACGATCTGCCGTAGCGTTTCAAACTCCGTCGGTGGCACGCTGACGGTGCGTTTCATCCGAAGCCGCGCGATGCCGGCGCGATCGGCCGCTGCATAATTGATATCCGGCTGCGGGCCGAGATCGACGGAGAAGATCGCCAGCGACTTCCCTTGCTTCGGCACGATGGCCGCTGCAGTGGCCTCGTCGATATTCGCTCCGCTGCCGGCGAGTTCCAGTCCAGCCTGCCCCGCCATAGCCCGCGTCGCGGCGATGCCCGGCGGGCCGAGATCGAAGGCGTGGTTGTTGGCATGCGTCAACGCATGAAAGCCAAGTTCTCGCACGGAGGTGAGCGCGTCCGGCGACGCGAGATGCAATGTCTTCGTCTTGGTCGGCCAGGCGCCTGACGTCTCGACCGTCGCCTCCAGATTGGCAAAGGTGGCGTCCGCCTTCAGGAAGTCCCTGACCTTGCGCTGCCCCTCGCCCGTGAGATCGAGCCGACCGTGGATGAGGATTTGGCCGGTGACGGCAATGGTAATCGACATGGCTACTTCGCGAAGGGTTTCAGCGCCATCATCGCCTCACCGCGGACGATCGGCAAGCGGATCGCCGATGGCCGCGCGGCGTCACAAAATACGGAATTGCGAGCGATCTGCGTTGTGCGGCCCCGGCCTTCCGGCGCGTAGGTATTCGGGTTGACATCGTATTTCGGGAAATTGGACGAGGAAATGTCGAGCCGGATGCGATGGCCCTTGGCGAAAAGATTAGCCGTCGCGAAAGGCTCTATCGTCACCTTGAAAACCTCGCCCGCGACGATCGCCTCCGGTTTTTCCCAGGATTTTCGGTAGCGGCAGCGGATAATCCCGTCGGTGATGTTGAGCGCATAACCGGTCGGATAGTCCACGCTCGGTGGATAGACGTCGACAAGTTTCGCGGTGAAATCCGTATCCGGCGCATCCGAGGAGACGTATAGCTCGACGATGATCGGGCCGACGACGGCGACGTCCTCTGCCAAGACCTCGGTCTCGAAGGAGAGCACGTCGGCCCGGGCAGAAAGAGGCAGTCCTGGGTGCTTCGAGCCGTAGAACTTCTCGCCTTCGCGCTGGTCGAAGCCGCCACCCTCGAAGATCGGCTGGCCGCTGGTCAGAGAGCCCCCGATGGTCGGCACGGGATTCTTCGGATCGTAGTCATAGACGAAAGGCCCGGTATCGGCTTTCGGCTCGTCGGTAGAAAGCGAGCCATTCTGGTGAATGTAGAAATTGCGATATTCCGTTCCCGGCAGGGGCCAGTCGGCCGCTTCGATCCAGCGTCCGCCGTGATCCAGATGACCGTCCTCGTTGCGGATACCCGAGCCGCCGCCCATGACGAAGGTGCGCACTGCCGGTTCTTGCGACACGCCGTTTTCCACGCCCTTCAGCCATCGGTCGAACCAATTACGGCGGAAGGCGAGCCAGCTTTCGACAACATTTCCTCCAAGCGGCGCGGCCGCACCGAAGGAGGTGTCACCAGCGAAGGTCGTGTTGCGGTTGCCGTGCAGCCACGGCCCCATGATGAGCTGAAGCGGCCTGCTCTTCTTGCCGGAAAGGCCGCGAAAATTGTCGAGCGTCGATCTGACATAAGCGTCGTACCAGCTCGACATCAGGACGATCGGCACCTCGGGGAAGGTATCGTAGAAGCCTTCCATATAGAGGCCGACACGGCGCCAGCTCTCATCGAACGTGCCGTTGCGCCACTGGTCAAGCAGATAGCTTTCATATTCCGGCATCCAGCGGACCGGAGAAACGCCTTCGCTCCAGGGCATGACGCTGAACCAGGCCTTGATATCTTCTGCTTCGATGGCGGCACGAGCCAACTCGTCGCCCTCGCCGATTGCCTGATTATAGGCCCATGTCGCCTGCTTGAGTTCGAAGGCGCCGCCCTGGCGGATGCCGCACTGATAGGCATTCGAAAAGCCGCCTGAGTCCATCACCATACAGGCAAGGCCAGGCGGGTTGAGGCAGGCGAGCGCGGCTTGCGTATGCGCTGCATAGGAAAGCCCCATCGTGCCGAACCGGCCGTTCGACCAAGGCTGCTCGACCAACCAGCGGGCGGTATCGTAACCATCGGCGGCTTCGGAGACATATTTGCTGAATTCGCCTTCGGAATTATAGCGGCCGCGGCAATCCTGATAAACGACGGTGTAACCGGCGCGGACGAAATAGGAGGCAACCTCGTGGCGCTTCATCGGCGTGGACATGCCCACTTCGATCTCGGATCGGGAGCGTTCCGTCTTGCCGTAAGGGGTGCGTTCCAGGATCGCCGGCAGCCGGGCCTCGATCACTTTGCCGTCCTTGGCCGGCTGGTAGATGTCGGTTGCAAGCCTGATACCGTCTCGCATCGTCACCATCACATCGCCTTCGACGACCACGTCGTCGGCTATCACCTCGCGGCGCGATGCCGTCAGGGTATCCATGTCCGTATCCTCAAAAATTGGCAGGAAAGACCCGAACCGGCTCGCCACATCCAGACGCCGGTCCGGGAATGCCGCGCGCCGGGAGAACCGGCACGACGGCTTATCACTTGCATTGCGGCTTACTCGGCGAGCCCCGCGAGCGTCGCGCTCGTGTCTTCCGTCATGTTGGCAATGTAGGAGAGATTCGCCTTGCCGGCCCAGTGGACCTTTTGCCAGTAGAGCGGAATGACCGGGACATCGGCAAAGACGGCCTTAGTCGCCTTCTGCAGCAATTCCACGCGTTTCTTCGCATCGAACTCGGCAGTTGCCGTGCGCATCATCTCATCGAAGGCCGGATTGCTGTATTTGACGCGATTGAACGAGCCGGTGCCGGCTTCCTTGTTCGCCGTCATCAGCAAGTTGCGCAGTCCCGTTGCAGATGTCGGCGTCGAGTTGCCGAGCGAGAAGATGAAGGCCGAAAATTCGCCTGCGGAGGCACCCTTGGTATAGACATTGTAGGGCTGCGCCACGACACCATTCACTTTGAGCCCGCCACGGGCGAACATCTGGCCGAGCGCCTGAGCGACCTCCGCATCGCCGGGGAAGCGGTCATTCGAGGTATGGATGGTGATGCCGAAACCGTCCTTGTAGCCCGCTTCCGCCAGCAGCTTCTTCGCATTGTCGGCATTGAATGCCGGTGCGGCAATCGAGGGATCATTGCCCGCGACGCCGGTGGGCACGAGCTGGCCTGCCGGTTCGGCAGAGCCGTCCAGGATGCGGTCGATGATGAGCTGACGGTTGATCAGTTCAGAGAGTGCGGTGCGGACCTTCACGTCCTTCAGCGGGTTCTTGTCGAGCGGTTTGCCATCCTTGTCGGTGATGAAGGGACTTTTGTCGCGGGCGCTGTCAAGCGCAAGGTAGATCATGCGGGCAGAGGCAATCGAAAAGACCTTGAGGCCGGAAATGCCTTCGATTGTCTTCACATCGCCCGGCGGCACGGCGTCGATCAGGTCGACAGCGCCGGAGCGAAGTGCCGCGACGCGCGACGCGTCGTTCGAGATGAACTTGATCGTGACATTGTCGAAATCCTGTTTCTTGCCCCAGAAATCGTCATTGCGGGTCAGAACCAGGTTGTCGCCCGGCGTCCAAGACTTAAACCTGTAGGCGCCCGTGCCGATCGCCGCCTTGCCGCTGTTGAAGTCCTCGATGGAAGCCCCCTCCGCGACCTTCTTCTCGACGATGTAGACGAAACCGATCTGTTCCATGAAGTCCGGCGTCGGCTTCTTGGTCTTGAACTCGATCGTCTGATTGTCCAGTGCCTTCATGCTGTCGATCGAGGCCACGTTGCCGGAAAACGGCGCCGGGCTGTTCGGAATGTCCTTGGCGCGGGTCAGCGAGAAGATTACGTCCTCGGCCGTCAGCGGGTTGCCGTCATGGAACTTGACGCCTTCGCGCAGCTTCACATGCCAGGTGAGAGGATCGACGTTCGTCCAGGAGACCGCCAGCGCCGGCTCGACGTTGATCGCCGCGTCCGTTTGCACCAGACGGTCAAAGATCTGCATGGCAATGTTCTGATTGTTGCCGGTGCGTGAGAACTGCGGGTCGATCGCCGACGGTTCGGTGGCGCTGCCGAGCACCAGGTCGGCGGCCTGCGCCGAGCTCAGTGCGATGACGGTGGCAGCAACCCCCGCCAGCAGGAATTTCATCGGTTTCATAAGTCTGTTCCCTTCCTTTTTAGTTGGCCGGTTCGGCCGTTACATTTTTCGTTTCGCTCGCAGTCGGGTCGTTCAGGTGGCAGGCGCTGACATGACCGACCGCATTCTGTTTCAGCACCGGCCGCTCCACACGGCAGCGGTCGAACGCCTTCGGACAGCGGGGGTGGAAATGGCATCCCGGCGGCGGATGAAGCGGTGACGGGATTTCCCCCTTGATCGGCGTGAAAATGCGGTGGCGGTCGGCAACCGTCGGCAGCTCGCGAATGAGGGCCTGGGTGTAGGGATGTTTCGGATCATCAAAGAGTTCGTCGGGCGTGGCGCTTTCCACGACGCGGCCGAGATACATGACGACCACCCGGTCGCAGATATGCTTCACCACGCCGAGATCGTGGCTGATAAAGAGGTAGGTCAGACCGAATTCCCGCTTCAGGTCCATGAAGAGGTTGAGGATCTGCGCCTGGATGGAGACATCGAGGGCTGCGACGGATTCGTCGCAGACCAGCAGTTTAGGTTTCACCGCAAGCGCCCGGGCGATGCCGATGCGCTGCCGCTGGCCACCGGAGAACTGATGCGGATAACGATCGAGATAGGAAGCGTCAAGGCCGACGCGTTCGGCGAGCGAAGCAACATAGTCCCGCACTTCGCGACCCTTTACGATGCCATGCACACGCGGCGCCTCGCCGATCAGGTCGATTACCCGCTTCCTCGGATTGAGCGTCGACATCGGGTCCTGAAAGATCATCTGCGCGGAAAGCCGCATCGAGCGCTTTTCCTCGCCTTCCAGCGAAGTCAGCGGCTTGCCATTCCATCGCACCTCCCCGCCGCTTGCGGGCATGATGCCCGCCATCACCCGACCGAGTGTCGATTTTCCGCAACCGGATTCGCCGACGAGACCGACCACCTCGCCCGGATGAACGGCGAGATCGACCTCATCGACCGCATGTACGGTCTTCTCTTCCAGGCCCGCGCCGAAGAGGTTGGCGATCTTCTCCGCATAGTCGAGTTTTCGCGAAAAGCGTCGGCTGACGTCGATGGCTTCCACAAGCGGGGTCATCATGCGGCGCTCCGGAAATGGGGATGGAAGCAACGGAATTCGCGGCCGGCGGCGACCTCCAGCATAGGCTCGGTAGCGCAGATTTCGGTGGCGCGACCGCAGCGATCACGGAAGGCGCAGCCGGAAGGGCGCGACAAAGGCGACGGCGCGAAACCGGGGATCGGACGAAGCGGCTCGCCGCGCGGGACGGCAGCCGGAACCGCGCTGAGCAGCCCGGACGTATATGGATGACGCGGCTCGGTCAGCACGCCGTCCACCTGGCCAGCTTCGACGATCTTGCCCGCATACATGACCATGACCCGGTCCGCCAAAGCAGCAACCACGCCGAGATCGTGGCTGATCCAGATCAGCGCCATAGCGAACTCGGCGGCGAGTCGCTTGATTTCGAAGAGGATCTGCGACTGGATCGTCACGTCGAGCGCCGTCGTGGGTTCATCCGCAATGATCAGGTCCGGCCGGTGCAGGAGCGCAATGGCAATCGCCACGCGCTGACGCATGCCGCCAGAGAACTGGTGCGGATAGGCATCGAGCCGCTCCTCCGGAGAGGGAATGCCCACAAGGCCGAGCGCATCGCGCGACCGGGCGCGGGCTTCTGCGCGCGAGACCCGGTCATGCGCCTGCACGGTCTCGATCATCTGGGTGGCGACCGAGAGAACCGGGTTCAGCGTCATCATCGGATCCTGGAAGATCATCGCGATGCGTTTACCCCGGATCGTCCGCATGGCGGCGGGCGACAGCTTCAACAAATCCTCGCCTTTGAACAGGATCTGCCCGGAAACGACGCGGCCGGGCGGATCAACGAGGCCGAGGACCGAAAAGCCGGTGATCGACTTGCCGGAGCCGGATTCGCCGACCAAACCGACAATTTCCCTCTGGCCAACCGCGAAGCTCACGTCATCGACAGCCTTCAGCACGCCGCGACGGGTCATGAAATGGGTGGAAAGGTTCTTGACTTCGAGAATTGGTGTCATCGTGCTCACCTTTCGCCCAGTCTCGGGTTCAGCACCTCGCGGAGGCGGTCGCCGACCATGTTGATCGAGAAAACGAGCACGAGCAGCAACAAGCCGGGGTAGACGCTGATCCAGTATTCGCCGGACATCAGAAGCTGGTAGCCGTTGGCGATCAGCAGGCCGAGCGAGGGTTCAGTGATCGGCAGGCCGATGCCGAGGAAGGAGAGCGTCGCCTCCGCCGAGATGGCATGCGCGACCTGCAGCGTGCCGATGACGATCAGCGGTGGAAGACAGTTCGGCAGGATATGGCCGATCAGGATGCGCGGCGTCGAAATTCCAAGCGTTACCGCCGCCTCGACATAGTCCTTGTTCTTCTCGACCAGCGCCGCACTCCTGACGGCGCGGGCGAAGGTCGCCCATTGCACCAGGATCAGTGCGAAGATGACCTTCCAGAGTCCCTGCCCCAGCAGAGCAAGAAGCATCAGCGCGACGAGGATGGTCGGGAAACCGAGCATCAGGTCGACGATGCGCATGATCAGCGCATCAATGCGGCCGCCGAAATAGGCGGCGATCAGGCCGAGCACTGTGCCCACCACCAACGCGACGACGCCGGAGAACACCCCGACGCCGAGGCTGGTCCGCAGGCCATAGATCATCGCCGAGAACATGTCGCGACCCTGGCCGTCGGTGCCGAGCCAATAAATAAGACCGTCCATGCTTTCCGAGCCCGGCGGCAGCTTGGAATCGAGAATGTCGAGGACCGCGAGATCGTAGGGGTCCTGGGGAGTCAGATAGGGGCCGACGATCGCGGCGAAGAGCAGGATGATGCAGACAATCGCGGCAATAACGGTTTTGGGGCTCTCGGCAATGCCCATGACGAGACGGCCGAACAGAGTATCGTCACGGAATGAAGAAACGCGCGCATTCATTGGGCATCTCCCAGCCGAACGCGCGGATCGACCAGCGAATAGAGGATGTCGACCACGAAGTTGATGAAAATGAACAGGCTGACGATAACCAGCAGGTAGGCAACCACGACCGGGCGGTCGAGCCGCATGATCGAGTCGATCAGCAGCTTTCCGATGCCAGGCCAGGCGAAGATCGTCTCGGTCACGACCGCAAAGGCCAGCATGCTGCCGAGTTCGAGGCCGACCACCGTGATCAGCGGAATCAGGATGCTCTTGAAGACGTGGACGAACACGATGCGCTTTTCGGACAGGCCCTTGGCCCGGGCGAATTTGACGAAATCAAGCGGCAAGGTTTCACGAACGCCGGTGCGGGTCAGGCGGATCACCAGCGAGAGCTTGAAGAGCGACAGGTTGATCGCCGGCAATATGAGATGAGCGAGACCATCCAGCGTGAAGAGGCTGGACCGGATGCCGAGGAATTCTCCCATCTGGCCGCGTCCGGTGGACGGCAGCCAGCCGAGCCAAACGGAAAAGATCATGATCAGCATCATGCCCTGCCAGAAACTTGGCAGCGAAAAGCCGAAGATCGAGCCGGTCATGATCGCTTCATCGGTGGCGCTATTCGGCTTCAGGCCGGAGAGAAGGCCGAGCGGAATGCCAAGGACCAGCGCGAAAACGAGGCCGGTCAGCGTCAGCTCCAGTGTTGCCGGCAGGCGTTCGAAGATCAGGCTGATCGAGGGACGGTTGAAGACGAAGGAACGGCCCAGGTCGCCGTGCAACGCATTCCAGGCAAAGGTCAGGAATTGCTGCCAGAGCGGCTTGTCGAGGCCGAGCGATGTGATGACCTGCGCGCGTTCGGCGGGGCTTGCATCCGGCGAAATCAGCATCTCGATCGGATCGCCGATCGCATAAATGCCGATGAAGACGATAATAGCCGTTACGAGCAGGACAGCGATACTCTGCAGGAAGCGACGGATGACGAAGACCGTCATGACATGCGCTCCCGCTGATCCATCCCGGTGGGACAGAGAATTTTCATGGAGAGTGTTCCCCTGTTTTATTTGTTGAAAATGACGATAACGGCGTGTGGAAGATGCGCAATATTATGATTGGAATGCATGAACCTATGCGTTTTGTGCGCGGAAGCCTGTTTCGGTCTTCGCTTGTCTTCGCTGCAGCGTTACCTCTAAGATCGCGCCATGAACTTCAAGCAGCTCGAAATCTTCAAGACAATCATGGATACCGGCTCGACCATGGCGGCAGCCGCTCAGCTTGGCCTGTCGCAGTCGGCAATCAGCCGCCAGCTCGCTTCGCTTGAAGAGCAGATCGGGCGGGAACTTTTCCTGCGCGACAAAGGTCGGCTCATTCCGCGGCCCGAGGCGCATCTCCTTGTCGGTGAAGTGGATGACGTGGCCCAGAGCGTCGCGCGGCTCAGGATCAAGATCGGCGACGTCCGGACCGGCGCCTTCGGCGAGGCGCTCGTGCGCGTCGCCTTCCCGCACAGCCTGTCGACCACCATGCTGCCACCCATCGTCGCCCGCTTCAAATCAGACCATCCACGTGTAACCGTGGAGATCCTGAGCGGGCCTTATGACGCAATCGAACGGATGGTCCGCAACCGGGTCGCCGACCTTGGCTTCGTCCGCTTGCCGCCGGAGGAACATTCGTTCGATGCCCGGCCGCTCTTTGTGAGCGGCACGACCTGTGTCATGCCGGCCGGCCATCCGCTCGCAGCCAAGCAGACGATCGACGTCAACGACCTCGCCCGCAACGACCTGATCCTGCTCGGCCGGCAGCGCGTCAACCGCAATGAGCTGGAGCATGAGCTGCGCCGGATGGTGCCGACCTATCGCTGCAGCCTGGAGGTCCATTCGGTCGAAACCGCGTGCGCCTGTGCCGCACAAGGGCTCGGAATCGCGATCGTGCCCTCCCTCATCGCCGAGTTCTTCCGCAGCGACGCAATCGCCATGCGGCCTTTCCTGCCCGACAAGGTCTCCGATTACGGGATCATCACCATGCCAGGGGCGCCGCTGTCATGGACCGCCGAGGCCTTCATCAACATCATCAAGACAAATGCAACCGAAACGGCGCCTTGAATATCTCAGACCGGTCATCAGGTCAGTGCAAGCGCATTCTTGAGGCCCAGGCCCTGCTTGAGCTGGAGATCGAGATCGGCCTCGATGTGGTCGATGTGATGGACCATGAGCTGGGTGGCCCCTCGGCCATCGCCTTTTTCAAGCGCGTCGAGAATGGCAGAATGTTCCGCATGCCCGCAGCTTGACACACCGGAACGCCCGTATAACGCGATCACAAGCGAGGAGCGCGCAACGAGCTCATCCATGAATTTCTGCAGGATGAGATTGCCCGCGACGGAGGCCAGCATGAGGTGGAAGTCGCCCAACGCCTTGATCTCGGCGCGGCGGGCGGCAGGGCCGCGCTCGTTCATATAGCGCTCTTCTTCCTCAAGCTGACGGCGGAACTGTTCGATATCGGCAGGTGTGATGCGCTCAATAGCCGCCGCTACGATTCCCGGCTCGATCAACCGGCGGGAGGCGAAGATCTGTTTTGCCTCCTCCGGGGAGGGATTGGAAACGAACGCGCCGCGATTGCGCTCGGTTTTCACCAGCCCCTCGAACGCGAGCATCTGCAGCGCTGCACGCGCCACGGTGCGGCTGACATCGAAGAGCGAACCCACTTCGCTTTCGGAAAGCTTGGTTCCCGGCGTGAGCCGCCGATCGATGATCGCATTGCGCAATGCTTCGCGGATCGCCAGCGAGCGGTCCTCGGGCGATGTCTCGGTGAAGGTGATCTTCTCGTTGATATTCATGTCGTGATCCGATGCGGCCTCTTTGTAACGCGAGCGGTCGCAAAATACCAAGAGGATTGTTTTTGATCGAATCATAAGATTGCATACGATTTGCCCACGGAATCGAAACCGATCGCACGATTTTTGCGCAATATCTGGAACGAGTGCTCGTTGGCGAAGATAAATGCAAATCTTCCCAGAGACTTAAATGAACTGGCACGGTTGATGCTTTGCAATATGCGACGCAAGTGGAGTGCCGGATGAGCAAAGCAGCCGAAATCGACATCGCCTCAGTCTCGAAGATCTATGGCACTACCACCGCCGTGCATGCCATCAGCCTGAAAATTCCGGCCGGTACCTATTGTTGCCTGCTCGGACCTTCCGGCTGTGGCAAGACCTCGACGCTTCGGATGATCGCAGGGCACGAAAGCATTTCCTCCGGCGATATCCGCCTCGGCAATGCGGTCGTCACAGACCTGCCGCCCGCGAGACGCGGTACGGCGATGATGTTCCAGTCCTATGCGCTCTTCCCGCATCTCGACCTCGTCGACAATGTCGCCTTCAGCCTGAAGATGAAGGGCGTCAGCAAGGATGAGCGGCACGCCAAGGCGCTCGATATGCTGAAGCTGATGCAGCTCGAAGCCTATGCGACGCGACGCCCTGCCCAGCTTTCCGGCGGCCAGCAGCAGCGCGTGGCGCTTGCCCGCGCATTGATCACCGATCCGGAAGCGCTGCTTCTCGACGAGCCGCTTTCCGCACTCGACCCGTTCCTGAAGATCCGCATGCGCGCGGAGCTCAAGAAGCTTCAAACTTCGCTCGGCATCACTTTCGTACATGTGACGCACAGCCAGGAAGAGGCGATGGCGCTCGCCGACCTGATCGTCGTCATGAACGACGGTCGCATCGAGCAGGCCGCCCATCCGCGCGCCGTCTTCGAGCGGCCAGCGACGGCTTTCGTCGCCAAATTCATGGGTGACCACAACGTCATTTCCGGACGCGTGATCGAGAATTCGGACAGCATGTTAAAGCTGTCGGTGTCGGCCGGCGGCGAATTTCTCGCCGCCAATACCGGCGCAGCCGGCCTGACGGATTCCGCCGATATCGCTGTTCGGACCGATCGTGTCCGGATCGGCGAACCGTCGGAAAAGGGCCTGGGCTTCATCGGTTCGGTCACCAACGTCGAATATCGCGGATCATCCGTGAAACTATCGGTCAATGGAGCCGGCGTCGAGGACTTTACGGCCATCCTTTCCGACACCGCATTCTTCGCTAATCCGGTCAGGGTCGGCGAAGCCATCCCGTTGTGCTGGAACCGTGAGGACGTGGTCGTTCTCGGCCGCCTCAAGCACTGACGCCGCCTAAAAAAACCCAACCAGAGGAGAACAAAGGCAATGACTGACACAACCAAGATCAGCAGGGGCATTTCGCGTCGCTCGCTGCTGAAGACCGCTTCCGCTGCAGCCGGTCTAGCCGCCGGTTCCGGCGCCATCACCGGCTTTCCGACCATCTGGGCGCAGAATCCGATCACGCTGCGCCAGTTCGGCACCGGTGTTTCAAACCTCAACGCGATCGCCGAAAAGTGCAAGGCCGACCTCGGCATCACGCTGGAAATGACGGCAACCGACTCCGACGCCGCGGCGCAGCGCGCCGTCACCCAGCCGAACTCCTACGACATCGCCGACATAGAATACTGGATCTTGAAGAAGGTCTATCCGGCGGGCGTCATCCAGCCGATGGATGTGAAGAAGCTCAAGTATTACGACAAGGTCGTGCCGCTCTTCAAAACCGGCAAGCTAAAGCCCGACAGCGTCATCGCGCAGGGCACTGCGCCGCACACCGTCGGTTTCGTGGAAAAGCCCGGCACCAAGACCTTCGCAAAGGCCGAGACCCAGTGGTTCACCATGATGCCGACGATCTACAACGCCGACACGCTCGGCATCCGTCCGGATCTCGTCGGCCGTGAGATCACCACCTGGGCCGATATCATGGACCCGAAGTTCAAGGGCAAAACCTCCATCCTCAACATCCCGTCGATCGGCATCATGGACGCGGCGATGATCATGGAGGCCATGGGCAACATCAAATATGCCGACAAGGGCAACATGACCAAGGAAGAGATCGACAAGACGATCGATTTCCTGATCAAGGCCAAGCAGGACGGTCAGTTCCGTGCCTTCTGGAAATCCTTCGACGAGAGCGTCAATCTCATGGCATCCGGCGAAGTCGTCATCCAATCCATGTGGTCGCCTGCCGTCGCCGCCGTCCGCTCCAAGGGCATCGCCTGCAAATATCAGCCGCTCAAGGAAGGCTATCGTTCGTGGGGCGGCGGTCTTGGTCTGGCCTCTCACCTCTCCGGCGCCAAGCTCGATGCGGCATACGAATACATAAACTGGTACACGTCCGGCTGGGTCGGCGCCTATCTCAACCGCCAAGGCTACTACTCGGCGGCGATGGAAACCGCCAAGCAGCACATGTCCGAGGACGAGTGGGGCTTCTGGGTCGAAGGCAAGCCGGCCAAGGGCGATATCGTCGCGCCGGACGGCAAGGTGATGGAGAAGGCCGGCGCAGTTCGCGACGGCGGATCGTTCGACGAACGCATGGGCAAGGTCGCATGCTGGAATTCCGTCATGGACGAGGACCGCTACATGGTCCGTCGCTGGAACGAGTTCATCGCAGCCTGATCCGTCAGCAGTTGCGGCGGCCACGAGTCTCCTTCTCCCCGCACGAACGGGGAGAAGGTGCCCGGCAGGGCGGATGAGGGGCAGACCCACAGGAGCAGCCATCATGGCGACGATGACATCCTCGGAAACGGGAAAAGCCAAAGGCGCACGGGCGAGGGGTTTCCGCCTGTCGCCCGTCCTGATCTCCTATCTCCAGGCAGCGCCACTGACGCTGATCCTCGGCGGCTTCCTGCTCATCCCGATCCTGATGATCGGCATCGTCAGCTTCTGGGACTACGATTTCGCCCAGATGTATCCGGATTTCGTCACCTTCAACTACGCTGAGACGCTCGGTTCCTGGGTAACCTGGAAAACCTATCTCAACACCTTGAAATTCGCCTTCCTGGTCTGGGTGATCACGCTCTTCATCGGGTTCTGGGTCGCCTATTTCCTGGCCTTCCACATCCGCACCACCGCCATGCAGATGGTGCTGTTCCTCGTCTGCACGGTACCCTTCCTAACCTCGAACATCATCCGCATGATCTCCTGGATACCGGTCCTCGGACGCAACGGCCTCGTCAACTCGGCACTGATCAATGCCGGCATCGTTTCCGAACCGGTCGAATGGCTGCTCTACTCGGATTTCGCCGTCGTGCTCGCCATGGTGCATCTCTACACGCTCTTTATGGTGACGCCGATCTTCAATACGCTGATGCGCATCGACAAGACGCTGGTCGAGGCCGCCCGCGACGCCGGCGCATCCGGTTGGCAGGTCCTCACCAACGTCATCATCCCGCTTGCCAAGCCCGGTATGGCGATCGGCACGATCTTCGTCGTGACGCTGGTCATGGCGGATTTCTCCACCGTACAGGTCATGTCCGGCGGACAGAGCGCCTCCGTTGCGCTGATGATGAAAAACCAGATGTCGCTGCTTCAATATCCGGCCGCAGCGGCGAATGCCGTCGTGCTGCTCGTCCTCGTCCTCCTGATGGTCGCGGGGATCCTGCGCATCGTCGATATCCGCAAGGAGCTCTGACATGCATTCCGAAAAGCGCTCCCGCGAGTTCTATATCCTGACGATCTTCTTCGCAGTCTTCGTGCTGTTCCTCTACGGCCCGCTCTCGGCGATCCTGATCCTGTCCTTCCAGGGGCCGAACGGCGGCCTCACCTTCCCGCTGAACGGCCTGTCGCTGTACTGGTTCTTCAACCTGTTCGAGACCCAGGCGGTCGGTGATTTCGGCGGCTCCTTCCGTCGTTCGCTGATGCTGGGGCTGATGGTGATGATCGTAACGGTGGTCGTATCGTTGCTGGCCGGTCTCGCCTTCCGCCGCCGTTTCAATGGCGCAACTCCGCTCTTCTATCTTTCGGTTGCCAGTCTCGTCGTGCCGTCGATCATCATCTCGCTCGGCATTGGCGTGCTTTTCCAGCAGCTCGGCTTTCAGCCCGCCTGGTATTCCTCAGCCTTCGGGGCGCATCTGACCTGGACGCTCCCCTTCGGCGTGCTGATCATGTTCGCCGTCTTCAACCGCTTTTCGCCGGCCTACGAGGAAGCCGCGCGCGATCTCGGTGCGACCTCATGGCAAACGTTCCGCCATGTCGTGCTACCGATGATCGCGCCGAGCCTCGTCGGCGTCGGCCTGTTCGGTTTCACCCTCTCCTATGACGAGTTCGCGCGCACCCTGATGACAGCCGGCACCTTCAACACGCTGCCGCTCGAAATCTACGGCATGACGACCAATGTCACGACGCCGGTGCTTTACGCCCTCGGCACGGTGACGACAGTGTTTTCCTTCCTCGTTATTGCCGGCACGCTGGGCTTCATCGTCCATCTCAACCGGCGCCGCCAGCGGTCGTGAAGCAGAACCATGCGCATCCTTGTTGTCAATCCCAACACCACCGCCAGCATGACGGCGACCATCGAAGACTCTGCCGCCCGTGTAGCCAATACCGACACCGAGATAGTCGCAGTCACCTCCTCCATGGGGCCGGTCTCCATCGAAGGATATTACGACGAAGCCTTCGCCGTGCCCGGCCTTCTGATGGAAATTGCCAAGGGCGAGACGGCAGGAGCGGATGCCGCCATCATCGCCTGCTTCGACGACACCGGCCTCGATGCCGCCCGCGCGCTCGCCCATATTCCGGTCATCGGCATCTGCGAAGCGGCGCTTGCCGCGACTGCCTTCATTGCCCAGCGTTTCACCATCGTCACGACCATGGAGCGCTCGCGTCTGCCGCTCGAACATCTTGTCCATCGCTACGGCATGGCGGGCCGTTGCAAGGTGCGCGCCGCCGACATCCCGGTTCTCTCCCTGGAAGATCCGAACTCCAACGCACGTGACCGATTGCGCAGCGAGATCGCCACCGCGTTGCGCGACGACGACAAGGCGGAAGCGATCGTGCTCGGATGCGCCGGCATGGCAGATCTGACGGCCGAGCTGCGGGCGGAGTTCGGCGTACCCGTGGTCGACGGCGTCGCAGCAGCGGTCAAGCAGGCCGAGGCACTCGTCGCACTCGGGCTTTCCACGGCCAAGCGCGGCGCCTATGCTTCGCCGCTGTCGAAACCCTACAAGGGCTTGCTCGAGGCATTCGAGCCGCGCAAGATCGCCGCCTCATGACCACCGATCCGATCATCCGCCCGCTGACGCTTGCCGAGACCACGACGCTCGTGGATTGGGCGCGCAGCGAAGGCTGGAATCCGGGACTTGCCGATGCACCGGCCTTTTATGCCGCTGACCCGCAAGGGTTCATCGGCTGCTTCGTCGATGATGAAATGGCCGCCGGCATCTCCGCCGTGCGGTACGGCGCCGATTTCGGCTTCATCGGGCTTTACATCGCCCACCCCGATTTTCGCGGTAAAGGCTATGGCCGCAAGGTTTGGGACGCAGGCATGGCGCATCTCGAAGGAAGAACCGTCGGCCTTGACGGCGTTCCCGAGCAGCAGTCGAATTATCGCAGCATGGGTTTCGAAACAGCCTATCAGACGCTTCGATGGAGCGGCAGCCTCGTTGGCGATGCGGCGAACGAAGTGGTCGGCATCACTGCCGCTCTTACTACCACCGTGACTGCTTTTGACCGAAAATTCTTCCCGTCGGAACGCGATGCTTTTCTCGCCGAATGGCTGAAGCCGCCGAGGCTTGCCAAAGCAGTCCTCAAGGATAGTGAGATCCGTGGCTACGCAGTCGGCCGGAAATGTCACGACGGCTATAAAATCGGCCCTCTGTTTGCCGAAAGCATGGCTGACGCCGAACGGCTTCTTAGGGCTTGCGCGGCCGAAGCGGGAGGTGCCCTTTTGCATATCGACGTCCCAGCCTCACAGGCCGAGTTTTCCGACCACCTGGCGGCCTACGGTTTTTCCAAAGGCTTTACGACGGCGCGCATGTATCGCGGAAAGGCTCCCGTTGTGCAGATGCAAGGTGTCTTCGGTATCACGACACTCGAACTCGGCTAATGGGCGAATATTGCAATGTCTACATAAGTCTCGGTCAGTGTCTCAGAACAGAGCCGGTTCAAGAAATCGAGACGACCGGCCGGTTTGAAAACCTTTCGATCATGTCAGGGCTTGTCCCGCACTTCCGATCGCTTCGCCGGAGCGCATGACAGACCGGCGGCAACCGGACCCAGCCACGATCAGGAGAGAGCCACCTCCCGTACCTCCTTGAAGAGCACGCTTTGGTCTGTGAGGTATTTTGCGAATATCGGCAGGCTCGCACCGCCGATCGCTCGCGCCTGGGAACCAACCTGGCCTTCGATGATATCCGGAATGATCACACCCTGAAGGTCCAGCTTCGCAGCTGCTTCGATGGTGGACGTCACGATACGCTTTCGCACCCAGGGAGGAAAACCTCCATCGATCACGGCCGCGCCGAAATCGATGATCGAAGCCGCGGCAATGATTGCCTGGGCAAGTGCATCCGCAGTCTGCTGGATCCAGATGTCCAGCGATTCCCCGAAATCGATCCAGTCGTCGGCGGAATACCACAGCGGCTGCGGATCGATATTCCGTTCCCGCAAGAGGTTCTCCAGAACGAAGATCGACGCTATGTCCAGCAGCTGTCTCGTTTCACCGGCTTTGCCACGAACTGGCAGCGGGCCGACTGCGCCAGCCGTTCCAGTGCGGCCGGAAAAGATCGCCGAGTTCAATACAATTCCGCCGCCAATAAACGAACCGATGAAAAAATATACAAAATCGGGATAGGCGGATCCGACACCGAATACGAGTTCTGCGCCGCAGGCGCTGGTTGCATCATTTTGCAGATAGACAGCGTGCCGGACACGGCTTGCGATCTCCGCCTGCAGATCGAACCCCCGCCAGGCATCCATCGCTCCTTCCGGAGCGCCCACTTCATCTGCCCAGTTCCAGAGTTCGAATGGTGCAGCGATACCGATCCCTGCTATGCGGCTTCGCTGAACATCGTCAAGCTGCCCTTCGAGCCGTGCGATGCCTGCCGTAATGATCTCAAGTATTTTCCAAGGCAGCGGATAGGCGTAAGTCTCATGATGCTGAAGACGAATCTTGCCTACGAAATCCATCAACACGAGGTCAGCGCTGCGCCGACCGATCTTCACCCCGAACGAATAAACCGCATCCGGATTGAGGCGCATCGGCACCGAAGGCTGGCCGACCCGTCCGCGCACGGGTTCTCCGCGCAAGAGCAGCCCATCTTTCTCAAGTGCGCGCATAATGACGGAGACCGTTTGGGCAGAAAGCCCGCTGCGCCTTGTGATATCCGCCTTCGACATAGAGCCATGGAGGCGCACCAGCGAGAGGACCAGCCGTTCGTTATAGGCCCGCACGCGCACCTGATTGGAACCGCCGGTAAAATTACCCAGCAGTGTATGGCCTTGTGCCACACCATCTGAAACCGACATCGGCTCTTTCCTCCCAGAATGCTCAGTCACTTCGCACCATCACGGGCGATACGCATATCCGCTCGACGCTCCGCCGCAAACCAAAGGCGCATGGTGCCCAAAAATCACATTCTCAACCTCCACCTCTCACGGACTATGGCACGCAAAATAAATAATTCAATCGGAATTAATTATTGACAGGCTATTTCAACTCGTTCTTAATTGTCGGAGTTAAGGCACAGGATGGCTTGGAGGAAGCACTTGCCGAATTCGGGCACCGGTGTCGTTGTCGGTCCGCATGGCGGACAATTTAGCTCTGGGAGGAGACCATGAACAAACCCATACTTTCCGTCGCATTCGGCGCTTTGGCCCTGGGCGTCGCATTTTCCGCGCCTGCAAAGGCCGCGGATGTATCCGCCTGCCTGATCACCAAGACCGATACCAATCCGTTCTTCGTCAAAATGAAGGAAGGCGCGTCCGCCAAGGCCAAGGAACTCGGCGTGACGCTGAAATCCTACGCCGGCAAGATCGACGGCGACAGCGAAAGTCAGGTTGCGGCGATCGAAACCTGCATAGCGGACGGTGCCAAGGGCATCCTCATCACCGCATCCGACACCAAGGGCATCGTTCCGAATATCAAGAAAGCGCGCGATGCCGGAATTCTGGTGATTGCGCTCGATACACCGCTTGAACCCATCGATGCTGCAGACATGACCTTTGCAACGGACAACCTGTTGGCCGGCAAGCTCATTGGTCAATGGGCGAAGGAAACGCTGGGCGATCAGGCCAAGGATGCCAAGGTTGCCTTCCTCGATCTCACTCCCTCACAGCCCTCGGTCGACGTCCTGCGTGACCAGGGCTTCATGATGGGCTTCGGAATCGACACCAAAGACCCAAACAAGATCGGCGACGAGGACGATCCGCGCATCGTCGGCCACGACATCACCAACGGTAACGAGGAAGGCGGCCGTACGGCGATGGAAAACCTTCTGCAGAAGGATCCGACCATCAATGTCGTACACACGATCAACGAACCTGCCGCCGCTGGTGCTTATGAAGCTCTGAAGGCGGTCGGCCGCGAGAAGGATGTGCTGATCGTCTCCGTCGATGGCGGCTGCCCGGGCGTCAAGAACGTCGCGGACGGCATCATCGGCGCGACCTCGCAGCAATATCCGCTGCAGATGGCGGCCCTTGGCATCGAGGCGATCAAGAAGTTCGCCGACACCGGTGAGAAGCCGAAGCCGACCGAAGGCAAGGATTTCTTTGATACGGGTGTGACGCTCGTCACCGACAAGCCCGTATCCGGAATCGAGTCCATCGATACGAAGGATGGCCTCTCCAAGTGCTGGGGCTGATCCTTCTATGACCAGGGTGGGGATGCGCTGCCATCCTCACCCAATCTTTGACAGAAGACCGAAGAAAGCGCAGCCTGAATATCCCCGGCTGCGGACCACGTGTCCGGCTGAGGGGGCCCATGGGAGCGGGTCTTCAAGCGGAGGAGTTTCGATGAGCGAGCCAACGGCCGCCACGCCGCATCATGAATACGAAAAAGTTCTCAAGGACAGTGCTGCGGAGGTCGCATCCTTCGACACGCATGAGAAGACGGTCGTCCAGAGGTTCCGGCATTTCCTGCATACAAGCCCGTCGGCGGTATCGCTGATCGTGCTCGTCGTATCGCTGCTGGTCTTCGGAATTCTTCTCGGTGGAAAGTTTTTCAACGCCTTTTCGTTGACGCTGATCCTGCAGCAGGTGGCGATCACCGGCATCGTCGGCGCGGCCCAGACGCTCGTGATCATAACGGCCGGCATAGATCTTTCCGTCGGTGCGATCATGGTATTGTCCTCCGTGGTTATGGGCCAATTGGTGTTCCGATACGGACTTCCCGTCGAAATCGCCATTCCCTGCGGTTTCGCAGTCGGCGCCTTGTGCGGCTTCATAAACGGTTTCCTAATCGCACGAATGAAGCTGCCGCCGTTCATCGTGACGCTCGGTATGTGGCAGATCGTGCTCGCAAGCAATTTTCTCTACTCGGCCAATGAGACGATCCGCGCTCAGGAGATCGAGACGACGGCGCCGCTTCTGCAATTGCTGGGCAATAATTTTCGCTTAGGCGGCGCCGTTTTCACCTATGGCGTCATCGCGATGGTCCTGCTCGTCGCGCTCCTCTGGTATGTGCTAAACCACACGGCCTGGGGCCGCCATCTCTACGCGGTCGGGGACGATCCCGAAGCGGCAGAGCTTTCCGGCGTGAACGTCAAGCGCATGCTGATTTCGGTTTACGTGCTGGCCGGCATCATCTGCGCACTGGCAGGCTGGACATCGATCGGCCGCAACGGTTCGGTCTCTCCAACGATTGGACAGTTCGCCAACATCGAATCCATTACTGCCGTCGTCATCGGGGGCATATCGCTGTTCGGTGGCCGTGGCTCCATCCTCGGCATGGTGTTCGGTGCACTGATCGTCGGCGTGTTTTCGTTCGGGCTTCGTATGCTCGGCACCGATGTTCAATGGACCTACCTCCTGATCGGCGTCCTGATCATCCTCGCCGTGGCGGCCGATCAATGGATCAGAAAGGCAGCAAGCTGATGGCCCAGGAATCCAATACGCAACCCATTCTCACCGCACGCGGGCTCGTCAAGCGCTATGGGAGGGTCACGGCTCTCGACCATGCCGATTTCGACCTCTATCCCGGTGAAATCCTGGCGGTCATCGGCGATAACGGTGCAGGCAAGTCCTCGCTGATCAAGGCAATCTCCGGCGCGATCCACCCGGATGAAGGCGAAATCCGCATGGAGGGCGAGGTTGTCCACTTCTCCTCGCCCAACGAAGCGCGCAAAGCCGGCATCGAGACCGTGTACCAGAACCTTGCGCTTTCGCCGGCGCTCTCCATCGCCGACAACATGTTTCTCGGCCGGGAAATCCGTAAACCGGGCCTCATGGGCAAGATCCTTCGCAAACTCGACCACGCAGCCATGGAGAAATTCGCCCGGGCTAAACTTTCCGAACTCGGTCTGATGACGATTCAGAACATCAACCAGGCCGTCGAGACCTTGTCCGGCGGCCAACGTCAAGGCGTTGCGGTGGCGCGTGCCGCCGCCTTCGGTTCGAAGGTCATCATTCTAGACGAGCCGACGGCAGCGCTCGGCGTGAAGGAAAGCCGCAGAGTCCTCGAACTCATCCTTGACGTCCGGTCGCGCGGCATTCCGATCGTGCTGATTTCGCACAACATGCCGCATGTCTTCGAGGTTGCCGATCGCATCCACATCCATCGCCTGGGGAAGCGGCTTACAGTGATCAATCCGAAGGAATATACCATGTCCGATGCGGTTGCGTTCATGACAGGCGCCAAGGCGGCCGCTCAACCAGCGGCGGCTTGATCGCAGGCTTTAGGTTTTCGTTGTAAGGCCGGAATTGCCTATCTCATGGCGAAGAGTTCCTGATGGAACCGTTGTGAGACGGGCATTCCCTGTGCAGCGAAGTCGCGACGCAGGACTTCGCCAAAGCCTACCGGACCGCAGAACCAGATGCTTGCCTCGCGCCAATCCGGCACTGCGGCACGGATGCGCTCGCCAGTCAGAAGGCCGTCGCGTGAATCGACCAGAACATGCAGGCGGATATCTGCCGCTTCGGCATCTCCCGCCAGTTTGGCAATGGCTTTCTCGTCATAGTCGGCGGTCGTGTGAAACAGATCGACAACCGGCCGCCGACAGTGATCCGGGTTCGTTCGTCGCTCCAGCGCACGATGCTTCATGGCTGCGATGAACGGCGTTATGCCGATGCCCCCACCGACCCAGATTTGCCTCGGCTGGCCATTGTCGAAATCGAAGCAGCCATACGGCCCTTCGACCTTCATCTCCTGCCCTATGTGCAGTGTTTCACGCAGGCGGCTGGTATGATCGCCCAATTCCTTGGTGACGAAGGTGATGCGCCGCTCACTATCATTCCAGCCTGAGGCGATTGTATATGGATGCGCGCCTTCGGATGTGTCTGAAGTCACGAATGCAAACTGGCCGGCCTTGTGGCCGGGCCAGCCCTCCGGCACCTCGACCTCCGTCTCGAGCGCTCGAACGCCCGGGCAGTAGTGAAATGAGGTAATCCTTCCCCGAACCTGCCGTCCCGCACCGACGCGTCCCAACAGCACAATCACAGCGCTGTAGGTGCCTGCCGCCAGAAGCAGGCCTGTGACCACCCCGACAGGGGACGCCCAATAGTTGAACGTGGTCAATACCACCGAGTGAAACACCAGTACCAGATACACGAGGGCCAGCAGGCGGTGTGTTTTGTAGAATAGTTTATAAGGAAACTGCCTGATGAGCGCCAAGGCGATCAACAGTACCGCGGCATAGAACGCCCACTCGCCCACTCCTTCCGCCGAGCCGCGCAGCGTCATGAAGAATTGCTCGATGGGATTTTCGATCTCTGCCCTTGCGCCGCGGGCCGGCCGTTCAAGCCATCCCAGGCTCGTCGCCCATTTCGGAGTCTCGCTCCATAACCAATGGACTATAGATATGGCCAAGGCCGCGATGCCAAACCACTTATGCAGGCGATACATCTTGTCCAGTCCGCCCAGCCAGGGCTCCGGCAAGCGCGGACGCAGCGCAAGAACCATTGCGACGCTCATGCAGCCTATCGCGACGATGCCGCTGTATTGCATCATCGCAGCACGAAGCGCAAAGACGTTAGCCGACTGAAAGACAGAGGGCTCCGCCGACAGCCATAACCCGCTCAACAACACGAGAGCACCCCAGAAGGCGAGTCTTATATTCCGCATGGCTATTACTCTCACTGATGACCGGGTTTGCGTATCGTGGAGTGCCGCTGCATGTCGTTGACGCATATCAAGGCCCGCGAGCACGAGCGCCGTAGTTCAAAGAGAGTTGGCGCGCGCTCACATTGGAGTCGACATGCTGTGGTATAGATCGAATACCTGCTGGCGGCTGAACTCGCTGCCCTGCGTCGTGACCGCCGCTGCGCCTGCTGCGATTCCTAGTCGGAATGCTTCATCGAGCGGATAATTCTGCGCCAGGGCCCAGACCATTGCGCCCGTGAAACTATCCCCCGCGCCGACAGAAGATCGAACCGGGACGGCGAGCGCGGGTTCTTTGATGACTTTGTCAGCGCCTGCGACAAGCGCTCCCGCCTGTCCCATGGTAACGACCATATACTTCGCCGCGCCGCGTCTTACGATCATCTGTGCGGCCTCTGCCGCCTGCACTTCGTCCAGGGAATGACCGACGACATATTCCAGCTCGTCGAGGCTCGGTTTCACGAGATAAACTTGAGTCTCGGAAAGTGTCTCCTTCAGCGCCTCTCCCGAAGCATCAAGAACAAACCGGCTCCCCTTCCTCAGGAACAGCTGCGCCATTCTGGCATAGGTGTTCGTCGGTGCACCGCGTGGAAGACTGCCGCTCGCCACCACATAGTCTGCGGTCGAAGCCTCAAGCGTCTCGAACATGACTTCCACTTCCCGTTCGGAAATGACGGGGCCTTCGGGAACAAAGCGATATTCAAGACCGGTCGATATTTCCTGCACCATGAAAGCAACGCGAACGGCGCCGCTCATCGGCACAGGCCGAAGAGTAACGCTCATTCCCTTCAGGGCATCCTCAAGAACATTGCCCGTCGCTCCCCCGGAGAAATAGATCAGATCCGGATGCTCACCAAGCTCAGCCAGGACCCGGGCCACGTTGATACCGCCGCCGCCGGCATCCTGCCGCTGGTTGCGTGTCCGCATCTTGCGGGTCGGGACAAGCTTGTCCACATCGCTGGCAATGTCGACAGTGGGATTGAGCGCGATACAAAGGATCCGAGACAACGCACACCTTTCGTTACTGCTTCGAGCTCGTCGTCCAAGTGACTCTGACCAGACCGGTACCTGCAGCCGGTCGAGAACCTACCGCGCAAGAAAGACAGGTCGGCTCGGATGTTCCAGCATCGACCGGGTTACACCGCCAAAAATGCGTTCGCGCATGCGCGAATGACCGTAGGCACCCATGACGATCATATCCGCCGCAACGTCATCGGCATATTGCTTCAGCGTCTCTGCAACCGTCCGGCCGTCGCTCCTCAATACATCGGCACTGAAGTTGACACCATGCCTGGCGAGATAGATGCCGATTTCCGCCCCCGGCTGCTCAATCCCGGGTTCGGGATCGACCATGCCCCCGTGAACTTTGCTGGCGGCTTTCAAAAACTCAAGTCCCTGTTTGGCGGCCTTCGCCGCTTCCGGCGTGTCATTCCATGCCAGCACCACGGAGTGGGGTTTTAAGGTGGGGATCGCATTCCGGGGGATGATCAGGACGGGTACGCTCGAATGAAAAAGGGCGCCGTCGACGACCGCACTTTTCAATGGGCTGTCGGCCGCCAGTTCAGGACCGATAACCAGCAGGTCGGCATAACGCGCCTGACGCGCAACGACATTGTCGACATAGGTCCATTCGGTATAGATATCGACGATGTCATGAGGAACTTCCGTCTCCTGCAGAAGGTCCTTTATTTTCGTGCTCCGCTCAGCCAGCTTTGATCTATCGGCGTCTCTTTCTTCCAGCCATGCCACTGAAACATGTTCGGCATATTCGCCGAGCGGCGGCGGTGCTGCGATTGCGAGCAGCAGGACGGAGAGATGCGCACCGGACGACCGGGAGAGTTCGACTGCCGCACGAAGATCACTGTCCGCGTGATCGCACCGGATCACGCTCAAGATGGTTGTGAACGACATCATCCTTCCTCCTCTCATCAGTTGAAAGAAATCCTGATACCATCGGCACCCCGGCACCTTGATTTCCGTCAACCCGGCTTCTGGGGAATCAACTAATTGATTGTCCATAGAGATCCACGCCGCGCCGAAGCGGCCGATTGTTATGGAGGTTAGCATTGAAACGCGACCCGAAGATTACGTTTCACGGAGCAGCCGGCACCGTTACAGGTTCCTGCTTCCTTCTTGAGACCGGCGAGAGCCGCGTCCTCCTGGATTGCGGAATGTTCCAGGGCTCGAAGACCGAGAAGGAGCTGAATTACCGCCCTTTTCCGTTCTCGCCGGCGTCGTTGGATGCCGTCATTCTCACGCATGCGCACATTGATCACAGCGGGCTGCTGCCCAAGCTTGTGAAAGACGGCTTCACCGGCCCAATCTATTGTACTCCGGCGACGCTGGATCTCTGCGCAGTCATGCTGCCGGATTCCGCCCATATTCAGGAAATGGAAGTCGAACAGCTCAACCGGAGAAACGAACGGCGGGGCCGCAAGCCCGTAGATCCGATCTATAACGCGGCGGACGCCGCGGTAGCACTGGTGCAGATGAGGCCTCATCCTTTTGAACGATGGGAGGAGCTCTCACCGGCAATCCGCTTCCGTTTCTGGAATGCCGGACATCTTCTCGGTTCCGCGTCGGTCGAAGTCGAGATTGTCACCGGATCCGAGCGCCGACGGCTTCTCTTCTCCGGCGACATAGGCCCCCACCACAAGCTGCTCCAATTCGATCCGGATGCTCCTGCAGGTTGGGATTACGTGATCTGTGAGAGCACCTATGGCGATGTCGATCGCCACGACCCCTCTGATGAAGAGCGGCGAAAGATGCTGCAAGAGGAGGTAAAACTGGCTGCCCGCCATAGTGACGGAGCTCTTCTCATTCCTTCATTTGCAGTCGAACGGACCCAGGAACTTCTGGCCGATCTCGTCGATCTCATGGACAAGAGTGAGATCGCGCGTTGCCCGATTGTCATCGATTCGCCTCTAGCTCTTCGAGCCACTGAAGTCTTCAGGAAACATTCCCGCGAACTCGAGCATGGGCATCTTCTGCTGCGCGCTCTCGAAGCCAGGAACGTCCGGTTCACCCAAACTGCCGAACAGTCCAAGGCAATCGACAACATGCGAGGCTTCCACATCGTTATCGCCGCGAGTGGCATGTGCGAAGCCGGTCGGATTCGACATCGCCTGAAGAACTGGTTGTGGCGGGAGGAAGGTACCGTTCTTCTGGTCGGCTATCAGGCCACCGGAACACTTGGGCGTTTCCTGGAGGACGGCGCCTCGACCGTTCGGATTCAGGGCGACGACATCGCTGTTCGAGCAAACATCCGCAGGCTCGACGTCTACAGCGGCCACGCCGACGGGCCGGAACTGGCCGAGTGGATTGCGGCGCGCCTGCCGGTAAGGAAGGCCGTCTTCCTGGTGCATGGCGAACTGCCGGCAATTGCGGGAATGAGAGAGCGCATCTCGCTGCTGCAGCCCGAATTAACTGTAGTGGCGCCTAGCCTCGATGCGACCTACGACCTCACGTCCAAGGGAGCCGTAAACGTCTCGGATGTCGAGGCCCCGCCCCGGCTTGGCGCGCTCCAGGTCGGCCGCAAAGACTGGCACAACGACTTTCAATCGCTGGTCCTCGATCTGCAGGAAAGGTTGGACGAAGCGGCGGATGAAAAGGCGCGCGGCATAATCCTCCGCAAAGTCAGACGCGCGCTCGATGCAACCGATCAATAGGTTCTTTGCTTCAGGTTACGGCACCAGCACAGCGGCGCCGCTCAGACGCCCCTTTCGAAGATCGTCAAGTGCCCTGTTCGCATCGGCAAGAGGATAGACGACTGTATGCGTTTTCACATTCGCGGCGGAGGCGATCGGAAAGAACTCCATCGCATCGTCTCTCGTCAGGTTCGCCACGGAGGCCACCTTCCGCTCGCCCCAGAGAAGAGCATAGGGCATCTGCGGAATATCACTCATATGGATGCCACCACAAATGACCCGTCCGCCCTTGCGTATTGCCTTCAAAGCCAACGGCACCAGATCACCGACCGGCGCGAAGATGATCGCCGTATCGAGGACAGCCGGCGGCGATTCATCTGAACCACCCGCCCAGGTCGCGCCCAAACTCAGGGCAAAGGTCTGTGCCTGCCGATCTTCAGGCCGTGTGAAGGCATAGACCTGCCTGCCTTGCCATACGCAGACTTGCGCAATGATGTGGGCGGCAGCTCCAAACCCATAAAGCCCTATTCTCTTGCCTTCTCCCGCCTTCTTCAGGGAACGCCAGCCGATCAGGCCCGCACAGAGAAGCGGTGCAAGGGAAACGGGATCGGCTTCTTGGGGCAGATCGAAGGCATAGGCTGAATCAGCGACCACATGGGTGGCAAAGCCGCCGTCCCGGGTATAACCGGTGAAGAGCGGCTCGTCGCAGAGGTTTTCCGCGTTCGACCGGCAGTACGGGCAATGACCGCAGGTATGGCCGAGCCAGGGAATGCCGACCCGCGAACCGATGCGCTGAGGGGAAACCCCTTGCCCGACTGTTTCAACGATGCCAACGATCTCATGGCCGGGCACAAGGGGGAGTTTCGGGTTTGCGAGATCTCCCTCGACCACATGCAGATCGGTCCGACATACCGCGCACGCCTCCACCCGGACGAGCAGTTCGCCGGATTGCGGTTCAGGATCCGGCCGTTCCGCCAGCTCCAGCGGCTTGCCTACCTCATGCAATATCATCGCCTTCATGACGTAACCTCGTCCTCGTCTGCCCCGGACCTCAGCGCTGCAGTTCGCCTCGCTTATCGGGCCATATGATCGAGTCGCTTTCTTGATTCCGGAGACCATATTGCTGCGAAGGCAGCAACAGGAGAATTGCCAGGACCATCAGAACCATCGCAACGAGAAGCCAGAACACCAGTCGGCTCATGATGAAGCGGCGAAGTTGCATCCCGAAGTCCTCGATATGCATGTCTCTTGCCCCGCCATAACATCTTCGGATCGATCGAGGTGCTTATGTTTGCAGTCTAGCGAAACATTGCAGGCATCATTTGATGCATCTCAACGAGCGGTAACGATGTTGACCCATGCTCGAAGGCATCGATGGTTGAAGTCGCTCCAAAATCGCGATCTGCTCCTATCGCTTCAACCGAAGATGAGCCTTATGATCGATAGATGAGAGGAAGACTTTCATCGACACCGGGCACTTCAAGCTTGCCTCTCGTTGGATACATGCGACCATTATTGCGGTGAAGCGCAATCTGATATGGAGACTGACGTGGGAAAAGAACAAAAAACAGGCAAAAAAGCAGCTGCGGAAGCAGATCGTGCGAAAGAGCAGGACGATTATCTCGAAGAGGCGCTGGAGGAGACATTTCCAGCAAGCGACCCCATAGCGCCCGGTCATCCGCAGGAACGGCCGGCCGGCTCACCGCGCAAGAAGCCCGATTGAACGTTTTTCGCTCGTAGCCAGGATATTCCCCATTGCCATGTTCGAGGATTCTGTAAGCAGCTCCTTTGTGATCAAGGTCAATGAATCAAACAATTGGCCCGCTATCATTCAAGGCGTCTTCCTCACCGACAGCCGAGGCGTTCTTGATGGTTTTCGAAGAGCGGCAACGCGCGTTGCGGTCCTTTCCGACGGCAACCAGGCATCGGCTGCCGTCATTTAATTGCGAGCTCGTCCAGCACGTCCTGATCGGAAAGCTGCGAGAAATCCTGGTAATAGGCCCCGACCGCGCCGAAGCCGGACGGAGTTTCAAGGCAGATCACCTCGTCCGCCTCTCCTTGAAGTTCGGCGACGAGGTCGGCAGGAGCGACCGGAACCGCCAAAACGATCCTGGTAGGATGACGCATTCTCAAGGCCTTGAGCGCAGCTCTTGCGGTCGAGCCCGTAGCCAACCCGTCATCGACGACGATCGCAATTCTTCCCTCAAGATCATCACCTGCCAAATGCCCCGCATAGACTTGCTGCCGGCGATGAATCTCTTCAAGCTCCTCTCTGCAACGCGCCTCGAAGACCTGGCCGGAGATGCCCGCGAGCGCGATAACTTCGTCGTTGCGTACGACGACGGGTTTTTTGCCATCGATAATAGCGCCCATGGCAAGCTCGGGATTCCGAGGCAGGCCGACCTTCCGCACGAGAAGCAGTTTAAGCGGTGCTTTCAGCGCCACGGCAACTTCCGCCGCTACGGGAACACCTCCCCTGGGAAGTGCAAGAACGATGCATGGCTGCCCTTGATAGCTCTCAAGCGCCTGCGCAAGTTGTCGCCCTGCCTGCCTGCGATCATGGAACATTCAGCACCTACCCATGCAGCAGCAAAAATGACGTCGTGGCATTCTGCAGATTGCACTTCGCCTTTATTGTTCATGACACCATGATAAGAACGGCTCCACCTTGACAAGCATCAAGGTCTTTTGCCGCCAGTCGATTAGCTTCTCAAAAACTGAATTCGTGGAGGACGACGCCAACCGTCGAAACCGAGGTTCAAAATGAAAGCGATGGGTGCTGCCGTTGACGAAGATACGACTGAGAAGCTGCAGGCATCCGTACCAACTGTGCCTGACCTCAATCTCGGGGTAGCAACCAAGCTGCGCGAATATGCGGATCTCCTTGTTCAACAGGGCGAGGGAGGATTTCGCTCCCGCGCCTATTACAAGGCAGCAGATGTGACTACGGCCTTGAAGCGCCCCCTTAACGAGATACTCACCGAGCAAGGCCGCATGGGTCTGGTTGCTCTCCCCGGCATCGGATATGGAATTGCGGCAGCCATCATAGAGATTTTGACGAGCGGCCATTGGAATCAATTGGCAAGGCTGCGTGGCGATCTGGCGCCCGAGATCCTGTTCCGGACAATACCCGGCATCGGTCCCAAACTGGCCGACCGCCTGGCAGACGAGGGGCATGTCGAGAGCCTTGAAGACCTCGAATACGCCCTGCATTTCGGCGATCTCGCTGTGAAGGGAATTGGCGAGCGGCGAAAACGCATGATCGCCTCCGCGCTTGCCGAGCGGCTTGGGCGACCCACCGTTATTGCGAGCGGCCAAAGGACGGCACCTTCCGTTTCACTGCTTCTCAATGTCGATCGAATGTATCGGGAGAAGGCGGCGGTCGATCAATTGCCCAAAATCGCCCCTAGACGATTCAATCCGAAAGCTGAAACATGGCTGCCGATCATGCATATCCGCCGGAACGGCTGGTATTTTACCGCTCTCTACTCGAACAGCCGTCTGGCCCATGAATTGAACAAGACGCATGACTGGGTCGTGATCCATTATCAGCGCGATAGCGAGCCCGAAGGTCGATGCACAGTCGTGACGGAAACGCACGGCCCCATGGCCGGACGGCGCATCGTAAGAGGTCGGGAAGCCGAGCAGGAAGAAAAGGAATCCCAAACATGAAGCGAGGAATTGGCAGCGAAGAGGTTGTGGCACCGGAACTGGCGATTCCGCTCGAAACGATCTGCTTCATAATCATCAAGGCGCGCGAGTTCGACGTGAAGGAAGGGGTGAGCGAGCCCGACCCTGGGTCGAACCCGACCGACGACAACGAGGTGGCCGTCCTGCAGGATCATCCGGATGATCCGGTGCAAGAAGAACTGACGTCCGTTATTTCGGACCTTTCCGATGACGCGCAGGTTGATCTCGTCGCTCTCATGTGGCTTGGCCGTGACGGCTACACGGCAAGCGACTGGGCCGACGTGCGCCAACAGGCGGCGGATGCGCACAACGAGCGTACGGCAGCATATCTCCGCGGCAATCCGTTGCTTTCTGACCATCTGGCCGCCGGACTGGACGCTATCGGCCTCTCCTGTACGGACTACGAGAGAGAACACCTATAGCGGCCGTCGAAGGCGGATGGCGGGCGGCGGTACCGCGCCGTCATTCTGCCGGAACGTTCTCGGCGAGCTCTCTCAGCCAAATCTTTGCATCGCCGTCGGACGGAGCGCGCCAGTCACCTCGCGGCGATAGAGAGCCGCCGGAGGAGATTTTCGGTCCATTGGGCAATGTCGACCTCTTGAACTGGCTGGAGAAGAACCGCTTCAGGAGTACTTCAAGCCAATGGCGGATTTCGACAAGGGAATAGGCGCGCCGGTCGGCAGCCGGCAGGTCAACAGGCCAGACTCCGCTTTCCACATCACTCCAGGCGTGATGGGCCAGGAAGGCAATCTTTGAAGGACGGAAGCCGTAGCGGGTCAGATAAAACAGGTTGAAATCCTGCAATGCGTAAGGGCCGACAATATCCTGCGTCGATTGAAGTGTTCCTGTTGCGCCGGGCGGCACCAGCTCCGGGGAGATTTCGGTTGCCAGAATAGCGAGCAGGATTTGCGCCGTCTCGCTGCTCACGTCACCCGATCCGGCGACAAAGCGAATGAGATGCTGGATCAGCGTCTTGGAGACCGAGGCGTTCACGTTGTAGTGCGACATGTGATCGCCGACACCGTAGGTGCACCATCCAAGCGCCAGTTCCGACAGGTCGCCCGTGCCCACGACAAGGCCACCGTTCTGGTTGGCAAGCCGGAACAGGTAATCCGTCCGCAACCCCGCCTGGACATTTTCAAAGGTCACGTCGTAGACCGGCTCACCCTTGCTGAACGGATGGCCGAGATCCGCAAGCATCTGGCGGGCGGCGGGCCGGATATCTATCTCCGTCCCTGTCACGCCCAATGCATTCATGAGCGCCCAGGCGTTGGATTTCGTGCTGTCGGACGTCGCAAAGCCGGGCAGGGTGTAGGCGAGTACGTTCTTCCGGTCCAGACCGGCCAGATCCATGGCACGCGTCGTCACCATCAGTGCCTGCGTGGAATCGAGCCCGCCTGAAACGCCGATCACAGCGCGCTTGAGGCCTGTTGCGGCTAGTCGCTTCGCAAGGCCCTGAACCTGGATGTTGTAGGCCTCATAGCAGTCCTCGCGCAGGCGAGAAGGATCGGCGGGCACATAAGGATATCGCTCGACGCGGCGGCGCAGCAGCACGGGTCCGGTGGGGCGATCGAGTGAGAAGGACACCGTGCGGAACGGGCGGCTGCCATCGAACTCCTCCCGAACACAATCCCCAAAGCTGTTGACTCGCATGCGCTCCTGCCGCAGCCGGCCGAGATCGATGTCGGCTGCAACGAATGTACTGTCATGCGGGAAGCGCTGCGTTTCGCCAAGGAGGTTGCCATATTCGAAAATCGCCGCATGGCCGTCCCAGGCCAGATCCGTGGTCGATTCCCCCGGTCCGGCCGCCGAATAGGCATAGGCCGCGATCGCGCGCGAGGAATGGCTGGCGCATAACAGCCGGCGCGTCTCCGCCTTGCCGATCGTGATATTGCTGGCGGACAGATTGAGCAGCACTTCCGCGCCGGCCATCGCCACCCGCGTGGATGGCGGCAGAGGCACCCATATATCCTCGCAGACCTCCACTCCGAAAGTGAAGGGAACTGAACCGTTCGACCTGAACAGGAGGTCGACACCGAACGGCACATCGCGCCCGGCCACCTGAATTTCGGCATTGGTCACCCCTGCCCCGGGCGAAAAGTGGCGGCGCTCGTAAAATTCGCGATAGTTCGGCAGATAGCTCTTCGGAACTGCGCCCAATACGGCACCGCGGTGAATAACCACGGCGGTATTGAAAAGGCGCCCATCGCGCCGCAGCGGCGCTCCGACGACGAGGACCGGGTAGAGGCTCTCGGAGGCTTCGGCGATCCTGACGATCGCCCCCTCGACCGCGTCGAGAAGCACATCCTGGAAGAGGAGGTCGTCTATGGCATAAGAGGACAGGCCGAGTTCGGGAAAAAGCATGACAGCCACCCCCTCGGCATTGCCCTGCCGGGCCAGGCGAAGGGTTTCGGCAGCGGCGAAATCGGGATCGGCAACCTGGGCACGCGGCACACAGGCGGCGATTCGCAGGAATTCGTGGCTGTAGAGAGAAAAGAACTGGTCCATCGCCTTGCTCGTTATCTTGGTTGCCGTTGAAAATAACAGCCTTCCGCCGATTGTCATCGTCCTTCCGCGCTACCGGGTCATTGTCGGCGAAGAGGTTCCGCTTTCGTGAGTTTCTTCTGTACCTGCCACCAGTGGCAAAAGCATTCGCAGTTGGCGTAAACTGCGCTTCGTGTCACATCATGCGTCGAGTGCCATCGCATAGGGAGTTTTCTTGACCATCGGACTTGCCCACGCCGAACTGATTGCGGTTCTTGCGGCCGTTACCGGAGAGGAGCCGCGCGTCATGACGATAAGGTCCGGCGATGCACTGCCATCCGGTCCCTTCGAACTGGGGCACAGAAGTCTCCAAGCGGGCTTGAGAGAATGGGTGCGGGATCAGACGGGTCACCCCGTCGGCTATCTGGAACAGCTCTACACCTTTGCCGATCGCGGCCGTACCGGGGAGAATATCGACGGCCGAACCATCTCCATCAGCTATCTCGGTCTTGTCCGAGAGCAGCCGGCACCGGGGGCAGGGAGACCGGAATGGCATGGTTGGTACGAATATTTTCCCTGGGAGGACCACCGCAAGGGAAAGCCGGATATCCTGGCCGATATTGCCAATCGCCTGCAGGACTGGGCGGATACCGAACCGGCGCGCCATGAATATCGCCAGCGCCGCATCGATTTCGCTTTCGGCCTTCATGGCGCCGTCTGGAACGAGGATCTTGCGCTCCAGCGATATGAGCTGATGTTTGAAGCCGGGCTGGTGGCTGAAGCCGGCTTCTCATCGGATCGTGGTTTTGGCCGCTCGATGTTTGCCGATCACCGCCGCATTCTTGCAACAGGCATTGCCCGGCTGCGTGCCAAGATCAAGTATCGGCCGGTCGTCTTCGAACTGATGCCCGAAAAATTCACGCTCCTGCAATTGCAGCGCACTGTGGAAGCGTTAGCCGGACTGACACTGCACAAGCCGAATTTCCGCAGGCTGATCGACCAGCAGGAGCTGATCGAGGAGACCGGAGAGACGACCGCCGAGACCGGCGGCCGCCCGGCCAAGCTCTTCCGTTATCGCCACGCGATCCTTGAAGAACGGGCACTGTCCGGTTCGAAATTTCCTCTTTCGCGCAATTGACATAAACTCAAAACGAGAATATCCATTTGCAGTCATAATACTCACTTTGAGTATAAAAGGAGCTGCTCATGAATTCCCCGCTCTCGGTATCCTCTCTCTACGACCGTGTCAGCCGCGTCATGCCCAAGGCCGAATGGATGGCTCATGAGGCGGATGTCGAGGCGATCCTCGATCTGAAGCGCCGGCGCAATGCGGTCATCCTCGCGCACAATTATCAGACGCCCGAGATCTTCCATGGCGTGGCGGACATTGTCGGCGACAGCTTGGCGCTCGCCCGCAAGGCCGTGGAAGTGGATGCCGACGTCATCGTGCTCGCAGGCGTTCATTTCATGGCCGAGACAGCCAAGCTGCTGAACCCGGAAAAGACGGTGCTGATCCCGGACATGGGCGCGGGCTGTTCATTGGCGGAATCGATCACGCCGGAAGACGTGGCATTGCTCAGACAAGCGCATCCGGGCGTGCCGGTCATCACCTATGTCAACACGTCCGCCGCCGTGAAGGCGGCCTCCGATATCTGCTGCACCTCGGGCAATGCCAAACAAGTGGTGGAATCTCTCGGCGTTCCGAAAGTGCTGATGATCCCCGACGAGTATCTGGCGCAGAACGTGGCACGCGAAACCGATGTCGAGATCATCGCCTGGCACGGCCATTGCGAGGTGCACGAACTCTTCAACGCTCAGGACGTCCGCGACCTGCGCGAAGCCCATCCGGGCGTCATGGTTCTCGCCCATCCGGAATGTCCGCCGGATGTCGTGGCGGAGGCCGATTTCGCCGGCTCGACCGCGGTCATGTCGGATTATGTCGGCCAAAAGAAGCCGGCGCGCGTCGTGCTGCTGACGGAATGTTCGATGAGCGACAATGTCGCGGTTCATCATCCGGATGTCGAGTTCGTGCGGCCCTGCAATCTTTGCCCGCACATGAAGCGGATCACGCTCTCCAACATCCGCAAGGCGCTGGAGGAAAACCGCCACGAGGTAACCGTCGATGCGGCGGTCGCCACGGCTGCGCGGCGCGCGGTGGAAAGGATGCTGGCGATATGACCGAGGTCTTGAACCATCTTGCCGGCCGCGTCGCGATTGTCGGAAGCGGGCTGGCAGGCCTTGTAACAGCCTTAAGACTGGCGCCGCAGCCGGTCATGCTCATCACGCGGGCGGAGCTTGGCGCGGAAACGTCCAGCGCCTGGGCGCAGGGCGGCGTCGCCGCAAGCCTCGGCGAGGACGATAGCGCCGACCTGCATCTGACTGATACACTCGCGGCGGGTGACGAACTGTGCGATGCGGCTGCGGCGGCTTCGATCCTGCGGCAGGCGCCTACTGCAATCGCCATGCTGGAAAGCTTCGGCGTCACTTTCGACCGGGCGGCCAACGGCGCATTCTCGCTTGGGCTTGAAGCTGCTCATTCCCGTCGCCGTATCCTGCATGTCGGAGGCGACGGCTCCGGCGCAGCAATCGTCTGTGCCCTGGTAGAGGCCGTCCTGCGGACGTCGTCGATCACGGTGTTGACCGGCTTCGAGGTGCGGCGGCTTTTGGTCGAGGAAGGAATAGTCTGCGGCCTGCTCGGCGCGACGCGCAACGGAACGGCAATCCTTCCGACCTCGCGCGTCGTGCTCGCCACCGGCGGCATTGGCGGACTTTATGACGCAACCACCAACCCCATCGGAAATTTCGGCCAGGGCATCATGCTGGCGGCCCGGGCCGGAGCGGAGCTTGCAGACATGGAATTCGTGCAGTTCCATCCCACGGCGCTTGATTCTCCGAAACGCCCCCTGGCTCTGGTGAGCGAGGCAGTCCGTGGCGAAGGTGCAACGCTGGTGAATGAACGGGGTGAGAGGTTCCTCGCCGGAGAGGTCCGCGCAGAGCTTGCGCCCCGTGATGTCGTGGCGCGCGCAGTCAGTGCCGAGCTCGCCCGCGGCGGCCGCGTTTTCCTCGATGGCCGGACGGCGCTTGGTAGCCGTTTCGCCAGCCGCTTCCCGCAGATCGACACCTTGTGCCGGGAGGCGGGCGTTGATCCCTCCTGTGAACTCATCCCGATCAGACCGGCGGCGCATTATCACATGGGCGGCATTGCTACGGATGAGAATGCACGAAGCACGCTCCAAGGGCTCTGGGCGGTCGGGGAGACCGCATCGACCGGCCTTCACGGAGCCAATCGGCTTGCCAGCAATTCGCTTCTCGAAGCCGCCGTCATGGGCATGCGCGCCGCGCAGGATATCGCCGGCATGGCGACTGTCGCGCCGCGGCGGGTGCGGGGGATCGCCCTTCCCGGACCGGCCGATGTCTCCGCCGTCCGGCAGATCGTCTCGCGGCATCTTGGCGTGCTGCGCAATGCCGGCGCCATTCACGGCGCAATCGCAAGCCTGCTGCAGCTTGCCGAAAGCGAGGGGCCTGCGTCCGATCCCGCAATGGTCGCACTGTTGATCGCAGTCTTTGCGTCGATGCGGCGGGAATCGCGCGGAGCACATGCCCGCACGGATTTCCCGCTCAAGCTCGCCTACGCCGAACGCCGGAAAATGCGCCTTGACGAAGCGCTCGAAATTGCCCGCACGACCGCTTCCCATCCTCTTGCCAGGAGTGCCTGATGCCCTTCGTTTCTCCTTCCCGGCTGATTGTCGAACCGCTGGTACGTGCCACACTCATCGAGGACCTTGGCCTTGCCGGCGATGTGACTTCGGCGGCCGTCATCCCCTCCGAGCATCGCTCGACAGTCGTCATGGCTGCGCGTAAAGCCGGCGTGATCGCCGGCCTTGATGCCGCCGCACTCGCCTTCGAACTCGTCGATCCCGCGATCACAATGACTCGCCATGTTCAGGACGGGACGACGGTGGGTCCAGGTGATACCATCGCGACGATCGAAGGGCCGTCTCGCGGCCTGCTGACGGCAGAACGCACGGCACTCAATTTCCTCGGCCACCTGTCGGGCATCGCAACCGTTACGGCACGTATCGTGAATGCGGTAAGCAACACCAGGGCGGCGGTGGTCTGCACACGCAAGACGACCCCGGGGCTTCGAGCACTCGAGAAATATGCCGTCCGGGCCGGCGGCGGCCTGAACCATCGCTTCGCGCTTTATGACGCAGTGCTGATCAAGGACAATCATGTTGCGATCGCCGGCGGTGTCTCGGAGGCCATCCGGCGAGCCAGAGCGAATGTCGGGCACATGGTAAAGATCGAGGTAGAAGTCGATACGTTCGACCAGCTTCGCGAAGCCATGGAGATCGGCGTCGATGCCGTGCTACTCGACAACATGACGCCAGAACAGCTCCGCGAGGCCGTAACGATCGTCGGAGGCCGCGCGATCACGGAGGCCTCCGGCGGCATCACGCCTGAAACGGCCGCCGCCATCGCGGTTTCGGGCGTCGATCTCTTGTCCGTCGGCTGGATCACCCACAGCGCACCGACACTCGATATCGGTCTGGACTTCCACTCCTGAAGACCCTGGCGATGCAGAGAGCGCGACCAGGCAAGTTAGCCGGCCTTGCAAGTTGAATTCCTATCGGACGATGCTATAAGGCCGGCCTAGCTTGTTGCAGGTTTCATCTGCTGGTTGGAGAGGACGCCATGTCTCACGACGCCCTCTTCCAATCGGGGATGGGCTCAGTCGAATTTGATGCCCCCCGAACGGAAGAATTCTTCAAGACGCTCGTCATCGGAGCGTGCCCCGGAGTATTTAGTCTCGTCTTCACGAGAACGAGACGGGACGCCGTTGCGCTGGTCCGCACAGCGATGCGCCAGCGCGGCATGAGCGCGAAAGCCCTGGTCCGGCCCCGGATCGCCGTCACCATCCCCTCCTGATCCCTCCGTCATCTCCGGCAGAAACGATCCCCCGAACCGCCTTGCGCGGTCCTGACGACCGTTTCATGCCAATGTTACGTTATTACGGCAAAAGGCCGACACACCGAACGTCAACGGGTTTTCAAGATGCAGCTTACGACCCCCTATTACCTGATCGACAAGGCGAAACTTCTCCGCAACATGGAGAAGATCGCCTATGTCCGGGAGAGATCGGGCGCCAAGGCATTGCTGGCGCTCAAATGCTTCGCCACCTGGTCGGTCTTCGATCTGATGCGCGACTATATGGACGGCACGACTTCCTCGTCCCTCAACGAAGTCCGCCTCGGTCACGAGCGGTTCGGCAAGGAGACGCATGCCTATTCGGTCGCCTATGCCGATTACGAGATCGATGAGGTCGTCTCCCACGCCGACAAGATCATCTTCAACTCGATCGGCCAGCTTGAGCGCTTCGCGGACAAGGCTGCCGGCATCGTCCGCGGCCTTCGCCTCAATCCACAGGTGAGCTCGTCGAGTTTCGATCTTGCCGATCCTGCCCGCCCCTTCTCCCGCCTTGGCGAATGGGATGTCGCAAAAGTCGAGAAGGTAATGGACCGCATAAGCGGCTTCATGATCCACAACAATTGCGAGAACAGCGATTTCTCGCTCTTCGACCGCATGCTCGGCCAGATCGAGGAAAAGTTCGGTCCGCTTCTGAGACAAGCGGAGTGGGTCAGCCTTGGGGGCGGCATCCACTTTACAGGCGAGAATTATCCCCTCGATGCTTTCTGTAACCGGCTGAAGGACTTCTCGGATAAATACGGCGTGCAGGTCTATCTGGAGCCGGGCGAAGCGTCCATCACCAAGTCCACCACCCTGGAGACCACCGTTCTCGACACGCTATACAATGGCAAGCATCTCGCCATCGTCGACAGTTCGATCGAAGCCCACATGCTGGATCTCCTGATCTATCGCGAAAGCGCAAAGGTCTCCCCCAACCGGGGACCCCATCGCTACATGGTCTGCGGCAAGTCCTGCCTTGCTGGCGATATTTTCGGCGAGTTCGATTTTCCGAACGAACTGAACGTCGGCGACCGGATCTCCATCCAGGATGCCGCCGGTTACACGATGGTCAAGAAGAACTGGTTCAATGGTGTGAAGATGCCGGCGATCGCCATCAAGGAGCTCGATGGCAGCATTCGAACGGTCCGCGAATTCACCTACGCGGACTATGAGCAGAGCCTCTCCTGAGGCGCTAAACCGGATAGAAGGAGATATCCTCAAAATGAAAAAGAACGTTCTCATCATCGGCGCCGGCGGCGTCGCCCAGGTCGTGGCGCACAAATGCGCCCAGAACAATGATATCCTCGGAGACATCCACATCGCTTCACGCACGAAAGCGAAATGCGACAAGATCATCGCTTCGGTTCGCGAGAAGAACGCGATGAAACAGCCGGGCGTGCTCGAAGCTCACGCGCTGAATGCGCTGGACATCGAGGCGACCAAAGAACTGATCAAAAAGACCAATTCGCAGATCGTCATCAACGTCGGCACCGCATTCCTCAACATGTCGGTTCTGCGCGCCTGCTTGGACACCGGCGTCGCCTATATCGACACCGCGATCCATGAAGAGCCGAACAAGATCTGCGAAACCCCGCCGTGGTACGGAAACTACGAGTGGAAGCGTGCCGCCGAATGCGAGGAAAAGGGCATCACCGCCATCCTCGGCGCCGGCTTCGACCCGGGCGTCGTCAACGCCTATGCGCGCCTTGCCAAGGACGAGTATCTCGACAAGGTGACGGATATCGACATCGTCGACATCAATGCCGGCAGCCATGGCAAGTATTTCGCCACCAATTTCGACCCGGAAATCAACTTCCGCGAATTCACCGGCGTCGTCTATTCCTGGCAGGGCGGCGAATGGAAGGTCAACAAGATGTTCGAGATCGGCAAGGATTACGACCTGCCGGTCGTCGGCACACGTCGCGCCTATCTCTGCGGTCATGACGAGGTCCACTCGCTGGCGAAGAACATGGATGGCGCCGACGTGCGCTTCTGGATGGGCTTCGGTGACCACTACATCAATGTTTTCACAGTGCTGAAGAACATCGGCCTGCTGTCCGAGCAGCCGGTCAAGCTCGCGGACGGCTCGGAAGTCGTGCCGCTCAAGGTCGTCAAGGCCTGCCTGCCAGACCCGGCATCGCTCGCCCCGGAATACGAAGGCAAGACCTGTATCGGCGATTTCGTGAAGGGCATTAAAGACGGCAAAGAACGGACAGTGTTTATCTACAATGTCGCCGACCACAAGGACGCCTATAACGAAGTGGGCTCGCAGGGTATCTCCTACACCGCCGGCGTCCCGCCGGTTGCCGCCGCCATGCTGATCGCCACGAGCGAATGGGATGTGAGGAAGATGGCAAACGTGGAGGAACTTCCTCCGAAGCCCTTCCTCAGCATCCTGAACAGGATCGGCCTGCCGACCTGGATCCGCGATGAGGACGGCGAGCGGCCGCTGAATTTCTAAACCGGATCGGCCGGAAAGGCTGCGGAGTTTCCGACCCGGCCGATCGGAAACTGCGTCTTGTTGACGAGCCCGAAGTGGTCGCCGCCGGCGGTCCCTTCCAGGCTGTCAATTCCGGTCGGCATTCAGTCATGTCTAGACCGGAATGATCTTCTGCTCTCTGACTGACCGAAGTGCCGCATCCGCCAGGGCAAGTGCGGCCAGCCCATCCTCGACGGAAGGCGACGGTGCCGAGCCGGTCTCAAGGCTGTCGATGAAGACGGAAATTTCCGCGGCATAAGCCGCCGTATAGCGGGTCATGAAGAAGTCATGCAGCGGAGGGCGTGTAAAACCCTCCTTCGTGGCAAGCTCGATGGAAACGGGCCGCTGGTTTTCCGCCGCAATGGAACCAAGGGAGCCGTGCACCTCGATCCGCTGATCGTAGCCGTAACTGGCGCGACGGGAGTTCGAGATCACGCATTGCCGGCCGCTGGCCGTGGTCAGGATGACGCTCGCACTGTCGTAATCGCCCAACGCGCGGATCTTCGGATCGACCAGGACCGACCCGGACGCCATCACGCTCGCAATCTCCTCCCGGAGCAGGAAACGAGCCATGTCGAAATCATGGATGGTCATGTCGCGAAAGATACCGCCGGAAACCTTGATATAATCCGCCGGCGGCGGGCCTGGGTCGCGGCTGATGATGGTCACCATCTCCACGTCGCCAATCCTGCCGTCATCGATCGCCTTGCGAACGGCCCGGAAATGCGGATCAAAGCGGCGGTTGAAGCCAAGCATCACCTTCGCCCCGGTCTTGCTGACGGTCTCGGCGCAGGCTCTGGCGCGCGCCACATCGAGATCGATCGGTTTTTCACAGAAGATCGCCTTGCCGGCCATGGAGAACCGCTCGATCAGATCGGCATGCGTATTGGTCGGCGTGCAGATGATCACCGCATCGATATTGCCATCGGCTTCGACGGCATCGATGGTGCTGACCGCACAGCCGGTGCTGTCGGCGATCGATTTCGCCGCATCCGCCACGGCATCCACGACGCAGACGAGCTTCGCCCGCTTGTCCTGCGCGATCGCGCGTGCATGCACCCTGCCGATTCGGCCCGCTCCCAAGAGTGCCAGTTTCGTCACCATGATTTCTCCTCCGCAGGCTTTGCGAATACCCAAGCCTCACGGCATCGCAGGACTGCTTGTTCGATTATCGGGGATGATGTTCTTGTCAGACTGTCCAAGCGCCAATTTGGAATATATGTTCCATTTTGCTAGATTGGGATTTCGTTTGTGTCAAGCGCAGAAGCAGGAAGGGTGACCATGGGAGACATCGGCGTGCCGGCCACCATAAAGGCATTCGAGGAGCGGTTGCTGGAAGTATCCGAAAGCCTTCCCAAACGGCTGCGGCAATGCGCCGACTACGTTGCCGCCAACAAGGATCGCATAGCCGTGTCCACGGTTGCCGAGATGGCCGAGGGCGCGGGCGTTCAGCCCTCCGCTTTCATGCGCTTCTGTCAGATCCTGGGCTTTTCCGGTTTCTCCGAAATGCAGCGGCTGTTTCGCGACTCCTATGTCGGGGGGTGGCCGGATTATTCGACCCGGTTGGACCATCTGCGGGAGAAGGCGGAAGGCAGCCCTTCCGCCTTGCTCGCGGAATTCGTCGAAGCGGGACGGACTTCACTCGAAAACCTGCTGAAGACGATAGAGCCGCACACCCTGGAGCAGGCGGTGAAAATTCTGGCCAAAGCGCAGATGATTCACATCATCGGCATGCGCCGATCTTTCCCGGTCGCGAGCTACATGGCGTATGCATTCGAGAAGATGAATGTGCCAGCCATGCTGCACAGCGCGGTCGGTCGGCTGGAGAATCGAAATGCAGTTCGAGACGGAGACGCCCTGCTGGCGATCACGTTTTCCCCCTACACCGCAGACACGATCGACATGGTCGAGGCAGTCTCCGCCCACGGCTTGCAGGTCGTTGCCATCACAGACACGATCGTCAGCCCGCTGCGCAAGTTTCCAGCAACTATTCTCTCCGTATCCGAGGTGGATTTCGGTGCTTTCCGTTCGCTTTCCGCCACGCTCTGCCTCGCCATCACATTGGCGGTAGCCGTCGGGACGGAACGTCCCGAGAAATGAATTTTTGTATTGTAAATAAAGAAAATGGAATTTAAAATCCAAATCCGGGAAAAATGATGGAAATTGGCAGCTTCCGTCAGTAGCGGGCCGTAGGCTAGCTCCAAGCTGCAGGGAGGATCCGGCTTGTGTCACTCGATCTGATCACGATCGGCCGATCATCCGTCGATTTGTACGGAGTACAGGTCGGCGGGCGGCTGGAGGATATGGCCTCCTTCAACAAATATATCGGCGGATCACCGACCAACATCGCCGCCGGGACTGCCCGCCTCGGCCTGAAATCGGCGCTCATCACACGCGTCGGCGACGAGCATATGGGCCGCTTCATCCGCGAGCAGCTCGAACGCGAAGGCGTCGACGTCCGGGGCGTCAGAACCGATCCCGAGCGGCTGACGGCGCTGGTCCTGCTCGGCATTCGCGATCAGGAACAGTTCCCGCTGATCTTCTATCGCGAGAACTGTGCCGATATGGCCATTTGCGAGGACGATATCGACCCGGCCTTCATCGCGGAAGCTCGCTGCGTCTGCGCCACCGGCACGCATCTGTCACACCCTCGCACGGAGGCGGCCGTTTTCAAGGCACTGAAACTGGCCCGGGAGAACGGCGCCCGCACTGCGCTTGACATTGATTACCGGCCGAATTTGTGGGGACTCGCCGGCCATGACGCGGGCGAAAGCCGGTTCATCGAGTCCCGGCGCGTGACTGCAAAGCTGCAGTCTACCCTCTTCTTGTTCGATCTCATTGTCGGCACCGAAGAAGAGTTCCATATCGCCGGCGGCTCAACTGACACGCTGGAAGCGCTTCGAACCGTCAGGACGGTTTCGAAGGCGACACTGGTCTGCAAACGCGGCCCCATGGGAGCAGTCGTCTTTGACGGCGAGATTCCGGATTCTCTCGACAACGGCCAGACCGGCCAGGGTTTTCCGATCGAGGTCTTCAATGTGCTCGGAGCCGGTGACGGCTTCATGTCCGGCCTCCTCAAAGGCTGGCTGAGCGGAGAAGACTGGCCGACCAGCCTGAAATATGCAAACGCCTGCGGCGCCTTCGCCGTTTCGCGGCACGGCTGCACTCCCGCCTATCCGAGTTGGGAGGAGCTGCAATATTTCTTCCGCACCGGCATCCGCAACAAGGCGCTCCGCAAGGATGAGGCACTTGAACAGGTCCACTGGTCCACGAACCGCAACGGGGATTGGCCGGAAATGCGGGTTTTTGCGTTCGATCATCGCATGCAGATCGAAGCGATCGCGAAAGAGGCCGGAGCCGATCCAGCGAAGATCGATGCCTTTAAGAGTCTTTGCCTGAGAGCCGCGCTCGATGTCGCGGCGGGACGCCCCGGCTACGGTATCCTCTGCGACAGCCGTCTGGGGCGCGAGACGCTCTACAAGGCTGCTGGAACCGGCCTCTGGATCGGGCGTCCGGTGGAGTTGCCGGGCTCTCGTCCCCTCGTTCTGGAGCCGGAGCTCGGACCGGATCTCGGTGGACTGTCGGAATGGCCTATCAACAACGTTGCCAAAGTGCTGTGTTTCTATCATCCCGATGACGACGCGCTGATGAAGCGGCAGCAGGAGGAAGTGGTCTCACGTCTGTTTGCGGCCACCCGAAGGAACCGGCTGGAGTTCCTGCTGGAGGTGATCCCTTCAAAAGTCGGGCCAATGGATGACGGCACCGTCGCCGCGGTGATCGAGCGCTTCTACGAGATCGGGATCTATCCGGACTGGTGGAAACTGGAGCCGATGAAAACAGCAGCATCCTGGTCGAAAGCCTGCGACGCGATCGTCAAACACGATCCTTATACCCGAGGCATCGTGGTGCTCGGATTGGATGCCCCCATCGAGGAACTGAGGGAGAGCTTTCGCACCGCCGCCCGTTTCGAGCTCGTCAAGGGGTTCGCAGTCGGGCGCACAATCTTCGGCGATTGTGCGCGGAAGTGGCTTGCCCGGGAGATCACAGACGAAACGGCTATCGCCGACATGGCAACCAGATATCGCGAGTTATGCGCGATCTGGGACCGTGCGCGCGAGGACAGCCGCGAGGAGAAAGTGGCATGAAAACGGTAAGGCTCACGGCCGCGCAAGCGATGGTGCGTTATCTCGCCAGTCAAATGACCGAGGAGGGTGAATCTTTCATCGCCGGGATATGGGCGATCTTCGGTCATGGCAATGTCGCCGGGATGGGAGAGGCGCTTGCGGGAGTCAAGGACAAATTGACGACCTATCGCGGCCAGAACGAGCAGTCGATGGCCCATGCAGCGATCGCCTATTCCAAGCAGTTGCGGCGCAGGCGCGCCATGGCGGTGACGTCATCCATCGGCCCTGGAGCCACCAATATGGTGACTGCGGCCGCGCTTGCTCACGTCAACCGTCTCCCGGTTCTTTTCATCCCGGGTGACGTCTTTGCCAACCGGGGTCCCGATCCCGTCCTGCAGCAGATCGAGGATTTCGGTGACGGCATCGTCACGGTGAATGACTGCTTCCGTCCGGTGAGCCGTTATTTCGACCGCATCATGCGCCCGGAGCACCTGTTGACGGCATTGCCACGCGCCATGCGGATCATGACCGATCCGGCCGAGTGCGGCCCCGTGACGCTTGCATTCTGCCAGGACGCCCAGGCCGAGGCCTATGATTATCCGGAAAGCTTCTTCGAGAAGAAGACCTGGCATCGCCGGCGGCCCCGCCCCGACGAGCACGAGTTGCGGCGCGCCGTGGATGCCATGAAGGCTGCTCAGAAACCGGTCATTGTCGCAGGTGGCGGCGTGCACTTCTCGGATGCGACAGAAGAATTGAAGGCGTTTGCCGAGCGCCATCGCGTTCCCGTGGTCGAGACCCAGGCCGGCAAATCGGCTTTGCCCTGGGATCATGACGCCAATTTCGGCCCGGTGGGCGTGACCGGCGCATCGAGCGCCAACGCCGTCTGCACGGACGCAGACCTCATCATCGGCGTCGGCACGCGTTTCCAGGATTTCACGACGGGTTCGTGGGCCCTCTTCCGCAATCCCGAACGCCGCATCCTGGCGCTCAACGTTCAGCCCTATGACAGCACCAAGCACGATGCCATCCCGGTTGTCTGCGATGCAAAGGTGGGGCTCTCGCTTCTGAGCGAGGCCTTGGGCAATCAGCGCTTCAACGAACTCCCCGTCACTCTGAAGCAAGACTGGTTTGCCGGCGCCGATCGGGTCACTGCCGCGCCTGAGGATGCGAACACCTTGCCGACGGACATGCAGGTGATCGGCGCAGTCCAGCGTGCGGCGGTCGACAATACCGTCGTCATGTGCGCCGCCGGCACGATGCCGGGAGAATTGCATCAGCTCTGGAAGGCCGGGCGGCCCCTCTCGTATCACATGGAATACGGCTTTTCCTGCATGGGATACGAGATTGCCGGCGGGCTTGGCATCAAGATGGCCGAACCGGATCGCGACGTGATCGTCATGGTCGGCGACGGCTCGTACATGATGATGAACTCGGAGCTCGCGACCGCCGTCGCCATGGGCGTCAAGATAACCGTCGTTATCACCGACAATCGCGGTTACGGCTGCATCAACCGGCTGCAGACGGCAACAGGCGGCGCCGAGTTCAACAATCTCTACGAACACACCAGCCAGACCAACGCAATGCAGATCGATTTCGCCGCGCACGCCGCCTCCATGGGAGCGCGTGCGCTCAAGGTTGCATCCATTGCGGAGCTGGAGATCGAGCTGGAGACGGCGCGCGATGCCGAAAAAGTGACCGTGATCGTTATCGGCACCGATCCCTATCCCACACCGGATGTCGGTGGCTTCTGGTGGGATGTCGCAGTCCCCGAGGTTTCGCCCCGCACCCAAGTCAACGAGGCCCGCCTCCGCTACGAAACGGCGCTGAAGGAAAGACGTTAGCATGATTCTCTACGGCACCAATCCCATCGCATGGTCGAACGACGACGACCGTTCGCTCGGCGCCCATATCAGCCTCGACCAATGCCTGGACGAAGCGTCTGAAATCGGCTTCGACGGCATCGAGAAGGGACACAAGTTCCCGCAGGAGCCGCAAGCTTTGAAAGCCGCACTGGAACCGCACGGGCTGCGATACATATCCGGCTGGCATTCGCTGAACCTGCTCACGAATTCGGTCGACGAAGAAAAGGCTGCCATGCAACCGGCGCTCGATCTCCTCAAAGCGATGGGCTCGAAGGTGATCATCGTTTGCGAAACCTCGAACGCTATCCACGGCGACGACAGCAAAGCGTTGAACAACCGGCCGAAACTCGCCGAGGATCAGTGGAAATTCTTTGGTGCGGGTGTCGAGACGCTGGCCGAATATGCGGCAAGCCAGGCAATTACGCTGGTTTACCACCATCACATGGGAACGATCGTTGAAAGCGAAGACGAAATCGACAAGCTGATGGAGAATACCGGCCCGCATACCAAGCTCCTGCTCGACACCGGCCATTGCCTGTTCGGCGGCGGTGATCCGGAGCGCGTCGCAAAGAAGTACATGGGGCGCGTCGGTCATATCCATGCGAAGAACGTGCGGCCGGAAATCGCCCGCCAGGTTCGGGAGGGGAACCTCTCCTTCCTTGAAGGCGTGCGGCGTGGTGTCTTCACGGTTCCCGGCGACAGGCAAGGCGGCGTGGATTTCCCGCCCGTGCTGGAGATTGCCGCCGAACACAATTATCAAGGCTGGCTCGTCATCGAAGCCGAACAGGACCCGGATGTGCGCAACCCGTTCGAATACCAGAGCCTCGGGCTTTCCTCGCTGAAGGCGATGGCGAAGGCTGCCGGGCTGGACAAGGCGGAGGCGGCTGCATGACAAACCTGCTTCGAAAGCCGAAAGGCATATCCGGCAAAGTCCATGGCGTGACGCCCAAGGATGCGGGGTGGGGATATGTCGGTTTCGGACTCTATAAACTGAAACCCGGCGAAACCGCCGCGGAGAAGACCGGAGACAAGGAAGCCATCCTTGTGCTTGTCGAAGGCAAGGCCGAGATCAGCGGCGGGGGCAAGAATTTCGGAGAACTCGGCGACCGGATGAACGTGTTCGAACGCAAGCCGCCGCATTGCGTCTACATTCCCGCAGATTCCGAGTGGAGCGCCTGCGCCACCACCGACTGCGAACTGGCTGTCTGCACCGCACCGGGAAAACCTGGCCGCGAGGCAATGGCGATCGGTCCCGAAGGCCTGACGCTCAACACGCGCGGCAAGGATGCCAATATGCGCTACATCTATCCGATCGCGATGGAGGAGCGCGATGTGGCCGACAGCCTGCTCGTGACGGAGGTCTTCACTCCTTCCGGAAACTGGTCCTCCTATCCTCCGCATCGGCATGACGAGGACAATTTCCCTGACATGACCTATCTGGAAGAGACCTATTATCATCGGCTCAATCCGTCGCAGGGTTTTGGCTTCCAGCGCGTCTTTACGGAGGATGGTTCGCTCGACGAGACCATGGCCGTCTCGGACGGCGACCTGGTTCTGGTGCCCAAGGGGCACCATCCCTGCGGCGCGCCCTACGGTTATGAGATGTACTACCTCAATGTCATGGCCGGCCCGATCCGCAAATGGCGGTTCAAGAATCATCCGGACCACGACTGGATTTTCCGGCGCGACAATCCGTGACGCGCCGTTCGATATTCGCATGCCGTTCGGGAGGATGAGATGACAGGTTTGGGCGTCGGCCTGATCGGCACCGGCTATATGGGCAAGTGCCATGCTCTGGCGTGGAATTCGGTTGCCAGCGTGTTCGGCGATGTGGAGCGGCCGAGGCTGGTGGCGCTCGCTGAAGTGAATGCCGATCTCGCCGCCCGCAAGGCCGCCGAACTGGGCTTTGCCACTTCGACGGGTAACTGGCGTGACCTTATCGACAATGCGGATGTCGACGTTATCTCCGTCACCACGCCGAACGCCTTCCACGCAGAAATGGCGATCGCCGCGCTCGAAGCCGGGAAGCATGTCTGGTGCGAGAAGCCGATGGCGCCACTGCTTGCCGATGCGGAACGCATGCAGGCGGCGGCCGCGCGATCCGGTAAGGTCGCCGCGATAGGCTACAACTATATCCAGAACCCGATGATCCGCCAAATCAAGGCACTGATCGACGGAGGCTCGATCGGCACCGTCAATCACGTTCGCATCGAGATGGACGAGGATTTCATGGCCGATCCACAGTCCCTCTTCTATTGGAAGAGTGAGGCAAGCTCCGGTTACGGCGCGCTCGACGATTTCGCCGTGCACCCCTTGTCACTGCTCTTCATCCTGTTCGGTCACGTGGAGACGGTCATCGCCGACATGGTAAAACCCTATGCCGAACGGCCGCTTGCTAGTGGCGGATCTCGCGCGGTCGAGAACCACGATATCGCGAGCGTGCTGCTGCGGCTCGAATGTGGCATCTCCAGCGTGCTCATGGCCAACCGCTCCGCCTGGGGCCGAAAAGGCCGCATCGCCTTGCAGATCTTCGGTTCTACAGGTTCGATCCTCTTCGATCAGGAGCGGATGAACGAGATCGAACTCTACCAGAATGCCGGCGAAAAGGCGGAACAAGGGTTCCGCAGGATTTTGGCTGCTCCGATCCATGCGCCTTATGATCGCTTCATCCCCGCACCCGGCCACGGCCTTGGCTTCAACGACCTGAAGATCATCGAATGCCGGGAATTGTTATCGGCGATCCGGGGTGAAAGAGCGCATCTGATCCATTTTGACGACGGCTTGAGGATCGAGCGCAGCATCCACGCCATGGCCCGTTCCTTCGCGGAGCGCCGCTGGGTCAGCCTCCTGGAAAGCTAGGCGCTCCCTAGGGGATTGGAGATGCAAGGACATGAAATCCATGCTGGCCCTCAATGCTGCAGCCGGATCGTCGAGTTGATGCACCTCTTCGGCAAAGGGCTCAAAGGAGAATGATCCTTCATAGCCACCACGGAGCAGCGTGCGAATCTGGCCAAGGTTATCGAGACGATCGCCTGCATCCACCAGCACTCGGTGGGAGTCGCGCAAACCGCCGACCGGCGTCTTCCTATCGGTCACGCCTGAAATATGCACCAGGCCGGTCAACTGCGGAAAGAAATCCGCTTCTCCCGCGAGCATATGGTGAAAGGTATCGTGAACCAGCCGGAAGGTCTTTTCGAAACCAAGTTCTCCGATTGTGTCAGCCGCTTCCCTCTTCGAACGCAGCGAACAATCGACAAAACCCAGGGGCTCGACAAGCCCAATGAGGCCCGCATCGTCGAGCAGCGGCCGCAATTGCCTCAGCGCGATTCTCAGGTCGCCGAGCCTGTCCTTGCCGGCATGGCTATGGCCATCATTGACGGGAACGAGGACAAGCGCCTTCGCACCGCAAGCCTCGGCATAGCAAGCAAGGGCGCGCGTTTCAGCCTCACGCTCGCCATTCCACTTGTTGAAGCGCTGCAATGCATTGATCGAAAGAATGGAGAGGTTCCGCTCCTCGGCGGTCGCTTTGACGTCTGCGGGAGGCGTGCCATCGAGGATTGCCCGACCGGGAAGGTCGTTGCGGATTTCGACGGCGCTAATGCCCAGCCTCTTTGCAAGATCGAAAAACGAGCCGAGCGGCAGGCGGGGAGCCGCCATATGATTGAGGCCGAAGGCGATCGCCATGACAGATGTTCCTTGTTCAGCGCTGTGCGCGTTTCTTCTGGCGATAGACGTCCGTTACAACCGCGGCCACGATGATCATGCCTTTGACGATCTCCTGATAATAAGCATCGACTCTCAGGAAGGTGAAGCCGGAGGTCATGACGCCAAGGATGATGGTGCCGATGACCGTGCCGGTGATCCGTCCTGCACCGCCGGCGAGCGAAGTGCCGCCGATGACCGCCGCAGCGATGGCATCGAGCTCATACATTACACCCATGCCGGCCTGCGCCGTTTGCGCACGGGCAGCAGTCACCACACCGGCAAGTCCGGCAAGCATGCCGGCAATTGCATAGACCTTGACGAGATGCCGTTCCACATCGATGCCCGATACCCGCGCCGCCTGGACATTCGCACCGATGGCATAGGTAAACTTGCCGTAGCGAGTATATCGCAGCGCCACGTGGAAGATGGTCGCGACCAGGAGGAAGACCACGACCGGCCATATGCTTGTTCCGACGAAAGTGAACTGCTCGGTGAGACCAGAGACCGGCTGGCCTTTGGTGTACCACTTCGAAATGCCGCGGGCGGTCACCATCATGCCAAGCGTGGCGATGAAGGGCGGAATTTTTGTCTTGGCGATCAGCTGTCCATTGATGTAGCCGGCCAGAAGTCCCGCCAGAATGCCGACCCCGATCGGAATGAAGAACGGCAGGTCCGTCAAGCTCGGGTAGAGTGCGCGCGGCCAGGTGGAGGACTGGGCGAAGCTGGCGGACAACATGGCCGTCATGCCGACGACCGATCCGGACGAGAGATCGATCCCACCGGTGATGATGACCTGGGTCACCCCCACCGCAATGATCCCGATCACCGATACCTGCAGGATCATGATTGTCAGTCGCTGCTGATTGAGCAGGAAGCTCTGCCCGACGAAGATCCAGCCGAGCAGTTCATAGACCAAGGCTATGCCGATCAACACGAGGAAGATGTTCATCTCCGGCGGCATCCGCCTCCGGCGATGGGCGGTCTTGACCTTCAGGTCAGGTTTGACAAGGCTTTCGCTGCTCATTTTTCCTCCCCGAAGCCGCCCTAGTGTGAGGCGAGTTCCATGACTTTGACCTGTGTTGCTTCCTCCCGGGTCAGAAATCCGGTAACGCGACCTTCGTGCATGACCATGATCCGGTCGCTCATTCCGAGGATTTCCGGCATCTCCGAGGAGATCATGATGACAGCGACGCCTTGTTTCGCCATTTCCGTGACAAGACGGTGAATCTCGGCTTTGGCGCCGACATCAATGCCGCGCGTTGGTTCGTCAAGGATCAGTATGCGTGGATTGGTCAGCAGCCAGCGCCCGATCAGGACCTTCTGCTGATTGCCGCCGGAGAGATTCTCGATCCTCTCCTGCAGGCTCGGCGTCTTCACCCTCAGCTTGCGACACATATCCTCACATGCCGCAGCAACAGCCGTTTCATGAACGAAGCCATTACTCACGAACTTATCCTGCAGGACGGCGATCTGCATGTTCTCGAGAACATCGAGGATCAGCAAGCAGCCGGTGTCCTTCCGGTCTTCTGTCAGGAAAGCCATGCGATGACGGATAGCCGTGGTCGGATTGTCGATTGCGACTTCCTTGCCGTCAATCGAGATCGTGCCCGATGTCGCAGGCGTGACACCGAATAAAGTCTCCGCGACGTTGGAACGCCCCGAACCGACCAGACCCGCAACGCCCAGGATTTCGCCGGCACGCACGTCAAATGACACATCGCGGAAGGTGCTTCCGAGCGCCAAACCTTTGACCGAAAGGATGATCTCGCCGAGCGGTACGTCCTCCTTCGGAAACATCTGCGTGATCTCGCGGCCGACCATCATCCGGATGATGTCGTCGCGAGTGACGTCCTTGGAGGAGTGGGTGCCGATATATTTTCCGTCCCGGAAAACCGAAAACTCGTCCGCGATCTCAAAGAGCTCGTTCATCTTGTGAGTGATGTAGACAATGCCGATGCCTTGGCCGCGAAGGCTGCGGATGATCTGGAAGAGGTGGCTGACCTCCCGCTCGGTCAGCGCCGAGGTCGGCTCGTCCATGATCAGGACGTCGGATTCATAGGAAACCGCCTTGGCGATCTCGACCATCTGACGGTTGGCGACGGAGAGTTCCTTGACCGGGGTCTCAGGATCGATTGCTATGTTGAGACGGTGGAACAGCTCCTCCGTCCTGCGGCTCATCTCGCCATGATCGATCAGACCGAACCGGTTCAACGGCTCCCGACGGATCCAGATGTTTTCCGCCACCGTCATGTAAGCCATCAGATTCAGCTCCTGATGGATCATGGCAATTCCGTTTTCCAACGCGTCGAGAGGGGAATCCAGGCGGATATCGACCCCCCTGAGCTGCACGCGTCCCCGGTCTGGCTTGTAGATCCCCGCAAGTATTTTCATCAGCGTCGATTTACCCGCGCCGTTCTCGCCCATCAGCGCATGGACACTGCCACGTTTGAGGCGAAAGGAGACGTCGTCGAGCGCGACGACACCCGGGAATTCCTTGCGGATACCCTCTGCCATCAGCAGGAACTCCGCGTTCGGGATCGCACCGCTTTTGCGTATGGCGGCCATGGTTGCAGGGCTGACGGCCATTTTCGTCTCCTCCTCTCGCAAAAAGCGAAGCATGGGCCACGTCGAAGCACAGCCCATGCAGAACGGATCAGTTCTTGGCGACGAAATCCTTGACGTTTGCGGGCGTGACGAGTTGGAAGGGGATATAGACCTTCTTGTCCACCTCCTCCCCTTTGGCAAGTTTCAGCGCAGCATCCAGCGCACCTTTGCCCTGGCCCGCGGCATCCTGAAAGACGGTCGCATCCAGGTCACCCGCCTGCATGGCGGCAAGCGCGTCCTGGGTGGCGTCGACACCTGCGACGACGACGTCCTTCATGTCCTTGCCGGCGGCCTTCAACGCCTGGATCGCGCCAATCGCCATCTCGTCATTGTTGGAGATCACGGCGTCAAATTCGATCCCACTGGAGAGCCAATTGGTGACAAGATCAGCACCTTGCGTGCGTTGCCAGTTGGCGGTCTGCTCCTCAACGACTTTCATGCCTTTGCATTCATCAGCAGCGACGACGTCATGCACCGCCTTGGTGCGCATACGGGCGCCCTGGTTGGAAAGCTCGCCCATCATGATGACGACATTACCCTTGCCGCCCAGCAGCCGACATACTTCCTTGGTTTCAAGCGTGCCAGCGACAATTTCCTCGGATGCAACGAAAGCCTGCTTGTCAGGCAGACTATCCACATTCACCGGTTCGCGGTTCACGTAGACCAGCGGAATGCCCGCATCCGAAGCAATCTTGGACATGGCCGTGGTGGCATCGGTATCAACCGGGTTGACGATAATCGCATCAACTCCGGCGGCGATGAAGTTCTGGATCTGGCTCTGCTGCTTGGCGACATCGTTCTGCGCATCTTCGACCTGAAGTGTCACACCGTCGAGCGTCTTCGCATAGTCCTGCATGCCACTGCGCAGAACAGTCAGGAAGTTATCGTCGAACAGCGCCATCGAAACACCAATGGTTTCAGCGTGAGCCGCCGTGTTCAGCAAAACCGACAGAGCAGCGCTCAGGAAAAGCTTTTTCATGTGATGTCCTCCTCTGGGGTGTCCGGGCACCCGTCCATCCGGAAACCAGCCCTCCCGGCCGGTTGCATATCCGCATGCCACGCTCCCGACGCAGCAGCAAAACGGAATAAATGAACCGTTACTTTAGAAATGCGGATGATTTATTCCATTTTTCCGACAGCTAGTCAATGATGACAGTTGGAATTCGATTGCTGACGATCGCCCGAGCGGGACGGCAAAAGGACCAATCTGCGCATGCGCGATGCCCTTTCTCGATACCCCGAACCGGAGCACCATCCCATTGCCTCGCATCCACGGAACGTGGCCGATATAAAATTCCTAATTCGTTTATAATTTGGAATTATATATTCCATGCGACATCTTCGAGGCTGCGTTTCCGAAACAATCGCCGAGAATTGTCTTTCCAAGCCTGTTTTTGCATTTGCGAATGCAAACAAAGGGCCGGCTACGGCGAAGACACGCTTCATGAACACACCTTGCTTCCGGCTTCGGTGTTTTATCGGCTGGGTATCCGCTGCAATCCGGCAAACTCATTTCGCTAGGCTGTTGAAAATACTTGGGACGAATAAAAAATTCCAATCTTAATTGACAGAACGGAATTATCTAATAGGTTGTGCCTGCCACTATGAGGGACAAGCGCCGGAACCGGATCATGGAGAAACGAGATAAGCTCTTCATCTTTGATATCGGCGGTGTTTTCGTGAAGCTTGATCCGGCTTCACGTGACCGGGCCATATCGCAGGCCGGGGACACCGATCTCTCATTCCGCTATAGCGATGCTCCGGAGGCAATCTTCCGGGATTTTCGATTGGGGCGATCAACGGAACCCGATTACGTGCGCAAGCTCGCCGACATGTTCGCAGTGTCCTCAGATCGGATTTACGAAGCCGAACATGCATACGTTGCCGAGGGATACGGGGAATTCATAGACTTTGTCCGGCGGCTGCGACGGCACCATCGGGTCGTGTGCCTGAGCAACAATCAGGCCATTCACTGGCGCTACATCAGCGAGAATCTTCTGGGCCGCGACTATTTCGACCATGAATACCTTTCACATGAAATGGGCCTGGAGAAGCCTGACCACATGATTTTTCAGGAAGTGTCACGAACCGAGCGATGCTCCGACAAGGAAGTCGTCTATGTCGATGACATTGAAGAAAATATCATCGCAGCGCGGAAGATCGGATGGCAGCATTGCATCGTGCATCGCGATCCGGTTGAAACGGCGAGAATGCTTGAGGCGCTTGCCGCCGATAAGCCCCTGAACTGAAAAGGACGGAGTTCCGCCATGGCACGGATGACCCTCAATGGCATCAGAAAAAATTTCAACGCTGTCAATGTGCTGCACGGCATCGACCTTGAAATCGCCGACAAGGAATTCATCGTTTTCGTCGGGCCGTCGGGATGTGGAAAGTCGACGCTGCTCAGGCTGATTGCCGGTCTCGACTCGATCAGCGCAGGCGAGTTCCGCGTCGATGACAGGCGCATGAACGAGGTGGCGCCGTCCAGGCGCGGCATTGCCATGGTCTTCCAGTCCTACGCGCTCTATCCGCATATGGATGTCTATGAGAACATGGCTTTCGGCGCGCGCCTGATGGGGCTGAACAAGATCGAGATCGATCGTCGCATCGATGAAGCGTCCAAAATGCTACGGCTCGACCCGCTACTCAAGCGCAAGCCGCGGGAACTCTCCGGCGGGCAGCGCCAGCGCGTCGCGATTGGGCGTGCTCTGGTCAGAAAGCCAAAGGTCTTGCTGCTGGACGAGCCGCTATCCAACCTGGACGCAGCGCTCCGCTCCGATGTGCGGCTTGAAATCGCCAGGCTTCACCGGGAGATCGGCGGCACGACGATCTACGTCACCCATGATCAAGTCGAAGCCATGACGCTGGCCGACCGTATCGTCGTCATGAACAACGGCAAGGTGGAACAGTTCGGCAGCCCGCGGGAACTCTACGAAAGACCTGCGAACACATTCGTTGCGACTTTTATCGGCTCACCGCGCATGGCGCTCCTCAACGTCGAGCGGAGCGGCAATCACCTCGGACTTGCCGGATCGGGCTCCGTTACGCTCGACAGGCTTCCGCCCTCGGATGAGCGGGACCTGGTCATCGGCGTTCGGCCTGACGCGCTCACGGTTTCTACCAGCGAGGCGACCAGCGGTTTCCGGGGTAACGTCGTCTACACCGAATACCTGGGCGACAATACCTATGTCTATGTGAGACTCGGCGACGGCACGCTTGTCAGCGTCCGGTCCTCCGACGGGACAGCTCTCAAGCCCGACGCGCCTGTCGTGGTGAGCGTCGCTCCGGAAGCGGTGCACTATTTCAGCCGGACAACGGGGGAGAGGTTGGCGGCCTGAAACCATGTTCGTCTCCTATAAATATCAAAGAGGAAGGAACCAGATGAAAAAGCTAGTTTTGAGCACGATAGCCGCGCTGGGAGCTTTGGCGACGGCTCTGCCGGCGGCCGCGCAGGAATTGACGTTCTGGAGCTGGCGCCAGGAAGACAAGGCGCAATACGAAAAGTTCATCGATGCATTCGAAGCGAAGAACCCGGGCATCACCGTCAAATTCGAGGCTTTCGAGGCGACCAATTACAACACCATCCTGTCGACGGCGCTCGCCGGCGGGTCGGGTCCAGACGTGATGTTCGCCCGCGCGTATGGCGGCCTTGAGACGGTCGCCAGTGGTGGTTACCTGCTACCCCTCGACAAGGACAACGTGCCTGCTTTAGCGAATTTCGCACCGGCTGCACTCGCTGCCGAGAGCATGCGTTCAGACAAGACGACCTATGCCGTGCCCTTCGCGAGCCAGACCATGCTGGTCATCTACAACAAGGATGTCTTCGAAAAGAACGGCATCAGCGAGCCGCAGACCTGGGACGAACTTGTCCAGGCATCGGAAAAGCTGAAAGCGGCGGGCGTCATGCCGTTCGCAAACGGAACAGCGACTGCCTGGCAGAATGAAGTGGTCGTTGGCGGCATCGCCTCCACGATCATGGGCCGCGCCTTCTATGACGATCTGATGAGCGGCAAGGCCGACTTCACCGACAAGCGCTATGTCGAGGCGCTTACCAAGCTCAAGGAAATCAGCAAATATTTCCCCGACGGCTTCATCGGCCTCGATTATGCCTCCGCGCAGCAGCTCTTTTCTTCGGGCATGGCGGGCATGTTCGTCGGCGGCTCCTACGAACTGTCGAATCTCAAGAAACAAAATCCCGATATCAAGCTCGGCATCTTCGCCACTCCCGGCCTGAAGGCGGAAGACGAAAAGCTCGTCGCGCAGTATTTCGACGGCGGCTATGCCGTCAACGCCAAGACGGCAAACAAGGAAGCAGCGCTCAAGTTCGTGAATTTCCTCGCCAGCCAGGAGTTCGGGCAGATGTTTGCAGACGGCTTGAACAACATCTCGGCCGTGCCGGGTGTTACGTTCAAGAATGAGCTCCTGGGCGAAGTGGCGGAGCTCAACAAGCACTCCATTCCTTATATCATGCTGGTGCATTTCCGTTACGGTGAGCCATCGGGTTCCGTCCTGTTGCAGAGCGAGATCCAGAAACTGCTGAGCGACAAGGCGACCCCGGAAGAGGTCGGCAAGAACCTGACGACCGGGCTTGCCAACTGGTACGCTCCCTTCAAGAAGTGATCCAGATGCAGGGGCAGCAACCGCTGCCCCCTCCTAACATGAAGAGAGTTGTGATGCCCGGATCGCCTCTTATGGCGCGCAGGCTATGGATTTCGGCGCTCATCGTGCCGCCGCTTGCCTTCGTTGCTCTGTTTGTCGTCTATCCTATCGCTTCGGCCTTCGCCTATGCCTTTTTCCAATGGCATGGATTGGCGCGAGGCGAATTTGTTGGCTTCGCAAACTTCTACAAGGTCCTGTTCACGCAGCCTTATATGGAATGGACGGTCAACGCCTTCCTGCACAACGTCCTGGTCTTCTTCGCGCTGATGGTGCTGCAGAACGGCGTCGGCTTCCTGCTTGCCTATTGCCTCTGGCGTGAGTTGCCGGGTGCAGCGTTCCACCGCATCTCCGTCTTTCTTCCCGTAGTGCTCTCGACCATTATCGTCGGCTTCCTGTGGAAGCTCTTCCTCCATCCGCTTTTCGGAGTGGTGAATATCTCGCTTCGCGGTGTCGGGCTTGGCAGCCTTGCCCAGCCCTGGCTCGGGCAGGACTCCACCGCGCTCTGGGCGCTGATCGCTGCCAATGCCTGGCACATGGTGGGCTTTCCGACCTTGGTTTTTCTCGCTGGCATGCAGCGCATTCCAGGTGAAATTCTCGATGCGGTCCGGATGGAGACCGAGAGCGAGTGGGTCAAGATCAGCAAGATCGTCTGGCCGCTGGTTGCGCCGAGCGCGACCGTCGTCTTCACGCTGCTCTTCGTCGGCAGCTTCAACTGGTTCGAACTGCCCTATGTGATGGCAGGCCTCGACGGTTCCCCGCATGGCGCCACCGACGTGCTCGGGCTCTATTTCTATCGGACGGCATTCGGCAACCAGTCAGGCGCAGCGCAGGATTTCGGCGCGGGCAGCGCGCTCGCCGTCCTCATTTTTCTCTTCATTGCCATTGTGGCGGGTTTCATCACGTTCAGGCTGCGCGCCAGAGAGATTCAGATATGAGCGCTGCTTCCGAAAGCTATTACGACCGGCGGGGCGTTCTGTCCGCGCTCGGCCGGGACGGTCTCATTCAGATCATCCTGATCCTGAACACAGTGGTCATGCTTGCCCCCATCGTCATCATGGTCTTTGCAGCGTTCAAGACGAACGCACAGATCTTCCAGTCGCCCTTTTCGATCCCCGATTTTTCCAACGTCACCAATATCGCGAAAATCTGGGCCGAAACCAACTTCTTGAGATATCTCCTCAATTCGGTGATTGTGACGGCCTCGGCGATCGTCATCATCCTGGCTCTCGGCACGATGGCGGCTTATGGGATCGCAAGATACCGGTTCTGGGGCGCAAGCTTCGTGCTGATGTTCTTCCTGGCCGGACTGACGCTGCCGTTGAAGCTTGCCATCATCCCGCTGTTCATTCTCATGCGTGATCTCGGCATCCTGAACACGCAGCTCTCATTGATCCTGATCTACGTCGCGATGGGCCTGCCAACAACGGTCTTCATCATGACCGGCTTCATCCGCACGTTGCCGAACGAGCTCGAAGATGCCGCGCGCATGGATGGCGCGAGCGAGCCGAGGATCATGTGGTCGATCATGCTGCCGCTGGTGCGGCCGGCGCTTGTCATTTCGTGCATTCAGAACGTCGTTCCTATCTGGAACGATTTCTTCTTTCCCTTGATCTTCATCCAGAAGGACAACCTCAAAACGCTTCCTCAGGGGCTTACGACTTTCATGGGCGAGTACACGACTGACTGGGGCGTGCTATTTGCCGGCCTGCTGCTGTCCTCTGCGCCGGTCATCATCGTCTACATCATCATGTCGCGCCAGTTCATCAACGGCATGACAGCAGGCGCGGTGAAGTAGAGCGAGACTCGTCCGGAGCGATGGTGAACGTCGAGGCGGTCCACCCTTCGGCATGGCTACCGCGTACTGCAGCCGAAAAGATGGGTCATGTCCCAACTGCTCTCAGACACAATGCTGACGTTTGCACGAAAATTTGATCACGGGATGCAAGCTCAGGAAGAGAGCGAATAGCCATCCCATGCGTGTTCGCATCCAGAAGACACGGCAGGCCCGCTCGTCCAGAGATAGCCGAAATACCCCACCATCCTTGATGCATATCAAGCATTTCCTTTCCCTGCCTCCCGAATACTAAACTAAAAATGGAAATATTTCCGGCCAATGAAATGTATGTTTAGAAGCTACATTATACCAATCTGATTTTCCATCTAGTGACTTTGACATATGCTCACTTGAGGGTGTATTAGATATTAGATAATTTAAAAAATCTAATTTAACCAGAAAATCAGAAATCTACTCCTTATGGCTGACAGAATAGGAAGCTTTGATAACAAATGAAATCAGGGGGAATCCAACTATGGACGTGGAGCAAGAAAAAAGGACGGGCTCAATAGTTCTGATTGACATTCTTGAGATGCGGCGCGCTTGCCTTCTATCCGCACTCGAGCCTTGGGCGCGTAACGCAGCTTTTGATCTTATATCTTATGCACCCGACGATATTCATAGGTTCAACGATGACTATGGGGACCTCATTCGCCTGGTGATTATCAATATGGGAGGAGCATCACTAAGCGATCACAAGCAACAAGAACTGCTCATGGCAGTAAAAACGGCGTTCAAAGGTCCTTATGCCGTTATTTCGGATAGGCATGATCCAAATGACGCTGTCGTAGTTGCAGGCTTAGGTTTTCAGGCATTTCTGCCTGCAGCTTTGCCTCTTGATATAGTAAAGCGGGCCTTAAGCTTTATCATCCATGGTGGGACTTATTTCCCTCCTGAAGCGTTCCTTGCAAGCCTCTCGGCATCGGTGACCCCCAGCGCCAGTCTGCATCATCGCTCATCTGAAACCTCGGCGACCCTTACACAACGCCAGCGTGAAGTGCTTGAACGTTTACGGTTCGGAAAATCGAACAAGCACATCGCTCGGGAACTGAACATGCAAGAGGCTACGGTGAAGGTTCATGTCCGGCAAATCATGCGAAAACTTGGGGCGACGAACCGAACGCAAGCCGCATTGCTTGCACAATCTACGATGCGTCCTTCAGGCTCGGGTCTTGCTTCCGATCACGTTTTCAATGAAATCCCGCCAGACCTGTTGGGCAGCCTATCGACACAGAAAAGAATGGCCGCAGTGCCGCCCAGGGGTTGAATCCAATCACTGCTTCAGCTCCGTCCCCGGGAACTATCTGAATAAAAGTGCGGAGAGGCCGATTACGGAAATGCGCGCTTCGAAGTTTCGCATCATGGCTTGCGGTAGCGCTTGATTCATCTGTGCGATGTCGTCAAATCCGGAGCCGAAAGCCTCCGAAGATCCATCCGCTCACCAGAGGTGTGAGAAAGCCGCTTTCGAGAAGGCGTTGGCTCGGGACCCGATTGTGAGCCACGAAACCCTCCGTGCCCAGTTCACCTTGACGAAGCAGCAAGAGCAGGCTTGCAGCATAGCCCGAAGCAACGGCGGTCATGGCATTAAAGGGACCGAGAGCGGAATTAGGGCGGAACTTCAGCGACAGTTTCTTAAAAAATTGCGATCAGATCGCGGCACGGATGGATGACATTAACCATCCGTTAACCATAGCGGCGATAGACATGGTCAACGATTTCTTTACGTAGATGACCAAAGTGCTAACAGACGCTCGCTCGATCCGCATCAAGGGCCGCTCTTTCCTGGCTGTCGTACTTTCTCCGGACCTTCCTTTCGATGATTGGCTGGTCCGGCTCGATGATCTGGCCGCGCGTTCGGCAGGCTTCTTCCTGGGACGGCCAGTTGTGCTCGATGTCACCGATCTGCCGATCGACAGGACACAACTGAAGGAACTTCTTGGAGAATTCGCCCAGCGGAATGTCAGTATCATGGGCATAGAGGGCGCCCGCCCGTCGATTCTTGCGCAGGGTATGCCTCCTGCATTGAAAGGCGGCAAACCGGTTTCCGACGAGGCCGTAGCCAAGGAACCGATCATCGAATTGCGCAATAGCCAGAGCAAACCTGGCGCGGCGGAAGTTCGGCCGGCATCGCAGTCCATCATCATTCGGGAGCCGGTGCGTTCGGGCCAGTCGGTCATCTTTCCGGAAGGTGACGTCACGGTCATCGGATCAGTCGCTTCGGGGGCGGAGATCATCGCAGGCGGATCGGTGCATATCTATGGCACCCTGCGCGGCCGGGCGATGGCGGGTTCTGTCGGTAACGCATCCGCGCGCATTTTCTGCCGCAAGCTCGAAGCCGAACTGCTCGCGATCGACGGCGTCTACAAGATGGCGGAAGACATGCCCCCCGGCCTTCGCGGGAAGCCTGTCCAGCTTTGGCTCGAAGGCGACACTATAATGGCAGAGACACTTATCTGAGCCGGAACCCGGCCGGGAAACAGGAGAGAAAGATGGGGAAAGTCATCGTAGTCACGTCAGGCAAGGGCGGGGTTGGCAAGACGACCTCCAGCGCCGCGCTCGGAGCCGCCTTGGCCCAGAGAGGCGAGAAAGTCGCTGTCGTCGACTTTGACGTCGGCCTGCGCAACCTCGACCTGGTCATGGGTGCTGAGCGGCGGGTCGTCTACGATCTGGTCAACGTGATCCAGGGCGAGGCCAAGCTGCCGCAGGCATTGATCCGCGACAAAAGACTCGAGACGCTGTTTCTGCTGCCTGCCTCGCAGACGCGCGACAAGGACGCCCTCACACCCGAAGGCGTCGAGCGCGTCATGGGTGAGCTGAAGCGCTATTTCGACTGGATCATCTGCGACAGCCCGGCTGGGATCGAGCGCGGCGCGACGTTGGCCATGCGCCATGCGGACATGGCGGTTGTCGTGACCAATCCGGAAGTCTCGTCGGTACGCGATTCCGATCGCATCATCGGCCTGCTCGACGCAAAGACGCTTAAGGCGGAACGCGGCGAGCGCATGGAAAAGCACCTGCTGCTCACCCGCTACGATGCCAATCGCGCGGAACGCGGTGACATGCTCAAGGTCGATGACGTCCTGGAAATCCTGTCGATCCCGCTCATCGGCATCATTCCGGAAAGCATGGACGTTCTGCGCGCTTCCAACATCGGCGCACCGGTCACTCTCGCGGATGCGCGCAGTGCGCCGGCCATGGCCTATTTCGACGCCGCCCGCCGCCTTTCCGGCGAGGTGCTGCCGATCACGATTCCCGGCGAAAAACGGGGCATCTTCGGTAAAATTTTCGGAAGGAAAGCTGCATGAGCATTTTCAGTCTCTTCCGCAAGCAGAGGTCGGCACCGATGGCGCGCGAACGCCTGCAGGTGCTTCTCGCCCACGAACGCGCTTCGTCCGGCTCGGATCTGGTGTCGGTGCTTCGCGAGGAAATCCTCGCCGTCATTGCCAAGCACGTGCAGGTCGACAATGACAAGGTACAGGTGAAGATGGATCGCGACGAAAATGTCTCGATCCTGGAGATCGACGTCGAAATCCCACTGGATGCCGCCCAACAGGCGGCTTGAGAGGAGGCGATCCGTTCCGGGCAGCCCAGCGGGTCAGAACTCCACTTCCAGTTCGATGATCTCTTCGGGCTCAGCCAAAGCGCCTTCGGTCCATTCGACCATCAGCGGCCAGGACAGAACGGTTTCCGAATAAGCCGCAAGTTCCGGCTCCAGTTCCACCGCATAGGTGCGAAAACGAGTGCAGACCGGCGCGTACATCGCGTCGGCAACCGTCGGGGCGGCGCCGAACAGCCAGGGGCCGCCACTGGCCTCCATGCATTCGGTCCAGATTGCCTTCACGCGCTCGACATCCGGCCGGGCGCCGGAGAATATCTTGAAACGCTCGTGCCGGGCCTTGAGATTCATGGGCAAGGCCGAGCGGAGATTGTAGAAGCCCGAATGCATCTCGCCCGAGACGGCGCGGCAGCGGGCCCGCACCGCGATGTCTGCAGGCCAGAGCCCCGAATCCGGGGCGATCTCGTTGAGATATTCGGCAATCGCCAATGTGTCCCACACCGTCACATCGCCATGGGTGAGCCGCGGCACGAGAACGGACGGCGAAAGCAGCAGGAGTTCCTGCCGGGCATCTTCATCCAACTCCACCAGAACTTCCTTGAAGTCGAGCCCTGCCATGCGGCACAGGAGCCAGCCGCGCAGGGACCACGAGGAATAGTTCTTCGAGGAGATCGTCAGTGTCGCCTGCGCCATCGGTCTTGTCCCTGTCGAACCATATTGCGTTCCGATGACAATCTTCTCGCATCGCAAGACATATTGCACTAGCATTTTTGCACCGCCGCAATTTCGCGACGGGCGGAACCATGCCCATGTTCTATCAGGCCTACCAGTTCCAGGATGACCTCATCGCCCCAATGCGCGATTTGGCGCACCGCCTGCAAGCGATGTCTTCGACCCTGTTCTGGGGTATTGAAAGCGAGATGGGGCGGCAATGGTCTGCCACGCTCGAGATGATCTCCCGCTTCAGGCTCACGCATGAACGGCCGGATTTCGAGATTTCTTCGGTCTTGATCGGCAATCGGCAGGTCCCGGTCACAATCGAGACCGCGCTGGATATGCCTTTCGGCAAGCTTCTGCATTTTTTAGCGGATGTGGATGCGCCGCGGCCGCGCGTGCTGGTGGTCGCACCGTTGTCCGGCCATTTTTCGACGCTTCTGCGTGGCACGGTGCAGACGTTGCTTCGCGACCACGATGTCTACATAACCGACTGGGTCAATGCCCGCGAGGTATCGCTGTCGGCCGGCCGCTTCGGCATCGACGATTATACGGATTATCTCATCCGTTTCCTCGAAGAGATCGGGCCGGGCGGGCACATCCTTGCCGTCTGCCAGCCCTGTGTTCAGGCGCTGGCTGCCGTGGCGGTCATGTCGGAGGACCGCCATCCGGCAACGCCGCGCACCATGACCTTGATGGCCGGGCCGATCGATCCGCGCGAGAGCCCGACAAAGGTCAACGAACTCGCTCTCGGGAAACCTCTCTCATGGTTCGAGACATCGCTGCTCAGCGGCGTTCCCCCGGGTTTTCCGGGTCAGGGACGAAGAGTCTATCCCGGATTTCTTCAACTCGTGGCGTTCATGAGCATGAACATGGAGCGCCATCGGGAATCCCATCGCAAGCTTTACCGTCATCTCGCCAAGGGGGAAACGGCGGAGGCTGACAAGATCAAGACATTCTATGACGAATATTTCGCAGTGCTCGACCTCGCCGCCGAATTCTACATAGAGACGATCGATCGCGTCTTCCAGAAAGCCGAACTAGCGACGGGTAGCTTTACCCATCACGGCCGAAAGGTCGATCCGGGGCAGATCCGCAATACCGCATTGCTCACGGTCGAGGGAGGCCGCGACGATATCTGCGGGCTTGGCCAGACCTCCGCGGCACATGATCTCTGCCGTTCCTTGCGGCCGCATCTGAGACGCCATCATCTCCAGGCCAATGTGGGCCATTATGGTGTGTTCAGCGGGCGCCGCTGGGAAGCGGAAATCTATCCGGTCGTCCGCAACATGATCCTCGCCATGGAATAGCTCCGCGTCCCAAGAACGCTTGGACTGCTTGCATACGATCGCTCTTCTGCTGTATGCAATAAGCGGGCAGGAGATAAGAGATGAGCCGCAGAGAACCAGTTTTTGGGTGGTGGGACGCTCCTCCGTTCATCGGCGAGCTGATCCAGTCATTGTCCGGCCGCGGCAAGGCCCTATTCGGGTTTTCCTCGCAGCCGGTGCAGAGCCGCGACCTGACGGGCCTTGCCGAGATGATCCTGTCGCGGCGCGGCGAGGTATCCGGCGCGATACTGGCGGAAGCCTTTCTTGAAGCCTATCGGCAGGCGAGCGTCGTGGAGCGGGAGACTTTCATGCGCACCTTGCTGGAGCGGTTCGGCCCCGACCAAGGTATTCTGGACGCGGCGGTCGCCGCCTACCAGGCCGAGCCGAGCGCAAAGACAATCGCTCGGCTGCATGAGGCTGCCGAACCGCGCCGGCAGGAGCTCTTTCGTCGCATCAATTTCGCCAGGCGCGGCACGACGACGCTCGTCGAGATGCGCGAACACCTGATGGACATGCTCGGCAAGGAGCCAGCGCTGCAGCCGGTCGACGTCGACTTTTGCCACCTTTTCTCCTCATGGTTCAATCGGGGTTTCCTGATGCTGCGATCGATCGACTGGAGCACGCCCGCCAATATCCTGGAGGCGCTGATCCGTTACGAGGCCGTGCACGATATCGACGGCTGGGACGACCTGCGGCGGCGGCTGGCACCGCCCGATCGCCGCTGCTTCGGCTTCTTCCACCCGCAATTGGAGGACGAGCCGCTGATCTTCGTGGAAGTGGCGCTGACCGACCACCTCGCATCGTCCGTCGACGCGCTGCTGGCGCGGGATCGCGAGCCGATGGACCCGAAGGATGCGACGACGGCGGTCTTCTATTCGATCTCCAACTGCCAACGCGGCCTGACCGGCATTTCGCTCGGCAACTTCCTCATCAAACAGGTGGTGAACGACCTGAAGCGCGACCTGCCGAAGCTCGAGAATTTCGTAACGCTTTCGCCCATTCCGGGCTTTGGTGCATGGCTGCGCGACGAAACTCGTGCCGAGGACAGCGAGGAGGTCGCCGCAGAGAAAAAGCTACTCGTCGCCCGATTGGAAGGCGATTGGCCTTTGCTCGACGAGCGTGAGCTCGACGCTATTCGCCGAGGCATGCTGCCACTCGGAGCGCATTATCTGCTGAACGTCCGGCGGAAGAACGGGCGGCCGGTGGACCCGGTGGCACGCTTTCATCTCGGCAACGGTGCGCAGGTCGACAGGCTCAATTTCCTCGGCGACCGTTCACCCAAAGGCATGCGCCAGTCCTATGGCCTGATGGTCAACTACCGCTACCGGCTCGGCGAAATCGAGAAGAATCATGAAGCTTATGCCGAGAACGGCCATATCGCGGCGATGCCGGCGCTGCGGAAACTGGCCCAACCGGTATCGCAGGAGGTATATTGATGGCTGGCAATCTCTACGACGCGCTGCTTGGTGGGACCGAGGGGGAGGATCGGCTGCTTCTCAGGGACGAGACAGTCGGCACCATGAGCTATGGTGCCTTCACCGAGGAATGCGCCCGAATGGCTGGCGCGCTGCTGGAAGCCGGTCTCCAGCCGGGCGACCGCGTTGCCGTACAGGCCGAAAAATCCGTCGCGGCGCTCGCGCTTTATCTCGCGACTGTCAGGGCCGGCGGCATCTATCTGCCGCTCAACATCGCCTATACCCCGGCGGAAATCGAATATTTCCTGAACGATGCCGAACCGGCGATCTTCGTCTGCGATCCGGCGAAACTTCCGGCGCTGGCGCCAATCGCTAGCGCTGCCGGCGCCAAGGTGCTGACGCTTGACGCCGCGGGCAAGGGAACGCTTGCCGATGCGGCAGCCGTTGCCAGACCGATAACCGAAACCTCATCGCGCGGCGGCAGCGACATCGCCGCGATCCTTTACACTTCGGGCACGACGGGACGCTCCAAAGGGGCAATGCTTTCGCACGACAACCTGCTTTCGAACGCGCACTCGCTGGTGGAAAGCTGGCGTTTTACAGACAAGGACGTGCTGATCCACGCGCTGCCGATCTTCCACACCCACGGGCTTTTCGTTGCGACCAACGTGGTGCTCGCTTCGCGGGCTTCGATGATCTTCCAGGCGAAATTCGATCCGAACAAGATCATGGAAGCAATGCCGCAGGCGACTTGCCTGATGGGCGTGCCGACATTCTACACCCGTCTCCTGCAGCATCCCGGCCTTGACCGGCAAAACACCGCGCATATGCGCCTTTTCGTTTCCGGTTCTGCGCCGCTGCTGGCCGAGACCCACAGGGAATGGCAGGAACGCACCGGCCACGCGATCCTGGAACGCTATGGCATGACCGAGACCAACATGAATACGTCGAACCCCTATGACGGCCGACGCATTGCCGGCACTGTGGGCCTTCCGCTGCCAGGGGTCGAAGTCCGCGTCACTGATCCGGAGACCGGCGCACTGCTGCGCACCGAGGAAATTGGCATGATCGAGGTGCGCGGCCCGAACGTGTTCCAGGGCTATTGGCGCATGCCGGAAAAGACGGCTGCCGAATTCCGCGAGGACGGGTTCTTCATCACTGGCGACCTCGGCAAGATGGATGAGGACGGCTACGTGCACATCGTCGGCCGCGGCAAGGACCTCATCATCACTGGCGGCTACAATGTATACCCGAAAGAGGTCGAAATGGAGATCGACGCCATGCCGGGTGTCAACGAAAGCGCTGTTTTCGGCGTCAGACATCCCGATTTCGGCGAAGGAATCATCGCCGCTGTGGTGCTGAAACCGGGCACCGAACTCACGGAGCAGCAAGTCATCAAAGCGCTCAACAGCCGGCTGGCAGCCTACAAACGCCCGAAAAAAGTAGCTTTCGTGCCCGAGCTACCGCGCAACACCATGGGCAAGGTCCAGAAGAATATACTTCGCGACCAGTTCGCCGGTACTTTCGAGCCCGCGACAGCCGCAAAATAAGCCTGCCTGATTTTAGGGCTTGACGGATAATGTATACGCGTAGACTATAGATTGCATACGAGCAGGTCATTTCGGGGAGGAAGTGGAATGCTGCAGCAGGGCAAGCCGGAGAGCGGCCAACCGCTTATCACCGTCCACAATCCGATGGGTTATCCGCCGAAGGTGAGCCGCAAGCAGCCGGCCGCCCGGCCCGCCAGTCTCGACGGGAAAGTCGTCTATCTCATCGACAGCCGTTTCGACGATTCCGTCGAGCTATTGAAACAGGTCAAGGCCTGGTTTGCCCGGAACATGCCCTCCGTGGAATTGCGCATCCGACAGCTCGCCAGCACCTACGCCAAAGATGATCCGGCCCTCTGGGAAGAGATAAAGGCGAACGGCCATGCAGCGATCATCGGCGTCGGCCATTGCAGCACCTGCGCGCCCGCCGTCACCACCCATGCGATAACACTGGAAACCAAATACGGGGTTCCGACCGCGGCAATCCATACGGACAAGTTCGACAAGGTCGTGCGCTCGGTCGCCAAGATGGGCGGGCTGTCGCAACAGCCGCTGGTTTTCGTGCCGCAGCCGGTCATGGGCAAGACGCCGGAAGAGCTGTGCGCCTATGTGGAAGGCATTGACCCGGTCAACGGCAAGCCGGTCATGCAGGAAATCATCGAGGCGCTGACGATTGGCCTCGCCGCCGGCGCAGAGGACGGGCATTTCGAGCGCAGCACGCCGCGATATGTGGAGTCCGACACCGAGGACAATCTCCACGCCTCCTTCCTGCGCAACAACTGGACGGACAAGCTGCCGATCATACTGCCGACGGATGCCCGCGTCGCAGATATGCTCGCCGGCACCTTCCGCAAGCCCGATGAGGTGGTCGGGCACATGCAGCCGACGACCAATCGCGGCCTGTGGGAATACACGGTCGAGAAAGTGGCGGTGAACGCCGTCATGGCCGGCGCGTCGCCGGAATATTTCCCGGTCATCCTGGCACTGGCGGCAGCGCAGGTCACTGCCCGTGGATCGACCTCCAGCTCGGCAGCCGCGATGGCGGTCGTCAACGGGCCGATCCGCGGTGAAATCGGCATGAACTGCGGCGTCGGTGCGCTCGGTCCCTATAATCATGCGAACGCCACGATCGGCCGCGCCTTTGGGCTCCTGTCGCAGAACCTTCAGGGCGGCTCGGTTCCGGGCGAGACCTTCATGGGATCGCTCGGCAACAACTATACCTACAACAACCTGACATTCGCAGAGAACGAGGAGCGAAGCCCCTGGGAGCCGCTCCATGTCCAGAAGGGTTTCGATGCGAAGACGAGCACGGTCAGCCTCTTCCACGGTTGCCGCTCGACGACCTTCAGCCTGGGACTGCGCAAGGAATACTGGCGCGAACATGTACGAGACATGCTGCTTGGCACGGACGCGATCACCGCGCCGACCCTCGTGCTCGATCCGATCTGCGCCCGGCAGTTCATCGATCGCGGCGGGTTCGTGAAGAAGCAAGATCTGCTGAACTTCATCTGGGAAACGGCGCAGATGCCTGCCGGCCGATACTGGGACCTGCAACTGGTACAGAACTACATCTATCCGCGCGCCACTTTCGGCGAAGAGCCAATGGCAGGCAAGCTGAAGGCGGACAGGGATGAACTCATCCATATCTTCCGCGAGCAGGATATCAACGTCGTGGTCGTGGGCGGCGAGTCCAACGGCTACTGGCAGATTTACGGCGCGCATTACCGCACCACCGTTTCCGTGGACGACTGGCGATGACCATGGATGCGAACGATTACGACATTGCGATCATCGGCGCCGGCGTGGCGGGGCTCAATGCGGCAATCACGGCTGCACGGCACGGCGCGCGCGCGATCGTCATCGACAGGCTCGGCGCCGGTGGCCAGGTAATCAATGTCGATCGCATCGACAATTTTCCGGGTCCGTCGGAAGGCATGTCCGGTTTCGAGCTCGGCCCGATGCTGCAGATGCAGGCCGACGAAGCCGGCGTCGAATTCGCACTCGACACGATCAGAAGCGTCTCGAAGACAGACAGCGGTTTTCGCGTCGCTGGTGCTGACCTGAATCTCACCGCGAGCGCGGTAATCGTCGCCGCGGGTTCCGCCAAACGCACGCTTGGCATTCCGGGTGAAGCGGAATTCGAAGGGCGCGGCGTTTCCCATTGCGCCTCCTGCGATGGCCCCCTGATGCGTGGCAAGGAGGTCTGCATCGTCGGCGGCGGGGATTCGGCGCTCGATGAGGCCCTGGCGCTTTCGGCTCATGCCTCGCGTGTAACCGTCATCCATCGCGGCCCACGGCTGAAGGCCATTGCCGCGTTGCAGACGAAAGTCCATGAGGCGGCGAATATCGATATCAGGCTCAATACGGTCGTACAGGCGATCCGTGGCGAGGGTGGCGTCACCGCGCTTTCCGCCCGCGATTTTTCAACGGGAGCGGAAAGTGAAATCCCATGCCACGGCGTCTTCATCTATGTCGGGCTGGAACCCCATACGGCCTTCCTCGGCGATATCGTCACGCTTGCGGCGGATGGCCGGATCGTCGTCGATCTCGATATGCAGACATCGGTACCAGGCATCTTCGCGGCGGGTGACATCCGCGCCCGCTCGGTCGCACATCTGGCGGCTTCAGCGGGCGACGGGGTAACGGCGGCAATTTCCGCAGTGCGCCACCTTGCAGCGGACGGCATCGAGCAACCGGCGAAACATTACGCGTCGGCGGGATAGGATATCCATGAACGTGCAGCTCAAAGGCAAACAGGGCAAACCGAGCGTTCGCGATGCGATCGAACAGGATATCGTCACCGGCTTCTATTCGCCCGGCGACAGGCTCGATGAAGCGGGCCTTGCGGCCCGTCATCAGGTCTCCCGCACACCCGTTCGCGAGGCGCTGATCCAGCTCAGCACCATGGGACTCGTGAAGATGGTGCCCAATCGCGGGGCTTTCGTTACCCAACTTACCGTCACCGAACTGGTCGAAATGTTCGAGGTGATGGGCGAGCTTGAAGCCATGTGCGCGCGGCTTGCGGCGCGGCGCATCCGGCCGGAGCAACTGAAGCTGCTGGAAGAGGCGCAACAGGCCTGCGCCAGTGCCCAGCAGGCGGGCAATTCGGACGACTATTATTACGCCAATGCGGAATTCCACCGGCTGATCTACGAAGCAAGCGGCAACGGGTTCCTCGCGGAAAGCGCCCATGCACTGCAGCGGCGGCTGAAACCTTACCGGCGCCTGCAATTGCGGGTGCCAGGACGCGTCAACAGTTCGCTTGCCGAGCACGAGGAGGTGCTTGCGGCGATCTGTGCCCGCGATGACGCCCGTGCCCGTGATGCGATGCGTGCTCATGTGGTCATCCAAGGCGAATATTTCAGCGATTTCCTGGCGCTCATGCGCCCGGTGGAACGCCAGCTCATACCTGGAGAATGACGGGAGCGAAATCTCCGGGTCGGGGATGGCAAGGAAGGAACGCATGAACCTTTAGGCTCGGGAGGGTTGAGCCTTTTGCCGGCAGCCGCCGGTTCAAACGGGAGGAGAGATCATGAAGCATGTCTTCAGTTATGTAGCCGGCTTTGTTCCGGCACTTGTGCTGGCGGCCGGCATTGCCGGTGCGGCCGAAATGACCGACGGAGAAAAGCAGCTCTATGAGGCTGCAAAAAAGGAAGGCTCGGTCACCTGGTATGTCTCGCAGACGACGACTGAATTTGCCGATGGCATGTGCAATCTGTTCGAGAAGAAATATGCCGGCGTCGAATGCAATGTCGTACGGGCTTCCGGCCAGGTGATTTTCCAGCGCCTTGTGCAGGAGCTCCAGGCCAAGGCCGTGCAGGGCGACCTGATGTCGACCAACGACGACGGCCAGATGCTGCAGCTCAAGGAACAGGGCGCGCTCGCCCAGTTCGCGCCGGAAAACCTCAAGGACATGGTGCCGGTACTGCGCGACATGGCCGACAAGGAAAATTACTGGATCACGTCCGGCGTCTCGCCATTGGTGATAGCCTATAACACCAAGCTGGTTACCGAGGCGGAAGCGCCGAAGAACTGGACCGACCTCACCGATCCCAAATGGAAGGGCCAGGTTGCAGTCGGCCATCCGAGTTTTTCCGGTAGCGTGGGTCTCTGGACCATCATGATGAACGATCTTTATGGCTGGGACTTTTTCGAGAAGCTCGAGAAGAATGCACCGCAGATCGGCCGTTCCGTTGCGGATGGACATAACCTCGTCGTCTCCGGCGAACGAAAAGTGGCGCTTGCACCCCTGCCGCTGATCCTCTCGGATGCGGCTGCCAAGAAAGCGCCCATCGCCGTTGTCTATCCAACTGACGGTGCGCTGCTTCCGCCGTCCGCAACCGGTATCCTGAAGGACGCGCCGCATCCGAATGCCGCGCGGCTCTTCGAGAACTTCCTGCTCGGTCCGGAGATCGCAGAGTATTTCTCCAAGGATTATCGTTATCCGCTGCGCGCCGGCGTGCCATTGGCCGAAGGCATGCGTCCCTTGGACAGCTACAAGACAAGGTCGATCGAGACGACCGAAGGCATAAGCAAGCTGCCGGACATTCAGGAAAAGTTCCGCGATACGTTCGGTATCTGAGCCTTTCCCCGAAGGCCGGTCCCATCCGGCCTTCGCCATGTTCTCGCGCGCAGGCGCGGATGAAGCGGAAAAATCCGACGCCTCCAACGATGAAGTGAGCGCCGATCATGACGAGTGTTTCCGATACTGATGCTATGAGCTGGACAAAGGACGAGCCGGCAAAAGTCCACGTGCCCTGGCATCAGCGGCTGCAGCCGGCCAACCTGCTCTGGCTTTTTCTCGCCGGTATTCTGGTGGTGTTGATTATCGCACCCATGTGGACACTCGTGATCTCCAGCTTCACCGACGCCAAAACCGGCGGCTGGACGCTTCATAACTATGCGGAAGCCTACGGCAAGGAACGGCATATCACGGCGCTTACCAACACGCTGAAGATGGGCGCCGCTGTCGTCGTGCTGAAGCTGCTGTTTGGAGTGCCGCTCGCCTGGGCCTGCACCCGCACCGACATGCCGGGCCGCAATTTCGTACGTTACTCCGTATTCGGTGCCTTCATCATGCCACCCTATCTTGCCGGTGTCGGCTGGATCCTGCTCGCCGGTCCGAATACCGGCTGGATCAACAAGATCTGGCATGCTCTGACGGGGTCGGCAGAACCACTGGTGAACATCTTCTCCTTCAGCGGGCTCGTTCTGGTCACGGCGATCGGCGGCTTCTTCCTCGTCTTCGTGCTGGTCAGCAGTGCCTTCGAGATGATCTCGTCGGAAATGGAGGACGCCGCCAATATACTTGGCGCAGGGCCATTCAAGACGGCAATGAAGGTGACCTTCCCGCTTGTCATGCCGGCAATCATCGGGTCGGCACTTCTTTCCTTCCTCGGGGCGATCGCACTTTACGGCGTACCGGCGCTGATCTCGATTCCCGCGCGTTACCCGGTCGTGGTCATCCAGCTCACCGAGTTCTTCTCCTTTCCGCTCAGGCTGGAAGTGGCGGCCGCCTATTCAATGCCGCTCTTGCTGATCACGGCCGCCTTGCTCGGCTTGCAGAAGCTGATCCTACGGCGCAAAGGCTATGTGTCGGTCAACGGCAAGGGCGGCGAACGACGCATCGTCAAGCTCGGTAAATGGCGTTGGGTGCTGTTCACCTATTGCCTCATGGTCGTATCGCTCGCCGTCGTGATGCCGCTCTTCGTGCTTCTGCTCGCAGCCTTCTCGCAATCCTGGACGACCGGTTTCTCATTCGACAACTTCACACTCGGCAATTTCCACTACGTGCTCTTCGAGCATTCAAGCTCGCAACGGGCGTTGCTAGGCAGCATCGGTCTCGGCATCGCCGCCGCCACGGTCGCAATCATCCTGGCGCTCTTCATCGCTTACATCGTCCAGCGCCGGCTGTTACCATTTTCCGGCGTGCTCGCCTTCCTCGCAGTCTCGCCCTATGTCGTGCCGGGCATCGTGCTGGCGATCGGCTTTTATGCAGCCTATGCCCTGCCGCCTGTAGCGCTTTACGGCACCTACATGATCATGGCGCTCGCCTTCATCACCCGCTTCCTGCCGATCGCCTTTACCACCAGTTCGGCCGGCGTGCGCAGCATCCATCCGGAAATGGAGGAGGCGGTGCGCATCCTCGGCGGCGGGCGGACGACGGCGCTTCGTCATGTGGTCGGGCCGCTGCTCAAGCGCACTCTTGCCGGCGGCTGGCTCCTGATCTTCGTGCCTGCCGCACAGGAACTTTCGACCGCCATCTTCCTGGTCGGTCCCACCACGCGCGTCGTTTCCGTCGTGCTGCTCGATCTCAGCGAGGAAGGCGAGCTCGAAAAACTCGCGGCGCTGGGCTCACTTCTGTTGATCATCATCGTAGCGGTCGTTGCCGTCGGGATGAAATATCTCGGCCGCGACTTCATGTTGAGGAGGAGCTGATATGGACGGACTTGTCCTCAGGAAACTGGGCCGCCGTTTCGGTGCGGTAGATGCCGTTCTGGATTTCGACCTGCATATAAAGCCGGGTGAATTCGTCTCACTGCTGGGGCCGTCCGGCTGCGGCAAGACGACGACGCTCCGGATGATCGCTGGCTTCATCGATCCGACCTCCGGCTCGATCGAGCTGGACGGCAAGGTGCTTTCGGCACCGTCCGGCTCGGTGCCACCGGAAAAGCGCGGCATGTCGATGATCTTCCAGTCCTATGCGATCTGGCCGAACATGACGGTTTCGGAAAACGTCGCCTTCGGCCTCAATCTGCGCAAGCTGCCGGCCGAGGAGGTCAAGGCACGCGTGGGTGCCGTGCTGGAAACGGTTAGGATGAGCCATCTCGCCGACCGTTATCCTGCGGAGCTCTCCGGTGGGCAGCAGCAGCGCGTCGCACTCGCTCGCGCTGTCGTCATTCGCCCTGCCGTGCTTCTGCTCGATGAACCGCTCTCCAATCTCGACGCCAACTTACGCGAAGAGATGCGTTTCGAGATCAAGCGCATGCACGACGAATTCCGCATCACTTCGGTCTATGTCACGCATGACCAGGGCGAAGCAATGGTGACCTCCGATCGTATCGCAGTGATGAACAACGGCCGACTCGAACAGATCGACACACCCTACGCACTCTATAGCCGTCCCAAGACACGCTTCGTTGCAAGCTTCATTGGGCGCACCAATTTTCTCTCCGGCATCCGTGGCAATAGCATGATCGATTTTGCCGGCTTCAGCGTGCCGTTTGCGGCGATCGGTGAGGAGATGACGGGCGGCGGGCCGATCACCGTATCGATCCGGCCGCAAGCGATGAAGTTGTCCGCGACCGAAATGGCGAAGGACAAGACGATCAACCTGCCAGGCTCGGTGAAGCAGTCTTCGTTCCTGGGCGAAACCTGGGACTACGTCTTCCAGTCGCGCGAGGGAGGCTTGCAGTTTCGCGTCGCGGCGGCGCCGGCGGACGTCTTCCCGGTCGGCACGCCCGCGTGGCTGCAAATCGATCCGACGCAGATCGTGCCGATCACGGACTGAAGTTCACCGCAACTGTCCGGCGAGTTCTCAGGTTTGGGGAGATGCTGCTCCGGCGGCTGCACTCTTATTTTGCGCGAAGTGACACTCGGCGGCGATGAGAGGATATGAAAATTCGCCTCCATAGCTCTTCCCTCAGATGCCGCCGACCTTTTCATTGAGGTCCGCCACAAGTCTCCGACGTCGCCGGATTTCCGTAAGAACTTCTCCAAAACGCTGCAGCCCGCGCCCCATCAGCATCGCCTTCAGTTTGATGAATGCTTCCGCCGTCGCGACGGCATCTCCCATCGCCGTATGCCGCTCTGCTTCGGTCAGGGGAATGGCGAGCCTGCGGGCCAGCGCATCGAGTGTATGCGTCTCGCTCTGTCCGAAGACGACGGTGGATAGGAGAACCGTATCGAGGACAGGATTGACGAAACGAATTCCTAGCTCCCTCTCCCTGCGATAGAGGAATTCCATATCGAAAGGCGCATTGTGCGCCACAAGCACCGCCCCCTCCGCAAATTTATGGAATCGCTCGACCACTTCACGCACATCTGGCGCATTGGCCACCATGGAATCCGTGACGCCGTGGACGGCCGAAGCGCTGGCGGGGATCGCTCGACCGGGATTGACCAGCGCCTCGAACATCTCTCCTTTAACGCGCTTGCCATTCACGATGCGTACGGCCGCGATCTGCACGATTTCGTCGCCCTGCTCGGGCAGAAGTCCCGTCGTCTCCGTATCAAAAACGACATAGGTAAGATCATCCAGCTGCGCTTCGGCAATCTTTTCGTACTGAACACGCGAAAGCAGGTCGAAATCGTAGACGACCGTCCGCGAAAGATCGGTCGAGATCGGTTGCAGACGCTCGATCGGCTTCAATGTTGCGCCGAAACCACTTTCGGTTTCCGTGCGCAATTGCGTGATCTGTGTAGCATGTGCCGCTAGGATAGCGTCCGCCGCCGGCCCGCCCTCCAGCACGGGCATGGCCAGCCATTCCTTGAGTTCACCGCCCGAGACAGAGGAGCCCGTCCAGCTGAGTGCGAGCGTGGCGGCATCCCTCTCTTCCCGGATCGCCAGCCGGAAAGCCTTGACGCCGTTGCGATCCGCCACAAGCCGCGCCAGATACGCGAACAACGAGACGATATCGAAAGCGTTGCATCGCGCTGCCACCGGATCGACGTTGACGGCAAGGTTGATCCCCTCATCCGCAAGTTCCCTCTGCAGCTGGTGCGCCAGTTCGCGGGCGTCGGCCGGGGCCATGGGCCAGCCATCGGAGCGGCAAGCTTCGAAGCGCTGCTCGATATCACCCAAGGACGCGTCCAGAGCCGCAACCTCACGCTCTACCGCAAACAACGTGTCGCGTGCTTTCGATTTATCGGGCTCACCGAGAAACTGTCTGAGCGTCGCCACGACCGGGCGAAATCTCTCGAAGACATCGCTCAACAACACATCGCGACGCGCATAGGCCGCCACCTCGCTTGTCACATCGCGCAGCGTCATGACATAGGCGCCGCTGTCGCCGCCATTATCGCCGATGAGGCGCATGCGGCCTGCCAAGCGGCGCGATCCACACGGGCTCATGCAAATGAATTCCACCACTGCATCCGGAGCATCCGCCTCCATCAGCCGGTGATGTGCATCCCGGATGGCACCGTCGCTTAGATAATCGAAAAGGTTCCGGTCGAGGCAGACCGGTCGCTGTGCGCCCGCGAGAAATCGCTGCGCCACGCCGTTATAGAAGACGAGATGATGGCGCCCGGTGCAGAGCAAGACCGCCGGCGGCACATCAGCGAGCAATTGCTCAAGCTTGCTCTTGTCCGACGACAGCCGAGCCGTTTCCCGAGCCACCGACTGCGCCAGCGAATTGCGGGTATGCGCAAGCGTCGCTGCTGCGGCCGATGCCGCTGCGGCGAGGTCGCCAAGGTAGCGCGCATCGGCAGTCTCCATTTCCTCGTCGATATGGGCATGGGCATGCGCACGCATCGCCGAAGCAACATTCCCGATCGGGCGCGCCACATAGGTATCGAATAGAAACCAGATCCAGGTGACGATCGCCAATATCCCGAAACCGGCGGCAACTGCGCCATGCATGAAGGCGTTGAACATCTCCGGATTTCCCTGGCGGTGGTAACCGAACCAGAGGCCGAGTGCCAGCGCAACCATCGAGCCGACAGCGATGGCTATGAAGAAAAGAAGAATTCGGCCGCGCAATCCTATTCGCACGTTAACGACGTCCTCAATCTTGCTTGCATGCGGCGGCGAGCGTCGGATCATCCGCGGGAATATCCGACCATTTCGCCCCGATGATGGCGCCGTCCTGGGCAACGGTGACATCCTGATCGACAAGGTTCGCCTGTCGCTTGCCATTGCAGTCGAATACCACTGTCACACGCGCCGGCTGTTGCCAGCGTGCAGCCAGAACCAAATCCACCATGACCTGGCCCGGCTGTTCCGGATGACGCTTGGCACTGCCGGTGTCCACTGCGCTGAACCGGTCAATCACCGGCCGATAATAGGACCAGGGCCGCCAGAAAGAGCGATCCTCATGCTGCCATGTCACCGCGATCGTGGGCGGCATAGCGTTGGTAACCCGCGAGAACCAAGTGTACTCGCTCCACACGGCATAAGACAGCATGCCCAGCCCCGCCGCGGCCGGCACAATCCACTTCGGCAAGTGACCACGGCTTACCCACCGGAGGCCCATGGCGATGCCTGCCAGCGCCACGCCTGCCACAACGGCTGCGATCAACTCGAATAGCATTCAATATTCCTCTATATGGGCGCCCTGCCGCTATTGGCCAGCGCCGATTGCATCGTACGCACGACTACGAACGCGTCACGCAGATGGGAGCGTTCGAAGTCACCGAATTCATAGGGGCCGAGATAATTGTCCGGCCGCAATCCCGCCCTCACCTGGGTCGCCTGATTGCGCAGTCTGAACTCGGCGATAAGGTCATAGGCTGCGATGAGATCGCGCGCGCCGGCCCCTGAAATGACACCCGCGTCCTCCGCCGCGAGCAACCGCGCCCGGGTGTTCACCGGTGTCAGCCGTGCCATCAAGGCGTAGACCCGCCCGAGATCGACGACAGGCACGACACCATTGTGCTTCATGTCGATCTGGTTGCGGTGTTCCCCATTGCGAACGGTGACAAAGCCTCGCAAGAGACCGAGCGGCGGTGCATGTTTCAACGAATTGCTGATCATATGGGCCACGAAGATCGAATTCCTGCTCGCCTGCTCCAAGGTCTGAGCCTGCAAACTTCCGAAAAGCGATACCGTGCCGGCTATGGGGCGCAGATCGAACATGACGCTTGCAAGCATCTGCGCCATCGGTTCCGGCGCAGTTATCCATCCGTGGAAGTATCCTCGCCAGACACTTACCGGCTGACACCAACGGGGATTGGTCGCCATCATGTCTCCTGGGCAGAAGACATATCCGCAGGCATCGAGGTTGTGGCTGACGAAACGGGCGAGTTTCTCGAACCATGGACGTTGGCTTTCGACGAAACTGTCATCGATGAAGATACAGTTATCCTGGTCGCTCACCCCGGCCTGTTCCTGCCTGCCTTGGCTGCCGCATGCGAGCCAGAGATAGGGAACGGGCGGAGGGCCCAGATCCCGCTCGGCAAGGACGATGAGCCGCCGTGTTACCGCATCGGCAATATCGGTAATCAGCCTGGTTGCGACCTCGTGAGGATTGTTGCCGCCGACCAGTTGCGCGAGAAGTTGCGGAATGCGCGCCGTGATGTTTCGTAGATCCTCCACCTTTTCGGCGGTTGAAGCTTCGTGGATCAGCAACGCCGAGGAGACGGCCTGAAATCGTGTCAGATCCGTCTGTGTAATCATGCCCACGAGCCGGTCACCTTCGACGACCGGCAGATGCCCGACGCCGCGCTCCAGCATCAGATTGAGGACGTCGGAACCCAAATCCTGCTCTGTAAGCCCGATGGGGTCCCGCGTCATCACCGTTGATACGGACGTGTTGACAGGGTCGAGGCCCTCGGCCAGCACCCTCGCAGCAAGATCACGCGTGGTGACGATGCCGACGAAGATTCCGTTGTCCACGACGCCGAGACTCGACACCTTGCGATCGCGCATGAGTTCCGCAGCATGCTTGACACTGTCCTTCGATGAACAGACCAGCGGCGGCTTCGACATCAAGTCCCCGACCTTCAGCAAGGTCATGTCGGCGCGACGGATATCGTTGCCACGACCACGTGAGAAAAAGCGGGTGTAGACCGGATGCTCAGCTAAAAGCCGCTTGAACTCGGCCGTCGGCAGGACAAGCAGGACGACGTCGGACAAGGCCCGGGCATTGGTGACGGCTCGGCCATCGGCCATCAAGCCGCGTTCGCCGAAAGAATTCCGCGGAGAAAGCTGGGAGATGACAGTGCCGGAAGAATCACGGATCTCGACGCTGCCTTCCATTACGAGATAGAGGCCGGGCAGGGGATCGCCACGGCCGTAGATTTCGCTGCCAGCCGACAGGCTTTGGCGGATAAACCGTTGCGCGACATGATCAAACTCACGCCTTGGCAGGCTGTCATAGGGATGAACAGTCTCGAGAAACTTGGCGATATTAGGCGAGGTGGATCCCATAAGAGCCCTCATGCAAGCGCGCGAGGCCGGTTGAGAGAAGAAAGCGGGCGGCTATCACCGCCCGCTTCCTGCCGCATAAATGGATATCAGTGGCCTGTAGCCGCCCCGGCACCCCGCGGAACACGTATGGATTCCACGAGATCCTGTACATGCTGCGGCGGGGACTGGCTCATCATCGAGACGATGTAGGCCGTCGCGAAGTTCAACAGGGCGCCGATCGGGCCGAACGCCGTCGGCGGGATGCCGAACAGGTAGTTGGCCGGAACATCCGCCAGCATGTTGGTCCCCTTGATGAAGAACCATCCGAGGTAGGTGAACAGGTAGAGGCACGTCACGATAAGACCGACAAGCATGCCGACCGTCGCGCCGACCGAGTTGATGCGCTTCGAGAAAATGCCCATCATCAAAACCGGGAAGATACTTGCTGCGGCAAGACCGAAGGCGAGTGCCACCGTCTGAGCGGCAAATCCGGGTGGGTTGAGACCCAGCAGAGTCGCCACCACAATAGCACCGCCCATGGCCACGCGGGCAGCCATGAGCTCACCCTTTTCGGAAATATCCGGTTTCATCCAATCCTTGATCAGATCGTGACTGATCGCGGATGAGATGGCAAGCAGCAGACCAGCGGCCGTCGACAAGGCTGCAGCAAGACCGCCAGCCGCGATAAGGCCGATGACCCAGCCCGGAAGCTGCGCAATTTCCGGATTGGCGAGAACGAGAATATCATTGTTGATTTCCAGTTCATTGCCAGCCCAGCCGCGCTCTGTTGCCTGAGCTTTGAAGCCCTCGGACTTGTCGTTATAATACTGCATGCGGCCGTCGCCGTTCTTGTCCTGGAATTTCAGGAGCCCGGTCACTTCCCAGTTACGCATCCAGTCGGGACGCTCGTCATAGAGAACCGCTTGTTGCGATGCACCGTTCGGGAAGATCGTGTTGATGATGTTCAGGCGCGCCATAGCGCCGACCGCCGGAGCAGTCAGGTAGAGAAGCGCGATAAACACCAGCGCCCAGCCTGCCGACCAGCGCGCATCAGCCACCTTCGGAACGGTGAAGAAGCGGATGATGACATGCGGCAGACCGGCGGTGCCAATCATCAGCGACAAGGTGAACAGGGTCATGTTCAGCATGGACCCCTGCGCGGTGTAGGCCGTGAAGCCGAGGTCGGTAACGACCTGGTCGAGCTTCTGGAGCAGCGGCAGGCTCGATTCCATGTGAGTCGAGAACAGGCCAAGCGGCGGAACCGGATTGCCCGTGAGCTGGATCGATATGAAGATCGCCGGAATCGTGTAGGCGATGATCAGGACAACATACTGGGCAACCTGGGTATAGGTAATGCCCTTCATGCCACCTAGAACCGCGTAGACGAAAACAACTGCGGCAGCGATCCAGAGGCCGGTGGAGGATTCCACTTCAAGGAAGCGCGAGAAGGCAACACCGGCACCGGTCATCTGACCGATAACATAGGTTACCGAGATGATAATGAGGCAGATGACCGCCACAAGACGTGCGCTCTGGCTGTAGAAGCGGTCACCGATGAACTGCGGCACCGTGTACTTGCCAAACTTGCGCAGATAGGGCGCAAGCAGAAGCGCGAGCAGTACATAGCCGCCGGTCCAGCCCATAAGATAGGTGGAATTGGCGTAGCCGACGCCGGCGATGAGGCCAGCCATCGAGATGAAAGAAGCGGCCGACATCCAGTCTGCGGCAGTCGCCATGCCGTTCATGACGGGGTGAACGCCGCGGTTTGCGGCGTAGAATTCAGCCGTGGAGCCGGCCCGGCTCCAGATTGCTATGCCGATGTAGATAGCGAAGGATGCCCCCACGATCAGCAGATTAAGCGTATATTGATCCATAATATGGGCCCGCCTTACTGCTCGTCGACGCCGAATTCGCGATCGATCTTGTTCATGTATATTGCATAGTAGAAGATCAACGCGATGAAGATGACGATCGACCCCTGCTGCGCAAACCAGAAACCGATATCCGTACCGCCAACCTTGATGCCGGACAGCGCCGGACGCAGCAGGATGCCGAAGCCGTAGGAAACGACTGCCCAGATCGCCAGACATATGCAGATGACACGCACATTCGCGGTCCAGTAGGCATTGGACGAAGACTTGTCCGCCATGAATGCTCCTCCCTTTTTCAAAAGGCGCCAGTCGGCGCCTAACCCTCCAAGTCTATTTCTCCGACTCAACTCCTACGGGGGAATAGACCAGTGTTTAGAAGTAACCAAACCTCTGCCGCTGGTATATCCTCCGTTAGTCGTACATCCCCAGGCGGCGGCGACTGGTTTCGCGGGTCGCTACCGGACCAGGAGCATGCCGAACGCAGAGTGGGCGTGAAGGCAAAGAGGCTGCGGCCAAGTAAAGCAAAACCATGGAACCTTTCTACCCCGTCGGCCTCTACCAGGCAAAGGCATCAGACTTGACCGATCCAGCGTCGCGATGGAAATTGAATCGAACCGGCCGACCTTGGCGAAAATCTGGCGGTAGTATTCATGGCGGCTCAGCCATCACTGATCGAAAACAGCTTCGTGATGCGGGAGTTGACGGAAACGATTCCGGTTGACACCATATCGTCGACCGCTGAAAAAGCCGTTACGAGCGGTGTGCTGGCCAGCATAAGCCAACGAAAAGCTTATGTGCCCGGAACCTGTGATCGATTTGATTGACTGCAATGCATTTTAAGAACCTCTACGGGGAGAGTTGAGCCGCCGGCGTTTAGCTCGAACCGGAACACCTTGGAATGCCGGACTTCCCGATATTAGGTCATGGTGGAAAGTGATGACGACATTCATCTCAAGATAAGAACCTGCTCGAATCCGTGGAGAATGGAACACTCCACTGCGCTGAAGTTGCTGATCGGAACCTACCAATGTCGCCTTTTCCCCAAAACGCGCGAATTTTGATGTACAGCCACGACACGTTCGGCCTCGGCCATCTTCGGCGATGCAGGACGATCGCGCATTCACTCGTCGATGCCTTCAGCGGGCTTCGTGTGCTCATCATTTCAGGAGCCACCATTGCCGGCGCATTTGACTATCGGGCCCGCGTGGACTTCGTCAAAATTCCCAGTGTCATCAAGCTGCGCAATGGCGAATACACGTCGATGAACCGTCACATAGATCTTCACGATACACTGAAGATGCGGCAGTCGATCATCCGTCATACAGCGGAGACATTTGAGCCGGACATCTTCATTGTCGACAAGGAGCCAATGGGCTTGCGTCGCGAGGTGGAGGAGACCCTGGTCTATCTGAAAACCAGGGGCACGGCCTTGGTGCTCGGCCTGCGTGAAGTCATGGACGCGCCACATCTTTTGAAGTCCGAGTGGGAACGAAACGACGTTCTCCGCAAGGTCGATCAGCTCTATGACGATATATGGGTCTATGGGCCTCCTGATTTCTACGATCCCCTCCTCGGCCTTGAGGTGCCACAGTCGCTGCGAGCGAAGATGAACTTCGTCGGCTTTCTGCAGCGTCAAGCTTCTTCCAAACCGCGCAACGGAACGCGAGAGCGAGACGACTATATCCTTGTGACGACCGGCGGCGGCGGCGACGGCAGCGACCTCATTCGCGATGTGATCAACGCCTATGACAGTGATCCCACGCTGACACAGCGGGCTCTCCTGGTGCTTGGGCCTTATATGCCCGCCGAGCAACGCCAACAGCTGACCCAGGCCGGTGCTCGAAACCCGGCGCTCGAAATCATCGAATTCGACAACCGGATGGAAGACCTGATCGCCGGCGCCAAAGCTGTCGTCGCCATGGGCGGCTACAACACCTATTGCGAAATCCTCTCCTTCGACAAGCCGGCACTGATCATCCCACGTATCCAGCCTCGAGAGGAGCAGTTGATACGTGCACTCCGAGCCCATGAACTCGGCTTGGTGGACATGCTCCATCCCGACGAATCGGTAGACGGGCCCCGTCTGTCTCAGGCGCTCAAAGATCTCCTGAAGCGCCCACCGCCGTCTGTCACCGCACCGCATATGCAGCTGGATGGGTTGTCCAATATCTGCCAAATGGTCAACACTTGGCTCGGCCGCGATAGTTCCGACCACCTTTCAGTGGTCCAAGGAGGATTGCCGTCTTGAACGGCCTGGTCGACCAGGCGTTATCGTCGTGTCTTTCCGACGCACTCCGCAAGAAGTTCCCGGAGGATAGCTGCAGTCCGCTGGGCTCCATCAAGCCGCAATGGAACCGCAGCTGCGAGGTCGAGCGTCAGGGCAGCAGGGATGGCTTCGATCAGCGCTTGCGCTGAAAGCGTCGCCTCGTCCACCGAAACCGCCAGTCCAAGTTCCTGGAGTTTTTCGGCACGGGTCGTTTGCTCGGTTTCTCCGCCCGCAGCGAACGGGATCAGCACAGCCCGGCAGCGAGCCTGTAGAATATCGCAGACTGTGTTGTATCCAGCCTGTGAGATAGAAAGCCGCGCCTGCCCGAGCAGACCTGGAAAATCCTTACGAAACCGCACGATCTCGAGTTCCGGCGATGCCATCGCTATCAGGCGGTCCATTTCTGCTTGATCGAGGTTGGGACCGGCAATGACGCACCAGCGCCCAAGCGACGGTAGTTTCGGATAGGCCTCCATCGCCGCTTCGATCAGTTTTGCGCCAACGGCACCTCCACCAGCGGAGACGATAACGTCGAATTCGGCCTCACGCGGTTCCGGCACAGGCGGTGCGACAAGACCGGTATAAGAGACCTTGTCGGCTATCTCCGCGGCAAGCGGGAAGGTCTTCTCCAGCCGTACGAAATTGGGGTCACCATGGACGAGCACCCGGTCAAAATGGTCCCTGACGAGTGCTATCGTTTCCTCGTCGCGGCCGGCCTTGCGGTTCTCCTGCAGGATATCACGTATCGAACTAATGACGAGGGGACGCGTTTCACAACGTTCAATTTCAGCCAGCAGCGGAAGGAGCTCGAAACGGACCTGCCGGCGGCCGAAAGGAAACGCCTCGATGATCACGATATCCGGCTGCCGCGCCCGGAACACGGCAAGAAGCTGTTCGCGACGCCGTGTCTCCGCTGCCTCGTCTATCGGGTTTTCCGCAGCGTCCTTCAGTTTTGAAAAACCGTCGCCGGCCGTGACGGCCGGTTCAAGCTGCACATGGTCGATCCCCGCAGCGGGAAAGCCTTCCAAGGGAAGGCCTCCCGTTACCATGGTGACCGAGAAGTCCCCCTCGCGCAGCGCGGCGGCAATGCGACTTGCACGGGCAAGATGGCCGATGCCGAGAAGGTGCTGGACATAGAAAAAAACCTTCGGAGAGGTCATGGAGCCGGCACCTGGTTCAACGGGACAGCGATCGGCCGATCGGCAAACAAAGCCTGGAGCTGCCGGATGCTTTCGCGATGGTCGAATTCCGCGCGCACCTTCACTTCGGCGGCGATGCCTATCGCCCGACGACCCGCGGGGTCCCGAATGGCACTTTCGAGCATCTTCGCAAAAGCAACCGGGTCTTCTGGTTCGACAAGGTAACCGTTCACGCCGTTTGAAAACATCTCGGGAATACCGGAGATCGAGGTCGAGACGCAGGCGAGCTTCTGGCTGGAAGCTTCGACAAGAACATTCGGAAGCCCGTCGCGATCGCCATTGCCGGTCACCCGGCAGGCAAGCGCGAAGATGTCGGAGCTGCGGTAATAGGCGAGGATTTCCTGCTGGGCCATCGCACCATGCCAACGGATGCGATCATCGATGCCCAGTCTGGCGGCCAAAGCCTTGAGCTTGCTCAGTTCCTCGCCGCCTCCGATGTGCTCGAAACACCAGTGAAGATCGTCAGGCAGCAACGAAAGGGCTTTCAGCAGAATGTCGAAGCCCTTCTTGTCGACAGCGCGTCCGACACTGAGAATGCTGATCGGCTGGCTCGCATCGGCACCGTCGCGCAATGGACGTTCCGCTTCGAAAGGCGGAAAACGGTCAAGATCGAGCCCGTGATAACTCAGATGCACGATCTCTTCACGCATAGACAGACCGCGAAGGCGCTCGAAACCCGCCTGGGTACAGGTGACGGTCCATCGCGCGTCGGCGAGCTTCTCACGCAACTCCCATTCCTTGGTCGTCCAGATGTCCTTGGCATGCGCCGAAACGCTCCAGGGGATTCCGATCATACGGCTCGCATAACGCCCGACTGCCGCCGGCGTATGGATGAAATGGACATGCAGCCAATCGGCTCCATCAGGCCATTCGACGGCGAGTACGGCCGCCTGGCCGAAACGGCGGACGCGATTGCGCGTGAAATCCCGACCGAGATCACGTATGAAATCCTTGCACGCGGCGAAGAAGCCCGGCTTCGCACATGCGAGGATGAGAGAGCGCAGAACGCGGAACGGCTCCTCGTGCAGATACTCGGGCAGATAATGCACCGGTGCACGGATTTCGTCATGGATGGGATGACGCTTCTTGTCGGTCGGGCGGCGCATGGAGACGAGAACAAGCTCGAAACCGGCGCGTTCGAGGCCAAGCAGTTCCTGCGCGATGAATGTTTCGGAAAGCCGGGGATACCCCTTCAGCAGGACGACGAGTTTTCGCTGCATTGCTACGTTGATACTTTCCGATGTCGATGTGGCTATGGAACGACGTGTGGCAGCGACGCCATGTGCAAGGATCAGTAGTCCGCAAGACGGCACATTGCAAGTTACCGATAAGGGTCTGCTGCATCGCGCAGTCCATCTCCCAGGAAGTTGAACGCCAGGATAACGACGATCACAGGAACGACCGGAAACAGCAGCCAGGGGTAGAGCGCGAGCACGTTGATGGTGCGGGCTTCCGTCAGAAGCACACCCCAGCTCGTGATTGGCGGGCGCAAGCCGAGGCCGAGGAAGCTTAGCGTGGTTTCGCCAAGGATCATGCCGGGAATGGTGAGGGTCGCGCTGGCGATCAGGTGCGACATGAACCCGGGAATCAGGTGCCGGCCGATAATGCGCCAATGGCTCGCTCCCATCAGTTGGGCCGCAAGAACGTAGTCCTCTTCACGCAAGGCCAGCAGTTTCGAGCGAACAGCCCGCGCAAGGCCCGTCCAGTCCAGCAGGCCGAGGATGAAAGTGATGCCAAGATAGATGACAAGCGGACTCCAATCCGCCGGCATGATAGCTGCAAGTGCCAACCAGAGCGGAATGCTCGGAATCGACTGCAGGACTTCGATCACCCGCTGGACGAACAGATCGACGACACCTCCGTAATAGCCGGCGAGGCCGCCGATGACGATCCCGAGCAGGAAACTGGTGATGATACCCAGAAGTCCGATCGTCAGCGAGATGCGCGCCCCGTAGAGAATGCGCGAAAGGACGTCCCGCCCCAGCCGATCGGTGCCAAGCAGGAAGAAATCCCCCTTCTGCGACGGACAGACCAAATGGAGATCGCTTTCGACGACACCCCAGAAACGATAAGCATCGCCGCGGCAGAAGAAACGCAGCGGCTGCACGTTGTTCCGGTCATCGGTATAGACCCGGCGCAGCGTCTTCATATCGAGCGTCATATGGTGCCCGTAGACGAAAGGCCCGACGAATTTCCCTTCATGGAACAATCGTACCCGCTGAGGCGGCGCATAGATGTTGTCCATGTTGCGCGTATGCAGATTGTAGGGAGCCAGGAATTCGATGAAGACGATGGAGACGTAGGCGATGAGCAGCACGACTGCCGAGGCCACGGCCAGCCGATGGCGGCGAAAGCGCCAGAACATCAACTGGAACTGCGACGCCTGCTTGAAAACCTTCTTCCCGTCTTTTGCCTGTTCGTCTGCATATGGGTCGAACGGTGTTGCAGAAACATAGTGCGGAAGGGGCTCGCCGTCCGGCGGCAGCGAAGTGGTCATTTCATGCTCCCGCCCTTGAGTCGAATCCTCGGATCAAAGAGCGCGAGTGCGATATCGGAAATCAATACGCCGATGACTGTCAGGAAGGCTAGGAACATCAGAAACGACCCGGCAAGGTACATGTCCTGGCTCTGAAGCGCCCTGATCAGCAGCGGACCGGTCGTCTCCAGCGATAAGACGACGGCGGTGATCTCGGCACCGGAGATGATTGTCGGCAGAATGGAGCCGATGTCCGAGATGAAGAAGTTAAGCGACATGCGAAGCGGATATTTCACGAGGACGCGGAACGGATGGAGGCCTCTCGCCCGGGCCGTCATCACATATTGCTTCTGCAACTCGTCCAGCAGGTTGGCTCTCAGGCGCCTGACCATGCCGGCCGTGCCGGCCGTGCCGATGATGATGACCGGGATCCAAAGATGCTCGAGGATGGACTTGAATTTATCCCAGCTCATCGACTGCCCTAGATACTGCGGGTCCATCAGGTTGCCGATCGACGTGCCGAACCAGATATTGGCGAAATACATGAAGACCAGCGCCAGCACGAAATTCGGAATGGCGAGGCCGATAAGCCCCACTAGAGTAAGCCCGTAGTCGCCCCAGCTATATTGATGCGTTGCCGAATAGATTCCGATCGGGAAAGCGATCAGCCAGGTGAGAGCGATCGTCACCGTCGAGACCAGGATCGTCAGCCATAGCCGATCCCCAACCACATCGTTCACCGGCATGCGGTATTCGAACGAATAGCCGAAATCGCCAACCAGCATGCCGGTTGCCCAGCGCAGGTAGCGGATCGGTGCCGGCTTATCGAAGCCGTAGCGCGCCCGCAACTCCTCGATCTCCTGCATGTCGGCCTTCTCGCCGATCGCCCGCATTTCGGCGACATAGCTTTCGAAATAGTCGCCCGGCGGCAGTTCGATGATCGTGAAGACGAACATCGAGATGAGGACCAATGTCGGGATCATCACCACGATCCGCCAGAGAATGTAGCGGACCATCAGACTTCCTCCTCCAGCCAGAAGGTGTCGGGCAGATAGACCCCGAGATAGGAGGTCGGATCGAAACCGAAGAGCCCCTTATCGGGCATGTTGCGCAGACGGGACGAGCGGACGACAGGTTGAAGGGCCGCATTGACGATGCCGATCGTAAAGACCTGATCGGTGAAGCGTTGCAGCATCCTGTGCCAGATCGCCTCCCTTTCTGCAAAGGTCGATGCACGACGCCAGGCGCGCATGAGATCGACGAGTTCGATTGCCTCCGGCATGTCGGGAGGGTGGCCGTCGCTGCCGCCGGAGAGATAATGAAGGCCCCAGACCGGCCATTGCAACTGATCATCGGCAGTAGGCGCCAGCTCCCTGGGCGGCATGTCCGCCGTCGGCACGCCGTTGTCCAGGCCCTGGAAGACCGACATGATGGCTTCACCGCCGATGACCCGCTTGCGAAAGAGATCACGCTGCGAACTGTGGGAGAACAGCTTTATACCGATTTCGCGCCAATGATCGGCGATGAGTTCCAGCACATCGCTCTCGAAATTGTTTTCACCGGCATTCTCCACAATGATCGTGGCGGGTCGGCCATCCGGCAGGGATCGTATTCCGTGAGGATGCGTCCTCGGCAAGCCCGCCTCATCGAGAAGTCTGTTTGCCTCTTCAGGATCGTAAGCCGCCCAGGCCCGAGCATATTCGGGCTTGAAAAGCGGGCTTTCGGGGAGGATCGAATTGGCACTTTCATGCGCCAACCCGTAAAAAACCGCCTTGTTGATTTCCGTGCGGTCGATCGCGAGGGACAAAGCGCGCCGTACCCTGACATCCCTCAGAAGCAAGCGCCACACCTCGTCATTGCAGTTTAGATTTGGCAGTAGCGCGATGCGCGAACCTTGGGTACGCTTCCAAAGGTTTACCTTGATGGGAAAGCGGTCCTCGGCGCTTTTCAGGAACGTGTAGTCCGCAAAATCGATATTCATGAGCTGCAGGTCACTTTCACCGGCGCCGGCCTTGGCGGCGATGATGTCCGCCGAACTACTATTCAGGAGCACACGGTCGATATAGGGAAGCTGAGTGCCGTTCTCGTCCACGCGATGGAAATACGGATTGCGAACGAATACGAACTGGGATGCGGGCGGCTCGGTCGTATTGCGCCAGGGGTCGTGCGTCGGCAGGTCCGGATTTTCAGGTCGATTGGTGCGCGACATCTTGAGCTGCAAATCGCTCCAGTTTTCGACGCGATATTTCTTGCACAGTTTGGCGAGGGTCTCCGGATCCTGATAGCGGGCGTGGAACTGCTTAAGATAGGCAGCCGGCATCGCCAGCTTCAGCGGCGATGGAGCGGCGAGCTGCGCAAGGAAATCCGGATTAGGAGCATGCCAGCTGTAGCGCACTGTCCATTTGTCGAGGATTTCGAAGACGGGCGCCCGGTCATCCACCCGTAAATCGGTCGGAATACCGCCACGGTGCAATTCGCGATTGTTGTAGATGTCCTCCCAGCAGAACCGGAAATCCTCCGTGGTGAATTCGCTGCCATCGGACCAGCAATGTCCCTGCCGAATACGAAAGGTGAAGATGCGATCTTCCGTTGTTTCGAAACTTTCGAGAATATCCGGCTGCAGATTGAGCGCTTCGTCATAGCCGATAAGCCGTGCGTAGCCGTAAATCGGCATCAGCCGGATATCGCGCTGCCCACCGATGAGCATGCGAATGGTGCCGCCTCGCTTGCCGGGCATGCGCCCCATGGCAGCCAGATCTACGCGCCGCGGCTTGTCCGGAAGACCTCCCGGAGTATCCAAGGCCGCAGCAGGCGAGGATTTACTCGATGCCGCGGCAATCCGCACGGAAAGGGTAGTGGAGGCCAATAGACCAAGGAGAGTCCGCCGGTTTATCATGATCGCAGCTCGCGTGCGTCGACATTGCGGCGCGCCAGGACCAGATGGCCGTTGCCGAGGTCGGCATGGGCGAGCCCCTGTCCGCCGGCCTCGTCGTCGAACTGTTTGCCCCAGCCATGAAAGCCGCTTGTCTTCTTTTGGCCGAGTGCATTGAAATCGAGCGGGCGATCGAGATCCGGCACGGGAATGGCCGCAATGAGCTTGCGCGTATAGGGATGAACCGGATCTCTGAGAATGACTTCGCAGGGGCCGATCTCGACAATACGACCCGCATACATGACCGCCACCCGATCGGCCATGTAGTTCACCACCGCAAGATTATGCGAGATGAAGAGATAAGTGAGGCCAAGATCCTTCTTGAGATCCTTCAGCAGGTTGAGAATCTGGGCCTGGACCGAGACGTCCAAAGCCGATACCGGTTCGTCGCAGATCAGCAGTTCGGGACCGAGCGCCAAAGCTCTCGCGATGCCGATGCGCTGGCGCTGCCCACCGGAGAAGCTATGGGGATAGCGGGTGAGCGCCCCCTCATCGAGCCCCATGGTCCGGATGAGCCGACGCACCGAAGCCAGCCGATCGCTCCGGTTGCCGCGGTTGTGAATCTCAAGTCCTTCGCCGACGATATTGCGAACGGTCATGCGCGGCGAGAGTGACGAGATCGGGTCTTGAAAAACCATCTGAATCTTCTGGCGCAGCATTTCGAGATCGCGGCCCCTTGCCTCCAGCACGTTGATGGAACGACCTTCCGTATTGAAAGCCACCGAACCGCCATCGGCGCTGAGGCCGCGCATGAGGATTTTGCTCAGCGTCGTCTTGCCACAGCCGCTCTCACCCACAAGGCCAAGACTTTCGCCCCGGCGGATGTCGAAGCTCACGTCGTTCACCGCTAAGGTGCGCCCTTGGCCGTCCCCGAAAAAGCCTGACTTCTTCGTGCTGAAGGACTTGCTGACGTGACGGACCGACAGGATGACATTCTGATCCGTGAGGCCCTTAAGTCCCTTGCGCTTGCCAAGCAGTTCCGAGCTGTCGATTTCGATTTCCCGCAACGGCTTCAAGCGCTCGCCGGGATGCATATCGAAATGCGGCACGGCAGCCATCAATCCCTTCGGATAGGGATGAACCGGTCGGCGGAATATGTCGTCGACGGTACCGGACTCCATGACTTCGCCGCGATAGGCGACCACGACCTCGTCGGCCAGATTGGTGACCACACCGAGATCGTGGGTGATCAGCAGCATCGCCATCTGGAAGCGATCCTGGAGATCGCGGAGCAGTTTCAATATCTGCGCCTGGATCGTTACATCCAAAGCAGTCGTAGGCTCGTCAGCAATCAGGAGAGCTGGCCGACAGATCAGCGCGGCGGCTATCATGGCGCGTTGGCGCATGCCGCCGGAGAGCTCGAAAGGGTACATCCGGCGTACCTTGGCCGGGTCCCCAAAGCCTACAAGGGAAAGCATCTCGTCTATTCGCTCGAGCTGATCCTTGGCGGAGGAAGCATCATGGATGCGTAGCGCTTCCTCGATCTGGTTGCCGATGGTATGGAGCGGTGAGAAAGATGTCATCGGCTCCTGGAAGATCATGCCGATGCGATTGCCTCGGATATGGCGGATCTGTCGTCCGTCGCGCGGCAGGCTTAGGAGATCGACCGACTGGCCGAGTGCGGGATCATTGTAAAGAATACGTCCGCCGATGGAGGCGATGGGGCTTTCTATCCCGAGGATAGTGCGCCCGATGACCGACTTTCCAGACCCGGACTCGCCAACGAGCGCGGTCACCTTGCCAGGGCGGATACGCATGCTGAAATTCTTGACTGCGTTGATCCTACCGCCAAAAATCGGAAAACTGACTGACAGGTTTTCTATTCTCAGGAGGTCGGGCGTATATGTCATGCCGATCGCCCGCTTGCCGCGTGATCTGAAACCTGAGACTGTTGCTTCAGGGATGCTCGCCCATTGCCTAGCACTTTCATTGATGCTGTGCGCTCGCCTCGGCTGAGTGGCTCATCGAACGAAAACTGGATTAGGGACATTGTCTCACGAAAGCACGGGTCGCGCATTGGTTGACTGGGTTATAACAAGCATCGTAGCGCATAAGCGCTAGCATCGTCTATGCTGCAAATTCGTGTTTTTCAGGCTCGTTCATGAAAACCAGACAATATTATAAAGACCTTCTGCGAGACGCCCAGGATCTCATCAGGAAAGGACTTTTCCAAGAAGCACGATCAATCCTCGATACACTGCTTAGCGAGGCTGACGCGATGGCAGAAGCCCTCGGAGCAAGAACTTCGCTAGGTCTGCCAAGGCAATTGCAATCCGTCCTGCTAAAGCTCGCCAAATCCGAAGCAGATCCCATCCGGAAGATCAGTTATCAATATCATTTGGTGCCACCGCCGGAAATCATCGCAAAACATGTGAAATACAATGCGGACGAGCGCCGCATAATGGCTGCGGCCATGACTTTGCCGGTGCCGCGCGTCATCCACCAGATCTGGATCGGAAAGAAGCCGGTACCGGTGACGGTCGAGGCTTGGAGAGAACATGCCGACCTTCACGGCTACCGCCATCGCCTCTGGCGCGAGGAGGACTTGCGCGCTGTCGGCGCATATGAAAATGCGATCTTCAAGGGAATGCTGGAGGCTGGCGATTATCCAGGCGCCGTCGATGTCGCGCGTTACCTGATCCTCGACCAAATCGGCGGAATTTATCTCGACTGCGACTGGTACCCGGCGCAGCGCGGCGCAACTTTTCACGATCACCTGCAGTTGACCGGACTCGGCGCTTTTGCCGAGGATATCCCGCGCAATACTGGCGCAGGCGTCGCGCTGCTGGCCAATTCCTTCATTGCAGCACCGCCCAGCCATCCCGTCTTCTCCAAGATGATCGAAGCTCTGACGGGTATCCGCGCCGAATTGCCTGGCGCACCGGCCTGGTGGACGACGGGACCGCTGCTCTTCACGGTCGCAGCCCGCTCAACCGCAATAAATCTCGCCCCCGCCGATTTTGTTGCCGCCAGCGCCCCTGCCGCCGCGACCTTGGAGGAGGTTCGGCAATTGGCAGCTAGAGCCGAAAACACAACGTCCGGACTGCTGATTGCCTGGAAACCGTGGTGACTGAACTTTTGCGGCCGATCAGTGCTGTGCTGTCCGGACGATCTCCTCGCTACGCATCCAGCGGCACCCCGGGTGTCCGCGCGTAAGCTCAAACAGCGTTTCAAGAAAGCGCCAGGCGGATGCATCATGCACTAGGTGATGGCTCAGGATGCCGATCGTATCGAGCGGATGCCCGCTTAACTCCCCGATCCTTCGCAGAACCTCCCCAAACAGCAAGTCCTCCGACCGCCCTCCTCTGGTGCCGTGCCAGTCGATAATGTCGATATGAGTATTCAAAAGGGGAATGCGGCCGTTTCCATTTTCCCTGCCGAATGTCGAAAGCGCCTGAATGCCGAGAGGCGGCAGCGCTGGCAGCAAACCCCGATCGATACGGTTCCATGGCGGCACGAGCATGGGAAACGCACGCTCCCCGAACAGACCCTCCAAGCGCTTCCGACCTTGGTCGATTTCGGCCAGCACGACAGCAGGGTCCCGGTGCGATCCGAGTTCCTGCTTCTTCTCCCCTTCCGGGGCATGATTTTGATGGCTCCAGCCGTGTACGGCCACGGTCACCAAAGGCTCATCCTCGAGCCTCGCAGAGAGGGATTGTCCGGCACCTGCCGGAATCACGGCGAGCGTGAGTGGAACGTCGTTCTCGGCGGTGAGCTCGAGCAACTGCTCAAGCGGATTTGTCGGCTCGGTCGCATCGTCGTCCCGCAACCAGAACGTAATAGGCCGGTTGTTTTCGGCGGCGCGGTCGAGAGCCCGCACTAGGAGATCCCTGGTCATGAAGAGGCTCCGATATATCTTGCCAGAATGTCCTGCAGCCTGATGGCTGCATGATCAACCGAACGCTCGTTGCTGGCGAACCGGCGCGCCTCGACCGCCATAGCCTGCCTCTCCGCTCCGGAAGTTAAAAGGCGCTCGATCGCAGCCGCGTAAGCGCTCACATCACCGGCGCTCATCAGCAGACCCGTGCGCCCGCTGACGACAACTTCGGGGACGCCGGCGGTTTCTTCCGCAATCACAGGCAGGCCGGCAGCCTGCGCCTCCAGATAGGCCAAGCCGTAGGCCTCGCCGTGTCCGGGCCAGACATAAAGCGAGGCAGCCGACAGCAGTTCGGCGATTTCGTCGGCGGTCTTGACACCATGCCAGCGGATTCGCTCCGGCGTGAGGAATCCGAAAGCTACTTCGACCTCGGCTCGCGCTGGCCCGTCGCCGATTACATCCAGCGTCCACGGGAGATGCTGGAGAAGACGAAGGCTTTCGGCGAGCGTGCGGTAACTGTCGAGCTTGTCGCCCGGCCGCATCATGGCGACAGTGATCAGGCGAAAAGGCTCGGGCCTTGGTTCATGAACCAGAAATGGGGCTGGATCGATGAATGCCGGCAAGCGTTCGAACCGACCTTGCGGAGCGACGGCACGAAGGCCTCTCTCATCCCGACCGGTGAAACAAAGATTCACGGCCGCCATTTGGACCGCGCTCAATACAGCCTCCTGGCTGAACACCCAAGCGCCTTCATTGCGCCGCAACGAGTAAGAGGCTTCTGCGGTCACATAAGGCAGCCCAAAATGCTGACAGAGCGCCGGACCAAGCAGATCGGGGGCCTTGTAATAGGGGTGATAACAGAACCACAGATCGGGCTTTCCGCCGGAAGTCCATTTGGCCTTGAGGCGCGCAACCTCAGCTTTGGCGGCCTGACGTCGTTCTGCAAGATCGGAGTTGCTTGCGGCCGTCATGAAGGAACGAAATTCTGAAGCGATCTCGACATCGTAGCCGGCAAGAGTGAGCGCCTGGATGAGCAGGCGCGCCATCAGTCGATCACCTGAAGGAACAGGATGACCGGGGGGCTTCAAGGGTGAATAGAAGGCAATTTTCATAAGCGGACAATGACGAATGCGTGAGGGATCAGGCAAAGACTTGTATCAAGGCATAGCCAAACTTAAGTCACCGTCCGACCTTTCGATCACACTTGACACATTGGGACTTCTCTCTCAACTGTCGGCACTTCCCATATGCTGCGGAGCCAATCCTGAATGCTTGATACCACACATTCTTCCAAGCTCATGGCCGCTATTCGCGCGAAGACCGCAAAGGCGGGGGTGATCGGGCTCGGTTACGTGGGATTGCCGCTTGCCATGGCGTTTTCCCGTGCCGGCTTCAAGGTCATGGGCTTCGATATCGATCCCGGCAAAATTACCGCCATCGAGGAGAATCGCAGCTATATCGAGGCTGTACCAAGTGAAGTCCTCGCCGTGGAGCGCGAGGCCGGTCGCTTCGCCGCGACATGCGATTTCGACCTCCTCGGCGACTACGACATCATTGCGATTTGCGTGCCGACGCCGTTGACTGCCAATCGCGATCCGGATCTCTCCTTCGTGGAGAAGACTGCACGCTCCATCGCTGCCACGTTGCGCCCCGGTCAGCTCATCGTTTTGGAATCCACCACCTATCCGGGCACGACCGACGAAATCGTCAAACCTATTCTGGAATCGAAGGGCCTGACGAGCGGCATCGATTTCTACCTCGGCTATTCGCCGGAGCGGGAAGACCCGGGCAACCGGAATTTCCAGACTTCCACCATCCCAAAAGTGGTTTCAGGCGACGGCGACATTGCCAGCGCCTTGATGTCGGCCTTCTACGGCTGCATTGTCAGTTCCGTCGTGCCCGTCTCCAGCAACGCCACAGCCGAGGCCGTCAAACTCACGGAGAATATCTTCCGGGCTGTCAATATCGCGCTCGTGAACGAATTGAAGCTCGTTTACGAAGCAATGGGAATAGACATCTGGGAGGTGATCGAAGCAGCAAAAACAAAGCCCTTCGGCTTTATGCCTTTCTATCCCGGTCCCGGTCTGGGAGGACATTGCATTCCCATCGACCCCTTTTACCTGACCTGGAGATCCCGTCAGTTCGAACAGCCGACGCGCTTCATCGAACTCGCAGGCGAAATCAATACCGCAATGCCCCGCCATGTTGTCAGCAGGCTTGCCGAAGCGCTCGACATGCGGTCAGGAAAGGCGCTCAGCCGGTCAAATGTGCTGATCATGGGGCTTGCCTACAAGAAGAACGTCCCGGATATCCGGGAAAGCCCGTCACTTCGCCTGATTGAGCTGATTGAGGCACGCGGCGGGAAAGCATCGTTTTACGATCCTCACGTAGCCGAGATTCCCTCAACTCGGGAGCATGCAGCACTTCGTGGCCGGAAAACGGTAACGTGGAATGAGCAGACGGTTCGCGCCTTCGATGCAGTGGTTGTCGCGACCGATCACGATGCGGTCGATTATGCGGCGCTTGCCGAATGGTCGACGCTGATCATCGACACCCGAAATATCTTCACCCGCTGCGGAATTGTGTCAGAAGCAATTGTAAAGGCCTAGGTCACAATATGAGCCGCTTGGATATTTTTATAAGCCGCATGATCGCGCAGCGCGATATCCTGAATTATATTCAGGCTAACGGCCTATTGCCTGCGGCAGGTGCAGTGCTCGAGGTCGGTCTCGGCAATGGCCGCAGCTACAGCCATCTTCGAGAGCTGTTTCCCAACCGGCGGATCATCGCATTCGACCGCCATCTCGGGGCACACCGGACAATTCTGCCGGAACCGGAAGATTTCGTCATGGGGGAAATTCGAGAAACCGCGGCCGGTTTTATCGGCTTCGATGCGGCACTCGCGCATGCGGATATCGGCACCGGGTATCCGGAAAAGGATGCGATTATCATCACGTGGCTGCCGGAACTGATGGCTGGAATGCTGATTTCCGGCGGTATTGCAGTCAGCGGGCTTCCGCTCGACCATCCGCATCTCCGTCCGCTTCCACGGCTACCTTCGGTGGCAGAGGGGCGGTATTTCTTTTATCAACGCGCCTGAAAGGCGCCCAACGCATCAGTTAGCGTTGGATGTAACGTGTTCAAACAAACTGATGAGCTTTGACGGTATCAAGTTCGTCGGCCGTGTGCCGAAGCCGTTCCGCAAGCGTGCGGGTCACCCGCATCGTCATGTTCGGGCTGTCGTGGATGATCCGCGAGAAACAATCCTTGTTGATCTTGAGAGCCTCTACATGCGTGAGTGCCTTGGCGGTATTGGTGCGCTCGCCCTCGCAAAGGAGGCATATTTCGCCGACCACTGAATTAACGCCATTCTCGCGAATTTTCGTCTGGCCCGCGGGGGTCTCGAGCACGGTTTCCACCGTACCGCTGAGAATGACATAAGCAGAGTCGCCGCCATCGCCCTGCTTGAAAAGTTTCTGCCCCGGCTCGTAGCTCACGCGTTCGGACGCAAAGGCCAAGAGTTTCAGTTTGCAACCATCAAGGTCTGCAAAATAGGGCAATTTCTTCAGTAACTGCACTTCCTCACATAGCAACATCGCCGCCACCAATCGGATGCTATCAGATGATCGTTAGGCCACCAGTGCCTTGAATATACCACTTTCTTCCCGAAGTGTCTCGTACAAACCATCCTCCACAATTTCGCCGTTGTCAAACATAACCACTCTTTCAAACAATTTGGAAAGAGAAATGTTCGACAAGACCCATACGATTGTCGGATTGTTCTCCTGCTGGCGCAGATAGGTCAGGACATCGTTCACAATCTCCTCCTGCAGACGCCTTTCCTGGCCAGGCAGGGGCTTGTTGAAGATATAGAAATCCGAGCGACGGATAAGGGCACGTGCCAAATTGAGCTTCTGCCGCTGAACCAGCGTCAACCGCCGGCCACCAGCACCGATGTCGAACTCCAAGCCGACGCGCAGGAGCTGATGATAAAAGCCACGCTCCCGTGAGACTCTCGCTGCTATATTTCGGATTTCACTCGGAGCATCGGCATTTCGGTTGGCGATCTTGCCGAACAGGATGTTTTCCTGAAGGGTCGCATAGGACATATACGCATCTGGATCGTAATGCTCGATCAGTCCTCTGAGATGGGCCGGCAGTTCGGCGAAGAAAATCTCGCGTGCGCCGACGATCTTCTCTCTGAGATCGTCATGCAGAACGCCAAGGCGGTACCGCGGTTCGATATACTCGAGCGTCAACCGCACCACGGCGCGCTCCTCCTCCGCCGATAGGGCGTGGGAGCGGCGCGTTCCCAGCTTCTGCAAGACCTGTTGATAATAGACGATATCGTCAGCGGTCAGGAACGGCACCTGGTTGAAGAAGGGGTGATCGGGGGGCAGGCCGGAAAAGATTTCCACCATATTGCCGGCAATGGTGAGGCCGGTGTCGACGAAAGCTCTGAGAAGACCAACCTTGGCCAGCGCGGTATAGAAGTGGTCACTGTCGAGCAGGGCGCTCGTCTTGTCGAGCGGCTGCAAGGTCTTGCCGAACAGCAGATTCTCTCCCACCGTCGCCTCTTTATTGTAGACTTGAGGCTCGAACGGCACGATCAGGCCAGAGCGACCCGTGCTGCGGATCTCGTTGTGAAGCGCATGACGCATCGCAACAACGTCAGCCACAAGCTGAGGATTTGATTGCGCATCCAGCGTGGAATGAAGTGCGAACTGTAAGATATCATCAGTCAGTTGCACCTTGTCGAGCGCGGCGAGGAGCGAATTCTTTATGTCGCTCTTATCGCCATTATCGCTGATCGATGTTGTACGGTGATCAACCCAACTGGCTCGAACGTCGAAATCCGGATTGGAAGCCATTTGGGCTTCGCGAATTTCCCAGCGCCGTTGGTTCGCGGCATCTCCCTCATATTGGGCGGGCTCCACGGGGGCATGTTTCAAGCCGTAGAGAAGATTGTCCTTGAGGCTACCGTGGAAGAAGTAGGTGTCCGCCGATACGTAGGAGACGCGCCTTCCCGCGATCGATTCCGGAAGTTCCAGAATGTCATGGTCACCCAGGCAAATCTTGCCTGACGTCGGCCAGACCTGCCGCCCAAAAGCTTCCGCCAAGGCCTCAGCGCCACGCCCGATATTATCGGCCATGGCCACGGACTCCCCTCGCGCCAGCCGGATCGACGCACCATTTAATACCCTGACGCCGCCTTCGTCCTCTATGACCAAATTTATCGCGGCCAGTTGTTCGCCGCTATATGGTTGACCTACGGAGGCAATTGCATGGGTCGCCGGGTCGATCAGATCATCAAACTCGAAATAGTCTCGGACCTGCTCGTACTTCACCTGCACATCCTGGCGCGCCTGATCCCAGTCGATCAGCTCCTTGAGCGGGCTTGGAAGATCCTTGTAAGCATTAATAACGGCGACAAGCTGACCGACGTCCAGCGATCCCCGCAACGCGAAGTAGCCGCCGATGAGATAGAAAAAGAAAGGCGTCAGCTGCGCAAGGAAGTTGTTCAGAAATTTGACGAGGAACTTCCACTGGTAGATGTCATAGCGGATCTTGAAGATCTGGCCAAGTCGATTGGCGACATCCGCACGCTCATAGTTCGAAGTATCGTAGGCATGGATCGTACCGATGCCTTCCACGACTTCGCCCACCTTGCCGGCCAGATGCCTGGCGGTAATCTGCCGCTGGCGACCAAGTTCGATCAAGCGCCGGCGCATCCTTGGAATAATGATCACCTGCACAAGCACCATGACCGCAGCGACCAGTCCGAGCCAGAAACTCTGGAGCAAAATGAACAGCATGGCTGCCACGGCCTGTCCGCCCAGCATAGCTGGCTGAACGAAGGCATCGCCGGTGAAGCCGCCAAAGGGTTCCACTTCATCCTTGATCATGCTGGCGATTTCAGCGCCGTGGATATTCTTGATGCGGCGCGGCGGAAAGCGCAGCACCCGATCGAAGAGTTCAAAGCGGATGCGGCGGAGCAAGCGCTCACCAAGCCGTCCCTTGTAGGTATTGATATAATATTTGAAGAAGTTATTGATGATGACGAGCGACAGAAATCCGCCACTCAAAGCAATCAGTGTCTGCATACGCCCGAGCTGGAAGCCTTCGAACGTATAGATCGATCCGAGCAGCGGCAGACTTATATCAAATTCCATAAAAGGCTGAGTCGCGTTCGGGGTCTCGAACCCTGCACCCTGAATAGGTCCATTGATGATCTGCTTTGGCAGATCGAGCGACAAAAAATAGGGTATCATTGAAACCAATACGACAATCAGGACCCAGATCTGCTGAGGCCGGGTGTGGTTCCAAATGTAGCGAAGCAGATTCTTTTCCATTATTTCTTCACAGGTACGCTAAAACCGGGTCCGGGTTGTATATCCCCTGGCTAACTTTGCGGATGCGCGCTGCAGGCCGAATGATGGGGTGCAGAGATGAAGTTCAAATTGCGTAAGAAAACCCCATTCACGTGTTTGTGGCGGCTCCCCCAGTCAATTCCTCGAATCTAATATAGTATGCGAGCCTCAGGGTTCCATCAATTGGATTCACAGACGCGACATTTTTTGGATTTCCTCAACGCTTCGGCCCCGCCTTGCCCCGATCCTCGATCGACGTGGCCCGGCATCCGAAGACTGGATCGGAGATTCGATTGACGGGCACGGCCGGGGAAGGGATCAGCACCAGCCCCATATGCAAGGAGCTGTCCGACTTATCAGACAAGCACCACACTTCTGCCTGAAGTCAGGCGGCGACGGCCATAGGCAGGTCGCACCCACCGCCCCGATGAACATGGTCCGAAATCGGCTAACGATTGACTATCCGGCAGTATTCCGCTTGCTTCAAAACATCTTCGCAATTCGGTGAGCGAATGAAATCGTCATAGTAAAGCGACCAGACGTCAGGAGCGCCATCGCGATACGGGCCGAATTTGAAATATTGGTTATTTCCGAGGCCTCCATCGGAATGGCCAATCGCACCTTTTACCGAAACGATCCATTTGCCGTTGGCAAAAACCTCAAGATGACCGGTGCCTTTGGGTCCCGGTTTGGAGAGCACCGCGAAATAAATCCAGCCTGAAGCGGGCTCCGGTATGGCGTTGCCTCGCTCGGTAACTGAGATTTTCTCCGTGCAACTCGTGAACCGATCCGCATCGGCCGCTTTCCAATCCGGCGGTCGTACCACAAGTGCGCGCATTTGATTTGTTTCGGGCCGAAGCCACACGGGCGTCGCGCCATCGGGGCATACCCCGTTCTGCGGTGAGCTCACGAGGTCCGGGTGGTAATTCGTTTCAACGGTTACGAAAATCTTGCCGCCACTGAAGCGGAACGCCAGATACGGGCTGAAATCGCCCTGTGCCTTCGGTCCGATTTCCCTCTTCCATTGGGCGATAAGATAGCGGTGGTCATCTGCTGGAATAGGGTCTGCAAATTTGACCGCAAACCCATACCAAACGGGAATCTCATAAGGGACGCGCAACGGCGTCCTTTCCCAAATCTCTGCCCGCTCGCTACAGCCTGGATCGCTGGCCGGGCACAGGGAACGGACGCTCAACTTCAGTGCACCAGAGCCACTCCGCCTGACCTTGGTTTGAAATTCAGCCGTACCAGCGGCCTGTTCGCTGTTTTCCCGATAGTAGAGGCCGCCTTCCTCGGTAAAACCTGACGAGTCGAACCCGTCGTGCAATATCCGCGAAGCCGAGTCCTTAGCCTGGGCTGCCGGGGAACCCAGGCAAGAGATTAGCATCGATGCTGCGATCAACATTCCTCGAAGATGCTCGGCCATGAAACCCCACCCTGCTCCATCGTCGCAATTTATTTGGGCAAGCCCCTTCAAAAAGCAAGATGAAACACTGGATTGTGATGTGAAATGGGGCTCAGAAGGGGGCGTTCGACGAGAAATCTCCGGCCGGACAGCAGCCCCGGAGACATATTGAAAGTGTGTGCGATCTTGGACGATGTCCGGCTCTGGTGCATTCTGCATGAACGGGAGAGGAGCCGTTGATCTCAGCGAGAGAATTTGCGAGCGCCGGCAACGCATAAAACAGTGGCAAGCGTGGCGACGACCATCATGGCGCTCACCTCTTCATGCAGAAGACCGGAGGCCAACAACAGGCCGAAGAACGGTTGAAGCAGTTGCAACTGCCCAACAGCCGCAATGCCTCCCAGTGCGAGACCGCGATACCAGAACACGAAGCCGACGAGCATGCTGAAGATGGACACATAGGCAAGCCCGATCCACGAAGCGCTCCCGATGCCTTGCCAGGTATCCGGAAGAGTCGTCAGGGCAAATGCCGCCATAAGCGGCAGCGCGAGGATCAAGGCCCAGGAAATTACCTGCCATCCCCCCAAAGTCCGTGAAAGTTTCGCACCCTCGGCATAGCCGAGCCCGCAGACGACAATCGCAGCGAACATCAACAGGTCACCTGTGATCGATGCCTCTCCGTCAAATGTCAGGGCGAAACCGGTCACTATGGCGCTGCCCAGCCCTGAGAACAGCCAGAAGAGCGGATTGGGATGCTCCCCGCCTCGCAGGACTCCGAAGATTGCGGTCGCAAGAGGCAGAAGGCCAATGAATACGATCGAATGGGCTGACGTGATGTATTGCAACGCCAGTGCCGTCAGCAGCGGAAAACCGATGACGACGCCAATCGCGACCACCGCGAGCGACAGGAGATCGCCAACGGCCGGCCGGGACTGACGAAGGGTAAAAAGGAGCGCTGCTCCAAACATTGCGGCAATTACCGCTCGAGCCGATGTCAGGAACAGCGGAGAAAAATCCGACACCGCGACGCGCGTCGCCGGGAGTGACCCGCTGAATATGATGACACCGAGGAGCCCGCTGCCCCAGCCTTCCATGGACGTTTTCATGGCACCTCACCTTCGCCCCTTCTGATACGCGCGAAACACTGGCGGAAACAGATACAGATCAGTACAATTTCGAATAACTGTATCAGCATGCAAGACAATACAATTGTTGGAGGCAGACCATGCGCGCAATCATGCGGGAAACCGGACATCGCATGTCATGACAGCAATACGAACCAAGATTGCCGCCCGCACTCTTGCGCCGGGCGACCGCCTTCCTTCGATCCGAGGTTTTGCGGCCGCCATGGGCGTGTCACCTTCCACTGTGGTCGAAGCCTATGATCGTCTTGCTGCGGTAGGACTGATCCGGGCCCAACGAGGCTCCGGTTTTTATGTCTCCAACAATGCTCTGCCACCCCTGAAGCTGGCCGAGACGGAATCGCCGCAGACAAGGACTGTCGATCCATTCTGGGTTTCGCGGCAGTCGCTTGATTCCGATGCCACGGTGTTGAAACCCGGTTGCGGCTGGCTTCCTGCTGACTGGATGCCGAATGAGGCGCTGAGACGGGCCATCCGAAGCCTGGCGCGAAGCGACGACGATCTCCTTGCGTATTACGGCAGAACACGTGGCTCCCTGCAGCTGCGGCATCTCCTGCTGGCCCGTTTTGCAGTGGAAGGTATCCAAGCCACGCCGGATCAATTGATGCTGACAAGTACGGGAACGCAGGCGCTTGACCTGATCTGTCGCTTCCTGCTTCGTCCAGGCGACACCGTCATGATCGACGACCCCTGCTACTTCAATTTCCAGGCACTGCTGAAAGCCCATCAGGTGAAGATCATCGGCGCGCCTTACACGCCATCGGGCCCCGACATTACGGCATTCGAAACTCTGTTAAGCACCGAACGGCCGCGGGTCTATATCACCAATTCCGCGCTTCACAACCCGACGGGCGCGACACTTTCGCCCCAGATCGCCCATCGTCTGCTGAACGCTGCGGCGCGCCATGAAACGGCGATCATAGAGGACGACATCTTCGCCGATTTCGAGCCGGAACCGTCATCACGGTTGGCGGCGCTGGACGGATTGAACCGCGTCATCCGCATCGGCAGTTTCTCCAAGACGTTGTCGGCTTCGATACGCTGCGGATACATTGCATCTCGCCCCGATTGGATCGAGGGACTCCTGGATCTGCAGGTCGCCACCAACTTCGGGGGGCCCAGTCCGATCTGTACCGAACTGATTGCTCATGTTCTGGGAGGCGGCAGCTATCGCAAGCATATGGAAGAGTTGCGGCAGAAGCTCGTCCGGGCGCGCCGTGAGGCCGTGGATAAACTGCACCGGCTCGGCATCAAGCCCTGGCTTTCACCGCGGGGCGGTTTCTATCTTTGGTGTCAACTTCCAGATGGCCTGGATTCTACGCAGATCGCACAAATCGCACTTGCCGAGAACGTTATCCTGGCCCCCGGCAACGTGTTCAGCGTATCGCAAAGTGCCGGCCGTTTCATGCGCTTCAACGTCGCCCATACACTGGATTCGCGCGTTCATCGAATTCTTGAAGATGTGCTGCGGAAAGCTGGTCAATAAATTGTCAGCCTGTCTCACCGCCAACGTCAGCGAACCCCTCTCCGCCCCGGATGAATGAAGCGGGTGCGGCCGACGCCCATGCATCTCCATAGGCCAATGCCGCTCAGGCAATGCCAATGCCCTCTTGCGTAATACTGAAAACCTGTTAAACGTTTCACAGTTAAACGTTTAACATCGAGGATTCGGTGACGCGCAGACGAGCAACATTGAAGGAAGTCGCGGAACGGGCGGGGGTCTCTATTGCCACCGTCTCGAACGTCTTCAGCGGCCGCAAGCCGGTGAATGATGATTTGCGCGAGAGGGTCGAAAAGGCGGCAAAGGAACTTTCCTTCCAAATCGACAGGGCGGCCTCGCAGCTGAAATCCGGAAAGGCCAGAGTTGTCGGCGTGCTGGTGCCGGATCTCGATGATACCTTCTTCACCTCGCTCATCTCGCGCATCGAGGTGATGGCGCTGAAGGACGGCTATGATGTCATTGTTGCAAGCTCGCGTGATGACCGGCAGTTGGAGGAGTCACGGCTGCACACACTGCTCGGCTGGCGGCCTTCGGGCATTATTGCTGTGCCGTGCTCAGATACGGTGCCGGATATTCTCGTCCGCGAAGTAGTGCATTTGCCGACCGTGCTGGTCGACCGCGTAATCGCGCAGGAAGCCGTCACCGACACGGTGACGATCGACAATTTCGAGGCGGGCGAGATCGCCGGCCGCTATCTGGTCGAGATGGGTCATTCCGACATCGTGCTGGCGGCATCAGATCTGGATGTCGCGCCGATCCGCGAACGCGTCCGTGGCGCCGTTTCCATCGTGCAGAAGCTGATCGGCAAGGAGCCGGAGGCGGTCGCGCTGGGTTCGAATGCCGAGCGCGGCGCCGAACTCTTCGCCCATTGGCTCGAGCGACATCCGCTGCCGTCAGCGGTCTTTGCGCTCACGAACGTCACGACGCTTGCTGTTCTGACCGCACTTGCCCGGCAGAAGATCGATATTCCCGATCAGGTCTCGATCATCGGTTTTGACGACTACACCTGGATGAGCGCCCGCAAGACGGCACTGACCGCGATCCGCCAGCCGGTGGACGACATTGCCCGCGTTGCATGGGAGCGGCTGCTGCTGCGCATGGAGGGAGACGTCTCCGAACCGACGCCGAGTATTCTGCACACCAGCCTGCAGGTTCGGGATTCGACCCGCCGACTGATGCAGCCGGCAGATGGTGAAACGGCTCAGGGGACCGGCGAGCCGCCGGCCGGAAATGCCGCGAAGGAGCGGCCGAACAGCATCCATTAGGCGCGTGAGGAGAGTGCGCGCCGCACTGAAATGTCCGCATGGGAGGGACTTTTTTGCGTCTGAACAAGATTACCGAAGCGCTGCCATTCCTCGCGCCGGTACAGATACTGATCCTCAGCGTCATCGTCATTCCGTCGCTCTATGTCGTGTGGCTGAGCCTGAACGCGTCCAGCTTCGGGCAGTCGGCGACCTTCGTAGGGCTCGATAACTACATCAGGGTGCTCACCGATCCGGCCTTTCTGCTGGCGCTTGGCAATACGGTCTTGATCGTCATCTTCGCCGTGCATCTGGAACTGGCGCTCGGGCTTGGAATGGCACTGCTTTTTGCAAGCGGCCTGCCCTTCCGGCGCGTCCTGCTTGTCGCTGTGCTGGCGCCTTATGCCGTGAGCGAAGTCATCGCGGTTGCCATGTGGCGCTTCCTCTTCGACCCCGACGTCGGTCCGGTCACGGCCATGCTGACCTGGCTCGGTCTGCCGATGCTCGACTGGTCCTTCGAGCCGTCGCATGCGCTCATTATGATCGGTCTCCTGACGATCTGGCTGCACCTGCCCTTTACCTTCATCATCCTTTATGCGGCGCGTCTAGCGATCCCGAAGGATCTTTACGAGGCTGCGCGCATCGATGGCGCCACGGCCTTCGATGCCTTCCGCAGAGTGACGATACCGCTTCTCGGTCCGGCAATCGTGGTGGCGCTGCTCTTCCGCTACATCTTCGCCTTCCGCATTTTTTCGGAAGTCTGGCTGATGACCCAGGGCGGACCGGCCCGTTCGACCGAAGTGGTCGCGGTCTACCTCTACCAGGAGGCTTTCAGCTTCAACGCTTTCGGTACGGCAGCCGCCACCGCCTGGATCATGGTGCTCGCATCGCTGCTTCTTGCGACCGGTTATGTGTTCCTTCTTCGCAAGCAGGTGGCCGGCAATGCGCACTGACAAGCTCGCCATCGGCCTCGGAAAAACGGTCGCAGTCGCGGTGATTCTCGTTTGGTCGCTCTTCCCGATCGCCTTCATCCTCATGTCGTCCTTCAAGCCGGGACAGGACATTTTCGCGGTGCCGCCGAAATTTGTCTTCTCTCCGACCATCCAGCACTATGTCCAACTCTGGAACGGCTGGGGCGTGTTCTTCGGCGGACTTCTAAACAGCACCATCATCACGGCAGGTGCTACCGTTCTCGCAATCACCACCAGCACGGCGGCCGGGTATGTCTATTCGCGCTACAGCAGCCGGATGCTGAATGCGAGCGTGATGTTCCTGATCATCGTGCGCCTCATCCCACCGATCGTCGTGACATTGCCGCTCTTCCCGATTATCAACGCAATCGGCTTGAACGATACGCATATCGTCCTGATGGTGCTCTACGCGACCTTCTTCGTGTCGCTCGGCACGGTGCTGATGCGCACGTTCATCGACCAGATCCCGCGCGAACTGGACGAGGCGGCGCAGATCGATGGCGCGGGGCGTCTCACGATCCTTCGGCGGGTCATTGTGCCGCTTGCTGCACCGGGCATCCTGGCGGTGGCTGTCTTCGTCGTCGTGTTCGCCTGGAACGAATTCCTGTTCGCCTTCATCTTCACCGCGACGCGAGCCAAGACCGCACCGCTGGTAATCTCCGAAATGATCGGATCGATCGACGGGGTCGACTGGGGCGTGCTGTTTGCCGCATCCACCGTTCAGCTCATCCCCGTTCTGCTCTTCGTCATCTTCATGAACCGCTATCTGGTGGCCGGCCTGACTGCCGGCGCGACCAAAGGCTGATCACTGTCTGAAAGGGAGGAAAATCATGTCAGACAAGGTATTCACGAACATTACACGTCGCGGGTTTCTCGGAACCGCGCTGGGCGGAGCGGCCATGTTAGCCGCCGGGCCATCCTTTGCCGCCGGCAAGACGCTCAACGTCCTGAGCCACAAGGTGCACCAGACCGTGCTCGGCTCCGGCGACGGCGATCTCCTTAAGGATTGGCGTTCCGGCAATGATGCGGACATCGTCTGGACGACATTCGACTCCAACCCGTTGCAGGATCGCCTCTTCCGCGAGGCGAGCCTCAATACTACCGACTTCAATGTCGGCTATATCGTCGACAACCGGCCGACCAAGCAGATCGCGGCCATGTTCGAGCCTCTCGACAGCTACCTGGAGAAGGATGCGATCGAGGACTTCGGCGACATCGCTCCAGGTCTCGTCCAAGGCATGACTGTTGATGGCAAGCTGATCGGCATTCCGGTCCGCCACGCGACCCAAGGCTTATTCTACAACGAGGCGCTTCTGGAAGAGCAGGGCATCAGCGCGCCGCCGACCACGCTGGAGGAACTGGTTGAACAGGCCCAGAGGCTCACCTTTACCTCCAAGGCCGGCACACCGGTTGCGGGTATGGTGCTCGCGAGCGATCTCGCCGTCTTCCCGGTCATGTTCGCACGTGCTTTCGGCGGTGATTTCATCAACGCGAAATTCGAGTTGCTGCCGAACCCGGAAGCGATGGAAAAGGGCCTGACGGTTCTGCGAAAGATGTTCGAGAGTGGTGCCCTGCCACGCAGCTATGCGACTACCAAGAACGACGACCAGGTAACCTGGCTGCAGCAGGGGCGGGCCGCCTTTACGGTGCTGCCCTTCGCCCGAAATGCGCAATTGAACAACAAGGAACAGAGCAAGTTCCCAGGCAAGATCAAGGCGATCGAGTTCCCGATTTCGAGCGATCTCAAGGGCAAGGTGCCGATGTCTTCTATCGTCGAGGCTTGGGGCATGGTCATCCCGGCGAACTCCAAGGACAAAGAACTATCCTGGAAGTTCATCAAGGAAGTCTCCAGCAAGCGCGTGACGCTCGGCATGGCCAGGAACGGCAACGGCCCGGTACGCGTCTCGACTTATGCGGACCAGTCTTTCGTGAATAATCCGGTTGCCGCCGTCGAGGCCGAGGTTTTGAAGAATGCCCGCGGCGCCTTCCCGCCTTTCCCGGAAGCGGCGCGCGCCCAGTCGATCTTTCTCGAAGAGGTGCAACTCGCCGTCCTCGGCCGCAAGGAGATCAAGGAAGCGGTCGCCTCCATCGCCACGCGCGTGAAACCGCTCATGCAGGCCTGAAGTTTCTAAACACCGTCCGGGCGTTCTACGCCCGGACGGGCGATATCGCCGGAACCGCACGAATGACACGGACCTTCGGGTCCACTCCCACGAAAGAGACCAGGACAATGCCGAACACTACCATTCGATCAATCCAGGAGCCGGCCCGGGCAACACCCGTCATGGCCGAATATGACGTGCTCGTCGTGGGCGGCGGGCCGTCCGGCCTGACGTCTGCGCTTGCTGCTGCCGAAGACGGACTGAGGGTCGGATTGATCGAAAGCCGCAGCTTCGTCGGCGGCAACATGACGATCGGTCTGCCGGTACTCGGCTTCCTCGGTCAAAAGGGTAACCAGATCATCGAAGGCCTGCCGCAGAAATTCATCGACCGGCTGAAGCTTCGTAACGCCGCAAGCGAGCACCGGCCCTGCCCGTTGCATATGGGCATCACCCTCGTCGAGCCGGAGGCAGTCAAGACCGTCGCGCTCGAAATGCTGACGGAAGCCGGCGTCGAAGTGCTGTTTTACACCTTCTGCGCTGGCGTGATCATGGACGGCGATACGATCCGCGGTGTCATCACCGAGAGCAAGAGCGGCCGTGGCGCGATCCTCGGCAAGGTGGTCATCGATTGCACGGGGGACGCCGATGTCGCCTACCGCGCAGGCGTGCCTTGTGAAAAGGGCAATGCCCATGGCGGTATGCAACCCCCTACATTGATGTTCTGCCTCGCCGGCGTCGATACCGAGAAGCTGCGCCTCAGCATCGCCAACCAGCCGCCACAGGCGCGCACTTATCTGACCGATTTCATCCCGGCAGAATATTTCGGCCAGAACAACCAGTTCATCATCGTCGGCCTGCGCGAGCTGATTGCCAGGGCGCAGACGGAAATGGGACTCAAGATCCCCAATGAACGCACGATCATCATCACGGGCCTCAAAGCTGGCGAGGTCTGGATCAACATGACCCGTGTCAAGGGCGTCGACGGAACCGAGGCGGCGAGCCTGACGATGGGTGAGATCGAGGCCCGCGGGCAGATCGACGACATCGTCACCTACCTCATCAATTACGTGCCAGGCTTCGAGAACGCCTATTTCACGAAGACGGCACCATTCCTCGGTATTCGCGAGACGCGCCGTATCATCGGCGAATATGTTATGACGCAGGAAGACGTGCTCGCCTGCCGCCACTTCGATGATGCGATTGCGGTGGCGAGCTACCCCATCGACATTCACCGCCCTGCCGATGACGGCTGCACGCTCATCTGGTGCGGCGACTGCTACGACATCCCCTATCGTTCCTTGATCCCGACGAAGGTGAACAACCTGATCGTTGCCGGCCGGGCAATCTCCACCACCCACGAGGCAATGGGTGCGATCCGCGTCATGGCCACCTGCATGGCAATGGGCGAGGCGGCCGGCCGCGCGGCAAAGATTTCCGTCCGCGGCAATCGCGCACCGGCGGATATCGATGTGAAGGAGCTCCGGCGTCAGTTGATCACCAAAGGTGCCTATCTGCGCACCAAGGACAGCACCGAACGGGCGCGCGAGCTGGAAGACGCTTAACGTCGTGGCTCGACGCAGAATGCGAAGGAAGTGAGGAAGCATGGCAAGTTTGCGCCTGGCCGGGCTCAGGAAAAATTTTGGTTCCGTCAACATCATCAAGGGTGTCGATCTTGAGATCGAGGACGGTGAATTCGTGGTTTTTGTCGGACCGTCCGGTTGCGGCAAATCCACTCTTCTGCGGATGATAGCGGGACTCGAGGACATATCGGGCGGTGATCTTTATATAGGCGGTCGGCTTTGCAACGACATTCCGCCGCGTGAACGCGGGATCGCCATGGTCTTCCAGTCATATGCACTCTATCCGCATATGACTGTGCACGAGAACATGGGTTTCGGCCTCTCCCTGAACAAGACACCGAAAGCCGAGCTGGATGCCCGGGTGCGGGAAGCTGCCCGAATTCTGAAAATGGAGCACCTGCTCGACCGCAAACCCAGCCAGTTGTCCGGCGGCCAGAGGCAGCGCGTGGCAATCGGCCGGGCAATCGTACGCAAGCCCGCAGTCTTTCTCTTCGATGAACCGCTTTCGAATCTCGACGCAGCGCTTCGGGTGGACATGCGCATGGAGCTTGCCAAGCTGCATCGCGATCTCGGTGCCACGATGATCTACGTCACCCATGATCAGGTCGAGGCGATGACGCTCGCGGACAAGATCGTGGTTCTCGACGGAGGTCTGGTCCAGCAGGTCGGTTCACCGATGGAACTTTACAAGAATCCCGCAAACAAATTCGTCGCAGGCTTCATCGGCGCGCCGAAGATGAATTTCCTTGCGGTAAAGGTGCAGGCTGCCCACGGAGGCACCGCAACCGTAGCGTCCGAGGAGATCTCGCCCATTCCGGTGCGTGGCAAAGGGTTCGACAGCGGCGACAGCGCCTGGCTCGGGATCAGGCCGCAGTATCTGAAACCCGGCAGGGCGGCTGACGGTGAGGGAGGGATCTGTGGAAAGATCGTGCTGATCGAGCGTCTGGGTACAGAGACGATCGTTGCGATCGAGACCCGCGCGAACGAGCGGGTGGTCGCCTCGATCCCTGTCGATATGGAACTGGCGTTCGACGACAACGCCGAGTTTCTCTTCAATCCCTCTGCCGCGCATCTGTTTGCGTGATCGTCGGATGGACTGATCTAGCCAACCATCGTCAGCCCCGAAGATCGATCCAATCTGTGACCGGCATTGCCTGACGTAAATCGAAGCAAGGAATAGCATGAGACAGGAACTTTCTGGAAAGGTTGCAGCGGTTACCGGCGCTGCCTCGGGCATCGGCCTCGAATGCGCCCGTTCCCTGTTGCGCGAAGGCGTAAGCGTCGTTCTCGTCGACAGGGCCGGAGAGACTCTGGAAAAGTTGAGCTCCGAATTGGGGCCGAACGCCTTTCCTCTGACGATCGATCTGACCGACCCGTCCAGCGTATCCACGATGATGCCTCAAATCCTGGAACGGTTCGGAAAGCTCGATATCTTTCATGCCAATGCCGGCGCCTATATCGGCGGTGAGGTCGTCAATGGCGATCCCGATGCCTGGGATCGTATGCTCAATCTCAACATCAACGCCGCTTTCCGGTCCGTACAGGCGGTGTTGCCCCATATGGTGGAGCAGAAGACCGGCGATATCATCATGACCAGCTCGATCGCCGGTCTGGTGCCTGTCGTCTGGGAACCGATTTATACGGCATCCAAGCACGCGGTGCAGGCGTTCGTTCACACGGTACGACGCCAGGTGGCCAGGCACGGTATTCGCGTTGGAGCCGTGGCGCCTGGACCGGTCATCACGGCGTTGATCAGCGATTGGCCTCAGGCGAAGCTCGATGAGGCAATTGCCGCGGGCGGATTGATGGAGGCGACCGAAGTGGCCGAAGCAGTCATGTTCATGCTGACCCGGCCCCGCAACATCACCATTCGCGATCTGGTAATCCTCCCACTCAGCACGGATCTCTGACCATGACCCGGTTTTTCGTCGGCATCGATGTGGGAACAGGCAGCGCCCGCGCCGGCCTGTTCGATGAGAATGGCAATCTGAAGGCGTCGGCAAAGCGCCCGATCACCATCTGGCATGAGGCCGGCAATATCGTTGAACAATCGAGCGAACAGATATGGAAAGCGGTCTGTGAGAGTGCTCGGGAAGCCGTCAGTGCGGCCGGAATCCCGCCCTCGGCCGTTGCTGGAATCGGCTTCGACGCAACCTGCTCGCTGGTTGTCGTAGCCCCTGACGGTGCACCGGTCGCGGTCGGCCCGTCGGGTGATGCTCAACGCAATGTCATCGTCTGGATGGATCACCGCGCCGCTGGCGAAGCCTCGGAAATCAATAGCGGGGCACACGAGGTTTTGCGGTATGTCGGCGGGCGTATCTCGCCGGAAATGGAAACACCGAAGCTTCTCTGGCTGAAGCGTAACCTGCCCGGCTCGTTCACTGGTGCAGGGCATTTTTTCGATCTCGCCGACTATCTGAGCTGGCGCGCGACGGGATCGCTTGCACGCTCGGCGTGCACGGTCACCTGCAAATGGACTTATCTGGCGCACGAGAAGCGATGGGATGCGCAGTATTTTCAAGCCATCGGCCTTAAGGAGCTTGCAGATGAAGGCTTTAAGCGGATCGGCACAGATATCGTCGATCCCGGAACGCCCCTGGCAAACGGTCTGACGGAAAAGGCAGCGGTCGATCTTGGCCTGCCTGCAGGAATACCTGTCGGGGCAGGCCTCATCGACGCACATGCGGGTGGCGTCGGGACGCTGGGCGGCAGGGACGCGCGCGGCAGCACAGATGTTCGCAACAGGCTGGCCTATATTTTCGGAACCTCCGCATGCTCGATGGTATCCAGCAACGATCCGGTATTCGTCGACGGTGTCTGGGGTCCCTATCATTCGTCAATGGTCCCCGGGCTGTGGCTGACCGAAGGCGGCCAATCGGCAGCGGGCGCGGCCCTCGATCATCTTGCCACAATGCATCCAGCCTCCGGGGAGGCGCGGGTGAAGGCGGAGGCCGCCGGCCTTTCACTGGTTGCCTGGCTCGATCGAGAAGTCACGAGGTTGTGCCCGGACCTTTCGCATTCCGTGGAGCTTGCTGGCTCGATACACGTCGTGCCCGAGTTCATGGGTAACCGGTCGCCACATGCTGACCCCGACGCGCGGGCGATCATTGCCGGTCTGGGACTGGAAGCCGACATTCGCAGCCTGATTTCCCTCTACGTCGCAGGACTTTGCGGTATCGGCTATGGTCTCCGGCAACTCCTGGAAAAACTGTCCCAGAACGGCATCGTGCCCGACACGATCGTTGCGAGCGGCGGCGCGGTCCAAAGCAATCTCGTGCGACAGGTACTGGCGGACACCACCAATCTGCCTGTGGCCGTTGCTGACAGCGAGGAGCCGGTTCTGCTGGGGGCTGCAATGCTTGGGGCTGTCGCTGCCGGCAGATATCAATCATTGACTGAAGCCATGGGAGCGATGTCGCGCCTGTCGAAGCAATATGAACCCCAAGGAGGTGCAACCCGCGAATTGCACACGCATCGATACCTGGCCTTCGGACTTCTTCAAGCGGCCGGCAGACAGATCCGATCAGTTATCCCGAAGAGCTAGCGCTGACTGAGAGGCTCGCCCGCTCGCTCATTCGATGATCTTGCAAAATATTATTGACTAAAAGTGTCATGTTAATTTATTGGCCCACCTATCCCTTCTCCCAAGGCATGGGGCGCTATCGTGTATTCTTTGAAAGCAGAGGTCGAGCAGACGAGCGGGGCAGCCAAGGCATTCACCCTCTCGGGGATCTCCTTTTCCGTCGAACACCGCGATCTGCTCAAGAACGTGAACATTGCTTTCGGCGCCGGTGAGATCTCGGCCCTGGTCGGTCACAACGGCTCGGGAAAATCGACGCTGCTCAAGCTGCTGGCCCGTCAGATGATCCCGTCGTCGGGCGAGATCCGATTCGGGGGCCATAAACTCAGCGAATTTGACCAACGCACCTTCGCCCGCTCCGTCGCCTATCTCCCGCAGGAGGTTTCCGCGGCCCCTGGCATGACGGTCCGGGAACTGGTGGCATGCGGACGTTATCCTTGGCACGGCGCGCTTGGCCGCTTCACGGCAGGCGACAGCGCAAAGGTCGAAGAGGCGCTGGCGCTCACCCATGTCGAAAGTTTTGCCGATCGGCTCGTGGAGACCCTTTCGGGCGGGGAACGTCAGCGCGCCTGGATCGCCATGCTGATGGCGCAGGATGCCGAATACCTTTTGCTCGACGAACCGACGTCTGCCCTCGACATCGCCCATCAGATCGAATTGCTCAGCCTCATCCAGCGTCTTTCCCGGGAAAAGGGGTTGAGCGTCGTAATCGTGCTGCACGACATCAACATGGCGGCACGCTTCTGCGACCGCATCTACGCCTTGAAAGCCGGCGCCGTCGTGGCGGAGGGCCGCGCCGCCGACATCCTTCGATGCGAGGTGCTGGAACGCATGTATGGCGTCAGGATGGAGGTGATGCCGCATCCGCATCTCGGAATTCCGCTCGCTTATGTCTGCTAAATCCGAAAACATGCGGGTCAAGGGCCTGAGCCGCCGCTCTCTTCTGTCTGCGGCCGCAGTGGCGCCGTTCGGTCTTGCCGCCCCGGCCCGCGCCGCATCCCCGGCGCCCGTGCCAAAGGTCGCAAGCCTGGATTACGGCCTCGCATCCACGCTGATGAACCTCGGAATCACACCGACTGCGATTGTCTCCCTCGCAGATTGGGACAAATGGGTCATCGAACCGGAAATCCCTGCGGGCGTTGCCGATCTCGGCAATGGTTGGGAAATCAATTTCGAAGTCCTGGCGATGCTCAAGCCCGATCTGATTCTGACCACTCCTTATCTCGACGCATTGAAGCCAAGGCTAGAAACCATGGGCAAGGTACTTCGCCTTGAAATTTACGATGCCAGCGGCGGCGCCGTTCTGTCCAAAGCCTATGCGGCCACGCGTGCGCTGGCACAGGCCGTCGACCGGGTGGCGGAAGGCGATGCCTTTCTCGCGCGGGCGGACATCTTCTTCGACGATTGCCGGAAAAGGCTGGCGCTGATCGGCGCCCCGCCGGTTGTCCTCATGGGTTTCCTGGACGCCCGCCATGCGCGGGTCTACGCAACCCCCGGCCTCTATGACAATGTGCTTTCCCGTATCGGCGTCGAGAACGCCTGGAAGGGCCAGGGAAACTACTGGGGGTTCGAAACCATCGGCATCGAGGATCTGGCACGTGTCACCGACCCACGTGCTCGTCTGATCGCCTTCGAGCCCGTACCGGGCGACGTCCTGCCGAAGCTTGCCGAAAGCCCGCTGTGGAAGGCGCTGCCGATATCGCAGCCAGGCCGTTTCTCGGTGATCCCCGGTGCCCTGATGTTCGGTATGGTCAACGACGCAATGCGTTTCGCGCGTCTCCTGACCGAGCACCTGGAGAATACGGCATGACTGCGACTGCCGCCGCGCACGGCCGCCTTGCCGGCCCGCTCCTCGTCGCGATCATCATCGCCCTTGCTGCAGCCGCATTCGCCGTCCTCCGGCTGGAGCCGGAACTTGCTGCCATCGGCCAGCAGGCCCCCGGCTACGATATCCGGCAAGTCGTGCTCCTGTATTCGACCCTGCCGCGGATGGCTACGGCGCTTCTGGCGGGGGCGGCGCTCGGCCTTTCGGGCGCGCTGTTCCAACAGGTGCTGCGCAATCCTCTGGCTTCACCGACGACGCTCGGCGTCTCGGCCGGAGCCAACCTCGCGCTGGCGCTCGCGACGCTTTACGTACCGGATCTCCTGGGCTTCGGGCGGGATCTGGTGGCGCTTGCCGGCAGCGCAATCGCGGCCGGACTTGTGTTTCTGCTCGGAGCCAGACGCGGTTTTTCACCCTTTTCGCTCGTGCTGTCGGGCCTGGTCATCAGTCTGTGGTGCGGTGCGCTCTCGGCCGTCCTTGTCATGCTGAATGACCGTTGGCTGGCAAGCCTCTTCATCTGGGGCGCGGGTTCGCTTTCACAGCAAAGCTGGGTCATCCCGCTTTCGCTGTTGCCCAAGGTGGCAATCGCCGGGCTTCTCGCCTGGCTGATCGTCAGGCCGCTCGCGCTGGTCGAGCTCGGGGAGGCGGGTGCGACCGCACTCGGCGTCGACACATCGCGACTGCGGCTGCTTGCCATCGTTGTCGCTGTCGCGCTCGCCGCCTTCATGACGAGCGCCGTCGGCGTCATCGGCTTCATCGGCCTCGTCGCGCCTATCATCGTGCGACTTTCCGGCGCACGCCGGGCCGGTTCCGTGCTCCTATGGTCCGCTCTTATCGGGGCAGCGCTGCTGTGGCTCGCCGACGGCGTCGTCCAATATCTCGCCGGCGCATTTTCCGACTTCCTCCCGACCGGCGCGGTGACTGCGGTTTTTGGTTCTCCATTGCTCCTCCTGCTTCTGCACCGGCTCAAAGTGCGCCACCGCGTCATGCCTGAACAAGGCAGGATATTCAGCAGGCGGCTTCAGGCATCCCCTGGCCTCACACTTGCGGCGATCGCAGGGCTTGCCCTGCTGGTCGCTGCAGCGCTTCTTGTGGGACGCACGGCCAACGGCGATTGGGCTCTTCTTCACCCCGATCTTTACATCGACATTCTGCCCCTTCGGTTTCCGCGGGTTCTGGGGGCACTTTCGGCGGGCGCCATGCTGGCAATAGCGGGTACGATCCTTCAACGCCTGACCGGAAACGAGATGGCGAGCCCTGAAGTGCTTGGTATAGGCGCCGGTGCCACGATCGGCGTGACGGTGACGATCTTCATCGTTGCCGCGCCGGGATTTGGCCTGCAGATCACTTCGGCGGCGGCCGGCGCGCTCGCGGTGCTGGGGCTTGTCGTCGGATTTTCTTTGCGCGGCGGGCTTCTGCCTGAACGGGTGCTGCTTGCGGGCATAGCGCTCAGCGCAATGGTCGATGCCGTGGTGGGCGTCCTGTCCTCGACGGGCGATCCCCGGGCCATGTTTCTCTTGCGCTGGATGAGCGGCTCCACCTATGGCGTGGAAACGTCCACCGCCCTTGCGGTTGCGGCTGCGGCCGTCATGCTCGTGACAGCAGCGGCATCGATGCATCGTTGGCTTGATATTCTACCGCTCGGCCCCGCGCCCGCCGCCGGCCTGGGCCTCTCGCTCCCTCGTTCGCGGCTGCTTCTCTTCGCGCTTGCGGGGCTTGCCTCGGCGGTGGCAACGCTCTGCGTGGGACCGTTGAGCTTCATAGGACTGATGGGGCCGCATCTGGCGCGGGAATGCGGGCTCGTGAGGGCACGGCCGCAAATTCTTGGCGCGGCGCTGCTTGGTGGCGGGCTGATGGTCGTCGCCGATTGGCTCGGCCGCACGATCATCTTCCCCTACCAGATTCCGGCGGGGCTGGTGTCGGCCCTCGTCGGCGCACCGTTCCTGATGCTCTTGATGCGGCGGAAGTGAAGACCGGAAGCGCTCAAGAGCGCGCCTACTGCCGTCCTTCCGGCAGAGGGCAACTCTGGCCGCAACCTCCAATCGCCGGCAGGCAGTAACGCAGGCAGCACACCTTGCGACGCTTGAACGCGACGCCATTCTCGTCGGTCATGGCCCGGAGCGTGCCGCAGAGAGGGTTTTTCGCACCGTCGGGAAATACCGCATCTTGAAACAGGGGGGCTCCTTCCGCAGCCAGCGCCGGATGGCTCTGGCGCCCCGCCTCCTCGACGATCCAGTCGAGATATCCGGCGGCATTTCCCCATAGCAGCTTGGTGCTGATACGCGTGTGGGCGGAGATCGCGCTGGCCAAAGGCTCGATATGCTGCCGCAGGAGGGGGTGCATCGCTTCATGGATGCCGAGTTCCCGCCGCTGGCCGAGACTGCGGACAAGGAAGGCCATGGGCACGCCTGTTTCCCGATCGAGACATACCGAGGTTTCATCAAGCGAGATCGGCAGGAGGCGCCGCAATTCCAGCCATGCGAGAGCGGTGTTGATGGTCAGGGTACTGAAATAATAGAGCGTCCAGAGCGACACGACGGCGCGACGGTCCGCATTCGGGAAAGCAGCTCCGTATCGATCGACAATGCGGTTGAAACAATCGGCCTCGCAGAGTGCGGAACACGGCACCGTCTCGCACCCGGCCGGCACATCGAGGACGAACTTTCCCCTGCAGAAAGCGTATTTCTCGCCGCCGCGCTGTATCAACAGCTCGCCGAGATCGCGACAGCCGCCCACATCGTCTGATGCGGGCGGCTCCGCTCCCTTTTCCGGAGAGGCGTGACTGGACGCGGTAGAGATCAAGCGATCACCATGTGAATTTCAGCGTTCCGACGATCTTGCGGCGATCGCCGTAATATTCGGTCCCGTAATAGCTGCTCGCCACATATTTCCGGTCGAACAGATTGGTCGCGTTCACCGAGAGCTTGACGTTCTCCGTCACCTTGTAGCTTACAGCGGCGTCGAAGACCGTATAGCTCGGCACCTTGACCGTGTTGGCGTCGTCGCCATAGGTCTCCCCGATGTAACGCACGCCTCCTCCGATCGTCAGGTCACCGCGCTGGCCGTCCCCCGGAATGGTGTAGTCAAGCCAGGCAGATGCGAGATGCTTGGGCACGCGCTGCGGTCGGTTGCCCTCGTTGGCACCTGCGTTCTCACGAATCTCGGCGTCCCAATAGGAATAGGCGAGCGTCATGTTCAGCCGGTCGTTGATCGCCGCCTTGCCTTCAAGCTCGATGCCGCGAACACCGATCTTGCCGACCTGCTCCTGAACCAAGGGGCTGACATAGGTCGGAACATTCGTCTGGGTCAGGTCGAAGAGCGCGAGCGTGAACAGGCCGTCGAAATCTTCGGGACGGTATTTCAGGCCGACTTCATACTGCTCACCCTCCTGCGGCTTCAGAGAGCCACTCAGCGCGTAGCCGTTCGCGCTCGGCGTCACCAAAGGCTGGAAGCTTTCCGAATAATTGGCATAGGCCGCAAGGTTGGGCGTGAACTTATAGGTGAGCCCGACGCGGGTGGTGAAAGCGCTGGCTGTATTGTCGTCCCTGGTACCGGTGTCGACATAGTCAGCCGTGGTATGCACATGATCCCAGCGCCCACCAAGCGTAATGACCCAGCGGTCATCAAAAGTCAGTTGCTCCTGGGCATAGATGCCGACCGCCTGCTGCTTGACACGCCAGTTTACATATGGATCGAGATCAATGCACGAGAGCCCGCAATAGACGGGGTCGTAGATATCGATCGGTTCCGCAGTGCCATACTTGATGTCTTCGCGCGTGTTGTCGCTGGTGTAGTCGACGCCGACCAGGGTCTTCGATTCAAAATTGTCCCAGCTTGTGTCGTATTGAAGCTGATTGTCGAAGGCCCAGCGGTTCGAAAGGCCATCAACGGAAAAAGCAGCGCGGTCGGCTGTCGGGTCGAGAGAAGCCCCGTAGACTTCCGCGTAATCCAGGCTGAGATGCGTGTAGCGGGCGTTGGACCGGAACGTCAGGCCGTCGGTGATTTCATGCTCGAACTGATAGCCGATATCGGTCTGACGCGTATTGAAGCGATTGAAGTCCGGCTCTCCGAGAAAGGTATCGATGTCGATATCGGCGCCGGTGGGAAAGCCACGGGCACCCGTGCCATCGCGCTTGTAGTAATCGGCAAGGATGGTGAGCGACGTGCCTTCTTCCGGCTTGATGGTCAAGGCCGGCGCGATATAGAAGCGGTCGTCGTTGGAATAATCCCAACCATTGTTTCCGTCCTTTCCAAGCGCGGTCAAACGATAGGTCCATACGCCTTCAGCATCGATCGGGCCGCCGAAATCCGTGCCGATCTCCTTGGTACCATCACCGTAGGAGGTGTAGATTTCTCCGTGCTTTTCGTCCAATGGACGCTTGGTGATAGCGTTGACGAGGCCACCGGGGGCGTTGAGGCCGAACAGGGTCGAGGTCGAGCCCTTCAGCACCTCCACACGCTGCAGGCCATAGGGTTCGAGCCGGCTTGCCGTGTACCAGGCGGGAATGCGGGCGGCGAGCCCGTCGCGATAGGTGCCGAGCGCCGTCTGATCGAAGCCGCGGATGCGAATATAGTCGTAGCGGTCGTCGTTGCCGAACTCATCGGAGAAAACGCCGGCGGTATAGGCGATGGCCTGCTGCAGGTTGTCCACATGGCGTTCTTCGAGTTCCTTTTCGGTGACGACCGAAACGGAAGCCGGAATGTCGATGATGGGCGTATCGGTTTTGGTGCCGGTGGCCGTGTCCTTCGCGACGATCGTCCTGTCGGGGCCTACCGCGCGGCTCGTCTTGCCGGTCAAAACGATCGTCGGCAGTTCGGTCGATATCTCTTGCGCAAAAATCGTCGTCGTCAGCGTCGAGGAAGAAAACAATACCAGGGCGCTGCTTGCCATCAGCCGCCTTACGGCAATACGCCGACTTGCGCACCTCAAGGACGTGCGTGATCCCGCCTGCCGGATGGCCTCCATGGCAAAGCATCTCCTGTCGTGTCATTTCAATTCCGCGCTATGCGTTGCTTTCAATTCGTCCCCGAAAGCGATGCTGCGCCGCCGGAAAATATAAACATAACAAAAATAGTCAACTTAAAATTCTGAAATAGATGCGACAAAAAACACCAAGGACCGGAACCATGGAAGTGTGCGCAATCCTGGCAGGCATCAGGTCGAGCGCGGGATAAAAGCTCCGGCACCTTTATCAGCAATCGCCATCTATCCACGTCCCTGCTGCAGCACCTAGATGCGCATGACACGAGACTTCTGCTACAGTCATCCTTCCGGGCGGCCGCTCATGCGCCATACCGGGCGACTGATGCGAAGGAATGGGAATTTCAACGATGCGGCAGCCACCTCAGATCCGGCTCAGGGAACGGATGACAATCCTCGGCAATCTGGATGCTTCCTCCTTCGTGCCCTGGATCCGGCGCCACGCAGCCAAACTCGGGCTTTCGCAAGACATAGCTCATACCGGGCCGGACCGTATTGAACTCGAGGTCGCCGGACCTGAAGAGTTGATCGACATGATGGAGATGGGATGTTCGCTGGGCCCGATTGATGTCTGGGTCGACACGATCGAACGCAGGCCCATCGACGACTGAAACAGGGTACCTTGAGCAACCTGCGCACCCGGCCGTGCACTTTATTTGGTCATCATTGCCAATGAGGAATATTTATGCAAACGTGCTGTCGCCGGGCAGCGGGCCGAGGGACGAACATGCCTCGCGTGCGTCCTGCAAGTTATTGATGACGCTCAGAAAGTCTACCCATGCACTCCGATACGACAGGCTCCTGGATGCCAGTCGCTCTTTCCGGTGACCTGCCTGCGGGAACCGTCATGCCGGCGCGCATTCCTGCCGGATCAGTTGCCCTCTGGCGCAGCGCATCCGGGCGCCCGGCAGCCTCGGCGGACCGCTGTCCCCATCGCGGAATGCGCCTCTCGCACGGTTTCGTGCGCGGCGAAGCCCTTTCCTGCATCTATCACGGCTGGAGTTATGGCCAGGCCGGAAACTGTCTCCGCATTCCGGCCCATCCGCGGCTTGCGCCTCCGGAGACAATCCGCGTCACAACGCATCGGGTTGAAGAATCCGACGGGCTGATCTGGATTGCCGTGGGCAACCCTCTCTCCCAGCCGCCGCGGCTAACTGATTTTGTTCCCCTACGTTCCTTGACCGTACTGGCGGGTGTCGCTGCCATTGAAGCTGCTGCCGGCGCAAAGGCTAACCTTGAGGGTCTTCTTGAGGTGGGCGAAGACGCCGGGAACATCTGTCTCCTGCTTTCTCCCCGGGACGACGAGGAGACGCTGACCCATGTCCTGATCAAAGGCGAGGCCGGCCCGGCGGAATGCACCGCCGCCTCGCGTACCGCAGAGAGCCTGCGCCGCAAGGCGGAGGGTCTTCAGAAAAAGGAGATCACGCAATGACCGTGAAAGCGATGATCGACGAATGGTACCCGGTCGGCCTCCTCAGCCAGCTCGACCTAAAGGGGCGAAAGACCGCGCTGATGGACGAGCCGATCGACGTGGCGCTTGATGCCGACGGCAGCGCCAGGGTGACGGGCGGAAACGGGCGGACATTACCCGTACGCGTACGCTATGGCCATGTCTGGGCATCTCTCGGAGAGCCGAAGAAGGAACTCTTCGACATTCCAGAGGCCGATCAGGCGGGGCGACGCTTCGTCGATGTCGGCGTGGTGCGTGTGCGCTGCTCCCCGCTCCGCGCCGTCGAAAACTTCCTTGACATCGCTCATTTTCCCTTCGTGCATACGGATATTCTGGGCGCCGAACCCCACACGGAAGTCCAGAACTACAAGGTCGAGATTCGCGAGGAAGAAGACGAAGTCTGGGCGACACAGGTGAAATTCTACCAACCCCAGGCGGCCAAATCGGCAAGCGGCGGCATCACGACGGAATATATGTACCGCGTGCCGGCGCCGACCTGTTCGATCCTCTACAAGACCTGCCCGCCCCGCCCGGGAGAATGGGATGTCATCACCCTCTTCGTGCAGCCGCTTGCCGAGGATCTATGCGACGTCTGGCCGTGGATGGCGCTCTTCGACGAAGAAAGCTCCATGACTGACCTTATCCATTTCCAGCAAACGATCTTCCTTCAGGACCGATCGATCCTGGAAAACCAGATCCCTCGGCTCTTGCCGCTCGATCCGGGCATGGAGATCCCGACCCGTGCCGATCTCACCTCGGTTGCATACCGGCGCTGGCTGAAACGCCACAATTATACCTATGGCGCACAGTTGGTGGCGCAATGAAGCTCTATGACTACATCCTCTCACCCAGCTGCTACAAAGTGCGCCTGATGGCATCGCTGATGGGTGTGAAGCTCGATATCCGCCCTGTGGATTTCCACCCCGGCAACGAACATCGCAGCCCCGAACTCCTGGCGCTCAATCCGGCAGGCTCGATCCCGATCCTGGAGGACGGCGAGCTGATCCTGACTGAATCCTCTGCCATGCTCGTCTATCTCGCCGCCAAGGCTGCCCCGGGATGGCTCGCCAGCAACAAACCAGAAGAAGCGGCGCGCGTGCAGCAATGGCTGTCCTTCTCGGGCCGACTAACCGCCAGTCTCGGCGGTGCGCGGCTTCATGAAATGCTGCTGCGCCCCGGCGACATCCGTGCGCTGCAAACTCAAGGCGTTGCCGCTCTGCGTGAGCTGGAGGCCGGCCTCTTCGAACAGAGCCTGCGCGGCATGCGCTTCCTCGCCGCCGACCGGCCGACGATCGCCGATATCGCCTGTTTCCCCTATGTGGCGCTCGCAGCCGACGGAGGCGTCTCGCTTGATCCATATCCCACGATACGGCTCTGGTCCCGTGCCATCCGCTCGCTCGATCAATTCCTTGAGATGCCGGGCATTCACCGGCTCCACGAGTTGAAGCCCGAGCCCCACGTCGAAGGGAGCGAGGCGTGACATGGCAGGTTACCTCCTGAAGAACTGCGCAGCGGTCATCGTCGACGAGGGCAAGGGGCCGACCGTCTATCGCGATGTCGACGTTCTCACGAACGGCCCCGCAATCCAGTCGATCGGCGAAAATCTTGGCGCAGGCGACCTGCTCAATGGCACGATCACACAGGATGCCACCGGCTGGTTCGTCTATCCCGGCCTCATCAACACCCACCATCACTTTTTTCAATGCTTCGTGCGCAACCGCGCGGACCTCGATTGGACGAAACTCTCGGTCATCGAGTGGCTGGACCGCATCTATCCGATCTTCTCGCGGCTTAACGAGGATTGCTTCTATCACTCCTCGCTCACGGCCATGGCCGAGCTGATCAAGCATGGCTGCACCACGGCCTTCGACCACCAGTACAATTTTCCCCGGCACGCCGGAAAGCGGCTGATCGACCGTCAATTCGAGGCGGCCGATCTTCTCGGCATGCGCTTCCATGCCGGCCGCGGCGGAAATACGCTGCCGAAATCGGAAGGCTCGACCATTCCGGACGAAATGCTGGAAACGACGGACGAATTCATCGACGATTGCGCACGCCTGATCGACACCTATCACGACGCCGGCGAATTCAGCATGCGCCAAGTCGTGGTCGCACCGTGCCAACCTGTCAATTGCTACAGGGAAACCTTCGTCGAAGCCGTCGCGCTGGCGCGAGATCGCCGTGTCATGATGCATACCCATGTCGGCGAGGGCGAAAGCCCCGTCGTCGAAGCCCGACACGGGATGCGCACGGTCGACTATCTCGATAAACTCGGCTTTGCCGGCCCAGACGCCTTCTACGCCCATTGCTGGGAGCTGACTCACGACGAGCTCAGGAATATGGCGGCCAGCGGCACCGGCGTTTCGCACTGCCCGGAACCCGTCTATCTGGTCGGCGCCGAAGTGACCGACATTCCCGCCATGTCGGCCTTCGGCCTGCGCGTCGGCCTCGGCTGCGATGGTGCTGCCTCCAACGACAATTCGAACCTCATGCACTGCCTGCACTCGGCCTATATGCTGCAGTGCCTCGCTTCATCCACCCGCGTCCATCCGGTACCACCTCCAGCCGATTTCCTCGGTTATGCCACGACCGGCGGCGCGAGCCTGCTCGGTCGGCAGGACATCGGCCGGCTTGCGCCCGGAATGGCGGCCGACCTGTTTGCCATCGACACCCGCCGCATGGACTATGTCGGCACCCGGCACGACCCGTTGAGCCTGATCGCCCGTGTCGGCATCGGCATGCCGACCGACATGACCATGATCAATGGCCGGATCGTCTGGCAAAAAGGCGAGTTCATCGGCCTGGACGAAGCGCAATTGTTCGCCGAGGCCGAGGAGGCACTCGCCACTGTGGAATTCTAGAACCAAAAGAGGGAACCTATATGCTCGATAACCTGACCCGCAGAACATTGATGAAAGGCCTTGCGGCCACCGGCCTTGCCGGCGCACTCGGCAGCCGCCTTGCCGTCGCGGCGGACGAACCCCTCGGTATTACCCTCGTCGTACCCTCGCCGGTCGGCGATGTCGGCTGGGCCCACGCGCTCGCCGCTGGTCTCGATCCGATCAAGGCCGCCTACGGCGATAAGGTGAAGGTCACCGTCATCGAGAACATCCCCGAAGGCCCGGATGCCGACCGCATCATGAACAAGACGGTCGCCGACGGAAACAAGTTCCTGATCGCCGGCTCCTTCGGTTACCAGAATGGCGCTCTGCAGATCGCCCGTCGAGATCCGAGCGTCACCGTGCTGCATGCTTCCGGATTTCAGGTTGCCCCCAATTTTTCGCCTTTCGCCGCAAAATACTTCCAGGGCACCTATCTGCTCGGCATGGCGGCCGCCGCCCTTTCCACGACCGGCAAGCTCGGCTCCGTCTCAGCCTTCGCGATTCCCGAACTGATCACCTCCATCAATGCCTTCGCGCTTGGCGCTCAGGCCGTGAAACCTGATATCGAGGTCTCGGTCGTCTGGGTGAATTCCTGGTTCGATCCGGCCAAGGAACAGGAGGCGGCAAAGGCTCTCGTCGCCCAGAAGTGCGACGTGATTTTCTCCAACGCACAGGATACGCCCTCCGTCATCGCAGCCTGCGAGGAAGCCGGCATCTATGCCTTCAACCTCAATTCGTCGATGAAGAAATACGCACCGAAGACCTATCTGGGCTGCGTGGCAACCGACTGGTCTCCCTTCTTCAAAGCCTCAGTGGACGCCCATCTCGCCGGCACGTTCAAGGGCGCCAACACCTTCCTGGGCGTTTCCGACAAGGTCGTGGAAGTGGTCGACTGGAATCCCGACGTCCCGGCAGACACGATGGCCAGGATCAAGGAGATCGGCGCCAAGATCGCCGACGGCAGCTTCTCGCCCTTCACCGGGCCCATCACCAAGGCCGACGGCAGCGAGAGCGTCGCTTCCGGCAAGACCATGGCCGATGCCGAGATCGTCGCCATGAACTGGCACGTCAAGGGCGTGACCACGCCGCTGCCGAAGTAAGCCATGTTGCAACCCCTCCTGTCTCTCCGCGGCATCTCCAAAAACTACGGTGCAATCAGGGCCAACCAGGAGATCAACCTGGACGTGGCTCCGCAGTCGATCCACGCGATCCTCGGAGAGAACGGGGCTGGCAAGTCCACGCTGATGAAGCTCATCTACGGCGTCGAACAGCCAGATGATGGGACCGCTGCCTGGGAAGGAGAACCTTTGAGCCTGGCCTCGCCTGCCGAAGCCAGGCACAGGGGAATCGGCATGGTCTTCCAGCACTTCTCGCTGTTCGAAACCCTGACGGTCGTTGAAAACATCCAGCTCGTCGTGCCAGGCCGGAAGGCCGAGCTGACCGAACGCATCCGCACGCTCGGGCGGGATTTCGGCCTCGAAGTCGACCCCCTTGCCCATGTGCATGCGCTGTCCGTAGGCGAACGGCAGAGGGTCGAAATTATCCGCTGCCTGATGACCAATCCGAAGCTTCTGATCCTCGACGAGCCGACGTCCGTGTTGCCGCCGCAGCTCGTCAACAAGCTCTTCGACACGCTGCGGCGCCTGCGCGATGGCGGCGTCTCCATCCTCTTCATTTCCCACAAGCTGGAGGAGATCCGGGCGATCTGCGACCGGGCAACCATCCTGCGTGGCGGGCGCGTCACCGGCAATGTCGATCCTCGCGAACACGATGCCCACGATCTTGCCCGCATGATGATCGGCCGCGACATGCCGGAGCCTATTCCGGCGCTGCCGCTATCGGGTGGCGAGAGACGGCTCGAAATCATTGGGCTCGACTACACGCCGGACGACCCATTCGCCGTGCCGCTTTCCAGCATCAGCCTGACGGTGCGGGCCGGCGAGATACTGGGCATCGCCGGCATTTCGGGCAACGGCCAGAGCGAGCTTTCGGCACTGATTTCCGGCGAAACGGTGCTGAAGCGCGAGCAGGCGGACCGCATCTTCATGATGGGCAGGGACGTGGGCACGCTCGATCCCGCCGCCCGCCGTGAACTGGGCTTCGCCTTCGTGCCCGAAGACCGGCTCGGCCGTGGCGCGGTACCCGAAATGTCGCTCCTGCTCAACAGCCTGCTGACCGCCCATCCGCTGAAGCTCCTGAAACACGGCCTTATCAACAGAGCACGAGCAGCCGCCTTCACCAATGACTGTATCCGCCAATACGATGTACGAACGCGCGGCCCGGATGCCGAAGCGGGTTCGCTTTCCGGCGGAAATCTTCAGAAATTCATCGTCGGGCGCGAGATCATGCTGGCGCCCAAGCTCCTCTTCGTCGCCCAGCCTACCTGGGGAGTCGATGTCGGTGCGGCTTCGGCAATCCGCCAGCGGCTCATCGCGCTGCGCAATGCCGGCATGGCAATCCTCGTCATCTCCGAGGAGCTGGAGGAACTGTTCGAGCTCAGCGATTTCATCCAGGTCCTGCATCACGGCACCTTGAGCCCTCCGCTCCTGGCCCTGAACACGAAGCCGGAGGAGATCGGCCGATACATGATAGGGGCGGAACCTGCAGGCGAGAAGGCCTCCGCATGAACCGCCCCGCCCCCGCCCTCCTGCCTACTCTCGTACGTCGGGACCGCGCTTCTCTCACGGCGACCCTGTTTGCTCCGCCCGTGGCGCTGGTGGCGGCCCTTATCCTCAATCTGGGCCTCTATGTGCTCCTGGGTCGCGACCCCGTCGCCGTCGTCCATGCGATGCTCCTCGAACCCTTCCTCTCATGGGCATCATTTTCGGAAGTGCTGCTGAAGACCGGACCGCTGCTCCTCATCGCCCAGGGACTGGCGATCGGCTTCCGTGCCAAGGTCTTCAACATCGGTGCGGAGGGCCAATTCATCCTCGGAGCGATCTTCGCTTCCGCCATCCCGATCTGGTTTCCGCAGGCGACCGGGGCGTGGATCTGGCCGGCCATGCTGTTGCTCGGCGCGATCGGCGGCGCGCTTTGGGCGTCGATCACTGCCTTCTGGCGCGTCAGGCTCAATGCCAACGAGATCCTGGTATCGTTGATGCTGAGCCTGGTGGCGGCGCAATTGCTCTACTACCTGCTGCTCGGACCCTGGAAGGATCCGAACGGCTTCAATTTCCCCCAGTCGGTCATGTTCCAGTACGACGCGATGGTGCCGACCCTGATCCCCGGAACGCGCGTGAACGCCTCACTTCTCATTGCTCTCGCCCTCTCCGCCGCAGCGTGGATCTTCATGCAGAAGAGCTTCATGGGCTACAAGCTGCAGGTCGGTGGACTTGCGCCGCGCGCCGCCGGCTATGCCGGCTTCAACCAGGGCCGGGCAATCTGGCTCTCGCTGCTGATCGGTGGTTTCGCCGCAGGCCTTGCGGGTGCTGCCGAAGTGGCGGGACCGCTCGGCCAGCTGCAGCGGTCGATCTCCACCGGTTACGGCTATGCCGCCATCATTGTCGCCTATCTCGGCGGCCTGCATCCGATCGGCATCGTCGTCTCCGCCTTTTTCATGGCGGCGCTTTATATTGGCGGGGACAATGCCATGGTCTCGGCCAACCTGCCGATCGCCGCCGTGCGCGTCTTCCAGGGCAGCCTCCTGCTCGCCTATCTCGTCGCCATTACCTTCGTGCGCTACCGCCTCGAGTGGCGTCATGCCGGCCATCGGAGCACATCATGAACGCCATCCAGTTCATCCTTGCGGGCATGCTCGCGGCCGCGACGCCTTTTCTGCTCGCCGCACTCGGCGAACTGGTGGTCGAACGCGCCGGCGTACTCAATCTCGGGGTCGAGGGCTTGATGGCACTGGGCGCGGTCATCGCCTTCATCATTGTCTATCACGGCGGTGGGCATCTGATCGGCTTCGTCGCTGCAGGCATCTGCAGCGCACTGTTTTCGCTCGTCTTCGCCATCATCGCACTGGTTTTCCGAGCCAATCAGGTGGCGGTGGGCCTTGCGATCGGCATCCTCGGCCAGGGTCTTTCGGCGCTATTCGGCAAAACCTATGAAAGCCTGACGGTCAAGGGCCTGCCGAAGCTCGCCCTGCCCTGGTTTTCAGAGCTGCCGGTCATCGGTGGTCTCTTCACCCAGGATATCGTCGTCTGGTTTTCGCTCGCCGCCACGCTCGCCATCTGGGCAATCTTTACCTTCACCAAGACCGGCCTTGTTATCCGCGCCGTTGGCGAAAATCCAAAGGCTGCGCACGCTATCGGCTATCCGGTAATCCTCGTCCGCATCGCTGCCGTCGCCTTCGGGGGAATGATGGCCGGCTTTGCCGGCGCGTATGCCGCGGTAGTCTATACCCCGCTGTGGGCCGATGGCATGATTGCCGGCCGCGGCTGGATTGCGATCGCGCTCGTGGTTTTCGGCACCTGGCTTACCGGCCGCATCTTCCTCGGCGCCTGCCTCTTCGGCGCGGTTTCCCTCATGGGGCCTGCCGCCCAGGCGACAGGGTTAGACGTACCATCTCAACTGCTTTCCAGCCTGCCATATATCGTCACGATCATCGTGCTCGGGATCATCTCCGCCGATCGCCGCCTTTTAAAGCTCAACGGTGTCGCTTCGCTCGGCGAACCCTTCGAGCGCTAACGACGAGCCGTGGGGTTGTATCCCGCATCGATACGTTCCGGTCGTCCCTCGATCTGCAGTTCGGTGATCTTCGGCACCGTGCGGGCGATGACCTTTCCCCGCCGCAGGACGGCAAGTCTGGTCGGCTTCATGCGCAGGGCCTCGAGCACATCCTCGGCCTGCAATATCACGAGGTCGGCATGGCATCCGACATCGAGGCCATAGTTTTCGAGACCGAGCGCCCGTGCAGAATTGACCGTCAGGGCATCGAAGATTTTCTTCTTGTCCTCCAAACCCGACATCTGCGCGACATGGATCGCCATGTGCCCGACTTCCAGCATGTCGCCCGAGCCCATCGAGTACCAGGGGTCCATCACGCAGTCGTGGCCAAAGGAGACGTTCAGTCCTGCCGCCATCAGTTCGCGGACCCGCGTCATCCCGCGCCGCTTCGGATAGGTGTCGTGACGACCCTGCAGCATGATGTTAATCAGCGGGTTGGGAATGACATTGATCTCCGCCTCCGCCATGAGCGGAATGAGCTTGGAGACATAGTAGTTGTCCATCGAATGCATCGACGTAAGGTGCGAGCCTGCAACGCGTCCCTTGAGCCCGAAGCGGACGGTTTCAGCCGCCAGCGTTTCGATATGCCGGGACATGGGATCGTCGGTCTCGTCGCAGTGCATGTCGACCGGCAGGCCGCGATCGGCAGCGATCCGGCACAGCGCCTCCACCGACATTGCCCCCTCCTGCATCGTCCGCTCGAAATGCGGAATGCCACCGACGATATCGACCCCCATGTCGAGCGCGCGCTCCAGCGATTCCACGCCTTCCGAGGCGCGGTAATAGCCGTCCTGCGGGAAGGCAACGAGCTGCAGGTCGATGTAGGGTGCCACGCGCTCCTTTACCTCCAGCATGGCCTCCACGGTGACGAGACGCGGATCGGAGGTGTCGACATGGGTGCGGATATGCAGAAGCCCCTGGCCGACGGCGAGATCGCAATAAGCCAGCGCACGTTCGACGAGCGCCTCCCGGGTCAGCAACGGACGCAGCTCGCCCCAGAGCGCAATCCCTTCCAGAAGCGTGCCAGAAACGTTCATGCGCGGCAGGCCGAGGGAAAGCGTCGCATCCATGTGGAAATGCGGATCGACAAAGGACGGGCTGATCAGGCGGTTCGTCGCGTCAATGACCTCGCGCGCCTCCCCCGGCAGTCCCGCCTCCACGGCAGCGATCTTTTCGCCCGCAATACCGATATCGATGCCCCTGCGCCCGTCCGGGAGGTTGGCATTGCGAATGATCAGGTCGAACATGGAGAACTCCTCGGGCCTCGGTCAGCGCTCGCCGCGCCGATAGGGTTGCATCAATGCCTGCGGAACCCTTGCACGCCGCGCCATCGCGGCAAGCGCCGCGATCGACAGCAGATAAGGGATCATCAGGAAGATTTGATAGGGCACCACGCCGCTCAGCACCGTCTGAAGACGCAGCTGAAAGGCATCGAAGAAGGCAAAAAGCAGCGCACCGAATAGAGCTCGCTCCGGACGCCACGAAGCAAATACGACGAGCGCGATGCAGATCCAGCCGCGCCCCTGCACCATGGTCGGGAAGAAGCTGTTGAAGGCTGACAGCGTCAGGAAGGCACCGCCGACGCCCATCAGCGCGCTGCCGGCAATGACGGCGCCGTAGCGGATCGCCATGGGATTGATGCCTTGGGCTTCCGCCGCATGCGGGTTCTCACCCGTCATGCGGATGGCAAGCCCAACCGGAGTACGCGAGATGAGATAGGCCAAGACGACAGCAAGCACGATCGCGACATAGGTCGGCGCGGTCTGCGTGAAGAAGGCAGGCCCCAGGAAGGGGAGCGAAGAAAGGCCCGGAATGTCGATGGGCTTGAAAGGCTCGATGGTCGGCGGCGTGCCGGCGACCGGCACCATCAGCCGGAAGACGTAATAGGCGAAACTCGACGCAAAGAGCGTGACGCCGAGGCCGGAGACGTGCTGCGACAGGCCGAGCGTGACCGTCAACACAGAATGCAGGAAGCCGAATACGGCACCGCCGAGCGCGGCGATCAATACCCCCGTCCAGAGATCGGCCCCGTTGTAGACCGCCAGCCAGCCGATCATGGCACCAAACGTCATGATCCCCTCGATGCCCAGATTGAGCACGCCCGATCGCTCGGAGAGCAGCGCTCCGAGCGTGCCCAGGATCAGCGGAGTGGCAATACGCAGAACGGCAGCCCAGAGACCGGCAGAGGCAAGGATGTCGATCAGGGCGTTCATCGGCGTATCCTGTATTGCGTGAAGAAGACGGCGATCAGCATGGATAGCAGCGAAAGGGCGACGGTGACGTCCGCGATATAGGTCGGGATGCCCACGCTGCGGCTCATGCCGTCCGCGCCAACGAACATGGCGGCCGTGAAGAGGGCTGCCAGTACGACGCCGAGCGGGTTCAGGTTGGCGAGCATGGCGACGACGATACCTGAATAACCATAACCGGGCGAAAGATCACTGGTCACGTATCCCTTGACGCCCAACACCTCGATCGTGCCGGCGAGGCCGGCAAGGCCGCCGGAAATCATGGCGACGATCACCAGCGTGCGTCCGAGCGGCACCCCAGCAAAGACGGCGCCTGTCGGATTAAGCCCTGCGGCACGTGACCGGACGCCGAAAACAGTACGCGACTGCACGAAATGGATGGCAAAGGCGATCGCGACGGCCATCACCAGACCGATATGCAGGCGCGAGCGTGCCAGAAGTTTCGGCAGACGCGCAGCGGCATCCACCGCCTCCGACTGCGGCCAGCCGAAGGCCAGCGGGTCTTTCAGCACGCCATCGATCAGCATGGAGACAAACAGGAGCGAGACGAAGTTCAGCAGCAGTGTCGTAACGACCTCATCCACTGAAAAGCGCAGTCTCAGCCAGAGCGGGACCAACAGCAACAGCATCCCGGCTACGGCGCCGATGATGAAGAGCAGCGGAATCTGCGCGGCGGAGGGCCAACCGTCGAAGAGCTGGGCGCTTGCAGCGGCAACGGCAATGGCGCCGAGATAGAACTGCCCTTCGCCACCGATATTCCAAAGTCGCGCCCGAAACGCTACCGCCGCTGCAAGGCCGGTCAGGATGAGCGGGCTGGCGCGGGTCAGCGTTTCCGTTACCGAAAGGCGCGAGCCGAAAGCACTCGTCAGGATTTTCCAGTAGGCTTCGAGCACCGGAGCACCCGCCAATGCGATCAGGACACCGGCAACGGCGAGCGCCGCTGCGACAGCAATCAGAGGCGCTGCGACGACAAGCGCTGCAGGTCGATGTTCACGCCTTTCAAACCGCATCGGCCACCTCGCGTCCCTCCCATTCGCCGGCCATCATCAGGCCGAGGCTGCGCGCATCGGCATCCTGCGCATTCACGGGTGGTGAAAGCCTGCCCCCGACGATGGCCTGGATTCTGTCGGCCAGCGCCATGACCTCATCGAGATCTTCGGAGATGAGCAGAACGGCCGTTCCCGCCCGACGGGCCTCCAGAATTCTCTGGTGCACCGCAGCCACCGCACCTTCATCTAAGCCGCGTGCCGGCTGGGCGGCGAGCAGAATGCGCGGGTGCTCGATCAGGTTTCGGCCAAGGATGAGCTTCTGCATGTTGCCGCCGGAAAGCAGCCGGACACGGCTGACCGGCGACCCACCGCGCACATCGAAGGCCTCGATGATCCTGGCGGCAAAGGCGATACCGGCCTTCCGGTCCACAAGTCCCCATCGTGAAAAGCGTGACAGACGTTCAAGGATTGCATTTTCCCAGATCGTCATCTCGCCGATCACGCCCTCCCGGTTGCGATCCTCGGGAATACGGCCGATCCCGCTGGCAACGGCGTCCACGACCGTGAGGTCGGCTGTTTCCTCGCCGAACAGGAGAAGGGATCCCGCACTGCGCTGCGCCGTGCCGCTCAGCAACTGCGCAAGCGTCGCCTGACCGTTGCCGGAGACGCCGATGATCCCCAATACCTCGCCGGCATGCAGCCGGAAGTCCACCGATTTCAGCCGGTCGACACCGCCCGCCCGCACCGTCACGCCGATCGCTTCAAGCACGACCTCGCCCGGGGTCGAGGCGTCGCGCACCGGCCGCTTGACGGCCCGGCCAATCATGAGTTCGGCAAGCTCTGCCTTGCTGGTCTCTTCCGTCTTGCGCTCCGCCACCAGCCTGCCGCCGCGCAGCACGACGATCCGGTCGGCCGTCGCCATCACCTCGTCGAGCTTGTGCGAGATGAAGATCAGCGACAGTCCCTGGCGTGCCATGTCCTTGAGTGTCGAGAACAGCTTGTCCGCCTCAATCCTGGTGAGCACCGCAGTGGGTTCATCGAGAACGAATATACGCGCGTCGTTATAGAGCGCCTTCAGGATTTCCACGCGCTGCCGCTCGCCCACCGAGAGATCGCCGAGGCGCGCATCCGGATCGACCTTCAGTCCGAAACGCTCTGATATTTCCAGAAGCTTCTTGCGCCCGGCGGCAGCATTCGAGGCCGGCAACCAGAGGCTTTCCGTGCCGGTCATGACATTTTCCAGCACCGTGAGATTGGGCGCCAGCGAGAAATGCTGGTGGACCATGCCGACGCCGGCCCGGATTGCCGCCCGCGGCTTACCCGGCGGCAACTCCCTGCCCATGACCGTGACCTTGCCGGTATCCGGCATGTAGTGGCCGAAAAGAATGCTCATCAGCGTCGTCTTGCCGGCGCCGTTCTCGCCAAGCAGGGCGACAATCTCACCTTTCGCGAGGTTCAGCGAAATATCGTGGTTGGCAAGATTGTCGCCAAACCGTTTACTGATGCGGTCAAGTTCGAGCACCGGGCCGGTCATGAATTCAATCCTGCCAAGCGATAGCGGTGCTGCCAACGGTCTTCCTTTTCCAGACGGCTTGCAAGGTGAAGAAGCAAGCGGTCATGGCCCATCGGCGCGATCAGCTGCACCGGGAGGGGCAAGCCTTCGGCATCGGCGCCGAACGGCAGGGTCAGTGCGGGAAAGCCGGTGATGTTGGCAAGCGCGGCAAGTGGCGCGAAATCCGTCATGCGACGGATCTGCAGATCCGGATCGCCGTGGTCGAAAGGCAATGAGCCGAGCGTAAGCGGCGCTATTGCCAGCATCGGCGCGACAAGAAGATCGAAATCCTTGAAGATGTCCCAGAAAGAGCGGCTGGCGTGGACCGCGCCATCCATTGCCGACCACAGCTCGCTACCGGTCATCGCCGCGCCACGGCGGATAAAGGCCCTTGTCAGCGGCTCTGCCAGTTCCACATCAAGTCGGGCGCCCGCGACGTGGGTCGCCAGGTTGACGGCAATGATGTCGCGAAGCGCGATCGCACTCGCGGCTACCGGGCCGGCGAAATCTCTCCAACCGAGAGAGACAACAGCGTGGCCATCCTTTTCCAGCGATCTGGCAGCCGCCTCGACGGCTTCGCTGCGGGAGGGGTCGGTCGGATGATCGTTACCCGTTTCGGTGAGCAGCCCGATGCGCAACGGTCCGCGCTTTACGGGGGCCAGTTCCGGATCGGCGAGAGGACCGCGTACGCCGCCAAGCATGGCTTCGAAGATCATTGCAAGATCGCGAGAGGAACGGCAGACGGCGAGTTCACCGGCAATTCCACCAAGGTGATTGCCGAATCCCGGCCCGGCCGGCATTGCGCCGCGCGTCGCCTTCATGCCCAAAAGCCCGCAACAAGCTGCGGGCACGCGGATCGACCCGCCTGCGTCGGTCGCATGGGCAATCGCGACGATCCCGGCGGCAACCGCTGCCGCGGCCCCTCCGGACGAGCCGCCCGGCGTTCGCAGCGGATCGAGCGGGTTGCGGCAGGTCGGCCCGGCTGCGGGCTCGCAGGACAATGAAAGCCCCATCTCCGGCACGGTGGTCAACCCGAAGAAACAGAGGCCTGCCGCTCGCATGCGGGCGGCTAGGTCGGAGTCCGGACAGTTCTCGTTACCGCGGCTCAACATGCGCGAGCCTGCAGCGACCGGAAGGCCCGCAAAAGGACCGCCCAGGTCCTTGACGAGGCTGGGCACCCCGATGAAAGGCGCGAAGTTCAGACGATCATCCGCTTGCACCAGCCGTGCATCGATCATCCGCGCCGCTTCAAGCCCGGCTTCGGCTTCAAGATGAACGATCGCACCGAGGCCGTCCATCTGCTCCGCACGGTCCAATGCGGCCTGCATGGCCCCGGAAGCAGTAAGGCGACCTTTACGGATCGCCTCCGCCAGTGCCGTAGCATCGTCGGGCATGGAAGCGTCCGCTACTTCGGCTCTTCCATGTTGCGTGGAACCTCGAACGTGCCGGCCTTGATCTCGGCACGCCTGGCTTCCATCGCCGCTTCGGCGTCAGCCGGAGCGACGCCTTTCACATAGGCGATATCGCTGCCACCTTCCTTGAGAAGACCGAATGGTGTGTAGTCCTTACCGACCGGCTTGCCGGCCGCAACATCGGCGAGTGCTGCATTGAGGATCGGACGGAAACCCCAGAGCGCGTTGGCGAAGACAGTGTCAGGGTAACGCGGCGTGTAATCGATCAGCGAGCCAACGGACTTGATGCCACGCGCCTTGGCGGCGTCCGCCGTACCGATCCGCTCACCGAACAGGATATCCGCACCGGCATCGATCTGGGCAAGTCCGGCTTCGCGGGCCTTCGGCGGATCGAAGAAGGTTCCGATGAAGGAAACGAGGAGCTTCGCATCCGGATTGACGGCCTTCACGCCTTCTCCGAAGGCATTGATCAACATGTTGACCTCCGGGATCGGCATGGCGCCGACGGAGCCCACGACATTGCTTTTTGTCATCTTGCCGGCGAGCATACCCGCAAGATAGGCACCGTCATGATTCCAGGTACCGAAGACGCCGAAATTATCTCCGGCCTCCTTGCCGCTCGAACCGAGCACGAAAGCCGTTTCCGGGTAGTCGGCGGCGACTTCGCGGGCTTCGGTTTCGACAGCATAGGCTTCGCCGATGATCAGTTGGTGTCCTTGTTCGGCATATTCGCGCATCGCCCGCGCATAGTCCGTCCCCGACACTCCTTCGGAGAAGACATATTCGATCACGCCCTCCGCCGCGGCGTCCTGTAAAGCCTTGTGAAGGACCGAGTTCCAGGCATTTTCAACAGGTGAGCCATGTATGCCGGCGACCTTGATGGGAGCCGCCGCGCGCGCAGCCGATAGGAAAGTTCCGGCACTGAGAACCGCGGCTGAAGCAAGCAACGCACGGCGAGATAGACGTATTTCGGTTGTCATGGCTGAAGCCCCTCATTTTTGCCGGTTGGTCAAAAATTTCTATGGGCCGCCCAAAACTGTGTCAAGCGATGGAGATGCACAATCCGTAAGCAAAGCACCTAGAGAGCATAGCGGCTGACGGCGTCCCGATCCAGGGACATCCCCCAGCCCGGCGCATCGGGGATGCGGGCTACCCCGTCGGCAAGCTCTATCTTTCCTTCATACAGCGGCGCAAACCAGTCCATGTATTCGAGGGAATGGGCCGTCGGTACGTGGGACAGCAGTTGCAGGCTCATTTCCGGGAAGAGATGCGACGAGATCGGCAGGTCGAAGCTTGCCGCCAGCGCGCCGACACGCGCGAATTCGGTCACGCCGCCGACCCTTTGGAGATCCGGCATCAGAATGGAGGCGGCACACGTTCAAATAGCAAAGCTGTTCGACAAGCGATCAAGATCTTCCGAGATTGCCGCCGCTGCCGACTGCAGAATTGGAACATAGCGATCGCAAGCCTCCCGCTCCGAACTGAAAGCCGATTTGAAATAAGTTAGTCCTATGCTCGCTATCACTCGCCCCCCCCTGCCCGACGATGGGAACGCCGATGGTATTGGAGTTCTTGGGCTCCACAAGCGACGAGCGTGTTGCATAGCCGGCTTCGCGTACCTTTCCGACAAGCCTTTTCAGTTCATTGGGGTGATGGCTCAGCGCGTTCTCCGGATCATCCGACCTCTTAAGAATATCGATGATCATGTCGAACTCGTCCTTGTCGAGAAACGCCAGATATGCCAGCCCAAGTCCGCGCGTAAGCAGGCACAGACGCTTGTTCACGGTGCTGTGGAAGGGGGAGATCAAGCTATCGGGAACCGTGCTGAAGCGCACCACCATCCCGTCATAATCCGGCAGGGCGATCGCGATCGGCCATTTGTGCTTGCGGGTGATCGCGATGGCCCATGCACGCCCCGCCTCCACGACCAGCGGCCCCTTGTGAAAGCCGGAGCTGAGGGACGTCACCAGCGCACTGACACAGTATCCCCCCTGCCGCACATCATTCTCAACGTATCCTGCATCCTCAAGCGTGCGCAGGATACGCACGAGAGTGGGCTTCGGAAGCTTCGTTCGGGCATGCAGTTGGGCAATCGTGTTGATTGGCTGCAGATTCAGCTCTTGCAAAACATTCATCGCGCGCTCGATCGCTCGAATACCCATCGATCTTCCTCCCCCTGGAATCGCTGCCACACATTTCGACTGGCGAAATGCGTGGGATGATAGGTTGTCGCTTTCCGGTGTCAAGTTTTAGGGGAGTCGTCGGACGCAAGCAGGGGAATGTCATGGCTTCGACAGACGATGCGAAACGCAACAGGGAAGAAGTGAGACGGCTTATGGCCGGCATAGATGATGCCAGGGCAAATGCCTTGCTGAAAGGCGCCATCGATCTTCACGTTCACTCCGGGCCGTCGACCATGCCTCGGCAGCTCGACCATATGGAGGCGGCCGAAGAAGCCGCGGCGGCAGGGATGCGCGCCATCCTTTTCAAGGATCACCACTATTCGGTTTCCCCGGTCATACCGATGATGGAACGCATTTTCGCAAACCCGGACTTTGCGATGTACAGCGGTCTGGTCCTCAACAATTCCACCGGGGGGCTGAACCCGTTCGTCGTCGATGCGCAACTGAAGATGGGCGCCAAGTTGATCTGGATGCCGACGGCCCAAGCAGCCAACCATATCCGTAGCGCTCACCGCAAGACGCGGCTTGCCTCGAACGTCCAGCTCAGAAACTCGCCGGCCCTGACGGTCGTTGATCCATACGGGGAAATCCTGGACGAGGTGAAGCAGATCCTCGATCTCATTGCCGAATTCGATGTCATCCTGTCCTCGGGTCATCTGCATGTCTGGGAAATCTGGAAGCTCTTCGATGAAGCGCGTGCGCGCGGCGTCAAGCGGCTGCTTGTCAATCATCCGATGTACGGACTGCACTTCACCTATGACGATATCCGCGAACTGGCGCAGCTCGGCGCCCTGATCGAACAGTCTGCCGGGCTCTATGTCGATTCCCGCTTCAACACCTATACGCCGGAAGATCTCAGGGAGCATATTCTTGCAGCTGGGGTCGAACATTCCTCGATCGGTTCTGACCTTGGGCAGGTCGACAATCCCACACCGGTCGAAGGCATGCGTCAAGCCATCAAGCTCTGCCTGGCGCTCGGCTTCACGGACGCGGACGTGCGGACCATGGTGGCAGACAATCCGGCTCGCCTGGTCGGATTAACGTCATGAACCCTTTTGGCATGGCGGATGAGACATGCAAGCCGTCATGATCGAAAGGCCGGGAGGGCCTGAAGTTCTTCGGATCGTCGAACAGCCGCGCCCCCGGCCAAAGGCCGGGGAGGTTCTGATCCGCGTCGCGGCTGCCGGGGTCAATCGCCCCGATGTCCAGCAACGGCGAGGTCTCTATCCACCCCCGCCGAACGCCTCCGAAATCCTCGGCCTCGACGTTGCCGGCATCATCGACGATGTCGGCGAAGGCGTTGACGGGCAATATGTTGGCAACCCCGTCTGCGCGCTCGTCAACGGCGGAGGATATGCAGAGTTTTGCGCCGTCCCGGCTGTGCAATGCATGCCTATTCCGAACGGCTTGAGCTTCATAGAGGGAGCGTCGCTCCCGGAAGTCTTCTTCACGGCCTGGAATAATCTGATCTGGCTTGCCAGGCTGGAACATGGAGAAACGCTGCTGATCCATGGCGGGACGAGCGGGGTCGGTATGGCGGGCATCCAGATCGCCAGACATCTTCGCGGTGCGACGGTTTTCGCCACTGCCGGCACCGAAGAGAAGCGGGCCGTCTGCGAGGCCATCGGCGCCCAAGCAGCCGTCGATTACCGCGGCGCCTGGGACGAGGGCATCCGGGCGTTGACGGGTGGCGAGGGCGTCGATGTCATCCTCGACGGCCAGGCCGGGGCCAACACGCAGCGCCAGTTGGATCTGCTGAAATACGACGGTCGGCTCGTCTTCATCGCCAGCCATCAAGGCAGTACGGCCGAGGTGAATATCCGCACGCTCGTGCGCCGCCGGTTGACGATAACCGGATCGACGCTCCGGCCACGCCCTCCTGCCTACAAGGGGCGGCTCGCCAGAGAACTGGTCGACCACGTCTGGCCGTTGTTTGAGGATGGGCGCATCACGACCCGTATCCACAAAGTCGTTCCATTCACCGAAGTGCAGGAAGCCCATCATATCCTGGACGAAAACCAGCAGATCGGGAAAGTGGTCCTGGCTGTGGACCCGGCGCTTGCCGCAACCGTTCCCTCATCCGGCAAGCGATTTTGATGTTCAAGGTGGTAGCCGCCGACATTCGAGGCGAAAGCCGGCGGCAATCTCTTTAACGATGGGGCATTGGATAATCGTTCTCGTTGAGCACCCAACCCGGCTTTTCCGAAAAATCGAAACGGGGTGGAGCGAAGATATCGACCAGTTGGTTGACGCCTGTTCCTTCGGCGGTGGTCGTATGGATGGCCGGCGGCGGAATGACGCAGATCGAGGGCGACTCGCAATAGAGATGTTCGTCCTCGCGCCAGATGTTCATGTTCGTCGTCCACGGCCAGCGCAGATGGTGCGTGAAGGTACCGCTCAGCGCCAGGGAGCACTGCTCGAAATCGTCGTGATGATGCGGTGAGACCTTGTCCCGCTCGCGCGGGCCGATACGCGGCACGAGGTAGTTGATCATGAACGTCGTGCAACGGTAGATCCGGCCGAACCGTGAAGGATCGTCAGGGACGTCCAGAGTGTACCATTTCAGCTTGAGGCCGCCGGGAGGTTCGGGCCAGGCTTCGAACGGCGGCACATTGGGATGCGGCCCGCGATACGCGTCAGCATTCGAGGCGGCCTCCGCCAAATCCGTCGACTTCGGCGTGAAGAGCCGGACGATGCTGCCGGCGGTCAGCATCCGGATGGAGCTCTTGCCCGGTGGCACGAAGGCGACCGAATAGCCGGGCACGGTCGTGGTACCCTCGGCGGTGGTGATTTCGACCGAAGTCTCCTTGTCCGGAATGATGACGGCATATTCGTCGGGCTGCGCGTCGCGGGAGAAGGCGCCGCCTTCCTTGCCTTTGGTATAGGCGACGACGAAGTTCTGGCCTCGACTGATCCAGGTATCTCCATTGGCGTCCTTGATGTGGGGCTTTTCCTTGTAGAACAGCCCCAGCTGCGAACCAAAATAGCTGCTGTGGACCCTGGCGCCCGCCGGCTTCGCATTGCCCTGCAGGCTGGATCGTGGGTCGTTCCGATCGTACATCCGTTCCTCCGCTTGTCTTTGTCGAAATGTCGGTAGAGCCCAAAGCCGCAGGCCGGGCGCGCGGATCAGCCGCTGCGCCCGGCCCCTAGCCGGCTTTGGGAACCTGTTTCTTCAGTCCCAGGATTTCGCGCGCCTCGCCCGGAGTTGCGACGGTGCCGCCGAGTTCCTTCAGGATGCGCACGGCCTTCTTGACGAGCACGGTATTGCTTTCGGCGAGCACGCCTTTTTCGAGATAGATATTGTCCTCCAGCCCGACCCTGACGTGGCCACCCAGAAGCCAGGCCTGCGCGAGCATGGGAAATTCCCAGCGCCCGACGCCGAAAGCCGCCCAGCGCGAACCTGCCGGAAGCAGCGATCGCATGTAGAGAAGGGTCTCGGGCGTGGCGATTGCGCCGTAACGGACGCCAAGCACGATCTGGAAGAGCGCCGGCGCATCAAGCCGCCCTTCCTGAATGAAATGGTTGGCGAGCTGGATATCGCCCGTGTCGAAGACTTCGAGCTCGGGGAGGACGCCTGAATCGCGAATAATATCGGCCATGACGGCCAGATTGCGCGGCGTATTGATGACCACCGACGAGCCGGAATACATCGTGTTGAAGTCGAGGCTGCAGATTTCGGGCCTCAGTGCCGCGATATGCTCGACGCGGCGCTCAGGTGGCATGAGCGTCGTGCCCGGTGCAGCGACGCTCGGATCGTCTTCGCTGGGGATGAAGCGACCGCCGGGGCCGGTGGTGAGATTGATGATAACGTCCTCTTCGGCAGCGCGCAGGCGTTCGACGACCTCCCGGTAATGCGCCAATTCCATGCTCGGACGCCCATCCGGATACCTGACGTGGATGTGAACGATCGCCGCACCGGCGCGCACCGCATCCAGACAGGCATCGGCGATCTGTTCCGGCTTTATCGGCAGATAGGGGGTCTGGGAGGGGCTGGTTATATTGCCGGTGACGGCGCAACTGATAATCGTTGGATTGGCCAAAGCTCTCGCTTTCCTCATTGGGCGCGGTCAGAGCTGACCTCGCACTGTCATGAAGCTCTGGCTCGCATCCAACGTCGCTGACCTCAATCGTTATCACCGGCCGTTTCGCGAGAAGAAACGCAAGGTGGAAAGGCTGTGTTTCGCAGCGAGAAACGTCGCGGCAATTGGCTTCGTGCTCTGCGAAGGAGCCGCTAGGAACGGCTAACGAAAGGCAGCCATATGACAGAACAGCGTCCCGACTTCACGACATTCCGCGAACGATTACTGACGCGCCAGCGAATGTTCGGCACATTCCTCAAGCTCCCGACGACGCAGGTCATCGAGATTCTCGGAACGATCGGATACGATTTTGTCGTCATCGATCAGGAGCATGCGCCGCTCGATCGCAACATCACGGACCTTATGATTTTTGCCGCGAGGGCCTCCAACATCGCACCTCTGGTCCGTGTCGGCGAATTCACGGATGCGAACATTCTATCTGCGCTCGACTGCGGCGCGATGGGCATCATGGTTCCCCACGTGACCACCGTGGAAAAAGCACAGGCAATAGCCCGCAGTTGCCGTTATGCGGGCGGCAATCGCGGTTTTGCGGGACTGACTCGGGCTGGCATGTGGGGCAGCGTTGGCGGCATCCGCCATATGGCTCAGCAGGACCGTCAGATTGCCTGTATCGCCATGATCGAGGATGTCGAAGCGGTCGATCGCGCCGAGGAGATTGCCGCGGTGGATGGTATCGACGCACTGTTCATCGGCCGGGGCGACCTGACCGCATCCTTTGGCGACGACCCGCAGGCACAGGCCAAGGTCGCCGAAATCAGCAGGAAGGTTGCCGCTGCGGCCCAAAAGGCCAACGTCCCGCTGCTGATGCTGCCTACCAGCAAGGCCGATCTTGCCTTCGCAAAGGAACTCGGCGCCTCGGCTATGCTTCTGTCCAGCGACCACGGCTTCATCCGCTCGGCGGCAAGCGCGACGCTCGCGGATTATTCCGACTGAGAAAGTCGGCGGACGCTTACGCACTGAACCGGCGGGGCTTGCCGGCGGCGATCCGTCAGATTTGCTGACATGATCGTGTGCAAAAGAAACCGCTGGCGTGGAACCATATAATCACATCAAACTGTTGAAGGCTTCGGTTGCCGCGGAAATGCGGGAAGTCTGTCGGGGAGAAACATGACTGCCATCGAAATTCCGGAGTTGACGATCCCGAAAGTGGCCCTCGTCACCGGTGGAAACAGCGGGATCGGACGGGCGATTGCCGCGCGCCTCGCCAGCATGGGTACAATCATCGTGGTCGGCTATAAAAGCCGCCGCGAGATGGCGGATAAGGTCGTGGGCGCGCTTCAAGGCAGCGGGCATCTTGCCATACGTATCGCGATCGATGACGCAACCTCCGTCGCCGATGCCGCCGCCGTGGTCCGTGAACGGTTCGACGGTCTCGATGCCCTAATCAATTGCGGCGGCGCGACAACACCCGTCGCCGCCAATGATCTCGATGCTCTGACCGATGAAATTTTCGACCGTGCCGTCGCGATAAATTTAAGAGGCCCCTTTGCCATGGTTCGCGCTTTCCGGCCGCTGCTTGAACGCAGAGACCGTGCGGTCATCGTCAACATTTCCTCCATTGCCGCGCGGACAGGTGTCGGAAGCAGCCTTGCCTATGTCGCGGCAAAAGGTGGGTTGGATGCGCTTACCATCGCGCTTGCCAAGGTGCTGGCACCGAAAATCCGTGTCTTCTCCGTTTCACCCGCCGGAGTCGATACGGATTTCGTTCCGCATCGTACCCGTGACCAACTGCAGAAAACCGCAGAAAGACTTCCTCTCGGAAAAGTCACGACCCCCGACGACGTCGCACGGGCGGTGATCGCCTGTATCGTCAACCTCACCAGCTCGACCGGGATCGTCGTTCCGGTGGACGAGGGCCGTCACCTCTAGCAATTGAAGGACGCAATCGCTCACGTCGTTCGGATCAAGCTCCAGCCGCAGCTTCGCGCCTCGCTCTTCGTCTGACGAAACATACTTATTTATCAGGTTGCCAGCATACGGCAGTCCTGAATTGATAGTGACATGGACAACTTGCGACGTTTCTTACGAGCATTCGGCCGCTTGCCGAGCGAATCTTCTGACGCCGAGTTGTGATAGAATGATCACTTCTTCTTATGGTGTCGGGAGGACCTCGGATGAAGCTAAGCCAAGGCGTTTTGCTTGGACTCTTTTTTTCAGTCATCGGTGCCGTGTCGGCATGGATCGCGTGGAGCTATCCCTTCGGCACCTCCAGTCGGATGGGACCCGGCTATTTTCCAATCATCGTCTCGAGCCTGCTCTTGTTTACAGGCCTTCTCGTCCTCCTTCGCGCGCGGTTGGCCGGATCCGAGCCGATACCGACGATCCGGTGGAGGCCGCTCGTTTTGGTGCCGGTGGCGATTCTCATTTTCGGCCTGATGATGGAGAACCTCGGGCTGCCGCTTGCCGTCCTCCTGCTGGTGATCTTGAGCGCTGCGGCGAGCGTCAAATTCCGGCTCGATTGGAAAGCCTTCGCAGGTTCTCTCGTCTTTGCGGGACTCTGCTCCGTTGTCTTCGTCGAACTGCTCGGCCTCCCCATGCCAATCATCGGGAACTGGCTGCAGGGTCTTGGTTTCTAGTCGGTTCACGGGTTTGACATGGATATATTCAACGGACTTCTTCTGGGCCTTTCGACTGCAACCACGCTATCGAACTTCGCCTATTGTTTTATCGGCGTACTTCTCGGCACCGCAGTCGGCGTTCTGCCCGGTCTGGGGCCGATCGCCACCATTTCGATGCTCCTGCCCTTTACGTTCGGACTGCCGGTGGATACGGCGCTGATCATGCTCGCGGGCATCTTCTATGGCTCGCAATACGGAGGCTCCACGACGGCCATTTTGATGAACCTCCCCGGGGAGGCCTCGTCCGTCGTCACGACACTTGACGGCCATGAAATGGCCAAGCAGGGCAAGGCCGGGCGCGCATTGGCAGCCGCCGCGATCGGCAGTTTCTTCGCCGGCACCGTGGGCACACTTTTTATCGTGATTTCGGCACCTCTGCTGGCAAGCCTTGCCCTTACCTTCGGGCCTGCGGAGTATTTCTCGCTTATCGTGCTCGGTCTCATCACCTCTATGGTGCTGGCCAGCGGATCGTTGCTGACGGCTTTCGGCATGGCGCTGTTCGGCGTCATTCTCGGCCTGATAGGAACCGACGTCAATTCAGGTGCGGCGCGCTATACATTTGGCACGCCTTATCTGCTCGACGGGCTGGATTTCGTCATCGTCGCCACGGGCATATTCGGCCTCGGCGACGTTCTCGCGAACCTGGAGAATGAACACAAACGGATTGCCAGCGTGACGCACGTCACCAGCTTGTTCCCGACCCGCGAGGACTGGCGCCGGATGTCCATGCCGATCTTGCGCGGCACCGGCATCGGGGTGCTGCTGGGCGTGTTGCCGGGCGCCGGCGTCTTGCTTGCATCCTTCTCGGCCTATGCGCTGGAGAAGAAGATCTCGCATCGCCCGGAGGAATTCGGTAGAGGCGCGATCGAAGGTGTCGCGGCACCCGAGGCGGCGAACAACGCCGCGGCGCAGACCTGTTTCATTCCGATGCTGACGCTCGGGCTTCCCGGAACGGCGACCATGGCCCTGATGATCGGAGCACTGGTCGTTCAGGGCGTCCAGCCGGGTCCCGATATCCTCTCTCAACAGCCGGCACTGTTCTGGGGCCTTGTCGTGTCCATGTGGTTCGGCAACCTGATGCTGCTGTTCCTGAACCTTCCGCTGGTCGGCTTGTGGGCAAAGCTGATCTCGGTACCCTACCATTTCCTGTTTCCGACGATCTGCGTCTTCATCGCAATCGGCGTTTACAGCATCAACAACAGCGTCTTCGACGTATACATGATGGCCTTGTTCGGCGTGCTGGGATACTTCTTCAAGAAAACAGGAGCAGAACCCGCGCCTCTGATCCTGGCCATGATCCTGGGCCCGATGGCCGAGGAATATCTGCGTCGGGCACTTTTGATCTCCCATGGGGACGCAAGCGTCTTCTTCACAAGCCCCGTGAGTCTCGGGACGCTGACCGTCGCTGCCCTCCTGCTCCTGTCGATCGTGTCCCCACGCTTCCGAAAAGTGCGTGAGGAAGGGTTGCAGGAAGCCGACTGACAGACGGTCTTCAGTTCTCCGGCACCTTTTCTCATCGGCGGAGCCCAGCCATTGACCGACGCACGAACCCAGCCCCAGGAGCAACCCATGCAGCAGGACAGCAACAGTCGCCTTCAGGCCCTTCTTGATCGCGAAGAACTCTTCGATCTCGTGCGCCGTGAGCGCTTTGCACGCGATCAACGCCGTTTTGACGTCATGAGCGCGTGCTTCCATCGCGACGCCTATGTCCGCACGAGCTGGTATGACGGACGCGGAGGTGAGGCGTATGTGGACGCCACCCGCAAATGGATGAGCACGACGGGCAACAGCAAGCACTGGGTGTTTCCTGCGTTCGCCCAAGTGGCCGGTGATCGGGCAACGGTGGAAAGCCCGGCGATGATCTTCAACCGTGCGACGATGAGCGGCGTCGAGGTTGATTTTCACGTCTTCTGCCGATTCTTCTCGCGCGCCGTACGGGAATCCGGGACCTGGAAGCTATTCAGCTTCGAGGTTCTGTTCGAGAGGGACGTCATGAAGCCCGTCAACCCATCCGAAGCGCTTCCTGTTGACTGGATGCTCCTGTCGACGATGCGGCCATCTTACAAGTTCCTGGCATATATCCAGTACACGCGAGGGGTGAAGGTTAACCCCGACTTGCTGGGTGACGATCGGCCGGATCAGCTCGCCGCATTTCACGCGCGGGAAGAACTATGGCTCGCGGGGGAGGACTGACAGCCGTTCGTGCATATGAAGGCGCTACCGTTTCAAGAGGCGGAATGACCATAGTCAGCAGTTCTTTGGAGAGACCGGACAGGCTAAGTCTCGTCAGAATGGAGCTCGATCAAAACGAGCGGGAGGAGGAGTGAGGATGAACAGACGTGAATTTATCGTGCTCGGGGGAACAGCCGCCGTGCTGGCTTCCAGCAAAATCGCGCTGGCTGATAAATGGCCGAGCAAATCGGTCATGGTAATCTCGGCCTACCCTCCGGGTGGCACAAGCGACATCGTCGCCCGTCTTGTGGCCGATCTCCTGACGGCAAAGTTCGGTCAGCAGTTCGTCATCGCGAACGTGGCCGGCGCGGCTGGCGCCCTCGCAGGCGGCAAACTCGCACGCTCGGCGCCGGACGGCTACACAATCCTCGTCAGCGGCAGCGCGCCGATTGCCGCCAACAAGGTGGTGCAGGCGAACCTTGCCTACGATCCGCAGATTGACTTCACCCCGATTACCGTCGTCGCGGAAAGCCCTGCGCTGCTCACCGCGAGCGCCAATGCGCCCGCGAAGTCGCTTCAGGAACTGATCTCCTATGCGAAAGCCAACCCGGGAAAGGTCAATATCGGAAATCCTGGCGCGGGGACCAAGGGCCATATCTGTGCTGCGATCATCGGTCTCCAGACCGGTGTGGAAATCAACCACATCCCCTATAAGGGGTCGCCGCCGCTGCTGGCCGATCTGCTGGGAGGACATATCGACTTCGCGATCGATGCTCCGTCGAATTACCTTCCGCACATCAAGGGTGGGAAAATCCATGGGGTTGCCGTGACGTCGGCAAAACGCATCGGCGAGATACCTGAGGTGCAGACCGTCGCGGAACAGGGCCTTGACGGCTACAATCAGGCCCTCTGGTTCGGCGCCGTCGGTCCGAAGGGCATGTCCCCGGAGATCGTGACCGCCATTCACCAGGCCATCAAGGAGTGGAGCGAAACGCCCGCAGCAAAGGAAAAGCTGACTTCGCTCGGCCTCACTCCCGTTGTCAATTCACCCGAGGAGATGCGTGGTTCGATCGAGCGCGAAATCGAGTCGATCAGACCGCTGGTCGAGGCGGGACTTGTTCAACCGAGCTGATTGCGACTTGATTGAGCGGCAGAAGGCGGCCGGAACGGGGAAGCCGGATGTCCGGCTCGGGGTCCGGCCGCCTTTTTCTGCATACGATATAGGAAAGACTGCATCGCATGAGCAAAGCTCTAACCCTGACCGTCAATGGCCAAGATCATGACATCGACGTGCCGCTGACAACGCCGTTGCTCGACGTGCTGCGCAACCATCTGGGGCTGAAAGGAAGCCGCTATGGCTGCGGCTTGGAGCAATGCGGCGCGTGCATGGTGCTGATCGATGGCATGGCCACCTATTCCTGCAGTCGCGAAGTCGGCACACTCGCCGGCCGCGCCGTCACGACGATCGAAGGTTTGGGCTCGGCGGCGGCGTTGCATCCGCTTCAGCAGGCCTTCCTCGACGAACAGGCGGGACAATGCGGCTATTGCCTGTCGGGCATGCTCATCGCGGCAAAGGCCTTTCTCGACCAAAACTCCCAGCCGACCCGGTCCGAGGTCGCCGCCACGCTGGATGCAAATCTCTGCCGCTGCGGATCGCATCCCCGCATCCTGCGTGCCGTGCTCAAGGCTGCGGCAAAGATGCACCCTCGGGTGGATTGATGACCGGGCTCACCTTCAGTCTCAAGGACAACCCACGGCTCGACCGCTGGCTTCGTTTCCAGGATGACCGCACCGTGCGGATAGGCACCGGCAAGGTCGAACTGGGTCAGGGCGTCCTAACGGCGCTTGCCCAGATCGCGGCCGAGGAACTGGACCTCGACATCCGCCAGATACAGATGATGTCGGGCAACAGTATAGAAGGTCCAGCCGAAGGCTATACCGCGTCAAGCTGGTCGATCGAACATTCCGGCGCCGCAATTCGTCTCGTCGCGGCCGAGGTCCGTGCGCTCGCTTTGGCGCGCGCCGCCCTGCGCCTGAATGCAGCCCCCGACGAGCTGATGATCGTTGAAGGCGCTTTCCTGAGGAATGGCGCACCGAGCGACATCGATTACTGGAGCATCGCCGGCGAGATCGACCTCTCCGCCGAAGCCACGGGCGCGGTTCCGCCGAAACCCAGGAGCACTTACCGCCTTGTCGGCACCTCGGTGCCGCGGATCGACTTGCGGGCCAAGCTGACCGGGTCCGGCTTCATCCAGGATATGGCGCTACCCGGAATGCTGCACGCCCGCACCTTGCGTCAGCCCGGCCGCGGAGCGACCCTGATCGGCCTGGATGAGGATGCCATCCGGCGCAGGGCCGGAGCCGCTATCCAGATTGTGCGCATCGACAACTTCGTGGCTTTTGTCGGTATCGACGAAACGGCCGTCCGCACTGCAGCGATAGCCGCGGCAGAGTGCGCCGTCTGGGAAAATGCCAGGGCCTTGGACCCCGAACAGGCGATGCCCGACTGGGTCGCATCGCAGCCTTCAATTGACCAGCTTGTTGGAGATCCGCTCCCCGAGCCGGCGCCAGACCGCGTCTCCGCGCGCTTCACTCGCCCCTTCCTGTCTCACGGCTCCATCGCCCCCTCCTGCGCAATTGCACTTTCCTGCGATGACATACTGACCGTCTGGTCGCATGCCCAGGGCATGCATCCGTTGCGGGAAAACATCGCAAAGACCGTCGGCCTGTCTCTCGACAAGGTCGCGTGCCACCATATGCAGGGCGCCGGCTGCTATGGGCATAACGGCGCGGATGACGCAGCGCTGGATGCCGCTCTCGTGGCCCTTGCGCTTCCCGGCCAGCCGATCCGCCTCATGTGGCGGCGCGAAGAGGAGTTTGGCTACGAACCGCTCTCCTCCGCCATGGCGGTTACCGTACATGCGGCGCTCGACCCGGCGGGCCGTCCCGTCGACTGGACGACAGAAATCTGGAGTGCCACCCATGGCCAGCGCCCCGGCGTGGGGGGAGCCTATCTGCTCGCAGCCGATGCGTTGAAGGAGCCGCCGCCGGAACGCAGGCCTTTCGATATCCCCCTGGAACGTGGCGGCGGCGCCACCCGCAACAGCATTCCGCTCTACGACATGGATGCCAAACGGATAGACCTGCATCTGATCCATGACGTGCCGGTGCGGACCTCGTCGCTGCGAGGCCTGGGGGCGACTTTGAACGTTTTCGCCATCGAGGGCCTTCTTGATGATCTGGCAGTACGCACAGGCGAGGACCCCCTCTCCTATCGACTGGCCATTCTTTCCGACCCGCGCGCCCGCCGTGTTCTGGAAAAAGCCGCAGCTATGGCGGACTGGTCGTCACGTGACGCCGGCGGCGCCGGAAGCGGGCTGGGCCTTGGGTTGGCCCGCTACAAGAATTCTTCGGCCTACGCTGCCGTCGTCGCCTCGGTCCAGGTTGACGAAGCAGTGCGCGTCACCAACGTCTGGTGCGCCGTGGATGCAGGCCTCGTCATCAATCCCGACGGACTCGTCAACCAGATCGAGGGCAACATTGTCCAGGCCATCAGCTGGGCATTGATGGAAGAAGTCCGCTTCGGCCCGCAGGGTATCGCAAGCCTTGACTGGGAAAGCTATCCGGTCATCCGGTTTTCGGACATGCCTGAAATCAGCGTTGAGCTTGTCGAGGCCGGAGAACACCCGCCGCTCGGCGTCGGCGAATGCGCCGGCGGACCGACTGCCGCCGCGATTGGCAATGCGGTTGCCCATGCGCTTGGCACCCGCATCCATGATATGCCGATGACGCGAGACCGGATCATGACTGCCCTGATGGCATGAAGCGCGCGAGCGGCACGGTAGATGGCTCTTGGGGCATCCCAGAATGCTTCCTCGAGCGAATAACAGGGGGAGTTCAAGATGACTGATGGACTTGCGGTTTCGGGTAAGACTTCGGAACTGACGGGCGAGTTGATCCTGTTCCATAGTCCAGGCGCCTGTTCGCTGGCCCCACACATCGCGTTGGAGGAAACGGGCAAGCCATTCAGACCCGTGGAAACGCTTCTGTCGAAGAACCAGCACCTCACGCCGGAATACCTTGCCGTCAACCCTCGCGGCAAAGTGCCGGCGCTTGTCGCGCAGGACGGCCGGGTGATCACGGAAAACACTGCCATCTTGACATATATAGGCTTGACCAATCCGGAAACCGGCATGTTTCCGACCAATATCGTCGAGCAAATGCAGTGCATCGCACAGATGGCCTGGTTCTCGAACACCCCTCATATCTTCCAGCGCGCGAAGTTCCGGCCTTACCGCTTCGCCGATCGTGAAGAGGCGTATGAGGACATTCGCGCCAAGGCGGTATCATCCTATTGGGAGAGCATGCAGGAAATCGACAGCCTTATTGCCGGCAACACGTGGATCATGGGGAACCGGTACACCGTGGCGGATCCCTACGCACTTGTCTTCTACGGCTGGGGCAGGACCAACGGGTTGCCGATGGACACGCTGAAGGATTTCACGAGACACATGAACCAGATGCTCGAGCGACCAGCCGTAAGATCTGTGCTGGAGCGGGAGAACAATCCTCACTTTAAATAAACGCGCCTTCTCGTCTCATGCACTCGATAACGGGGGCAATCTTCTGCAATTTGTCATCCGATGAAAGGCCGCCCTCATCACTCTGGAAGCGGGATGTGCTCATTCCGGTCGTCGACCGGAAGATCGAAGCGGCCCTTGCCCCAGTTTTCGGCGCGCCACTCGGCCTTTGCGGCTTCGATACGCTCCTGCGACGAGGCAACGAAGTTCCACCAGATATATCGGGGTCCGGCGAGTGTCGCACCGCCCAGGATCATCAGCCGCGCGCCTCTCTCGCCAGCCGCGACCGTAATCTTGTCGCCTGGACGGAAGACCATCATCTGAGGCGCTTCGTACTCCTGACCGGCTATCGAGATCGTGCCTTCGACGATGTAGATGCCCCGGTCTTCATGGTCGTCCGGCATTGGCAATCGGCTTCCCGCTTCAAGCGTTACGTCGGCATAAAATGTCTCGGACAGCATCGTGGCAGGCGCACGCTTGCCATACGCGTTTCCAAGGATAAGCCGAACCGAGACCCCATTGTCCTCGATTGTCTGCAGCGCCTCCTTGCCATGATGTTCGAATACGGGCGCCATATCCTCGTGGCTTTCGGGCAAGGCCACCCAGGTCTGAATCCCGAACAAGCTGTTCGGGCCGCTTCGCGCCGCCGCCGTGGTCCGCTCCGAATGGGTCACACCGCGCCCGGCAATCATCCAGTTCAACTCGCCGGGGCGGATGATCTGGTCCGCGCCGGTGCTGTCGCGGTGATGAAAATCACCGCGAAAAAGGTACGTAACGGTCCCCAGACCAATATGCGGGTGCGGCCTGACATCGACGCCTTGCCCGCTCAGGAGCTCGGCCGGTCCCGCCTGATCGAAGAAGATGAATGGTCCAACCATTTGCCGTTTTGACGCCGGCAAAGCGCGCCGAACCTCAAAGCCGCCAAGGTCGCGGGAGCGCGGAACGATGAGCGTTTCGATGGCATCGATGCCGACCTCGTCAGGACAGCCTGGTTCGATTGCAGGGTTCCAACTCATACGCGTTCACCTCTCCTCTTCGCCTGGCGATCCCCCACCCGCGTAGAGCGCAGGAGCCTTTGCATGGTCCAGGTGACTAACAGGTGAGCGCGATTACGACTAGCTGCACGGCGCGGAGAGCTGTGTCGCAAAAAGCGGAACGTGCAGTCGAAAGCATCGACTCCCTGCGCCTCACAAATGAAGATTTTTTTCGAACGATTCGACCAGGAACTCGGAGAGGATACGCACCTTTCGCGACGGGTGCGGGCTGGGCGGCCGCACGATGTAGACCCCACCCACCGGCAGCGGATAGCGGGTCATGATTGGAACGAGCGCGCCGGAGACAAGATAGTCATGGGTGACACAATCGGGGAGCCACGCAATACCAAGCCCTGCTGCGGCTGCACTGGCGAGCGCCGCACCGTTGTCGGACCTGAAACGGCCTTGCGGTTGTACAGTGATGATCTTCTCACCATCCATGAACCGCCACGTTTCGGCACCAACCAACGCTTGGTGGGCGACGATTTCGTCCGGTGTTTCAGGCGAACCATGTATTCTGATATAGTCCGGGCTCACCACCAGCTTGCCGTAGATCTGACCAACGCGTCTTGCAATCAGGTTCGAGTCGCGGAGGGCGCCGACCCGGATCGCGCAATCGAAGCCGTCCGCGATCAGATCGACGAACCGATCACTGTATTCGGCGTGGATCTGAAGCTGCGGGTGGTGGCGCGCCATCTCCGCAAGCACGGGCGCAAAATGCACCGGGCCTGATGTGAGCGGAAGGGCCACCCGCAGGCGCCCGCGAAGGTCGCCGGCAGGCAGTATCGTTTCTCGCGCAATGTCGATCTCCGCACAGACCCTTGCTGCATGTTCCCGAAACGTCGTCCCGGCTTCCGTGAGACCGGCGCCACGGGTCGTTCGCGCAAGAAGCTGGATGCCGAGCGCCCCCTCGAGCCGGATGAGACGCCGACTGACCATCGACTTGGATATCCCCAGTCGACGTGCTGCGGGAGAAACGCCCCCGGCATCGGCGACCTCGACGAAGGTCCGCAGATCTTCGATATCCATTCGGCTACCGCGCTTCCCGGATGATCGGCGCGACCTCAGTGCCAAGAAGTTCGATCGATCTCTTCATCGCTGCCGTATCGAGAGAGGCCGTGCTCATCTGGAAGGTGATGCGCGAAACGCCGCCAAGCGCTTCGCTGACCTGCAGCATCTTGGCTGCGACGGTCTTCGGGTCACCGACCAGGAATGCGCCCTCCGCACCTGCCATAGCTTCGAACTGCTGGCGCGTCGGCGGCGACCAGCCGCGTTCGCGACCGATCTTCGTCGTCAGTTGCGCCCATCCCGGAAAGAAGGCATCCTTCGCTGCCGCGCTGGTCTCGCCCACGAATCCCATCGCGTGGACGCCGACCTTGAGCTTCTCCGGACTGTGCCCCGCGCGCATGCCGGCCTCACGATAGAGATCGACGAGCGGACGGAAGCGCTCGAAACTCCCTCCGATGATTGCGATCATCAGCGGCAGGCCAAGCGCTCCGGCGCGCGCGAAGGATTGCGGCGTGCCGCCGACTCCGATCCATACTGGTAGCTGTGCTTGATGGGGACGCGGAAAAACACCTTGCCCTCTGAGGGCCGGACGGAAGCGACCTTCCCATGTAATATTGGTCGCCTCGCCAAGTTTGAGAAACAGGTCAAGCTTCTCCGCAAAAAGGTCGTCATAATCCCGCGTATCCAGACCGAATAGCGGATAGGCTTCCACGAACGAACCTCGGCCGACAACGACTTCCGCACGGCCTTTGGAAATCAGATCGAGAGTTGCGAACTCCTGAAAAACCCGCACCGGGTCGGCGGCGCTCAGAACGGTCACCGCGCTCGTCAATCTGATCCGGCTGGTCCGGGCGGCTGCCGCGGCCAGAATGACAGTTGGGGCAGAATCAAGAAACTCGCCGCGATGATGCTCACCTATGCCAAAGATATCGAGCCCGACGCGGTCCGCGACGACGACCTCCTCGATGAGTTCGGCCATACGCTCGGTCGCCGAAGGAAGCTTGCCTGTGGCCGGATCCGGGAGGATGGCTGCAAAACTGTCGATTCCGATTTCCATTTTTGGTCCCTGGTTGTTTATCAGTCTACGCCGGCGACTGACGCTGGAAATTCATCATGCGCACAATCAAGCCGGTGCTTCAGATACTTCGACCCGTCATGAAAAAGAGACAACGAGGTTCAACGCACCGTCCGGACTCTTGCGACACGTTCATCGAGAACCCCGTCATCTCGTTAGGTTTTAGTGCCCGCTTTGGGTGGTCGGCACCGGCGTGTTGAGAAGCTGCTGCTCCCAAAGATATGCGATACCGCTGCCGCCGAAGTGCTGGATGAGAATCTCGGTCAGCTCCTCGACATGCTCGGTGCGCGCCCAATCGCGTTGCCATTCGCCAGCAAGCGCCATCACGGTCATCACGTTCGCGCCGGCCGCAATCATTCGCTGGATGGCAACTTCGTGAGACTCCTTCGAAATCCCGCCCGACGCGTCGGTGATCACGGTCACGTCCCAGCCTTCGCCGGCGGCCTGGATGACAGGCATTGCGACGCAGACCTCGGTCCACAGGCCGGCGATGATCAACTGCTTGCGGCCGGTCGCCTTGACGACGTTCACCACATTCTCGTCCTGCCAGGTGTTCACCCAGGTGCGATCGATGACTTCCTGGCCAGGGAACACTTCGGTGATCTGCTTAAAGAGAAGTCCACCGCGCGCCGCGATCACGCTGGTCAGAATGGTCGGAACATTGAAGGCTTTTGCCAGCTTCGCCAGCGCGGTCGTGTTGTTGACCACCATATGAGGATCATGGCTGTTCAGGTTCGCCAGTTGGTAAGGCTGATGATCGATCAGGACGAGGACGGAATCTTCGGGGCGGAGAAGTGAGTCAAGGCCGTTACGAAAGGTCATGGTTTCATCCTATGTTGGCGGTTTATTGAAGCGCGTTTGCTCAAAAGACATGCGCCCTCCGAGGCGCTGCCGCGGGACGAAACTTGTCATTCCTGTTTGTGATGCGGTAGTCCTTGTCTGTGCTAAGCTGTGTCGCAGAATGAGGAACGCTGAATGGATATCGAAGATCTCCGGACATTCGTCGAAGTTGCCGATGCGGGAGGCGTCACATCGGCCGCGCTACGCCTTGGCATCTCCAAGTCGATGGTCAGCCGACGGCTTGTACGGCTTGAAGCAGAGCTTGGTGTCCAACTTCTGGCCCGATCCACACGCGGGGCTTCTCTGACAGAGGCGGGCGCAACCTTCCGCGACTACGCAGCGAGGATTTCAGCCGAAATCGATGTGGCAAGGGAAACCATCCTGCCGGCCGGTGAGCTCCGCGGCCGCTTGCGGCTTGCCGCACCGCTATCCTTTGGCCCTACGCATTTCGCAGCGGTGATTGCGCAAATGGCACGCCGCCATCCTCATCTCCAGATCCAGACCTGTTACAGTGATCGTTTCGTGGATCTGATCGCAGAAGGCTACGATTGCGCGATCCGCGTTGGCAATCTTCAGGACTCCAGCCTGATCGCAAGACGCGTCGGTCCCCTCTATGGGAGTTTCGTCGCAAGCCCCGATTACATCAAAATCCATGGTGCGCCGGAGACACCGGACGAGCTTGTCACCCATCAGGCTCTCATGCAAGGCACGGAAACCTGGCAGGTGATGGATGGGGACAAGATTATAACCATTCGCCCGCAGGGGCGCTTCAAGGCCGACAACGGGGCCGCTCTCGCCGTCGCTGCAGTAGCCGGCTTGGGCATCGCCGCGCTCCCTGACGACCTTGTAAAAGATTATCTGGCCTCAGGCGAGTTGGTTCCGGTCATGAAACACCATCCGCCACCTCCGGCCGGCATATATGTAGTCAGACCGCCGGGGCAGCGTCCTGCAAGAAAAGTCCGGGTGCTGACCGAGATGCTGATCGAGTGTTTCAACCACGGCCCGGAGTCGACAAGATAGCGCTACAGCTCTACTCCGTCTTCGGAAGACATGAGACCGAGTGCCGATATGCCAAAGGTCACGGTATCATCACGACGCGACCCAACGGTTTAGCTGTTTCTGCGTACTCATGTGCCTTCGATGCATCGCGCAGTGGAAACACCCGGTCGATCACGACTTCCAGACGTTTTTCCGCCGTTGCCCTGAGAAGTTCGTCAACCGTGCCATGCACGGCAGGCCTCTCGAACAGCGCCCCCATGAAGACGCCGTGAAGCGTCTGATTATTCTGCATTGGTTGCCACAGTTCGACATTGAGCTCCCCGCCGCCGGCATTCCCGACGAACACGAGGCGGCCCTCGGGAGCAAGTGCGGATAGCGAGGCCTGCAAGGTCGAGCCAACTGGATCGATGACGAGGTCGACCCCGTCGCCGCCCGTCAACCGAAGAACCTCTTTGACCACGTCATTTTCCAGGCGGTCGAGGACATGTGACGCACCCAGCGCAGTCAGGCGTGCCTGTCGCTCGCCACCGCTCGCTACGGCGATCACGGTAGCACCCAGCCCGTGCGCCAGTAGGATAGCGGCCAGACCGACACCGCCGGCGGCAGCCTGGATCAGGATCGTCTCACCTTCACGCAGGCCGCCTCGAGTGATCAGACAATGATATGCGGTTCCGAACGAAATGGGCAGCGCGGCGGCTTGGCCCATCTCCAGACCATCCGGAACCAGCCATGTACGCGTGGCAGGCACCGACCAGAGTTCCGCATGCGATCCCAGCATATCGAAGGCAGCCACCCTTTCTCCGACTGACCGATCGCGAACATTTTCACCGATCGCCACCACGGTTCCGGCCGCAGCATAGCCGACGACCCAGTCGGACTGCTGTGGTGTCGATCGCCGGTTGATAAGGTCGCCACCCTCGATCGAAATCGCCTCGACAGCAATCAGGACATCATCTGGCCCACAGACGGGAGCGGGCACATCGACATATCTCAGGACCGCTGGAGGGCCAGGGTTGTTATAGACCGCGGCTTTCATGTGCATTTCCTTTGCGAAGAGTGAAGCGTGCCCCGCCTGATGCGTCGGGACCGTCCATCCATCGCGCGTCATCAAGCACGAGGCATGTCTACGCGCGTGGGTTGCAGGGAAAGGGAATGCCTGCGGCCGCGTCGCCACCTGCCAGGCCAGGCCGGTGCGACGCAGCATCAGGCTGTCTATTTCGACGCTGCGACTCCGCTTAGCGGCTCGGGGACGGGCCGAATGTGCAGGCGATCCCGTCCAGACATGGCGTCTCCTTGCACCTGCTCGGACAGTCGCTCATTGTCCCGTTGACGGACATTCGGCAGCTTCCTCCACATCAAGCTCGGCATAACCCAACGCTCGCAGGCCTTCCGCTCCCATCAGATAGGCGGATTCGACCGTCTCTCGGATCTGATAGTCCACGCCGGCGCGGATCAGATCCACGGCATGTCCGCGATCATAGCTGCGCACCAGAATCTTTGCCTGCGGAAATTCATGCTGCGCCAGTTCAGCGATCTGTATTGCGGCTTTGGGGTCGTCGATGCAGATCATCAGTGCCTCGGCGGAACCAGCCCCGGAGTGGCGCAGAGTATCAAGCCGGGTGCCGTCACCGAAAAAGACCTTGAACCCAAATCGTCCCGCCTCGCGGATACGGTCGGGATTCATGTCAATCACCGAGAGACTGACACCTTTGGAAAGCAGCAGTTGCGAAGCGATCTGTCCGAAGCGGCCGAAACCGATAATGAGCACACGTCCATTGAGATCCCGGGCCACCTCAACGCCCTCCATCGATGCCTCGCTTCGCAGCAGCCTGTCTGCCGCGATCATGAGAAGCGGCGTCAGGGCCATGGAGAAGATCACGACGGTGGTAAACAGTGCATTTTCGCGCGCATCAATCACGCCGCCTGTGGTCGCGGCAGCGTAGAGCACGAAGGCGAACTCGCCGCCCTGCAGGAACATGGAGGTGCGGTGCAATGCCTGATGACTGGAACTGCCAAATGAACGTGCAACCGCATAGACCACGACGCCTTTTGCGACGATGAAGGCGCACAGCATGGACAACAGGAACCACCATTCCGCGGCAACCACGGAAAGATCGAGCGACATGCCGACGGCCATAAAGAACAGGCCCATAAGCAGGCCGCGAAACGGCTCGATGTCGCTTTCGATCTGATGCCGGTAGCTGGAGCTCGACAGCATCACCCCGGCAAGGAATGCGCCCATTGCCATGGAAAGACCAGCGCCGGCCATCAGCAATGCTGCTCCAAGCACGACCAGCAGCGCACCCGCCGTCATCACTTCGCGCGTTCGCGCCCGCGCCAGCAGCGCGAAGAACGGGTTCAGGCCCCATCTTGATACACCCAAAAGAACGAGCAACGCGCCAGGCGCCAGCAAAACGTCCATCCATCCCGACTGTCCCTGGGACAGAGGCGACAAGAAGGCGACCACCGCCAGGAGCGGCACGATCATCAGGTCTTCGAAGAGGAGGATGGAGACCGATTTCTGGCCCTCGGCGCCGGAAATCTCGCCGCGATCCTGGAGGACCGACATGATGACGGCCGTCGAGGAAAGGACGAAACCTGCCCCGGCAATGAAAGCCACTGGGCCGGAAAGGCCAAAGACCAGCATGCCCGTCAGCGTCAGGGCTGCGGTTGCCGCCGCCACCTGCATGAGGCCCAGTCCGAAGATCTGGCCACGCATGGCCCACAGCTTGTATGGGCGCAACTCCAGTCCGATGACGAACAGGAACATCACCACCCCGAGTTCCGAGAAATGCAGAATGGACAGGGCATCAGTGAACAATCCGATCACCGACGGACCAACAAGCACGCCAGCAGCAAAATAGCCCAGAACCGACCCAAGGCCGAGCCGCCGAAACAAGGGCACCGCGACAACCGCTGCCCCCATCAGGACGATCGCAGGCCCGATCGTCTGCCCCAAGCTCGCTTCAGCCATGCATTCGCCCTTCCGATCTCACATGCTTGAGCAGCCGGGCGCCGGCCAAAAATAGACCCCGTCCCGCCATTCAGTGTTCTTCACTGCGGATTTCGGATTAACGGGACATCGATTCCGGTAAATCCCGGACAGTCGTTTCACTAAATCGCGGACAGTCTGGCGGGATCGACTTTCGTTCGCCTGGTTGATGTCATTGGTTATTGATTTCGGCGTTTTGCGCTTCGGTCAAGAGCGGTCTTGGTTTTTGCTTCCTCATGCTGTCTCCCTCGAGCGCAATTCGATGGGCGTTATGGACGATACGATCGAGGATGGCGTCAGCGATCGTTGGTTCGCCGATCATCTCGTGCCACTGCGCGACGGGAAGCTGGGCAGTGATCAGAGTGGATTTCCGGCGGTAGCGCTCTTCGAAGATTTCCAGGAGATCGAGCCGCTGCTGATCGCTGAGCGCGTGGGTTCCCCAGTCATCAAGGATGAGCAATTGAACACGCGCGAGCTTGTCGACCAATCGGGGAAACCGCCCGTCGAGGCGCGCCAGCGCCAAATCCTCGAAGAGACGGGGCATGCGGACATAGAGAACGGAATAATCGAGGCGGGCCGCCTGCCGTCCGATGGCGCAGGCGAGCCAGGTTTTGCCCGTTCCCGTTTGTCCGGTCAGGATCAAGTGCTCATGGGCTTTGAGCCATTCGCCTTGGGCAAGCGAGAGGAGCTGTCGGCGGTCGAGGCCGCGATGGGCGGCGAAGTCGATATTCTCGATGCAAGCGTCGGGGAAACGCAGTTTGGCGATTGCAAGCCGGTTGGTCAGGCGCTTGTCGCCGCGCACGGCCATCTCCCGATCGAGCATCAGGCCGAGCCATTCATCGCGGTTGAGATCGATGCCCTCAGTTTGATTGGCAAGGTCGCGATATGCTGCCGCCATGCCGGATAGGCCGAGCGCATGCATCTGGTCGAGGGTTGGATGTGTGAGCATGTGAGTATCTTCCTTTCTTCACTGGTAATAGGAGCTGCCGCGGATGTTGCCATGCACCGGGGTGGGCTTGACCGGCTCAACACCAGGCGGGGTCTGATCGAGACCGGATTTGAGGATGGTGCTGACGGAGGAATAGCTGAGCGCATTGATCGTCAGTGCCCGATCGCACGCCGCTTCCAGACGCTCGGGGCCGTACCGGCGCGCAAGCGATAGAACGCCTTGAGCGGCGCGGTATCCTTGCTGAGGATGAGGTCTATCGCGCATCAGCCGCTCGATCAGGATTGCAGCGTTGCGGCCAATCTTTGCAGCTTGCTTGATGAGGCTCGCAGGTGTCGTGTTGGCATAATGCTGATGTGTCTTCGGCATGTGCTCGTTGACGGTGACATGACCGCCCCGCTGCGACGTCCGGCGGTGGCTGGCGACGCGTTGGTGATCATGGAAGATCTCGACGATCCGGCTTGTAAGCCGGACATTGACCTTGCGGCCGATCAGGCGGTGCGGCACGGAATAGAAGGCCTTGTCGACCTCGACATGGTAGTCGGGATGAACCTTTGCCGACTTCCATTCGGAGTATTCGAATGGCGTTGCCGGCAAGGGCGCAAGCGCGTCTTGCTCGATCTCCTCGAAGAGCTGCCGCCGGGATTTGCCAACCCGGCGCATCGGCCGGCTATTGAGATCGTCGAGAAGCTGGCTGATCCGCACGTTGAGATCGACAAGGCTGAAGAAACGGTCGTTTCTCAGCCGCGCCAGGATCCAGCGCTCGACGATGAGAACGCTGCCTTCGACCTTAGCCTTGTCCTTCGGCCGTTTCGGACGGGTCGGCAGGATCGTCGTGTCGTAATGCTCGGCGAATGCCGCAAAAGTGGCGTTGATGGTCGGCTCGAACCACAAGGGCTTGGCAACGCCGGCCTTGAGGTTGTCGCAGACGATGGCTTTCGTCACACCACCGAAGAAACCCAGCGCCCGCTGCTGACCCTCGATCCAGTCCGGCAACCGTTGAGTGAAGCTTGCATAGGCGAAGGTGTACAAGGAGGCTGGCAGAACCGCGACGAAGATCTGCGCCAGCCGGATTTCGCCCGTCACCGGATCGATCACCGGGACGGTTTGGCCGGCGTAGTCGGTCTGCATCGCCGCGCCGGCTGTGTGGCGATTGCGGAAGGTGGCGTTGGCGCGCTGTTCGAAAGCGGCGAACCGCTCGCAGAACCACGTGTATCCGTAACCGTTGGGGTGCCGTTCGCGATATTCCTGCCACAACAGCGTCAGTGTCACGCCCTTCCGCTTCAATTCACTGGCGATCTTGCCCCAGTCGGGTTCGTGCATGTCCTGGGGCGGACGGCCGCGACGATGGAACAGGCGGCGCTGCAGAATGCCATCATCGTCCAGCCCAGGCGGCAACGGCCAGCCTGTCAGCCCGGCCTCACGCGCCCGCAGCAGGTAGGTCGAAATGGTCGTTTTGCTGATCTTCAGCCGTTCCGATATCGCACGAACCGAAAGCCCCTGTTCGTACGTCAGTCGCAATATCGATCGAATGTCCTTCACGTCAGTAAGTCTCGCCTGCTTCCGTCTCGCCATTCATCAGCCCCTCGTTCAAATCGAGGTCCAGAATGGCAAAACGGCGCGTGCGAAAGTCGATCTCTTTATCCCGAAAGACTGTCCGGGATTTACCGGAATCGCTGTCCGCGAATTAGCGGAAATGCTGTCCCGGATTTAGTGAAATTGCTGTCCGGGATTTAATGGAATCCCTGTCCGCGAATTACCGAAACCCGCATTCTTCACCGCGTTTGGTATAGTTGCAGTTTGAGGCTGAATAGCCTCCACATTCGCAAAACTATGTCGCAAGAAGCGGAACACACAACCCGTGGCTTCAGCGATACAACTCCGCAAAGAGTCGCGAGTACAACGATAAGAGTTGAGATGACCTAATTTACGGCACCCGGCTTTTCCACAAGGATTGGGGCACCGGCCAACCTTCGCCCGACCATCATCGAGCGACCACCAATTGCATTGCGCTTTCACGAAAGCGCTCCGCTGTCCACAGTGAGGATCGTCCCGGTGATCTGCCGGGCGGCAGGAGTCGCGAGAGGATCGCTGGACGTGCGCAGTCGCGGCAGGTGATCTGAACGGCCAGACAGCGATGTCGGCGATCCGACTGCATGATCTGCCGATTCGGAGGCGTGAGGCCAAATCCGTTCGGTGTTCCGCGTTTGGCGACACAGCTTCCCGCCATGGCGGACTATCGCATCGCTTGTCGAGATGCCATCAAGTCTTCCGACAACACTTGGGAGCATGTCTGCCGGCAAACCTAGACACTGGAAGGTCAGCCATGGGCACACCCACGACCCTTCTAACCGCACATCCGTATACGAGCCCGTCGCCGAGGCCGCCGCGCATGATCGCAACCTTCGCCTTTGGATTAAACCACGGAACGTCTCCATGCCTCCAATCTCTACCCAAAACCTGCCGCTCAGCCGCCGCGATGCCCTGACCTCGGCCGCGGCACTTGTCGCAAGCTTCACATTACTGCCGGGCATCGCGCGTGCCGGCGAACCTGTTACCCTCAAACTGTCAGAAGGAGGACTCACCATGGGCTTTGTCACGACCGACGACAACGTTCAGATTTTCTACAAGGACTGGGGTCCCAAGGATGCACAGCCCATTCTATTCCACCATGGTTGGCCGCTCAGTTCAGACGATTGGGACGCGCAGATGCTTTTCTTCCTGTCGAAGGGCTATCGCGTCGTCGCGCATGACCGGCGCGGCCACGGACGATCGGAGCAGGTTGCCGAGGGGCACGACATTGATCACTATGCAGCCGACGCCTTTGCCGTCGCAAAAGCGCTGGATCTGCGGAACGCGGTTCATATCGGCCATTCCACCGGCGGTGGGGAGGTCGCACGCTATGTGGCACGGCATGGTGAACCGGCCGGCCGGGTGGCCAAGGCTATCCTCGTCGCCGCGATTCCGCCGCTGATGCTGAAAACCGACAGCAACCCCGAAGGCACGCCGATGGAGGTCTTCGACAGCTTCCGGTCGGCGCTGGCAAGCAACCGCGCCCAGTTTTTCCGCGACGTTCCGGCAGGCCCCTTCTACGGTTTCAACCGTGACGGTGCAGCGGTCCATGAAGGCCTCATCCAGAACTGGTGGCGGCAAGGCATGATGGGTAGCGCCAAGGCCCACTACGATGGCATCAAGGCTTTCTCGGAAACCGACCAGACCGAGGACCTCAAGGCAATCACCGTACCGACGCTGGTATTGCACGGCGAGGACGATCAGGTCGTTCCGATCGCCGCCTCGGCCACCAAGGCGGTCAAACTGCTGCCGAATGGCACGCTGAAGACCTACCCCGGTTATTCTCACGGCATGTTGACGGTCAATGCAGATGTGCTGAACGAGGACATTTTGGCGTTCATCGCCAACTAACGCGCGTGCGGGACAGGGCGCTATGCTCTGTCCCGCAGTTCAGTCGAGCCATCGCCCCCCGGCCCCGCGGCGTCGGTCCGGAGGGGCATGCCGCATTCAATTCCCTCAGCCAATTTCGAAGGAGCTAGTCCATGACCGTTCACAGGTTCACCATTGCCGACGCAGCGCTCGAACGCTCGCCAGGGCAGGATGGCGACATCTTCACCGGCAACCTCCTCGACCAGCGTCACGGTGGGCCGGTCACCATCGGTTTTGGGCGCTATGGGCCGGCCCAGACCCTGGAAGAGACTATGGCCGTGCACGACACAATGGTGATCCTTGAAGGAAAGATCACCGTCTCCGACGGCCACAAATCGGTGACGGCAGGTCCCGGAGAGATCATCGCCATGCAGAAAGGCGACAGGGTGATGATCCGCTCCCACGAGGATGGTGCCGTCACCGCCTATGTGACCTATCCTCATTGGCAGCAGCCAGAGGCGTGATCGGCGACCGGTTACGCTTGGAAGAGGGCAGACCGCGTCGGGTGACAGCTTTCAAACCAATCGGACTGTGGATGTCGTCCTGCCAAATTCTCTGATGCCGAACAATCTAAGGCGGCCACGATGGCTGCACCGGTAGCGACAGCCCGCGCACCGACCTTTTCCGTCACTACGGCCGAAGCGATGATTGCGGGCGCAATAGCCGGCGAAGGAGCCGCCGGAAATCACCCGCTCAGTGTCGAGCCGAAGTCGAACTCGCCATCGATCTGCGGCAGAAACAGGCCGAACGCAAAACGGGCGAACCCATAACACACGGCAATCAGGCCAAAGCCCGTAGCGCCGATGCGGACAGTCGGAGTCATGACCGCGCCGCCTGAACAAGAAGTGCTGCCGCGGTCCGTGCGGCCGAAACCGCTTAGGAACTCATGTAAACCGCCGCGTGGGTTGCGCCTTCGAAAAGGATCATCACCTGCTCAACCAAGACTGGACTGTCGCGACCAATATCTGCCGCAAGGATTCGCGCACCCGCCTGCTGAACTCGGTTTTATGTGCCTTCACGGCCTTGTTGATCCCGGCGTCTCGCCGCCGGTCTCGGGCCGGGCGCGAAGAAACAGGCATCCCCGAGCGCCTTCGACGCGGATCCAGTCTTCCGGCGCGGAGAAGAGAAAATCCACGCTTTGTACATTGATGCGCCGCATGAACCGAGGGGCCGTTCGTTCAGCGCGGCGACCATGAGCTGCGCCTTGCTGCGGGCGTGCTTGTAGAGTGCCCGGCTTGACATGTCCGAAGCCTCTGTCGGTCGGTCCATTCCCGTTGCCACATATCCGTGCCTATCGTAAGCGGTCAGCCGATGGCGTGGGACTTGAAGTTCCAGGGCATGAGCGCCTCGATTTCAGATACGGGCCAGCCTTGAGCGATGCGGTTCAAGGTCTGGGAGAGCCAGTCAAGCGGATCGACGTTGTTCATCTTGGCTGTCTGCAAGAGGGTGGCGACCGTCGCCCAAGTGCGTCCACCACCCTCGCTGCCGGCGAATAGACTGTTCTTTCTCGTAATTGTTTGGGGCCTGATCGCGCGCTCGACGATATTGGAGTCAATTTCGATCCGGCCGTCCGTCAGGAAGCGCTCCAGTGCTTCGCGCCGGGTGAGCGCGTAGCGGATCGCTTCGGCGGTCTTGGACTTGCCAGAGACCTTGCCCAGTTCCTTTTCCCAAAGATCAAAGAGGCCGGAGACGATGGTTACAGATTTTTCCTGACGCAGCATGGAACGGCTGTCGGCATCCCGACCGCGGACCTCATCCTCAATGCGCCACAGCTCGATCATCGCGATGATCGTGTCCGTTGCAGCCTTTGAGACACCACTGATGTGGAGGTCGTAAAACTTGCGGCGTAGATGCGCCCAGCACCCTGCGAGCCGGATCGTTTCATTGCTGCCGGCCTTGGCACGCGTCTTGGCGAGATTGGTATAGGCCGAGTAGCCGTCTACCTGCAGGATGCCGCCAAATCCGGCGAGATGACGCGCCACGCAATCAGCGCCCCTGCTGTCCTCAAACCGATAGGCCACCATCGGCGGGCTGGTTCCGCCATAGGGTCTATCATCGCGAGCATAAGCCCAAAGCCAGGCCTTCGTCGTTTTCCCCGAACCGGGCGCAAGAGTGGGCAAGGTCGTTTCGTCGGCGAAGACCCTTTCGCCCTCCTTGACGCGCTCAAGGATGTAGTCGGCGCATATCTGCAGTTCGAAGCCCAGATGCCCCATCCATTGGGCCATCAGTGATCGGCTGATCTCGACACCGTCGCGTAGATAGATTGCCTCCTGCCGGTAGAGCGGAAGGCCGTCGGCGTATTTGGAGACGGCGATATAGGCGAGCAGCCGCTCCGTCGGCAGGCCACTTTCGATGATGTGTGCCGGTGCCAAAGCCTGGAGCACGCCATCGTTGCCCCGGAAGGCATATTTGGGGCGACGCGTCACGATGACCCGGAACTTCGGCGGCACGACATCCAGTCGTTCCGAGCGATCCTCACCGATCAGGACCTTTTCCAGCCCCTCGCAGCCGGCCGGGATCTCCGGCTCGATCACTTCCTCGATGCGTTCGAGATGAGCGGCAAAACCCTTGCGCGGACGTGGTGCTCGTTTCGGCTTGTCTTTGGCCGCATGATCAAGCTCGCTCTGGATTGCCGAAAGGCCGGTCTCGACTTCCTCGAAGGCAAAGGACACCTGTTCGTCGTTGACGCCAAGCCGCAATCGCTCGGAACGGGTGCCATGTTGGGTGCGCTGCAGAACCTTCAGGATCGATGTGAGGTTGGCAATCCGCTCGTTGGCACTCTTCTCCACCGCCTCCAGCCGCGCGATCTCAGCTTCAGCGGCCTTCAGCCGGACTTCTTTCGCAGCCTGCTCGCGCGCCAGCGCGAGAACCATCGCTTTCAGCGCGTCAACGTCGTCCGGCAGGTCGTGAGGGGGCAAATCCATGGGAAGGATTAGAGCACAAAAACAGCCGTTTTCCCAACCATTACAGCGGCATGATTCATCTTGCCGCAGGCGCGGTCAGCCCGTCAACAAGGGTCGCCTGACCTTGTTCGGGCGGATCTTTTTCCAATCCATTCCGGCCAGCAACGCCATCAGCTGAGAATGGTCCAGACGTATCCGTGCCGCCGATATGCCCGGCCAGCAGAAGCCTTGATCTTCCAAGGTTTTCGAATAGAGGCAGACACCGCTGCCATCCCACCAGACAATACGAATACGATCGGCTCGTTTCGACCGGAAGACGTAAAGCGCGCCATTGAAGGGATCGAGACCGCCATCCCGCACCAGCGCCATCAACGACGCGGCCCCCTTGCGGAAGTCGACCGGCTGGCACGACACATAAACCACCACACCGGAGGCGATCATGCCTTGCGAGCCGCCCGTAGAACCCTCACCAGATGATCAGGGTCAAAATCGCCGCCGACGCGCACCACCATATCTGCAACAACAATATCCACCGAGCCGCTGCTTACCGTTTCAACGCGCGCGAACTTGATCTGCTTGCCCGTTCCCTCCGTCAGGGGCGCAACAACTCCCGATGCCAGTGCCTTGCGACGCCACTCATAAAGCTGCGAGGGATCCAAGCCTTCAGACCGGGCAACCGCCGAGACATTCGCCCCAGGCTGCAGCGTCGCGGCGACGATCCGCGCCTTTTCGTCATCCGACCAGGCACGCGGCTTGCGTCGTCTTCGCACGGGCTCCGCGGTCAAAATCTCAAAGGTTCGAGGGTGATTCACACTGTCGCTCATAGAATTCTCCGCATGACTCATGCAGAAAATCGCCGATCAGCAGTACGAAAGATACGTGGGGTGGTCTACGCGCTTACGAACAGACGGCAGTCCTTAAGGAACTGATGGGAGAAGCTGCGGTTTCCGGCACCCAGAAACGCAAAAAGCCCCACGGAGGGGGCTCTTTGGGATCGCAGGGATCGTTGGTTGCGGGGGCAGGATTTGAACCTGCGGCCTTCAGGTTATGAGCCTGACGAGCTACCGGGCTGCTCCACCCCGCGCCAAGCGTAAATCCCTTTGGGATTTATCGCGGTGATGTAAGCGCGAAGCGCTTGCATCTTCTGCCTGATCAACTTGGTTTTGCCAAGTTGTTTCATGTGAGGGACGCACCGGTGATATAACGGGACGTTTTCCTCATATTCACATCAGTTCTGCAAAGCAGAAAGGCCGCTTTGCGGGCGGCCCTTGGGATCGGCATGGGCCGTTTGTTTTCGTGATGAGAAGATTGTTTGCTTTGTTTTTTCAGCGGCATTGCCTTTAGCAGACCTGGCAGCGACCTACTCTCCCGCGTCTTGAGACGAAGTACCATTGGCGCAGGGGTGTTTCACGGCCGTGTTCGGAATGGGAACGGGTGCAGCCACCCCGCCATGACCACCAGGTCGGCTAAGGGCAATGCTCCGGCCGTTGAGGCCGGAGATTGTTGAGAAGCTGGTTCACTCCGACAGTGATTGGTGAACTGTCGGTAGTGATTGGTTTTTATGAACACGTCGATTGGGACGGATTTCGTACTGCGGTGCGTATGGCACCCATACAGGACGCTAGTCCGTCGCCGGTCGTCCGGCGCCCCCGCGGAGCGCAGCCCGAAGGGCGTACGCGCGTGAGCGCTGAACAAAAGCATCATCAAGCTCCGCTTGATGAGCATGGTCAATGAGAACGATCAAGCCGATCGGGCGATTAGTAAGGCTAAGCTTCATGCATTGCTGCACGTCCACACGCCTCCTATCAACGTGGTCGTCTTCCACGGCCCTGATAGGGAATACTCGTTTTCAGGGGGGTTTCCCGCTTAGATGCCTTCAGCGGTTATCCCGTCCATATATAGCTACCCTGCTATGCCCTTGGCAGGACAACAGGTCCACCAGAGATATGTCCATCCCGGTCCTCTCGTACTAGGGACAGATCCTGTCAATATTCCTACACCCACGGCAGATAGGGACCGAACTGTCTCACGACGTTCTGAACCCAGCTCACGTACCGCTTTAATTGGCGAACAGCCAAACCCTTGGGACCTGCTCCAGCCCCAGGATGCGATGAGCCGACATCGAGGTGCCAAACAACCCCGTCGATATGGACTCTTGGGGGTCATCAGCCTGTTATCCCCGGCGTACCTTTTATCCGTTGAGCGATGGCCCTTCCACGCGGGACCACCGGATCACTATGACCGACTTTCGTCTCTGCTCGACTTGTCAGTCTCGCAGTCAGGCGGGCTTATGCCATTGCACTCGACGAGCGATTTCCGACCGCTCTGAGCCCACCATCGCGCGCCTCCGTTACTCTTTCGGAGGCGACCGCCCCAGTCAAACTACCCACCATACACTGTCCCGGACCCGGATGACGGGCCGCGGTTAGACATCCATGACGATAAGGGTGGTATTTCAAGGATGGCTCCACGAAGACTGGCGTCCCCGCTTCAAAGCCTACCACCTATCCTACACATGCCGACACGAATGCCAGTGTAAAGCTATAGTAAAGGTGCACGGGGTCTTTCCGTCTAACCGCAGGAACCCCGCATCTTCACGGGGAATTCAATTTCACTGAGTCGATGTTGGAGACAGCGGGGAAGTCGTTACGCCATTCGTGCAGGTCGGAACTTACCCGACAAGGAATTTCGCTACCTTAGGACCGTTATAGTTACGGCCGCCGTTTACTGGGGCTTCGATTCAGAGCTTGCACCCCTCCTCTTAACCTTCCAGCACCGGGCAGGCGTCAGACCCTATACGTCGTCTTTCGACTTCGCAGAGCCCTGTGTTTTTGATAAACAGTCGCTAC
>NZ_CP123000.1:4740000-4942500 GCF_029854435.1 Neorhizobium petrolearium | reverse complement strand
CGTTTAAGGAGCTGATCGACGCGATTGAACGGATGTTCCGCAGCAATTGCGTAATGCCGGTCCGTCATCATCACGAGATGGAAGTGCCGGGCGAAGCAAGCGCCGTGATGCTGCTCATGCCGGCCTGGGTGCCGGGCGACCATATCGGCGTAAAGATTCTCAACCTCTTTCCCGATAATCATTTGCGCGCGCTTCCGACGATCATCGGCAGTTATCTTCTCTCCTCCGGCAAGACCGGCGAGATGCTGGCGATCGTCGAGGGTGGGGAGCTTACCGCGCGGCGCACAGCTGCAACGTCAGCGCTTGCCGCAAGGTATCTGGCACGGGAAGAATCCGAGACGATGCTGATGGTCGGCACGGGCCGCCTCTCGCTCAATCTGATACAGGCCCATGCGGTCACGCGGCCGCTGAAGCGGTTCCTTGTCTGGGGACGCGGCTACGAAAAAGCAGAAGAGACGTCCAAGGAAGCAAGGGGACTCGGCTTCGACGCGGTTGCCGTCGACGATCTTGGTGCGGCAGCCTGCCAAGCGGATATCATTTCCTGCGCTACGCTATCGAGCCAACCGCTGATTCGCGGCGAGTGGCTTAAGCCCGGCACCCATCTCGATCTTGTCGGCGCCTTCAAGCCAAGCATGCGCGAAAGCGATGATGAAGCGGTGCGGCGCTCTTTCGTCTTCGTGGACACGCGTGCGGGCGCCGCACAGGAAGGAGGCGATATCGTCCAGCCGCTCGCAAGCGGCATCCTGGCAATGGAAGATATAAAAGCCGAGCTTGCCGAATTGGCACGCGGCAAGCATCCAGGCCGAACCAGAGTCGACGAGATCACGCTTTTCAAGTCGGTCGGCGCGGCGCTCGAGGATCTCGCCGGTGCTATTCTCGCCTATCAGCATGCCTCCGGACAGGTGTCCGGCTGATGGCTGTTTCCTATAAGGCTGGACCGATCGCCGGAAACCTGCCGAAACTGCCGATCACCGACGTTCTCTGGGAAGTCACCGAGGCCCTGGCCCGTGGCACGCGGGCGGTGCTCTCCGCTCCGCCGGGCGCCGGCAAGACAACGCTGGTGCCGCTCGCGCTACTCGATCAGGACTGGTGTTCGGGCAGGATCATCCTGCTGGAACCGCGGCGGCTGGCAGCACGAGCGGCAGCCTCGCGGATGGCGTCCCTCATCGGCGAGACCGTCGGCGAAAGGATCGGTTACCGGATGCGGCTCGACAATCGGATTTCAGCCAGAACCCGGATCGAAGTGGTGACCGAGGGGGTCTTTGCCAGGATGATCCTCGACGATCCGGAGCTCACCGGCATTTCCGCGGTGATCTTCGATGAATTTCACGAGCGGTCGCTCGATGCGGATTTCGGCCTGGCGCTCGCACTCGACGTGCAGTCCGCGTTGCGCGACGACCTGCGTGTTCTCGTCATGTCGGCGACGCTCGATGTCGATCGGGTCGCGGGCCTGCTAGACGATCCGCCGGTGATCAAGAGCGAAGGGCGGAGCTTTCCGGTCGATATCCGGCATCGAGACCGGGCACCGAACGAACGGATCGAGGGCTCCGTGACGCGCGCCATCGTCGAAGCACATGCGAGCGAAACCGGTTCCATCCTCGCCTTCCTGCCGGGACAGGCGGAGATCCTCAGGACGGCGGAACGGCTGGAGGGCAAGTTCGGACCTGAAACCGTGATCGTGCCGCTTTACGGCAATCTTTCCCAGAAGGAGCAGGATCTGGCAATCAGGCCGTCGCCGACCGGGCAGCGCAAGATCGTGCTTGCCACATCGATCGCCGAGACATCGATCACCATCGACGGCGTGCGGATCGTCGTCGACAGCGGCTTGCAACGCCTGCCGGTGTTCGAGCCGGCGACGGGGATCACGCGGCTGGAGACGGTGCGGGTCTCGCGCGCATCGGCCGACCAGCGGGCGGGCCGCGCCGGCCGTACCGAACCGGGCATCGCCGTCCGACTCTGGCATCCGGGGCAGACGGCGGCGCTTCAACCCTTCACCCCGCCGCAGATCCTCGCCAGCGATCTTTCCGGCCTGGCGCTCGACCTTGCCCATTGGGGCGTGCAGGATCCGAAGACGCTTGCCTTTCTGGATCCGCCGCCTGGACCGGCTTTCAGCGAAGCAAGGGGTCTGCTCACGCAGCTCGGCGCGCTCGATCCCCAGGGTAGCCTTACTGAACACGGCCGGCTTATGCGGGAGCTTGCGCTTCCGCCCCGCCTTTCGGCGATGGCGATCTTCGCAAATGAAGAGGGCTTTGGCCGGGAGGCCTGCCTGCTTGCCGTTCTTCTGACCGAACAGGGCCTCGGCGGCAGCGACATCGATCTCGATGAGCGGCTGCGCCGGTTTCGCAACGAACGCGGCGACCGTGCTGAATCGGCCCGCAGACTGGCGGAACGAATCGCCTCCAACCTGCCGAAGACGTCACAGTCCAGCGAGCCGGTGACCGCAGGCCGGCTCCTGGTGCATGCATATCCCGACCGGATCGCGCTACAGCGCGGCGGGCGGGGACGCTTCGTCATGGCAAACGGCCGCGGAGCTGAACTGCCGGAGACCGAGCGGCTTGCCGCATCACAAATGCTGGTCATAGCAGACCTTACCGGCCGGGCGGCACAGGCAAGAATTCTTGCTGCGGCGGAAATCAGCCGCGCAGGCGTAGAGGCGGAACTTGCCGGGGCGATCCAGCAGAAGGATGAATGTTTCTTCGACCGGACAAGCCGCCAGGTCCGCGCCCGCAAGGTAAGGCGCCTCGGCGCCATCATTTTCGAAGAAAAGCCGCTGCCCCGGCCTGCCGGTGAACAGGCGGCAAAAGCCCTGGCGGAGGGCGTGCGTGAACTCGGGCTCCAGGCTCTGCCATTCTCCAAGGATGGAATGCAATTGCGAGAAAGGATCGGTTTCCTGCGCCGATCGCTCGGCGAGCCCTGGCCGGATGTCAGCGACGAAGCGCTGCTCACCAGGCTCGACGATTGGTTCGTGCCGTTCCAGGGAAATACTTCGGGTCTCGATTCCGTCGAGCCCGGCAGTCTTTCGGAAGGGCTGCGGTCGCTGATCCCCCCTGCGGTGGCGCCGGATCTCAACAGGCTGGCGCCGACGCATTTCGAAGCGCCTACCGGCCAGCGGCATCCGATCCGCTACGACGCCGAAGAACCGACGCTTTCCATTCGTGTGCAGGAATTGTTCGGATTGAAGAAACATCCATCGGTGGCGGGAGGCAAGCTGCCGCTGCTTCTCGAACTCACCTCGCCGGCGCACCGGCCGATCCAGACGACCCGCGACCTGCCGGGCTTCTGGACCGGCTCCTGGAAGGACGTGCGGGCCGAGATGCGCGGGCGTTATCCCAGGCATCCGTGGCCGGAGGATCCCGCCGAAGCGCTTCCGACGACGCGTGCCAAACCGCGCGGGACGTGACAGAATGCCGCCTGCGACCGGAAGTCCAACCGGTTTATGAAGCCGGCTCAATCATGAGTGGCCGCGGCAGCAAGAGACAAATTGTGATCGCTGACAATCCATCGCTGCGTTCTGCGCAATTCAGCCCTTCGAGCCGCCGCATCCGGCTTCAGACATTGGTGCGGCTGCGCTGGCTTGCCGTCGCGGGCCAGACGATCACCGTTCTTATTGTCGGGCTGCTGCTCAGGTTTCCGCTTCCGCTGCGGGAAGCCGCCGTCCTGGTCGGCGCGCTTGCCGCCGCCAATCTCATGCTTTCGGTCTGGTTTCCGACCACTTACCGGCTCGGGCCGAAATCGGCGCTCGCCCTGCTCAGTTTCGACCTGCTGCAGATGGCGGCACTGCTGTTCATCACCGGAGGGCTTGCCAATCCCTTTGCACCGCTGATCTGCGTTCCGGTCATCATCGCCTTTGCGTCCCAACCGCTACGCCATTCACTCGTACTGATCGTCTTCGCTCTCGTGTGCACAACTGTGCTTGCTTTCTCGCCCTATGCGGTTCCCTGGTATCCGGGAGAAGAATTGCGCATCCAGCCGATCATGCAGCTCGGCGTCTGGTGCGCGATCGCCTCGATGATGATGTTCGCGGCGTTCTACGCCTATCGCGTCAGCCACGAAGCGACCCTGCTTGCGGACGCGCTTGCGGCGACGGAACTGGTTCTGGAGCGGGAAAAGCATCTTTCGCAGCTCGACGGACTTGCCGCCGCGGCCGCCCACGAACTCGGCACGCCGCTCGCCACGATCAGCGTCGTCGCCAAGGAGATGGAGCGCGAGCTTTCCGACGACGACCGCTTCCGGGAAGACGTGCAGCTCTTGCGAAGCCAGAGCGAGCGCTGCCGCGATATCCTTCGGCGGCTCACCTCGCTCTCGGCCGAGAATGAAGAGCATATGCGCCGTCTGCCGCTCTCCTCGATGATCGAGGAAGTCGTGGCGCCGCACCGGCAGTTCGGCATAGCGATCGAACTCATCGAGAAGGGTGACCGAACGGCGGAGCCGGTCGGCAACCGCAATGCCGGCATCATCTACGGCCTTGGCAACCTCATCGAAAACGCCGTCGACTACGCCAAGAGCAAGGTAACGGTGATGGTCGAGCACAATGCGGAATGGGTGGCGATCACCATCGAAGACGATGGCCAGGGTTATGCGCCGGATATTCTTTCGCGGATCGGCGAACCCTATATGACGAAGAGACCCAGGGAGGACGAACGGGCGGGCGGGCTCGGGCTCGGGCTCTTCATCGCCAAGACGCTGCTCGAACGGTCCGGCGCATCGATCCACTTCGGCAACCGCGATAACGGTGATGCGGGTGCTCGCATCCATATCGAATGGCCGCGTTCGGTGATGGAAGCACGAGACTCGAAATGACTTTGCGATGGTGGTCCGACGGGACATAATGAAAAGGAAAGGCGGGCCTTCGCAAAAACCGAAAGCCGCGGAGAAACGAACACATGGATACGCATCTGGAAAAGACCACTGACCACGAGCTCGGCCCCGATCCTTCGCTGTTGATCGTCGATGACGACGGCCCGTTCCTGCGCCGGCTGGCGCGCGCCATGGAAAGCCGCGGCTTCGTGGTGGACACAGCAGAATCGGTGGCCGAGGGGATCGCCAAGTCGAAAGCCCGCCCGCCCAAATATGCGGTCGTCGACCTTCGTCTCGGCGATGGCAACGGGCTCGACGTGATCGAGGCGATCCGCCAGAACCGCGAGGATACCAAGGCGATCGTGCTGACCGGTTACGGCAACATCGCCACCGCCGTTACGGCCGTGAAGCTCGGCGCGGTCGATTACCTCTCCAAGCCGGCGGATGCGGACGATATCTTCAATGCGCTCACCCAGCGGCCGGGCGAAAAGGCGGACGTGCCGGAAAATCCCATGTCGGCCGATCGCGTGCGCTGGGAACATATCCAGCGTGTCTACGAGATGTGCGAACGCAATGTCTCCGAGACAGCCCGCCGGCTCAACATGCACCGCCGCACGCTGCAGCGCATTCTTGCGAAGCGCGCGCCGAAATAATCACAGCTCGTCAAAGCTCTTGCCGTTCGCCCATTCTGCCAGCATCAGGCGCTGGGCGGCGGTCCGGGAAAAGTTCAGCGTCATCGCCTTGCGGGTCGCAGGCGGCAGCTTGTGCTCCGGTGCGTCGCGCACCAAATGCCCGCCATAGCCGTCGGAAAGGAAAAGGCCGCAATCTTCCGGGAAGATCTCAAGCGGCACATCCTTATGGGTGGCAAAGAACAGCCGGTCGCAATAGGCGCGGTATTCGGGCCATTTGCGGTCGACGCGAAAATCCTCGACCGAAGTCTTGATCTCGATGATCCAGATCTCGCCCTTTTCGGAGATCGTGACGAGATCGGCGCGTCTTCCGCTTGTCAGCACGAGTTCCGGAATAAGTGCATGCCGCATGTCATGCAGCAGGATCTGCACGCCCTTGCGCACCATCATGGCGCGCGCGGACTGGCGCCCATCGATGAGCGGATTGTTGCTGACAACGTTGAGTATAGTCATGGTTTCCCGTGCCGCTGCCGGTAAATGTTGCAAAAACGCAATGGCATTTTTATTTGTGCGCCGGCTCTCTTCTGGTGCGCTGCAGCGGCTTGCCAAGTGCAATGTAATCGAAAATAACCCGTCATCAAAGGTGCTCGCACACCTGTCGCAATCGATTCGTTTCTTCCAAGAGATTTCCATGCGCTTTCGCAACAGCATGCTCGCATTCGGCCTGTTGGCAACTGCCGCCTTGGCCGGATGCTCCACGACGACTTCCGGCGGTACCGAGGTCGCAACCGTCACGACCTCGCAGATCTTCACCGATTCCTACGGTTCGATAAAAGACGCCGGTTATACCTTGCCGGCGATCCCGATCAGCCGTGTGGACAAGAAATTCCATCGGCAGATCGTCAGCTATTCCACCACCGAACGGCCGGGCACGATCATCGTCAACACGCGGGAGCGCTTTCTTTACTATATCCTGCCGAACGGCCGGGCGGTGCGTTACGGTATCGGCGTCGGCAAGCAGGGCTTTGCGTGGTCGGGCACAGCCTACGTTGCCTGGAAGCAGGAATGGCCGAACTGGCACCCGCCGAAAGAAATGGCCGCCCGCCGTCCGGACGTCGCCAAGTATGTCGAAGACGGCATGGGGCCGGGCCTCGGCAACCCGCTTGGTGCCCGCGCCATGTATCTCTTCAACGAAAAGGGCCAGGACACGCTTTTCCGCCTGCATGGCACGCCGGAATGGGCTTCCATCGGCACGGCGGCCTCGTCCGGCTGCATCCGCCTGATGAACCAGGACATCATCGACCTATACAGCCGCGTCCGTCCGGGCCGCAACACCAAGGTCGTCGTAATTCAGTAACCCGATATCGGCAAGAACAGAAAGGCCGCCGAGATTTCTCACGGCGGCCTTTGTTTTTGTGATCTGTCTACCGGTCACCCGGCGAGTTTGGCTTTCAGTTCCAGCCGGCGGCGGTGCAGGACCGGCTCCGTGTAACCGTTCGGCTGTTCGCGGCCTTTCAAGACCAGATCGAGCGCCGCCTGAAAGGCAACCGAGCCGCCGAAATCCCTGGCCATCGGCACGTAGAGCGGATCGTCGGCGTTCTGGCCATCGACGACGGCAGCCATGCGCTTCATGGTCTCGACGATCTGCTCCTTGCTCACCAGCTTGTGGTGGAGCCAGTTGGCCATGTGCTGGGACGAAATGCGCAGCGTCGCGCGATCTTCCATCAGCGCCACATTGTTGATGTCCGGCACCTTGGAGCAACCGACACCCTGGTCGATCCAGCGCACAACATAACCCAGAATGCCCTGCGCATTGTTGTCGAGCTCGCGCTGGATTTCCTCCGGCGTCCAGTTCGGCCGCGACGCGACCGGAACGGACAGAATGTCGGAGAGTTTTGCGCGCGGCCGGCTTTTGAAGCCCGCCTGAACGGCGGCGACGTCGATCTTGTGATAATGCGTGGCGTGCAGCGTGGCGGCGGTCGGCGACGGCACCCAGGCAGTATTGGCGCCGGCCTTCGGATGGGCAATCTTCTGCTCCAGCATCGCCGCCATCATGTCCGGCATAGCCCACATGCCCTTGCCGATCTGCGCGTGGCCGGAAAGGCCGCATTCGAGCCCGATATCGACATTCCAGTTCTCGTAAGCGCCGATCCAGGCCGCCTGCTTCATATCGCCCTTGCGGATCATCGGACCGGCCTCCATCGAGGTATGGATCTCGTCACCGGTGCGGTCGAGGAAGCCGGTATTGATGAAGACGACGCGCTCGCGCGCCTGGCGGATGCATTCCTTAAGATTGACGGTCGTGCGGCGTTCCTCATCCATGATGCCCATCTTCATGGTGTTCGTCGGCAGGCCGAGCGCCTGTTCGACACGCGAGAAGATTTCGCAGGCGAAGGCAACTTCCTCCGGCCCGTGCATCTTCGGCTTCACCACATACATGGAGCCGGTCCGGGAGTTCTGCCGGCGACCATTCGGGCCGATGTCGTGAATGGCGATCAGCGCGGTTACCATGGCATCCATGATGCCTTCCGGCACCTCGTTGCCGTCGCTGTCCAGCATCGCCGGGTTGGTCATCAGGTGCCCGACGTTGCGGACAAGCATCAGCGATCGGCGCTTCAGGGCGAAATTCGAGCCATCCGGCGCCTTGTAGTCCGTATCCGGATTGAGGCGGCGGATGAATGTCTTGCCACCCTTGGCAACTTCCTCGGTGAGATCCCCCTTCATCAGGCCGAGCCAATTGCCATAGGCGACGACCTTGTCCTCGGCATCGACGGCGGCAACGGAATCCTCGCAGTCCATGATCGTGGTGATCGCCGATTCCAGCCACACATCGGAGATCTTCGCCGGATCGGCCTTGCCGATCGGGGTCGTCGCGTCGATCAGGATCTCGATATGCAGGCCGTTCTTCGTGAGCAGCAGGTGCGTGGGTGAAGCCGGTTCGCCAAGATAGCCGGCAAACTGCTTCAGGTCGGCAAGACTTACGGTCTTGCCGTCTCGGGCGGCAGCCGTCAGCTTTCCGCCGGTGACAGTGAAGGAGGTCACTTCAGTCCAGCTTGCGCCGGTGAAGGGCGCCGATTGATCGAGAAAATCGCGGACCCAGGCGATGACCTTGGCGCCGCGGACGGGATTGTAGCCCTTGCCCTTTTCCGCCCCATACATCTCAGGAATGGCATCCGTGCCGTAGAGTGCGTCGTAAAGCGAACCCCAGCGGGCATTGGCGGCGTTCAGGGCGTAACGGGCATTCATGACCGGCACGACGAGCTGCGGCCCGGCGATCTCGGCGATCTCCGGGTCGACATTCTCTGTGGAAATCCTGAAGTCCGGCCCTTCCGGCAGGAGATAACCGATCTCGCGCAGGAAAACCTCGTAGGCCGAAAGATCGGTCGGCGCGCCGTTCCGGCGGTACCAGTCATCGAGCTTTCCCTGAAAGGCATCGCGCTTGGCGAGCAGTTGGCGGTTCCTGGGCGCAAGATCATGAACGATCTTCGAAAATTCGGAAAAGAACCGGTCGGCACCCACGCCGGTGCCCGGTAGCGCTTCCTTCACCAGGAAATCATAAAGCTTCTCGTCGATTGCGAGACCATTTTTCTGAACGCGAGCCATCGGCTCCTCCGAACTCCACGATATGCGGATGAGTCTCATTTGCGCCGAAGGAAATTGCAATGGCATAAATTTCAAATGACTTGTGCAATATTGGAAACAATCCCAGCGCTGATCAATAATCTTGCCAAGCTTCGCTGGAGGTTTGGCCATGCCGCTCCCAATAAGGTACCGATCCATATAGTTCGACGAGATATTCGATAAATACCCGGATCTTTGGGGGAAGATGTTGCCGGCTCGGATAAACGGCCGAAACCGACACATTCCTTGAGCCTTCATATTCCGGCATCACTCTCACTAGGCGTCCCTCCTTCAGCTCGTTGCCGATATCCCAGGTCGATCTCAACGCTATACCAAGACCTGCTATCACCGCTTCGCGAACCACCTCGCTCGAATTGGTCTTCAGCCTTCCCGCGGGACGATAGACAAAGGGGCCCCTGGGTCCTTCCAGCCTCCAGGGTTCGCCGTTATGCGGAGCCAGACAATGATGGTTCGCCAGGTCTTCTATCTTCTCCGGGATGCCGAAACGGTCGATGTAGGACGGCGATGCACAGAGGATCCGTCGAACCTGAACCAATTTTCGTGCGACGAGGCTCGAATCCTTCAGCTCGGATATACGGATCGCCACGTCATAGCCTTCGGCAATAATGTCGGTGAAGTCGTCCGACAGCATCAGTTCGATCGAGAGAAGCGGATGCGCCCGCATGAATGTCGGAAGATGCGGCGCGATATGCATTCGCCCGAAGGATGTCGGAGCGGAGATGCGGAGAGTTCCTACGATTTCAGTCGATTTTCCCGAGACGAACTGCTCCGCTTCCTCGATGCCGGTCAGGACATTCGCAACCCGGTCGTAAAATCCCCTGCCGGCGTCCGTCAAACCGATCTGGCGCGTCGTGCGCTGCAAGAGACGCGTTCCGAGCTGCTCTTCCAGCCGTTTGATGCGCTTGGAGACCACGGCCGGGGAAATACCCAGGCTTCTTGCGGCGGCCGACATATTTCCAGTGACTGCGACCTTGATGAAGATTTCCAAGTCGCCGAGATTGGTGATCACGGAGAATTTGTTCCTTATTGGAATAACCGCCTGGCTATTATAGCCAAATCGCAAATAAACTCCAGGGATTGTGATCTCGACAGGCTTCGCCTTGCGGTCCTTGATGACACCCGCTCGGCGAGATGGCTCCCGCCTTAACGCGGACTGACCCGCATCGGTATGCCGTCGCGGGGCTGCGTCGTCAGCTTCTGCACCGGCCAGACTTTCGTTTCCGGCGTGACGTCGAACTGATAGCGATGCATCAGCACTGCAAGTGCGATCACCGCCTCCTGCATGGCAAAGGTCGCACCGATGCAAATGCGTGGGCCCGCGCCAAACGGCAGATATTGAAAGCGGCCGATCGCGCCGCGGTTTTCGGGTAGGAAACGCTCCGGCATGAAAGCCCGCGGCTTTTCCCAGTAGAGTTCGTGGCGATGCAGCGTCCAGGGCATGACCAGCACGGTGACGCCGGCATCGATCCTGACCGTCTCGCCGCTCGGGCTGACCCAATGGTCATCGGCGATCGCGGCGCGATTGATCGACGGCGCTGGGGGGTAAAGCCTGAGCGCTTCCTCGAAGGCCGCCCGTGTCCAGGGCATCAGGTCGAGCCACTCCACCGGTTCGGCACCGGTTGCCAGAACATGGTCGATCTCCTCCTCCATGCGCTCGCGCACATGCGGCGATTGCGCCACGCAATAAAGCGTCCAGGCGAGCGCCCGCGCGGTCGTCTCGTGGCCGGCGCCGATGAAGGTGAGAATATTATCCTCTATCTCGTCCGGCGTCAGGCCGTCGGGGCCTTCGAGCTGGAGAAGCAGCGTCAGGAAATCCTGCGGCGTATCATCTGGGTTCGCGGCCATCCGTTGCCGTCGCAAGGCCATCGTATCCGCGACGACTTTGCGGAACTTGCCGAGTACCCGGCTGCCGCCGATACGCGTCAACCGCGGCACCCAGGGCGGGGCACGCAGGAGATCCATGGGGTCCACACGGCCCATGCGATGCAGCAACCGGTCGACATCGTCGGAAAAACTCTCGCTCGCCGTGACGATCTCGCCGGAGAAAAGCGTCTCCGAGAGGATGGCGAACGTCAACTCGGTCATGTCGACCGATATGTCGAAGATCTTGCCGTCCGGTCCCGCATCCGCATATCTGGCGGCATATTCCTCCGCCTTCGCCAGCATCTGCCCGGCAAAACCTCTCGCATGCTTCGGCGTGAAAACCGGTGCCATCGCCTTGCGGGACCGCTTCCATACCGGCCCTTCCGCCGTCAGCAGGCCATCGCGCAGGATCGGCCTGAGGATGAGCTGGCGAATCTCCGACATCTCGTAATTGGCCGCATTGTCCACCAGCACATGGCGGATCAGGCCCGGATCGTTGACGATCAGCGTCCGTTCCTTGAAGAATTTCGTTTCGATCCAGGGAAGCGTGAAGGAAGGCCGGCCCCACAGTTCAAGCGGGTTGTGCATGACTGTCCATATGATCTGAAGGCGTGTCGGCGGAACGGTCCTCGGCATCGGGGCCGGCGGGACGAAGGGTTCGGGGCGCATGTCCATCGACGGCCCTCCTCGGGGGTTCCTACATAGGGAATATCAGGCTTCGCAGGCAGGATTTCAACCGGAGCCGGGACCCTAAAGAAGGGATCTCAACTCCGAAAGCTTGTCGTTGACGAGCCAGCCGTAATAATTCTCCTCCGGCAGGCCGCCCCTCGCCTTGAGTGCTGCGGCGCGCCCGGCTGAACCGCCGGTATTGTAAAGCGTTGCCGTAATGCCGGGATTGCGAGCGATGTCCACGCCGGCGATCGTTTTGTAATCGTCAATCGCCCGGCGGATATTGGCGGCCATATAGGCAAGCGACCTGTCGGGGTCCATGATCGCGTCATAGACATCCGCGGCCTTGTTCTCGTCGAGCTTGGGATAACCCGAAATCCTTGCCACCGTGTCCGAGAACATCAGCGCCGTCAGCGGATTGATCTGGCCGAGGCCGAATGTCTGGCCGGCATAAAAGGGCTGGAAGAATACGGCGCTGAAGCGATTGTCCGGATAAGACTTACCGCCCACCATCCGGCCCCTGAAATTCTTTTCCCAGACGTTCTCGCGGCAGGTCCAGAGCTTGTAGGAGTCGGAGTAACCGTTGCACTGGCCGAATTCCGGCCGGCCGAGAAAGTCCTCGATGGACTCGTCTCCGTAACCGAACCGGAAGTTGTTTCCGGCATAGGCGGCCGCCTTGACGTAATAGGTCTGCAACCGATCATAGGCATCGACATTGTAGGTATGCTCGCCGACGATCGCGCCGATCATATGGATCGGGTCGATACCATAGGCGGCGGCTGTCGCCTTGATCTTGGCGATCAGCTTCCGGTCGGTTGCAAGCAGATCGCGAATCTTCTCGTATTTTTCGTCGAATGTCGTTTTGCCGGCACGCGTGCGGCGCATCGAAGCGCCTGGAACCTTTGGCTGTTCCACATGACGGTTACCCTCCGGCACCACGACGAGTCCCCCCGCCAACGCGGAAGAAGCCGCGAATGTGGCCGTGACGAGGAGGAATGCCAGGAGTATGCGTTTCAAGATTTGCTTGTCCCAGGACTTTGTCTGCGCCGGTCTACGGCGCCGGATGCTGAAAGCTATTCCAGCCGACTCAACTCTCAAGAGGCGGCCACCATGAAAACGCGTGTCCCTTACGTGAAGCATAAGCAACCGTCGAGACGCGGATGTTCAAAATCCCGTCAGAAGCCGACATATGGCAGCCGGACGTTGCCCGGCTGCCACGTTGTCCTGCTTAGAGAATATAGCGCGACAGGTCCGTGTCGGCAGCCAGATCGCCCACGTGCCTGCGCACATATTCTGCATCGATCATGACGGACGAACCGCCACGATCCGGCGCATTGAACGAAATCTCGTCCAGCACCCTTTCCATCACGGTCTGCAGGCGGCGCGCGCCGATGTTCTCGACCGAAGAATTGAGGTGAACCGCAACATCCGCCAGCGCGTCGATCGCATCCTCGGTGAAATCGAGCGCCAGCTCCTCGGTACCCATCAGCGCCTTGTACTGGCGGATGAGGCTTGCTTCGGTTTCCGTCAGGATACGACGGAAGTCCTCTTTCGTCAGCGGTTTCAGCTCGACGCGGATCGGCAGGCGGCCCTGAAGCTCCGGCAGGAGATCCGAGGGCTTGGCGACATGGAAGGCGCCCGAAGCGATGAAAAGGATGTGATCGGTCTTCACCGGCCCATACTTGGTCGAAACCGTCGTGCCTTCGACGAGCGGCAGCAGGTCCCGCTGCACGCCTTCGCGGGAAACGCCGGCGCCGAGCCCGCCGTCGCGGGCGGCGATCTTGTCGATCTCATCCAGAAAGACGATGCCATCGTTCTCGACTGCACGCACGGCCTCGCGCTGGATGACCTCGTTATCGATCAGCTTGTCCGATTCATCGCGGATGAGCTCGGAATAGGACTTCGAAACCGTGGTGCGGACCTTCTTGGTGCGGCCGCCGAGCGCCTTGCCGAACATTTCCGACAGGTTCAGCACGCCAATATTGGCGCCGGGCATGCCGGGAATCTCGAAGCCGGGCATGCCCGAACCGGTATCGGCGACTTCGATCTCGATCTCCTTGTCGTCCATCTCGCCGTTCCTGAGTTTCTTGCGGAAGCTTTCGCGGGTCGCCGGCGATGCGGTCGAGCCGACCAGCGCGTCGAGCACGCGTTCCTCGGCGCTCATGTGCGCCTTCGCCTGCACCTCGGCGCGTTTCTTCTCACGCACGAGGCCGATGCCGACCTCGACGAGATCGCGGACGATCTGCTCAACATCGCGGCCGACATAGCCGACCTCGGTGAACTTGGTCGCCTCGACCTTGATGAAGGGCGCCCCGGCGAGCTTTGCCAGACGACGGGAAATTTCCGTCTTGCCGACGCCGGTCGGGCCGATCATCAGGATGTTCTTCGGCATCACTTCGTCGCGCAGGCTCTCGTCGAGTTGCTGGCGGCGCCAGCGGTTACGGAGCGCAATCGCCACGGCGCGTTTCGCCTCATGCTGGCCGATGATGTAGCGGTCGAGCTCCGAGACGATTTCCCTGGGTGAAAAAGTAGTCATTTCAAATCCGTTTCTTCTGGTGCGTCCAACGCCATGAAATGGGCCGGACCGTAGATGGAAGTCCTAGTGTCGATGTAGCGGAAACCGGCCTTCTCGTAAGCGCGGATCGCCGCGACGTTTTCCGGATCGGGATCGATGACGATCCTTATCGCGCCGCCGGCGAGGAGTTCGGCCGCAAACTGGCGGATGATGGCGCTGCCATGGCCTTTGCCGACGAGTTCCGGACTGCCGATCGAGATATCAATTCCAAGCGTTCCCTTCGGCTGGTCCTGATAGGGATGGCCCTCTTCAAGATGCGGATCATAGTATTGGAGATAAGCGATCGGCTTTCCTTCCCACTCCACGATCATCGGCCGGGTTTCGACGCTCGTCATCGACTCTTCGATGCTCGCCAGCTCCTCATCAACCTCGCCCCACCATTTCGCGATATGCGGCTCGGCGAGCCATTTTGCGAGCAAGGGAAAGTCCTCACAGGCAACATCGCGAAATTGGTAGCGAGGCGGGCCGTCAGCCATCGGCGTCCAACGTTTCGATGACGATGTTGTGGTTGGTATAAACGCAGATATCGGCTGCAATATCGAGAGCCTGCCTTGCAATTTCCTCGGCCGACTTGTCCGTGTCCATCATGGCGCGGGCTGCGGCATAGGCGAAATTGCCGCCGGAGCCGATTGCCGTCACGCCATGCTCGGGTTCCAGCACATCGCCGTTGCCGGTGACGGCCAATGTCGTCGACTTGTCAGCGACGAGCATCATGGCTTCGAGGTTGCGCAGATACTTGTCCGTGCGCCAGTCCTTGGCGAGCTCCACGGCCGCGCGCATGAGCTGGCCCGGATATTGTTCGAGTTTCTTTTCAAGCCGATCGAGCAGCGTGAAGGCATCGGCCGTCGCGCCGGCAAAACCGGCGATCACCTCGCCCTTGCCGATACGGCGCACCTTGCGCGCGTTGCCCTTCATCACGGTCTGGCCAAGGCTCACCTGGCCGTCGCCAGCCATGATGACCTTGCCGCCCTTCCGCACAGTAATAATCGTTGTCATTCAGCACCTGTCTGGCCCCACCGGGGCATTGTTGGAGGCTCGAAACCGCCTCGTTGAACCCTATGTAAGTGGGGCTTAGCCGAATGCAATCTCCTGACAGCCCGCTGGGCAAAATGTCCTGCTTTTGCTGGATATTTGCCGGGCAGCCTGATAAGGAGCCCTGATCAGGGGCCGGAACCTGGCCCCCAGCATGGAGCATACCCTTATGGGCGAAACAACCGTCGCGCGCTCGGGAAGCATTTCCCGCAAAACCAACGAAACTTCCGTTTCCGTTTCCGTCAATCTCGACGGTACCGGCGCCGCGAAGATTTCCACGGGCGTCGGCTTCTTCGACCATATGCTGGACCAGCTTTCGCGGCACTCGCTCATCGACATGAATATCGATGTGAAGGGCGATCTCCACATCGACGACCACCACACGGTGGAGGATACCGGCATTGCACTCGGCCAGGCAATTTCCAAGGCGCTCGGCGACCGTCGCGGCATCGCTCGTTACGCCTCGCTCGATCTTGCCATGGACGAAACCATGACCAAGGCGGCGATCGACGTCTCCGGCCGGCCTTTCCTCGTCTGGAACGTTTCCTTCAGCGCGCCGAAGATCGGCACGTTCGACACCGAACTGGTGCGTGAATTCTTCCAGGCCTTCGCCCAGAACGCCGGCATTACCCTGCATGTGCTCAACCATTACGGCGCCAACAACCATCATATCGCAGAGACCTGCTTCAAAGCCGTGGCGCGTACGCTTCGCGCGGCAACCGAAATCGATCCGCGGCAGGCCAATCGCGTTCCTTCGACCAAGGGCATGCTGGTCTAGCCGCTTCTGGGAGAACCTCCTTGAGAAGCTACCTCGTTCTGACACCTCCCGGTGGGCCTGACAGAGATCACCGTTCCACGCTCGTTATGCAGGACGGGTTTTCCTGGCTCGCGTTCTTCTTTCCGTGGCTCTGGCTGTTCTGGAACCGGCTCTGGATCGCAGGCATTGCAGCCCTGCTGACGCAAATCGGTATCGGGCTCCTGATGGATATCCCGGGATTCGGCACGGCCGGTTTCCTCGCGGGTTTTGCCTTCAGCCTGCTGATCGCGCTCGAAGGTCGACATTATCGCTCCGAAGTCCTGATCCGCAGCAGATGGACGCTGGAAACGGTCATTGCCGCACCCGATATTCAGTCGGCTGAGGAAATCTATTTTTCCGGCCTGCCGCAACCCGAAGAGAAACAACTGCCGGCCTCGGCCGAGTGGGCGAAACAAGCGAAGCCGCCCATCGCCGGCTGGCGAGGGCCAGATTTTGGCCTTTTCGACTATCAAGGAGGACGCTGATGCGCGTCGCAATCATCGACTACGGGTCCGGCAATCTCAGGTCGGCCACCAAGGCCTTCGAGCGGGCCGCCCGCGAATCCGGCATCGACGCCGTCATCGACCTCACCGACAAGGCGGATGCCGTCGCCACCGCCGACCGGATCGTGCTGCCGGGCGTCGGCGCCTATGCCGATTGCCGCGCCGGCCTCGATGCCGTTCCAGGCATGCGGGAAGCAATCATCGAGGTCGTCGAGCATAAGGGCCGTCCCTTCCTCGGCATCTGCGTCGGCATGCAGCTCATGTCGTCGCGCGGGCTCGAAAAGACGATCACGGAGGGTTTCGGCTGGATCGAGGGCGATGTCGTGGAAATGACGCCGAATGATTCCAGCCTGAAGATCCCGCAGATCGGCTGGAATACGCTCGACGTCATCCATCCCCACCCGCTCTTCGAGGGCATTCCGACGGGTCCCGATGGTCTGCACGCTTATTTCGTGCATTCCTATCACCTGGCTGCAAAACACCGACACGACGTGATCGCCACCACCGCCTACGGCGGGCCGGTGACCGCCTTTGTCGGGCGCAACAACATGGCGGGCTCCCAGTTTCACCCGGAAAAGAGCCAGACGCTGGGCCTCGCTCTGATCGCCAATTTCCTGCGCTGGAAGCCTTGAGCTCCCGCGGATCATCAAGGATTTGAAGTAAAGTGATCCTATTTCCCGCAATCGACCTCAAGGACGGCCAGTGCGTGCGCCTCAAGCTCGGCGACATGGCGCAGGCGACCGTCTACAATCTTGATCCCGCCTCGCAGGCGAAGGCCTTCGAAGACCAGGGCTTCGAATGGCTGCATGTGGTGGACCTCAACGGCGCATTCGCTGGCGAGAGCGTCAACGGTGCGGCCGTCGATGCCATCCTGAAAGCCACGAAAAACCCCGTCCAGCTCGGCGGCGGCATCCGCACGCTCGACCATATCGAATCCTGGCTTTCGCGCGGGCTCACCCGCGTCATCCTCGGCACCGTGGCTGTCCGCGATCCGGCCCTTGTCGTCGAAGCCTGCAAAAAATTCCCCGGCAAGGTCGCCGTCGGCATCGATGCCAAGGGCGGCAAGGTCGCGGTCGAGGGCTGGGCGGAAGCCTCCGAGCTTGGCGTCATCGAGCTTGCCAAGAAGTTCGAGGGAGCCGGCGTCTCGGCGATCATCTATACCGATATCGACCGCGACGGCGTTCTGACCGGCATCAATTGGGCCTCGACGCTGGAGCTTGCGAATGCAGTCTCGATTCCGGTCATCGCATCCGGCGGGCTCGCCTCGCTCGATGACATCCACCGCATGCTGGAGCCGGATGCGGCACGGCTCGAAGGCGCGATCTCCGGCCGCGCGCTCTATGACGGCCGGATCGACCCGAAGGAAGCATTGGCGCTGATCCGCGCTGGACAAGGACGTGCAGCATGACCCTCAAAACCCGTGTCATTCCCTGCCTGGACGTCAAGGACCGCCCGCGTTGCCCGCAGCCGCGCAGCGGCGAGGACACGCAAACAAGAAAGGCGGCCGCCCTATGACCCTCAAAGCCCGCGTTATCCCCTGCCTGGATGTCAAGGACGGTCGCGTCGTCAAGGGTGTCAACTTCGTTGACCTGATCGATGCCGGTGACCCCGTCGAAGCGGCAAAGGCCTATGACGCAGCCGGTGCCGACGAACTCTGCTTCCTCGACATCACCGCCTCATCCGACAATCGCGAAACGATCTTCGACGTCGTCGCCCGTACCGCCGAACACTGCTTCATGCCGCTCACCGTCGGTGGCGGCGTGCGAGGCATTGCCGATATCCGCAAGCTGCTGCTTGCCGGAGCCGACAAGGTTTCCATCAATACGGCCGCGGTGAAGAACCCGGAATTCGTCGCGGAAGCGGCCGACAAGTTCGGCAACCAGTGCATCGTCGTCGCCATCGACGCCAAGAAGGTTTCAGGCGAAGGCGAGATCGATCGCTGGGAAGTCTTTACCCATGGCGGTCGGCAGCCGACCGGTATCGACGTCGTGGAATTCGCGAGGAAAGTCGTCGATCTCGGTGCCGGCGAAATCCTGCTCACATCCATGGACCGCGACGGCACCAAGGCCGGATACGACGTGGCGTTGACCCGAGCCGTGGCGGACAGCATCCGCGCCCCGGTGATCGCATCGGGCGGTGTCGGCACGCTGGACGACATGGTCGCGGGTATCAGGGAGGGTCACGCAACGGCCGTTCTCGCCGCATCGATTTTCCACTTCGGCACCTATACGGTCGGCCAGGCGAAACACTATATGTCGGAACATGGCATCGCCATGCGGCTCGACTGACCGGGAGGAACAGTGTGAGTGAGTTTTCCCTGAGTGACCTGGAGCGGATCGTCGCTGCCAGAGCCAAGGCCTCGCCGGACGAGTCCTGGACGGCCAAGCTCGTCGCGGCCGGGCAGACGAAGGCGGCGAAGAAGCTCGGCGAAGAGGCGATCGAGACGGTCATTGCCGCATTGGCGCAAGACCGAACGGATCTGGTGTCCGAAAGCGCCGATCTGCTCTATCATCTTATGGTCGTATTGAATATTGCCGGCATCCCGCTACAGGATGTCATGGATGAACTTCAGCGGAGGACCGGCCAATCCGGCCTTCAGGAAAAGGCGGGCCGGCAGACACCATGAATCTCGTACCACAACCTGCCGAACTGCCCGACGCCGGTTCGGCCTATGCGGAATATTATTCGCCCTACCATCACTTCACGGCAGAAGAGTGGGCGAAGTTTCGCGCCGATACGCCCTTGACGCTCACTGCCGACGAGGTGACCCGGCTGCGGTCGCTGGACGATCCGATCGATCTCGACGAGGTGCGGCGAATCTATCTTTCGCTCTCGCGCCTGCTTTCCTCACATGTGGAGGCCTCCCAGCTCCTCTTCCAGCAGCGGAACCGGTTCCTGAGCCTTTCCGATGTCACCAAGACACCTTTCATTATCGGGATCGCCGGGTCGGTAGCCGTCGGCAAGTCGACGACCGCGCGTATTCTGAAGGAGTTGCTTGCCCGCTGGCCCTCGAGCCCGAAGGTCGATCTCATCACCACCGACGGCTTTCTCTATCCGAATGCCGTGCTCGAACGCGAGCACATGATGGACCGCAAGGGGTTTCCGGAAAGCTATGATGTCGGCGCCATCCTGCGCTTCCTATCGGCCATCAAGGCAGGCGAGCCGAACGTCAAGGCGCCCCGCTATTCGCATCTGACCTACGACGTGCTGCCGAACGAATACACACTGGTCGACCGGCCGGACATCCTGATCTTCGAAGGCATCAACGTCCTGCAATCTAGGGCCCTGCCGGCGGACGGCAAGATCGTGCCGATCGTCTCGGATTTCTTCGATTTCTCGATCTATATCGATGCCGACGAGGAGCAGATTCACAACTGGTACGTCCAGCGGTTCATGAAGCTGCGCCAGACCGCGTTCCGCGACCCAACCTCCTACTTCAAGAAATATGCGGCGATCGACGCGGATGCAGCACGCGCCGTGGCGGAAAGCCTGTGGGAGAACATCAACCTGAAGAACCTGCGGCAGAACATTGTCCCCACCAGGCCGCGCGCCGACCTCGTCCTGCGCAAGGGCCGCAATCATCTCGTGGAGACGGTTTCGCTCAGAAAATTATAGGCGGTCGATCGCCGGCTATCGGCATTCAAACCTCAACTGTTGACCCGGCGAAGCGTCAGGTTGATGCGGCCACCGTTCTTCAGAAGCGTCGATGTGCCCGGATAGATGCGATCGACGCCGTGAAAGGCAAGACGCCCTTCGCCACCCAATATGACGACGTCGCCGCTTGAAAGCCGGAAGGAGCCCGTCTTGTCCTTACGATTCAGGCCGCCGACGCGGAAAAGGCAGCTATTGCCGAGCGAGACGGAAAGAACGGGTGCTTCGAGATCGGTCTCGTCCCTGTCCTGATGCAGCCCCATTTTCGCATCGTCGGAGTAGAAGTTGATGAGGCAGGCCTCCGGCGGCTTCAGATAACCGGCAAGCTTCTCCCACAGGCCCAGCAATTCCTGTGGCATGGCCGGCCAGGGTTTGCCCGTCACCGGATGAAAGGGCTGATAGCGATAGCCTCTTTCTCTATCCGTCACCCAGCCGAGCGGACCGCAATTGGTCATCCGCACCGACATCGGCTTGCCGGTGCCCGGCATTTCCGGAGTGTAGAGCGGGGCTTCCGCCGCCACGCCGCGGATCAGCTCGACCAGGTACCCCTGAGCTTCACGGTCGAGATAGCCCGGCAGATGCCGGATGCCATTGGGCAGCGTCGACACGTCAATCTCCCGTCGGGCGGCCGCGCATCTTCTTCACCTCGGAGCGGCCGGATTTCTCCTTCAGCCTGCGCTCTATCGAACCCTTTGTCGGCTTTGTCACCTTGCGCGGCGGCGGTGGCGGTTTCGCTGCTTCGAGGATCAGCTCCTTCAGCCTCTCGCGCGCCTCCTCGCGGTTGCGCTCCTGGCTGCGAAAACGGTTCGCCTCTATCATCAGGACGCCCTCCTTCGACACCCGTTTTCCGGCAAGCCTGATGGCATTCATCTTCACCCGCTCGGGCAGAGAGGGCGAATTGGCGATATCGAAGAAGAGCTGGACGGCGGTCGAGACCTTGTTGACGTTCTGACCGCCCGGCCCGCCCGCCAGCACGAACTGCTCGGCCAGTTCCCATCCGGCGATGGTGATGCGACTGTTGATGACAAGGGGATTGCTGGCCATGGTCGTCCGTCTACCGTGTTGGCCGCATGTTTCCCATAAAGCCGGCAAAAAGAAAACCGTCGGCTTTCAGCCGGCGGTTCCACGTGAATCAATCCGCTAATTTATTCGGCGGCGGCAAGCATTCCCGGAGCGGCGTTGCGCACCTTGCTGTCGACATGATCCTCGAACTTCTCGAAGTTCGAGACGAACATCGAAACCAGCTTGCCTGCCTGCGCATCATAGGCGACGCCGTCGGTCCAGGTCGAGCGCGGGTCGAGGATCGCCTGCTCCACCCCTTCGACCGCGACCGGCACGGCGAAGCCGAAATTCGGGTCGATGCGGAACTCGGCATTCTTGAGGCTGCCGTTCAGCGCGGCCGTCAGCAGCGCGCGCGTCGCCTTGATCGGCATGCGCCGTCCGACGCCATAGGCGCCGCCGGTCCAGCCGGTATTGACCAGCCAGCAATCGACGCCGTGGCGATCGATGAGATCACGCAGCAGGTTGCCGTATTCGGCCGGATGACGCGGCATGAACGGAGCGCCGAAGCAGGTCGAGAAAGTGGCTTCCGGCTCGGTCACGCCCTTTTCCGTGCCGGCGACCTTGGCGGTGTAGCCGGAGAGGAAGTGGTACATGGCCTGTTCCGGCGTCAGCCTGGCGATCGGCGGCATGACGCCGAACGCATCGGCGGTCAACATGATGATCGTCTTCGGGTGCGGCGCGATACCGGTCGCCGACGCATTCGGAATGAAATGCAGCGGATAGGCGCTGCGCGTATTCTCCGTCAGAGAGGCATCGTCGAAATCCGGAATACGGTTTTCGTCAAGCACGACGTTTTCCAGAACGGTACCGAAACGACGGGTCGCGGCATAGATTTCCGGTTCTGCTTCGGCCGACAGCTTGATGGCCTTGGCGTAGCAGCCGCCTTCGAAATTGAAGATGCCGGTTTCGCCCCAGCCATGTTCGTCGTCGCCGATCAGGGTACGGCTCGGATCGGCCGAAAGGGTCGTCTTGCCGGTCCCCGAAAGCCCGAAGAAAACGGCGGAATCGCCTGCCGGACCGACATTTGCCGAGCAGTGCATCGGCATGACATGCTTGGCCGGCAGAAGGTAATTCAAGACCGTGAAGACGGACTTCTTGTTCTCGCCTGCATAGGACGTGCCGCCGATCAGGACGATGCCTTTCGTCAGATCGCAGGCGATGACGGTCTCCGTGCGACAACCGTGACGGGCCGGATCAGCCTTGAAGCTCGGCATGTTGATGATGGTCAGCTTTTGGGCGAAGGTCTCGAGAGACGCGCGGCTCGGGCGGATGAGAAGGTTGCGGATGAACAGGGCGTGCCAGGCCAGCTCGGTCACGACGCGGGTGGGAAGCGCGTTGTCCGGGTCGGCGCCGCCGATGAGATCCTGGACGAACAGGGACCTTCCCGCCGCATGGGCCAACATATCCCTGTAGAGGACTTCGAAGCGCTCGGGGGACATCGGCTTGTTGTTGTCCCACCAGATGACGTCCTCGGTATTGCCGTCGCGAACGATGAACTTGTCCTTGGGGGAACGGCCGGTGTGCTGGCCGGTGACCGCCCTCAAGGCCCCATCGGCAGTGAGATCGGCTTCTTCGCGGCGGATGGCTTCTTCGTAAAGCTCTGTCTCGGAGAAGTTGTAGTTGACGCGCGACACATCATGAAAACCAAGAGTCGCTATCCCATTGGCGGGATTATAGAGTCCGAACTCCTCCATACGCGCTTTCCTTCTGTTGCTGTTGAATGTGGCGCGAAATTAGGGAGGGATTTCCAAAAGGGCAAGAGGGATCTTTTAAATTGTTTAGCAATATCAATTAATTAATCGATTTAAAAAATTTTATTCCTCTTTAAATCGTTTTACGGCTCGTTTTAATTCTCGTTCTTCACGACTCCAAATGACGAGGCGAAATACCGCGACTGTAAGCCACCTCTTTTACTTTGCCACAATTTGTTCCACCTTTATACTCAAGAAGCGCGTCGGCGGATGCCGCCTGGGCTGGGCTGATTCCAGGAGATGCGCATAAATGGTCACGGAGACGGAGAGCATGCAAACAATCGCGCTCGTAGATGACGACCGCAATATCCTGACTTCGGTGTCGATCGCACTGGAAGCGGAAGGATATAAGGTCGAAACCTATACGGACGGCGCCTCCGCGCTTGACGGGCTGATCGCCCGTCCGCCGCAATTGGCAATTTTCGATATCAAGATGCCGCGTATGGACGGAATGGAGCTGTTGCGCCGGCTGCGGCAGAAGTCCGACGTGCCGGTGATCTTCCTCACCTCCAAGGATGAGGAGATCGATGAGCTGTTCGGACTCAAGATGGGCGCGGATGATTTCATCACCAAGCCTTTCTCGCAGCGGCTGCTTGTGGAGCGGGTGAAAGCCATTCTGCGCCGGGCGGGCAATCGGGACGTCCAGGCGGTCGGCGGCGTAAGAACCGCGTCAGACCAGCAGGCGGCACGTACACTGGAACGCGGTCAGCTTCTGATGGATCAGGAACGCCATACCTGCACCTGGAAGGGCGAACCGGTTACCCTGACAGTGACCGAATTCCTGATCCTGCACTCGCTGGCCCAGCGGCCGGGCGTGGTCAAAAGCCGCGACGCCCTGATGGATGCCGCCTATGACGAGCAGGTCTATGTGGACGACCGCACCATCGACAGTCACATCAAGCGGCTGCGCAAGAAGTTCAAGATGGTCGATACCGATTTCGACATGATCGAAACGCTCTACGGCGTTGGTTATCGCTTCCGCGAGGCGGCATAATGCTTGCTAAAGCTTAACTTGAGGCCACGGCCGGATCAGGGATAAACTGATCCGGTGGAAGGACTGCAGTGGCAGATCAGACATTCGACAGCGAGATGGCCGGAATAGAGAAGGTCGAGACACGTCGTGCGCCGCGGCGGTTCTGGTCGCGACCGTTCACGCTCATTCGCCGGGTCTTCGGTCACGCGGTCTTTTCGAGCCTCACGCGCCGCATCCTGTTCTTCAACATTGCGGCGACGGTGGTTCTCGTCGCCGGGATCCTTTACCTCAACCAGTTCCGCGAGGGATTGATCGACGCTCGCGTCGAAAGCCTTCTCACTCAGGGCGAGATCATCGCGGGCGCTATTTCCGCATCCGCCTCGGTCGACACCAATTCGATTACCATCGATCCGCAGAAGCTCCTGGAACTGCAGGCCGGGCAGAGCATCACGCCGGTGCCGAACGACGAGGACCTCGATTTCCCGATCGATCCAGAACGCGTGGCCCCGGTCCTGCGCCGTCTGATCTCGCCCACTCGAACCCGCGCCCGCATCTTCGATGCCGATGCCAATCTGCTTCTCGATTCCCGCCACCTTTATTCGCGCGGCCAGGTCCTGCGTTTCGACCTACCGCCGGTGGAGGATGAATCGCAAACCTGGAGCGACTGGTTCGCAGGGCTCTTCAATCGCCTTCTGCAGCCTGGTAATCTGCCGGTCTACAAGGAAGCGCCGGGTGGCGACGGGTCGATCTATCCGGAGGTCATGAACGCATTGACCGGGGTGCGCGGCGCCCTGGTGCGCGTTACCGAGCGCGGCGAGTTGATCGTTTCTGTCGCGGTGCCGATTCAGCGCTTCCGCGCCGTGCTCGGCGTGCTGCTCTTGTCGACCCAAGCCGGCGACATCGACAAGATCGTGCATGCGGAACGGCTGGCGATCATGCGCGTCTTCGGCGTGGCGACGCTGGTCAACATCCTGCTTTCGCTATTGCTTTCCTCGACCATCGCCAACCCGCTGCGCCGCCTTTCGGCGGCGGCAATACGCGTGCGGCGCGGCGCCAAGCAGCGCGAGGAAATCCCCGACTTCGCCTACCGCCAGGACGAGATCGGCAATCTTTCCATTGCATTGCGCGACATGACCAACGCCCTCTACGACCGGATCGATGCGATCGAGAGTTTCGCGGCAGATGTCAGCCATGAACTCAAGAATCCGCTGACCTCGCTCAGGAGCGCCGTCGAAACCCTGCCGCTCGCCAAATCGGACGAATCAAAACAGCGGCTAACCGAGATCATCTTTCACGACGTGCGTCGCCTCGACCGACTGATCAGCGATATTTCCGATGCCTCCCGGCTCGATGCAGAGCTTGCCCGCTCCGTTTCCTCACCGGTTGATATGGAGATCCTGCTCGGCAATCTTGTCAATATCTCCCGCCAGATCCGCACCGGCCGCAAACCGATGGAGATTGATCTCGCTGTCGACAACAGGGGAGGCAACAAGTCGGCCTTCGTCGTCAATGGCCATGACCTTCGCCTTGGCCAGATCATTACCAATCTCATCGAGAATGCCCGTTCCTTCGTTCCGGAGAAGAGCGGCCGCATTTCAATTCGCCTTTCGCGCGTCAGGGACCATGTGACGGTGACCGTCGAAGACAACGGCCCCGGCATCCAGGCGGAAGATATCGACCGTATCTTCGAGCGCTTCTATACCGACCGGCCGGATGGTGAGAGTTTTGGCCAGAATTCCGGGCTTGGCCTGTCGATCAGCCGGCAGATCGCCGAGGCTCACGGCGGAACGCTGAAGGCGGAAAATCTGCAAAACCCCAAGACCGGCGCCCTGACGGGAGCCCGGTTCATCCTGTCGCTGCCGGCCGGCGAAACCCAATGAGGCCCCGGCCGGTCAACATCCACGCCACTGCCATCGTCATCGGCACCAGGGGCATTCTGCTTACCGGAGCTTCCGGCAGCGGCAAATCCATGCTTGCCTTTGCCTGTATCGCTGCCGCCAAAAGACAGGACGCTTTTGCGGCCCTGGTGGCCGACGATCAGGTGCTTGTCTCGCGCCATGGGGATTACCTTGTCGCCACGAGGCCGGAGACGATCGCCGGTTTGATCGAGTTGCGCGGCAGCGGCATCGCTCGTGTCGAAAGCCTTCCAGCAGCAGCGCTGGATGTCGCCATCAAGGTGGTCGCGCTATCGGAAAGCGACCGGCTTCCACCCGAAAACGAGCGTTTTGCCATCGCCGGCCTGGGTGAACTTCCGCTGGTGCGAATATGGCAGGGAGCGCCTGATCCTCTGGCGATTCTTGCAGCGTTCTCGCCCGGACTTCACGGCGAAATGCCATTTTGATCATCCGGAAGCCTGTTTTTGACTTGAACTTCAATTCTACATGGAGAAGATGGCTTCCCACCGCTAGACGGCTTTGTTGCAATGCGATAATGGCCGCGAGTTTCGATAGCAGGGGGCAGTTTTCATGATCGGACTTGTGCTTGTCACCCATGGCAAGCTGGCTGAAGAGTTTCGTCATGCGGTCGAACACGTTGTTGGACCTCAGAAATTCATCGAAACCGTATCGATCGGCCCCGAAGACGACATGGATCAACGTCGGCAAGACATTGTCGATGCGGTTGCCCGAGCCGACGACGGGCACGGCGTCATCATTCTGACCGACATGTTCGGCGGTACACCCTCCAATCTCTCCATTTCGGTCATGGACAGCGGCAAGACCGAGGTCATCGCCGGCATGAACCTGCCAATGCTGATCAAGCTTGCCGGCGTGCGCAGCGACAACAATATGGACAAAGCGCTCGCGGAAGCCTCTGAAGCCGGGCGCAAGTACATCAATGTCGCAAGCCGCGTCCTGAGCGGCAAATGAGAACCAACACCGGATGCCATCCACACTCTCCCGCGAATTCCTGATCGTCAACAAGCGCGGTCTTCACGCACGCGCATCGGCCAAATTCGTCCAGATGGTCGAGGGCTTCGACGCCATAATCACCGTCTCCAGGGACGGCACGACGGTCGGCGGCACTTCCATCATGGGTCTGATGATGCTCGCCGCCAGCCCGGGATGCACGATCGAGGTTTCCGCGAGCGGGAAACAGGCGGCGCAAGCGCTGGAGGCGCTGGAACAATTGATCGCCAACAAATTCGGCGAAGAAGCCTGAGCCGGCGGTCCTTCGAGGTCGCCGAGACATAAACATATAAAGACTTCTTTATGTCCCCGTTGCCAGCTTGCAGGAAGCCTGCTAAACCGCTGGCCAGCTTCCGCTTGGCCACAGGCGGGTCCTGCCATGTCCGTCGGTCCGCCGTCGGCACAGGCGCTACCGAACACTGGAGAGCTTTATGAGCACTGAGAAGGATTACGTCGTCGCGGATATCAATCTTGCCGCCTACGGCCGCAAGGAACTCGACATTGCGGAAACCGAAATGCCGGGCCTGATGTCCTGCCGCGCCGAATTCGTCGAAACGAAGCCGCTGAAGGGCGCCCGCATCTCGGGTTCGCTCCACATGACCATCCAGACGGCCGTGCTGATCGAGACGCTGAAAGAACTCGGCGCCGAAGTCCGCTGGGCCTCCTGCAATATCTTCTCGACGCAGGATCACGCCGCTGCCGCGATCGCCGCTGCCGGCATCCCGGTCTTTGCGGTCAAGGGCGAGTCGCTCACCGAATACTGGGAATACACCGACAAGATCTTCCAGTGGGCCGACGGTGGCCTTTCCAACATGATCCTCGATGACGGCGGCGACGCCACCATGTATATCCTGCTCGGCGCCCGTGCCGAAGCCGGCGAGAATGTGCTTTCCAATCCGGGTTCGGAGGAAGAGGAAATCCTCTTCGCGCAGATCAAGAAGCGTCTTCAGGCTTCGCCCGGCTGGTTCACCAAGCAGCGCGATGCCATCAAGGGCGTCACTGAGGAAACAACCACCGGCGTTCACCGTCTCTACGAGCTTTCCAAGAAGGGCCTCCTGCCTTTCCCCGCGATCAACGTCAACGATTCGGTCACCAAGTCGAAGTTCGACAACAAGTACGGCTGCAAGGAATCGCTGGTCGACGGCATCCGCCGCGGCACCGATGTGATGATGGCCGGCAAGGTCGCCGTCGTCTGCGGCTACGGCGATGTCGGCAAAGGTTCGGCCGCTTCGCTCGCCGGAGCCGGCGCCCGCGTCAAGGTCACTGAAGTCGATCCGATCTGCGCGCTGCAGGCCGCCATGGATGGCTTTGAAGTCGTCGTGCTCGAGGACGTCATCTCGACCGCCGACATCTTCATCACCACCACCGGCAACAAGGACGTCATCCGCATCGAACACATGCGCGCGATGAAGGATATGGCGATCGTCGGCAATATCGGCCACTTCGACAACGAGATCCAGGTTGCGGCGCTCCGGAACCTCAAGTGGACCAATGTCAAGCCGCAGGTCGACATGATCGAGTTCCCGAAGGGCAACCGCATCATCCTGCTCTCCGAAGGCCGCCTCCTCAACCTCGGCAACGCAACCGGCCATCCGTCCTTCGTCATGTCCGCCTCCTTCACCAACCAGACGCTGGCGCAGATCGAGCTCTTCACCAAGCAGGGCCAGTACAAGAACGAGGTCTATATCCTGCCGAAGCACCTCGATGAGAAGGTCGCCCGCCTGCATCTCGCCAAGCTCGGCGTGAAGCTGACGGAGCTTTCTGAAGAGCAGGCTGCCTATATCGGTGTCTCGCAGCAGGGTCCGTTCAAGGCAGAACACTACCGGTACTAGTCACTAGCCGGTCAATCCACAAGATATAGTGGCCGCAGCCTTGACAAAGGCTGCGGTTTCTTTTTTGGGCGCATCCCTTCCCGCCGATTCCCTAAGCAAGTATTGTTTTAGGACTTGATTCGCGCAGGCCCAGGAGCTTGCCGAGACCTAAAATCGGTCCGGCTCCGGGCAAGGCACGAAGTGGTATGTCTTGTCGATGAGCGGCAATTGGACGGAGACAGACCGGGTATGTCGGTAAAAATAACGAGCCTGTTCAAGCAGGCCGATCCTTCTTGCGACGGAGCGGACGCTCCGGCTTCGCTATCCGCTTCCGGCTCCCGGGATGGCGGCGCGACGGCCGGTGGGCTTTGCCGTCTCGCCCGCTTCGGCAGCGCCTTCCTTTCGGGCACCGCCCTTTCCGGGCTTGCGACCGCGGCGCTTGCGCAGCAATCGGGCAATGAAGCCGTCCGGCTCTTTTCCTCCACCGAAGTCATCGTTTCCTCGCTGGTCGTGGGTGCGCTCGGCGCCGCCCTGCTCTCCGCCGTCTGGCTGGTGCGCCAGCGCAGCAACATGGAAGTAGAGACCCAGGAAATGCGCAGCGCTTTGTCCGATGCGCAGCAGCGCATTTCGAAATACGAAGCCCTCATTGCCGACAAAAATCGGCGCATCGTCATCTGGGAAGGCGGGGCGTCGCGACCGGAACTCCTGGGCCAGCTCCCGCCGGAGACCGGAGCTCCGCAGCAAGACGTTGATTTCCTGGCCTTCGGGCGGTGGCTGCGCGGCCTATCCGCCGGCGAACTGGAAAGATCGATCGAGTTCCTGCGCAACGAAGCCCGCTCCTTCGACATAGTGGTCGAGACGAACCGTGATGAAATCCTCGAAGTGCAGGGCCGCGTCTCCGGCGGCAAGGCCTTCGTCCGCTTCATCGCGCTCAACAATCTGAGGGCGGAACTCGCGGAACTGAAGATCGAGCGCGAGCGGCTGGCAAGTTCGATCGCCCTCTTCCATTCGCTGCTCGATGCGATCGAACAGCCGGTCTGGCACCGGGACGCGCAAGGCAGGCTCACGTGGGTGAACCAGGCCTATGGCGATGCGGTCGAAACGACGGCACCCGCCCAGGCCGTTGATGAAGGACGCGAATTCCTCGGCACGATCGCCCGCGAAAAGATCAGGGCCACGGCAACCTCCGCCTCGCCGTTCCACGACCGGATTTCCACGGTCGTGCATGGCAATCGCACGATATTCGATGTCATTGATGTCGTGGCGCCCGGCGGCTCGGCCGGCATGGCGATCGACGTGTCCGAAGCAGAAGCGGTGCGCGAGGAGCTGAAGCGGACTTTGAAAAGCCATGCCGAGACCCTCGATCACCTGGCGACCCCCGTTGCCATCTTCGACGGCGAACGGCGGCTGCAATTCTACAATCAGGCCTTTGTGCAGCTGTGGGGGTTCACCCTTCCCTTCCTGGATTCGCGGCCGGACAATAGCGAACTGCTCGACAGGCTGCGCAGCGAAGGCAAGCTGCCGGAACAGCTCAACTGGCGGAGCTGGAAAGAGACGGCGCTTTCCGTCTATCGCTCGCCCGATACCCAGACCGATCTCTGGCATTTGCCGAACGGCCAGACGCTCCGCGTTATCGCAACCGCGCATCCGCAAGGAGGCGCCACCTGGGTTTTCGAGAATCTCACTGAACAGGTAGCCCTCGAAACCCGCTATAACACGCTGGTGAGGGTGCAAGGCGAAACGATCGACCACCTCTCCGAAGGGGTCGCCGTCTTTGGACCGGACGGGCGTATGCGACTATCCAACCCGGCTTTCCGGGCGCTTTGGGGCATTACGGCAGACGAAGCAAAGCCCGGCACCCACATCAAGGCGATCGAGGCGGCCTGCGGGCCATCCTACGACAAACCGGATGGCTGGCGGCGCTTCGGCCAGATGCTCACCAATTTCGATGACGAACGGCCATCATTGCAGGGCACGTTCGAGCTTTATTCCGGTCTCATCCTCGATTATGCGGTGACGCCGCTGCCCAATGCGCAGACCATGTTCACCTTCGTCGACATGACGGCCAGCGCCAGGGCGGAACGGGCGCTCAAGGAGAAGAACGAGGCGCTGCAGAAGGCCGACGAGATCAAGAACGATTTCGTTCAACACGTTTCCTACGAGCTTCGCTCGCCGCTCACCAATATCATCGGCTTCACCGATCTTCTGAAAACGCCGGGTGTCGGCTCGCTCAACGAGCGGCAAGCCGAATATATCGACCATATATCCACCTCCTCCTCCGTGCTCCTGACGATCGTCAACGACATCCTCGATCTTACAACCGTCGATGCCGGCATCATGCAGCTGCACTATTCGGAAATGGCAATCGACGACCTGCTCGATGACGTCGCCATGCAGATCGCCGACCGGCTGCATGAGAACGGCGTGACGCTCGCGATTACCGCACCGGCTGGATTGGGCACGATCATCGCCGACCAGCAGCGGCTGAAGCAGATCCTCATCAAGCTGCTCACCAACGCCACAAATTTCGCGCCGGAAGGGTCCACCATCAAGCTCAACTGCTGGCGGATGCAGAACGACATCTTCTTTTCGGTGACCGACCGGGGCCCGGGCATCCAGAAAGACATGCTGAAAAGCGTATTCGACCGCTTTTCCTCCAATTCCAAAGGCGGCAAGCGCAGCGGCGCGGGCCTCGGTCTCTCGATCGTCGAAAGCTTTGTCCAGCTGCATAACGGTGACGTGACGATCGACAGCAAGCCGGGCCAGGGCACAACTGTCACCTGCCGCATCCCAAGCGGTGCCTTGAAGACGCATTCCGTCGCTGCCGAATGAATGATGGTGCCACGCTCACTTTGACACTTGCAGACGAAGCCGAAACGATCTGTTTCGGCGAGGATCTGGCGCTTGCCTTGAAGAGGGGCGATTGCCTGGCCCTTTCCGGTGATCTCGGCGCTGGCAAATCGACGCTCGCCCGGGCCTTTCTACGGGCGCTCGCCGATGACGATACGCTCGAAGTGCCGAGCCCAACCTTCACGCTGGTGCAGAGTTACGAGCTTCGGATTCCGGTTTCGCATTTCGATCTCTATCGCCTCGGCGACGCCTCTGAACTCGATGAACTTGGTTTCGATGAAGCGCTTTCGGACGGCATCTGTCTGGTGGAATGGCCGGAAATGGCCGATGACCTGCTGCCGGAAACCCGCGTCATGCTGAGGCTGGAACATCAAGGCGACAGCCGGAGGGCGACGATCACCGGTCCGGAACCCCAGGTGAATCGCATCCGCCGGGTGCTGGCCATCCGGGAATTCCTCGATAAGCACGGTTATGCCCGCGCCCGCCGCCGACTCTTGACTGGCGACGCCTCGGTCATGCGCGCTTACGAGACAATCGGCACGGCAACTGGCGAAAAGCTTGTCCTGATGGACTGGCCGAAGCCGCCGGAAGGTCCGCCCGTGCTCGACGGCAAACCTTATCCCAAGGTGGCCCACCTTGCCACCGACGTCTATCCCTTCGTGGCGATCGCCGGCTATCTTCGCAAGATCGGGCTCGCGGCACCGGACGTGCTGTATGCGGATTGCGACCAGGGCATCCTGCTGCTTGAAAACCTCGGCGACGAAGGCGTTCTCGATGCCGAAGGGCAGCCGATACCCGAACGATACCGGGAAAGCGTTGCCTGTCTCGCCTTCCTGCACGGCCACCGGATGCCGCAGGACCTGCGGATCGACAAGACCCACGTCCACCACATCCCGGATTTCGATCCGACCGCCATGAAGATGGAGGCGAGGCTCCTCCTCGACTGGCATCTCCCCTGGAAGCGCGGCACGCCGGCGACCGATACGGAACGCGAGGACTATCTCGCCATCTGGGACGGATTGATCCGTGAACTCGCCAGTGCGGAGAAGAACCTGCTGCTGCGCGATTTTCACTCCCCGAACATCATCTGGCGCCCGCAGGAACCCGGCGTGCGGCGTGTCGGCATCATCGACTTCCAGGATGCGATGATCGGCCCGACGGCCTACGACCTCGCCTCGATCGTGCAGGACGCGCGCTCGGACGTTCCAAAGCCGCTCGCCGACCGGTTGATGCTCGACTATATGACGCTGCGCCGGTCGCAGGGCTCGTTCGACGAGCCGACCTTCCTGAAAGCCTGGGCGATCATGGCGGCGCAACGCAACTGCAAACTCGCCGGCCTTTGGGTGCGGCTCTTGCAGCGGGATGGCAAGCCGGGCTATCTGAAGCATATGCCGCGGACGCTTCGTTATCTCTCGGCAGCGTTGCAGCATGAAGTGCTCGCTCCTTTGCGCGATTGGTGCCGGCGGGCTGGAATAGAGCTCATCGAATCATAAACACGGTTTGAGATGACCATCAGACAAGCCCCCATCAAGCAGGCGATGGTTCTGGCCGCAGGTCTCGGCACCCGCATGCGCCCGGTCACCGATACGATGCCGAAACCGCTGGTAAGGATCGACGGCAAGCCGATGATCGATTACGCGCTGGACGCCCTCAGAGACGCCGGCGTCGAACGCGCGGTCGTCAACGTTCATCATTTCGCCGACCAGATGGAAGACCATCTGAAATCCTATGACGGTCTCGAAATTCTCATCTCCGACGAGCGCGGCGGGCTCATGAACAATGGGGGAGGCATCGTCAAAGGTCTGAAGCTGCTTGATCGGGAACCCATCTTCGTCATGAATGCCGATCTCTTCTGGATCGGCGAGAAGCCGGGCATGCCGACCAATCTCGAACGCCTGGCCGGATTCTTCGATCCTGACCGTATGGATATGGCTATGCTCTGCGTCCGCATCGAGGACACGACCGGGCACAACGGCGTCAGGGATTTCAGCATGGCCCCTGACGCCAGGCTGACGCGCTATCGCGACGATCCTTCCAATCCGGTCGTCTATGCCGGTGCTTTCGCCATGAAGCCGTCCTTTCTTGACGATGCGCCCACCGAGGCGTTCAACATCAACATCTATTTCGACAAGGCGATCGCGCACGGCAGGCTCTACGGCATGATGCTCGAAGGTCATTGGCTGACGGTCGGGACGCCGGAGGCGATCGGCGAAGCGGAGGATACGATCCGGCGATTCCGGGCGTCGGTGTAACCATGACGGGGCGGCATCAGCCACGCATCTTCACGATCCCCCCCGCGGCGCCGTTTCTGAAGACCGTCGCCGCCTCGCTTTGCGACGGTCGGCTGACGGACGGCTTTCGATATAATCCCTCCGACCCGCTCTCACTCGCCGACGTGACGATCTTCGTGCCGACGCGCCGTTCGGCCCGCGTGCTACGCTCGGAATTCGTCGATCTGCTCGGTGGCCACTCGGCCATCCTGCCGGTCATCCGGCCACTCGGCGAAACGGATGACGACAGCGGCTATTTCGATCTCGTGGCTCCGGAAGAAATGGACCTTGCCCTACCGATCGGCGGCACCGCACGGCTCCTGGAACTCGGCCGGCTGATCCTTGCCTGGCGCAACCAGTTGCCGAAGATCGTTCTCGACGTGCATTCGCAATCGCCGCTCATCGCGCCTGCCAGCCCGGCGGATGCCATCTGGCTCGCCCGGGCGCTTGCCGAACTCATCGATTCCATCGAGACAGAGGAGCGCGACTGGGCCGATCTCAAGACGCTCGACACCGGCCAACATGCGCTCTGGTGGCAGCTCACCGCCGAGTTTCTTTCGATCGCGAGCGCCTTCTGGCCATCGCGGCTGGAAGAGCTCAAACGTTCCTCGCCGGCAAGACACCAGGCGGCAATCCTGCGCGGCGAGGCCCGCCGCATCCTGGAAAAGGACCACACGGGGCCGGTGATCGTTGCCGGCTCGACCGGTTCGGTACCGGCCGCGGCCGACCTGATCGCCGCCATTTCCCATCTGCCGAACGGTACCGTCGTGCTGCCCGGGCTCGATCTTTCCATCCCGGCGAACCAATGGGCGATGATCGGCGAGGAAGCACCTGACGGAAAGATTGAACCAGCAAGCCGAAGCCATCCACAGTTCGGCCTGTCACGGCTCCTGAAGAAGCTCGGCATGGTACGGGAGGACGTGGGCATCCTCGGCAACATTCCGGACGATCTCGATTTCCGGACCGCGACCATTTCCCAGGCACTCGCGCCCGCCAAGGCCACCGATCACTGGAACATCTGGCGGGCATCCGCCGACCAGACTCTCTTGCGGGAAGCCTTTGCGGACGTTTCGCTGATCGAGGCGGCCAACGAACGCGAGGAAGCGGTTGCGATCGCGATCGCTTTGCGCCTCGCGCTGGAACAGCCGGCCCGGGAGGGCGGTGAAAGCCAGGCAGCGTTAATCACGCCCGACCGGGCGCTGGCCCGCCGCGTCACCGCCGAGCTTTCCCGGTTCGGCATCATAGCCGATGATTCTGCGGGCTCTCCGCTTTCCGGCACACAGCAGGGCACATTAATCCAGCTTCTCCTCGAAGCGGCGCTGAGGCCGGGCGACCCAGTTGCGATCGTCGGGCTCATCAAGCATCCGCTCGTCCGGCTCGGCTTTCCGGCCGAGGAATTGCGCTCGGCGATCGAGGCCCTGGAAATGCTGGCGCTACGCGGCGGCACCGGCGACATGGATATCTCGGCACTGGAACCTCTCCTGGAAGAGCAGCTTGCGGAACAACGGAACGACAGGCACCCGCCGCATTGGCGGCTGTCGCTACCGGAAGGCGCGGCGGACAAGGCGCGCGATCTCGCCCGGCGGCTGGCAAAGGCCGTCGAACCGCTCGCCTCGGCCTTCGTGCGCCGCCCGCCCGATGGCCGCGGCCTAACCACCAAGCTTGCACTGGCCGAATGGGCAACGAGAACCGGCCGTGCGCTTGAGGCGATCGCAATCGACGAACGCGAAAATCTGGCCGGCCTCTGGTCCGGTGAAGCCGGCGAAAGACTGGCCGGGCTACTTTCGGAAGTCATCGAGACTGACGGGCAGATGGAGGCGGACGGTCCGCAGTGGATCGACATCGTCATGGCACTGACGACGGGGGAGGCGGTGAAACCCCGTTCTCTCAGTCATCCGCGCGTCTTCATCTTCGGCACGCTGGAAGCACGGCTGCAGAGCGTCGACACGATGATCCTCGGGGGACTGAACGAAGGCTCCTGGCCTGGCCAGACAGTCAACAATCCCTTCCTCTCGCGCACGATGAAAATCGACATCGGCCTCGAACCGCCCGAGCGGCGGATCGGCCAGCTCGCCCATGATTTCCAGATGGCCTGCGGAACCCGGAACCTCATCCTGTCGCGCTCATCGCGGCAGGGCGCGACACCGACCGTCGCCTCGCGCTGGCTGCAAAGGCTGCTGGCGCTCGGCGGCAAGCCGTTCGCCGACGAATTGAAGGCGCGCGGCGACGATTACCGCCACTGGGCCTCCGCGATCGACGCGGGCGAGAACCAGCCCGGCGCCAAGCGCCCCGCCCCGAGGCCGCCAGCCGAACTGCAGCCGAAACGCTACTCCTTCAGCGAAGTTGGGCGGTTGCGCCGCGATCCCTATTCCGTCTATGCCCGACGTATCCTGAAACTCGACCCGCTGGGCCCGTTCAACCGGGACCCCGGCGCTTCGGAACGTGGCACGCTCTATCACGCGATCATCGACCGCTACACGCGCGAAGGCCACAGGCCCGGTTCGCCGGCTGCAAGGGAGGCGATGCTGCGGATCGCCCACGAACTTTTCGATGCCGAACAGTTACCACCGCATATCGACCGCGTCTGGCGGCCGCGCTTCCTCGAAGTCTCGCGAGCCTTCCTCGATTGGGAAGCAGAACGCGCGCCGGATATCCGCAGGACGCTGACCGAGGCCGGCGCCGGCTGGGAGCTGGAGCCCGCCGGCATCCGCATCACCGGCATAGCCGACCGGATCGACATCAAGGGCTCGGGCCTCGCCGATCTCGTCGATTACAAGACCGGCCTCAGCCCCTCCGTCTCACAGGCCCGAGCGTTGCTCGATCCGCAACTTGCGCTGGAAGCGGCGGCCCTGAAGGCCGGTGCGTTCAAGGATGTCGGGCCGCTCACGCCCGACCGGCTGCTCTACGTCCGGCTTCGGCCCGGCGATCGGTTCCGCGAGGACAAGGTCAACAATGAGGACTCCTCCGCGAACGCCAGGCGCCAGCCAAAATCGGCGCTCGATCTTGCCCAGGAATCGCTCGAACAGCTCACCCGTTTCGTCATCACGCTGCGGAACGGCGAAGCCGGCTTCGCATCGCGCCTGATCCCCTTCATGCAGGGCGATTTCGGCGGGGAATATGATCATCTTGCGCGCGTGGCGGAATGGTCGACGGCGGACGATGACGGGGAGGCAGAAACGGATGAGTGACCTTCTCCCCGAAGACGACGATCCGATCAAATGGATCGACTGGACGACGGTGCAGCAATCGCTCGCATCCGATCCGGTGAGCTCCGCCTGGGTCTCCGCCAATGCCGGCTCCGGCAAGACGCATGTGCTGACCCAGCGTGTCATCCGGCTGCTGCTCTCCGGCTGCCGCCCTTCCTCAATCCTCTGCCTCACCTATACCAAGGCCGCGGCGTCAGAAATGTCGAACCGTGTCTTCCAGCGGCTTTCCGAATGGACGGTGCTCTCCGACGACGAGCTCGGAAAAAGGATCGCCGGTATTGAGGGCATTGAGCCGGATTCGCTCAAGCTTGCCGAGGCGCGACGGCTGTTCGCCAAGGCGCTGGAGACGCCGGGCGGCCTGAAGATTCAGACAATCCACGCCTTCTGCGAGGCGCTGCTGCATCAGTTTCCGCTGGAAGCCAATGTCGCCGGGCATTTTTCCGTTCTCGACGATCGTGCTGCCTCCGCCCTGCTCGCCGAAGCCCGGCGTTCGCTTCTGACCGCCACATCCGCGGAAGACGATCCGGAACTGGCGGAGGCCTTCGCCCATGTACTCGATCTCGGCGATGAGTTCGGCCTCGAAACCCTGCTGTCCGACATCATCGCCAACCGCACGGCGATCCGCCGCTTCATAGCGCAAGCCGAACGGCAGGGCGGCATCGGCCTCGAACTGAAGCGCGCCTTCGGGCTCGATCCGGCCGATACGGAGGAGAGCATCGCAGCCGGCTACTGGCCGCTGCCCGGCCTTTCCGGCCTGACACTCGACCTCTATCTGGCGCTCGCGGATCAGAAGGGCGGTCAGAAAGTGACCGAGGTCGCCTATGGCCTTCGGATGGCAGCCAGGGAGCCGGACGTCTTCAAACGCGTCCAATATCTCGACCAGATCTTTCTGACGCGCGAGGGCAAGCCGAAAGCGGACAGTTCGCTTGTTGCAAAGGCGATGGTGACGACCGCGCCGGAACTTGCAAACGCGATCGACTGCGCCCGCACCCATGTCGTGGCCTGCCGCGACCGGCTGCGAATCGCGCGCATGCTTTCCGCCACCAAGGGGGCGCTGACGCTGGCCGAGCGGCTGAACGGCGATTACGAGGATCTGAAAAAGCAACGCAGCCTGCTCGACTTCGAGGACCTGATCGCTCGCACTGCCGACCTGCTCACCCGTGACGGCGTCGGCGCCTGGGTGCATTACAAGCTCGATCAGGGCATCGACCACATCCTCGTCGACGAGGCACAGGACACAAGTCCTATCCAGTGGACGGTGATCAAGTCGCTCGCGGAAGACTTCTATTCGGGCGCAAGCGCCCGGGAAACACGCCGCACCATTTTTGCCGTCGGCGACGAAAAACAGTCGATCTACTCGTTCCAGGGTGCGCGGCCGGAGCGATTTGCGGAAGAACGCGGCGAAACGGAAAAACGGGTGACGGCGAGCGGACAACCGTTCCATTCGGTTCGACTGCCGCTCTCCTTTCGCTCCACGGCCGATGTGCTTGCCGCCGTCGATCAGGTGTTCTCGCTGGAAGAAAACGCCAAGGGTCTCAGCGCGCTTGGCGAGCCAGTGCAGCACCGGTCCAATCGCATCGGCCATCCCGGCGCGGTGGATCTTTGGGACGTAGTGGTGCCGGAAGTTTCCGAACAGGAGGAAGACTGGACGGCTCCCTTTGATTCGACACCGGACAAGGCGCCATCCGCGATTCTCGCAAGCCGGATCGCCAATCGGATCGGTGAGATGATCGGCAGGGAGACGATCATCGAAAAGGGCGTCGAACGGCCGATCGAGCCCGGCGACATCCTCGTTCTGGTCCGCAAACGCGATGCTTTCGTCAATGCGCTGACCCGGGCGCTGAAGCGCCGTGACAACATTCCGGTCGCCGGTGCCGACCGGTTGCGGCTGACCAGCCATATCGCCGTGCAGGATCTGCTGGCGCTCGGACGTTTCCTGCTTCTGCCGCAGGACGACCTTTCGCTCGCCGCGCTCCTGAAAAGCCCGCTCTTCAATCTCTCGGAAGAAGACGTCTTTGAAGTCGCAGCGCTTCGGTCGGACGGGACTGGCGCGTGGGACCAGATCAACCGGCTCGCCGATGAACAACCGTTGCGTTTTCGCGAAGCGTCAGACGGGCTGCGTCATCTGCTTGCTCTTTCGCAGCAACTCAGCCCGCACGATCTCTTTGCCCGGATTCTCGGCCAATATGGCGGACGTCGGAAATTCCTTGGCCGGCTCGGCACCGAGGCTGGCGATATCCTCGACGAGTTCCTGACCTTCGCGCTTGACCACGAGACCAGTGGCCTGCCCGGCCTGCAAGCCTTCATCTCGACGCTGGAACTCGAATCTCCGGAGGTAAAACGCGAGCAGGACGGCGGCCGCAACGAAGTACGAATCATGACCGTGCATGCTTCCAAGGGGCTGGAAGCACCTGTCGTCTTCCTGGTGGACAGCGGCTCGAAAGCCTTTATCTCCTCGCACGTGCCGAAATTTCGCCTGCTACGGACCGGCAATGGGGAGGTGCCGGCCTGGGTGCCGGGGAAAACAATCAGCAACTCCCTCACGACAGCCGATGACGAGCGGATCAGGACAGCGACGGAGGAGGAATATCGCCGGCTGCTTTATGTGGGTATGACGCGGGCTGCCGACCGGCTGATCGTCTGCGGCTACAGGGGCAGCCGGGAAAATCCGGGCACCTGGCAGTCGATGATCTCCACGGCACTTTCGGCTGACGAGCAGCATTGCAGCCCCGCGCAATTTACCGGCCCGGATGGGGAATGGAGCGGCTTCAAGTGGCGGCTCCCCGCATCCGCCAGCCGCGTCGCCAAGGCGGAGGAAAAGGAAACCAGTTCAGGCAAGAAGCGACCTTTGCCGCCAATCCTCTTCCGCCCCGTGCCGGCTCAAAAGATGCTGCCGAGGCCCTTGAGCCCGTCCGGGGCCGGTACAATGATCGATGACGAGGCGGACGACCTTATCGTCACGTCGCCGCTGTTCAGCGAGAGAGAAAAGGCCGGGCTTGCACTGCAGAAAGGAAAACTCGTCCATCGCATGCTGCAGATGCTGACGGATTTCCCTCGGCATGAGCGGGAGTCGGCCGCACGGCGCTATGCGGAGCGAGCCGCCCGCTTCTGGCCGGCGACTGAACGGGAGAGCCTCGTCGCCTCCGTCATGTCCGTGCTTGCGCATGAAGAACTCGGACCGATCTTTTCCGAACGAAGCCAGTCGGAAGTCTCGATCATGGGAACGCTGACACTCGAGGGAAAGGATTACGCGATTTCCGGCCGGATCGACCGGCTGGTGGTAACTGAAACCGAAGTCATCATCCTGGACTACAAGACCAACCGTGTGCCGCCGAAAGGGCCGGACGAGGTACCGCTTGCGCACCGCGCCCAGCTTGCCATCTATCGGGAAATCCTGAAACCGCTTTATCCCGACAAGACCTTTGAATGCATGCTGGTCTATACCGAATCGGCTATGGTGATCTCGCTACCGCCGGACCTTCTGTCGCGCTCGCTTGCGGAACTCAAAACAAAGTGAGATGACGGCCATTGAAAATTTTGAGCGCGCGTCTCACATTTGGTTCAACAGAGAATCGTGAAGGAGAGCCCTATGGCTACCGTGAAAGTCGATAACAGCAATTTCCAGGCCGAAGTCCTTGACTCTGCCGAGCCGGTCATCGTGGATTTCTGGGCCGAATGGTGCGGTCCGTGCAAGATGATCGCCCCGAGCCTTGAGGAAATCGCCACCGAGCTTGCCGGCAAGGTCAAGGTTGCCAAGCTGAATATCGATGAAAATCCTGAGCTGGCTGCCCAGTTTGGCGTGCGGTCGATCCCGACGCTCGCCATGTTCAAGGGTGGCGAAGTCGCCGACATCAAGGTTGGCGCCGCTCCGAAAACCGCCCTTTCGGCCTGGATTTCCAGCGCCGCTTAAGCTGTAAAGTGCAGTGACCTCATGAAAAACCGGCTGTCTCCCTGCAGCCGGTTTTTTTTATTGCCTATCCCTGAGGGATCAGGTCGGCGGCGTGCCGTTATCAGCCAATGCATTGCCGGCGAAATAAAGCGAACCTCCGATCAGAATGCGCGGCGGCGGACTGCCCGGCACCTGGCGGCGGGTGATCTCCTGCAGCGCTTCCACGATCGAGCCGGCCGGCTCGGCGACCAGGCCCGCATCATAGGCCGAATGCGCCAGAACAACCGGATCCAAAGCCGCATCGCTGCCGCGAATCCGTGCCGTGAAGACATGTTCGGCGATGTCGGTAAAGGCGCGGAAGTAACCCACCGGGTCCTTGGTGTTGATCATGCCGGCGATGATATAGAGCGGCCGTGGCTGGCGCTCTTCGAAGGCCACCATGGCCTCGGCGATCACCTCGCCGCCAGAGGGATTGTGGCCGCCGTCGATCCAGATTTCCGATCCTTCAGGCGCATGCCGCAGCAGGTCGCCTTCGGTCAGCTTCTGCAGACGAGCCGGCCATTCGACGGTGGTCATGGCCTTTTCCATGATTGCATCGGTAACGGTGAAGCCCGCCGCCTTGACCGCACGGATCGCCGCCGCCGCATTGGCATATTGATGCCGGCCGGGCAGTTTCGGGAGAGGCAGGTCGGCAAGTCCGAACTCGTCCTGATAGACCAGCCGGCCGAACTCCTCGTGGGCGGTAAAATCCTGACCGTAGACGGAAGCCGGACAGCCGAGCCGTTCAGCGGTCGACACAAGAACGTCGCGCGCCGCCTCGAATTCCTGGTAGCCGACGACGACCGGCCGGCCACGCTTCATGATGCCGGCCTTTTCCGCCGCGATCAATTCAACTCTGTCCCCAAGATAAGCCTGGTGGTCGAGTGCAATCGGCATGATGACCGAGACGGCAGGGTTCGGGACGACATTGGTGGAGTCGAAACGCCCGCCCATGCCGACTTCGAGGATAACGGCATCAGCCGGCTTTTCGGAGAAGAGGAGAAAGCTCACCGCCGTCAGAATCTCGAAGACGGTGATCTGCTGGCCGGCATTCGCCTTTCCGACACGGCGCAGCGCATCGGCGAGATCAGCATCCGACACGAGCTGACCCCGGCCGCCCTTCACGCCGATCCGATAACGCTCGTGCCAGTTGACCAGATGCGGCGACGTATCGACGTGCACCGAATAGCCACCGGCTTCGAGCAGCGCCCGGCAGAAGGCCGTCGCGGACCCCTTGCCGTTCGTGCCGGCGATATGGATGACCGGCGGCAGCTTGAGATGCGGATTACCGAGAACCTCCAAGAGTCGGGTGATCCGGTCCAGCGACATGTCGAAACCCTTCGGATGAAGGGTCATCAAGTGCTCGATTTCCTTTTCGGCTTCGCTCACCGCGGCCTCGTTCATGATAGTCATACCGCCGCTCCGGCCCTTCGATAGTCCCGATCAATTCCCCGGCGATCAGGCGCTGACCGCAACGGGCACCGGAAGCGCATCCTGGACCGGCTGTTTTGTCAGCATCTTCAGAAGCTTGGCAAGCGTTGCCGGGATATCGTGGCGTTTCACCACCATATCGACCATGCCGTGTTCGAGCAGGTATTCCGACGTCTGGAAACCCTCGGGAAGCTTTTCACGAAGTGTCTGCTCGATGACGCGTTTTCCGGCAAAGCCGATCTCTGCGCCAGGTTCAGCGATATGGACATCGCCCAGCATGGCATAGGAGGCGGTGACACCCCCCGTGGTCGGGTTGGTCAGCACGACGATATAAGGCAGACCCGCTTCCTTCAGCATGTCGACGGCAACCGTGGTGCGAGGAAGCTGCATCAGCGACAGGATGCCTTCCTGCATGCGCGCGCCGCCCGAGGCAGGGAAGATGACCAGCGGGCACTTTTCCGCCAAAGCCCGCTCGCAGGCCTTGACGATCGCCTCGCCGGCCGCCATGCCCAGCGAGCCGCCGATGAAATTGAACTCGTGCACGACGGCAACCAGCTTCAGGCCCTGGACCTGGCCGACACCGGCAAGGATCGTGTCTTCCTGCTCGGTCTTCAGACGGCTGTCCTTCAGGCGATCGACATATTTCTTCGAATCGCGGAACTTCAGCGGATCCTGGGCAACCTTCGGCTGCGGCAGCGATTCATAGACGCCGCCGTCGAAAAGATCGGCGAGCCGCGCCTTGGCCGGCATCTTCATGTGGAAGCCGGAGGCTGGAATAACCCATTTGTTTTCTTCCAGGTCCTTGTGAAAGACCATCTCGCCGGTTTCCGGGCACTTGATCCAGAGATTTTCCGGAACCTCGCGACGGCCCAGCATGGAGTTTATGCGCGGCCGGACGTAATTGGTGAGCCAGTTCACTTGGGCGTACTCCTGTTGGAATTCGAACCTAATGTGGGCGGATTATTCGGCAGCAACAAGGCGTGCTGCACGTACGCCGGTCGCAAGACCCCGCACCAGCGTCGCGACGGAGGCGACGGTATCCGGGCCGGCCTTGCCGTCCTTGGTAAGGCTACCGGCGATCTGCGCCACGATCGCCGTACCCACGACAACGCCATCGGCTGCCGCACCGATCGCCTTGGCATGATCGGCCGTCTTGACGCCGAAGCCGACGCAGACCGGCAGATTCGTGTGAGCCTTAATGCGGTTCACGGCACCGGAGATCAGCGACGGATCCGGCAGGGACGAGCCCGTGATGCCGGTCATCGACACGTAATAGACGAAACCGGACGTGTTCTTCAGGACCGTCGGCAAACGCTTGTCGTCGGTGGTCGGCGTCGCAAGGCGGATGAAATTGACACCCTTTTTCAGCGCCGGGATGCAGAGTTCATCATCCATCTCCGGCGGCAGATCGACGACGATCAGGCCATCGATGCCGGCGGCGAGCGCGTCATCGAGGAACCGGTCAACGCCGTAGACGTAGATCGGGTTATAATAGCCCATCATGACGATCGGCGTTTCATTATCGGCCTCGCGAAACTTTCGCGCAAGATCGAGCGTCTTGGCAAGCGTCTGTCCGCCCTTCAGCGCGCGCTGACCGGCCATCTGGATCGCCGGACCATCGGCCATCGGGTCGGAAAAAGGCATGCCGAGCTCAATGATATCGGCGCCGGCGGCAGGCAGCGCCTTCATAATGGCCAGCGAGGTTTCGAAATCCGGGTCGCCGCCCATGAAATAGGTGATCAGGGCGGGGCGGCCTTCAGCCTTGAGGGCCGCGAAACGGTTGTCCATACGAGCGGTCATATCAAAGCTCCATGCCAAGGATCTTGCCGACGGTGAAGATGTCCTTGTCGCCGCGACCGGAGAGATTCATGACGATGATCTGGTCCTTGCGCATCTTCGGCGCACGCTTGATCACTTCGGCGATCGCATGGCTCGGTTCGAGTGCCGGGATGATGCCTTCGAGGCGAGTCAGCACCTGGAAGGCATCGAGCGCTTCCTGGTCCATGATCGGCACATATTCGACGCGGCCGATATCGTGCAACCAGCTATGCTCGGGACCGATGCCCGGATAGTCGAGCCCGGCCGAGATGGAATGACCCTCGAGAATCTGTCCGTCGCCATTCTGCAGGAGATAGGTCCGGTTGCCATGCAGAACGCCCGGGCTGCCGGCCGTGATGGAAGCGCAATGTTCGACGCCTTCAAGACCTCGGCCACCGGCTTCCACACCGACGATCTGGACACCTTCATCATCCAGGAACGGATGGAAGATGCCGATCGCATTCGAACCACCGCCAACGGCAGCGACAACAAGATCGGGCAGCCTGCCCTCGGCTTCGAGAATCTGCTCCCGGGCTTCCCTGCCGATGACCGCCTGAAAATCGCGAACCATTTCCGGATAGGGATGCGGGCCGGCTGCGGTACCGATCAGATAATAGGTGTCCTCCACATTGGTGACCCAGTCGCGCAGCGCCTCGTTCATGGCGTCCTTCAGCGTGCCGTGTCCGGCAGTCACCGGCTTCACCTCGGCGCCGAGAAGCTTCATGCGGAAGACGTTCGGCGCCTGGCGTTCGACGTCGGTGGCGCCCATATAGACGACGCAGGGAAAGCCGAAACGCGCACAGACCGTTGCAGAAGCCACGCCGTGCTGGCCGGCGCCAGTCTCAGCAATGATGCGCGTCTTGCCCATGCGCTTGGCAAGCAGGATCTGTCCGATGCAGTTGTTGATCTTGTGCGAACCGGTGTGGTTCAGCTCCTCGCGCTTGAAATAGATCTTCGCGCCGCCGAGATGCTCGGTCAGGCGCTCGGCGAAATAGAGCGGACTCGGACGGCCGATATAATGGGCGCCAAGTTCGGCCAGTTCCTGCTGGAAGGCCGGATCGTTCTTCGCCTTTTCCCATTCGCCCTGCAGGTCCAGGATCAGCGGCATCAGGGTTTCGGCAACGAATCGCCCGCCGAAAATGCCGAAACGGCCATCCTCATCGGGGCCGGATCGGAACGAATTGGGTAATGGCGTCTGGTTCACTTTCTACTCCCTGCGCGCCTTTTGAAGCCGGGCTTCCGCGACGGCGTCGAAAAACGCATCAATCATTCCAAGATCCTTGACGCCCGGTGCGCATTCCACCCCGGACGAAGCATCAATACCGCTTGCCCGCGTCGAGGCGAGCGCGAGAGCGACATTATCCTTGTTCAAACCTCCCGAAAGCATGTAATCCACGCTCTCGTCAAGGGAAGCCATCAGGCTCCAGTCGAAGGAGACGCCATTGCCGCCCGGCAGTTCGGAGCCCGCAGGCGCCTTGGCATCGAAAAGAAAACGGTCGGCAACGCCGATGAACGGTCCGACCCTGTCGAGATCGGCGGCTTCACTGACCGAAAAGACCTTCATGACCGGCAGGCCATAAAGCGCCTTCGCATGCAGGATGCGTTCCGGGCTTTCATGGCCGTGGAACTGGAGGATATCGGGCCTCAGCAGCGATACGATGTCGTCCAGTTCCTCGTCATCGGCATCGACCGTGACCGCGACGATCTTCACCCGGCCGCGGACACGGTCGGCCAGCTCACCGGCGATGTCCGGCTCGATATTGCGCGGGCTCTTGCGAAAGAAGATGAAGCCGATATGGGTCGCCCCCCGCGCCACGGCACGATCGACAGCCTCCGGGGTCTTCAGACCGCAAATCTTGATATCAGGTTTCATGATGCGCGGAGTGACACGAAATGCGTCAAGAGTCGAGCCAAATCGAGCGTTTCGGGTTCTCGAGTCTCTCATCGGGTCTAGCCCGGGACAAGAATGACAAGGGACGGAATCCACCCTTGGCGATCTGGGAATTTCAAGTTCGGCCGGGACACGTCGGGTGCCTCGATTTAAGTTTTTATAGGTGACACGCGACGTGTCCCGTTCAGTGTTCTTGTGCTGCGCAACTCCGGTTCCTCTGCGGCGATATGGTCTTACGTCCTTGCGGATGCCATACCGGGTTGTGTGCGACACACGCACGCCCCGCCTTGAGGCGAGAGGGGAACCATTTTCTGCGCAGCCCCTGACAACCCGACTGCATCAACGGCAGGCCGAAAGGGCACCGGTCCCATCTCGCCGGCGATGCTTGAACCGGTGTAGCCGAAACGGAACGCGAAGATTGTAGGCACAAGGCGCGAGGGCGGGGATAAACGGAGGCAGTTTTTTCTGTCGATTTCTCGCAAGGTTTTGATTTGGCTCGCCATACCCCCCTCTGCCCTGCCGGGCATCTCCCCCTCAAGGGGGAGCGCACCGGCTTCCCCAAACAAGAAACCGTTCTACCCGGCAGGCGCTGGATGAGGCCGGAAGGCGAGGCAACCGCTTCGGCCCTTCGCTAAGGCTCAGTGCGTTCGGCGCTACAATCGATTCACCGGATCGATTGCTCGGGCTACTCCCGACCGCTTCTCACTACTCGAAATCGATCGCGTGGAGCTGCGAGCCGTGCTGCTTCAACCATTTGCGGGCTTCTTCCATGCGCGGGCAGAGCTCCTTGCACAGCGCCCAGAATTTCGGCCCGTGATTCATCTCCTTCAGATGCGCCACTTCATGGGCTGCGAGGTAATCGATGACCAGCGGCGGCGCCATGACGATGCGCCAGGAAAAGCTCAGATTTCCATCCCAGGAACAGGACCCCCAACGGCTGCGGGTATCCTTCATGCTGACCGATTTGACCGGTTTGCGGATCGCTGCCGCATGGCGGGCGACCAGAACTTCCAGGTCCTTGCGCGCCTCCTTCTTGAAGAAAGCCGAAAGCCGCCGGCCCATGTGATCTTCCAGACCACTCACCTTCAGTATCGGCTCACCATCGACCGTCACGGCTTCAGTGAGGCCGCGCAAGGTTCCGGTATGCTCGATACGATGGGACACGCCACGGAAGGAAATACGGCCGCCATGGCGGACCGGGTTCTCGGTCGAAAATTTGGCGAGCCTAGTAAGCAGCCAGCCCTGATGCCGGTCGAGGAAATCGTCAATCTCGTGCTTGCGCAAACCGGCCGGCACGGTGAGATTGAGCGCCCTTCCACCGGGCTCGATCCTGAGCGTGATCCGGGTGGCGCGCCGGTTCTCCCGGATCGTCAGCGGCATCGCCCGGTCGCCGACATGCAGTGTGCGCTTCACCGTTTCGAGCGGTCTCGACTTCAAACGGACAGGTTTTTTCAGAAGCGCGAACATTCTTACGTTCTAGCCGATTCCCTTGCATAAAAAAGCCGGCGTGCGAGACGCCGGCTGTTCCTGGTTTCATCGCATGTCGTTGCCGCAAACTGCTGCACCCTTTTGGGTGGCAGCTTCGACTGTTTCACGTGAATCCAACCGCGCGATCAGAGGTCCACTACCGGATTCTGGCCGGGGCCGGAAGAATTGTTCCTGCGTTCGCGCATGAAGCGGTCGAATTCCTCCTGGTCCTTGGCGCGGCGAAGCTCGCGGACATAATTGTCGAATTCCTCGCGCATCTCGTCCAGCTTGCGGCGTTCTTCCTCGATCCGCTCAAGCTCGGCCTTGCGCCAGTCGTCGAACGCGACATTGCCGGTGGTAAAATGCGTATTATAGCGACGGCCCGCCCGACGGCAGCCGGCGAACATGCGGTCAGCGCGGTCATTCGCATCGCGCTTGAAACCGCGCAGCCTTTCCCCGAAGAGGATGTAGGCAAGCATGGCCAGGCCTAGAGGCCAGAAGACCACGAAACCGAGCACCATGAGAGCGATGGTGGCCGGCGTCCAATCCGGACGAATCAATGCTGACTGGTTCATAGGTCACACCTGATGGTTTCAGCGGGTGGCCACATGCCAGCCCGACTGAATCCGATTTGGTGAGCCCATGATCCGCCTTCAAGAAGACGGAACATTAAATCCAAGAAGATGCTGAAATATAAGAGGGAAATCGGAAGGGAGCGAATTCAGACCGCCTTGCCGCCCCGGATGACCCGCTTTACCGGCGTCCTTTTTCCCGGCGCCCTTGCATGTTTCTGCGCGAAAGCCACGATGCGCGGCGCGATCTCGCGGCGGAAACGCGAGCCGTTGAAGACGCCGTAGTGACCAACGTCCGGCTGCATGTAGTGCATGCGCATGTCTTCGGGAATGTTCGGGCAGATCGCATGCGCCGCCTTCGTCTGGCCGAGGCCGGAAATGTCGTCGTTCTCGCCCTCGATGGTCAGCAACGCGACATTACGGATCGCTTTCGTATCGACCGGAGTGACCCGGTGCATCATCTCGCCTTTCGGCAGCGAGTGCCTGATGAAGACGGTGTCGACGGTCTGGAGATAGAATTCCTCCGTCAGATCCATGACCGCCAGGTATTCGTCGTAGAAATCGCGGTGCCTTTCCGCCGATTCGCCGTCGTTCTTGACGAGATGCTGGAAAAATTCCTTGTGGGCGATCAGGTGGCGGTCGAGGTTCATAGACATGAAGCCCGACAATTGCAGGAAGCCGGGGTAGACGCGGCGCATGAAGCCCGACTGCGGCCAGGGCACATTCATGATGACGTTGTCGCGGAACCATTCGATCGGGTGCTCTTCCGCCAGCTTGTTGACGGCAGTCGGGTTGATGCGGGTGTCGATCGGACCACCCATCAGGGTCATGGACACCGGCAGCATCGAATCCCGCTGCGATTCCATCACTGCGACGGCGGCCAGGACCGGGACCGAGGGCTGGCAGACGCCGATGACATGCGCGCCAGGCCCGATGGCATGCAGCATCTCGATGACATAATCGATATAGTCGTCCAGATCGAAATGGCCTTCCGTCAGCGGCACCGTGCGGGCGTCGATCCAGTCGGTGATATAGATATCCGCATGCGGCAGAAGCGCTTCAACCGTGCCGCGCAACAGCGTCGCATAGTGGCCGGACATGGGTGCGACAACGAGGATCTTCTGGTCCTCCGACCGATCTGCCGGCAGATCGCGGCGGAAATGCAAGAGATTGCAGAAGGGTTTTTCCCAGACGATCTCCTCGGTCACCCCAACCTTTCGGCCGTCCACCACCGTTTGCGGAAGCCCGAATGCCGGTTTGCCATATCGACGGGTCACACGTTCGAAGACTTCGAGGCTGGCGGAAAGCGTCCGTCCGACCGTCGTCTGGGAAAGCGGGTTGAGCGGGTTGGAATAGAAGAAACGCATGGCATCCGCCGCGGCGCGGAACGGTACCATGGCGGCATGGTTCATCTCATAAAACTGATAGAACATGGATGTGCCACCTCTCGTGATTTTCGACGGCGTTCAGCAAAAACATCGAACCGATCGGTTCAGCAGCAGGGCCGAGACAAATTAACGGTTTTTTATCGCGGTGCAACATGAAGAAGGGATACCGGCGGGTTTTGCCATTGGAAAGCGGGACCGCGGATCATCCGCGGACTGCTCGTTGATGACCTATAATGGCAGGTAAGCCTTAAGGTTCCGCCTCCCAAGACTGGTAAAGGACTCGTGTCCGCCATGACACGAGTCCGGCGATCACTTAATCGTCAGCGACGAAGGTCTGGCGCTGAGTGCCGAGGCCATCGATCCCGAGCTCGACGACATCGCCGGCCTTGAGGAAACGCGGCGGCTTCATGCCGAGGCCAACGCCCGGCGGGGTGCCGGTGGAGATGATGTCGCCGGGATGCAGCGACATGAACTGGCTCAGATAGGAGACGAGATAACGGACGCCGTAGACCATCGTCCTCGATGAACCGTTCTGCATGGTTTCGCCGTTGACCTTCAGCCACATGCCGAGCTTCTGCGGATCGGCGACTTCGTCCTTCGTGACAAGCCAGGGGCCGATCGGGCCAAAAGTGTCGCAGGACTTGCCCTTCGTCCACTGGCCGGCGCGCTCGGCCTGGAAGGCCCGCTCGGACACGTCGTTCGTCAGGCAGTAGCCGGCTACGTAATCAAGCGCGTCTGCCTCGGAGACATATTTCGCGGTCTTGCCGATGACAACGCCAAGCTCGACTTCCCAATCGGTCTTTACCGAGCCACGCGGGATGAGCACATCGTCGTTCGGTCCGCAGATCGCCGACGTCGCCTTCATGAAGATGATCGGCTCCGGCGGGACTGTGGCGCCGGTCTCGGCCGCATGGTCGGAATAGTTGAGGCCGATGCAGATGAACTTGCCGGTGCCGGCGACGCAGGGGCCGATGCGGGCCGGCTGCAATTCCGGCAGGCTTTCGGGATCGAGCGCGGCAATTTTCTTCAGCCCTTCCGGGGAAATCGCCGCACCGGCAATATCGGCAACATGGCCGGAAAGATCGCGGATTTTGCCCTTGCTGTCGAGAATTGCCGGCTTTTCATGGCCCGGCTCGCCAATGCGCATCAGTTTCAAGGAATCTCCTCCGGTTGTCAGACAAGCCGCTTTATGGATCAAGTCGCGCGGCTTGTCACCCTGTTTTGCGGCGCGACAACTGGTTGCCAGCGAGGCCAATCGGCCTATTCTTTCTGCCTTACCGCAAACTCAACTGTGAAAATTCAGAGGATACCATGACCAGCAGCAATGCCCGCGAATCGGAATTTCCGATCGATGCCTTCTTCCTGGACCGCTGGTCGCCGCGCGCTTTCACCGGCGAGACGATCACACAGGAAACGATGCTGGCGATCCTCGATGCTGCACATTGGGCGCCCTCATCCGGCAACAACCAGCCCTGGCGTTTCGTCTACGCTCTGCGCGGCACGCCTTCCTTCCCGGTCCTCGTCGATATCCTGAGCCCCGGCAACCAGCGCTGGGCGAAGAATGCCGCAGCGCTGATGATCGTGGTTTCGAAGACCTACCGGATCTCGAAGGATGGGGAGCGGCGGCTCGCCTATACCCATTCCTACGACACGGGCGCCGCCTGGTTCTCGGTCATCTGCCAGGCCATGAAGCTCGGCTATCACGCCCACGGCATGGAGGGCTTCGACAAGGAGAAGGCGGTCGAGGTGCTTGGGATCCCGGAAGGGTACCGCGTGGAAGCGGCCGCGGCGATCGGCCGGATGGCAGACAGAAGCACCCTGCCCGACGATCTCGCCGAACGGGAGTCCCCGAGCAAGCGCAAGCCGGTTTCCGAAATCGCCTTCGAGGGGAAATTTACCGGAGAACCGTGACGGCGGAGACGCGGCGACCAGGGAGAGCGTCGCCTTGTTTCACGTGAATCCCCTATCCACAGGAAAGATTCACGTGAAACATTTTCGGGCTGGACAATAAAAAACGGCAGACCGCAGGGGCCGCCGCTTTTTTGATTGCGACGCCGGATGGGTCAGATATCGAGGTTGGCGACGTTCAGCGCGTTGTCCTGGATGAACTCGCGGCGCGGCTCCACTTCGTCGCCCATCAGGCGCGAGAAGAGGCCATCGGCATCGGTCGCATCGTTCACCTTCACCTGCAGCAGCGAGCGGACATTCGGATCGAGCGTGGTTTCCCAGAGCTGCTCGGCGTTCATTTCGCCCAGCCCCTTGTAGCGCTGCATCGACAGGCCCTTGCGGCCCGCCGCGAAGATCGCGTCGAGAAGCGCCCGCGGGCCGGAGATTTCCTGCTCACCGTCCTTGCGGCCGAGAACCGGCGGCGTGCGATAGATGTCCTGCAGACGCGTCGTCATCTGGTCGATATGGCGGGCATCGGCCGAACCGATCAGGGCCACGTCCAGGACCGCTATCTCCCTTACACCGCGCACCATGCGCTCGAAGCGCAGGCCGCCCTCATCCGTCACATGGCCGGACCAGCCGCGTTCGGTTTCCTCGGCGATCATGTCGAGCCTGCGGGCGACCTCGTCGGCAGTCTGCCGGGCGCGCTCGCGGTTGTCGGTGAGTTCCGGGTTCAATGCACCGGCAATCGCCGCCTGTTCGATGATCGACCGATTGTAGCGTGAATGCAGGCCGTCGGTCAGCGAACGCAGCCTGAGCGCATCCTGGATGACTTCCCGCAGATCCTGGCCGGCGCGCACCTCGCCCGAGCCGAGCTTCAGCGTCGCTTCCTCCAGGCCCATGCCGATCAGATATTCCTCGAAAGCCTTTTCGTCCTTCAGGTACTGGATCGACTTGCCGCGGGTCACCTTATAGAGCGGCGGCTGGGCGATATAGATATGGCCGCGCTCGATCAACTCCGGCATCTGGCGGAAGAAAAAGGTCAGAAGCAGCGTGCGGATATGGGCGCCGTCGACATCCGCGTCCGTCATGATGATGATCTTGTGGTAGCGCAGCTTGTCGGCGTTGAACTCATCCTTGCCGATCGAGGTGCCGAGCGCGGTGATCAGCGTGCCGATCTCCTGGCTCGACAGCATCTTGTCGAAGCGGGCGCGCTCGACATTGAGAATCTTGCCGCGCAGCGGCAGGATCGCCTGATTTTCCCGCGAACGCCCCTGCTTGGCGGAACCACCAGCGGAATCGCCCTCGACGAGAAAAACCTCGGACTTGGCCGGATCGCGCTCCGAGCAGTCGGCAAGCTTGCCGGGCAGAGAGGCAATGTCGAGAACGCCCTTGCGGCGGGTGAGTTCGCGCGCCTTGCGGGCCGCCTCGCGGGCGACGGCCGCCTCGACCACCTTGCCGACGAGGATCTTGGCTTCGGTGGGATGTTCCTCGAACCAGGTGCTCAGCGCCTCGTTGACGAGGCTTTCGACCACCGGCCGGACTTCCGACGAAACGAGCTTGTCCTTGGTCTGCGACGAGAATTTCGGGTCCGGCACCTTGACCGAAAGCACCGCCGTCAGGCCCTCGCGGCAATCTTCGCCCTGCAGCGTCACCTTTTCCTTCTTGGTGATGCCGGAGCTATCCGCGTAGGACGTCACCTGACGCGTCAAGGCTCCGCGGAACCCCGCCATATGGGTGCCGCCATCCCGCTGCGGGATGTTGTTGGTGAAGCAGAGCACGTTCTCGTGGTAGCTGTCGTTCCACCACATCGCGACCTCGACGGTAATGCCGTCCTTCTCGCCCTTGATGGCGACGGGTTTGTCGACGAGTGGCTTCTTGGCGCGGTCGAGATATCGGACGAAAGCCTCGAGGCCGCCGTCATAGATCATCTCCTCTTCCTTGATATCCGGCTTGCGCTTGTCCGTGAGCCGGATTCGGACGCCCGAATTCAGGAAGGCCAGTTCACGCAGACGATGTTCGAGCGTACCGTAGTCATACTCGGTCATCGTGAAGGTCTGGGGGCTTGCCAGGAAGGTGACCTCAGTGCCGGGCCGGCCCTCATATTCCCCCACGACCTTGAGCGGCGCATCGGCGACGCCATGGGTGAAGGAAATCTCGTGGACCTTGCCGTCGCGGCGGATGCGCAGCTTCAGCCAGGTGGAAAGCGCGTTCACCACCGAGACGCCGACGCCATGCAGGCCGCCGGAGACCTTGTAGGAATTCTGGTCGAACTTGCCACCCGCATGGAGCTGGGTCATGATGACCTCGGCCGCGGAAACGCCCTCCCCCGAATGGATGGCGGTGGGGATGCCTCGTCCGTTGTCGGTCACGCTGACGGAACCATCCGGATTGAGGGTAACGGTCACCAGATCCGCATGGCCGGCCAGCGCTTCGTCGATCGCGTTGTCGACGACCTCATAGACCATGTGATGCAGGCCGGAGCCATCGTCGGTGTCGCCGATATACATGCCGGGACGCTTGCGGACGGCATCGAGGCCTTTGAGAACCTTGATCGAATCGGCACCATATTCGGCACTCGCGCCATTCTCGCTGACGGGTGTATCGGTCATCAAATATCTTCCAGTTCGTTTGAGATGCCGGTTGAGCGAATCACCGGCCTTTCCACCCTGAAATATAGGGAAATCGGGGCGGTTTCTAAAGGTTGGCAGGGACGAAAGCCGTGGATGCGTGCCAGAAGTCAATCCGGGCGGGGGGTTTTCCTCAGCAGCGTGTCCATATTCTCTATCACGTCCGGCGGCAAAGTGCGAATCTGTTGCGCAAGGCGATTCGCAAAGGCCGTATAGGGCGCCGGAAGGCCCGACGTATCCAACACGACCTTCGGATGAGAGGCCTCTGCCAGCAAAAAAAGCTCCTCCGCTTCATCCCAGATAACGTTGAAGTAGCCGGCAATCCGCTGCAGGAGCTCGAAGGTCGGTCTGCCGCGCCGACCGTGCTCCAGGGCCGAGAGGTAGGCTGGCGTCACGCCGATCGCCTCAGCAAGGTCACGCTGGGTGACACCCTTGCGCCGGCGCAGTTCGCGCAATGCCTGGCCGAAGGGCGTCATTCGCGCTCCCCTCCATAGGCCCCCCGGCCCCGCGAGAGCCGGACATACATGGCGCCTTCGCCGCCGTGATGGCGCGCCGCCCATTCATAGGACGAAATCAGGAACCGGAATTCCGCTTTCGAAAACCACAGCGGCACGGCACGGCGGAGTACCCCTTCGCTTCCCATCGAGCGGCCCTTGCCGGTGATGACGAGGACGTGGCGGAGGCCCCGCTCATGCGCCCGCAGGAGGAAATCGAGCAGCAGGTCATGCGCCTCGTCCTGAAAAAGACCGTGGAGGTCAAGACGTGCCTCGATCGGCAGGCGGCCCTTGGCAAGCTTTTTCTTCACCGGCTTTTCGAGAGGATGATGGATGTTGGATCTTCTCGATCGCGCGGCGGCGCTCTCAACAGCCTGGTTTTCCGGCACCGGCGTAGGCTTCGGCCTGACAGTCTCCTCCTCGGCGAGCCTTGCCGCTTCCTTCTCTTCGAATTCGAGAATCTCCTTCATTCGGCCGGGCAGCGCGTTGGCGGTTTTCGCCACCCTGCCCCAGAGAATCCGTTCTTCCGGATCGAGTTTCCGACCGCCCTTCATCCAACAAACCTGACAGAAGCCGCCTTCGGGACGAGAATATAGAAATCCGCATCATTGCGCACCGCTCCCGCCAATTCACCAGCTTCAAACCCCGAGCCGGTGAAGATATCGCCGCGGGCCGGGCCGACGATTGCCGAGCCGGTATCGAGCGCCAACATCAACCGCGCGAACGGCTTTCCGCCGTCCATGTGCGTCAGCGTTTCGGAGCGGATGAAGAAGGGAAAGCCGAAGGTATGGATCTGCCTGTCGACCGCGAGCGATCGTCCCGCGATCAGCGGCACCTTGGCGGCGGCTACAGGACCCAGCGACGGTTCGGACACTTCCGCCTTCCGGAAGAAGATATAGGAGCGGTTATGCCAGAGAACCTCGTCAACCTTAGCCGGATTCCGAGCCAGCCAGGCGCGAATGCTCTGCATGGAAATTTCCGCGGGATCGATTTCGCCACGATCGATCAGCAGCTTGCCGATCGGCGAGAAGGGATGGCCCGCCTTGGCGGCATAAGTGATGCGTTCGACCCTTCCGCCGGGGTATTTCAACCGCGCCGCGCCCTGCACATGAGCGAAGAAGACGTCGACCTTCGACTTCGCATAGGCGATTTCGAGACCGCGGCCTTCGAGAAAACCACCATCGATCTCCGCGCGATCCGGATAGGGTACGACGCCTTCCGCTGTTCGCTGCCCGAACATGTAGCCGGAGTCCATACTCGCCGGACGACTCGCATCATCGAGATCGATCAGGTCGTCGGGACGGTAATAGAAGGGATAGGCCCAGGTTTCATCACGGGCGCCCGAGACCTCGATCTCCGGCTCGTAGAAAGCCGTGACGAAGCCGCGCCCGCCATCCAGGCGAGAAATCAGGAACGGAGTGCAATGGGTCTCGAAAAAAGCACGTGCGGAGTCGGCATCCGACGGACTTTCGCCGGCCTTTTCCAGAAACCTCGCCAGATCATCGGCTGTCAGGCCCAGTGCGCCGGTGCGATAGGGTTTGACCTTGCGGATATGATCGAGGCAGGCCCGCATGCCGGCAAAGAGCGAGGTCGGATCGTCCTCTTCCCATCCGGGCAGATCTGAAAAGGATAGCGGCCGGAGCGTATAATCCGCAAAAACGCCTGTCATTGTTCGGATTCGGTGGCAACCAGCTTCCAGTTCGGATCGCGGGAGCGGATATCACGGGCGAAAGTCCAGATATCGGTGACTTCGGCGACCGTTTCCTGGTCGCCCTCGGTCAGCGTGCCGGCCTTGTCATAGGTGGCAGAGATCAACTGGCTGACGATACGGACCGTGACCTGCGCTTCGGAATCCTTGACCGCCGTATGCGTGATATCCGCCTTGTCGATTCCGACAAAAGTGGACTTCACCACTTCGCCCCTGGCTTCCCGTTCGGAGATCGCGGTGTCGAAGCCATCATAGACCTCTTTGGAGAGGAGACCTTTCAACGTCTTCCGATCGCCATCCGCAAAGGCCATGACAATCATCTCATATGCCATACGGACACCATTCAGGAAGTCGCGCGGACGAAAGGAGGGATCAACCCTCAGCAGTTCCCTGAGCGCAGTGTTGAGCGGGGTATCTGGTTTGGCGACGGCATCGATATCGGCATAACGCTGCTCGTCAACCTCAGAATTGCGGCCCGGCAAGGTCACGACCTTGCTGTCGTCGCCGTTCGAATTCTTCGCGGCATCACGGGAGCTATAGGGATCGAGTGGCGGCTTCTCGTTTCCTGTCCGCCGGCCGAGCACACTGCGCAGTTGCAGGAAGATCAGAACAGCGGCGACAAGGAAAAAGAGTGTTATAAAGTCGTTAGAGCCCATCTTAACCCGCAATTGCCGTTTAAATGTTTGTTGCACCTTCTCATATAGTCCGCATCCACCAATCATTCAAATAGCGAAGACGTCAGCGCAAAATACTGCAGGACCATTAAGAACTGGGAACAACATGCGTTTCTTTCTCGTGCCGCTCTTTCTTATCGTTTGGCCTCTGGCAGAAATCGCCGGCTTTGTGCTCGTGGGGCGTGCGCTCGGCCTATGGGCGACGCTCGGCCTGGTGATCGGCACAGCGGTACTTGGCGCGTTCCTGCTCCGCAGGCAGGGCATGCATATTCTAAGAGAGATTTCCACGGAAGGCCGGGAAGGCCGGGTGCCCGGCCGGACCCTCATCGACGGCGCGATGATCGTGATTGCCGGCATCCTGCTCCTCCTGCCAGGCTTCATCACCGACATTATCGGTCTGGCGCTCTTCATCCCATTCGTGCGCGGGGGCCTCTGGTCATTGATCGGCCGCCGCATCGTGGTGGTCCGCACGTCCAGCAGCACGCGCTACCGTTACGACGGCGACCGGTCCTCCCCGGGCGGTAAGAAATCAGGCCCGGTAGTCGATCTCGACGAGCAGGATTTCCATCGCAATTCGAATCCCTCCTCGCCCTGGGCCGGACCAAAAAACGAGGAACATTGAACAGGCCAGTTGGTTTGCCGGGGATTGGCAAGCCCAACAACGTTCCCATTTAGCCTTGAAACCCTCTAACCCGAAATGTTAGAGGGCCTCAACGCTCCAACGCCTCGAGGAAATCCCATGGCAGACGAAAACAACCAGGCAGCAACGCCGTCCATCAATATCCTGGCACAATACACCAAGGATCTCTCCTTCGAGAACCCCGGCGCACCCCGATCGCTCCAGGCACGCGACAAAGCCCCGAGCATCAACATCAATGTCAATGTCAACGCCAACCCGCTTTCCGAGGTCGATTTCGACGTCGTGCTGACACTGGAGGCCAAGGCCCAGGAAGACGAGAAAGTCGTCTTCGCGACGGAACTGGTCTATGGCGGCGTTTTCCGCATCAGCGGTTTCCCGCAGGAACACATGCTGCCGCTGCTGTTCATCGAATGCCCGCGGCTGCTTTTCCCCTTCGCACGCCAGATCATCGCCGACGTGACGCGTAACGGCGGTTTCCCGCCCTTGATGATCGATCCAATCGATTTCGCGCAGATGTTCACGCAGCGCATGGCCGAAGAACAGGCCCGCGCCAAGGTGCAATCGCTGAACAGCTAAACCTGATCCGTTGCAATAAAAAAGGCCGGGTCCCTGACTCGGCCTTTTTTCATTTCACTCGACAATCTGATATTTCAGCCAAAGCGCCTTCTCCTTGAGCGTTGCGACCATGGCGCCATGGGCTTCGATCTCCGCTGCTGTGATGCGGGCGGCCAAAGTCCGTGGGTGGCCGGCAACGGTCACGACCACTTCCTCGACTTCGATTACCGTCGTCGGCCTTTCCGCATCAGACAGGCCAAGCGCTGCCTGGCGGCCACCGGTCATTTCGATATAGACTTCCGCCAGGAGCTCGGAGTCGAGAAGCGCCCCGTGTTTGGTGCGGTGCGCATTGTCTATGCCGTACCGGCGGCAGAGCGCATCAAGCGAATTCGGCCCCATCGGATGTTTGCGGCGGGCCATGGCGAGCGTATCGACGACCCGGTCCATCATGACTGGCGGAAGCCCAAGCCGGTCGAACTCCGCGTTGATGAAACCCATGTCGAAGGTGGCGTTATGGGCGATCCATTTGGCACCGTCAAAAAATTCGATGATCTGATGAGCCACGTCGGCAAAACTTGGCTTATCCTTCAGGAACTCGTCAGTAATGCCATGTACGGCAAGCGCATCCGGATGGACCTTGCGGTCGCCGGGATTGATATAAAGATGCAGCGTTCTTCCGGTCGGAAAATTATTGATGAGCTCAATGCCTCCGATCTCAATCACCCGGTCGAATTTCGTTTCGAGGCCCGTGGTTTCCGTATCGAAAATGATCTCGCGCATGTCATTGGTCCGTTTCTTTGGCGCTCACCTTTGCCGCTTTCAAAGTGGCTATGATCTCGCGCACCCTTTGTCTTGCCGCGTCCAGCCCGAAGCCGGTATCGACCAGGAAATCGGCTTTCTTCCGCTTCTCCGCGTCCGGCATCTGGCGGGAGAGAATCATCGCCAATTTTTCCTCGGTCATGCCGGGACGCGCAAGCACCCTTTCGCGCTGTATCTGTGGATCGCAGGTGACGACGACGATGACATCCACACGATCCTCTCCCTTCACTTCGAAGAGCAACGGTATGTCGAGCAGCACAAGATCAGTGCCGGCTTGTCGATGACGTTCCAGGAATTCAATTTCGCGACTCCGAACCAACGGGTGAACGATCGATTCAAGGAGCGGGAATTTTTCCGGTGCGGCTGCAAGCTGGCGCGATAGCTCCTGACGGTCGATGACGCCATCCCTGACCGTGCCCGGAAAGGCCTGACCGATCGGTTTCACCGCATCGGTGCGGTAGAGATCATGGACCACGGCATCCGAATCATTCACCGGCACGCCCTCTTCCGCGAACATTTTTGCGGTCGTGGATTTTCCCATACCGATGGAGCCGGTGAGCCCGATGACGATCATCAATGTCTTTCCATGTCGGCGATGACGAGATCGCGAAGGGCCTCGTCGACCAATGGCCGACGCCCGAACCATTTTTCAAAACCAGGCACGGCCTGATGAAGCAGCATGCCAAGGCCATCGACGATCGCAAAACCCTGGTTTTCCGCCTGAGCGAGCAAGGGGGTTTTCAGCGGGACGTAAACGATATCGGTGACGACTGCATCGTCCCTCAGCGACGAGAAATCGACTTGCGGCGCCTCGCCGCCATCCATGCCTAGGGATGTCGTGTTGACGAACAAGCCAGCACCGGACATCACCTCGCTCAGCGCTTCCAGAGAGTGGGCATGCACTTTCGGGCCAAAGCGATCGGCAAGCTCCTGGGCGCGTGGAACGGTCCGGTTGACCACGTGAATTTCGCCAATACCGCGATTGCGGACAGCCTGAATGACAGCACGGCTTGCACCGCCAGCGCCGAGGATCACGGCACGGCCGATCTTATCCCAACCGGGATGACGGTCATCGAGATTGGCCGTGAAGCCATAGCCATCGGTATTCGTCGCGTTGAGCAGACCATTTTCCATCCAGAGCGTGTTCGAGGCGCCGAGTTCCTCTGCCAAAGCATCCGGTCGGTCTGCCAGTCTGAAAGCCAGTTCCTTGTGCGGAATAGTGACATTGCCGCCGCGATATCCCGAACTGCCATCCTTCAAGGCCTGAATGAATGCCGGAAAGTCCTCTTCTGAGACAGCTTCGGCTTTGTAAGTACCGGTGATGTCGAACTGCTTCAGCCAATAATTGTGGATCAGCGGCGAACGTGAATGCTTTACGGGCCAGCCGGTAACGAAGGCGTTAACCAAGAGTGTTTCACGTGAATCAGCCATCGATCGCTCCAAGTTCGCGCAGCTTGTCCAGGAGCGGCAACATGGGTAAGCCCAGGATGGTAAAATAGTCTCCGTCGATCTTCGAGAAGAGCTGGATGCCTTCGCCTTCAAGTTGATAGGCGCCGACGCTGCCGAAGACCTTTTCTCCAACGCGCATCAGATATCGATCGACAAAAGCATCGCTCAATGTCCGCACGGTCAGGTCGGCATGGGCGACATGTTCCCAGACGACATCGTTATCGCGGGCAAATGCAATGGCGCTATTCAGCCGATGGGTCTTGCCGGCAAGCGACATCAGGTTCTCCTTCGCCTCCCCGAGGGATTTCGGCTTGTGATAGACCCGGTTGCCGAGAGACATGGTCTGGTCCGATCCAATCACCAGCGCACCGGGGAAATGCTGACTCACATCCAGCGCCTTGGCCTTGGCGAGCGCCAGCGCCACCTGATCAGGGGATGCCCCTTCCAGGCCTGCTTCCATCTCCCGTTCATCGATTTCGGCGGCACGACTTTCAAATGTCAGGCCAGCATTTTCCATCAGCATCCGGCGAAAGGGGCTGGCGGAGGCAAGCACAAGGGGAACTGTCACGAGGAATCTCCCAGAAGCGGCAGGCGTTTCCGCTTAACGCAGCTTCGGGCGCAGCGCAACGATTGCGGCTGCCGTCTCCTCGATCGACCGACGCGTCACGTCTATGACTGGCCAATTGTGCCTGGCGCACAGAGCGCGGGCATATTTCAGCTCCTCGTTGATCGTTGCACGGTCGGTATAATGCCGGTGATCGAAGCCATGTGTCGCCCCAAGCTCCCGGTTTTCGCGGACCTGGCTGATGCGATCCGTTGTCGCGACGAGGCCGACGATGAGTGGATGAGTAGCTCGATAAAGGCTTTCCGGCAGGTCGGCACCAGGTACGATCGGGATATTGGCTGTCTTGATACCCCGGTTGGCAAGATAGATGCTGGTCGGTGTCTTTGACGTGCGGCTGATACCGACCAGCACGACATCCGCCTCGTCATAGTCCTCCGGCATCTGCCCGTCGTCATGATCCATGGTGAAGTTGAGCGCTTCGATACGCTTGAAATAGTCGGCATTCAGGGCGTGTTGCGCGCCCACCCGCCGGCGGGACGGTGCGCCGAGATAGGCTTGAAACGTGGCCATGATCGGCTCAAGAACATTCACGCTTGGCAGACCCATTTCACGGCAGCGCTGGTCGATGAATCCCGCCAGTTCCTGATCGACAATCGTGTAAAGGACGATGCCCGGTTCCCGATCGATGTCTTCCAACACCGCCAAAAGCTGCTTGCGGTTCCGGATCAGTGGATAGACATGCTCGATCGCAAACGACGACTGGAATTGAACCGAAGCAGCCCTGCCAGCGGAGATAAGAGTCTCGCCCGTCGAGTCAGATATCAGATGCAGATGGAAGAAGTTTTTTCTGTTCTCCACGCTAATCTTTACCCTTTGTTGACAACTCGGGAGAGACGATCCGCATCTGCCTGCCGGTCGCCCGTCGCTTGGAAAACTGCCTCGTTTTCCACATCTGCAGGTTTCGTGGACGCCAATCAAGCGAACTTGTGGGCTTTGGGGATAAAGACCTCCAAGCGGCTTTCCATCCCCAGTTTATCCACAGATGGCAACGAGGCCACACCGCGCCTATCCTTCTGGAATCTCGTCAAAAAATTGATTTCTCCCTTGAATTACAAGATTTCTCGCAGGTTCTGTTCCATCCTGATGGCGAGAGTGGCGGATCGCCGCGTCGGCTGTGATTTGACTTTAATCCTTGCTACCCACCGACTCTAAGAAATAGAAAACAAAATTAAATTCTTTTCTTTGATTTAGGGAGAACCCATTGACCGGCGAAACCCGTAAGATCGTCGCGGTGCTTGAAGGCAGGACGGTCAAGCCGCCACCGATCTGGCTGATGAGGCAGGCAGGACGCTATCTTCCGGAATACAGGGAAACGCGGTCGAAGGCCGGAAGCTTTCTCGATCTCTGTTACACCCCGGACCTGGCTGTCGAAGTGACCTTGCAGCCGATCCGGCGCTATGGCTTTGATGCGGCGATCCTCTTTTCCGACATCCTGGTTATTCCGGATGCTCTGAAGCGAAATGTTCGTTTCGTGCAGGGAGAAGGTCCACAGATGGACCCGATCGACGTTTCCGCCATCGAAAGGTTGAAGAGCGACGGCGTTCTCGACCACCTGGCACCGGTGATCGAGACGGTGCGTCGATTGAGAAAGGAACTGCCGGAAGAAACCGCCCTGCTCGGCTTTTGCGGCGCGCCCTGGACGGTGGCTACCTATATGATCGCCGGCCACGGCACCCCGGACCAGGCTCCCGCCCGGCTGTTTGCCTACCGGTACCCGGAAGCTTTCGAAAAACTTCTCTCTTTCCTGGCCGAGGTATCGGCGGAATATTTGATCGCCCAGATCGATGCGGGTGTGGACGCTGTGCAGATTTTCGATTCCTGGGCGGGGGTTCTCGGAGAGCGAGAGTTCCAAGCTTACGCTGCAGGGCCGGTTGCGCGTATGATCGAGATCGTTCGCAAGGAACGCCCGCAAGCCAAGATCATAGCCTTTGCCAAAGGTGCTGGTTTCAACCTGAAGACCTATCGTCAGAGGACTAAGGCGGATGCGATCGGTCTCGACTGGTCGGTGCCGCTTTCTTTCGCAGCCGAGCTGCAGAAAGACGGGCCGATCCAGGGCAATCTCGATCCGATGCGGGTGGTCGCCGGCGGAAAATCGCTGGAGGAAGGTATCGATGCGATTCTGGACAAACTCGGAAACGGACCGCTGATCTTCAATCTCGGGCACGGCATCACACCAGAGGCCAATCCCGATCATGTGACGGCGCTGATGAGGCGCGTACGGGGAGCAAGGGCATGAATGCGTCCGAGCTGCAGAGCGGCCGGGCGGCCGGGCGGCGATCGGCAGTTCGCGCATTCGTCGCGCTTGTCGTCTTCATCGCGATCCTGGCTGCGGTCTACCTGGTGCGGCCGGATGATTTTGTCCTCTATATCAAGGCTTTCCATGTGATCGCAGTGATCTCCTGGATGGCCGGCCTTCTCTATATGCCGCGGCTTTTCATCTATCACAGCGATGCGGAACCGGGCTCAGCCCATTCGGAAACATTCAAGATGATGGAACAGCGGCTCCTGAAGATCATCATGAATCCGGCGATGATGATCACATGGGTTCTGGGCCTTTTCCTGGCCTGGGATGTTTATGGATTCCGCGGCGGTTGGCTGCATGCGAAGATCGGGCTGGTGATCCTTCTTACCCTCGTGCATGTGCTGTTTGGTCGCGCCGTCCGGAATTTCGCGGTCGACGGTCACCGTAAATCACCGCGCTATTGGCGGATGATGAACGAATTGCCAACAGTGCTGATGATCGGAATTGTCATCCTCGTGATCGTAAAACCGTTTTGATGTTCTTTTTCTCAGCAAGAATTTCTGCTTGCCCCTTGCGGCATTCCACGCGAGTCGCTATTTTCGCCCCATCTCATCTCGTGGCATGCGTGTAATTTCCCATCGTCCCTGGATCATCTTCCGCGGGAGCGAAGTTCACCGACACGCCTATATTCTCCCTAAAATTCTCACACTACGGTCCCCTCTTCATGGCTGAAATGAAGCTTCAAGAACTCAAGAGCAAATCTCCTACCGATTTGCTGACCTTTGCCGAATCCCTGGAGGTCGAGAACGCCAGCACGATGCGCAAGCAGGAGCTGATGTTCGCGATCCTCAAAGTTCTGGCGAGCCAGGACATCGAGATCATCGGCGAAGGTGTGGTCGAGGTCTTGCAGGATGGATTTGGCTTCCTGCGTTCGGCGAACGCCAACTATCTGCCCGGCCCGGACGATATCTACATCTCTCCCTCCCAGATTCGACGGTTTTCTTTGAAGACCGGCGATACGGTGGAAGGCCCGATCCGCGGGCCGAAGGAAGGCGAGCGTTATTTCGCGCTCCTGAAGGTCAATACAATCAACTTTGATGATCCGGAGAAGATCCGGCACAAGGTCCATTTTGACAATCTGACCCCGCTTTATCCGAATGAGCGGTTCAAGATGGAACTCGATGTTCCAACCTCGAAGGACCTCTCGGCTCGCGTCATCGATCTTGTAGCGCCGCTTGGTAAAGGCCAACGTGGCCTTATCGTCGCGCCGCCGCGCACGGGTAAGACTGTCCTTCTGCAGAATATCGCCCATTCCATCACGGCGAATCACCCGGAATGCTACCTCATCGTTCTCCTGATCGATGAACGCCCGGAGGAAGTGACCGACATGCAGCGCTCCGTGCGCGGCGAGGTGGTTTCCTCCACCTTCGACGAACCGGCCGTTCGTCACGTACAGGTCGCCGAGATGGTGATCGAAAAGGCGAAACGCCTTGTTGAGCACGGCCGTGACGTTGTCATCCTGCTCGATTCGATCACCCGCCTTGGCCGCGCCTACAACACGGTCGTGCCGTCGTCCGGCAAGGTTCTGACGGGCGGCGTGGACGCCAACGCGCTACAGCGGCCGAAGCGCTTCTTCGGCGCCGCCCGTAACATCGAGGAAGGCGGTTCGCTGACCATCATCGCCACGGCGCTTATCGACACCGGCAGCCGCATGGACGAAGTCATCTTCGAAGAGTTCAAGGGCACCGGCAACTCGGAAATCGTGCTCGACCGCAAGGTCGCCGACAAGCGCATATTCCCGGCCATGGACATTCTGAAATCCGGTACCCGCAAGGAAGACCTGCTCGTGCCGCGCCAGGATCTTCAAAAGATTTTCGTTCTTCGCCGCATCCTCGCTCCGATGGGTACGACCGATGCCATTGAGTTCCTGATCGACAAGCTGAAGCAGACGAAGAACAATGGCGATTTCTTCGACTCGATGAACACTTGATCCTTAGCCGGATTCCCGAATTCTCAAAGCGCCCGGTTGAAACCGGGCGCTTTGAGTTTCTGGACCTGTTTGATAAAGCATCCGGATGAACCGCACCGAGGACACGATCTTTGCACTCTCCAGCGGCACCCTGCCGGCGGGCGTCGCGGTTGTGCGGTTGAGCGGTCCCAAGGCGTTCGATGCCGCGACGGCTCTGGCAGGCGATCTCCCGATTGCACGGAAGGCCGGCCTCAGAGCGATTCGGAGCCGCAACGGATCGGTTATCGACCAGGCGCTGCTTGTCTGTTTTCCGGGACCGGCTTCCTTTACCGGCGAGGATTGTGTGGAACTCCATCTGCATGGGAGCCGTGCGGTGGTATCCGCTGTCTACGAAGAGCTTTCAGCCCTTCCGAGCCTCCGTTTTGCCGAGGCCGGCGAGTTCTCACGCCGCGCGTTTGAGAATGGTAAGCTCGATTTGGTCGAGGTCGAGGGTCTCGCGGACCTCATCTCTGCTGAAACGGAGATGCAGCGGCGGCTTGCCGTCGAGCAGAGTTTTGGCGGCCAGTCCGTCCTCTATCGGAGCTGGGCGGATCGCCTGACGCGCGCACGTGCAATGATAGAGGCGGAGCTGGACTTTGCCGACGAGGATGATGTCCCGGGCTCAGTATCCGATCGTGTGTGGTTAGATATGGGCGATCTCTACGCCGAGATCGAGCAGCATCTTGGGTCCGCGAAGGCAGGTGAAATCGTCCGCGATGGATACAAAGTGGTGATCGCCGGGCCACCTAATGCAGGAAAATCAAGTCTACTCAATGCCTTAGCGAAACGAGACGTCGCGATTGTCACGGAAATTGCAGGGACGACGAGAGATATCCTCCATGTGGATATCGATCTGGAAGGCTATCTAGTCCGCTTCTTCGATACGGCTGGTCTTCGGGAGACAGGAGATCTTGTTGAACAGGAAGGTGTGCGGAGGGCGCGGATCGCAATCGAACAGGCAGACATGATCCTTGAGCTGGAGGAAATCGATTCGGTTTCGAAACATGACGCGAAACTACCCTCAACAAATCTGCTTCGGCTGGGTACAAAGCTCGACAAGCATGGCGTTTCGCCGAATTACGACCTTTGCATCTCCAGCAGGACGGGTGAAGGCTTGGAGCAATTGCGCGGGCGTATTCTGGAGGAGTTGCGCAGGGTTTGGACGGGTTCACTCGTTCCCAATCGACAACGACAGGTCCAGTATTTGAAAGAGGCTTCCCAATCGGTCGCAGAAGCGCTAAATGGCCGGGAACTGGACATTCGAGCTGAAAGCCTTCGGGCGGCTGCATCGTCGCTCGGCAGGATCACCGGCCATGTGGATGTCGAACAGCTTCTGGATGTCATTTTTTCGCAATTCTGTATTGGCAAATGATTCACGTGAAACGTAGCGGCGACGCGGTTTCATGGAGAGATGAAAATGGACACGGTTTTTGACGTGATTGTGATCGGGGGCGGGCATGCGGGCTGTGAGGCGGCCAGTGCCGCCGCTCGCATGGGTGCGAGAACCGCGCTGATCACCCACAAAAAGGAGACGATCGGTGTCATGTCCTGCAATCCCGCTATCGGCGGTCTCGGCAAAGGGCATCTGGTCCGTGAAGTGGATGCCTTGGATGGGTTGATGGGACGGGTTGCTGACGAGGCGGGGATTCAGTTTCGGCTTCTCAACAGGAAGAAGGGACCTGCGGTCCGAGGGCCAAGGACGCAAGCGGACCGGAAACTCTATCGCCTGGCAATGCAGCGCGAGCTTTTCAGCCACCCGAATCTGACCGTGATCGAAGGGGATGCGTTTGACATCGATATTCAGCGCGGTCGCGTCGCCGCGGTCGAGCTGAAGGATGGGCGTCGATTCGGATGCGGAACGGTTGTGCTGACGACTGGCACCTTTCTTCGCGGCTTGATTCACATCGGCGACCGAAAAACACCGGCAGGTCGTGTTGGGGAAGAACCCTCGCTTGGTTTGTCGGCCACCTTGTCTCGCCTCGGCCTCAAGCTTGGACGGTTGAAGACCGGTACGCCGGCACGGCTGGATGGAAGGACGATAGACTGGGCCGGCATTGGGCGGCAGGAAGCGGACGAGAATCCGGTTCCGTTTTCCTTCATGACGGATCGGATCGTGACGCCGCAGATAGCATGTGGAGTCACGCGCACGACGGATGCGACCCATAAGATCATCTCGGACAATATCCATCGGTCGGCCATGTATTCCGGCCAGATCGAGGGCGTCGGGCCGCGCTATTGCCCATCCATTGAAGACAAGATCGTTCGGTTTGGCGAACGGGACGGCCACCAGATCTTTCTAGAGCCGGAAGGTCTGGATGATTGTACGGTTTATCCGAACGGCATCTCCACGTCGCTGCCGGCCGAGGTGCAGGACGCCTTCATCCGAACCATTCCCGGACTGGAGAGGGTTTCTATTCTCCAACCCGGTTATGCGATCGAATATGATCATGTGGATCCGCGGGAACTGAAGGCTTCTCTGGAAGTGAAAAAGATGCCGGGGCTTTTCCTCGCCGGCCAGATCAACGGCACGACAGGGTATGAGGAAGCAGCAGCTCAGGGCCTGGTGGCAGGCCTTAATGCAGCACGCTCAGCGGCTGGTGGTGGCGAACCTCATCATTTCAGCCGGGCAGACTCCTATATCGGTGTCATGATCGATGACCTGACATCGCGTGGCGTGACCGAGCCCTACCGCATGTTTACGTCGCGGGCCGAATATCGCCTCTCGCTTCGTGCGGACAATGCCGATGTCAGGCTTACGGAAAAGGGCGTTGAACTGGGATGCGTCGGCATTGCGCGCACGAAGAAATTCAGAGCTTATCAAGAGTTGCTGGATAATGGGCGCCGGCTTCTCCGCTCCTTGAACCTGACACCTAAGCAAGCCAGCCAGCATGGTTTGAGGATGAACCAGGATGGGCAGCGCCGGACCGCGTATGAAATCCTCGCCTATCCGGATCAGTCACTCACATCACTTGTCACCATCTGGCCCGAACTCGGCGAGCTTTCACCCAAGGTGGGAGAAGCTTTGGAGATCGAGGCTTCCTATGCTGTTTATATGAACCGGCAGGCAGCCGACATTCACGCCACGCACCGGGACGAAGCACGTATTATCCCTCAAGACTTTGATTTTTCAGCACTTCCTGGCCTTTCCAACGAGCTGAAACAGAAACTGGCGGTCGCTAATCCCGTCAATTTGGCGCAGGCTTCGAAAGTCGATGGCATGACGCCAGCGGCTCTTGCCCTCATCCTGGCGCTTCTCCGTCGGGAAGAAGCAGCAGCCAATCGCGTTAAACGAGTCTCCTGATGCTGTTGAACGGCAGGAGTGTTTCACGTGAAACGCAGGAAAGGCTGGAGCATTTTGCTCTGCTTTTCCAAAAATGGGCGAAGACGATCAATCTCGTAGCCCCCTCGACTCTGGATGAGTTCTGGAACCGCCATATTTCCGATAGCGCACAGATCTTCCAGCTCTCACCGGAGCCCCTCCGGTGGATCGACCTGGGATCGGGTGGGGGATTCCCGGGGATTGTTACAGCAATATTTTTGGCCGAGCTGCAGGATGGCTGGGTTCATCTTGTGGAAAGCAACCAAAAGAAGGCTGCCTTTCTTCGGGTTGCCTTGGCAGAAACGCATGCGCGTGGATCAGTCCACCCTGTGCGAATAGAAACGGCTCCGCGAATCATTCCGGAATGCGATCGAATCTCCGCACGGGCCCTGGCGGAGCTCGATCTCCTTCTTTCATATTCCGCCGATTGGATGATTGGGAAGAAAGCAAGGGCTTTTTTTCATAAAGGCCGGGATTATGCGGCGGAAGTCGCGAAAGCACGTGGTCGTTGGGCTTTCGATCTGGTAGAACATCGAAGTGTCGTCGAGGCGGACTCCATAATCCTCGAGATTGCCAACTTAAGGCGCAACGAACCCTAGATTTCAGGTGCGGCATGTTCGAAAAGAACCGGATTATCACCATAGCCAACCAGAAAGGTGGCGTCGGCAAGACGACGACGGCCATAAACCTCGCCACGGCGCTTGCTGCAATCGGCGAGCATGTGCTCATTGTCGATCTGGATCCGCAAGGAAATGCCAGTACGGGACTGGGTATCGAACGCAGGGATCGCAAACTATCTTCCTACGACTTGCTGATGGGTTACAACACGATTGCCGAGGCTGCTCTCGAAACGGCCGTCCCCAATCTGTCGATCGTTCCCTCGACCATGGATTTGCTGGGATTCGAGATGGAGATTTCTCAATCTCCCGATCGAGCATTCAAACTTCGCCGCGCCCTCAACACCGAAGAAGCGGCGGCTTATTCCTATATCCTCGTGGATTGCCCACCTTCGTTCAATCTGTTGACGATGAACGCGATGGCTGCTGCCCATTCGGTGCTTGTTCCGCTGCAATGCGAGTTTTTTGCGCTGGAGGGATTGAGTCAGCTTTTGGAAACTGTCGACCAGGTGCGTCGTACGGTTAATCCCTCCTTGGATATCCAGGGGATTGTGCTTACGATGTTCGACGCACGAAATAACCTTGCGCAGCAGGTTGTCAGTGATGTACGGACATATCTCGGCGAGAAGGTCTATCATACCCTTATCCCGCGTAATGTCCGCGTGTCGGAAGCGCCATCCTATGGCAAGCCGGCTATTCTGTATGATCTGAAATGCGCCGGCAGTCAGGCCTATCTTCAGTTGGCCTCGGAGGTGATTCAGCGGGAACGCAGGCGGAAGGCCGCTTGAAGGCTGTAGACTCACAGGTGAATGAGAGAATGAACGACGATCTTTCAAAGAGGCGCCTTGGCCGCGGGCTCGCGGCGCTGATCGGTGAAATGGATCAGCCGCTGCCGGTGGATAGCGCACCGCGCAGCGTCAATCCCGACCGGCTGGTTCCGATTGAGCATGTTTCTCGGAACCTGAAGAATCCGCGGCGGAATTTTGACGAGAGTGAGCTGCAGGACCTAGCGAGCTCGATACGTCAACATGGCATCGTGCAGCCGGTAGTCGTGAGGCCGACGGGGGGCGATCGATACGAGATTATTGCCGGCGAAAGACGCTGGCGCGCGGCTCAGCTTGCCGGATTGATTGAGATTCCGATCATCGTCCGGGATGTCGACGACCGGACTGCGCTAGAGCTTGCCATCGTCGAGAATGTCCAGCGGTCGGATCTCAATCCCCTCGAAGAGGCGATGGGGTATGACCAGCTCATTGCCGAGCATGGTTACACTCAGAACGATCTGGGGGAGATCATCGGCAAGAGCCGGAGCCATGTGGCGAACAGTCTGCGCCTTCTCAAGCTCCCTGAGCCGGTTCGTGAAATGCTCTCGGTAGGTAGTCTATCTGCCGGGCATGCACGTGCCCTAATCACCACGTCGGATCCGGTGACGCTTGCTCGTACGGTCGTCGCCAAAGGCATGTCCGTTCGTGATGCGGAGCGGCTGGCTCAGAACGATATCAAGGCGCAATCGGAGCCTGCATCCGTTTCGAAAGCGGAACAAAAGGATTCGGATACCCTGGCATTGGAGCGGACGCTCTCCGATTCTCTCGGGTTGGAGGTCAAGATCAACCATAAGAGCGGCGGCGGCCATGTCCGGATCAACTATCGGACGCTGGAGCAACTCGAAGAAATCTGCCGCCTTCTGGAGCGGCGATAATCCAAGAAATTCAGCGGCTTGACTGAATGGTAATAGCCATCAGCGCGTGGAAGGCGATGCTGGGCTCAAGGCTTTGTTTCTGGCGCGACGTGAGAACGGCAGCCTGAAGCCGTTCGGTTTCACGGGAAAGCGCTTGGGAATTCCAACTTCTCAGAGCTTTTTCGATGATCGGTTTACGCCTGAAGTGAATATGCCGGCCAAGCGTCATCATGACCTGAGCGACAGGCAGCTTCTTTTCTTCCATTTCGGCCTTCATCAAGTCCAGCATCTGAAACTGCTTCAGGCAGGATTGCAGAACAAGGAAAACCGGCGTCTTTGACGATAGCACTTTCTGGATGGCGCGGTGCAGGCCCGGAAGATCGCCGCTCAGGACGGCATCGACCGCCTCGTCGGAGGAAACACTGCTGGCATCTCCGATGATTTCTTCGATATGCCCTTCCTCGATCACACCCTGACCACGGCAATAGAGAGCGAGCTTGCGGATTTCATTACGAGATGCCGCCCGATCTCCGCCGAGCAGGTCCAGAAGTTTCTGGCGAGCAGCCGAACTGATCCGCAGGCCCTCGCTCGCCAGTTCGGTATCGATGAGGCCGTTGAGAGCCTTGATGTCGTCTGCATAGCAGGGGATAATGGCAATGGATTTGGCCGGCTCCGCGATTTTGCGCAGACCGCTGCCCTTCTTGAGATCGCCGGCTTCGACAATCAGAATATTGGCGGCTGCGGGACCGTCGGCAAGCACCTGCATCGCGTCCAAAAGTGGCTTTTCGTTGGCCGCGCCGCGCAGCCAGATGAGCTTGGATCCGCCAAAAAGGCCGAGCGCGTTGACTTCGTCGAGCAACTTGCCGGGGTCGCCCTGAAGATCGGAAATATCGATCTTGAGCATGGCGAACGGATCATCCTGGGAGACGCCTGTTTTGCGGGCCAGCCATGCCGCCCTTTCGGAAACGAGGCCGCGATCCGGGCCGTAGATCACGAAAATCCTGTAGAGCTCGGCGCCCTTTTCGGCAAAGCGATCGAACTCGTGGGACTTTATTTCTGCCATGCCGTTTGTGGCTGAGGTTCGCGCGCCAGCACAATGGCGATCTCGGCGCGGATGAACTCAGCAAGCTCCCTTGCCGCGCGGTTTTCGGCATCCCGGATCGCGCGCAGCTTTGCGAAGCCTTGGCCGGAAACGTCGATGAGCGAAACGACTTCCCGTTTGCCGGATTTTAGCACCTGACCGTCGCTCACGCGGGTGAGTGTATAGACTCCCTCGACTTGGACGCGGCCGGGAAGCGGCACGCCAGTCGTGGATACATTGTCGTCGTCCTCGTCATCGATGATGCTGGAGGCCGTGCTTGTTGCTGCAAGCTTCACGTCATAGGCGGGGTGCTTGGATTCACCTGCTCCGCCGGAGGTCAAGAAAATCAGATGGTTGCGAATAACCTGGTCAATCCGGCTTTTAGGTTGCGAGAAGCTGACGGCAGCCAGACGTTCACCGGTACCGTGAGCCTCGGAATAAAGCGGGCGAACCTGGCAACCGGCAAGAACGGTAAGCATTGCAAGGCAGGAGACGAGCCCAATGCGACGAAGAGAGCGGTCAAACGACAATGTTCACGATCCTCTGTGGGACGACGATGATCTTCTTCGGCGCCCGGCCATCAAGAGCCGCTTTTACCGCATCCAGCGTCAAAACCGCAGCCTCGACCGCACTTTGATCCGCGTCGCGCGCGATTGTCAATTCGGCCCGCTTCTTACCATTGATCTGGACCGGCAGTGTGACATCGTTCTCGATGACCAGTGCCTCGTCGTATTGCGGCCAGGCCGTTTCGGCAACCAGATCCTTATTACCGAGCACCGCCCAGCATTCCTCAGCCAGATGCGGCGTCATCGGCGCGACGAGCTGGATCAGGATTTCAGCAGCGTTGCGAACGGCTGCGCGATAAGCAGCATCACCTTCGCCGGCTGCCACTTTGCCGAGCGGCGTGGCCAGCGTGTTCACGAGTTCATAGATGCGCGCGACAGCCTTGTTGAAGGAGAGCTTGTCGTAATCCCCCTGGACCGCCTTCAGCGTCTTGTGGGCGAGCTGGGAGATTGCCAGCGCATCACCCTCCCTAGCCGCCGCCGGATGGACCCCCGCCAGGCCTTCGGAGGCTTCGGAAATCAGTCTCCAGAGGCGTTGCGTGAAACGATGAGCACCTTCGACACCGGCCTCCGACCAGATGACGTCGCGATCCGGCGGCGAATCGGACAGCACGAAAAAGCGTGCCGTGTCGGCGCCGTAGGAGGCTATGATATCGTCCGGATCAACGACATTCTTCTTCGACTTCGACATCTTCTCGATCGAGCCGATCGTGACTTCCTCACCGGTCAACAGGAGGGTCGCGCGTCGTTTGCCATCGACTTCCTCGATGCGAATATCCGCCGGCGAAACCCACTCACCGTTCGGCCCCGAGCCGTGGCGGTAGGTTTCATGCACGACCATACCCTGGGTAAAAAGGCCTTTGAAGGGCTCCTTGACGTCCACATGGCCGGTTTCACGCATGGCGCGGGTAAAGAAGCGCGAATAGAGCAGGTGCAGGATCGCGTGTTCGATGCCGCCGATATATTGGTCGACCGGCAGCCAATGATTGGCCGCGGCCGGATCCGTCGGCCCGTTCTCCCAGGGGGCCGTGAAGCGCGTGAAATACCAGCTCGAGTCGACAAAGGTGTCCATGGTATCCGTCTCGCGACGGGCGTCCTTGCCGCAATTCGGGCAGGCGACATGGCGCCATGTCGGATGCCGGTCGAGCGGGTTGCCCGGCTGATCGAAGGTGACATCATCCGGCAGCCTGACCGGCAGGTCCTTTTTCGGTACCGGCACAACGCCGCAGTCTTCGCAATGGATGACCGGGATAGGGCAGCCCCAATAGCGCTGGCGGGAAATGCCCCAGTCGCGCAGGCGGAAATTCACCTTGCGTTCCGCCTGCGGCATGTTGCCCAGCAATGTATTGGACAGCTGATCGGCAACGATTCCGAAAGCTTCGTCAGTCGTCTTGCCGTCCAGGAAGCGGGAATTAATCATCACGCCGTCATCGACATAGGCGGTATCGCCGATTGCAAAGGTTGCGGCATCGCCGTCCTGCGGCATGACGACCGGAACGACCGGCAGGCCGTATTTGCGGGCGAAATCGAGGTCGCGCTGATCGCCCGACGGGCAACCGAAGATTGCGCCAGTGCCATATTCCATCAGCACGAAATTCGCGACATAGACCGGCAGTTCCCAGGACGGATCGAGCGGATGCCTGACGCGGATGCCCGTGTCTATCCCCTTCTTCTCGGCCGTTTCCAGCGCGGCGAGCGACGTTCCATGCCGACGGCATTCTTCGGCGAAGGATTCGATGGCCGGATTCGTCGCGGCAACCGCCTTGGCAAGCGGATGGTCGGCGGCGATCGCCAGAAAGGAGGCGCCGAACAGCGTGTCGGGACGGGTCGTATAGACGACTACCTCGCTCTCGCCGGCAGCCGTGGACGAGACGATTTCCCAGCGGATGGTGAGACCTTCGGAGCGGCCGATCCAGTTCTTCTGCATCAGCCGGACCTTTTCCGGCCACTGGTCGAGCGTATTCAGCGCGTCGAGCAGGTCCTGACTGAAATCGGTGATCTTGAAGAACCACTGCACCAGTTCACGCTGCTCCACCAGCGCGCCGGAGCGCCAGCCGCGGCCATCGATGACTTGTTCGTTGGCGAGCACGGTCTGGTCAACCGGGTCCCAGTTGACCTTGGACTGCTTGCGATAGACCAGCCCCTTCTCCATCATGTCCAGGAAGAGATGCTGCTGGCGGTGGTAATAATCGACATCGCAGGTCGCGAACTCGCGGGACCAGTCCAGCGACAGGCCCATGGCCTTTAGCTGCGCCTTCATCGACGCGATGTTCTGATAGGTCCAGGACTTCGGATGCACCTTGTTGTCGCGTGCGGCGTTTTCCGCCGGCATTCCGAAGGCGTCCCAGCCCATCGGGTGCAGCACGTTGAAGCCGCGGGCGCGCTTGTAGCGGGCGACCACGTCGCCCATGGCGTAGTTGCGCACATGGCCCATGTGGATGCGTCCCGACGGATAGGGAAACATCTCAAGAACGTAATATTTCTCGCGCGGATCGTTGTTGTCGGTTTCGAAAACCTTGGCCTCGTTCCACTTCTGCTGCCAGCGTGGCTCGGCATCGCGCGGGTTGTAACGTTCAGTCGCCATTTCGATGATATTCCGGGAAAATAAGATCAAGAGTCGGGCGAGACCTTCATCATGAAACCCAGCAAGCGTCAAGTTTTCGGGGCCGGGAAGGGGGCAAGTTTCGGACGGAAGGCCTTGGCAGAGCCCTATATGAGAGTTAATCGCTCTCTTCGCAAGCAATACGGAAGGTCGGATCATGAGTGTCGAGGAACGGCTGCAGGATGTGAAAGCGCGGATCGAGAAGGCGGAGCGTCAGGCCAGGCGACCAGCCGGTTCGGTGACCCTCGTGGCTGTGTCCAAGACTTTCGATGTCGAGCATATCCGTCCGGTCATTGCCACAGGCCAGCGGGTGTTAGGTGAGAACCGGATCCAGGAAAGCCAGGGCAAATGGCCCGCCCTGAAGGCCGAGACGCCGGAGATCGAGCTGCATCTGATCGGCCCGCTGCAATCCAACAAGGCCGCCGATGCTGTCGCATTGTTCGATGTGATCGAGACTGTCGACCGGGAAAAGATCGCCCGGGTGCTCGCTGAGGAGATGAAAAAGCAGAATCGGACGCCCCGCCTCTATGTTCAGGTGAATACGGGGCTGGAGCCGCAAAAGGCTGGTATCGAGCCAAAAGAGACCTCGCGTTTCGTGGAGTTCTGCCGAAAAGAGCTCGGCCTTTCGATCGAAGGGCTGATGTGCATTCCGCCGGCGGAAGAGAATCCCGGGCCGCATTTCGCCCTCCTCGCCAGGCTCGCCCGGGAAAGTGGCGTCGAGAAGCTTTCGATGGGCATGTCCGGCGATTTTGAGACGGCCATCGAATTCGGAGCGACCAGCGTTCGGATCGGCTCGGCGATCTTCGGCGCGCGAGAATAGATTTTTGTCAAGTCCCTAGCGCTTTCGTCGGGGTTTCCCCCACTCCTCCCGCACCCTAGATTGGCTGATCTAGGCTAGCTTATGGCGGGAGGTGCAGATGCAAAGCCGTTATCTCAAGGTCTACGAGGCTTGGCAGAAGGATCCGGAAAATTTCTGGCGCGAAGCTGCTGCCGCGATCGACTGGTTCAAGGAGCCGGAGACGATCTTCGACAAGGACCAGGGCGTTTATGGACGATGGTACCCAGGCGGCGAGACGAACACCTGTTATAACTGCCTCGACCGACATGTCGCTGCCGGCCAAGGCGAAGCTGCGGCCTTTATCTACGACAGCGCCATGACGGGCACCAGGAAGACTTTCAGCTATGCCGAGGTGCTGTCGGAGGTCCAGGCGATCGCCGCCGTGCTGCGTAACCATGGCGTCGAAAAAGGCGACCGGGTCATCATCTACATGCCGATGATACCCGAAGCGGTATTTTCCATGCTGGCCTGCGCGCGGCTCGGAGCGATCCATTCGGTTGTGTTCGGCGGGTTCGCGGCCCATGAGCTGGCTGCTCGGCTCGACGATTCCAAGGCCAAGGTGGTGATCAGCGCAAGCTGCGGTCTGGAGCCCGGGCGGGTGGTGGCCTACAAGCCGCTTCTCGATCAGGCGGTGGATATGGCGAAAACAAAGCCCGACTATTGCCTGATCCTGCAGCGCGACCAGTTGCATGCGCCGCTGCGTTATGAACACGGCGACCGGGATTTCGCCGAGGCCATCGAGGCGGAAAAAGTCAACGGCACGCAAGTGCCCTGCGTACCGGTCAAGGCGACCGATCCGCTCTATATCCTCTACACGTCGGGAACCACCGGTCAGCCGAAGGGCGTTGTGCGCGACAATGGCGGACACATGGCGGCACTCCGCTGGAGCATGGAGAATATCTACGGCCTGAAGCCTGGCGATGTCTTCTGGACGGCCTCGGACATCGGTTGGGTGGTCGGCCATTCCTACATCGTCTACGGGCCGCTACTGGCGGGCACGACGAGCGTACTGTTCGAAGGAAAACCGGTAGGCACGCCCGATGCCGGCACATTCTGGCGCGTAATCAATGAGCATAGAGTGAAAGTCCTCTTCACGGCGCCGACGGCATTCCGCGCGATCCGCCGTGAAGATCCGGAAGGGGAGTATATCGCAAAGTACGACATTTCCAGCCTGCAGGCGCTGTTCCTTGCGGGGGAGCGCGCCGATCCGGAAACACTGAAATGGGCAGAACAGCAGCTCGGAATCCCTGTGATCGATCATTGGTGGCAGACGGAAACGGGCTGGGCGATTGCCGCAAACACGGCCGGTCTTGGCCTCATGCCGGTCAAGCACGGCTCGCCCACCCGACCGATGCCGGGTTATGCGCTCGACGTTCTGGACGATGCCGGACATCCGGTGCCGCCCGGCACGCTCGGCAATATCGCCGTCAAGCTTCCTTTGCCGCCTGGCTGCCTCGTCAGCTTCTGGGAGGCCGATGATCGCTTCCGCAAGGCGTGCCTGGAAGAGTTTCCGGGCTACTACAAGACTGCCGATGCAGGCATGATCGACCAGGATGGCTATGTCTTCGTCATGGCCCGGACCGACGATGTCATCAACTGCGCCGGGCACAGGCTTTCGACGGGTTCGATGGAAGAGGTCTGCGCCATGCATCCGGATGTCGCCGAGTGTGCCGTTATCGGCGTTGCCGACCAGCTGAAGGGACAGGTGCCCTGCGGTTTCGTGGTATTGAAGCACAACATCACGCGCGACCATGCGATGATCAAAAAAGAGGTCGTGGAACTGGTTCGGAACGAAATAGGCCCGGTTGCGGCCTTCAAGACGGTGATGGTCGTTGACCGGTTGCCCAAGACGCGATCCGGCAAGATCCTGCGCGGCACGATGCAGAAAATCGCCGACGGGATGCCGTGGAAAATGCCGGCAACGATCGACGATCCGGCGATCCTCGCCGAGATCACCGCGATCCTGAAGGCAAACGGCTATGCGCATGAGGGAGGCGGCCTGAAACAGACCGCCTGAGATCCGAATCGACAAGCCCCGGAAGCGTTCCGGGGCTTGTCGTGTCTGTCGCCGGGAATTTGACAGTCCGCTCAGAAGCGATCGTCTTCTTCATCCTCTTCGCGGCGGTTGGATTTCAGCGAACTAAGCTTTGCGAAAACCGCATCCGCATCGATTTCCTTTTCTTCCTCGCGCTCACTGCGATAACCGAAGTCGAGATTCTCGGTTTCGGACGCAGGCTGCAAAGATGCACCGAGTTCGGCGGCGGTCGGCAGCGGTCGGCCCTTGGAAGCCTTTTCCACTTCCAGGTCGAGATCAATCTGGCTGCAGAGGCCGAGGGTGACCGGATCCATCGGTGCCAGGTTGGCCGAGTTCCAGTGGGTGCGCTCACGGATCTGTTCGATGGTCGACTTGGTGGTACCGACGAGGCGGGAAATCTGGGCATCCTTGAGTTCCGGGTGATTGCGGACCAGCCAGAGGATTGCGTTCGGACGATCCTGGCGTTTGGAGACCGGCGTATAGCGCGGGCCACGGCGCTTCGATTCCGGCACGCGTACCTTGGGCTCGGAAAGCTTCAGCTTGTAGTTCACATCCGCCTCTCCCCGGGCGATCTCGTCGCGGGAAAGCTGCCCGGTGGCGATCGGATCGAGGCCCTTGATGCCCTGCGCCGCTTCGCCATCGGCAATTGCTTTCACTTCGAGCGGGTGCAGCTTGCAGAACTGGGCGATCTGGTCGAAGGAAAGGGCCGTGTTGTCGACCAGCCAGACCGCAGTCGCTTTCGGCATAAGCAATTGTTGAGCCATAGGTATAGTTCCTCTGTCCGTCCGCGCCGGTGTCGCGGGCCGTGGGTATCAACCACAATTTCCGGGAATTCATGTGGCTCTATAACCGGAATGGGTCAGAATTGCAAATCTCAAACAAAATGACCATTCGTCTAATTGTCCGGGTTGCTCCACCTGTTATGAATGCGGCACAAATCGCTAAAGTCTGACCTTGGCTTCGGCATTTCGAATGGGAGGTATTCATGTCCGAAAAAATTTATCCGGTGCTCAAGCCCGTTAAAGCGCGCGCTTTGATCGACAAGGAAAAATACGAAAAGTGGTATGAGGAGAGCATCGAAGATCCGGACAAGTTCTGGGGCAAGCACGGTCGGCGCATCGACTGGTTCAAGCCTTACACCAAGGTCAAGAACACGTCGTTCAAGGGCAAGGTTTCGATCAAGTGGTTCGAGGATGGGCTCACCAACGTCTCCTACAACTGCATCGACCGCCACCTGAAGACGCATGGGGAGCGCACTGCGCTGATCTGGGAAGGCGACAACCCCTATATCGACAAGAAGATCACCTATAACCAGCTTTACGATCAGGTCTGCCGGCTGGCCAACGTGCTGAAGAAGCACGGCGTCAAGAAGGGCGACCGGGTTACCATCTACATGCCGATGATCCCGGAAGCGGCCTATGCGATGCTCGCCTGCGCCCGCATAGGGGCGGTCCATTCGGTGGTCTTCGGCGGCTTTTCGCCTGAAGCACTGGCCGGCCGCATCGTCGACTGCGAGTCCACCTTCGTCATCACCTGCGACGAGGGCGTGCGCGGCGGCAAGCCGGTGCCGCTCAAGGAAAATACCGATACCGCCATCCATATCGCTGCCCGGCAGTATGTGACGGTCGACAAGGTGCTCGTCGTGCGTCGTACTGGCGGCAAGACGAACTGGGCGCCCGGCCGCGACCTCTGGTATCACCAGGAAATCGCCAGCGTGAAGCCACATTGCGAGCCGGTGAAGATGAAGGCCGAAGACCCGCTCTTCATCCTTTACACGTCGGGTTCCACCGGCAAGCCCAAGGGCGTGCTGCACACGACCGGTGGTTATCTCGTCTACGCGGCAATGACCCACGAATATGTTTTCGATTATCACGACGGCGACATCTACTGGTGCACGGCGGATGTCGGCTGGGTGACCGGCCATTCCTACATCGTCTACGGTCCGCTTGCGAACTGCGCCACGTCACTGATGTTCGAGGGCGTGCCGAATTTCCCGGACCAGGGCCGCTTCTGGGAAATCGTCGACAAGCACAAGGTCAACATCTTCTACACGGCGCCGACGGCGATCCGTTCGCTGATGGGCGCCGGCGACGAATTCGTGAAACGCTCCTCGCGTTCCAGCCTGCGCCTGCTCGGCACGGTCGGCGAGCCGATCAACCCGGAAGCCTGGGAATGGTATTACAACGTCGTCGGCGACGGGCGCTGCCCGGTCGTCGATACCTGGTGGCAGACGGAAACCGGCGGCCACATGATCACGCCGCTGCCCGGCGCGACCGACATGAAACCGGGTTCGGCCACCAAACCCTTCTTCGGTATCAAGCCGCAGCTTGTCGACAACGAGGGCAATGTTCTGGAAGGTGCTGCCGACGGCAATCTCTGCATCACCGATAGCTGGCCGGGCCAGATGCGCACGGTCTATGGCGATCACGACCGCTTCGTGCAGACCTATTTCTCCACCTACAAGGGGAAATATTTCACCGGTGACGGCTGCCGCCGCGACGAGGACGGCTATTACTGGATCACCGGCCGCGTCGACGACGTGCTGAACGTCTCCGGCCATCGCCTCGGTACGGCGGAAGTCGAATCGGCGCTCGTTTCGCATCATCTGGTGTCGGAAGCCGCAGTCGTTGGCTATCCGCACAATATCAAGGGCCAGGGCATTTATTGCTACGTGACGCTGATGGCCGGCAACGACGGCACGGATGCGCTGCGGCAGGAACTTGCCAAGCATGTTCGCCAGGAAATCGGTCCGATCGCGACGCCGGACAAGATCCAGTTCTCGCCCGGTCTGCCAAAGACCCGCTCCGGCAAGATCATGCGCCGCATCCTGCGCAAGATCGCCGAGGACGATTTCGGCTCGCTCGGCGATACATCGACGCTCGCCGATCCGGCCGTCGTGGACGACCTGATCGCCAACCGCCAGAACAAGGCGGGCTGATCACAGGAAGGCCGCCTGGATCTCCGGGCGGCCTTTCAGCATCCGATGCGGGATCGGATTTCCTCGACTTGTTCCCGCGTATGGCAGATGTTTTCGCAGGGAATGCCGTCTTTGTCCGCATCGGCCCGGCGATATCCTTCGCACCAGATCTCGACCGCTTCCTCACAACTGTCGACCTGCTTGCAGCTCTTTCGCGAACTCTGGGCATAGGTTGTCGAGGCTGCAAGAGCGGTCAGGATACAGATCAAGATTGTCGGCCGTTTCATACTTATCCCCCGCAGGAAGGGTAAGTTTGCGCGCCACCTAATTCAAGCAACTGCTTAAATCTCAAGGTTGAATCAATTCGTCTCGCAAACCTGTCGCGGCTTGCGTCCGCCGTCGTAGCTCTGCGCCAGACCGGCGAGGAGCAGATTGTCGGCGACGCTCCGGCCATCGGAAAGCGTGACGTCGGCGACGATGCGGCCGAAATATTTGTCCCCTGAAATGCGGGTGAGCTGAATTTGACGTGATGCGCCTGCGAGCATTTGCAGCGCATGCTGAGCATCAAGGCCAATTCGGCGGAGCTTGGCGCATTTGGAACGGAGCTCCGGCGTATCGATGCCGCGGATGCGGACATAGACTTCCATCTTCTGCTGTGGCCAAGGCTGCGCTTCGACAAGCAGGGTATCGCCATCGATCACGCGCAGAATTTCGGCGGCGACCGGTCCCGAGACCTCGTCACGTGCCGAGGCTTCGGTGGTGAGCACCGCGGCGAAACCAGCGAGAATCAGAAGTCTCTTGACCATGAAAGGAATAAATTCCCGACTTCGGTCGAAGTCAATAGGAATATTTGCTTATGTGAAGTGAAGCGTTGGCCAATCCGCCTCGCCCTAGAAATCGATAGCGCGACCGTTGATCTCCCAGTCGCCGAAGCGGGCGGGATCCGCGCCGCCGCGGCCGCCGATTTCCCTCGGCATCTCCGCATCGGCGGCAGCTTGCCGGCGTTCTTCGGCTTCCTTCAGGGCGCGTTGCGCCGCGGGGGATAGCGGTTTCCCTACAGCGCTCTCTTCCGGTGTCTTGTCGATGTTATCGTTGTCTGGATCTTGCATCTTTTCCATCACTGGATGGTTTATTGAAAACTGTGGTTGAATTGACCACATGATAGGACGTTCGCCGGCATGGTAAAACCCCTCGTAATACCGGCAACTGGAGAGATGACGATGAACATGATACGCACCGCCATGCTTCTGGCCTTCATGACGGCCCTGTTCATGGGGGTCGGGTTCCTGATCGGCGGGCAGAGCGGCATGATGATCGCCCTGCTGATCGCTGCCGGCATGAACGTGTTTTCCTACTGGAATTCCGACAAGCTCGTGCTTTCGGCCTATCACGCCAAGGAAGTCGATGCGCGCACCGCGCCGGAATTCTACACCATGATCCGCGATCTTGCGGCCAATGCCGGCCTGCCTATGCCAAAGGTCTATATCTACGACAATCCGCAGCCGAACGCTTTTGCGACCGGCCGTAACCCGCAGAATGCCGCCGTTGCCGCATCGACCGGGCTGCTGCAGCGCCTGACGCATGAAGAGGTCGCCGGTGTGATGGCGCACGAGCTCGCGCATATCCAGAACCGCGATACGCTGACCATGACGATCACCGCGACACTTGCCGGCGCAATCTCCATGCTCGGCAACTTCGCCTTCTTCTTCGGCGGCAATCGCGACAACAACAACCCGCTCGGATTCATCGGCGTGCTGGTGGCGATGATCGTCGCACCGCTTGCGGCGATGCTCGTGCAGATGGCAATCAGCCGCACGCGCGAATATTCGGCCGACCGGCGCGGCGCGGAAATCTCCGGCAACCCGCTCTGGCTGGCCTCGGCGCTCGCCAAGATCGCCAATGCGGCACATGTGATCCCGAACTATGAAGCCGAGCGCAATCCGGCGACAGCTCATATGTTCATCATCAATCCGCTCTCGGGCGAGCGCATGGACAATCTGTTCTCGACGCACCCGAATACGGAAAACCGTATCGCCGCCCTGCAGCAGATGGCGGGCGAGTTCCGCCAGGCCACCTCGACGGCCGGGTTCGGGACTGATAGACCGCAGCGCACCGCGCGCTCCGTCCCGAATACCGGCTCAAATTCCGGCTGGGGCCGCGGCTCGGACGAACCGCGCAAAGGTCCCTGGTCTTGAACGACAAGAAGAAAAAAAAGAAACCTTCCAAACCACCGGGATACCGCAGAGAAACGGCCCCCACTGCTGGAGGCGAAAGCCTTCCGAAGCCCGGATTGGAGGTTCGAGCCACGGCCGCCAAACTGCTGGCGGCCGTCGTCGATAAAAAGATTTCGCTCGATGGCATGCTCGATCCGGTCCATGGCAATCCCGCCTACAGGGCGCTCAATGACGCCGACCGGGCACTGACGCGGGCGATCCTGACCTCTGCGCTCCGCCATCTGCCCCGCATAGAAGCGGCGATCGCTTCCCTAATCGATAATCCCCTGCCGGAAGGCGCGCGTGCGCTTCATCACGTGCTCGTCGCGGCCGCCGCGCAGATCCTGTATCTCGATGTTCCCTCGCATGCGGCGGTCGACCTCGCCGTCGAGCAGGCCAATCGCGATCCCCGTAACCGCCGTTTCGCCAAGCTGGTGAATGCGGTTCTGCGCCGGATGGTGCGGGAGAGGGAGGAGATGCTCTCGAAGACCGCCGCGGTTTCGCCGGTGCCACCCTGGTTCCGCGAGCGGCTCGTCGCCGCCTATGGCGAGGCAGAGGCCGAGCGCATCGCGGAGGCGCAACTCGTGCCTGCGGCCATCGACCTGACGGTGAAATCCGATCCCAAAGCTTGGGCGGAAAAACTCGGCGGCAAGGTCCTGCCGACCGGCAGCGTCCGGCTGGCCGCTTTTCAGGGGGCGGTGTCCGCGCTCGAAGGGTTCGAAGAGGGAGCGTGGTGGGTGCAGGATGCGGCGGCGAGCATTCCCGCCAGACTGTTCGGCGATCTCAAGGGGAAAAAGGTGGCCGATCTCTGTGCGGCGCCGGGCGGCAAGACGGCGCAGCTCATTCTTGCCGGCGCCCACGTGATGGCGGTCGAGCAGTCCGCCAACCGGCTTGTCCGGCTTGAGGAAAACCTGAAGCGACTCGGGCTCCAGGCCGATCTGGTGGGTGGCGATCTGTTCGATTTTCGCCCGGAGGAACCGCTGGACGGCGTGCTGCTCGATGCCCCCTGTTCCTCCACCGGCACGACGCGCCGGCATCCGGACGTGCTCTGGACCAAGGGGCCGGAGGATATCGCCAAGCTCGCTGCATTGCAGGAAAGGATGTTGCGCCACGCCGTCACGCTGGTGAAGCCGGGCGGCATGATCGTCTTCTCCAACTGCTCTCTCGATCCGTCTGAGGGAGAGGAACTGGTTGCGCGCGTGCTCGGGGATCATCCGGACCTGCAGCGTTTGCCCGTAGATCCCAGGGACTGGCCAGGGCTTGGAGAAGCAATCTCGCCACTCGGAGAATTCCGCACCACGCCGGCCATGCTGCCAGGCGACGAAAATTTTGCGGGCGGCATGGACGGGTTCTTCGCGAGTGTGCTTCAGCGTCGGTAAGGCTTTATTCACCATACGGCGCGCATTCTTTCGAATGATCTAAAGTGATTCCCGCCGACAGGCGGAGACCGGATTCCTGCGGAGTGTTCCAGATTGACGATGCGGCTCGCGGATCGCCGGAGGCTTTTCTCCTACGGCATTCGGGAAATCTGGCGCCGCCTTTGCCGGCGGTCTGCCGGAATTCGTCTGGCTGTGACATCTTCTGCCCTTCAGGTGCCGGACAGGCTGATTGTCGCGCCGACGGATCTGAGGGCGCTCGATTCTTTCGTGGCGGAAGAAATCCTGGAAGATCGTTTCCCGCTGGCCGGGAGAATTCTCGAAACATTTGGTGAGTCGCCCTTTTCCATCGAGCTTCCGTCCCGGGCCTTCGCCGAGCGGCTGCATTCCTTTGCCTGGCTCAGGCATATCCGTACCAACAAGACGGAAGCAACCTGCGCCCATGCACGGCAGATGGTGTCAGACTGGATCGCATTGCATGGCCGGCGTCCGAAAGGCATTGCCTGGGAGGCGAATGTCGCAGCAGAACGGGTGATCGCCTGGCTCTCTCATTCAACCGTGGTGCTGCAGGGAGCGGAGGCGGGATTCTATCGGCGCTTCATGAGAAGCCTTGCCTACCAGGTCGGATACCTAAGGAAGATAGCCGGCTGCCTGCCAGAAGGCGAGACGCGGCTTAGACTCAGGATCGCGCTTGCGATGGCTTCGGTTTCGATGCCGGCGCGGGCCGCCCATATACGTCGCGAGGGCATCCGGCTCGACCGCGAACTGGAGCGGCAGATCATGGCGGATGGCGGCCACATATCGCGCAATCCCCGCGCGGTCCTCAATCTCCTGATCGATCTCCTGCCTCTTCGCCAGACTTATATCAACCTCGGCCACGATCTACCGCAGAAACTCATTCCGACGATCGACCGCATGTATCCGGCGCTTCGGTTCTTCCGGCATCAGGACGGTGACCTTGCGCTGTTCAACGGAGCGAGTTCGACGCCAGCGAGCGAGCTGATGTCGGTCCTGAGATATGACGAGACCGCAGGCAAGCCATTCAAGGCCCTGCCGCACATGAACTATCACCGGCTTTCGGTGGAAGGGACCACGCTGATCGTTGATACAGGGCATTCGCTTTCCGCCGAACTTTCGCGCAGTGCGCATGCCGGCTGTCTTTCCTTCGAGATGTCAGCCGGTCGGCACCGCTTCATCGTTAACTGCGGAGCACCAAAATATGCCAGCCGCAGCTACCGGCAGGTCGCCCGGTCGACGGCTGCCCATTCGACCGTGACACTCAACGAGACCTCGTCCAGCCGCATCGTCCGCTCCAAGTTTGCCGGGCCGATCCTGCTCGGCGGCGTATCGGAGGTGGAGGTCGAGCGGTGGGACGATATGCATGGCAACGACTGGCTGCGCGCTCGCCACAATGGCTATGTGCGCGAGTTCGGCTATTTTCACGAACGTGAGATCGGTCTCAACGTCAAGGGCGACAAGATCAAGGGCCATGACCGGTTGTTCCTGCCGGAGGACAAAGGACCCGAAACCGGGCCATTCGCGGCTGCGGCGCGTTTTCATATCCATCCGGCTATCGTGCTTTCCCGGCGCGATGAGGAAAGCGTCGTCATGCGGGCGCCGGATGGCGAGACCTGGATTTTTGCCGCCCCCGGTCTCGATGTGCTGATAGAGGAGGATATCTTCTTTGCAGATGTCTCCGGCGTCAGGCCGAGTCAGCAGCTCGTCATCGAATTTTCGCCACCGGAGACATCGGAAATCCGCTGGATGCTGAGGCGCGGAGATTAACGCGCAGCGCGGTTCAATCTCTTGTTATTCTACCTGTCGTTATGCCGAAACCGGCCCGCACTTCCGGGGGAGATGGATTAGGCGTTTCCTCAGGAGCGAAGCTATGCTAACCGGCGGCCATCTTTTGATGGCGCCGGGTTCAGCGGCGCATTTTGAGGAGAGACCGATGGCTGTCGTTTCCAAGAAAATCCCTGCTCCCGACCGCGTGAAAATCCGGACCGCGCTGCTTTCTGTCTCCGACAAGACAGGCATTGTCGAACTTGCCCAGGCGCTGGTCGCCCAGGGTGTGAAACTCCTGTCGACGGGCGGGACGCACAAGGCGATTGCGGCCGCCGGCCTGCCGGTCACGGACGTCTCGGAGGTCACGGGTTTCCCGGAAATCATGGACGGCCGGGTAAAGACCCTGCATCCGAACGTGCATGGCGGATTGCTGGCCATCCGTGACGATCAGGAGCATGTGGCAGCAATGAAGGAACACGGCATCGAAGGCATCGATCTCGCCGTCATCAACCTCTATCCATTTGAGGAAGTGCGCGCCGCCGGCGGCGACTATCCGACAACGGTCGAAAACATCGATATCGGCGGGCCGGCGATGATCCGTGCTTCCGCCAAGAACCATGCCTATGTGACGATTGTCGTCGATCCGTCCGACTATCCGGCAGTGATCGAGGCGCTGCGCACCAGCGACGGCCAGACGGCCTACGCTTTCCGCCAGAAGCTGGCGGCCAAGGCCTATGCCCGTACGGCTGCCTATGACACGGCAATCTCCAACTGGTTTGCCGAGGCGCTCGACATTGAAATGCCGCGCTACCGGACAATCGGCGGCGTTCTGAAGGAAGAAATGCGCTATGGCGAAAACCCGCACCAGAGCGCCGGCTTCTACGTGACCGGTGAGAACCGCCCAGGCGTCGCGACCGCCACACTCCTGCAGGGCAAGCAGCTTTCCTATAACAATATCAACGATACCGACGGCGCCTTCGAACTGATCGCGGAGTTTTCGCCGGAAAAAGCGTCGGCCTGCGCGATCATCAAGCATGCGAACCCCTGCGGCGTCGCGACCGGTCCGACGTTGAAGGATGCCTATCTGCGGGCGCTTGCCTGTGATTCCACGTCTGCCTTCGGCGGCATCATTGCACTCAACCAACTTCTCGACGGCGAGACCGCCGAAGAAATCGTGAAGCTCTTCACGGAAGTCATCATCGCGCCGGAAGTCTCGGAAGAGGCGAAAGCGGTGATTGCCAAGAAGCCTAACCTCCGCTTGCTGGTGACCGGCGGCCTGCCGGACCCGCGTTCGCGGGGTATCACGGCCAAGACCGTTTCCGGCGGCCTCCTCGTCCAGACCCGGGACAACGGCATGATCGAGGACATCGACCTGCGCGTTGTCACCAAGCGCGCGCCGACGCCAACCGAACTGGAAGACATGAAGTTCGCCTACAAGGTGGCAAAGCACGTGAAGTCAAACGCCATCGTCTATGCGAAGGACGGCCAGACAGCCGGTATCGGCGCCGGCCAGATGAGCCGGGTCGATTCCGCCCGCATCGCCGCCATCAAGGCGGAAGAGGCGGCCAAGGCCATGGGATGGGCCGAGCCGATGACCAAGGGATCGGCTGTCGCGTCCGAAGCTTTCTTCCCTTTTGCAGACGGGCTGCTGTCGGCGATCGCGGCTGGTGCTACGGCCGTCATCCAGCCAGGCGGCTCGATGCGGGACGAGGAGGTGATCGCCGCCGCCGACGAGCACAATGTCACGATGGTCTTCACCGGCATGCGGCATTTCCGGCACTAGGACCGAAGCTATTGAGCCGGAGTCTGCTTCGGCTTATCGGCGGGATAGGGTGTGATCAGCAGGAGCGCCAGGCCGGCCAGCAAGAAGATCATCAGCGTCGACATGCCGAGCCGGGCAGAGCCACTGGCATAGGTCACTATCGAGAAGAAGAGCGTTGCCATGAAGCTCGTGGCGCGGCCGGAAAGCGCGTAGATGCCGAAATAACGGCCAGCTTCGGATAGGCTGACGCTGCGCGCCAGATAGGATCGCGATGAAGCCTGGACCGGGCCGAAGGCGAGGCCGATCAGCAGCCCGAAGAGAATATAGGCTTTTTCTGCGGCCGTGCCGAACAGACCGCCGCTGTCTTCCATCGAGAGCGGGAGAAGGCCGAAGAAGACGAAGCCCGGGCCTGTGGAAATGATGCCGAGTGTTGCGACAAGCAGCAGTATCAGGCTGATGATCACGACGACCTTGGATCCGAGGAATCGATCGAACCAACCGGCCGCGATGCAACCGAAGATCGCCACGACGTTCAGGATGATGCCAAAGATGCCGATCTCGATCGTTGCCCAACCAAACATGCCGGCCGCAAACGTCCCGCCGAGAATGAGCAGGCCATTGACGCCATCCTGATACAGCATGCGCGCGACCAGGAATTTCGTGATGCCGGTCCGCCTTTTCAGTTCCCGCAAGGTGCCGCCGAGTTCGCGCAGGCCCGAGCGGACGGCCTTGCCGAGCGGTGCGCCCCTTCCCGCATCCGGTGTGAAGAGGAACATCGGCAGGATGAAGAGGAAATACCAGAGGGCCGATATGGGGCCGGTGATGCGGGCGTCTTCGCCAAGATGCGGGTCGAGGCCGAAGAGCGGCGGCAGGCCGATCAGCGTCACGCCGGTTTCCGGATTGGCGGCGAGCAGTGCGACGACCGCCATCAGCACGATCATGCCGCCAAGATAGCCGAGACCCCAGGCAATGTTGGAAACCTTGCCGATTTCGTCCTTGGAAACCAGGCGCGGCATCATGGAATCGTTGAAGACGGTCGAGAATTCCGCGGCGATCGAAGCGAAGATCATGAAGAAGATCGGCCAGATGATCGGCGAGCCGGGAGCTGCGAACCAGAGCAGGGCGACCGAGGTGATCTTGATGGCGGCGAAGACGGCGATCCATGGCTTGCGGGGACCGGACTGGTCGGCGATCGAGCCCAGGACCGGTGAGAGGATGGCGATGACGATCGAGGAGATCGTCGCCATGTTGCTCCAGGCGGCCTGCGCTGAAACCGGATCACTGGTCAGGCGCGACACGAAATAGGGGCCAAAGACGAAGGTGGTGACAACCGTGAAGAACGGCTGCGCCGCCCAGTCAAAGAGCATCCAGCCCCAGATACCGCGCCGTTGCGTTTTCACCGGCGCATTATCCATGTGAGAAACGGCCATCTTTTCCCCCACGTCAGCCACCTCTCAGCACCCGCGCTACGCCACCGGGCCATGCGCAAGATCGCTGAGCAGGCCCGCCGCAACCATGATCTTGGGAAGCGTCAGATCGCTGCTTTCGCTTAATGCCACCAGTTCGGCGCCGATGCGGTTCACGTGCATGCGATCATTGCTCACCCAGGCTTCCAGCGGCTTCTTCTCCTTCGGATAGGCGCCCAGCGCGGTGATGACGATATCGCGTCGGGCCGCAGCGATCTGCTGCAGGCTGCGGGAAAGCGCCAGGCTTTCATAGTGGTCCGACGTGCCGATCCGGCTGCCGGTCGCGAGGAGCCGGTTGACACGGAAGGTTTCGGTTGCCGAAAAATAGCTTTCGGTGGCGCGCGCCATGGTCTCGCCGGTCCGGTCGGCGATCAGCATGATCTCGGGCACTAGGACAAGGATCGAAAGCAGCGTGACCTCCCGGGCGAGCGAAGCGGGAACGCCCTGGGCTTCAAGCTCAGAGGCACGAGCGGCCATTTCAACGGCGCCAGCGCCGTTGATCGAGGAGCGCAATCCTTTGATCGCAGCCTTGAGCCGGCTCATCGCCCCATCCATGTCGCCCGTACCGACCTGTGTCTGAAGGATGAGCCGCGTGGCTTCTGCGAAGATTTCGCTGATCCGGGCATAAAGATCGTTCTGCGTCTGGCCGGCAATCTTTCCGTCCAGCGCGTCGATCTCGGCCCACAGCTTCGGCAGGTCGAAACCGTCCCGCGCAAGGAAGGCAGCTTTCACGACATTCGCGGCCGTGGCCCCGGTCATGTCGCTCATCTGCTGTATGAAGCCCGGCCCGCCGCGGTTGATCGCTTCGTTGCCGAGCACGGTGGCGATGATCTCGCGATGCAGGCGGTGGTTTGCGATATCAGCCGCATGAGGCTTCTGCATTCTGGCCGGGAAATAGGCCTGCAGCACCGCGGAGAAATAGGGATCATCCGGAAGGCTGCTTTCGACCAGCGCGTCGAAAAGCACGATCTTCGCGTAGGAGAGCAGCACGCCGATTTCCGGCCTGGTGAGCGGCCGGCCGGACAGATACCGTTCCGCGAGTTCGGCATCGTCCGGCAGGGTTTCCACCTTGCGGTTCAGGTGACCCCGGGCCTCCAACACGGACATGAGGCGGGACAATTCCTCCCGGTTGGCGAGGCCCTTCCGTTCCGCCAGCGAGATCGCCAGCGGCTGGAGATAGTTGTTGCGAAGGACGAGGCCGGCCACTTCGTCGGTCATCGAGGCCAGGAGGCGGTTGCGCTTGTCGCGCGTCAGGCGTCCATCCTGCATGGCCGAATTCAACGCAATCTTGATGTTGACCTCGACGTCGGAGCAGTTGACGCCGGCGGAGTTGTCGATCGCATCGGAATTGCAACGGCCGCCGGCAAGCGAATAGGCAATGCGGCCCTTCTGGGTCATTCCGAGATTGGCACCCTCGCCGATCACTTTGGCGCGCACTTCGTCGGCCGCTATACGAATCGGATCGTTGGCGCGGTCGCCCACTTCGGCATCGGTCTCGAACGTCGCCTTGATGTAGGTGCCGATGCCGCCGAACCAGAGCAGGTCGGCCTGGCTTTTCAGGATCGCCATCATGATTTCGAAGGGCGTTGCGGCCGTCTTGTCGATGCCGATTGCCGCTGCGGCTTCCTTAGTCAGCTTTACCAACTTTTCCGAACGGGAAATGATCATCGCGCCTTCGGAGAGCGCCTTGCGGTCGTAATCCTGCCAGCTCGAGCGCGGCAGCGCGAACAGGCGTTCCCGCTCGGCGAACGACTTTTCGGTATCCGGATCGGGATCGATGAAGATGTCGCGGTGATCGAAGGCGGCAACGAGCCTGATCTTACGCGACAGCAGCATGCCGTTGCCGAAGACATCGCCCGACATGTCGCCGACGCCGACGACGGTGAACGGCGTCGTCTGGATGTCGATGTCCCTCTCCCGGAAATGCCGTTTCACGGCCTCCCAGGCACCGCGAGCGGTGATGCCCATCTTCTTGTGATCGTAGCCTGCGGAACCGCCGGAGGCGAAGGCGTCGTCCAGCCAGAAGCCGGCTTCCTGCGCCAGAGCATTGGCTGTGTCGGAGAAGGTCGCCGTGCCCTTGTCGGCCGCCACGACGAAATAGGGATCGTCGCCATCGATGCGGATCGTGTTTTCCGGGCCGGCCACGTCCGCACCGGTGATGTTGTCGGTGATCGAGAGGAGCGTGCGGATGAAGGTCTTGTAGGCCTCTTTCCCCGCATTGAAGATTTCCTCACGCGAGCCGCCCGCAGGCAGCGCCTTCGGGAAAAAGCCACCCTTCGCGCCGACCGGCACGATGACGGCGTTCTTGACCTGCTGCGCCTTCACGAGGCCGAGAATTTCGGTGCGATAGTCCTCGCCGCGATCGGACCATCGGATGCCGCCGCGCGCCACCTTGCCGAAGCGCAGGTGTACGCCCTCCACTTCCGTGCCGTAGACGAAGATTTCCCGGAAGGGGCGCGGTTCCGGCAGGCCGTCGAGCAATTTCGGATCGAGCTTGAACGCCAGCATCTTCTTCGTGGAACCGTCGGCCTCACGCTGGAAGTAGTTGGTGCGCAGCGTCGCATCGACCGCATTGACATACCGGCGGAATGTCCGGTCCTCGTCCAGGTTGGGCACGCTGGAAAGCGCCTCCTCGATCTCCGCATGGATATCCGCGAGCTTCTTGGCGCGGGTCTTCTCGGCAATTTTCGGATCGAAGCCGTCGCGGAAAAGGCGGAAGATGGCGGCGGCGATCGCCGGATATCTGGTGAGCGTATCGGCGATATAGGTCTGCGAGTAGACGATGCCGGCCTGACGCAGATATCTGGCGTAGGCGCGCAAGACCGTGACTTCGCGGGCTGAAAGACCGGCGAGCAGGACGAGCCGATTGAAGCCATCGTTATCGATCAGGCCGCCGAAGGCGGACAGGAATGCCTCCTCGAGCAGCGGCCCCTCGCGGGAAAGATCGACCGCGCGGGCGTTATCAAGCTGCAATTCCATGTCGTGCAGCACGACGAGCTTGCTTTCCGGCCCGACATGGATTTCGAACGTCTGCTCGCTGACGACATGGAATCCGAGGTTTTCCAGCAAAGGCACTCGTCGGGAGAGCGACAAGTGCTGATCCTTGTGGAAGATCTTCAGCGAGACGGTGTTTGCGGCCTCGTCCGGGCGGCGGTAGAAGGCGATGCGGATCGTCTCGCCGGCGGCGCAGGCGGCAACATCGGGCAGGTCGGCAAAGGTTTCCTCGGGGGTAAAGGTCTCCTGGAAGGCCTGAGTGACGGAAAGGCGCGGGCCTTCTTTCGCCAGCGTGGCGAAACGTTCTTCCCAGGGCGTGGCAATCAGGCGGATCGCCTCTTCCAGCTTCACCTGGGCGATTCGTGGCGTCTTGCCGCCGCGCCGGCCGATGATGACATGGACGCGCGCGACCCCGCCCTCCGGGAAGGCCGGATAATAGGCGGAGACGTGGCCGTCATAGACACTGGCGAGGTAATCGCTCACCTTCTCGCGGACCAGCGAATTATAGTCCTCGCGGGGCACATAGACGATCACCGAGACAAAACGGTCGAAATGGTCGATGCGCGGCAATATCCGGACGCGGGGGCGTTCGCTCAGTTCCATGATCTGCTCGCAAAACCTCGCAAGCAGGTCCGGATCGATCTGGAAAAGGTCGTCGCGGGGATAGGATTCCAGCGTGTTTTCCAACATGCGGCCGGAATGGCTGTCGGGGTCGAAGCCGAAATGCTCCTCGATCCGGGCCGCCTTGGCGCGCAGAAGCGGGATTTCGCGAACGGAGTGAGTGTAGGCCGTCGCCGTGAAAAGACCGACGATGCGCAATTCGCCGACGACCTCGCCTTTTTCATCGAAGCGCTTGACGCCGACATAGTCCATATAGGCTCGTCGGTGGACGACCGATTTCACATTCGCCTTGGTGACGATGAGGAAATCCGGTCCGTCGAGGAATTCCAGGATTTCCGGCGTTGTCATCACCGCGTCCTTGCCCTGGCGCAGCACGAGAACGTCCGGATCGGAAAGGATGCCCAAGCCGCGGCCCTTGCCGCGTTCGAGCTTCGCTTCCGGGCCCTTGCCGGAATAGACGTATTCACGCATGCCGAGGAAGGTGAAATTGTCGTCGCGTAGCCAGTTAAGGAAGGCGAGCGCCTCCTCCCGATCAGATTTTTTACGGCTCGCGGAATTGTTGAGCTGCTTTGCTGCCCCCTCCAGCACCTCCAACATGGAGGCCCAATCGGTGATCGCCAGATGCACTTGGTCGAGGATGTGGCGGATACGCTCGGTGAGCGCCGTCGCCTGTTCCCGGTTCAGCGGCGCAATGTGGATCTGGATGAGGCTCACATGATGAGCCGGATTCCCGGGCTGCTCGCTGGAACGCAGAACCGGTTCTTTTCCCGGTTCCAAATTGAGGATCGGGTGGACCGCCATGAAGAGGTCGCGATGGGTCGCGGTCACCTCGCCCATGATCGAATCGAAGAGGAAGGGCATGTTCCGGTCAACGACGGTCAGCACCGAAACCGGCACGCTGTTCGGCTCAACGCCGGACAAGGTCTCCACCGTGATATCCGCCCGGATCCGTGTCCAGGCCTGCAACCGTTCGGCCGCATGTCTCGCCGAGCGGGCCAGCATTTCGGGCGTATAGTTCTCAAGGTCGTCATTGCTGGCCCGGCCAAACAGAATGAACGGATCGAGATGCGGTCCCTTGCTTTCAGCGGCGATTTTGCGTGCGCTTTCGATCTGCTTTTCCCGCTTCGGATTCTGCCTGGCGGCCATGCCCCTCTCCCCTTTTTCCGTTCAAAGATCGAATAAATTCATCTCATGTCATCATGCGGCAACGTGGCCGATCCATGTCAGTGCGCAACAGACCTTCCATTCTTCCGTGAAGCCTTGTTGACATAACCGGCCGAAGAAACCATCAACAGGGCCTCGAAGCGGGAAATCAGACCCATGGATACCAGCAATGCCGTCATCGTCATCTCCAGCCATGTCGTGCGGGGCTCGGTCGGCAACAGAGCCGCCGTCTTCGCATTGGAAATCCTCGGGTTTCCCGTTTGGGCCATGCCGACCATCGTCCTTCCCTGGCATCCGGGTCACGGGCCTTCCACGCGGCTGACCTTTCCCGAATCAGACTTCGACAAGGCTATAGGCGATCTCATCCGCGCGCCATGGCTCGGCGAGGTGAAGGCGGTGCTGACCGGCTATTTCGGCAATGCGGCCCAGCCGCGCTCGGTTGCGCGGCTCATCCGCGCGCTGAAGGAGAGAAATCCCGACCTTCTCTATATCTGCGATCCAGTCATGGGTGATCTCGGCGGACTCTATATCCCGCAGCCGACAGCGGAAGCGATCCGCGACGAGCTCATCCCGCTCGCGACAATCGCGACCCCGAACCGCTATGAGCTGGCCTGGCTTTCCGGTGCGCCGCTCGAAACCAACAACGCGATCATGGACGCGGCAGTCGCGCTCGGGCCGCCTCGCATCCTGGTGACGTCGGCCGTGCCGATGATGGCGGGCGGGACGGGAAACCTCTATCTCACCGGAAAACACGCACTGCTTGCCGAGCACCGGCTGATCGACAATCCGCCGAACGGTCTCGGTGATCTCATGAGCGCACTTTTCCTGGGGCGAATCCTTGCAGGCATGGACGAGGAAAAAGCGCTGCAGCTTGCCACCGCCAGCGTTTTCGAGATTCTCGCTCGCACGGCCAAGCGTGGCGGCGACGAGCTGACGCTCGAAACGGATGCGTCGAGCCTTTCCTCGCCCATGGCCATGGTGCAAATGCGCCGGCTGGTGCATCCGTTGCAACGGGTGAAGCGATAAGCCGGCCAGTCTCGCAATTGTAGAATGACCGTTGATCTTCGGCGAGCGGCACTATAATCCTTGGTACATGACGGACTTTCCAGACAGACTTCTGGCGGGCTATCGCAACTTCATGAACGGGCGCTATAGCGACGAAAGCGATCGCTACCGGGCATTGGCGGAGACCGGGCAGAAACCTCACACCCTTGTCATCGCCTGTTGCGATTCACGTTCTGCTCCGGAGACCATCTTCGACTGTGGTCCCGGCGAGCTCTTCGTCGTGCGCAATGTCGCCAACATGGTGCCGCCCTACGAGCCGGATAGCCAGTTTCATGCCACTTCGGCCGCGCTGGAATATGCGGTTCAAGTCCTGAAGATCCGCAATATCGTTGTCATGGGCCATGGCCGTTGCGGCGGCATTCAGGCGGCGCTGGATCCCTCCACGGAACCGCTGTCGCCGGGCGATTTCATCGGCAGATGGATGAGCCTCGTGCGGCCCGCGGCTGAACAGATCCAGAATAACGCGTTCATGACGCCGGCCGAACGCCAGACGGCGCTGGAACGGGTCTCCATCCGTAATTCCATCGCCAATCTGCAGACATTTCCTTTCGTGAAGAATCGCGGAGAGGAAGGCGGACTCAGCATTCATGGTGCCTGGTTCGATATTTCCACCGGGGAACTCTGGGTGATGAACAGTAAGGGCGATTTTGTCCGCCCCGATCTCGACGAACCGCCGATCGAGGCCGAGCAAGCCTCGGCCTGAATCTCAGCGGGAACTCGTCTGCAGGCCGTCGATCTGGCCGCCGATATGGGCGATCGCCCGCTGATAGACCGAGGCGGCATTCCAGCCCTGGATGGCGGCGAAATTCGGTTCCCCCGGTTGGTATCCGGCACCGGCCCTCCAGCCATGACCGCGCAGGAAGTTGGCGGTCGAGGCAAGCGCGTCGGCGCGCGAGCGGACCATGTCGATATGGCCGTCGCCGTCACCGTCGGTGCCGTAACGGACGACGTTCAACGGCAGGAACTGGGTCTGCCCGATTTCTCCATGAGCGGCGCCGCGGGCAGAAATGCTCAGATCGCCGCGGGCGACGAGTTGGAGAGCGGCATAAAGCTGCTCAGTAAAATAGGCAGAGCGGCGGCAGTCATAGGCGAGCGTGGCGACCGCCGACAGCGTGTGCTGGTTGCCCATGAAGCTGCCAAAACCCGTTTCCATGCCCCAGATGGCGATCAGCGGACCGGCGGGCACGCCGTAACGGCGTTCGATCGAAGCGAAGAGTGAGGCATTGCCGGACCTCATGCTCTTGCCGCGGGAGATGATGGTCGCGCCACCACGCTTGCGCATGAATTCATCGAAGGAGAGCTTGAAGCTCTTCTGACCGCGGTCGGCGCGGATCGTTTCGCGATTGTAGGAGATGTTGGCGAACGCCCTTTCGACGACGGACGGGTTGACGCCGCTTGAGGGGGCAACCCGCTTGAAGTCTTCAACCCAGCGGGCAAAACCAGAGGAGTCGTTGCCGCATTGAGGTGCGGCCAAGGCTGGAGTGACGCTCAGAAAACCAGTTGCGATCAGTCCTGCCAGTATAATCTTCTTCATTGCGGTTAGCCCGTCGTGAGCCGGAGCGCTCGGCTGCAAGCGCCCGGGAATATGTTATCGGCCTTATGGCGGTGGTTGCAAATATTAGCAACTCACCCGCTCATGAATAGTTTGTGAAGTGTCTCGAATACGAGAAACTCCCGCCATATCTGGCAGGAGTTTCTATCGGAATATGCTTAATAAAGCTATCACCAATCAGGCGGCGGCCTTGCGAGGCTTGATCAGGCCACGATTGACGAGCAACTCGGCGATCTGCACGGCATTCAGCGCGGCACCCTTGCGCAGGTTGTCGGAAACGACCCAGATGTTGAGACCGTTTTCAACTGTTGCATCTTCGCGGATGCGGGAAATGTAGGTCGCATCCTCGCCAGCGCATTCGTAAGGCGTGACATAGCCGCCGTTCTCGCGCTTGTCCACGACCAGGCAACCCGGGGCCTCACGCAGGATATCGCGGGCCTGGTCGGCGGTGATCTCGTTCTCGAATTCGATATTGACCGATTCCGAATGACCGATGAAGACCGGAACCCGCACGGCGGTGCAGGTCACCTTGATCTTCGGGTCGAGCATCTTCTTGGTTTCGGCAAGAACCTTCCACTCTTCCTTCGTATATCCGTCCTCCATGAACACATCGATATGCGGAATGACGTTGAAGGCAATGCGCTTGGTGAACTTCTTCGCCTCGATCGGGTCGGCAACGAAGACGGCGCGGGTCTGGGTGAAAAGTTCGTCCATGCCTTCCTTGCCGGCGCCGGAGACGGACTGATAGGTCGAGACGACGACGCGCTTGATCTTGGCGAAGTCATGCAGCGGCTTCAGCGCCACGACGAGTTGGGCGGTCGAGCAGTTGGGGTTGGCGATAATGTTCTTCTTGGAAAAGCCGCTTATTGCATCCGGGTTTACTTCCGGCACGATCAACGGCACTTCGGAGTCGTAGCGCCAGGCGGACGAGTTATCGATGACGATGCAGCCCTGCGCGCCGATCTTCGGCGACCACTTCTTGGAGACGTCGCCGCCAGCCGACATCAGGCAGATGTCGGTATCGGAGAAATCGTAATTCTCGAGATTGGAGACCTTCAGCGTCTTGTCACCAAAGGAAACTTCCGTGCCCTGCGAGCGGGCTGAAGCCAGCGCTACGACTTCACCGGCTGGAAAGCCGCGTTCCGCGAGGATGGACAGCATCTCCCTGCCGACATTGCCGGTTGCACCGGCGACTGCGATCTTGAAACCCATTTTGTGCTCTCTTTCTGTCTCTCCTCCATCCGGTGAGGGGGAAGCCGCAGACGCATCCGCGGATTTCCTTGTCCCCGGCCTTGCCGGGGAGAGAGCGGCGGGCCTGAGACGTCAGACGGTTTTCGTCGTCGTTTTGGCCTTGGTTTTGGAGAAAGCGGAAAAACATACCCGCTGCGCGGCTTCATCGTCCGGCAGTGCACAGTGAGCGATGTTGAATTCGCAGGCACGCATATGGTTGTTTTCCCGTTCGCGAAGCTGTTTAGAAGATTTTCGGGATGAGTCAAGCAAGCGTTTTGCCCAAGCTGCTTTTCGTCTATCCCGCGGTTTCTTCCATTTCTCGTTTCGGCGGGACACCGCGCGGCGGGAAGGGGGCGCTCTTCCAATCCGGACGCGTCAGCAGAGGGATCGGTCGGCGCAAAATCGGCCAGCCGTCGGGCTCCTGCCGGAAAAGCAATCCATGACGGGCAAAGACGATCGCCATCGTCACCGAGAACCACGCGCCGAAGGAAAGGCCGGCAATCACGTCGCTTGGGTAATGAGCACCAACGATGACACGGGAGAATCCAAGCCAAAGGCCCATGATCAGGAAGAGCAGGCGGTAGGGCGGTGCCAACAAGGCCATGGCCATCAGGAATGCGCCGACCGTCGTGGCATGGCCGGACGGAAAGCTTTCAAATCGAGCGCCGGAAAAGGGATTTAAGCCGTAGGCAGTCCACTCTTCATAAAGACCAGGCCGCGCACGTCCGATGATGCGCTTCACCAGGTTGACGAGGAGCCCCGAACCGGCGACCGAGACGAAAACATAAAACGCCATATGGCTGACGAGAATGGCCCGGAAACGTGCCTTCAGGGTTGGCGCCAGCCGGATGACGGCGAGGGCTTCGAAGAACAGGAGGGCACTTGCAAAGAGGATCCAACCGGATTTGCCTAAGTCCGTGATGGTCCGGCCGATTGGCCGCAAGATATAGGGCGTATGGGCCGCATAGAAGCCAACCGGGGCATCGAGCAGGAAGAAGGCAATCAGAACCAGATTGACTGCAATGAGCACATAAGGCCACCAGCGGGGCAAAGGCGGGCTTGAACGATAGCGATAACGGCGATGTCTCAGCTTTTTGATTGTCCGCTTCATTAACCTCTATCCGTCGACAGGTTCATTCCTGTTTTCTCGCAGGTGCCCGATATGGGGTGCCGAAAGGGTAAAAACCAGTCGTTGAGGCCGGTCTCCTTCCACCTCAGGATGGAAGGGACCGGCAAATGGATCAAGCAGAGAGGTTCGCGAATTCCTTGAGAATTGCATCGCCCATTTCGGACGTGCCGACCTTGCGGCAGCCTTCGGCCATGATATCGCCAGTACGGATGCCCTGGTCGAGTACGTTTGCGATCGCCTTTTCCAGAGTATCGGCCTCCTTCACCAGATTGAAGGAGTAGCGCAGGCACATGGCGAAGGAAGCGATCATGGCGATCGGATTGGCGATGCCCTTGCCGGCGATGTCGGGCGCGGAGCCATGCACCGGCTCGTAGAGAGCCTTGCGCTTGCCGGTTTTAGCGTCCGGCGCGCCGAGCGAGGCGGAAGGCAGCATGCCGAGCGAACCGGTCAGCATGGCGGCGACGTCGGAGAGCATGTCGCCGAAGAGGTTGTCGGTAACGATCACGTCGAACTGTTTCGGCTGGCGCACGAGCTGCATGCCGCCGGCATCGGCCAGCATGTGCTCGAGCTTCACGTCTGGATAGGAGCGCTTGTGCGTCTCGGTAACGACCTGGTTCCAGAGCACGCCGGACTTCATGACGTTGCGCTTTTCCATGGAGCACACGGCATTTTTCCGGGTGCGTGCGAGTTCGAAGGCCACGCTGGCGATGCGCTCGATCTCGTAGGTATCGTAGACCTGCGTATCGATGCCGCGCTTCTGGCCGTTACCGAGGTCGATGATCTCCTTCGGCTCGCCGAAATAGACACCGCCGGTGAGCTCGCGGACGATCAGGATGTCGAGACCTTCCACCAGTTCCGGTTTCAGCGAGGAGGCAGAGGCGAGCGCCGGATAGCAGATTGCAGGGCGCAGGTTGGCGAAGAGTTCCAGATCCTTGCGCAGGCGCAGCAGGCCTGCTTCCGGGCGCACTTCATAAGGAACGTGATCCCATTTCGGTCCGCCGACGGCGCCGAAAAGCACCGCGTCCGCCTTCATAGCCTTGGTCATATCCTCTTCGGAGATCGCGGCGCCATGGGCATCGTAGGCGCAGCCGCCGACCAGGCCTTCGTCGAGCACGAAATCGGCTTTCATGGCGCTGTTCATATAGTCGATGATCTTGCGGACTTCGCCCATGGCCTCGGGGCCGATGCCGTCGCCGGGAAGGAGGAAGAGGTTCTTTGCCATAATCAGATGGTGTCCTTGCGGGTTTCGCAGGCTCGTTCGTCCTCCCGCGCGTGGCTTTTTGCCTGCGCCTGGCTAAACCTCGTCCGAGCCTGCCGAAGGACGAGGTCGGAAAAGGGGTTACGAACTGCCGGCCCCGATGCGGGCCGTCACCTCGATTTCGATCTTCATTTCCGGTGTCGTGAGGCCGCAGACGACCATGGTTGCGGCCGGGCGGATTTCGGAAAAAGTCGCGCCAAGCACTTCGACCACGGCATCGTAATCGGCCATGTCTGTGAGATAATACCGCACCCGCACGATATCCCGCAGGCCGCTGCCGGCCTCCTTCAGAGCCTTTTCGATCGTGCCGAGCGCGTTTCGCGTCTGGTCCGAAACGTCATCCGGCATTTCCATCTTCGCATAGTCGTAGCCGGTGGTGCCGGAAACATAGACCATGTCGCGGTCCACGACTGCGCGCGAATAGCCGATCCGCGCTTCGAAGGGCGATCCGGAGGAAATCCATTTGACCATCGGGTGCGTTCCGGAAATCAGAGCCAGGGGCGCGCGGTGCGGTTCCTGTTCTCGAAACTGCTGATCGCCGCGTCGCTCTTCAGCGTCGAAGCGATGTCGTCGAGGCCTTCGAGCATGATGTGACGGCGGCCGGGATCGATATCGAAATGGATCGCACCGCCATCCGGGCCGGTGATCTCCTGCGCTTCCAGGTCGACCGAGAGAACCGCATTCGAACCGCGCTCGGCGTCGTCCATAAGCTTTTCCAGGTCTTCCGGGCTGACGACGATCGGCAGGATGCCGTTCTTGAAACAGTTATTGTAGAATATGTCGGCAAAGCTCGTCGAAATCACGCAGCGGATGCCGAAATCGAGAAGCGCCCAAGGGGCATGCTCGCGGGATGAGCCGCAGCCGAAATTGTCGCCGGCGACCAGGATCTTGGCATTCCTGTAGGCGGGCTTGTTGAGCACGAAATCTGCGTTTTCGGTGCCGTCTTCGTTGTAACGGGCCTCCGCGAAAAGACCCTTACCGAGGCCGGTGCGCTTAATCGTCTTGAGGTAATCCTTCGGAATGATCATGTCCGTGTCGATATTGACGACCGGAAGCGGCGCTGCGACGCCGGTGAGCTTGGTGAACTTTTCCATGATCTGCCTCCACGTGGGACTACATCTGCGGAAGCTGCCATAAAGCAAATCTGCGTGGATTTGAAGGCCTGTTTGCCTTCAACCGGTACGCCAATGAGGCTGAGAACGGTCTATTTATGGCTTTCAGGGATCAAAGGTCGATGATCGTGCCGCGGCCGTCATTCCAGACGCGCATTTCGCGCTTGCTGGCCTTTGCGCGTACCGGAACCGGCTTCAGCCGCGCCGAAAGCGCCCGTCCAAGGGAAAGAACCGCGAGGATGCCGACAAAGGCTACGGTCAGAGAAGCTGTCAGAAGCGCTGCCATGGCAAGCACGGCAATTGCCGATACGATGACAAAGAATGCGCGGATGTTTTGCATGGTCCAAACCTTTCTTATCGAAGAATGTGGGCCCTTCCGCCCTTTCTTGCAAGAGGTCTTGCACGGAACGGTATTGCCGCAGACTTAAAAGATTGGCACAAAGTCGTGATGACCGCCTTGACTGACATCAATTCTGCTCCCGCTCGTCTTCGCCGCTCTGTCCTGAGCGTGCCGGCCGGTAATGCAAGGGCATTGGAAAAGGTACATGGTCTCGATTGCGATGCGGTGATCTTCGATCTGGAAGATTCCGTGGCGCCGGAGAAGAAGATCGAGGCTCGCGACAATCTGCGCCGATTGTTCAGGGAAGGGCCGCTGCGAAACCGGGAAACTATCATCCGCATCAACCCTCTCGAAACCGAGTTCGGCAGAGCCGACATGGATCTCGTGGTCGAGATATCGCCAGAAGTGGTGCTGGTTCCCAAGGTGGAGCGGGTTTCTGAGGTGCAAGCGATCGCGGATATCCTGTCCGAGACCGGTGCCCCAGACGAGCTTGCCATATGGGCGATGATCGAGACGCCGAAAGGTGTTCTGAACGCGGCGGCGATTGCCGGGGCGGATGAGCGGCTCCGATGTTTCGTCGTCGGCCTCAACGACCTGCGCAAGGGAACCGGTGTCCTGTCGCAGCCTGGCCGTGCCTACCTCGTGCCCTGGTTGATGCAGGTGGTGCTTGCCGGACGGGCTTATGGCATCGACGTGATCGACAGCGTCTTCAACGATTTCAAGGATGCGGAAGCTTTCGATGCGGAATGTGCCCAAGGTTGTGCCATGGGTTTTTCCGGCAAGATGTTGATCCATCCGGCCCAGATCGAACCTGCTAACCGGCATTTCGGTCCCGACCCGCGGGCCGTGGAAGAGGCTGAAGCGGTGATTGCCGCTTTTGCCCGGCCGGAAGCCCAACATCTCAACGTCATCAATCTGAACGGCAAAATGGTCGAGCGCCTCCATCTGGCGGAGGCTGAAAAGCTTGTCGCCAGTAACCGGATCATTGCCGAACGAAAGAAACTTTCATGAAACTCTATCGCTTCCTCACCGGTCCTGACGACTCTTCTTTCTGCCACAAGGTGACAGCTGCGCTGAACAAGGGCTGGGAGCTTCATGGTTCCCCGACCTATGCCTTCAATGCCACGACCGGCGAGATGCAGTGCGGCCAGGCGGTCATCAAGACCGTTCATGGCAAGGATTATGATCCGGACATGAAACTTGGCGAGCAATAAAAGCTCTGTCGATTGACCTTAACGCTGGGCGGCGTCTTCGGCGCTGGCCTCGATGCGTTCCATGTCGTCGTCGCTCAAGCCGAAGTGATGACCGATTTCGTGGATCAGCACATGGGTGATGATATCGCCCAGCGTCTCATCGTTTTCGGCCCAGTAATCGAGGATCGGCCGGCGATAGAGCCGGATGCGGTTAGGCAGTTCGCCCGTTTCCATATTGAAGCGCTCGGAAATGCCGCGACCTTCGAACAGACCGAGCAGGTCGAAGGGTGTTTCGAGCGCCATATCTTCGAACACCTCATCATCCGGAAAATCCTCGATCTCGATGATCAGGTTGGTGGTAAGGGCCCGGAATTCCTCTGGCAAGTGACCATAGGCCTCGATCGCCAGCGACTCGAACGAGTTGATCGTCGGCGCGTGGCGATCCCGCCAATCGTCGGTCTGGTCGATACGGGCCATGAGTTCTCCTTCTGATCAGGCCCATATAGTGCCTTCGCCGATATTTTTCGAGAGAAGAATCATTGGCCTACCGCCAGAGGAAAAGATTCCTGCCATTTGGTTGTTGACTCTTTCGAAGGCCTCTGGAATCCATAAGAACATAAAGTGAACATTCATGATGGGAGCTGACGCCATGGCCGAGAACGCCACGGCGCGGGAAACGCTTTTTGCCCTGCGCGAACAGATCGCCAGAATGGAGGGAAAACCCTTGCCCAGCCTGGCTGCGGCGAAGCAGGCAGATGCTGCCGCGGATCCTGAAGCGCAAAAATCCAGGAACAATCAACCCCGTCTGCCATTCGGCATAGCGCCTCTGGACGCTGCTTTGGATGGTGGCCTGCCATTTGACGGCCTCACGGAAATTCGTTCGATGGTGATGCTGGATGCGGGCGCGGCGAGCGGATTTGTACTTGCGCTTGCCGCTTATCTCAAGGCCATGGAAACAAGCGAGGCACCGGTTTTATGGGTCGGTGACGTCGTTTCCAGGCAGGAGGCCGGCGCTCCTTATGCTGTTGGCCTCAGGCAATTCGGGCTGGACCCTCACGAGATTCTTTATGCGTCGCCGCGCAGGCTGGATGATGCACTATGGCTTGCAGAAGCCGCGGTGGCGAGCGGTGTCCTGTCCGCCACCATTCTCGAAATCCGGGGCAACCCGAGGCATTTCGGCCTTACCGAAAGCCGGAGGCTTGGCCTGCGGGCGAAAGCAGCGGGACGGCCGCTTTTCCTATTGCGGCATGCGGGCGAAGAAGAAGCGAGCAGTGCTTTTTTCCGCTTCCTTGTCAAACCGGCGCGAGCCTCCGGGCGACGCCTTCCGAATGGATCCATGCTTGGCGGCAGCATCGGCCATCCCGTTTTCCAACTGACCCTGGAGAAGAGCCGCAATCCGGCTCCGCTCTCCTTCTTTCTGGAGTGGAATCCCCGTGACCGTCAATTTTCGCTCGACCGTGAAACAGGAGAAACTTCCTCTTTCCGTAACCCGCCAACGCATCCTGGCGCTGGTCTTCCCGCATCTGCCGACCGACAGGATCGCTCGTCAGTTCTGGGGCCTGTCGTGGCGAACGAGAGGGCGTCCTGACCATCCGCCGATCCTCTGTGCCGGGCGGCGTGACAATGCCATGCGGCTTACTGCACTCGATGAAGTTTCCGAACGGCTCGGTTTGAAACGAGGACAGGGCCTCGCGGAAGCGCGCGCCATGTTTCCGAAGATTGACGTGATGGATGAGGATGGGGAAGCCGACCAGGTGCTGCTCGAAGCCATCGCCGACTGGTGCGACCGTTATACTCCACTCGTGGCACTTGGTGGCCGCGAGGGCCTCCTTCTGGACATTACCGGTTGTGCGCATCTCTTCGGGGGTGAAGAGGCCTTGTTAAGGGATATTCTTAAGCGGCTTTTTCATATGGGGTTCGATGTCAAAGGAGCGATTTCTTCGTCCCCCGGTCTCTCCTGGGCGGCCTGTCGTTTCGGACGCGGTGGCGTAATTGATGACGAAACGATGAAAGAGGTGCTGGCCCCATTGCCGGTCAATGCCTTGCGCATAGACGACGCTATGATCGTCTCACTGCATAAGCTCAGGCTGAAACGGGTCGGTGATCTTTTTCCCATGCCGCGTGCGCCGCTTGCCCGCCGTTTCGGCACGCAATTGCTTCTTCGGCTGGATCAGGCGCTTGGAGCGAATGAGGAAGCAATTTCTCCCCGGCGGCCTGTCGCGGCTCTTTCTGCCGAGCGGCGGCTCGCCGAACCGATTCAGGCGGAGGAACATATCCTGCAGCTGATTGGGCAGATCGCGACGTCTCTTCGACCGGGACTGGAAGCTCGCGGAATTGGCGGGCGAGTTTTCGAACTGGTGCTTTTCCGCATCGATGGCCGGGTGTTCCGCATCACCGCCGGGGCTTCGCAGCCGCTACGCGATCCGGAACGTATCTCGACCCTGTTTTCCGAGCGTCTGAACGCCGTCCACGACGATCTCGATGCAGGCTTCGGTTTCGAACTCCTGCGCCTCAATGTGCTGCAGCACGACACTTTTAGGACCGCGCAAGGCGATTTCATCGGCGACGGAGAGAGTGAAATCTCACTTGCGGATTTTGTCGATCGAGTTTCGGCGCGTTTGGGGGCGGATTGTCTACAGTTTGCGGGATTGCGGCAAAGCCATATGCCGGAACGGGCGAGAGTTTTTGTGCCGGCGATGACGGCGGGAAGCGCGCAGAAGAAAGGGGATGAAGATTTAGCCTTCGCGCCCAGATCTGATCGGCCATTGCGACTTTTCCACCATCCGGAGCCGATAGATGCTTTTGCCGCAACGGTACCGGATGGCCCGCCCCAGCGGTTTCGCTGGCGCCGGATCGTTCATCGGGTCGTTCGGGCCGAAGGTCCTGAACGGATTTCCCCGGAATGGTGGATAGATCCCAAGGAGGCGGAGGAACGTGATTATTTTCGCCTGGAAAGCGATGCGGGTCGACGTTTCTGGATTTTTCGCGAAGGCCATTACGACGGAAAAACAGCGCCAAGCTGGCGCGTCCATGGGATTTTCGCATGAAGAATGCCCCCGTTTTTTTCGAGATCGGCGCCAAGACCAACTTCTCCTTCCTGGAGGGGGCTGCACGCCCTGAAGAAATGGTGTTGACAGCAAGCCTTCTTGGCCTTTCCGGCCTTGGCATTGCCGACCGGAATTCGGTCGCCGGTGTGGTGCGGGCGCATAACCAAGTCCGGGACATGAAGGAGACGTACAAGCGTCAGCAGGAGCAGGGGAAAAAGGAGGACGAGGAGGACGCGGTGTGGCCTTGTGCCTTTTACCCGGGAGCGCGTCTCGTCTTTTCGGACCACACGCCGGACGTTCTGGCCTATCCGCGGAATCGGAAGGGCTGGGCCAACCTATGCCGCCTGCTGAGCAGGGGAAACCTTAGGACGGAAAAGGGTTCCTGCATCCTGGAGGAATGGGATTTTCTGGAATGGTGCGACGAGATGATGCTTGCTGTCGTGCCGGATTTCACCCGCGCGGAAGATGCTCAGTACCTAGCGAAGCTGGGTAAGCAGCTGAGCTCTTATCGGGAGAAATTCGAAAAGAATATCTATCTCGCCTTGTCGCCGACCTATGACGGGCGCGATGCGTTCGTTTTCACCACCTTTGCGCAGATCGCTTCGCAATGTCACTTTCCGTTAATCGCAACCAACCTGCCTCTTTACAGTCTCCCCTATCGACGCTCGCTATCGGATGTCGTGACGGCCATCCGCGAGCATGTGACGGTTCAGGAAGCCGGCTTTCGTCTTGCCCCTAATGGAGAGCGGCACCTCAAACATTCCGCTGAGATGGCGCGGCTTTTCGCCAAATATCCGGATGCGATCGCCAACACTCAGAGGTTTTCCAAGCAACTGCAATTCTCGCTGGATGAGCTCAGCCATAATTATCCGGACGAGAGCGTACCGGGCGAGACGGTATCGGAAACCCTGGAGCGGCTGACCTGGGAAGGGGCCAGACGCCGGTATCCGGATAAAATTCCGGACAAGGTAACGGATCAGATCAGGTACGAACTCGGTCTCATCAAGGAGATGCAATACGAGCCTTACTTCCTGACGGTGCGCCATATCGTCTGGCATGCCCGATATGAGTTGAAAATCCTGTGCCAGGGGCGGGGATCGGCTGCCAATTCCACCGTCTGCTTTTGTCTTGGTATCACCGAGGTCGATCCGACATTCACGACGCTGCTTTTCGAACGGTTCATTTCGACGGAGCGGAATGAACCGCCGGATATCGATGTCGACTTCGAACACGGTCGGCGAGAAGAGGTCATTCAATACATCTATCGCCATTATGGTTTTCGTCACGCAGGCCTCACGGCGGCAGTCACAAGCTATCGGACCCGTATGGCCGGCCGCGAAGTGGCCAAGGCTTTCGGGCTTTCGGAAGACGTCCAGGCCGCACTTTCCAGCCTGGTCTGGGGCTGGTCGGAGGACGGGCTTTCGGAGCGGGATGTGAAGGCGGCCGGACTCGACGTGAAAGACCTCACGACGCAGAAAGTCCTGGCTCATGCGAAGGAGCTTCTGGGTTTTCCGCGGCATCTCACCCAGCATGTCGGCGGTTTTCTGATCACGCGCGACCGGCTCGACGAGGTCGTCCCGATCATGAGGACGGCCATGCCGGGGCGCTATATGGTGGAATGGGACAAGGATGATCTCGACACATTGAAGCTCCTGAAGATCGATGTGCTCGCCCTCGGCATGCTGACCTGTCTCAAGAAGGCATTCGACCTCATGCGGGTTCATTACCAGGTTGATGAAACCCTGGCGGGGTTGCAGCAGAAGCCTGAGGACGCCGTCTATGATATGATCTGCCGGGCCGATACGGTCGGCGTTTTCCAGATCGAGAGCCGGGCGCAGATGAGCATGCTGCCGCGGCTCAGACCCCGGAAATTCTATGATCTCGTCGTGGAGGTGGCGATCGTCCGGCCAGGCCCCATTCAGGGGAACATGGTCCACCCGTATTTGAAGCGGCGAGAGGATGAGCGAAACGGCCGGCCGGTAGAATATCCGAGCCCCGCGCTTAAAGAGGTTCTGAAAAGGACCCTCGGCGTACCGCTCTTTCAGGAGCAAGCGATGCAGATCGCTATCACGGCCGCGCGCTTCCCTGCCGAAAAAGCCGACAAGCTGCGTCGCTCGATGGCAACATTCAAGCGATCGGGACGAGTGGAGGAATTCAGGCGAGACTTCATCAACGGCATGCTGGAAAACGAGTATTCAAAAGAATTCGCGGAAAGCTGCTTTAGTCAGATCCAGGGATTTGCGGAATACGGTTTTCCGGAGAGCCATGCCGCTTCCTTCGCCCTGCTGGTCTACGTCTCGTCCTGGATCAAGGCTTACTATCCGGATGTCTTCTGCGCGGCTATGCTGAATTCGCAGCCCATGGGGTTCTATGCGCCGGCGCAGCTGATCCGTGATGCGCGGGAGCACGGCATCCAGACCCTTCCTGTCGATGTGAATAAATCCGCATGGGATTGCACTCTGGAAGAGGCCATCTTTGACAGGAACGCGATCGACAAGCGTCATGAGTCCATGCGCGATGTCATCAAGACAAGATATGCCGTGCGACTAGGTTTTCGTCAGGTCAAGGGCCTGTCCGAAGATGACATGATCAAGAAATTCATCGCCAGTCGAGGAGGCGGCTACACATCTGTTTATGATCTCTGGCTTCGGTCCGGGCTCGATAAGTCGGCTATCGAACGGCTTGCGGACGCCGATGCTTTCACCTCTCTCGGGCTTACGCGCCGTGAGGCCCTCTGGGCCGTGCGGGGACTTGATGTGAAAAATACGACGGAGAGGTTATCTCTGTTCGATGTGGCAGGCTGTGCGGATCTCAGGCCTGAACCGAAGATCAGAATTCCGACAATGCTGCCGGGCGAGGAGGTGATCGAAGACTATCGGTACCTTTCCCTGTCACTGAAGGCGCATCCGGTCTCCTTCCTTCGTGAAGAATTCAGAACGATGGGAATCGCCCGAAGTGTCGATCTTCTGGACGTTCCGAACGGGGGAAGAGTCACGATCGGAGGGATCGTGCTGGTGCGGCAACGTCCGGGTTCTGCCAGTGGCGTGATCTTCATGACATTGGAAGACGAGACCGGTGTCGCCAATGCGATCGTCTGGCCTAAAACTTTCGAGCGTTTCCGATCGGTCGTCATGGGCGCGCGGCTCGTGAAAATCCGGGGGAAGCTGCAAAGCGAGAGCGGCGTTATTCATACGGTGGTCGAACACATAGAGGACATCACTCCCATGCTTGGCCTTCTGCAGGAGGAGGCGCGCCGGCCCGAGATATCATCGTCCCGATCAGATGAGGTATTGCAGTCCAGCGGCAATCATCGCCGGAAAAGGCGATCCAACGGTATGGAGGAGGAGAGACGTCAGAAAACGGCTGCTGCCGCACCGCCGCTCTATTCGACCGAACCGAGTAGCGTCATGCCCAAGGGACGGAACTTTCACTGAGTGTAGCAAAAGGCTTCGTGAGGAACTGTTTTGCGCTTCGGTTTGCGTTCGTTGGCCGATATTCTCGCGTAGCGGCCAAACGATGCTTCCGATTTCAATCCGCTACTTCTCGAAAGGTCGGCACAAAGAAGGCCGCATCGCATTTTTGATTCACGTCATGGAATGGCAGGCTTCTTTAAGAAATAACGCAGATACCCGATTTTTTCTTGACATCGGATGTCCGCTTTCGCAAAAAGAGGATGTTACAGGTCATGTTTCGCAGGTCGACCGAGAAATGCTGGTTTGCAGTTGCAATTACATCACCGACAGGGAAATCAGGGACGTTATTATCGAGCTCCTTAACGAAGACTGTTGGCAGCTGATCGTTCCGGCTAAAGTGTACCACGCCATGGGTAAGCGCGGCCGTTGCTGCGGCTGCTTCCCGAATGTTGTCGACCTCATCATCCGTACAACCGAGGAATATCACGCCGAGCACCACTCGACGGAAGCCGAGGTCGTTGTATATATGTCCCGCTTGAAACAATTCCATGAAGAGCACAGGAGAGCGGACATTGAAAGGCGACTCAAAGGTCATCGAGCGGCTTAACGAGGCACTTTTTCTCGAACTTGGTGCCGTCAACCAATATTGGCTGCATTACCGCCTTCTCGAAGATTGGGGCTATACAAAGCTTGCGAAGAAGGAGCGGGCCGAGTCCATCGAAGAGATGCACCATGCCGATAAGCTGATCGCGCGCATCATCTTCCTTGAAGGCCATCCCAATCTCCAGACAGTGGCGCCGCTACGGATCGGCCAGAATGTCAAGGAAGTTCTTGAAGCCGACCTTGCGGGTGAATATGACGCCCGCACGGCTTACAAAGCCTCCCGCGATATCTGTCATGACGCCGGTGACTATGTTTCGATGAAACTCTTCGAAGAGCTTCTGGCTGATGAGGAAGGCCATATCGACTTCCTTGAAACCCAGCTCGATCTGCTGGCGAAGATCGGCGAGGAGCGTTACGGTCTGCTCAACGCGGAATCTGCCAACGAGGCCGAATAAACCGGCATCATCGATAAAAGGCCCGGTGCGTTTGTGCAGCGGGTCTGTTCCGACGGCAATGAACGCGTCGCGGCGCCGGTCGATGAGGTTTCCGTCGGTTCGATATTGCGAAACGCCGGCAAGTAACCATCTTGGCTAACGGACATCCGGCACCATCCTGAACGATGCCGAAGGGCTTCCTGTGCGGCTTTAAGTGCGAGCCATATCCGCCAGGCCCCGGGCTTCGAGAAGAAAGCTGTGGGAGAGCTGGACGCTTTTATGGAGCAACCTATCAGTCCTGCCGTCTTCGCTGTGCATCGAAAGCAGCAACCCAAGGTTAGATTAAACCGCAGCTTTGGCCAGATGCGCAAACTCCGCGACGACCTGATCATAAACGACGCGCTTGAACGGCACGATCAGGCCGGGCAGATCGGTCATCGGCTTCCATTCCCAAGCGTCGAATTCCGGTTCATGGCCGCCTGGCGGCGGGTTGATGGCGATTTCACTTTCGTCGCCGTCGAAGCGGAAGGCGAACCAGCGTTGCGTCTGGCCGCGATATTTGCCCTTCAATCCGATACCTATGAGATGCGGTGGCAAGTCATAGTTGATCCAGTCGCGCGCCTCTGCGAGTAGCTTGACGGTCCGGATACCAGTTTCCTCGTAAAGCTCGCGATAAGCTGCAGGAAGCGGATCCTCGCCCCTGTCGATGCCGCCCTGCGGCATTTGCCAAAGCTGCGGCGAACCGTCGTATTCGCTGTTGCCTTCGCTGACGCGTCGTCCGGCCCAGACAAGGCCATCGCGATTCAGCACCATGATGCCGACACAGGGCCGGTAAGGCAGATCTTCGGCGCGAACCAGGCGTTTGTCCTTCTTGCTCATGCACGACTCCGATCCATCATGGCTCGACGCTTTCGCCTGCGAGTGCTGAAACCCCGACGATCTCGATCCCGCGTTGCGATGCCTTCTCGCTCCACTGCCTTATCGCATCAATGCTCTCATCGAAAGCGGAAGCGACGCCAACAGCCGTGCCCCTGCGGCCGGCGATGCGCTCCAACTCATCCAACTTCTTGAGAATTGCATCCGCCTGCAACTGGCCGTCGAGGGTCAGATCGCCGAAAGCGTGCGGCAGTCCGATCGCCTTGGCGATAACCGCCGTCTTGGATTGGGCAGACGTGCCGTCGTCGAGAAATAGCAGGCCGCGTTGCGAAACATCGCGCAGGATCGGCTCCAGCGCATCCGCATCGGCAAGATAACGGCCGCCAAGATAGTTCATGATGCCCGTGTAGTTCGTGATCCTGCCCATGGCTTCATGCAGCCGGTTAAGATTTTCTTTTACGGAAGTCCTGGTCAGCAATGTGTCAGGACCTGGATCGTTTGCCGGATAGTCGAATGGCTCTAGTGGCACCTGTAGCAGGATTTCGTGGCCGCTGCGGCGAGCCTCCTGCATCCAGCGCTGGAGGCTGTTGCCGCTCGCAGCGAAGGCAAAGGTTATCGTCGGTGGCAGTTCTCTGATCGCCCTCTGCGTGCCCGTCTGGCTGAGGCCAAGCCCGCCCACGACGATCGCGATCCGAGTTCCACGTGCACCAGACCATGGCCGAGCATACTGGTCCATCGGCCGCAATCCGTCCGGGCCGGTGATCGGCAACCGGCCATAGGGCGAGTCTTCGAGCAGTGCTTCATTGGGCTGGGCGGCCATGCGTGGGTCTTGGCCAATTCTTTGGGCTTCGATGAGGACCGGGCCGCCGCTGTCGCGGGATCGCGGCGTGTATTTTGTCACGACCATGCCGTCGTCCGTCAGCGTCCGCTCGATATTCGCACCGGAAGTTGGATTGGAGCGAGGCATGCCCGCAGGTTGCTGCCCAGCGGAGTCCTGATCGTTCCTTCCGAGAGACTGAGCCTGGTCAGGTTCGGATGCCGGCGGATCATTGGACGCGACCTGTCTCAGAGCGTCATCACCTCGCATAGCATAAATCGAAAGGCCAAGAATGCCTGCGACGGCGAGGGAGGCGAGAACGGCCGCGGAAGAAAATCTTCTAACCCGTCGCCGTGCGGCCGGCCGGCTTTGTCCCAGCGGTGCGTGGAGATCGCTGCCCAATTTCGGTCCTGTATCGTGCCTGCAGATAAACAGAACCGGCCAGCGAGGCGTCTTGACAACGCGCTACGCTGGCCGGTCCGCGGCTCTTTACTTCTTGATAGCGGCCGCAGCCTTATCCGGATTCGCAGGGAAGGACGGATCAGTCTTCACGCCATGGAGCAGGTCCAGTGCATAGTTGAGCTGGATGTCGTCCTTGGCTTCCGGCGGCACATAAGCGACGGAGCCCGAACCTTCCTCCGTCTCGGCGGCGCCCGGAATATGGCCCCGCAGGCTGGACTCACCTTCGGCGCGGACCTTGCCCTGCAGTTCCGGCGGCAGTGGCTGCTCAACCTTGATGTCCGGGTTGATGCCAGTGCCCTGGATCGATTTACCCGAGGGCGTGTAATAGAGAGCGGTGGTCAGACGCAGCGCGCCGGCGTCGCCGAGCGGGATGATCGTCTGGACCGAACCCTTGCCGAAGGAGCGCGTACCGAGAACGGTTGCACGCTTCAGATCCTGCAATGCGCCCGCGACGATTTCCGAGGCGGAAGCCGAGCCACCATTGACGAGTACGATCACTGGCTTTCCATCCGTCAGATCACCCGGGCCGGCATTGAAGCGGCGGGTTTCGTCTGCATTGCGGCCGCGTGTGGAAACAACCTCGCCGCGTTCCAGAAAGGCGTCGGAAACGTTGATCGCCTGGTCGAGAAGACCGCCGGGATTAAGGCGCAGGTCGAGGACGTAGCCCTTCAGCTTATCGGCCGGTACATCCGCCTTGATCTTTTTGATCGCCTTTTCCAGGTCGTCGTAGGTCTTTTCAGTAAAGGAAATAACGCGGACGTAACCGACGTCACCGTTCTCAACGCGGGATTTTACGGCGCGGACCGCGATGATATCGCGCACGACGGTGATATCGAGCGGCTTGTCGGCGCCTTGACGAATGATCGTCAGCTTGATCGGCGTGTTGACCGCACCGCGCATCTTTTCGACGGCATCTTCAAGCTTCAGGCCGCGTACCGGCTGGCCGTCGATCTCCGAAATGAAGTCACCGGCCAGGATGCCGGCACGCGAGGCGGGCGTATCGTCGATGGGCGCGATGACCTTGACGAGTTCGTTCTCCATCGTCACCTCGATGCCGAGGCCGCCGAACTCGCCGCGCGTCTGTGTGCGCATATCTTCGGCATCTCTGGCATTCATGAAGCTCGAATGGGGGTCCAGCGAGGTCAACATGCCGTTGATGGCATTTTCTACCAGCTTTTCCTCGTCCGGCGGCGTCACGTACTGAGCACGGACCCGCTCGAACACATCGCCGAAGATCGACAATTCCTTGTAGGTCGAAGGACCGGCGGCCTGCGCAGGCACACCGGCCGAGTAAATCACGCTCATCGCTGTCGCACCCATGAGCGCCCCGACGATGACAAGAGAAGCCCTACGAATCATTTCGTGCCCTTCCAGTTTCTTTTGCGGTCCACCACGGCCTGGAATCGACCGGAGTGCCGTCCTTTCGGAATTCAATGTAAAGCGTTGGACGATCTGTTTCCAGCGCCAATGCCATTGCGCTTGCCACTCTTTTCTCACCCATAACGGCGATGGGTTCGCCTGCGAAGACGAACTTGCCCTGCCGCGCATTCACTTCATCCATGCCGGTCAGGACCAGATGGTATCCGTCGCCGGCATTGAGGATGATCGTCTGTCCATAGCTTCGGAACGCACCGGCAAAAACGACGAGACCATCCGCAGGCGCCGTAACCACTGCTCCGGGATTCGAAGCTATGGTCGTGCCCCTTGCCGTATGTCCTGTCCCGTCGGGGTCACCGAACCAACGCAATACATCTCCGGCGACCGGAAGCTCCAGCTTCTGCTTGAGGCTCGAAAACGCATATGCGGGCGCAATACGGTTTTTGTCAGGCACGCCGCTTTCGGCGAGCTTTTTGGCCCTTTCGCGCTCGGCTTCCGAAAGGAGGCGGCGCCGCTCCTCTTCGAGGCGTGCCCTGTCGATTGCATCGCGGACGGAAGCGATCTCGCCTTCAAGCGATTGGATGAGGCTTTCAAGCGTATCGGCGTGCCCGGCAAGTTCTTCCGAGCGGCGGCGTTCGGCATCCAGGTCGGCGATGTTACGCCTGTTCAACTTTTCATTTTCAGCGAGGAGAAGGTTCATACGCCGCTCTTCTTCGAGGCTTTCGGCGATGGTGCTGGAGACGCTCGTCTTCTCGGTCAGGGCGGCAGCCTGCAAAGAGACAAGAGATTGGAGATCGGCGACCAACTCGTTCGCCTCGTCCCGCATGCCAGGTACGACAGCGCCAAGCAGGATGGCGCTGCGCACGGATGCCAATGCATCGTCGGGCGTGACCAGAAGCGCCGGCGGCGGATTGCGCCCCATCCGCTGAAGCGCTGCGAGCACCTCTGCGAGAACGGCGCGGCGGCTGCGCAGCGAGGCGTGAATGCCATCCTCCTTGACCTTGAGCTCGGCGATTTTCTTTTCGCTGGCCAGGATCCTCGTTTCAAGGCTCTTACGGCGGGCGGCGGATTCGATCAGGGCCTGGCGGACATCGGCGCTGTTTTTCTTGATATCCGCAATGTTCCTTTCAATCGTGGCCACTTTGTCGGCCGAAAGCTTCATGTTCTTGGACAGGACTTCGAGCTCGCCGCGCGTCTCGTTGCGCCTGCGCTGCAGATCGGCTGTAGGATCGACCATGGCGGCTGCAGGTGATCCAGTCTGCGGCGGCGGTGCCGGCATATCGGCATCCTGAGCGCGAGCCGGGCTGGAGGGTTCAAGGGGAGGAATCAGGGCGAAACCGAAGGCTGCAGCCAGAAGCAGCGCATGTCGGTACGATGTCATCCCTGTTATTCTCATTCCCGCTCCGATTTTCCGCCGGATCGAGGAAGCGTAAGCTGATTTGCCCGACGAAGCCATAAACAACATCGTGTTTGAATCTAAATGAAGTGTTTACACCCGGTGATAGGGATGGCCGGAAAGAATGGTGACGGCGCGATAAAGCTGCTCGGCAATGAGGATACGCACGAGTTGATGCGGCCAGGTCAGGGTGCCGAGATTGAGCACCACATCGGCGCGTGAGCGCAATTCCGGGTCAAGCCCGTCAGCACCGCCGATTGCCAGCATCAGATCGCGCTTGCCGTTGTCGCGATAGCGGCCGATGAGGCCGGCGAAAGATTCGCTGTCGAGCGCCCTGCCGCGTTCATCGAGGAGGATGAGGATCGCACCTTCCGGGAGTGCCTTTTCAAGCATGCCGGCCTCTTCACGCTTGCGCGTTTCGGGGTTGGCTGCGCGACTCTCCTGGACTTCCATGAGCTTGGACAATTCCAACCCCACCGCCGGGCCAGCTTTGGCGAAGCGGTCGAGGTAACGGGACGCAAGGTCCTTTTCAGGTCCGGCTTTCAGCCGTCCCACCGCAAAAAGGCTTATCCGCATGTCCTGATCCGTTTTTTAGCGGCCGAAATCCCGTCCGGGCGGCGAGCGTATGCTCGGCCCTCGAATTCGACGTCAGCCAGACCGGTTCAGGATGCGCCCAAACCTGTCAGTGCAGCAGTGTACCTTCCTCGATATCCGGAGCGGCCCACATCTTTTCGATGTTGTAGAACTCGCGGATTTCCGGGCGGAACACATGTATGATGATGTCACCGGTGTCAATCAGCACCCAGTCGCCAGCCTCCAGGCCTTCGACGCGAGGTGCACCCAGGCCCTCGTCCTTAAGATCGGAGATCAGGTGATCGCAGATGGCCATGACATGCCGGCTCGATCGTCCGGAGACAACGACCATATAGTCTCCGAGCGCTGATTTTCCGGCGATGTTGATGGTGACAATATCTTCTGCTTTGGAGTCCTCGAGACTTGCGAGGACCAGTTCGAGAGCGCGGGCGGCGGCATCGGCGCCACGTTCCAGGCTCTGCGGGAGGACGGGGGCCGTCTTTCCCTTGGCGTGTACTGTTGTCAGGGTCTGTCCTTTCTTCCGGTAACAGCAACATGCACTTTCCGCGAATCCGATTTGAGACTCGGTCGCATAGAGAAAGGTGGCATCGAATGGTCAATCTTTCAAGGGAGAGGCCAAAAAGGTGATCGTGACGGCCAGAATCTTCTTCATCGTTTCATTTTGCGGCTGTTTGCATGTTTCCGGTCAGGATTTCTGGCCGTTGACGGCGCGGATTGCGGTGGAGCTCAGTGCCGAACGCGGACCATGAATGAAAGTCCAGGCAGGGGCTTTGCGCTTCCACAATGTCCCGGCATCGTCCTCATCGATGCGGGCATAGTCAAAGGTACGGGCCATTTTCGACGAGAGGAAGGAAAGTGTCGAACCGGGGCGATCGATGACGGCGATCGGGAAGGTGGACGCGATCTCCTGCCATTTCTGCCAGAGATGGAAGGTCTTCAGGCTATCAGCGCCCATGACCCAGATGAAATGCACATGCGGCTTCCTGGCTTTCACAGAGGCGAGCGTATCAGCCGTATATGAACCGCCGAGCGTCTTTTCGAAAGCGGTGATCTTGATACGCGGATCATGGATCAGCTTCTCGCTCATGGTGAGCCGGTGCTTCAGCGATGCAAGTTCGGAGCGACTTTTCAGCGGATTACCGGGAGTAACCATCCACCAGAGCTGATCGAGCCCGAGGCGGCGGAGCGCGATTTCGGCGACCAGCAGATGCCCCTCATGCGGTGGGTTGAAGGAACCGCCGAACAGACCGACAGCCATGCCGCGCTCTACATGCGGCATGTCGAGATAGCGTGGATCGATCGTTTCCTGCCCCACGTGGAATCAGGGCCGGATCTGACCGGTGCCATGCACCAGGTATTTGAAGGACGTCAACTGTTCGACGCCGACGGGGCCGCGCGCATGCATTTTACCGGTGGAAATGCCGATCTCGCCGCCCATGCCGAACTCGCCGCCGTCCGCGAACTGGGTCGAGGCATTGTGCAGCAGGATCGCCGAGTCGATTTCGTTGAAGAAACGCGCGACGACATCCGGGTCTTCTGCAATCACTGCCTCCGTGTGATGGGACGAATAGGTGTTGATGTGGCGGATCGCCCCGGAAATGCCATCGACGATGGCGACCGAGATCACCGCGTCGAGATATTCGGTGCGCCAGTCTTCCTCCGTCGCAGGCTTGAAACCGGGGAAGACCTTCAACACAGCGGCGGAAGCGTGGATTTCGCAGCCGGCTTCCGTCAACGCTTCAAGAATCGGCATCAGGTGCGTGCCGATCGCAGCGCTATCGACAAGCAGCGTTTCTGCCGCGCCGCAGACGCCCGTGCGGCGCATCTTGGCGTTGACGACGATCTTCTTCGCCATTTCAAGATCGGCGGAAGCGTCTACATAGATATGGCAGAGGCCTTCGAGATGGGCAAAGACCGGTACGCGTGCTTCGTTCTGAACGCGGGCGACGAGGCTTTTGCCGCCGCGCGGCACGATGACGTCGATAGCACCGTTGAGGCCCGACAGCATGGCGCCGACCGCCGCGCGATCGGTAGTCGGGACGATCTGGACCGCGTGTTCGGGAAGTCCGGCGGCTTTCAGACCGGTTACGAGGCAATCATGGATCGCCTTCGATGAATGGGCGGAGTCGGAGCCACCGCGCAAGATTACCGCATTGCCGGCCTTGAGGCAAAGCGCACCTGCATCAGCCGTGACGTTCGGGCGGCTCTCATAGATCACGCCGATGACACCAAGCGGTGTGCGTACCCGCTCGATATGGAGACCGTTCGGCCGATCCCAGGCGGCGATCACCTCGCCGACCGGGTCCTTGAACTCGGCGATCTCTCGCAAGGCGCTGGCCATGCCAGCAATGCCTTTTTCAGTCAGCGTCAGCCGGTCGATGAAGGAAGGAAGCAATACCTTGCCTTCGACTTGTCTCAGGTCGATGGCATTGGCGGCGAGGATTTTGTCCCTGGCGGCAAGGATAGCATCCGCCATTGTATTCAGCGCCTTGTTTTTGGCTTCGGTCGAGGCCGTGGCAAGCTCCCTGGCTGCCGCTTTGGCATTGTGGCCGATCTCGTCCATGATGGCGGCGACGTCGGCCGCGTTTGCAACTTTATCAAGCATGGGCGGTATCCTCCTTGCGATCCTCGTTCTTCGCCTTGCGCCGAATCGGTCCGGTCATCACCAGGTCGTCACGGTGAACCATGGCAGCGCGGCCGGCATAACCGAGGATCGCCTCTATCTCGCCGGACTTGCGGCCGGTGATCTGGCGAGCCTCGTCGGCATCATAGCTTACCAGCCCACGGGCAATCTCGCGCCCGTCGACACCGATGATCGCAACCGTATCACCGCGATGGAAATGCCCCCTGATACGGCGCACGCCTGCGGGCAGCAGGCTTTTTCCCCCGCCAAGCGCGTTTTCCGCGCCTTCATCGACGAAAAGTTCGCCGGCCGGCTGAAGCTGGCCCGCGATCCAGGTCTTTCGTGCCGTGACGGGCGTGCCGGAAGGCGCGAACCAGGAGGAGCGCGTGCCCTCTTCAATGGCGCGCAGCGGATGGTCGGCCTTGCCAGAGGCGATGATCATGGCGCAGCCTGCGCCGGTTGCGATCTTGCCGGCATCGATCTTGGTGCGCATGCCGCCACGCGAAAGCTCCGAAGCTGCGCCCCCCGCCATCGCTTCGATTTCCGGCGTGATTGCCGGGATGGCCTCCAGGAACCTTGCACCCGGATCGAGGTGCGGTGGAGCCGTATAAAGCCCATCGATATCGGACAGCAGAACGAGGAGGTCCGCGCTGGTCATGGTCGCGACACGGGCGGCGAGCCGATCGTTGTCGCCGTAGCGAATTTCAGTCGTGGCAACCGTGTCGTTCTCGTTGATGATCGGCACAGCGCCGATCTTCAGCAATTGGTTGATTGTCGCGCGGGCATTGAGATACCGGCGGCGCTCCTCAGTATCTCCGAGTGTCAGCAGGATTTGCCCAGCCACGATCCCGTCGCGGGACAAGCTTTCTGACCAGGCGCGTGCGAGTGCGATCTGGCCGACGGCCGCTGCCGCCTGACTTTCTTCGAGCTTCAAGGCGCCGGAGGGCAGGTCAAGCACGGTGCGCCCCAAGGCGATCGCACCGGAGGAGACCACCAGAACGTCAATGCCTTTCATCTTCAGCGCGGCTATATCGGAGCAGATCGCATCGAGCCATTGCGATTTCAGACCCGTCTTTCGGTCGACAAGCAGGGCAGAGCCGATCTTGATGACGATACGGCGGTGGCTGGCGAGCGGCTTTCGGGCAGTCATTCGTCGCTCCCCTCGCCGAAATCCTCGATCGGCAAAGAGCGGTCGGGCAATGCCGTCTCTTCGCCCTCGCTCGCTTCGACGATGACGTCACGAAGGGCACGCAGGACCTCGGTCATGCCCCTGCCGGTAACAGCCGAGATTAGAAACGGCGTTTGGCCGCACGCCTTCTCCAGTTCCTTCGCCTTTTTCTTGAGTTCCTTCTCATCGAGTACGTCGATCTGCGAGAGTGCGACGATTTCCCTTTTGTCGGTCAGGCCTCCGCCATAGGCTTCGAGTTCCGTTTTTACGGTCTTGTAAGACTTGCCGGCCTTTTCCTCGACTGCCGAGACGAGGTGCAGCAGCACACGGGTGCGTTCCACATGGCCAAGGAACCGGTCGCCGATACCCACGCCTTCGTGGGCTCCCTCGATCAATCCGGGGATGTCAGCCAGTACGAATTCACGTCCGTCGATCGAGGCGACACCGAGGTTGGGATGCAGCGTGGTGAAGGGATAGTTGGCGATCTTCGGCCGTGCTCGCGTCACGGCTGCCAGAAACGTGGACTTGCCCGCATTCGGCAGACCCACGAGGCCGGCATCGGCAATCAGCTTCAGCCGCAGCCAGATGGTTTTTTCCTCACCTTCAAGGCCAGGATTGGCCCAGTTCGGCGCCTGATTTGTCGAGGTCTTGAAATGGGCGTTTCCGAAGCCGCCATTACCGCCCTTGGCGAGCCGAAACTTCTGGCCCTCCTTCGTGAGATCGACGATCAGCGTCTCGTTGTCTTCCTCAAAGATCTGCGTGCCAACCGGTACTTTCAGCGTCACATCGCTCCCGTTGGCGCCGGTGCGGTTCTTGCCCATGCCGTGCGTGCCGATCTTGGCCTTGAAGTGCTGCTGGAACCGGAAGTCGATCAGCGTATTGAGGCCGTTGACCGCTTCCACCCAGACATCGCCGCCACGCCCGCCGTCACCGCCATCCGGTCCGCCGAACTCGATGTATTTCTCTCGACGGAACGAGACCGCGCCCGCGCCGCCGTCACCGGAGCGTATGTAGACTTTTGCCTCGTCGAGAAATTTCATGTTTCCGCCGTCGGTTTTGCGTTGATCGGGGCCTCATCTGACAAGGCATCCGGTGGGTTTCGATATCGCCGGTTGGGACAGAGGTCAAAGATTATCATGAAACCCCCGGCAACCAGCCCGGCGGAATCTCTCCCGCCGGGCCTATCATCATATAGGTTACGGCCGCCGAAGCCGACGGAAGTCCTCGGGCAGCATCGCGGTTTCGATATGCGGCACCATGCGGTTGCGCGACATGCTGAAGATCTGGTCCGCGTCGGTGATGCGGAAACCGAGCTTCCGCTGGACATTCAGCGACGCGAGATTGTCCGCAAAGGCCCCGGAGCGGATCGCCGTATTGGGCATCCGCCGGAAAAAACGCTCCAAGGCTGCGCCGGCCGCCTCCGTCACGTAACCGCGATCCCAGTAGAAGCGGTTGAGCCAGTAGCCGAGATGCCACTCACCACGACGGAGTTCGATCGCGACGACGCCGATATGAGTATCGTCACCGGTCGTGATCGCCAGCGCCCAGTCCGGCAGTATGCCGGAGGTCTGCGGGACGATCCAGTCCAGCGCATCCTGCCGATCATAGGGTTGCGGCACTTTCGACAACATGCGGCTCACCTTGAAATCGCCGAGCGATTCGGCAATCGCCGGCGCATCGGAGAGTTTGTGAGGCCTGAGGACCAGCCGTTCGGTGATGATGACGGGGCAGGGGCCTGGCATCGTGACGACAGAATCGCTCTTCTGGAGAACGGCAGCGTTCATCTCAGTTCTCCCCAGCTTCTCAAGGACATCCAGGTCTTGCGGTCGAGCCGGAACCATTCGACCGCGACCATGCCGCCGAGCGCCATGCAATCGATCATGCCGGTGCCCTGGAACTGGAAGCCGCACTTCTGGATCACCCGCTTCGATGGGATGTTGGTCACCCGGCAACGCGCATCAATGTAATCGATGTGGTTGCGCGTGCGGAAGGCCATGTCGATCAGCACATGCGCGGCTTCGGTGGCGTAACCCCTGTTCCAATGGGGTTCGCCCAGCCAGTAGCCGATCTCCAACGTTCGCTCGTCCTGGTGGGGTTCCAGCGCGCAACAACCGAGGAAGGCGCCGTTGTCACCTCGCGTGATGGCGTAGACGCACTTGCCAATCTCGCCGGCTTTCGCACGTCGTACGAAATCGGCTGCGTCTTTTGCCGTGTAGGGATGCGGCATACGCGACACCATGGTCGCGATATTCGCATTGTTGGCGAGATGGGCAAGGGCGTCGATGTCTTCTTCATGGGGCGCGCGGAGAACCAGTCTCTGCGACAGTAAGACGGGGCAATCGCTCCTCGACCGTTCGGGTCTTAGCGGTTCCTTAGGCCGTTCCTCTGGCGGCCGGGATTGGCTCGCCCTCAGTAATTCGCCTTGCATGGTTCAGTCTCCTCTCTGAGGTTAAAGAAAAAGGGAAGGTGGGTGGCGCCCCATCTTCCCTTTTCTTCTGACTGAACTTTGCGCTTCAGCCGGGTCGATGAGACGCCGGCTGTTTTAGAGCGCTACCGGCTTATTCCGCTGCTTCCGCTTTCGGCATGACGGACACGTATACTCGGCCGTTCGCCTTCGTGCGGAAGGACACGTTACCGGCGGCGAGTGCGAAGATCGTGTGGTCCTTGCCGAGGCCAACGTTCTGGCCCGGATGCCACTGCGTGCCGCGCTGACGCACGATAATGTTGCCCGGAATGACGGCTTCGCCGCCGAATTTCTTCACGCCAAGGCGCTTGGACTCGGAATCGCGACCGTTACGCGACGAACCGCCAGCTTTCTTATGTGCCATTGGTGTTCTCCTTTACCTTCGAAACCCTGATTAGCCGAGAATGTCCGTGATGCGGACAACCGTGTGATGCTGGCGATGGCCGCGAATCCGCTTGGAATTCTGCCTGCGGCGCTTCTTGAAGGAGAGAACCTTCTTGCCACGGTTATGCTCGACCACTTCGGCCTTGACCGTCGCACCCTTGACGAATGGGGCGCCGATCTTGGCATCGGCGCCTTCGCCGACGACCAGGACTTCGCTGAACTCGATTACTGCACCAGCTTCGGCTTCCAGCTTCTCGATGGTCAGCATGTCGTTGGCTGCCACGCGATACTGCTTACCGCCGGTCTTGATGACTGCGAACATTCTTTATCCTTTCATGTTCGGTCCGGCTCTATCCGGAAAGGACGGCCGTCTTTTTGTCAGTCGGTCTATGGCAGGGTTTCGAAAGAGAGCATCTTTTGAACTTGCCTGCCGGTGAAATCCGCATGGCGGCAACAAAGCGCCATGCAAACAAAGAGGCATGGAATCTTTTCCACGCCTGATCGCGTGCGGGGATACGCGACAGACAAAAAACTGTCAAGGTAAAAGCTTAGCTTGTCTCGATATTCGCCCCTTGCCAGCTCCACCTTTCATCGCTATGAGAACGCCGCGCTGACCAACGCGTCACATCTTTAAGCGGAGAGGTGGCTGAGTGGTCGAAAGCACCGCACTCGAAATGCGGCATACGGGCAACCGTATCGTGGGTTCGAATCCCACCCTCTCCGCCATTCGGACACTGGTTTACCAGTGGTCCTCACAAGATTGCTGAGCCAATTCTGCTATCAACAAGCGTCTCGATCTTGATCTTTTTGGACCAACGGCGCACTGGAGCCACGCAGGCACTATCCCTAGGATTGCGGCCGATACTCTTGTCTGAGCCGCTCTCGATCCCACTCATCGATGAAATCAAGATTGTAGAGATGTTCGAGCAATGCAGATTCGTTAACTCGTAGCGCCTTTGCGATTCGCGCAGCTACGTATCTGTCGATTCTGCCTACTTGGGTCAGGTTACGGGCGAGCAACCCACGGGGCATGATTAAGTAGGCTGCGAAAGCATTCGCTCTCTTCTCAATCTCTGGCGCTACCCAGGGGCCGCTCACATGCGAAATCCGTTTTGCACGTGTCCTATCGTAGAGGATGTGGCAAAGTTCGTGGGCTATTGTAAAGCGCTTGCCGTCTTCGTCTGCATTGAAGAGACTTCTAAGATTGATCACAATTGCTGGTGCGAAACCCTCACCAGCCAAAGCGACTCCGCGGATGGAATCTGTGTCGAACTCAAGTTCCTCCACTGAGATACCCAGGTCGCCAGCAAGAGCTCGCACATCTACCCAGGTTGGGTTGCCTCGCAAATAGCGGAGTTCATCGAGCAGATCTTCCGCCAAAGAATATCCATCTTCATGGGGGGAACCCATGACGGAGTTGAGGCCAGGAGAAACGACGGCGGCTAAGTGATCAGAGTCATGCCCACTTTGAAACTTGATCATGACGTCACAGAGCCTGCCGACATCAGCTTGGTTCAGCTCGGGGCTTACGCCTCCAAACATCGCAATTGCGGGTGAGAGGATGTCGAGAAACGGCTCCTCCCTTCTTTCAGGCTCGAGAAGCTCCAAATGGCCAGCATTAGCTAAAACTTGACGTGCAAGTTTGAGGACGTCCTCGGGGACATACGCCTTCTCCAACTCTTCATTTGAGATGTTGCGGAGGCTATCAATCTTTTCACAGATCTCCGCCCATCGCCGCTGGTCATCAACGTCGAGAGACAGCGGCGGATTTGCGCAGAACCACTGCATCGCGTTCCAAAGTGGTTTCGCCACCTGTGAGACCGGCAGACGAGCAACACCAGGCTCGCATGCAAACCTGAAGCCGTTAGGGGGCATGAATGGAGGCGCGGAAGTCCAAGAAATCTCTACGGCGTCACCAAACCGGCGAATAAATATGTCTGGGAACAGTCCGCCTTCCGAGCAAGACCTTAAAGCATGCCTTTCGAACCAGCTCTTAGCTGCTTTATAATTCGCCTTGCCCAACTCGTCGTCGGCAGCAATCCATCGTGCGATTGCTCGTCTACAAGCCACTGCTGCGGGTGCGGCACTCTTCTCACTCCAAGAAAAGTCTTCTTCCTGAAACAAAGACGACCAATTTGATGCTAACCAATCAAATAGGGGAGAGAGATACCAGCCCACATGTCCCTGCTTTGACTGGCCTCTCTCGCTGCTCGTCAGATTTTGATCTGCAACGATGATCGTCAAGTCTCCGACTGACCAACCATGGTTGAGCGGACGATATCGGCGCAGTTCGCTGTCATTGGTCCAACGTAGACCAATTTGAAACACTCCAGGCTCGCCAAAAAACTCAAATTTACTCATCGCTATCCAGCGCCCAGCGCACATCTTCCTTTGAGAAGTCTATATAACGCTTAATATCTCTCCGCGTCACTAGCCCCTCATCTAACCAACTGTCTTTGATTTCCACTGGCACTCTATTCCAAGGTTCCGGATATCCGTGCCACGTGCCATCCGCCGTAGGCTGAGCGACAAATGCTATCCCCCTAGACGTAGCATACCTCTTTTCGGTGACAGGATCGCTTTTGCTTTGGTCAAACAACTGATTAGCGATAGTCTCGTTCCATTCATGCTGAAACGGATCCCCGTGGAAGCCGCTGTCCAAGAGTTCGTGTGTCCATTCCGGACAAAGTGTTCCCTTGCGTCCCGCAGCCGGTCTGTTTTTGTGCTTCAGGGATCCGCGATAAAGTGAGGGCGCTTTCATGTTTCCTGCGGTTCGAGCCTTGGAGAATACTCCGACGACAAGCGTAGGTGTCTTTGCTTAACTTTTCCCCATATCCTTTCATGTTTCCTGCGGTTCGAGCCTTGGAGAATACTCCGACGACAAGCGTAGGTGTCTTTGCTTAACTTTTCCCCATATCCAACTCAAGACAGTTGGGCTCCTATAGGATCATCCAACTCGCACACAAATTGTGCCCGGTTAAACCTTGGCACCCCTCCAGGGGCATCCTAAGCGTGACCTTCAATATCCGTTGGAGGTCACCATGGCGACGATCCGGAAGCTTAGAGGACGCTGGCAAGCTCAGGTGCGCCGACGCGGCATGAAGCCGCGAGCAAAAAGCTTTGACAGCAAAGCCGAAGCGGAGAAGTGGGCGCGAGACTTGGAGAGCCAGGTCGATCGTTTCGGTATGGCGCCGGACACGAAGATCCTCGAGACCACAACGCTCGGCGAGCTTCTTGAGCGTTACCAGAAGGAGATCACGCCTCGGAAACGTGGTGCAGTCCAAGAAGGGCAGCGCATTGACGTTCTTCGGCGTCATGATTTGTCCCATAGAACTCTGATCGGTCTAAGCCAGCAAGACGTTGCGACCTTCCGTGACGAGCGGCTTCAGCGCGTAGCTCCATCTACCGCCGTGCGCGAGATGGCGATCCTCAGCCACACACTTGAGGTTGCGATCCGAGATTGGGGTATGCCGCTCGCGAAGAACGTCGTGAAGCTAGTGCGCCGACCGGTTATTCGTAACGAACGCTGCCGACGCCTGACGGGTGACGAGGAGCTGCGTCTGCTGGACGGTTGCGACGCAGGTCAGATCCCTTACCTTCGAACACTGGTGATTGTCGCGATCGAGACCGGGATGCGCCGTGGAGAGCTGCTCGGTCTGAAATGGTCCGATGTCTCGCACAATCGCCGTGTCATCACGCTGACGCTTACCAAAAACGGATCCGGTCGTGAGGTGCCACTCAGTCCTCGCGCCTTTGATGCGCTGATGGATTGGAAGTCGCGCACCGAAGTAGACCAATCTACCGTATTTCCAATGACGACCGGAGCGCTCGAACAAGCCTGGCGCCGTCTATTGATCCGTGTGGGCATCACCGGACTGAGATTTCACGACTTGCGACACGAAGGCGTCAGCCAATGTCGTTGAAAAGCAATAATTTGGGACTGGGCTTTATTGATGCGGCTTTCGGCTTTGCGTCTAGCGCAGCAAAAGGATTTGAACCGTATGGTAGGGGGCAAGTCCCTCGTGTTAGGGATTGCCTTGTTTCTAGGGATTTCGAGTATCTCCGGTGGCCTTCACGGTTGATTTGAAGGCTCTTTGAGACCACATGGCGGACAGGCCTGAACATTGGCGCTATGGCGACGGTTTTCGGGATTTAATGCCGGCTCGAACGGATCGCCGACCACCGTGGCCGGATGTCTGAAGGCCTTCAATCTCAGGGCTTCCCGCTATTTCCCGCCTGTTCCCGGAGATTCCCGCCAATTCCGGAACTCACCGTCTTCCTACACCGAGATCTCCCTTTGAAAACAGTGGACATGGCTCGCACTTAAAGCCGCACAGGAAGCCCTTCGGCATCGTTCAGGATGGTGCGGGATGTCCGTTCGCCAAGACGGCTACCCATAGTGAATTGTGATGCAGAAACTGACGAGGGCCACGTTCCCGGCGCTGGGAGCGTGGATCTTTAAGCGGTCGCTTAAGTAGGCCTTTCGCCGCGTGAGCGCCGGTTAATGTATTCATCGACCGTTTGCGGCAGAATCGCATCGTTGAGCGTTAACAAAGCTCGCAGGAGATATTCGCGGATACCAGAGCGCGGTTTTTTAGCCGCAGCACTCTCTATCGCGCTCTGTATGTCTGATAAGATACTCGATAGCTGACGGCAAAAAAATTAGATCAGCGTCTCGTTTGAATACGAAGTCATCGATTACCCAATCGTCGGACGGTGTGTTTCGAACTGAGCACGGACACGTGCAAAGGCGATTTCCCTGGTATAGCTGGTCTCCTTCCCAAACAAACCCTTCGGATCGATACCTATAGCGTAGCCATACCGGTTACTCGTTGGATATTCCGGTGCCGCATCCCTTGAAAGCTTACCTTCTTCGTCTAAATTAATGCGATAAAGCCTAATTTAATCGACACTAGACGAGCGACTACGGGCGGGGTCATCCGAAAAGGGGCGTTCGCAATCGAGAGTCTAAGCGGTCGTCCCAGAAAGCTTCGCCCTACAAATTTGCTCGACAAGCTCCTGAAGCACCTGAATACGTTCGATGATCCAGCGAAGCTCTTCTTCTGTTATCTCGTAATGCGGCGAATACCTTGCATCGACATAAGCCCGATCGAGCCGCTCGAAACAGCGGCGGGCGAATTTGGTGTCTCGCGGCCATGCCTCGATCAGGCGCGCGTCGATCCCCTCGGCCGAAGAGCGTAGGAATTTCAGGCGATGCGACTTAGGCGAGTAGAGGGTCAGGACAAGCAGGACGCAGTGATACGCTTCTTCCGTCGCCTGATGCAGCATAAAGGAGCCGTGTCGCCAGATTCCGTCATCTAGCATCAATTCTGCTCCGCGGAGCGCTTCCCTTGAAAGCTTGAACCAGCGCTCGAAATAACCCTCAGCCTCCTTCCTCGCATCTTCCTGATCCAGCGGCTTCGGTGCCACGAACGGATGGCCTTCCTTCTCGTAGAGCATGATGCCGTCGCGGATGATGTCGATAAAGAAAGGCCTGCCGCGTGCCAGCTGGTCGTTCACGTCCTGCAGCGTGTGAACGATGATGTTGACCGGCGTCTCGATTTCCTTGGTAATCGTCAATTCGCGCAGGAAATGATCGGACACATCGTGCCACAGATCATTGTCCTCTCCGACGCTTTTGATATTGACGACAACGAGGATATCGAAATCGGACCTGTAACCGCTCTTGCGATCTTCCACCCAGTCGCCGCGGCTATAGGAACCGAAGAGAATGACCTTCAAGATCCGCCCGGCCTTCTGCTTTTCGGAAAGCTTCGATTGCTGCGCCGCATCGAATTCCTCAAAGATGATCTTCAAGGCAAGCGAAAGCTCCCGCTGCTTGCGCTCCGGAAGATGGCCGAGGCCGTCATTGTCGTCCGTCACCAAAACACCTGTGTCCATTGCCCTGTCGTAACCTGCAGCCATTGCGGCAATGCAAGTCTACGCCTCTGTATCTGGCCAGACTCAAAATCACCCAAAACAAGCGCTAGCCAAGCGTTGCGCTACCCAAGATTGAGCACATGCGCCGACGTATTTAATCATACACCTTATTTGGGCGGTCGCCGCAAGCGCGGCGCAAGTCATCGGGGAAAACCCGACCTCAATCCACGACCCTGTAATTGCGATGTATCGCCCAATGGCCAAGCAAATTCGCGGAGTTTGCCTATGATGCAGGGAATGGAATGTTGATCTGGTGAAATTCCCCGTACGAATTAAGACTATATCAGATCTTCGGGCGAGGAACTATTTTGCGTGCATCGACATTTTAGGTTTTCGGCCGGATAACGAGGCAGCATATGCAATCAGTCAGGATGACCGAAGAGCTGTGGCAGCATCTGCTTTCGCTGCGGGAGGATTCGATTGACCCGGTTGCGCTTCCTGAAGATGTCGATGTCTCGTGCCTGTCGCTTTACAGGCCGCTAGCGCTGCGGGAGAGGCCTTTTGCCCTGGCTCAGGTCGGTCAGTCGCTGGATGGGCGCATCGCAACCCCGGCGGGTGACGCCCAGAATGTTTCGGGATCCGACGGGATCGCTCATCTTCACCGCTGCCGCGCGCTGGTGGATGCGGTTATCGTCGGTGTGGGGACGGTTGTCGCCGACAATCCGAGCCTTTCCGTCCGCGCAGTCCGCGGCAGAAGCCCGGTTCGGGTCGTGGTGGATTGCAACGGCCGTATGCCCGAACGCGCCAAGATGCTGCATGACGGCGGCACACCCGTCCTCGTGATGCAGGCAGACGATGCGTCGCGTCGCTATGATGCCCATGAGGTCATTCGTCTGCCGCGTCAGGCCGATGGCGGGCTGTTGCCCAACGATATCCTGACAGCACTTGCAGAACGCGACCTTGCCACAGTCCTGGTGGAAGGCGGCGCAAGAACGATTTCCCGTTTCGTCGATGCGCAGTTGATCGACCATTTGCATGTGTCGGTATCGCCGATCATCATCGGTTCGGGACCGGCTGGAATCCGGCTTGCGCCAATCGAGCGGCTTTCCGAAGCACGCCGCCCCGAGGTGCAGATCTACAATATCGGCACGGATATCGTCTTCGACTGCAATTTGCGTGCCGAGGCTCGACAGCAGACCGCCTTACCTAAGCGCGAGGATATCCTGATGGCCAACACGGCATAGACTGCCTTCAACGTCGACCATGCGGTGTCGGAAACCGGCCCAATCGCCAATTTCGTTCTCGTCAAGTTGGCCGTATTCATAGATCGCGCGGATAACGCCATCGATAAATCGCCGCTGCAGACCGGCATCGGCTGCCGTCATGATCCATGGAGACGGGGCAACCTGCAGCGTATAGTCCCTCTCCTTCAGGCATTCGACCAGCGTCTTCCAACCGGCCGGCCCAAGCGAAACGCCAAACCCCTTGTCACTCAGTTGATGCGCATTGAAACTTCCTGCGATCGCCTGGTCCAGCGGATGCGGCTTCGACCAAGTCATTTCCCCGTCGTAGTTCAGTGCGGCGTAAAGGCCGATACCGGTCGTGGAAATCCGTTCGGCGAACCGGCGGATGAATTGCTCGGAACAGAGGTCGAACAATGCCGATGCCGTTACCAGCCTCGCATCCGTCAATGGCAGCGCTTCGATATTGTTGAGATCGCAGCGGATAAACTCGACCGCGTTACCATGAAGCCGTCGGGCTTCATCCAGCAGCCGCCTGTCGTTATCGAACAGCTGCCAGTGGACTTTCCTCTCAATTTTCGGCGAAAGTGCGCGGAAGGTCGCTCCCGTCCCGCAGCCGATATCAAGGATGGTGCTGCCGGGAGCGTTCTCGATGGCTTCGACTGCGGCGGCCAGCAAAGCCTTGTCACGCGAACGGGCATCTACCGGTTCCCGCAGGGCCAGCCAATTTTTGTCGAAGCCGCTCACGATGCTGCCTCCAGGACGTCGGAGATGATAGCGGCCGTATCCCTCCAGGAGGGCAATTTGGCGCCGGCGGTCGCCGCAGCGTCCGCCATAGCGATTCGGGTTTCCGGTTCTTCGAGCAGCCGGCGCAGAGCCACAGCAAATGCCTTGGGATCATCCGGAGGAACAAGGAAGCCTGCGCTTCTCGGCACGACTTCCGGTACAGCGCCGGCCGCGCAGCCGACGATCGGCAGGCCTTGGGCAAGCGCTTCGGCAAAGACCATGCCGTAGCCCTCGTAACGGCTGGCCAGCGCGAAAATATCGGCCCTGGAAAACTCGTTGCGTGGATCGTCGATCTGACCTGCGAGCTCAATCCGATCACCAAGACCCGATTGGATGATCTGCCTTTCCAGCGCAGCCGAGGTGTCGGGATCAAGCGTCCTGCTGCCGACAATGCGACAGTCCCAGGAAAGATCGGACAGCTTTTCCAGCGCTGCAATCAGCACGTCGTGGCCCTTCCGGCGGGTCAGCGTGCCGATACTGAGGATCAGGGGCGGCTCGCCACGAGCCTTTGAAAGAGGCGCGGGATCCATGCCGGGAATGGCGACCGTAATTTTCTCCGCCGGCACCGCATAATTGGCAGAAAGTTCTGCCGCGGTCGTATGCGAAGTGACGATGATCCCGCGGGTCTGCGCCAGTGCGGTTTTTTCGCGCGAGGCAAGGGTCTTTTGCTGCCTATGTTCGAGCCCCGTTTCCAGAGCCAGCGGATGATGCACCAGCGCCATGATTTTGAGCCGCTTTGCCTCGCGGACGGCGCATTCATCCATGACGCCGAAAGCCAAACCATCGATCAGCACGAGGCTGCTCTCCGGAAGCTCGGAAAGCATCCGACCGGCTGCTTCAAGCTGGGCTGCGCTCGGGTTCGGAAAACCCTCGCCAAGAGAAAGCGGCTCGACATTCCAGCCGATATCGCGAAGGGCTGCGATCACGCGCCGATCATATCCATACCCGCCGGTGCGGGTTTCGATGTCGCCCGGGTAGGCGAAGATGAGATCACGGCTCACAGCTCAGCCTCGTACCAGCCGCGTGCGGTGTGGGATTCATTCAGTATAACCCTAAGCTTGCGTATGCGCTGACCGCCCCCGCCAAGCCGGCCGTTGTCGATCGCCTCGGCGATGCGATCGAAGATGTGCTTCGCCAGGAACTCCGTCGTGGTCACCTTTCCAGCGAAAATATCCAATGTGTCAAGGTTCTGGTAGTTCAACGGCGCCAGCACCTCCTTTAGCACGTCGGTGGCGAGCCCGATATCGACCGCAAGGCCGTTCTCGTCGAGATTGTCGGTAAAGAAAGCTGCATCCACGGTGAATGTCGCGCCATGCAGTCCCTGGGCAGGACCGAAGACCGGTCGGGGAAGGCTGTGCGCAACCATGATGTGATCGCGGACTTCGATGGCGAACATGCAAATTTTCCTCAGTAGCGGATGCGGTGGCAGAGCGTGGCAGATGAACGGATAATGCCGGGGTAATCGCGCGCCATCGTTTCGAACGGGGTCTCGCCTGAAATCAAGCGGTCGAGCCGGTCGTCATCCAGAAGCTCAAGTGCCTTGGCCATGCGGCGGTGCGTATCCCAGCGAGCCCGTCGTCCGGGCGGCAATGCGCCAACCTGGGAGCTGACGACGGAGAGCCGCTTGGCATGGAAGGCGCCGCCGAGAGGAAGCTCGACGTGTTTTTCACCGTACCAGCTCGCTTCGACGATACGGGCTTCGAAGCCGGCATGGCTCAGCGCTTCTGCCAGGGCCGTGGAAGATGCGGAGGCGTTGATCAGGACGTCGCAATCATTCTGCATTGCGTCAGGCAGTGCGAAATGAAGGCCGAGAGCCCGGGCAATCTCGGCGCGTTCCGGCTCGATATCGGAAATCATGACTTCCGTTCCGGCGATCCGCGAGGCGAGCCAGGCGACCAGAAGTCCGACGACGCCGGCGCCAAAGACCGCTACCCGATCGCCTGGCTGAATGCCACCATCCCAGATGATGTTGAGTGCTGTTTCCATGTTTGCGGCCAATACCGCTCGCTGTGGTGGAAGGCTTTGCGGCAATGGATGTACCGCTGGGGCCGGCACGCGAAAACGGTCCTGATGCGGGTGCAAGCAGAAGACCTGCCTGCCTATGGCCGCTTCCGACCCTTCCTCGACGACGCCGACGGCGGCATAACCGTATTTCACGGGAAAGGGGAACTGCCCAGCCTGGTGCGGAGCGCGCATGCGCTGATATTCGCTTTCCGGCACTTGCCCGCGGAAGATAAGCGACTCAGTGCCGCGGCTGATGCCGCTATAAAGCGTGCGAACCAGGACATCGCCCTCGCGTTCCGGCGGAAGCGGCTCATCGCGGAGCCCACAGCGGCCCGTCTCCTCGAACCAGAGGGCACGGCTATGCTCTTCCATCACGGGTGGTTGAGCCGTCTCATGCCTTGTCACATATTAGCCCTTTCAGATTTACCAAAATCACACCTAGAGGCCTCAACGATGAGGGCAAGGGATCAGAACTTCGAGAAGAGGATAAAGATATCACGTTTATTTGACGCCGTTTTTTTGATTCAGGCTTGGCGGCTCGGTGCAATCCTTTCCATGTAATATCCGGAGGAGAGCGTCATGATTGTTTCACATCAGCGTTGGGAGGGGCGTGAGCGCTGCGTAGAGATTGGATGGCCGATCTTCGCGACGGCACCGAAAGGCGGGTCCGGTGGTTGAATGGATGAATGCCGGCCACCCGGACGAAATGGCGGCCCGCCGAGCTTTCCGCTCGCTCTTGCTCAATGCTTCTACTGTGACGGTGTCGGTTGCCGTAGTCTTCATTGTTGCGATGGATCGTTTGGGAGATCGTCTCGGCATGGACACGGTTGCCATCGGCACAGCCTTCGTCATCTATGCCGCAATCTGCACAATCGCGCTCGGCAATCTTCACGCGCATGGGCACAGCCGTTTCGGCGCGGCGAATATGGTAACGACAGTGCGGGCGGCAATTACTGCCACCGTAGGCGGATTGGTGCTGGTGTCCGATCAGTTCGGCCAGGCCTCCCGCGCCGAAGCTTTGTGGCTCATCGGCTCGATCGTTGCCTTCGCGCTCGCCCTGGACGGTGTCGACGGCCATCTTGCCCGCCGAACCCGTACCGCTTCGCGTTTCGGCGCCCGGTTCGACATGGAAGTCGATGCTCTGCTGATACTCTTCCTGTCGATTGCCGCTTTTCTGCTCGGCAAAGCGGGCGTCTGGGTCCTGCTGATCGGCCTGATGCGCTATGCTTATGGCGCGGCACAAAGCGTCCTCCCCAGGCTGCGGGGCGAGCTGCCGCCTTCCATGCGCCGCAAGCTGATCTGCGTCGTGCAGGGGGCGGCACTGTGTCTGATGCTGTTCCCGTTCATTGTGCCGCCCGTTTCGACCATGCTTGCGGCGTGGGCGCTAGCCGCGCTTGCCTATTCCTTCGCGAGGGATGTGATTTTCCTTCTGCGCGCAAGTCGAGATGAACATGCGTCATGACCTATCGGCTTCGCTGGGGCTTGCGCGCTCACTGCTCATTTATTACGGCCAGCCCTGGCGACGGTCTTCACTGAAACGATTCTATGCCGAGTTCATCAAGCCCGGCGATCTTATCTTCGATATTGGCGCACATGCGGGCAATCGCAGTCGGACGCTTCTTTCCCTCGGTGCCAAGGTCATCGCAGTGGAGCCGCAGCCGATATTTGCCGATTTCATCGCGCGGTCTTTTGCCGGCGAAGAACTGGTTCTGCTGCGCAAGGCGGTAGGCAAGCAACCGGGCACAGTTGATCTTCATATTTCCGACCGGCATCCGACGGTGACGAGTATTTCGCCGTCCTGGATTTCAAAGATGGAGAAGACCATCGGATTCCGCAGTGTCACTTGGAACCGCGTCGAACGCGTCGAAATGACGACGCTCGACGTGTTGATCGATGAATATGGTCTGCCGGCCTTCTGCAAGATCGATGTGGAAGGTGCGGAAGCGGATATTCTTGCCAGCTTGCATCATCCGATCCCGCTGCTTGCTTTCGAATATATTCCGGCGGCGATGGAAATTGCCGAGGAGGCAATTGGCCATATGCGGAAACTTGGGCCCTACCGTTTCAATCGGGTGGAAGGCGAGGGGCACCGCTTCGCGCATGGTGAATGGGTCTCGGCCGAATCCATATTGGCTGAGCTCCCGGGATTGGCGGGACGGCAGTTGTCCGGCGATATCTATGCTCGGCGTGATGCATGACGGATCAGCGACGTCTCAGTCCGGAAAGCCATGGCCGGTGGAGTCGAAGCATTGACGGAAAGAGTGGCCATGAATGAGTACCGGTCTTTTCGTACGAAGGACAATGCAAGCAAAGGGGACGCCCGGCAGCCAAATCGGCGGTCCTTGCCGCGGATCGCAATTGCGTCGGTGATCGTTGCGGTGATCCTCGCGCTGCCCTCCAGGCCGGAGGCACTCACCAATGTCTCGGAGATCCGGTTTCCGCTGGAGGTGATCGGCATCGTGCTGTTCGCATTGGTGCTCGACGGCGCCGGCTTTGCTATCCTGAAGTGGGGCATTACCCTGTCGCTTGCCGCGATGCTGTTCCTGAAGCTTGCGGATATCGGCACCGGCATGGTCTTCCAGCGTCCGTTCAATCCCTATCTCGATCTCAAAATCCTGACGGACGGATGGAATCTCTTGAGCGGCACGGTGGGAGTGGCGGTAGCGGTCGGCATCATCTGCGCCGGCCTCGTCGCATGGCTTCTGGTGACGGTCGTGCTTTACTGGTCGTTCGACGGCTTTCGGCATTCAGCCGTTGAGGCTCGACGAAAATCCGTCCTCGCAAGCGGCATCCTTTTCCTTGTCGGGTTGGCGGCCTTCATCGTCCAGGATCGCGATCATCGCAATCTCGGCATAGAGGCACGGGCCGTTCCCTATTTTGTCAATCGCGTCGCGATGGTGAAAGATTCGGTCGCCGATCTTGCCCGGTTCGAGGATGAGGTGAAACAGGATCCGGTTTCCGCCGGACGGCATTTCTCGGCGCTCGCCGGCACGGACGTGGTGCTGATCTTCATCGAGTCCTATGGCCGCAGCGCGATCGAAGACCCGCGTTATGCCACCCGCATCAACGATCGCCTCGACTTGATGGAGCGGGAAATCGAGGCGGCGGGATTGCAGGCGCGCAGCGGCTGGCTCACTTCGCCAACGGTCGGCGGCATAAGCTGGCTGGCGCATGGCACGCTGCTTTCCGGCCTCTGGATCGATAGCCAGGCGCATTACGACCGGATGATTACCAGCGAGCGGCGAAGTCTCAACAGCCTGTTTCACGCGGCCGGCTGGCGGACCACGGCGGTGATGCCGGCGATTACCATGGACTGGCCGGAGGCAGGCTATTTCGGTTATGACAGCGTGCATGATGCCCATGGCCTCGGCTACAAGGGCAAGCCGTTCAACTGGGTGACGATGCCGGACCAGTATACGCTTTCAGCCTTCGAGCGGCTGGAGCGCCAGGGACGTGACGAACCAGGCCACACGCCGGTCATGGCTGAAATGGCGCTGATCTCCAGTCACGCGCCCTGGACGCCGATCCCGTCGTTGGTCGATTGGGATCAGGTAGGCGACGGAACCGTGTTCAACCCTCAAGCGGAAGGCGGCGAGTCGCCGTCTGTCATCTGGGCCGATCCAGCGCGCGTCCGCACTCAATATATCGCCTCGATTGATTACACGCTCGAAACGCTGGGCTCCTACATGGTGCGCTACGGCAGGAATACCTTATTCATTCTGCTCGGCGACCATCAGCCGGCCGCGATCATCACCGGCGAGGAGGCTTCCCGTGACGTGCCAATGCATATCGTTGCGGGCAACCCAGAGCTCCTGGATCGCCTCGACGGCTGGAACTTGCAGAGGGGAATGATCCCAACGAAAGAAACGCCGGTCTACCGGATGGATGAGTTCCGCAGGAAACTGGTCGAGAGCTTTGACTAGCGGTCTCTAAGCATGGCTGCCGAGATAGCTTTCCATCAGGGCCGGATCGACTGCCAATTCGGCTGCCGGACCGGAGCGTTTCACTTCGCCAAGCTCGACCAGATAGCCTTCGTCGGCGATCTCCAGCGCAGCGCGCGCATTCTGCTCGACAAGCAGGATCGAAACGCCGGTCGTCCGAAGTTCCGAGACGATGTTGAGAATATCGGCGACGATCTTCGGCGCCAGCCCCAGGCTCGGCTCATCGAGCAGCAGCAGGCGAGGGCGGCTCATCAGCGCGCGTGCCAGCGCCAGCATCTGCCGCTCGCCGCCGGAGAGCGTGCCCGCGAGCTGCTTGCGACGCTCCGCGAGCCGCGGAAAGCGGGCGTAAAGTTCCTCGCGTGTTTCGGCACGTTCCGACGCGTTGCGCAGAAAGCCGCCGAGTTCGATATTGTCTTCAACCGACATGGTCGAGAAAAGCTCGCGCTTTTCCGGCACGAGGCAGAGACCTTCGGCGACGCGGGCCTCTACCGAGTGCGGTACCGGTGCACTATTATACAGGATCGTGCCTTTTGCCGGCACGATGCCCATCACCGCATTGAGCAGGGTCGTCTTGCCGGCTCCGTTCGCGCCGATGACGGTCACGATGCTGCCCGGCCTCATGGCAAGCGAAATGCCGTGCAGCACTTCGGCGCGGCCATAAGAGACGTGGATGTCCGAGAGTTCGAGCAGGTTCCCGCTCATGCCACACCTCCGAGATAGGCGGCGATCACAGCCGGATGTTTACGGACCTCCGTTGGCTTGCCGTCGGCGATCAGCGTGCCGAAATCCAGCACGACGAGGTGATCAACCAGGCCCATGACGAAACCCATGTCATGCTCGACCAGCAGTACACTGACACCCTCTTCGCGGAGTTTGCGGAGCAGGCTGGCAAGTTCCTGCTTTTCGCCATGGCGCAGGCCGGCGGCTGGCTCATCGAGCAACAGAACGGCCGGATCAGCCGCGAGTGCTCGAGCGATTTCGAGGATACGGATCTGGCCGAGTGCGAGATCGCCCGCCGGCCGGTCGCGATATTGACCAAGACCGACACGTTCGAGCTGAACAGCGGCTTCGGTCAGCAAAGTTGCCTCCTCTTCCCGCTCCAGCCGGAAGAAACTGCGGAAAACGCCGGCGGAGCCGCGCAGATGCGCGCCGAGTGCGACATTTTCCAGCACCGACATATCCGGCAGGATCTTGGCGTGCTGAAAGGTTCGAGCAATGCCATGCTGGGCAATTTCGCGCGGGCTGTCACCGGTAAGCGGTTGGCCCTCATAGAAGATGGAACCGCTCGTCAGCGAAGCGATGCCGGTAATGAGGTTGAAAGTCGTGCTCTTGCCGGCGCCATTGGGACCGATCAGGCCGACAACCTGACCGGCCTTTACCTGGAAGCTGACGTCGTTGACCGCCACCAATCCACCGAAGGCCTTGCGCGCCTTTTCCACTTTGATGAGCGGAGAACCGGCCGCTGCGAGCGTGCGTCTGGCGAGCTTATCGCTGGAAGCCGGGATCGGCCGCGGAGGGCGTTTCGGCAGGAGTTTCAACACGAGGGGCCAGAGTCCGTCGCGGGAAAGCTGCAGGATTAGGACAAGCAGGATGCCAAAGACGATCATCTCGAAATTGGCGGTCGTGCCGATGATGTCCGGTAGGAAACGCTGCAGGACGTCCTTGAGAATCAGCACGATGCTTGCCCCAAAGATCGCGCCCCAGACATGGCCGGCGCCGCCGACCACTGCCATCAGCAGGTATTCAATGCCCATGGAAAGGCCGAAGGGGGTCGGGTTCACCGAGCGCTGCATATGGGCATAGAGCCAACCGGAGAGTGCCGCGACAACGCCGGCGAAGACGAAGACGGTGAGCTTGGCCCGAACAATATTGACGCCGAAGGCTTCGGCCGCCTGACTGCCGCCGCGCAGCGCACGAATGGCGCGGCCGATGCGGGAATCGAGCAGGTTCCTGGCGCCGATCGCCACCGCAATCACGAAAAACCAGATGAGATAGTAGATGGAGCCGTCGCTTAAGAAACGATAGCCGGCGAATTCGATCGGCGGGATGCCGGAAATGCCGTCATAGCGGCCGAGCAGGTCGATCTTCCCGAAGAGGTAGTAGAGCGCCAATCCCCAGGCGATCGTGCCGAGCGGAAGGAAATGACCGGAAAGGCGCACGGTGATCAGGCCGAGCGGCAACGCGATCACAGCGCCGACGATCAGCGATAGTGGCAATGTAAGCCAGGGCGAGACGCCGTAGTTTGTGCTGAGCACAGCGGTCGTGTAGGCGCCGAAACCACAGAAGGCCGCCTGGCCGAAGGAGGTCAATCCGCCGACGCCGGTCAGCAGAACCAGGCCGATCGTCACCAGTGAGGCGAGGCCGATATTGTTGAGCAGCGTAATCCAGAAAGGAGGAACCGGCAGGGCCGGTACAACCGACAGGAAAAGGATGCCGACAAATCCGGGCAGCATGCGCCGAATGTTCATCGCTCACTCCTCCTCATGGAATGCGTGGCTGAGCGACAGCCAGATCAGCACGGGGATGATCAGCCCAAAGACGATGACCTCCTTGTAGGAACTGGCGAAGAAGGAGGCGAAGGCTTCGATCAACCCGACGCCAATAGCGGCAACCGCCGTGATCGGGAAACTCGCAAGTCCGCCGATGATGGCCGCAACGAAACCCTTGAGGCCGATCAGGAAGCCGGTATCGTAATAGATCGTGGTGATCGGGCCGATCAGAACGCCTGAGATTGCGCCGATGGTGGCAGCCAGCGTGAATGCGGTGATGCCTGTCAAATGGGTGCGCACACCGACCAGCCGGGCACCGAGACGGTTGACGGCCGTGGCACGCAGAGCCTTTCCGAGCAGCGTACGCTCGAAGAACATATAGAGGGCAATGATGATCGCGATCGTCGAGCCATAGATCCAGAGGCTCTGCGCCGGCACCATCAGTGAGCCGATCGTGTAGTTTGTCTCCGCCAGCGGCTGGGCGCGCAGCCCTTCCGCACCGAAGAAGACGAGGCCAAGACCCATCATCGCCAGATGCACGCCGACCGAAGCGATGAGCAGCACCAGCACCGAAGCGTCGGCAAGCGGTCGGTAGGCGATGCGATATACGTAATAACCCATGGGAGCGATGATCAGGATGGTGAGCAGTGCCTTGGCGAAGGCCGGCAGGCCGAGCGGCGCGAGCATGGTTGCTACGCCGTAGATGACGGCCGGCAGGATGAGGTTCATTGCCAGGCTGCGCAGGAAGGTGCGAGCATCTGTGCCTCGCCGCCAGCTCCAGAGATCAGTCAGGAATGCAATTGCGCCAAAGCAGACAAGCAGGGATGTCGTCGCGGGCACGCGGCTGTTGTCGAGCAGCGCCAGCGTGAGTGCGCCATAGGCGACGAACTCGCCCTGTGGGATGAAGATCACCCGCGTGACGGAGAAAACGAGAACCAGCGCGAGACCAAGAAGCGCATAGATTGCGCCGCTGGTGACCCCGTCCTGGATCAGGAAGGTCGCAATCATCGCGTCCAAAGAATTTCCCCCCGATTATTGAACCGACGCCGATAGGAAGCCCGGCAATGAATGCCGGGCCTTTGATGAATGGCCTTTATTTCACCAACTCGAACTTGCCGTCCTTGGTCGTGAGCAGGACAACGGCCCGCTCGTCGAGACCGAGGTGATCATCGGCCTTGTATTCGAAGACGCCCTGGCTTGCCGGGAACGGCCCACCCGTCTCGATCGCGTCACGAAGTGCTGCGCGGAATTCCGGTGTGCCCGGCTTTGCGGTTTTGAGCGCGACCGGGATCGCCTTTTTCAGGATCGCCATGGCGTCGTGAATATGCGCGCCGAACTGGGTGCGGGTGCCGGCACCGAATTTCTTCTCATAGGCCGTAACGTAAGCGAGGCCCTCCTGCTTCGTCTCCGACGAATCCGGCTGGAATTCCGGCACCATGACAGGGCCTGAAGCGAAGATCGTGTTGTCGGCCGCCTTGCCGGCGATGCGCAGGAAATCGAACGTCACGGCGCCATGGGTCTGATAGATCTTGCCGGTGAAGCCGCGTTCGCGCAGTGCGATCTGCGGAAGTGCTGCGCCGGTGCCGGAGGCGCCGACGAAGACGGCGTCCGGGCGAGAAGCGACAAGCTTCAGGACCTGGCCGGAAACGGAGGTGTCGGGACGTGCATAACGTTCCTCCGCCACCATTTTCAGACCGTACTGCTCGCCGATCGCCTTGTACTGGTTGACCCAGAGATCGCCGTAGGAGTCGGAAAAACCGATATAGCCGAAGGTCTTGACGCCGTCGGCCTTCATTTTTGCAAACAAGGTCCGGGCGATCAGGCCGGCATCCTGCGGCAGGACGAAGGTCCACTTGCCTTTGGAAATGTTCGGCGGGACAGGCGAAGCCGAGAAATGCGGCGTGCTGGTTTCGGCGGCAACACCGGCAACGGCGATCGAAGCGGGAGTGAGCGCCGAACCGACGATCACATCGACTTTTTCGTCATTGACGAAACGGCGGGCATTGGTGGTGGCGACCGAAGGATCGCCGGCATCATCGAGGACGATGACCTTGAGTTTCTCGCCGCCCACGTCAGCCGGCCAGAGTTCGACGGAATTCTTGAGCGGAATGCCGAGCGCAGCGCCCGGCCCGGTTGACGAAACGGTGACGCCGATGGTTACGTCAGCGAGTGCTGGACCCGCCAATACAGGAAGGGACAGGGCGGCAATCACCGCTATCCCAGTAAAAAAAGGGTTCTTCATAGGATCCTCCCAGGACAAAAGCGGGCGATCTCCTCTTCGCCCGCTGTTTGTTTACATGGAGATTGTTTCTTTGTAAACAATCTAGCGGAGGCGAGATCGGCACTTCATGATGCGAGCGCTCCCAGATGGCCCAACTGAAGGAAAGGTCAGGGTGGGTCGAATCCCAACAGACGTGCGAAGCCCGTCTTCCTGTTCAGTTCCACCGTCTCACGCGCCCGCCTGACACGTCGTTCCACGAGCCCCAGCATATCCATGAATTCATTGATCTTTTCGGCCGGAAAATCGCCGAAGAGATGTTTTTCGAGAGCATCTATCTCAGCTACCATACTGTTGTAGACGGCTGTTCCCGCAGGTGTAAATTCGATCTGGGCCCACCGTGCATCGCGTTCATCTGAACGGCGGTCTATCAGACCACGATCAACGAGTTCCCGGATCGCGCGCGAGACCATGGCCTTGTCGATGGTCGTGTGACGGCCGATTTCCATCGGCGAGATCGGCTGATAGCTGCCGATCGCGGACATCACCCGCCAGATATTCAGTTTGAAGCCGTGGACTTCGCAAAGGAGGCTGAGCAGCTTCACCATTTCCGCGTTGCTGCGCGCAAGCCTGTAAGGCACGACCTTGGAGAGTTTTCTGGCCGAATCAGGCCGTTCGTCGGTCATATGTCAGGTCACCAGTGCCCGCTGCTTATATTCGGCGGCATCCCAGAGCCGGTTCGTCATGATGTCTTCGAGAATGCTGACCGCCTTCAACACGTCGCGTTCGCCGATATAGAGCGGCGTGAATCCAAAACGGATTGCATCCGGAGCGCGGAAATCGCCGATTACGCCGCGGGCAATCAGTGCCTGCATGATTGCATAACCTTCCCGATGCAGGAATGAGATCTGGCTGCCGCGCTTTTCCCCATTACGTGGCGAACCGAGCGTCAGCATGGGGCAACGCTTTTCCACTTCGGCCACGAAAAGATCACACAGTTTGATCGATTGCTGGCGCAGATCGGCCATGTCCACGCCTTCCCAGGCATCCAGCGCGGCATCGAGCGCGACGAGTCCGAGGATTGGCGGCGTGCCCACCCGCATTCGGTCGATGCCGCCGCCTGGCCGGTACCCGAGATCGAAGGCGAAAGGCGTCTCGTGTCCCAACCAGCCGGAAAGCGCCGGGCGTACCTTGTCCGCAAGGCGTGGCGCAACATAGATGAAGGCCGGCGCGCCCGGACCGCCGTTGAGGTATTTGTAGGTGCAGCCGACCGCAAAATCAGCATCCGCTCCCGTCAGGTCGACGGGTAGAGCGCCAGCCGAATGGGCGAGGTCCCAGACGGCGATGGCGCCTTTGTCATGTGCCTTTTTCGTCAACGACTTCATGTCATGCAGCCGACCGGTGCGGTAATCCACTTCGGTCAGCATCAGAACGCCGACGGTTTCGTCGATCGCCGCTTCCACCTCCTCCGGCTCGACGATTTTCAGTTCATGGCTCCTGCCGAGCGAGCGGATCAGGCCATCAGCCATATAGAGATCGGAGGGGAAGTTGCCGCTGTCGGAGAGAATGACCTTGCGCTCAGGCCTCAACTCAAGCGCGGAGGCGAGCGCCTGATAGACCTTGATCGATAGCGTATCACCCATGACGACCGTGCCTTCGGGTGCGCCGATCAGCCTACCGACCCGGTCGCCGACTTTGCGCGGCATCATCATCCAGCCAGCCTTGTTCCAGCCCTTGATGAGTAGCTCCCCCCATTCGTCGGTCATCAGCCTGGCGACACGTTCCTTGGCGGCAAGCGGCAGAGGTCCCAGCGAATTGCCGTCGAGATAAACGATGCCCTCCGGAAGATAGAAGAGCGAGCGGGTCTTTTCGAAATCCGTCACAGGTGCACCTTATATTCGAGCCGATACAATTGCAGGCAGACTAGAAGCTGGAGCAGGGCACGCAAGATGGATTCGCATCCTGATCCGGCAAATTCGCCGCGCATTCTGAGCTTGTGGTCAGGCGGTTGCCGCCGTAACCTCACCGCATCCGGTTCCCAGACAAGGATCTGATGCCGATGGACAATCCCGTTTCCGAGACCGGGCCGTTTCCCGAAGAGCCGGGAATTCTGGAGTTCCTGAAGATCTGCGACAATTTCTATCCTCCCGATGCCGTCCATGCATCGATCGAGCAGCAGCGCACCTGGTACGACGCACTCTGCGCCCATTTTGACCGGCCTCTGCCGCATGGGCTCACCTTTGGGGACGAGATGCTGTTCGTGCCGGTTCGGCAATACCGACCGGCGGAGATCCGCACGAAGACGGTGCTGCTTTATCTGCATGGCGGCGGCTTTGTTGTCGGGTCGCTCCAGAGCCATCACGCGATCTGCGCCGAGATTTCCGATTTCGCCGGGGCGGAACTCGTCTCGGTCGATTATCGCCTGGCGCCCGAGCATGTCTGGCCGGCCCAGACGGACGATTGTTTCGCGGTGCTGAAACAGCTTCTTGGTCAGGAAAGGAAGATCGTCGTGATCGGCGACAGCGCCGGCGGCAATCTTGCAGCGGGACTGGCGCTGCGCGCACGCGACGAGCGGCTTTCCGGCATTATCGGGCAAGTGTTGATCTATCCGGCGCTCGGTGGCGATCTCGTCTCAGGCTCCTATCAAGAGATGGCGCACGCCCCCGGCCTGACGACGCAGGATGTCACCTACTATCGAGCGATCCTGAAAGCGCCGGCTGACGAACCCGTGGCGCATCCGCTGCTGGAGGCCGATTTCTCCGGCCTGCCACCCGCCTATATCACTGTCGCGCATTTCGATCCGCTGTGTGACGATGGACGTCAATATGCCGAACGGCTGGCTGCGGCGGGCGTCACCGTCACCTTGCGTGAGGAGCCGCAGATGGTGCATGCTTGGCTACGTGCCCGGCATATAAGCGGCGGCGCCGGGGACGGATTCCTGGCAGTTTGTGAGGCAGTCCGGCAGCTTGCAGGGAGCGAGACATGAGCGGAGTCACCGATCTTTCCAAGCTGCTCGCCAGTCTGGAACCGACGCTCCTGGATGGGGAATTCGTCTATACGACCGTGCCACACGAAAAACTGGATGATTACCTGCCGCTGAAGCCGATCGGAATGTTCTTCGAGGCGGAGGGTCTGACGCTGATCCTGCCGAACGCGTCCGCCGTGCAGGCCGGTCTTGCGGTCAGCGCTCCACTCCGCTGCATCACCATGATGGTACATTCCTCACTGGACGCAGTCGGCATGACGGCGGCAATGGCATCGGCGCTCACCAAGGAAGGCATCAGCGCCAACGTTGTGGCAGCCTATTATCACGACCACATCTTCGTCCCGGCGGTGGATGCGGACCGAGCCGTGGCTGCGCTCAAGGCTCTTTCGTCGCCCGCTACATGAGGTCGCGGGGGATTATCTTTTCAAACGTTTTCTCAAACACCTGTTTCTTGCCGTCATAAGCAACAACCGAAGCGCTGATCAGCCAATCCTCCGCCGTGCAGGTGATCTTCGCAGTCGATATGGTTCGCACCGACCAGCCTGTCCGCTGCATGTCGCAGGTCCAGATGGCCGTGCCCCTCATCGAGAGCGGATCGTCCGGCGAGATCGACCAGACTTCCTCGCGAAGCTGGCGGGTCGAGAGGCCGGTTCCGGGATGTTCGGCAAGTCCGGTATCTTCGTGAATCAGGTAATCTGTACGGTTGGCGGAAAGATCGCGCGTGACGCTGCGCCGCGTCACGGGAGGCGTATGGGCGATATACTTCGGTAACGGATCGGGGTTGTCCGGCTCTCGCATCTCGAAGGCTTCGTGTGTGCCGAGCTTCGGCAGTGCCAAGCCCAGAGAGCCGATGTCGATCGTCAAACCTGGATCGACAGGCGGCGGCAGCACCGTCGGCCAATAGGCGGTCGAAAGCGACAGCCGGACGCGATGACCCTTGCCAAAGCGGTAGCCGCAGGCATCGAGGACGAGACGGATCGTAACCGGTTCGCCGGGTATCAACGGCTTGGGTTCGGCGTTGCCTTCGCGATGGGCGAGGTTGATGACCCCGAAGGAAACCCGTGTTGCCGTGCCATCCGGATGCACGTCGACGATGCGGGCGCAGAGATTGGTAAGTTCGGCTTCGCAACTGAGCGTCAGCGTGAGGATCGGCCGGCCAAGGTAGTCCTGCGGTTCGGCAAGCGGCGAGGTTTCAAATACGAGCGAACCGGCGTCGTCGATGCGCTGGTCGCCGGCAAGCTCGGCATCCGGTTTCAGCGTGAACCACTCGCCGGAGGCCGTGCCGATATCGAGCGGCGACTTGAGATAGACCTCATGAGCCGGCGCATGGGGGATCGGGAGACCTTCAACAAGCGTGCCGAACTGGTCGACATAAAAGCACTGCGCCTCCGGTTCGGACCATTTCTGTTTGCAAATCCAGAAGCCGGGATCGCTATCGCGGCGTGGCGCCGGCTTCGGGCCGTCAAGAATATAGGCACGCACCTGGGGCAGGGCTTCGATGCCATTTTCCTCGCCGCGCAGCCAGCGGTTCCAGAAGGCAATCGCTTCACCAAAAAAATCGGCACGCGGCTTCGGCCAGGCGAAATGCGGATATTTGTGGATCCACGGACCAATCAGTGCCCTGGATTTTTCGCCGAGCCCTTCAGCAGCAAGCAACGGCGTATTGCGGTAGCCATCGGCCCAGCCGGCAATCACCAGCGTCGGTATTTCGATAGCCGAGTAATCTTGCGAGATCGAGCCGTGCTGCCAGAAGGCGTCGCGCCGCTGATGCGACAGCCATTCCTCCATGAAGAAGGGTTCGTTATCCAGCCGCTCTATCCACATTTCCATCCAGTGATTGCCGACCAGTTCAGGATCCGGCGGGCGGGACTGGTAAGCGAGCATGGTTGCAGCCCAGGAAAGCTGGGCGGAGAGGTGGCACCCGTTCTTGTAGTGGATATCGTCGTTGTAACGGTCCGTCGTGGAGGCGATCGAAATCACCGCCTTCAAGGCCGGCGGGCGGAGGGCGGCGACCTGCAGGCTGTTGAAGCCACCCCAGGAAATACCCATCATGCCGACATTGCCGTTCGACCACGGCTGTCTTGCGATCCAGGCGATCATCTCGCAGGCGTTTGAGAGTTCCAGTTCCGTGTATTCGCCGTCGATGACACCACCGGATTCGCCCGAGCCGCGAATATCGACTCGCACGCCGGCAATGCCCGCTGCCGCGAAAACGGGATAGGTCGACTCGTCGCGTGCGCTTGTTCCGTCGCGCTTGCGGTATGGCAGGAATTCGAAGACTGCGGGCACGGGATCGGCCTCGGCCCCATCCGGCATCCAGATACGGGCGGCAAGACGCGTCCCATCCCTCAGCGTGATCCATTGGTTTTCGATGACGGAGAAGGAGCGTTCAGTCATTTGGTGTGCACTTTCAAGAACAGCGGATTCAATTCCCGGCACTTTCCATGCGCCGCGTGTCAAGTACCCGTTCCAGCCAGCCTATCTCCATTTCCGGCACGGATTTCAGGAGCAGATCGGTATAATCGTCGAAGGGCGGCGAGAGCGCCTGGGATTTGGGTCCGAAACGCACCAACCGGCCACGATGCATGACCGCGACGGAATCGGCGATTGCCCGGACGATCGCGATGTCATGGGTGATGAAGACATAGGAAAGCTTTTCCTCTTCCTGCAGTTTCATCAAGAGCTTCAATATGCCTTCCGCCACCAGCGGGTCTAGCGCGGAGGTGGGCTCGTCACAGAGAATGAGCTCCGGCTTGGCGGCCAGCGCCCGCGCGATTGCGACACGCTGTTTCTGGCCGCCGGAAAGCTCGGCCGGATAGCGGTCGATGAAACCGTTGCTCATCTCGATCTGCTCGAGCAGTTCCCTCACCCGCGCCGTTTTCGCAGCACCGCGCAGTCCGTCATAGAAGGTCAGGGGCCGGCCGATGATGTCGCGCACCGTCTGGCGCGGGTTCATTGCAGTATCCGCCATCTGATAGATGAGCTGGATGCGGCGCAGATCGTCGCGCGAGCGATTCTTCAAGGCCGGCGCCAGCGTTTTGCCATCGAAGGTGATCTTGCCTTCGCTCGGCGGAAGGAGGCCGGTGATGACACGCGCGAGCGTCGATTTGCCGGAACCGGATTCCCCGACGATCGCCAGCGTCTGGCCCTTGCAGAGATGCAGCGAAACGCCGTGCAGCACCTTGAAGCCATTGCCATATTGCGCGCTGACATTATCGACCTTCAGGAGCGGGCTTGTCTGGTCGGAGGCTTCTGCGTGTGCCGTCTGGCGAACGTTTACAAGCGCACGCGTGTAATCCTGTGTGGGTGCCTCGATGATCTGCTGGACCGAGCCGTATTCCACCGTCTTGCCATGGCGCAGGACCATGATGTCGTCGGAAATCTGCGCGACCACCGCAAGGTCGTGGGTGATGTAGAGCGCCGCTGTATGGGTTTCTTCGATCGCATGCTTGATTGCAGCCAGGACGTCGATCTGGGTTGTGACGTCGAGCGCGGTCGTCGGTTCGTCGAAGACGATCAGTTCCGGGTTCGGACAGAGCGCCATGGCCGTCATGGCGCGCTGGAGCTGGCCGCCCGAGACCTGATGCGGAAACCGGTTGCCGAAGGTTTCGGGGCTCGGCAGGCCGAGCACGCGGAAAAGGTAGAGCGCCCGTTTCCTGGCTTCTTCCTTCGTCATCAGCCCGTGCCTGACCGAGGCTTCGATCACCTGATCGCCTAGCCGATGGGCCGGGTTGAAGGCGGCGGCGGCCGATTGCGCCACGTAGCAGACGCGGGCACCGCGCACCTTACGGATGCCGGTATTGTCGAGGGGCAGAAGATCGGTGCCGTTGAGGATAACCTCGCCGCCGGTAATCTCGGCACCGCCGCGGCCGTAGGCGAGAGCGGAAAGGCCGATCGTTGACTTGCCGGCGCCGGATTCGCCGATCAGGCCGAGCACCTTGCCTTTCTGAAGGTCGAAGGAGACATCGTCGACAATCGTGATGCGCCTCGGCGGCTCGCCGGGCGGATGGCTCACCGCCTCGATCCTGAGGTTGCGGACGGACAGAAGCTCAGGCATCGCCGCGACCTCCCTTGAGGCTGGAGGTTCGTTTGAGCAACCAGTCGACGACGAGGTTGACGCAGACGGCGAGCGCGGCGATCGCCGCGCCAGGCACGAGTGCCGCCGGAATGCCGAAGATGATGCCGTCCTTGTTGTCCTTCACCATGCCGCCCCAATCCGCTGCCGGTGGCTGAATGCCGAGGCCCAGAAAGGAAAGCGTCGAGAGAAAGAGGATGGAGAAAGCGAAACGCAGGCCGAATTCGGCCAGCAGCGGCGAGAGCGTGTTCGGCAGGATCTCGCGGAAGATGATCCAGGCCGTGCCTTCGCCGCGCAGCTTGGCGGCTTCTACGAACTCCATCACCGCGACGTCCAGCGCCACAGCGCGTCCGAGGCGATAGACGCGAGTGGAATCGAGGATCGCCATGACGAGAATGAGCACAATCAGGTGCTGCGGCAGGACGGCGAGCACGACGAGTGCGAAGATCAGGGTCGGGATCGACATCATCAGGTCGTTGAAACGGGAAAATGCCGTATCGATAATGCCGCCGGATACCGCGGCTATGAAGCTTAAAAGGATCCCGAGCGAGAAGGAGATGACCGTCGCCGCGAGCGCTACGAACAGCGTGGTCCGGGCGCCGTAGATCAGTCGGGAGAGAATGTCCCGCCCGAGATTGTCCAGCCCGAAGAAGAACTGCGCATCCGCCTCCTGCCAGACGCCGCCGACCACCTCCGTCTCGCCATAGGGTGCGACCAGCGGCGCGAAAAGGGCGCAGAAAAAAGCGATGGCAATGCCGAACATGCCGATCCAGGCGGTGATGGGGATTTCTCTCAGCCTCATCGCGGATGCCTCAGGCGCGGGTTGGCGATGATCGCAAGGATATCGGCCAGCATGTTGAGGAAAATGTAGACGGCGGCAAAAATCAGCCCGCAAGCCTGCACGACGGGCATGTCACGCACGGTCACGGCATCGACCATGTATTGGCCCATCCCAGGATAGACGAAGACCACTTCCACCACGACAACGCCGACCACCAGATAGGCAAGATTCAGCGCCACGACATTGATGATCGGGGCCAGCGCGTTGGGTGCGGCGTGCCGGGCGATCGCCCGCCAGGCGGAAAGCCCCTTGAGCTCGGCGGTTTCCATATAAGCCGAGGACATGACGGAAAGGATCGCCGCCCGCGTCATACGCATCATATGGGCGAGCACCACAAGCACCAGCGTTGCGGTCGGCAGCGCAATGGCCTTGATCCGATCGAGGGAAGCCATGCCGTCGTAGACGGTGGCCGGGAAAGTCGCGACGCCGAAATTGACGGCGAAATAGAGGATCAGCAGATAGCCGATGAAGAATTCCGGCAGTGAGATCGCAGCGAGCGAGATAACGTTGATGATCTTGTCCGGCATGCGGTTGCGGAAGTGCACGGACAGCATGCCGAGCCCGACTGCGAGCGGCACTGCGATCACCGCCGCGAACCCGGCGAGAAAGAGCGAGTTGCCAAGCCGCTTGCCCACCTGTTCCGAAACCGAGTTTCTGCTTGCCCAGGACGTGCCGAAATCGCCCTGAACGGCGCCGCCAAGCCATTCGAAGTATCGGGTGACGATCGGCCGGTCGAGCCCGAGTTCGGAGCGGATATTGGCGACCGCCTGGGGTGTCGCGGACTGGCCGAGATAGGTGGTCGCGAAATCGCCGGGGAGCGCCTCGACACCGCCGAAGATCAGCACCGAGACGGCGAAGAGGAGCAGGATCGACAAAAGCATGCGCTCGATGACCAGGGCGAGAAGTGGAAACCGCTCCCTGAATCTCTGGCCGGGCAGGCTGTCTGTTTCGGTGGAGTTGGACATCGGCGAGAAGCCTCGTTCTGAAACGGAGGGAGGATCGCGGAAAGACCCGCGATGCCTCGGTCAAGCGGCGAACCGCGGTCTCAGAATTCAGGCGTCCAACCAGACGCGGGTTGCGACATAGCCATTCGACATGTCGTTGCCGATGTCGCTGACATAGCCCTTCACCTTTTTGGTCGCAGCATTCACGAAATCGTTGAACATCGGCAGGATGGTGCCGCCCTCGTCGCGCACCATCATCGCCATCTCGCGATACATGTCCTTGCGTTTGGCCTCGTCCAGCTCGCCGCGGGCGGCGATGAGGAGCTTGTCGAACTTCTCGTTCTTGAACTTCGTGTCGTTCCAGTCGGCGGTGGAAAGATAGGCGCCGGAATAGAACTGATCCTGGGTCGCGCGGCTGCCCCAATAGGAGGCGGAGAATGGCTGGACGTTCCAGACGTTCGACCAATAGCCGTCGCCCGGTTCGCGCTTGATCTCCAGCGTAATGCCGGCCTTCTTCGCGCTCTGCTGGAAGAGGACCGATGCGTCGACCGCACCGGGGAAAGCAACCTCTGAGGTGCGCAGAAGAATGGAGCCGCTATGGCCCGACTTCTTATAGTGAAAGGCTGCTTTGTCGGGATCGTATTTGCGCTGCTCGATGCCCTCGGGAAAGAGCGCATAGGTATCGTTGATCGGGAAGTCGTTGCCCACCTTGCCGTAGCCGCCGAGGATGCGCGTGACCAATTCCTCGCGGTCGATCGCATATTTCAGTGCGAGCCGCAGGTCGTTATTGTCGAACGGTGCCTTGTCGCAATGCATGATGAAGACATAGTGACCGCCGCCGGACGTCGTCAGGAGTTCGACATTGGGCGCACGCTTCAGCAGCGAGACGGTTTTCGGATCGACGCGGTTGATGAAATGCACCTGGCCGGAAGAGAGGGCGGCGATGCGGGCGGTCGCATCGTTCATGTTGATGACTTCCACCGTCTGGACAAAGCCGCGGTCGGAGCGCCAGTCGTTGGGGTTCTTTTCGAAGGTCATGCGCACGCCGGGCTCGAAGGTGGTAACCTTATAAGCCCCGGTTCCGATGCCGGCCGTCGGGTTGTCGATTCCTCCATTGGGCTGAATGACGAGATGGTAATCGGTGAAGATTGCCGGCAGGTCGGCGTTGCCGGAGTCGAGCGTGACAACCAGGTCGCCGCCCTTGTTCTCGATGTTCTTGATGGATTTCAGGACGCCTGCCGCGCCGGATTCCGTCTTGCTGTCGCTGTGACGCTTCAAAGTGGCAACCACGTCGTCCGTAGTCATCTCCTTGCCATCGTGGAACGGCACGCCCTTGCGGATCTTGAAGGTCCAGACGGTCGCATCCGGAGACGGCGACCAGGATTCGGCCAGCGACGGGATTGGTGCGCGGGTTTCCGGATGGGTCTCGACCAGCGTGTCGCCCCAGGTGCGCACAGCCATGAACATGACCTGAGACGTAGCCTTGGCGGGGTCGATCGAGTCAGTTGCAGCGCCGCCCTCAAGCCCGAGCTTGAAATGACCGCCCTTCTTTGGCTCCTGCGCGGACGCGCTCGTTGCAAAGAGATGGCTCGCTGCGGTCAACGTCATGCCAGCGGCCATGGCGCGACCCATGAATTCCCGGCGGCTCATGCCTCCCGCGGTCACGCGACCGGCGAGATGTCTAGTAAAATCGGTCATTCCCCTGTTCCTCTCTTATCTGATGCAGATTTCTGCTTTCATGCCAGGCGCCGGGCGATACGGTTTCCTCTTCCGTAACGGTTGGCGCGTCATCCTATCGATCCTGGGAAATGGTTCGGTTGCCGCCGACATATCTTCCTTTCTTCTGCAGACCCCGGCTCATGACTTGAGCTCTTTTGCCTCAGGGCTATCCTGCGTTAGATCGAAGGCCTTCTGCGAGGCTTTGGATGAATAAGGGCGCGTTTACTGCGCGGGTGGTGCCTTCGATACGACATTAATTGCCGTCGATACGACAGTTTTGGCAACCATCTATCGGTTGCGAAAAATTGACATTTGCTCAAGCAGGGAAATTTTGCTCAGATGCCCGCAATGGCATGGAAAAAGGTGCCGGTGACATTCCCGCGCCAACCGCCCGACGGACCGATTTCGTTGCCGATGCCGTCTGCAATCATGGCGAGAGGTGGGTCGGTTCCGGGGCAAAACACCCGCGCATAGTGAAACTCGTGGCCGCGTACAGTCTCGCCCTTCTGACCTATCGCGCAGGGGCCGAGCAGGCGTGCCTGCCGGTAGCCAAGGTTCATCTTTCGTTTGGCGAAACTGGTGCGATGGGAAAGCAGGCCGGTCATGGCGTGGGTCGCGCCGTCCGCGTCTTCCAGCGCCTCGCCGAGCACCATATAGCCGCCGCATTCGCCGTGAACCGGTTTCGTCTCCGCGAAGCGCTTGAGGCCTTCTCTGAAGTTTTCGGCAGCCGCCAGCCTGCCGGCATGAAGTTCCGGATAGCCACCCGGCAGCCAGCAGACGTCGCAATCGGTAGAAGGAGCCTCGTCGGCCAATGGTGAGAATGGCACCACCTCTGCGCCGGCTTCACGCCAGCCGCGCATCAGGTGTGGATAGAGAAAGGTGAAGGCAGCATCCCGCGCCAGCGCGATGCGCTGTCCGGGCGGCGGCAGCGCCTTTGCCGGCGAACCGGGAGGAATGTCGAAGGGGTTTGCCGCAGCGTAGATCGCATCGAGATCAAGTGACGCTTCCATGGCATCGGCAAGCCGTTCGATATGTGCATCCATTTCAGGATGTTCGCTCGCCTGCACGAGGCCGAGATGCCGTTCCGGCAGGATCAATGTCGGATCGCGCAGGATCGTGCCGACAACCGGCAGGCCGATAGCCTCGATCGCATCGCCGGAGAGCTTCCTGTGCCGCTCGCTGCCGGCACGGTTCAGAATGCAGGCGGCGATCTTCACCTGCGGATCGTAATGCGTGAAACCATAAGCGATGGCTGCGGCAGTCTGCGACTGGCCGGAGACGTCCAGTACCAGCAGGACCGGCAGACCGAAGAGACGGGCGAGATCGGAAGCCGCGCCGGAGCGGTTCTTCTCGCTAACGATACCGTCGAAAAGGCCCATGGCGCTTTCGATCAACAGCAGTTCCGCATCATCCGCCTGTTGCCGCGCGAGATACCGAAGGAGATCCGGTGCCATGGCCCAGCTATCGAGGTTGAGGCCGGGCACATGAGTTGCAGCCTCATGAAAGCCGGGATCGATATAATCCGGTCCCGTTTTGATGCCGCGCACTTTCACGCCACGGCGGGCAAAGGCGCGCAGCAGGCCGATCGTGACGCTGGTCTTGCCGGAACCGGAGCGCGGCGCGCCGATGATGAGTGCACGGGCAGTCATCGGTGCTGACCTGAAAGGGCTGTCTGCATCGAGACGATCCTACCGATGACGATCAAAGCCGGTGCGGCAAAGTTCTGGCGCTCGATCTCAGCCTCGACCGTGGCGAGCGTCGCGATCATCGAGCGTTCCCCCGGCATGGTGGCGGCCATCAGCACAGCCACCGGCGTTTCGGATGGCAGACCGCCCTCCATCAGCAGCTTCGCAATCGTGCCGATCGTGCTCACTCCCATATAGACGACGATCGGTTCGCCGGTTTTCGCCAGCGCTTTCCAGTCCAGGTCACCTGGGGTGCCGGCTGCATGTCCTGTAGCAAGTGTGATTGCGCGGCTGATGCCGCGCATGGTGGCGGGGATATTGGCCGCCGCCAGTGCGGCGAGCGCCGAAGTCATGCCGGGCAGGATACGGAAAGAAATGTTCTCCCTGGCGAGCGCTTCCGCTTCTTCGCCGCCACGCCCGAAGACGAAAGGATCGCCGCCTTTCAGACGCAACACGCGTTTTCCTTCCCGCGCGAGCTCGATGAGTTTCGTGGTGATATCGTCCTGCGCCACCGATGGTTTGCCGCCCCGTTTTCCCACAAAGATCAGATCCGCCGTTTTCGCCAGCGACAGCACGTCCTCGGAGACCAGAGCGTCGTGGACGATCACATCCGCCTTGCCGATCGCATCCGCTACTTCCAAAGTCAGGTAGCGCGGATGGCCCGGCCCGGCACCTGCGAGCCAGACATGGCCCGGCTGAAAGACGGGCGCCTCTATGATGGCCTGGATTTTCTCATTCAGATGCATATGCAAACCTTTTGCCGGCATTCGCCGGTCGGGCTATAGAAACGGCCATGGAAACGGATGGCAAGAACCTGCGCCGTGGCTGGACCACGGGAACCTGCGCGGCGGCGGCCAGCAAGGCTGCCTGCCTTGCGCTCGTTTCCGGCAGATTTCCGGACATGGTGGAGGTGACGCTGCCGGGCGGCCAGCGGCCGAGCTTCGCGTTGGCCATGGAGGAGACGGGCGAAGGTTTCGCCAAGGCCGGCATCGTCAAGGACGCCGGCGACGATCCCGACGTCACGCATGGGGCGCTCATCATGAGCACCGTGAGTCGCGGTGCTGCCGGCAGCGGCATTAGCTTCAAGGCAGGCAAAGGCGTGGGAACGGTGACGCGCCCCGGCTTGCCCCTGCCGCCAGGCGAGCCTTCTATCAATCCGGTGCCGCGCAAAATAATCGCCGAGGCGATCGCAGAGGTGGCGGGCGGCGAGACCGATTTCGAGGTGGAGATTTCGGTCGCTGATGGCGAGAAGATCGCGGAAAAGACGTTGAACGGCCGGCTCGGCATTTTGGGTGGTATCTCGATCCTCGGCACGACCGGTATCGTCATTCCCTTTTCCTGTTCGGCCTGGATCCATTCCATCTGGCGCGGCATCGATGTGGCACGGGCGGCGGGTCTCACTCATGTCGCCGGCTCCACCGGCAACACGTCGGAAAAGGCGGTGCAGGCCCATCACGACCTGCCCGAAATCGCGCTGATCGACATGGGCGATTTCGTTGGCGGCATGCTCAAATACCTGCGCGACCATCCCGTGCCGAAAGTCACCATCGCCGGCGGCGTTGCCAAGATGACCAAGCTCGCCCAAGGCATGCTCGACGTCCATTCCAAGCGCGGCCTCGCCGACCTCGAAGCTTTGGCCAAAGTCGCGGCAGAAGCCGGCGCGGCGCCCGAGCTTGTCGAGCGGATTGCGGCTGCGAACACGGTTGCCGAAGCCTTCGCACTCGCGGGCAAAAGTGGATTGCCACTTGGCGACCCTATCGCGAATCTTGCCTGGAAAACCGCTGCCAAGGTGCTCCGCGATCCGCAGATCGCGCTGGAGATCCTGGTCTATAATCGCGAGGGCCGCTTGGTGGGCCAGGCGCCATTTACACCTTCGGATCATTCGGAATCTCTGCCTTTGTCCGTCTGAGGCCAGCCGGGCCGGAAGCGGCGTACATAGTCGGCGTTGTAAAGCTGGCTTTCGGCAAAATCCGTCGAACCAAGCCCCTTGCCGACGAAAATCAGCGCCGTGCGTTCTGCCGGTTCCTCAGCAAGTTTCGCCTTTATGTCGGCCAGCGTGCCCCGGACGATCCGTTCTTCCGGCCAGGAGGCGCGCACGACGATCGCCACCGGACAGTCCGGCCCATAAAGCGGCATCAGTTCAGCGACGATCTGGTCAAGTGCGTGGATGGCGAGATGGATCGCCAGCGTGGCGCCCGTCGCCCCGAAAGCCGCCAGTGTCTCGCCTTCCGGCATTTTCGACGCACGTCCGGAGACACGAGTCAAAACAAGGCTCTGTGCCACTTCCGGAATGGTCAGCTCGCGCTTGAGCGCTGCCGCCGCCGCGGCAAATGACGGTACGCCGGGCGTCAGCGTGTAGTCGATGCCGTGCTTTTCCAGTCGGCGGATCTGCTCGGCCACCGCGCTCCAGACGGAAAGGTCGCCGGAATGCAGCCGTGCCACGTCTTTGCCTGCCTCATGGGCCGCGACGTATTCCGCCTCGATATCATCGAGCGAGAGGGAGCCTGTGTCGACGATCCGCGCATCCTGCGGGCAATAGTCGAGCAGTTCCTTCGGCATGATCGAACCGGCATAGAGGCAGACCGGCGACCGGGCGAGAATGTCCCTGCCGCGAACGGTGATGAGGTCGGCAGCGCCTGGGCCGGCGCCGATGAAATGGACGGTCATGGATTGTCCTTCGAACGGGCAAGCGCGCACGTGGCGCCATTGGCGATCAGCCGAGGCACGATAAGTTCCGAAGTCTCGCCGGCGAGAGCGAGGGCTGCCGCTTCGGAAAGGCTTGGTGTCGCAGTCTGCGCAAGGCTGTGTTTCGACACGGTTTTCGTTCGAGTTTCCGCTTGCTTCAGCGCGTGTTCATCAAGAATATGCATGGGCAGGCCAAGCTTGGTCGCCAGATCAACAATGCCCGGTTCATGCCGCTTGATTTCGCCGGTAGCCAGCGCCGTTACTGATTCACGTGAAATACCAGCCTCGATGCAGGCGGCATCCAGTGCGGTAAGCACAGCCTCCGCTGACGTTCCTTTCCGGCAGCCAAGTCCCGCGACGATCATCTCTGTTCTCCCGGTTTTGTCCATCGCCATTGGGTGACTGGCATGGCGGGCCGCCAGCCGGTCATACTGCCGATCGGTGCGGCGCGCGATATCTCGATCCGGATCAGCTCGCCAGCCAGGCGGGCATGCGCAGCGAGGAGGACCGCTTCCATTTCCAATGTCACGGCGTTGGCGGCCAGCCGCCCGCCGGGTTTCAGCGCATCGATCGCCGCATCGAAGACGCCCACCTCACTACCCCCGCCGCCGATGAAGATCACATCGGGCATGGGAAGACCGGCCAGCGCGGCCGGTGCTTCACCTTCGACAATCTTAAGCCCCGGCACACCGAAGGCAGAAGCGTTTCGCTTGATGCGTGCTGCCCGTCTCGGATCGGCCTCGATCGCAATGGCTTTCAGAGAAGGATCGGCCAGCATCCATTCTATACCGATCGAGCCGGAACCGGCGCCGATGTCCCAAAGCAGCTCCCCGCGCCGGGGGGCGAGCGCCGAAAGCGTCAGCGCCCGGATTTCCCGCTTGGTGATCTGCCCGTCATGCTCGAAAAGTGCGTCATCCAAACCGGAGGCTCGTGGCAGAACGCGTGCGCCGGCTTCCGCCTTAACTTCGACCGCGACGACATTGAGAACATTGATAGCCAGCAATGCAAATTCATTTGCGGCTGCAGAGCGGATACGCTCGTCCCCTCCACCCAAAGCCTCCAGCACTGTCAGGTGTGATGGACCGAAACCCGTCTCTGTCAGGAGAGAGGCAAGTTCCACTGGCGCTTTTTCATCCGACGTCAGCGCAATAATCCGCCGGCCGGGATGCAGAAACGGTCGGATGAGGTCGAGCGGCCGGCCGTGCAGCGACACGGTTTCGATCTCCTGCAAAGGCCAGCCGAGCCGAGATGCCGCCAGCGAAAAGGACGAGGGTGCTGGATAGGTGATGAATTCTTCTGCTGGAACGTGCCGCGAAAGTGTGGCGCCGACTCCGAAAAAGAAAGGATCCCCCGATGCCAGCACACAAACGTTCTGTCCACGCAGTGCCATGACATCGCGCATTGTCGGATCGAAAGGCGCCGGCCACGTGCGCGCCTCGCCGGCGATCAAGGGTGCGGCCAATTCCAGATGCCGTTTGCCGCCGAAGACGACCGAGGCGGAAGAAACTGCGGAACGCGCACCCTCGCCGAGACCCTTCACGCCGTCCTCGCCGATGCCGACGATGGACAGCCAGCAGCTTTGGTTTAAAGCTTTACCTGCTGATTCAGGAGGCATAGTGAAACATTCCATCCTCATTCTCGGCGGCACGGCGGAGGCCAGAAAACTGGCGGCAGGGTTCGCCGGTGATCCGCGCTTCACGACCGAACTTTCGCTGGCCGGCCGCACGCGCGCACCGGCAGAACAGCCCGTGCCGGTACGGATCGGCGGTTTTGGCGGTGCGGAAGGCCTGGCTGCCTATCTGCGGGACAAGGGTATCACGATCCTGATCGATGCAACCCACCCCTATGCGGCGCAGATCTCCCGTAATGCGGCAGAGGCTGCGAAGCGGGCGGATGTGCCTTTGATTGCGCTCCGCCGTTCTCCCTGGCGCCAGCAGCAGGGTGACCGTTGGATTGAAGTCGCCAGTATTCATGAGGCTGTCACGGCATTGGGCAAAAGCCCGAGAAAAGTCTTCCTCACCCTCGGCCGGCAGGAACTTCTGCCTTTCGAGGCGGCGCCGCAGCATCATTACCTCATCCGCAGCGTCGATCCCGTTGAACCGCCGCTTGCTGTGCCGCATGCGATCTATCTGACGGAGCGCGGCCCGTTTGCCGAAACGGACGAGGCACGGTTGCTGAAAGAGCAGGGTATCGAGGTGATCGTTGCCAAGAACAGCGGCGGGCCTTCGAGCTACGGCAAGATCTGCGCCGCCCGTGCGCTCGGTATCGAGGTGATCCTCGCGCGCCGTCCGGATTTGCCGGATATGCCGTCGGTGGAGACCGTGGAGGAGATGCTTGCCTGGCTCGATCATGTCCCGGCGCCCTTGAAAGAACGCGGCGAATAAACGATCGGCCGCTGGCCTTCCCGCTCGATGATCCGGGTTTCCGCCGTCCCGACGATCACACAGGTCGCCATGTCGGCCATGCCGCTTTCGGCCTCGGAAAGGGGCACGATCCGGATCGTTTCGTCCGGCCGACCCGCTGCGCGGCCGAAGATTACCGGAACCTCGCCCGGCAAATGCCGGCGCAGCAGGGCGAAGGCGTCGCCGAGCTGGTGCGGCCGCGCCTTGCTGACCGGATTGTAGAAGGCCATGACGAAACCGGCTTCTGCCGCCGCAATCAGTCTCTTCTCGATGATTTTCCAGGGCTTCAGGTTGTTGGAGAGCGAGATGGCGCAGAAATCATGCCCCAGCGGCGCGCCGGCCCTGGCTGCCACCGCCAGCATGGCTGTCACCCCCGGCACGACGGAAAAATCGATACTGCGCCATTCGACCGGGCCTTCATCGATCGCTTCGCAAACCGCCGCCGCCATGGCGAAGACGCCGGGATCGCCGCCGGAGACGACGCAGACTTTGCCGCCATTGGCGGCCATCTCCAAAGCGGCCCGGGCACGCGCCAGTTCCTCGCGGTTGTCGGATGCATGGCGCCGCTGGTCCGGCCGAAGGTTCAGTCGGTCGATATAGGGAAAATAGCCGAAGAAATCTTCCGCTGCCGCCACGGCTGCCAAAGCTTCCGGCGTCATCTGATCCGGATTGCCTGGCCCAAGGCCGACGACTGTCAGCGAACCGCTCATCGGTCGTCTCCCGGCCGCGCCTTCCAGCCGGGAACCAGCACGATCGAGAAATAGGGCGCCGGGCTCTCGTCACGCTCTTCCAGTTTCTGGGCCGCGCCGTTCGCCATGGTGCCGCGTTCCACGTAGAGCGCGCCGGACAGTTTCCCAACCGACGCAAGCGCACGGCGGATCTTCGGCAAGTTGCGGCCGACCTTCATGATAACAGCGCCGTCCGTATTTGCCAGGCGTTCGGCCAGCTTTTCCTCAGCAAGCGTGCCCGGCAGCACGCTCAAGATGTCGTCGCCCTGAACCAGCGGCAGGCCCGTCATCGACCAGCAGCCGGACATGGCGGTGACGCCTGCCACGACTTCTGCCGGATAGCGGCTCGCCAGCCGCACATGCAGGTGCATGTAGGAGCCGTAGAACAGCGGATCACCTTCGCTGAGCACAGCCACATTTTTCCCAGCGTCGAGATAGGCGGCGATTTCCTCCGCCGAGCGGTCGAAGAAGTCGGAGATCGGACCGCGATACTCCGCCTCATCCTTGCTGGTCTCGGTCGTCACCGGATAGACAAGCGGCAGTTCCAGCGTGCCCGGTCGGACATGGGCTCCTACAATGGCGCGGCCATTGCCCGTGCTGCCCTTCTTGCAGAAGAAGGCGATGACATCCGCCTCGCTGATGGTACGCGCCGCCTTCAGCGTCAGCAGTTCCGGATCGCCCGGCCCCGTGCCGACGCCGGTGAGCTTGCCTTTGAGGACCACCGCGTTCAAAGGCCTGCCCTCGCAAGCGCGTTGACGCAGGCTGCCGTCATGGCGGAGCCGCCCAAGCGGCCTCGCACCACGGCATAGGGAATGCCGAGCGCCGATTCCATCAGCGCTTCCTTGGACTCTGCCGCTCCGACGAAACCGACCGGCATGCCGATGATCGCGGCCGGGCGCGGCGCGCCGGCATCCAGCATTTCGAGCAGGCGGAAGAGCGCCGTCGGCGCATTGCCGATCGCCACCAGCGCGCCTTCCATTTCATCCCAGAGGTCCAATGCGGCAGCTGATCGGGTGTTGCCGATCGTCCTGGCAAGCTCGATCGTGCGGCTGTCTCGCAGCGTGCAGATCACATCGTTATCGGCGGGCAGCCGGGCGCGGGTGATGCCATGCGCAACCATTTCGGCGTCGCAGTAGATCGGCCTGCCGTCATAAAGCGCGCCACGCGCCCGAGCGACGAAATCCTTCGAAAAGTGGAATTGCTGCGCCGCCTCAACAAGCCCGCAGGCATGGATCATGCGCACGGCGATTTCCGCCTGTTCAGCGGAAAAGGCGGAAAGATCGGCTTCCTGGCGGATGATCGCGAAGGACTTTTCGTAGATCGAGTCGCCTTCACGAATATAGTCATAGTTGTTCATGGTCGTCCTGACGTTACAGCCGCAGCGAGCCGATCAGTTCCGAGTCGGGCTAGGCAGGCGGCGGAATTTTCCCCTTCGCGTCGTTCGATCCGAACGAGATCGGCGATACGGCGAAGAGAGGCGCTGGTATTGGCAAAAGAGATGGAGGCAAAGGGCGGTTTGGCTGCTTTGCCCCGCCCGATCAGGGAAATGCCGTCGGCCGTCCCGCAGAGGGTCAACGCGGACGGCTCCGGATGGGCGCAGCCTTTCGGGCAGCCCGTCACATGCAGCTTGAATGACCCGTCGAGCAGGTCTGCACATTCGGCTGCGGCCTCAGACGCAATGGCGTGGGTTGCGATCGTCGCCGACGTGCAGGCCGGGCTTCCCGGGCAGGCGGCGATATGTCCCCGCGGGTCGGCGGAGGACGTGATGAAGCCGGCCCTTCCCGCGAAAGTGGCGAGCGCTTTACAGGCTTCGTGCGTTCCGAAGAACAACAGCGAGTGATCCAATGCCGGCTTCAGAGATTTGATCCCCAGCCGCTCGGCTTCATAGCAAAGTGCGATGAGGTTTTCAGCCTTTGCCTGGCCGAACGCGGGACCGAGGCCGATGGCATGGAAGCCGTTCGAAAGAGCAAACAGGCCGAAGGGCGAGATCGAGGGTTGCGCATCCGCATTCACCGGAAGCCCGTTTGCAAGATCGCTGCCTCGTGCTTTGTTTCCCATCGCTGCGAGCTTCTGAAGCAAAGAAATGGCGGTCGCGATGGCGTCGGCGTCGTCGAACACTCCGCAAATCTTACCCGTTGTCTCCGGTCCGCCGAGCATCAGTTTCCAGCAGATGTTTTCGCCGGATCGAACGGCGACCAGCCGGATATCCGCCAGCAGATGGGAGAGCCGCAATCTGCCATGCCCGTCTACCACGAGGCACATCTTTGGTGCGAGACCCTCGATGCCGCGCGCAGCTTGCCGGATTGCTTCGGCAACCGGTCTCGGATCGACGATTTCGGTTTCATCCAGACCGGCAAAGGGGGGAACCTCGACCGCAAGTCCTTCACGCAAGGGCAGATTCAGCGCCCGGACTTCCGTGTCCAACATCGGAGCGGAGATTTCCGTCAGTCCGCGAGCCTGGAGATTTCCCCGGGCGGAGATATCAAGAATGCCGTTGCCGTGACGCTGTGCCAGCCTGCAGAGTTCAGCCAGTTGCCCCGGAGAAATCGCATCGATCAGCGCGATGCGGGCCAGAAGCCCGTCACCGGTCATCATCGGAGCGGAAAGCGCCGGGCAGGCGCCGCGTCGCATGTCCAAAGCTTTGCGCTCGAGCGAGGGCGCGGTCATGCCGACCTCCTTGTCAACATCTCGAGTTCGGCGTCGATCGCATTCCGGCGCGGGTGCCAAAGGCCGCGGCGGAGCGCCGAGCGGAAACGTTCGCCCATGTAGCGCGCACCTTCGGGGTTCTGCGAGAGCAGGAAATCGCGTACTGCTTCGTCACCGAGATAGGCATCGTAGGTTGCGTCGATCAGCGATTGCGGGATAGCACGGGTGGTCTCGGCAAAGCCGATCAACCGATCGACGGTTTCCACCAGTTCGGCCGCACCACGCGGCCCGTGGCGCATCTGGCCTGCGATGAAGCGCGGATTGACGGCGCGAGCGCGCACCACACGGGTCACGGCTTCCGAGAGCGAACGGGCCTTCGGCTTCTGCGGATCGGTGGTATCGAGCGCGATCACATCCGCCTTGCCGCCAAGTGCCGCGACCGCTGCCGAAAACCCGCCGATGAAAGCAACGTCCGCCGAACCGTCCAAAAGATCACGGCCGGGGTCGTCACCAGTATGGACAAGCAGGTCAGCGCTTCCAACGCGTTCGGCGAAGCGCCCGGGTACGGCCGAAGCCTCACCCTCCGCCCCGCCGAAGGCATGGCTGGTAGCGTCGAGATAGAGGTGGCCGAGTTCCTCGCGCTCATTCCATGTGCCGTCTGCGAGCTTTTCCTCAATGCCGGAACCATATGTGCCGGGGGCAGAACCGAAAATGCGTGGCGGCACATGGCCAAGCCTGCGGGCTTCCTCGGCCAGCGGGTTGTCGCCCGGCGCTTCCTCGCGGGCCGCGATCGCCCGCATGGCGGCGTCCAGCAGCGCGATCAGCGCCGGGAACATGTCGCGAAACAGGCCGGAGATACGGAGCGTCACGTCGATACGCGGACGGCCGAGCGCCGCCGGTGGCAGGACGTCGATGCCGGTCACGCGGCCAGTCGCTGTATCCTGTACCGGCTTTGCGCCCATCAGCGCCAGAGCCTGGGCCACTTCTTCGCCGCCGCTACGCAGGGAAGCGCTGCCCCAGAGATCAAAAACGAGGCTTTTGGGCCAGTCGCCGTGATCCTGCAGGTAACGCCGAAGAATCTCGTCCGCTGCGCGTTTGCCAAGCTCGAAGGCAGTCGGCGTCGGTAGCGTGCGCGGATCGCTGGCAAAGAGGTTGCGGCCGGTCGGCATGACGTCGCGGCGGCCGCGTGCCGGAGCGCCGGACGGGCCGGGGCGGATATGCTTGCCGTCAAGCGCGTCGATCAAGGCTTGGCGCTCGGTTTCGGCACTCAGTATCCGTAACGGATCGTTATCATCCTCCGCCACCTCGCCGAAGACATGCTGGCCGTCCTTGATCGCGAAATCCTTGAGATCGCAGAGAAAGGCGTCGATACGGGTCAGGGCCGTGTCCGGATCGTCGTCGCCGGAAACGCCGGCTTCGGAAGCCAGGCCGGTATCGCGGGCCGTCTCGACGATCAGCTTTGCCAGCCGGTCACGACGGCGGCGGTCGAGCCCGTCTGCCTGGGCATATTCATCGACCAGCAGTTCGAGCCTCTTCTGTTCGTCGGACAATCCGGCATCGGTCAGAACCGGCGGCAGATGGCCGATGGTGACGGCGGAAATCCGTCGCTTGGCGACCGCTGCCTCGCCCGGATTGGAAACGATAAAGGGATAGATGACCGGCAGGCCCCCGGTCACGATCTCTGGAAAGCAATCCTTCGAAAGGGCAACCGTCTTGCCCGGCAACCATTCCAACGTACCATGGGCGCCGACATGCACGATCGCATGCGCGCCGAGCGTCTCGCGCATCCACTGGCCAAAGGCCACCAGCGCATGGCGTGGCGGCAGATCCGGGTCGTGATAATCGGCCCGGCGGTCTGCGTTGCGGCCGCGATCCGGTGCCAGCGCTACGGTGATATTGCCGAAAGTCGCTGCACGGAAACGGAAGGCGCCATCCCCAAGCTCCGCGTCGGGCGGCCCCCAGGCGGTTTCTGCGCCCGGAGCCGGGTGATAAGCGGAGAGCGGATAAGAACCGGCTTCCCGGTTTAGCAAGTCAAGAAGGTCTCGCGCGGTCACCGGTATGTCGGGGATGGAATAGCCGGCTATCGAAAGCTCGCGCAGCATGGACAGCACGCTTTGCGGCACGTCCAGCCCGACGGCATAGCCTGTGCGGCCGGGCGCACTCGGATAGTCCGGCATCAGGATGACGATCTTGCGGGCGGATCGCGGCGTAGATTTCAGGCGCAGGAAAGCGGCAATGCGCTCGGCGACCTGCTCGACCCGGTCCGGCTCCGGCCGGCTAAGAAGGTTGGCGGAATCGCTGCCGGCCTTGAAAGAGATCGCGCCGGCCAATATGCGCCCGTCGAGTTCCGGCAGGACCACATGCATGGCGAGGTCTGCGGGATTGAGACCGCGGCGGCTTTCCGCCCAGCCTTCACGCCGTGTCGTAGCGATGACGACCTGGAACACCGGCACGCCGGTGCGATCGAAGATCGTCTCACCGCTGTCGCTCGCGCCGCTGGCAAAAGCGGTGGTGGCAATGATCGCCGCAGGTTCGAGATCTGCGATCGCTTGTTCAACGAAGTTTATCGCCTCGACATCCTTCAACCCGCTGACGAAGATCGGGATCGGCGCGAAACCGCGTTCAAGCAGCGCTTCGAACAGCGCATCGATCGGTGCGGTGTCGTTCGCGAACAATATGGAGCGGTAGAAGAGGACCGGCAGTCGCAGGGCGTCTGGCGAGAAATCCGCGAGCAGATCGTCCACTCCGACGATTCCGCTGCCTGGCCTGTAATAGCCCATCTTCGACATCGGTGCGGCTTGCGGCAGGACCTCCTGCTCGTCATTCGCCAGCGCGGCCAAACGCTTTGCAAGCAGACGCATATTGCCCGGTCCGCCCTCGCGGAAACAGGCAAGAAAGCCGGCAAGCACCTCTTCGGAAACGGTCGAGGCAGCAGCGAGTCTTTCATCGCGGATACTGCATTCGCCGGGCAGAAGCGCGAGCGCGGTCTTCTTGAACCGCGCCAGCCGCGAAATCTCTTCGACACCATATGACCAGCGATCATAGCCGCCAAGGATGCGCACGAGAATAACTTTGGCATGTGCCGCCGTCTTTTCGATCCAAAGATCGACAGACATGGGATGCCTGAGATCAGCGAGATTGGTCAATCGCAGGGTCGGCTGACCTTGGCCCCATGCGGCGGAAATGCCGTTCAGATCGCTGCCAGAAAAGGACAGCACCACCACATCGGCCGGCGACTGGTTCAGGTCAACCGGTTCGATCAGGTCGTCGAGCGACGACGATGTGGTGGCGAGTATGTGCATCCTTCTCTCTGAGTTTCTGTTTTCTCTCGGCAATTGCCAACGGAAAACCGCTTCACACTTTTCCTGCTATCACGCGGCCAGCATCCTTTCGATCGCGGCGCGGTCGATGCCCTTTTCGCCGATTACGACAAGGCGGCTTATCCGCGCCTCACCGGGCGCCCAGGCTCGGTCGAAATAGTGGTTTACGCGCGATCCTACCGCCTGAACCTGCAGGCGCATCGGTTTGTTCGCGACTTCCACGAAGCCTTTTATGCGCAGTACGTTCTCCGCCTCCGCCGTCGCGGAAATGCGGGCAGCCAATTCGTCAGCATCGGAAACAGCCGGGAGATCGACGACAAAGCTGTCGAAATCATCATGATCGTGGTCGAGTTCGTCGTCGTGATGGGTCTTGCGGTTTTCGATATCGTCCTCGACGGCGAGGCCAAGTCCGATCAGCACGGCCGGATCGATCGCGCCATTGGCAGCCGAGACGATCTTCACGGCACGCGGCAGATGGGCGGCGACGCGGTCCCGGGCGGTAGCAAGGCCCGCAGCATCGAGGAGATCACTCTTGGTCAGCACGATCATGTCGGCGCAGGCGACCTGATCCTCGAACACTTCCTCGACCGGATCGTCGTGGTCGATGGAGCCGTCCGCCTGGCGCTGCGCCTCCAGCGCTTCATGGTCATCGGCAACGCGGCCTTCGGCCAGTGCCACACCATCCACAACGGCGACAACGCCGTCCACCGTGACACGTGCCTTGACGGCCGGCCACTGAAAAGCCTGAACGAGCGGCTTCGGCAGCGCAAGGCCGGAGGTTTCGATCAGGATGTGGTCGACGCGCGGTTCGCGTGAAAGAATCTGATCGATCGCCGGTACGAAGTCATCCGCCACGGTGCAGCAGATGCAGCCGTTGGCAAGCTCGATGACGTTGTCTTCCGGGCAGCTCTCGATGCCGCAGCCCTTCAGTATCTCGCCGTCGATGCCGACATCGCCAAATTCGTTGACGATGATCGCCAGCCGCTTGCCGTCAAGCTTCGCGATCAGGTTGCGGATCAGCGTGGTCTTTCCGGCCCCCAGGAACCCGGTGACGACGGTGCAGGGAACGCGGTCGAAGCTGACGCTCATGATGGCATGTCCTCGTGATGATGAAAGGGTGGGATACGGGCCGTCAACCCCTTGCCGCGCAGACATGTCGGGCGGCCGCGTAGAGGAAGGAAACCGCGCTCGTCCTCGGCCAGCATCATCGCGCCGGTGACGATGTCCTCGACATTGTCGAGGGACAGATGGCCGAAGACATAGGACCAACCGTTGCGGTGATTGAAGGCGGCGCTGGGGCTTTTTTCGCAATTGGCAAGGCAGGTGACGGGCTTGACCGCGAGCGGCTTGCCGTCCGCTGCTTCACGTAGCGCTGCGATCAACGCGATGCCCGGCCGAACGTCGCCGTCGGACACATCACGGCAATTGGTACAGACGAAAATCGTCACATCTGCCGGATCATCTGGTCGGTGGTCACTCATCGGTCAGCCGCGTTCCCGCCGGGGTCGAAACAATCGGGGCGCGGAGCAGAGGGCTGAAACCGCCTGCGGTGATCGAGAACTTCCTCCGGAGCACCCCGCCCGGTGAAGCAAAAACATCAGATGGCAGGTCTCCTGGCTTGCGGGTCACCGCCATTTGCCTGCCTTCCCGGTTTCCCAGTGGCTTATAGGCAATGGCTCGCCGCTTACAGTTGCGGGGGCAGCCGCGGCATTGATCGCGAAAGGGATCTCACCGCATTCTCTCTTAGCCCTCCCCGTTGCCGGAAAGGGACCATCTCTTTTCAAGTAAGCCCGGTCGCATGCTTATGTCAATGCGTCGCAAAGGCGATTGCCGTGAGGCCGATTTCGTCTATAGTGAGCCAGCCTATGGTGCCCCGAAAGGGTATTTGAGGGAATGCGGTGCGACGGATCTGCTGTCAAACCCGCGGCTGCCCCCGCAACTGTAAGCGGAAAGTCTTCGTCCATGATGCCACTGGAGCAATCCGGGAAGGCGGGCGCAAGATGCCTGATCCGCGAGCCAGGAGACCTGCCAGAGGCGAGGAAAAACTTCAACGGCCCTCGGGTGGAGGGCGAAAGGACAAGGCAATGGCAACGAAAACCGCTTCGACGGCAGTCGGTATTTCCTCCTCGAAGATCATCCCGCTCAGCATGACGGCCCTGCTGGGGCTTTTCGTCGTCGGTTTCGTCGGCTTCTCGCATATGGAAGTCGTGCACAATGCCGCGCACGATTCGCGTCATTCCTTCGCTTTCCCCTGCCACTGAGGGGAGTTTCCCATGTCGTTGTTTCGTAACATCGTCTTCACGGCGGTGATCGCCGGGCTGTTGTCCGGACTGCTGCTCACCGTCATGCAGAGCTTTTCCACTGTCCCGCTGATCCTGCAAGCGGAGAGCTACGAGAATGCCGGCGGCGGAGAGGTCGGCCACAGCCACAGCCATGAGGCCGCTCCCGCCGGCAATGCCGCAACGCCTGCGGACCATCATCCCGACGAAGAAGCATGGATGCCGGCAGACGGTTTCGAGCGCTTCATTTATACGGCCGCCGCCGACATGCTGGCCGCGATCGGTTTCGGTCTTATTCTGATCGCGGTTTCAGAAGCCCAGGGCGGTCTCAAAGGCTGGCGCAGCGGACTGATGTTCGGTATTGCCGGCTTCCTGACCGTCAGCTTGGCTCCAGGGCTCGGCCTCCCCCCGGAACTTCCGGGCATGCCGGCTGCTGAGCTTGGTCCCCGTCAGGTCTGGTGGATTTCGACCGCAGTCTGCACTGCAGCGGGCCTTGGCCTCCTCGCCTATACGCGCTCAGCCGTATTCGCCGCGCTGGCGATCGTTCTGCTGATCGCGCCACATATCGTCGGCGCGCCGCTGCCGCCCGGGCATGAAACGGCTGTGCCGCTGGAACTCTACGCCCGCTTCGTGAATGCTGTCTACGCCACGAACCTGGTATTCTGGGCTGTACTCGGTGCGTTGGCCGGGATGATCCGCGAACGCTTCCGTGCAGGGGAAGAGATCACGGCGCGGTCTGATGGGGAGTTCGTATCGCGGTGAAGGAGATCGACGAGGCATCGGTCGAACGTCATCGCGCCAAGATGGTGAACCGCAAGGCAGTGCAGGACAAGGAAGTCGCCGGGAAGACCGTCGAAAAGGGGCTTCTCATCGTCCATACCGGTCCCGGCAAGGGAAAATCCACCGCCGCCTTCGGCCTGGCTTTGCGTATGCTCGGCAACAATCGCCGGGTCGGCGTCGTGCAGTTCATCAAGGGTGCCTGGTCGACAGGCGAGCAGCCGGCGCTGGCCGTTTTCGGCGATCGGGTCGTCTGGCACACGATGGGCGAAGGCTTCACCTGGGAAACTCAGGATCTGACGCGGGATATCGCGGCCGCCGAAAAGGCCTGGGCAAAGGCTCTCGACCTGATGGCGGACGAGACGATCGGACTCATCATTCTCGACGAACTCAACATCGCGCTTCGTTACGATTATCTCGATCTCGACAAGGTGGTCGCAGCACTTCAGGCGCGGCGGCCGGACCTTCACGTGGTCGTCACCGGTCGCAACGCCAAGCCGGCGCTGATCGAGGCGGCGGATATGGTCACAGAGATGACGCTGGTCAAGCATCACTTCAAGGCGGGCGTGAAGGCCCAGGCCGGCATCGAGTTTTAACGGTATGACCGCTCGCGCGCTGATGTTTCAGGGTACGGGTTCGGATGTGGGCAAGTCGCTGGTGGTGGCCGGGCTTGCCCGCGCCTTTACGCTGCGTGGGCTGAAAATCATGCCGTTCAAGCCGCAGAACATGTCGAACAACGCGGCAGTCACGGCGGATGGCGGCGAGATCGGACGGGCGCAGGCCTTGCAGGCGCGTGCGGCCGGGGTCCCGCTCAGCGTACATATGAATCCTGTGCTTCTGAAGCCTCAGAGCGACGTCGGCGCGCAGGTCGTGGTGCAGGGCAAGGTCGAAGGCAATGCCAAGGCCGCCGAATACCAGGGCCTCAAGCGGAAGCTGATGCCGCGGGTGCAGGAAAGTTTCGACCTTCTCCGCAACCAGGCCGATCTGGTGCTGGTGGAAGGCGCCGGCAGCGCTTCGGAAATCAATCTCCGCCGCAATGACATTGCCAATATGGGGTTTGCGCGGGCGGCGGATGTGCCCGTCGTGCTGATCGGCGATATCGACCGCGGCGGCGTGATTGCTAGCCTTGCCGGCACGAAACTTGTGCTCGATCCCGAAGATGCGGCGATGATCCGCGGGTTCATCGTCAACCGCTTTCGGGGCGATCCGGCCTTGTTTGCCGAAGGCATGCGGATGATTGAAGAACTGACCGGCTGGCGATCGATCGGGCTTTTGCCGCATTTCGCGGATGCAGCGTTTCTGCCGGCGGAGGATGCGCTCGGGCTCAACCAGTCCTTCGCTCGCAAGTCCGGCGCAAGAATCCGCATCGCAGTGCCGATCCTGCCGCATATCTCCAATTTCGACGATCTTGACCCGCTGGAAGCGGAGCCGGAGGTCGATCTCATCCGTGTCAGGCGCGGTGAGGCCATTCCGGGGGATTGCGACCTCGTGCTGCTGGTCGGCTCGAAAGCAACCGTCTCCGATCTGGCTGCACTTCGCGAGGCTGGTTTTGACGTGGATATCGCCGCTCACGTTCGTCGCGGCGGGCGCGTGCTCGGCCTTTGCGGCGGTTATCAGATGCTGGGCAAACGGATCTCCGATCCGGATGGCATCGAAGGATCACCCGCTTCGGTCGAAGGGCTGGGCCTGCTGGATGTCGAGACCATCCTGTCCGCCGATAAGCGGCTGGAAGCAGTTTCGGGCGAAAGCTTCGATGGAGTTCCCTTATCCGGCTATGAGATGCATATCGGCCGGACATCCGGGGCCGATTGCCGACGCCCGTTCTCGGTGATCGACGGTAACCCGGATGGTGCGATATCGGCGGATGGCCGGGTCTGGGGCACCTATCTTCATGGGCTTTTTTCGGATGACCGGCAGAGGTCGGCCTGGTTGACACGGCTTGGCGGCGCGGTGTCGGTCCTGGACTATCAGACCGGGGTGGACAATGTGCTCGACCGGCTGGCCGCCCATATGGAACGGCATCTCGATCTCGATGGATTGCTCACGCTTGCCAGATGATCCATGCCAGGAAGCCGAAAAGGCCGATAAAGAGCGCGTCCGCGACGCGGGCGAGCTTCAATGCGCGGCGGATATCGACTTGGGTGAGTTCCGAGCGCCCGCCTTCGCCCATAAAACGCGCCTCGATCATCTGTCCGCCATAGCTCCGCGGCCCCGCCAGCGCTATGCCGAGTGCGCCGGCCATCGCCGCTTCCGGCCAACCGGCATTCGGAGAGCGATGGTGGCGTGCGTCGCGGAAGATGGCCTTGATTGCATTCCGAGGCGAAGCCTTGTCGACGAAAAAGGCAGCCAGCACGAACAGAAAAGCGCTCAGCCGCGAGGCCGGCAGGTTAATGAGGTCGTCGAAACGTGCGGCCGCCCAGCCGAAGGCTTCGTGTCGCGGATTGCGGTGGCCGATCATGCTGTCGGCGGTATTGGCTGCCTTGTAGGCCGCGCCGCCCGCGAGGCCGCCGACGCCCATCCAGAAAGCCGGCGCCACCACGCCGTCGGAGAAATTCTCCGCCAGGCTTTCGATCGCCGCACGGCAGACGGCGGCCTCGTCGAGCTTTTCCGGATCGCGGCCGACGATCATCGAGACGGCCTTGCGCCCGGCGTCGAGCCCGCCATACTTCATCGCGTCGGCAACCGCTTCGACATGCTTTTCAAGGCTTTTCTGTGCCGGGAGGCTGGCGGCTATCAGAATCGGCAGGACCGCTCCCAGAGGGATCGTCAGAAGCCCGTATTCGATCACAAACGCCACGGCGATTGTCACGCCGAGCAGCGTCAACAGAGCAAGCACGCCCATGCGTTTGCGCGTATCGAAATCGTCGGCCTCGCGGTTCCAGCCGTTGTCGAGCCGGGATATCAGCCGGCCCATCCAGGTGACCGGGTGGCCGATCGTCCGGAAGAGCCAGTCCGGATAACCGAAGATGCGCTCTATGATCAGGGCGAAAAATGCGAGAAGGAACATGCCGGTGACTGCATCTGAGATTGGTGGTCCGATAGCGCATGGCGGCAATCTGTCCCGTGCACGGGCGCTGTTTCCGCACGCGCCTGAACCCTGGATCGATCTTTCCACCGGTATCAATCCTTATTCCTATCCGCATTCTCCCTTGCCCGACAATGCCTTTGCACGCCTGCCGGACCCCGCACTGGCAGAAAGGCTGAAGGCGATCGCAGCGGAAGCCTATGGCGCGCCCTCGGCTGCCCATGTGGCGGCGGGGCCGGGCACGCAGATCCTGTTGCCGATCCTTGCGAGCCTGCTTGGGCAAGGTAAGGCTACGATCCTTTCGCCGACCTATGCCGAACACGCCCGCGCAGCGCGGATGGCCGGTTTTGAGGTGACCGAAACGGACGATCTGGATCGGCTGGCTTCTGCAGATCTCGCCGTTATCGTCAATCCCAACAATCCGACCGGCCGAATCGTCCCGAAGAGTGATCTTCTGGCGCTTGCAGCCATCATGCGAGCAAAAGGCGGATTGCTGGTCGTCGATGAAGCCTTCGTTGACGTCTCGGAAGCGGCGAGCGCAGCGGATGCGGTCGATGCCGGCGGACTTATCGTGCTGCGGTCCTTCGGCAAGTTTTACGGCATGGCGGGCCTGAGGCTCGGATTTGCGATCTCTCGTCCGGATATCGCCCGAAGGATCGAGGACCAGCTCGGCCCTTGGGCCGTTTCCGGTCCGGCGTTGCATATCGCCAGCGAAGCGCTGGCCGACGGTTGGTGGCAGGCGATGATGCGACAACGATTGCGCGATGATGCCGCGAATCTTGATATCTTCCTGATCGGCGCTGGCATTCCAGTCTTCGGCGGTACATCGCTATTCCGCTTCGTTCGGGACGCGCGCGCGCTGGCGATTTTCCAGCATTTGGGGGAGCGCGGCATCGTCACCCGCCGCTTCGAAGAACGGCCGGCTGATCTCAGGATAGGGCTTCCCGACAAAAATGGCTGGCCAAGACTGGAAGACGCTCTGAAAACTATTTAGCCGGCGAATCGAATTTGTCGCGCCATGCGGCCCGTGCGTTCGGCACGGGTAAGGCGGTTGCCTCATAGACGCCGCGGGCCACGGCTCGGGCCGTCACGATTGTCGTCAGGTGGCAGAGTTCGGCAAAGGCCGCCATGTCGTCCAGCGGTTTTGCCCCCGTCGCGGCGGAAAAGATCGTATCGCCATCGCCTGGCAGGTGCGCCGGCAGAACAGCGCGTGCCAATCCGTCATGCGCCATGATCGAAAGCCGATGCGCCTGCGCTTTCGTCAGGAAGGCATCGGTCACGACGACGCCGATCGTCGTGGCCTTCAGGTTGACGCCTTTAAGCCGCAGGGCCGAATGGCTTTCGGTGAACTTTTGCGGCAGGCCGAAGCCACCGAATTCCTCGTCCTGCTCAAATGGAGCTGCCCAGAAATGCGGGCCTTCGGCGACAGTCGCCGAACCCATGGCGTTAACCGCGAGCAGGGCTGCGATCGTGTGGCCGGCTGTCGTCCTTGCGCTCGCCGAACCGAGCCCACCTTTGAATGTCGCAGTCGTGGCGCCGGTGCCTGCTCCTACAGTTCCGAGCGCAAAAGCGCCTTTCGCAGTGGCCTTGAAGGCATCGTAGCCCATCTCCCGATAGGGCGAGTGAAGTCCCCAGTCCTTGTTGCCGCCGTTCAGGAGATCCATCAGGATTGCCTGCGGTACGATCGGTACACGGACGTTGCCGACTTGGAAGCCACGGCCGATTTCACGAAGCCCCGCCTGCACTCCGCCCGCGGCGTCCAGTCCGAAGGCCGAACCGCCGGACAGCACGAAGGCGTCGACCGCCTGCACGGTCATCGACGGGTCGAGCAGTGCAGTATCCCGGCCGCCCGGCGCGCCACCGAGCACCGAGCCGGAAGCGACCGCCGGTTCATCGAAGACGATCGCCGTCACGCCCGAACCCAGTGCGGGATCGGTGGCATGGCCGACGGCGACGCCTTCGATGTCGGTCAAGAGGTTCAGCGGCCCGATCATAGGCTTCATTCGATGTCGAACTTGACGCCCTGCGCCAGCGGCAGGGTGCGGCCATAGTTCAGCGTGTTGGTGGCGCGGCGCATATAGGCCTTCCACGCATCGGAGCCGGATTCGCGGCCGCCGCCGGTTTCTTTTTCACCACCGAAGGCACCGCCGATCTCGGCGCCCGAAGGACCGATATTGACGTTGGCGATGCCGCAATCCGAACCGCGTGCGGAGACGAAGGTCTCGGCCTCACGCATGTCATTGGTGAAGATCGAGGAGGAGAGGCCCTGCGGCACATCGTTATGCAGGTCCAGTGCCTCTTCGAAACTCGAATATTTCATCACATAGAGAATCGGCGCGAAAGTCTCGTCCTTGACCGGACCCGTCTGGGCCGGCATTTCGACAATCGCGGGGCGGACATAATAGGCGTCGGCCGCCTCGTTCCCAAGCACGCGCTCGCCTCCGGTCACCTTGCCGCCTTCGGATTTCGCTGCTTCTAGGGCTTTCTGCATCTTCTCGTAGGCCGCCTTGTCGATCAGCGGGCCGACAAGTGTGCCGTTCTCCAGCGGGCTGCCGATCGTAACGGACTGATAGGCCTTCGTCAGGCGAGGCACCAGCGCGTCGTAGACGCTTTCATGCACGAAGAGACGGCGCAGCGTCGTGCAGCGCTGGCCGGCCGTGCCCATGGCAGCGAAAGCGACGCCGCGGAGCGTGAGGTCGAGATCGGCCGTCGGGGCGACGATAGCGGCATTGTTGCCGCCGAGTTCGAGGATCGAGCGGGCGAAACGCTGTGCCAGCCGCAGGCCGACCGTGCGGCCCATAGCGGTCGAGCCGGTGGCGGAGACGAGCGGCACTTTCTTGTGGTCGACGAGAATCTCGCCGATCTCGCGGCCGCCGATCAGAAGGGTCGAAAGGTTCTTCGGCGCGGTGTAGCCTTCGGCGACATAGCGGGTCAGCGCCCTGTCGAAGATCGCCTGGGTGGCGAGCGCCGTCAACGGTGTCTTCTCCGACGGTTTCCAGATGGTGGAGTTGCCGCAGACGATGGCGAGCGCCGCGTTCCAGGACCAGACGGCGACGGGGAAGTTAAAGGCGGAAATGATGCCGATCGCGCCCAGCGGATGCCAGGTTTCCATCATGCGGTGGTCGGCGCGTTCGGTGGCGATGGTGAGGCCGTAGAGCTGGCGGGAGAGGCCGACCGCGAAATCGCAGATGTCGATCATTTCCTGCACTTCGCCCAGGCCTTCGGAAGTCACCTTGCCCACTTCGATCGAAACCAGCCGGCCCAGCGCGGTCTTGGCTGCGCGCAATTCCTCGCCGAGGAGACGTATCAGCTCGCCGCGCTTCGGAGCCGGCACCAGCCGCCATTCGAGGAAAGCCTCATGGGCGGCTTCGATGGCTTGTCTTGCGCCGGCAGGTGTCTCTTCCGGCAGCTTGCCGATTTCGGCGCCGGTGATCGGCGAACGGACGGCAAGGGTGCCGCCGGTATAATTTTCGGCTTTCACGCCGAGATCGCCCAGGATGGCTTTCACCTCGGCAGCGAGATCGAGAGTGGCAAGGGTCATGTCAGTCTCCGGAATCGAATTTCGGTCAATCTTAGAAATCGGCGGCGGTTTAGCAATCAGAACCGTTCGCCGGCGAAATGGGCGATTTGCGCGCCCGCCTCGTAATAGGCTTCCTTCAGCGCGCGAAAGCCCGGTTCTTTCGGCTCCGTCAGCGGCAGCGGGAGGTCGGCTTCGGAAACCTCGCCGAGAATATGCCGGGCAAGCAGCTTTCCGAAGGTGGTGCCGGGCGCGATGCCGCGGCCATTGTAGCCGGAAAAACCGATCACGTTGCGGCCGAATTTGTGGAAGCGCGGCAGCGCGTTGTCGGTCATGCCAATCTGTCCGTACCATTCCGCCTCGAACTCCACCTCGCCAATCTGCGGGAAGAGGCGAGCGAGCGAACGCTTCGCCCATGCCTTGTGAACGGCGATGCCGGTGCCGCGCAGCGCGCCGACCGAGCCGAAGACCAGCCGGCCGGCCTGATCCATGCGGAAGGAGGAGAGGATTTCCCTGGTGTCCCAGCAGCCTTCGCGGCCGGGCAGAATGGAGCGGCGAAGATTGTCGCTGAGTGGCGTGGTAGCGAGATTGAAATAGGGCAGATGCACCTGCTCACGGCGCACCTGTTCCCAGGGGCCGGTGCTGTAGGCGTCGGTCGCCACGATGATCCAATCGGCGGATACCTCACCCCGTTCAGTCTTTAGGATCTTCCTGCCGTTCGCCTCGCCGGTATTGATAACGGCGCTGCCGGTATGGAGCTTCGCACCGGCTTTCACCGCCGCATGCGCCAATCCCCGTGCATAGGCGAGCGGTTGCAGCGTGCCGGCGCGCATATCAAGGAGCGATCCGGCATAGGCTTTCGTGCCGATGCGCCGTTCCGTCTCGGTAGCATCGAGCAGGATCACCGGCGCGCCGCGTTTCTGCCATTGCCGGGCGCGTTCCTCCAGCTCCTTCATTCCTTCCGGCCCCACGGCGCAATGCAATGTACCGTTCTTTTCCAGTTCGCAGGCGATGCCGTGCCTCTCGATCAGGTCCCGAACGAGGTAGGGACCGTCGCCAAGCAGTTCGAGCGCCCTGTCGCCATAGGCAGGCCCGAGTTCCTTCAAAAAGTCATCCGGCATGACCCACATGCCGGCATTGATGAGGCCGACATTGCGACCCGCACCGCCAAAACCGATCTCGGTTGCCTCAAGCAGCCGGACATTCACTCCGGCCTCGGCCAGATGCAGCGCAGCAGAGAGGCCGGTATAGCCGCCACCGACAATCGCCACGTCGGTGGAAACGGCTTCTTCCAGCCGCGGCGCAAGTGGAGGCGGGGGCGCGGTCTTTTCCCAGAGGCCGTGAGAGCGGGGATCGTTGAGCATGATGGATTGTCCGGAGGCGTCACTCACTCTCTCTTTACAGAGAGCTGTTATCGATGAATATCGACATGTTCTCAACAGGTCATTCGCTGGAGGAATGACATGCTGCCGCCCCGGCGCTTCCTTCCCTCGTTTTCGCTGCTTTCGGCCTTTGAAGCAGCAGCGCGCACCGGCAGCGTCACGGCGGCGGCGAACGAACTCGGCCTCACCCAGAGTGCCGTCAGCCGCCAGATCTCGGCCTTGGAAAATCAGCTCGGCGTGGCGCTTTTCCTGCGCGAACGGCAGACGATCCGGCTGACGCTCGCAGGCGACGGCTATGCCCGCGAGGTGCGGGAGGCGTTGAGGCGCATTTCCAATGCCTCGCTCAATCTCAAGGCCAACCCTTCCGGCGGAACGCTGAACCTCGCCATCCTGCCGTTCTTCGGTACGCGCTGGCTGACGCCCCGGATCAAGCATTTTCTCGACGCGCATCCGGGCATTGTCGTGAATCTCATTACCCGGCTGGAGCCGTTCGATTTTCGCTTCGATACGCTCGATGCTGCCATCCATTTCGGCGCGGCCCGCTGGCCGGGCGCGGCGCTCACCTTCCTGATGGAAGAAGAAGTGCTGCCGGCCTGCAGCCCTGATTTCAAGATGCGGCATAATCTGAAAGCTCCGGCGGATGTGCTGAAGGCGCCGCTCCTGCATCTCAATACGCGGCCGGATGCCTGGGAGCTGTGGTTCACGAGAAACAAGGTCCCGTTCGATGCGCTGCATGGCATGCTGCTCGACCAGTTCATGACCATGGTCGAAGCGGCCGCCGCGGGGCTTGGCGCAGCGCTCCTGCCGCGTTTCCTGATCAGCCGGGAACTGGATCAGGGGCTGCTGGTACCGGCTGTGGAAGGACAGGTCATGGAAACCGGGCAATACCATCTTGCCTATCCGCCCGATCGCGCCACTTATCCGCCGCTTGCTGCCTTCCGGGATTGGATCGTCCAGGAGGTCGAGCAGGATATGCTTGCGAACGGCGGACGCATCGGCCAATAGTCGGGTATGTCCATCATTGATCGCGCAGGCGATCCGACCGACGGGAAGACGTCCATGAAACCCATTTTCGTCCAGCTTCGCTGCAAGCCCGGCAAGACCTATGAAGTCGCCGATGCCATCTACAAGACCGAACTCGTTTCCGAACTCTATTCCACCAGCGGCGATTGGGACCTGCTTCTGAAGATCTACATCAAGGACAGTGACGAGATCGGCCGGTTCGTCAACGAAAAGATCGCATCCATTCCCGGCATCGAACGTTCGCTTACGACGATCACCTTCACTGCTTTCTGATAAGGAAACGAAAAAGCCGCCCGAAGGCGGCTTTTTGCGGAAATATCAATAGGATCTCAGACATGTGCCGTTGGCGCCAAGTTGCGCGAACGGACAAGATCGCGAATCGCGAGGCGCACTTCGTCCGCGGAGTTGAATCGCTGCTCATCGAGATCGATGACGTGAAATTTCACGGCGATGAACTTCAACCGATCCTCATCCGGAATGACGATACCGACGGGTTCCCCGCCGAACTCAATAACTTGCTTCTGCATGGCAGACTCCCGCAGTGGCTGCTTAAAGACAGCTCTGGCGAATGAAAATTTTCAGGAACGATTGAACCGAAAGCGTTACATTCGACAGCACGGAAGGGAGCGGCGATCCGTGCCGATCATTTTGGACGCACCTTCACCCAAGGCGGCGACGAAAACAGGTATAAGCATGTCACTCTCCCTTTTGGTGTTGCGTGAAAAACCGATCAGGCTCAACCGACCGGATGATGACTGACTGTAGGTGAGTCCCACAGCGCTATCAACAAAAATCAGTGTAACTAGAATTTTTTTCCGACTCATGACAGGAAAAGGGCGGAATTGTGAAATTTCATTCGCAAGTCCACGGCCATCGTCCGTCACGGTTTAAATAGGAAGCCTTCCGGCTCACGCAAGAACCGGGTTCAGGAATTTCCGGTCTGCGAAAGGCTCAACTTTCCGAGAGGAGCGCCTTCAGACGGGCAGCCAGGAGATCGGCACTTTCGCGGCTGAAGCATAGCGGCGGGGCTATCATGAGCTCGTCGCGGCCGTTCGAAGCGGTCAGGATGCCGTCTTTTCTCAAGCCTTGGCCGATTGCATTGGCCTTCGCATCATCCTCGAATACAAGGGCCAGGCACAGGCCCATGCCCTGCACGGCGCGAATCGCCGGATGACGGGCGGCGAGTTCCTGCAGCGCCGATTTCAGATGATCGCCGACAAGCCGGGCGTTTTCGCGAAGCGCCTCTTCCTCGCTGATCTCGAGAGCCGTTGCAGCCGTCGTGCAGGCGACCGGACTGACCCGGCCCACCGTGAGTTCCAGGGACGCGGCGATCGTCTCGCGCATGAAAAGAACCGCGATATCTTCTCCGGGAAGGCCGGCAATGACGAGGTCGGGCCGGAGGCCGGATGCTTCAAAACCCCAAGCATGGTGGCCCAACCTTCCCCAGCCCGTGCTTGTCTCATCGATGACGAGGAGGCCCTCGTTGCGGGCCAGTGCGTTCAATATTTCCGACAGGCTGTCGGCCGGATGAGGAAAGCCGGTCAGCAGCAGCCCGGCCTTGCCGTCCTCTCCCAGCGCCGCCGCGGCTTCTTCTCTGCTGCTGGTACAAAGGATCATCGCATCGTCAGCGACCTTCGGCACCAGGCCGACGACACCGACGATGTCGTGCCTGCCGGTATGGGCGCGGGCTACGTTCAGAGCGTGATCGAGCGCATCGCGATGGCTGGGCAGGACAAGCACGGTCATGAGCCCCTCAGGCGCCAGATCCTCGAGGCGCTGGGAGAGATGCTGTTCTGCTTCCGATGGGCCGGCGGGCGGGGTGTTCAGCAACAGGAGCTGCCGGTAGGCTGCGGCCGCCACGCCCGGATCACCGTGACCGATCAAAGGGGCGTTGCCGGCGAGGTCCAGCAGACTACGCCCGGTGCCATCGAAGAGATACTCCTTCCAGCCGCGGACGGGCTGGTCTGGATGCTTCGGGTCCGGCGCATCGGCATCGGTGCCGAGCAAGGCTGCCGGGGACGGGCATAGATGGGACCATGTTCCCGCCTTGCCGGGAATACAGAAGTGCGGCGGCACAAGATCCGGATCGCGGCAGAAGCGCAGACGTATCCCGCCGACGGCATTTTCCGCCCCGGCAACCATTCCAAGCGGTTCGCCTGCGTCAAGCTTGGTCTCTTCGGCAATTTCGCATTCGAGTCCCTCGACATGCAGGGTCAGCTCGCGACCGGCAAAGACAAGCCGCGGACCAGCGCGCTTCACCGTTCCCCCGAAAGGTGCCACCGCTGTTGTCCCGGTCGGTACGCAGGCGTCGATATGGAGCGAGAAGTTCTCCGGCTCCTGCAGAGGGTCGGCTGAACTTTTCGAAAGGCGATATTCGCCGTAACGCGTGCTTCCACGGCCGGTTTCCCACGCGACGCGTGCCAGCAGTTTCCAATCGTTTTCCGGATCGGTCCAGTTACCGCCATAAAGCAGCGGACTTGTGACGCTGAGGTCGACGAGCCGGAGCGTATCCGGATCGATGTCCGGCAGAAGGCGGCCGATCTCCGGCAGAGGTTTCGTCATCTTCGTCACATCGAGGATGGCTGCGAACATCCATGCTGGGGAGACGGTGGTCGCTGCATGGAGAACGGCGCGGCGTCTTTCCGCATCCTCTTGCACCTGTTGATCGTCCGGGGATTGCACCCGCCTATTCTCGGCTTTGGCTGAAAGGATTCCGGTCCGGGCGACGATGAGCGGCCAGAGCGCCTCAAGCTCTGCGAGCGTCAGTGGATAGATGTCATGATAGGCGCGGATTGCCGGCAGTGGGGCAGAGGGGTCACCGTCGCGGTTTGCGAGCATATAGGCGCAGCTATTGGCGAGGCCGGCGACGAGCCAGCCATTGGAAAGACCGGTGAAGTCCGTCAGGCCTGTCGGAAGCCAGATGCCATCAGTCATCTCGCCGATGACGGCATCGGCGTCGAGGTTCTGGTGTGTGACAGCGGTGCGCAAACCCGGAGCGAGCGGCTGTATGCGCCGCAATGCCGTCACCATGGCCTTGGCGATGATGTCGCGTGTCTCCTGGTCGGCGACTGCGGACAAGAGCGATACAGTCTGCGGACCTGCCTTGCGCAGGTCGCTTTCCGGCTCCTGTTCTGGAATCGAATGTTCGAAGTCTTCGAGGCTTTTTGCTAGCGAGGCAGAGATCGCACCGAAGGCCGCAATCGCCTCGTCCGACAGTTTCTCGTCTGCCTGTGGTGAGGTGCCATCGAGAAAAGTCAGGAGGCGGATGCGTCGATCCTCGCCGGCAAGCGGCAGGACGATTGTGTCGTTCCCATCCTTGGTGGATACGGGCTCGGGAACATGCGGCCCGTCCGGCTCGCGCAGGATATGGCGCATCAGGGCATGTTCGGTCTCGATCTTATCAAGAGGCCAGTCAGCGGGTGCCACCTTCAGGAGGTAGCGCATGTGGCCGTTGTCGATCAGAAAGTAAGGATTCTTCCTCCCCTCGATCGGAAAAACCTGCCCTGAAAGCCCATATTGCTCGCGGAGGATCTCCTCCACCGCATCGATCGACGGACCGGTTGACGAAACATCGATGAGGTCGGGCATGACGTCGGACATGAACCTCTCCGGAAATGGCACTTCCGAAGAGGATAGTGCGGCAGAACCGCACGTCCATAGGGCTTTATTCGAGCTTATCCCATGCGCTCGGATGCATAGGAGCCTGGGCTCGGGGGGAAGACGACGGTGCGGTTGCCGTTGATGAAGGTGCGGTGGTGGATATGGGCATGGATGGCGCGGGCCAGTACCTGGCTTTCGACGTCCCGACCGAGCGACACATAGTCGTCCGGCGACTGCGCATGGGTGATGCGCACCGTGTCCTGCTCGATGATGGGACCTTCGTCGAGATCGGCGGTGACATAATGGGCCGTCGCGCCGATCAGCTTCACGCCGCGCTGGTAGGCCTGCTTATAAGGGTTGGCGCCCTTGAAGGACGGCAGGAAGGAATGGTGGATGTTGATGATCCTGCCCGACATCTTGCTGCACAGACTGTCCGAAAGCACCTGCATGTAGCGGGCGAGTACGATCAGCTCGGTGCCGCTCGACTCTACCACGTCCATCAACTGCGCTTCCGCCTGCGGCTTGTTCTCCTTCGTCACCTTGATGTGGTGGAAGGGGATGTCGTTGTTGACCACCAGTTTCTGGTAGTCGAAATGGTTCGACACGACGCCGACGATGTCGATCGGCAGCGCCCCGATCTTCCAGCGGTAGAGCAGGTCGTTGAGGCAATGGCCGAAGCGGGAGACCATCAGCAGCACCTTCATGCGGTCCTCGGCATCGAAGATGTCCCAGTCCATCGCGAACCTGTCGGCAACCGACTTGAACTCCTCGATGAGGGCCGGCCGTTCAGCCCCCTCTTCGGAAAGGAAACTGACGCGCATGAAGAACTTGCCGGTGTCGAGGTCGTCGAACTGCGAACTGTCGATGATGTTGCAACCCTTTTCGGCAAGGAAACCGGATATCGCAGCAACAATCCCGCGCGTGGATCTGCAGGTGACCGTCAGGACATAGTTCTTCATCTAAAATCTCCCTCCTCCGTCATCGGTGGCCAATTCGTGTATACATAAAGGCGGCGCAGGACAATACCCAGCCCAGAACGAAAGGGAAAAATGCCCAAATGAGCTGACGCTCGATGTCTTTGTGTGTACAGAGGCCGCTTCATCCGTTCCATGGCTCGGCTTTTTTCATAGCGTTTTTCATAACGCCGACCTTAGGGACAGCTGATCAAAATTCCATTCCCTTTGCGCCGTCCGAGCGCGTATTGTCGCCGCCTGAACGTATTCGGAGAGCTATTGACTGTGCTGAAGGCCACGTGAGCAAGCCGCGGACGCCTGCTCGACAGCCTCTTTTCGGCACATTCCGTCGGCAATCGATAAAATTGCAAGAAATTCCTTAAGGCTTCGCGAGGGAGGTTCAGCGTATTGCTGTCGGCAGTGATTCAATTACCGGCACGACCATGACGGACGCTCGACTGAAATCCCGACCTGTTCGGGAAGCATCAGGTCTCATTCCACGCCCAGCCTCCGAGCCGCTGACCTTCGGCGGCACGATCGGGCTTTTCGCGCCTGCTTGCGCCGGCACCAAGCCGTCCGGTCTCGCCGTGCTCTTCGCCAGCCCCTGGGGATTGGAGGAAATGTGCACGCGCAAGTTCTGGCGGATCATCTCCGAAAAGCTTGCCGATCGCGGTATCCCCAGCCTTCGCTTCGACTATCCCGGCACGGGTGACGCGCTGGATGGCGTGGATTTTAAGAATGGTCTTGGCGTCTGGTCCGACAGCCTCGTCGCGGCAGGCGCTCATCTGAAGGCCCTTTCCGGATGCGAGCGCATTGCCGTCGTTTCGCAAGGTCTCGGTGCAGTCGTCGCCGCGAAGGCCGCTGAAAAGATCGAAGGTCTCGAAGCCATTGCCTATCTTGCGCCGGTCGTGTCCGGTCGGTTGCATGTCCGCGAACTTGCCGTCTGGTCCAGGGTGGTGGACGAGAATCTGAGCCTTCCCGAGGAGCAGCGACAGAAGGCGAGCGTCTCGATTGCGTCGCTGACGATGCCGGCCGAGGTCGCCGAGGAGGTTCGCAAGGTCAATCTGATGACGGCTGACCGGGTGCCGGCCCTGCGGACACTGGTTGTCGGAAGGGCCGATCGGCCCGCGGATCACGACTTCGCGACACATCTTCGCGGGCTCGGCGCCGATGTGACGGAGCAGGTATTCCAAGGTTACGAGAGACTGGTCTCCAATCCGGCGATTTCTAAACTACCGCTGCAGGTTGCGGAGAACCTGGTCGACTGGATCGCCGCGCTTCCTGTCGAGCCGCATTCCGTCAGAGAAAGCCAGAGGATGGCAGTTGCGCCGCTTGCCGGCGACGGCTTTGCCGAAACGCCGGTCCGTTTCGGCTCCAACAATCGGCTATCCGGGGTTCTTTGCGAGCCGCTGCACGGGCGTTCGGGTGCCACGGTACTCTTTCTCACCTCGGCCTATGACCGGCATGTCGGCTGGGGGCGCACGACCGTTATGATGGCCCGGACGCTTGCCCGGTCCGGCATCGCGTCGCTGCGTTTCGACACCGCCGGTGCGGGCGACAGCCCGCCCGTGCCCGGACGGCCGGAGCAGGTGCTTTATCATTCAAGCCAGAATGCCGATGTATCGGAAGCGATCGATTTCCTCGAAGCCCTCAGGTTGACGCCGGTGGTGACATCCGGCCGCTGCAGCGGCGCCTATCTCGGTTTCCAGGCATCGCTTGTCGAGCCGCGTATCGCCGGCAATGTCTCGGTCAATCCGGCCGTCTTCCGCTGGCGTCCCGGCCGGTCGGTCGAGGATGCGATCATCAACGGTACGCGCAGCCTCGACGATTACGGCAAGCGCGCCCTCAGGATAGAGACGTTCAAGCGGATTTTGAAGGGCGAGGTCAATGTCCTCGCCGCAGTCCGCAACATCGTCAACGGTATCGGCAGCCGGATCAGGAACAAGCTCCTGCACGTTTTCCGCGCCGTTCTCCCCGAGGGGCGGGCGATCTATGGCGCTTTTCGTGCGCTTCACCAGCGTGGCATGCCGGTTTCACTGATCTACAGCGAGAACGATCTTGGCCTCGAACAATACCATTTCTATTTCGGTCGTGACGGGTCGGGTCTCTCGCGCTTCCCGAATGTATCGTCGACGATCATTCCTGACGCGGATCACAACCTGACGCCGGATCACGCGCGCGAGATTTATCTCGACACGTTGAGGAAGATGGCTTTTCGCTTTGCTCCGGCGGTCGATACCAACCACTCAGAAACGCGCGACGCGGTTGCTGCCGAGTGAGCGGACCGTGCCGCCCGGCCGCCCGGTGGCTCCGGGCAAGGCTTCAAGCTGCACCCGTTTCGGTGCGTTCGGCGCAAGATGGAACCAGTTGTCGCCGGGACGGCAGCCCAGCGCATCGATACTGACCGACTGTGCAAAACAATCCGTCGAAAGCTGCAGCCAGAAGGCACCGTCATCCTCCTCCAGCGATACTGAAATGCCGGCATCATGCAGCGCGTTCGCGCGTCCCAGCGGAAAATGAAAGGCCTCGGCGATCAATTCGCTTGTTTCGGCATGCTTGAGCCGGGCAACGGTCACATCATGGGAGGGCGGGCCGAAACGATAGGCATAATTGGCATCGGAGAAAGCGCCGAAGAGATCGACACATGCAAGGCTTTCGCTGCCGCGGGCGGGAAGTGTCAGTTCACGGCGGCCGGAAACCACCGGCATCTTGCCGTCGCGCAGGCAGGTGACTTCGAGCACGACCGGCAGGGTATACGCGGTTTCGTTCAACAGGTGCAGGTCCAGCCCGCTGGTGCCCTCGTCGGTGAACATGATCTGTACCGGCCGGAAGGCGCGCTTCAACGCATGCCAGGCGGGTTTCGGCTTGCCATCGGCGCCGACAACGCCCCAACCCGGTCCGCGCATGACATCCTGAAAGGTAAAGATGAGCGCGCCGTCGCAGGTGGAACCCGGCCGTCGCCATTCGGCAAAGGTCGCCTCCATCACTTCGCCCGTGACGGCGCGGGAGAGTGCCAGATAGCGATCGAAGTCATCGCACCGGAGCTTTTGCGGATCGACGCCGTAAAGCTCGCAAAGATAATGGTCGCGTACATCCTCGAAATCCCAGTCGGCGCCGGCATCGCGCGGGATGCCGGCCTTGCTGCCCTGGAGCGTTTCCGTGGCGGAAAGATTGGAGAAGGCGAGGCATTCGGCCGCGAAACGGACATTTGCCCGGCGCGCATCTTCCAGCGGGCGCTTGTAGGCACCGACGCCGTAATAATGCGCCACGCCCGCATTGGGAAAGAAGGGCAGTGCGCCGCCGGACGGAGAATTGGCGACATAGGGCAGGTCGGGTCTATGTTTGCCGGCGAGGCCCGCCAGGGTTTCCTCGCAAAGCAGGCCTTTCCAGATGCGTCCCGGCAGTCCCAGCATCGCACCCTGCTGATAGATTTCGCTGCCGCCGCAAAGCACGGCAAGCGAGGGCGATGCCTGTGTCGAGTAAAGGAACTGTTCCACTTCCTTTTTCACGTGAATCACAAAATCCGGATCGGCAGCCGGATAATCGAAATTGGCGAACATGAAGTCCTGCCAGACCATCAATCCCAATTCGTCGCAAAGCGCGAAGAAATCTGGGCTTTCGTAGGTGGCGATACCGGGAATGCGGATCATGTTCATGCCCGCGTCCTTGGCGAGCCTGAGCCAAGGCTCATAGCTTTCGCGGTCGCCCGGCAGTTTCACGATATCCGCAGACGTCCAGACCGCGCCGCGGCAGAAGATTTTCTCTCCATTGACGATCAGTGCGAAGTCGTTGCCGTCTTCGCCGCGATCGACGGAAACAGTCCGGAAACCGGTCCGGGCAAGCGGAAATCTCTCGCCGTCGATGCGCAGCACTATGTCATAGAGGTTCGGCTCGCCATGCGTGTGTGGCCACCAGGGCTTTATGCCGGGCAGGCGTAGTTCGGCGGAATATTTTCCTTCAGCGAACACGAAGGATGCTTCCCGGCCGTCGCAGACCAGGCGGAAATTATGCGCCAGGCCCTCGTAAGCAAAGCTGACTTTGAGAACGCCTTCGCCATCCCGGAGCCCAGCTGAGAAACCGAGGTCGGAAATCCGCGTCCTGCCCGGCCTGATCAATGAAACCGGCCGCCAGGGGCCGACCGCCTGCACGTCCGGGCACCAGCCGGGCATGAAGCCGAGCGCAGTGGTACGGATCAGGCGAAGGCCCTGGTTGTTCATCAGCCGCGGCCGCCAGCGGGCGCGGGGACCGCTCTTTTCCAGATGCGGTTTCAGCGCCCGAAAACAGATCGATAGCGTTTCGCAGCCCGCGAGGTTCGCCGGTACGTCATGGCTCTCGAACATGCTTTGGGAAGACAGGATCAGTCGGTCGTCGAGGAAAACCTCGGCGACCGTCGCAAGACCGGCGAAGCGCAAAATTACAGGCCCCGGTGTTTCTCCCGCCAGAGAGCGGCGATACCAGATATCCTTGTCGAACAGCGGCGCGGGGTTGTCGCGGTCGAAACGCCCGGTCGCCTCCAAGGCCGCGGCCGCTGTGCCCGGCACGATTGCCGGAATGTCGTCGAACATGAACGGAAGCTCGCCCGGCAGCGTATGAGCACCGGGCTCGGTCACAACCAGCGACCAGCCTTCGTCAAGAAGACTGGTTTCAGCACCGATCAGCGAAAGAGTGCTCACGCCGCCTCGCGGTTCTCGGTTGCCGTCAGCGCCAGATCAGCCATCAGCACGTCCCAAGCCTCGATAGCCGGGTCGAGCGCGGTTGCCAGCGGCGAGAATTTCTTCCGGGTCACCGCGCGGGCAAGCTGGAACTGGGTCGATTTCGCGACTTCCGCGATCTTCAGCGCCTGTTGCCGGGCTTCCGCAAAGGCCCGACCGTTCAGCCAGGCAAGATGGCTGGCCAGCAGCTCGAAATTCGCACCGACCTGCCTCAGGGTGTTGAAGGCGTATTTGTGGAAGAAGCCGAAATCCCGCTCCGCCACGCGCTCCACCTGCGCCGGGAAGACATCCGCGAAGGCGCGGATCGGGTTTTCATCCGGCCGGCGGGCGTAGTGATGGCGCAGCAGCTTCCACGCCGTTTCGCGGATATCCCGGATATCGGGGTAGGCCGCGGGAAACTTGGCAAATTCCGTGTAGGGTAGGAAGGGGAGTGCGTCAGTCCCGGCATCCATCTGGAACAGGCCTTCGAAATCCTCGCCGCCGAGCGTGAAGAAGCCGCCATTGTGGAAATAGTCGAGCTCGCGCTTTTCGAGATCGAGCCGGTTGATCGCCACGGTCGTCTTGCCGTGTTCCTGGCGGTAGGTCACGCCGCGCGTGTCCGGCAGGTAATAGCTGTCGAGTTCCATCAGCGAGAGCCGACCTCTGGCAATCTGCTCCGCCACATGCCGTTCCGGCCGGTCGAAGATCGCCAGCTCGGTTACCCGTATGCCGTAGAGCGTTTCAAGGTCCTCCAGCGGCACCTTGAAGAAGGTGAACTGGTCGCTCTCGAAATCCTGGGTCAAAGTGAAGCCCAGCATGGCTTCCGGCGGAAGCTTCTGCGCCGAAAGCACCTCGATCCAGAGATCGACATAGCAATTGGTTTCCGGCCACACGCGTTCCGCCGAGTGGAGCACATGCGGCATGTAGCTGGCCGGATCGAGGCCGAGGAAGACCGATGTCATGGCATCAGCCCCACAGGACGGCGCGAACGCTTTCCGGCCACGCCTTCACGTCGAGGCCGTGGGTGTGGAAGAGCGCGAGCGCGATGCGCTCCAGGCCGAAGCCGACGCAGGCGGTGTGCGCCGTCGAGCCGTCTTCCAGGTAGAGGCCCCATTTCGTGCCGAACGCGTCCTGATGGTAGTTGAAGCTCATGCAGGCGGTCGGTTTGGCGGTCGAGGTGATCGGGATCAGCAGTTCGAACTTCAGGTTCTGATCGCGCTGGTTGTTTGCCAGCATCTTGCCGGCGCGGCCGAAGAACGGGTCGTTGGCGATGTCGATCGCAACGTCGAGGCCGACCGACTTCATCATCTCGACGCCGCGGTCCATCCAGCGCTGGCGGAAGTCCGTCACATGCTGTTCGGTCCCCATGCAGACATATTCGCGCATGCGGAAAAGCTGCTGGCGGGCCGGATCCTTGGAAGGTTCATGGCGGAAGCAATAGCTCTGCAGGTCGTAGAGGCCGCCGGATTTCGGCAGCTTGCCGCGGCGTGCGACCGTCGGGTAGAGCGGGTAGCAGGCGGCCGGCGTCAGTACGATATCGGTCGCCTCCTGGCCTTTGGTCCAGTCTTCGCCCACTTCCATGCATTTCAGGAGGCTCATGTGGTCGAGCTCGCTGCCGCAGAAGGAATGCACCGTGCCGGCAAGCTGCGGAAAGCTCTTCATATAGCCGCTGGTTTCGAAGAATTCGCGGTTCATGCCCGGCGGAAAGCGCATGGCCTCGGCGCCATCGGCGCCGCCCACGCTGTCGATCAGTCGCTCGAAAGCGGCGATGACGTCCTCGAACTGGCCGCTTCGGCCGTAAAGACCGTCGACGCCGGTCTCGATCAGAAGGCCTGCATCGAACAGGCGGTCGAGAAAGGAAACTTGCATGTCCATTGGCTTCACCTCAATCAATTCATTTGAAGGGCAATTCATTTGACGAAGTGGGCGTCAGCCGAGAAGGCTGGTGTCCGGTTTCTGCACGAGCAACATGGTCGACGTGTTGCCGAGGATGCGGTCGTTGGAGATCATCAACTGGGCGGAATGGGCATCGCGCAGGTGCCTGCCGAGGCTGTAGGGCGTGCCGTTCTTGTAGCCCATGATGCCGCAGATGATCATCGCCTGGTTGATGATCGTCAGGATCGTCTCGGAGGAGGCGAGCTTGACGTTGTTCATGGCGATCGAGAACGCCATGGAGGAAAGCTGGTCCGGATCCGCCCGGGCATCCTCGTAGGCCCTGAGGCCCGAGAGGATGTTGGCCTTCAGGAGCTGCAGCAGGTTCGAGGCCTCGGCCAGCCGCAACGCGCCGGGCGGCTGCGAGCCGCCCGCCTTGCGGGCGGCGGCGCGCACGAAGGCCTGGGCGCGAAGCACCGCATCGGCGGCGATACCGTACCAGACGGCGCTCCACAGCAGGTGGGAGCTTGCGAGCATGGACTGTGCGGCGATTTCGGCGAAAGTCTTCGGGAAGACCTGTGCCGCGGGCGCCTCGCCCTTGAAGATGAAACCATCCGAGCAGGTGCCGCGCATGCCGAGCGTATCCCAGTCGACGGTCTTTTCGAGCGTATACTGGCTCTTCCTGAAGACGGTCATCACCTGGTCGCCCGGAGCCGCGTCCGCACGGGCGCGGGAGGTGACCATGATCGCGTCGGCGTGCTCCCCGTAGGAAATCACCGTCGCATCCTTTTCGAGCCGGCAGGTGTCGCCGTCGATCTCGATGGCGCAGATGGAATTGCGCAGGTTCCCGCCGATGCCGGCCTCCGTCGTCGCCGAGGCGACGAGAAGCTGGCGAGCGCAAAGCTCGCGCATGAAATCCCTGTGCCATTCGCTCTCGGCACCGTGCTCGACAAGGCTCGAAACCTTGATCTGGTGCATGGCGAAGACCATGGCGCTCGCGGCACAGGCCTGTCCCAGAATGGAGCAGATCTCCGCGAGCTCCTGCGTCGTTGCACTCTCGCCGCCGAAGGCTGCGGGGATCTGGATGCCGAGCAGGCCTTCGGCCTTCATGGCATCGACGGCTTCCTTCGGGAAGCGGCCTTCGCGGTCGACGGAATCGGCGAAATCGGCGGCCACCCTCGCCACGCGATGGGCGCGTGCGCCGAGGCTCATATCGGTTGCGACAGCGGCAAGGCTCATCACGCGGCCTCTTTGGCTTTCAGGATGTGGGATACCGTCTGCTCGATCACCGAGATGCTGGCAAAGGACTTGCGGTTCAACAGGTTGTCCGGAAACTCGATGTCGAAGGCCTCTTCGAGGCCCAGCATGAGCTGCACGGATGCAAAGGAAGAAAGGCCCGCCGCATAAAGATCGGCGCCATCTTCCAGCTCGGTCATGGCGACCGGCAGATTGCCCAGTTTCGCCAGCAGTTCGCGAATGGTCTCGTTCATCTCGACGTCTCCCGATAATTGGAACTCAAGCGTTCATCGCTGGCGGGATGTTTAGGCCGGAAAGCATAAGATTCCGGTAAGAAACATGCTGAAAATCGGGCTGCGGGATTCGCTAAAATCCAATCGATCGGCATCTGTCCGAACTGGCTTGACAGGAGGGCTGCTCCGGTTTCTGATGTCCGGATTCACCAGGGGGGTCCCGGCAAGGGGCTGAGATACTGCTGGGCAATACGGCTTTGCCGATTGTGGCGCAGTGACCCGTTGAACCTGATCCAGTTCATACTGGCGTAGGGACGGTGCGGACGCTCACGGCTCAATGGCGGGATTCCCGCTCCGGCTCAAGGCGTTCTTCCATCATTCCAACACCGGACTGGGTCTCCAAACGTCAAACCTTGGAGCCTCAACCATGAATATCGCGACCACCAAGCTTACCCCGGTCGTCACCACCGGCCCGCTTCCCGCCTCGAAGAAGGTCCTGAAGCCCGGAGTCCTTCATCCCGACATCCGCGTGCCGATGCGCGAGATCGCGCTGCACCCGACCTCCGGCGAACCGCCGGTGACGGTCTATGACTCATCTGGTCCCTATACGGCCGAACCCGCGACGATCAGCATTGAATCCGGCCTGCCGCGTCTTCGCGAAAGCTGGATCAAGGCCCGCGGCGACGTGGAGACCTATGAGGGACGCATCGTCAAGCCGGAGGACAACGGCTTTGTCACCGGCGATCGCCTGACGCCGGAATTCCCGGTCCGCAATGCTCCGTTGAAGGCGAAAGCAGGCCTGGCCGTCACCCAGCTCGCCTATGCGCGGGCCGGGATCATAACACCGGAAATGGAGTTCATCGCCATCCGCGAAAATCTCGGACGGCAGGCTGCGAAAGAAGCACTTGCCCGCGATGGCGAAAGTTTTGGTGCGCACGTGCCAGACTTTGTGACACCGGAATTCGTGCGCCAGGAAGTCGCCGCAGGCCGGGCGATCATCCCCGCCAATATCAACCACCCGGAGACCGAACCGATGATCATCGGCCGGAACTTCCTGGTGAAGATCAACGCCAATATCGGCAATTCAGCCGTCACCTCGTCGATGGCGGAAGAGGTCGAAAAAATGGTCTGGGCGATCCGCTGGGGCGCCGACACGGTGATGGACCTCTCGACCGGCCGCAACATCCACAATATCCGCGAATGGATCATCCGCAATTCACCGGTCCCGATCGGCACCGTGCCGCTCTACCAGGCGCTCGAAAAGGTGAACGGCATTGCCGAGGATCTCACCTGGGAAGTTTTCCGCGACACGCTGATCGAGCAGGCCGAGCAGGGCGTCGACTATTTCACGATCCATGCCGGCGTCCGGCTTGCCTACATTCCGCTCACCGTCGACCGCGTCACCGGCATCGTCTCGCGCGGCGGTTCGATCATGGCCAAGTGGTGTCTGCATCACCACAAGGAGAGCTTTCTCTACGAGCACTTTGAAGAGATCTGCGACATCTGCCGCGCCTATGACGTCTCCTTCTCGCTCGGCGACGGGCTGCGCCCCGGCTCGATCGCCGACGCCAACGATGCGGCGCAGTTCGCGGAGCTGGAAACGCTCGGCGAATTGACGCAGATCGCCTGGGCGAAGGACTGCCAGGTGATGATTGAAGGCCCCGGCCATGTGCCGATGCACAAGATCAAGGAAAACATGGACAAGCAGCTGAAGGTCTGCGGCGAAGCGCCGTTCTATACGCTTGGCCCACTGACGACCGATATCGCGCCGGGCTATGACCACATCACGTCCGGCATTGGTGCGGCGATGATCGGCTGGTTCGGCACGGCCATGCTCTGCTACGTCACGCCGAAGGAACATCTCGGCCTGCCGGACCGCGACGACGTCAAGGTCGGCGTCGTCACCTACAAGATCGCCGCGCATGCGGCCGATCTTGCCAAAGGGCATCCCGCCGCTCGCATCCGCGACGATGCGCTGTCGCGCGCCCGGTTCGAGTTCCGCTGGGAGGACCAGTTCAACCTGTCGCTCGATCCGGAAACGGCGCGCAATTTCCATGACGAGACGCTGCCGAAGGAGGCACACAAGGTGGCGCATTTCTGCTCCATGTGCGGTCCGAAATTCTGCTCCATGCGGATTTCGCACGACATCCGTGCCGAAGCGCAGAAGGAGGGGCTGGAGGCGATGGCCGCGAAATACCGCGACGGCGGCGACCTCTACATGCCGGTCGGAAAGGATTGATGCATCAAAGCCTCCGCCGATCTTCCGGCGGAGGTATTCCTCATTGCTGTGCTTGACCTGAGGATTCAAGCACATGCCCGCTCCCCTCTTGGCCTCATTTAGCGTTTGCTGGGCAGCAGGCCGTCGATCTAACCGAAGCGGGCTTGTTTGAGGAAGCCGGTGCGTCGATCCGATCTCCCCACTTGAGGGGAGGGCTATCGCATATGGGAATCGAGCATGCTGCCCGCTTCATCATTCCACGGAAGCCATAGCATGTTTATTATATGCAATTCCCCTGCACTTGAGGGGGAGATGCCCGGTAGGGCAGAGGGGGGTGTGGTGAGGCAAATCAAGGCCTTGACCGAAGCCGGCAGAAAAAATCACTCCCTTTCGTCCTCGCCCTCTTGCGTCATGCCTAGAATTGTCCCGCTTCCGTCGCCGGAGTGTTTCGCGAGACGTTCGCGGGCAGGCGGGAGCCGGCGCTTCCATCGGAACCGTAACGTGCGGGAAAGGTGGAAGAGGTGAAAGCCGTGGAGCGCATGTCGAAAGGCGGTTGCTCCTATCAAGCCTCCCCCTGGCCGCCGGGTCAGGTTCGGTTGAGCCGTGCAAGTGGTGAGCCTGTCCCGAAAAGACGGGCGTGAACGAGACCACGCAGCGAGGCGAGATGATCACCTGTAGGGGCCGGAAGCCCCGAGAGAACGCCGAAGGCCACGCGAATGCGGAGCCACTTTATACAATTCCAATGAGGTTCCGCATTCGTGTGGGCTCTCCGAGATCTCAGGACACGGGCAGAATCGGTCGCGTGAAGGATGAGCCGTGTCATTTCGGAGGATAGATATGCTCCTCGCCGCGGAAATCGCTGACGGAGTAGCAGCCGCCTCGCCGGCGGATCGCGCTTTCGCCGATTGCCGCCTTGCCGTGGCCGCCCGGAATGTCGAGCACATAGGTCGGCTGGCAGAGGCCGGAGATTTTCCCACGTAAGGCCGAGACGATTTTCTGGCCTTCCTCAATGTCCAGCCGAAAATGGCCCGTGCCCGGCGCCAGATCGGGATGATGCAGGTAATAAGGTTTGACCCGCGCTTCGACGAAGGCTTTCATCAACTCGCCCAGGACCGCCGGATCGTCGTTGACGCCGCGCAGAAGCACCGTCTGGCTTACCATCGGGAAACCTGCATCGACCAGCCGCGCGCAGGCGGCGCGGGCGGTCTGCGTCATCTCGCGCGGATGATTGGCATGCAGCGCCACATAGACCACCTTGCCGCTGTCCTTCAGCGCTTCGATCAGTTCCCCGTCCACGCGGTCCGGTTCGACAACCGGTACGCGGGTGTGGAAGCGCACGATCTTCACATGCGCAATGTCCGCAAGCCCCCGCATGATGGCGACAAGCCGGCGCGGCGAAAGCACCAGCGGGTCGCCGCCGGTGAGGATCACTTCCCAGATTTCCGGATGCTCGCGGATATAGGTGAGCGCGGCGGCCAACTCTTTCGGCGAAAGCGTGCCGTCGCCCTCGGGACCGACCATTTCACGGCGGAAGCAGAAGCGGCAATAGACCGGGCAGATATGCACCGCCTTCAGGAGCACACGGTCCGGGTAGCGATGCACGATACCCTTGACGGGGCTGTGCGCGTGATCACCGATCGGGTCGGCGCGTTCGTCCGGCGTCGCGAGCAATTCGTCGGGATCGGGGACGAACTGCCGGGCAATCGGATCGTTCGGATCACCCCTGTCGATCAGCGATACAACGGTTGGCGTCAGCGCGATCGCGTAGCGGTCCGCAACGGCGCGGAGGCCGTCGAGCTTTCCGGGCTCGACCAGGCCGGCGGCCAGCAGCTCTTCCGGCGTTTTCAATGAGCGGGCTGCCGTCACGAAAAGACCTCCGCGACCGGCGCCCACATCACCTGTTCGACGCGGGAGGCACCCGTCGCCAGCATGGCGAGCCGGTCGAAGCCGAGGGCCGCGCCGCTTGCATCCGGCATGGCCGCAAGTGCTGCGAGAAAATCCTCGTCGATCGGATAGCGCTCGCCATAGATGCGGGACTTCTCGGCCATCTCGTGCTCGAAGCGGCGGCGCTGTTCGCCGGCATCGGTCAGTTCGCCGAAGGCATTGGCAAGCTCGACACCGCAGGCATAGAGTTCGAAACGTTCCGCCACGCGCGGATCACGGGCGGAGGGGCGGGCGAGGGCCGCTTCCGAAACCGGATATTCGCAAAGGATTGTCGCCCGGCTCTGTCCCAGATGCGGTTCGATCTTCTCCACCAGCACCCTGCTGAAGAGATCGGCCCAGGTGTCGTCTTCGGCAAAGCGAATTCCGGTCCGCTTCAAGCCAGCCGCCAGCAGATCGCGGTCGGTTTCGCCATTTGCGGCGACGGAGGCGAGGAGGTCTATGCCCGCATATCGTTCGAACGCCTCCGCGAGCGACAGGCGCTCTGGCTCGGCAAAGGGATCGACCTCCATGCCCCGGAAGATGAAACGATCCGTCCCGGTGGTCTCCGCGGCAAGCGCCAGCATGTCGGCGCAGTCGGCCATGAGCTGTTCATAGCTCTCGCCGGCGCGATACCATTCCAGCATGGTGAATTCCGGGTGATGCAAGGCCCCACGCTCGCGGTTACGGTAGACATGCGCAAAGGTGAAGATCCGCTTCTCGCCGGCCGCCAACAGCTTCTTGCAAGCGAATTCGGGCGAGGTGTGCAGGTAGATCGATGCCCGTGCGCCGTCGATCGCGATTGCCTCCGTGGCAAAAGCATGCAGATGTGTCTCGTTGCCTGGCGAGATCTGCAGCGTGGCCGTATCGACTTCGACGAAATCCCGTTCGCCGAAAAATCCGCGCAGCGCCGCCTGGATCGCATTGCGTCCCATCAGGAAGGGCCGGCGGTCCGCGTGGTTTGCCTGCGTCCACCAGGGCGAGCGGGATACGGCGGGTCTGGATGAGCTCATTTACGGCTTTCTTCGCCGGTTCTTCCCGGCAAGGCTTCCACTTTGCGCGGTTTTGGAGTAGTTCCGGCCGGAAAACAGATACTCGATCACGAGGGCCGTCTTGCGGGCTGGTTACCGCCCGGTCCTCTACGATGCATTTTCGGCAGTTACAAGCCAGTACGCACCATAAGGAATATCATGGTCAAGGTCATCGCCTCCTCCGTCCGCAAGGGCAACGTCCTCGAAGTCGACGGCAAGCTCTATGTCGTTCTCACCGCCCAGAACTTCCATCCCGGCAAGGGCACGCCCGTCACCCAGGTCGACATGCGCCGCATCGTCGACGGCGTGAAGGTGTCGGAGCGCTGGCGGACCACCGAGCAGGTCGAGCGCGCCTTCGTGGAAGACGTGAACTTCCAGTATCTCTACGAAGACGGCGAAGGCTTCCACTTCATGAACCCGGAGAGCTACGACCAGGTCGTGGTCGATGCGGAGACGATGGGCGATCAGAAAGCCTATCTTCAGGAAGGCATGACCTGCATCCTTTCCATGCATGAAGGTGTGGCGCTGGCTCTGCAGCTGCCGCGCCACGTCACGCTCGAGATTGTTGAAACCGAGCCGGTCGTGAAGGGGCAGACGGCCTCGTCGTCCTATAAGCCGGCCATTCTTTCCAACGGCGTCCGTACCATGGTCCCGCCGCATATCGATGCCGGCACCCGCGTGGTCATCGCGACGGAAGACAATTCCTACGTCGAACGCGCCAAGAGCTGATCGTCCCCGGCCCGTCGGCCCATGATAAAAACCTCCGGAGCGGCTGCTCCGGAGGTTTTTTGTTGTCATCAGTATATCAGCGGAATCTATTTCTTCACGACAACAGAGGCGACCTTGGCATCCGTCTTGCCGAAGGCGTAGCCGCCGCCGATCGCGACGTTGAGGGTGACATAGTCCTGTGCGACCTGCTGCACGGCCTGGGCAAGGCTCGCCTGCGCGGTCGAGACCTCGCGCTGCGCGTCGAGCACGTCGAGCAGCGAGGATGCGCCGTCACGATAGCTTGCAGTCGCGAGCTGCAACGCTTCCTGATAGGACTTCACCGTCGCCTGGTAGGCTTCGACCGTGCGGCGGTCGCGAGCCACGGCGGCAAGCGCGTTCTCGACCTCTTCGACTGCATCGAGAACGGTCTGCTTCCAGGCAAGATAGGATTCTCGTGCCGACGATTCGGCAATCTTCACATTGCCCCTCAGGCGGCCGCCGTCAAAGATCGGCAGGCTGAGCTGCGGACCGAAGGACCAGCCGAGAACGCCGCTCTCACCGGCAGAGATTCTGGTGTAGGACGGCGTGATCGAACCGCCGAGCGTGATGGACGGATAAAGCTGCGCTTCGGCCACGCCGATCTCGGCAACGGCCGAGGCGAGTTGCCGTTCTGCAGCGCGAATGTCCGGGCGGTTGCGGATAAGATCAGCGGGGATGCCTGCTCTTGCATTGAAGCGGGCGACCGGCTGGCGGGCACCTTTTTGAAGTTCAGCAACGAGGGAGGATGCCGGCAATCCAAGCAACGTGGCGATGCGATGGGTGGCGCGGCGGAACTGGGTCTCGAGGCCCGGAATTTCCGCGATCGTTGAATTGACGAGACCTTCCGACTGGACGACGTCGAGTCTGGAGGCCGCCCCAGCTTCGAGCTGAAGCTTGGTGAGGTTCAATGTTTCCCGCCGCGAATCGAGGTTCTGCCGAGCGATCGCGAGGCGCTCCTGATAATAGCGGACGTCGATATAGGCAGACGCGACCTGTGACAGAAGCGTCAGCCTCGCCACGTCTGCGCTGGCATAGGCAGCGTCAAGACTTGCGAGCGCCGATTCCTTGGAGCGGCGATAAAGGCCGAAAAGATCGAGGAACCAGGACGCAGTCAAATCGCCGCTGGCCGTCGTCTGAGGACCGGACGACGACGGGCTCAGCGGCCCTCCAATGTCCTCACTGCCGCTTCGGCTTGCAGAGGCTCCAAGGTCCAGGGCAGGCAGCCCGCCGGCACCTGCAACGATGACATTGGCCTGTGCGGCATTGATTCGTTCCAGAGCCTGGAGAACGTCGAGGTTCTGCCCAAGGCCCGTCTGGATATAGCCATTCAGGCGGCTGTCATTGAAGGCGGTCCACCAGGCAACCTGCGACACGTCACCGTTGCTGGCAGCGCCGGCCTCGCCGAACTTTCCCGGCAGGGAGATTTCCGGCGGCGTGTGATCGGGACCGACGACGCAACCCGAAAGCAGAAGCGCGGTGATAAGAGGAGCAACAACTCGAGTGGATAGCATTTTTCTGTCCCAGTGCCCTAAACGCTTGGAAGTCAGACATTCATGCCGCTTCCGATTGCTCCGTCAGGAGCGATTCGATTGTTCCTGACGGTATTAGAAGACCAAATCCGTTAACGACATAATCCTTATGCTACGCTTTTTCACGGTTTGATAACCGTCTAACGACAACAAAGAAGGAGGGAACGAAGAAAATTCCGAGGAGTGTTGCAGAAAGCATACCACCCAGCACTCCGACGCCGATCGCGTTCTGCGCCGCGGAGCCGGCTCCCGTGGCTATGGCGAGCGGAACAACACCCAGAATGAAAGCAAGCGACGTCATGATGATCGGCCTCAGACGCAGGCGAGCCGCTTCGAGTGTCGCTTCCACAAGGCCCATGCCCCCCTGCTGTCGATCCTTGGCAAATTCGACGATCAGAATCGCATTCTTCGCCGCCAGACCGATGGTCGTCAGAAGGCCGACCTTGAAGTAAACGTCGTTCGACTGCCCGAGAAAGTGCGCCGCGGTCAGTGCCCCGAGCACGCCGATGGGAACCGCGAGGATAACCGAGAAGGGGATCGACCAGCTTTCGTAGAGCGCTGCGAGGCACAGAAAGACGATCAGGACCGACAGCGCGTAAAGCATCGGCGCCTGCGAGCCAGAAAGCCGCTCCTGATAGGAAATTCCCTGCCATGCTACCGAATAGCCGCCCCCCATCTCGGATACCAGGCGTTCCACTTCGTTCATGGCGTCGCCCGAGCTCACACCTGGTGCGGCCGACCCCTCCATGGAGAAACCCGTGACGGCGTTGAAGGCAGAAATGGAAGGCAGGCCGTTGATCCAGGTTGCTTCCGTGAAGGAGGAAAACGGAACCATCTCGTTGTCGGAATTGCGGGCATCCCAGTATTTCAGATCCTCCGCCTGCATGCGGTAAGGCGCATCCGCCTGCACATAGACCTTCTTGATCTTGTTGTTCAGCGTGAAGTCGTTCACCCGGCTGCCGGCGAAAATGGTCGTCAGCATGGAATTGACGTCGGAAATCGAAACTCCCATGGCGCTCAGCTTCTCCTGGTCCAGCAACAGCTTTACCTGGCTTTCCTGATCGCGGTCGTTGCTGCGCATGGCGGTGATCTTGTTGCCGCTGTTGGCGGCCTGCACGAGTTGTTTGGACGCCGTCACGAGGGCTTGCGAGCCGTGATTGCCGCTATCGACCAGATACATGGAGAAACCGCTGGAGTTGCCCATGCCCTGAATTGCCGGAGGAAGCAGCGGGAAGACCTGGGCTTCGCGGATCGTGAAGAAATAGCCCATGGCGCGCTGAACGATGGCGCCTGCAGCGAGCTTCGGGTCCTGACGTTCGTCGAAATCCCGAAGGCTCGCAAAAACAAGGGCGTTGTTCTGCCCGGAGCCCGTGAAGCTGAAGCCGTTTACCGCGAAGACGTCCTGGACGCCTTCCTTTTCCTGGTCGAGATAATAGTTTTCGACCTTCTCGATCACCTCGGCTGTCTGGGCACTGGTTGCGCCATTCGGAAGCTGGATGATTGTCATCAACACGCCCTGGTCTTCCTGCGGGAGGAAAGAGGAGGGAAGTCGCGTGAAGAACCAGGCACATCCCCCGATCACGATGGCGAACATGATCATCACGCGCAGCGGACGCTTCAGGAGGTAACCCACGGAGCCCACATAGCCATGCGTGGTCCGGTCGAAACCCCGGTTGAACCAGGCGCCGATCCCTCGCCCCTTCTTATCGTGGTCGATCGGTTTCAGCATCGTCGCGCAGAGGGCGGGCGTGAGCACAATGGCGACCACAGCCGACAGGAGCATCGCCGACACGATCGTCACGGAGAACTGCCGGTAGATGATGCCGGTGGAACCGCCGAAAAATGCCATGGGAATGAAGACGGCGGTCAGCACGAGCGCAATGCCTATGATCGCGCCGGTGATTTCCCCCATCGATTTCTCGGTGGCTTCAAGTGGCCCGAGGCCTTCCTGCGCCATGATTCGTTCGACGTTTTCCACCACCACGATGGCGTCGTCCACCAGAAGACCGATGGCAAGGACCATGGCAAACATGGTCAAGGTATTGATCGAGTATCCCGTCAACGCCAGAATGCCGAAGGTTCCCAGCAAGACGACCGGTACAGCGATCATCGGAATGAAGGTTGCCCGGAGATTCTGCAGAAATACCAGTAGGACCACGAAGACGAGCACAATGGCCTCGATCAGCGTGTGGACCACCTTTTCAATGGACAGCGATACGAAAGGCGTGGTGTCGTAGGGATAGATGATCTTCACGCTTTGCGGGAGGGCCGGTGCGATCTCGGCGAGCTTGGCCTTGACGCGGTCCGCCGTATCAAGCGCATTCGCGCCCGTTGCCAGGTTGACTGCGAAACCCGAAGCGGGCTGGCGATTGGAGCGGGAACTGGAGGAATAGCTCTCCTGGCCGATCTCGACGCGCGCCACATCGCTGAGGCGCACGTTGGCGCCACTGGTGTCGACCTTGAGGATGATTCGTTCGAATTCCGGCACGGTGGTCAGCTGGCTCTGGGCCGTCATGGTGACGTTGATCTGCTGGCCTTCGACGGACGGCAGGCCGCCTACCGACCCTACCGAGACCTGAGTGTTCTGGATCTGGATGGCCGATGTGACGTCTGCGGGTGTCAGCTGGAATTTTCTGAGCTTGAACGGGTCGAGCCAGATTCGCATCGAATAGGCCGAACCAAAGGAGTTGATGCTGCCGACGCCTTCCAGGCGTTTCACCTGATCTTCGATCTGGGTCGAGAAGATGTCGCCCAAATCGGCGGAAGATCGCTTGCCATCGGTGGAAACGAGTGCACCGACGAGCAGAATACTGGATGTCGATTTGGTGACCTCGATACCCAGATCCTGGACGATGGACGGCAGTTGCGACGTCACGAGTTGCAGCTTGTTCTGGACCTGCACCTGGGCAATGTCGGCATCGACACTGTTGTCGAAGGTCAGCGAGATGCTGGCCTGCCCGGTTGTGGAGGAGGAGGTCATATAGGTGAGGCCATCCAGGCCAGTCATGCCGTCCTCGATGATCTGCGTCACCGTTTTCTTAACCGTGTCGGCACTGGCGCCCGTATAGGAAGCGGAGATGCGCACGGTTGGCGGGGCGATTTCCGGATATTGTGAAATCGACAAGGTATTGATGGCGAGAACGCCGCCGAGCATGATGACGATGGAGATGACCCATGCGAAGATCGGCCGCCGAATGAAAAAAAGGGACATGATCTAGTTCCTGATCCCGATGTTGCCGAACAAGCCGCGAGACATCACGACTTCGGCGTCGGGGCATCGCCGACGACCGGTTTCTCTATGACGAAGCCCTTGGAATCAATCTCCGCAGGAACGGGATTGACGGTGGCGTTATCGGTGATCCACTGGAGGCCATCAACGATGAGTTTGTCTCCGTCGCTCACGCCGTCGGTGACCAGCCAGTTGTTGCCGGAAAGCTGGCTGCTGCGGAAAGTGCGCGTTTCGACCTTGTTGTCGGCGGTCACGAACTGCGCCGTGAGTTCGCCATTGGCGTTCCGGCTGGCCGCGCGCTGGGGAATGAGATAACCCGTTTCCCTGCCAACGGTGATGGTGGCGCGCACAAACATGCCCGGCAGGATGAGATTGTCGGGATTGTCGAACAGGGTGCGGATGGAAACGGTGCCGGTGGTCGTGCTGACCGCCATTTCGGACATATCGAGCTTGCCGATGTGGGGATAATCGGAGCCGTCCTCCAAGGTGAGGCGGATTTGGGTTATCTCGTCATTTTCCTTGCGGTCAAGGTTTCCGGCAGCGATGGTCGTCCTCAGACGCCGCAGATTCACGCTTGATTCGTTCAGCTCTATATAGATCGGGTTGATCTGGCGCAGGGTCATCAAAGCATCGGTCTGGCTTGCTGTGACGACGTTGCCGACCGAGAATCGGGTGGCCGAGGTGACCCCGTCGAAAGGCGCACGGACTTCGGTCAGGCCGAGATTGATCTGAGCTGTCTGCAGAGCCGCGCGAGCCTCTGAAACAGAGGCCCTGGCTTGAAGCAGTGTCGTGCGAGCGTCCTCATATTCCTTTTGCGAGGCGCCGCTATTGGCCAGCCGCTCGTAGCGTTGAAGATTGGCCTCGGCCGCCGGCACGCTCACCTCCGAACGCTCCAATGCGGCCTGGGCCTCGGCTGCCGAGGCGAGATAGGTGTCGTCCTCGATCTTGTAGAGAAGATCGCCGGCTTTCACGAAGCTGCCCTCCTTCACCGCAATCTGCTTGATCACCCCGCCGACGCGCGGCCGGATGTCGGCCGACTGGAAGGCTGCCGCACGGCCGGAAAGAACCGTCGTGAGCGGCTGTTCGGATTTCTGCAGGGTCACGACGCTGACCGGCTGCGGCGGCCGTTGCGGAGCTCCGCCTGCGGATTGCTGTTGGCCAGAATCGCTGCAAGCCGCAAGAGCTGCAGAAAACAGCAGTGGTAGAATCAGTTTGCGTCCGATCATGGCGTCATCCAAGGCAAGGCGTTTGGGTAATCGCCACGGCAGACGATATGTGCCGGGGCGAAGGACGGAGAAGGTACCCCGTCTTGAGTGGTCAGAACAGTGGTGGTCGAAAGAAGAATTCGGCCAACGGTCTGCGGTGGGGAAGTGACGTAAGTTAAAAATCGTCACTTTACAAGCGGATTTTGCAACGCAGCATTCACAAGTCCAGTGAGGCCGTCACATCGGTCATAAAGTTCGGCCTTGTCGGACTTGGCCAGAAGAACAGGATGGAGCACGCTCGCAAAAGCGGCTGCGACATGCCGACTTATCGCGTGCGGGTCGGTACATTTGTACGCACCGCTCGCTACGCCCTGGCGGATGAGATCGGTAAAGAGGGACTCGATCAGTTCCTTGTAATGCTGCCCGCTCGGCAGATCGGCTTCGGACATCAGAAAGATCATCTCGAAGAGGAAAGGGTTTTCGCGGATGTCCTGAAGATGTGCCTCCATCAGCTTGCGCACGACGATCGCAAGCCGCTCGGGCGCCGGAGCGGGTTCGTCAAGCGTCCCGAATCGCCCGATCATGCGGCTGATATGCCGGTCACAGATGGCATCCGCCAGCGCTGCCTTCGAGTGAAAATGCTTGAAGATATTGGCCGGCGAC